>CAVOSV010000002.1:0-2325887 GCA_963698975.1 uncultured Gemmatimonadales bacterium
TAAAAAACCACTTGAGTGACTTACCTCAAGTGGTTCTTTTCAACGGCTCACGCCGCAACTCCCTAGAGTGGCCTGCTCTGTTTCGGTCCGATCGACACCTTGCCCGGGGCGATCCGCTCTTCCAGCTCCTCTACCGCCAACTCCACTTCCACGCTCTCCGGCTCCTGCCCGGTTTCGGCCTTGATCTGCGCCCGCTGAGTGTCAGTCAGTTCGAGCTGAACCCGCTTGTGAGTAGTCATAGGAATCTCCCTGGTCTGTTTTGGGAATGGACACGACCGCAGTATGATGGTCTATCGTGAAACTCTCGTGAATTTGCACGGAATCCGCGGCGGTGTAACCTTCCCTATCTCTTCCATCCCATCTCATGACGACTTCCAGCACCCCTGTGGCCGCCTCACTGCGGCAGCCCGCGCTTCAGTCGCCCGAATTCGGACTGGCCCTCGGGCTCGTTGTCGGACGCTTCGCCCTCGACATGCAGGACCTTCACTACGGCTACTGGACGGACGACCTCGAGCTGACGCCGCAGAACATGCCGCGGGCCCAGGCCCGCTACACCGATGAGTTGATGGCCGACATTCCCGCGGACGTGCACTCGATTCTCGACGTGGGCTGCGGCGCGGGGAACACGGCGCACAAGTTGCTCGAGCGGGGCTACGAGGTCGACTGCGTCTCGCCCAACGCCTGGCTCACCGCGGAAGCCCGCCGGGTTCTGGGGACACGGTCCCGGGTCTTCGAATCCAAGTTCGAGCACCTCACCCTGGACCGGACCTACGACCTGATCCTCTTCAGCGAAAGCTTCCTCTTCATGAAGGCGGAGCAGGCGCTGGCAAAGGCGGAATCCGCGCTCCGGCCCGGCGGTTACATCCTGATCTCCGACATCTTCAAGCTTCCCGCCGACGAGAAGAGCCCGATCGGCGGTGGCCAGGACCTGCGCCGCCATCGCACGCTGCTCGCCGGCTCACGCTTCAGCCAGCTCAAGGACACCGACATGACGGCGAATGTCGCGCCGACGTTCGATCTCCTGACCCGGGCGTACGCCGAGGCGATCGGCCCGGCCTACGGGCTCATCCTCGCGAAGCTCGAAGCGTCACACCCTCTGCTGATGCGGTTCGTGCGCTGGAAGTGGCGGCGCAGCATCGACCGATACGAGCAGAAGCACTTCAGTGGCAAGCGCGACGGGGCGCACTTCATGAGGCACAAGTCGTATAGGAGGATGCTGTATCAGCTCCGGACGGACGGGTGAGGCCCTCAGCGCACCACCTTCAAGTTGTTGTGCACCTCGCGCACGCCGGTCACTGACTCCACCAGCTCCTCGGCCAGCAGCCGGGCGTCGGTGCTGTCCACCACGCCCCGCAGGGTAACCGCTCCACCCTCGACCTCTACCTCGATTTCCGTGGCGTCCAGCTCCGGATCCTTGGTCAGGATCTCCTGCAGCTCCTGAGCAAGCGCGGCATCGGGCCGGCGGCGCTGGCCGAGGCGGCGCTCGCCGCCGCCCCGCTGCTCTTCCTGCCGCTCCTGGCGAAACTGGGACTCTCCCCAGGTGCGCTCTCCCGGAAAGCTCAGGCCTTCCTGTCCCCGGGCCCCAGACCCGGCACCGGTGCTGTGGCGCTGCCAGTCGCCGTAGCTCGGCGCGTCGTCTTCGGAGCCTTCGTCGGGGTAGACCCCTCCGCCGAGGGTGCTGTAGCCGCCGTCGCCTCCAGTGCCGCCGGTCTGATCGTTGGGTGGTTCCCGACGAACGGCGCGTGGGCCGCCCATTCGGTAGGAGGCATCGGTGCCGGCACCGCCCTCGCTGGTGATCTCGCTGGGGCTGTCGACCACGGGATCGATTACCTCGTCCTCAGAGGGCCCCTCGCCCCGCTCCAGCAGCTGGCTGGTGTCCTCGTTCCGCTTGATTCGGCTGCGCCCGGTTCTCGACGCTCGGGCCTTCGCCGATCCTTTGCCTACCGCCTTCGGCTTGCCGCCGCTCTTTCGCGCCATCGTAGTCTCCTTCCCATCCACGTCCGCGAGCCGGCTTCCGTCCGGCAACTTCGGCGCCGGACAAATGGGTCTCTATGAGGCGGGTTACATCGGCCGTGCTCCAAAGCGCAACAGTGCGAAGCACATTCCTTAGCGGAGCTCCTCGTCGTCGTCGATGTCCTCCAGCTCCTCCAGCTCTTCCTCGTCGAGATCGTCCTCGTCCTCGTCGTCGTCGAGATCGTCGTCCAGGTCCTCGTCCTCGTCATCCTCGTCGTCGAAGGTAAACCCGTCATCCTCGAACTCGTCTTCATCGTCGTCGAACTTGCGACGCAGCTCTGCGGGTTCCACCGACGTTTCCCTGGCCCACATGATGATATCCTCCGCCATCTAAGATTTACGACGCGTCCGCCACCCGGGCGGCCCGGGCGGCCTTCTTGCGATCGTTCGCCGGCAACACCCGCTTGCGGAGGCGGATGGTCTTCGGCGTGACCTCGATCAGCTCGTCTTCCTCGATGTACTCGAGGGCATACTCGAGCGTGATCTCGCGGGGTGGCTCCAGGATGACGTTCTCGTCCGAGGCCGTGGTCCGCATGTTGGACAGCTTCTTTTCCTTTGTCACGTTGACGTCCAGGTCGCCCGGCCGGGAGTTCTCGCCCGCAATCATTCCCTCGTAGACCAGGTCGCCCGGCTTCACAAACATCTGGGCCCGCTCCTGCAGGTTGCCGAGGGCAAAGGCCACGACCGAGCCCTCTCGATCGGCGATCAGCACGCCACGCTTGCGTCCTGCCAACGGACCGGCCCAGGGACCGTAGTCGAGGAAGCGGTGGTGCATGATCCCGGTGCCCCTGGTGTCGGTTAGGAACTCCGACCGATAGCCGAACAGGCCACGGGCGGGAATCCGGAAGCTCATCCGGACCATCCCCTGCCCCGGGTTCTTCATCTCGATCATCTCGGTGCGCCGAGGGCCCAGCTTCTCCATGACGACGCCCATGTGCTCCTCAGGCACATCGATCATCAACTCTTCGTAGGGCTCCAGCCGCTCGCCGTCGGGGCCAAGCTTGGTAATGACCCGGGGCCGCGAGACCTGGAACTCGAACCCCTCGCGCCGCATGGTCTCCATCAGAATGCCGAGGTGCAGCTCGCCCCGACCGGACACACTGTGGGTGTCGGGACTGTCGGTCTCCTCCACCCGAAGCGCCACATTGCGCTCCAGCTCCCGGTACAGCCGGTCCTTGAGCTGGCGGCTGGTGACGTATTTCCCATCCCGCCCGGCGAAGGGACCGTTGTTGACGATGAAGTCCACCGAGATGGTGGGCTCCTCCACCGCGATCCCTTCCATCCGCTCCGGCACATCCACCGAGGTGAACGTCTTGCCGATTTCGATCTTCTCGAAGCCGGAGAGCGCCACGATGTCACCGGCCTCTGCCTCCTGCACCTCCACCCGGTTCAGCCCATCGAAGGTGTAGAGCCGGGTCACTCGGTTGCGTTCGACATCTTCCCCCTCCGGCACCATCCCCGGCTCGCCCAGCGGGAGCAGAACGACGTTGTCGCCTACCCGAACCCGCCCCCGCTCGATCCGCCCAATGGCGATCCGGCCGATGAAGCTGGAGAAGTCGAGGGTGGAGACCAGCATCTGGAATGGACCCGCGGGGTCACCCTTCGGCTCCGGGACGTAATCCAGAATGGACTGGAACAGCGGCTCGAGATTGGTCCCCGGCTTGCTCAGATCGGTGGTGGCGGTGCCCGCCCGGCTTGACGTATAAAGGAAGGGGGCGTCGAGCTGCTCGTGCGTAGCCTCGAGGTCGATGAAGAGGCCGAGCACCTCGTCGTGAACCCTGAGCGGTTCGGCGTCCGCCCGGTCGATCTTGTTGATGGCCACGATAGGCCGGAGCCCCAGAGCGAGCGCCTTGCGGGTGACGAACCGGGTCTGGGGCATGGGCCCCTCCGCGGCATCCACCAGAATCAGGACTCCATCCACCATCCGGAGAATCCGCTCGACCTCACCGCCGAAGTCCGCGTGCCCCGGAGTATCGACGATGTTGATCTTGGTGCCCTTCCAGCGCACCGCCGTGTTCTTGGCCAGAATGGTGATGCCCCGCTCACGCTCGAGCGGGTTGGAATCCATCACGCGTTCCTCCACCTGCTGGTTGGCCCGGAATGCTCCCGCTTGCCGGAGCATCTGGTCCACCAGGGTAGTTTTGCCGTGATCGACGTGGGCGATGATCGCCAGGTTACGGATCAATAGTGCTTCCAGCGTTGACCTGAACAGAGGAGGCCCGGACGCCCGGGCCTCCGCGGCGCATATATAGGTGGCTCGGTGCGTAGTGGCAAGCTTTTTTGGAAGGGCGGGAAGGACAGGGAGGACAGGAAAGTCGGGAGGGTATGGAGGAGGGCTAATGACCGTGATGATGGTGGTGGGAACCACCCGCTGATACTGCACGGGGCTCCTCGCACTCGTGCTGGACCTCGAGCTGAATGGTGACGTGAGCGATACCCAGACCCGCCATCTGCCCCCGGATTCCTTCCAGAACCTCAGGATGAGAGCCCAGCTCCGGCACTATGGCGTGGCCACTCATCGCAACCAATCCGCTGGTCACCGTCCAGACGTGCAGATCGTGCACCGCCGTGACGCCGGGGACATCGAGCATCCGGCGCTCGACCTCGGCCATGGAGACGTGGCCCGGAACGCCTTCCAAAAGGATATCGGTGCTCTCCCGGATCAGCCGCCAGGCTCCCACCAGGATGAGCATGGCCAGGGCGATGGAGATGATCGGATCGGCCAGGAGCCAGCCGGTGGCCCAGATGACTGCGGCTGCGGCCAGAGCCCCGGCAGAACCGAGGGCATCACCCAGGACGTGGAGATAGGCTCCCCTGCTGTTCAGACTGCCATGCCGGAGGCTGTGCAGCATTTTCAGGCTGATGAGGTTCACCACCAAACCCGCGGCGGCGACAATAAGGAAGAGCTGGGCCTGGATTGGCTGGGGGTGCTGAATCCGCTGAAAGGCCTCCAGCATTACCCAGGCGGCTATCCCGAAGAGGGCCGCCCCGTTCACCAGCGCCGCAAGGATTTCCCAGCGTTGGTAGCCGAAGGTCTTGTTGTCGGTGGCGGGCCGAAGGGCGACCCATCCGCTGAGGAGAGAGAGACCGAGGGCGCCGGCATCGGTGAGCATGTGCCCGGCGTCGGCCAGCAGGGCCAGGGAGCCGCTGATCCAGCCCCCGACGGCCTCGACCAGCATGAACACCAGGGTAAGGCCCAGCACGACAGTGAGGCGGGGCAGCTGGGCCGCGGGGCGGCTGGATGTAAGCGAAACACAGTCGTCCCGCAGCGCTCCTGACGCCGTGGCAGATCGAGTAGCAGGAATTCGGGTCCCGGACATGAGTGGAATTTACTCTGCCCGGCTGCCCCGCTGCCCTGCTGGCGCACCTACCCTCATCCTCACCGCCTCCGCATGGGCAAACAATCCCTCCGCCTCCGCCAGGGCAATGATGGCATCCGCATCGCTGGCCAGCCGGCTCCAGGCATACCGGATGATGCTGGTTCGTTTGATGAAATCGTAGACGCCGAGAGGAGAGGCGTAGCGCGCGGTGCCGCCGGTCGGCAGCACGTGGCTGGGCCCGGCTACGTAGTCGCCCACCGGCTCCGGAGTGCTGTCGCCCAGAAAGATCGCCCCCGCGTTTCGGATGGAACCGGCCACTCGCTCCGGACCATCGGCGGAGATCTGCACGTGCTCGGGAGCCCGTCGGTTCACCACCTCAATGGCTTCGCGCATCGATCCGGCCAGAACGATGAGACCGTTGCGCTCCAGGGCCTGACGGGCGATCGGCTCCCTCGGCGTAGCGACCAAGGCTGCTTCCAACGCCGCCGGCAGCACCTCGGCGAGATCCGGACTGGTAGTGACACACCAGCTGGTGGCGTCTTCGTCGTGTTCCGCCTGGGCGATCAGGTCTGCCGCAACCCGCTCCGGCCGGGCGCTCTCGTCCGCTATGATGAGGACCTCGGTGGGCCCGGCAATCATGTCGATCCCCACGTGCCCCGCTACCTGGCGTTTGGCTTCGGCCACCCAGCGATTTCCCGGTCCGACGATCTTGTCCACTCGAGGAATCGTCCGGGTGCCGTAGGCCAGCGCCGCAATGGCCTGGACGCCGCCAACCTGGAATACGCGGGTGACTCCGGACAAGGCGCAGGCCGCGAGTACTACATCGGTCACTCCGCCAGGCGGAACGACCGCAATGATCTCCTGCACCCCGGCAACCAGCGCCGGTACCGCGTTCATGATGACCGACGAGGGATACGACGCCTTCCCGCCCGGGACATAGAGTCCCACCCGGTCCAGAGGCGAGACCTTCATTCCGACCAAACTGCCGTCCGGCTCCGTCAGATGATACCCGTTGTCGCGCTGCCGCTGGTGATACTCGGTAACCCGCCGTACCGCCCGGTTGAGCGCATCCTGCAAAGGTGCCGATACCCGGGACGGAGCCCCCTGCCAAGCGGCAGCATCGAGCTCCCACGCCTCGGGAGCGAGGTCCAACCCATCGAATTCGCGGCAGTACTCCCGAACGGCGAGATCTCCCCGCGCGAGGACGTCGTCGAGGATGCGGGTAACCGCTTGTCGGGTATGGGGGTCCGCACCTCCGAGCCGGGGAAGGAAGGGCTCGAGAGCATCAAATGGTGGGACGGTGATCCGGCGGATCACCCAGCGCCCTCGCCGGATCGCCGGCGGGCGACTAGACTCTGGACGTATGGAACCAGCAGGATCCCCTCCCATAGCGGTTGGCCTGATCTCGGTCGTGGTGCTGGTGTTGGCCAACGCCTTCTTTGTCGCGGCCGAATTTTCGTTGGTGAGCGCCCGGCGCACCCGGCTGGACGAGCTGGCTCAGGCGGGGGACGCCAAAGCTAGGCTGGCGCGCCGGGCGGTACAATCGCTGGGCCGCTACATCTCCGCGACCCAGCTGGGGATCACGCTGGCCTCGCTGGGTCTGGGCTGGATCGGAGAGCCTGCCCTGGCAGGGCTGATCGGCGACGGCTTCAAGTCCCTTCCGGGAGCGCTGGCCCCGATCGCGACGCACGCGGTGGCCTCCACCATTGCCTTCATCATCATCACCATTCTGCACATCACCCTGGGCGAACTGGTTCCCAAGGCCGTGGCCCTGGTTCACCCCGAGACCGTCAGCAGCTGGCTGACCCCTCCGCTGATGGGCTTCGCCTGGATCATGAAGGGCCCGATCGCGCTGCTATATGGCAGCGCCAATCGGCTGCTCAATGCGCTGGGCATCAACCCGCCGGGCGAAACCGAGCGGCTTCACTCGCCGGAGGAAATCCGGATGCTGGTGGAGCAGAGCACCGAGGGTGGAAGTCTGTTGCAGGAAGACGCGCGGTTACTCGAAGGTGTGTTCGAGTTCAGTGAAAAGACCGCGCAGGAAGTGATGACCCCTCGGACCCAGATGGCCGCGCTTGAGGCAGACCTCACGGTCGAGGCGGCGGCCGACCAGGTGGCGATTCACGGCCGCTCGCGGTATCCCGTGTATACCGAATCGCTGGACGACATCATTGGTGTGGTGCACGCCAAGGACATCCTCTCTGCCCTGCGCTCCCGTCCCGGTCAGACCATCCGGGTGATCATGCGGTCTCCGCTCTTTGTCCCCGGGACCCGCGAAGTGGAGGACGTGCTGGCCGACATGAAGCGGCTCAAGACGCACCTGGCCATCGTGCTGGACGAGTATGGCGGAACGGCCGGACTGGTCACCATGGAAGACCTGCTGGAGGAGATTGTGGGGCCGATCTATGACGAGCACGATCCCCAGGATCGCTCCGGCCCCGACGAAGGCGGTCCCCGCCTGGACGGCTCCCAACCGATCTCGGAATTCAACACGGAGTACGAGGCCACGCTGGACGACACCGACTACACCACCATCGGTGGCTATGTCTTCGGCCAGCTCGGCCGGCTGCCGCGGGTGGGAGACCGGGTGACCGCTGGACCATTCACCTTCGAGGTGGTGGAGATGGATGGACGGCGGGTGAAGACGATCAGGCTGCACATCTCCCGGCCGGAGGAGGCCGAGACGGAGGACACTACGGCCGCAAAGCCGGCGTAGCCGTTCGGTCGCCGGCCGCGAGCTGAGTCGCGAGCTCAAGGGCCGCCCGCATGCTGGCCGCATCGGCCTTTCCAGTACCCGCGATATCCAGAGCCGTGCCGTGATCCGGTGAGGTTCGCGGAAACGGCAGCCCCAGCGTGACGTTCACCGCCCGACCAAATGCGGCTACCTTGATCGCGGTCATGCCGACGTCGTGATACGGCGCCAGCACCGCATCGAACTCACCGCGCAGTGCCCGGACGAATACGGTATCGGCCGGCAGCGGGCCCGCCGCTTCCAGTGTTCGCGCCGCCGGACCCAGGACTCTCTCCTCCTCGTCTCCAAACAGCCCCGATTCCCCTGCGTGAGGATTGACGGCACACACCGCGAGCCGAGGACGATTCATTCCCCACCAGTCACGCAACGCGGCCTGGACCACTCGCCCGGTGCGTATCACCCGATCGGTGGTGAGCAGTGCAGGGACATCTCGGAAGGGAATGTGGGTAGTCACCAGCACGACTCGAAGGGTGGGCCCGCCATCGAGCCGCCCTTCGGCCGCCAGCATCATGGCGACGTCGACGTCTCCGGCCAGGTGGGCCAGCCACTCGGTGTGTCCGGGATAGGGAAATCCTGCGAGGTGGAGCGCGTGCTTGTGGGCCGGAGCGGTAACAATGCCGTCGACTTCACCAGTGAGGGCGAGCTTGGCCGCGATCTCCACCGCGTTGCCGGCGATGCGACCCGCCCGCATGGTCCGGCTCCGGTCCGGACTATCGCCGGCTCCCAGGCCCCAGCTTCCCACGCTAAGCCGATGGTCGGCTGGAATCGAGCCGATCTGATCCTCGGCCCCTACCAGCGTAATTTCTGCGGGAAGGGGCCGAGTCAGGGCGCTGGCGGTGATCTCGGGACCGATTCCGCGCGGATCCCCCAGCGTCACCGCGATCCGAGGAAGTTTTCCCGGCCTCAGGTCCTGATCTCGACGTAGGTCGACCGGCGCAGCCGGTCGAGATACCGCCGGATCGCGAGCTGCTGTCCCAGCTGCTCCCGGATTCGGTCGCGCACGTCTTCGTACCTGATCTCACCCTCGGGCCGCCGGTCGACCACCTGCATCACGACGAACTGGTCTCGATCCCCGGAGCCCGGCATGGTGAACACCGGAAGGATGGCGCCTCGCCCGGAGTCGGCCATGACCTTGGCATAGTTCTCCGGCAGCTTCGTGACCGGAACGTTCGCCGCCTCCTTTTCTGCCGAGCGGTCATGATAGAGCCGTTGCAGTGAGTCGAAAGAGGCACCGGCCACGAGCGCGGCCCGGATCGACTCGGCCCGGGCGCGCGCACTGTCCACGTGCGCCGAATCGATGTGCGGCACCAGCAGGATGTGGCGAGCCTGAACCTCGGCCGGCTGCACCCGCTCGACCTGAATGATGTGGTAACCGAAAGGCGATTCCACCGGGTCTGAGATCATGCCGGGCCTGAGGGAGAAAGCCACCTTCTCGAACTCCGGCACCATCACGCCCCGGCGAAACCAGTTCAGTGATCCACCCTGTTCCTTCGATCCGGGATCCTGGGAAAAGCGTTTGGCGGCAATGGCAAAGTCGGCGCCCCTCCGGAGCTCCAGCACAATCGAGTCGGCCTCCGCCTTGGTTTTGGCCTTGGCCTCGGCGGAAGGCTCTGGAGTCACCACGATCTGGCGAAAGGACACGGTGGCGGGACGGCTGCCCAGTGAGGCTTTCTGCTCTTCGAAGTACTCCTTCATCTCCTTTTCGGTGGGCGAGACCGATTTGAGCTTGCCGTCGTTGCGCAACTTCTCGATCAGCCGGTTCTGGTAGGCGGCTCTGCGCTGCTGGTCGGTCAGCCAGCGCCGATACTCCTCCGGCGTCTGAAATCCTGCCTTCTTTAACTCCGCGGCATACTCCATTTCGGATTTGAAGTTGGTGCGGACCTTTTTCACCTGCTCTTCCACCCCACTGGCGATCTCTTCGTCGGTGACCTTTATGGAGGTGTCGCGCATGGCCTGCTGCACCAGCAGTTCCTCATCGATGATGGAGGAGACGATCTGCTGGCGTATCGCTCGAAGGCCTTCGGGATTGTCGGGGAGCTTGACTCCCTGGGACTGCCGGGAGAAAAGCTCCTCGTCCACCTGTGAGGCCAGCACCGGCCGATTGCCCACCACGGCCACCACCCGGTCCACCACGAACGTGGTATCTCGCTGAGGAGCAGTGGCAACGGTGGAATCCTGAGCTGACAGCCCGGCGGCGGTTCCGAGCGCCAACAGAATCAGAGCACAGGTCTCTCTCATACTCATGTCCTGGCTTACGGCTTCTTCTTCGGCGGGCGGTTACCCGCGGACGGCTTGGCGCCGGAGCTTTCGCCGGGTGACTTCCCGGCACCAGGCGCCGCAGTTGGCGCCTGGGGCTCACCTGGAGTCGGCGCTATGCCCGGGATCGGCGCCGGCCCAGGGGCCCGCTGCATAGGCCCGGTCTGGGCTCGGGACGAATCCGCCTTGGGCCGCTGGGCCTGCGCCAGCTCCACCGCACGGTTGAGCCCGGCATCGTACACCCGATAACTGGACTCATCCCGCAGCAGGGTACCCATGGCCGCAGGTAACGGGCGGAGCCGGGACTTTCCCGAACTCAAGCGCTCGAAATAGTCCTCCACTTTGGTAGCGGCCACCTTGTTGCGGTCCGCGGCTGATACCGTCGAGTCCCAGAGACCCGCGGTGTCGAGTCCCATGTCCACCCGGAGGGAGTCCACCTGGGCGCGATAGGTGTCGGCCAGTTCCTTCCATTCAGCCGGCGTTATCTGGATTTTCGCCGAGTCGGCTTGCCGCAATAGCAGCACGTTCTGCGTCAGTACCCGGGCGAACTGATTGAGCATGGTGTCGTTGGCTTGACGAAGCTGGGTGGCGTACTGCGGCGGCAACGCCTGAATCCAGCGCATGAATTCGGCGACGGTCAGGTCGCCTCCCTTGTAGGTCACCAGCTTCTTGTTGGAGCGACGCGCCTTGTCCGGGTCTTCGCCGGCAGCCCGCATGGCAGCGGCCGCACCCTTCTCGAGCTTGATCTGGTTCTGCATGGCGAGACTGTCCATGTAAATCGAATCGAGCCTGCTGCCGGCGCTCTGCACCAGGTATGCGGTGAGCCGGTCGCGCACCGCCTCTTCGCTGGGCCGCTTGATGATGTGATAGCCGAACGGAGTTTCCACTATGCCGCTGGTTGCTCCCGGAGCCAGCGACCAGCCCGCGCTATCGAACGCGGGCACGAATCTGCCCTTGGGACTGGGTGGCAAGAACCCGCGATCAGCCTTGCTTCCCGGATCTTCCGAAACCTGCGCGGCTATCTGGCCAAAGTCTGCGCCGCGCTTGATCCGGGCCAAGGTGCCTTCGGCCTTCTTGCGCGCCGCGCTGCGAACTTCGGGCACCGCGTTGGGTGGAACCCGATAGAGAATGTGCTGCAGGACCCGAACGTCGTTACCCCGATACAGGCTGTCGGCAGCAGTGGGCGGAAACGCCGAGCGCCGCGCCGTCAGGGTGTCATGCCAGTGCGTTCCCTTGAGCTCAGCCACCTGGGGCCACATGGCCCGGGCAATGCTCGCCGAATCCAGGGGTACCTTGCCGTTGGCCACGGCCTGGCCGAACAGGCTGTAGTCCACCCAGATGTTGGCCACGAACTTGGCCACCTCCCGGTCAGCCTTGATGCCCTTCCCGCTGTTCATGATCTGAGCCAGCCGCTCCGGAGTGAGCTTCCGTGATCCCGCCTCCGCGGCCACATCGGCGTGAGCCGAGAAGAGGTCGCGAAAGCTGGAACAGGCCGCGAGCGAGCCAACCAGGACTGACATCACTAGAGCAAGACGGGGCATTAGTACTCCATAAGAAGAGACGTTTTGATTCGGAAAAGTCGGGAGTCGGGAGTCGGGAGCTTCCAGCGAGTTTTCTGCCCCCCGACTCCTGACTCCCAACTCGTCACGACGCTTTCCGCAGCGCCCGGACCAATGCCGGGACGATCGGCTCGCCTCCCAGCCGCATCAGCCGGAGCGAAAGGGGAACGGTGCGCCGAACTTCCGCGGCCAACTGCACGTCGTCCAGCGCGGAGGTGAGTCCGGCGAGTCGAGGGGCGGTCCCGGGACGGAAGGTCAGCCGAGCCTCCTCGCCCCGAACCAGCACGTTCTGCAGACCCAGTGCTGCGCCCATGACCCGAAGCCGGGTCATGTCGAGCAGCGTCTCGGCCATGATAGGCAGAGGACCGAAGCGCTCCCGCAGTTCATCGCGAAGCCCATCAATTTCACCGGATGTCCCGGCACGCGCCAGTCGCCGGTACAGATCCAGCTTGACGTCGTCGTCCGGAACGTAGGTGTCCGGCAGGTGGGCCGGCCGGTCGAGCACCACTTCCGGCGGCAGCGGTTGTTCCGCCACGCCCTGACCGCGAAGCGCACGCACCGTTTCCTCCAGCCATCTCAGGTACAGATCGAATCCGACCGCGTGCGCGTGCCCCGACTGCTCGGCTCCGAGCAGGTTGCCGGCACCCCTGATCTCGAGGTCTTTCAGCGCGATTCGATAGCCGGCACCCAGATCTGTATGATGCTCCAGCACCCGCAGACGTTCCTCGGCATCGGCGTCAATGCTGTCGGGCACCAGGAGGTAGCAGTAGGCCCGGCGATGACTCCGTCCCACTCGCCCTCGCAGCTGATACAGCTGGGCCAGGCCGAAGCGGTGGGCATCGTGCACCACCATCGTGTTCGCGTTGGGCACATCGAGTCCGGACTCCACAATCATGGTCGAGACCAGGATGTCTACTTCTCCGGCCACGAAGCAGCGCATGACCTCTTCCAGCTGGTCCGCCGGCATCTGCCCGTGGGCCACTCCCACCCGGGCTCGGGGCGCCAGAGACCGTACCCGGGCGGCGATGGTGTCGATGGTCTCGATCCGGTTGTGTACGGTGAAGACCTGGCCGCCACGGTCCACTTCCCGGGCGAACGCCTCCTCCAGGAGCCCATCGTCCCAGGGCTCGACGAAGGTCAGAATCGGAGAGCGGTCCCGGGGCGGGGTCTCGATCAGGGTGAGATCGCGGAGCCCGGCGAGTGACAGGTGCAGCGTACGGGGGATCGGGGTTGCGGTGAGGGTCAGAACGTCGACCGAGAGCCGCATGGCCTTCAGCCGTTCCTTGTGCTTCACCCCGAAGCGGTGCTCCTCGTCCACCACCAGCAGCCCCAGGTCGTGAAAGATCACATCCTTGGAGAGCAAGCGGTGGGTGCCGATGACCACGTCGATCTGGCCATTGGCGAGACGCTCCAGCGCGGCCTTCTGTTCCTTGGCGGTACGGAATCGGGAGAGCACTTCGACCCGCACCGGAAAGTCGGCCAGCCGCTCCAGAAAAGTCCGCCCATGCTGCTCCGCGAGAATCGTGGTCGGCACCAGCACCGCCACCTGCTTTCCCGCCTGCACCGCCTTGAAGGCGGCCCGTACCGCGATCTCGGTCTTTCCGTAGCCCACGTCGCCCACCAGCAACCGGTCCATGGGGAGCGGCTGCTCCATGTCCCGCTTGACCTCCTCGGTGGCGCGGCGCTGGTCTGGGGTGTCCTCATAGAGGAAACTCGACTCGAGCTCTCGCTGCCACTTGGTATCCGGAGGAAAGGCAAAGCCGGTGCTCACGGTGCGGCGGGCGTACAGATCCAGCAGCTCAGCCGCCATCTGCTTGATGGCTTGGCGGGTTTTCTCTCTGACCCGCTGCCAGCTCGAACCTCCCAGCCGATGGAGCCGTGGAGGAGGCCGGTCGCCGTCCTCACCGGCTGCGCGGTAGCGTTCCATCTGATCGAGCCGGTAGAGCGGCACGTTCAGCCGGTCGCCGCCCTCGTATTCCACGATCGCCACCTCGAGCGTCGACTCGCCCGCGGTGATCGTCGCTATGCCCCGGTAGATCCCGATGCCGTGATCCAGGTGCACCACATAGTCGCCCACTGCCAGGGTGCCGGTGGCGGTAGACGGTGCGGCTTCCCGGTACCGCCGTGGCCGGCGGAGCCGGCGTGCCCGCCGGAAAATCTCGTGGTCGGTGAGGACCCGCAGCGTGGGCATGACGAATCCGCCGTCGAGCGCTCCAATCGCAAGGGTAGCCTCGGTGGCAAAGCGGCCGCCCTCCTCCAGCAGCTCCTCCATCCGCTCGAGCTGACCCTCATTGTCACAGAGCAGGAGTGTGGGCGTGCCGGAACGGAGCAGCGCCCGGAGCCGGTTGAGATCGCGATCGATTCGCTCGGGCGGAAAGAATCCGAACTGGAGATCCACCGGTTCGTCCCGAAAAACCAGGCGGGGGAAGGCCTCGATCCGGCCTCGCCATTCAGTGGGATCCTGGAAGATGGCCTCGCGTTTGGGGACGTCCTCACCCAGGCGGCGCGCTACATCCAGATGATGCTCCGCCTCGTTCCAGGCGCGGGTCACTTCATCCAGATCGGGCCCGAACGACTCCTCGATCACCAGAGTGTCAGAGGGGAGCAGCTCGAGCAGAGTGCGACGAGCGGGCAGGCGGGCGGACAGAGAGGCGGAGAGGCGGAGGGACGGATCGATCGCGCTGCCGTCCTCCGACTCTCCGGCTCCCCGACTCTCCGACTCTCTAATCGCCTGCGTATTGATGGGCAACACCGTGATCTCGGGCAGCTCGTCGAGCGAGCGCTGCGTAGTGAGATCGAAGCCCCTCAGTGAGGTTATGTCGTCGCCCCACCACTCCAGCCGAGCTGGAGCAGCCATGCCGAACCCGTACACATCCAGGATGCCTCCGCGGATGCTGTACTCGGCAACCTCAGTGACCGTGGGCACCCGGCGGTATCCCATCGTCTCGAGGTCTCGGGCGACGTCTGCCGGCGGCCGCTTGTCGCCTACCGAAAGCGACAGGCGCAGCCGCTCCAGCGCGGCAGGCAGCAGCGTGCGCTCTGCTGTTGCTCTGGCGGTGGTCACCAGGATCCTGAGCTTTCCCGCCAGCAGGGCCTGCACCGTTTCGGCCCGCTCACCGGCAATCTCGTAATGAGGCTCGTCCTCGCCCAGCGCCTCGCGCTGGGGATAGAGAACCGTGGGCGCATCGGTGAGATGACCCAAATCGCTGAGCCAGCGTTCGGCATCGGCCGGCGTGGGAGCCACAATCGTCAACAGTCGCTGAGGAAAGGAGCGAACCAGCCACGCAACCAGCACGGCTGCGCTCGAGCCGGGCAGGCCCCCCAGCCGTAATGCTGTGGCGCGCGAAGGCAGACGCTCGGAGAGATCCTGTACTGCAGGGGTTCGCTCGAAAGCGTCGAGCAGTGGCTTGAGGCTCATACCCGCCGTCTCCATCCGCTAGCAAAGCCGGCCTCCGCCAGACCCACCAGCAACGCCGTCCACAGCAATGGGCCTCGAAGATCTCCTCGGGCGGCCGAGGAGAAGGCCGCACCACCCGCCTTGCCGAGGGAGATGATCCGCGCGCCGCGCCAGAGCTGCCGCGCCTGGCCATCAGTGGCGCGCTCCAGCCGGGACTCACGAGGGTCGGGATTGACGCTCAGCGCGCCAATGGTGTCACGCCCGGAGAGAAGGAAGTGAACCCCCGGCTCTGCTGGACGAAACAGCGCGCCACCCTCCACTCGCCAGCTGCGGTCGCCCTTTCGTACCTCTGTTGCCAGATCCGGCAGCCGCACCGCATCACCAGTGCTGCCCTGCTCCAGCACGCTCTCGCCCCGGGCCAGACGGTTCAGCAGCAAATCCATGAAAGGCATGAAACCGGCCGACACCGGCAGGTCGGTCCAATCGGGCTCCAGTCGGCTTCCCAGCAGCACGACATCACCTCCACGGACGATCCATGGTGTTCCCGCGACCGTAGCGAGAACACCGGTGCGGCCACTGCCGCTGGCTTGAAGTGTGTATCGGCGAAGAACTCTGTGCCGGCCGAGAGCGGCACTGCTGTCGGTGAACTGCGGCGCGATCGAGAGCTCGCCGTAGCTCCATCCAATCCCGCGCGCGGCTAGGGAGCGATTGAGAGCCCCGACTCGGGCCGGATCGTCGGGCGGCTGCACCACGGAGGCTCCCCGGCCCAGTTTGCCCAGCAGCACTTCGTCTCCCCGCACGATGCGATGGTTGGACGCGAGCACCTCACACGCTGCGGAGACATAGCGACCAGTTGAATCCCAGTTCACCCGCGCGACTGGAGCGATGCGGATAGCCATCACTCGCCGGTCGTCGGCTCGAAGCTCGTCGGGATCCAGTGCGGCGCTGAGCTCCCACCAGCCACTGGGCGCGGGGGGAATGTCCATTGTGGCTGCGCTCCCCACGTGCCCGAGCGCCTGCGCCGGGGGACGGGTGCCGAGGCGAGCACTCACGGGAACGGCAGCGCCCGAGTCTCCCACCAGCGTCACCGTGACCCGCCCGCCCTCCTGCGACCAGGGCTGGGAGCCCGCATCGAGACTGCCGATCCCGGCATTGGGTGGAGATGCAGCGTCAGGCCGGCCCACGACCAGAGGTGAAGAAGGCTTCGCGGGGGAGAGGGCGCTGGCCTGAAGATCGGTCAGCAGAATGATCTCACCCGGTTTGGGCTCCGGGCCGAGCACCTCCTCGGCCATCCCCAACGCAGCCCCGAGATCGAGCCGGCGAGGTGAAATGCTCAGTCCAGTCAGGAGCTGATCCAGAGCGGCCTTATCTCCGCGGCGAGGAATTCCATCAGCCGTGACCAGCCACAAGACATCCTGCGGAGTGGCCCGGGCCAGTACCTGCCGGCCCGCAGCAACCAGCTGCCGGAACGTAGGAATGCCCCTCACCACCGCCCCGCTGCTGGGCGAGTTGTCTACGATGAGGACCAGAGCGCTCGGCGCGTGCCCCGCAACGCCGGTCTCCGGAATGGATGGAGCAGCGGCTGCGAGTACCAGCAGCACCAGCAGGAGCGTTCGAAGGCACAGCAATAACCAGTTTTGCAGCTTGAGCCGGCGCTGATGTTCCCGGGTGGTGGTGACGAGGTACCGAACGGCGGGAAACACTATGGTGGGGGGCTCGCGACGAGCCAGCAGATGAAGCAGGATCGGAATGGCCGCCGCAGCCAGCCCGGCTAGCAGCCAGGGATGCAGAAAGCTGATCATGCCGAACGGGATGGTGGCGCCAGGGCCTCGCGAAGAACCACGCCGAACGGCGTGTCCGTGGTGACCTGATGGTAGGCGATGCCATGGCGCCGGCAGGCCAGCCGCCACTCACTGACCACGCCTCGCACCGTGTCGCGATAGGGGCCGGCCCAATCCCTCGGTCGGAGAACAACGGCCGCTCGCGTTTCGGGATCTTCGAATTTCGCCTCGTTATTCCCGGCGAGGCTCACCTCGCCAGGGTCCATGATATGGAGAACCAGAACCTGGTGGCCGCGATGCCGGAGAAAGCGAAGCGCCTTGAGTGCGAGAGCCCGGTCCAGCAATAGATCCGAGACAAATACGACCAGACCCCGGCGGCGCAGCTGCCCAATTACTCGCCGGAGCGCCGGTTCGGCTGCAGTCCCGCGTCCAGCCTGTGCGGCCCCCAGCACCTGGAGCAGTTGGCGCCAGTGGCTGAGGCGGGCGCGTGGTGGCGTAACCGTGCGCACGTCGTCATCGAACGTGATCAGCCCGGTCGCGTCGCGCTGCCGGATCAGGACCAGGGACAGGGCCGCAATCAGACGCTGAGCGTAGGCCAGTTTGGGCAGTACCGTCCCCGGCGACCCCGACCAGGCCATGCTCCGGCTGGTGTCGCACACGATCATGGCCCGTAAATTGGTTTCCTCCTCGAACTGCTTCACATACAACCGATCGTTGCGGCCCAGGATCTTCCAGTCGACATAGCGGAGCTCGTCGCCCGGCTGGTACATCCGGTGTTCGGCGAACTCTACCGAAAATCCGCGGCGGGGAGAGCGGTGGAGACCACTGAGGAAGCCCTCGACCACTCCCTCGGTGACGATCTCCAGACCACCCAGCTTTGACACTTCGACCGGATCGAGCAAATCCAGGCGGGCGGTATTGGGGTGATCAGTGCGCTGCATGGGAGGCGCAACGTATCCGGGCGCGGCTGCGGAAGTCAAACAAAGCGGTCTCAGCAGATCGACATGAATGAAACTATGATCCACCACAGGCCGTCTACGCCTTCAACAGCCCGAACCTCCCAATCCCGGAACCAGTGCATGCGGCGCTCGACCCTCACAGTCCTGCTTGTCCTCTTCGGTGCTCCCGCGGGAGTGGCCCAGACCAGCGCACCACTCCACCGGGCGGCCGCCACGATCACGGCGAAGGATGTTGCCCGCCGCGTTGGCATCATTGCCGATGACTCCATGCTGGGCCGGGACACGCCGAGCCGGGGACTCGATATGACCGCTCAGTATGTGGCGAACCAGTTCCGGCAGTTCGGGCTCAAGCCCGGGGGAGACCAGGGCTCCTGGTTCCAGCGCTACAGCATCGCGCGGCGCCGCATGCTGCTCGACCAGTCCCGGGTCATCCTCTCGAGCGGTGGAACGGTGGACTCGGCAAAGTTCACGACCGATGTCCGCTATGATGGCGGAGGCGTGCCGGAGAAGCCGCTGACGGCGCCAGTGGTGCTGGTAAGTGGCGCGCAGACCGAAGCCTCTGCGACGGGGGCCGGCGTGCGAGACAAAATCGCCCTGTACCTTCCCGAGCTCCGCGCCGATCCCGGAGTTGTGCAGGGGGTGCTGCGCGCCCTCTACTTGAATGAGCCAACCGCGCTGCTGGTTCTGAACGACACCGACTCCGCCGGCTTTGCCGTTTCCTTGCCACGGCGCCCGCAGGAGCGAACGGTCGTGGGCGCACCGGCCTTGAAACCTACGGTTCTCCAGCTCAGGACCGGCGGGGTTCGCTCGTCGCTTGCCGCCGCCGGACTCGACCTGCAGGGGCTGCGCGGCTCTCGCACGCCTGTGATCCGGGAGGTGCCGAGCCTCAAGGTTCAGATTCAGATCAAAGACTCGGTGGTCTCTGCCCGCTCCGCGCCTAATACGGTGGGTGTCCTCGAGGGCTCAGACCCGGAGCTCAAGCAGGAGTATCTGGTCTACTCCGCTCACATGGATCATATCGGGATTACGCCGGGCCAGCCGGACAGCATCAACAACGGCGCGGACGACGATGGCTCAGGGACCGTTGGAGTGATGGAGCTGGCGGAGGCGTTCAGCCGGACGGGAGCCCGGCCCAGGCGATCCATCATCTTTCTGACCGTGAGCGGCGAGGAAAAGGGTCTCTGGGGCAGTGACTACTTCACCGCCCATCCTCCGGTCCCGATCCAGCAGATCGTGGCCGACATCAACATCGACATGATCGGCAGGAACTGGCGGGACAGTATTGTGGCGATCGGGAAGGAACACTCGAATCTGGGTGCCACGCTCGAGCGGGTGGACAGGGCGCATCCGGAGTTGGGCATGACGGCGATCGACGACCGGTGGCCCGCAGAGCGGTTCTACTTCCGGTCGGATCACTACAACTTTGCCCGCCGGGGAGTGCCAATTCTCTTTTTCTTCAACGGCGTCCATGAGGATTACCACGAGGTCACCGATTCGCCCGACAAAATCGAGAGCGAGAAGGAGTCGAGGATCCTCAAGCTGCTGTTCTATCTGGGACAGGACATCGCCAACTCGTCCAAACGACCAGCGTGGAACCCGGAGAGCTATAAGGAGATTGTCGAGGAGAAAAGCGTAAGCGGGGAGTGAAAAGCGACAGCGGGAACCTGAGCCGCTAGGGAACAGCCCGCTCACGCTTTTTCACCACCCACTCGAGTCAATAAGACCCCCGCCACAATCAACACCGCGCCCACGCCCTGCAGCGAGTGAGGTCGTTCGCCGAGCAGGAGCCATGCGCCCGCTACGGCCACCAGCGGTGTTACACACATATAGATGGCCGTGCGGGTGCCGCCCACCGCCTTGACGCTGCGATTCCATAGCAGGTAAGCCAGAACCAGGGAAAACACCGCCGCGTAGCCCAGGCCGCCCCACGCGACGGGAGGGACCTCTGCCCAACGCAGGCGAAGGACTCCGGGAATGCCCGCCAATATCAATCCCGGGGTGCCGGCGATGGTAGTAGCGGTCGTGACCCGGAGCGAGCTGATGCCGGGTGGAACCCGGCGGAGCCCTATGGTATACCCTGCCCAGCAGAAAACGGCCGCCATAGTCATCAGGTCGCCCGGCAGAGTACTCGAGTGAAATCCCACGCCTCGGGTCGCAATCACGATGATCACGCCCACGGTTCCAATGGCGATGCCCCAGCGCATCCGGGGTGTGACTCGCTCCAATCGAAGCAGCCCGGCCAGCACCGCCACCACCGTGGGCAGCATGGACAGGATCAGGGCGCTGTTGGTAGCAGTGGTGTGATTCAAGCCGACCGTAAATGCCAGCTGATAGCAGGTGTTTCCCAAGACCCCGAGCAGGATCAGGGTCTTGGTAGCGCCGGGCGGCAGAGCGCCCGGTCCCTCCAGCAGGCGCAGTACGATCCACAGAAGCACACTCGCTATCACGAATCGCACGGCCGTGAAAGGCAGCGGAGGAATGTTCGCCAGCGCCAGCTTGGTGATGCTGAAGTTCATTCCCCAGATCAGGCAGACGGTCAGCATGCCGAGATCGCCTGACAGCCGCGAGGCAGCGGGGCGGTCGGGCAGCGGGGCGGCCACAGCCGAGCCGCGGGGCGCTGCAGCAGCAGAACTGCTACTGGTGTCCTTCAGCATCGGTAAAGAGTAAATGACATTTAAGGAAGCCGCTTACCACGCTCACTGCCCCGCTGCCCCCCTGCCCTGCTGCCCCGCTATCTTCACGCATGTCCCAGTCCCGAATTCGAAACTTCTGCATCGTCGCGCATATCGATCACGGCAAGTCCACCCTTGCCGACCGTCTGATCGAGGCCACCGGCGCCGTGGAAAAGCGGCAGATGCGAGAGCAGCTGCTCGACACCATGGACCTGGAGCGGGAGCGCGGGATCACCATCAAGCTGAACGCGGTGCGGATGACGTATGCCGCGAGGGACGGGAACGATTACGAGCTGAACCTGATCGACACCCCGGGCCACGTGGACTTCACCTACGAGGTGTCCCGATCATTGGCGGCCTGTGAGGGCGCGATCCTGGTGGTGGACGCCTCCCAGGGAGTTCAGGCGCAGACGCTCAGCAATCTCTTTCTCGCGATGGACGCCGGCCTTGAAATCATTCCTGTCCTCAACAAGATCGACCTCCCCGGTGCCGAGCCGGAGCAACGGGCCAAGGAGATCATGGATCTGATCGGCGCCAAGCGGGAGGAAATCCTCGCGGTCTCCGCCAAAGAAGGCACCGGCGTTCCCGAGCTGCTCGAGGCGGTGGTGGCGCGGGTACCTCCGCCGAACGGCCGGGAGGACGCGCCGCTACGCGCCCTCATCTTCGACTCCTACTACGATCGCTACCGCGGCGCGGTTCCCAGCATCCGGGTGGTGGACGGAGTGGTGCGCGAAGGCACGGAGATCGTTTTTGGCGCGCATCCCGACGACGTGCACCACGTGGATGAGGTGGGATATCTGCAGCTGGGGCAGCATCCCACCGGCGAGCTCCGGGCCGGCGAGGTCGGCTATCTGGTCGCGAGTCTGCGCGACGTGCGGGATGCCCGGGTGGGCGACACCATCCTTGACGCTTCCAACCGGGCAAGCGAGCTGCTCCCGGGATACCGGGAGGTCAAGTCCATGGTCTTCGCCGGAGTGTACCCCACGGATTCGGACCAGTACGAGAATCTCCGCGACGCCCTGGAAAAGCTGCGGCTCAACGACGCGAGCCTGCACTACGAGCCGGAGTCTTCGACCGCGCTCGGTTTCGGCTTTCGCTGCGGCTTTCTCGGTCTGCTCCACATGGAGATCGTGCAGGAGCGGCTGGAGCGGGAGTTCGATCTCGACCTGATCACCACCGTACCCACGGTCGAGTATCACGTGTACAAGACCGACGGCGAGATGCTGCTGCTCGAGAACCCAACCAACCTGCCGGATCCGGCCGGCATCGCGCGGATCAATGAGCCGTACGTCAAGGCACGGATCATGGCGCCGTCAGAGTACATCGGTGGGATCATGAAGCTGGGGCAGGAGCGTCGCGGGGTATACAACGGGATGCACTACCTCGACACCACCCGGGTGGAGTTCGATTTCGAGTTTCCCCTGGGCGAGATCGTGCTGGACTTTTATGACAAGCTGAAGTCCCTGAGCCGAGGGTACGCCTCACTGGACTACGAAACGTCGGACTATCGGGAATCGGATCTGGTCAAGCTGGACATGTTGATCAACGGCGACCCGATCGACGCGTTCAGCGTGATCATTCACCGGGAGAAGGCGCCGGAGTATGGCCGGAAGGTAGCGGAGAAGCTCAAGGAGCTGATTCCGCGCCAGCTGTATCAGGTGGCCATCCAGGCCGCGATCGGCAACAAGGTGATTGCCCGCGAAACCATCTCCGCGTTCCGGAAGGACGTGCTGGCCAAATGCTACGGCGGGGACGTCACCCGGAAACGCAAGCTCCTGGAGAAGCAGAAAGAGGGCAAGAAGCGGATGAAGCAGATCGGCGCGGTAGAGATTCCGCAGGAGGCATTCCTGGCCGTTCTTCAGGTCGATTAACGCGTGAACGGTGAACGGTGAACGGTAAACTGGATGAGACCCGGCCCGTGCCAGATTCTCGAGCGGAGAGATTGTCCCGTTCACCGTTTACCGTTGACCATTCCCGCTGTCTCGTTATCCAAACCGCCTTTCTCGGCGACGTGGTTCTCACCACTCCGTTGCTGTCCGTCCTGGCGGCGCGGCACGGGCCGGTGGATGTAGTAACCACACCGGCCGCTGCCGGACTCTTGGAGGGGCATCCCGCGGTGAGGGCGGTGCTTCGCTACGACAAGCGGGGCTCCGACCGGGGTTGGGGCGGCCTCCGGCGACTGGGGCGTGAGCTCCGCCGGCGGTCGTATTCCCGGGTATACCTTCCGCATCGGTCTGTGCGGTCGGCGGCGCTTGCCCTGTGGTCCGGCGCGCCGGAGCGGGTCGGGTTTGCCGATGCGCCGGGCGCGATCAGCTACACTTCGCGCGTCCCTCGTCCGGCCACTGGCCACGAGGTCGAGCGACTGCTGGCTCTGGCTCAGGCGGTCCCCGAGGAGCAGGCTCAGGTCAGCCTGCCACTCACCGATGAAGACCTTGCCCGGGCCGACGCGTGGCTGATCAAAAAGGGCGTGGGAGCCAGGTTCGCGGCGCTGGCTCCGGGATCGATCTGGGGGACCAAGCGCTGGCCATATTTTCCGGAGCTCGCCGCCAGACTCGACCGGATGATTGTGGTGGTGGGCGGCGCCGACGATGTGGCGCTAGCCGAGACGGTCGCGGCGATGGCCCCGGATCGGGTAGTGAATGCGGCGGGTGCGCTGAGCCTCCGTGAGTCCGCGGCGGTGATTCAGCGGGCTTCGGTGCTGGTCACCAACGATTCCGCTCCGCTGCACCTGGCTACCGCGGTGGGCACGCCCATTATCGCGCTGTTCGGCCCGACAGTGCCCGAGTTTGGATTTGGGCCTCGGCGCCCAGGCGACCTAACGCTAGGTCATCCCGGGCTGAGCTGCCGGCCCTGCTCGACTCATGGTCCTCCCCGCTGTCCACTGGGGCACCATCGGTGCATGCGTGATTTGTCGGTCGAAGCGGTGCTGGAAGCAGTTGCCAATATCGTGAGTGCGGAGGAATCGGGTGCGATTTGTCCTCGGAATTGATATAGGCGGAACCAATCTCGTCGTGGGCAGCGTGGCCGAGGATGGCTCCGAGCTGCACGCGCTGGACAGCGAACCTACCCATGCGGAGGCCGGGCAGAGCGATGTGCTCGACCGGCTCATCACGCTGGCCCAGCGAACCATCGAACGGACTCGGCAAGAAGTCCGAGGGGCTGACATCATCGGTGTCGGGGTGGGAGCACCAGGTCCTCTGGACACCAAGAGGGGCATCGTGCTGCTCACCCCGAACCTGGGCTGGGTCAATCTGCCGCTCCGGCAGATCATCCACGAGCGACTGGGGCTCCCGGCCGCACTCGACAACGACGCCAATTGCGCGGTTCTGGGCGAATGGTGGATGGGCGCGGCCCGGGGAACTCGCAACGCGATCGGGATCACCATCGGTACCGGCATTGGAGGCGGCATAATCGTGGACGGCAAATTGTACCACGGGGCATCCGACTGCGCCGGCGAGATCGGGCATACCACCATCGACACCGAAGGCCGCCGCTGCAAGTGCGGCAATTACGGGTGTCTCGAGGCGTATGCCTCGGGACCCAACATCGCGATGCGGGCGGTGGAGGAGCTCAAGGCAGGCGCGGTAAGCCGGCTAGCCGACTATGTCGGAGGCGACCTCCGGCAGGTCACGGCGCAGACAGTGTATCAGGCCGCGCACGATGGAGACCAGCTCGCTCTCGAGGTGGTGAACGACACGGCCAAGTTCCTCGGCGCGGGGATCGCCAACCTGGTGAATGTCTTCAATCCTGAAGTAGTCGTCGTGTGTGGCGGCGTCACCCTCGCCGGCGACCGCCTGTTCGATCCACTGAGGCGCGAAGTGGCCCGGCGGGCCTTCAAGCCGGCGGTCAGCGTGTGTCGCATCATACCCTGTGAGTTGTCGGGGACGGCCGGGGTGTACGGGGCAGCCAAGGTCTATCTCGAGTGCTGTGCGTAAAGTCGGCATCGTAGGGTCTCTGGTCTGGGATCAGATCCACGGACGCGATCGGACGGCCCCGCCGGTAGAGGAGTGGGGCGGGATCGCCTACGCGCTCGGGGGACTCGATGCCAGTCTCTCTCCCGATTGGGAGATCGTTCCGCTGATCAAGGTCGGCCGGGATCTCAGCGCAGAGGCCCAGCGGCTCCTGAGCGGTCTGGTTCGACTCGCGCCGGGCGCACGCTGCGTAGAGGTCACCACCCCCAACAACCGGGTGGTGCTGCACTACGAGTCAACCGAGCGCAGGTGCGAGCGCATGTCGGGTGGCGTTCCGGGCTGGACCTGGGCCGAGTTGGGTCCGATGGTGAAAGACCTGGATGCCATCTATGTGAATTTCATCTCCGGATTCGAGCTCTGTCTGGGGACAGCCCAGGCTCTCCGGCAGGGTTTCCGGGGGCCCATCTATGCCGACCTTCACAGCCTGTTTCTGGGTATGCAGCAGGACGGGATCCGGGTGCTGCGTCCACTGCCCGACGCGCCCAGCTGGTTCGGCTGTTTTGATTTTGTCCAGCTCAATGAGGATGAGATGCACCAGCTCACGGCGGATCCCCTGATCCTGGCAGCCGAGGCCATGGCCGTTGGGGTTTCTCTGCTCACCGTTACGCTGGGGCCACGGGGGGCGGCGTACGTAGCCGCGCCAGGCTTCGACGGGCTGGCGGCCGGACGGACAGACGGTCAGGCGGTCGGGCGGTCTGCCGGTCTGGGTTCTCCAGCACCCATCTCAGATTCCTCGGCCGCCGGGCCGTTCGACCGTCCGACCGTCCGCACGGCTCTCATCCCCGCTCCGAATGTCGAGGCTCTCGATCCCACCGGCTGCGGCGACGTGTTCGGAGCCGCCGTGTTCGCCCGGCTCCTGGCCGGGGACTCAGTGGAGCCGGCTTTACGGCACGCCGCAACTCTCGCGGCTCGCAACGCCGCCTTTCGAGGGGCAAGCGGCCTCTCGCGATACCTGCGGGGCGAGCTGGTGCTGCTGTGACCCGGGTGGTCGAGGTCCCGGCGCACTTCGATGACCGCAGCTTCGACAGCTTTGCCGAAGGTTTCGGCGAATGGCCGCCCGAGGCAAAACTGTTGTTCGATGCCCGGGGCACCCAGTGGGCCTCGCCCTATGGGCTGATCGGTCTCCTCACTGCTGGGCAGGCCCTGGCGGAAGCCCGGCGGGAAAAACCACTCCTCACTGTCCCCACCAGCGATGAGGTCAAGCGCTACTGGGCAAGAGCCGGGTTCTTCCAGCAGGCGGCCGAACTGTTCGAGCTGCACGGCAAGGTTCCGCGGGCCACCACTACCGGCCCCTCGGACGTGTTGCTCGACGTCACACCGGTGCGGGCCTCAGAGGACGTGCACAGCGTCGTCGACAAGATCTCCGAGGGAGCATCCCGGATTCTGCATGGTGAGCTGGGACTGGAAATGAAAGCGACGCTCCGCTTCAGTATGGCGCTTTCCGAAGCCTGCCAGAATATTGTGGAGCACGCCGGCACCAGCGGCTGGGTGGCCGTGCAGGCATATACCTTCCGTCGCCGGCTCGGCCGCAGAGTGGTTGTCATCGCCGTCAGCGATTCCGGGGTCGGCTTCCGCCGCTCACTCGAAAGCACTCACGCCAAACGGTTCGGCGAGCGCTGGGGAGACGGCGCGGCGCTGGAAGCAGCCCTCATCCAGGGGGTCAGCCGGTTTCGCGATCCGGGCCGGGGCCAAGGGCTCGCGTTCATCAAGCGCTTCCTGGATCAATGGGAGGGAAAGATCTCCATACGCAGTGGCACCGCCCGTCTCTCCATTGTTCCCCCCTGGGACGAAGACGCTCCTTTGACCGAGCGCCTGCCCTTTTTTCCCGGTGCTCAGGTGCAAATCATCATTCCGGCTCAGCAGGCGGAGCGCTCGTGATCCAGACCATCAGGATCGGGCACCTGCTGCGCGAGGCCGTTGCCGCGCCGTACCGCAATCTCGTTACCCGTCCCACTGGTGCCGCCGTCCGAACCAGAATCGAGGAGACCCTGGCTCGGAGCCACTGCCTCACCGCACTGCTGGATTTCTCCGAGATCGAGTTGGTGGACTTGAGCTGCGCCGATGAGGTCGTGGCCAAGCTGCTGTTGGCCGGAAGAGACGTCTGTTTCTTCGTGCTGCAAGGTCTCCGTGAAGATCAGCACGAGGCAATTGATCACGTGCTCACTCATCATCGTTTGGCGGTGGCAGCGGTGCCGCCCGACAAGGGAGAGCCGCGCCTGCTGGGCTGGGTTCCGTCAGACGCCCGCGAGGCCTTTGCCTGCATCTGCGATCGCGGCCCGCTCGGAGTGGCCGATCTGGCTCGGGCGATGGGTTGGCTGGAAAGCCGGAGTCGCGACGCTCTTCGCAGCCTTGCCGCCCGCCGACTGGTGCTGTTGGTTGACGAGGTATATCACCCTCTTCCCACGGCATGAGCCGGCGACAGGGGTTTTCCACCACCGCCATCCATGGCATTCCGCAGCGGCGGCCGGACTGGTCGCCGGTGGCCCCCGCCATTCAGCAGAGCAGCACCTTCATCAATCCGGTCGGCAGCGACGAGGAGGTGCTCTACAGCCGCTACGGCAACAATCCCAATCAGCTCGCGCTGGCCAAGAAGTACGCCCTGCTCGAGGGCACCGAGGATGCCATTTTCGTGGCCAGCGGCATGGGTGCCACGGCCCTGGCTCACCTGGCGGTGCTGCGCCCGGGCGATCATCTGATCTCCAGCAGCTGGATCTATGGAGGCACCCAACACCTGTTCGATCAGGAGCTGGCGCGATTCGGGATCGATGTGACCTACGTGAATCCCGAGCAGCCGCGGCACTGGCGCAAGGCAGTCAAGAAGGCCACTCGCGCCATCTTCGTCGAGTCGCCCACCAATCCGCTGATGCGAGTGATCGATCTCGGGCCCATCGCGTACGCAGCAGAGGAAGAGGGACTTGCGCTGCTGGTGGACGCCACCTTTGCCAGTCCCTTCAATTTTCAGCCGATCGAGCACGGCGCCGACGTGGTCATCACCAGCGCAACCAAGTACCTCAACGGACACAGCGACGTGATTGCCGGGGCCGTTGCGGGCTCCACCTCACTGGTGGAGGAGGTGAGCCGCCTGATGCGCCTCTGGGGTCAGGCGATCGATCCCCACGCCGCCTGGCTCATCGATCGCGGAATGCGCACGCTCGGCGTCCGGATGGAACGGCACAACGCCAACGGTCTCGCCGTCGCCACTTGGGCCGAGACCCAGAGCGGGATCTCACGGGTGCACTACCCCGGCCTGCCGTCTCACCCCGATCACGCACACGCCAAAAAGGTGCTGCATGGATTCGGCGGCATGGTGGGGCTCGAGCTCAAGGGTGGCGTCCGAGCGGCGGAGCGGCTCCTCAAGCGGCTGAAGATGATCGCCCACGCGCCCAGTCTGGCGGGAGTCGAGACGCTGGTCTCGGAACCGCGGCTCACGTCGCACAAGAGCATCGGGGCTGAGGGACGGGCAAAGATCGGGATCCCCGACGGGTTCCTGCGGCTGAGCTGCGGGCTGGAGGACGCGGAGGATATCATCGCCGATCTGGAGCAGGCGCTGAGAAGTGAGAAGTGAGGGGTAAACCGTTATTTTCCTGCCGTGATCCGTTTCGCCAACGTATACAAAGCTTATCCTAACGGTGCACTGGCCCTGAAGGACGTGACCTTTCACGTCTCCAAGGGCGAGTTCGTATTTCTCACCGGGCATTCCGGCGCCGGCAAATCCACCATCATGAAGCTTCTGTTTGCCGAACAGAAGCCCAGCGCCGGGGAGGTGCGGGTGTCCGGATACAACGTCATCGCTCTCAAGGCTGACGAGGTCCCTCGCCTGCGCCGTCGGCTGGGCGTGGTGTTCCAGGATTTCCGGCTGCTGGAAGACCGGACCGCTGCCGAGAACATTGCGTTTGCCCTGGAAGTGACCGGCGCCAGAACCGATACCATCGCAGCCCGCGTCATGCGAGTGCTCACCCAGGTCGGCCTCTCGGCCAAGAGCCGGGCCTACCCGCGCGAGCTATCGGGCGGCGAGCAGCAGCGAGTTGCAATCGCCCGCGCGCTGGTAAACGACCCCGCCATTCTCCTGGCCGACGAGCCCACCGGCAATCTGGACGAGCGGGCCACGCGCGGGGTGTTTCAGCTGCTGCGCGACATCAACGCGGGTGGAACCGTGGTGGTCATGGCCACGCACGACCTCGATCTGGTCCGGCAAACTTCCTATCGCATCATCGAAATGCGGGAGGGAAGCGTGGTATACGACAGCCAGGTGGACGAGGCCCAGGCGGAGGCCAAGTGAAGCTCCTGACCCGCGAGGCGCTCCTGTCGTTTCGCCGGGCCCCGCTCCTCTCGGCGCTCTCCGTCACTACGATCGCCTTCTCGCTCTTCACGGTCGGTCTCTTCGGCCTGGTCGCGCTGAATCTCCGCCAGGCGCTGCGAGGCCTGGAGGAGCGCGTCGAGATCGTCGGGTTCATTCTCCGGGGAACACCCTCCGAGGCCATCGCCGTCGCCACTCAGGACATCTCCGCGTTTCCCGAGGTGAAGGAGGTCGGCTATGTCAGCGAGGAGGAGGCGCTGCAGCGGGCCCGCAATGAGCTGGTGGAGTTTCGCGATGCCTATCGCGATCTCCAGGTGAACCCGCTTCCCGCATCCATCGAGGTCCGGCTCAAGGATGGATTTCGCGATGCCGCGGCAGTCGAGCGGGTGGCCCAGCGGCTCAAAGGCTTCGGGTTTATCGATGATGTGCGCTACGGCCGGGAGTGGGTGGAGAAGCTCGACCATCTCCGCAACATCACGGGTCTGGTAGGTCTGGTGATCGGTCTCGCCTTTGCCGCGGTGGCGGTGGTGATCATTGGCGTCACCATCCGGCTCACCATTCTCCAGCGAGCCCGGGAGATCTCCATCATGCGGCTGGTGGGGGCAACCAACTGGTTCATCCGGGGGCCGTTCCTGCTGGAGGGGGCGCTCAAGGGCCTGCTGGGCGGGTTGCTCTCCCTGGTTTTGTGTTATGCCGGCTATCTCCTCTTTCGAGACAAGAGCGGAGGGACGTTTGCCGGTCTCCTCTTCTTTACCCCTGAGCACATGGTCGTGATCGTCATCTTCGGGGTGCTCCTCGGCCTGGCCGGCAGTCTGGTGAGCGTGGGGCGGCATTTGAAGCATGTGTAGGGCGGGCAGCGGGGCGGCGGGGCGGCGGGGCGGTTCGCTGCGGCTGCATCTCACGCTTCGGTGTGCTTTGGCTGTCATCCTGCCCCGCTGCCCCGCTGTCCCGCTCGCCGCAACAACCCTCCTGTTCTCTTACGTAAGTCCCGCGCACGCCCAAGGAGCGCCGGATCTCGAGGAATCCCGTCGGCGATTGGAGGAGATCCGCGCCGAACGAGACCGTCTGGAGCGGCAGCGGGAGCGGCTGCAGGGCCAGGTGCACGACGTGAATGACGAGTTGAGCAACCTGGAGCGGCAGCGCGAATCCACCCAGCGCATTGTGGGCGAGATCGAGCGCCAGATCGGAGGATTGGCTTCTCAGCTCGATCGTTCGAGCGCGGAGCTGATTCTGGCGCAGGACAACCTGGCCGAACGCCGGGCCGTGCTGGAGCGGCGGCTGATCGACATCTACAAGCGGGGCCCGCTGCACACCTTCCAGGTCCTTCTTGCCGCCGAATCTTTTGGGGACCTGCTCAGCCGATACAAATATCTCTATCTCACCAGTGAACAGGACCGGGCCCTGGTCGATGACGTCGAGAAGCTACGAAACCGTGTAGTCCAGCAGCGCAACAACATTCTGAACGTCCGGGGCGAGCTGGATCGGCGGAGGGAGGAACGCGAGGCGGAGTTCAGCCGCTACACCGAGCTGGCTTCAGAGCGGGCTAGCAAACTGCAGACCTTGCAGCGCTCTGCCCGCAGCACCGAGCGACGGCTTACCCAGCTGCAGAAAGACGAATCGCGTCTGAACGGCCTGCTGGCAGCGCTGGAGCGCTCCCGCCGCGACGAGCTGGCCCGCGGCGCGCTGCGCGGCGCTGTGGCCGCCCCCGGATCTATTACGACGGCAGACCTGGGCAAGTTGGATTGGCCGGTCGAAGGCGCCATCGTATACCACTTCGGCCGTGACACCCTCCCGAGCGGCGGAATCATTCGCTGGAATGGGGTAGGCATTGCCGCCCCCGTGGGCACGCCGGTCAAAGCGGTGGAATCAGGGAAGGTTCGTCTGGTGGGTCAGTTCGGCACTTATGGGTTAACCATCGTGCTGGAACACGGCAACGGCTACTACTCGGTCTACTCCCACCTGGAGTCAGCCGAGGTGAAGAACGGCGCTTCGGTGGACAAGGGACGAGTGATTGGTACGGTAGGGGGCCAGAACTCGGACTACGGTCCTCATCTGCACTTCGAGATCAGAGGGGAAAACCAGATTGCCCTCGATCCGACAACGTGGCTTCGCAGGAAGTAAGGGGGAAGATGGGAGGCGGGGAGGTTTGCGGGATCGAGATTCGATACTGTTGCTTTTACCTCCCCGCTTACCGCCCCCCTGCCCCCGCTTAGACCGCCACCCCGATCCGCTCGCTCGACTGGGCCCGTCCCCGCATCAGGGCCGCTTCGGCCATCGCGAAGAGATCGTCCGGCTGGAAGGCGGCCGGGTGGGGGAAGGTGACGATCCCCGCGCTGAATCGGGCCGACCCGAACCGGGGATCTCCCTCCAAGGGGAGCGACGTCAGCCGTTCCCGCACCCGAATCAGCGACTGGCGAGCCCCCGATTGGCCGGTCTCAGGGAGGACGATGGCAAACTCCCCGCTGCCGTAGGGAGCGACCAGATCCGGCACCCTCAGCTCCCGCCGCAGGGTCTGCGTTACCTCTTCACGGAGGCGAGCGGCGGCCTCGGGCCCCTGCCGCTGTTCGGAGTCCTGCAGCTCGTCCACTCCTAGTAAAATCAAGCTGAAGCTCAGGGAGTAGCGCCGGGCCCGCTCGAATTCTTCCTGGACCCGCTGCTCCAGGTCTTCAGAAACCTGGGTCGGGAGGGCGGCCTCGGCGGAGGCTCGCCCGTTCGAGGCCGGCGCCGACCCTAATTCAGTGGTTTCGGCGGCCGACTCCCCCGACTGGCGGTGCTCCCGGATCCGGGCGTAAATCCGGGCACAGAGCTCAGGCAGGTGAACCGGGGCGATCAAGGCGTCGGCGGCACCGCGGGCCAGGGCCGAGGCCGGCCCATCCGGATCCGGGTTCGAGAGCACCACGACCTGGGGGGTGGACCCGTGGTTTACCGGGTAACCGGCTATCAGCCGATCACCCGGTCCCAACTGGCTCAGGGTGATGAGAATCGCATCACTGGCCGGATGAAGGTCGGGGTCTTCCTGCTCGAGGAGCTGAAAGCCGGCACGAGTGAGTGCCCGCTCCAGCCCCTCCGGCCGGGCAGCGGCTTCCCCCAGCAAGAGAACCCGGGGGCGGGTGTGCAGTTCAGGTGAAGGCTCGGTCACATCAGACAGAGGAGTGCATGCGCCAGGTGCGAATAGGTGAACAGCTGGGAGCTCATGTGTCGGTCCAGGGAGGCGTCGACAAGGCGCCGATCAGAGGAAAGGCGATTGGAGCGACGGCCATTCAGGTCTTTACCAAGACGCCAAGTCAGTGGCGTGAACCGAGCATTCCCGCGGAGTCGTTTGCCGCCTTTCGCCAGCAGTGTGAGCGGCACCGGTTCACCAGTATAGTGGCGCATGATTCGTACCTTATCAACCTCGCCACTCCTGACCCTGTCTTAAGTGCCCGGTCCGAGGCCGCTTTCATCGGCGAGCTCCGCCGTTGCGAGGCCTTCGGCATTCCCTACCTGGTGTCGCACCCCGGCAACTACATGGATACCCGGAAAGCGGGGCTCAGACGGAATGCCGCTGCCTATAGCCGCTGTCTGCGCGCGGTGCCTGGATCCGTGGTGGTACTGCTGGAAACCACCGCCGGCTGCGGCACCGCGCTCGGCAGCAATTTCGAAGAGCTGGCGGCACTCCGCCAGATGATTGGGTCTGATATCCGGCACCGGGTGGCGTACTGCGCCGACACCTGCCACCTCTACTCGTCGGGCTACGATCTGGTGCGGGACTATGAAGGCGTCTGGCAACAATGGGACGCGGTGCTCGGTCTCGATCTCCTCCGCTGTCTGCATCTCAACGATTCGAAGACACCTTTTGCATCCTGTCGCGATCGACACGAGCTGATTGCGGAAGGATCGCTGGGCCCGGGTCCGTTTCGCCGGATCATGACTGACCCCCGATTCGATCACGCGATCAAGATCCTGGAAACACCCAAGGGCAAGGACGGCGTGACCGCCGATCGAAAGATGTTGCGACGCCTTCGCGCGTACGCGCGAGCGGTCCACGCATCGCGTTGACCCCTTGCCCCTGTCCATCCATACTTGCTCGATGCGACCCCTCCTGACACTCCTTTGCGTCTGGCCGGCTGTGGGAGTGTCGACAGCCCGCGCTCAGACCGATTATTACGCCAGGCTGGGGGTGACCTTCGCAACCGACCTGGTCACCGACAACATCGTTCAGGATATCGTGACCCAGCAAAGCCTGGCCCCCACTCTAGCTTTTGGGGTCTCATTTCCGATCGCTCCCGGGTACACGGCCGGACTCGAAACCGCGCTGTCCTCCTCAGGGTACCACAGTACTGAAGCCGACCTGGATACGGATCTGGGTACCCTTGCCACCGGCTCGGTCCTCTTCAATCTGGAAGGGCCTATCAGGCATCGGGCCAGCTGGCGAGCAGGTGCTGGACTGATCAGCTACTTGCCCTCAGACGATAGCGGCATCTTTCTCAGCGGGGGAACCACCCGATTCCTGGCGGGTGCCGGCTTCGACTATCGCCCGCCACTGCTGACTCACTGGGACCTGATGGTCAGCCTCAGATACGATTTTCATCGATTTTCCACCGACCAGCTCGACGCACGAGGCTTCACCGGCAGCCAGGGCGTGCAACGGATTTCGCTGTCCCTCGGTCTGGCCCGGGCCCGTCGATGAAGCTGGGCTCAACCCTGCCGATACTTGGAACGCTCCTGGCCGCCGCGGCCGGCCTTTCATGTGCCGACATCGCCGCGCCGGGGCGTAGCGACGTGTACGAGTGGCGCTTCATAACCTCCACCGGCACTGGCACCACCGATACGCTGAGCTTCCATTGGCCACGCTCGATGCTGCCGGTCAAGATCTGGGCCCAGGACACCCTGGATTTCCCCAGTCACGTCACCCATGCCATCGACGTGTGGAAGGCCGGGTTTCTGTATCGTGAGTTCGACGCGGTTCTGGTACCGGACTCGAACGCGGCGGATATAATCATCCGCGCGGACAGTCCGGCCAAGCTCCCTGCGGAGGCAGCCCGGCTGGAGCTGAGCCTGGCTCCGGAGTGTGAAGGTGGAACAGACATCGTCCCGCTGCCCGGCAGCCGGACCATCCAGTACCCTGTTCGGGTCTTCCTGCTTCCCCGCTTCGACGCGGCAACTCCCGGCGTCAGCGAATGTCTGGCGCTCACTGCCACCCACGAACTGGGACATGCGATGGGCATCTTCACTCATTCCTCGGTGGCAACCGACATCATGTATGTCGATCCGGTTGTATCCGAGCTGAGCACCCGCGACGTGGGCACCATCGAGCGGGCCTACCACGTGCAGCCGAATGTCTCGGTACCGGTTCACTGAGGTTGCCCCAAGCAGTCCGAACATTGATCTTTCGCGCTTAACGTGCAGCGGGAGCGTATGACCACCGACACAACCGTTCAACGAGAGAACCTCACCCTCGTAGAGCACGGCCTTTTTCCCATCCGGATACACGCGAATCTGACCCCCCCGGCGCTGATCGAGCACGCACTCCGCCGGGGTGAGGGCTCTCTCACAGACTGCGGAGCGTTTACCGCGGTCACCGCGCCCCACACCGGCCGATCAGCCAAAGACAAGTTCCTGGTAGACGAGTCCGGATTGACTGAGCGCATCTGGTGGGAAAAGAACGTTCGGCTGGACCCCACGGCCTTCGAGCGGCTGCAAGAGGACATCCGGGCGTATCTCGATGCCCGCGAGGTGTTCGTTCAGGATCTCTTTGCCGGCGCCGATCCAGCGTACCGGCTGCCGGTCCGATTCATCACTCCCAATGCGTGGCACGCGCTCTTCGTTCGCAACATGTTCATCCGCGCGCTGCCCGCAGAGCTGGCGCAATTTCGCCCCGGCTTCACCGTTCTTCACGCTCCGGAGCTTCAGGCCGATCCGGCGCGCCACGGCACCCGCTCGGGCACGTTCGTTGTGCTCAACCTGGCCAAGCGGGTGGTACTGATCGGCGGCACCCGATACGCCGGCGAAATGAAGAAATCGATCTTTACCGCGTTGAACTATCTGCTACCGTCCCAGGGCGTGCTGCCCATGCACTGCTCCGCCAACCAGGGGCCGGTGGGAGACACCGCGGTCTTCTTCGGTTTGTCGGGCACCGGGAAAACCACTCTGTCCGCCGATCCCAGCCGCCAGCTCATCGGGGACGATGAGCACGGCTGGAGCGATCGTGGCGTCTTCAACTTTGAGGGCGGCTGTTACGCCAAGGTGATCAGGCTCCGGCCCGACACCGAGCCAGAGATCTACGCTGCCACGCAGAAATTCGGCACGGTTCTGGAAAACGTGGTGCTCGATCCGGGCACCCGGGCAGTCAACTTCGATGCCGACACCATTACCGAGAATACCCGCGCCTGCTACGCCATTGACGCCATCCCCAACCATTTGCCCAGCGGGGCGGGTGGCCATCCGAAGAACATCGTGTTCCTGGCCGCCGACGCCTTCGGAGTGATGCCTCCAATTGCTCGTCTCAACGCCGAACAGGCGATGTACCATTTCCTGTCTGGGTACACGGCCAAGGTGGCCGGTACCGAGCGCGGTGTCACCGAGCCCTCCGCCACCTTTTCGGCTTGCTTCGGAGCACCATTTCTGCCGCTTCACCCCGGAGTCTACGCGGCCATGTTGGGCGAGCGCATTGCGCGGCACAAAGTGAAGGTATGGCTGGTGAACACCGGCTGGACCGGTGGTCCCTATGGCGTCGGGACCCGAATGAAGCTCGGCCACACCCGAACCATGCTGCGGGCGGCGCTGTCCGGGGCCCTGGACAACGCCAAGTTCAGCCAAGATCCGGTTTTCGGATTCGAAGTTCCCGACAAAGTCGAAGGCGTGCCCACCGAGCTTCTCTCTCCCCGGAAAACCTGGTCTGATCCAGCGGCATACGATGCCCAGGCCAAGAAGCTTGCCACCATGTTCCGGGAAAACTTCGAGCAGTATCGGGCCGGCGTTCCCTCTTCGGTGGCAGCCGCAGGACCAGCGTGAGTAGCGCGGCGCGGCGGCGGGGCAGTGGGGCGGCAAACGCAAGAGCGGCTCCAGGCAAAGACCTGCCGATGACTGCTGCCGAAGAAGACTGCCCCGCTGCCCCGCCGCCCTCCTACACCGAAATCATTCGCGATCCTCTTTGGGACAACATTCGGCTCGACCGAGCCGCCCTGCTCGCACTCGACACACCCACCGTTCAGCGCCTTCGCTACATTCGCCAGGTCGGGCACAGCTTCCTGGTATATCCGGGAGCAACCCATACCCGCTTCGAGCACGCCCTGGGTGCTTACCACCTCACTCGTCGCGCAATCGCAGCGCTCGACGAGCTGGGTGAGCTGCCGCCTCAACTGCACGATGACTGCGTAGCCGTTCGGATGGCCGCGCTGCTCCACGACATCGGCCACTATCCATTTTCCCATGCACTGGAGGAGGCAGGTTTCCCCTCGCACGAAGCCCTGGGTGTACGCAAGCTTTTCGAGGGAGAGCTGGGCGAGTGCTTGGTCCAGGTCGGCGGTAGGACCTTTCCTGAGACCATAGGAGCCCTCATCGCCGGCAAGAGCCCGAGCCCGCTGCAGGGGCTGATCTCCGGCACCATCGATCTGGACAAGGTGGATTATCTGAGCCGCGACGCCCGGATGTGCGGGGTTCCTTATGGTACGGTCGATGTGGACCGGCTGCTCTCCTCCCTGACCCTGGTGGAGGTGACCAATGGCCGTTGGGAGATTGGAATCCAGGAAAAAGGCGTCAGCGCGCTCGAATCACTCCTGTTTGCCAAGTACCAGATGTATCGCAACGTGTATTGGCACCACGCGGTCCGCTCCGCCACCTGCATGTTCAAGCGCGCGGTGCGAGAGGCCGTGCGGCGCGGTACCGTCACCGCTGAGAGCATCGCGGAGTCCACCGACGATGGCTTGATGGAGCTGCTCATCAGAGATCGGAATGCGCTGGCCCGCTGCATTCGTGCCCGCCGGCTCCACAAGCGCGCGATAGATCTTCCCGCAAGTGAGGTACCGGGTGACGTTCAGCCGTGGGTCGCGAATGACCCGGATCTGCTGGAGCGGGTGGAAAATGCGGTGGCCGATCAGAGCGGTGTGCCGACCGGGTGCGTGCTGATCGATTTCCCCGCCCGATCGGCGATGCTGGGAGTCAATCTCCCGCTGCGGACTCGCTCCGGAACAGTGGAACGTCTGACGGACGCCGGTCGAATTGGACACTTGGGGCTTCCCCGAGTAGCCGACGAGCTGTACCAAAGTGCCCGCCGGCTTCGTATCTTCGTGGCCACACCTCCCAGCCGATCACTTGCACCGGTCCTGGACATTCTGACCTGGCCTGCCGCGGAGGTGGAGCGGAGGCTGGATGAACAGCAGGCCCTGGTATAAAGAGGAACTATGCTGAGCAGACGCGGATTTGTGGCTGGAATTGCCGGGCTCATCATCGCGGGACGCCGGACCGGATGGGCCGCGGCGGCTCCCACGACCATCACCGTGTACAAGAGCCGCAGCTGTGGTTGTTGCGCCAAGTGGGTCGACCATCTGACATCGCAGGGCTTTAAACCCGTGGTCCACGATGAGGAAGACATGGACCGGTTGAAAGACGAGCTGGGCGTTCCCAAGGCAGTACGGTCCTGCCACACGGCGCTTGTAGGAGGGTATCTAATCGAGGGTCACGTGCCCGCAGCTGACATCAGGAAACTGCTCTCGGATCGCCCGAAGGCCGGAGGCCTTGCAGTACCGGGGATGCCGGCGGGCACCCCGGGCATGGCAGAATCCGACTCAGCCGTGGGAGGCTTTGAGGTACTGGCCTTTCAGTCTGATGGTTCCACCCGCTCTTTCGCCCGGCACTAACTCGCAGGCCTGCGCGACTTCCTCAGTGCCGCCGCAAGCAGAAGTCCCAGACCGACGCCCAGCGCGATGCGCGGCAGCGGATCCGGTATCGGCGGAGGCACCGCAACAACTCCGGTCTCATCCGCCACCGCCGGGCGCCCTACGTACCTGCCATGAGCTGGGACCGCGAGACGTTCGAAGTTCCGGGCCAGATCCTGCAATCCACTCAGCATACCATCTCCCTGCATCGGGGGCCCGTGGCCGGTAATGATCCGGAGCGGCTCCAAGTTGGCCAGCCGCTGAACTGACCGGCGGGCATTTTCCCAGTCCGGGGTAAAGTAGGTCGGCGGCCCGTGCATCTCGGGTCTCTGCGTCAGCGCGGCGAGCGCCGACTCCTGCTTGGTGGTGACAAACGCGTCCCCCGCAATCAAGGTCCGATCGGCCTCCCGGAAGAACGACACGTGCCCCGGCGTATGCCCCGGGGTAGGAACCCATCGCCATCCCGGCATTCCGGGTATCGAGCCGTCATCCGGCAGGGCGCGTAGCCGCTGCCCCAAATTGATGGGGCCACGAGGATAGAAGCGGGAGAGCGCAGCCATGGCCCCGCCACCCACCGTGGGATCGGGAGGCGGATAGGAGGAGCGACCCGACAGGTAGGGATGTTCCAGGGGGTGAGCATACACCGGTACGTCCCACTGCTCGGCCAAAGTCCTCAGGGCGCCGACATGATCGAAGTGGCCATGGGTAAGAATGATGGCGGAAGGCCGAGCCCAAGGCCCAATCCACTCATGGGCCGCCCGTCTGATTCGTGATGCCGATCCAGGCAGCCCGGCATCGATCAGGACCCAGCCCCCGTTGGGAGCGCCGGGCCGGCCGAACAGACATACATTGACGAACCCAATCGTTAAATAGGCGAGGTCCGAGGCCACCCGGTCAGGCCGGCCACCGATTCGGTTTCCAGGGGTGGTCTGAACCCTTTCCATTACCTCCATCATCGCTGTCCGCTCCTCAGTCCCGATGTTTCGTCGCCCCCATCCTTCGCTCCGGCCCGCTGTAGTTGCTGTCCCGGTGCCGGCGGCGCTCGATGGCCGCATCGCCAACGGCCTCGTCCGGCAGAGGTGACCCTTCGACCCGTATGGCCGATGCAGGGTGAACCCCATGGGCGCCGGCATCGGAAGCGCCCCCCATGCCTGATTCGGGCAAAGGCTCATCATTTTTGCGTGGCATATGCACCTCCTTGGCAGCAAGCTAGGCCTGCCTGGAACGAAGAGTTGTGGTGCCGCTCACATCTGGACATCATGGAGGAATCGTGAGCGCTACGATGTCCCCCGGCTGCACCACTATCTCTTCTGTAATGGGACTCCGGCTTCCCCCGATTGGGTCGGCCAGAAATTTCAGCGGACTGGATCCCCGGATGAGCGCTGCGGGGATAGTGAACGATTTAGTCGAGTTGCCGGTGGCCAGGCCAAGACGGACGCGCTGCGATCCGCTCACGGCATAGATCACCATGTCGGCAAATCCGCGGTTGTCCACCTGCACCATGGCTGGATCATCCGGATTGGGTGCCGGCCGCTGGCTCCGGCCGGCGCAACCTGCGGTCAGAATCAGGACCGAGCCGATGGAGAACGACCGAAGGAGAGCGCGCATGGAAGCTGTCACCGTAATGCCCTACCGTGAAGAGTTCAGAAGCGCGTTCGAGCAGCTCAATCGCGAGTGGATCGAAACGTACTTTGTGCTGGAAGAAGCGGATCGTGAAATCTTCCACGATCCCGCATCCAAAGTGCTGGCCGCCGGCGGGCAGATTTTCTTCGTACTCGAGGGGAACCAGGTGCAGGGGACCTGTGCCGTGCTGCGGCACAACGGGGAGGATTTCGAGATTGCCAAAATGGCCGTTGCTCCGTCGGCGCGAGGCCGCGGCTACGGAGACCGTCTCATGGAGGCCGCTATTCTGTTTGCCGTCCAGGCCGGCGGCAAGCGCATGATCATCGTATCAAACACGGTGCTCGAACCTGCCATCCGGCTGTACCAGAAGCACGGCTTCGTTCGGGTGCCCCTCGCTGAAGATGAGCGCTACGAGCGAGCCAACATCCGGATGGAGCGGGAGCTCTCGGCTACGGTGTCCGCCGTGCTCCCCGCAGTAGACGAATGATGAGCAGCAGGACCACCGCACCAATGAAAGCGACAAAGATGGTGCCGGCAATTCCTGAAGCAGGGGCACTCCAACCCATTCGCCCGAAGAGCCATCCTCCAAACAGGGCGCCCAAGATCCCTATGATGATGTCGCCCAGGATCCCGAAGCCGATCCCTCCCATGACCAACGACGCAAGCAGCCCCGCCACCAAGCCGACGATGATCCAGGTCAGGACGTCCATAGAGCCTCGCTCGCGTGGAAGACCAGGATGCTGAGTACGGGCGGTGAGCTGCCCGGCTAGGAATATGCCACTTCAGTGATAGCCCACTTCGTTCCAGAATGCCGAATGGGTGGCCACCCACTCCGCGGTGGGGCAAATGTTGATGGACGGCTATCGGGCCAGGATCAAGCGGGAGCTGGAGAGCCGTCGCCGCTGATCAGGAGCGCTCTCCAGCTGCGGTTTGAACCACCGGGTGCTCTCCCGTGTTGCTGTCTACCGAGTCGATCCGGATCACGATGGCAGTGATGTTGTCCAGACCTCCCCGTCGATTCGCCTCTGCCACCATCTGATCCACCCAGGTCTGAGGACCCCCCTCAGAGCGCAGGATCTGCAGCAGCTGCTCGTCCTCCAGCATTCCGGTAAGCCCGTCGGATGCCAGCAGGAGAATGTCTCCTTTATCCAGCGTACCGAAGTAGATGTCAGGCACCACGTCGATCCCGGCTCCGACACATCGGGTGATCACGTTGCTGTAGGGGTGCACTCGGGCCTGGTCGGGAGTGAGCAGCCCGGCATCGACCTGCTCCTGAACGTACGAATGGTCCTTAGTGAGCTGCTGGAATTGACCATTGCGGAACAGGTAGGCCCGGCTGTCTCCCACCTGACCGATCAGATAGCGCTGCGGCAAGAGCACCAGCACCGTGGCAGTGGTGCCCATTCCCCGTTTGTCCTGCTCCGACAGGGTGCGCTCGAAGATCGCATCGTTGGCGGCGCGGATTGCGGTGCGTACCCGCTCGCTGGCCTCTTCGTCGGTGAGGCCCCGGACTGAGCCGATTGCCTGCGAGGTGATCCTGACGGCCATCTCGCTCGCCACCTCACCGGCCGCGTGGCCTCCCATACCGTCGGCCACGATGAAGATGCCGTGCTCGGCCAGCATGAGGTAGTTGTCTTCATTGCCCGAACGGACGATGCCGACGTCGGTGCGAGCGGCGCAGGTGAAGTGCACGAGACTCCGTTAGTAGGTCGACAACAAGTAGGCGAGGATAGCTACTAGAATCAGCAGTCCGATCACCATAATCGTGGATGGACTCTTTGGTCGTGGTGAGGCGACGTGGATCGGGCGGCGCGGGCGTACCCGGGGCTCGGGAGCCTCGGCCACCTGCGCCGGCGATTGATCCGGATCGCCTGGTGTTTCCGCCGGCCGAGCCGCCGGGGCCCGTGGAGCCTCAGCCTCGATCCGGGACATCATATGGGTGCTGTTGGCTTTTGCTGCCGGCACCGAGTCATCGAGCGGCTCGAACAGCGCTGAAACATCGCCGAACTTGAGCGTGGTCCCCGGTCCCAACGGAGCCTCGCCGGTCAGCCGCTCTCCTTCGACAAAGGTCCCGTTGGTGGAGCCCAGGTCAGTCAGGATCCATACGGCCTCGCGTCGTTGCAGCTTGGCGTGCATGGTGCTGACGCTCGGGTCCCCAATGACCACGTCGTTGTAGTCTCCCCGACCGATATTGGCAACGGGAACCTTGATCGGCAACCGATGCCCCTTGAGCTCTCCGCTACGGAACAGAAATGATGCTAAAGGCGCTGCCGTCGGCGATGGAGGAGTGGGCGTCCGTTGCTCGGCGGTGGCGGCGCCTACCGGGAAGCCGTGCATGGTATCGGAGAGCCGGCTGATGGCTCCGGGAGGCGGTGTAGGCGGCTTGGCGGGCTGGGGAGCTGGAGTAGCAGGCCGGGACGCGGCATCGGCGTAGAAGCGAAACTCGTCATTCCCGATCCGGATCACGTCGGCTCGAGCCAACAGGTGGGTTTTCCCGCTTCGTTCCCCATTGACGTATGTGCCGTTGACGCTGAGGTCTACCAGCAGATAACCCTGAGTGTCCGACCGGATCTCGGCATGCTGACGCGACACGTCGTTACCGGTGACCACCACATCGGAACTCGCGTCCCGGCCAATCCGGAGCGGTGCCTGACCCACGTTGTACTCCCGGCCATCTGTAAGACAGACCAGCCGTCCCCCGGTGGTTCCGGCGGGCGGCTTGCTGCTCTTGGGGGGCACCAGATCGGAAAAGGCGCCAGAGTCGAACAGCTGCGTGCTGCCACCGCGGGTAGAATCCACCACCCGGAGCTCGTGTTGGCCGATGGCGATCTTGTCACCGTGCAGCAGGGGCGTGGGCTCCGCCCCCAGGCGAACCCCATTCACCCTCACCTCCGCCTCGGCCGCCGCGGCCCGGATTGCAGCGGCGCCCGCCTGAGTCGCCTGCACCACCGCGTGCCGCGGCCGCACCCCCGCACCTTCCAGCACCACTTTATTGTCCGACGCCGATCCGATGGCTGTCTCACCGGCGGCTATGGCATACCGCTCGCCGCCGACTTCGAGATGGATCATCGATGTCCCAGGAAAAAAGTCGAATCGGAGAAACGTATCCGCCGGTTTGTAGCGAGGCAAGCGATGGGATTATGCGATCTTACGAACCTCTTGCCCACGCAGCTGCAGCTGGTATAGCCGCTGATACAGTCCCTCCTGAGCCAGCAGCTCCCGATGGCTGCCCCGCTCCCGGATCTCCCCGTGCTGGAGAACCAGGATCTCGTCGGCGTGGAGTATGGTACTGAGCCGGTGAGCCACCACGATGCTGGTCCGCCCCACCATCAGCTCAGCGATGGCATGCTGGATCTGCCCCTCGGCCTGGGCATCGACCGAGCTGGTGGCTTCGTCCAGCACCAAAATGGTGGGATCCAGCGCCAAAGCCCGAGCAAAGCTCAATAGCTGCCGTTCACCCACGCTCAGACTCCGTCCCCGCTCACCGAGTTGATGTTGATACCCTGAGGGCAGACGCTCGATGAAGCGGTCGGCGCCGACCCGAATGGCCGCCTGTCGGGCGGCTTCGGGCGAGATTGGCGCGCCGAGCGTCAGATTGTGGAGGATGTCGCCCACAAAGAGGAACAGGTCCTGCTGCACGAACCCGATGTATCCCCGCAGCTCCGCGGTAGAGAGCTGCCGGATATCGACGCCGTCGAGGAGAATGCGGCCTCGCTCGGGATCGTAGAAGCGGAGCAGGAGGTTCACGATCGTGGTCTTCCCCGCCCCGGTGTGTCCAACCAGCGCCAGGGTCTGCCCGGGCGAGGCAGTGAAGCTCACGTCGCGCAGCACCCAAGGGCCCTCGGGAGAGTAGCGGAACCAGACGTTCTCGAACCGCACCTCGCCCCTGACCTCATGATTCAGGCCCAGCGGACGCTCGGGCTCGAGTACCGTAACCGGCTCGTCCAGTAAGCCGAAAACCCGCTCCGATGATGCCATGGCGCTCTGCAGCAGATTGAACTTCTCCGAAAGGTCCTGCAGCGGCTGGAAAAAGCGTCGGGTGAGCTGAATGAATGCCGCCAACACACCCACCGTGAGGCTTCCCCGGATCGTCCGCAGACCTCCGTAATACAGGAGAAGCGCCGTGGCGACTGCCGTGAGTACCTCCACCACCGGAAAGAAGACAGCGTAGACTGTGATGGAGCGGAGATGGGCCTGGAGATGGTCTCGATTGAGGACGGCAAACTGCTCCGCCGAATCCTGCTCCCGGCCGAACAGCTGGATGACCCGCATGCCCGAGAGGCGTTCCTGCAGATACGCGTTCAGCCTTGCCAGCCGGACCCTGATGTCGCGGAAGGCTTCTCGTACTCGGCGGCGGAAGACCGTCGCGGTGAGCCAGACCAGGGGTATAACCGAGATCGTCACCAGTGCCAGACGCCAGTCCACCAGCAGCATCATCGTCATGATGGCCAGCAGAGTGAACACGTCGCCGAATACGGTGACTACTCCGGAGGAGAACAGCTCGTTCAGCGTCTCGACGTCGGAGGTCACCCGGGTCATCAGGCGGCCCACAGGGTTTCGGTCGAAGTAACTGATGCTGAGCCGCTGCAGGTGGGTGAAGATCTGCATCCGGAGGTCGTACATGACCCGTTGCCCGACGTAGGCGGTCAGCAGCGTTTGCCCATACTCCACACCGAAGTCCACGAGGAGGGCGGCCAGGAAGATCGCGGCCAGACTGCCGAGGAGCCCGGCATCGTGGTTCGGAATGGCGATATCGAGCGCGCGTTGGGTTAGGGCCGGCCCCACCAGTGCCAGCCCCGCGCCCGCCAGAAGAAGCAGGACCGCGAGCCCGGTCAGCCCGCGATATGGTCGCAGGTAGGTCAGCAGGCGGCGAAGCAGCGCCGCATCATAGCCTCGGTCGAGGACTTCGTCCTGTTCGCTCATCGCTTCCGCGTCTCAGCCTGCAGGTTCCACCAGAGCCGGATCCTCCACGCCCCTGAGGCCTTGGCGGACCCAGGACGAGAAGACCAGGAACCCGAATGCCAGAGTGAAGTAACTCAGAGTCAATCGCCAGATCAGAATGTAGATAGGCGTGAGCTCCCGGGGCACGTAGGATGACATTAGCGCCGCCGAGAGCACCTCGCCCACTCCAGAGGCTCCGGGAGTGGGAGCGAAGTACAGGAGAAACATGACCAGCGTCTGCACCAACAGGATGTCTACGAAGTTCGTGTGAATGCCTAGCGCTCGCAGCGCCACATATCCCGCCAGCAGCTTGTTCGCGTGGGAAGGACCCGAAAGGACTGTAGCCCAGAACAACGCCAACAGTCCGCGGAGGCTCTTGAAGGCGACCACACTCTCATGGGCCTGGTCGATGCCGGTCTGCAGCTTGGTCAGCCGGGCGGCGAATCGTTGGCTTCGGTGGCCTATCCATTCCGCCGCCCGGTGAATCAGATCCCGAACGAAGCGGGGGAACAGGAGTACCACAGCCATGAGGAGGCCAATCCCGGCGATGATGCTGAGGCTGCCGAGGAACAGATCGAACAGCGACAGGCCCAGCACATTACCCCGCTGTCCCAACGATCGCCCGGCGCCGAACACCACCGCCAGCGGGCCCGCGATGGCAAAGAACAGCACGGTGGCCACGAAGCTCATGAAGGTCGAGGTGACCGCCACCGGCAACGGCACGCCGTAGCGGCGCATGGTGTACATGGTCATCGGCCCCGCACCAGTGTTGAGCGGGGTGATGTAGCCCGCCCAGGCCCCCATGCCTCCGGCCAGTATGAGGCCTTTGAGCGGAGGCCGGGGGTACACATGGCGGGCTACCACCCAGAGCCGGAGTCCTCCCCCGATCCAGTCCATGGAGGCCAGCCCTAGGCCGGCCAGGATCCAGATCCAGTGCAGCCGGCCCAAGGCGGCCAGGAATGCGGGAAAGTTGTTGCCGTAAAGGAGAGTGGCCCCAAAGCCCAGGAGGGACGCGACCACGAAAACCTCGAAGCCACGCAGCAGCAGCTTGGGCGTCAGGAGACGGGGCATTGATGAACAACTTAGCGGCAGGGCTGGGCACTGGGGCAGTGGCAATAACGCCTTACCGCCTTACCGCCGTACCGCCTAGGTTTCATCCATGCCCGACTCACATATCAGGATCGTCAACGCCCGGCAGAACAATCTCCGGAACATCACGGTCGACCTGCCGCACCGGTCGCTGATCGTGGTGACGGGTCCCAGCGGGTCAGGCAAGAGTACCCTGGCATTCGACACCCTGTATGCCGAAGGACAGCGGCGTTACATCGAGTCGCTCTCTACCTACGCCAAGCAGTTCCTGGACCGGATGCCGAAACCCCTGGTCGACCGGCTGGAAGGGATAGCTCCCGCCGTCGCCATCGAGCAGCGCAATCCGGTTATCTCCAGCCGTTCCACGGTGGGTACCGCAACCGAGGTGTACGACTATCTCCGGCTGCTCTGGGCCCGGGTAGGGCGGTGTTACTGCCGCCGCTGCGGCAGTCCGGTCCGGAAAGACACACCTGACGCTGCGGCTGATGAGGTGCTGGCGCAGGGCCCAGGACGAGTTCAGGTGTGTTTTCCGCTGCCGCCGGTAGCCCGCCTGACTCACAGCGCAGTGGTCGAGAACCTCCGGGCGCTGGGCTTTGTGCGCGTGCTCGCCGATGGCATCCCTCATCATCTGGAAGAGCTGCCGCCGGGGCTGGACCTCACCCGCGTCAGCGAGCTGCTGGTAGTGGTCGACCGCCTGGTGGCCGAGGCCGGCTCAGTCGGCCGGCTATGCGAGGCGATTGCGACGGCATTTCAGGAGGGCGAAGGCATCGGCGTGGTATTGCTGGAGAGGACGACCTCCCCGGGCCGACTGCGCTACACCGAGTTTCCCGCCTGCAGCCGCTGCGATACGCCGTCGGTGATGGTCACGCCGGCGCTCTTCTCGTTCAACAATCCCCGTGGGGCCTGCGCCCACTGCAACGGCTTCGGCGCCGTCCTGGAATACGACGAGTCCCTGATCGTCTGCGACCCGCAGAAGAGCCTGGCCGAAGGCGCCATCGACCCCTGGACCAAGCCGAGGTACGAGTCTCGCCGCCGTATTCTGCTCGACTTTGCCCGCTCGATTGGCGCCGATCCCAACAAGCCGTGGTCCAAGCTGAAAGCCGCTCACCGCCGGGAGTTGCTCTATGGTCGCAAAGGGCGGTTCGTCGGCATCTTCCCCTTTCTTAAGGGCCTCGAGGAGAAGCGCTACAAGCAGTACATCCGGGTTTTCCTCCGCCAGTATCAGCTCGCGAAAATCTGTGAAGACTGCGGCGGGAGCCGACTGAACCCCGATGCGTTGGCGATCCGGATCGGTCAGGACACAATCGGCTCGGTGGCCGCCCGTTCGCTCGACGCCATTCACCAGTGGGTCCGGCAGCTTGCCCTCACCGATACCGAGCGCGAGATAGCCCAGCTGATCGTGGATCAGCTCGAGGCCCGGCTCAGCTTTCTCTGTGACGTCGGGCTGGGATACCTGACGCTCGACCGGCAGACCCGAACCTTGAGCGGCGGGGAGGCACAGCGGATCTCGCTCTCCAACGCCCTCGGCTCGCATCTGGTAGACACCCTGTATGTGCTGGATGAGCCTTCGGTAGGTCTGCATCCGCGCGATACCGACCAACTGCTCGCGCTGTTGCGCCGGCTGCGAGATGCGGGCAACACCGTGCTGGTGGTGGAGCACGATCTCGCCGCCATTCAGCAGGCTGATTTCATGCTCGAGCTGGGCCCAGGGTCAGGAGAGAATGGCGGAAGGGTGGTTCATTCCGGACCAGTGCACACCGCGCGGACATCTCTCACCGGACAGTATCTCACCGGCCAGAAACGCATCGCCGTGCCGAGTATCCGCCGGCCGGCCGGGCCGCAGTGGCTCCGGGTCCGGGGCGCCACTCTGCACAACCTGCAGGACGTAGACGTGGACATCCCGCTGGGGACGCTCACGGCCGTCACCGGCGTCTCCGGCTCGGGCAAGAGCACACTGCTCCATGATGTGATCTACCGGCAGCTGGAAGCCCGCCTTCGGGGAGAACACTCGGCAAAGTCTCACCTGGGTGAGCCGGTGGGACAGGTGCGCTCGCTCACTGGCTGGGAGTTTCTCCAGGACGTTCTCCTGGTGGATCAATCACCGATCGGCCGTTCGCCCCGGTCCAATCCGGTCACCTATATCCGGGCCTTTGACGAGATCCGGGAGCTCTTCGCGGCCCAGCCGCTGGCCCGGCAGCGGAAATACAATTCCGCCACCTTCTCGTTCAACCTGGCGGGGGGCCGCTGCGAGTCGTGTGAGGGCGCGGGTCACGTGCAGGTGGAGATGGTGTTTCTGGCCGATGTGTTCGTGCCCTGCGAGGCCTGCGGCGGTTCACGCTATCGGCCGGATGTGCTCGACGTGAAGATCCAGGGCCGCTCGATTCACGACGTGCTGCAGTGGACGGTAGACGAGGCGGTCACCCGTTTCCGGCATCAGCCTCGCCTGGGCGCCGCGCTCTGGCAGCTGCAGCAGGTCGGGCTGGGATACCTGCGGATGGGGCAGCCCGCCACCACCCTGTCGGGCGGCGAGGCGCAGCGGCTGAAGATTGCCCGCGAGCTGCTGCAAGCGGGCAAGCGCGCAGGCCGCAAGCTCTACATTCTGGACGAGCCCACTACCGGACTCCATCTCGACGATGTGCGGGTGCTGATCCACGTACTCGACCGGCTGGTCGACGCCGGCCACACGGTGGTCATCATCGAACATCACATGGATGTGGTGAAGCGAGCAGACTGGGTGATCGATATGGGGCCTGAGGCCGGTGCAGCAGGAGGTCTCGTGGTGGGCCAGGGCACCCCGGAGGAAATCGCCGAGCTGCAAAACTCTCACACTGGTCAATATCTTCAGCCCCTGCTCTCCCCGGCGACTTCGGTCCTGGTGGGATAACTGCCGATCTACTAGTGGACCGGTCAGCCTTTCTTCATGGGCACTGAACCGGGCCCATCTGGGCTTTGCAGTTGCTGGGCGGCACCCAGAATCAGATCCCAGGCCTCATCCACGTGTTCCCTGGCGGTCAGGCGTTGCCCAATGACCATCCGGATCACGAACCTTCCGTCCAGCTCTGTGTGGGTCAGGTGCACTCGGCCGCTGGCGTTCACTCGGCGCAGCAGTTCCCGATTGAGCTGATTGAGCACCGACGCGTCCGTCGCCCATGAGGGATGGAACCGGAAGCACACCAGGCCGAAAGGCACCGGCGCCATCAACTCGAAGTTGGAACTGCGCCGGATCCGCTCTGCCAGCCCCCGGGCTAGCGCGACGTGGGCTCCAACCATGGCTCGAAGCCCCTCGACTCCGTAGCTGCGCAACACAAACCAGATCTTCAGCGCTCGAAATCGGCGTCCCAGCTGAATGCCCCAGTCCCTGAAGTTCACCACCTGCTGGTCCTGCGCGGTCCGGAGGTATTCCGGCGTTATGCTGAAGGTGCGGAGCAGGGCCTGGCGGTCCCGAACGTAGTAGGCGCTGCAATCGAAGTTGACCAGCATCCACTTGTGCGGGTTGAACACGATGCTGTCCGCCTGCTCCAAGCCGTCAAAGTAGTGCCGCAGCTCTGGCACGATCGCCGCTGTCCCGGCGTAGGCCGCATCCACGTGCAGCCAGATGCCGTGGCGCCGGCACACCTCTGCAATGGCAGGCAGCGGGTCAACGGCGGTGGAAGAGGTAGTACCAATCGTGGCCACCACACAGGCGGGACGAAAACCCGACGCGAGGTCCGCTGAAACCGCGTCGGCCAGAGCATCCGGTCTCATGGCGTAGGTTGCATCCACCGGGATCAGACGCAGCTGATCGAGTCCATAACCGGCGAGCCGTACGCCCTTGATTACCGAGGAGTGGGCTTGGGCGGAGGCGTACACCGTGAGGCGGCCGGCATCGAACATTCCGTGCTCGCCGGAGGCGTACCCGCTCGACCGCTCCCGCGCCGAGAGCAGGGCCACCAGGGTGGCAGTCGAAGCGGTATCCTGGATCACCCCGACGAACATTTCGGGCAGCCCCAGCATCTGCCGAAGCCAATCCATGGTGACCTGCTCCAGCTCGGTCGCGGCGGGTGAGGTTGCCCACGACATGCACTGGGCACCGAGTGTGGCAGTGAGCATCTCGGCGAGAATGGACGGCGGGCTGTTGTTGCCCGGGAAATACGCGAACCAACCAGGATGGTTCCAGTGCGTCATCCCGGGCAGCACGACGGATTGAAAATCGGCAAAGAGCTGCGCGAACGGCTCGCCCTGCTCCGGCGGTGACGAGGGAAGCCGGCGGGCGATGTCCCCCGGCTCCACGCCGGGTGTTACGGGAAGCTTCGACACTCCGTCGAGATAGTCGGCCATCCAGTCGACCAGCTCGTGCGCGTGCCGCCGGAATTCGTCGGCTTGCATACTGGATGGTGAACTACTTTACAGCGCATGGCAATCTCCGGCCCGCTGAATCCTTACCGTTTCCTGCGTTCTTTCCCGTCCCTTCGACTCTCCCGTGGCCTCGCCTGGATGGCGCTGGCTCAGCTGTTCTTTGCCGGGATGAATATCTGTACTCGCCTGGGCGCGCGGAGTCTCTCCTGGGCCGAGGTGGCCTCCGCGCGATTTCTGGTCGGCGGCATCATGGCAGCAGGGCTGGGTTGGTTTCGAGGGAGCTCACTTCGGGTCGGTGACCAACCTGCGGCCTGGCGCCGGAGCATCTATGGAACCCTGGCCGCGATCTGCGCCTTTTACGCGCTGGGCTCCAGCCGGATTGCGCTGGGCGACGCAGCGACCCTTGGTGCAACCGCTCCCATCTTCGTGGTGCTGTTTGCCCGGCCGCTGCTGGGAGAACGGGTGAGAGCCGGGGAGCTGCTGGCCGTCGCTTTGGGGTTCACCGGCATAATTGCGGTAATGCGACCTTCGTTTGCCCTGGCCGGGCCTGTGGCCGCTATCGCGACGGTCGGAGCCGTGTTCTGGGCCCTGGCCATGATCTGGCTGCGAAAGATGGGCCCAGGAGAGAGCCATGAAGCAGTGGTACTCCACTTCTCGCTGGTGGCACTGCTCACCTTCATCCTGCTTGCCTTACCCGCATGGCGCTGGCCCAGCTGGACCGATTCGGCCTTTCTCTTTGGGGCCGGGCTCGGCGGCGGCCTCGGTCAGGTCACCATGACTCGAGCCTATTCGCTCGATCGGGCCGCGCCGGTTAGCGCCCTTTCCGCTCTCAGCCTGGTGCTCACCTACGCTCTGGCATTGCCGGTTTTCGGCGATGAGCCCACGGCATGGCAGGTGGGCGGATCGTTGCTGGTCATGGGCGCCAGCGTGCTCCTGGCGGTGAGTCACGATCGCGTAGAAGCTCCGGTCGGGGCCTGAGGCTGACTCATGTATGTTTGACTCATGGCTGCACCTGCCCCCGCGGTACGCTTCGCCCGCACCGATGGACTGACTTACGATCCCGAGGTCGCCTGCAGCCACCTGATCCAGGCCGATCCCCGCCTGGGCGCGCTGATGAGCCGGGCAGGTCCATTCACCATGCGTCCGCGGCCCGCCCAAAGCCTGTTCTCCGCCCTGATGCGGTCGATCGTATACCAGCAGCTCACTGGAAAGGCTGCGGAGACCATTTTGGGCCGGGCGGTACGGGCCTGCGGACCCGCCCGGTTCCCTACTCCGCGACAGGTACTCGCAGTTCCCCCCGAGCGTCTGCGCCAGGCCGGTCTCTCCACCGCCAAGACCGCTGCGGTTCGCGATCTCGCCACCAAGACCCTGGACGGGACCGTCCCTTCTCTCGCCCGCATCAGGCGGATGGAAGACGAGGAGATCATTCAGCGCCTCACCCAGGTTCGTGGTATCGGCCGGTGGACTGTGGAGATGCTGCTGATGTTCCGCTTGGGCCGGCCGGACGTGTTCCCGGTAACCGACCTCGGAGTTCGCAAGGGCTTTGGACTGGTATTTACCCGGGGCAAGCTGCCGGAGCCGGCAAGCATGTTGCGACGGGGCGAGCGATGGCGGCCCTACCGCAGTGTGGCCAGCTGGTATCTCTGGCGTGCACTGGAGCTGTGAGGTTGGTCTCTCGAAGCTCCAGGCACTCTGTGAAAGCCTCGGCAGACACCGCACCCCAGGAGACTCATGAGCGCAAAGGCAACACCGATCACTACTGGTGAAGAGGAGCGGTACCAACGCAAGACCGCCGCGTCACGGCGGTTCTTTGTCGAAGCGCGGCAGTACATGCCCGGTGGCGACTCGCGCAGCACTCTCTTCTATCCGCCGTACCCGGCGGTGATGGAGCGGGGAGAGGGATGCCGGCTGGTGGACGTCGATGGGAACCGTCTGCTCGATTTCACCGGCAATCACTCGGTGCTGATTCACGGATACGCGCATCCGGTCGTCATGGAAGCGATCGAGCGGCAGCTGCGGAGGGGAACCTGCTTTCCCGGCTCCAGTGAGCCTCAGCTCGAATTTGCCCGGCTGATCTGCCAGAGAATTCCCTCAGTCCAGCGGGTCCGCTTCACCAATTCGGGCACCGAAGCCTCCCTGAATGCCATCCGTGCAGCGCGGGCATTTACCGGACGGAAGAAAATCGCCAAGGTCGAAGGCGGCTATCATGGCACCGCCGACGACGTGATGGTCAGCATTCACCCAACTGGCTCTGAGGCGGGACAGCGCGCTCGGCCCCGGGCAACAGCTCACGCCAAGGGATTGCCTCCGGAGATTATGGACAATGTGGTGATCGTCCCCTTCAACGATGTGGATGCGGCTAAACAGGTCATCGAAGCGGAAGCAAGCGAGCTCGCAGCCGTGGTGGTTGAGCCGCTGCTCGGCTCAGCCGGAATGATCCCAGCGGAGCAGGCGTATCTGGAAATGCTGAGGGAGGTGACTCAGCGACTCGGTATTCTCCTGGTCCTGGACGAGGTGGTGAGTCTCCGGGTGGCCTATGGCGGAGCTCAGGAGTACTTCGGCGTCACCCCCGATCTCACAGTTTTCGGCAAAATGATCGGTGGGGGTTTTCCGCTGGGTGCCTTTGGCGGCCGCGCCGACATCATGGCGCTGTTCGACCCTTCAGCCGGACGGCCGGTGATTCCGCATCCGGGCAGTCACAATGCCAATCCCGTCGGAGTCGTTGCCGGAATGGCTACGCTCGAGCTGCTCACCCGCCCCGTGCTCGATCGCCTCAACGCTTGGGGCGAAGCGTTCCGGGCCGATCTGGCCTCGGCGTTCGCCGACTCCGGTGTTCCAGTGCAGATCACCGGGCTTGGCTCGCTCTTCGCCATGCACCTGACCGGCCAGCCGGTGCGGAGTTACCGGGACACGCTCGGGACGAACACCGATCTTCGCCACCGCATTTTTCTTGGGCTCTTCAATGAAGGCGTCCTGATCGATCCGCGGGGCGTGGGCAATCTTTCGACCGCTCTCGGTGAAAACGAGATCCAGCAGTTTGGTCGGGCCCTGAGAACTGTATTTGGTCGAGTTAGGGCGGACTGATCAAATTGGCTTGACATCGGACTTCTGGTTCGGTTTTCTTTCGGGCACTGTTCAAGATCGGCTATCAGCAAGGAGAGCGCGATGTCTGGTAAGTCTGATAAAAAGCAGAATGCACCGCAGGATCAGTCCAATACGATCAAGGATCCGGACGACTGGACTACGGGTGAAGAGCCCATGACCGGAGCCCAGGAGTCTTACCTGCATACTCTGGCCACGGAGGCGGGAGAAGAAGTCGAGGAGGATCTCACTAAGGCGGAAGCCTCGAAGAAAATCGACGAGCTCCGCCACAAAACTGGTCGGGGAGAGAGCTAAGCTAGGATTGCGTTTCCGGCTTCGGCCGGCCGAGCAGTTTGGCTACGTCCTGGGGGGTGAGCCCCACCTCTTGAAGGATCTGCTCCGTGCTCGGCCGGCTGAAGTCTTCCCGCCTGGCTTCGAAGATCAACTCGTAGGCGTGGGGCCCATCCAGCGCCTGCTGTTGCCGCAATACCCAGCCACTTTCGTCCACAAACAATCGCAGCGCGTGGTCTAGCGACTCGAACGCGTTCTCGCTCCAGCAATGGTCTCGTGGATGCCAGAATCGTGTCAATAGAACCGCGCCGGCAGGCACCTTCTCGCCTTCGCGAGGCGACCGTGTCATCACCACCACCCAATGCACCCTGCCGGAACGTTCTGAGGCAAGGATCTCGGGGGCGGTTTGGACTGCGGGTACCGGCTCAGTCACTCAGCACCTCCGCCAGCCGCGAGCTCGTGCTTGAGCGCTCGGCAAAGACTCTGGCTGCCGCCAGCAGCGGCACTGCCACGAACGCGCCCGCGACCCCCCACAGGAACCAGCCAATCACCACGATGATCAGAACGGCAAGGGGATTCAAGCGCAGGCCGCTTCCGTAAGCAAACGGGCTAACCAGGTTGTTCTGTATGCTCGAGATGGTGATATACGCGATCGGAGGCAAGACGATCTGGCCTATGCTGTCGAAGGCCGCAAAGGCAGCGATCGTTATCAGACCCACCATGATCAGCGCGCCGAGATAAGGGAGGCATTCCAGCAGGAACGTCAGCACCCCCCAGAGGATCGGTGATGGCATGCCCAGGGCCATGAAGACCAATGCCACCACTATCCCTTGACCTCCGCTCAGCAACAGGGTCACTACCAGATACCTGCGGACCACCGATTCGGCCTCAGACACGGTCTCTTCGGGAGTCCCTGTCTTCTGCGGTGGCATCAGCAGCGCGACCTTCCGGCTCAACAGATCACCCGTCGCAAGCACCAGGAACACAATAACGATGGTTTGGAGCAGCGTGCTCAGGATCCCGGCTGTGGTTGCGAATACCGGGCCCACAACCGAAGACATGAAGGAGCCACCCTCGGTGGCCGGTGCCTGCGCGTTCTGATTTTCCTTCTGTCTCGATTTACCCTGCTCTCCACCAGTTACTTCCTCTTTGGCTTTTTCGACGACCTGGGAGACCTGTTTGATAGGTTTCCTGAGCTTTTCGATCTTCCCTCGAGCGGCGGAGAGGGTCTGGGGCGCATCCCGGATCCAGCCTTTGAGCGGGCCGGCCAGGAAATACCCTCCTGCCCCCAGCATGCCGAGAATGCCGAGAGTCACCAGAGTTGCGCCGACGGCATCCGGTAGACCAATCCTCGATAGCAGCTGCACAAGTGGCCGAACCAGCGCCGTCACCATCAGCCCCAGGGCAATGGGAACGAAGACCTCCTGACCCAGATATAACGCAGCGGCTCCCGCAATTGCCGCGAGTATGCTCAGGCTAGTGGAGCGCGAAGTCACGGGTTCAGCTCCTGTCCTCTCGAATGATGGCGTAGACTACCACGTCCTCGTACGCTCCCCACTTTCTTACCCGCTGGCGCAGGAGCCCCTCACGCAACATTCCAACAGCATGCAGCACCTTCCCCGCCGAGGGGTTGCGAACCATATGATGGGCACAGATTCGATTCAGACCTACCGACTCGAATCCGAAATCGATGACGGCGGTCGCCGCCTCCCGGGCATAGCCGTTACCCCACCACTCTCGGCCGATCCAAAATCCGAGCTCGGCCTGGAGATGCTCCGGATCGATGTCTCGCAGCCCGACCGACCCGATCAGGGCACCGCTGCTACGCAATCGAATGGCAAAGTTGATGGCCCGTCCGCGGGAAGCTTCCCTTCGCTGCTGTCCGATCCATGCAATGGCGTGGTCCAACTCGTAAGGATGGGGGATTGCCAGGGTGGTGTCGGCGACCTCCCGCGCGCCGGCCAGGCGCTGCAGCTCAGGAGCGTCCTCCTCGGTGAACGCCCCAAGCGTCAGACGAGATGTCCGCAGGGTCGGGGTTGGGGTCACAGCGGCATTAGAAGGCGTGTTGCTGTGCCCGCTCGATGCTCTCCCCCAGCTCCGCTGCAGCTTTCCGTAAGTTGTTGAGCTCGGCGTACCGCCCACTCACCGAGCCGGACCGAAGATCGTTGGCCAGGATCCGGCACATCTCCGTGGCCCGGCGGATCCGGAAGCGCTCCTGAAAGTTCTTGTAGTCGTCGCCCCCAACCGCTCCCAACAAACCCCAGAGTCTCAGACGCATATCGTCCAGCGCGCTCTTGAAGTCCTCCAGTCCCTCGACCGGCGCTTTGCCCAGCGCCAGGCGGACCTCGATGGCCCTCAAGGTGGAGTTGAGCGTCGCCACGTGTTCGCCAAAGCTGGGCTCTCCCATGAACCCTCCTGACGACCGGCCGCAAACGCGGCCTAAGCCTGGCCCCGAACTACTCCTGGTATGCGTCCACCGACATGTTGAGGTCGCGTCGCAGATCCGCCTCGCCACTGATCAGTGAGCTCCAACTGATCTCCTGACCCTTGCGAGCACCCTTGGGAGTGATCTTCACTCCTTCCGGAGAGATGGCCACGGTGTACAGCTTGCCGTCGAGGTCGAGCTCTCGCTTGATCGTCTTGTCGAGTTTGGTAGCCATGATTCCTCAGCAGTTTGGAGAAGCGCGGTAGCGCATAAGTCTTTGTGTAGCAGAGGGTCCCTGTTCCAGCCCCGCCAAGTATACGCAATAGATGGCACTGCCGTCGAGTTGCGCCAGGGTGCCCACCCCCTAGCTTTACAATATCCCCCACAGAGCAGTTGGTCATGCCAAACGAGCGTGAGGCCCGCCTGAAGCGGGAGTTCGCGAGACTCTATCCCGGCCTCAAACCCGGGGTTTGGTACAAAGCCGCGTGGCTGTCGGCCCGACAGTTTGCCCGGATGCCTTGCGATGGCCGAGCGGAATCGATGGCATCAGTGGTCAACGAGCACCACTTCGAGTTCCGGGGTGGAAAGCCCTGGCGCAAGCCAAAGACTCGGCAGCATTAGACCCGCCCCAAGGTTCCCCATTCGGCAGGGAACCACCGCGCGTCGCCATCTGTTCCCTCGTGTTGGCCAGCTTACCATCCTGTGGGCGGTATCACAGCGATGGAGGGGCGGCTCGCTAAACTGCCCTAAGCTGAAAAGGCCAAGCAGAGCCTGATTTCGAGGCGCGTCCTCAGATTATCCGGGCACCGAATGCCCGTGCAGTCATAGATAGGCCTATGGGTTACTTGCGCTTCCTGCATCGATTTCTGGCGCCGGCCGGCGCCATTGCCGCCCTTGCCTGCGGAGGAGAGGACCTTGTCCTTCCGACCGACGGCACCGACGGCTCTCCGACCAGCTCTCCAGCCGTACTCCAGATGGTGACTGGAGACGACCAGGTGGGAGCTCCGGGATCACCCCTGTCTCAGCCAGTGGTCGTCAAATTGCTCGACCAGGACGGCAACGCTATGCCTGATCAACCGGTTGCCTGGGTGATCAGTACCGGTGGTGGCACCGTCGTGCCCCAGAGTCCCACCACGGACGAGACCGGAATGGCCTCCGCCACCTGGACGCTGGGGTCTGAAGGTCCCAACAGCTTGAATGCAGTGGTGAGCGGGATCGATCCGGTGACCTTTAGTGCGACGGCTGACAACACCGGAGGTGATGGTGGCGGAGGCTCGGGCGGGGGGAGCGGCACGGGAAGCGTGCCCAGCGCCGGAACCTCGACAGTCTCAGCCGACCCATCCTCGATCGAGGTTGGGAGTGGTGTCTCTACCATCCGGGTGACCGTCCGCGATGCCACCGGGGCTCCTGTTCCCGGCGCTGTTGTCACGCTGACGGCCAGCGGCAGCGGGAATACCCTGACCCAACCCAAACAGCCGACCGGAGCCGACGGTGTGGCGGTCGGTAAGCTCAAGTCGAGTGTCGCCGGGACCAAGGACATCGTCGCCGTGGTCAATGGTACAGTTCAGATCAATCAAACGGCCCAAATCACGGTTTCGATCGCCCCGGCGGACCGAGTTCAGCTGGTCGAGGGCAACAATCAGCGCGCACAGCCCGGTGCCGAAGTCCCAGTGCGACCCGCGGTGCGGGTCCTCGACACCGCCGGCAACCCGGTGGCCGGGTATGAGGTGACGTTTGTCGTAGGACGGGGCGGCGGCACCGTGAACGGCGGGATACAGATGACAAACGCCGACGGCATCGCCCGGGTGGATAGCTGGATCCTGGGTACGGCGGGACGGAATACGCTGGAGGCGCGCGCCGGCTCGCTCCGGGGAAGCCCGGTGATCTTCACGGCTACTGCCGAGGCACCTCCTCCGCCACCACCGCCACCACCACCACCGCCACCCCCAACGTCGGCGAAGCCGGACCATTTTGTCTTCCGCGTCCCGCCGCACGACGTAAACCGGAACGAGCCATTCAGGGTCGAGGTGGCCATCGTGGACGTGAACGGAAATGTGGTTCCGTTGGACGGAATCGAGATCTACGTCGGCATATTCCGGGAGGGCAACGACGTACCGTCCAATACCCTGCTGGTGGGAGATCGGTTCCGCGATACCCAGAACGGAGTCGCCGTGTTCAACCTGAGTATCACCGACAACGGACGCTTCCGGATGCGGGCGCTCTCGGATGAGCTGCCGCAGCTTGGTCCACATGGTCCGGAGCCCTGGCTCTACAGCGGGTTTTTCGACGTGAGGTAGGATCGACTAGGCGGGTGGGCTTTTCCCGAAACAACTCCGAGCCGCGGCATTCGACGTCCGGGCTCGTGCTTTTGCCTCGAAGTTGTTCAAGCTTCGAACCCCCGGCCTTAACCGACAGTAATCTCCGCTTGCAGAGCAATGATTTAGGTCGCTCGTGGTATCCCCCTGTTGTCCCGGGCCCTACGGGGCCGTTCAGCAGCACGTTCCAGGTGCGTGGAGTGCTAACTGTGCAAGCGGCGGAAGCTCGTCTACCGTCGAGGCACTAAGCGTCTTGACGCGTGCTTGACTGGCGGGCATATCCTTCTGTCTCCCATGAGGGAGGACCAGATGTCCCACCGCTTGCCGATCTATCCGACGCTCACCCTTGGCATGCTGGCGTTGGCCGCATGCGGGGAGACCACGACCCCCACCCCGGCCGACATGGCTGGCAATCCCACGGCCGCCCTGGCACTGACAGCGGCTCCTAACACCTGGACCCCAAAAGCAGCCCCGCCGTTTGACCAGTACATCTACGGTTACGATCTCGGGATGGCTCCCAATTCTGCCGGAGAATCGATCGTGTATGCCTTCGGCGGGACATCGAGCGACGACGGTTTTACCGGGAATCCCGTCAAGGCCTACAATGTGGCTACGAATACCTGGACTGGGAGACAGTCGATCGCCCACATCTTCTACTCGAACGGTGTCGTCAAGATCGGAAACAAACTCTACTTTTCGGGAGGCTACATCAACGCCGGGAACCTGCCCGACGCCACCCATGAGCTATGGGCCTACGATTACTCCAATGACCGGATGATCAGGAAGGCTCCGCTTCCGATCTTCAGCGCTGAAGGCGTCAGTGGTGTCATCAATGGCAAGCTCTACGTGCTCCCCGGCGCGTGTAACGGGAACGGCTACCCCAGTGCGGGATACTGTGTCGAGGAGCAAACTCGCCGCTTCTACCGCTATGATCCGGTCAGCAATACCTGGGTGAGCAGGCGATCGGCGCCCCACTTCCACCGGCGAGGCGCCGCTGTGGTCATCGACGGCAAGTTCTACGCGGCCGGCGGCTTCGCCGGGTTTGGTACACCAGTCACTGCTCTCGACATCTACGACCCGATTGCCAACACCTGGCGCACTCTTGCTTCCATTCCGAAGGGCGGAGGCGCTTCGGGGGCAAGCCTGAGCGGACAATTCTACGTTGTTGCCCCGGGGCGTACCTATGCCTACAACCCGGTCACCAATCAGTGGCGGGTCAGGGCAGCCCCGGAGATTGCGGGATCAGTGGTGAGGGTGGCGCTGGCCGGACGTTCTTACCTCTTCACGGCCGACGGAAACCAGAGCGCGTTATACACACCCTGATTCTGGAAGATGAGTTGAGTGGTTGCTTGCTATCACAAGGACCTAGCGGATCGGCTAGGTCCTTGTTGTTAAAGAGGAGCTCCCGAGGAGGGACTCGAACCCCCGACCCGGTGATTAACAGTCACCTGCTCTACCAACTGAGCTACTCGGGAAAACTCATTTTTACAGCGACGGAATCTCGCCAGAGGTCCCGGAAGGGTCAAGCAGCCGATCACCGATCATTTGCAACCGAGTCGAGCCGCGCATTTCGCGCCGCAGCCGAGTCGTCGGCTCTCAGCGCTCCCCTGACACCCTGGGCTCCGGGAAGGTTCGACGCGCCGAGGGCGCTGTCCCGCGCTCTCTGGGACCCGGCGTCTCGCGACGGCGAGGGATGCGAAGAACAGCCAATCACCAGCAGCGGAGCAGTCCAGAGCCAGAGCGGAGCAGTAGCCATGAGAATACCGCGAAAAAGGGTGTTCAAATGTAGTTTCCCCTGTGCCAGAATCTGCGCCCCATGGTGATGGGAGTTACAGTAGGAATTCCCCGTGCCACGGTAAGTTCTTCGGGTATCGCCCGAAAACCCGCTCAGCGCATAACGACGTGCTTTCTCACGTAAGTGGATCGTTCGCTCGTGTTGTCAAGTGGAGTATCGCTTCTGGGCAGCTTCAGCATTCGCCCCGTAGTTTCTTGACATCGGCGTTTTGGGAGCTGCATTCTAAGCCATTGCAAATTAAAATGTTACAGAACCGATACTACTACTTTCTCCAATCCGGCTTACCTTTTTGCCAATGGCCCTTCCTCCACTGATCGGGCACGCGAGTCTCCGGGCTCGCCTGGCCCAGGCAGTAGCAAAGGGCACCCTGCCCCAGGTCATTCTACTGACTGGGCCGGCCGGAGTGGGTAAGCAACGGCTCGCATTGTGGCTGGCACAGCTGGTACTCTGCGAGCGACGCGGCAACGAGCCCTGCGGAGAGTGCCGGGCCTGCCGCCTGGCAGGGTCGCTCTCTCATCCTGATCTGCATTGGTTCGTCCCTATCCCGAGACCCAAAGTCTCGGATCCGGATAAGCAGGTTGAGGAAGCAGCCCAGGCGCTGGCTCAAGCTCTCGAGGATAGACGAGCGCAGCCGCTGTACCCCGAGAGCGACGGAATGGCGAGCCACGGTATCGCGATGGTTCGCCTGCTTCAGCGCCGAGCGGCGCTTACGCCGGTCGAAGGTGGCAGCCGGGTCTTCATCATCGGAGAAGCAGACCGGCTGGTGGCTCAGGAAGCGAGTCCCGAAGCAGCCAACGCGCTGTTGAAGCTGCTGGAGGAGCCGCCACCGGGAAGTCTTTTCGTGCTGACGACTATCGAGCCCCGCCGGCTGCTGCCAACCATCCGATCGCGGGCGGTGGCGCTCAGGCTCAACCGGTTGACTGATGGCGAGGTGAAGGAGTTTCTGGAAACCTCCGTCCGCCCCAGGCCGTCGGCAGAAGAGCTGGAGCAGCGGGTGGTGGCGGCGGAAGGGGCCATCGGAAAGGCACTGGGAGGCGGGTCGGCAAGAACCAAGGCCCGGGAAGCTGCGCACCAGTTGCTCGAAGCAGTGTTGGCAGGACCGGGCCCAGCCCTCGAGCGAGCGCTGAATCAGCCGCCCTGGTCTGCTCGCGGCGAGTTCACCGCCATGCTGGACGCTCTGGCCGAGACACTGGGAGACGCGGCTCGTGGTGCAGTGGGACATGCGCCCCGTCGGCAGCTGCCCCCATCGCTCTTGCGCCGAGGGGGTCCGGAGCCAATGCTGAAGGCGCTGGAGCACGTGGCCGATGCGCGAGAGTCGGCATGGGGCAACGTCAACCCGCAGATTCTCCTGGCGGTTCTGGGCCGGGAACTGGCGGAAGTGCTGTGAAGCTCACGCACCTGGACGAGCTCGGCCGGCCCCGCATGGTAGATGTGGGCGAGAAACCCGTATCCGAGCGCACCGCAGCGGCGGAAGGCGCGGTAAGAATGTCGCGCGAGGCGTTCGAGCAGGTCGCGTCACAGGCAGTGGCCAAGGGAGACGTGCTCGCCATCGCCGAAGTGGCTGGAACCATGGGTGGAAAGCGGGCCGGCGAGCTGATTCCGTTGTGTCACCCGCTCGGTCTCGACCTGATTCAGGTCGAAGCTCAGCTGGAGCCGGAGCTGCCGGGAGTGCGGATCACAGCCGTGGCCAAGGCCACGGGCAAGACCGGAGTAGAGATGGAAGCGTTAACGGCGGTCGCAGTGGCGTGCTTGACGGTCTATGACATGGTAAAGGCCATCGACCGGGGTATGACTATCGAGGACGTGCGGCTGGTGAGCAAGACGGGTGGAACCCGGGGAGATTGGCGGCGGTAGGGTAAAGCCGGGCTTCTCACAAAAGAAAGGGGTAACGCGTGGCGAGACCCATCGATTACGGCGAACCGAAGCCGATGACCGCGGAGCGTATCCTGCTCCGGGGTGGTGTTCTCCTGGCTGCCGCTGTGGGAATCGGCGCGCTGGGCGGCTGGAACAAGGCGGTTCGGGCCGCGAGCGATCACGCTGCGCTTCCTGATGTCGAGATTGTCGCCCGCCGGTTGGGAAGCTTGGGCGAGCAGCTCGAGGCGGCCAAGGGCGAAGCCACGGTTATCAAGCTCAAGCTCGAACGGGCCAACGCCATCCTCGAGAACTCGACCCGTTATCAGATTCCCGCCGACCTCTCGGCGGCCATTTACGACATCGCCCTGAGCGAGGGAATAGATCCGTCACTGGGATATCAGCTGGTCAAGATCGAGAGTCAGTTCAACAGGAACGCCAAGAGCAACATGCGGGCATACGGCTACACCCAGCTTCAGGTGGAGACCGCCCGGTTCTACCAGCCGAACATCAAGGAGAAGGATCTCTACGATCGGGACACCAGTCTGCGGTTGGGCTTCCGGTTTCTCAACGAGCTGCTGGCCCGCTTCCATTACGACGTGCACCTGGCACTCCTGGCCTACAACCGGGGACCGAAGCGGGTAGATCAGATTCTGGCGCAAGGCGGCAATCCCGCGAACGGCTACTCCGACGCGGTGCTCAAGGGCTATCGGCCGATCGGCTCCCCAGCCAGCCGCTAGCCAGGGATCTTGAGGGCCACGCCCGCCCGCAGGGTGGCGTGGTCGCCCAATCCGTTCGCTCTCCTGAGGGCCTGGATCGAGACTCCGTAACGTCTCGCCAGGCCCTCGAGCGTTTCGCCTCGCTGCACGAGATGGGTGCGCAACCGTGTGTCCCCTGCCCCGGACTGCGGCGGAGTCGGATTTACTGCGTCGGGTGACACCACCCGAAGCTTCTGGCCAATCCAGATCCGGCCGGTCCCGTTGAGATTGTTCCAGGTCCGAAGCTCCCGCTGAGTTACTCCATACTCGTCTGCTAACTCCGAAATGGTCTCGCCCCGGCGCACCCGGTGAAACGTTGCGGTGCTGGTGCCTGCCGCGACCACGCGCTCTGACATCCGGCGGGCCACCCGAGTCGAGGGAATGCCTCCGGTAGGCACCACCACTCGTTGGCCGATGCGGATTCGTCGCGGATTCAGCTTGGGATTAGCCGCAAGCAGCATGGCCTGGTTCACGTGATATCGCCGCGCTATGTGCCCCAGAGTCTCACCCCGCGCAATGAAGTGCTCGATGAAGGTGACTCGCTGCCGCGCAGGCAACACCGCGTAAGCCGCTACCGTGCCCTCCCCCCGACCTACCGGCAGGCGCACGACTGAGGGGGTGCCCGGTGGTGTGGTGAGACGGAGATATTGGGGATTGAGCTCCCGAATGGCGGCGACGGTGGTGTCGGCCAGGCGGGCGATTACATCGAGCCCGGTCATGTCCGGAACCACGATCGAGTCGTATGCCGCCGGTTCTGCCGGAGTAACCTGAAAGCCGTAGCGTTTGGGTTGCTTGGCGATGAGAGCGGCGGCAATCAGCTTGGGGACGTAATCCTTGGTCTCCCGGCGGAGGAGCTTGGTGTCGTAGAGCCGGAAGAAGGTCGCATCGGAGTTGACCGAGTCGCTTTCTTCATCGGGCAGCCGAATGATTCCGCGCGACACCTTGCCGGAGCCCGCGTTGTAGGCGGCGGCTGCGAGGTACAGCGACCCGAAGCGCCGGTTCAGATCGGCCAGGTGCCGAGCCGCCGCATCGGTGGCCTTGTACGGATCGCGCCGCTCATCCACCCAGGAATCCACTCGCAGGCCGTAGCCCTTCCCGGTGCGCTTCATGAACTGCCACATGCCGACCGCCTTGGCCCGGCTAGTGGCGGTGTTGGAGAACCCGCTTTCGATCAGCGCCAGATACACCAGGTCACCCGGCAATCCTTCACGCTGCAGCCGCTCGCGAATCATCGTCTCGTATCGGGGAAGGCGGGTCAGCCAGATGTTCATTCTCTCCCGGCCACGATCCTGAAAGAAATCGAGGTAGTACTGCACCCGGTCATGACTGTTGTAGGTGGCGACATCGATATCCCAGGTCACCGCATCCGCCGCATTGGCTCCGCCCGGAGCGGCCTCCGCCACATCATCCCCCCCGCTATCATTGGCCGGGTCTTCCGGGTGGGCGTCCGCCAGCTCCTCGAGCACTGCTTCGTCAGCGGCGGAGTCTGCCGCCTGACGTCGCTCGTCGTTGAGATCGGCAACAAGCAGTGCGGTGTCACCCACCGCGGTATCGGGAATGCCGAGGGAATCCAGAACGGTACTGAGAGAGGTTGCGCCTGCGGTTCCAGTCAGCGGGGACCCAGTCGAATTGGGCGAAATCGGGCCCGGGCCCGAATGCCCGCTGCAGGCAGCCATCATGCCGACGAAACCGATCCACCAATAGCGCATCAGAAAGACTCCTGTGGCGCGTCATGGGGGGAGGAGGACGCGCTTTCGGCAAGATTTCGGGTGGCTACTCTATGCTCAGCTATAAGGCGACGTGCAAACCGCAGGACCGAAGGCGAACTGAGGCGGCGAAATAGGGTTGCTAGCGCATGAACAAGCGATTTCCCAGGATCCGGTTGGTGGCATTCAGCACGGCGAGGGCAGCCCCGCGAGCCGTATCGTTCTCCGTGAGATAGGAGCCCACCACCCGTTGCCCGCCGCCCGGTCCTTCGCCGTGGACCGCCAGCGATACGATCACCACCGTGGAATCGAAGGCTTTGACCGCCTTCACCCCCAGCAGCTCGAAGCTCAGACCCCCCTGGACCGCCTGACCCAGTGCCATGACGCATGCCTGTGCCGAACAGCGCAGCTCGCCGGCCTGTGACGCGAGCCCTTCTCCTTCACCGGTAAACTGCTCGGAGTCCTTCCAGGTCAGCCCCACTCGAGCCCGGCATCGGCCGTTCGGCAGCCGGTCCAGGGTGAACTCCGCGAAACGAAGCCGTTCCGGGAGGGGTGTAGACGGCATTGCCGCTCTTGGGCTGGGCCCGAAATCAGGGTGAGACACACACGAGGGCAAGGCAAAGCCTATGCCATTTCACGCCAAACGCGCAGCCAGCAACTCCTCGAGGTCTTTATTGGAAACGCGGTCCGCCTGCGCGAAGAGCGCGGACTTGGACGATGAGGAGATGGGATATGTTGCCCAGACAGAGCGACGCGTGGGATCACTGCTGCGGAAGGAGAAGACCAGACTCCACTGCGATGAATTCGGCGTGCGCTCCGCGGCGAGCGACACATTCCACATCTGCCCGGCGTGTTCCAGCACTCGCCAGGCCATCAGGTCAGCTCCGGGCGAGCGCCTGAAAGCGCGCGCGAAGGTCGCGCGTCACGGGGCCGGCCTTACCGGTTCCAATGGTACGGCCATCCAGCTGACGTATCGCGACGATCTCGGTTGCGGTACCGGTGAAGAAGGCCTCATCCGCGGTGTAGATGTCATAACGATTGAGGATCGTCTCCTCGACCTTATAGCCCGCCTGCAGCGCCAGCTCCAGAACGGCGTCCCGGGTCACTCCTTTGAGCAGACCGGCAAATGGGGGCGGAGTGCGCAGCTCTCCTTTTTTCACCACGAAAATGTTTTGCCCCGACCCCTCGGCCACGGCTCCCGAGCTGTCGAGCATGATCACCTCATCGGCTCCGGCGCTGATGCCTTCCATCTTGGCGAGAATGTGCGGCAGATAGTTGAGCGATTTCACCCGCGGCGACAATGACTCCCGCTGCGGAATGGGGGTTCCGGCGGTGATCACCGTGAGGCCGGCCTCGTAGATGTGCTCGGGCCAAAGCTTGATGGTATCGACAATGATCATGACCGTGGGTCGGGGACACTTGCGGGGATCGAGCCCCAGATCGCCCGCGCCCCGCGTGACCACGTGGCGAATGTACGCCTCCGCGATGCCCGACCGGCGAACCGCCTCCTCAGTTATGCTGGCCAACTCTTCTGGGGAGTGTGGAATGGTAAGCAGAAGGGCCTTGGCCGAATCGTACAGCCGTTCCAGGTGCTCCTGCAGACGAAAGATCTTGCCGCCGTAGACCCGGATTCCCTCGAACACCCCGTCGCCGTAGAGGAGACCGTGGTCGTAGACCGAGACCATGGCCGTGCTTCGGTCGCACCACTTGCCATCCAGCCAGATGACTGGCGTGCCGGTACTCTGGTTGGCTGTGGACATGGATGGCTTGGCGCTGACGGTCATGAAGGCAATGTAAGAGGCCAGTCTCCTGTCGCCAGTCCTCAGCCGTCAGTCCTCAGTCGTCACCTGACTCGTGACTCGCGACTCGTGACTCGCGTTTGGTACCTGGTGTCTGGCGTCTGAGGACTGACGACGGCCTAATGCGCATCCACTGCCACCGCCCTGCCCCGGGGCTTCCGCAGCAGGATGATGGCCGGGGAGACCGCGACGAACGTGAGCAGCAGCAGCATCCAGGCGTCGTTGTAGCTCAGCATCGAAGCCTGCCGCATGGTCTGCTGATCCAGCAGCGCCAGCGCGCCGCGGCGCGCCGCCTCCGAGCTGTAGCCGTGACTCAACAGATTCCCGGTCAGCATTCGGAGCCGCTCGTCAACCAGCGGATTTCCCGGATACACGTTGGCCAGCAGATCGACACGATGCATCTGAATGTGCACCGTGACGTAGTTGACCAGGATTGCTATACCGAAGGACCCCCCCAGCTGGCGGGAGAGGTTGATCAACCCCGAGGCCTGCTGCGCCTCAGCCGGCTTGAGGCTGGCATAAGCCACATTGTTGATCGGAGTGAATAGAAAGCCGAGGCCTAGGCCCCGTACGATCAGAGCCAGACGCACGTCCGACTCTCCAGCCGCCGTCGTGAGATGCCCCAGATCCCACATGGCGACCAGGAAGAGGACCACCCCGATGCCGATGAGCGCCCGGGGATCGACCAGCGGGCGTGCGCCATTGAGCATGAACCCGCATACCAGCGCGGTTACGGCGGTGGCGATGCCGCCGGGCATCAGGGCCAGCCCGGTCTCGGTTGGAGTGAAGTGCAACAGTGTCTGGGTGAACAGGGGAAAGATGAACACCCCACCGTAGAGCCCAAAGCCGAGCGCGATGAAGAGGAAGATCGAGGCAGCCAGATCTCGGTTCTTCAGCACCCGAAAATTGACGATGGGATTCGGGTTTCGGGACGACAGCTCCCACCATAACATCGAGACCAGGCAGACCCCGGCCACCAGGGAAAACCGCAGGATCCAGACGTCGGCGAACCAGTCCTTGGTATTTCCCTCCTCCAGCACCCACTGCAGCGACCCGATTCCGGCCGTCAGCAAGCCGATTCCAACCCAGTCCACTCTGCCCCGGTGCCGCTCCTGCCCGGGCGGATCCCGGAGGAACTGGCTGACCAGAAACGCCGCCGCGACTCCGATCGGCACGTTGATAAAAAAGCACCAGCTCCAGGAGTAGTTATCGGTGATCCAGCCTCCCAGAGTGGGGCCCAGCGTAGGAGCGACGATGATACCCAGCAGGAAGATCGCCTGCACCAGACCCTGCTGCTCCCGGGGAAAGATCTGCCGGATGGTCGCCTGGGCCGTAGAGAGCAGGGCAGCTCCGCCCGCGCCCTGCAGGATGCGCCAGATCACCAGCTCGGTGAGTGAGCTGGATGTCCCGCAGAAGAACGAAGCCACGATGAAGACGACGATCGAGATCGTGAGGTAGCGCTGCCGCCCGATTCGCTCGGTGAAAAACGCCGTCATCGGCAGCACGACCACATTGGAAAGGATGTAGCCCGTACTTACCCAGCTGATCTCCTGCTGGGTGGCCCCGAGATTACCCGCCATCTGGGGCAACGCCACGTTGATGATGGTCGTATCCAGCACCTCCATGATGGCCGCGGTGATCAGCCCCAGCATGATCCACCAGCGATGGCGGCTGACATAGTCTGCCGCCTCTTCGGCCGCTGTCAGCCGGCGGGGCGCTTCACGAGCAGGAGTTGCACTGGACGTCGCGTTGGCGGTCATGGAGATGCAGGACGAGAGGCTTAGTGCGAAAGGACGTCGGTGCCGATCAGCTCGAGAACGAGACGGGCGGCAGACTCGAGCGAGATGGTCCCGGTGTTGATCTGAACGTCATAGCTGCAGGGCTCATTCATGTCGGTTTTATAGTAGCGCTGCAGATACTGCTGCCGGTCCGCGTCGCGGCGGCGGACGTCGGCTGCCACCCGCGGGGCCGGGGCACCGGTTCGCCGAGCCACCCGCTGAACTCGGAGATCGAAAGGGGCGACTACCCGAACTCGCAGAACATCGGGCCTGCCGCGAAAGAGACAATTGCCGCCGTGTCCCACGATGATGGCAGGAGGATTTTTCGCCGCCTCCAGCAGAACTTCGCGGGCCGCCGCTGCAACGCAGTCCGGATCGGTGGTCCAGGGGCTGGAGTGCACCCGCGACTCCGGCGCGGTCACCGTCGCCACGGCCGCCAGCCGTTCCAGGAAGCTGGGCGCGTGCTCGTCCATCGCGACCACGTCACCCTCGTCGCAGCTCAGCCGGGCCGCCAGACGGCGCACCAGCTCGTGATCGATCACCAACCAGCCCAGTTTCTCTCCCAGCAGAACGCCCAGCTCACTGCCGCCTGCGCCGTACTCGCGCGAGATGGTAAGCAATCTGAAAGGCTCCCGCCGGGCATCCCTCATACCTTCAATATGACTGCCGGCGCGAGCCATGGCCAACGAGATCTCTACTGGAGTGGGCCGCCGGCGCCCCCCATCACATTGACGGTAACTGGAGTGAAAGTCTTTTCGTTAGCCGTATCGTCGTGGCCGAAGCTGACCTGTAAGGTGCCGCTGCCCACGTTAGGGGCTGTCACATCGAACTGAAAGTGGTGGTCGGCCAGACGAGTGGCGGTAGCAAGGGAAGTGGGACTGAAGGTGAGGAGGCCGAAGTGCTCCGCCTCGACATCGTCGAGATCGTCTCCGGCGGCGTTGAAGAACTTGATCTGGATCCGTGACGTTTCACCCGCCGTGAGAACGTATGGCGAGGTTTGGGGAACGTCGTTCACGATGAGGTTGTAGGTCGCCGGGCTATGGTTCTCCGCCGGAGCAGTCTCATCACCGCCGCAGGCGGCTGACAGGAGCAGAACACCCAGGAAAGAGATGCGGGAGACCGGCGACAAAGCGGGGTGAGACATCGGTCATTCTCCTATTCGTGGTCGGCAAAGCGGAACGCGGCCCGCAAGGTGCGCGGCGCTCCAGGGTTGATGAAGCCGGAGGAACGGATCTCCGGATACTTGGTGCTGAAGATGTTCTGCAGCTCCAGATCGAGAACGGCGCCGAGCGCTGGCACGTGAAGCGAGGCTCCGGCGTCCACCACGGCATAGGATTGCGTCTCCGTGTCGGGCTCACCGATGGGGGTATAGGGTCCGGAAAATCGAAGCAGAGCCCGGGTGGAGACCCGAGAGCTCCATGCCGCCTGCACTCCCACTCGCCCCAACCATTGCGCCACGTTTGGCACCGGATCGCCGGGCTCTAGCGGCTCGATGTGAAATGACGGACGGATCGGTGTGCCATCCGGCCCCTCCAGCAGCTGCGGAACGATCAGCGGTGTGGGAGAGGAGCCCGGATCGCCTTTGACGTGAGCGTCGTTCCACGTCCCGTCGAGCGTAAGGCTGACCTGCGGAGTCACCCTCACCTCGGCATCGAGGTTCACCCCCTGCCTCAGGCTCTCTCCTGTGGGCAGGACGTCGCGAGTGACCGGATCCTGAATTCGTTCGTGAGAGACGTCCAGCCGGAACAGCGCGAGCTGGGCAGTGAGAGACCCGCCGTCGTACCGGGCCCCCAGCTCCTTGCTCCAGCCGCGAACTGGCTCGAGCGAGGGGTCACCGATTACTCCGGGTGCCCCCCGGAATCCGGCGCTCAACGATCCCAGGAGCGACCAGCCGCCAGATACCAGATATCGCAGGCCCAGCTTCGGGCTGACGACTACGTCGCCGTCGTCCTGTTGCGGACTCCCCGCCACCCGGTCGAGACTCTGGTAGTGAACTGCGTCGGCCCGGGTGCCAAGGTCCAGGGCCACGTGAGAGCCCACCAGCGTCCGCCACCGAACGAAAGCGCCACCGCCCAGATATTCCGCATCGTAACCCTTCTCGGGACTTAATACTGTCCGCTGGAAGGTGTTGTACAAATCGTACTTGGCGAAGTCGGCTCGCCCGTCCAGCCCGGCACTGACGTCTCCGCCGCCCAGCGTGTGACTCACCTGAAAGCGAGCCCCTACCGCGTTCCGCCGGTCGAGCTCATCGCTTTGGTTCAACAGGCCGTCTTCGGGTATGGTGAGGAATACGTCGGAGTGGACATGTTGCAGCCAGGCGGTGGCCTCGATGCCGGTGGTTCCGGCAACGGTGCTGTATCGGCCGTGGGCAATCCCGCGGTACGCCGAGCCGCCGTCGGTGGGATCCATGGCGGAGGTCAGGTCACCGGCGTTGTACTGATCCACCGAGAGAAATCCCGGTGAGTCCCAGCTGGAGCCGTAGAGTGCCAGGCCACCTTCGAGCCGGCCGGAGCCCACTTGCCGCCAGCCGCGGAGAAGGCCGTTGCCAAGCCAGTAGGACGAGTTGTCGCGCCATCCCTGTTGCCGCTGCCCATCTCCAGCCAGCAGATACCCGCCTTGGTCCCCCCTGGCACCGGTGCGGAGCCACCCGCCGGCATCGCCGTAGCTGGACGCTGAGAGACTGCCGGTGGTGCCCACCGCATCTGCCGCGGTGAAGACCTCGACCACGCCCGCCATCGCGAAATCACCGTAGAGGGGACTGGCCGGACCGGTGATCACCCGGAGCGAGCTCACTGCAGCAGGAGAGAGAATGCTCCAGTCGGAATAGCCTTCGACGTGCCCGTGCACCGGCAGATTGATGGGCACTCCGTCGAGCACCAGCAGCACGTCTGAGGAATGGTCGGAGGAAAACCCGCGGATCACTGCATCGGACGCGAAGCCCGGTCCCTGCCCCTGCTCGTGTACTTCAATTCCGCTGGTCCGGCGGAGCAGGTCGTACGGGTTGTTGGCGAAGGTTCGGCGGAGCTCAGCGGCCGGCACCACCAGCGTGGTTACCGGCGGAGCTGCAGCGCGCGGGCGCTCAGCAGTGACGGTAATGGTCTTGAGCTGCTTCACCCGAGTGGTATCGGCCCCGGTGGTGTCCCGGCGCTGAGCCGAGGCGGAGCGGGCTATCACACTGAAGAACAAAATCAGCCCGGCGCAAGCTACGGTGGCGGTAAAGTTTCCTGAGCGGTACATCTCTGCACACCCCATTGCCCGTCCAGCGAGGCCCCTCGGGCCAGGTATGTACGAGCTCATCTGGTACACTGATCCCACCGGAGCGTTTCCGGCGCGAACGGATGTCAGACTGGGGAGTGAGGCGGGCCCTGGGCGAAGGGAAGGGTGTGCGACGGACGGAGAAGAACGAAGCCGGTGGCAGTCGGTCCCGAAGCCTGCTGGGAGGAAGTCACGTGTCCGGAGGAGCCCGGCTCACTCGGCGCGCCGCTGAGCTGGATGCAACAGAGATGTACTGAGCACTGATTGGCGGCCGGAAGGCCGCTGGAATGCATCCCGTGAGCGCTATGGCCGTGGGCGGCATGCGCGGTGGGGGTGCTTGTCTGTTGGACACACCCCGGCATAGATCCCAAGGTGATCGCGGCATACGCGAAACACGTGGTGATCCAGGTACAGATCAGCTTCCGGGCGCGCTCCTTCACGCTGAGAATGTCACCCCCGCACAGGATCCAGGCAAGTCGAACTTTCGGGCTTTTTTCATCTCCTCTTCACATAAGCCGCCCCATCTTGCCTGCAGTCCTCTGATCCCCAACCTCAGCGGAGGCCGGCGTTATGAAAGTCACCGACACGACCACCGGTCAACAGGTCAGCCCGGACGAAGCGTACGAGCGGTTCTTCGACGGCTTCTTCAACCTGGGCCGCCCGGGCGACTTCCCCGAGTGCAGCATGGTGCTGAGTCGCCCTGCCAACCGTACAGCTGCCCCACCTCGGTCCACCCGAAGGATGAAGAGATCGTCACACCGAGCTAGCCGCGCGTTCAAGCGGTGAGCCTAACTGGCGACAGGAGCAGCTGCCGACACGGAGATTGATGAACGATGCGCATTCTTGTGGTTGAAGACGACGAAAAAGTCGGAGGCCTGCTGGAACAGGGGCTCCGGGAGGAGGAGTTCGAGGTGGGCCGGGGACGCGATGGAGAAGAGGCGTTCTCGATGGCCATGAGCCAGAACTACGATCTGATCCTCCTCGACTACATGCTCCCCAAGAAAAGCGGACCCGAAGTCGCGAGCGCGCTCAGAAGTCAGGGCCAGCAGACGCCTATACTCATGCTGACCGCCAGGGATGCGCCGGAAGACATCGAGCGCTGCCTCATTTCCGGGGCCAACGGCTATGTTACCAAACCCTTCCGCTTCGCCGATCTGCTAGCCGAGATCCAGCGGCTCGCTCAACCGGCCACCCTGGACTGATGCCTCCGCCGCCACGCACTTACAGCTTGCAGCGCACGCTCGCCATTCGATTTTCCCTGACGATGTTCGTGGGGCTCCTCGCGCTGGCGGTCTGGGGTTATCACGCGGTCAGTCAGCAGATCAGCCAGGACGCTCTACTGAACAAGCCGGTTGCTGCCGCATCGCTCGAGACTCTTCGGCTCCAGTTGGCTGCTATCGTCCTGTTGGGCACCCTGGCCACCGCAATCGGAGCAGGGTGGCTGGCAGCCTCGTCCGTCGCGCCGGTCCACACCATCGAGGCGCAAGCCCGGGGAATAACTGGTGAGGTTGCCGGCCAGCGCATTACGGCCCATGCTAATGTCACCGAATTTCAGGGCCTCATTCAAGTGCTCAATGCCATGGTGACTCGACTGGAGCGAGCCAGCCGCTGGCATCGCCGCATCGTCCGCGATCTCGGGCATGACCTGCGTACTCCGCTCGCGGCCATGAGGGCTGCGGTCGAAGTCGCTCTATGGAAGGAGCGGAGTGCAGCCGAGTACCGCCGCATTCTTGCCGGCACGCTGGAAGAGATCGACCGGCTCACTCTGATCTCTGATGCCTTGGTTCTCCTGGGCAGACTGCAGGCCGGCGAGGTCACCTTGCGGTTAACCGAGCTGGATGTGCGGGCTCTCGCGCGAGAGGCGGTGGCTCAGGTGCAGGATGAAATTGGAGCCCACAAGGTGACTCTGGTGGAATATGCCGACGACGTTTCCATCAAGGCTGACCCCCGGCTGATGAGAATGGTCCTCGAGCAGCTGCTCGACAATGCCCGGCGATACACCCCGCCCGGCTCCTGCATCGATGTGCTGGTGCAAACCAGCGGATCGAAGGCGTTGATCACTGTGGCGGACAATGGTCCCGGCGTCCCCGAAGACGTCCTCCCCCACCTGTTCGAGCCTTTTTATCGGAGCGACCAGGCCAGAGGACGGGAGGGTGGGCCAGGTTTAGGCCTGACCGCAACAGCCTCGATCGTGGCGCTCCATGGCGGGACCGTTAAGGCGTGCCGCGGCAGCGAAGGCGGCCTCCGGGTGACGGTGTCGGTCCCCCGCTTGGATCGCACGGCGACCGACGAGTCCTCGGTGCGCGGTAGCCTCCGCGCCGGTGCCGTGTTGCCGACACTCGCTCGCAATACCCCGACCTGATCTCCAAGTCTCCGAACGTCAGGAGGAAATGTGCCGCTCGATCCCGAGGAGGCGTTGCGCGCATGGTTCCTCGGCCCGCGGGGGGAGAACGCCGAGCTCCTGGAGCGCCTGGTGCTCGAGGCTCTTAGAGATCATGTGTTCTGGCGTCGCAATTACCACCCGGAAGACGGCTTCACCATTCGAGAAACGGACAAGCGACGGGAGGGCTATGAAGCCAGCGTTGCCGTACTGACTCAGGAGCTCCTCGGCCTATTGGCCGAGCTCAAGCGGGACGTTCCGTTCTTCAGCGGCCGCTACAAGGGCCACATGATCGCGGAGCAGACCATCGCCTCCCAGATCGGCTACTTCGCAACCATGCTGTACAATCCCAACAACATTGCGGCCGAGATCTCCCCGGTGACCACTCGGCTGGAAATGGAGGTGGCACGGGACCTGGCCCGGATGATCGGCTACGATCCATCTCGGAGCTGGGGACACCTCACCTCGGGCGGTACCGTGGCCAACTTCGAGGCCCTCTGGCTCGCACGCAGCGTCCGCTACCTACCGGTAGCCGCGGCCGGAGCTGCCGGGGAGCTCGGGCTCGACCTGGAGGTGGGACTTCCTGATGGCAGCAAGGCACTCCTGACCGAGCTTCGACTCTGGGATCTGCTGAATATTTCGGACGAGGCCAGCCTCGATCTCTGGGAGCTGCTCCAGCGCTCGGCCGGAGTGCCGGCGGCGCGACAGGCCCTGGCGAATCACTCTCTCGCCTCGATCGGCTATCAGGAGTACAGCCGTCGGCTGGCGCTCGACTACGGCGATCCGCTGCCGGCCGGCGTAGTCCTGGTTGCTGCCACCGCCCATTATTCCTGGGAGAAGATCGTTCGCGCCCTGGGCATTGGCTCCAATCAGCTGGTCTACGTTCCCCTCGACTCCTGCTTTCGGATGGATCCCGACGCGCTGTGGGAATGCGTGAGCGAGCTGGTCCGCCACCGGCAGCCGATTATCGCCTGTGTGAGTGTCTGCGGAACCACGGAGGAGAGCGCAGTCGACCGGCTGGACCGGGTGATCGAGGTGCGAGATCGCGCAGCGGAGGAGCTGCATGCCAGCTTTCACATTCATTCGGATGCCTGTTATGGCGGCTATGGCGCCGCCGTGACCCGGAAAGCCGACGGCAGTCGGCGGACCGGGAGCGAAATCAGGCGCTCCACCGGAGGGCCCTGGCCTGATGACGACTGGATCCGGGCCATTGCCGCACTGGCAAACGCCGACTCGGTGAGCATCGATCCGCACAAAATGGGGTACGTGCCTTACTCTGCGGGGGCCATCCTGGTGCGCGACGGCAGGTCCCGACTCCTGGTAGCCGCTGAACCGCCCTATCTGACACCATCCGATTCTTCCCCATCGGAGGTGGAGCCCTTCCTGGGCCGGTACATCCTGGAGGGCTCCAAGCCCGGCGCGGCGGCGGCGGCGGTCTGGCTGAGCCACAAGGCCATTCCCCTGGACGAACGGGGCTATGGTTATCTCATCGAACGGACGATGGCCGGAGCCCGCCGGCTGCACATGGAGCTCGGCCGAGCGGACCTTACTCCCTTCCGGGTGGTACTGCTCCCGGTTCCCGACATCAACATCGTCTGTTATGGGATACGCCATCCCTCCCATGCTACCCTGGGAGACCTGAATGCCTTCAACGAAAGGGTATTTGGGGAGCTAAGCCTCGCGCGAAAAGAGAGAGCACCGAACTACATTATTACCCGGACCCGGCTGCAGAGCCCGATGTACGACGGGGCCGTTGGACCAGTCCTCGCCGCACTCGAAGTCTGCTCGTTCGATGAATGGAAGGCGAGCGGGTCAGAAGGGCTGGTGGTACTGCGCTCGACGGTGATGGACCCTTTCGTTGACCCGCCCGGAACAGGTCCCGACCACGTGGCCGGCTACATCAGAGCGCTCCGGGAGGCCTGCTCGGCGGCACTCAGTCCTCCTCACCCTTCGATTCCACCACTTCGCCTCCAGGACTGACCGCAGCCGCCTGGCCAGACCGGATCTCCGAATGGCGGATCTGGCCTCCGAGATTGGCGACCCAGCCAAAGTAGCCGCTCAACAGTACGCCTCCGGCCAGCACGATCGCGGGATACCAGCGGGCCAGCGAGCGTCCGCCTCGAGAGCGCAGCCAGCCGAACAGCGCCAGCAGACCGAGTCCCGACATTCCGATGGTGCCGATGAGAGCCGCTTCCTCGTGCTGCTCCACCATCGAATCGAGCACTCCCGGCAAGCCCTCTACCAGGTCTTCGGCGGGCTCCCCGGTCAGCTGAACCACAAGAGTCACGAGGGCGAGCAGCACCAAAAGCCCGAACGCGGCCCTGATGAGCTCAGCGTTTGACCGGATTAGCCCCCAGAGCAACAAGAGGACGCCGATAGGAAGCCCGATCACCGGGACGTGATTGAGAGCGAGATGAACATGAGCCCAGCTCATGGGATACCTCCTGAACAGCTCCAGATTGCCACTACATCAAGACGATGTGTGGACTCAGTCGTAAAGCTTTTCCAACAGTGAGGTTGCCGCATACCCAACGTCCCCGTGCTCGATCTCCCCGGTCGCGAACTCGATCTCGACGTACCAGAGCCGCAGCGCCTCCAGCAGAGCGCGTGCGGTCCGGGCCAGCTCCCGGGCAGTGCCCGTCCGATGGGCCAGGCCATCGAAGCTCCGGTGCAAGTGATGCAATCGGTCGAGCTGCATCGAGAGCCGGGCCCGGATCTCAGCCGGAATGAACGGATGCAACTCATCCAGCAGCTCCTGCTCCAGCTGGAGCCGTACCGGCAGCTCGTCCCAGACATACCGCACGGCTGCCCACCGCTGCATGAAGGTCGCATCCGAATCGGTCACCGGTCCAACGCGCTTGTCTGCCTCGGCCATCCAGCGGTCATGGGTTCCGGCCAGGATTGGAGCGAGGGTGTCCCGAGTTGCTCGATCAAGAGAGACTACTGGCATGGCGCACATAGAAACTCCGCTGGTTTCGAAATCCCTGGTGGAGAATGGTCCCATCTCTACACCGTGCCGTTCGCCACCGCGCGGACGATATCGGTGGTCGAGATCACGCCAACTACCTGATCGCCGGAGGTGACGAACAGCCGGTGCACGTCGGCATAGAGCATCTGCTGCGCGGCCTCCCGGACCTCTGCGTCCGGCGAAACGGTCAGCGGCCGCTGGGTCATGATGTCCCGCACCATCATCTGCTCAAACAGGGCCTCGCGCTCAACTGCATCGTTGGCTTCTGCCTCGGAGGTCAGAATGTCGGTGCTGGAGACAACGCCGACCATTCGTCCCCCGCCGTCCACGACCGGGAGCGCAGAAATGTGCGCGTCGGTCAGGGTCACCACTGCGTCGTTGATCGACATATCCAAATGGACCGTGATGACATCGCCCTGCATCAGTTCGCGGACCCGCATATATCCTCCCATTCATGTCAGGATCAGGTGACCTGCTGAGTACAATCTGACCCGCTGACACCGCAACGAGCCTGAAGCTACGCTGAAAAAACCTTCATGAAACAACCCCGAGACACGCAGCTATGCCGGAGCGAATTCCTCACCAACGCTGAGGGCGCGCACGCGTTCGGGCTTTGCCTCCCGCACTTGCCGGGTTGCGGGCACCAGAGGAACCACCAGCACGGGCACCTCCGCTGTACGTACCAGCTTGTCGGTCACGCTGCCCAGGATGAACCTCCGAATGCCGCCTCGCCCGTGAGTGGCCATGGCTATCAGACTCACCACTCCGGGGGCCGCCAGCTCGCGCAACTGATGGGCTGGCGAACCGGTGCCTATGAGAGCCATGCCCGAGGCCTTCACACCGCTGCTCCGAAGACGGTCGGCCGCATCCCTGACATACTCCTCTGCGGATTCCCGCGTCATCACTGTCAGTTCCTGGTCAAAGTTCTGAGCCGCTGCCATTCCCTCCGCACCGGCAATCGGGACCCGGTAGACGATCTGCACCAGAGTCACCTGCGCATCCCACAATCTGGCCAGCGCTGCCGCCGGCTGCAGTGCCGTTTCCGCCAGTGGCGAGCCGTCCAGCGGAATGAGGATCTCGGTGGGCTCGAATTCGGGCGACGCGGCACTCTCACCCGGCCGGACAACCAGGACTGGTATCCCGATGCGGCGGATCAGTTGATCGGTGACGCTACCCAGCCAAGCGCGCTCCACACCACCACGGCCATGTGTCGTCATGATGACGAGGTCGGCTCCGATCTTTCGCGCCTGCTTTACCAGGGTGGCTGCAACCGTGCCGTGCAGGAGAGCGGAAGAAACGGAGTCTCCCAGGCGCTCTCTGGCTCGTGCGGTAAGCCGCAAGAGATATTGCCAGGCCAGCTCGACGGGCTCGAGGTTAAAGCTGTCCTGGTACACAAAGACGAACTGCACTTTGCTGCGAGCTCGCTCAGCAACAGCCAGCGCATAGGGAACTGCCGCTTCAGCTAAAGTCGAGCCATCCACCGGCACGAGAATCGATTGAAACGCGGTCTTGTCTGACATGAGAACACCTCCTGGATCCTGAGTGACAGCTTGATACCGACAATTTGCCATCGGCTCTCCTCGGGAAGCCTGAAGCCAGGGTGAAAGATCCTTCACGATCGGGAATGCGGCAAAGGAAAGACCCCGGAAACCGTCCCGGGGCCCGGAGATCGTCGAAGACCGGACGTCCTTACCTGATGACGATCCGGTTTGCCACCGCCGGCGCTACCTTGCGCAGGTGGATCACCAGGATTCCATCCTGATAGGTGGCCTTGACCTCCTTCTCCATTACCGTCGCGGGCAGGCGAATGGTACGGGTGAACTTTCCGACCTCGCGCTCCCGGCGCAGATAGGTCTCACCCGCGATCTCGGGCACCAACTCGCGGCGGCCGTTGAGAGTCAGCAACGTGCCGGTCAGGTTGATATCGAGGTTCTCCTTGTGAACGCCGGGCACCTCGAGCCGGAGGATGTACTCCTCCGCGGTCTCGGTGAGGTCCAGCGCCGGATACCACTCCGCTTCCGCAGTCTCGAACGGGAATGGCGGAATGAAGGGCTCCGTCATGAACCCTGGGGTAAGAAAGCGATCGAAGAACCGCTCGACTTCCTCTCCCACCTTCCCCTTCATGGGGGCCAGCTTGGCAACTCGCATAAAACCTCCTGTGAAGTTGGAGTCGCAGTAGCAAACTACTGCTTAGCCCTTGAAGACCCGGTGAAACCTGGGTGAAGGTTTGTGATCGCTGAATCAAGAAAGGCTCACCCGACTTTCATCCTGGCTTTAACTCCCGGGTGGTAGCTTCGGGCCGTACTCCTCGATGCGAGCGTTGCCTATGTTCGACGTCCTTCTTGCTTCCGGGGCGCACCGGGATATAAAGGTTCGCTGGTTCACCACTTCGGCAGTAAGCCACGCACTGGTGCTGGCGCTGGCAATCGTGGGCACTCGCTCAGCCATAGATGCTGCCCGGACCGCGCCACCCGACGACCAGATCCTGTTGTTCGTTCCCCCAGCACCCGACCCACCGCCTCCACCAGATGAGGTGGAGAGGGCGGACCGGGTCATCAAGCTGGCCGACCCCCCACCGCAGGGATTCCAAACCGTGCCCCCGGTGAGCGCAATTCCTACCGTGATTCCACCGGTTGATCCGACCCAGCGGCCGTTCGACCCCCGAGATTTCACCGGCCGCGGGATGGAGGGCGGCGTGGCCGATGGGGTACTGGGAGGCACTGGCCCCGTTCGGGTCGATGAGATCTATCAGGCAACCACGAACCTTCCGGACTTCGAGCCTGCCATGGTGCTGTCTCAGCCAACACCCCAGTATCCAGCTGCATTGGCTTCGGTAGGCCTGGACGGACGGGTGGAGGTCCAGTTCGTGATTGATACCACCGGAAGAGTCGAGCCTTCGTCATTTCAAGTAGTGAAGAGCACACAGGTAAGATTCGAGCCGGCCGCCCGCACGGCTATCATGGGTTCCTTATTCCGGCCGGCCAGACTCAGCAATGTTCCCGTTCGCCAGCTCACCCAGCAGGCAATCAGATTCGTGGCAGCCCACTGAGGGGCGCATCCGCCGACGGCGGTCCACGACAGAGTGGCGAATGACTTGAGCCCGCGTTCGTAGTCGAGCGCGGGCTCCTGTTACTTACCCTCTGGAATCGCTGCACCGTGACAGACGGTGCAGGCCTGAGAGTTCTTGCGCCGCAGTGTCTCCGGATCGAAGCCGGGCCCGTGGGGGTTGAACCGCCGGCCGCCCACCACCGAATGGCAGGAGAGACAATCGCGCTCCGCGTGGCAGGTGACACAGCTCTCCAGGTTTTGCCGAGCGGCCTGGCCGTGATTCAGCAGAAAAAACCGCTTGGCATCATGATACCCGGCATTCAACGGTCCTCGCGCGGAAAGCCCGGATTTGACATGGCAGTCGGCGCAGAACTGGCCGGTGTTGTGGCAATCGCTGCAGCTGGTTTCTCGGGTATATGCAGCCGCCGGGTGACGGGACAGGAAGCCCGCCGGATGGTATCCCGGCGTCGGGTCCGCCGGGTTGGGCCGGTGGCAGTCGAGACACTGGGGACGCACATGGCACCCTTCACAGGATTGCGGCCGGGCATCCGCAACCGGACCATGAATCTCGGAGAAATCCTGGCCGTGAGAGGCCGGCCGCTCTCGCTCGGTACGAGCGCCTCTACCTCTGCCAGAACCCGCCACCGGAAGCACCTGTACCGGACCAGGCTTCCCGAGATGACACGTGAGGCAGCTCTCCTGGGTGTGACAGGTGGCGCAGGTGTTAGGAGACTTGCGGGCCGGGCCACCGTGCCGAAACAGGAACTCGGGATCCCGGTGATCGGCTGGCGCTTTGAGCTCAGCCTCGATCGCGGTGGACCGAAGGTCCAGGGCCAGAGCCTGGATCACCGGCACCTCGGGAGCATTCACATGGCATTGGATGCAGAAATCACGAGCATGGCAGGTAGCGCAGGCCGCAGAAACCTTGAAGGTGCCGCCGGAGGAGCCGGCCTGCTTGCCATGTCCGCTGAAGGCGAAGTCCCCTTGCTTGTGCGACGTCGGGACGGGGAATTGGGCGACATCCTGCCGCGTCAGGCGGGGTGCCTGGGCCAACGTCACGTGACAGGATGCGCAGCTGGTGTCCGGCGCAGATAGATGGGCAGCCTGAATCCCATGGCAGTCGAGGCAGCTCTGCACCTCAGCCAGCCGGACCTGCATTCGTCCACCGGGTCCGGCGTGGCAGGACTCACAGCTCACCGTTGAATCCTTCGCGGTAGCCCTCCGAATCGCCTCGGCATGACCGGCATGGGTGAACCGCAGGTTGGTCCGGGGAAGGCCGGAAGGCGGCTCCCATGCTATCCGCTTCTCGACCGTTCCATCGTGGCAATCGGCACACGCGGCCGCCGCAGGCCAAAGCGGCCGATCAGCCTCCAGCACTCCGGCATGACAACCGACGCAGCTGGGGAAGAGCTTCCGATGCTGCCAGTGGTCGAAGGCCTGGCGCTCCTGGGAGAGACCCCGCCGGGTTCCGCCGCCGAGTAGGAGGATGACAGCCAAGATGACCCAGCGAAGCTTCATCGGGTTCCCGCCGGAGCCCGGGTCCGGAGCGCCCGCGGAAGCCGCGACCGATCCGCCCCGCTCCCCAGAAACCACGTGACCCCGGCATTCATCCGAGTCTGGTTCCAATCGATCCCGCTCACGTCCGGGCGGCGCCGGTCCTCTCGATAGTGTGCCCCGCCCAGCGCCAGCCGGAGCCGGTCACTGGGTCGCCACTCGGCGTCGAGACCCAACACGTCTACCCCGGCCTCTTCGAACCGAAACTCCAACGGGCGGTCCAGCGTTGAGCCGTAGGCGGTGAGCGTGAGCTGAGCCAAAGGCACAGCGCTGACGCTGGCCTCGAAGCCATGGGATGACGCTCCGGGTCCGTACTCCTCTCGGTATCCGGCATCGAGGGTCCAGACCGAGTTGGGAGTGAAGGAGGCTCCCACCCCCAGCCGCCAGCCGTCGTCGTCCACATCCACCAGCGGGGTCGATGTCTCGGTCGGCGAATAGGCGTACTGCTCCCATCTGCCCCTCAGCTCCAGCCGCGCAACCGGGTGGAACCAGACGGAAGCATTCACCGCGTGGTACGGCACCGGGCTGAACGCGCCCCAGATGGTCCAGAGATCGAAGTGGGGGCGGTATTGTCGGGCGCCCACCAGCGCGGTGATCGCGGAGGTCGTGTAGCGCAGACTCAGGTCGGCATTCCCGAACCAGGTGTTGGCCAGGTCGTAATCCACCCCACCCGTGAGGCTCCACCGCCGCACGGGGCGGATCTCGCCCGAAAGCGCCAGCCGCTCAGATCCGAACTGTCGCGAGTCCCGATCCACCTCGCGCTGATACTCGAGCCGCGCCTCGCCGTACCGGCCGGCCCAACCCAGTGCGCCACCGGCCACCAGCTGACGGGATCGGGGCTGAAACTCGTCCAGCGGATTAATCGCCGAGCTGGATACTGGCAGTGCCGTGGCTCGCGCCAATCCGTAGCCGACGTAACCTTCGGCTTCCAGGCCGATCTGCTGCGATCGAACGGACGCACGACCACCGTCGAAGCCAGTGATGCCGAGCCGGCTCACCACCAGCTGGCGCCCGAGTCGGCCGCTCACGCTTCGGCCCGTGTAGTCGGCGTACGCCTCTAATAGTTGAATTGGCGGATCGGTCCCGGGCCATACGTCACTCTCACCGAGATCGGCGCCTGCCCGCGCGTTCACCCGGACGCTCAGGCCGCGCAGGCCCAGCCCCCAAAGAGTCAGGTCGGCGCTGGTGACCAGAGGCCCACCCTGCATATAGGGACCCGGCCGGAAAAAAAAGCAGTGAGTCGCGCCGGGCTGGCAGCGAACGAAAAATCCGTCGCCAGTCTGAAACCCCCCGGTAGGCCCCACCACCACATCGGCAAAGAGAACACTGTCGGTCCGGACTCCGCGGTACGCGGCTGCCTGGGCTCGCGCATCGAGCCGCAGCCGATAGCCCTGCGCCTGGACGTTGGACGTGAGCATCCCGACACCGAGTACCGCGACGAGCCCAGCCCCCAGGCCTCGGCTCACGATTTCCGCCCGCCCTCATTCAGATGCCGGCGGTAAGCTTGAGGTGACTCGAGGAAGTGGCATTCGGTGCATTGCTTCGCCGGATAGTGATCCACACTGGTGGCATGACATGTCAGACAGAACGACCGGGTGGGAACCAGCGTTGAAACGGTTTCCGGCGCGTGGCACTGGTCGCAGGCCGAGTGCGCCTTGACCGGTCTGGCATGGGCGGGGCTGATGGCCGGATTTTGATGACAGGCGGCACAGTCGCGGTCCGCAGTATGGTGATCCTGATGACAGGACAGGCAGCTTCCCACCTTCGGCTCGGCCGCAAGACTCACTGGAGTCGTGTGGCACTGGATGCACTTGATTCGGCTGTGCTCCGGGTGCTCGAACTCCACCGCTCGCGAGCGACTCGGGTGATCGGCCACGCTGACCGCTACCCTGACCGACCGCGGCGGAGAGAGCTCGGCATCGCTGTGACAGGTGGCGCAATCGCTCCGGGCAGGACGCTGGTGATGGCAGATCTGGCAGCCGCGAGGCGGGGTAAAGGTCAGATCGCTACGCCGAGATGTGGTGCTGTGACAGGTGATGCAGGCGAGTCGGCGATGGCGTTCATGGGAAAAGGTGTCGGAGGGAAAGGACGGTGGTGCGTCTCCTTGCCCTCGAGATCGGCCCGGCTCGACCAACCGGTCCGACTGCCGCAGTGCCTTGGTGGTATCGAAGGGAAGCGGCGGCCGCATTCGACCGCGCTTTCTGACTTCGGTGTGGCAACCGGTGCAGTCGCTCGCATCCACCCGTGCGGCGTGGGGCTGATGGCAGGTCTCGCAGCGCTGGGCCACCTTCCGGTGGGCCGCGCCAACATGGAAAGGAACGCTGCGCCAGGTGGCGTGGCACTTGGCATCGGTGCAGGACTTCAAAGCGTCCTTCGGCTTCACATCGGTATGCGGGTTGTGACACATCCCGCAGCTTCCTTTGTGCGGGTCCTTGGCCGGATCGAAGGTCGCCAGCAGCGCCTGCATCTCATGACAGCCGAAGCACTGTCGCTCGCGCGGTAGCAGGGTTTGGCTGGCCGAGTCCAGGGATACCAGCTGCGCCTCCGCCGTAAATTGATGGCAGGAGTTGCAGTAGAGCTGCTCCTCGTTGGGCAGCGGCTGAACCGGGCGGCCATGAAAACGAGCCGCCATTCGTCCCAGTCGAATCTTGACGTCATCGGTCAGGTGGCAGCCCTTCTGGGCGCACGTGGTGTCAGCCGGCTGGAAGCGGTGAGCCGAGCGCGCGTGACAGGTCAGACACTGCACATTTCTGAGTGGAGCGGAATCGGATTCGAGGTGTATTCGGTGGCCGGCGGTCGAGGCTATCCGCTGCCAGGTCTTCTTCGCTTCACCCTGAACGTGGCACTGTTCGCAGATGGTTCGCGGCACCTTGGCATGAGGCGGAATCCTGTCCGGCCGCGCCGTGATCCAGTAGTACAGCTCCTTGCTTTGAGCTTTGAGCTCGAAGGGATGACAGGCGTGACAGGATAGACTGTCGTGCTTTCCCTCCAGCTGGTTCACCAGGAGGTAGCTGCCGGTGTCCGGTTTGACAAAAAGCTGGCCGCTGGGCACGAAGATGTGGCAGCCACGGCAGAAATCGTTGTCGTGCATCACGTAATCGTGCGTCTTCACTCCCGCGAACACGATCAGGAGCAAGACCGCACCAACCGCGGAGCCCATGACGAGCTTCACTCCGCGGTCGCGGGTGGCCAGCCAATGGCCGATCGGCTTCCGCCTTCGCCAGAGCAGGATCACGATCGCGAGCGCCACGAGCGCTCCGATCACGATGCCGCTGATCATGACCCAGCTGGGCCGCTGAAAGATCCATTGGACCACCGGAACGAGCGGATCGGGCAGAGGGGAGCGCACCACCACTGAATCGACGAACCGGCCGGACAACGAATCCTGTACCCGGCCCAGCGTATCGAGAGCGTGATCCTGCATCCGATAGGCCCCCGACCACACAGCGTCTACCAGGTGGACGGGAGCCATGATCGCGGAGGCGTGCTACCGTGACGAGATGGGTCGCGACATTGAGGGGCGGATGAGCGGGCGTCCGTTCTTCGCCTCCAGCTTTCGCTGGATGTCCTGCACCGCCTGAGTAGCCTGTGGCAACCCGGGGTAGGTGGCTCGGAGCTCATCGATGCCTGCGCTCAGCAGGGCTCGGGCCAAAAAGGGATTATGCACCCCGGATGAACCATCCACTCCACCACCCAGCTCGCGAGACCCAGGCCGAAGCATGCGGACGTTGAACAGAGAGCCTTCGGCTGGGGTGATGTGGTTATCCGTGGTCACGTACTCCGTTGGCGGAACGTTGGTAAAGTCGGAGAGATACCCCCCGTCGGTGGGTGCCGCCTCCAGCGAGTCATTGCCGTTCTTATCGTCCCAGATCTGCTTGGTCAGCTGATCCAAGAGCTGGCTCGAGGATGCGAACGCGGCAGCGGCGGCGGAGGCATCTGCATGGCATCCGGAGTTGGTGCAGGCCTGCCAGGTCCGGGCCGAGGTGTCGTAAGCACAGGTCCGATCGTTGGTCGGGATACCCTGCGGGTCCAGGCACGGGATCGGTAGGAAGAGGTGTCCCACCGAGTGGAAGACCAGGTTACCCGAGTTCGCATCGGTGACATCGAAGCTGTTCACGTGGCAACCGGCGCAGAGTCGCGGGTTACGCTCCGACCCGTGGGTACTGGCGACCGCCTGGACGTCGGGATCGAACCCGGCCGGCTTGTATCCGGCATCGCCCAGCAGCATGGGGCCCTGAGGTGAGTGAGGACCCCGGGCGGAGGCTTCCTCCGGCTCCGCCCGCCGCTGATGGCACTTCATGCACAGGTTCTGATTGACGTCCGGCACGTCGATGGGGAAGCGAAGCTGCCCGGCCACAGGCAGGCCGTCGGCGCCGGTGGTGAAACCATGCGGGTCATGGCAGACCGCGCAGGTGATTCCCAGATAATTCTCGCTGCCGGGTAAACCCTTCTCCACGTAGTTAGCAGTGACTCCCCAGGCCGCCAACGCATCGCGCCCTTCGTGACAGGAGCCGCAAGTGGGGGACGCATCCTTCACGAAAGTGCCGTCGTCTTCCTGCAACGACACGGCGTGCGCCGAGGCACTCCACTCCTCGACGAAGGGATTATGGAAGCCGCTGTGGCAGTCGGCGCAACTCTGAGCCAGAGCGGTCGAGTCGCCCAAGACAGCGACATGGGCCAGAGGTGGATTGCCCGCACCTGGGGGAGCATCCGGGTTCTGAGCGTGGGTGTTACCCGGACCATGACAGCTCTCGCACTGGACGTCGTGATACGCCGTGTCCTTCACCGCGTCCCACCCAGCCGGCGCAGCAGCAGCATTGCCCTTGTCGCTGACGGTGTGACACGACTCGCAGTACGACTGAGACGCACCGGAGTTGAGCAACGTCGAGTACGCATCGGCGTGAGCCGTGTTGACCCAGCCGGCCTGGTGGCTGGTGTGGCAGTTACCGCAGGTGGTGCTCTTGTCGCTGGTGGTGAAATAGCCGAGGAAACCGGTGTTTGCGTCGGGCGGAGGATTGATCGGCTCGCGGTAGACGATTTTCTCGTCGGTACATCCAGAAAGCAGCATTACCGCCAGAGCGGCAACGCTTGAGACCTCCCAGCCGAAGAATCCCTTGGCCATGGGCCCGCCTTGAAAATCGTCTTTATGAGCGATCGTGCATCTATTTTGGGTGCTCCGTAGAATTACGCAAGTAGTGCCTTTAGGCAATACTGCGAGCTTCATGAAATCTTCATAATTCTTCGTGCCCTGGCTCCGCCCGGCTACGCTAGGGGAACCATCTCACATGCCCAGTCCTGTAGTGCCTGCGGCTTCCCGTTCCGCGGTAAACTCCGGAGCCAGTTACCCAGAATTTGCTAGTCTGAGCGTAGTTGCATTGCGCCTTCATCACCGCTTCATGAACCTGGCTCCAAGTTTCAGGTAAACACACTGGAGGGAGCCATGCGAATTGCTCGGATGACAGTGGTCACGATGGGCCTGGCGGCGATCATGCAGGTTGGGGCTCGAGGGGCAGACGCACAAACCACTGCGGAAGTGTCCAGCGGGAAAGCCGGGGAGACCAAATGGGTGGTGGACATGGTCCACTCCCAGGTCGACTTTGGAGTCCGCCATCTGGTAGGGCGCGTGCGCGGCACTTTTACCAAGTGGTATGCCATCCTCACCACCAAAGACGGTGACTGGAAGCTCGGGAAGGTGGACGTCCAGGTGGAGACAGCCAGCCTGAACACCGGTAACAATTATCGCGACACAGACCTCCGCTCCGATCGTTTCTTTGCCGTGACTCACTACCCCAAGATGACGTTCCAGGGGGAGGGGTTCATGGCGACCGACAGCACCCTCGACGTGATCGGTGCGCTGACCATCAAGGGGCACACGAAACCGGTGGTGCTGTCGGGGAAGTACCGAGGCATTGCCCGGGACCAAGACGGCCGCGAGCGGATCGCCTTTGAGGCCACGACCAACGTGGATCGCCGCGATTTCGGCATAAATTGGAACGAGAGCGTCGCCGGTACTGAGCTGATCGGAAATGATGTGGAGATCACGATCGGCATCGAGGCGGTGCGGGTCGACTGAGCTTGGAGCACGGAGCAAGACGGGTCTTGTGCTCCGTGCTCTTGCGGCCATATGGTAGGGTTATGTCACTCCGCCGCCTTGGATTCACCCCATGCTGGGCCGGGCGGCCCCAGGTCGGTGGAATCTGTACTTCATGCAGACCGACGGCCCAGCCTGATATTTGCGGTGGCTTCTTCCGATGACTAGTGGCGCAGCCTCCCTCTGCCAGTCTTGCGGCACCCCACTCGTTGGCAAGTTCTGCTCCAACTGTGGAGCCTCTCGCGAAGGCTCGACCTGCACTCACTGCGGTGTCCCGATTCCCACCAGCGCGCGGTTTTGCTCCGGCTGTGGGGCGCCGGCGGGCGGGAAGGCGGCCGTAGCTCGGGACCGCACCCCCTGGCTCATCGCCGGAGGAGCAGTGGCGGCCCTGATGACAGCCCTCATCATCATGCTGGCCCGCCAGTCGCAGGGCGCCTCGGCTCAGCCCGAAGTTGCCTCCGTGCAGCCCTCGGCAGCCGAGGAATCGCCGCCTGACATCAGCCGCATGAGTCCGCGGGAGCGCTTCAATCGCCTCTACAATCGCGTGATGCAGGCAGCCCAGGCAGGCGATGAGGCTACCGTCAGCCGGTTCACTCCGATGGCGTTGATGGCGTATGCCCAGTTGGATACCGTGGACGCCGACGCCCGCTATCATGCGGCTCTCCTCCAGGTTCACACCGGCGACGTCAACGCCTCCCGAGCTCTGGGTGACAGCATCCTGCGCCAGAATCCAGGGCACCTGTTCGGCTACATGATTCAAGGGACGGTGGCTCGGTTTCAGAAGGACCCGAAGGCGCTCTCCCGAGCGTACGCGGCCTTCTTGAAGCAATACGACGGGGAGATCAAGCTGGGGCGGCCGGAGTACAGCGAGCACCAGACCTCCCTGCAGGATTTCCGCAAGGCAGCGCTGGAGGCGACCGGGACTGCTACTCCACCCACTCGGCAATGAAGATGTTCGTCTCCCCCGGCTGCTTCGCGCGGCGGTTGGAGGCGAAAACCAGGCTCTTTCCATCCGGACTGAACATCGGAAAGCTGTCGAACTCCGGGCTCGTCGTCACCCGCTCCAGTCCGCTGCCGTCCACCCCAACCAGATAAAGATCGAAGTTCCGGCTCCTCCGATCAGGATAGTTCGACGCGAACACGATACGGCGTCCGTCTGGGTGAAAGAACGGCGCGAAGCTGGCGGCACCCAGATGGGTCACCTGACGAGCGTCGCTGCCGTCCGCATTGGCTACCCAGAGTTCCAGCCGGGTGGGCCGCACCAGCCGCTGGCCGAGTAGGCGCCGGTAGTCGGCGGAGTCCGCCGCCGTTTCGGGATACATCGTCCGCCAAACCAGCCGGGCCCCGTCCGGTGAGAAGAATGCGCCTCCATCGTAGCCGACCCGGCGGGTTACCCGGCGGATATCGGTGCCGTCCACCTTCATAGTGTACAGCTCGATGTCGCCGTCCCGCGTACTGGTGAACACTATGCGGCTTCCGTCGGGCGAAACCGTGGCCTCGGCGTCGTATGCATCGTTGCGGGTGAGCCGCTGGATGTCGTTCCCATCGGCCCGCGCAGTGTAGAGCTCGAAATTGTGCAGTGGCCAGACGTAGCCCTGCGACCGATCCACCGGAGGGGGACACTCGGGTGAGCTCTCGAAAGTGGAGCTATAGAGAATGCGGCGCCCGCCCTGATAGAAGTAACCGCAGGTGGTCCGGCCCCTGCCGTTCGACACCCGATGCAGTCCGCTGCCATCCACATTCATCACATACTGCTGGTCACAGCCGCGGTTCAGCTGCTCCTGCCGCTGGAAAATCAGTTGTCGCCCATCGGGCGAGAAGTACGCCTCGGCGTTGTTGCCGCCGAAGGTGAGCTGCCGAACGTTGCGCAGATGGCGCTCGCCGGGAACCGAGGCAGAAGGCGCTCGAGAGCAGCCTCCGGCGGAAACTGCCAGCACTACGGCCACCGGCAGCAGAAACTGCGAGAGACTATAGCCGGTAAAGTTTGGCATACTTGTTCCGCAAAGCATCGATCAGGGGACGGTGGTTGGGAGGGGACCCGGTGACGAGTTCTATCATTCTCGCCGAGGGATAGCGACTTCCTTCTCGATACACTTTGCGTCTCAGCCAACCGGCCAGCTCAGCGAACTCCCCCCGGGCGAACTGGCCCTCCAGATCGCCCAGCTCGGACTCGGCCTGGGCGAACAGCTGCGCCGCAAACACATCGCCCAGAGTGTACGTTGGGAAGTACCCGATCAGGCCGTCGGCCCAATGGCCGTCTTGCAGGCAACCCTCTCGGTCATTGGCCGGAACGACCCCCAGATACCGGTGGTAAGCGGCATTCCAGGCCTCGGGCACATCGGCGGACTTGAGGTCTCCCGACATGAGTGCCCGCTCCAGCTCGAAGCGCACCAGGATATGGAGGTTGTAGGTGATCTCGTCGGCGTTGACTCTGATCAGCGTCGGTTTCACCTGGTTGACCGCGAGAACAAAGCGATCCAGACCGTACCCGCGCAGAGCATCGGGAAACAGCGCTCGGCATCGAGGATAGAAGTAGCGCCAGAACCCGGGACTCCGTCCCACCCGATTTTCCCAGAGCCGGGCCTGGGCCTCGTCCATTCCGACAGAGGCCGATTCACCCATCGGCGTTCCATAGAAGCTGGGGTCCAACCCCTGCTCGTAGAGCCCGTGACCGACCTCGTGCAGAATGGTGAGCACTCCGGCCACGAAATCGCCCTCGTCGAACCGCAAGACCAGCCGGCAATCTCCCGGGCCGATGGCGGTGCAGGAGGGGTGGATTCCCAGATCAAACCGACCTCGGCGGCGGTCGAAACCAGCGGCGACCGCCACCGTTTCACCGAAGCTCCGTTGCTGGTCTACCGGGAAAGGTCCCCGAGGAACCGGCGGGAGAATTGGACGCTCGGCAATCTGCTCTGCGAGCTGAACCAGACTCTGCCGCATTGCCCCGAAGAGCCGTCCCACGATCCGGCTGTCGATACCGGGCTCGTGGTCTTCGATGAGCGCATCGTAAGGCTCACCCGAGTAGCCAACGCACTCCGCCTCGTCCCGCTTCAGGGCAATGATCTTGTCGAGCCAGGGACGAAAGCCCCTGAATTGTGAGGCGGCCCGGGCCTGGGCCCAGGCGGTCTGAGCCAGAGCGGTGGTGCGGGCCACCTCCTCCACCAGGCGGCGCGGGAGCCGCACATAGCGGTCATACTCGCGCCGCAGTTCCCGAACGTTCACTGAAACGGGAGACCTGGGATCGGCGACGAGGTCCGAGCTTTCCAACTCCGCCAGCAGCTCGCCGATCCTGGGATCGGTCCCTCGCTCATGCAGCAGTCCGGCCAGGAGCGCCAGTTGATCGCTTCGGTTCTCCACCCCGCCCGGCGGCATGTAGGTCTCCTCGTCCCACTCGAGCAGCGCCTCGCAAGAGGTGAGGAGAGTCTCCTCCCGCACTCTTTGGATCAGCTCATCGTAGGCGGTTTCGGCGCGCATAGGCGGTCCAGGATCGAACGGGTCGGCGTTGCGGCACCACGAGGAGGACGTAACATACACAGGCAAGCCTTAACACCCGAACCGCTGAAACGAGATGCTTACTCCCGCAGAGGAGCTGGGACTGAGTGGGCTGGCCCTGGCCAGCCGAGTTCAACACGCCCTGTATCGCCTGGGTCAGGACCGGCTCGTCCGACTCGTCGAAGATCTGCGCGAGGAGGCATTGGCTCGCCACTTGGTCTATTTCCACGATGGCGAGATCGAGCCAATCCGGGTGCTTCCCCTGCCGCTCACAGTCCTGCCCGACCAGCTAGCCTATATCCACCACGTCACTCTCACCGTACAGAATGCCCTCAAGCGCCTTCCTCGGCTCTATCTGGACGACCCAGACGTGCGGCAGATTCTTCGCTTGCCCGACCCGGAGGAGCGCTGGCTGGTCGAGTGCTGGGGGACCAGTCAGGAGGAGCACAACTCGATTTTCGGACGCGTGGACGCCCTGATTGATTTCACCAGCCCCATGTGGAAGAACTCTTTCCGCCTGGTGGAGCCCAACCTGAGCGGGATCGGCGGGCTCCACATGGTCCCCCACAGCGAACGGCTGGTATCGGAGCTGGTGGTGCCCGCGCTGCGACAGGAGGACCCCGAGCTGGACCTCGAGTGCGGACATGACATCCGGGAGCTCCTCTTTCAGGAGATCCTGGATCACATGGAGGCCATCGACTCAGGCCCACAACTCTGCCTGATCGAAGCCAAGTACTCGGGCGACGGCCCCGATGAACAGGAGCAGTTGTGCCGCTACTTCCACGACCGGCACGGGCTGCATGTGATGCATGCGGATCCGGCCGAGCTGGAGCTGCAGCGGGGTGAGGTCCGCTACTGTGGTACCCGGGTAGATCTCGGATATCGCGACTACAGTGTGACCGATCTCCTGGAGCTGGAGGAGGAGGGCGTCAGCGTCGAGCCGATGAAGCAGCTGCTGCGCCAGAACCGTCTCATCTCATCTATCGCCGCCGAGCTGGACCAGAAGAGCTGCTGGGAAGTGCTGACCGACCCGCTGATCGCCCAGAAGTATTTCAGTCCGGATGAACGGCTGGTTTTTCAGCGACATGTTCTCTGGACCCGGCTCATCTCCGATCGGCGGACCGTGCTCCCCGACGGACATCTGGGCGAGTTGCTGGAATACGTCGCCCGGCACCAGGATGACCTGGTGCTCAAGCCCAATCGCTCCTACGGAGGCGAAGGGGTGATGCTGGGCTGCGCGGTGTCCGATTCACAATGGCGCGACACGATCGAAGCGGCGCTGGCCCATCCCGGGAGCTGGGTGGCGCAGCAGCTGGCGACCATTCCAGTGCGGGAGTTCCCGGTGCTGCGTCCGGACGGGACGCTGAGCGCGGAGCCGTTCTACACGGTCATGGGGTTCGCGGCGACCGAACATGGGGTGTCGATTCTGGCCCGCGCGTCGCAGAAGCAGGTAGTCAACGTGGCCCAGCGCGGCGGACTTGCTGCCGTGCTGGTCAGTCGCAAGGCGCCGGTGATCGAAGCTCCGGCCACTGCTCTTGATCTTCACCTCAGTCGGGGGAAGCTTTAGATCATGAAAGCCGGCCACAAGTTCCTGCTCGGCGCCGCCATCATCGTCAGCAGCGTGGGCTTCCTCATCACCGAGGGGGTCAAGGAGACTGGGGTTTACTTCCTGACCCCAGCCGAGCTGGCGGCCAAGACCGCCATTGATCCGAGCTTCGTGGAGAACGTTGGATTCAAGGTGGGTGCCAGGGTGGTGCCCGGGTCGGTCCGGCGGGACTCGGGGGCCCAGGTCATCGATTTCAAAGTATCAGATGGGATCAAGACCTATCCGGTCACCTACCACGGCCTGGTACCGGATACCTTTACGGATGCCAACGACATCGAGGTCGTGGTCGAAGGGCGTTTAGGCCGGGACGGTGTCATCCGCGCCACCGACGTACTCGCCAAGTGCGGCTCCCGCTACGAGGCCGTACCCAAGGCCTGACATTCCATGACACTGCTGGGACAATTCGCGCTCTGGGCGGCCTGGCTGCTCGGACTCTGGGGGATCGGGCTGGCGTTCTCGGGTGGCTGGCGGCAGCGGCCTGAGCTCTCCCGCTCGGTAATCCGCTCGGCCTACGCCGTGTGTGGCTGTCTGCTGGTCGCCTCGCTCGCGCTGTGGAAGGGCCTGGTATCGCACGATTTCAACATCGAGTACGTCGCCGCCTACACCAGCCGGAATCTTCCCCCCTACTACATCTTCTCGGCATTCTGGGCCGGCCAGAAGGGTTCGCTGCTCTTCTGGGCCGTGGTGCTCTCGATCTTTGCGTCTGCCGCCCAGTTGCTGACCCCGAGACGCTACGCGCACCTGATGCCGTATGTCGCGGGAGTCACCAGCAGCGTCATCGTCTTCTTCGTCAGTGTGATGCTCTTTGCGGCCAACCCCTTCGAGCGGCTGCCCTATGTTCCGGCCGATGGGCGGGGACTGAATCCCCAGCTTCAAAACGTGGGGATGGTCATCCATCCGCCGATGTTGTACCTCGGGTACATCAGCATCACCATACCGTTCGCCTTTGCGATGGCCGCACTGCTCTCCAGGAGGCTCGACACCGGGTGGATCCAGGCCATTCGGAAGTGGACCCTGGTCTCCTGGCTCTTCCTCTCGATCGGCATAACCCTGGGCATGTGGTGGGCCTACGTGGAGCTGGGGTGGGGCGGGTACTGGGCCTGGGACCCGGTGGAGAACGCGAGCTTCCTTCCCTGGCTCACCATGACGGCCTTTCTCCACTCGGTGATGATCCAAGAGAAGCGGGGAATGCTCAAGCGCTGGAACTTCGGCCTTATCACCGGAACTTTCCTGCTGAGCATCTTCGGCACCTTCATCACCCGCTCGGGCGTCATCGCCAGCGTGCACAGCTTCACCCAGTCCAACGTCGGCTACTTCTTCCTGGCCTTCCTGGTGGTGGCCGCGGTGCTCTCGTTCACGCTGCTGCACACCCGATGGGGTCTGCTGGAAGCCGAGGTTCGGCTGGAGTCGATGGTGAGCCGGGAAGCGGCGTTTCTCTTCAATAACCTGCTGCTGGTGGGCATAGCATTCTCCGTGTTGTGGGGAACGCTCTTTCCCATTCTATCGGAGCTGGTCAAGGGCACCAAGATCACGGTAGGTCCGCCGTTCTTTAACCGGGTGAATGTCCCATTGGGCCTCCTGCTCCTCGGCCTTACCGGTGTAGGCCCATTGATCGCCTGGCGGAAAGCATCGACGGCCAATCTGCGGCGGCAGTTTATCGTGCCGGTGACCGCCGGGGCGATGACGCTGGTGCTCCTGTTGGCCGCCGGCATGCGAGACTTCTACGCTCTGGTGGCGCTCGGCCTGGCGGGATTCGTGGCTGGCACGATCACGCAGGAGTTTTACCGCGGCATCCGCGCCCGGCGCCGAATGCACGGCGAATCGCCCGCGCTCGCATTCGCCAGGCTGATCGGCCGGAACCGCCGGCGCTACGGCGGGTACATCGTGCACGCCGGGATCCTGATCTACTTCGTGGCCTTTACCGGAATGGCCTTCCGCCGGCAGCAGGAAGCCACGCTCAAGCCGGGCGAATCGGTGGAAATGCGGAGCCCGTTCGGGCATACCTATCGTTTTACTCACATGGGGATCTCGCAGTACGAGGCGCTGAACCGGGTAGTCTCCGCCGCAACGGTAGAGGTCACCAAAGACGGGCGGCGGGCCGGACTCATGACCTCGGAAAAGCGGCAACACGTGGACAGCTTCAAGCGTCCCACGTTCGAGCCGTCCACCGAAGTCGCGATCCGCAGCAACCTGCAGGAAGACGTGTACATGGTGTTTGCCGGAGCGGTGAACGGGACCGAGGAAGCGGTCTACCGCTTCAACCTGAACCCGCTGGTATGGTGGGTCTGGTTCGGCGGACTGGTGCTCGTGTTCGGTGGCATAATCACCATGTGGCCCGGCGGAGGTCCGATAGTGTCGGCCCCGCGGAGAAAACAGGCCGGGTATGAGGTGGAGCTGGTGGGAACCGGGAGGGACTAGATGCCGTTCGATCCCATGAAGCCCGCACTCTCCCGCCGCGCCTTCATCGGCTCACTGGCGGCCGTCGTTCCACTCGGTCTGGCGCAGCAAGTGGACTCCCTGGCCGGCCGCGGAGCCACCGGAACGTTGCGGGATCCCACGGCGCTGGGCCGCTCGAGGTCGCCAACCGACGCCCGGGAGAACAGCGCGGAAATTCAGGCTATCGAGCTGCAGCTGGCCTGTAACTGCGGTTGCACTCTCGATGTCTTCACCTGCCGCACCACGGATTTCTCCTGCACGTACTCGCCCGCACTGCACCGGGAGGTGCTTGCGCTTCGAGACCAGGGCAAGTCGGCCCGGGAGATTCTCGACGCTTTTGTGCAGAAGTATGGCGAGAAAGCCCTGATGGCTCCCAAACCGAAAGGATTCAATCTCTGGGGCTATCTCCTACCCGGAGCGGCGGTGGCTACCGCGGGGATTGCCCTCGCGGCGGTTTTGAGGCGGCGGGAGGCGGTGAGGCGGGCGCCGGACGTGATACCACCCGTGTCCGCCAGCCCTGATGAGCTCGACCGACTGAAGGCAGCGCTGGCTGAAGTGGAGGATTGATGCTGGGTGAGGCCATAGCGGCCATGCTGGTCGGGATGGCCGGGCTGCTGCTGGTGTTCCAGCCGCTGTTTCGTCCTTCCGACAAAATCCGCAAGCCCGAGGAGCCGCTGGACCCGGAAGAGACGCCCAGGGGCGTGGCGCTGACCGCTCTCAAGGAGATCGACTTCGATCGCGAGACTGGCAAGCTCTCGGACGCGGACTACGAATTCCTCAAGGCGAAATACACCGGTATAGCACTCGAGGCGCTCCGGGCGCAGCAGTCGCCGGCACCGGTTTCTCAGCAGAGCTGCCGGAGCTGCGGCCCCCGCCCCGAGGCCGACGCCATTTTCTGTTCGACTTGTGGTTTGCATTTGAGCGCCAGCTCGACCGCTGAGGCGACGAGCACGACGGAGAAACCACGCACAGCCCCTGCCCCTCTCCCCTCCAATCCCCTGCGGGCCAGCTGATACCGCGTTAGCGGCTGGCGCTTCCCAGCGCAGCCGGCTCCATCCGCGCCGCTACAGCCCACACCGGCTTATGATCGCTGGCGCCGTGGACGTCATGCATCACGCCCGCCTGACGCGGCTCTAGCCCGCGAACGAAGATGTGATCCCAGGAGAACATGGTGATGCTCGGCCCGACCCGCTCGGTGAGCCAGCGATAGCCATTTCTTACCAGAAATGGACCGATCCCTTCGCTGTTGAAGTCCCCGGCTATGACCGTGGGCCCGCTGAATTGTGCGGCATCGTCGAGGATGGCCTGCACCTGGTCTCGACGCCCTTGCTCCGAAATCTTGATTTGGGTCTCCAGATGCACCGCGTACGCCAGTACCCGGTGATTGCCGATCCTGAGGATTGCGCCCGTGGCTGTACGCTGCTGATGCCGGAGGCGCCCCTCATGGGGAAGGATCAGCTTCCAGCTGCGCTCGATCGGCCAGCGGGAGAGGAGAGCCGGACCGAAGTAGCGGTCGTCGGTGGGATGGATCGAGCCGGGATAGTAGGCGTAGTTCAGCTTCATCGTCCGGGCAATCCGCTCCACTCCCACCTCGTCCATCTCCTGGAGGGAGATCACGTCCGCGCCGGCCAACGGGCTCTTCTCCAGCACGGCGATGGCGCCCGGAATATTCCGGCCCAGCTTCACGTTGAAGCTGACGACGCGCAGCTCACCGGCGTCGACCGAGTCCGCCGTAGCCGCATAAGAGCCGAGAAACGCCGGTGTGCTGGGATTGAGCAGATTGGTCGTGTGGGTACACCCCAGCAGCACCATCCCTGAAAGGGTGACCAGGGCGCCGGCGCGAAATATCCGGTGAGCCTTGGGTTGGCGCAGGAGCGCCGGTATCATGCTACGTCGTTCTCGGGGCAGTGTCATATATGGATATGAAGCACCAGGGCGTCCTGCTCTTTGATGGTGAGTGCGGTCTCTGCACCCGCGTCGTGCAGCTGGTGCTTCAGGCGGACCGAAAGGGAACGCTGCGCTTTGCGTCCCTTCAGGGTGAATTCGCCCGAAAGATAATCACCCGGCACCCCGAACTTCGATCGGTGGATTCGGTCGCATTGCTGGAGAGGGGCGCGGCCGGCACCTACCAGGTGTCCATCCGCTCCGAGGCGGCGCTCCGGTTGGTCCGGTACCTGGGGCTTCCCTGGAGACTGCTGGGTCTGGCCCGGGTAGTTCCCCGACCGGTCCGGGATCGAGTGTACGACTGGATCGCACGCCGGCGGCATCGCTGGTTTGGGCCCGCCGTGAGTTGTGAGTTTCCCACCCCGGAGCAGCAGAAGAGAATGGTGACTCCATGAATCTCGATTTTCTGCTTGCGTTTGCAGCCTTCGGCATCGGCATCGTCGTCGGGCTCACCGGGATGGGCGGCGGGGCCCTGATGACCCCGGTCCTGGTCCTCTTCTTCGGAGTGCCTCCCCTGGCCGCGGTGTCATCGGATCTGGTGGCAAGCGCGATCATGAAGCCGGTGGGATCGGTGGTGCACCTGCGCCGGGGTACCGTGCACCTGGGCCTGGTTAAATGGCTCTGCATCGGCTCGGTCCCCGGCGCCTTCAGCGGCGTCCTGGTCGCCCGGGCACTGGGGCACGGCCAGGATGTCCAGGACATGATCCGCCTTGCTCTGGGATTGGCGTTGCTCCTGGCGGCCGCCGGCCTGATTGCCCGCGCCTACATTCGGCTGCTGGAGTATGCCCGGGTGCGCGACGGACGGGCCGCCCCGCTGCCCGAAGGACCGCCCCGCCTGAGTCTCCGGCCGGGGCCAACTATGATCGTAGGCGCGTTAGGCGGGCTGGTAGTGGGCCTCACTTCGGTCGGCTCGGGATCGCTGATCATCATCGCCTTGATGGCGCTGTATCCCAGTCTGACGGCCAATGAGCTGGTCGGCACCGATCTGGTGCAGGCCGTGCCGCTGGTCGCGTCTGCGGCACTGGGCCACATCCTGTTCGGCGACTTCCACATGGACATAACCACATCGCTGCTCCTGGGCTGCATTCCGGGAGTGTGGGTGGGAGCTCACCTCTCGGCTCGGGCTCCCGGAGGCCTCATCCGCCGGGCTCTGGCCTTCGTGCTGCTCGCCTCCGCTCTCAAGCTGCTCGACTTCTCCACCAAATCCACCGGCATCATTCTGGCTCTGGTGCTCATCATCGCGCCGGTGCTCTGGATGCTGGTTCGGCGGCACTACGGCTTCCCCGCTCTCGCTCGCCGCGCCCGGCGCTCTCCTTCCCGCCCGGCTTGACTCTCACTTGAGCGGATGATGGCAGACTCTTGCCCGGAAACAGGCAAGGAGCTGCCATGGTACCGACATACAACGGCTGGGAAGACCCACCGGAAGACGAGCGGGAAGCGCTGGAGCAGTGGGAAGGGCGGGAGCGGCCGGGCCGCCGGTCCTCGCAGCGGATCCCATTGCCGGATATAACCGGCGTGCTTAACGGTCCCGGGACCGCGCTGTAAGTCAGAGTCGTTGCTACCGCCGAGACGCCGAAAAGGTGTCTCGGCTTTTGTGTGCCAAGAGTGTCGAGCGCCAGTGACTTGACGGCGGCTTGATCGATGTCGGGTAGAGTTGGGCACGAAGATCGACGACGGGCAAAACAGCAGGAGAGGGTAGCGGCATGTCAGGCTGGACAGAAAAGAGGTCAGGTTTACTCATTATGGGGTTGTTGATACTCTACGCCTGCCAGGACAATCCCGAGCTCACCGCACCATCCACAGCTACCGCCGCAATCGCTCACAAGCTCACCATCATCGGATCGGGTACCGGGACCGGGACCGGGACATCAGTCCCGACCGGGATCAACTGCCGCATTTCTCTGGGAGTGGCGAGCGGCCCCGTCTGCTCCAAGTTGATCAGCGGAACCGTGGCGCTGAAAGCGGCGCCGGCAGCGGGCCATGCTTTTGCCGGATGGACCTCGGGCGTTACGACCTGTGTCGGAACCGGTGCGTGTCAGGTAAACATGACGGTGGATCGCAACGTCACCGCCAAGTTCAACAAGGGTCCCTTCAATATCAGAATCTCGAGTGGTACCGGCGGGGGAAGCGGCAAGGTCAAGCTGCAGGTGGGGACCACGATAAAAACCTGCACCATCACCAACGGCCTGCTGAGCAGTGCGGCGCAGTGCTCGATCTCGGCTGCGGCGAACACGGTCGTTACACTCACTCCTACCCCTGCCGCAGGGTACGCCCTCAACGGGTGGAAGATTGCCGGATGCGGGACGGCCAGGTGTCAGTTCCCGGCTATCCAGTCTGTGACGACAGCGGCCACCTTCTCCCGCATCAGCGCAGGAAGTCCTACGCTGGTGGGCAAGTGGGATCCACCGGTCACCACGCCAGTGGTAGTGGTGCACGCGCATCAGCTGAACACCGGCAAGGTGCTCCTCTGGGGAGACACCGGCGGCGCATATCTGTGGGGTGCCCCGTCCAGCTTCACTGCCCTGCCGGCCAAGCCATTCCGGCTTTACTGCAGCGGACACGGCTTCTTCCCCGACGGTCGTCTCCTGATTGTGGGAGGGACCGACTCGCGGACCGGCGGCCTCAGAGACGCCACGCTGTTCAATCCGTCGACGTCGAACTGGAGCGGATTTGGGTCGATGTCCCTGGGTCGGTACTACCCGACCATTACCACCTTACCCAACGGCAGTTTGCTTGCGGTCTCAGGTCAGGACACAAACCTCGACCCAGTCTCGCTCCCCGAGATCAGTACGCCCACCGGTTGGCGCCAGCTGACCACCGCTCCTCTTGATATCGATACGCCGTTCTATCCTCCGACGTTCGTCGCTCCGGATGGAAGGGTGTTCCTCGCCGGGTTCCTCCAGCCCAGCCACTTCCTCGACGTGACCGGAACCGGCCAGTGGACCGACGGCCCCGCCCGCGTCGTTAAGGATCGGGTGATGGGCAGCGCGGTCATGTACCAGCCGGGGAAGGTGCTGTATGTCGGTGGCGGAAAGGGTATCGACGCCCAGTACGCTGGCGCTCCCACCGCTACCGCGGAGATCATCGATCTGACCGCTCCGAGCCCCACCTGGAAGCTCACCGCAACGATGAAGCACCCTCGGCGCCAGCTGAACGCCACCATCCTGGCCGATGGCAGTGTGCTGGTCACCGGTGGAACCAGTGGGCCGGGATTCAACGATCAGGCGGGTGCGGTCCACGAAGCCGAGTTGTGGAACCCGCAGACCGGACAGTGGACCACCATGGCCTCGGAACAGAAGAACCGCACCTATCACTCCACCGCCCTGTTGCTGGCCAGCGGGCGGGTGCTCTCCAGCGGAAGTGGAGAGGGTGGCGGCGTCTCCTATGCCAACGCTGAATTCTCTCTACAGCTGTTCTCGCCGCCCTATCTCTTCAATTCGGACGGGACATCGGCAACCCGGCCAACCATCAGTTCCGCGCCGGCATCGATCCATTACAACCAAGCATTCACCGTCGAAACTCCGGATGCCTCCGCGATCGTGCGGGGCAACCTGATTCGTAACTCTTCGGTGACTCATGCCTTCAATCAGAGTCAGCTCCTCTACCCGCTCGAGTTCGAGGTCACCGGAACGACGACGCTCACGGTGAAGAATCCTCCGCCGAGCGGAGCATATGCTCCTCCAGGCCCGTATATGCTGTTCCTGATCAACAGCTCCGGAGTGCCCTCGTCGGCCAAGTTCGTGACCGTCGGCCCGTAGTATCGCCGGCTGTTCATCGAATCAGGCTCAAGTGCGACAGACGTGCATTCGTCTGTCGCATTTCGCTAACAGCGGGACAAGTGCGCCAAGCATCCCTCTTCCTGTCATACCCCTTCCGTAGTGTGTCGTATCCTGACCCAGTGCATGCGCTTGAGATGTGCTTGACTTGCGCAGCCTAAAATCGGGCCGTGATTCGCACCCCCATGAGTCTCGGTAATTCCATACATTCTGCGGGAGCCGGACATGACGCACACTCGATCGCTGATTCTTGCCGCCGCACTCATTGCACTGGCCGGCTGCAATCAGCAGGACTCACCCCTGGAGCCAGCTGGTAACGAGCTGAGCCAGGGAGCTCGCATCCTGTCGGACCCGTCGGACAAAGACGCTAACCGGGTCGACCTGGGGCCAGCTCGACTGTTATCGCAGGGGATTTCCGGGAGCTCATTTTCGACAGCAGCCTCATCGGCCAACATCATTCCGTTCGATCCCGAGGCCGGGCCGTTCGCTAATCGCGGTCCGAGTTGCGATGACTGCGTTTCTACTGGGCTGCCGATCGGTTTTGCCTTCAGCTTTTTCGGTAACAGCTACACAACGTTCAATCTATCGAGCAACGGGTTTATTGGATTCGGCGCAAACACTTCGCAAGGATGCTGCGCCGGGCGCAGCATTCCCGCGGCGGATGGCATCAATAACCTCATCGCAGCAGCCTGGACGGATCTCTACCCCGGAGGTGGCGGCCTGATCTCCTATGAGACCCGAGGCAGGGCTCCAACCAGGTACCTTGTGGTTGACTTTCGGGATATCCCATGGTGCTGCGAGTTTGGACAATCCCGCGTGAGTACACAGATCATCCTGTACGAAGGCAGCAATGCCATCGAGATCCATACAGCTAACCAACAGACCGGTCACATCTACACTCAAGGAATCGAAGACGCGAGTGGCACTCAAGCGGCATTCATCCCCGGGCGGGTGGCGGCAAACTACGGTATTGTCAACGATGCCGTGCGATTTACCACGTCGTCCGGCAGCTGGGCTACCAGAACCGCTCTCCCCTCGGCTCGCCGGAGCCTGGCCGCCGCGACGGCTTCGGGACTCCTCTACGCCATCGGTGGCGCCAACAGCGCCGGCACCGCGCTGAAAACCGTCCAGGTCTACAACCCGAGCACCAACGCCTGGGCCACCAAGGCATCACTTCCGGCCGCCCGCCCATTCGGCAATGGCGCGACCCACATCAGCGGTACGATCTACGTGCCCGGCGGCCAGGATGCCAACGCCGTAATTACCCGGACGCTTTACGCCTACCGGATCAGCACGAACACCTGGTCCACGAAGACGAACATGCCCGTGTTCAGCGGGTGCGGCGGCTCGGGTGTTATCAGCGGGAAGCTGTACGTCTTCAGCGGCTGCACCAAGACCGCCACCGGTCCGCAGACCGCGGCCGCGCTGCTGCATCGTTACGATCCGGCCACTAACGCGTGGACCACCTTGCGCAATGCCCCTGCGGTACACGTGGGTCCCGCCGTCACAGTTGTCGCCGGCAAGCTATACGTTGCGGGCGGCAATTCGGGGGGCGGCACTGCCACCGGCCGAGTGGACGTGTACAACCCGGCGACCAACAGCTGGTCCACGGTTGCCTCGATGCCGACGGCCAGAGTAGGTGCCGGAGCCGCCCTCATCGCCGGGAAACTCTACGTGGTGGGCGGCCGAAACGGCTCCACCTACTACAACACTGTGGAAGTGTACGACCCGCTCACGAACTCCTGGACTTCGGCAGCGGGAATGCCGACCGCTCGCGGTGCACTGGGTGTGGGAGTAATCAGTGGAGCGATCTACGCCATCGGCGGCCGCAATGCCTCCACCGCCGCACTGGCCAGCAACGAGCGGCTTACGCCTTAGCTGCTCATCAAGCTGCTAACAGAACGGCTGCCTCTCCGGGCAGCCGTTCTTGTGATGGAGATCACACAGGCGTTTGCCGCCCCGCTTCGGGTTTCATACATTCAAAAAAGCTTTCCATCCTGATGCTGGGAGTTCTCCTGCCAGAATCTGACCGTCCGTCGCGTCCTGTTTCCGCTGCCGACCTGACCGCCGCCAGGCTGGCCGCGATTGTCGAGTCATCGGACGACGCGATCGTGAGCAAGAGCCTCGACGGCACTGTTCTCAGCTGGAATGCCGCAGCCGAGCGGATCTTCGGATATTCGGCTCAGGAGATGGTTGGCTCCCCGATCTACAAGCTGATCCCGCCAGAGTTGCATGATGATGAGCGCGAGATTCTGGCCCGTATCGCCCGGGGCGAGCACATCGCCCACTTCGAAGCCATTCGCCGGCACAAAAATGGATCGCTGTTCCCGATCGAGCTGAGTATTTCTCCGATCCGCGACCACTCCGGTAGGATCATGGGTGCGTCCTCGATCAAGCGGGATATCACTGAGCGCAAGCGAGCACTGGAGACCTCGGCTCGCCTGGCGGCGATCGTCCAATCATCGGATGATGCAATCATCAGCAAGTCACTGGACGGTACGGTGCTGACCTGGAACGCCGCGGCAGAGCGGATGTACGGCTACCGGGCGCAGGAGATAGTAGGGCGGTCGATTTACGATCTGGTGCCAACCGACCTTCAATCGGAGGAGCAGAGCATTCTGGAGCGGGTCGGCCGTGGCGAGCACGTGGATCACTATGAGACGCGCCGCTGCCGCAAGGACGGCACCCAGCTCGACATTTCCCTCACTCTTTCTCCCATCCGGGACGAGAGCGGCGGCATCACCGGCGCCTCGTCCATTCAACGGGACATCTCCGACCGACGCCGCGCCGAGGAGGCCTTGCGGCAAGCCGCCAAAATGGAGGCGATCGGCATACTAGCCGGCGGACTGGCTCACGATTTCAACAACCAGTTGTACGCCGTGAGCGGCTTTGCCCATTTCATCGGACGAGATCCGGGGCTGAGTCCCGCCACTCGTCAGGACCTGATCGAGCTGCAGAAGGTGGCAGAGCGCATGGCCAGTCTGACCCGGCAGCTGCTCGCGTTCGCCCGGCAGCAGGTGCTGAGCCCCGAGATCCTCGATCTGAATCTGGCCGTGGAAGAGACCCTGCCGATGCTTCGGCGGCTGCTGGGCAGCAACACCGCGGTGGAGCTGAGCCTCTCTCCCGGCCCCAAATGGGTGCGGGTGGATCGGGCTCAGCTGGTCCAGGTGCTGCTGAACCTGGTGATCAATGCCCGCGATGCCATGCCCGAGGGAGGAACGATCGAGGTGCGGACCACCACGCACGAGGTAAGACCGGGGCGGGTGATTGATCGGCTGAGAGCCCCGGTGGAGGCAGGTGCCTACGCCGAGCTCTCGGTGAGCGATACCGGCAGTGGAATTGCGCCCCAGCACCTGCCCCACATCTTCGAGCCGTTCTACACCACCAAGGAAGTTGGCCTCGGCACCGGTCTCGGGCTCGCAACGGTGGAGGGGATCGTCGCCCAGAGCGGCGGCTACATCCAGGTAGAAAGCGACGTAGGGGAAGGCACCAGCATAAAGATTCTGCTACCGTTCGCGGCGGAGCCCACCTTGAAACCGCGCTCGGGGAGTGCGGGAAGAGGCAAGGAGAAGTACCGCGGCCGGATTCTCGTGGTGGACGACGAGGATCCGGTCCGGGCGGTAGTCCAGCGGACGCTACAGGAAGCGGGCTACGACGTGCTCGGCGCCCCGAACGGGCAGCAGGCGCTGAAAGAGCTGGAAGAAATCGGGGGCGCGGTAAATGTGGTGCTGAGCGACGTCGTGATGCCGGGGATGAGCGGTCGGCAGCTTGCCGCCGAGCTGAGCCGCCGGTATCACCAGATCCCGATCGTATGGATGTCGGGACACAGCAGGGAAACGGAGCTGCAGAAGGGCCAGGTCACTGCCGACGAGCCATTCCTGCACAAGCCGATACCTCCCGAGCTTCTACTGGACACCCTAGCCAAAGCCATGAAGCGTCTTGCCGAGACCAGGAGCTAGCCGGCAGAGGAGAACGGGCCGGTGAACCGAGCGGCCAGGATCGTACGGTGGGGCACATTCCTTCTATGTGGAGCTGGACTCCCGAGCCACGCATCGGCGCAGAAGCCTGAGGTTTCGGCGGTGCAGGTCCAGATGCGCCACGTCGATTTTCACGTGGATTCGAGCATCGTCTTGAAGATCGAATCCCTCCGCGGTGAGCTCCAGCCTACATCTCCCGAGCATTCCCCCTACTTCGACGACAAGAGCTCGTTTGTCCTCTCCATCGATTCGGCGCGCATCGGCATTAGCCCCGCGTCGCTGGGCGACCTGCTCAACCGCTACACCTTCGCCTACCCCGGATCACCTCTGCGGCAGCTGCGGATCAGCGTCGAGAAGGGGCAAATCAGGCAGGAGGGCACCATGAAGGGAATCTCGTTCAACATCCTGGCCGATCTGTCGCTGACCCCAACCGGCGAGCTCCGCCTGCATCCCAGTTCGGTCAAGGCAGCCGGAATCGGCGTGGGCGGATTGATGAAGTTCTTCGGTTTACATCTGGAGAAGCTGGTCAAGCTGGAGGGAGTACGAGGCGTCCGGATCGACAAGGACGACTTCTATCTGGATCCTCCCCGGCTGTTGCCTCCGCCGCTGGTCAAAGGCCGCGTGGGTGGGGTGCAAGTCACCGACACCGCCTTGGTGCTGACGTTCCAGCCGGCCGACAGCAGCAAGGTCAAGCCGCTGACCGTTCCTGATCCCAAGGCAGCGAATTACATGTTCTACCGAGGAGGTGTGCTCCGTTTCGGCAAGCTCACCATGCATGACGCCGATCTCATGATCGTGGATGCCAACCCGCAAGATCCGTTCGACTTCTACCTCGATCACTACAACGCGCAGCTGGTTGCCGGGTATGAGAAGAACACGCCTGATCACGGGCTGATTGTCGTCATGCAGGACTACCGAAAAACGCCGCCGCTCCCGGGAGAGACCCATCACCGCAAAAATCAGCCTGCCTCCCTGTCTGTACCCGTCCGCGTTCCCCGCAGCGCTCTCCAGACCTGAGCCAGACCGCGAGCACCGAGGAACAGCAGGAGTCCAACGGCTATTTGTGCAATCGCGATGGCCAGCCAGTCCAGAGGTATGTGTCCGGGGTACCAGAGAGACACTGCGAGCCGGCCCAGCAGCTCCGCCAGCCCATGCGCCAGCAGAACCACGCCGACGATTGCGAATGCCGCTGCCTGGAGCCCCGGGACTGGACCGGAGACATCAGCCTCCGGCAAGGGCACCAGCCATGCAGCCAGAGTGCGGCGGAAGCGGAGCAGCCCGACTCCACAGATCGCCACCAGCGCGAAATGGATCACCCCAACCCAGTGCAGCACCCCATCCGGACCCACCGGCCACAGGGCGAGGTTCAGACCGAAGTCGGGAATGCGGCTGACCATCAACCAGATGCCGGCAACGCCGAAGGCGACCTCGGCTGCAGAGCGGGGGTTCATGGAGTCTCGGAGTCAGGTAATCTTGCTTTCACGTGAAGCTCCCGATTGAGCCTGGAAATGGAGGTCCACCGTGCCTGAACGCAAATCTTACAGCGCCTCATTGGCACCCGCAGTTCTTGTCCTGCTGATTCTCGTGGGAGCATGCAATAGAAGGGACAGCTCCGCTACCGCCACCGGTACCGCCGAGAACCCTTCGGTCAGAACCGAGTCGACTTCCACGGCTCTTCATGATTCGATTCCAGCTGCCACTCCAGACAGCGGTCTGTCCGATGCCAACATCGTGGCTCTGCTGGACGAGGCCAACAAAGCCGACAGCGCGGCCGGCGCGTACGCTGCGCCCAAAGCAACCACAAGGGAGGTCAAGGCGTTTGCCCGGCTCATGATGAGCGAACATCATGCGCTGCGGGTGCAGGGCCAGCAGCTGGCCAAGCGGCTCAACCTGACCCCGGAGGCACCCACGCCCGATCCGGTCTCGACCCTGGCCCTGAGCGAGATGGCGGCACTGCAGGGAGCCACCAGGATGTCCGGCTTCGACAGCACCTACATCGGCCAGGAGGTTACGGCCCATCAGGCAGTGCTCGACCTGGCCGACAAGGCTCACAGCTCGGCTCAGAGCCCGGAGCTGAAGAAGCTGATCGAACAGGCCAAGCCGGTCATCCAGAAGCACTTGAAGCAAGCCGAGCGGATCCACCAGAAGTTTGCCAAACCTGCGGCCTAGCCCGATCCTGGTTCCGGATTCACGCTGGATTCACGGAAGCTCGTTAGCCTCAGGTCAACAATCCGCCGGGCTTCAGCAATCGCCCTCACCCCCGTGTCACTTTTAGGAGGATCTATGTCTGAGCACAAACGGCAGGTCAGGACCGAGACCGCTGATCGGAAGGCTGAAAAGCGGGATGAATCGAACCTGGCCGCCACGGGGAGAGATGCTGAACTGGAGCTGTCGGCAGAAGAGTTGGAAGAGCGGATTGCGCCGATGAAAGTTTACTAAAAGCCCGTATCACCTGGACTCCCAAGGCGCATGATGCTCCGGGATTTGGTGCTCTTCTGGGCTGGAATCGTCGTTGGCACTGGGATAACGGGCTGCATGGCGATCCTGATTCTTGACCGGATGCACCGCGACAATCAGAGGCCCACCGTTGGGCGTCTGCGCGGGGAGGCGGACTAGTCAGCACGAGCAGATCCCGAGCAACACCTTCTATACCCAAAGCGCCTGCCGGCAATCGCGAGCGGGCGCTTAGGCTTTTCTCTACCTGAATTACCCGATCGCCATTGAGCCAGGCCAACCTTGGGGGCTTCCTCCACGCCTACCTGCGAGAGGGGCGGATCTCTGCGCAGCAATCACCGTTACCGAGGCTTCGAAGGTTGCCCCTGGATGGATTGCGTAAGATATTTTGGAATCTGAATTTCCGTGGCTTTCGGGGGCGTAGCTCAGTTGGTAGAGCAAGGGACTTTTAATCCCTAGGTCGTGGGTTCGAGTCCCACCGCCCTCATCTGAACAACTTGTTGGATGCTGATTCTTCGAACGATGCTCCCGCCAAATCGACGCGGTCGGGAAGCGTGTCCCCCCCGTCGCGTTGTCTCCTTGATTCGCCGTACGCAGTCTCGCCCAACCCGGAGCGGATCGAATGGCTCGAATGAAGGAGACAGTACGAAAGCAGTCTGGGTTCTATGTGCGGACTGCACTCCAGATTCTGGCGGGGAGTGTTTGCTACTATCTGGCGACGCGAACCGCCTGGGTCCTGTGTTTTCCCGACAGCAAAGTATCCCTTTTCTTTCCTCCGCACGCGATCCTCATTGCCATTCTGCTGCTCGTGCCTACCCGGCACTGGTGGGCCTACACCCTGGCCGCCCTTGGTAGTCACTACTTCGCCACGCAACAGGCGCATTGGCCGCCTCTCTATGCACTACAGTGCGAGGCTTTCGATGCCGTGAAGGCTGTTTTGACGGCCGCCGGGATTCGCATGTTCATCAAGTCCCGGTTCCATCTCATCAGCCTTCGTGAAGCCATCATCTTTGTCCTGATCGCGGTAATCATCGTTCCTCTGGGGACTGCCTTCTGGGGAGCGGCCTTCACGGTCTCCAACCACTTTGGAACTGACTACTGGGTCGAATGGCGCAACCTCAGCATTTCGAATGGAGTGACGGCGATCGTGCTGGTGCCGGTCATCCTGATTGGCCTCCAGCAGCGATTCACCGAAGGATTCAAACCCGCACCCAGTCGCATTCTGGAAGGATGCCTCCTTGCCGGGGGAATTCTCGTGGTCGGATGGATCGCCTTCAATCGGGAGCCTGCGGGACCGGGCACTTCGCCGGCGCTCCTCTACGCACCCGTTCCCCTGCTCATCTGGGCAGCCCTCCGGTTTGGGCTTGGAGGCATGAGCCCCTCCATGCTGGGCATCACGATACTGGCGATCTGGGGAACGATGCACGGACGGGGGCCGTTCCTGACGCAGTCGCCTGAGGAAAACGCCCTGGCCCTGCAGTTGTTCCTTCTGATAACGGCCACTCCACTGATGCTGCTTGCGGTCGCCATCGAGGACGAAAGCCGGTCGAAGGGGGCGTTGCGCGTCAGCGAACTGCGGATGAGCCTGGCGGTGGAGAGCGGGCAGTTGGCGCTCTGGGATTGGGACGTGGCGAACGACCGCGTTTGGATGACGCAGGAAGGACGAAAGCTCTTCCGTTTCGACGCTGACGAACCCCTTCATTACTCCAACCTGGCTGGACGGATCCATCCCGACGATAGCGCCGGGCGCGAGACGGCGATCCAGCACGCGCTGGAGACTGGCGGTTCGTATGAAGCCGAGTATCGCATCATCCTGCCCGATGGCTCGGTGCGATGGATTGCCGCGCGGGGCCGCAGCCTAAACCCCGCGGCAAGTGACGCAGCTCCGCGAGTACTGGGCGTCTCGATGGACATCACGCAGCAAAAGCAGTCCGCTGCGGAGGCGCAGCAGCAGCGGGAGAAGCTGGCGCATCTTTCCCGCGTGGTTACCCTGAGCGCGCTCTCGGGTTCCCTCGCGCACGAGTTGAATCAGCCGCTCGCCAGCATCCTCACTAATGCGCGGGCGGGCCAGCGCTTGATGTCGCAGGACCCGCCCGACCTGCCCGAGATTAGCGCCATCTTTGGGGACATCGTCAACGATGACCGCCGAGCCGGAGAGATTATCGGGCGTCTGCGCACCATGATGCGCCGCGGCGAGGTTGCCCTTCAGCCGGTGAATGTGAATGAGAGTCTCGAAGAACTACTCCGCCTCACCCGCGGCGATCTTATCGCGCGCGGCGTCTCCGTCTCGAATCTGATCACCGCCGATCTTCCCCCGGCCATGACGGATCGGGTGCAACTCCAGCAGGTCCTCCTCAACCTGATCGTGAATGGGTGCGATGCGATGGAATCGAATCCACCGGAAGGCCGCAACCTTGCGGTGACGACTTCTATCGCGCAGAACGAGATCTGCATTGGAGTGCTGGACTGCGGAGTCGGCTTGCCGGACGAGGTGGAGACCCTGTTTCAGCCGTTCAACACTACCAAGGCTGGCGGCTTGGGCATGGGCCTTTCGATCTGCCGCACACTGGTAACCGCGCACGGCGGAAGATTGTGGGCCGAGCGCAGGGCCGAGGGCGGTGCCGCATTCTATGTCGCGCTCCCTCTGGCCATGGAGCCCGGATCATCGACGCTGCCAGCATCGGCATCGTCGACCAGCGCCTCTGGTGAACCCGCCGGATCCTACCGAACACTCGTCGAAGGGCATCCAGGCATCACCGCCGGCAGCTCCCTTCAGTGACCGGGTCACGACCACTCTGCAGAAGTGCTACCAAGTTGCCGTTATGGCGCGACCCCGGCCTTGGCCGTACCTTCTCTCCGTCCCCAAAAAGCGAGGGGTTGTGTCACGTATTCAGTCTAAGATGGATGCGCAGGAGTGGCTCACCAGTCAACTTGAGCGTGAAGCCCCAGCGCTGTGGACCGAGCAGGAGCGCCGGGTGCTCGCGCGGGAGCTAGCTCACGATTATCGGCCGGGCGCCGCGCAATGGCGTATCAAGGAATATACGGAAGAAGAAGGGGCGTCCCCCGTGTACGTGGTCACCCATGGCGGGGCGTTTGGAATTCACAGTGTTGAAGGCAAAGAAGCACACGACAAAGCCCAAGCGATCATGAGGGCACTCAACGCATTGGATCGTGAGATGAGTGAGCTGGGTAAATCAGGCTGACCAGCGTGCGCCAGAGTTCGAGCTAACTGAGCCAAACCTTCCTCTGGGGGATCACAAGCCACTGAGCGCAAAAGAGCAGATGGACCGGTTGATTCGAGAGAGCAAGAAACTGCAGCGAAAGTCAGAGCAGTTGAACGCTGGTATTGAGAAGCTGCGGAGCCAGATCAAGAAGTTTGAGTACAACCAACTCCACCCCAACAAACCCCGGTCCTAAGCCTAAAGTGGTGGCGCCGTGCTGGCCGCCTCACGAAGCTGCTCAGGTGGCGCACGACGATCGGTCATCAGGCCCCTGCTTACGCGGGGCTCGGGCCTTGGACGGGGTTCCCAGCGTAAGTGTCCATAGCATTCCGCAATGTCGCAGGCTACCTTGACGTTGCCTCCCAAGTAGGTCCCCTGCCAGAGCCGGCCGTCGTCGCCGGACCTAAGGTTTTACATGTCGCACGAGTTCCCCGTCCCACCCAGTGAAGGGCGGCGCATAGTCATTTGCGACTACAACGCGTTGCTACTTTCGGTCACCGGTCTCTTGCGCATGAGTGGCTACACCGTGTTCCAGGCTCATGATGGCTGGGCTGCCCAAGAGTTGTGTCTCCTTTTACCGAATATCGACTTGCTTGTGCTGAACACTTACGGCACCGGCATTGATGTCAGCGAACTTTGCCGCAGCGTCCGTCATGGGAAGCGTGGCCTGCCGATCCTCCACATTGGTTCAACAACTCCTCCCGGTTTGCCCAGCGATGTCCCTACACTTGCTGAGCAGTTTACGGCCGATAGCCTTTTGTTAACGGTGCAGGGGTTGATAGAACCAGTCCTGAGAAGGCGGGACCCAGTACAACAACCCACGAAGAATGTGGAGAGGTATCCAAACGGGCGGCGGTGGGAAGATCAGGGGTCCCGCACCCCATTTCCGATGGGGGAGCCCTTTTCAGCGCCTTTTCACAAAGTAGCTCCGGTTGGGCCTCCCACCGGCATTCACTCGTCCTGGACTGGAAGATTGTGGTATTGGATGACGACGGGCAGATCAGCTTCCAGGAACTAAATGCGCGGCTGTGAGGGTGGGTGCAGCCCAACTTGACGTAGTTCAGTACCGAAGCCGGCCAGGGGAACACCGTACTCACGTAGATGATGAAGAATTGGTTCGCCACTACCTCGAGCGGATTCTTGTTGGGCGCGGGTTCACGTCATAAGACCCGACAGCGGGGAAGAAGCTTTTTCCCCTTGAGTTCTTTCTAATATCCCTAGGTCGTGGGGTTCGAGTCCCGCCTTCATTCAATACTGCCCAACAACTTAGGTACTCTGAACACATCGGGCCCTCGCATCGTAGGGGTGCCCGATGCCTTTGTGATCTCTCTTAGTCTACAGTGCCTCAGCCCACCGCTAGAAATTCGGCTAATACCGTTGGTGAAATATTATCTTCACCGTCTGTGGGCTGTTCGTTGCTCCCGTGGCCCACACCTTCATCTTGCCATAGTAGGTGCCGACCGGCAGGCCTGTGCCATCTACCCACACCTGCACGGTAGAGGGCGCGGTCCCATATCTGGGGGATCTCTTGATCCAGGCCGCACTCTTGGTGGATGTCCAGTTGAGGATCCCACCGCCGGTGTTGCTGATGGACAAGGATCCATACGAGGGCCAGCAGAACCCACGAACTATAGTTCGACCATCACACCAGGCAGGGTGGGCGAGTTCGATCACTGTTCGGCCGAGAGCGATAGTGGGGACCGCTTCCGTCAGGCTCTGGGACGTTGTGCGGGGACTGGTCGGCGTATCTGAGGAACAAGCTGTCAACACCATTGCGCTGGCGACGGCCAACGCCGCGTGACCGAAGTACTGATCTTTGGACATAACGAGCCTCCATGCGAGTGGGAAATACCGGAGCGAGTTCCAGGCGTCGCACGAGAGGCCCGAAAGGCGACATTCTGACGTTGACTAGCTATAGCATATCGGTTGGACGGCAATACTGGGTGAAAAGCGAATTGCCGGACGACCGCGGCGAGCTCCGAAGCTTCGCTAGTTCCCCCACCTCTTCATTGTTATGTACACCTTCTGCGGGCTGTTCGTCGCTCCCGTGGCCCACACCTTAATCCAGCCATAGTAGCTACCGTTTGGCAGTCCCGTGCCATCCACCCACACCTGCACGGTAGAGGGCGCGGTCCCATATCTCGGTGACCTCTTGATCCAGGTCGCACTCTTGGTAGATGTCCAGTTGAGCGTCCCACCCCCAGTGTTGGCGATCCTCACCGAAGAACCTGTGGGACATCCACGGACGCTGTAAGCCATGTAGGGATAGCAGAGGTGCTGCAGGAGATACGGAGAGTAAGAGAGCGAGATAGTAGGGACCGCTGCCGTCAGGCTCTGTTCGAGTGTCGGTGGGTTGGTCGGTGTATCTGAGGAACAAGCTGAGAACAGCAGAGTGCTGGCTAGAGCGAGAGTGGCCTGGCCCAAGTACCGATATTTAGACATACAGGGGGCCTTCCATGCCAGTGGGATGCCGGAGCGAGTTCCAGGCGTGGCACAAGCTTAGCAAGCGACTTCTGAGATCGATCCGCTCCATCGTACCACTAATCGCGAAAAAATACGTGAAAAGGCCGCAAAGCAGGACTCTCACCCTCCCGCCTGTAGTCCCCAAGCCTACATACCCCCTCGCCAGAGTCCTTACCAGTCTTCTCCTGCCGCCGATTTCCCCTCTGCACCCGGTTCACCATTCTTCTGCCGTGTCAGGACAGGGGAGATGAAAACCGGATCACGCACAGCAGTAAGTGTGACATGGTGGGCGCGCTTTCACAGCTTGGGGATTGCGCCGAGCCTCCCGTGCGGACCCTTGCAAAGCGACTCGGTGAACCTGGTCCTTCATGGCCGTCGTTCGGCCTCGCGCCCTCGCAGCACGCCGTACGCCGAGTCGGGTTCCCTGTTATTCCCCAATCCTACCGAGGATTTCTCGATTGCATGTTGACCACCGCGGGATTACGCCGTACCCTCACGGAATCATGACCGCATCTCTGGATATCGCACCGGCCGGGTTGGCGCTGCTCGACGCCGACGGCACGGTGCTCGGCGCCACACCCGGGTTCTCCCGGGTCTTAGGCGTTGGCTCCGCTGCGGTCGGACGGCGGCTGGGCGAGCTGCTCTGCAGTCTGGACGATCCCGACAGGGTAGAAGCCGCATTGCGGGTGCTATGGCAGGGAGATGCGGTGGACCTCGAGGCCTGGTGTTGGCGGAGCGACGAAGGCCCTGCAGCTGTATGTCTGGTGGCCGCTCCACTGGAGCTGGAAGGTCAGCGGGCGGTCTACTACTGCATGGTTCGGGACATCACCGATCAGCGTCTCGCGGCAGAGGAACACGCCAGGGCGCTTTCGTTGCACGAGGCGACCCTCCGGTCTATGGCCGACGGACTGCTGGTGGTGGATCCGGCTGGCGGAGTACTGAGCTTCAACCAGCGGTTCATCGACATGTGGAAGATCCCGCCCATCGCTGCCGCCTCGGGCCGCGACGTCGACCTCCTCGATGCCGTGCTGCACCAGCTGGAAGATCCACCAGGCTTTCTCAGCCGGGTCGAGGAGCTCTACGCCGACCCGGATGCGTCGGGCACGGACGAGATTCGGCTGCAGGATGGCAGGGTATTCGACCGCTGGTCCGAGCCGCAGCGTCTAGCGGGCCGGAGCGTAGGTCGGGTCTGGAGCTTTAGAGATGTGACGGCATCGCGCCAGGCAGCCGAGGCGCTGCGGGAGAGCCAGGACCTGCTGGAGCTGTTTTTCTCCCAATCGCTCGATGGCTTCTTCTTCATGATGATGGATGAGCCGATCCACTGGGCCGAGGCCACCGATAAGGAAGCCGCCCTCGACTACATCTTTACCCACGAACGGATTACTAAGGTCAATGCTGCGGTGTTGGTGCAATTCTCTGCCCGGGAGGAGCAGCTGATTGGGCGTACTCCGGCCGAGCTATTAGCGCACGACCTCGCCGGCGCCCGAGCCCGCTGGCGGGAGTTCCTAGATGCGGGACACCTCCACCGGGAGACGGACGAGCGGGCGGTCGATGGCCGGCCGATGACCATCGAAGGCGATTACATCTGCCTTTACGATCGCGAAAACCGCTTTGTCGGACATTTCGGAATCCAGCGGGACGTGACCGACCGTCGGCAGGCCGAGAACGAGCTGCTTCGGTCCCGCCAGGAGCTCCGCGATCTGACAGCCCGTCTGCAACTGGTACGGGAGGAGGAGCGCACCTGTCTGGCCCGCGAAGTCCACGACGAGCTGGGCCAGGCGCTCACCGGGCTCAAAATCGATCTCGCCTGGCTCAAGCCTCGGGTGGCGGATCGGCCCCTGCTGGCAGAGCGGGTGCAATCGATCATCGTTCGGATCGATGGTGCGATGAACACTGTTCGCCGGATCGCAACCGACCTCAGACCCAGCGTGCTGGACGACCTCGGGTTGGTGGCCGCAGTAGAATGGCAGGCGCAGGAGTTCGAGCGGAGTACCGGCATCACCGTTCAGCTGGAGGTGCAGGCGACCTATCCCGAGCTGGACGAGGTCTGCGCGACGACGGCGTTTCGCATTCTGCAGGAGACTCTCACGAACGTTGTGCGCCACTCACACGCAACCCGGGTGACCGTCACCCTCCGGGTGAGCGCCGAGGAGCTGATGCTGGAGGTCAGGGACAACGGTCGGGGGATCAGCGAGGGTGAGCTGGCTGCACGAACATCGCTGGGTCTCATCGGCAGCCGGGAGCGGGCAATCGCCTGCGGTGGAGAGCTGGTGATCCGAGGGGTGCGGAAGGTGGGGACCACAGTGTTGTTGAGGATTCCTCTGGGGGCTAGGGGAGAAAACGCATCATGATTCGACTGCTGATCGCCGACGATCATCCCATTGTCCGCGAAGGTCTCCGGCGCATCGTTCAGGACGCGCCGGGGCTCGAGGTGGTAGGCGAAGTCGCCAGCGGCCAGGAGCTCCTGGAGCGGCTCCCCCGGGTGGCGGCCGACATCGTACTGCTGGACGTAGCCATGCCGGGACTTCGTTTCCTCGACGTCATCCAGCGGCTTCGAACGGAGCATCCCACCGTCGCCGTGCTGGTCCTCAGCGTGCATCCGGAAGACCAATACGCAGTGCGGGCACTCCGGGCCGGCGCATCCGGTTATCTCACTAAGGATCACTCGCCTGAGGAGCTCACGGAGGCGATCCGTCGGGTATATCGGGGGAAGAAGTACGTAAGCCCCGGGCTCGCGGAGCGGCTCGCCACAGACCTGGCTGCCGGCTCGCGCGATATCAGACACGAGCTGCTCAGCGATCGAGAATACGAGGTGCTCTGCCTCCTCGGCTCTGGGCAAACCGTCAAGGAGATCGCCCGGTCCCTGGCGCTCAGTCCCAAGACAGTCAGCACCTACCGCGCTCGAGTACTGGAAAAGATGGGCGCATCCAGCAACGGCGACTTGGTTCGCTACGCCGCACTGCACGGCCTTATCAACTAGAACCGGTCGCTGTCAGCCGCCATCTGACAGCACTCTCCTCGAAATCCCTAGTGCTGTTCTCTCCCCCCGCCGATCACGGCGGGCGGTCGCGTGTCCTACCATTGGGTCATGAAACTCACCCGCAAATTCAGGCGTTCGCCCACTCGATCGAGGAGGTTGTCATGAGGTCCCGCGTTGCCGTTCCCCTGTTGTGCCTGATGGTCTGGACGGGCGTGCTCGCCTGCAGCAACGGAGTTTCGCCTACCGATATGGTCGACGCGAGCTTCAGTGCCGGCGGACGAAGCGCGTTCGGCTTCAACGGAAATGCCAGTGGGTTTCCCACCGGCGCGGTCCGCCTGACCGGCGGCGGCTCCTACGACCCAACGACAGCCTCGAATGTCATTCCCACGGAGACGACCGTGGTGGTTTCCAGCGGAGGATTCGATTGCAGCGAGGCGGTGGCTCAGGGCCCACTGACAGGATGTCAGACAGGCGAGGGCGTCCGCTGGGACACGGAACAGCTGCTCGCATCGACCACCTTCAAGTGCACCGGCGCCGATGCAGCCAAGCCCGCCACGACTAGTGGCCACACCGCTGTTCTGCTGGCCGACTTCTACCGGGCCGGGGACGGCAACGATGAGTCATTCAGGGCACAGATGATCGTATCAGACGGCGATCTCGCGCCCGAGATCCCGGGGATTCAGACCCTTTGGGTCCAGGGTGTGGGCTGCGGGTTGGCCAACGCCCACTTCAACGGGAACTAGTTGAGGCAGGGAATATTCGTCGCGTTCGAATCTGAACCACGACGTGATCTCTGACTCTGGGCTGGTCTATCACCAATATCGACGGAGACGGAACATGGACATCGGACTGAAATCGGCGCGCGCAGTGATGGCGCTTGGGTTGCTCTCGGTTGCTCTGAGCGCATGTCAGCAAGACGGGTCTACCGGGCCTTCGGCCGCGGCGAATGAGAAGATCGCAACTCAGGCAAGCGTAAATGGCGCTGCAGGGCAGATGCCCGCGTACTACGAGGGTGAGCTATTCACCGTCAATATGAAAGAGCAGTCGGACGCCGCCAACGCGGCGATAATCGCGAACAACAGGAATTTGAATGAGATCTACGCTTCGAACGATTTGGACGACGAACAGGATTTCATTCCCGTCATCAATGCCATCCAGGGTGAGGGATTCAATCCCTTGTGGCACCAAATCCTGATCGTCTTCAATCGGGGATTTACCCCTCACCAATTCTTCTCTGAAGATGAGATCGAGGCAGCCGCTGCGGGGCCTAATCCCGAAATCACTCTCGTCGTGACCGACGAGGTGTACCGTTGTTCCGTTGTCGGGCGGAAATAAGGACGACCGTGGGCGTGGACCGGTGTCGCACTCGCGGTCCACGCTCACCGACAACATACTCGAAGCGGAGCCAGAGATGATCGCCCGGCCGACAGATATCCCAGAAACCGAGGTCTCGGCTGCCTTAGTACCGGCAGCGGAAACCCCGCTGCAACGGCAAATTCTCTTGTGGCAGAGAGAACTGATGCGTAAGAGGCAGATAAGCGGGTAGGCGGTAAGCGGGTAAGGGACAGACGGAACCCCGGGGACTTGCCTGGAAAAGCCCGACGCTCCACATTGCGCCGCTGAGTACCACCCGCCTAGCCGCCAGAATTGAACCGAACAGCACCGCTGTGGCCGTCCTGACCTCCGTCTTACCGGTGGGCTCCGGATCTGGAAGCAGCAGGACTGAGGAGTCCCTACCGATGATCCGCATCTCACAACGAGCGTCTCTGCTCGCTCTTTTCATGTCGGCCAGCCTGGCCTGCGAGAGTTCGGATCGCCTCAGTTCCCCTACCACGGATGACGGATTTGCCGCGGCTAGAGCCCCGACTGGCTCCCCGGGCATTCCCTTCGGCATGTTCGCCCTGCCGATCAGCCTGTACGGCCCCACTTATACCGGCGGGCACTTGAACCCGGTGTGGCCCGATTCTCTGCTGACCCGACTGGCGGCCATCAAAGCCGCCAAGGGCCGGGTGGTGCTGTCTCTGCCGGGCGGCCCTTCCGCTTACACCAACGCCGACGGGACCTTCAACTTCGAGCTCTGGAAGTCGCGGGTCTCCCGATACACCGTCGTGGACTTCAGCTCCTACATCAGCGACGGCACCATCCTTGGCAACTATATAATCGACGAGCCTAGCTGCAGCAGCTGTTGGGGCGGGCAGGCGATTCCACAGAGCACGGTCGAGGCGATGGCACAGTACAGCAAATCACTCTGGCCCAACATGAAGACCATCGCTCGGGCCGACCCGACCTGGCTGGCGGCGTTCAGTGGTCAGTACGTCTATCTGGATGCCGGCTGGGCTCAGTACGTGATGCGGAAGGGTGACGTGAATACCTATCTATCGCAGAATGTCGCGGCCGCTCAGTCGAAGGGGCTGGGTCTGGTCGTCGGGCTGAATCTGCTCGGTGGCGGTCTCAATCAGGCAAGCCTTACCTCAACTCAGCTTAAGGACTTCGGCTCGGTTTTGCTGGGCAGCTCCAAAGCCTGCGCCTTCATCTCCTGGCAGTACAACGCCGACTATCTTGCGCCGTCGGACATCCAGTCCGCCATGGCGCTGCTGAGCAAGAAGGCAGCGCGTCACGTCCAAACTCCCTGCACCTAGTAGCCGGTTCGGCCGAAAATCCTCGACCCTAGGTCGTGGGTTCGAGTCCCACCACCCTTATAGACTTAGCTGATTCGGGTTCCCGACTCTGCCCTTCCGTAAACAGCCTTTCTATCTCTTCCTTCGGGCCAGAACAGCTGCCGAAGAGCACGTAAGTACGCCACCTCGGACTCCGCCAGCTTACCACCCGTGAGAAATGCCTCCAACGCCTGGTCCCAGAGTGCTGTCTTGAGCCCTACCGCCTCAGCATTCCCCAGGCCGAACTCATCCATCGTACGCTCTACCACCGATGGCAGGACCTCACCAGGGTGAACTGTTGCCAGAATATTCTTGACCTTTTTCTCTGCTAGCTTGAGACGCGACGTACTCGCAAGCCGCTCAGCGAACCTTCGCTCGGGTGGTTCAGAAACTGGTGAAAACGGCGAAAGAAGATGCGGGGTGTCACTGCTTGTCATTGATTCCTCGACTACGACCATTGCCACTAGCCCGGTGTGGTTTGGCCCACCACGGGATCGCCAAAGCACTTGCACCGCAACAATATATGCAGTCGTCAAGACTCGCAGTCCGCCGCGATTCTGGGAGAAATCACCGCGTTGTGCGAACACTTCTTCTCGCCGAAGCCACCCTGAGCCGATCGAGGTGGCAGCCCAGGCGTAGACAAACACCGGAGTTTGATTGATGGCCGAACTAGGACGCGAGCAGTATCAGCATCTGCTTGCCCAGCATCTCGCGATGAATCAGCAGACGTGGCGCAGACTGCAGGAACTGGGCGTTACCACCAGCACCAGTCTCCGGCTGGATTTCAGCTATCGAGCGCCAGACCGGAAGGCTGCGGAAGCTCTAAAGGATCTTCTCGCCGAGCAGACAGACTACGATGTACAGGTTGCCCGCTCCGGCTCGCTGCTTTCAGAAAAATGGAGCGTTCAGGGGACTACACAATCGACCACCATCTCTCCTGAAGTGCTGGACCAGTGGGTAGACTGGATGGTCGCCGCAGGGTTCGAGCGAGGATGCGAGTTCGATGGGTGGGGCACGCAGACCTAACACTGCACGAACCAGTTCAGCGGCAGGCCCGAAGTATTGACCGCCCGACTACAGGTGCGAAATTGGAGCGCCATCCCATCGTTCTGGCCGGCCGACACGCCTCCGCGCCCGGGCACCCTCGGCGGTCCAGCCAGTATGCCGTGAGCGAAGCGGGCGCTGGACCGAAGGAGGTCTGACCCATGCGCGGTCTCTCGATCGTTACCTGTCTTGCTCTCGTCGGCTCGCTCCCCTTCCGCCCCCTAGTGGCCCAGGGGACAGCGAGCAATCCGTGCAGCCTGCTGACCCCGAAGGAGGTGAGCGGTGCCCTGGGGATCAAGTCGCTCCCCGGCCGGCCGTGGCTCGGCACCAGCAAGACCTCCTGCTTCTTCTCGGCCGACACCACGTTCGACCTCACCTCACGGACCGCCACCGTGCAGATCGTCACCCCCGAGGCCTTCGATTTCGGGAAGCAGATGAGCACGACGGGGCCGCTGGCGGGACGGAGCGCTGGAGTCGGTGACGAGTCGTACTACGTGGGCGGCGGCAGCTACGCGAAGCTCGGCGTCCGCAAGGGCGACCGCGCATTCAGCATCACGGTGACGCCCGGGGCGGAAAAGGCTACGCCCGACCAGGTGGCCGATTTAGAGAAGGCGCTAGCGAAGGATGCAGTGGCGCGACTCTAGGCGCTTCGGTCTGACCCTCGGATATGGTGCGGCCGTATGTGGAGGACATGTATGACGAAGGAAGAGGCTCAGGTACTCGCGCGTCGGTTTATCGAGTTCCTCGAGACAGGTACCGTCCCGGATGGCCTGTTTGCGGCGGATGTCTTTTGTGACTTCACCATGCCGAAATGGAGGCTCCAGGCCGAAGGAGTTCCCGGCCTGGTGGCGCTCCGGAAGGCCGGCCATCCGGGACCGGGCAAGGTACCGCGTTGGCGTTGCGACCCGACTCCAAATGGCTTTGTTCTGGAATTCGAGGAACGCTGGGAACAAGACGGTAAAGATTGGTACTCGCGGAAACTGGCTCGGGCGGACGCACCACGCGGGGTCGTCTCCGCTCTGTCGGTGTACTGCACCGGGGACTGGGATGCGGATCATCGTGCGAGGCACGCCGCGAGTGTGAAGCTGATCCGCCCGTAACAGGACAGTTGCCAATGAGGGATCCTCTGTCGGGGTCGAGATGCATCCAACTCGGCCGGCACAGGAGATCCCTCGTCATTTCACTCCTCGACGACAATAAGTTCTTTGAACCCGACAGTTTACGGCTTTCTCTCAGCTCGTGTCGATTTTGACCGGCCTCGTTCGACGTGTTAGTGAGGCCGCGAAGCGCTCTGCAACCGACACCAACCGAATTCAGGAGAGAATATGCGTTTCATTCTCATGGGCATGGCAAAGAAGGAGTCGGAGGGGGCGCCCTCCCCCCAAGCCCGAAGCGTTTGCCGCGATGCAGAAGTACAACGAAGACCTCGCGAAGAGAGGTATCCTCCTCGCCGCCGAGGGGCTGGCGCCGACCTCGAAGGGTGCGCGGGTGAAGTTCAGCGGCGACGAGCGCACCGTCATCGATGGTCCATTCGCCGAGACGAAAGAGCTGGTCGCGGGCTTCTCCATCATCAAGGCGAAGTCGCTGGAAGAAGCGATCGAGTTGGTGAAGCGAACTCCGAACATCTTTCCTAACGGCGAGGCGGTGGTCGAGATTCGCAAGCTGATGGACGTCGAAGATTTCGGTGACGCGTTCACGCCGAATGCCGAAATCGCGAAAGTGAAGTTCAAATGAGAACGCTCAGGTCCTGCTGGCCGTTTATCCGGTCGTGTTGGGCACGGGGAAGGCGCAAGGCGGCGGGGCCTTTGAAGAAGGGATAAATCCCCGGAAGTGGCTGGATTATATCGGCTGTTCTATTGGCTGGATTCCTGAACCTCGAGCAGCCGCTCGACCTGCGCTATGAGAGCGGCCTGGGAGAACGGCTTCTCCAACAGGGGCGCAGCGAGCTCCGTGTACTCCTCACCAAACGCAGAGACAAAGAGCAGTCGGGCGCGTGCCGAGGCGGCCAATTGCTGGGCCAGCTCGACACCGTTCATCCGCGGCATGACGATGTCGCTCACCACCAATTCAATATCGGGATCTGCCGCTAGCTGTTCGAGGGCTTCGATGCCGTCACTCGCCACCAGGACCCGGTACCCCTTCTCCGACAGAGTACGGGCCATCAACGTGCGCAGCGCAGGATCGTCTTCGACGACAAGCAGGGTGTGCATGAAAGCAACCAGCAGAGAGGAAGCACTACGTTACTGCTCATCCAGATCCCTGGCTAGGGTAGGACGCCTCACCTGAGAGTCGCCGCAGCTGATGCGCAGCCCGTTGGTTGAAGACAGTATTGACTGATGAGGGGCCCGCGTCGGATCATTCCGCCCAGCAACTTGTACATTCAGGCCGCGATGGGAGGGCCGAGGAATGCGACTCAATGAATTCGTATCTCTTGCATTGACTCTTGCTCTTTTACCCCGCACGGCAGACCCTTCGTCCTCGCTGGACACCAATCGAGTCACAATTCTCTATGATGCGTTCGGGAATCGCCCAGGACTCACCCGTGACTGGGGGTTCGCCGCTCTTGTAGAGTATGGCGGCAAGCGCATTCTCTTCGACACTGGCAACAATGCCGATGTCTTCGCTCGCAACGTGCGGGCACTCGGCGTCGATCTACGGCGGCTCGATTTCGTGGTGGTCTCGCACCGCCACGGCGATCATACCGCGGGGCTCAATTACCTCCTTCGGAGTCAATCCGCAGGTGAAGATCTATGCACCTCGGGAAGGGTTCGGCGTCTTCGGTGCGGCACTCCCCGGCACCTTCTATCGTCGCGATTCTACGCTACCGGATTCGATGCGGTACTTCGACGCGGACTCGCCGGCAGAGTTGAAGTTCGGCACGCCCTGGCCGAACGCCAATTTCAGCTGGGTGGACAGTCTGACCGAAGTGGCTCCGGGAATCGCGATCATCTCGACCATCTCGACAAACCCCAGGAACGCTGGAGCTGCATGAGCTCTCCTTGGTGATTCGAACACCGAAGGGGATGGTGTTACTGGTCGGCTGCTCTCACCCCGGTATCGAGACAATTCTGCAGGCCGCGCGTGCCTGGGACGATCACGTCCATCTCATCTTCGGTGGGTTACACCTGGTTACCAGCCCGGACACGACAATTGCGCGGATTACGACGGCGCTCCGCGATCGCTGGCAGATCGATCAAGTGGCCCCGGGACACTGTACCGGGGAACCGGCTTTCGCGGCCTTAAGGCGACTCTTTGGAGGGCGGTACGTCTATGCTGGTCTGGGTACGGCAACGGCGATACCGTAAGACGTAGATTGCCAGAAATCTTGCGCAGTGTCTCACGAGTGGAGTCGGCCGTGGAAAAGATTCAGCACATCGTACTGCTCATGATGGAAAACCGGTCCTTCGATCATTACTTCGGTGCGCTCAATTTGCTCCCGGAGCTGCGCACCGATGTTCAGGGACTCGGGCCGAACGCGGTCTCGAGTCTTCCAGTTCCCCTCAATCCATACCTGGATGCAACCCCCGACGATCCAGGAGTGGCACCGTGGAGTCTCGACCCCGGCGGCGCGGTGGCTCGAACGGTTGCCCCGGGACCAACCCCACAGCTGGATGCATCGGCAACGCCGGCGGTCAGACTCGACTTTCCCGATCCACCCCACGAATGGCCGGAGTGCCGTGCACAGATCAACGAGGGGAGGATGGACGGGTTCGTTCGGACATACCAGCAGAGCAACCGGGTGATCACCATAGACAATGCAGGCGCCATCGCTCTTCAGGGGGCCACCCCGGTGCAACGAATAGCGGAATTGCCCCATCGGATCGCGCGCGCCGTGATGGGGTACTACTCACGTTACACCTTGCCGGTGTACTACGATATCGCCGACCAGTTCACCATCTGCGACAACTGGTTCGCCTCATTTCTGGGCTCGACGCATCCGAACCGAGTCTACGCCAATGCCGGCTTCTGCGGCGATGTTCTCAAGACCGGTGCCGGCAATGTTTTTGTCTACAAACCCCAACCGCTCTGGGATACATGGGAGAATACGAATGGCTTCACCTGGAGATGGTATCTCCCCGAGAGCGAGGTGTTGAGCACGTTCCTGATCTGGCTGGGATTCTTCCGCGACCACGATGGTAACAGGCGGTCCTTCCACCGGTTCGTCGATGACTGCCGCAAGGGAGATCTCCCGAGCGTCAGCATTATCGAACCGCCCTACTCATTCGCCGATGATCACCCGAAGCATGACCCTCGACGGGGGCAGCGCTTTGTGGCCTTCGTGTTAAAGGCTCTTCTGGGCACCCCAGTCTGGAATTCCACGGCACTGGTGATCTACTACGATGAGCATGGCGGCTTCTTCGATCACGTGCCGCCCCCGATGCGAGAGGTTGCCGCCCCCCCACCCTTCGATCGCCTCGGAGCTCGCATCCCCGCCATGGTGGTCAGTCCGTACGCCCGTCGCGGGCAGGTGAGTCACGTCCAGTATGACCACCGATCGGTGCTCAAGACCATCGCTGAGCGCTGGGAACTGCCGCTGAACGCGCTGCCCTACACGGACTGGAACCAAGTCTCCACACTCTGGAACGATTGCTTCGATTTCGATCAAACACCCATCGATCCGGCCAGCGTGCGTCTATCCGATGTGCAAACCGATTGGTTAGCGCGATTCAATGCTGCAGGTGCCCTGCCGCAGCAAACTGATCTGGTAGAGGCATTCCTGGAGATGTCGCACATCAACAATCTCGATGGGATGCGCGCATTACTGGAGGAGGATTATTACCGGATTTGACTTGGGTGAGCCGTGGTCCCGGGATACCTCATCCTGGAACAAGCTTCTGGAGCTCTTCGCAGACGCGGGGGTTGGTCGGCTTCAGCTTACCCAATCTGGCAATCGCCTCGCGATCCCTGCCATAGGGATCGCGCCGAAAGTTGACGATGCCGTCCCCGACGAATGCAGTGAAGTAGACAATGTAGACCGGCAGCGGCTGCTCCAGGGTAACGCTGTGCCCGTCCAGCCTTCCCCCCGCGCTCGCTGGTTGCGCTGTCAGCATGGCCTGTCGGATCTTCTTCTCGTTCCAGTCACCCTGTCCCGCAAGTACGTAGTCGGCCAGTTTCACCGGCTTCTCTACCCAAACGCAGCCGTGACTCAGCGTCCGCTGCGGCCGACTGAACGAACTCCGCGTGGGTGTGTCGTGCAGATAGATGGCCAGCTGGTTCGGAAACATGAACTTCACCAGACCGAGCGGGTTCGTGGGACTTCCCCCTCTCTGTCGCAGTCGAAGTTTGGTCAGATCTACTCGGGACCAGTTGATCCGGCGTGGGTTAAGCACCCGTGACTCGTAATTGGCATCGATCACCTCGAAATGGTTCCGGGCCAGGTACGAGCGCTTCTTCCTGATTTGGGGGAGAATCTCGCGGACCAGGATCCGCTGCGGCACATACCAGTAGGGCCGGAAGACCACGAATGTCATCGAGTCGGCGAATACGGGAGTGGTGTTCTTGTACTCGCCCCCCACCACGACCCGCATGTTGAGCACCGGCTTGCCCACGTTGTAGGCAGAAAGCCGGTAATCCGGAATGTTCACATAGATGTAGCGGGATCCGAGCTCGGCGGGCAGCCAGCGATAGCGCTCCAGGTTGAGCTGGATCTGCCGAATCCGTACTTGCACCGGGACGTTGAGGGCGGCCAACGTCGCGGCGCCCACAATGCCATTGCTCGGGATCCCGTGCCGCAATTGGAAACGGGCCACCGCTTTGGCCACCGCGCGGTTGTAGACTGGCTTGTTCCCCGCCCAGCCGGTAAGGTCGCCCGTTATCCTGAGTCGCCGACGCAGCACCGCTACCCGGGCGCCGCGAGCACCCCGCCGGAGAGTGCTACGCCCCGGCACCTTGGGCCAGCCGCCGTGCTCGAGGATTTCACGATAGCCGGCAAGAGCTTTGACCAGGTCGGCATAGCCGGGTAGCTGTGGGCGGAGCGGAGCAACAATACCCGGGAACTCTTCCGCCTGCACCGCACCCCGCAGCGTTCCATCGATGCTCGAGCGCCGCGCCCTGATGTACCACTCGCTCGCGACCGCTTTCGGGTCGAGCCGGCCTGCGAGCAAATCAGCTCCGTAGTCGAGGAACCGTCTGGTGAGCTCGAGGTCGAGCACGGCGAAGGCTTCGGGTCTCTGCTTATCGAAGCTCGGTTGCAATCGCTCCAGAGTGCTGCGGAGCTCGGAAAGATGGTAATCCGCGGGGCGAAGTCCTTCCCGTTCGGCATCACACAGATTTGCGATCAATTCCTTGGTTCTCTCCGGCAGCGGACGAATTCCAACCCAGAGTGGCCGGTACTGTCGATCCTCGTAGATTTGCCTCAGCAACTTCCAGCGGACCCCCTCGAGGTATGCTGGGGGGCTGTCGGCCGAGGTGATGTTGCGGATCTCCTGGTTGATTGGATCCACGCGGTTGCGGCAGGCGACAGCGCCGAGCAGCGCAAGGGCATAGGGCCACACGGTCAGAGCGGGTCGAGACATGCCACGCCTCGGGTACTGCGGAGACTATCGGATGACCCGATCCAGGGGCACCGCCCCTTCCGCCGGGTAGTTGAAATGCCACAACGTGCGCCCAAACGGACTGAACCCTTCGGACTCCATGGCCTGGACCAGGAGCTTCCGGTAGCGCAGCGCCTCGGCTGTGGCGCTGGCCGTGTCAGGTATGCCGCTGAAGTTGTCGAAGGTTGTGGTAGGTATGACCTCAGTTCCTTTCGCAAGATCCACCAGCGTCACATCCACCGACGCGCCAAGGTTGTGCCGGCTCCGCTCGGGGATGTAGCCCTTCTCGACCAGCGACTGATTCCCGGTGCGCTCGGCCCAGTCGACCATCGCGCGCGAAGCCCTCAGCGGACGGTACGCGTCGAGTACCTTGAGCCCCAGGTTCTGCGGGCGGAGCCTGGCCTGCACCCGGCTCAGGGCGGCGGCCGCTTCCGGGCGGAGCAGCGCGCGTGGCGCCTCGTAGCCGGGGAGCGGGGCACCCGTGAAGTTGTTGGTCGTGGCGTAGCGAAGATCGGTCTGGATGGTGGGATCGCTCGAGCGTACATCAACAAGAACGGAATCCGAGGCCGCTTTGCTGGAGGACGCCGGAACCCCGGATGCGGTACGGACCCTGCCACTCACGGAGTCACGCCGCACCGGGGATTCAGGCCCCGGTTCAGCGCGAAGACGTGCCGGAGCCGATGATGCAGAATACGAGAAGATGGAGTCTGGCTCGCGGTCTGCTGCGGACCCGGATTCCTCCAGGCGGTGCGCCCTCGGTGCGTCCAGCGCAGGTTTGTACGTGACCCAAAGCAGCCAGAGCCCGGCGAACACCACGACCAGGACAGCCGCAACAACGCGTTGCTCGGGCCACAGATCCTCGAGTTTGCGCATACCAGCCTTGGTGGGTTCGCAACAGGAGCTTCCCTGCACCCTCACCGGGCGCCAACATAGACCTGCTGCCGAGCGAGCACAGTGACTATGGTCACGCCGCTGAATTGTTCTCGTGACTGATTGGGCTGTGGGACGGCGGAAGCGAAAGGTTAGTCCGTGGCGGTCGAGATTCGATTACTCGGTGCTCAGGATGGTGCTGTCCTAAAGAACGTCGCTGCCGAGGTCTTCGACCACGAGCTCGATGGCCGATGGAGTGCGGAATTCCTCAACGATCCCCGCCACCATCTTGTGGTAGCCCTCGATGACACCCTGGTGGTCGGCTTCGCGTCGGCGGTCCACTACGTGCACCCAGACAAGCCCGCGGAACTCTGGATCAACGAGGTGGGGGTCGCACCATCGCACCAACGTCAGGGGGCGGCCCGTCAGCTGCTCGAGGCCTTGTTGAACCTGGGCTCGAGGCTCGGGTGCGTTCAAGCCTGGGTACTCACCAGTGCGACCAACACGGCAGCAGTGCGACTCTACGAAGCGGCTGGGGGAGAGGCGTCCGCAGAGCCGTCACTACTGTTCGAGTTCAGCCTGGTTAAGGACTCACCTTAGAAAGAGTTGGTGTACGCCCAGAACTACGCATCGCGATCACGTGCTCCACGAGCTGATTGATGGCGATCTCGGTGCCCTCGTAAAAGCCACTCGTTTTGTTCTTCTCGAGGTCGGCTTCATCCCGGTGGAGCGCCGTAAAGATGTAGCGAGTGCCGGTTCCTACCGGTTCCATGGTCACGATGGCGGTGATCGGAATGTCGTCAAACACAGCCGGGCGATAGCCCGGGAACAACATCGAGGTCCAGACAAGTCGCTCCATCGGAACCACCTCCAGGAAACAGCCCAGGTTCGGAACCTCCGGACCCTCTGCCACTGCGATATCGATGCTGAAGATGCCGCCCGGCCGCACGTCCATTTCGGCTCGCGCCACACGCCCCCAAGGCTTGGGCATGTACCACTCCTTGAGATGCTCCGGTTTCGTCAACGCTTCCCAGACGAGCCGCGGGGGAGCGTCGATGAATCGTTCGATAGCAAAATCGAGTTTCGGGTTGATCGTGACTTGGGCGCTCATGACTCTGATTCCTTTTCCTTGAGTTGTTTGACGTACTGGTCGAACCGGTTCAGCCGGGCTTCCCACAGCTGACGCTGCGCGGTCAGCCAATCTTCAACGACCTTGAACCGTTCGGGGGCGATCTCATAGGTCCGCACTCGTCCGCGCTTTTTCGACTTCACCAGTCGGCTCTGTTCGAGCACCGAGAGATGCTGCACGAACGACGGCAGTTGCATGTCGAACGGTGCCGCCAGTTCGCTGACGGTGGCTGGTCCGACAAACAGCTGCTCCAGGACTTTCCGCCGAGTCGGGTTGGACAGGGCGTGAAACACTTCGTCAGCGGCTGCGGATTGAACCATTTCCGATACCATCCCAATGCTCGGGTTATCCGATCTGACCAAGGGATTCTACCACCGTAGAATACTTTTGTAAATACCTAAGTATTTCTTTCTGGGACCGCCAAGCCACGTATCTACCCCGAACCGGCCTCCTCTATAACAGTTTGCGGCGATCCTGTAAGCCAGCCTGCCCTTCCGGGGGCTCAGAAGGCGGTGCATGTTAGCCACCGCTACTCGTCCCACCATTTCGAACCAGATCAGGCGTCAACACCCTCGCAGAACCTAGGGGAAAATTCTGCCCCGGAGACCGGGTTTAGCCCTGGTGCACGCTCGCCGGCACACATCTCACGGAAGGGTGATGCTATGATGAAGCGTCGACTGCTCTGTTGCCTCCTCGCCGCCAGTATGCTGACGGCAGCCTGCGGCGACGAGGACACGGGCGCTGGCCCTGATCCGGGCTCTGGTCCGAGTCCAGATGGGGGCGTGGCCAGGCTCCGCGTGGTCCACGCGGAGGCTAAGGTGTCCAGCTTCGACGTTCTCGTTGATCACTCGCTGGCGTGGAACGACTTACTCTACCGGACCGCGTCCGATTATCTGGAGCTCGAGAGCGGTCGTCACCATGTGGAATTCGTGACTACATCCGGGACCATGTCCGATCTGGATATGGTCTTCGATGAGGGCTCCGCTTACACCGTGATCCCATGCTGCTCGATGTTCCCGTTGCCCTACACGCTGCTCGCGGACGGCGACAGCATTCCGGCTTCGGGAAACGCGATGCTTCGGGTGGTTGACTTCGCGACCGCCGCGGCGAGCGTGAACATCTACTTGACGGCCCCGGGTACGGACCTGGCCGCGGAGACACCGAGCCTCACCCTCAATATCCTTGACCCCTCCGACTACATCGAGATGCCCACCGGCGACTACCAGCTTCGAATCACCCCCTGGGACAGCCAAACCATCCTGGTCGACAGCACTCTGACGCTCGGTGCCGGACAGGTGCGCACGGCGATTGTGGTGGACACCGCCGGAGGTGGTGACCCGTACAGTCTCCTGGTCCTCGAGGACTTGAACTAGGGACTGGTGTGCAACGCCGCGTCGGAGCCTTTCTCGCCCCCGCCGTCTTCCTCCTGTTCCTCATGCTTCCCCTGGAAGGACTCTCGCCTCCAGCCCACCGTCTTGCGGCGGTGCTGGGCGCGGTCGTAGTCCTCTGGGTCACCGAGGCGCTGCCACTCCCGGTCACCGCGTTACTGGGTGCCTCCGCCTGCGTCGTGCTGCAAGTCGCTCCCGCCAAGGATGTCTTCGCGCCCTTCGCCGACCCGCTGATGTTCCTCTTCATCGGCGCCTTCATCCTGGCGCGTGCCATCTTCATTCACGGGCTCGACCGCCGCTTGGCGTACGCTGTGCTGTCGCTCCCCTGGGTTGCGGCCCGGCCCAGCCGGATCCTGCTCGCCTTCGGCGCCGTCACCGCCCTCATCTCCTGGTGGATCTCCAACACGGCCACCACCGCCATGATGTTCGGGATCGGCCTGTCAATTCTCGCGGCCATGCGCGGATCCCAATCCGACATCGACCCCCGCTATCCCACGGCGCTTATGCTGATGACCTCGTTCGCCGCCTCGATCGGAGGTCTGGCGACGCCGGTCGGGACGCCGCCCAATGTGATCGGAATCGGCTTCATCCGCTCCCAGCTCGGCGTGGATATCAGCTTCCTCAAATGGATGCTGATCGGCGTTCCTGCCGTGCTGCTGCTGTTCGGCATCCTCTATGTCTTGCTCAACTCCACAACGCCGCACGGCGGGCGGGCGCTGCCCACCGGGGCCCAGTCGATCGGCCGGGAACGGGAGCTTCTGGGACCGTGGACCCGGGGCCAGCGCTCCGTCGCACTGGCATTTGCGGTGACGGTGGCCCTCTGGGTGATCCCAGGCGTGGTGGCCCTGGGCGCGGGCGAAACGAGCCCGGTTTACCGCAGCCTGACCCAGCGGCTGCCGGAGGGAGTCGCCGCACTGCTCGGAGCAATGCTGCTCTTCATTCTGCCCGGGGATGACGGACGGGCGATCTCCTGGAAAGAGGCGGTGCAGATCGACTGGGGCGTGGTGCTGCTCTACGGTGGAGGGTTTGCCTTGGGCGTGCTGTCCTTTCAGACCGGGCTGGCCGAGTCGCTCGGCCGGGGACTGACCGGGTTACTGCCGATCGAGGGGAGCTTCGGCCTGCTGACCGCATCGGTCATCGCCGCGGTCGCACTCTCGGAGACGACGTCGAACACCGCGTCGGCCAACATGATAGTTCCGGTTGTCATCGCGATTGCCCGCTCGGCGGGGCTGGATCCGTTCGAACCTGCCCTTGGCGCCACCCTGGCTGCGAGCCTGGGCTTCATGCTGCCGGTCTCCACGCCATGTAACGCCATCGTCTACGGCTCGGGATTGATTCCGCTCGGGCGAATGATTCGCTACGGTTTGGTGTTGGATCTGGCGGGAATACTGGTGATTATCGGCTTGGTGAGAGTCCTGGGACCGCTGTTGCGATAAAGTTCTCCCTGCTGAACTCTAGGCTATGAGGCGGAGATGTACTGTCTGGGGAGCGAAAACGGGTCGGCGGGTAGAACGGGGATGCCGCTGAAAGTGACTTACCGTGAGCAGATCCCGACTCTTCAAAACTCGAGCCGCCGAGCGGCACAAGATAAACCTGGACCTCTGGCGTAGTTGCTCAGCGCAGCTACGCAATCCTTCCGACACCGTACAGAGAGCGGCAGATCGCAGCTCGAGCGCACCCATGTCAGGCGGAAACCCGCTTCTGGTTGACTCGCGATTCCAGGAGCCGAGCGACGGCATCGAGGAAGCCGTCGGGGTTGAACGGCTTGAACAGGATCTGCTCGCGCTGGTTCGACAAGCGGTCTTCCAGCGCCGCGGGACACTGACCAGTCATGAAGAGTATCGGCACATCGGGATAGAGCTGCCGGAAGGCCTGGGCAAAGTCGTAGCCGTCCATGTGCGGCATCACCAGGTCGGTGATGACCATACTGAGCCCGTTCTTCAGCTTGCGAGCTAACTGAAGGGCCGTCTTGCCGTTGTCGGCCGCCGCGGCCTTGAAACCCCATTCTTCCAGGAGCTGGCACAGGAGCGTACGAACCATTGGTTCGTCGTCGATTACCAGAACGGTACGGGAGCCAGAGACTGCCGGAGGGTTCGCCATAAGCAGAGCTTTTGCTGGTCCCGGCAACTCAGCCGAGCCTGGGAGGCATCGTGAGAAATGTGGACTTGAGCACAAAATATCGCCGCCGCGGGGGGGGGGAATAGTCCATTCTCCCTTCAGGTCGATTGCGCCGGGCAGCTTTCGGCGGATCCCACCTACCCCTGGCTGGCTCGATCGGGCTCCGGAGGGCTCCATTTAGGCCCGAAGCGCTCCCTATCGGAGTCGAAATGGCTTCTTTCGGGCTCGATGCCATGCCGTTGCGACCTTAGGTGACGGCGTTCGGACTTTAGGTGACGCCGTTTGGACCTTAGATGACAGCGATCGGACTTTAGATGAAGCGTTCCGACTGCAACTGACGGCGTTTGGATCTAAGGTGCCAGCGGTTGGATCTAAGGTGCCAGCGGTTGGATCTAAGATGCCAGCGGTTGGATCTGAGGTCCCAGCGGTTGGACTCAGGTGCCAGCGGTTGGAGCTGAGGTGCGCGCGGATTGGACCTCAGGTGCCAGCGATTGGACCTCAGGTGCAAGCGGTTGGAGCTGAGGTGCGAGCGGTTGCAGCCGAGGTGCCAGCGTTTCAGCCTGAGGTGACAGCGGTTGAGCCTGAGATGCCAGCGTTTGGACCTGAGGTTCTCGCGTGCGGACCTTGGGCGCGCGCGTTCACACTCAGATTTGGCCGTTCAGACCTGTGTCCGGAACTGCCGCGACGCCGCTCGGAGCATCTGCAGCAGGTGGAGCTCGCGCTGCAGCGCGTGCCACCGAGTTCTCTCCGACTCCATGGCCCGCTACGTACCCGTCACCACCCTCTGCCGTCTGTTGCTGCTGCAGCCGGGCGAAGTTTTCGTCCACCCGCCGCGCCTCAGCCGCAAGCCGCTCGATTTCCCGCTCCAGACGCTGGATCTCGCGAGGCGAAAGCACCCAGAACGTATCGGAGTACGGCTCGGCCCTGAGCGCGGGGTTCTGGTCGGCGCAGCTGAGACACGGGCCGGCCGGGGTGAGGTCGAGGGCGTCTGCCATTTCCTGGCAGACTGGGCAGGTCACCACTCCCGAGGACTCGGCCAGGTTGGTGCCCGAGACTGAAAACGAATTTCTCTCGAGCGGGAGCGCAGCCTCGAGGCCCGGCACGGTGCCAAGGGAGAGCCCGGCAGCAGCGGCAGCCAGTCGGCCCAGGGCGGAGCGGCGTTGCATGACGGTTTCCTTTCCGGGGGCCTTTTCTAGATTGTGAAGGTGGCCAGCAAGATAACCGGCGTTCCGCAGTACGTCCGCGGCCTGATCGACGCGCGACCCTTCGGGATTGCCTCCGTAACCGAGTTCGGCGCGCTGAACAACGGGCGAGCGGATTGTACCGCCGCCTTTAATGCAGCGCTTGCCAGCCCTGCCCGTCTGGTAGTTGTCCCGCCCGGGTTTTACCGGATTACCGCCCCGCTCAAAATTCCCTGCAACACCGGCAAGTGGATCCTGGGACTGGGCGGCGCCAAATCAGTGGCGCTCACTGTCGGGATGGCCACCGACAACGCCGGACGGGCTGCCATCGAATACACCCACGATGCGAGCAGGCAGCCCAATCATGCCGGCTGCGTGCTGCAGAACCTCCACGTCATCGGAAACAGCTCCGTCTGTCACGGGGTACATTTCCAGGAGGTGTCCTATCCCGTCCTGCAGAATGTGATCATCGAGGGCTTCGACGGCGCCGGGCTCCTGCTGGACAAGTGTCAGGACGGCTCCTTCAACAACGTCGCCCTGGTCGATTGCGGTCGGACCACGGGAGACCCGGCCCGGAACGCCGATACCGAATACGCTCCGCTCCATCTGGTCAGCTCCATCCCCAACGATCACTGCAACATGCTTCGCTTCAGCGACTGCCAGCTGGAGAACAACCGGGTATCGCCCTACATCTGGATCGACGACCCGGGCCCGATCGGCATCTGGTTCGACCGGATCCACGCGGAGAACGCCGACCCCGGCGCCGAGCGGGACCTGCTTCGCTCTTCCGGCGGCGACTGCCACTTTGCCGGGATTGCCGCGGTTGGCTTTCGCGAGGGGTTCATCCTCGAAGGTTACGGCAACACCACCTTTTCGGATTGCCGGGAGCTGATCAGCGTGCTCGGCCCCAGCAACGTGGTGGGCAGCATTCGGATGGCAAACGTGCGCTGCGGGCGGCTCTCCTGGACCAGCCTGGCGGGCCAGTCCTCTTTCATTAATTCCACTATTGGAGACGTGACTATCAGCTGGCCGGCCCTGGGACCGACCGTGTTTACCGCGTGCTCGCTTGGGAGGGTCCACGTCGAGCACGCCGGCGCCGGCCACTCCGGGGTTCGTTTCTTCAACTGTACTATGGCCGGCTACGCCTCCGACGCCGACGCCAGCGATCAGTGGCTCATCGACTGCATCGTGAACGGGGACGTTGCCGCTCAGGCCCGGCGCTCCCGTCTGGAGAACAACGCGATCAGCGGGTCGGTGGAGGTCAACAAGGCGGAGTCTTCCTACATCCCCAATCAGAAGACCATCCACGACACCGCACCTCCCACCGCCGGCTCCTGGCAGATCGGCGACAAAGTATGGCACTCGGCTCCGTCACCCGAGGGGAACATCGGCTGGGTTTGTGTGGCTGCCGGCACCCCGGGGACTTGGAAACCGTTCGGCCACATCTCGGCGTGACCGCCCGCTTACCTTTCAGGGAAACACCCGCTCGGGAGACATCATGACGAACAGTCTGACGGTGTTGCTCGGTCTCGCCGCGCTCGCGGCGTGTAGCAAACCCTTCCCGCAGGGCAGGAGTCACGGCGCCGCGGATGTGTCATCCCTCGATGCCTGCGCTCTGCTGACGCCAACGGAGATTCAACAGGCGCTCGGCGTGACGATGAAGCCGGGCGTGAAGCAGACGACCTCTACCTCCTCTCAGTGCCAATGGGACAGCAAGGACGAGAGCGAGCCAGTCGGGGTCAGCGTCAGCGTGGCAACCTACGACGATGCGCTCTTCCACACACAGGCGAGCGCCCCGAAGGCCGTGCCCGTGTCGGGTTTCGGGGAACAGGCCTTCAAGGGTTACCCCCATGCCGGCGACATTGTCATCAAGCACGACGGGCACGAGATCGACGTCGGTGTCGTGGATTTGAAGCTGCCCCAGCCCAAAGTGGACAGCGCGGCCGCGAGCTTCGCGAAGTCGGTCCTCTCTCGTCTTTAGCGCACGTCATCAGAACTGAAGGAGAAGGAGATGAGCCAGGAGAATAGAGCCACCCACTCGGCAGTTGCCGGCGCTCAGCAGACCGAGATAGCCGTGCTGGCCGGCGGCTGCTTCTGGGGTGTCGAGGAGATTCTGCGCCAGGTGCCCGGAGTGATCGATACCGATGTTGGCTATACCGGCGGCTGGGTGAAGAACCCAATCTACGAGGACACCCACCACAGCAAGTCGGGCCACGCGGAGGCCATCCGGGTGACCTTCGACCCATCGGTGCTCAGCTACGAAGACCTGCTGGAAAGCTGGTTCTTCAAACTGCACGACCCGACCACGCTGAACCGCCAAGGCAACGACGTCGGAACCCAGTACCGTTCGGCCATCTTTCCTCAGACGCCGGAACAAAAGGAGATCGCGGAGCGAGTGAAGGCCCGGATCGAAGCATCGGGTAAGTGGAAGCGGCCGATCACCACCAGCATCGAGCCCGCGTCAACCTGGTACAGCGCGGAGGGCTACCACCAGGATTACCTGCGGAAGCACCCGGGTGGCTACAGCTGCCATTACCTCCGCGACTAAGACCCTAAGCGTCCTTGCTGCGGTTGCCTTTGCCGCAACCGCAATGATTGCCGGCTATCGGAATATCGGGCTACCGCCGGTGATCATTGTGGGCGGCTCCAGCATCATCGCGCTGGTGCTCTGGAGCCGTACCTACCTCAGAACACCGCTCCCTCCGGACGTGATCCTGCCTCTGTTTCTGTTGACCGTCGCCGCGCTCGAGGCGCACATGGCGGAGGAGTACCTGACCGGATTCGGTCCTGCCATGAGCCGACTGTTCGACATCAGCTGGACCGAGCGGTCCTTTCTCATTGTTTTTGCCTTTATCGGGCCGACCCTGTATTCGCTTACGGCCCTGGGTCTGTACTATCGGGTACCGCTCGCGGGATTTCTCGCTTGGTTCATCTTCATCGGACCCGGCGTAGCGGAGTTCACGCATTTCATCTTTCCTCTCCTTCGTCCAGCCATCCAGCCCGACCTTCCGGGGACGATCTCGCAAGCAGTCTCCAACGGCCGTTTTGTCGCCAACATGCCGAACTATTACCTGAAGACCACGGGGATCTACTACTTCCCGGGCCTGTACACCGCCATCCTCCCAATGGTCCCGGGGATCTGGGCCATCCGGCGTGTACTTCAGGCCAGTCGAGCGAACCAGGTCCCGCGCTAGCGCACTCACCTCCCCGTCACGATCCGGTAACTGATTTCTTGACGCACGACGCTGGATCTTGCGGCGGCTGCCTTTCGTCTATTAATTGGCCATTCAATAAGGTGAGCCCGGGCCGTCGGGTAGCGGCCCGCTTTCTTTTCGTCGAGGTGGATGTGGCAAGCAGTCCGGTACAATTGCAGCAGGGCCCGCGCTGGCAGCGCCGTCCCAACGTTCGTCGTGGAGAGATCCTGGACGCGGCGGTGCTCGCCTTCGGCCAGAACGGCTACAAGCGAACCACTCTGGCCGACGTGGCGGAGCGCGCCGGGGTCTCTCCGGGAACCGTGTCCCATTATTTCGGATCTAAGGCCGCTCTCTTCGAGGAAGTCATCGCCGAGAGGCTGATGCCGTCAATCGAGATCGAAGAGTCCAGTCTTGCTCGGCACAGGGGACCGCTCTGGAACCTTCTGGAGCAGCTGTTGCGCCGGTTCTGGGAGCGCGCCTGGCAACCGGGAACTCTGGACCTGCTGCAGGTGGTTAAGGTCGAGAGCTCGGAATTTCCCGAGTCGGGCCGCTTGCTCTGCCGGGAGCTGGGCGACCGCTGGCGAAAACTCTACGCGGCCATACTCCTGGCCGGAATAAAAACCGGTGAATTTCGTCCCATGGACGTGAAGGTCACCGCCCGCGCCATCAGCTACGCCGTGCTGGGCGTGGCAGACAAGGTCTCCAGCTTCGGTCCCTACGACGCCACGATGCCGGAGCGAGAGGTGATGTGGCAGGCTGTCCGTGAAATGGTGAGTCGGTTTGTGCTGGCTCGTCCGGCAAAAGCGGGAAAAAGGAGATTCCAAGTGAGTTCTCTGAACGGTGCGCGCCTGGGCGCGCTCGCGGTCCTGGTTGGTGCTGCTCTGCTGAGCTCCGGCTGCAAGAAGAACGCGCCTCCCCCGGCGCCGCCTCCGCCGGAGGTTGCCGTCGTGTCGGTGCAGCCGCAGAAGCTTCCCACCTCTTTCGAGTTCACCGGTGAGGTGCAGCCCTACCGCCGGGTGGAGGTGCGCTCGCGGATCGACGGCATCATCGAGGCGCGGCCCTTCACCGAAGGCAGCGTGGTGAAGCCCGGCCAGGTGCTCTATCGGATCGAGCGGATCCGCCCGGAGGCGGCCTACCAGTCGGCGCTCGCCCGGGCGCAGAACGCCAAGCGCACCCTGGACCGGCTGCAGCCGCTGGTAAAAGAGAACGCGGTCGCGCAACAGGACGTGGACAATGCCCAGGCTGAGCTGAGCGCGGCTCAGAGCGCCCTGGCAGAGGCGAAAAAGAACCTGGATGATGCGGTGGTGCGCGCCGGGATCCAAGGCCGGGTGGGTCGCACCAATTTCGAGGTTGGCGCCCGGGTTACCGGTACGGATGACCTGCTCACCACCATCGACGTGCTGGATCCGATCTACGTGAGCTTCCGTCCCACGGCGCAGCAGCTCATCACCTGGAAGCAGAACCCCGAAGCCAGCAAGCTGATCCGGCCGGGAAGCTCGCTCTCGGTACAGGTCACCTTGCCCGAAGGCACCACACTGGCTCGGACGGGAAAGCTCGACTTTGTCGCCCCTTCGCTGGATCCTGGTACGGGGACACAGGAGTTCCGTACGCTGTTCAAGAACTCTGACTACCTCCTCGTCCCTGGCCAGTTCGTGCGGGTCCGGCTCACCGGCTTCACCCAGGACAGCGCGCTGGCCATTCCTCAGCGGGCGGTGCAGCAGGCGTTGGGACGCCAGTTCGTACTGGTCGTTGGCAAGGGCGACACGGTCGTCTCCCGCGACGTGCAGCCCGGGCCCTGGAGCGGGAACCTCTGGATCATCGATAAAGGCCTGACCCCCGGCGACCGGGTGGTGGTGGACGGAGTGCAGAAGGCCGCCCCCGGCCAGCCGGTCAGGGCCGTCGCATTGTCCGACAGCGCTCTGGCCGGTCCGGAGGAAACCGCCGCGGTCGGCGGAGCTGCGGGCGGAAACGTGAAACCCACTGCGGGAACCACAAAATGACTCACCCACGAGCAGTGACTCCCGCTCCCAACGGGGCGGACGACGAGGTCCACTACTTCTTCATCAAGCGGCCGGTTCTCGCGATCGTCATAAGCGTGATCATCACCCTCATGGGTGTGTTCGCCATCCGGCTGCTACCGATCTCGCGCTATCCCCAGATCACGCCGCCCGCGGTCCAGGTTCAGGCGGTGTTCCCCGGTGCCACGGCCGAAGATGTGGCCGAGGCGGTGGCGGCGCCGATCGAAGCGCAGCTTTCCGGACTGCAGGGCCTGCTCTACTACTCGTCGGCCAACGCGAGCGACGGGACCATGAGCCTGCAGATCTACTTCGACGTCAACCGGAGCCAGGATCTGGCTGCGGTCGACGTGCAGAACGCGGTTAAGCTAGCCGAGCCTCAGCTGCCCGACGCGGTTCGCCAGAACGGAATCACCATCCTCAAGGCCAACACCGACATTCTGGGCGTCGTCGCGCTCACCTCGGACGATCCCCGCTATGACGCGGCGTTCCTCACCAATTACATGAAGCTGTACGTCGAGGACGAGATCAAGCGTACCCCTGGCATCGGCAACGCGCTGACCTTCGGTGGCCTCGAGTTCTCCATGCTGATTCAGCTGGATCCGGATCGGATGGCGCAGCTCGGGATTACCACGGGCGACGTTGCCGCGGCGGTGCGGGAACAGAACGCGACCAGCCCCGCGGGACGCCTGGGACGCGAGCCCGCTCCCGAAGGGACCGAGCTGACCTTGCCGGTAACCACGCTGGGCCGGCTCAAGACTCCGGAGCAGTTCGCCGACATCGTGGTCCGGGCCAAGGAGGACGGCTCCATCGTTCGGATCCGCGACATCGGTAAAGTCGTCCTTGGCTCTCGCAATTACGATCTGGCTGGCCGCTTGAACGGCACGCCGGTCGCCCCGATGCTGCTGTATCTCCGGCCCGGAGCCAACGCGCTCGCGGCCAAGGAGGCGGTGGTCAAGCGGATGGGCGAGCTGTCCCACAGCTTCCCCCGAGGCGTGCATTACAAAATTCCGTTCGACACCACGCCTTTCGTCACTGCCTCGATTCACGAAGTGGTGGAGACGCTGCTGATCGCCATGGCGCTGGTGACCCTGGTCGTCTTCATCTTCCTTCAGAGCTGGCGGGCCACCCTGATCCCGATGCTGGCCGTTCCGGTGAGCGTCGTCGGTACCTTCCTCGGCCTGCTGGTGCTGGGCTTCACCATCAATGTGCTCACCCTGTTTGCCCTGGTGCTGGCGATCGGCATCGTGGTGGACGACGCCATCGTAGTCATCGAGAATACCGAGCGGATCATGGCCCAGGACTGTGTTCCGGCTCGCCTGGCGGCCGACCAGGCGATCCGCCAGGTCGCCGGCGCGCTGGTCGCGATCGTGCTGGCGCTCTGTGCCGTGTTCGTGCCGGTCGCGTTCCTCGGCGGGGTTACCGGCTCGATGTTCAAGCAGTTTGCGGTCACCCTGGTGATCGCGGTGCTGCTCTCCGGTCTGGTGGCGCTGACGCTCACACCTGCGCTCTGCGCCATGCTGCTCAAGGGCTGCAACGAGGACAACACCAGCGGCTTCTTCGGCCTGTTCAATCGGAAGTTCCACAGCCTCACCGACCGCTACGTCAACGGCGTGGGCCGGGTGCTGGGCCGTCCGCGGATATGGCTGGCGGCGTTCGTGGTGATGGTGGCGTTGGCGATCACCCTATGGAAGCGAGTGCCCACCGGATTCATTCCCACCGAGGATAAAGGCTACTTCGCCATCGCCATGCAGCTGCCCGATGCATCGTCGCTGCAGCGCACCAGGGCGGTTATCCAGCGGCTGGAAGGATTCCTCCATGAGGAGCCGGCGGTGGTGAACGTGGTGGCATTTGCCGGATTGGACGTGCTGACCCGCACCAACCAGACCAACAGTGCCACGATCTTCATTCTGCTGAAACCGTGGGACGAGCGGGGCAAAAACGAATCGATCGACGCCATCACCAAGCGGATCAACGGGAAGTTGTTCGGGATGAAGGACGCGGTCGGCTTTGCCTTCAACCTGCCGGAGATCCCGGGACTGGGCTCCACCTCAGGTGTCGAGGTCAACCTGCAGAACCGTTCCGGCAAGGACGTGCGGGACTTTGCTCAGAATGTGCAGGCCTTCCAGGCTGCGGTGAATCAGCTGCCCGCGGTGCAGGCGATGACCACGAACTTCCGGGCTAACGTGCCCCAGGTCTATCTCGACGTAGACCGGGCCACCGCCAAGTCTCGCGGGGTGAGCCTCACCGACCTGTTCAGCACCCTGCAGACGTTCCTGTCGACGTTGTACATCAACGACTTCAATCTGTACGGCCGGACCTACCGGGTGCAGGCCGAGGCGCAGCCTCAGTTCCGCCAGAATCCGGAGGACATCGCACGGCTCTACGTCCGGGGCCGCAATCAGGAGATGATCCCGGTCTCCTCCCTGGTCCGAACCGAGTTCCGAAGCGGGCCTACCCAGTTGCTCCGGTTCAACGGTTTTGGCTCGGCGCTCTTCACCGGCACCCCCAAACAGGGCCGCAGCTCGGGTGAGGTGATGAAGGAGATCGATCAGCTGGCGTCCGAGCAGTTCGAGTCCCAGGGCGTGGGCATCGGGTACTCCGGGCAGTCGTTCCAGGAACGCGCCGCCTCCGGCCAGGCGGGCCTGGTCTTCGCTCTCGGTCTGGTCATCGTGTTCCTGGTGCTGGCCGCGCAGTACGAGAGCTGGTCGATTCCGTTCGCGGTGCTCTTCGGGGTGCCCTTCGGAGCACTCGGCGCGCTGCTGGGAGTCTGGATCCGGGGACTGCCGAGCGACATCTACTTCCAGGTAGGACTGATCACGGTCGTGGGACTCGCGGCCAAGAACGCGATTCTGATCGTGGAGTTCGCCAACGAGATTCGCCAACGGGGCACCAGCCTCAGAGAGGCGGCAATCGAAGCAGCCCGGGAGCGATTCCGTCCCATTCTGATGACCTCGTTCGCCTTCATCCTCGGCGTGTCGCCGCTGGTCATTGCGAGCGGGGCCGGCGCCGGTAGCCGGCATTCTCTGGGAACTGGCGTCTTCTTCGGGATGCTGTTCGCCACCACCATCGGCATCTTCTTCATCCCGCTCTTCTTCAGCACCATCCGCGGTTTGGCCGAGCGGGGCTTCTCTCGCAGTCCAACCGGCGCTCGGGAGCCGGTGCCGACACCTGCCTCGCCGGAGGCAAAATGATGCGTCCAATTTCGAATGCTGGTTCTGGCCTCGGTGGCGGCAGGCTGCGCCGTAGGCCCGAGCTACCATCCCGAGGAGGTAGTTCCGGAGAAGACACAGGTGGGAACCGTCGGCTCCTCCGCCACGGCTCGGCAGTTCTTTGACTCCCTCGCGGCGGCCCGGGACAGCGACACCGTGTCTGTCACCGCCAAGCCGGCGGCCCGAGCGGTGCTGCCCGATTCTCTGCCCGGTATCGCCTGGGTTGACGTTTTTCGCGATTCCACCTTGCTCAATCTGGTGAAAGTCGCGCTGGTGCAGAACCGGGATCTCCAGACCGCCATCAGCCGGATACAGGAGTTCCGGGCCGATGTCGGAATTGCCCGGGGACCGCTGTTCCCCGCTATCAGTGCCAACGGCAGTGTGAGCACCAATCAGGTTGCGATAGGGTCGTTTCCTCCCACACAGTTCGATGCCTGGCGGGTTACGGCTGACGTGGCCTGGGAGCTGGACTTCTGGGGACGCATTCGCCGGGGCATAGAGGCCGCCAACGCTGATCTGGCCTCGACCCAGGCGAGCCAGCGTGCGGTGGTGCTTTCCCTGGTGAGCAACGTCGCGCTTTCCTATCTGTCACTGGTGGAGCTGGACCAGGAGCGGACGCTCTCGGAGCGAACCCTGGTGTCACGCACCGCTACGCTGGAGCTGGCCCGGCGCAGGTTCCGCCAGGGACTGACGTCGGAGCTGGATGTGCGGCAGTTCGAGGCCCAGGTTGCGGTGCCGGCCGCGAACCTGGCCCGCACCGAGCGGCTTCGGGCGGAGCAGGAGCACGCGCTGAGCCTCCTGCTGGGGCAGGCACCTGCTCCGATAGCGCGACACAACGATCTTGCCGGGATACTGAACGCCTTCCAGGTGCCGGACTCGCTTCCGGCCGCTCTGCTCACCCGGCGGCCGGACGTTCAGGCGGCGGAACGGGCATATGCCGCGGCCACGGCACGCATCGGCGTCGCCCAGGCTGCGCGGCTGCCGGCGATAACCATCACCGGCTATTACGGAACTCAGGTCGCCCAGGCCAGCAGGCTGTTCATCTCGAATGGAGAGGTGTACCAGGCGCTGGCCGGCGTCTCGTTGCCGATCTTCACCGGCGGCAGGCTGATCAACGAGACCCGAGCAGCGAGGGCCCGGGCCGATCAGGCGCGATTGCAGTACGAGCAGAGTTTCCTGATCGCGCTTCGGGAAGCGAGTGATGCGCTGGCGGGAGTACGCACCACCCGAGATCAGGTCGTCGCCCAGGAAACTCAGACCCTCGCCCTCCGGCGGGGGCTGCAGCTGGCTGAGCTGAGGTACCGGACCGGTATCGCGAACTATCTCGAGGTCCTGGATGCGCAGCGGAGCCTGTTCACCGCTGAGCTGGCGCTCAGTCAGGCGCAGCTGGACCAGCTATCGGCGGGGGTGCAGCTGTATCGCTCCCTGGGAGGTAGCTGGCCGGCGTCCCAGAGGTAAGCGGTGAGCAGCTCCGACGATCGGCTGGCGGATTTCACCGCCGGTCCTCGGCTGCTCGTGATATCGCTCATGGCGCTGGTGGTGGGCGTCATGAGCGCGTTTGTCGCCCGGGCGCTGGTGTGGCTCATCGGCACCTTCACCAACCTGGCATATTACCAGCGGTTCTCCTCCGAGCTCGTCTCCCCGGCCGACAATCATCTGGGCTACTGGGCGGTACTGGTCCCCATGGTAGGCGGCCTGATCGTGGGTCTCATGGCCCGCTATGGCACCGATCGCATTCGCGGACATGGAATTCCGGAGGCAATGGAGGCCATCCTGATCGGCCGCAGCCGCATGTCGGCCAAGGTCGCCATTCTGAAACCGATCTCTTCGGCAGTCTCGATCGGGACCGGTGGACCGTTCGGCGCCGAGGGCCCCATCATCGCAACGGGTGGGGCGTTCGGATCGCTCTTTGCCCAGGGCTTTCACCTCTCCGCGGCCGAGCGAAAGACGCTGCTGGTGGCCGGTGCGTCCGCCGGCATGGCGGCGATTTTCGCGACCCCGCTGGCGGCTGTCCTCCTTGCGGTCGAGCTCCTGCTGTTCGAGTGGAAGCCCCGGAGTTTCATCCCAGTGGCAGCGGCATGCGCAATGGCTGCCGCCGTCCGGGTTCCCTTGCTCGGGCCGGGTCCGATCTTTCCGGTGCCGCTGCACGCCGTGCTGCCCTGGCGGGAGCTGGCCTTCTCCCTGCCCATCGGGATTCTCGCCGGCTTCGCGTCCGGCTGCCTCACCTGGCTGGTGTACGCCTGCGAGGACCTCTTTGCGCGGGTTCCGCTGAATCAGATGTGGTGGCCGGTTCTGGGCGGTGCGGTTGTCGGAATCGGCGGGCTGATCCAGCCGCACGCGCTCGGGGTCGGCTACGACATCATCGCCGACCTGCTGCAGGGCAAGATTGTCGGCTGGTTCCTGGTGAGCCTGCTGCTCACCAAGGCAATCATCTGGTCCTTCGCACTCGGCTCCGGTACTTCAGGCGGAGTGCTCGCACCGCTCCTGATCATGGGCGGCGCGCTCGGGGCGTTGGAAGCTCACGTCATCCGGCCAGGTGAAAGCGGGCTCTGGGGACTGATGAGCATGGCCGCGGTGATGGGAGGAACCATGAGATCGCCGCTCACCGCGGTAGCGTTCATGCTGGAGCTGACCGGCGATTTTACCGCGCTGCCCGGACTGTTGGTGGCCTGCGCGGCGGCCCACGGCGTCACCGTCCTGTTCATGCGGCGCTCCATCCTCACCGAGAAAGTGGCGCGGAGAGGGTACCACGTGAGCCGGGAGTACAGCGTCAGTCCGCTGGCGCGGGTGCGGGTGCAGGACGTCATGGAGCGCGACGTGCCCACCCTCACCCCGGACACGCCGGTGCAGGCGGTGGGCAACAGCATAGCGGCGGGAGATCCCAAGCTGGGTCACCGCCATGCCTGGCCGATCGTGAGTGCCGACGGTCAGCTGGTCGGGCTCCTCACCCGGGGCGACCTGATGAAAGCGCTGGGGCGCCCTGATGCCGCCGAGCTGACGGTGGCAAAGGCCGGCTCGCAAAAGCTGACCGTCACCTATCCCGATGAGCTGGCTGAGGAGGCCGTCGCCAAGATGGCCCGGCTCAACGTGGGGCGGCTTCCGGTGGTGGAACGCAGTGACCCGCAAAAGTTCGTCGGCTACCTGGGACGCACCGGCATAGCAGCAGCCTGGCGGCTGCTGTTGAATGAAGAAGAAGTCCGGGAAGCGGGATGGCTCACGGCGCAGGGCCGACTTTTCAGGATGCAGGTGCGCCGGGTGTTGGGCCGATTTACCGCGCCTTGAGCTGCATCCTCCGCTGGGTCTTCCGCTCCCGGCCCCGCCCGTCGACCACGGACAACTCGATGTTATACGCGCCGGGCTTCAGGTTGCGAAGCTCGACTTCGCGCTCCCGGCGCGTGGCCACGCCGTCCGACTTCATCCTTGAAATTGACGATCAACGTCTTGGGCTTGGCCGAGCTCTTCTTCGCTACTCGCTGCTGCGTGATCTGCAGTCGGCCTCGGTAGGCCGAGCCTGAAGGCAATCCACACACATCGTACCGCACCTCGAGATCCGATCCCGCTGCCGCAGTGCCGACCGGCTCCATGAGCACCAGGAATCGGGGAGCCTTGGCCTTCTTCGATCCGGACGAGCCGGTCTCGAGGGCCGTGGCGCAGAGGGAGCGTCCGCTGCCGGTGGCGCTCAGGGTATAGCCACCTAACAGTGTCAGGGCGGCGGCTCCGCCGATCATGCCGAGAGTCCGGGGGTGCCGCTTGCCCGTGCGCCAGAGCTCTGCTCCGTGACGCTTGCCGCTCCGCCAGAGCCTCGCCACTCTGGCGTCGAACTCGGTTCCAGGTATCGCGCACGGCGAGCTGCGTTGCATTGGGCTGGAACCGGCGCTTGAAGGGTCGCGGGATCTCGGGCTCGGGAATTCTCAAAAAGGGCTGCGTCATGACGCTCCACCTCTGGAGTCCGGGTTGGAAAACTTGCCGGTAAGGCAGCCCGACAGTGCAAGGATCGTGTAATTAACCCTGCTGGCCCCGCCATCCAGCGGGCGCGCTCGCCAATCCGTTTATGACCAACCAGATGCGTCATCTGAATCGTGGTTTCGCCGGCTGGTCAGAGCTGAAGTTGAAGAGATTCCGCCGCTCGATCGCGCAACCGGCAGCATCCTTCGTGATAGTCCTTGCAGCCTTGATGGGTGGCACATGGTCGGTAGCCCGCATCTTTCCGGTGCCCCTATTGGAGAGAACTGCGCCATGGCGAATGACGATGTCTACGCCTCGGGTCTGCTGAACCGGGCGCTCGATCCCGACACCCAACCCCAGGCAATCCAGAAGTTTCTTGCGCGCAGAGATCGATCTGCTCCGAGAAATGGTAGCGCCGGGTATGCGAGTGCTCGACGTGGGCTGCGGGACGGGACGCCATCTGCTTCTTCTGGGCGAGCGCCTGGCCCTGGGTGTCGGGGTGGACTACGAGCGAAGCTACGTGGCCGATGCGCACCGGAACGTCGGCGAGCGCCAGCTCTTCTTTATTGCCGGCGACGCCACCAGGATGCCGCTCGAGGGCCCGTTCGACCTGGCTCTGTGTCTCACAAACACCTGGGGAACCATGAGCGACAAAGCGGGCGTACTCCGGGAAATGCGCCGGCTGGCTCCAGAAATCGGCACCAGGTTCCTGTCGGTCTATTCTCCGGCTTCCCTCCCGGCCCGGCGGGAATGGTATCGGCGGCTGGGACATAGCGTGACAGAGGAGACGGCGGAGTATCTCGCAGGCGGAGGGAGGATTCCGCTCCGAACATTTCGATGAGGGACGGCTACGAAGGCTGGTGGGTGACTGCAGCATCCGGCCGCTGACCAGCATCGCCCACGCGGTCACCTTCTGACCGCGAGCTATCCCATCAGGGAGCTCAGTGCGGTCCTATGCGGAGGCTCCGGGTGGCGATGTGGATCTCGCGAAGGAAGCTCACCAGGCCGGCGAACAGGGCCAGCATCGAGCCAGTGAATATGAGGCTGATCGGGATGGCCACATTGGTTTCCAGGAACGCGGCCATGAACAGCGCGATGATTACCGCACAGATGAGCAGCGCACAGACGGTGCAGAGGCTGATGGCTCGGTTGATCAGCCGAGCCCGTTGAGAAAGCAGGCGGAGCTCGCCGTGCATTCGTTCCTCGCCGATAGGCTCAGCTCTGAGCAGTCGCTCCTCCAGCACGGCGGGCCCGGTCGATGATCCGCGCCAGACGGTTCGTGAGCACGCCCAGCAGTCCGCTGACCCCGCTGAGGAGAAACACCGGAGCGACGGCCAGCTGGATGACATGCCCGAGGGCAGCAACCTGTGACTCGGTTTGCATGGAGGAATCAGGCCGGGGTTTTGGCCATCTGGTTTCGCTCGGCCTGCACCGCCGCGCGTTCCCGCTCGATCCATCGGCTGAACCGTTCCAGCAGCGAGCGGAGCACCTTGCGTGTGGCGTCGTCAGTGAGCCGAAGCTCGGCGTTGAATCGGAGATGGGCCTGGGCCACGAGCAGCTCGGGCGGAGGGAGAGTCCGGGCATGCACGTGGGACAGGATCTGACGCAGATGGTGCTGGGCCCGGGCGGTGCCGATCTGACTGGGAGACGCGCCCATCACGGCCACCGGCTTCCCCGCGAGTGGGGCCCGGCCCGGAAGGCGCGAGGCCCAGTCAAGCGCGTTGCCCAGGACGCCGGGTATGCCGTCGTTGTACTCGGGTGTAGCGATCAGCAGCCCATCCGCTTGCTGAAGCGCAGCCTTGAATTCGGCCACGCTCGGAGGATCGCCCAGGGCCTCGACATCCGCGTTGTAAAATGGGAGGTCGCCGATCTCGACGGTCTCGACCAGCATGCCTTCGGGTGCCAGCTCCCGCGCCGCTTCGAGCAGGGCGCGGTTGTAGGATTTCTTCCGGAGACTTCCGGCAAACCCAATGACGCGCTCAGGCACGGGCTCGCCGGCCCGGCGTCATCCGGAAGAGAACAAGCTGTTGCGCGCAGCCGGGACATGCCTCCAGATGCTCCGCTACCGCCAGAGCGTCAGCCAGTTCCAGACGGCTCACGAAGTAGTACTCGAACTGCACCACCGTTTTTTCGCAGGTCCAGCCAGGGGGATATTCCATCACTCGAAAGTCCGTCTGCAGTGGGAGGCCGAAACACCAGATCGAAGGCCAGAAAGAGCGTCTTGGAAAAGGGATAGAACAGGGCCGGCAGGACAATCATCAGGACAATGCCGCCGTACAGCAGCGGTGTCCATGGCGGGTCGGGCCAGGTGTAAACCAGAATGACCAAAAAGATGGCCGCGAAGATCAGCTCTGCCGCAATCATGTTGAACATGTAGGCGCCGACCTGGTATCCCTCTTCTCCCCGGGCCAGCCGGATACCGCAGACTGGACAGCGCTCCCGCATCCGAAGCCAGCGTGAAAAGAGTGGACCTCCCCCGCAGTTAGGGCATCGCAACAGCGCTGCCCGCCCGAACAGAACCAGCGGCCGTCTTTCGGAGCTTGCCATGCCCCATTATACCAGGCCCGCTCGACCGCGCTACACGGACTACTTGCTGCCCTTCGGGGTTATCCGCCAGAGCTCCCCGTTGTCCTCGTCGGTCACCACGTACAGCTCGCCCCGGGAGCCCTGCCGCACATCTCGAATCCGCTTTCCCCTATTTGTGAGCAGATGCTCCTCACCGGTGACTCGGCCGTTCTCCATGCTGAGTCTGACGAGACTGGTGGCGCCCATCCCACCGATGAAGAGGCTTCCCTTCCAGTCAGGAAAGGCGTCGCCGCTGTAGAACTGCATTCCCGCCGGCGCTATCACCGGATCCCAGTAATACACCGGCTGCTGGTATCCCTCCTTGGCGGTAACGGCCCCGGGAATGGGCGCGCCGGAATATTCCTCGCCGTAAGCCACGAGCGGCCAGCCATAATTCTTTCCCTTTTGGATTCGATTCAGCTCGTCCCCGCCATTGGTGCCGTGCTCCACTTCCCATAGCTGGCCCTGGGGATCGAACGCTGCCGCCTGCACATTTCGGTGGCCCAAGGTCCAGATTTCCGGGCGGGCGTTCGGCTGGCCCACAAAGGGGTTGTCCTCCGGAGCGGACCCATCCGGGTTGAGCCGGAGAATCTTGCCCATATCGCTGTCCAGCCGCTGAGCCTGGGGTCTCATCTGTTTGTCCGATCTTTCACCCAGGGTCACGTACAGCTTGCCGTCGGGACCGAATGCCAGGCGAGATCCGAAATGCTTGTCGCCGTCATAGGTAGGCATGGCGTGGAAGATCACCTTCACCTGGTCGAGATTCTTCCCGTCCTGCGACAGCACCCCCCTGCCGACACTGGTAGCGTTGCCACCCGTACGGGGCTCGGCGAAGCTCCAGTAGATGGTTCGATCGCTGGGGAAGGACGGGCTGAGTGCGGCATCGAGCAGTCCGCCCTGCCCGCGCGCTTCGACCTTGGGCAAGATTGGCGATCGGCGGGCCAACATCTCCCGCGGCCGTGATCAACCGCATCCGGCCGGGCCGCTCGGTGACTAGCAGGTCTCCACCCGGGAGCGGCTCAACCGACCACGGGTGCTCCAGCCCGCGCGCCACGACGGTAACGTCGAAGGCGACGTTCGACTTGTCCTCACAGGCTCGGGTCTGGCCGGGAAAGGCGGGCTGCTGATTCGCGGCGTTAGGCTCCCGGGTCTCCAGCGGCTTGCACCCGGCGGTGCCGCCGACTGTGGAGTGTTGGCCCCCTGCAGACTTGCTCGAACCTGAAGAGCAGGCCAGACCCGCGGCGACGATGACGGTAACCAGTAGAACGGGATATTGTTGATGAACCATGATTCCTCATCCGGAAATACGTAGCCCTGGCGAACAACGCTCCATAAAGCCAAAGTATCGTCTGACCCGATAACCGGAGCAATCCATGTTTGAGCGTCACAGGTGACTCGGCTCCTCGCTCTGTTGCTCTGCGCAACCGCCGCTGGTGGCCCGCTCTCGGCCCAGTCTCTGCTCGACCGGCCTCCCAATATCTCCGGCGGGTGGGTGTCACCGGCCGGCACTGTCCAGTTCAATTTCCTGCATCGCTTCGTCCGCAGCGATGCGCCGGAGCGGAAGGTCACCAGCTTTCCTACCTTTCTGGTCGGCACCGGGCTGTTCCACCGCGCCATGCTCGGCTTTCTCTACTCCACCAACTCGACCCTGGCTCCCCGCTATCCTAACGAGTGGGAGTTTTTTGGCCGATGGCTCGCGCTCTCGCAGGATGCGGGCGCCGCCGTGGATCTGGGCGGACAGCTGGGCTACAACCTTGCTGCGGAGGGCCTGGACGGTGAGATCTCCGTCGCGCGAGGGTTCGGGAAGGTGCGACTGATCGGGGTAACTCGGCTGCTGGACGATCCAGCGGAGAGCGGCCACGTGGACGTCGCCGTGGGCGGAGGATTAGTGCTTCGACTCCACCGGTACATTGCTTTAGCGGGAGATGCGGTCAGCCTGACCGAGCGCGACTCACTCCTCGGCGAAAAGGTGGCCTGGAGCGCCGGAGTGCAGCTGGCCATCCCGGGCTCGCCCCACACGCTGTCGCTTCAAGCCACCAACACCAACACGGCCACGCTCCAGGGCGCCTCTCGCGGCACCAGTCAGGTCCGCTATGGCTTCGAGTTCACCATTCCCATCACACTCTCGCGCTACTTCGGAAAGCACCAGCCCCCGCCACCACCTCCGGCGGCAGGAGTGACCGCTGCGGGAGACACCTCCATGGCCGCCAGCAAAGCCTCGATCAAGGCCAACATCAAGAGCCTGGCGTTCCAACCCAATCGGATTGAGATCACGGCTGGAACAACGGTAACCTGGACCAACAACGATCCTCTGGAGCACACCGTGACCGCAGTAGACCGAAGCTTCGACTCCGGATTGATCAAGTCGGGCGGCACTTGGCGCTACACCTTCACCCGGCCCGGTACTTATCAGTTCTCCTGTCAGCCGCATCCCTTCATGAAGGGGGTGGTGATCGTGAAGGAAGGACCATGAGCCGCGCCCATGGCCGGCTCGCGGTGGCGAGTCTCGCGCTGGCAGCGATACTGGTCGCCTGCTTCTCCGAGCACTCGGAACCAGTAACCGATAATTCGGCCTTGTGCAGCTCTGCCCCGGGCTCGGTCGTCAACGGATCGACGCTCGTGACGATCCACGACTTCGCCTTTGAGCCCCAGAACGTGCAGATCCAGGCCGGATCCAGCGTCGTTTGGGTCAATTGTGAGTCGACGCCCACCGATCACACTTCCAGCAGCGATCAGGGTGCGTGGGACTCGCCCCTGCTCGCGCCAAATGATGCCTTCACCCAGACATTCAACTCGGCGGGCGCCTATCCTTATCATTGCGCACCCCACCCATTCATGACCGCGACCGTCACGGTCGAGTAGCCCATGCGGCTTCTAGTTACCGGTACCGACATAGGCGTAGGAAAGACCTGGGTGGCCTGTGCCTTGGCTCGCGCGCTGGGGGAGACCGGCAAGTCGGTGGTCGCCATCAAGCCGGTAGAAACCGGCTGTTCGGGTCAGCCGAGCAAGCGAGAAGACGGAGTGCGACTGGCGCGGGCCACCGGACAGAGTCAGCCGGCGCATGCCATCATTCGCCTGCCCGAGCCGGTTGCTCCGGCGCTGGCCAGCGAGCGGGCCGGCGCGGAGATCGACTTCGACGCGTTGATCCTGAAAATCGAGCGCTTCAGTGATGGGGCGGATGTCGCGCTTATCGAGGGAGCGGGAGGACTGCTCGCGCCGGTTACGTGGGAATGGAACATGGTGGACCTGGCGCGATCCCTCGGCGCGGCGGCCCTTGTCGTCGGGGCCGACCGACTCGGGACCATCAATCACACCTTGCTGACGCTGAGTGCGCTGGAATTGGCGGGCGTTCCGGCTGCGGGAGTGGTGCTGACCACCCCGGAGCGAAAGGATCCGTCTGCCGGGGCCAATGCGGCCGCCATCGCCCGGCTCTCCGGAGTCGACCGCGTGCTCACACTGCCCCGTTCAGGAGATGATTCGGCCGCTCCCGGTCTGGTTGCGCCCGTGCTGCAGTGGCTGCCACGAGTAGGAGCGCCGGCCTGATGCAGCTTAGCGCGCCACCACCGCGGCCGAGGGGGGAGCATGCATGCTGTCGGGCCAGACCTTGTTGGCCTCGAGCAGGTAGTCAGTCAACACCCGTTCGTCGCCGGCTCGCCGCCGGAGCGAATCGGCAAAGGCGTGGTGATCGGCGGAGATGTCGTGTCGCTGCAGCGGATCGGTGAACGCGTCGAACACCTGTGCGCGGCCACTGGACGGGTCGACCACCATACTATAGCGACCCTTCTCTCCTAGTGTCGCCGTCTCCCGCTGCAAGACGAAGCTGGGAGATCGCCCTGGAGTCACCAGACTCGAGCCCATCCACGGGTTGGGGTCCCGGATACCCACCAGGTCCGACAGCGTTGGCGCTATATCCAGCAGGCTGGCCGGCTCATCCCTGGGCCCCCGTGGCAGACGCGGGTGATCGCCATACATAATCAGCGGTACCCATACGGTTTCCCGATACCCATTCAGCTGTCCCGCCGGACCGTGCTCCCCCAGGTTGTACCCGTGGTCCCCGGTGATCACTACCAGTGTCCGGGTGAACCACGGCTCCTGCTTGAGCGAGTCGAAGAACTCCCGGAGCACGTCGTCGGTGTAGCGCATGGTGTAGCGGATTGCCACGTTCGGGCGGTCGGTCGGTCCCATAATGAACCGGGGCTCCGGGCTCCGGAACGGGATATGATTAGTGGCCGAGGCTATCGTTATCATCCAGGGCCGCGGACCCCGGGCCAGCTCCCGGATTCGCTGGGCCGCGCGATGGAAGAGGACCCGGTCTCCACCCGCTCGGTTGTAGGTGTAGTCGTCGAACCAACGGCGAACCCACATGGTCTCGCCATCCCAGTCGGGATCGAACCCGGTGAAGTACTCCGCATGGTAGCCGTGCCGCCGCAGCACCGAGGGCAAGCATTCCAGCGAGGTGAACTGGTTGGTGATGTTGTAGAATGAGTGCGGCTTGATCGAGCACAAACCGGTGACAAACCCGCTTACGGTGGGCGGCCCCATGCTGAAGTGGCGGCGCCAATACGCGGCCTTGCCGCTTCTGGTGGCCAGGCTGTCGAGGAAGGGTGTCACCGACGACACGGTGTCCGGGCGGAGGAAGCCCGTGTTCCAGCCGCGGAAGGTTTCCAACTGGATGTAAATGATGTTCCAGGGTTTTTCGCTCCGGGCCGGAGAGCCTACCGGTGTGCGAATTAGAGGCCGCTCCGAATCGGTAAAGCTCCACCCGGTATCGTTGCTGTTGGCGAACCAGTTTCGCTGATACTCCCGCGTGAGCGAATCGAGCTGAGCCGGCCGCTCCCCCGCGGCAAGGTCCTTTCTGGCTTCGGTGTACAAAGTCACGATCTCCGGCTGAACCCGGATCATTCGGTCAAAGCCCATCGTCTTGTAGTTGTACATGTAGAGTGGAACCGCCAGCGGCAGCAGCGCCACGACAGCGGCAAGGGCCCAGGGTCGAAGTCGCGGAAGCCGGGGCGCGTTCCGAATTAGCCGGCGTCCCATCCACCAGAGCGCAAGCGGCATCACCAGCAACAGCACGAACGGCAACCCGGGGCCACCCTTGTCGGTAGCGAAGATCTGACCCATGTCTTCGCCCCACGCGTTCACCCGGAAGTAGGTCAGCAGCAGGCTGCGGGTGAGGTGAATGCCCATGAACCGGAGCACCTCGTTGTCCGCATGGTCCAAGGCAACTACCAGCATCAGCAGCCAGAGCTCGATCAGGTGAGCTCGGCGTGCTAGAGCGGGGCGGACCGGCCGGTGATACCACACCAGCCAGGCCACGGCCACTGGAGCAGCAACGATCATGACGCCGAGCAGGTTGTAGAACAGGGCGTAGGGGAAGTAGCGGATGGGATGGATGACGTAGGAGCCCCCGTAGGGCGCCGGTCGGGCAAACAACATGACTTCCTGGATTGCCATTACCAACCAGGCAAGCGCGGCAAGGCCCAGTGTTACGCTGAGTTCCTGGGCCCCAGACGTCCGTTCAGTTGTTGTCATGGGCAGCACAATTGACGTTCATCCGAGTTCATGCTCCTGAGATCCGATGAGGCCGAATGACCAACGACCCTGGCAGCGCCCGACTCCCGCTCGATCTTAAGGACACCGTGGTTCTGCGAGGCTTAGGTATCCTCGCCATTGTGCTGCATAATCTTTACCACTCCCTTCCCAAAGCCGTGCTGGAGATGGAGTTTGGGTTCGACCGGGAGCGGTTTCCCCACTTTCTGGCCACCGTAGGCGATCCCAGGCAGACCTTTCAGACCCTGTTCTCCTACTTTGGCCATTTCGGCGTTCAGATCTTCATCTTCCTGTCCGCCTACGGCCTGGCGCTCAAATACTGGCAGACCCCGTCCTGGAGCAGCTTCGTCTGGAGCCGAGTCAGGAAGATCTACCCGATGTGGTTTCTGGCGCTGGGATTCTGGCTGATCCTCAGGGTTATCGAGTACCGGGCAGGGGGCTTTCCGGCGTTCTTCATGCAGAACTTGGACGACCTGGTTCTGACCACACTCGGCATCATCAGCATAGTGCCGTTCTATGGTCTTCCTCCGGTTGGGCCCTGGTGGTTCCTGGCTTTCATCATGCAGTTCTACTGGCTGTGGCCAACAATGGCGCGGTTCATAGCCAGGGTGGGCAAGCCTGCCCTGCTGCTATTGGGAGCCGCCGGTGTGGTCGCTACGATGTTCCTGAACCCGATTACGTCGCACAAATGGTGGATCGACCTGGTCGAAACTCCCATCGGACACCTGCCGGAGCTCTGTCTCGGCATTGCTTACGCACGGTACGGGGTGAGGGTCGGTCTGGGGGCTGTGCTGCTGGCCATCCCCATCTTCATTCTGGGTAACCTGTATGCCCTGGTCTGGCCGCTCACCTTCATCTGCGCGCTGACCATCATCCTTTACTTCTACCGCCTGACCGGGCACATCCTCCGAAATCAGCGATTCCTTCAGTTCGTGGGAGAGGTGTCCATGCCGCTCTTCTTCGTGAACGGCTATCTCCGCAGCCCGTTTCGCATCATAGCCATCTCGGCCCAGCGCTGGTACGTCACCCTGCTTTCGGGCCTGGTTTTCGCGGCTTTCTCCATTGTGGTAGCATACGGACTGCTCCGGCTGGAGCAGTGGTTGTTCGAGCGCAAACGTGCGGAGCGCAAGCTGAGCGAGGCAGCGTCCTAACTCACTCCGCCGCGGCCTTGCCCAGCTCCTGGTCTATGGCATCGAGCACCCACCGCCTGACCCAGGAACGCTTGTCGTCGCGGTGTCGAACCAGAATGCTCAGGGCCTGGCTATCGCCGTCCCTCGCGCGAGTCGCGAGGGTGATCGCTGCCAGCTCCTGTTGACCCAGGACTTTCTCCAAGCCATCCACAATCGCCGAATCCGCGACCTGAGCCGAGGCCGCGATGGCCGCCGTCTGAATGACATCACGGTACGAGGGCGTGGTCAGCCCGGCCAGCACAACGGGCTTCGCGCCGGCCGAATCGATTCGCGCGAGCACCGCGAGCGCCTGGGCTCGCACCTGATAGCTCGAGTCCTTCTGCCAGGCCGCAAGCGCCAGATCGCGGGCCTTCTCTCCTCCCATTGAACCCAGCGCCGCCACCGCTGCCTCTCGAACTGCAGCGGAGGTGTCGCGAGCAGCCGCCTCCAGAGCGGGAACAGCGACCCTTGGCTCAAATTGGCCCAGAGCGGCCGCCGCCTCGGCTCGCACGCGATAGTAGTCGGCCGAACGTGTCGCCCGGGCCAGGGCAGCGGCAGCCACCGAGTCGCTGGTGCGGCGAGCGAGTTGCTCGATCACCCAAGCTCGATTCCACAGGTTGGGGTCCCGGGCCAGTTGCATCTCCAGCCAGGCGGTGGGCTGCTCGAACGTGAGCTTCTTCAGCAGGGCATTGTCTTCATCGAACACCACCATCGTCGGAGCCGACCGGAGGCCTCCGATCCGCAGCACCTGCTCCCGCTGATCGAGCATGACCCGGGTCCGCACATCGCCCCGCGCTGTGGCCACCCGAACCGAGACCTGAGCTCGGAACACGGCCGGCGTGGAGTAGCGGAGACCGGCGCTGTCGGCCTTGGCCGTGTCCTGCTGGCGCCTGTCTCACGGTGAGCGCCAGGGTTTTGTCGAGTGAATCGTAGGCACTGCTCACTACCACCTCGGGTACCCGGCCTGGTACACCCATTGGTCCCAGAACCAGCTCAGATTTCTGCCGGTGGCCTCGAGCACCGCGCGCCGGAGATCGTCGCTCAGCGCATTGCCGAACGCGTGTCGGGTGAGGTACCGGTTGATCGAGGCCCAGAACCGCTCGGTGCCCAGCTGCTGCTTCAACATCTCCAGCACCAGAGCCCCTTTGACGTAGACGATGTTGCTGTTGTACGCGGCAAGCGGAACTCGCCGGCGAGCATCGAGCTCCAGGAACTGGCGGTACTCGTCTAGGTAGTAATCCTCCTCCTCCCGGCGGCCCTGCTTCGTCGCCCAGTACTGCCCCGCCATGAACTCGGCCATGCCCTCGTTGAGCCAGTAGTTCACCCAGTTTCCAGTGGTGACCAGGTTGCCGAACCATTGGTGGCGCCAACTCGTGCGGAATCAGCGATCGCTGGTACCAGGGACGATCCTGGTAGGCCCGGGCATCGGGAAGCCAATCCACCAATGTCGTGGCGCCGACGTTCTCCATGCCCCCGATGAAGTCGGTGACTGTCGCCTGCGAGTACTGAGGCCAGGGATACTTGACGCCGGTGAGCCGGGTGTAGACGTCCATCAGATCCGGCGTTATGCCGAACAGGCGCCGGGCGCGGGGCACATCCTCGGGGTACACGTAGTAGCTCAGCGGGATATCGCGCCACTTGTCGGCCAGCCGGGTGAATGGGGCGATCACCAGTGAGATGAGATAGGTCGACGCCGGCCGTTCCTGCCGCCACTGTACGGTGTGGGTTCGCTTGGCGGCGGGCACATCGCTGATCTGCCGCCCGTTGGAGACGACCGTGTAGCCGACTGGGACCGTAGCGATCAGGTCCCAGGTGGCCTTGTCCTGCGGGGCTCCGTAGGTGGGAATCCAGTTGGGATTTCCGTCGGTCCCGCCGCCACTGTAGATCTGCTGCGGGCGATGCGGGCGATCTGGTTCTGCCTTGAAGAAGTAGAGTCCCCTCCCCTGCCGGATCTTTCCCCGGTAGTCCACGGTAAAGCGGACGGTGTCCCGGAATCCGGCGGGCTTCGGCAGGCGAACCACGAGCGAATCCCCGGGCCGACGCGAAATGGGCGGACAGGCGGACGGGCGGCCGGCCGGACTTACATGGTGCGCAGTTCACCGCGACCGACCTGACGAGCCAGACGGCTTCCCATGTCCAGCACGATCGAGTCCAGACCGGGCCTGAGCGACACGATCGTGGTGGTGACCTTGCCGTCGAAAGCGGTTGCGCCCCAGTCGAAGTTGCGAACCTCGATCCGCTGGTGGATCAGGTCGTAATCGTGCGAGGGAGTGTCTCGGCCGGAGAGAATTCGTTCGGCGTTGGTTTGTTGAGCGGCGACCGATGTGATGGCCGGCTGGAGAAGTGTCATCCCAAGCAGCGTCAATGCCGTCATCCCGAGCGTGCCGAGGGATCGCCTCGCTTGCGCAGTCTGACATGGGAGCCTGACTGTCATTCGGGCCGATGCCTCGCTGCGCTCGGAATGACCAACGTAGCGAGGTTCGCGAGTCACAGGGAGAGGGTCAGCTGGGCCAGCGGGGCAAAGGTGAGACGGTGATGCCTGGTGGGGCCGTTGATCCGAAGCCCTTCCTGGTGCTCCTCCGTGCCGTAGCCGACATTGGTGTCCCAGCCGTATCCGGGGTGCCGGGTGGCCAGCCGGTGCATCAGTCTGTCCCGTATCGTCTTGGCGAGAATGGCGGCCGCTGAGATCGACTGACAGCGCGCATCCCCATCGACCAGGGCATCGTGAGCATAGCCGATTTCAGGCAGCGGCAGTCCATCGATGAGAATGCGGAAGGGTTGTCCGCTGTCGAGGTAGCCGCGGGCACCCTGGCCTAGAGGAAAACGGGCCAGTGACGAGCGGCGGATCAGACAGGCGATGGCGCGCCGCATGGCAATGGCGCTCGCAACCCGAATGTTGTAGCGGTCGATCTCGTGAGCGGAGGCGGCACCCACCCCAAAGGCCATGGCTTTCCGGCGAACCCGTTCGGCCAGACGGGCTCTGACTGAGGCGGGAAGGATCTTACTGTCGCGGAGCCCTCGGACGGCGCTGCAGCCGATGGGAAACACAACGGCCGCAGCCACCACAGGACCTGCCAGGGGGCCACGGCCGGCCTCGTCCACCCCGACGAGGAGGTGCTCCTCCGCCCAAACGGCCCGTTCGCGGGCCAGAGTGGGGCGTGGAGCCATGCGGTCAGCTCTCGCGCTTCTCCCGGATTCGGGCGGCCTTGCCGCTCAGCGCGCGGAGATAATACAGCTTCGCGCGGCGCACCCGTCCCCGGCGAACCAGCTCGACCGAGGCGATCGTAGGGCTGTGGACCGGGAAGAGGCGCTCGACTCCCACACCCGCCGAGATCTTGCGGACCGTAAAGGTCTCGCTGATGCCGCCACCCCGTTTGGCGATGACCAGTCCCTCGAACGCCTGAAGGCGCTCCTTGTCACCTTCGCGGACGCGGACCATGACCCGGACGGTGTCTCCCGGATCGAATGCAGGAATGTCCGTGCGCAAGCCCTCACGGGCCACTTCTGCCAATCGTTCCATGGTCGAATCCTCCCTCGGTCCAGCGTTGGGTCAAAATGCTGCAACATCTTAAATCAGCGAGCGCGTTTTGTCATCCCGGTCTGCGAAAGCACGTCATTCCGAGCGTAGCGAGGAATCGATTCACGCTCGGGATGACTCGCCATGCTTCTCCCACAAATCCGGCCGGCGCTCCCGGGTCAGCCGTTCGGCCTCCTGCTGCCGCCAGGCCGAGATCTCCGCGTGGTTGCCGGACCGCAGCACCTCAGGAACCTCGAGCCCGCGATACTCCGGCGGCCTGGTGTAGCTCGGCGGGCTCAGCAGGCCCTCGTAGTGCGAGTCCGAGCTGGCCGACTCGTGATCGCTCAACGCCCCCGGAAGCAGCCGAACCACGGCGTCCACCAGGCAGAGCGCCGCGGGCTCTCCTCCCGACAGGACGAAGTCTCCAATCGAGAGCTCTTCGGTGGCCAGCGCATCGGCCACTCTCTGGTCCACGTCCTTGTAGTGACCGCAGAGCAGAGTCAGCCGTTCACCCAGCGAAAACCGCACGGCGTCATCGTGGTTGAATCGCCGGCCTCGAGCCGAGAGCAGCACGATGGCCCCAGTGGGCCGCAGCGTTTCCACTGCCTCGAAGAACGGCTCCGGCTTGAGCACCATTCCGGCACCACCGCCGTAGGCGTAGTCATCGACCGTGGCATGGCGGTCGTGAGTGAAGTCACGCAGCTGCACCAGCCGATACTGCACCAATCCCGCCGCTGCGGCCCGACCCGGAATGCTCGCGGCGAGGTACGGGGCGATGACTTCGGGGAACAGGGTGACAACGTCGATGGTCAGGGCCGGACGGGCGGAGGGGCGGACGGGCGGAGTTCGCTCCCCGCGGTCATTCGGTGCCGTTGCCATGCTCTCCGCCTCTCCGACTCTCCGCCTCTCCGCCTATTCGATCAGCCCCTCCGGCGGACTCACCACCAAGCGACGCCCGGCCCGGTCTACCTGCTGCACGAACTCCTTCTTGTACGGCAGCAGGAACTCGCGCTTGGGCCCCTGCACCTCGATCATCAGTCCCGATGGCAGCTCGTAGACCGCGGAGACCAGACCCAGCGGCGTCTCGTCGGCCAGACGAACCGAGAAACCGTCCAGCTCGTGCAGGTAGACCTCATCGTCCGCCAGCGGGCCGAGAACTTTCTGGGGCACTCCCAGAAACTGTCCCCGGAAGGGATCCAGCCCGTCGCGATGATCGATACCGGCGAACTTTACCAGCCACTCCCGGTGATAGCTTCGGCTCCGCTCCAGCGTAAGCGGGCCGGCCACCGGTTCTCCCCCGAGATCCACCACCCAGACCTCCCGGCCGGGCGTGAAGATCGTATCAGGGGTGTCGGTCAGCGGAAACAGCGTGCAGTCGCCCTTTAGTCCGTGGGGTTTCCGCAGGCGTCCGACAATCACGGTTTTCACAGTTACCAGTCCTCAGTCGTCAGCCCTCAGGACGGCGGCGTTGACCTTCTTACTGCCGACTGGCGACTGCGGACTGGGGACTGGAGAACACCCCCGCCTGCTTCAGCAGCGACTGTACCGTGTCAGACGGCGTCGCGCCCTTGGCGATCCACTGCCGCGCCTTGTCCGCGTCCACCTGAATCTTGTCGGCCGCGGTCTGGCCCTTGGGATTGTAGGTCCCGATGATCTCGATGAAGCGTCCATCCCGCGGCGCTTCCTGGTCGGCGATGACGATGCGGTAGAGCGGAAGCTTCTTCCGGCCGATTCGGCGGAGACGAATGCGAGTTGCCATAGTGGGTGTCCTGGCTACGGGTTAACCGGGGAATCCGCCGCGTCCGAAGGGCAGCTTCAGACCGGCGCCTCCGGTCTTCCCCGCGATCTTCATGAACTTCTGCATCTGCTTGAACTGCGCGAGCAAGGTATTCACTTCCTGCACCGTGCGGCCCGACCCCTTGGCAATCCGCAAACGGCGCTGGCCGTTGATCAGGTCCGGGTTCGCCCGCTCTTTCGGAGTCATCGAGAGCACGATGGCCTCCACGTGCTTCAGCTTCTTGTCGTCGATCTTGGCCGCCTGCAGCATGGCCGGGTTCACTCCGGGCAATAGCCCGAGCACGTTCTTGAGCGGCCCCATCTTCTGCATCTGCTTCATGGCGCCCAGGAAGTCGCTGAGGTCGAGCCCCTTCTTCGAGGTGACCTTCTTGGCCAGCCGCTCGGCTTCTTTTTCGTCTACCGCGCTCTGCGCCTTTTCGACCAGCGACAGAATGTCGCCCTGCTGGAGGATCCTTCCTGCCAGCCGGTCGGGATGGAACGGCTCCAGGGCATCCAGCCGCTCTCCGACACCGATGTACTTGATCGGCGCGTGGGTGGTTCCGTAGATGGAGAGCGCGGCACCACCCCGGGCATCGCCGTCCATCTTGGTCAGCACCACGCCGGTGATACCGAGCGCGTCGTGAAACCCCTTGGCAATGCGGACGGCGTCCTGGCCGGTCATTCCGTCGGCAACCAGCAAGATCTCGTGAGGTGTGACCGCCGCCTTCAGCCGCTTGAGCTCGTCCATCATTTCGTCGTCGATCTGGAGCCGGCCGGCGGTATCCACGATGACGCTACGGGACCGGGCCTTGCCAGCGGCTGCGATCCCGTCCCGTACGATCTTCACCACATCCTGCGACGCGTTGTCGCTGTGCACGCCCACGTCGACTTGGCGACCCAGGGTGTGCAGCTGGTCGATGGCGGCGGGACGATACACGTCGGCTGCCACCAGGTACGGCGCCTTCTGCTCCAGCTTGAGCCTGCGGGCCAGCTTTCCGGCCGTGGTAGTCTTTCCCGATCCCTGCAGTCCCACCAGCAGGATGATCGTCGGCGGGACCGAGGCATAGGCGATTGGCGCCTGCTTCTCGCCTAGCAGCGCTACCAGCTCGTCGTAGACGATCTTGACCAGCTGGTGCCCGGGCCGGACCTCCTTGAGGGAAAGTACCCCAACCGCCTTGGCCTGCACCCGCTCCAGGAAGTCACGGGTCAGATCGAAGCTGACGTCGGCCTCGAGCAGGATGCGCCGGATTTCCCGGAGCCCCTCTTTGACCGCGTCTTCCGTTAAAACGCCCCGCCCGGTGAGCTTCTGGAGCGTGGCGTTGAGTTTGCCTGATAGCTCGTCAAACATAAGCCCGTAAGGTTAGCAGCGGAGCGGACTTTGTTCAAGCGGGGCGGACGGGCGGACGGGCGGACGGGCGGACGGGCGGACGGGCGGACGGGCGGACGGGCGGACGGGCGGAGGGCAAGAGCAAGATCAGGCGCGCAGAGAATCGATGCAACCACGAACTCGGTAATCGGTAGGTTAGCACCATGATGCCATATGAAAGGTTTGAAGCCTGGAAGAGTGCCCATCAACTCGCGCTCGAGATCTACCGGACCACCAAAGCGTGGCCGAGCTCGGAACGGTACCAGCTCACCTCACAGGTACGTCGTGCTGCTTTGTCCGTCCCAACTAACATTGCTGAAGGAGCCGCTAAGAGCGGTCCAAAGGAGTTTCGCCGATACCTGGATATTGCGAGAGGCTCGCTTTCCGAGCTCTCCTATCTTCTGCTGTTTAGCAGAGACTGCGGCATATTGGATCCAGCAAGCTTTGAACGTTTGAGTGAGGCTCGACACCGGGTTGGTAAACTGACTTGGGGATTGTATGCCGCTATGCAATCCAGAGCTTCTGGTTAGCCGTCCGCCATTCCGCCCGTCCGCCTATTCTTCTACCATGCAAGAGATCTCCAACCCGGAGGAGCGCCAGCGCAATCTTGACCGGATGAAGGTCAGGGCGACCGGGCTCCTGTTTCTGATGGGGGTCGTCTTCATGGTCGCCCGGATGTATGAGGCCCAGCACCCCTGGCTCGGCTACATCAGGGCCACGGCGGAGGCCTCCATGGTGGGCGGCATCGCCGACTGGTTCGCCATTACCGCCCTCTTTCGCCATCCGCTCAACATCCCCATCCCCCACACCGCCATCATCCCCAACCGCAAGGACCGCATCGGCCGGAGCCTGGGGAACTTCGTTCAGAACAACTTCCTCTCCCCCGATGTCCTCACCGCCAAACTCAAGGCAGCCCAGATCAGCCGGCGAGCCGCCGAGTGGCTCAGCCAGATGGAGCATGCCCGGATGGCGGCGCAGCAGGTGGGCTCGGTGCTCAGGGGAGCAGGCAACGTGGTGCGGGACGAGGATGTCCACGCTCTGCTGGACCGTACCGTGGTCGAGCCGCTCCGTCAGATGCCGATTGCGCCGGTGCTGGCCAAGGGTCTCGCTCTTCTCACCATCGACGACCGGCACCAGCAGCTGCTCGATCGGGTGATCCATGGTCTCACCCGGCTGGTAGCGGAGAACGAGCAGCTGATCCGCGAGAAGATCCGGGAGGAAAGCCCCTGGTGGGTGCCGAAGGTGGTCGACGACCGGATCCATCAGAAGGTGCTGGGCGGAATCGAGCGGACCCTTTTCGAGGTCGGAGAGGACCCGGACCATCCACTGCGGCATCAGTTCAACGATCTATTGGCCGACTGGATGATACAGCTGCAGGATTCGCCCGAGGTCATTGCTCGGGCCGAGGCGATCAAGCAGCAGGTGCTGGATCCCGAAACCAGCGGACGGCTGGCCGCTTCGCTCTGGCATGAGCTGAAGGAGATTCTCGGCCGGCAGAACGCAAGCGCCGATGGTGCGCCGGGGCCCGTCGCCCGCGGACTCTCCGCGCTGGGCGTCGCTGCCCTGGAAGACGAAGGGCTGCTGGAGAAGATCGATGGCTGGGTGACGGGCGCCGTTTTGCGCGTAGTCGAGCAGCATCGGGGTGAGGTGGGAGGGCTCATCGCTCAGACCGTGAGCTCGTGGGACCCGCTGGAGACCTCACGCCGAATTGAACTCTTGGTGGGCCGAGACCTGCAGTTCATCCGAATCAACGGGACTCTGGTGGGCGGTCTGGTGGGCCTTCTGATCTACACGGTGACTCAGGCCCTGAGCAGATAAATGCGCTGACAAAAGCAGCGGTTACTGATCGAGCTTGGGCCCGGGAGGATTGTCCCAGCCTTGCCACGCCTGAGGCGCCAGCAGGTAACGCGTCGCAGGTTTGCCCTCGATCTCCACACGATCAAACGTGGCCCGATATCCTCTGCGTTCGGTACGCCGAAGCTTCTCGCCGAACCCCGTTGTAAACCGTTCCGCCGAACGCGGGTCGTCCCAGATTACGTACCACATGAGCGCAGGCCCGTCCGGCGTTCGTAACACGCGATAGCGGTCCCCGCCCCAGCCGCGGGGCGCCGCCTTCCTCGGCTGGAGTGTACCCGAGAGCTGGGCCGCGAGTATCGAGAGCTCACTCTCGCCCAGCACGTCCTCGTACAGCGTCGCCGAATCCGGGGAAAACCGGAGCTCGAGCGGCTGGTCGCCCTGGGCGTAGTGCTCGGGGAAGAGAACCTGCTCGGTGGAGGAGGGCATCCTCGGCCCATACGGCACAGTGTCCTTGAACTGCGAGCCCTCCCACCAATGCATGAACTCCGCGCCAGCCAGATAGGGAAATACCAGCGCCTCGCGGACCACGAGCGGCGCCCGGGCGAACACCGGCATCGATGCCTGCCCCGTCCGGATCTGTCCGGCGTACTCGCTCCAGAAGTCCGGATCTCGGGTCGGGTCCATCTTGGGGGGAAACAGTGCCTTCATCCCGCTCAGCGTGGCCTGGCCTTCCAATACGGACTGCGCCGCCGCCAAGCGGTCGTTGTTCGACTTATCGTGCAGAATGGAATCGAGCGGGAGGCGCTCTCCCTGCAGCGCGTGCACCATCTCGTGGGCCACCACCACCCGCAGCTGAGCGGGGTCCGCTCCTTCCACACCAAACAGGGTAGCCGAATCGGGATCGTAGTACCCCGCAACCTGTTCGGTATACAGCTCCAGCAGCAGAGGCCTGAGATCGAGCGTATCGGGCAAGAGGCCGAACAATCGATAAGCGGTCTCCAACCCCTCGAGCTTGGCCGGAGGCAGTTCGTCGTCCAGCTTGCCGAGCAGGTACTGCCGCACCTGCGCCCGGGTCCGAAGGGCAGACTTCGGCGGGGACTTGAACCTGAGCCCGGTGGCTTGTTCCACCCGACCTCGAAGGCTGTCCACCAGTCGGCTCAGCGTATCGGGACCGACCGGCTTGGGGCGCTCGCCCCGGCAACCAGCGGCAAGCCCAATCAAAAGCAGCAGATGCAGGGCAGAGACTCTCACAGATAGCTCAGCAACCTGCCGTATTCCTCGACCATTTGCCGCACCAGCGGCATCGATCCTGATAACAGAAGGAAGCCGGCAGCTGCGGTGAGGCCGACCCCAAAAGGGAGATACCCTTGAGACTGGAGGCCCTCGGAAGTGGCCGGCGAGGCAATCAGGGTGGCTCGTCGCGCGAACCAGAGTGCTGCGATCACAAAGATCACTCCGAACAGAAGACGGGGAACGGACAAACAGCGCCGCGGCAACGGCAATGGCGGCTCCGATGAGTCCCATGACCCTCACCCACGATTGTCCGCTAATACGCTGCGGAAGCAGGAGAGCGACATAGTACGAGAGTCCGGCGCCCAGAAGTCCCTGAAAGAGGGCGTTCAATACTTCATTCAGATGTCGTGTCGCCAAAGCGAGCGCCAGGAACAGGAGCGGCACCGCTCCCGCCAGCAGGAGTCGGAGGACCAATCCCCAGCGAAAGCCAGAGTCTGTCGCTTCGGCTTCCCCCGCAATAGGCATGACGGCAGGAGTACGCTGGGACCATACCGCGGCAAATAGAAATAGAAATGTGCTGATAATGGCCCCAAGGAGAAGTACCGGTACGATCGCTTCCCAGCCGAGAAAGGCACCAATCATCCCCATCAGGGCGCAATCACCACCACCCATCGCCTCCTGCCCGATGGCCATCTCTGAGACTTCACCGATCAGGAGCACGGAACCGGCACCCACCAAAGCCCCCTGCAGACTCGGGACCAAAAGGGAAGAATCCGACCAGGTAGCGAGAACCACGGCAAGCAGAGTTCCGCCCAGCGAAAACTCGTGAGGGATGATGTACTCGCGCGCGTCGGTCATGGCGATGCCCAGCAGAATCGTTCCAAACAGGGCGCCCACGCAGCGCCTCGAGTGTGACCCCGTACCTCCAGGCCATGTAGCCCCAGATGCCCGCCGTGGCCAGCTCGACCAGCGGGTACTGCACCGAGATCGGCTCGCCGCACCCGCGGCAACGCGCCCGGAGAATCAGCCAGGAGAGCACCGGAATGTTGTCGTACCACGCCAGCGCCCGGCCACAGCGGGGGCAGCGAGACCGGGGATGGACCACCGACTGCTTCGGCTCAGCTCCCCAGCGGAGGATGCAGACATTCAGGAAGCTGCCGATCATCGCTCCGAAGAGCGCGGCCACCACGATCTCGAATCCGAGCGGAAGATCAGCGAGCACGGGTGACCTCGTACAACAGAATGCCGGCGGCAACCGCCACGTTGAGCGACTCCACACCGCGAGCCAGCGGGAATGGCCACCCGCCGGTCGGCCGCCAGCTCCAGGGACGGGCTCACGCCGGCGCCCTCGTTCCCGAGCACCAACGCGACCGGCGGACGGTTCCGGCTGCTGCCCGGCAACTGCTCGATTCTCTCGCCTGCCGCATCGGCCACCCAGATCTCCGAACGTTGAAGGCGGGACCACGCCACGAATTCCTCCGGCGTGGCAGAGACCGTCGGCAGCCTGAAGCTCGCGCCCATTGCCGAGCGCAGCACTTTGGGATTCGTCAGATCCGCGGTCCCCTTGAGTGCCACGGCCCCCGCGGCGCCGAGCCCCAAGGCTGTGCGAACCATGGTCCCCACATTCCCGGGGTCCTGCACTCCATCGAGCACCAGCAGCGTCGTTCCAGAGAGCAGATGAATGTCCACCCAGCTCCAACGCCTCGGCTCGATTACCGCAATGACGCCCTGGGGATGCTCGGTATCGGCCAGGCCCTCCAGCTCACTCTCGCTGACGTCTTCCAGTCGGATGCCGTGGCCGGCCAGCGCCGCCTTGAGAGAGGTTCCCCGGGTAGTACTTTCCAGCGTCGCAGAAACCGCCGCACCTCGAATCGCAATGCCGCCGGCGAGCGCCTCCTCCACGAGACGAACGCCTTCGGCCAGGGCCAAGCCGCGCCGTTCCCTGCCGCGGCGGCGGTGCAGGTCTCGAATCAGCGTCTGGAGGGAGCTGCTCATGCCGGTGCTCGCCCGATGAAGATCGCCCTCACCATTGCCGGATCGGATTCCGGCGGTGGCGCCGGGATCCAGGCGGATCTCAAAACATTCCAGCAATTCGGCGTCTTCGGGACGACGGTGATCGTCGCCCTGACCGCCCAGAACACCCGGCAGGTTCGCGCGGTCGAGAGTGTCCCCGAAAACATGGTGACCGAACAAATCACCGCACTGGCGGAGGATCTTCCGCCGGCGGCGCTCAAGACCGGCATGCTGGCCGAAGCCGCACTGGTTCGGCTGGTAGCTCGCGCGATCCGGGAAAACGGCTGGGGACCGCTCGTGGTCGATCCGGTCATGGTGGCCACCTCCGGGGCCCGGCTCCTCAGCACCGAGGCCGAAGAGGTGGTGCGAGAGGATCTGCTTCCGCTCGCCGCGCTGGTCACCCCGAACCTGGACGAGGCAGCGATCCTGACCGGCCGCGTGGTGCACGATGCGCCAACTATGGAACGGGCCGGCGCGACGCTGTTGCGCTTCGGCGCCGGCGCCGCCCTCATCAAGGGAGGGCACCTCAGCGGACCGGTGCTGACCGACATCCTGGTGACGCCATCGGGAGTTCGCCGCTTCAGCCGGCCCCGCATCGGTACCTCGTCGGTCCACGGCACCGGGTGCACTCTGTCAGCCGCGATCACCGCGGGACTCGCGCTGGGCCGGCCGCTGGAGCGTGCGGTGGAGGACGGGCTGGACTTCGTCCATCGCGCGATCGCGGCAGCACCGGGACTGGGCAGCGGACACGGTCCGCTCAATCACACCGTGCCCGCACCTAAAGCTTCGCAATAATCCCTTCGACCAGTCCTGCCAACTGACCCCCGACCCGGCGCGCCGCCTCCATCACTTCGATATGATCGAGCTTTTGCGGCAGAATCCCGGCGGCCGCGTTACTGACCACGGAGATTCCCAGGCAGCGAAGCCCCCGGGCCCGTGCAGTGATGACTTCGAGCACGGTAGACATTCCCACCGCGTCGGCACCCAGCCGCTCCAGCATCCGGATCTCTGCCGGTGTCTCGTAGCTGGGCCCAAGAAGCTGCACGTAGACCCCATCCTGCAGGGCGAGGTGCTGCTCCTGCGCCGCCTCGTGCGCGAGGGCGCGAAGCGACTCCTCGTAGGGCTCGGACATGTCGGGGAACCGCGTCTCACCCGGCAGCATCGGTCCGATCAGCGGGTTCCGGAAAGGTCAAATTGATATGATCGTTGATCAGCATTAGGGCGCCCGAGGTCAAGCTTCGGCGGATTCCCCCGGCGGCATTAGTGAGGATCAGGGTTTCGATGCCCGAGAGTGGCAAAGACCCGGATGGGGAAGGCGGTCACGCTCGCCTCATGCCCTTCATAGAGATGAAAGCGCCCGCTCTGGGCCAGGACGTCCTTGCCCGCCAGTTTGCCGATAACCAGTTCGCCGCCGTGTCCAACCACGGTGGTCTCGGGAAATCCCGGGATGTCTCCGTAGGGAATCCTGACGGCTTCGCTGATTCGGTCGCCTAGTCCACCCAAACCCGATCCGAGCACTACGGCCAGCTTGGGCTGCCGTGTGCCAATTTTCGTGCGTATCGCTTTCGCCGCTGCTTCGATGTCGTTCACCAAATTATTGTATTGGGGTTTGTTGCGACTGGCGTGGTCTCCTCCGGGCGCTGCAGCACTCGACGGTCGGAGCCCGGCGCATTGAGGCAATGCCAAGGTCCCTGATAGAAGCCGGTCTCCTCCCCTCGTGCTGACGCGCCCTGCGGAGCCCCACGCCAGTCGCCGTATTTGCAATGGCCGAGAATATTTGTTAACGCCTCACACCGTTTCAACATGTTGCCCACCGGAGCTGGAGCTTGCTCCGGAGAGGTGCGTCAGCACGAGGGGAGGAGACCGGGGGGACATCCAGCAACCTTGAGTGTGAAGGAGTCCCGGGCTCCGACCGTCGAGTGCTGCAGCGCCTCGAAGGAGCAAGCTCCAGCTCCGGTAACCCACAGCACATCACAGCAAGATCCCGGCTATGGTCGCCGACAAGAAATTCGCCAGCGTCCCCGCAAGCATCGCCCGAATCCCCAGCCGGGCAAGGTCACGTTTGCGCTCCGGCACCAGGGCGCCGATGCCGCCCAGTTGAATGCCCACCGAGCTGAAGTTGGCGAAACCGGCCAGGGCAAATGAGGCGATGGTGAATGATCGCGGGTCGAGCTGCCCCTTCAGCGGCCCAAGCTGGGAGTAGGCAATGAATTCGTTGAGGACCATCCGGGTGCCGAGCAGACTTCCGATCGTGCCGCAGTCCTGCCGACGGTACGCCCATGACCCAGGCGATCGGGTACGAAAGATCCAGCCGAGCACGGTCTGCAGGTTGGCGGGAAACCAGTTGATGTAGCGGTGAATCGCGGCAAATCCCCCATTGAGCAGGGCGACAAGTGCCACGAACGAGACCAGCATCGCGATCACGTTCAGCATCAGGTTCAAGCCCTTCGCTGGTACCTCGGGCGGCCGCGTCGAGCAGATTCACGTCCTGCTTGGGCATGTCGAGCTTGACCTTGCCATAGGTCTCCGGCACTTCGGTCTCCGGCTCGAACAGCTTCGCCATCATGATGGTGCCGGGGGCGGTCATGATCACCGCGGTCAGCAGATGCCGGGCCTCGATCCCGAAGGCGATGTATGCCACCATGATCGAGCCCGAGATGTGGGCCATTCCGGAGGTCATGACGGTCATCAGCTCGGAGCGGGTCATCCGGGCAAGGAAGGGCCGGATGGTGAGGGGAGCTTCGGTCTGACCCATGAAGATCGACGCTGCCACATTGAGGCTCTCGGCTCCGCTCGCGCCCATCACTCGGCTCATCAGAATGGCGAAGGCGCGCACGATGAGCTGCATGATGCCGAGATAATACATGATGGCAAACAGCGCGCTGACGAAGATGATCGCGGGCAGAAGCTGGAACGCGAAGATCACGCCCAGGCTGGAGTTCGGCTTCCCCAGCTCGCCGAAGACAAACTGGGAGCCGATGTAGGAATAGTTGAGAATTCCAGTGACGAAGCTGCCCAGGGCGCGAAACAGCTGCTGACCGGCGGGAATGCGGAGGACGAAAATGGCGAACAGGAGTTGCAGCGTGAGCCCCCACGCCACGACCCGCCAGCGGATCTGCCGCCGGTTATGCGACAGGGCGACGGCAATGGCTACCAGCGCGACGATACCGAACAGACCGGTGAGCCGCGAGCCGAGGCTCAGAGACTGATGGACCGGCGTGAGATCGGGCTTGGGCGGCTGAAGCACCTGCGTGTCACGCTGGACCTGGACGCTGTCGGCCTGAGTTTGAGCCACCAGCCCGCTGACCCCGCGCCAGGTGAGCCCGGGAATCATCCAGGATGAAAGGAGCGCAGTGATGAGCAGGACAGCGCCGAGCAGCCAGCGTAGTCGCATGGAAAGGGATCCTTCGCTTCGCTCAGGATGACAGCCGGACGCTCGGAGTAACCGCTTCAACACTCGAGACTCGTGACTCGAGACTCGTGACTCTCGACTCTCTCTACAACCCCGCCAATTCCTCCTTCACCCGCGCCACCAGCTTCTGTCTCTCCGGCCAAGGCAGAAACGCGCTCTCGAACCCATTGAGAATCAGGCGATCGATCTCGTCGCGGGTGAAGCCCAGCTCGGTGTGCGCCAGCCAGTATTCGTCAGTCAAGGAGACGCCGGTCATCAGCCAGCCGTCGGTGCACAAGGTGACGTTGAGCCCGGCATCGAAGTACTCGCGCACCGGATGGGCCGACGCACGTGGCACAGCGCGAGTCTGAATGTTGCTGGTGATATTGATCTCCACCGGAATCTGACGGTCCCGGATGTACTCCATGAGTGTCCGGCTGTCTCCGATCCGGGTACCGTGGCCGATCCGGTTGGCATGGCAGAGGGAGATCGCCTCCGCCACCGACTCCGGCCCGGCGGCTTCGCCCGCGTGCACCGTTATGCCGAGATATCCCTGCTGCGCCAGGTCGAAAGCAGCCTTGTGGCGGCCCGGAGGCCGGCCCGCCTCGCCGCCCGCCAGGTCGAACGCCACGACGCCGCGGTCACGATAGCGCGACGGACAGCCGTGCGATCGCGACCGAGACCTCGGGGCTGTAGTGCCGGAGGGAGCAGTTGATCACCCGCGTTACCACGCCGAAGTCGCGCTCTCACCTCGCGCGAGTCCCAGCAGCTCCGCGTCGAGCACCTGCTCCAGGTGAGCCCACCGCGCGTGCTCAGCTCGGGACAGTAGCGCACCTCGAGATAGCGCAACCCGTCGCGCGCGGCGTCCTCGACCATCTCGTACGACACCCGCTCGATTCCCTCGGGCGTCTGCAGCAGCGGGATGGTGTATTCGAACCGCGCCAGATAGTCCTCGAGATTGCCGGCGTCGTCGACCAGCATGAACCGACGCAGCGCGTCGGGGTCGGTGGTCGGGAGCTCGAATTTCGCGGCGCGCGCCAGCTCGACCATCGTGTCGGCCGGAGGGCGCTATCCAGGTGGGTGTGCAGCTCTGCCTTGGGCAGCCGCCCGATCAGCTCACGCGTCAGCATTGCTTCCCCGCCTGGCCCGCACCACCACCCGAAGGATGGCTCCACTCGCCAGGGTCTGATCCGGATCGACTTCAATCCCCCGTCCATCGGTGACATAGGCCTCGCCGGCGATCACCCGGTCGCCCAGTGCAGGGTCGAACCGCCGCACCGCCTCTGCCACGGCAGAGCCGGCGGGCAGATCCACCAGGCCGGAGTTGACGAAGACTCGGATCTCGGGAAGCATGGCCGGAAATATCAGAGGGGAAGGCGGATGCGCAACGGCGGCGGGATAATCATTCCGTGACAGACCTGTGACCGCGCGACAATGTGGCCGGACTAGCATTCTGGCGACGGGGTTCACCCACTACACCAAAAGGCGACAATGTTGCTCTCCCGGTGCTCAGCGATCCGTCTGCTCGGTTCCCGCTTCACGCGACTCGGCCTTCGTCGGGCTCGCCGCGCGTTGCAGGGCGAATCGTCCCCGCGGGACTCGACCGGTGGTCGTCTGAGCGGTACCCGGTGGCCGGTTCCAACGCAGCTGGGCACCGCCACCGCCTGACGTCGGACGATCGGCGACGCCTCCGAGCAGCATGAGCGAGAAATCGACCCAAGGTCTGCGAGCAGGAGCGCAGCCAGGTGCTGGACCGGACGAATCAGGTGCTGGTCCCACCCCCCACACCATAACGGAAGAGATTCTGCCCGGGTCAGCGATGAGGAATCCCCGCTACCCGCTCCGCGTACGAGCCCCCGCAAAGCCTGACCCACCGGCCCGCAGCCGGGCTTTCCTGTCCCTCCCGCCCTCCCCCTATATTCGTCCCTACCCTCGAGTACGGGATTGGGCATGACCCATCGTATCCTCGTCGTGGACGACGAGCCGGACATTACCGCGCTGGTCGCCTACCACCTGGCCAAGGTGGGCTATCGGGTGTCGACTGCCGCCAACGGGCCCGATGCCCTGAAGGCGGCACGGGAGGAACGACCCGATGTGGTGGTGCTGGATCTGATGCTCCCCGGTGTCTCCGGCTACGACGTGCTGGCAGAGCTTCGACGGCGGGAGGAAACCAAGGAGGTCGGAGTCATTCTCCTCACCGCGCGGCGGGAGGAGACCGACCGGATCCGCGGGCTTGTCGCTGGGCGCCGACGACTATCTGACCAAGCCGTTCTCGCCCCAGGAGCTGTCGCTCCGGGTGGGAGCCCTGCTCCGCCGGCTGGGCTCACCCGCGGTGAGCGCCGGCTCGACCCTCAGCGCCGGCCCCATCTCCATCGACCGCTCGGCTCACCGCGCGACCCTCCACGGCCGCGAACTGAATCTCACCGCGACCGAATACAAGCTCCTGCTTACTTTGGTGGAGCGGCGGGGAAGAGTGCAGAGCCGTCCCCAGTTGCTGGAGATCGTCTGGGAGGCTCAGCCGGACATTCAGACCCGCACGGTGGACATGCACGTGCAGCGGCTCAGAACCAAGCTGGAGGATGCCGGCAAGTTGATCGAGACCGTGCGAGGATTCGGCTACCGCTTTCGGGGAGGTGAGCGCGGGACTCGCAGCAAGTGAGCTTTGTTCGGCGGCTGGTGCTGGGATCCATTCTGATCCTGGTGTTGACGGTGGGGATCCTCTTTGGACTGGCCGAGCGCTCGCTCCGCCGGGATCTGGAAACCGACATCGTGCGCTCGCTGGAGAGCGAAGCGCGCCTGGTTCGCGAGGCCCTCCCCGCCGACACCGCAGCATGGCAGGTCACCGTACGTCGGCTCGCGTCGCAGACCGGACATCGCATTTCCCTGATCGATCGCAGCGGCTGGGTCCGCGCGGATAGCGACTTTCCGCCCGGCAAGCTTCCCCCTCTCGAAAATCACAGTAACCGTCCCGAGGTTCAGGCCGCATTGCGCGGTGGGCGCGGAAGCTCCAGCCGGCGGAGCGCCAGCGTCGGCCGACTGCTGATGTACGTCGCGATACCAGGCCGGCCCGGCGTGGTGCGGGTGGCCGCGGGTCTGGATCAGGTGGACGAGATCGTGAACCGCGCTCAACAGGCGGTGGCCGGCGCCGCCCTGTTGTCGCTTGCTGATCGGGAGCGTGCTCGCGCTCGCCGCCGGACGTTCGATTGCGCGTCCGCTGGTCGAGATCGGATCGGCCGCCCGGGCGATTGCCGATGGCGCACCGCCCCGCTTTCCCCATTCGGGCATTCCCGACATCGATCGCCTGGTGCAGGCGCTCCGGGAGATGCACCGCCAGCTGGCCGACCGCTTTGCAGACCTGCGCCGGGAACAGTCGGAATCGGCCGCCCTGGTCGAATCCATGGTGGAGGGCGTGATCGCCGCCGACGTGCGCGGCCGGATCGTCACCGCCAACTCGGCGGCCCGCCGGATTCTGGGGTACAAGTTCGATGAATCGCTGCCCGACTTCGCCGAACTGTTTCGGGTGAAGGGCGCGCGGGAGGTCGTCGACCAGGTGATGCGAGGGGAAGCTGGTGCAGGACCGTGAAGTCGAGATGGAAGACCGCACCCTGCTGATGAACGCGCGGCCGCTGCCGTCGGGTGGGGCCGTACTGGTGCTGCACGATCTCACCGAGCTGAGGCGGCTCGAGTCGATGCGCCGCGACTTCGTGGCCAATGTGTCGCACGAGCTCAAGACCCCGCTCACCTCGATCTCCGGTTACGCCGAGACGCTGCTGAGCGATAATCTGGAGCCGGACATGAGCCGGCGGTTCGTCGCCACCATAGCCGGTAACGCCAGGAGGATGCAGCGTCTGGTGGACGATCTGCTGGATCTGGCCCGGTTGGAAGCCGGAGGGTGGCAGCCCGAGCCCGAGCCGATCAATGTGGCGGCGATCTGCCGGGAAAGCTGGGATGGACTGGGCGACGGCAACCGGAGGGCAGGAATCGATTTTCGGATCGAGATCGGAGCCGGAGCCGACGAGCTGGTCGCCGATCCCGATGCGGTGCGCCAGATCCTGACCAACCTGCTGGAGAACTCATTCCGCTATACCCCGACCGCGGGGCGAATCACCTGCCGGGGCGTGGTGGTCAATTCGGGGATTGCCCTGAGCGTCGCCGACACCGGTTCCGGCATCATCCCGGACGACCTGCCCCGCATCTTCGAGCGGTTCTATCGCTCTGATCCGGCTCGCTCCCGGGAGCAGGGAGGCACCGGGCTGGGTCTCGCCATCGTGAAGCATCTGGTGGAAGCCCACGGCGGACGGGTGTCGGCGCAGAGCGAGCTGGGTTTCGGCACCACTATCACCTGCTGGTTTCCGGTCAGACACATCTGACGGTCTCGCCGTTCAATGCCGGTGCGCCACAGACAGCGCATATACCGCCGAGCGCAGCGGGACGAGTGGGTCGTCGGACAAGTCGATCCCGTTGGTCAGGAAGATGGGGTTGAAGGCGAGTGAGCGCTGCAACTCTTCCTGCTTAGGTTCGACCTTGGTGAGGCGGATGGTGCCGAGCAGGACCCGCTTCCGGTCGGCGGGCCAGACGAGCGAGCCGTCCTTGGTTGGATCTCCCGGATTGGGAAGCTGTGCATAGAGCCGGAACTGCACCGGCCCCCCCGCCAATCGCCGCTGCAGCTCGTCCTGCAGATAGTTCGCTCCTTGCTTGGCCGCCGCCGCCGAGTCCAGGTTCACCACTCCAGCCGCGGGGATGATCTGGTATCGTGCCGGCTGTTGCTTGCCCTGGCCATCCACGAAGACAAACGCATTGTTCCCGAAGTAGGCCACGGTAGCATAGCTCTTGGGCCGCGCCTGGACATCCATGGCGAACTTGGCGGCACGAGGATGACTGCCGAAGAAGGTCTCAATCGGCGAGGGATGCGGAGCGTCGGGGCCGCTGGCTGCAATCGCCTTGAAGAACGCCAGGAACTCCTCGCCTGTCCCCACCACAAATCCGTTATGGGAGATGCTGACGATGTCGGTGAAGCCGCCGCCGGGCAGGTTGAAGCGGATGGCCATCCCGCGGGGCCCGGACCGGGGATCATTGTCCGCGTTGACGGGCATTCCGGGAGCGTTGGAGAAGCGCACCGTCACTGGAACCGCCGGCCCATTGAAGTGTGCGGCACGACTGAGAGTTTTGGCCTGAGCTGTGGGAGTGAAGCTCCCGCTCACCACTATTCCCTTGGCGTGATTGAACCGGAATCCGGTGTGGATGCCACCGTTGAGCTGGACCATCTGGTCGGCAATCTGCTGGGGCAGGCTCGCAGCCGGGGTGGAGCTCGAGTCGGCATGAGTGCTCGCTCGAGCGGTCTCCTCGGCAGTTGCGCTCGAGCGGTTGCACCCGGACAGGATCGAGACTGCGCCTAGCAGCGCGGCGCCGGCGATCAGGTGTGCGCGATGCAAGGTCATGAGAGCCTCATCTGTGCGCGTAATCCGTGAAGACATAGTCGCTGTTTTTCACAATCGTGTGGCAGGCGAATCCGCACTTGGCATCGTTCCCCTGAGGTGGGGTGGCGGTCGTGGTGGCGGGGGTGAACTTTCCCGACGCGGAGTCATACTCGAACACGCCCCAGCCCCATCCTCCACTATCCGCGAACCGCTTGCTGTCCTTGACCATGAAGTCCACGTCGTGTTGCCTCCCCGGGACGGTTGCGGCGGGGAAGCTCGCCATTTTGGTCGGGACCCAGTGGATCTTCGTCATCTTGGAGCCGTCGGGGAACGGCTTGCCGTTGCGAGGAATACCGGCCTCGTAGGCCTTGATCATCACGGGATTGCCGAGGATGGCGGCGATCAAGGGTCCGTCCTGGCTGATGGAGATGAGCTGCCAGTCCTCGTATCCCTTAAACTCGGAGAACGCGAGCCCGTTGGGCACTTTGACGCCGTATTTGGCGTCATCGGGCGACTCGGGCCGCTTGGCGCAGGCCAACGCTAGCGCCACCATGGCAATCAGCAGCAGGCTCTTGCTCCTCATCTCGACCGCCTTTTCGCGTGTGGAATTCAACCCACAGGATTCCTTCCACCCGCGGCCGCCTGCGCGAGTGATTGCCACTGATTCTGGTTTACTGACTGACCAATCTCGGGAACAGTGGCTGAAGGGCTATTAGACCATGGTACTGGTGGGGGTAACGATCTTGTATCGCCGCGCAGGTGGGCGTCTAGCCGTCTTCGTCAGGCTCAGGCACAAACCTCAACACGAAGGCACCAAGACACGAAGTACACAAATGCCCGTCATAAGACCAGTTCTGCAAACTCTTCGTCAACTGCACACCAAATCGCTACGTCCTCTCGGGCAGGTATTGTGCACATTCACGGATGCTTCAGAGGGTATTCAGGCCACGTACGCGCGCCGATGCTCTGGCAGTGTCCTACCAGGTCATCGGAGCAGCCATTGAGGTGCATCGGATCCTCGGACCTGGGTTGCTCGAGTCGGTGTATGAGGCGGCGCTAGCTCAAGAGCTATCGCTGAGGAACATCAGGTGCCTTCGTCAGGTGCAGGTCCCTCTCATCTACAAGGGTCATTCTCTGGGTAGTTGGCTGAAACTGGACCTACTTGTTGAAGAGATGCTGCTGGTTGAGGTAAAGTCAGTCGAGTCGATCTTGCCGGTGCATAAGGCACAGCTGCTCAGCTATCTCAGGCTTGGAGATCTGTGGATCGGTCCACTGATCAACTTCAATGAGGTGCTGCTGAGAGACGGAATCCGTAGAATCCTGAATGGATGAAGACTAGAAAAGACGTGCGGTTCGTACTAATAGGGTGTGCCTTTGACCAAAAGGTTTCTGAGCGATGTCCGTATCCAACTTCGTGTCCCTTCGTGTCCTTGGTGTCTTCGTGTTGAAGTTTGTACCTGAACCCGATCAAGCCCGTAACTCCTCCGACCGCAGTCACCTAGACCTTCTACTAGGATGATCGTTACGCAGTCGTGACGAGGGGGACTGGCGCGAAAGAAGAAGTCGTGGGAATCTACAACCCAGCCCATGACCGCCCCTGACCCCCCGGCATCGCCCCGCTTGGCCGCCATCGACGTTGGCACCAACACGATCCGGCTGACCGTCGCCGAAGTGCAGGACGACGACACCTATCGCATTCTGGATGAAGAGCGCGAGATGGTCCGGCTGGGCGAAAAGCTCGACCGGACCGGCCGGCTGTCGGACGAGGCCATCGAGCGCGCTCTTGCGGCGATCGGCAAGATGAAGGCGATCGCCGACGGCTTCAAAATCCGCCAGATCAGGGCCATCGCCACCAGTGCGGTGCGCGAGGCCGCCAATGGTCGCCAGTTCATCCGCGAGGTTTCCCGCCAGCACAAGGTCAGAATCGACGTGATCTCAGGCGAGGAAGAGGCCCAGCTCGCCTTCCACACCGCCGCCCGGCACTTCGATTTCCAGGGCCGCTCCACCGCCGTGGTCGACATCGGCGGCGGGAGCGTCGAGGTGATTCTCTCCGCCGGAACCGCTATCGATCACGTGTATTCCCTGCCCTTGGGCGCGGTTCGGGTCACCGAGCGGCTGGTCCGATCCGACCCACTCAAGCCGAAGCACTGGAAAGTTATGAAGGAGGAGATCGACCGAGGCATTCGGTCGGTGTTCCGCCAACCGCATCACCGGGCGGAGATCATGATCGGCAGCGGCGGCACCTTCACCGCGCTGGCGCACATGTCCAAGTTCCAGCGGGAAGGCCGCCATGGCTCGGTGCAGGGCTACGCGCTCACGCCCTCGGACATCGTCCACCTGCTGCGCCATCTGCGGGACAGCTCCGCTCGAAGCCCGGCGGGAGATCCCCGGGCTCAGCCCCGACCGGGCCGATATCATCGTGGCCGGTGCCGCGGTGATCTCCCGCCTGGTCCGGGGGCTCGGCACCCAGCAGATCCTGGTAAACGAACGCGGGATCCGGGACGGCCTCCTGCTCCGCATGATTGCGGAGCTGCCCGGCCGGTCACGGCAAAGTCCAGCCGCCGCAGCCCAGCAATCGGATCGAGTGGGCCCGCCAGTTTGCCCGGAAGGCGCACTCCAACGAGCGGCACTGCGAGCAGGTGGCCACTCTGGCACTGCAGATCTTCGACGGGGTCAAGACCCGGTACGACCTGCCCGCTTCCAGCCGGGACCTGCTCCAGGCCGCCGCGATCCTGCACGACATCGGCTATCTCATCAGCCACGCCAAGCACCACAAGCACGCCTATCATCTGATCATGCACGGCGAACTGCCCGGCTTCAGCCCGCACGAGGTGGAGCTCATCGCCAATGTGGTGCGCTATCATCGCAAAGCGTTTCCCCGGAAGCGGCACGAGAACCTGGCCTATCTGGATGGGTCGGATCGCCGGCTCATCGCGCGGCTGAGCGGCATTCTTCGGATCGCCGAGGGATTGGACCGCACGCATTCCCAGTCCATCACCGGGATCAAGGTGCGCGCCCTCCGCGAAAGGCTTCGAATCAGTGTCGAGGCCCCATCGCTCCCTCAGATCGAAGTTGCCGATGCAGCCCGAAAGGCCGACCTCTTCCGCCAGGCGTTCGGCACCGAGGTGGAGCTGGTCTGGCATCCGCTCGGGTCACGCTCCCGGATAACCGACGGACCGCGCGGGCCGCGCCTGCACGTGGTCGGAACAGGCTGAGACGATCGTGCCCAAGAATCTTTCCGAGTTTCCTCAGGAGAACTATCTCAACCGCGAGCTGAGCTGGCTCGAGTTCAACGGCCGGGTGCTGGAGGAGGCTGCCGACCGCGACCAATCCGCTCCTCGAGCGCATCAAGTTCCTCTCCATCGTCAGCTCCAACCTCGACGAGTTCTTCGAAGTCCGGGTCGCCGGGCTGCAGGAGCAGCTCTACGCCGGGCTCGAGCCCCAGGACTTCCCCGCCGACGGCCTGTCGCCGGTGGAGCAGCTTGACCGGATCGAGCAGCGGGCCCACCGGCTGGTGGCGGACCAGTATCAGCTGCTGCACCAGGAGCTGATGCCCCAGCTCCGGGAGAGCGGAATCGAGTGGGTCGCGGCTGGAGGAGCTCAGCCCGACGGAGCGCGCCTTCGTCGACCGGTTCTTCAACACCAGGTCTATCCGGTCCTGACCCCGCTGGCGATCGACCCCGGGCACCCATTCCCGCACGTGCACAACAAGAGCCTGAACATCGCGCTCCTGGTCGAGCGCAAGCAGGCCAGCCAGCTGCAGGAGCTCTTCGCCGTGGTCCAGGTCCCTGCCGTGCTCGACCGCGTGGTGGTGCTGCCCGGCTCGGCCCCGGACCGGCTCCGCTTCGTGCTGCTGGAGGACATCATCGCGGCCAACCTGGGGAGACTCTTCGGTGGGTTCCGCGTGCTGGGCCATACCGTCTTCCGGGTCACCCGCAACACCGACCTGGCCTTCGATGAGGACGACGCGGAAGACCTGCTCCAGTCCATCGAGGAGAACCTGCGCCAGCGGATGCGGGGAGACGCGGTGCGGCTGGAGATCTCCGAGACCGCCGGACGAGCGCTTTGTCCAGATGCTGGTTGCCGCCCTCGATCTCCAGGCCCGCGACGTGTACCGGGTCACCGGTCCGGTCGACCTCACCGGGTTCATGGCGCTCCACTCGGGTGGAGGGATTCCGCAATCTGAAGGACGAGCCCCTGGTGCCGGTCGTGCCGGCGGCGTTTGCCGCCGCCTCCGACGTGTTCGACCTGATCCGCTCCCAGGACGTGCTGGTCCACCATCCCTTCGAGTCGTTCGGGGCGGTGGTGAACTTCATCGAGCGCGCCGCCGACGATCCCCAGGTGCTGGCGATCAAGCAGACGCTCTACCGCACCAGCGGCGGAAGCCCGATCATCCGGGCCCTCGAGCGGGCCGCCCAGAACGGCAAGCAGGTCACCGCGCTGGTCGAGCTCAAGGCCCGGTTCGACGAGGAGAACAACATCGTGTGGGCCCGCTCGCTGGAGCAGGCCGGCGTGCACGTGGTCTACGGCGTGGTCGGACTCAAGACCCACTGCAAGGCGTCGCTGGTGGTCCGGCGCGAGCCCGAGGGGCTCCGGCGCTACGTGCACCTCTCCACCGGCAACTACAACCCGACCACCGCCCGGATCTACACCGACCTCGGCCTCTTCACCGCCCGGCCCGAGTTCGGCGAGGACACCAGCGAACTGTTCAATCTCCTGACCGGCTACTCCCAGGGGCGCCGCTGGCGGAAGTTCCTGGTTGCGCCGCTGGGGCTCAGGGAGCAGGTGATCGAGCTGATCGATCGCGAGGGGAGAAACGCCGGCCTGGGCAAGCCGGCCCGGATCATCGTCAAGATGAATGCCCTGGTCGAGCCCACGGTCATCGACGCGCTCTACCGCGCCGCCCAGGCCGGGGTGCGGATCGATCTCATCGTCCGGGGCACCTGCAGTCTCCGCGCCGGCGTCCCCGGGCTCTCGGAGAACATCCGGGTCACCAGCATCGTCGACCGGTTCCTGGAGCACAGCCGCATCTTCTACTTCGAGAACGCCGGCGACCCCGAGGTCTTCCTCGGCAGCGCCGACTGGATGCCCCGCAATTTCTACCGCCGGATCGAGCTGATGTTCCCGGTCGAGGATCCCAAGCTCAAGAGCCGGCTGGTCAACGACATTCTGCCCGTGATTCTGAAGGACAACGTGAAGGCCCGCATGCTTCAGGGCGACGGAACCTATCTGCGGGTGACCCGAGACGAGGGCCAGGAGGCAATCCGGTCTCAGGCGGTGTTCCAGACGCGAGCGCGGGAGTCGTCACGGGTGGCCGCAGCGGGCACCGCGCTCCAGTTCGTTCCCATCTTCGGCGAGCGAGGTCAACCGCCCTCGGACCAGACCCTGGAGAACGGAGGGGAACCTTCCACCGGGTCCCGGACGGCCCCGCCCAAGGTTCGCTCTCCCCGATCCCGTAAGCGGACCGAGTCCCGGTGAGAATTCTGGTAGTGCGGCATGGACCGGCCGGTCGACCGGGAGGAATGGGAGCGCACCGGAAAAGACGACAGCCTTCGTCCCCTCACGCCGAAGGGAAAGAAGGAAGTGCGAAAGGCCGCCGCCGGCCTGGTCCGTCTGGTCCCATCTCTCGACCTCATCGCCACCAGCCCCTGGACTCGCGCGGCGCAAACCGCCGAAATCGTGAACCAGGAATACGGCGTGGACTTGGAGGAGGTGGAGGAGCTCACCTCCGAACACCGGCCCGAAGACCTGCGTCCCTGGCTGGATCAGCAAGGCGACCGGGAGACGGTGGCGGTGGTGGGACACGAACCGCATCTCGGACTCCTGGTCGGGTATCTCCTCAGCGGCAGGAGCATCTCCTTGGTGGATCTCAAGAAGGGGGGCGCCTGTCTTCTGCAGATGGACGACCCATCCAAACCCGGCAGCCGGATGTCTCGAGTGGTTGATGACCGATCGCGAGCTCCGGCGACTCGGTGAGTAGGCTATGCCGCCTCGACTTCCCTCCAACCTGCTCGACCGATCGGCCCGAGGAAGCATCGCGCCTGCTCTCACTGAGCTATCTCAATCAGATCGATTCGGCCCACGCACGATTGGGCGACCAGCTCGATCAGGAGGCGCTGCACGATTTCCGGGTGGGGATTCGCCGGCTTCGCTCGGCCATCCGGGCCTATCGGACGGAGCTGGAGGGTAGCGTCAGCGGCAAGATGCGCCGGCGGCTGCGCGATCTCGCCCGCGCAACCAATGACGGCCGCGACGTGGAGGTTCAGCTCGCCTGGCTGGGGAAGCAGTCACAGCTGCTGGGGCCGGACGACATTCCCGGCTTCTACTGGCTGGTGGGTCGGCTGGAAGACCGGAAGCAGAAGACCCACGACCGCGCGGTAGCCGATGTGGCGCGCCGGTACGAGAAGGTGGCGGGGACGCTGCGCCGGGCCTTGGGAATTCTCCGAATCGAGCTGCAGATCGCGCAGGGACAGCGGCCCGCAACTTTCCGTGAGGTGACCGGAGCCCTGGCACAGCGCCAACTTCAGCGGTTGCGGGACGATCTCGGCCGGATCCAGGGCCCGGGCGACGTCAGAGCAGGCGCACCGAACCCGCATCTCGATCAAGCGGCTCAGGTATCTGCTGGAGCCGATCGCCCGGGGCAACCGGCGAGCCGGCGCCCTGATCCGGAGATTCAAGGAGGCGCAGGACCTCCTGGGTGAGCACCACGACATGCACGTCTTCACGTCGGGAATCGCCTCCTTCCGCGAAGGCGTTTCGGCCAGCAAGTTCTCGGGTCTGGAGCTCGGGCTCACCACGCTGGCGCGCCTGGCGGACGACGCGGGTACGGCGGCGTTCGATCGCTTTCAGTCGATCTGGGGTGGCGAGCTGGGATCTCGCATACTGGCGCGTGCGGATGAGATTGGGGAGCAGTTAGTGGAGGAAGTCGCGAGTCCCGAGACACGAGTCGAGAGTGAGGAGACGCGAGTCGCGAATCGCGAGACGACGGTCACGAGTCACGAGACGAGAGACACTGGAGAATCACCTGTCACCCACAGCAGCGTCGAGTCTCGTGAGTGTCGCGTCAGAACTCGGCGAAGAACTCGCGACTCGTGACTCCCGACTATCCCGCGACTCGTGACTATCTCGCGACTCGTGACTCGTGACTCGTGACTAATAAGGAGAAGCGTATGGCTAAAGTAAAAGAACAGCTCGGCCAGCTCGGAATGGGCACTCTCGTCGCCGGGCTCAAGGCCCTGGAGAGCAGCGTCTCCAAGAAGCAGTACAAGCGGCTCATCGCCACCGCGGTGGCGCAGCTGCTCACCATGCATCCCGATTATGGGGCTGGAAAGGCGCGCCGGCGGGCAAGGAAGATCGTGGGTGCCAAGCCGTCGAAGAAGATGCTGGTGAAGGCGGCCAAGGTGGGCGTGAAGGAGACGCTGGGAACCGCCGCCGCCGCCGCGGCGAGTGGGGCCGCGCTCAAGGTGGCGAGCAAGGTCGGCCGGAAGCTCACCGAGCGGGTCAGCGAGGCCGTGGGCGCCGGCGCCTCATCCGGAACGGCGCCCGCCGCGATGACAATAATTCAGACCGTCTGGACGAGGATTCCGAACGCTAGTTGCTCTCTCGAGGCCGATTGCCGAGTTTGACGACTGACGACTGATGGCTGGCTCCTGACAACGTGCCAATCATCCGACAGGCGGGATCTATCGTCGTCCGGCTGGATGGGAAGGAACCGCAGGTTCTGCTCGTTACCGCCAGGCGAAACCCAAAGAACTGGATCTTTCCCAAGGGTCACATCGAAAAGGGCGAGACACCGGAAGAAGCGGCCGTCCGCGAGACCCGGGAGGAAGCCGGCGTGGTCGGGAAGCTGATCGGCCCCGCGGGTGTGTTGGAGTATGGCTTTCTGGGAGCGAAGGCGCGGGTCGAGTACTACCTGGTCGAATTCAAGAAGGAAGCCGGACGGCCGGAGGATGGCCGGCAGAAAACCTGGTGCCGGTTGGACGAAGCCCTCGAGCGGCTCAAGCTACAAGAACACCCGAAAGCTGCTGCGAAGGGCGTGGAAGCAGTTATCTGGGTAGGCTGCGCGTGCGGCCAAAGGAGCCAGGAGACGCAGGATCCTAACGCCAGACTAGATCTGTACCTACCCCCGCTAAATCCCTTCTCTCCCCTGGAAAGGCAGTTTGCGGACCTGCGTCAGAATCGGTATGCGCTGGACAATCGAGGGACACGGATGCCCTCGCCCGGCCGGGTCGGGACGTGCGCCCTAAACGCTCAACCGCCCCCCTCGATCCTGGTGGCGGTTACGTTTTCTAACCCACGCCTGTCTGCCCTCTCGCGTTTCCGTCATGCCTTCCCGTCTTTCCCGTCCTTCCCGTCCTTCCCGTCCTTCCCGTCCTTCCCGTCCTGAGAAGCTACCTCCCAGAGATGCCCATCGGGGTCCTGGAAATCAGGGTGACGCGGGGCTTCATGACCTCAAGCCCTCCCTTCAATTAAGTACGAGACCAGGTGCCGGACCTTTCCGGCCTGCATCGTGAATACGTCGCAGAATCTGAGGTTCAGGGGCTCGCCGCCTCGTTTCCGCGCCTCCACCGTACCCTCCGCGACCACGATATCGTTCTCCTCGATCAGCCGGGTCACCGTGATTCGGGGACTTCCCTCGAAGGCCTCGTTCTCGATCTCCCGGTCGAACGCCTCCCTGCCCCGGACATGGAACATGCCGGGGATCTCCCACTCGACGTCATCGGTGAGGCAGGAGAGGACCCGCGCATGGTTGCTTCGCCGAAACCCTTCCAGATATTCCTCGACCGTGAGCTTGTTCGGGGACACCATCACTGTAGACTCCTCCCATGATCCGACTCCTCGGCTTGCTCCTTCTGGCCCTTGCTGCTCCCACTCTGCTCCTGGCCCAGAAGGAAACGTATGCCGCGACGGCCATGCGCGGCATCAGCAGTGATGGAAAGAACGGAACCGATCCCTACGTCACCGCGGGCGACCGGGCCTACCTGATCGGCACTCAGGACGGAAACTTCCCCGACCTGGGCGAGCACTTGGCTCACGAGATGGCCGGCCTCTGGGTCCATCCCATCAAGCTGATCGACGGCTTCGAGGCGAGCGTCGCCGACTCCGCCGCCGGGCAGGAAGCTGCGCTTCGAAAGAGCGAAGAGTTCATCAATTACCCGTACGGGAATCGATTCCGCTACGGCAAGGTTCTGGACCAGGTCGAGATCGACCGTTTCCAGTTTGCCCCCGAGGGTCAGCCGGGCATCGTGGTGCAGTACATCCTGCGCAACCAGGGCGACCAGCGGCGGGAGCTCCGCTTTCGGCTCAGGGTGAAGACGGATCTCCTTCCCGTCTGGCAGTCCGAAAAACTCGGCCTCACCGACGCACCCGACCGGGTGAGCTGGCAGCCGGCCACGCGCCGGTTCCTCGCCCGGGACAAACGTCACCCCTGGTTCGCGGTCTGGGGAGCGACCACGGCGGCAGGCGCGACGCGGCTGCTCAATCCCGATTCGATCTCCAGCGCAGGACAGGGAGTGACCGCTGCCTCGAGCTACATGATCTCGATCGAGCCGCGTGACAGTGCGACGCTCACCTTCGTCTTTGCCGGATCCAGCCACTCGGCGGCAGAGGCCGACAAGGCGTTCAGCTCCATCGCAGCGAAGCACCCGAAGCTGCTGGAGCAAAAACAGACGCACTACGCCGCCGTGATCGACCGGGCCCGGATCCGGATTCCCGACCAACGGCTGCAGCAGGTCTACGACTGGGTCCGGATCAACAACGAGTGGCTGGTGCGGGACGTGCCCGGGATCGGTCGCGGGCTCGGCGCCGGTCTGCCGGAATATCCCTGGTGGTTCGGCACCGACGGCGCCTACTCGCTTCACGGTCAGATCGCAACCGGTGACTTCGATCTGGCAAGGCAGACGCTGCGGCTCCTCCTGTCTCAATCCAACAAGGTCAACGGCAACGGCCGGATCATCCACGAGGTCACCACCAACGGCGTGGTGTTCAATCCGGGCAACACCCAGGAGACCGCGCATTTCATCATGACCGCGGCCAAGGTGGTCCGCTGGACCGGCGACCTGGCCTTTGCCGGGGAGATGTACCCCGCGATGAAGCGGGGAATTCGCTGGCTCCTGGTCGACATGGATGAGAACCGAAACCTCTTCCCCGGCGGCTACGGCGTCACCGAGATCTCCGGGCTCAACGCGGAGCTGATCGATGTCGCGGTCTATACTCAACAGGCGCTGCTGGCCACGGCCGACATCGCCACCGACCTGGGCCACCGGAGTTCGGCGGCGCACTACCGGCAGCAGGCGGAGGAGTTGAAGCGGCGGATCAACGACCGCCTCTGGCTCGAGGATGAAAGCTCCTACGCCGACTTCTACGGCACCCGGGCCCAGGCGATAAGCGCGACCGAAGGCGTCATTAAGCAGATCCGCCTCCGGGGTGAGGACAAGATGTCGGCAAGGGACCGCGAGCTGATCCCCTACTACGAGCGGCTCCGGGGCCGGTTCGAGGCGATGCCGGATACGACCAAAGGCTGGATCACCAACAAGAACTGGGTGGTGGCGACGCCGATGGAGACCGGCATCGCCCCCAGGAAGCGGGCGATCCAGGCGCTAGACCGGATCAGGCAGAATGATGTGGGAGAATACGGGCCGTATCTGTCGGGCGTGGCGCAAGCGGCGATGATGACCATCTCCACCGGGGTGCTGGCGGTAGCGGAGGCGACCTACGGCCGGGCCGACCAGTCGCTCTGGTACATGAACCGGATCGTCGAGACCTTCGGCCGCAAGCTCCCCGGCTCGATCTCGGAGATGATGCCGGACTATGGCGACTTCGTTCAGGCCTGGACCATCTACGGAATCGTGGTGCCGCTGGTGGAGCACGTCTTCGGGGTGCAACCCGACGCGGTGCACCGGACGGTGACCTTCGAGCCGCACCTGCCGGCAGGTTGGGAGGATGTGATCATCGAGGACCTGCCGGTGGGCAGCAACCGGATCTCGTTCACTCGCGCGAAGACGGATGGAGGGATCGAGTACCGGATCGACGGCAAGGAGAGCGGCTGGCGTTTCGTGCTGAGGGAGAAGCCGGTGCCCGGTGCCAGGTATTCCCTGAACGGCAAACCGATCTCTCCGGATTCCACCGGAATCAGGATGACGGATCGGCAGAACCGGCTACTGATCGTTTCGCCGTAGCGAGCCTGCGTCTCGGGAAAGGGCTCAAGCAGAAACTGCACCTCAATCCTGTGGTCGGCTACGACTCCCTTATAGCCTGCGGTGCCACCGGACTCGCCGGCGTGTGGGTCAGCCACCAGTCCCGCGCCCGATCCTCGGTCCACGCGTCCGCCCCCTCGAGCTGGGCCAGGCGGGAGGACAGCTCTCTGGCGGACTGCGGCCGCTGCGCGGGGTCCTTGGCTAGGCAGGACAGCACCAGGTCCTCCAGCTCGGGAGGAATGGGCCGATCGGTCCGGGATGACGGCGGCGGGGGTGCGGCCTGCACGTGCTTCAGCAGCAGTCCCATCTGCGTGTCGGCGGTGAATACCAGTTCGCCGGTCAGGAACCAGTAGGCCAAACAGCCGGTCGCGTAGATGTCCGCCCGCCCGTCCACCTCGCCTCCGGTCACCTGCTCGGGAGCAATGAACGCCGGCGTACCCCGGACCGCGTTTTCCCCGGTGCGGGTGACGTTCCCGCCCGGAGTGTCCCGGACCGCCCCGACGATCCCGAAATCCAGCACCTTCACGAAGTCGTACTCCTCGCCGTAGCGACAGAGATAGATGTTGGCCGGCTTGATGTCGCGATGCACCAGGCCGCAGGACTGCGCCTCGGAGAGCGAGTGGCACACCTGCCGCAGCAGGTAGATGGCCCGCTCGGCCGGAATCGGCCCGAACCGCCGGAGCAGTGAGTCGGCATCGAGCCCCTCCAGCAGTTCCATCACGTAGTAGAACGCTCCGTCGTCGGCCATGCCGAAATCGAAGAGCTCTACCGTATGGGGGGACCGCAAACGAGCAATCACCTCGGCCTCGCGCTGGAATCGCCGCATGGCCTCGGCCGAGGCACCGGCGTGACCGTTGCCGGCCACCGACGGGCGGATGAGCTTGATGGCCGCGGGCCGGGTCAGCATCCGGTGGCGGGCGCGCCAGACTTCTCCCATTCCCCCTTCACCCAGTTTCTCCTCCAGGCGATAGCTCCCCAGCTCGCGGGCCAGCTTGACCTCGGTCCCCAGGCGGTAGACCACCCGGGCGCCGACATAGGCCATCCCCACCACCAGCAGATATGGGAACACCAGCCCGAAGAAGAACTGCGCCGGGTTCACCCGGAGTGAGGTGCCGCCGGACACGATCATGAGACCGATGATGACTGGAACCGAGCTCACCGACGCGAGCGCGGCCAGGACCGCCCGGCGCGGCGGGGTCGGCACCACCACCGTGAAGAGCAGGACCCAGACGGCGACCCAGGAGAGTCCCAGGAAGCCCTGATGGGTTTCCAGCCCCTGAGGATCGCCGAACTCGGCCGAGGCGATGGCGTAGCTGCTGGTGATCTCGAACAGCAGCCCGACGATTCATGACGGTAGGAAGCGAGAAGCGCTCGCTCCGGATCACAGCGGCGACGAGGAAACCCATTGCAATCCCAATCACGTGGGGACCCCACATGAGGAAGCTGCCCAGGAATCGGGCCCGCTCCTCCGGGAGCACCAGCGCCGGAACGATTCCGGCCATGAAGAAGAGGAAGGCGTAGAGCAGGGCGAGAGTGCGAAGGCGGCCGGCGGATTGCTGGAGCAGATCGAGCGGGAGACCCAGCGAGCGTCCGCGGGTGGCCGAATCGCCTGCCGGGTGCATGAGGGTGACCTGATGGTTTATCGCGGGCACCACCTACGTTAACCCGGACTGAGAGCTTCGTCTAATCTCCCCCGGCTGTCCCAGGTCCAGGTGCGACAAACTGTGGTCGTATCGTTACCCCAGCGTTGCCAAACGCAGCCGCGCTGGCGATACTTTTTTATCTTACCGCAGCACCCCTGAGAAAGATGTAGCCCGACAACCGCGCAATTTCTTGCATCGCGCGGGGCGGTCGTACTGTGCTCGCACGAGCACTCGAAAGGCGGAGCCACGCACGATGACGACTGCGATAGCGTCGCCCAGCATTGCGCCCCGGCCAGCCAGCCATTCGGCCGCCGCTACGGCACAGCCTCCGCGGATCGATCCTCTGGAGTCCGCCCGGGTGCAGACTCTTCGCGGCATAGCCTGTCTGTTGCTGGTTGCCTTTCATGCCATCGGATCATCTTCGGCTTCAGGGCTGCACGTGGCGGACAGCTCCGTCTACCGCCACTTCACCAATCTGTTCGTGCACATCCGGATGCCGCTGTTCACTTTCCTCTCCGGACTGGTGTACGCCTACCGGCCGCTGCGGCCGGAACAGGTCCTGGAATTTTCCCGGAAGAAGCTGCGCCGCCTCGGCGTGCCTCTGATCGTTGCCACCACGGTCCTGTACACTCTGCACCTCGTGACCGATCACCGGGTGCCGCCGGCCTCGCAGGCCTGGACCATCTACCTCTTTCCTTACTGGCATCTCTGGTTCGTGCAGGCGCTGCTGCTCGTGTTCGTGGCGGTGATCGCCTTCGAGTCGCTGGGCGCCCTATCCACCTTCCGGCAATTTCTGCTGGTGTTCGCCCTCTCGCTGGTGCTCTACTCCGGCGGGCTGTTCGAGGGACACGAGATCCTGGGCCTCAACAATGCCACATACCTCCTGCCGTTTTTCCTCGGCGGGACTGGCAGCGCACCGCTACCGGGATGTCCTGCAGACGCCGCGTGCACTGACCCTGACGCTGGTGTGCCTCATCTGGAGTCAGGGTTGGCACAGCTATTCCGTCCTGACGCGCACGCTCCCTCCGATCGATCCGGTTGCGCATCGGTCGGCCCTGAATCTGCTGATCGGAATATCCGCGAGTCTGAGCGCGCTGCAGCTGCTGCCTCGGCTCCGATTTCTGGGAAAAATCGGAGGGTCGTCTTACCCGATCTACCTCTATCACCCCGTCTTCGTGGCAGCAGTGCTGTCAGCAATCGCGACGCGGGTCCCGCTTCCCACCAGCCTGCTGTTCGTGCTGGCGGGGACCGTCGGCATCATGGGCCCAATGCTGCTGGAGCAGGCTGCCGCCCGGATTCCAGGCGGCCGACTGTTGCTCGAAGGGAGCACGGGAGGACGGCCACAGAAGCGAGCTGCAGCCCCATCGTTGCAGACCGAGGTCAAACCGGCGGCTTGAGACACCGGTTGAGTCAATTATTCCGCATCTGCACCAATCGTCCTGAGCCGCTCCTGCAAGTCCAGAGGCGGCAATTTTTCCGCCGGCAGCGCGAGCAACAGGTCGATCCGCCGGCTGATGAGCTGCAAGGCCTCCCTGAATGCCCGCCGTTTGGTTGCTTCATCACCCTGGACACTCGCCGGATCTTCCATTCCCCAGTGGACCACTACTGGTTGCCCGGGAAAGATCGGACACGCCTCCCGGGCATTGTCGCACACCGTGATCACGATGTCCCAGTTCCGGGAATCGAGTTCGTCGATTCCCCGGGGGGAGTGGCCCTTCCAGTCTATGCCCGCCTCCCGTAAGGCCTCGATCGCGTAGGGATTCACCCCCGCGGCTGGCTGCGACCCGGCACTCTCGGCGATGAAGCGCCCAGCTCCCCTCTGGTTCAGCACCGCCTCAGCCATCTGGCTCCTGGCCGAATTACCGGTGCAGAGGATCAGCACGCGAAGAGGATTGTTCGCCGCGGTAGTCATGAGCTTCTCCTCTGCGCAGGTATCCATAGGTCAGCACTGCCAATCCAGCCCCAAGCAGGGGTCCTGCCCAATACAGCCAGTGGCCGGTCCAGATACCGGTAGCGACTGCAGGACCAAAAGTTCTGGCCGGGTTCATGCTCGCTCCGGTCAGGAGACCGCCGGTCATGGCATCGAACCCAACGGTCAGCCCGACTGCCAGGCCGGCCATCGGACTCGCCACCCGGTGGTCGGTGGCCACTGCCATGACCACCAGCATGAGAAAAAAGGTGAGTACGAGTTCTAGAAGCAGTGCCCTCGGCGGCGAAATATTCGGCACCGTGGCCGCACCCCGGGCATCAGAGCCCAGAAGAAATCGGAGCAGAAAGGCTCCGGCGGTCGCTCCGGTCAGCTGGGCCACGATGTAAGGGATCACCTCCGAACGGGGAAAGCGTGCACTCAACCAGAAGCCAGTCGTAATGGCCGGATTGAAGTGCGCGCCGGAGATGTGCCCGAAGGCATAGATCCCCGCCAGGATGACGAATGCGAAGCTCAGCGCGACGCCAACATGGGACACCGCACCATTGGTGTGCAGATTAACCGCGGCGGCGCCGGGCCCGATTACCACCAGCATGAAGGTCCCGACGGTTTCGGCAAGGAGCCGTGGTCCGTTCACCATGTTCTGCTTCGGGATCGTCATGGTGGTGAAGATATATCAAGAAGAGTTGATGCAATAGGATGCCCGGCTGTTTGTTGCACGATTGAGACATGAACCTGGCCATGCAGAACATTCAGGCTGTGCACGGAGCCCGGGCCGCGATTTTATCGTGCGCCTGCCACGAGTTTGTGAAGGCAGTACCGGATGGCTTAGGGCAGTTCCACTGAAAGCGCGTGGCGGAACACGTTTCCCGGATCGTAGCGCGCCTTCACCGCCTGAAGCCGAGGATAGTTCTCTTTGTAGTACAGAGCGGACCAGGGAACGCCTGACGTGTTGAGCGCCGGATCGGCGAGATCGGTGTCGGGGTGATTGATGAATGCGCCATCGTAGCGCTCGCCGGGAACGGGCACGCCGCCGGTTTCGGCGAACAGCTCCCGATAGAACGTCCGCGCCCATCTCAGGTTCTGCTCCTCTTCCCTCGGGTCCAGCCATCCGGTGCTGCAGGCCAGATCCAGAATGGAACTTCTCTGGGCTGAGGCCGTCGCGTCGGGTGCAATGGTATTGATCCTTCCTCCGTAGCTGGCCATCCCCAGCATGCCGCCCATCGCGTCGAAGTCGTCCCGGGTCAGAAAAGTCGTAGGCGGTGTCAATCTGTTGATCGGTGAGACGCTTCCGGAGCAGGGCGTCCTTCACCTTCACACTTGCGCCACCCGGCGGCCCCGCGAAAAGATCGGGAATCGGGTTCAGCGCAAAGTCGAGCCAGGACATGGCCGAGCCGTCCTGGATTTCCGGTTGAACGACTCCGTCACAGAGTGCGGTCAGATGATCGCGCCACTGACGTTCGGCGTCTGAGTCGGTGCTCACTCCACGATAGATGATCTTGCCGAACTGTTTCCGATGGATCTCGAACAGGGTCCAGAGCGACGCGTTGGGCGAGCCGGAGTCACTGTTGCGCTCGCACCAGGTTCCGTGGTTCTGCAGCAGTCGCAGAAAGCCGGCGCGGTCCACGTCGACTCCAGCTCCATTCGGCCTTGAAGGTGGTGACTTTAGTCGGGCGCGCGGGGCAAGAGGGTCTGCGGGTTCTCTCCGCTGGAATCGCGCGAGCGAAACCAGTAGCGGGTCACCACCCCAAAGTTGCCGCCGCCACCACCGGTGTGGGCCCACCAAAGCTCGCGATTGGGATCCGATTCTTCGCGGGTAGCAACGACGCTGCCGGCCGATCCGTGCAGATCGACGGTGACCACCTCCACGGCGTGCAGGTAATCCGCCGCCAGGCCGAGCTGTCGGCAGAGAAATCCGAATGCACCTCCGGCCACGTGGCCGCCCATGCCGATGGCGGGATACTCGCCCAGCGGCACCACCGTTCCCCAGTTCCGGTACAGCGCTTCGAAGGTCTCCCCCACCGTGGCGCCGGCCTCGACCGCCACCGCGCCCATGCCCCGGTCGTAGTAGACCCGCTTCATCGGCGAGAGATCCAGAATCACCCGCACGTCGGGATCGGAAACGAACCCCTCGAGACAGTGTCCGCCGCTGGTCACCACCAGACGGCGCCCTTCCTTCACCGCTTCTCCTACCGCCGTGATTACCTCCTCGGTGGACCCAGGTCGCTGGACGTAATCGGGGCGTGCGCTGAAGCGCTTGTTGAAGCGTTTCTCGAGGACGGCGTGATAATCGGGATTGTCAGGGAGTATTCTTGCGGGCAAGGCGGGCTCAGCTCTCCTCAGGGGAATGGGAGGGTAAGCGCCTCTCCCCGATCGAGCAACCGAAGCCGATCGCTCAGACCCGCGGAGGCAAATGCCGCCAATACTTCCGAGCGCGACTCCGAGAAATGTTCCCAGCCCTCGAGGTGCAGTGGCACGATCAAGGCCTCCGGCTGGGCGCGGGCGATTTCCACCAGCTCGTCCGCGGTGAAGGTCAGGTGGGCCGGACCCACCGCGGCGACCCGCGCCGCGCCGGCGAATAGAAGCGCGACCCGGACCGGCTCGCGGGCAAGCGTCTGGGCCACGCCGTCGTACCAGACCGTATCTCCGGACACGTACAGCACGGCCTTCGGTGCATCCTTCCACCTCAGGGTAAAGCCGATGACCGGACCGCGGTCCCCATCCTCCGGCCCGTGTCGCGCGGGAGTAGCGGTGATCAACAGTTCCCGCCCGTTAGGCGCTCTCAGGGTCTCCGCCTCGCCGGGAGAAAGCCCAATTGTTCCGGTACCCAGACGCTCGGCGCCGGCTCGAGTCGTGAAGACCCGAGACACTTGGCCGAGGAGTCGCCGGCCGGAACCATCGAGGTTGTCGAAATGATGGTCGTGACTCAGCAGCACGGTGTCGATCGTTCCGAGCTGGGCTGGCGAGAGGGCGGGGCCGGTGAGCTTGTGAAGCGTGTAAAGCGGCGTGGGATAGGAAGTACCGGCCGGATCAAAGGTAGGGTCGGTGAGCAGCCGTAGCCCGCCCAGCTCGAGCAGCGCCGTCGGGCCACCGACCGACAGGATGGAGACCACATCCTGGCTCATGCAGATGGCTTACGGCTTGGCGTCTCGCGTCTCCCGCGGCTGAGCCAGTACCCGTTCGGTGAAGTCCAGGCGCTCCTGCATCTCGCTCAGGTCCGCCCGCAGGTTGCTCACCTCGAACTGAAGATCCTCGAGTCCTGCCTGAAGCTCACCAGGCTCATCCCTCGGCTGCAGCCTGCCCCACATGCGCTGGGCCCAGAGCCCGAATGCGAGGGCCAGGGCAGCGTGCACTGCCGCATGATAGGGCTCAGCTGCGCCCGCTGCGAAGCCGACCGCAACCAGATTGGCGGCACTCAGGACCATCGCGATCGGCTGCCAGATTTTCGGCTTGAAGGTCATGCGCATCCTCCGGCTCGAGTCACCAGCTCAATCAAAGGATGCCTACGACTGGTCGGGGGCCGATGTTTCAGTCTGGGACTGCCCTCGCCCGGATGGCTCCAATGCCGACGCTCCGAGACGCGACCCGATCGATCACCAGGACGGCCAATGCGGCAACGGCCAGGAAGTTGAGACCCACGGCCTCACCCCGAGGCTGAGCCATCAATACCAGAGTATATCGGCTCCCCAATCCCCACATGGGCACCAGTCCGGTCTTGCCGATCCACACCCCAAATTGTGCCCCGCAATAGAAGAGGTAAAGCACGCTGGCCGAAGACCACGCGGGTATTTGCAGGGCCTGCACTAGAAGGGAGAGTGGGTAGCCGCGGGGGAGATCGAACCAGAGCTCGCGGCCGGCGTAGGCGCAGAGAGCGAAGGGAATACCGGCGGAGCCGATGATCAGCCGCTGAAGCAAGCTCAGGCCTGAAGCCGCGGCCGAGCTGGAAGCGACGCCCATGCCAAGGAAGCCACCGGCGATCTCCAGCGCCGCTACCAGTCTTCGCCCCCGTGGAATCATCTACGAGGCCCGGCGCAGCCTCAGCCAGACCGTCACCACTCCGATGGCCAGGCAGCCGGTAGCCAGCACACCGGCGAAGAAAAACAGGAGTCCGGGTCCGACCGGGTTGGGGTTAGGATCGGGCCAAAGACCTAGTTCAGCGGCAAGGATAATGGCGACCAGCGGTGCCGAGCCCAGGAGCAGCAGAGTCAGGCCGGTTCGAATCCAGCCCGAGCCGAGGTAGGCGGGGCGATGGGATCCGCTGGTGAAGACCCAGGCGAGCAACCCGAGCGGCGGTGCGAGAATGCACAGCAGGAGCACCAGCGGGTTGGGTCCAGATGTGCTGTTTCGGTTGTCCGGCACAGGGCCTGACCTTAGGTGGCAGACCCCTTAATTCTCCGCACAACCGGGCATTTCCTTAACCTAGAGCTTGTTGGCGTAGCTCAAGAACTTGTACTTCCCCTCCCGTCGAAGAATGGGACCAAAGAGCCGGCCGTCGGCGGTGTCGCCCGGGGCCTGAACCAGGCGCACCGTACACGGGCCCCACAGCGTGTTCTCGCCTTCCGTCGTTGAGCTCCCGTCACAGCGGTAGCCGGCGTAGGACAGATGTTTACCTCCCAGCTGATTCAAGGCGCGGGTCATCCCGCTGTTGCTTTGCTCGACCTGCATGAACCACATCAGGTCGGGATTCAGACTGTACGGCGGCAGACCCTGCTTGCTGGTGGGATAGTAAAGCCAGGCAAACTCGTCACGAGATACGATCAGCTGGCGAAGTGTCATGGTATCGCGACGCTCGAGCGCCCGAACGAACTGGCGGACCAGCGCGTCCCGGCTGACGGCAGCGTGGGCCAGCTGGGTGGGTTTCCTGCCGCTCTTCCGGAATCGTTCCAGCGCTACCTCCCGGGGGATGAAGCTGTCCACCCGGATCGGACGAGACTGCGCCGCTAGACTGGAGGCCGCGGCGGGAGAGGAGGAACCGGCCGGACGGGGAGCGGATCGATCGCAAGCGCCGAGCAGCCACACAAGGCCCGCCCCCCAGACTGCAGTATGTCGAGTTCGCATCAAATTTCTCACAATGTTCTCACCAGCAGGAGTAGTTCGGCCGGCGCTCGAATGAACGCCGGCCGAGTTAACACTACCTCTCAGGTAACCTCGTCAATTGATGTTGTACGCGGTCCAACCCTGCCACCACTTTGTTCCTGCCGGATCGGCTGCACCGACGTAGGTCGTCTGCTGCATGCTGCCACCGAAATAACCGCCGGTTCGGCCACCGAACAGCGGCGGAACGAAAGCGCTGCCGCCGGTCGCCGCCGGAGAGCCGGCCTTGGGAGTCCAATCCAGGGCGGTCGGGGTAAGATGGATACCAAGCAGGGTATCGACCGATACGGTCGAGGCATAGGCCCGGATGCTGCCGTTCGCCTTCGTCTGAACCGTAACGGAGTCGCCGAAGTTGGCGCCCGCCGTGTCGAAGTTGAAGCCGTTCTGGGCCAGAATCAAATTCGCAAAGTTGAGCGAATCCGCCGTAATGTTGTTCTTGGTCAGAGTGTCGCGGACGTCGAGCGCAATGCCCTTCCACCGACCCATGATCCCGTTGAACAGAGTTCCACCGGTGCCGCGGCGCAGCACGGCCCCGTTTCCGTCGGCCGGAATGTCCGCCACGGGTCCCGGACCAATCAGAGTGAAGTTGGCCCACACCGGCATGGAGTACGGCTGGCTCCCGGTGGTGCCGGTCAGGGTACAACCGGAGACAGCAGGATCGCAGCCATCGCCCTCGAAGCCGCGCGGATCGGACGAGAAGACCCCGGTACCGGGAGCGGGCACCAGCCGCTGGGTCTGTAACGCGATCAGGAACTGGCTACGACCCTGATAGCCCTCAGTCCAATCGTAGTGGTCATCGCCCGCCTCGTAGGAGACCAAGTACCGGCTATCGACGGCCCCACCCCAGAACTCATAGGAATCGTCCAGCCCGGACATGGTTTGGAGGTATTCGTACGTCGTGCCGCGACCAACCGCGTAGCTGGAGAGCGAGTTGAGCTCCTGGCCTGCGCCGTTGGAGATATCGTACCCGCCGAACTCCAGCCGGACGTAGCGGAGGGTACCGCTGTTGTCGTTGTTGTCAGTCCCGCCGGAGTAGTCCTCCGCCTGCCCCGCAGCGCCACCCTCGGTCAGAATCGGGCCGGGACTACGATTGATGATCCCGTTTCCAATGATGATGAGACCACCCCAGTCACCCGGCTTCCGGTTACCGGCAGAGCGGGCCGAGGTGAAGACGATGGGGGCGTCGGCAGTGCCCTGGGCGTCGATCTTGGCGCCGCGCAGGATCCAGAGTGAGCTTCCGGGCTGAGTGGTGTCTCCCACGAGCGTGGTGCCCGCCGGAATAGTGAGAGTCACCCCGTTCTGTACTTTGACATAGCCGCTCAGGGTGTAAACCGTGTCCGCAGAGAGCGTCCGGTTGGCGGTTATGGGACCGGTCAAGATGGCGCCCGTGCCCGCCCCTGCCCCGATCGTGATGTTCACCGTGGAGCTGAAGGCACTGGTGTCGCTCGCCGAAACGGAGGCAACCTGGTACAAGTAGCTCGCACCGTCCGTCAGGCCGGTGTCGTCGTAGCTAGTGCCGGTGACGGGGCCGCTGCCCAAGGCAGTGAACGCGGTCGGATTGTCTGAGGTCGCGCGCTGGACCAGATACCCCGTAGCGCCGCTGGCGGCCGTCCAGGTGAGGTGAGCCGTTGTGGCACCGGACTGAGTCACCGCGAGATTGGTGGGGGGCTGAAGCGTGGACGGCGTGTTGCTGTTGCTGTCATCGCCACAGCCGGCCAGGGTAATGGCCGCGGCCAGGACCCAGCCCGCAATAGAACGGGGCGAGCACGTCATGAGGTTCCTCGAAGGAAAGGTTGAAGCATCTTGCTGCTATCGATTAGAGGTGCCAGGTAAAGGCAAACTCGAACAACCGTCCGGTCGTGTACCGCGAGCGGAGTACATCTCCCTGAATCATCCGGTACGGGGAATCCAGCAGGTTTTTGCCATCCAGCTTGAGTGAGACCGAAGCCACCACCGGAAGCTGGAGCGAAGCGTCCAGCATATGACGGGGCTCCTCATACGCGTCGGGCAGCCCGCCGGAGCCGGCCTCCACGATCCGCCTGCCGGCCACGTTGTAGAGCAGAGTTCCGAACCAGCCGCCACTCGGGCTGGCATAACCAAAGCCGGCGTTCACCACGTATTCCGACTGGCCCACCATGGGCCGGTCCTTGTTGGTGAGCGACGAAACACCCTCGTTGCCAGGGGTGATCCGGCTCTTCATCAGGGTGGTGTTGGTGAAGAAGTTGAAGTTGGAAAGGCCCACTCCTCCGAGTCCCTTCCGAAGCTCCAACTCGACGCCGTAGTTATGCGCGCTCTCGGCGTTGACGAAGCTCAGCGTATTGGCGCCCGCGGACTGGATGATGACTTTCTCGATCGGGTTCTTGAATTGCTTGGCAAAGACCCCCAGGCTCAAAACCTCACCCGCACCGGGGAACCATTCCCAGCGAAGATCGTAATTCTGGATCAGTGCCCGCTGGAGGTCGGGGTTGCCGATGGTGGTCGAGAGCCCAACCTGCTCGAAATACGGCACCGGGGAGAGCTCGCGATACTCCGGCCGGGAGAGGGTCTGAGTCGCGGAGAGCCGCAGGTTCTGATTGTCCCTGAGCCGGTAGGTCAACGCCAGCGCCGGCAGAACGTCGGTCTTGCTGGGATTGGCAGGGACCACCGCCCCCTGTGTGGTGACGGTATTGACCTCAACGTTCCAATCTTCCACCCGGGCGCCGCCAATCAGTTCCAGCCGACCGGTCAGTGGCACCTCGGCCTGGGCGTAGCCAGCGCCAATCTTCTCGTCGGCGGAATAGCGGCCGCCATTCGCGTTGGCATTGAGCAGGAAGTCGCCGCCGGTGGCGTTTTCGTCGGTGAAGATGGCTTCCGGCTGGGTCGAGCGTTCGGCGTCGTTGAGGCGCAGGTTGATGATGTCATAGGCCCGAGTGTCGGCGTCGCGATGCGTCGTCCGATAATCGGCGCCGACCTTGAGCGACACCGGCAAGGAGGATGATCCCAGCGTGAGCCGGTAGTTGCCGCCGAAATCCCAGCTGTGCTCATCCAGGTCGCTGAAGGTCCGGGTAGCGAAGCGGGGCTGGCCTACCCAGGACACCGGGACCAGGGCGCCGCCGGCGTCGGGGACCGAGCTGTAGCCGATGTCCGATCGATCGGGAGAGTTCCGGGTCACCCCGGACGACGTCACCGACCAGGTGAGGAGATGCTTGTCTCCGATCAGGTGCTCGCCCGCAAGCTGGTTGGAACGCACCGACCGCTCGATGAACTCGAGGCGGGTGAAGGTGAGCGGATTGAACTGGGAGAACTCCTCGTTGTTTCCGCCCAGCACAGTGGCGTCATTGTCGCCGCCCCGGGTATAGGTGTTGTCGAAGGAGATCTTGCTGCCTTCGCCCACATGGGTGCTCAGGTTGAACAGGCCTCCCCAGAGGACCGAGGTCACTCCACCGGAGCCGTGATAGGTGTTGTAGGGAAGAGCCGTACCCGACGTCGGACCGTTCTTGGCCAGCCCTCTGGTCTCATCCTTTCTGACCACCTGATCGTAGGAGTAGCTGAACGATCCGGCATAGCCGATCGGCTGACCGAAGACCGGGCCCTCACCGCCCAGCGACATGCTGGCCCCGCCAATGGGACTGCCATCCGACGAATGCGAGCTCCACGCATTCCTGAATGACGCAATCAGCGAGTTGGCTTCGGTCTGAGTGATTCCTCTGAGGTCACCTGCCGCGCGCACGGGGTCGGGCAGCTGGCGTTCGCTGCCGGCAAAGCCGAGCCACTCCTGGCCCAGAGTCGGAGGCCGGACGACGGACTTGGCCGTGGCCGCGCTATTCCATCCGCCCGACGCCGTGAAGCTCATGACCCCCTGGGCAGGAAACTCGCGAGTCTTGAGGTTTACCTCGGCCCCGCTGAAGTCGCCGGACTGCTCCGGTGTGAACGTCTTGGAGGTGGTGATGTTCTCGAGCAGGCCGGACGGGAACATGTCGAGAGGAACGACCTTGCGTTCGGGCTCCGGACTGGGAATCCGGGAGCCATTCAACGTCGTGGTTGTGTACCGCTCGCCCAGACCGCGAACGAAGATGTATTTGCCATCCTGCACCGTCACGCCGCTGACCCGCTGGATCGCCTGGCCGGCATCGCTGTCAGGACTCTTCGAGATCTGCTCGGCGCTGACGGAGTTCACGATGTTGACCGCGTTGCGCTGCTCATCCAGGGCCCGGTTCACTGTTCCCCGCTCGGCTTCGGCAGTTACCGCGAGCTCGGCCAGCTGCACTGCGCTAGCGGACAGCGCGATATCCTGTGCCACCACTCCGTCAACGGGCACCGCAATACCGGTCACGACTTTCGGGGCGAAGCCGATCATCCGAACTCGGACCGAGGTCGGGCCGGCGGGAACGCCGGTGATCGCATATCGCCCATCCAGCGCGGTGCTGCTGGTCAAGGCCGTGCCGACGACTTCGACCTGAGCTCCAGCGATCGGTGCACCTGCATCGCTGTCCACCACTCGCCCGACCACTCTTCCAGTGGGGCCGGTTTGCGCGTGCGCTTGTGAGGCATGGATGAGGGGAAGGATGGACCAGACGAATGCGAGGAGAACAGGACGAAGAGAAGTCACTCGGCCTCAGGGTATCAGGGTGGTTCGTCTCATCTCGTAACTGCAGGGATCAGCTTGCGTGAAAGTGCCGGAAGTCGGTCGCGGAACGACGACGGCATTGCAACGGCCGAGTCACAAGTTGCCAGCGATTTGTGGTTTACCTCGTCGTTACACAAACGAACGGTTCTTGTGACCTGGCCCGATAGTTTCCGTGACTCAGTACTCGTTGCTTAGTGCTCGCGGGCAACCCTGGGTCGGAGCTCGTGAGGGGAGTGCCTTCCTACAGAGGAGAGGTCATGGCTATACGGCTCCGCCCTTCTGCGATGGCATCACTGATCTTGTGGCTCACCTCCTTTGGGGTGGCTGCAGCCCAGACGACCGCGCCAAAGATCGAGACCAACGTTCTGGTCTACGCCCAGTACGGCTACCAGTTCAATAGCGATTCGGTAACCGGCAGGAACCTCAACGCCTTCGACCTCACCCGGGCATACATCAACGTGACCGGCAAGTTCGTGGAGGGGGTGGCCGTCAGGGTGACCCCCGATATCTACCGGGTGGCGGACGGCTCGCTGGCCTTCCGGCTCAAGTACGCCTACGCCACCTATACCCCGGAAAACAGTCCCCTCACCGCCAAGTTCGGCGTCATGCACACACCCTGGCTCGATTGGGAAGAAGCACTGTGGGATTACCGGATGCAGGGCCAGATGGCGATGGAGCGGTTCCGCAGCCCCGCTGCCGCCGGTTACCTCGCATCGTCGGATTTCGGCGCGGGAGTCGACGGCAAGTTCGGGTACGACAACGTCAACTTTCAGGTCGGGGTGTACAACGGCGAGTTCTACTCCAAGCCGGAGAGCGATTCATACAAGGATTTCGAGGCCCGGCTGTCGGTGCGGGTCCTGAAGACTGACGATTTCAGCCGCGTAGGCGGGCTTCGGATCACCGGCTATGCCGGGGTGGGTCAGCCTACTGGTGGCGGAGTGAGGGATCGCTACATCGGCATGGTCTCCTACCGATCCAAGATGCTTACCCTGGCCGGTGAATACGGACGGGGACGTGACCGGCTGGACAACCTCGCGCCGGTCACCGGAACTCCCCCACCCGCCGCGGTGCCCCAGACCGACTCGGATGTGTGGAGCTTCTTCGGCGTGTTCAACGTGCCGAACACGAGAGCCGGTATCATCGCGCGGTACGATCGGCAGACGCCGAGTACCGGCCTCAGCGGCAACGATCAGGAGCGGGCGATCGGCGGCGTCTCCTATCAACTCACTCCCCAGGTCCGGCTCCTCGGCGACGTCGACACCTTCTGGAACGAGCCGGGCATCTACACCAATGCGGTAAACTCGACCCGCACCACCGGGTTCGTTCATATGCAATTCAATTTCTAGCCGGTGGCACTGCATCCTTGGAGACTGAAAGCATGAGAAAGCATTCCACGATCGGCTTTGGCATCACGCTTCTGATCGGGTTGGCCACGCTCAGCGGCCCGCAGGCGAGCGCCCAGGTGACCCTGACCGGTGCCGGGGCCACGTTTCCCAATCCGATTTACACCAAATGGTTCGACGCCTATAACAAGAAGACCGGCGTTCAGATCAATTACCAGTCGATTGGCTCGGGGGGAGGAATCCGCCAGTTCACCGAGGGCACGGTGGATTTCGGAGCCAGCGACGGTCCCATGAGTAACGAGCAGATGCAGGCTGTTGGTGGCAAGGTCCTCCACGTGCCCACCGTCCTCGGGGCCGTGGTCCTGACCTATAACCTGCCGGGACTGGGCGACACTAAGCTCAAGTTCGACGGAGCCACCATCGCCGGGATCTTCCAGGGAAAAATCACCAAGTGGAACGACAAGGGCATTGCCGGACTGAATCCAGGAGTCAAGCTCCCTGACTCGGACATTATCGTGGTACACCGGTCGGACGGGTCGGGCACGAGCTACATCTTCACCGACTTCCTCTCCAAGGTGTCACCCGACTGGAAGACCAAGGTCGGGAAGGCGACGTCGGTCAACTGGCCCGCCGGCCTGGGCGGAAAAGGAAACGAGGGCGTGACCCAGCAGATAAAACAGACCGAAGGATCGCTGGGCTATGTTGAGCTGATCTACGCCCTGTCGAATGGACTTCCGTATGCCGACATCAAGAACAGCTCCGGGAAGTTCGTGGAGCCTTCCCTTGCCTCGGTAACGGCTGCCGCCGCGAGCGCCAAATTCGACAAGAACACCGATTTCCGGGTCTCGATCACCGACGCGCCCGGTGCCGAGGCCTATCCGATCTCTTCGTTCACCTGGCTCCTGGTCCAGCCTGACATCAAGGATGCGGCTAAGGGCAAGGCCATCAGAGATTTTCTCGCCTGGATGTTGACCCCAGAGGCGCAGAAGATGGCGGAAGACTTGAAGTACGCACCCCTGCCGCAGCCGGTGGTTCAGCTGGTGCAGGCCCGGCTGCCATCGCTCAAGGCCGGTGGAAAGATGATCGCGGAGCGCTGAGCATCAGCATGAATACCTCTCGGTGGTTTCAGCTCTCTCGCGGCCTGCTCTTTCTGCTCCTGGGCTGTTCCTCAGGGGATCACGGGGCTCAGCGGTCGAGCTCGCCAGGAGGGGTAACGAGTAGTGGCACGGCTCTCACCGGAGCCGGCGCCACCTTCCCCAATCCGATCTACACCAAATGGTTCGACGCGTACAGCAAAGAGACCGGCGTCCGGATCAACTACCAGTCGATCGGTTCCGGTGGCGGCATCCGTCAATTCAGCGAGGGCACGGTGGATTTCGGCGCCTCCGACGCGCCGATGACCGATGCCCAGATGGACGCGGTCAAGGGAAACGTGCTTCACGTCCCCACGGTGCTCGGCGCGGTGGTGGCCACCTACAACCTGCCCTCGGCAGGAAACACGGCTCTGAAGCTCGATGGACCCACCCTGGCGGACATCTTCCTGGGCCGGATCAGTCGGTGGAGCGATCCCCGGCTTCGGTCTCTCAACCCGGGCGTAAAGCTGCCCGACCAGGACATCATCGTGGTCCACCGCTCCGACGGCAGCGGCACCACCTTTGTTTTTACCGATTACCTCTCGAAGATTTCTCCCCAGTGGAAGGGAGCGGTGGGCAAGGGCACCTCGGTGCAGTGGCCCACCGGTTTGGGCGGCAAAGGCAATGAAGGAGTCACCCAACAGGTCAAACAGACCGAGGGTGCGCTGGGCTACGTCGAGCTGATCTATGCCATCTCGAATGGCTTGCCGTACGCCTGGATCAAGAACGCCGAGGGTGTCTTCATCGAGCCCAGCCTCAAGAGCGTGTCCGCCGCTGCGGCAGGTGCTCGTCTCGGTCCTGACACCGATTTTCGGGTGAGCATCACTGGGGCGGCGGGAAAGGATTCCTACCCGATTTCCTCCTTCACCTGGCTGCTGGTTCCCCGGCAACCCCGCGACACAGCCAAGGCCAGGCTGCTGCACCGCTTCCTGCAATGGATGCTGCAACCCAACGCTCAGCGGATGGCCGCCGATCTGCATTACGCCCCGCTCCCGGTGCCCGTCATCGAGCTGCTCGAGCAGCGCCTCTCCCAGAGATAGTCTCGCCGTGACCTAGCCGTTACATCCCCGTGACGGCGCACGAGAAGGCCCGCTCTACACTCATGACATGACCGCGGCCCAGCAGTCCAAGGAAATCGTTTCCCTCACTTCGGTCTCGCTCGAGCGAGCCAACCACGGCGACCGGATTTTTAAGCTGGTACTCACGTTCGCCGCTGTGCTGATCCCCATCCTTCTGGCGTTTCTAGTTTACGAGCTGTGGAGCGGGGCACGGCTTGCGGCAGGTCGGTTTGGCCTCGACTTCATCACCTCGAGCACCTGGGACCCGGTGGCGGAAGAGTTCGGCGCGTTCCCGCTGATTTTTGGGACACTGCTTTCCTCGCTCATCGCTCTCCTGATAGCGGTGCCGCTCTCGCTCGGTGTCGCGATCTATCTGACGGAGTTTGCTCCCCGAGTGGTACGCCAGCCGGTGGCCTTTCTCATCGGATTGCTGGCCGCGATCCCCAGCGTGGTGTACGGGCTCTGGGGGATCTTCGTATTGGTGCCCGCGCTCCGCACCACTGCGTTTCCTCTGCTGCGGAAGGCCTTCGGGTTTCTCCCGCTGTTCCAGGGACCAATCTACGGGCCGTCGATGCTCGCAGCCGGAATCATCCTGGCCATCATGGTGATGCCGTACGTGATGTCGGTGTCCCGGGAAGTGCTGTTGGCGGTCCCGAACAGTCAGCGGGAAGCGGCACTGGCACTGGGCGCCACCCGCTGGGAAGCGGTTACCAGCGCCGTGGTTCCCTACGCCCGCTCCGGATTGATCGGCGCCATCATCCTGGGACTGGGCCGAGCCCTGGGCGAGACCATGGCGGTTACCATGGTGATCGGCAACCGGCACGAGATCGCCGCCTCCCTCTTTGCGCCGGGCTACACCATGGCCGCGGCGATCGCCAACGAGTTCTCGGAGGCAGTGGACGATCTCCATCTTTCGGCGCTGGCCTACGTGGCCTTCGTGCTTTTTGTACTAACGGTGCTGGTGAATGCAGGGGCCCGGCTCCTGATCTGGCGGGTGGCCCGCGGCTCGGGCGCGGGGAGCAGCGCACTGTGAGGGAGACTCGACAGTGAACCGGCGGCTGCTCCGGCGGGTTCTCAGCAACTTGATGGTCGGGCTGATGATCGGCGCCGTGATCGTGGCGCTGATCCCGCTGTTCTTCATCCTGCTGAACCTGGTGCTCAAAGGTGCGGGCAGTCTCTCCTTCGACTTCTTCACCCGCACTCCGGCTCCGGCCGGTGAGACGGGCGGCGGCGTGGTGCATGCCCTGGTGGGAACCCTGCTCATCGTGGGCACGGCCAGTCTCATCGGCTTGCCTATCGGAGTGAGCGCCGGGATCTATTGCGCCGAATATCCCACCAGCCGGCTCACCTGGGTCAGCCGATTCGTCGCCGACGTGCTGAACGGAACGCCTTCCATTGTGGTCGGGGTCTTTGCCTGGGCCTGGATCGTAGCCCGGCAGAAGCACTTCTCCGGGCTGGCGGGTGGCGTGGCGCTCTCGCTGCTGATGATTCCCATGGTGCTCCGAACCACGGAGGAGATGATCAAGCTGGTGCCCAACTCTCTGCGTGAGGCTGCGCTGGCGCTGGGATATCCCCGCTGGCGCACCAGTCTTTCGGTAGTGGTTCGCACCACACTGCCGGGAATCATGACCGGCGCTCTCCTGGCCATTGCCCGTATTGCCGGCGAGACCGCCCCACTTCTGTTCACCGCGTTGGGCAGCCAGTACCTGAGCTATGACCTGAACCAGCCTATGGCAGCACTGCCGCTGACCGTCTTCAACTATGCCACCGGTCCCTACGAGGAGTGGCATCAATACGCCTGGGCCGCCGCCCTGGTGCTGATCCTTGTCGTCCTCATATTGAGCCTGGGAGCCCGCCTTGCCATACGCCGCTTCAGCCTCAATAGCTGAGCTCGCCTTGAGCCGCGCCGCCCCGCCCCGATCGGAACCGGAGACGGCCCTGCAGCCCCGCATCGTGACCGACAAGCTGTCGGCCATGTACGGCAAGTTCACCGCGGTGAAGTCGGTATCACTGAGCTTTGCGCCCAACCGGGTTCACGCGTTGATCGGGCCTTCCGGCTGCGGCAAATCGACTTTTCTCCGCGCCTTGAACCGGATGCACGAGCTGTCGGACCACGGCTGGATCACCGGCCGGGTGCTGCTCGACGGCGCCGACATCTATGCCCCGAGAGTGAACGTGATGCAGCTGCGGCGCCGGGTCGGAATGGTCTTCCAGAAGCCCACTCCGTTTCCCACCATGTCGATCTACGACAATGCGGCCGCGGGGTTGCGGGTAAATGGAAGGATGAGCCGGTCCGAGCTGAACGGGCGGGTCGAGCAGGCTCTGCGCCAAGCCGCGCTGTGGGATGAGGTGAAGGACCGGCTCAAGTCGAGCGCGATGGCCCTCTCCGGCGGTCAGCAGCAGCGGCTCTGTCTGGCTCGGACCATCGCGCCTTCTCCCGACGTCGTTCTGCTGGACGAGCCCACTGCGTCCCTGGATCCGCAGGGCACCCAGCGGATCGAGGAGCTGCTCTTCGAGCTGAAGCGCGACTTCACCATCATCATCGTGACCCACAACATGCAGCAGGCGGCGCGGGTCTCCGATACAACCGCCTTCTTCTACCTGGGCAGCATGATCGAGACCGGACCATCCCGGCAGATTTTCACCGCACCACGGCACGATCAGACCGAGGCATATATCACCGGGAGGTTTGGATGACGTTCGGCGCGGCAGCTGAGCAGCGGGGAGGCGGGGCAGTACTGCTCAGTCGGCCTGGCGTGACTGCGCGGAACCGCTCGGCAGCAGCGGGGGCGGCAGGCGTTGCCGTTGAGGTGCGGGATTTCAGTTTTTACTACGGGCAACGGCAAGCATTACGCGCCCTGAACTTCGCGATCCCGCGCAAGGCAGTCACCGCGATCATCGGGCCGTCAGGCTGCGGCAAATCCACCTTTCTCCGCTCGATTAATCGGCTGAACGACCTGATTTCGGGGATCCGGCACCAGGGAGACATTCTGGTGGAGGGGACTTCGGTTTTCGGCTCCGGCACCGACCTGGTGTCACTCAGGCAGCGGGTGGGTATGGTGTTTCAGCGGCCCAATCCGTTTCCGAAGACCGTATTCGAGAATGTGGCCTACGGTCCCACCCTCAACGCGCTGGTGAGCCGGCGCGATCTGCCCGACCTGGTCGAGCGTTGTCTCCGTCAGGCAGGCCTGTGGGACGAGGTGAAGGACCGTCTGGAGGAGCCTGGCACAGGATTATCCGGGGGACAGCAGCAGCGGCTCTGCATTGCGCGCGCGCTGGGAAACCAGCCTGAGGTCCTCCTGATGGATGAGCCCTGCTCGGCGCTCGACCCGATTGCCACTCAGCGGATCGAGGAGTTGATCGTCGAATTGAAGCAGCACTACACCATAGTGATCGTGACCCACAACATGCAGCAGGCGGCGCGCGTCTCCGACTACACCGGCTTCTTCGATCGCGGCCAGCTGGTCGAGTTCGAGGAGACCGAGCGGCTGTTCACCAAGCCGGCCCACGAACGCACCGAGGCATATATCACCGGGAGATTCGGATGAGTGTCGATGTCCATCGTCATTTTCATGACGAGCTGAGCCATGTCAAGGTGCGGCTGCTCACCATGTCCGGTGAGGCGGAGGCCGCGCTGGGCCTGGCGGTAGAGGCGCTGCTGGAGCGCGACAGCGAGAAGGCCAGGCGAGTGATTGCCGGCGATCGGGTGATCGACGCCATGGAAGTGGAGATCGAGGAGCAATGCATTAATCTGCTGGCGCTGCAGCAGCCGATGGCGCGCGATCTCCGCATGCTCACCTCGGCACTCAAGATCGCCAACGACCTCGAGCGGGTTGGTGACCACGCGGTCAACATTGCGCAATCGACCGAGCGGCTGCTTCAGGCTCGGCCCATTGCGCCGGAGCCCGAGATCGTGGAAATGGCTCGGCTGGCCCGGGAGATGTTATCCGATGCGCTGGAGGCCTTCATTCGGGGTGATGCCAATGCGGGGCGCGAAGTCTGCAAGCGCGACGACAAGGTGGACGCGCTGCACCGCTCGGTTTTCCGGATCCTGCTGACCCACATGATGGAAGACCCGCACACCATCGGGGCGGGCATGGAGCTGTTTCTGGTGAGCCGGAACCTGGAGCGGATTGCCGACCTGGCAACGAATATCGGCGAAGACGTGGTCTTTTTGGTGGAAGGGCGCTCGATCAAGCATCACGCCGAGGATCGGGGGGAGTCGAGGGAGCTAGGAGCTAGGAGCTAGCAGCTGCTTGGCTCCCAGCTAGTAGCTCCCAGCTCCCAGTTACTAGCTCCCAGCTATTCCCCGTAGGGAATCCAGATGTTCTTGACCTGAGTCGCCTGCTCGAGGAACTCTTCGCCGGCACCGAGCTTAACGCTGGTCCAATCGCGGGATCCGGCCTCCTCGACCCAGGTTCGCTTCATGTTGCCGGCCGAGAGCCGTTCCACTTCCGCTCCGGTCTCTTCGTCCCCGAAGTACCAGATCCCGTCGACATCGTCATGAGCAGCCAGGATCCGTCCCAACTCAGTGGGGTCGCCGGTTACGATGTTGATGACGCCGTCCGGCACGTCTGAGGTCTCCAGCACCTGATAGAGATCCGTGGCCGCCAGCGGGGCCGCAGGCGATGGGACCGCTACCACCGTGTTGCCCAGCGCCACCGCGGGAAGCACGGCAGAGACGAAACCAAGCAGCGGCCATTCGGGCGGCGCGACGACGCCGAGCACGCCGATTGGCTCCGGCATGGCCAGGGTGACATTGCGATACGGTGTATGGTGCACGGCGCCATCGTACTTGTCGGCCCATGCCGCATAGGTGTAAATCCGCTCGATCGTCAGGGCGACTTCGTTGTCCCCCGCCTCGCCAAACGCTTGCAGCCGACCAGCAAACTCCTCGGCTCGGGCCGCCAGGTTCTCCGCCAGATAGTACAGCACCTGAGCCCGGGCGTGGGCGGTGGCGCGAGCCCAGTTCGATGCCTTGTGCGCCGCTTCGACGGCGTTGCGAATGTCCTTTCGATTTCCCTGCCCCACTTCGCCCAGGTGTTTGCCCGCGCGATCCAGGACCGGGATGCTGTAACCGGAATCCGGACGGACCTGTTTGCCACCGATGTAGAGTTTCGCGGTTCGGTCGATCGCGGGCAGCGGGGCAGCGGGGCGGCTGGGCAGTCGCGTGGAGGCGGTTGTTCTGAGACTGGTAACGTCTTTCCGCCTAACAGACTGACCACCCGCTCGTGCGTTGGCACGTTTTACTAACTGCCCCGCTGCCCCGCTGCCCCGCTGCCCCGCCCACTTCACATACTCCCTCAGCCCCTCTCGTCCCCCTTCTCGCCCGAAACCGCTCTCCCGATACCCGCCGAAGCCGCTGGCGGCGTCGAACACGTTGGTGCAGTTGATCCAGACGGTGCCCGCCTTGAGCTGAGGGGCTACGTCGAGCGCCAGGTTGATGTTCTCGGTCCAGACGCTGGCGGCCAGGCCATAGCGCGTGTTGTTGGCCAGCTCCACTGCTTCGGCCGGCGTGCGAAAGGTCATCAGCACCACGACCGGGCCGAAGATCTCCACCTGTGCGATTGTCGCCGCTGGCGACACCTCGGTGAACAGCGTGGGCGGAAAGAACCAGCCGTCCCGGGGACAGCTCCACGATGGCTGCCACAGTGTAGCGCCCTCGTCTTCGCCCCGGCGCACCAGCTGCTGGATCTTCTCCAGCTGCACCGGCGCGATGATGGCCCCCATATCCACCGCTTTGTCCAACGGATCGCCCACCCGGAGCGTCTCCATTCGAGCCTTGAGCTTGGAAACCAGGCGCTCCTGCGATCCTTCCTGCACCAGAATTCGCGATCCGGCGCAGCAGACCTGGCCCTGGTTGAACCAGATGGCATCGACCACACCTTCGACCACGCTTTCCAGATCGCTGTCGCCGAAAACGATGAAGGGAGACTTTCCGCCCAGCTCGAGCGATAGTTTCTTCCCGCTCCCGGCTGTCGCCTGGCGGATCAGCCGCCCCACCTCGGTCGAGCCGGTGAAAGCGATCTTGTCCACATCAGGATGCTTCACCAGGGCTTCGCCGGTCCGGCCGTCCCCCGTCACGATGTTCACCACGCCGCCGGGGATGCCGATCTCCTCGCACAGCTCAGCAAACCTCAGGGCCGTCAGAGAGGTGAACTCAGCCGGCTTGAGCACGACGGTATTTCCCATGGCGAGCGCGGGGGCAATCTTCCAGGCCAGCATCAGGAGAGGGAAGTTCCACGGAATGATCTGCCCGATAACTCCCACCGGCTCCCGCTCCGGCAGCTCCTGCTCCATCAGCTGAGCCCAGCCGGCGTGGTGATAGAAGTGGCGCGCCACCAGCGGCACGTCGATGTCTCGGGACTCCCGGATCGGCTTGCCGTTGTCCAGCGATTCCAGGACGGCAAAGAGCCGGCTGTGTTTTTGGATCTGGCGGGCGATCGCGTACAGATAGCGGGCCCGGCCGTGCCCGCCGAGTGTCCACCACTCGGGCTGAGCCCTGCGTGCGGCGGCAACCGCGCGTTCAATGTCGGCCGCAGTCGCTTGCGTGAGCGAGGCCAGAGGCTTTGCGGTGGCGGGATTCAGGGTGTCGAACGTCTCCCGACCCGACTCGCTCCACTTACCCCCGATGAACAACCCGAATTTCCGTCCTCGCCCCTCGAGCCAGGCTTGCACCGGTCCGCTGGATTCGGGGGCAGGACCGTATTCCATCGACTGGAAAATTTCGGGAATGGATGCCATAGGGCGTTACGGTGTCATCCTGGCACTTACCTCATGCAGACGGATGCCGGTGGGCGGCTGAATAGCGGCCGGTAACGAAATGCTCCAGTTGCCGCTCGATGTCGGAGAGCAGCGTGCTGGCGCCGATGCGGAACAGGTTCGGCCGGAGCCAGAGATCGCCCAGCTCATCCTTCATCAGCGCCATCCAGTCCAGCGCCTCGCGTGCCGAGCGGAGCCCACCAGCGGCCTTGAGCCCGACGAGATGGCCGGTGCGCTCCTGGTATTCTCTGATCGCGCGACACATCACCAGGCCCACCGGCAGCGTGGCGTTCACCGACTCCTTGCCGGTCGAAGTCTTGATGAAGTCGGCGCCCGCCATCATGCACACCAGGGCTGCCCGGGCGACGTTCCCGAGAGTAGCAAGCTCCCCCGTCGCGAGGATGGTCTTGATGTGGACGTCACCACAAGCCTGCCGCATGGTACGCACTTCGTCGTAGAGCGCAGACCAGTTCTCCGTCAGCACATGAGCCCGGGTGATGACCACATCGATCTCTTCCGCGCCGGCCTCAATCGACGCGCGTATCTCCTCGATTCGCTGCTGGTAGGGTGACAGACCGGCGGGAAATCCGGTGGACACGGCAGCGACTGGTATGCCGGAGCCCTCCAGTGCTTCAACCGCGGTCTCGACGAATGCGTGATAGACGCAGACGGCCGCCGCCCGGATGGGAAGCTGCCGCGCCTCCATTGACTCCAGCAGATCAAACCTGACCGGCCGACGAGCCTTGGCGCAAAGACGTCGAACTCGGCCTGCGGTGTCGTCGCCCTGCAGGGTCGTCAGATCGATCAGGGTGATTGCCCGGAGAAGCCAGGCTGCCTGCCACTCCCGTTTAACCGTTCGCCTGGTCCGCAGCGTGGCCGCGCGGCGCTCGGTGGCGCTGCGGTTGACCCGGACTTCCTTGATCCAGTCGAGCTCGAGTGGAATGCCGGGATTTCTGGGGGTGACGGGCACCTCCAGAGCCCCCGTGGGTGAGGAGGGAATTCGCGCCGGCGGCAGTGAGGGCATGGTGGAAGTTACCGGCGGCCCCGCATTCGACAACTGCCGCCGGCCCTGCATCAGGTCTGTTCGCGGTATCCCAGGGTATTCACCGTTCTGGCCAGCGCCCGATGCTTGGCCACCAGCGCGGGATCACGGAACATCGAGATCAACACCGCGCCGGTGACGAACCCGCCGGCATGGGCCCAGAAGGCCACACCGCCCTCTCCGCTCGCCAACCCACCGCCGACCAGCTGAAGCAGGAACCAGTAGCCCAGCATGAGATACGCCGGGACCACGATACGGGTGATGAAGATCCCCAGGATCACCAGCATGTGAACCCGCACTTTCGGATAGAGCACCACGTACGCACCCATGACCCCGCTGATGGCTCCGGACGCGCCAACCATGGGAACGGCGCTCCCGGGGTTCACCAGGGTTTGCGACGCGGCGGCAGCGAGACCACAGATGATATAGAAGAAGAAATAGCGGATTCGGCCCATCGAATCTTCCACGTTGTTTCCGAAGACCCAGAGAAACCACATGTTGCCGATGAGATGAAACCAACCGCCGTGGAGAAACATGGAGGTGAGCGGGGTATACCAACTGGGATCCCCTTCGATGACGCAGGCCATGGTGCGGCTCATCGGGATGCTGAAGCCGTCCGGCAGCCGCCCCAGGAACTCACCGGGGATAAGGCCAAGCTCGCAGACCGAGCGTGAGAGATTGGGCTCCGCACCCATTCCCTGCACCACCACCCACGACACCACATTTAACCCGATTAGGAGCAGCGTTACGAAGGGTGTGGCGAGGGTGGGATTATCGTCTTTATAGGGGAACATGGCTCAATATAGCCGAGCCGGTGGGTCACTCAGACGGCGCTTCGGTGTTGACCAGCTCGGGTTTCGAAACTGGGGGACGGCGGAGCTCCTGCTCCTTCGAGGGTCGGGCATCCTTGCTGAAGGGCTCTAGGGTTACCGGCTGGCCCGTATCGGCTGAGCGGTAGAGTGCGCGGATAATCCGGACGTCGGCCAGACCCTCCCACCCCGACGGCGCCGGGGCATTGCCCGTAAGGACGGCTTCGGAGAAGCTGACCAGCTCGGGCGCAAACTGGTCCCGCTTGGGGAAAGTCTTGCTCCGGGTCCGGCCATCCACCGTGATCTGCTGCTGGAGCTCTCCGGCATACTCATAGGCAGGATCCATCACCAACTGCCCTTTGGAGCCGACCACCCGGTAATGCGAGACATCCGCCGCCCCGAAGCTGCAGGTAAAGGTGGCCAGCCGCTCTCGGCCGGGGAAGCGAAGGATGGCGCTGGTGGTTTCCTCGCACTGCAGAAAACGCTGGTCTCCCTTGTTGGCGCTGAACGCCACAACCTCCATCGGCTCCGCTCCAAACAGATTGCGCACCGCGTTGATGCAGTAGATCCCGATGTCGTACAGGGTTCCGCCCCCAAGTTCCCGAGGATTCAGGCGGATGTCTCCGTCCTTGACCGTCATGGTAAAGACGGAGTCGAACAGTCTCGGGTCTCCCAGCTTTCCGCTTTGAACCAGGTCGATCGCCTTCAGGTTGGCTTCCTCGAAGTGCAGCCGGTACGCTACCATGAGCTTGGCCCTGCTCTCTTCGGCCACCTGAATCATGGAGCGGCAGTCTTCCTCGGTCACCGCCATGGGCTTCTCGCACAAGACGTGTTTCCCGCGTCGCAGCGCCCGCTCTGAGTACTCCCGGTGAAGATGATTGGGTAGAGCTATATAGACCGCGTCGACCGTCCCACTATCCAGACAGTCCTCGAACTCCTGGTAGGAGTACCGACCCTGGACCTTATACTTGCGTCCGAGCTTTTCCAGCTTCTCGGAGTCGCTGGAGACGAGGGCCGTTAGCTCGGAATTTTCGGCGTGGGCAAAAGCCGGCAGGACGGCGACCTGGGCGATATGTCCCAGGCCGACGACGGCATAACGAATCTTCTCTGCGCGAGACGAGAGCTTGCGGGGCATCGGGCCGCTACGGCTATTGGCTATGGGTCAGAGAGGGTCATAGCCAATAGCCGTAGCCCTCTCTACAAAGCCCTTCTGCCCTGGATCAACTGCATCACCGCCAGGATGACCGCGATGACCAGCAGGACGTGGATGAAACCCCCGAGGGTGTAGGATGTGACGACCCCCAGCAGCCACAGCACCAGGAGTATCACGAAGATCGTCCACAGCATGGCTACCTCCTCACGTTCGGTGAGCCCTTCAAGACCACCCGTGCCCCAAGGGTAGAGGCAACGTCCAACCTAACGGGAGGCAGGAGGGGACCGTCGTGAGCCATGTCACGGGTAGTCCTGGGCCAGTTTTTATGCCAAAAAGGCAGTTTTCAACGGTACGGCGCTTGCTCCTGCACCGGTCGACCCGTCTGCGAGCAACAAACTGGCATTCACGGCAACATTATGAGCTATCGGAGTAAACATGGCATCTAAAATCATCGGCATCGACCTGGGCACAACCAACTCGGTTGTGGCAGTCATGGAGGGCGGCGATCCCGTCGTTATCCCCAATGCCGAAGGTGGGCGGACCACCCCCTCGGTCGTAGCCTTTACCAAGGACGGAGAGCGTCTGGTTGGCCAGGTGGCCAAGCGCCAGGCCGTCACCAACCCCAAACAGACGATCTTCTCGATCAAGAGGCTGATGGGCCGCCGCTTCAGTGAGCTTCAGGACGAGGCCAAGCGGCTGCCGTATAAGGTGGTCGAGGGGCCCAATGGGCTGGCCGCGGTCGAAATCCAGGGCAAGCGGTACACCCCGCCCGAGATCTCCGCGATGATTCTCCAGAAGATGAAGCAGACGGCGGAAGACTACCTCGGCCATACGGTGGAGAAGGCGGTCATCACCGTCCCGGCGTACTTCAACGACGCTCAGCGGCAGGCCACCAAGGATGCGGGCAAGATTGCCGGCCTCGACGTGGTCCGCATCATCAATGAGCCCACTGCGTCCGCTCTGGCATACGGCCTGGACAAGAAGAAGGAAGAGAAGGTCGCGGTCTACGACTTGGGCGGCGGCACCTATGACATTTCGGTGCTGGAGCTCGCGGAGGGGGTGTTCGAGGTCAAGAGCACCAACGGCGACACCCACCTGGGCGGCGATGACTTCGACCAGCGTCTGATAGAGTGGCTGGTGACGGAGTTCAAGCGCGACCAAGGCATCGATCTGTCCAAGGATCCCATGGCGCTTCAGCGGCTGAAGGAAGCCGCCGAAAAGGCCAAGATGGAGTTGTCCAGCGTCACCCAGACCGACATCAATCTGCCGTTCATCACGGCCGACCAGTCCGGGCCCAAGCACATGAACATCACGCTGACCCGGGCCAAGTTCGAGCAGCTGGTGGATGATCTGGTGGGGCGGAGCATCCCGCCCATGCAGCAGGCCCTCAAGGATGCTGGCGTCGACCCGAAGCGGGTGGACGAGGTCATTCTGGTGGGCGGCCAGACCCGCATGCCGAAGGTGCAGGAAGTCGTGAAAGACTTCTTCGGGAAGGAGCCCCACAAGGGCGTCAATCCGGACGAAGTCGTGGCGATCGGCGCCGCGATTCAGGGTGGAGTGCTGGGCGGCGAGGTCAAGGATGTGCTGCTGCTCGACGTGACTCCACTGTCGCTGGGCATCGAGACCCTCGGCGGTGTAACCACGGTCCTGATTCCGCGAAACACTACCATCCCGACCAAGAAATCGGAGACGTTTTCGACGGCTGAGGACAACCAGACTACGGTCGAGATCCACGTCCTTCAGGGCGAGCGCCAGATGGCGATGGACAACCGGACCATCGGCAAGTTCCAACTGACCGGCATTCCGCCGGCACCTCGGGGCATGCCTCAGGTCGAGGTCACCTTCGACATCGACGCCAACGGCATTCTCCACGTCTCGGCCAAGGACAAGACCACCGGTAAGGAACAAAAGATCCGGATCGAAGCCTCCAGCGGTCTCAGTGACACCGAGATCGATCGGATGGTGAAGGCCGCCGAGCAGCACGCTCAGGAAGACCAGGACCGCCGGGAGCAGATCGAGGCTCGTAACCAGCTCGACAGCCTGGTATACCGGGTCGAGAAGGACAGCAAGGAGTGGGCGGACCGACTGCCGGCCGACGCCAAATCGAGATTGGATGCGGCACTCGAGGGCGGACGCCAAGCGCTTCGCACCGGTGAAACCGATGGTATCCGTCGAGCTCTGGACGAGTTGAACCAGGCCTACTCGGCGGCAGGAGCCTCGCTCTACCAGGCCGCTGGAACGGGTACACCGGGTGGATCGGGCGAGCCGAGCGGCGGAAGTCAGCCTCAGGGTGGCGGCCAGGAGCCGGGCGCCTCCCCGGATGACGTGGTCGAGGCCGACTACGAGATTGTAGACGAAAAGAAGTAGGTCAAAGAACGAGGAGGAGGCGGGGAAGCAGGGATGGAGGGAACTTCGGCCCTCTGTCTCTGCCTCCCCGCTTCCCGCTTACCCGCCCCTGATGATGTGGAAACTCAACACCGGGCTTGGGTGTAGGGTTAAATTGATACCAGGCCGCGTGACCCCAACGCTTTCTCGAAGGACCTTTCGATGTCTGCACGATCATTGAACTGGCTCAAGTTCGGAGGACTGGTCGCCCTGGCTTTTGCCTTGGGGCTGCTCTTCGCCGGCTTGCTCGATCTGCCCAGCCGCTCCTCGGCTCAGGTTCAGGGTCGTCAGGCTTCTCCGATAACGCAGGTACCGGCTCCCTCGATTCCAGCCGCCAAACCCCTGCAGGACCTGAGTGAAGCCTTTGCCGCCGTTGCGGAGCACGTAAAACCAACGGTGGTCTATATCCGCTCTCAGCGCACTGAGCAGACCACGCGGCAGCGAGTGCCTCCGGGCATGGAGCGGTTCTTTCCCCGCTTCCGGCAACAGCCCGACATCGAGCAGGGCAGCGGCTCCGGATTCGTCATCTCCGCCGATGGCTATATCCTGACCAACAATCACGTGGTCGAGGGTGCCGAGCAGGTCACGGTTCGCCTGCTGGACCGCCGTGAGTTCAAGGCCAAGGTCATTGGAACCGACGCCAATACAGACGTGGCCGTGCTCAAGATCGACGCCAAGGGCCTCCAGCCTGTCGCCTTGGGCAATAGCGACGACGCCCGCGTGGGAGAGTGGGTGCTGGCAATCGGGAATCCGCTGGGTGAGGGGCTCACCTTCACGGTCACCTCCGGCATCGTCAGCGCTAAGGGCCGGGCGCTGCAAGGATTGCCGGGTCGCGGCCAGGGCAGCATTCAGGACTTCATCCAGACCGATGCAGCCATCAACCCGGGCAACTCGGGTGGACCCCTGGTGAGTGTCCGGGGCGAGGTCATCGGGATCAACTCCGCCATAGCGAGCGAGACCGGCTTCTACTCGGGCTATGGCTTTGCCATCCCGATCAATCTCGCCCGCACGGTCATGAATCAGCTGATCGAAACCGGATCGGTCCATCGCGCCGCGTTGGGCGTCTCCATCGACAACGTGACCCTTAACGACGCCGCCTACGTGGGTCTGCCGGAGATCCGGGGAGTCGTGGTCAAGGACATCCCCACCGACGACTCGCCTGCCAAAGCCGCCGGAATTCTCCCTGGCGACGTGATCATCTCGGTGGACGGCAAGCCGGTCGAGAGAGTAGGCCAGCTCCAACAGGTGATCGGATTCCGCAAGCCGGGCGAGGTGGTCAAGGTCGAGGTTGCCCGGAAGGGGGGCGTCCGGAAGACCTTTAACGTCAAGCTCCAGGCCCTTAACGAGCAGCCGCAGTTGGCAGCCGCCGACCAGGGCGACTCGGACAACGCCGACAACACCGGCGGTTCGGCCATGAATCGGCTCGGCGTCAGTGTCGAGCCGGTCACCTCGGAGGTGGCTCAGCAGCTTCAGCTGCCCTCGAACATGCGCGGGCTCGTGGTCACCGACGTTACGCCGGGCGGACCCTCCTGGCAGACGCTGTACGACGACCCCCAGAACAACGGGCCCGACATCATTCTTTCGGTCGAGGACAAGCCGGTGAAGACCGAGGCCGATCTCCGGAATGCGCTCAAGGCCGAGAAGCCGGGCAGCATCGTCACCCTGGGCATCTACAATCCGCGGGCGCAGGGCAAACGGGTGGAGCGGATTCGGCTAGCGGACAAGTAGGACGGAAGGACGGAGGGCGGAACGAAGAAGCGCCCTGACCACCAGAGGCGCTTCTTCGTACCGCCCTCCGTCCTTCCGCCGTTTCCACCCCCCTCCTTTCGTTTTTAGCTAATTTTCTTCATGACCGTGAACGGAATGATCTTCGATGTCGACGGGACCCTGGTGGATACCAATCCGGGGCACGTCGAGGCCTGGTGCCGCGCCTTCCGGCGGCTCGGTTTTCAAATCCCGCCGGAGCGGATCGTGCCCGAAATCGGCAAGGGCGGCGACAAGCTGGTTCCTTCCATTCTGGGTGCTGAGACAGAGGAACGGCTGGGAGAGGAGCTTCGCAAAGCTCAGAAGGCAGAGTTCCTCGAGATTGCCCGTAATCAACGTTTCCGGATCTTCCCTGGTGCCGCCGAGATCTTCGAAGTCCTCCGGGCTCGAGGGATCCGCACCGCTCTCGCCACCTCGAGTGACGAGAAGCATCTGGCCGCTACCTCGGCCAGCGCCGGCTTAAATCTGAGCCGGCTGCCCGACGTGGTGGTTTCCAAGAGCCCCGACGAACCCAGCAAGCCATCGCCTGACCTGGTGGTGGACGCGGTAAAGAAGCTCGAGCTACCGGCCTCACATTGCGCCATGGTAGGTGACACGGTGTATGATGGAGAAGCCTGCCAGGGCGCGGGGGTCGCATTCCTGGGGGTTCTCACCGGGCCTGCCACCGAGCAGCAGCTGTTCGACGTGGGCGCGCGTGCCGTCTGGCGGGACGTGGGTCATCTGCTGAGTGAGCTGGACCGAGCCATCGAGATCGCTGCCGTTGCCGCCACTGCCGGCGACTGACCGGCACCATTTCTTCCAGGAGCGCGTCAGATGACAACCAGTGAAGCCACCGACTGGATGAACCACCCTGCCATCAGGGCGCTGGTCGACCAGGCGAACATGCTGGCACTGGAAGAGCGCATCACGCTGGTCAAGGGGTTGATTCCGGCTATCGCAAACGGGTTGTCGGATGAGGAGTACGAGCGGTTTGTCACCTTCGTGCGGCTCAAGGGCGAGCGCTACCTGGAGGCCAAGTCCCATCCCGGGACCGGGCGGGCGGAGCGGCATACTCCGGGGGAGCGGGAGCTGGAAGGGAGGTAAGCGGGCCAGCATGATCCAGCGAACATTGCGAACTATTGTTCTCTCTACCTGCCTCGCTCTGATGTCCTGTCGAGCTGACGCGCCGAAGAGTGCAGATAGCTCCGCCCGCAGCTCCGGCTCTCCAATTGAGACCAAGCTCGCTCAGTATACCAGCGTCCCGCTGACTACCGATCTGACCAAGCTCAGCCCGCACGAGCGGCAAATGCTGCCCTTGCTAATTGCCGCCGCTCGCTCAATGGATGAGATCTTCTGGCGCCAAGCTTATGGCGACCGGGAGCACCTCCTTCGAGGGATTAAGGATCCGGCGGTTCGGCGATACGCCGAGATCAATTACGGACCTTGGGACCGGCTGAACAACAACGCTCCGTTCATAGACGGGGTTGGGCCCAAGCCGCCCGGTTCCGGTTTCTATCCTCGAGACATAACCAAGGAGGAGTTCGCGTCGGCGGCACAGTCGCGCACCGGAAAGGAGCTCCGCAGCCAGTACACCATGGTTCATCGGGATTCGGCCGGTCACCTGGTTTCCACGGCATATCATCTCGCCTTTGCCACAGAGGTTGCTGCGGCGACAGCCAATTTGAAAAAGGCCGCAGCGCTGGCGGATGACCCCGGATTGCGGAGGTATCTGGAGCTGCGAGCCCGCGCGCTGGAGACCGACGAGTACCAGCCCAGCGATCTGGCATGGCTCGACATGAAGAACAACACCCTCGATCTGGTAATCGGTCCCATCGAGAACTACGAAGACGCGCTCTTCGGTTACAAGACTGCCAACGAAGCCTTTGTTCTGGTAAAAGACAAGGAATGGAGCGCCCGCCTCGCTCACTACGCGGCCATGCTACCGGGCCTGCAGCGGGATCTGCCGGTTCCCGCCGCTTACAAGCGGGAAAAGCCGGGCACTGACTCCGATCTCAACGCATACGATGCCGTCTACTACGCCGGCGATGCCAACGCGGGCTCGAAGACAATAGCGATCAATTTGCCCAATGATGAGGAGGTGCAGCTTCGGAAGGGAACCCGCCGATTACAGCTCAGGAATGCCATGCAGGCCAAGTTCGAGAAGATCCTGCTGCCTGTGGCTGACGAGCTCATCGCTCAGGACCAACGAAGCCACCTCAACTTTGATGCGTTCTTTTCCAACGTCATGTTCCACGAGGTGGCGCACGGGCTGGGGATCAAGAACACCATCAACCATAAGGGAACAGTGCGCGAGGCTCTAAAGGAGCAGGCAGGTGCTCTGGAAGAAGGCAAAGCTGATATCCTGGGCCTCTACATGATCACCAAGCTGCAACAACGGGGGGAGTTGAAGGCTCCGCTGGAGGACAATTACGTCACCTTTCTGGCCAGTATCTTCCGCTCGATTCGATTCGGCGCCTCCAACGCGCACGGCAGAGCCAACGCCGCTCAGTTCTCCTTCTTCGAACAACGGGGCGCGTTCAGCCGGGACTCCACCACGGGACGGTATCGAGTTGATTTTGCCCGGATGACGGAAGCAGTGAATGCTCTGGCCGAGCAGATACTCCGCTTCCAGGGCAATGGAGACTACCCGGGCGTGACCCGCTTCATGGAGGAACGGGGAAAGCTGTCACCGACCCTCCAGCAGGATCTGGCCCGGCTCGGAAGCAAGGGAATTCCGGTGGATGTCGTGTTCGAGCAGGGTGAGCAGACGCTGAAATGATCCGAATGGAGACCCGTTGTGGCCAAGCCTGAGGTTCACGTCCGGAGTGTTCGGAGACGCCGAGCCGAGCCCCTGCCGCCTCCCACTTCGCGCCCCCTCAACATTCGGAACTGGCTGATTTACGCGGGCCTAGCAACGCTGGTTGCCTCCCTGATGCTGGACGGGTTCCTCCGGGATCACCCCCAGCATCCTCTTCCCAAGCTGTCGTACGCGGTTGAGGTGCGCTCCGCCCTGGTCGAGGTAGGCGACTCCCTTCAGGTCGTGGTCTCCTGGGATCTCACCTTGTCAGTCCCGGAAGGACGGCCCGATTCCGTTCTAATCAAGGTCACTCCCGGCCAGGGTAAGGCGGCGGTGCTCGCGAGCCAGACTCCCAACCAGTTGTCGGACACCGTCTACCTACCGGTTCCCCAGAGAGGCGAGACCTTCGCCGGGCTCTCTTGTGTCACGACCCAGCATGATGGCTTCCCGGTGGATGAGAGCTGTACCCCTTGGCAATACGTTCGCCCCACGGCAACCGCGGCCGGAACGGTAAATCAGATCATGATCAAGCCCAACGGGCTTCAGGTTGATCCTGACGTAGGAGGGAGGTGCGCGCAGTGGCAGCGGACCCACCCGGACCATTCCGTCTGGATCCAGGTGAACGTCACCGCGGTACCAGAGTGCACCGGGCCCAATCGCAAACCGGCGGTCGCACAGTTTTGCGCCTTCGCCGTGCTCCCCGGTGGGAAGCGAGTCAAGACTGCAACCTCGAGCAACAACAGCTACTGCGATGAGCTCTTTGTCGAATGGAGTCGGGAGCTGTATTCCTGAGGTGCTTTGCTGCCCTTGAGTTCAGTGACATCCCGCTGGGTTCCCCAGGCCCCTACCAGCTGCCCTCTCTCGAAGATCCCCACCAGGTTGTTCACGAAATATTTGGACTTGCCATACCGATCGATCTCATGGGAGTGCGCATCTTCCAGGCGATAACCGCTTCGAATGAAGCTTCGGAGGTAGGCGAGGTTCTCCGGGTTTGACGGAGGACAAAACACCACAAGGCGGGTTCCAACCACGTCGGCAGCAGAGCGAAAGCCATACATCCGGGCGAATGCGTCGTTACACTCAGCCAGCACCGAGTACAGATAGAGATGCTCGACCTGCTCGTCTTCGGGCAGTGTGATGTCCAGGGGCTGCTCGTGACGGAACCGCCAGGTAGCTTCGGTGGTGGCTTCGCGAGGACGCGGTGATTCGACTGTAGCAACTGCAGGTTTCGGGTCGGGTACTACGAGCGGCAGAACCGGCCGATCGTCGGCCGAATGCGGGGTGGGCCGCGCGGCCGAGGGAGCTGGCTGGCCGGGGCCGACTCTCCTGAACCGGGCACACAGCAAAACCAGGAGAACTCCGGCGACGGCAAGCACCGGATCGCGAGCCACCAAGGTAGCAAGTGCAAGCGCCAGCATACCTGGCCCGATTCCACCGTAGAGTGCGCTTACCGCGACAGCAACGAGCAGAACCGGCCGGCCGTCGTAGGCGCCTGCCGCCATCTTCCCCATCCCGAACAGCAGTAGAGCGCCCAAACCCACCGACACCACGGCGACACCGTACCGCAGGAGTGGGGTAAATGAGGGTGAAAGCGGCCGGAAGCGAGAAGAGGTAGACATCCGGAAACGTTTCCTTATCGATCGTATCTGAAGCTTAGAGCCGCCGTCGAGGGGGCACAACCAAGACGATGCCTCACCCGGGTCGCCGGTCGCACAAAAGCCGGAGAACGCGAAGTCCCCCGGCTTAGAGTGCTGTCAGGATGCTGGACTAGACGCGAGACAGACGGCGCTCCGGCCCACTGTAGTTGGTATCGTGCCGGTATCTCCGCTCGTTCCCCCGCCATGCGTCGGTTTCTCCCCGGACGTTGGCGTCACCGGTACGCTCTACTCTGGCCTCTTCCCGGCGCACAGTATCGGACACCCGCTCGGTGTCATGTACCTGACGCTTCTTCAGGGTAACCTCTTCCCTGACGACCGGGGTCTTCTCCACCCGCACCTCTTCTTCCATCACCGGGATCCGGATCTCCTCATCTTCATCGATCCGGCCTTCCGCGGTGCGGCCCTGAGCGGGCCTGTGCTCGACCACCACCTCCTCGCGGGTGACCGGCACCTCGATGGTGCGCTCTTCACTCACTACCTCCTTCCGGACCCGAACCTCACCGGCCTGCACCCGCTCCTTCTGGGCCCGCAGCTCCTCCTCCCTGAGCTCGATGCTCTGGGTGGACTCCTTCGAGCTCGAGCCCCGGCTCGACCCGACCGCGCTGCTCATGCCCCGCCCCATCGAGCCGAGATCGGCGCCGCTCTCATAGAGGCAGGTCCGAGCTTCTTCAGCGCGGTTTCCGGCCGAAACTGTGACCAGGGTGCCTCCCGAGCGGAACCCTTGATCGAAGTGCTTGGCATCTTCTTCGGGCACGCCCATCCCCACCAGGGCGCCAAGTAGGCCACCCGCGGCCGCCCCAATCCCAGCCCCAGCGAGGGTCGAAGCCAGGGTTCCGCCCGCGATGATGGGACCGACACCGGGGATGGCCAGGGCGCCGACTCCCGCGAGCAGTCCGATAACCCCACCCAGCACACCACCTCCAATTGCCCCGGTAGCTGCGCCTTCCGCCGCCTGCGTTCCCGTCCCCTCGATCAGGTCCTCCTGCTTGCTTCGGTCCTTGATGGCTACCCCGATCTGGTTTTCCGAGAAGCCTCTTTCCTTGAGCCGCTGTATCGCTCGCTCAGCGTCCGCCTGATTGTGAAAAAGACCCACCACCGTACCGCTGGTTCGGGTGGTCTCGTTGGCTCGATTGCTCATCATGACTCTCCTTGTTCTTCGATGGCGAAAATCACATTCGGTTACAGCAAGCTGACAACGTAGACTTGGTAAGAAGATGACGGAGTGATCAATCTCACGGAGAACGCAACAAGATCAGGATGTGGATGAGTTATACTACGGGTCGACGCGAACGTGGCGGAATCGGCAGACGCGCAGGACTTAGGATCCTGTCCCGAAAGGGGTGCGGGTTCAACTCCCGCCGTTCGCACTGAGGCTATTCGGTCCGCTTCCCTTCCCTGTATTCCCGCCTCACCCCACCCGGCACGTGCATTGCTCTAACTCCGCTTTCGAGTCGTACTAGCCGCTGAAATCACGCTTTACGGGGCCAGGCCCATGTCAGACAGACGGGTTAACGGGCAACTTGCGTCAACCGGCGTCCTGGTTCTGCTCCTGGGGCTGCCCCTGATCGGCTGCGCCGCCAAATCCGCTGAAACGGCCCCGGCACCTGCCCCAGCGGCTCGCCCTGCCGTCCAAGTGCAGCCGGTGGTTAAGGTCGAACAGGATCGGCGCATCTCCCGGCTCGAGCTCGCCCTGTTGGAGAAAACGGTCCAAGTCGAAGAGCTGCAGGGACAGCTGGACGAGGCCCGGGAGGAGGTAGTTCGCGCCATGGCCAAGCTCCAGACCCTGGCCAGTAGAGCGGAGGCTGCGTCAGGCATGGCGGAGGCCGAGGTCGCGCTGCAACCGCTGAAAGGTCGGTCGGCTCAGCAGACCGCACCTGAAGCCACCCAGGCCGCCCGACTCCTGCGAGAGGCCTCCACCGAGTTCAGTCAGGAGAACTACGGCGGGGCCTTGTATCTGGCGACTCAGGCCAAGTCTCTGGCGGCAGCCGGTACCGGACGTCTGTCGGCTCGGGATCGTGCGGCTGACCGGCCAGGTGAGAAGCCTTTCGCGGTTCCGGTCCCACTCAAGGCCATCGGCTCGGGAAATGTGCGGGAGGCACCGGGCACCACTGCCCCAGTTGCATTTGCCGTTCAAGGTGGGGACAGCCTGACCGGCTATTCCTATCTAGAGGACTGGGTTCGGATCAGCGATGGCATGGGGCGGGGCGGTTGGATCTTCCGGAAGCTGATCGTCCGCCGTTAGTTAGGCCTTTCCTTCACCTTGGCCGGTTTGGTGCCGGCCCGTACGACCCGATTCCGCCCGGCTCGCTTGGCCGCATAGAGAGCCTCATCCGCGTTCGCGACCACTTCCTCCGCGGTCTCCCCATGATTGGGGAATTCAGCTAGTCCGATGCTCAGGGTGATCTTGCGGCCGGCAAACTGGTTGGACTCGACCCGAGCTCTGATCCGCTCGGCCACCTCGTTCGCCACATCCCCGGTGGTCCCGGTCAACAGCACAGCAAATTCTTCCCCGCCGTAGCGCGCCGTACAATCCTCAGACCGGGTGGAGTTCAGCAGAATGCTCGCCACCTTCTTGAGGACTTCGTCTCCGGCCGGGTGACCGAATGCATCGTTGTACTTCTTGAACTCGTCGACATCAGCCATGAGGATGCTGAATGCGCCCTTGTGGCGATAGGACCGGAGCAGCTCCTCGGAAAGGCGCTGGGTGAGATAACGGCGATTGTACAGGCCGGTGAGCGAATCCGAGGTTGAGAGCCGTTCCAGATCTTCGTTCTGCTGGCGGAGCCTTTCATTCATCGCGTCGAGCTCCTGGCGACCCTGCCGCAGCCGGGCAACCATGTGATTGAACACATCGGTCAACTCGCCGACTTCGCCGGTGGCGGCAGGCAGGTCTACAGCCAAATCGCCCTCCGCCACCTCGACCGCGCCCTGGATCAGCCGCTCGAGCGGCCGGACGATCCGGATTCCAAGCCGGTACGCCATGATCCCGACCGCGAGCAGCAGCCCACACACCATGAGCAGGCTGATATCGCGGAATCGCCGGATCTGCTGAAAGGCGGCATCGGCTGGAATCTCGGAGACAACGGCCCACTTGGCCCGGGGAATTCGCTTGAGGCTGCCCACCACTTCAGCGCCCGACAGGCCCTCGTAGCCGATGACCAGGCCCTCGCGTGACTTGAGCCGGTCCAGCGTGCGCGGCCTGAGACGGGACTTCATGAATTCCGCGGAGCTCTCGGCAGTACCGACCAGCATGTCGCCGGTGATTGTGATTAGAAACGCCTGGCCGCCCCGGGGAGCGAAGGCCCGCAATCCTTTCTGTGCTCCGCGGAGGCTCAGCCGGGCCGCCAGGGCTCCGAGCATCGGGCCCTCCCCGCGCTCGACGGGCACCGCCACCACCAGCACGCCCTTGGTCAGTGACTCGTCCCAGCTCGCCTGGCCCACCAGGGCGTTGTTGGCGCTCAGCTCCTTGGCCCAGTCGGGCGGAAGCCGGATTGCCTTACCCTTGGCGCTGGTAGCAGCAATCGGCCGACCCTGCGGGTCGAACACCACGAGATCTTCGTACTCGCTGAACCGGTCGCGCACCGAGGTGAGATAGTCGTTCAGGCGTTCCTGCGAGTTGCCTGGCCGGCGGGGGGACAGTTTTTCCGAGACCTCGTAGGAGCTGGCGAACACCCGGAGGTCGTACAGCCGCTCCTTCAGCCACACGTCCATTTCGCGGGCACCCTGGCCGCTGGAGCTGAGCAGCTCCTGCTTGATCTTTGCTTCCAGCGCCCGGCTGTTCTGGCTGTAGGAGATCCATGCGGTGAGCCCCGACGGAATTAGGGCAACGGTCAGCGCAAAGACCAGAATTTTGCTTCGGACCGTGTCCAGTCTCAGCCGCAGCTTGGGCAAGGCAGTTTCCTCGGTCAGGTTGAGTCATGCCGATAGTTGAGGCCTCCCAAGCAGGTACCAGGCCAATACTTATTGCTATGATGGGCAACGAGATAGGTGAAAGAAGCGAGGAGGAAAAAGCGGTGCGCTGCCGCCGCTCTGGCAGATTCCCCGAGCGCGCTCTAGTCTCGGGCGAGCAGCTTTCGAACGGTGCCGGTCAGGGCGGCAATGCTGAAAGGCTTGTAGATGGGTATGTCGGCCGGCAAGTGCGCCAACCGCTCTCGCCGGACCAGGTCATCGATGTGGAGGATCGGCAGCTTGGGGAAATCTGCCGGATTCGCGCCACCAGTTCGGGTCCCGTGAGACCCTGACTTCATACCCTCCATCCGTCAGAGCACGAACGATGAGAGCCCGAACCATCGGCTCGTCATCCACGACGAGGATGCGCGCGGTTCATGCGAGTCCCCGGGAGCCTTCTCGGCAGCAGTGGCACGGGGTAACTCTGCCGCAACGAGGAGTGTTGCAGTTCACGGCAACTCGATAGGTCGAAGCAGAACCAGTCGTACCGCGTCGAGGACGATGCTCAGATCATCCAGCTTGTTAATGAGAGACACCCCACGATCTTCGAGAGGCTGATGGACCGTGGGATCTCGAGCGGCTCCGGTGAGAAAAACCACCCGGTTTCGAAGGTGGGGAGAATGGGCGACCAGGGCATCGTAGAAGTCGAGGCCGTCCAACTCCGGCATGATGAAGTCACTGACTACTGCCGCAATGCTGGGGTCGTCATCCAAAGCCTCGAGCGCCGCCCGGCCCGAGTCGGCCTCCCGGACCGAAAGCCCAGCGTGCTCGAAGATCTTGCGAAGCGCACTCCTGATGAGTTGCTCATCGTCAACCAGGAGCACGGTGGCCATCGGGTCTAGCGCCTCGCGGCAGCGGTGAGACTGGCGGAATCAGTGTCCCGCCAACGGGTCCGAATGTTGACTGGGGTAGGGCCTGAGGTGCAATGGCCGGCTGGACCCCCAGAAGCACGCAGTGCAACGAGTGGCGCGCTGCGGTCCAAATTGACCCTGAGGTCAGCGACAGGGTAGATTCCCGCACAATGAGCTCCATCACGGTCGAGAAGACTGCCGAAGATTCCGCCTCCAAGTCATTACATGTGACGGTACCGGTCGACCGCATCCGCGAGGCGGAAGCCCGGGCCCTCAAGTACTACGCCAAGCGGGCTCGCCTGCCGGGATTTCGTCCGGGCAAGGCGCCTGATACAGTCGTCCGCAAGCGCTTCGGCGATGCGATTCGGCAGACGGTCCTCGAAGAGGTGATTCGGGAGAGCTGGGAAACCGCCAAGACAAGTGAATCACTCAAGCCGATTACGGATCCATCAATTCGAAATCTGAAGTTCGAAGAGGGAAGCCCGATCGAGTTCGAGCTGCTGGTTGAAGTCCGGCCGGAGCTCAAGCTGGATCGAATCGGGGGCTTCCGGCTGGAGCGACGGGTTGCGCCGGTAAGCGATGAGGCGGTGACCGAGCAGCTGGCCCGAATCCAGGAGCAAAAGGCTACCTGGATCCCCATCGAGGGAACCAAGCCGGCCCCAGGGCAGATGGTTCGAGTGGAGGTCGCTCCAATAGAGAACGGAGTGGCCGGTCCGGTTCAGCCGCACGACCTGGTGCTGGGCGAGAACCAAGCCATTCCGGAGCTGGAAGAGCAGATCATGGGGCTGCTCCCGGGCGAGACCACTGAGACCGATGTTCGCTTCCCCGACGACCATCCGGACGAGGCCCGCCGGGGTCAGACCCGCCGGGTGCGAATCGCGCTGCATGAGGTCAAGCGGCAGGAGCTGCCGCCGCTCGATGATGCCCTGGCCCGTGAGTCGGGCGATTTCGAGAGCCTGGACGCACTCAGGGCCGCCATCCGCCAGGATCTCGAGCGCGAGGCGGCGCGCGAGGCCGACGCCCAGCTGCGGCAGCAACTGATTGCCCAGATCGTCGAGGCCAATCGGGTCGAGGCCCCGCACTCCCTGGTTCACCGGTTACTGCACGGTTACGCCGAGATGTACAAGGTTCCCCAGGATCAGCTGGAGGGGTTCGAGCAGCAGTTTCATGGGATCGCGGAAACCCAGGTCAAGCGGGATCTCGTGCTCGATGCACTGATCGAAACGCACGGCCTCCGCGCCACCGAGGCGGAGATCGACGAGCGAATCAACAGCATGGCCGCTGCCCGGGGAACGCCCGCGGGTCAGGTGTATGCTTCCCTGCAAAAGGCCAACCGGCTCCAGGAGCTGGAGCGGGTGCTGACCGAGGACAAGGTTTTCGATTTTCTCCTGAAGCAGTCCACCACTGAAGAGGTCAAGTCCTGACGATGGCCACTCTGTATCCGCCCTATATCATCGAGCGTTCCAGTCGCGGCGAGCGCACCTACGACATCTTTTCCCGCCTGCTGATGGACCGGATCGTGTTTCTGGGCGCTCCCATCAATGACGACGTCTCGAACATCATCATCGCGCAGCTTCTGTTCCTCGAAGCCGACAACCCCGATAAGGACATCTATCTCTACATCAATTCGCCGGGTGGGGTGGTCTCAGCCGGCATGGCCATCTACGACACCATGCAGCACCTGAGAGCGCCGGTGAACACCATCTGCATGGGAATGGCTGCTTCGATGGGGTCCTTCCTGCTGGCCGCCGGCGCCAAGGGGAAGCGCAGCGCGTTGCCCCATTCCCGGATCATGATCCACCAGCCCTCAGGCGGCGCCCAGGGCACAGCGGCGGACATCGAGATCCAGGCTCGCGAGATCCTCTATCTCCGCTCCAAGATGAACTCGCTCTACGCGCTCCACACCGGGCAGCCGATCGAGACCATCGAGCGAGACATGGATCGAGACCGATTCATGAGCGCGGAAGAAGCCAAGGCGTATGGCTTGATCGACAGCGTGTTCACACCGCACAAGGACCTGGTGCCACACGCGAACGGCAAGGACGGCAAGGAGACTTGACGGTCGGGAGACCCGGGGGCACTTTACCCGGCACCCAATCCACCTCCATCACGAAGCGCTCCATGTCCAACGACAAGCATCTCCGCTGCTCCTTCTGCGGGAAATCGAAGGATTCGGTCCGGAAATTCATTTCCGGCCCATCGGTCTACATCTGCAATGAGTGCATTACGCTCTGCAATGAGATCCTGGCGGAAGATGAGGAACGCGAGGTTGCCGACAGCATTACCCAGGTACCCACGCCCGCCGAGATCAAGGACGTGCTGGACCAGTACGTGATCGGACAGGAGCGGGCGAAGCGGACCCTGGCGGTAGCGGTTTACAACCACTACAAGCGGATCAATGCCTCCAGCGGCAGAGAAGGCGATGTCGAGCTGGACAAGTCCAACATCCTGCTGCTCGGCCCCACCGGGGTCGGCAAGACCCTGCTGGCCCAGACCCTGGCTCGCATTCTCGATGTGCCCTTCACCATTGCCGATGCCACCACGCTCACCGAGGCCGGATACGTCGGAGAGGATGTCGAGAATATCCTCGTCCGGCTGCTCCAGGCCGGCGAGTTCAACGTGGCTGAGTGCGAGCGCGGCATCGTCTATATCGACGAAATCGACAAAATTGCCCGGAAATCCGAAAATCCCAGCATTACCCGGGATGTCTCGGGCGAAGGCGTCCAGCAGGCACTGCTGAAGATTCTGGAAGGCACCATCGCCTCGGTGCCGCCTCAGGGGGGCCGGAAGCACCCGCAGCAGGAATACATCCAGATCAACACCAAAGACATCCTCTTCATCTGCGGCGGCGCGTTCGATGGGCTGGAAAAGATCATCGAGGCGCGCACCGGTCGGCAGCAGATCGGATTCAGCACCGACGAACGCAAGGCCACGCCGCAGCTCAGCAAGGGCAATCCCTACTCCGAAGTGGAGCCCGACGACCTGCTCCGATTCGGCCTGATACCCGAGCTGGTGGGACGTCTGCCGGTGGTGGTCTCGCTCGAGGCGCTCGACGAGGAGTCCTTGATCCGGATTCTGGTGGAGCCCAAGAACGCCCTGACCAAGCAGTACAAGAAGTTGTTCGAGTTGGAGGATGTCGGGCTCACCTTCGATCCCGAGTCCCTCCGCGCGGTGGCCCAGCGCGCTCTGAAACGGGGCACCGGCGCGCGCGGGCTCCGTGCGATCCTGGAAACGATGATGACCGACATCATGTTCGACCTGCCTAACCGGGAAGATGTCCGGGAAATTGTGATTACCAAGGAAGCGATCAGCGAGGGCACATCGCCCCTGATCGTCACCGAGCGGGCCCGGACCAAGCGGGAGGCGTGAGACAGGCGGGGCAGCGGGGCGGCGGGGCAGCGGGGGCAGAACCGAAGGAGCCAGAAGGCAGTCACACGGGCGCACAGGGTGCGCCCTTCTCACGTGCGGGTGCCGCACCCAATCCGCTGGCCTCGCAGCCGGTCGAGTTTGTCGGGTCTTTTCCGGACGCCGGCGTGCGGCTGGAGCCCTCGCTTCCCGAGATCGCTTTCATTGGGCGATCGAACGTGGGCAAATCGACCCTGATCAATGCCCTACTGGGCCGGCCCGGGATGGCGCGGGTCAGCAGTTCTCCCGGGAAGACCACGCTGCTCAATTTTTACCGGCTGCCAGGGTTGTATCTGGTGGATCTGCCGGGCTATGGCTTTGCCCGGGCCAGCAAGACCGATCGGGCCGGCTATCGGAAGCTCATCCACAGCTATCTCCGGAGCAGGCAGACGCTGAGCGGAATCGTGTGGCTGCTCGACATTCGACACGACCCATCGAAGGAAGATCGGGAGATGCAGGAGTTGTTGATCGAGAGCCGCCGGCCGGTGCTAGCGGTGCTGACCAAATCCGATAAGTTGAGCCGCTCCACCGCTGCAGCCCGTCAGCGGGAGCTGGCAGAGATCCTGCAGCTCCGGAAGGACCATGTCGAAATGACCAGCAGCCGCTCGGCAGCCGGAATCGCCGAGCTGGCCCAGAGTGTCTTGGCAGCCGCCCAAGGGGAAAACCCATGAGCCTGCGTCATCTTGCTCTCGCTGTTCTGGTGCTCGGCTGCGCTCGGCCAGCCACAGGCCAGTCGCCGACCCAGGGCCGGCCTCTTCCCCAGGGTTATGGCAGCCTGTCCCAAGACGATCTCTCCCTTCGGGTAGGGGATGACAATCTGGTCATTCGATTCGTCCCGCTCGATCCCAGGCTCATGCCCCTCTTTGCCCGGGACGCCGCGCAATCACTTCGCTCCCTGCTCGACAGCCACAAACGGGCTATCGATTCCGTGGCGTCGCGCGCCGGCGTGGCCACTCCGGGTATCGGGCTGGTCAGCTTCTTCGGACAACGGGCCGACGTAAGGTTCGATCCCCAAACCTTAACCATCCTCATCAGAAACCGGGTGTTCCGCCCGCTCGGCGTCATTGCCCTGAGTTCCCGGTTCAACTCTCAACAACTCGGGGTACGGGAGCAGGCGAGTGCGTTGTACCTGTTCGAGGAGGAGATACCAGTCAACGACTCGTTCCTGCTGTCGTATGGAGCGCTGACCTCGGAAGACTGGGAGCGGAAGCTGCCGTTGCTGGACCGGGAGCGAGCCCGGGTGGCCGCCCGATCCAGAACCGAACCGATCGATACCGGACGATAGCCAGGCTCGAGTCAGGACCTGCAGCAGAGCTGCGCGTTACGTGCAAATCGTTTCCCTGTAAAAGCCTACTGCTGCATTCCGCACCACTGGTGTCGACAGTTCGCCCTACGCATCATTAGACTAGCACCTCTACCCCCTTACGGGGACTAACCGAGACCCCCATGGTTCTGCTGCCCTTGCGCGAAGTCCGCCTGCCCAAGGCCACCGAGCAGTTTTACGACGGATGGCTGGCCGATCTCGAGGAACATCTGTCGGAGCCGAAGGCTGACTGGCACCGGATCACCCGCGAGCTGCTGTTCCAGATCACCTATCCGGGCGCGCAGGATTACGACGGCATGCTGCAGGATCCCAAGACCTCGGAGGCCACCCGGGTTGCCCTGCTCTCGCTGGATCCGCGAAACATCACGCTGGAGCCCGAGTATTACTCGGAGGTGGACGCCGAACGGTACGCCCGGGTGAAACCGCTGATCTGGCTTTGGCAGAGCTTTGACCGTTCGCCGCTGGGCGGCGGGAACGTGCATCTGGGGATTCGCTTTCGCCGAATTCTGGCCCGACACATCTTCTCCCGGGTGGGCCGCAACTTCAAAGCGTTTCAGTTCGTGGAGTTTTCCTTCGGCTACAATCTGGACGTGGGCGATGACGTGGTGGTCCACCGCAACGTGCTGCTGGACGATCGCGGAGGAATCACGCTGGGCAACCGGGTGAGCATTTCCGATTACGCCAACATCTACAGCCACACCCACAGCATCGTGGACCAGAAGGATGTCACCAACGCACGAACCGTTCTCGAAGACGACGTTCGAATCACTTATCACGCCACCGTGCTGGCGGGTGTCTGCGTTGGTCGAAACGCCATGGTCGGAGCCAACGCCGTGGCCACCAAGGACGTGCGACCCTATCACGTGAATGTGGGTATTCCTGCCAAGTCGATCCGCATCAAGCCGAACGCGCCTCCGGAGGCATATGTGACTGAGCGCGTCGTCCGAAGCCAAGCCCGGGAGCCCTGAGCTGGCGCGCCGTCAGGCTCCTTCTCTTTTCTCGATGGCGGCTGTTGCCGCCCTGGCCGCAGTGGTGTCCATCATTGCGGTTATCCTCACGACCGACGCGCTGCCTCGCCTCACCGCTACACTGCTGCTCTTCTCTGTCTTGGCGCTGCTGGCTATCTCGCTTTGGTTCCGGCAGTGGGAGGTTCCCCTTCAGCTCCTCTCCACGGTCCTCCTCGGGGTCGTCGCCTGGTGGGCCGAGGACCACGCATGGTGGATCTCGCTCTTCGCCTTGTTCAGCGTGCTGGGGACTTTCTCGGTGGCGTTGCTCCGAGCCCGGAAGCGCGCCGGGGATGCTGAGGCCAAAGCCGACCAGCTGGCGGTGCAGGTCGACCGCCGCATCAGCGAGCTGTTTTCGCTGCAGGAGCTGAGCTACGTCCTGTCGGAATCGATTCAGCTGGATCGAGTGGTGGACCAGGTCGCGAAGTATGCCGCTCGATTCCTCCAGGCCGACGGTGCCATCGTGGTGGTGGTAGAGACCGATGGCAAACTGCTTCGGGTGGTGGCAGGATCGGGTACGCTGGAATCCATGGTGGGCCAGGTCAGCGCCGACTCGGAGAGCGCACTGGTTCGGTTTGCCATCGGCCGAGATCGGATCGAGGTGGCTCAAGGCGAGGATACCCCAACGGTAGATCTCATCGGCGGGGTGTTGGTGCGCTCAGCCGCTGTCGCGCCGCTCCGGGCTCAAGGGATCACAATGGGTGCACTGGCCGTGGCCGATCGTCGGGGGGGCCCATTTACCACCGAAGACCTCTGGCTCCTGTCCACCGTCGCCACCAACGCGTCGGTCGTGCTGGCCAATAGCCGCCTCTACGAAATGGTTCGACGAGGGCAGCAGGAGTGGGAAACCGCTTTCAACGCGCTGGCGGAGGGAATCGCCGTGGTTGGGCCGGGTGGCGCAATCCTGAGGGCCAACCGCGCTCTGGCCAGCCTGGCGGAAGTAGCTGAGCCTGAGCTGGTGGGACGAGACTTCTCAGAACTCTTTGCCGGAGCAGCAGAACCGGTGGCCGGGATCATCGAGGCGGCCTATCGTGGAGAGAAGGGCGCTCCCCTTGTCGTGCGGCTGGATGAGAGCCAACGCGTTCTGAGGCTTACCGCGGCACCGCTGGCAGGAGTTCGGCCAGGGTCTGTGGTGATCCTCATCGAAGATGTGACCGAGCAGCGGATGCTCGAGGCCCAGATCATTCAGAACGACAAAATGGCGTCAATTGGGCAGCTTGTCTCTGGCGTAGCTCATGAGCTGAACAATCCGCTAACGTCCATAGCCGGCCTGGCGGAGTTGTTGCTGGAGCGACCGGCCCATCCCGATGTTCCCCGCGAGCATCTCCGGGTAATCCACGATCAGGCCGAACGTGCCGGACGAATCGTGCGCAACCTGTTGACCTTCGCCCGGAAGGGCGGAGTCAGTGAGAAAACCGCGGTGGATCTGAATGATGTGGTAACTCGGACATCGCTCCTGATCGTCTATGAGCTTCAGCTGCATGGCATCGATCTGAATTCCGAGCTGAGCCCCGATCCGGTGATCGTCTTGGGAGACCGCTACGAGCTGCAGCAGGTGCTGCTCAATCTGATCACCAACGCCGTGCAGGCAGTTACCAGTCTTCCGTCCGAGCAGGACCGGCGGATTACCCTGCTCACCAGCAGGGAAGAGGGAGAAGCGGTGCTGCGAGTCCGGGATAACGGTCCTGGAGTGCCGAAGCACCTGGCGCCGTATCTCTTCACCCCATTCTTCACCACCAAAGCGCCGGGAGAAGGCACCGGGCTGGGGCTCTCGCTCAGTTACGGCCTGGTGAAGGCGCATGGGGGAGATCTGACCTACGAGCAGCCGGGCGACACCGGAGCCGAGTTCCGGATTAGCCTGCCCGTCTACGAAACCGACCTGCCGGCAGGGGCTGCGGCCCCAAGCACGGAGAATGGTCGATCACACCGCCGCATTCTCGTGGTGGACGAAGACCCGGCGGTCCACCGTCTGATCCGCGCGCTATTCGCCCCCGACGGGCACGCGGTCGAATCAGTGAGGTCGGGAGAACAGGCCCTCAGACTGGCGCAAGAGGGAGAATACGACATGATCATCGCGGATGTGCGGATGCCCACCGGGTCGGCCGAGCCGTTCGCGCACGTGCTGCTCCACACCTGTCCCCAGGCTCGAAGCCGCCTGGTCGTTGCTTGCCGAGGTGAAGAGGAGCTGCCCCCGTCCTTCACCGAACAACCGATCCGCCGGGTAAGGAAGCCCTTCAACCCGAGGGACCTGCGGACCGTAGCGAACGAGATTCTTCAGTAGCCTGCCGCGCTGGCCGGCTTCCACGGGAGCACGCTGATCCGGCCCTTCACCTTTGCCGTTGCGGTTGATGCGTCCGCCGTTGCCCAATAGTTGCCGCCCGCCGCCAGATCCGGGGCCTCGATGAACCAGCGGGACGCTCGAAGAAAGATGTTGCCGGTCACCTCACTGGCGTGGCCGTCCCCGTCCACCACCAATCCGTCACCCACCCCGTCGAAGATGTTTCCCCGGATCTGCGTCCGGGTGGTATGCTCCATCACGATGCCCTGTTCCAGTCGCGACAGCCGGTTGTCGTCGATCCGGTAACGCTGACTGGAGTCGCCCTGTTGAGCCGGCGCGGCCACCCTGATCCCCACACCTCCGCCAATCACGACGTTTCCCAGAATCACGTTGTCGGTGCCATTTTCGCTGATGATGCCGGCGGTTCGGGCGCCGATGATGGTATTGCCCGTGACCGTCGACCCGCCCGAGTGCGTGAGTCTGATTCCGATGACGGTGCTGTCCGCCCGATTGTCCAGAAAGAGGTTGTTCCACCCGAAGGACGAAACGAACGCCGTCCGCAAGGCGGCTGAGGCGTCGTTGCGGTACACCAGGTTACCGACCGATGGCTCCATTGCCTTCGGGTCTCCGGCGAGGAGAAGGCCCAGGCTCGAAGCGCTGAGGTCGTTGTCGACGATGGTGTTGGAGTCGCTTGCGTTGCGAAGGAGCAGGGCCGCCGCGCCGCACTCTCCGGCCGGCACCTGGGACTCACAGCGCCGGGTATGGTCGGCGCGATTCCGAGCAATGACGTTGCGAGCCGACCGCCAGAGGTGAATGCCCCAACCATTGTTCGCCGACACATCGTTGTCGGCGATGTAGCTGTCACGCACCTCCATAAGCGCGATCCCGTTTTGAGCGGATCGAGCAGTGACTCCAGTGATGCTGGTTCCGCTGGTCCGCCGAAGCAGAATGCCGCCGCCATACCGCTCGAAGCTGTCCGCCCGAATCAGGTTGAGCTGGTCCGCGGCCTCCGGCCGCGCCGGCGTGGAGTGCACGCCTTGATCCCGGCTGCCGGAGAGATCGGCGCCGCTGACCCGATGAGACCGGCCACCCTCCAGGCGAATCCCGTACCGGTAGCCATGGATTGCACCGCCGGTGATGGTTACGGCGTCCACGCCTCGGCTGGTGATACCAGCGCCCACGAACCGACCCGGCACTGAGTCGCCGCTCTCCAGAATCACTCCGGTCAGATCGATCCGAGTGCCTGAGGCTGCGGCAATGATGATGCCTTGCTCGTTGGTGTCGGCAATTCGATAGCGACCCGGGCAGACCCGCACCTCACCTTGGACCTGGGTGCCGGCCCGGGTGGGTCTGATGCACGGCGCGGTCTTGCCCAGGGAAGGAGACCAGGTCGTCAAAAGGGAAAGCAGAAATGAGCTCAGCATACCCGCAACACGTCGTCCACCGCACCCGCGGTTCCCTGGCGCAGCAGGATTTCTATGTCGTCGAGGGCGCGGCGCTCGCGGGGCCAGGCATAACGAGTTCGCGCGGCGGCCGGGCTGAGCCACTCGAATGCGTCGTGCTCGGGCCCGAGCCGCACTGCCGCATCGTCCGGCACGAAGGCGGCGAACACGGGCACCAGCGCAACCTCATCGTTGCGGTGTTGATAGAACAGTTCCACCCGGCTCAGGTTGTAGAGCCGAGCGGCAATGAGGCCCGTCTCTTCCTCCAGCTCGCGCTCGGCCGCTCGAGTGGGTCGTTCCGCCGGCTCGATGTGGCCGTGAACGCTCTCCCACGAACCGGGGCAACGTCCACCGGGCGCCCTCCGAAGCGCCAGGCACTGGAGCGAGCTTCCGACTCCACGCAGAACGTAGACGTCGACCAGCGACGCGCGAATCGATGTCATCCCTGAACCCGTTGGGCGAACAACTCAGAAGGCATGGCTTAACAGTTATCCGCTTCCAGGATCCGCGCCAGTTTCGAGGTGGCCAGATGGATTATCAAAATGGGTTGAACAGACGTTGCTTGCGGCGGAGAGCGGCTCTGCGTTACCGGTTGTCAGGCTCTGCGGCGGGCCAACACCGCCTCGAGCCTCGCGGTCAGGGCCCGGGCTCGGAAGGGTTTTGTCACGAAATCGTCGGCGCCCAGCTCGAAGACCCGTACCTCATTGTCTTCGTCACCCTTGGCGGTCAGGACCATAACCGGAATGTCGCGTGTGGCCGGACGCGAACGCAGCTGGGCCAATACGCCGTAGCCGTCCAGCCCCGGTAAATTGAGATCGAGAATGATCACATCAGGGGCGAAACGGTCGACCTCATCGAGCGCCTGAATCCCGTCTCTGGCTTCGGCCACCCGATAACCCTCGCGCTGCAGCAGGTCCTTCATCACCCGGCGGAGCTGTTCCTCATCTTCGACCAGGAGCACACAAGCGCCTTGCCCGCGCCCGCCCGGCACGACGCCCTCAACGTCGGTGAGCTCTTCGAGCAGCTCCATGTCCATCGAGAACTCGGAGAGGGAAGGCGTTGCCGATGTCGAGAGCAGCGGTGCCGCAGCCGGAGCCGCCGTTCGGCTGGAACGGCCCCCGCGAGGCGCGGGAGCCGGCTCTGGCTCCTCCTCACGGGGGACATCGGTGACTCGCAGCAGCTCTTCCAGAGTGGATTCGCCGGCGAGCACATGACGCAGGCCGCTCCCCCATAACGACCGCATACCGGCCTTCCGGGCCGCTTCAGCGATCTTTTCCGCGCTGGCGCCATCGGCAATGCGGCGCTCGATGTCGGGATTCATGGTGAGGACTTCCACGATGCTGAATCGCCCACGGTAGCCGGTCATCGAGCACTCGGTGCAGCCAACGCCTTGGTACAGAGTGATCCCGGGAGGAACGAACCGCTGCAGCCGTTCGCTGACCGGCTCGGTGGCTTGCACCCGGCATTTCTTGCAAAGCCGGCGCATCAGCCGCTGGGCAACTATGCCCCGCAGCGCCGGGGCGATCTTGTACGGCTCCATTCCCATGTCGACCAGACGGGTTACCGTATTCGGCGCATCATTGGTGTGGAGAGTTGAGAGCACAAGGTGGCCGGTGAGCGAGGCTTGCAGCGCGATCTGCGCGGTTTCCTTGTCTCGAATCTCACCCACCAGCACCACGTCCGGATCCTGTCGCAGGATGGATCGCAGAGCCGCCGCGAAGGTGAGTCCGGCCTTCTCGTTCACCTGCACCTGGACCACGTTCTCGCCCAACCGGTATTCCACCGGGTCTTCCACGGTCACGATGTTTACGCCAGTACCCTGGACCGCCCGCAGAGCCGAGTACAGCGTGGTCGTCTTGCCCGATCCGGTCGGCCCAGTCACCAGGATGATGCCCTCTTTATTGGACAGGAGCGCCCGGATGCCCTTTTCTTCGTCCTCGCTCAGTCCCAAAGAGTCCAGCGCCAGGGTGGTGGCTTTCTGATTCAGCACCCGGATGACCACTTTTTCGCCATGTGAGGCGGGAAGCGTCGAGATCCGGAGATCGATTGCCTCGCCGTTCACGGAGACCCGGGCTCTTCCATCCTGAGGCCGGAGTCGGTCGGCGATATCGAGCTTCGACATGATCTTGATGCGCGAGATCAGGGGGACGCCGGCGCTCCGAGGGATTTTCATCACTTGACGTAAGACACCATCGATGCGGTAGCGAACGACAACGCCGCCTTCCACCGGCTCGATATGGATGTCGCTGGCTCGGTTGGTGACGCCATCAGCGATCATGCTATCGACCAGCCGCAGAATCGGCCGCTGGCTGGCCTGCTGCTCGCTTGCCGCGCTCTCCTCATCCTCCTTGATCTGCTCCACTTCAAAGTCGCCGCTGATGCCCTCGAGCAGCCGGGCCACCGCGGTCTCGGTTTCGCGATAGATCTCGTCCAGCTTCTCCCGGATCTTCGAGGGAGAGCCCAGGAGCATGCGGACCTCTCGACCGGTGGCGAAGGCCAGCATTTTTTCCGCGTCGATGTCGAATGGATTTGAGGTCGCCACTTCGAGGAAGGAGTCGGTCTGGCGCACCGGTACGACGTTGAACCGGCGGGCCAGTTGCTCGGGTACTGTAGTCGTAAGCTTGGGATCCGCCTTGGACAGCTCGGCCACCGGCAATCGGAAGCGGGCCGCCACGGCACTTAGGATTTGCTCGTCGGTGGCCAGCTTGCGGTCGACCAGGATATCCCACAGGGACGCATCTGGTCCCGGCTCCTGCCGCAAAGCCTTGACGGCTTCATCGGACAGGAGAGTCTCGATGGAGGGAACCAACCATTCATCCGTGAACTGCATGATTGCTCTACAGCGGTGGGTGGAGGGCAGCTCCTGGGGGCGGAGCCACGCCGCAAAATAAGGGCGCTACAGCAGGCCCCACCAGTCCCGGTTCACGTCAATGGTGACGCCTACCCGCCCATCGCGCAGCCCGATCCCCGCTTCCAGCCGGATGATCCGCATGAGCCACTCGACCGCGATTCCAGCGACTGGCCGAACGCCGTCGGTCTCAGTCCAGGGCAGCGACTCGTAGGGCCGCCCCGCATACCCCGCAGCGATGAACGGCGCCACTACCATATGCTGGCCAGTCGAGGCGTAAGAGCCAAGGGAAAGAGCCGGAACCGGTACTTCGAACCTCCATTCCAATCGACCGAGAGCCATTTCCCGGCCGCCGTATGCTCGGAATGGTTCCCCGACCAGCGTGCCCCGCCCACCGAGCACAAAGCTCCGGTGCGGCGGAAGGCCGTTGCTTCCGGCTGCCAGGTCCAGGGTTGATTGGAGCTCACTGCCACCAAAGCGTGCGGTCCAAACCCCGTGCGCTGCCCACCGAACATAATTATCCGGCCCATCGCCCAACTCCAGCGATACTTGTCCCTGGAGATCGCGACGCAGGGCGATCCCGCCGCTCGCCTGGTCCAACTCGAAACGGGCTACCCCGTAGCGGCCGCTGCCCAGAGCTGGATTCGAGCGGTAAGTCCCGTTGGCCGGAGATGCTCGAACGGTTGTCGACTGGCTCTCCTCGGCCCCGACACTGCCGCGAAGAGACGTTCGTGTTCCCAGGCGGTGGTCGACCGTGAGATCGGTAGCAGTGAGCAGCACGTAGTCACCATAGTCCTGGCCGGCCTCCTGGGATGTGAACGAGTTTAGGAGTGGAGCAATTACGGGGACATCGCTGAAATCGGCAATCCGGCGGGAGCCCGAGACCTCGAGCCGGGTGGCGCCAAAGTTCCAGCCGGCAGACAGCGAGGCGAGCCATCGGTGATCCGACGTGCCGTATCCGACGGTAGGGCGGAGTTGAAGCCGTCCCTGACTCAGGCCGAATGTTCCCCCGATCCCCAAAGCGAGACCCTGAACTCGGTTCACATGTGCGATGTCGCTCAGCGAGCCGGTGGCAAGCCGCTGGGACGGCAGCCCGGCGAGAGCACGGGCCCCCGCAATACGCTCCACCTCGGCTCGAAGAGACTCCATATCCTGCCGGTTTACCGGCTGGGCTACGCCGGCTATCGCCTGGTCCAGCGGCTCGGTCCAGACGGAGTCACCTCCTGGATGCACCAGACCACCGATAGAGGGCGCACCAACCAGGTCGGGAGGCCAGGGCACATTCATGTCGTATCCGTCTATCTCCCAGCGACCGCGGATGATTCCGCGGGCCGGGAAATCCAGCCAGACGGCCCGGCGGCGAATCTCCACCTCCTGGCGATAGGGTAGCCAGAAACGACCCTCGTACAGGGCGTTCTCCAGCACCACGCTGATGTCTTCCAGTTGCCGGTCGAGGTACGAGGAGGGTGTGAAGCTGAAGCGAAACCGGACCAGGTCAGCCGTTGCCACATCGAGATACAAGGTGCCGACCACCAGCGGCCGGTCGAAAGATCGGGGCCGTACCGCTATCTGGTGAACCGTTACTTCGCCGTGGGCGGTGCGGATCGCGATCGAGTCGGTCAGGGCAAAGTCGTAGGCCGTGAGGCCGGCGGGAGAAAGGGGATGGACGACGTCACGGACTTCATCACCTTCCCCGATCCGGATCACATTGCCGAAGTTGTTGGTGACTATCCCGAGATGGTCGCGATGGTAGTTGATATCGGTGGGGAGAAAGGCGCCATCACGCCAGCCGAGGATGACCTGCTTGCTGTGGTTGGGCGCCTGCCAATACACTTCCACCTCGAGCTGGTCGGCTTTGACCAGTTTCGGGGGCTCGGCCAGCCCTTCTCCAACCTGGGCCAGAAAGAACAGAAACCCGTGAGCCCGCGCCCGGTAGCTGGTGAGCGAGCTGTCGGCCTGTACCGTCAGCCGGCGATCGACCGCGCGGCGCACCAGAGTCATGGTTTCGGGAGTGTTCCAGGATTGAGCCGGCAGCGGTGAGCGGTAGGAGACAAGAAGTAAAACGCCGAGCAGTACTCGAGCTCCCCAATGTGCTCTCAAGCTCCTGGACATGGCCTTCTTATCTCTCAACTGCTGCCTCTCACGCTGTCGATGCGCGCAATATCCCGGGACCTGAGAGCCCCGGCAACCGGGCTGCTGCTACTCGCGTTTGGCGGGTGCGGCAGCAAACGGCCGGTGGCTGTTGCCCCTCCCACGGCACCTACGGCCGCCCGAGTGGTCCCGCTGAATCGCGCCATCGTGTTGGAGACATCGGGCCCCGCGCCTGCGGATACTTCGGTGAGCTTCCCCGCAGGTACCGCACGAACAATCGTGCTTCGGCACGGACCCCCCGAAAACATCGTGTACGCCCGATTGTCGTTCACGGCGGGGGCCTTTCCCGATAGTGGTCAGGAGGTCACCGTGGAGGTGAAGCCTCGGCCCGGCGTCTACGGAGTGGACATTCTCATGAGCAAGCCCATTCGAGGGGGTGCCAGGCTCACCTTCGAATACGCCCGGTACTTCAGCGCCCCCGAGCGGGCGCGGCAAGTCTATCACTCTGACGGAGCATTCGAGGAAGCGCTCGCGGTAGGACACGTCCTCTCCAGCGGCGATCAGATCGAACTGCTGCCCACCGTTCGGGCGGATCTGGATCACCTCACCGCGCCGATTGCCACCGCAGGCCGATACCTCGTGGCCGCTCCCCAATGAGGACCAGCTACGAGGCCTTCGCGGAACGCGCTCGCGAGGGCGGGATGGTTCCCGTTACCCATGAAGTCTTGCTGGATGGCGACACTCCGGTCACCGCATTCGCCAAGCTTCACCAGGGGCGGTACGGGTTTCTGCTCGAATCCCTTGAGGGAGGTGAGCGGTGGGCCCGGTACACCTTCCTTGCCACCGATCCAACGGAAGTGTTTCGGTATCAGGGCCGGGAGTGCTCCCGATGGACCATAAGCACGGGCTGGAAGCTGCAGGATGCCGATGTGGCTCCATTGGATCACCTGGCCCAGACCATGCGCCGGCACCCGCCGGTCGAGGTTCCTGGTTTGCCCCGTTTTACCGGCGGGGCCGTGGGGTATATCGGGTACGACATCGTTCGTAGCATCGAGTCACTGCCGGCCCCACCGCCGGATGATCGGGGTCTGCCAGACGCCATTCTCATGGTGGTCGACACCCTCCTCGTGCTGGATAACCTGTTCAATCGCGCCACGGTTGTAGCCACAGTAGATGTTCCCCGGGGCACTTCTTCTTCGGAGCTTCGGCACCTGTATGCGGGCGCGATCTCCCGAATCGACTCCTGGCTGGATCGGCTTAAGGCCGGCGGTCCCAATCCGGTTCTGCCACTCGAGTCACCAGCGCTGCCGGCTACGGCTGGACCCTACCCTCAAGTGCAGTTCCAGAACGATGTCCGGCGAATCAAGGATTACATTGCCGCGGGCGACACGTTTCAGACCGTATTATCCCGCCGGGTGGATCTGCCGGCCCCGGACCCGTTCCTCACCTATCGCTATCTTCGCGCCCTGAACCCCGCGCCCTACCTCTACTATCTCCACTGCGACGATGTCTACTTGATCGGAAGCTCGCCGGAGATCCTGGTCCGGGTGGAAGATGGGGAAGTGACCCTTCGGCCGATCGCGGGAACACGGCCGCGCGGTTTGTCGCCCGAGCAGGATGCCGCGCTCGCCGACGAGTTGCTGGCCGATCCCAAGGAACGAGCAGAACATCTGATGCTGGTAGACCTGGGCCGGAACGATGTGGGCCGGGTGGCGGAATTCGGAACGGTCCGCCTGACAGCGTTCATGGCAATCGAGCGGTACTCTCACGTAATGCATCTGGTCAGTGAGGTGCGAGGACGTCTTCGTCCGGAACTCGATGCTATTGCTGCGCTGGCGGCTTGCTTTCCGGCCGGCACCGTCTCCGGTGCACCCAAGGTGCGGGCGATGGAGATCATCGACGAACTGGAGCCGGTCAGGCGGGGACCCTACGCCGGCGCCGTGGGGTACGTGAGCTGGGGCGCTAGAACCCTGGATACCGCGATCGCTATCCGAACCTGCGTCATCAAGGGTAAGACTGCCTGGATTCAGGCTGGCGCCGGGATCGTTGCCGATTCCGACCCCAGCGCCGAATGGCAGGAGACCGAGGCTAAGGCCCGGGCAGTGCTGCTGGCGGTTGCGTTGGCGGCGGGGCAGCAAGGCAGCGGGGCAGCGGGCCAGTAACAGCCAGAGCAGCCCCCCCTGCCCAGCGGCCCCCCTGCCCCGCATAATACCGAGCATGCCCTATCGCCTCGTCAGCTTCTCCGGAGAGCAGAGCTTTGAGCTCCAGCCGGGCCGTACCCTGGTGGTTGGGCGCGGCGTGAGCAGCGACATCGCCATCTACGATCCGACGATCTCCCGGCGCCACGCCGAGCTGATCGTGGGGACAGATGGAGTGCAGGTGAGGGATCTGGGTAGCTCGAATGGGACCTGTATCAACGGCAGCCGGATCACCACCGGGCGGCTCAATCCCAACGACTCGATCACCTTCGGTAAGGTGCTCTTTCAGCTCAAGGAGCAGAGGGCCTCGGGGCAGACGCCCAATCCGCTGCCCATGCAGCCACCGGCCCCGGCCGGCGACAACATCGTCCGCCAACTGATGGTTGGTAGCGGTGGGCCCACCGGGATCACCAGCCGAAACCGCAGCTCCGGCTTCGGCCAGCTCAAAGTGGCGGCCAATACCGCCGAGGAAAGACAGGCGAAGAAGCTTTCACTGTTGCTCGATATCTCACAGAAGCTCTCGGGCGAGTTCGATCTGGAGCGGCTCCTGGCCAACGTGGTGGACATGATGTTCGAGGTCATGGATGTCGACCGCGTATCCATCCTCCTCCGAAACGAGAGCACCGGTGAGCTGGTCCCCTCGATCTCCCGAAGCCGCCTGGGGGATGCCGCGTTTCAGCAGGTTCCCCGGTCGATCGTAGACAAGGCTATCCAGGAGCGGGTGGCCGTGGTGTCGGACAACACCCGGACCGACAGCCGGTTCAAAGGACATTCAATTGTCGCTCAAAGTGTGCGGAGCGCGATGTGCTCGCCCCTGATGGCGTCCGGAGACCGAATCCTGGGTCTGCTGTACGTCGACAGCGTCACCGCGGCAAACTCCTTCAGCGATGAGGACCTTCAGTTCCTGGTAGCCTTCAGCGGATTGGTAGCGATCGGCATTCGCAACAGCCGCTACGCCGAGCAGGTACGACGTGAAGCGCAGGTCAGGTCCAACTTCGAGCGCTACTTCGCGCCCAATATTGCGGCCGAGATAGCTCAGCAGGACGCCGTCGTTCCCCTGGGTGGAGAGCGGCGCCCAATCACCATCCTCTTCAGCGACATCCGCGGCTTTACCGCAATGGCGGAGTCCATGGGGCCGGACGCCATCGCCCGGCTGCTGACCGAATATTTCAGTGAGATGGTGGAGATCATCTTCGAGCACGGGGGGACGCTGGACAAGTTCGTGGGCGACGCGATCATGGCTCTCTGGGGCACTCCCATAGCCCACGCAGACGATCCCGACCGGGCGCTTCGGGCGGCGGTGGCCATGCAGCAGGGTGTTGTCCGGCTCAACCAGCGCTGGGTGTCGGAAGGCCGGCCCGAGATCGGTGTGGGCATCGGGATCAACTACGGAGATGTCTTTGCCGGCAATATCGGAAGCCATCGCCGGCTGGAATACACCGTGATCGGCGACGCGGTAAACGTCGCCAACCGGCTCTGCTCCGAGGCTGCCGCGGGCGAAATCCTGGTCAGCGAGGCGTTGTGTCAGGTGGTAAAAGATCAGGCTGACTACGAGTATCTGCCCGCCATGGCGCTGCGCGGACGAACCAGGTCAGTGCAGGTGTATCGGGTGAAGGGAGTCGGGAGTCGGGAGTCGGGAGTCGGGAGCCGCACCTCGAATCCCACCCTCCGGTTGCCCAATCAGAGGTCTGGTGCGAGCTAGTCCACGCCTCGAATCTCCTGCCTCGTGACTCCTGACCCCTGACTCCCGATTCCCGACTCCCCGACTCCCGACTACCTCCCAAACCGGTACTCTCGGCCCGCCTCCCGCATCAGGTTCAACACCAACCGCACCGGCAGTCCCATTACGCTGAAGAAGTCTCCTTCGATCCGTTCTACCAGCGCCGCTCCGTAGCCTTGGATCCCATAGGCTCCGGCTTTGTCCATTGGCTCCCCGGTAGCCACATAGGCGCCGAGAAACTCGTCGTCCACCCGCCGGAAGGTCACGTTGGTGACGTCAGTGGCCTGATGCACCGCTTCATCGGCAACCAGGGCGACCGACGTCACCACCTGGTGAGTGCGGCCCTGCAGCCGCTGCAACATCCGGAGAGCTTCCGCCTGGTCTGAGGGCTTTTCCAGCACGGTATCCCGCACCACCACAGTAGTATCGGCGCCGAGCACCAGCTCACCCGGAACGCTGAGCGCCTTCTCCCGGGCCAGACGCTCCACATAATCCACCGGGGTCTCGAATTCCCGGCGCACCTCCGGAATGTTCGGGTGTATCACCCGGACCGGGATGCCGAGCATTTCCAGCAGCTGGCGGCGGCGGGGAGAAGAGCTGGCCAGGGTCAACTCGGCGTGTGTCATGGATTGCGATCCAGAATGAGGGTGACCGGGCCGTCGTTGTGGATCTCTACCTGCATGCCTGCTCCAAACTCTCCAGCGGCAACTTCCAATCCTCTTCCCCGCAGTACATCCAGGAAGCGTTCATAGAGCGGCACCGCAACTTCGGGTCGGGCAGCGTCTATGAACGAAGGGCGTCGCCCCTTCACGACATCCCCGTAGAGTGTGAACTGGGATACCACCAGCACCGCGCCGCCGGTTTCCTCCAGCCCAAGATTCATCTTGCCTTGGCTGTCGCTGAACAGTCTGAGGCTGGAGATCTTCTCGGCCATCCAATCTACCTGCGCCGGCGTGTCACCATGGGTGAACCCGACCAGCAGACAAAACCCGCGTCCGATCGAGCCGGCCACCCGATCATGGATCCGGACCGTCGCCTGGGAAACTCGTTGGAGGACCACTCGCATAGCCGGGGATCATACCCGGATGTGATGGCGAGTCTAGAGTCTGCGGCAGAGTCGCGTCTTCGCGCAGCAAGCCGTTAGACTCCGAGGATGACCTCCATTGAAATCGCTCCTGCTCCTCAGCGACCCCAGCCGCTCGCCTGGCCAGGCGATAGACTGACCGTTGCCTGGTTGGGGCATGCCACCGTGCTCCTGAATATTCGTGGCTCGTTCGTGCTTACCGACCCCGCCCTGGAGCCGCGAATCGGCATCGGCCGAGGTCTGGCGAAACTGGGTCCCCGGCGTCTGGTGCAGCCCGCGCTTCGGCCCCGGGAGCTGCCCCGGCTGGACGCAATCCTGCTGTCCCATGCCCATATGGATCACACCGATATCGGAACGCTCCGGCACCTGCGACGCGATGTCCCCGTCGCGGTGCAGCAGGGCAATCGAGACCTGGTTCGGCGGTTCCGAAGTGTGCAGGAGCTTGCGTGGGGGGAGTCGGCAGAGCTCGGAGGAGTACGGATCGAATCCACCCCGGCGCGCCATTGGGGCGCTCGCATGATCACGGACAAGCACCGGGGTTATGGAGGGTACCTGATTCACAGAAATGGTCTAACGGTACTCTTTGCCGGTGATACCGCATACACCGACGTGCTCACTCCGCTGGGGCGCCGTACCAGGATCGATCTGGCCATCCTGCCCATCGGTGCCTACGACCCCTGGATCCATAATCACGCATCGCCCGAGCAGGCCTGGACCATGTTTCGCCGGCTGGGCGCCACCTACGTTCTGCCGGTTCATCACTCCACGTTCCGTCTGAGCCGGGAGCCCTTGTCTGAGCCAATCGAGCGATTTCTGGCTGCCGCCGGATCCGATCGCTGGCGCGTGGTGGCAACCGAGGTGGGAGCCAGCTGGAGCATGGACGACTGAGCGGCCGATCTGTTGCTCGGATGCCGCGGCCGGATACCACAAACGGCGGGAGGCGCTCCACAGAATAGTCGGGTCCCGCTTCCAACAGACGACTCCCCCGCTGGCCTTCCTCTTGCACCCTCTGGGTATGCCCTATCAGTCCTCCCCCCCAGAGGTCCTGCATGCGTTCGCGCCGGCTGCTTTTCGTCTGCGCCTTATGGCTGGCGTCTGCGCCGGCCTGGGCCCAGGCACCCAGGATTACGCCTTCGGGCGACCCTTCCATCCGGAATGACACTCTCTATCGGCTCGCGGTTGATCCCCGGAATCACCCGGGCCAGAGCGCAGTGCTACTCCTCGACGACGGCGTAATCCGGTATGAGGCTGACGGGACCGGCACTGAGACGTACCGGGAGGTGATCCAGATCCTCACGCCTGATGCAGTGGAGGACTATGCCGAACACGAGTTTTCCTATGCCCCTGGGCACCAGCGGCTCACGGTCAACTGGACTCGGGTGGTCCGCCCAGATGGAACCGTGCTGAGTGAAGCGCCGAGCCAGGCCCAGGACGCCGACATTCCGGCGAGCCTGACCGATCCGGTGTACACCGATACCAAAGTGCGCCGGTACTCGCTGAGCGGAGTGGCCCCGGGCACGATCGTAGACTGGAGCTATACGGTAGAGGAGATCAAACCGTTCCTGCCGGGAGACTTCTTCGCGACCTGGAGCGTCCATACCAACGCGTTTACCCGCCGTTCCCGGTTTATCGTCGATCTTCCAGCGTCGGTCGAGCCTCACCTGGTCGAGCGCAATCTTCGGTTCCGGTCGCATGAGACCGTGGCACGCGGCCGACACTCCTATCTCTGGACCGCCCACGACGTCCAACCGGTTACGCCCGAAGAGTTCATGGCCGACTCGAATGGCGTCTACATGACGATTGCGCTATCGGGTCCGATTTCATGGGAGACCATCGGCAGCTGGTACACCGGGCTGTCGCGTGACCGCTATGGCATCGACCACAGCATACGGGAAAAGCTCCGCGGACTGCTCAAAGCAGCTCCGACTCCAAACGACACGCTGCGCACCCTGCAGCGCTGGGTCGCGCAGGATATCAGGTATGTCTCCATAGCCCTTGGTCTTGGTGGGTATCAGCCCCGGATGCCGGCCGAGGTTCTGGCCACCGGCTACGGTGACTGCAAGGACAAGACAACTCTGTTCGTCGCTGCAGCGCGGGCGCTGGGTTTTCGCGCATATCCGGTTCTTCTCAACAGCGGCGGGTCGGTTGATCGCGCCCTGCCATCTCTCAGTCAGTTCGATCATGCCATCGCGATGGTCGAGCGATCCGAGGGACGGGTATACATCGATCTCACCGCCGAGCTGGTGCCCTATGGCGAGCTCCCCGAGTCGGATCAGGGTCAATTCGGGTTGATTGTTTATCCGGACGGAACCTCGGAGCAAGTCACGTTGCCGGAGACTGCCCCCGGCGCCAATCTGAACGAGACCAGAATCGCGGGGTCCCTGTCGGCCGAGGGATACATCACCGCGATGTACGAGGAGCGAGGCTTGGGCAGCCGCCAATACAGTCTGAGGAACTTGTTCCTGGCTCCGGCGGACTCGAGCCATCGAGCAGAGTTTGCCCGCGCTATTGCCACCAAGCTCTACCCCGGCGCTGAGGCCGACAGTCTGGTCGTATTCGAGGGGCGAGACTTGGCGGCCGATCCGCACGTCACCCTCCGCATCGTCCGGGGTCTGGCCGCCCGGACAACCGGGGATAACCAGACCCTGATTCTGAGCCTCCCGTTGACCAGCATGCGGGGCATGGCTGACGCCGCCACCACTCTCGAGTCGCATGGCCCGAGACGTTTCCCCATCGATGCCGCAAAGATCATTGGCCCGGTGGCCACCATCACGGACATCAAACTCAGCCTTCCACCGGGTTGGCGAGCTCGGCTGCCGCGTGATGTCGAGGCGAAGAGCAAGTGGGGGAGCTATGTAGCCCGGTACGATCAGGAGGGTGCCACTCTACACATTCTCCGCCACCTCGAAGGCGCTCGAGGCATCTACCCACCAGGTGATCTTCCTGACCTCACCGGCTGGCTTCGCGCGGTGGCTCAGGATGATGTGGCGTATGTGGTGATCGAGCGAAACTCCACGCCCTAACTGAAATGCGAAGCCCCCGACCTCGGCGGCTTCGGTCATCCAGAGATCAGCTCACCGTCGACAGCCCGTAGTTACTCCACCGTAACAGACTTGGCGAGGTTTCTGGGCTGATCCACGTTGCAGCCCCGGCTGACGGCGACGTAATACGAGAGCAATTGCAGCGGGATGCTGGTCAGAATGGGGGTCAGGAGGTCAAGCGTCTCGGGAATCGTGAACGTCGCATCGGCCAACCGCTCGATCTCGCTATCTCCTCCGTTGATCAGCGCGATCACCTTGCCGCCCCGTGCCTTCACCTCTTCGATGTTGGACACGATCTTGGAGTGCACCGCGTCGCGCGGAGCTATGAATACGACCGGCATGTTCTCGTCGATGAGCGCAATCGGTCCATGCTTCATCTCGGCCGCGGGATAGCCCTCGGCGTGGATGTAGGAGATCTCCTTCAGCTTCAAGGCGCCTTCCAGCGCCACCGGGAAATTGACTCCACGGCCGAGATACAGGGCGTTCTTCGTGGTCTTGAGGAAGCGATCGGCCAGTGCCTCGATCTCGCTGGACCGTTCCAGAATCTGGGATACCTGCTCCGGCAGCTGCCGCAGCGCGTGAATGAACTGGCGACCCTGCAGAATGCTGAGATTCCTGAGCCGGGCGATGCGAAGCGTGATCAGGGAAAGAGCGGCAACCTGACTGGTGAATGCCTTCGTGCTGGCCACCCCGATTTCCGGCCCGGCGTGGAGGTAAATGCCCCCGTCTACTTCTCGCGCTATGGTCGAGCCTACCACGTTGACCAGCCCGACCGTGCGTCCCCCCCGCCGCTTGGCTTCCCGAATTGCAGCCAGTGTATCGGCGGTCTCACCCGACTGCGAAATCCCGATGACCAGGGTCTTCGGATCAACTACCGGATTCCGGTAGCGGAACTCTGAGGCGTATTCGACTTCCACCGGAAGACGCGCCATCTCTTCCAGCATGTACTCGCCGATGATCCCGGAGTGCCAGGAGGTCCCGCATGCCGTGATGATGACGCGCTCGAACTGCTTGAGTTCCTCATCCGTCAGGTTGAGGCCGCTGACCCGGGCGGTGCCCTCGTCTTCCAGCAGGTGGCCCCGAAGCGTGTTGCAGATGCTCTCGGGCTGCTCGCAGATCTCCTTCAGCATGAAGTGGGGATACCCACCCCGCTCCACCGTGGCGAGGTCCCAGTCGATTTGATTTACCGGTTTGCTGATTCGCGCGGTCTCCAGGTTGCGCACCCGGTAGCCGTCGCGGGTGAGCACGACCATCTCACCGTCGTCCAGGTAGACCACCGCGCGGGTGTGCTGCAGCAGGGGCGATGCATCCGAGGCGACGAAGAATTCGTTTTCACCAACGCCCACCAGCAGCGGAGAACCGTTTCGGGCCGCCACAATGACGCCGGGCTCGTCCGACGAAATGAAGGCCAAACCATAAGCTCCCTCTACGTCCCGCAGCGCGCTGGCCACGGCATCCTCGAGATTTCCCTGATAGAACTCACCCACCAGGTGAGCCAATACCTCCGTATCGGTGTCCGACTTGAAGGTGTGACCGCGCTGCTCCAAAGCCTTTCGGATGGCGCCCGAGTTCTCGATGATTCCGTTATGGATGACAGCGATTCGGCCTGATTGATCGGTGTGGGGATGGGCGTTCGTCGTAGTGGGAGCCCCGTGAGTGGCCCAACGGGTGTGTCCGATGCCGATAGTTCCCTGCGGCAGATCCTGGTTCAGCTCCCCTTCCAGAACGGAGAGCTTCCCCGCAGCCTTCATGATCTTCAAGCCGTGACCGTTCACCACCGCGATCCCGGCGGAATCGTAGCCGCGATATTCCAGGCGCCGCAGGCCTTCCAGCAGCAGCCCAGCTGCCTGACGCGGTCCGATGTAGCCGACAATGCCGCACATATGGTGAACCTCAGTCCAGGAGTTCTCGGCCTGCTGCCACAAGGGCTTCGGCCTCGGCTCTGCTCGGTGCTTCAGCGATCAGGCGAACGATCGGCTCCGTACCCGAAGGTCGGACGTGCAGCCAACGGTCGGACCAGGCCAACCGAAGCCCATCGCGCTCATCGGCGGCTGCATCGGAAAATCGCTGGCGGAGCCGCTGATAAAGAGGAGGCAGATCCGAGCCGCGGGGTGCTTTCGCCTTTACGATAGTGTACCGGGGAGACTCGGCCACGAGTCGAGATAGCGTTACCCCAGTCTGGGCAAGAAGATGCAAGATCAAGGCCACCCCTAGTGGTGCGTCCCGTCCAATGTGCAGCTGCGGCAGCATGACGCCGCCGTTGCCTTCGCCGCCGATGAGCGCACGCTCATCTCGAATGGTACGAGCCACGTTCGCCTCGCCCACAGGGGCCCGAACCAGGCGAGCGCCCCCGGCCCGGGCGGCGTCCTCCACGACCAGGCTGGTCGAGAGATTCACCACGACCGTAGGGATGGTACCGTCAGTGCGGCGTCGATCCAACACGGCTTTGACCGCGAAGGCCAGCGTATAGTCCTCCCCGATTGGAGTGCCGGTCTCATCCACCAAGGCAAGCCGGTCTACATCGGGGTCCACTGCCAAGCCTATGTCGGCCCGAGTGGTTTTAACCAGCGCGCTGAGCTCACTCAGGTTCTCAGGCACGGGCTCCGGCGCGCGGGGAAAGCGACCGTCCATCTCCAGGTTGATCCCATGGACCCGGCAGGAAAGCCGCTCCAGCAGGGGGATGATAGCGGCCGCGCCGGCACCACGCACGCAGTCGAGCGCTACCAGGAAGCGGCGCGACCGGATGGCTGGCAGATCCAGCATCGGCAACGCGAGGATGGCATCCAAGTGGCGTTCGATTGCCCCGGGATCTTCGCGGGCTCCGCCGAGGTCACCCCAACCCGCTCGCCGCGGTCCCTGCTCTGCCAGGGCGCGAACTGCGCCGCCGGCCTGGGCATCCAGGAAGATTCCATCCGGCCCCACGAACTTCAACGCATTCCACTCGATTGGATTGTGGCTGGCGGTGAGGATCAAACCAGCCGCCGCGTGATGATGCTCCACCGCCAGCTGTACGGTCGGAGTCGGGACAATTCCCAGGTCGATCACGTCGACCCCGACCGACATGAGTCCCGCTGCAGCAGCACGAGTAAACATGGCTCCGCTGGTACGGGCGTCCCGGCCTAAGACGACGGACGGACGGGCGGAATGGTGCGTGGATTGTGAACTAGCCCAGGAACCCAGCGCGGCCGCGTAGCGGGCGACCAGCTCAGGTGTCAGATCGGTGCCCACGTGTCCCCGGATACCGGAGACGCTGATCATCAGAGTGTCGGACATACAGCGAGGTTCAGGTGATCGGGAGCTGCGAGCCGCTGCCATAGGCGCTGAGAAACGCCTCGACAACTCGAGCATCGAAGTGGAGGCCGGCACACCTGCGAAGCTCGTCGATCGCCCGGGACACAGGAAGCTGAGGACGGTAGGCCCGGTTCGTGGTCATCGCATCGAACGCGTCCACCACGGCCACGATTCGGGCTTCCACCGGAATCAGCTCGCCCCGCAGTGCGTCGGGAAAACCACTGCCGTCGATCCGCTCATGATGTGAGCGAACGATCCGAAGCACACTCGGTGACTGCGACAGAAAAGGGGCCAGAATCTTCTCTCCCAGAGCCGAGTGCTCCATGATGTGCTGGAACTCTTCGGGTGTGAGCGGTCCCGGTTTGTTCAGGATGAATTCCCGGGTGCCGATTTTCCCGATGTCGTGAAGCTCGCCCCCTAGCCGGATATGCTCCACCGCATCATCCGCAAACCCCAGCTGCACCGCGGTCCGGGTTGCATAGCGGCTCACCCGGCTGGAGTGCCCGCTGGTATAGGCGTCCTTGGCTTCGAGCGCCTGCACCAGCGTCTGCACCCCATTGATCAGCGAAGAACGGTTTTTTCGGTCGAGCTCTTGCACCCGCATTTCCAGCATCTGCTGGTAGAAGCGGTTCTCGAGAACCAGCCGGCGCTTCTCCAGCGCCTTCTGCAGCCGGGCCCGGACTTCCTCGATGATCACCGGCTTGGAGATGTAGTCCAGAGCGCCGAGTTTGAGGCACTCGACCGCGGTGTTGACCTCGGCCATGCCGGTCAGCATCACCACCGCCATGTCCGGGTAACGCTTCAGGGCCTCGCGCAGAAAGGTGACCCCGTCCATCTCCGGCATGTAGATGTCGGAGATACAGACCGGGATTTCGCCAACCCGTTTCAGCACAGCCAGGGCGTCAGCCCCGGAGGAGGCCTCAATGGGTGACAACCCCTGAGTCGCAATGACACGCGACAGCACCTGCCGCACTTGAGCGTCGTCGTCCACAATGAGGCAGCGCGGACTGGCGCCATCGGAGATCGTGGCAGTCACGGAGCGAAAGTAAACGGGGCCAAGAGCTAATAGCCAATAGTCTTGCCTGCTATTACGCTTCACACGACCCCTCCCTTGCAGGAGCTCATGACCCGCATCCTCGAGCACGACCACGAGCACGGCTTTGCCACCCGATCCGTCCATGCTGGACAGATCATCGAGCCCCTGGCCGGTGCGGTCATGACCCCGATCTACCAGACCTCTACCTATGTGCAGGAAGGCCTCGGCAAGAACCGCGGATACGAGTACGCCCGCACTCAGAACCCCACCCGTGAGGCGCTGGAGCGCAACGTAGCGAGCCTCGAGGGCGCCACCCACGGTTTGGCCTTCGGCTCGGGTCTGGCGGCCCTCGATGCCGTGCTCAAGCTCTTCAAGACCGGCGATCACATCGTCTGCGGCGAGAACGTTTATGGCGGCAGTCATCGATTGATCGAACGGATCTATGGCAACCTGGGTTTGCGGGTGAGCTTCGTAGACATGCGCGACGTCGCGAATATTGAGCGCGCGCTCGCCCCGGCGACGCGGATGGTTTACTGCGAGACGCCAACCAATCCGATGATGAACCTCACCGATCTCGCCGCGGTGGGAGACCTGACCCAGGCACATGGCTATCTCTACGTGGTGGACAACACGTTCGCCACACCCTACCTCCAACGGCCCCTGGAGCACGGCGCCGATATTGTTCTGCATTCGACTACGAAATACCTGAATGGTCACAGCGACATGGTGGGGGGCATGCTGCTCACCTCGAGGGACGACGTAGCCGAGCGGCTGGCGTTCATCCAGAATGCGGCTGGTGCCATCCCGGGCCCCATGGACTGCTGGCTGGCGCTTCGGGGCATAAAGACCCTGCCGCTCCGAATGCGTCAGCACGATGCCAATGGCCGCCGAGTCGCGGAGTGGCTGACCCGGCAATCCATGGTCGGCAAGGTCTACTACCCAGGCTTGCCCTCGCATCCGCAACACGAGATCGCCTGCCGGCAGATGAGCGGCTTCGGTGGGATGGTGTCGCTGGACCTGGGCGATCCCGTCCGAGCGCGGCGTTTCGTGGAAAGCACCCGGATCTTCGTGTTGGCCGAGTCGCTCGGAGGTGTCGAAAGTCTGGTGGGCCATCCGGCCTCGATGACGCACGCTTCGGTACCACCCGCCATGCGCCAGTCGATGGGCCTCACCGACAGTCTGGTCCGCCTGAGCTGTGGAATCGAAGACGTGGATGATCTTCTGGCAGATCTGGATCAGGCTCTGAGGAAATGCGCCTGAGATGAATTCCAACGTTCCCGCCCCTCGTCCCCGGCAGCGTTTCCCCGAAATCGCGGCAATCACCTGGGAGCACCCGGCCGACCGGGCAGCGCTGCAGGCCTTGCGAGCCATACCAGGAGTGGACGAGATCATCCGGCGCGTGATTGGGCTGCTGGGCGGCGAACGGGGGATTCGCCTGCTGTTTCAGGGCAACGCGGTGCGGGTGGGGCCCCAGCAATTTCCCAAGCTCTGGCACCTGCATACGGAGGTCACGACCACCTTCGACTGGAACACCGTGCCGGAGCTCTATCTCACCCAAACTCCGTTCTTCAATGCGGGGGCATACGGCATCGATTCGCCTTTCATCGTGGTGCACTCGGCGGCGGTAGAGCTGCTCGACGATGACGAGCTTCGGGTCCTGCTGTCGCACGAGCTCGGCCACGTCATGAGCGGCCATGCGCTGTATCGGACCATCGCGGCCATTCTTGCGCTGGTGAGCCTTGGGGTCCTGCCGGTGCTGGCCGAGCTGGTGGTGCTGCCGGTCAGGCTGGCCTTTCTCGAGTGGTCGAGGAAGTCCGAGCTCTCGGCCGACCGGGCCGGTCTGCTCGGCGCTCAGGATATTGTGGCGGCGCAGCGGCTGGACATGAAGATGGCCGGCGGCGGCCGGGGCGACGCTTTTGCGGGGCAGCTCAATGTGGACGCCTTCATGCAGCAGGCACACGAATACGCCGGCGCCGGCGAGGGGCTCGATGTGGTGTACAAGATCCTCAGTACCCTCGCCCTCACTCACCCGATGCATACGGTCCGCGCGGCCGAGCTGCAGCGCTGGGTGGGCACCGGCGAGTACGATCGCATTCTTCGGGGTGAGTACGTGCGCCGCGGTAGCGAATCGAGTGAGCGCCCGCTGCGAGATGATGTGGCAGCGGCCGGCAGCTACTACGCGTCCGAAGCGCGTGAACTTGCCGGACAGCTGGCCGACGTGGCCAAGCGCGCCGCCGACCGCGCGCGCGAGGCATTCCGGAACGCACAGAAACCGTGAGACTGCTGGTTGTCGGCGGGGGAGGCCGGGAGCACGCTTTGTGTTGGGCTCTCCGCCGGGAAGATCCCCGCGCCGAGCTGTACTGCGCTCCGGGAAACCCTGGAACCGCAGAGCTGGCTCACAACCTCGACATTGCGGCCGACGACCTGGATCGTATGGCCGACGCCGCGGATATGTACGGCATCGACCTCACCGTGGTGGGGCCCGAGCTTCCCCTGGCCCGGGGTCTGGCCGACCGGCTCCGAGCCGAGGGCCGCGCGGTGTTCGGGCCCAATGCCGCGGCGGCCCAGATCGAAGCCTCCAAGGCCTTCGCCAAGGATGTCATGGCGTCGGCGGGGGTCCGTACGGCGGCAAGCAGGTCGTTCGCCGATCTGAAGGCCGCCCTGGCGTTCGTAGATGCCCACCCAGAGCCTCTGGTGGTAAAAGCCTCCGGCCTCGCAGCGGGCAAAGGTGCAATTGTTTGCACCACTCGAAAGGAGGCGATCCAGGCCGTGCGGGCGATGCTGGAGCAGGGCGACTTTGGCAGTGCCGGCAGCACCGTGGTGATCGAGGCCTACCTGGAGGGCGAAGAGATCTCGGTCATGGCCATCACCAATGGTCGAGAGCTCGAGCTGTTGCCGGTCGCTCAGGATCACAAGCGGCTGTTGGAAGGAGACCGCGGCCCGAACACTGGTGGGATGGGCGCCTATAGTCCGGTGGCGGTGGCTGGGCCTGCGCTGCTGGAGCGGGTGAAACGCGATGTGCTGCTGCCAACGCTGGAACAGCTGCAGCGGACGCGGACGCCTTTTGCCGGGGTGCTCTACGCCGGACTGATGATTGATGGCGCCGGCATTCCCTGGGTCGTGGAGTTCAACTGCCGACTGGGCGATCCGGAGGCTCAGGTGGTGCTGCCTCTGCTATCTCGAGGACTGATCGATTGCCTGTCTCGCGTCGCCCGGGGCGAGGCGCCCACCCGAATCGATTCCAGCAGGGGTGCCGCTGTAACCACCGTTCTCGCATCGAGAGGGTATCCTGACACCCCGGAGAAGGGCGCACCGATCCAACTGCCGGAGCATCTCCCTCAAGGCGTGACGATCTTCCAGGCCGGAACCAGCCGGGACTCCGACGGTGTCCTCCGGGTCAATGGAGGGCGGGTGCTCACCGTCACCGGCGTCGCGGGCAGCTTCCCGGAAGCACAACAGCTGAGCTGCCACACCGCGGAGACCGTTCAGTTCGAAGGGAAAACCTTCCGCCGGGATATTGGATGGCGGGAGGCGTCGCGTCAGCTGGCGCATTCGACCCGAGGCTCATCCTCGTAGCGGCACCTCATCGGAATGCCTGAGCTCCCCGAAGTCGAAACCATCGTTCGAGATCTTCAGCCACTCGTGGCTGGGCGGCGTATCGTGCGCGCCAGCCTGAGTCACGATGATGTGCTCCGGGGAGTTACCCGGAGACAGCTCACCCGCCGCCTGGCCGGCAAGATCATTCGCGATGTTGCTCGGCGCGCAAAGCACGCGGTGTTCGACCTGGGCTCCGAACGGCTGGTTATCCAGCCGGGAATGACCGGCTCACTCACGGTACATCGGCAACGGCTGAAGCCGGCGGAGAGCTGCTATGCCGTCCTGCGAGCCGATCTCGACCGGGGCGGCGAGCTGGTCTACACTGATGTCCGTAGGCTGGGCACCATTCTCCTGCTGAACGAAAAGCAGTGGGAGCTCTACGATCAGGGGCTCGGCCCCGAGCCACTGGACCCGGCATTCTCTGTCGAGCAATTAGGGAGCGCGCTGGGCCGGAGCCGCCAGGCTGTTAAGAAGGTGCTGATGGACCAGCGCCACCTCGCGGGCGTAGGAAACATCTACGCCAACGAAGCGCTGTTTGCGGCAGGAATCGATCCGTCCAAGCCGGCCAACCGGCTCGACCAAACGGACCATCGTCGACTGCATGCCGAGCTTCGCCGGATCCTGAGCGCGGCCATTCGTTCCAACGGCACCACTTTCCGCGACTACCGTACGGGGACGGGTGAGCCAGGCAATTTCCAGCTCGAGCTTCTGGTATACGGCCGGGAGGGCGAGCCCTGCCGCCGCTGCGGCACCCGCCTGACCGGAACTCACGCGATCGACGCCCGAATTTCGGTCTTTTGTCACCACTGCCAATCGTGAGTCGCTCGAAACATCAGCGGCTGGTTCCCCTCCCCTCTACCGATCTCGGACAGTTGCTCTCGCGGGTGCGCGGACTCGCGGAAAACCGCCCTGCCGTCTATCAGATGGTGGACGCCACCGGCCGGGTGCTGTACGTGGGGAAAGCCAAGCGGCTGCGCACCCGATTGCTCACCTATTTCCGAGCCAGCTATCCCGACGACAAGGCGGCCCGAATTCTCTACGCGGCCAATGAGATTCGCTGGGACTACGTACCCAGCGAGTTTGCCGCTTACCTGGGAGAGCTGCGGCAGATACGGAAGCTGCGACCCTATTTCAATCACAAGGGAAATCGGACCCGCCGTTCGGCCTTGATCAAGATCGCGGGTGGGCCGGCTCCGAGGATCTATGGCGGTGGCAGCATTGCCCGGGAGGACGTGCGCTGCTACGGGCCGTTTCAATCCATGGCGAGGATGGCTGAAGCGGTCAGGACGCTCAACGATCTCCTGGGACTCCGCGACTGCGCCAGCTCCACGCCGGTGTTTTTTGCCGGCCAGGGCGATCTCTTCGAGCAGCCGAGGCAGGCGGCATGCATGCGGCACGAGCTGGGCTTCTGCACCGGACCTTGTGCCGGTCTAGTCGAGGAACGGGAGTACCGCCGGCGGGTGGATACCGCCGTGGCATTCCTGGAGGGCCGCACCATCCAGCCGATCGATCGGGTGATCTCCGCGATGCAGCAGGCCTCGGAAAACGCTCAATTCGAAATTGCGGTGCGCTGGCGGGAAAAGTTCGAGCAGCTCGAGTGGCTCTTGGCGGCAACGAGCCGGGCCCGAAGCGCCATCGATCTGCTCACCTTCGTTTACCGGGATCCTGGCGATTTCGGGGATGACCGCGTCTATGTCCTGCACCGTGGGGTGGTGCGCGCCTCCTTCCCTTATCCCACGACGCCAATCGAGCATGAAGCCTTTCGCGGCGTGGTGGCGGAAGAAGCCCGACAGCCCGACCGCGCGTCCGGTCCGCTGCCGCTGGATGCGGTAGATGAGGTGCTGCTGATGATGGCGTGGTTCCGGGCTCACCCTGACGCGCTCCGGCGCACGAGTCCATACGAGCAGTGGGTGTGATAACTACTGCGGAGCGGATGAACTGGTTACTTGGCGGAATCGATCAGCGGTACGATCCGGCCCCGAGGCGGAATTCCCGGTTCCAGTTCCAGAATGCCGACCGAGGGCTCCAGCTTGAACCTTCTGGGACCGGCGCTTCCGGGGTTCATCACCGTGACGACCACGTCGACTACAGTGAGCAGCGGACGATGGGTATGGCCGTAGACAATGATCTGCGCGTCAGGAAAGGCAGTGTTGAGCTTTTCGGGAGTGGGAGATCCCAGCTGATCACCGTGAGTAACCACGATGTCGAACCCGTCCAGCTCGATTGTTGCGACCTCGGGCAGGCAACTTCGGACATCGAACCCATCGGTATTGCCGAACACGGCGGTAACCGGTCCGAGAGCCTGAAGCTGAGTGAGCAGATCGAGAGATCCCAGATCTCCCGCATGTAGGATGTGATCCACCTCGGCGAAGGCATCGAAGACCTGAGGCCGGAGCAGGCCGTGGGTATCGGCGATGACGCCCAGCCGCATCAGGGAGCCAGCGTGCGCAGAGCCATAGGCCGTGGCCCAATGCTCTCCCACAACCGGGAAAACGCCATCAGCAGCTCCTGCCCCTCGAAGCTGCAGTGCCCGAAGCGATCCACATTGATCTGGGTGAACTTCACGGTAGAGCCCGCCTGAGCCACTTTCTGCCCGTATAGTTCAGACTGGCTGAAGGGCACGATGGGATCGCCCGAGGTATGCAGGTTCACCAGCGGGACGGTCAGCGAGCCGGTGGTGGCATACCGGGCCAGACCGGATTGGGCGGAGGCGTCTGCCTGATAACGCTCAACGCCCGCATTCAATGCGGTGTCGTCCGAAGAACCGGCATATACCCGCTGCGTGTTGTCGAACGGTTGACCCCCAAGCCGCTGCTGTGCGTCGGCGGTGCCAAAGACGTTGTACCAGAGAATCCCCAGCACCGTTTCGGCCCTAGAACGCACATCGTCTCCCGCAACCGGCGCGTGGGTCACGTTGAGGAGCTGCCGGGTTTCTTCCGGCCGGGCCGCTAGCGCCACCACGATTGCCGGCACATAGACCTGTTTCCAGTCTTTGCGGAGCTGGTCCGGAATGTTCAGCGCATCGCCCGGAAGAAGGCCGGGAAAGAAGTAGTCGAACACCACCCGGAAATCGGCGATGTAGTCCAGCTGAGCCGAGAAGTCACCGATGGGACCGCATCCTGCCAGCGCGCCGTCAAACCGGTCGGGATGACGCTCCACGGCAAGGGTAGCCACCAGACCCCCTTCGGAGAATCCCACCACCACTCGCCTGGCCGGGTCAGGACGGTAGCGGGCATCCATCGTGTCAACCAGCTCCAGCAGGTCGTCCACGGCGTCGGCCGCGACCAGACCATTGGCTCGATAGCTCGTGGTGGCGTAGGCATAGCCCAGTCCAGTCACCAGCGACGAAGCGGACTGTCCTCCTACCACCTCCTCGGGAATGGCGAGCTTCTCTTGGGGGGCAACATAGCCATGGGCAAACAGAACCAGATCTCCATTCCACGTGTCGGGAAAACAGATCCGGTACAGCGCGCCGTGAGCTAGCGATCCGTCGGTACAGCCGGCCACCGGCGCTTGCCCCTGGTCTACCGGAGTCTCCGGCGGAGGTGGAGGTGGAGTGGGTCCGGATACCTCCTGATCGGAGCCGCCACACGCGCTGATCCACGAGGTGAAAATGAGAACGGCGCCCAAGAGCAGGCGCCGGAAACTGTCCGGGTTTCTCTTCACTTTGCGGTACCTCCCCATCGTGGCGCGACTTCCAGATCGAGCCCGACCTGATCGATGATACGCTGCACCACGAAATCTACCAGCTGCCGGACCTCGGTGGGCCGATGATAGAAACCGGGCGACGCCGGCAGAACCACCGCGCCGGCCTCGGCGACCAGCAACATGTTCCGGAGATGTACCACTGAGAGCGGAGCCTCCCGGGTGACCAGCACCAGCCTGCGCCGCTCCTTGAGCGTCACGTCAGCGGCCCGCTCCACCAGCGAGCGGCTGGTCCCGGCGGCCACGGCAGCCAGCGTGCCCATCGAACAGGGGCAGATCACCATGCCGGCGGTCCGGCGCGAGCCGGATGCCGGGAGCGCTCCGCGATCGCCGTCAGGATAGTTCACCACTGACGACCAGTCACCTCCCGTTGCCTGACGCAAGGCATCCAATGACCCGATTCCACATTCTTCCTGAAGCAGCCGCATGCCGTGTTCGGAGGTGATGAGCCAGACGGGAATTAGATTCCGAGCCAGAATCTCGAGCAGGCGCACGCCATAGGGAGCGCCTGAGGCGCCGGTCAGCGCTAGCACCAGTGGAAGCGGCGTCGTCACGTGATCCGGTCGATGAGAGCAAACCCAAACACCACTAGCGACATCACCCCGTTCATTGTGAAGAACGCCGCATTCAGCCGGGACAGGTCTCCCGGCCGCACCAGATGATGCTCGTAGGCCAGAATCCCCGTAGCCACGATCAACCCGGCAAAGTACCAGGCGCCAAACCCCGCCCCATAGCCAAACAGCGCCAGGGCAGGAATGGTGATGCCGTGGAGCAGTTTTGCCAGCAGAATTGCACGCGAATTACCCAGGCGCACTACTGCACTTCTGAGTCCCTCTCCGGCATCGAACGCGGCGTCGGGCAGGGCATAGAAAATGTCGAAACCCGCCACCCACGTAGCCACAGCCACTGTTACGGCAAACAGGAGCCAACTGGGGTGACTCCACCGCCCGGTGACCGCGAGATATCCGCCCACCGGCGCGATCGCCAGGCTCATGCCGAGCCAGAGGTGAGGCCACCAGGTGAACCGCTTGGACATGCTGTAGAGCAGAATCCAGGCTAGGGCCAGGGGACTCAGCCACAAACAGAGCGGATTGAGCCGCCCGGCAGCAAGAAAAAAGAGCAGCGACGCCGCGATCACTGAGCCCCAGGCCTGCGCCAGCGTGAGACTTCCCCGGGGCAGCTCGCGGTTAGCGGTCCTGGGGTTCCGGGCGTCGAAGCCGCGATCGGCTATCCGGTTGAAACCCATTGCCGCCCAGCGGGCGGCGGAGAAAGCCAGCACAACGAGAACAACGGTTCGCCCGGTGACCGGAGCTACCCGCGACGCTGCGAGCACGCCGAGCAGCGCAAAAGGAAGGGCAAAGACGGTGTGAGGAAGCTTGACGAAGTTGACATACCGGGTGATCAGCGACTCGCCGCCGAAAGTTTGACCTTCACGGGCGGGCGGACAGGCGGTCAGGCGGTCAGGCGTTCGAGAACTCACTTGCGTGATCCGGGTGACTTGTCACCGTTGACCGTTCGACCGTCCGACCGACCGACCGCCAGATCTATCCCCAGCTTGTCCCACATCTCATCCACCCGCTGCTTGGTTTCAGGATCCATGGTGATCAGCTGGGGCCACTCGCGCTCGAAGCCCTCTTCCTTCCACTTGCGGGTGGCGTCTACGCCCATCTTGCTGCCATAGGTGAAGGCTCGGCTGGAATGGTCCAGCACATCGATGGGTCCCATAGTGAACCGGACGTCTCGTTCCGGATCGATGTTGTTGAGCGCGATCCACCAGGCTTCGTCGGCGTTTTGGACGTTCACCTCCTTGTCCACGATCACCAGGACCTTGGCCAGCGACATCAAGCCCTGGCCCCACAACGCATTCATCACCTTGTAGGCCTGACCGGGATATTGCTTGTCGATCGAGACGAACACCAGGTTGTGAAAGATTCCGGCCGCGGGCATGTGGTAATCCACAATCTCCGGGATCGTGAGCTTGAGCAAGGGCAGGAAAATTCGCTCAGTGGCATGGCCCAGGTAGTAATCCTCCATCGGAGGACGACCCACCAACGTGGCCGGATAGATCGGATCTCGCCGCGACGTTACCGCGGTGACGTGCACCTGAGGGTAGTAATCGGCCAGCGAGTAGAATCCGGTGTGGTCGCCGAAGGGCCCCTCGAGCACCAGCGGCTCGGCCGGGTCGATATACCCTTCGAGCACCAGCTCCGCTTCGGCCGGCACGGCCAGATCCGAGGTCAGCGCCCGCGCCAGCTCGACCGGGTGGCGACGGATGAAACCGGCAAACAGAAACTCGTCGATGGTGGGCGGGAGCGGCGCGGAACCGGAGTAGATGCTGGCCGGGTCACCGCCGAGGGCAATGACCACCGGCATCCGCTCCCCCCTGGCCGCCATCTCTCGCCAGTGCCCCGCGCCGACTTTGTGGCGCTGCCAGTGCATTGCCAGAGTGTTCCGTCCCAAGACCTGCACCCGGTACATGCCGACGTTGCGAACGCCGCGCGCAGGGTCCGTAGTGATCACCATCGGAAGGGTGATGTACCGTCCGGCATCACCCGGCCAAGTGGTGAGAAATGGAATGCTGCTCAGATCGACGTCCTGATCCCGCAGGACCACCTCCTGACAGGGCGGACGCCCCCCCTTTTGCCGGGGCGGGAACTTGCCGATCTCCGCCAGCCGGGGCAGCATCGCCAGCTTGCCGAACAGTCCCTCGGGCACCTTGAGGTTCAACATTTCCGAGATTCGCTCGCCGATCTCGTTGAGGTCGGTGACCCCGAGTGCCAGGTTCATCCGGCGGAGCGAGCCGAACAGGTTGATGGCGACTGGCTGCGCGCTGCGCCGCCCGTCGTCGAGCAACACATGCTCGAAGAGTAGAGCGGGGCCTCCACCCGGGCTCTTCATAACCCGGTCGGCAATCTCGGCGATTTCCAGGCGGGCTCGCACCGGATGGGTGATTCGGACCAGCTCACCGATATCGTCGATGGCCTTGATGAACTCGCGGAGGTTGTCTAGGGCCATGCGCGCCTACTCACTCTTTGTGCCCACGTAGAGGGCGCATACCCCTCCCATCAGCAGCTCGTAGCCAACCTCTCCGAAGCCTTGAGCTCTCATTCGACGGGCAAGCTCAGCCGGAGGGGGAAAGACCCGGGTCGACTCTGGAAGCCAGCTATAGGCGGTCGTATGTTTTGAAATCGCGCGACCAATCAGAGGCAAGACCCGGCGAAAGTAGAACTGAAAAGCTCGCCGGAACAGCGGCTGCGTGGGTGTCGCCATCTCCAGCACAACCAGCCGGGCCCCGGGTTTGAGCACACGTGCTGCTTCGGCAAGTCCGGTATCGAGATCGACCAGGTTGCGGACTCCCCAGCCGACCATGGCACCATCGAACGTGTGCTCGGGAAAAGGAAGATCGAGGGCGTCGGAGGTGACGGGTACCAGCCGGGGCGCCTTCTTCCGGCCCAGCTGCAGCATCTGAGCTACGAAATCGGCACCGACGATGCTGCCCCGGAATCCCGGCGCCCGAGCAAGGGTGGCGCCGAAATCCAGCGTGCCGGCGCAGAGGTCGAGATAGATTCCTTCCGGAGCCCGCTCCCACCCCAATCGCTTTAATGCCCGGCGGCGCCACCCCTGATCGAAGTGAAAGCTGATGATGCGGTTGAGCCGATCGTAGGTGGGAGCGATGGCGGTGAACATCGTGCGGACGTACGCCCGTTTTTCCGGACCGCCTGAAACGGGTAACTGACGATCCGAGGCTAACATAGGCGCTGAATGTAGTCTTCGGGCAAGCCCCTTCGCAAGCGGAATCACCAGTGACCAGCCCTCGAACTGAGTGGGGCGGGCTCACCGACCAGGAGGTGGTGCTCCGGGCCCGCTCGGGTCAGGAGACCGCTTACCGCGAGCTGATCCGCCGGTACGAGCGACCCATCTTTGCCCTGCTGTTTCGGATGGTTCGCGACCGCGAGCTGGCCGAAGACCTGTCCCAGGAAACCTTCGTCAAGGCGCTCAACGCCATCGAGTCCTACCGTCCAGAGTTCAAGTTTTCCTCCTGGATCTTCAAGATCGCGAACAACGCGGCAATCGATCACCTCCGTCGGCGTGAGCTGGATACACTCTCGCTGGATGGCTCGCCTCACGCCGAGACCCCTGAGGCCATGCAGGCAACGGCGCTGCAGATCGGCGCCAAGCAGGAGACACCGCTCGACACCGTGGAAGCCAAAGAGTTAGGAACCGCAATCGAGGCGGCCATTGGCTCACTCCGGCCCGAGTACCGCTCCTGTATTCTGCTGCGCCACGTCGAGGGGCGGGCCTACGAGGAAATTGCCGAGATCCTGAACCTGCCGCTCGGCACGGTCAAGACGTACATCCACCGGGCTCGCAATGAGCTGCGGCTCTCGCTGGCACATCTCAAAGAATGAAACCTTCATTTCCCCCTCAACGTAGGAGGGTCCACTTATGACCCGCTCTCCCGGATCGCATCTCTCCGCCGACGAGATCGACGCCTGCCTAATCGGAGTGCCCACTCCCGAAATTCAGTGGCACTTGGATCAGTGTTCCCAGTGCCTCGAACAGGTCAAGATCGACCGGGAGATCGCTGAGCAGATAGCGGCCCTACCGTTGATCAGTCCGGCTGCAGGCTTTGGCGATCGGGTCATGGCCCGGGTGGTGGTTCCGGATCCCTTCGCTATCCGCTCACTCCAAGCCACTCGCCGCCGCCTCTTCTCCACCCCAAAATCGTTTGCCGCTGCCGCCGGATTTGCCCTGTTGCTCCTGGGCTCCATGGTCGGGAGCGTAGTATGGTCGCTGGGCCATCAGGAGACGCTCACCGCACTGGGCTCGTGGCTCTTTGCCCAGGGTGGACAAGCGGTATGGCTCGGGGTTCAGGGGCTGGCGTCCAATCTGCTGGAGCAACCCTGGTACGGCGGACTCAAATCGCTGGCGGACAATCCGGGTCGACTGGCCCTGTTCTCGGCCCTGGGGTCGTTTGCCTACCTGAGCGGGCTGATTGCATTGCGTCGCCTCCTGGCTGCCCCGACCCAGCAGGTGGCCCATGCCGGCCTCTAGACGCTTTCTCGGGATCCTCGCGCTACTCAGCGTCGCCGGGGGTCACCAGCTCCGCGCCGAAATACCAGTGGATGGCATCACCAGTCGCGCGGCCGATCTCGTCGATCACATGCGCGGGCTGCTCACGGGATTCACCAGGCCCGATCGCCTGCGCCAGGCTCAGGCCCGCGTCCTCCCTCAGGAGATCGCCACCGGTGGAACCACGGTGGATCTTAGCCATCTCAATCAGCCAACATTGATCGAAGATCGGCTCAGTTCCGCACTGCATCAGTCCAGCGGTGAGCTCAGGATCACCATTCCCGGCGGGTCAGCCCGTCGGGGGGACTTCAGCCTGGGCTCAACCGAAACTCGGACCGGCCACCTTCTAGTATTGGATGGAAACGCCGATATCTACGGTCATCTGAACGGAAATCTGGTAACGGTCAAAGGAGATGTCGTAGTCCACCCGGGCGGCGTGGTGGGAGGTGACGTGCTGACGCTGGGAGGACGAGTTCGAGACGAGGGCGGCGAAATCGGCGGTGAGGTCCGTACTCTCCGATCCACTACCCTCCTGTCCCCGGCAGCTCGGCCTGAGCCCGCGCCGCTGAGCGCCTGGCAGAGCGTTTTGCGCCGAACTGCCGGGGTGGTCGGTGTCTTCCTGTCGCTGACGCTGCTGGGGTTTGGCCTGGTCCTGTTCGGGCGACAGAATCTGGAAATCGTGTCCGACACGGTATCTCATTCCTTCGGTCGCGCCTTTGTTACCGGTCTGTTGGGCCAGATCCTGCTGCTTCCCACCTTCGGTATGCTCGTGGTCGGGCTGATTCTGAGCGTAGCCGGCATCCTGCTGTTGCCCTTTGCGGTGGCCGTTTTTGCCCTACTGGTGGTGATAGGAGTAGTTGGCGGGTACCTGGCGGTCGCCCATGCCATGGGAGAAACCTACACTCGGCGGCGGATGGCCCTGGGTACCCTGGTTGGCTCTCCTAACAGCTACCGGTATCTGCTGGTTGGACTGGCAGCCCTGAGCAGTCTGTGGGTAGCCTGGGCACTATTCGGGTGGGTGCCCGTGGCTGGAACTATCGTGTGGGGCGCCGCCTTCTTCGCCAGCTGGCTACTAGGCACCGCTGGATTCGGGGCGGCACTGCTCAGCCGGGCCGGCATCAAGGAGAATTTCGCCGGGCGACTGCTGCCGCCAGAAGCTCTCACCGACGAGTACCTGTGGGCCACGCCTCAATTCGGGGTGCCGGCAGGCCGGAAGCCGGGAACCCGAACTCCTTCGCGTGGGCTTTAGGATGCGGCCGTGCACAGCAGTTCTACCCATGATGCTCTGGGCAGGCCTAGTGCAGGCTCAGACGATGCGTCCATTCGAGACGTTCCGGCAGAATCATGGGGACACCCGGCTGGGCGCACGGGTCGAGTACGCTGCAGGCAACCTGCGACTGGTGCCCGGCCAGGCGAACGAGCTCTATCGAATGGAGCTGTCCTACGACGAGGACCGCTACGTTCCAGTCAGCGACTTCAACAACCAGACCGGGACGGTGTTGCTGGGCCTCAAGCCGGCAGGCGAGGGCGGGGTGCGGGTGGTTTCCCGCAGTCAGCTGAGCCAGCAGGCCACTGTGGCGCTCTCTCCCGCCGTCGACCTGAATCTTGACCTGACCCTGGGAGCGGTGAACGCCGACGTGGAGCTCGGAGGTCTCCGGATCAACAATCTTCATGTCAAAGCCGGCGCCAGCAGGACCATACTGCGCTTTTCCCAGCCCAATGCTGTGCGTTGCGAGATGGCAGCGATCAGTGCTGGTGCAGCCGAGGTGTCCGTGCTGGGACTCGGCAACAGCCGCTGCGATGAAGTTGAGTTCGAAGGCGGGATGGGACGGGTCCTGCTCGATTTCGCCGGCCAATGGACCTCGAGCTCCCGGGTCGAGGTCAAGATGGCCATGGGAGAGCTTACCCTGCGGCTTCCCAGGCGCATCGGCCTGCAGATTACCATGGATAAGTTTCTCTCCAGCTTTGAGCCGGTCGGGTTGACCCGACGGGGAAATACTTTTCACTCGGCCAACTACCAGAGCAGCAGGCAGCATCTCGATCTGAACCTCACCACGGCCATGGGTGGGGTAAACGTGGAGTGGGTGGACTAGATTGGATGCATGTCGCCGCTGGAAACTCTCGGCTTTGCGCTCGGCACCTCGTTCGCGTCGGGGCTGAACCTCTACGCCACGGTAGCCGCCGCGGGTTTGTTCCAGCGATTCGGAATCATCCAGCTCCCCGATAGTCTGCAGGTACTCGCGAGCCCCTTTGTCCTGGGGATCGCGCTTCTGCTGTTCGTGATTGAATTCATCGCAGATAAGATCCCCTACGTCGACAGCGCGTGGGACGCCGTCCACACCTTCATCCGTCCCCCGGCGGCGGCCCTCATCTCCTACAGCGCCTTCGGCCACGTGCCCGAGGAATGGAAAATCACGGCGGCGCTGCTGGCGGGCGGAGTGGCGCTGACGTCTCACGGCGCCAAGGCTACGACTCGCGCCGCCGCCAATACCAGCCCGGAACCGATCAGCAACTGGACCCTCAGTGCTCTGGAAGATGGACTGGCGGTGTTCCTGGCGTGGATGGCGGCGGCGCACCCGATCCTGACGGCAGCTGTCGTAGTGGTGTTGGTGATTCTTGCCGTGCTCTTGATCTGGAAGCTGGTAGGCTACGTGCGGGTGCTGCGCGACCGGGTACGAGGATGGAAAACGAGACCGGCCGGTCCGCCCGGAGGCGCGACGTAGCGCCGACTTAATACGCTCTGGCCCGGACTCTCCCTCCCATCCCGACACCAAGCCGCCGCGCCGCCGAGCCATCACGGACGGCGATCTCCAGCGCCCCTCCCGATCCGATGTAAGCCAGCAGGCTCCCGGTTGCCACGTCAGTGTAGGTCTGCTGGAGATGTCCGATCTCCAGCTCGTCGATCTCGACTTTTGCGTGCGAAGGCACCATGTCGGCGGTGAGGTTGGTTATGAGACTGCCGAACCGATCAACGTATACCACCTCCCCAACCACGGCTCCGTTCTCTCGATGCGGCGGAGTGTACGCCAGCCGGTGAGGTATGCCGCCAAACTTCTGCCCCAGTGAAGTGAGGGGGTCCCCGCTCGCCAGGGCGGCGGCGGCCGGAGCGAAGAGATCGCGGCCGTGAAAGGTTCTGGACACCCCTTCCCGGACCTGGAGCTCGACAGCCTCGACCTCCGCGTCGTGCAGCAACGGGGTGAACACCCCGTTGTCGGGACCCACGAACCGGTGTCCGTGTGCGCTGAGGGCCAGGGCGGCGCGCGAGCTGCCGACTCCGGGATCTACCACGATCAGGTGGATTGTGCCCGCGGGAAAGCGATGCCAGGTGCGTCCCAGGACGTATGCGGCGGATCGTATATCTCCGGGAGCGATCTCGTGCGTTACATCAATCAGCGTGGCAGCAGGAGCACCACTGAGGAGGACGCCCTTCATTTCGGCGACGTAGGAGTCGGCGGTGCCGAAGTCGGTGAGGAGGGTGACTATCCGCGTTCTTCACCCCCTCAAGATGGGCAACGCCATGCTCCGGCCAGCAGTCTTGCGCTGCAGCTGCTCGGCGATATCCCTGAGGCTCTGAGCGGCGGGACTCTCAGGCTGGGCAATCAGGATGGGTTGCCCTTCGTCCGCCAGAACCGCCAGCTGCGGCTGTAGTGGAACGCTGCCCAGGAGCGGTACCGAAATCTCTTCGGCCAGGCGCTGGCCCCCACCCGAGGAGAAGAGCTCGAATCTGCGGCCGGTCTCGGGATCGGTGAACCCGCTCATATTCTCGACTACGCCGATGACTGGAACGCCCACCCGCTCGAACATTTTCGCTCCCCGAAGGGCGTCACCCACCGCGACTTCCTGAGGCGTAGTGACGATCAGGGCACCGGCCACGTGGGTGGCCTGAACCAAGGAGAGTTGGGCATCGCCGGTGCCGGGAGGGAGATCGACAATGAAATAATCCAGCTGGCCCCACTCCACGTCCTGCAGAAACTGATTAACGATTTTCATGATAATCGGACCGCGCCAGATGGCCGGAGCATCCCGCTCCACCAGGAAGCCCAGGGACATGAGCTTCACGCCGTAGGCGTCCAGCGGCTGGATTTTTCCTCGCAGCACGGGCGGACGATCGAACACTCCGAACATCCGTGGAATGTTTGGCCCGTAGACATCGGCATCCATCAGCCCGACCTGAAGACCTGCCTGGACCAGGGCAATGGCAAGGTTGGCTGCGACAGTGGATTTGCCGACTCCACCCTTCCCGGAGGAGATGGCGATGATCTTACCGAGATTGGGTTGCTCGGCCGGTTGAGGGGCCGCTGGTCCGGTTGGGGTTCCAGCTCCAGTCGGAGGTCCGTGGCTGGGCCGGGCAGGCCCTGCCGGATTGGTCACGTTGATCTTGATCTCGTCTTTTCGTACGCCCTCGACCGCGGCGACGGCGGTCCGAGCGGCCCGCACCAGGGAGGCAGGATCTTCGGGAGCCAGAAGGAAAGTGAAGGTTACCCGGCCCTCGTCGGTCACCGTCAGGTCGCGAATCATCCCGGCCGAGAGCAGATCGTTCTCCAAGCGGGGATTCTGGATTCGGGCAAGTGCCGCCGTGACTCGCGCCTCGAGCGAATCGCTCACGGACTACACCGCCTCCACGTGCTTGACTTCCGGCACCATCTCCCGGAGTCGGGCCTCGATGCCTTGCTTCAGGGTAACCGTGGAGGCGGAGCAACCGTGACAGGTTCCCCCGAGACGCAGGAGCAGGATCCCGTCCTGCTCGTCAAAGTCCACGACCTCAACCCGTCCCCGGTGCGATGCGATGTAGGGCCGAAGGGTGTCGAGAGTCCGCTCGATGCGATCGATGGTGTCCATGGTGGGAATATAGTGGTAGTCGCCAGTCCTCAGTCTCAGTCGTCAGGTAAGGTCAACGGCCCTCACCAGGTCAGGATGGCTGGCGACTGGGAGCTGGGGACTGTTGACTGCCGACTCCATCCGAACTCAGATACTTCCGCGCGGCCTGCAGCACGGTGTCCTGCACCTCGGCCAGTGATCCGGTCAACGAGAGACCGGCAGCTTTAGTATGTCCACCTCCGCCATAGGCCTTGGCGAAGGCGGCGACATCCACGTCACCCACCGATCGGAGCGAGACCTTGACTCGACCCTGGGCAATTTCCCGGAAGAGGAGCGCCATACGCACTCCCTCGATGGAGCGAGGGAACTCGACCACGCCATCCAGGTCGTCTGAGGAGACGCCATGGCGTTCGATCGAGCCAGGCGGAACCGTCACCCAGGCCAGGCCGTACTCCGGTTCAACCACCAATGTTTGCAGCGCCTCGGCAAACAGACGAGGCCGGCCCTCGGGCGCCCGGGCGTAGACCTCGAGGTAGATCTGCTCCGGGTCTACTCCGATCTCCAGCAGGTCGGCAGCAATCCTCAAGGTATGAGGCCGGGTGTTGCTGAACCGAAAACCTCCGGTATCAGTGAGCAGCGCGACGTAGAGGGCGCGGGCGACCGCCTGAGTCACGGGCCAATCGTTGGCCCGGGCAATCTCGAAGATCAGCTCGCCCGTGGCCGCGGCGTCCGGATCCACGAAGCGGGGGCCGTCGGGAAGCACGCCGGCGCTGACGTGATGGTCCACGCAGGCGACAGGAACACCGCGCTGCTTGACCGTTTCGCTCAGCATGCCCAGCCGCGCCAGATCCGAGATATCCAGCACGATGATCAGGTCGGCCCGGCGCAGCTCCTTTACCGCCTCGTTGGTCTTGTCGACCCCCGGAATATCGCGGAAGAGGAACCCGAACCGAGGTGGCGTCGGAGTGGGGTTGGTGATGATGGCGTCGATGTTCTGGGCCCGAAGGAGGTGCACCAGGGCCACCTCACTGCCCAGACCATCGCCATCAGGGTTGACGTGGGTAATGATGCAAACGCGCTGGCCCGGTCGGAGCGCAGCGGCAAACGATGCGGCCCCGGCGGTTTTCTCGGGGGACAGCGACAGCGGCATTTCCAATACTAACCGCAGACAATCACTGGCGCGAAACTCTACGTATCCTTCCCGACCGCTAGCCGGGAATGCGTCCGGCTGTACGAGAAGTAGATGACCAGTCCGATCACCAGCCAGATCACGAGCCGGAGCCAGGTCTCCTTGTCCAGATAGGCCATGAGATACGCGGAGGATAGCGCGCCCATCGGAGCCACGAACCAGACCAGTGGGGTCTTGAATGGCCGAGGCAGGTTGGGCTCGCGTATCCTCAATACGAGAACCCCACAACACACGATCACGAATGCCAGGAGGGTTCCGATCGATACCAGTTTGGCCGCATCCCTGACGGGCAGAATGGCCGCGGGGATCGAGACGGCCAATCCAGTCACGATGGACGTGATATACGGAGTGCGGAATCGTGGGTGAACCCGCCGAATGAAGGGAGGGAGTAGTCCGTCGCGGGACATCGAATAGAAAATGCGGGATTGTCCCAACAGCTGGACCAGAATGACCGACGTGAGTCCGGCGATCGCTCCAATCTTGATGAACGCACCGAAGAACCCGAGCCCGGTATAATCCGCCACTTTAGCGATCGGGGCCGGTACGTCCAGGTCGGTATAATGAACGATTCCGGTGGCGATGGCAGACACCACGATGTACAGAAGGGTACAGGCGATCAGCGATCCGATGATCGCAATAGGCATGTCCCGCTGCGGATTCTTGGCCTCCTGCGCCGCGGTCGTGACCGAATCAAAGCCGATATAGGCAAAGAACACGATTGCCGCGCCGGCCACGACGCCGCTGAATCCAAAGTGCTCCCGCGCCCCCGTGTTGGGTGGAATGAAGGGATGCCAATTGGCCGGGTTCACGTGCGGGGCCGCCAGGGCGATGAAGAGCAGGACTACCGCCACCTTGATCAAAACGATGACGTTGTTCACCGAGGCCGACTCCTTGATCCCAACCACCAGCAGCGTCGTGATGAGTGCGATAATGAACACCGCCGGCAGATTCAAAAGCGCGGTTACCTGACTACCATCAGCCAGGGTTACCACTGTTCCCCGTGCAGCCTGCCAGTGGGCTGGGATGTGAATCCCCACACCATCCAGAAATGAGACCATGTAACCCGACCAGCCGATAGCCACCGTAGTTGCGGCAAGGGCGTATTCCAGTACCAGGTCCCACCCGATGATCCAGGCAATAAATTCGCCCAGGGTGGCATACCCGTAAGTGTAGGCGCTACCCGACATCGGCACTAACGAAGCGAACTCGCTGTAGCACAGCGCGGCGAAGATGGAGGCCACCCCGGCCAGCACAAACGACAGGACCACCGCAGGGCCCGCATTCTGGGCCGCTACGGTTCCGGTCAGAACGAAAATTCCGGTACCGATGATGGCACCGACGCCGAGCGCCGTCAGGTTCACCACTCCGAGCGCTCGTTTGAGACTGTGGTCGGCGGCCGCTTCTGCCTGCAGCGCCGTGACGCTCTTGCGTCGGAAAAGGCCGTTCACGCCGATTTTCTCACTGATTGGATGTCCCGTTCACGCTGCAACACGCTGTGCTTCCGCCCATAGCCGAAGTAGATCACGAACCCGATCAGGAGCCACACGATGAGACGAATCCAGGTATCGGCGGGAAGTGTCGCCATAAGGCCCAGGCAGCAGATGATGCCCATGATCGGGACGAACGGAACCCACGGCGTGCGGAACGGCCGGTCGAGATCAGGCCTGGTCTTCCGCAGCACCAGGACGCCGATGCAGACCAGCACGAAGGCGAGGAGGGTGCCGATGTTGACCAGCTGTCCCAGGAGCTGCAACGGCAACAGTCCGCTGGCGAGGCCCACCGCGATTCCGGTGAAAATCGAAGACATGTACGGCGTCCGGAAACGGGGATGCACCCGGCCCGCCCATTGGCCGAGGAGCCCGTCGCGCGACATCGAGTAGAACACCCGGCTTTGGCCCAGGAGCATCACCAACACCACGGACGCGAGGCCCGCAACCGCACCGACATCGATGAGCACGCGAGCCCAGTGCGGCGCCCCAACCTTCTCCACCGCGTAGGCAACCGGCGCCGCCACGTTGAGCTCGGTATAGGGAGCCATGCCTACCAGTACGGCGGAGACGAGGACGTACAGCGTGGTGCAGATGACCAGCGAGCCGAGGATGCCGATGGGGAGGTCCCGTTGTGGGTTCTTGGCCTCCTGCGCCGCCGTCGATACGGTGTCGAAGCCGATGTAGGCGAAGAACACCAGCCCCGCCCCGCGCAAGATCCCGGAGATCCCGTAGGTGCCCCACTCACCGGTATTAGGTGGAATGAAGGGGTGCCAGTTCGCCGGATTTACATATTTGAGACCTACAGCGACGATCAGCAGCACGATCAGGACCTTGAGGATCACGATGACGTTGTTGACCGAGGCCGATTCCTTAATGCCGATCACCAGGATGGTGGACATCAGCGCGACGATGAACACCGCGGGAACGTTGAGCAGCGCACCGGTGAGGTTGAGACCATCGTGGGCGCATCCGGCCACCGCGCGGCTCACCTCACCGACGGTACACCAGCGGGTGGGAGAATTGGTGAGGTGCGCTGGAAGCGTGACCCCGAAGAGCTTGAACAGATCGACCAGGTGTCCGGACCAGCCTACCCCGACGGTAGCCGCACCAGCGGCGTATTCCAGCACCAGGTCCCAGCCGATTATCCAGGCTACCAGCTCACCCATTGTGGCATACGAGTAGGTGTACGCGCTGCCGGCCACCGGCACCGTGCTGGCCATTTCCGCGTAGCAGAGCCCCGCGAAGGTGCACGCGATGCCCACCAGAATCATGGAGACCGGTACGGCAGGGCCGGCATGCAGTGCCGCGGCCTGGCCGGTGAGCACGAAGATACCGGCACCGATGATTGCGCCGATGCCGAGAGTGGTGAGGTTCAGCGGTCCGAGCTTCCGGTTCAGGCTGTGCTCGCCGGTTGATTCTGCCTCGGCCCGCAGCGACGCGATCGACTTGGTGGCCCAGAGATTCATGGCTGTCCTTGCTGGAGCGAGGGTGAGCAGAGAACGGAGAACGGTAAAAAGTGAACGGGTTTAACTAGGTAGCGATGTGGGGGCTCGGTTCACCCTTTACCGTTCACCGTTTACCGCGTTCATGCGCTGTAATTCGGGGCTTCCCGCGTGATCGTCACATCATGCGGGTGTGATTCTCTGAGACCGGCGCTGGTAATCTGAAGCATTTCTACGTCGCATTGAAGCTGCGGGATGCTGCCTACGCCACAGTAGCCCATGCCGCTCCGCAGTCCTCCAACCATCTGATACAGCACATCGGCGACCGGTCCCTTGTAGGGGACTCGGCCTTCGATGCCCTCGGGCACCATCTTGGACGCGGCCATCTCCCCTTCCTGGAAATACCGGTCGGCCGATCCGTCCTGCATGGCTGACAGGCTTCCCATTCCCCGGATCATCTTGAACCGCCGGCCCTCGGCCAGCACCGACTCGCCTGGGCTCTCTTCGGTTCCGGCCAGCATGGACCCCATCATGACTGAGGACGCTCCGGCGGCCAAAGCCTTGACCACATCTCCCGAGTACTTGACCCCGCCATCGGCGATGATCGGGACATCATCGGCTCCCCGCAGCGAATCGAGAATGGCCGTTACCTGAGGCACGCCCACACCGGTAACCACCCTGGTGGTGCAGATACTCCCGGGACCGATGCCGACTTTAATGGCATCCACACCCCGCCGAACCAGCTCCCGGGCTCCGGCTTCGGTGGCGACATTGCCCGCGATGAGCTGCACGTCGGGGAACGCCTCCCGCAGCTGATCCACCGTGCTGAGGACACCCTCGCTGTGACCATGCGCGGAGTCGACGACAATCACATCCACGCCGGAACCCACCAGGCTGCGGGCGCGCGGAATGGCATCGGGTCCCCCGCTCACCGCGCCGGCTACCCGGAGCCGGCCGTGCTGGTCCTTGTTGGAGTTGGGGTGCTCCCGTCGTTTAAAGATGTCCTTTACCGTGATGAGCCCCTTGAGCACACCCTGTGCATCCACCACCGGCAGTTTCTCGATTCGGTGCTTGGCGAGAATTCGTTCCGCTTCATCCAGTCCGGTGCCGACCGGAACAGTGACCAGCTTTTCCTTGGTCATGACATCACGGATGGGCTGGTCGAGATTGCTCTCGAACTGGAGATCGCGGTTGGTGATGATGCCCATCAGCCGCCCCTGGCCATCCACGATGGGCACTCCCGATATCCGGAAGCGCCGCATCAGCGCCATGGCTTCCTTCAGGAGGCGGTCGGGACCCAGCGTGATCGGGTTCATGATCATCCCGCTCTCGCTTCGCTTTACCCGATCGACCTCAGCAGCCTGCCGCTCGATCGTCATGTTCTTGTGCAGAACTCCGATGCCACCGGCCCGGGCCATTGCGATGGCCATCTCCGCCTCGGTAACCGTGTCCATGGCGGCCGATACGAGTGGGATATTCAGGGAGATGGTGCGGGTCAGGCGAGTGACGGTCGAGACCTCACGCGGGTGGACGGTGGAGTGCCGGGGAACCAGCAGCACGTCGTCGAAGGTGAGGCCAAGCTTGGGCCGGATCACACTCATGTACAGCCGACCCTATACACAACGGCCCACCGGTGCCCGGTATGGGCCAGCGGCGGGCCAGAGTTCAATTGGTCCATCTCAAACACTAGCAGTCGTTTGCGTTTTAATCAAGCTCAGCGGAGGACCGCTGGGATCGATAACACTGAGCAATCCGTCAGGGCCGGCGTGCCACGACGAGCAGATGCGCACTGACGCCGAGGAGTGCAGGCTCGTTTTCCCGCGCGCCGCGATTGCGTGCTTCTCGTCCCCATCAGCTCCTCTTCAGCGGAGGCTGGTCCGCTCCCGCTCCACGCTCTGCACCCCGGTCAGCTGCCGAATCAGATCCACCTCTGCCTGACGATAGGGTGAGCCGTCGGGGCGGAGCACCTCATGGAACCAGACAGCCGGCTGCTCGAGTACATAAGGATGCTGCCAGGAGTCCCACGGCAGATAGGTCTGGGTCTTTCCTGCGACGAAGCCCCAGTTGATCATGCCCACCTTGTCCTGCTTTGCAATGGGCAGGAGAGCGTCGAACGTGCTCCCCACCGGTCGAGCCATGTATTCGGTGCAGATGACCGGCCGGTTCTGTCGTTTGAGCCAGCCGACCTGCCGCTGGAAATATTCCGGCCAGCTGTAGTTGTGAAAGGTGATGATGTCGGATTCGCGGAGCTGAATCTGTCTCAGCTCGTCCAGATTTCTCCCGTCGGGATTGGTCTCGACGCAACAAACGCCACTGGTGAGGGGCTGGCTGGGATTGACCGCCCGCGCCCACTGGAAAACCTGAGGCAGGAGCACCTTGACCCGCGCTTCCTTGTCGCGCAGCTCGTCTTTGCCATAGGAGTCCGTGTTCGCGGCCCCCGGCTCATTCCAGAGATCCCAGGCGAGAATCCGAGAGTCGCTGGCGTAAGCCCGGATGAGACCCTGCACGTAGCCCTGGAGCCGGGGATACTCACCGGGGTCGGCCAGCGCTCTTGCCCCGGGACTCTGGACCCAGCCGGAGTTGTGGACTCCAGGGATCGGGGGATGCTGTGGTCCCAGATGAGGCGAGGGGTCCCACACCGAGTCGAAGATTACGAACATCGGCCGGATGTGGTGACGGGCCGCGATCACCAGAAATTGGTCGATCCTTTTCCGGAATCCGATCGAGTCCTGCTGCCATAACAGATCGTGCAGAAAGACCCGCATGGTGTTCATCCCCAGCGCTTCCGCCCAGCCCAGCTCCCGGTCGATCTCCGCTGGGTTGAAGGTTGCCTGCTGCCACATCTCCAGCTGGTTAATGGCAGAGCGGGGGACGTAATTGCTTCCCACTAACCAGGGCTGAGCGGCGTACCAGGCGTTGGCCCGCTGTTCGGGCCAGCGAGGGGTCTGGGCCGACACTCCGCTGAACCAGGCGCTGCCAACGAGCAGTGCCGTGGCGAGCCTGAAGCCGAGTCTTGTCACGATCGGATCCCCCTTCGAAATTGGGGCCATGCTGCTCGCCACCTTTATCGCCTGGTCCATGCAAACCCAACGCACTGAGCCCAACGCGCCGAATCAGCAGCCAGCAACGGTAACGGTCGCGCCGTTCGGGCGGATGCCGGACGGAAAGGCCGTGGAGGTGTATACCCTCACGAACGTCAGGGGGATGGAGGTACGGGCGATCACCTACGGTGCAATCATCCAGAGCATCCGCGTGCCGGACCGGGCCGGACGTCTGGACGACATAACCCTGGGTTATGACTCGCTGCAGGGCTATCTCACGGCTTCGCCCTACTTCGGCGCGGTCGTGGGCCGCTATGCCAACCGGATCGCACGGGGGCGGTTCACGCTGGAAGGCCGGACCTACCGCCTCGCCATCAACAACGGTCCGAATCACCTGCATGGAGGATTGAAAGGGTACGACAAAGTAGTCTGGGAGGCCCGATCGTTCCAACGGGGCGACACCGTCGGCGTCACATTTCAGCACACCAGCCCTGACGGCGATGAAGGCTACCCCGGCGCCCTGCGAGTCTCCGTGAGCTACAGCCTGACCCCCATGAATGAACTTGTAGTTAAGTATCGGGCGACGGCCGACCGGGCCACACCGGTGAACCTTTCGCAGCACACCTACTTCAACCTGGCTGGTGAGGGGAGCGGCGATATCCTGGGTCACGTGCTGGAGATCAACGCTGACCGCTACACGCCGGTGGACTCCACCCTGATTCCCACCGGCCAACTGGCGAGAGTGGCGGGCACGCCGTTCGACTTTCGTTCTCCAACGGCAATCGGAGCCCGGATTGATCAGCCGGATCCGCAGCTGAAGTATGGGAAAGGGTACGACCATAACTTCGTGCTGAATCGCACCGGCGGAGCGCTGGTCCACGCGGTTCGGGTCCTCGATCCGAAGTCGGGACGAACGCTCGACATCTCCACCACCGAGCCGGGCGTGCAGTTTTATTCGGGGAATTTTCTGGACGGTACGATCACTGGAAAGGCCGGGCACCGGTACCGTCATCGCTCTGCTCTGGTGCTGGAGACCCAACACTTTCCCGATTCTCCCAACCACCCCAACTTCCCGTCGACCATCCTGCAGCCTGGCAAGGAGTTTAGCTCGGAGACGGTCTTTCTCTTTGGGTTTGCTCAATAGGGCCGACTCCGTTACCAATCGGCCGTTTTCTTCAGCCGGGAAGTTTCTGCGAAGAGGGCCGCCAGTTTGTCGTGAGCTTTCCGCACGGTAGCCTCACGCTTCTGACCTGATTCCGTCACAAACAGCTTGGTGGGAGCATGGGTGATCTTCACGCTGAACCCTCCGGTGGGGTTCTGGGTGACCTCGATCTTGAGATCCCCATCCGGCAGTCGGTGGGCGCGCCTCCGCTCCTTCGCGAGGATAAGACCCTTTTTGCTCTTTGCGGGCCGACGCAGCACCAAGTACAGCATGGGGACATACACCGTACATAGCGAAACCGGCCAGCCGGTGGCCGCCCACTGGGCCATGCTCTGACCCAGTTGCAGCTGGTTAGACGCGATCACAGCTATCCAGGTGCCCACCACGTAGACCGCCATCTCCAGGCGGTTCGCGGGTATGAGCGCCAGAGCAACCAGCTCGTAGGGCAGGGTTGTCTGAGGGATGAACGCCATGCCGAGCAGGAGCCGGGCTTCGGGCGAACGCCATTTGATGGCTGCGAGTAACAAGAGGAAGCCCATTGGCCGCAGAATCGGCGGCGCAAGGAAAGCATTGTCGGGCGGCAGGGCGAGCCACCACTCTCTAGGCCAGGATGGCTGAATCGCCAGACTCAGGGCGAAGAAAAGGATCGCACCTAGAACGGCCAGCCAGGAGGGCCGGGCAATCCACAGAGCGGCCGAGATATTGGGCCGCACAGCCAGAAGAAAGCCGAAGGCCGGCAACAGAATCGCCGCAACCATCAGAGGCGTGGTCTGGCTGCTGACCATGGCGAACAGGTAGGCCCCCGACACCAATGCTAGCAGACCGTTGGGGCCGCGAAACTTCCAAAGGGCAAAGGCGAATGCCCAGCCGACCAGCACGTCGAAAAGGGGCCGCGCCACGCCCAGGGGCAGGAAGCTGAAAGGGACCGCGAGAAGCACGGCAGGCAGCGGGTATGGAAAGGCCAGGGCCGCCGTGGGATACGGGCTTTCGCCTCGGACGAGGCGTGCCGCTGCCTTATAGAGCAGATCGAAGTCGCTGGACTGTCCGGGAAGCCAGGCGTACAGGAGCAACCGGCAGGCAAGGACCAGAAGGAGGGCAAGGAGGAGGACCACCAGCGCAGGGCTGATTTTAGCGGATTTGGCCGGCCCGAGTTTGCCGATTACGGCTGCATCGCTCATCCCCAGCGGCTCCCTGTAGAGAGCAAGGCCTCCCGCCCTCAATCCGGTCCGATCTTACGGAAATCGACTCCCGTTACAGAAGTCGACCCCTAAGTTTCCGCACAAACCTCCATTTCCTTTAGCCGGGACCTCCGGCTAGCGCAGTTTGCCGATCTGCTCGGCCAGCTCACGGGCAACCAGCTGGAGCTCGATGTGCTCCGGGTGCAGCGTCCCTCCCGTCGGCGAGGTGAGGTTGGCGCGCACGGCCTTGATCCCTTCGATGGCTCGGCGCAGCTTCAGCCGCTCCACCCGGACTGGAGCCTGAGCTCCTGTTCCGGCGGAAAGGACGGCCCACATGTTGGTCCGCAGGGTATCGACCGACCGCTTGAGATCTTCCAGTCCCTCAGGAAGCACCGGCGCGCGGGTCAGACGGGCATCGACCTCGTCCAGCAGCGTGCGAAGGCTGACCAGTTGTTGAGCGAGCGGCTCGTTTTCCATTCCGAACTTTCCGTTGAAGTACTGGCAGCTGCAGACCAGGTCACGCCACCCGATTTCTCCGCCAAACCAGGTACACTGGGATTCCCAGAGCCACAATCAGGAGACCCAGAGCGGAGAACTTCCGCTGTTGAGGGTCAGCCAGGAGGACCACAAGCAGAAAGCCGTTGGCTGCCATGTACAGCGCTGGAAGCACGGGATAGCCGAACGCCCGCACCGGCCGCGGAAGATCGGGCCGAATCCGACGGAGACGGAAGAGGGAGAAGGTGGTGAGGAAATAAAAGATGATGGTAGCGAAGATCACGTAGTTGAGCAGCTCGCTGTACGTGCCGCTGATGCAGAGCACCGAGGTCCAAACCCCCTGCGCCACCAGTCCGAAGACCGGAGTACGATAGGTCGGGTGCAGCTTGCCGGCCTGCTGGAAGAACAGATTATCGCGGGCCATGGCGTAGTACACTCGAGGACCCGCCAGAATCAGCCCGTTATTGCAGCCAAAGGTGGATAGCAGAATAGCGACCGCCATGATGCTGGCGGCTCCGGCACCGAGCGCTACCTCGATGGCCGCGGTGCCCACCCGATCCTGCGCCGCATACTGAATGCCTCGCGCTACCACGTCGGCGCCCTGCGGATCGCCATAGAAGGGAAGAACGTTGAGGTAGGCCAGGTTGGCGAGCACGTACAGGGTGCAGACGATGCCGGTTCCCAGCGCGAGCGCCCGAGGCAGATTCTTGGTCGGCTCGCGCACCTCGGCCGCCGCAAAGGTGACATTGTTCCAGGCATCGGCCGAAAAGAGCGACCCAACCATGGCGGCGCCGATTACCGGAAACACCACTACCCCCCAGCTCCCGGTACCCCAGAAGCTGGAAAAATTCGCTGCGGCAACATCGGGCTGGCGAAAGAGGGTGAGCCCCAGCAGCACCAATACCGCCAGCGCCCCGATCTTCGCCACGCTGAAAACCGTCTGCACTGCGGCACCCAGCTTCACCCCACGAATGTTCAGCAGCGTCAGCACCACAATGAGCAGGATCGCCACGATCCGCTGATACGACAGACCCAGCTCCACCGGGGTCGCCGTGCCCGGTAGGTGGAGTTTCCCCAGCGAGAGAAACACATCAGGAGTGACACCGGGCATCAACACGCTCAGGAACTTGCCGAACGCCACCGCCACTGCGGCAATGGTCCCGGTCTGAATCACGGTGAACAGGGTCCACCCGTAGAGAAACCCGGCCGCCGGCGAGAGTCCCTCCCGGAGGAACACGTACTGTCCGCCCGCACGCGGCATCATGGCAGCCAGTTCGGCGTAAGCCAGCGCGCCGGTGACCGTCATGGCGCCGGTGATGATCCAGACCAGGAGCAGCGCGCCCGGCCCCCACTGGGAAACCTGCCGGCTGATGTCCGCCGAGACGATGAAGATGCCCGACCCGATCATGGAGCCGACCACCAGCGAGATGGCGGCGAGCGGGCCGATGCCCCGGATGAACTCCGAGGGCGCGGAGGTTTGAGGAGGAGGAGCCTTCGCCGGTGCGGCCATGGGTTGTGTGGGTTAGGGCTTGCTCAGGGGGTGTTCCTTGCGCCGGACTGACTCGAGTCGGTCCCGCCGGGCGCCTCGGGTTCCGCTCTATTCTCGGCGGCCTTTACCGCTTCCTCTACCACCGCTTGGCCTGCCGCCGCGAGCCCCTTCATCACCTTTGCGGCACTGTCCATGAGGTTCATCGTGCCGGTGATTGCCTGGACCGGGAGCTTGCCTGCCCGCATCGTGTTCTCCACCGTTGCTGTGATCTTGGACAGAATGCCGTCCGGCTCCGACCGCGCAGCGTACTTGCTGCTGATGAATTCGGCGTAGTCGAGTACCTGGTAGGCCTTTTCGTCGTCCAGGGATTCCAGGAGCTTGGTAATGCGCTGGCGGAGAAGATCGTTCATGAGAGTCGAGAGTCACGAGTCGCGAGCGGGAACGAGGGAAACCGTGACGCCCTCGGTGAATGGACTAGAGGTCCGTAATCTAACAGGTCTTCTGGAGTCTCGACTCGTGACTCGTGACTCGTGTCTCAATCACCAACCCGCCCCACATACTCCACTACCGGAGTAGTGAGATACTTGGTCCGGGCGGCCTTGATGATCACCCGCAGGGTGAGCTCCTGAAGCGCCGGCATGGTGCGGAACTCGGCTGCCTGACTCGGGCTCACCGTTACATATACGAACCCGGGTTCCGGCAGCGGGCCTCTGGTGAGCAGGTAGTTCTGCCCCTTGCTCATCTCGGTCCGGAGCTCGTCGGCGGTTTGCACCGAAATAAGCTGCAGCCGCCACTCCAGCATCTTTCCCACGTACCGGCCTGGATCTGACCGGACATCGGCCGCGGTGATGCCGGTGAGCGCGCCCCCTGCTGCTTCTTCGAGATCGGCCTCGCGAACCCAGCCCTCGAGCTGAACCCGGACCCACTCGCCCGAACGTCCCAACACTCGGGCCGGTGCACCGGTCTGGAGGCTGGCGTAGGGTCCGCCCTGAGGTGTGGCATAGAGTGCGGTTTCCCGTGAGACGGCTGCTCGGTCAGAATCAGCCGACCTGGAGCTCGCGGGCGTTGTGGTTGGAGAGACAGCAGCAGGAGTCTGGGCCACAGCCGGCGTGTCCACCGGAGCGGCAGGTTCCTCGCCAGAGCGGCTGTTGTCGGCGGTGCTCACTGCGGTCCGCGGAACCCAGCCTGCCCGGCTCACGTGGGTCCAGGTGCCTTGAGTCTCCAGTTTGCGGAAGAGAGCACCGTTCCGAGCCCGACCGATAACCTGCCCGTTGGGCGACTCCCTGATGTTCTCTCCCCCGCTTGCGGTCACGACGAGATCGAAGCCATCGCGACTGGTCGGGGCGGTGGAGTTGGTAAAGATCCACCCCTCCACTTCGACCTCGTGCCAATCGCCGCGGGCCTCTCCTGCCTCCACTTCGGTGCCGGCAGGCAGAGAAACCAAAGGGGTGCCGTCCGGCTCCTTCCGCAGCCGGGTGTCACTCGAGATTTCGCTTTGATCTTGAGCCTGAAGCGGGAGTGTCAGCAGCAATGAAACCGCGGTTACGCAGGCTGGTAGCCAACGCAGGCCCGGACTAGATTGCGGCGCGTAAATCACAGTGGCGCATTGTAGAACACGCGGAGACCCATGTCAAACGGAACCGCTCCACGGGTAGTCCTCGTTGTGCTGGATGGCTGGGGCTATCGGACGGAGCGGGAGGGCAACGCTATCGAGTTGGCCTCCACGCCCAACTGGCATAGGCTCTGGCGATCGTATCCCCGCACTCTGCTCGAGGCCAGTGGCCTGGCCGTGGGCTTGCCTGAAGGGCAAATGGGCAACAGCGAAGTAGGCCATCTGAACCTCGGCGCGGGCAGGGTGGTGCCTCAAGACCTGGTCCGCATCTCCCAAAGCATCCAGAGCGGAGACTTCTACCAGATCGGGCCTTTAGTAGAGCTCTGCGCCACGCTTCGGCAGACTGGCGGCACGCTTCACCTCGTAGGCCTGCTCGGTCCCGGCGGTGTCCACGCTCTCGACCGACACCTGCTGGCCTGCGTTGAGCTCGGTGTTCGTCACCGGGTGCAGGCCATCGCGATCCATGGCTTTCTGGACGGGCGGGACTCGGCGCCCACCCTGGGGGCGGAGGTAGTTCGCACGCTGTTGATGGACATGCGGCGGATCGCCGGATCCAAAGTAGACATAGCCTCATTGACCGGTCGCTATTACGGGATGGACCGGGACCGGCGGTGGGACCGAACCAAGCTGGCGTACGACGCCATGGTACATGGCATCGGAACACCGGTGGAGCATCCGGTGCTCGCCATTCAGGCTGCCTATCAAAAGGGTGAAACGGACGAGTTCATCCAACCGCGGGTACACATTCGGAACGGGGTACCGGTCGCCACCATGCGCGACGGCGATGGGGTGCTGTTCTTCAATTACCGCAGCGACCGGATGCGGCAGATCGTGGCGGCGCTGGCGGTGGACGGCTTCGAGGGCTTTCCGGTTCGGAACCGGCCCCAGCTCTCCTGCGTCACCATGACGCAATACGATCAGACCTTTGCCATTCCGCAGGCGTTTCCGCCGTTCAGCCTGGCCCGTATTCTGGCTCAGGTGCTGGCGGAACATCGGCTCTCCCAATTTCGTACCGCCGAAACCGAGAAGTATCCTCACGTCACCTATTTCTTCAATGGCGGCTATGAGCCGCCCTATCCGGGTGAAGAGCGCTGCCTGATTCCCTCTCAGCGGGTCGCGACCTATGATATGGCCCCGGAGATGAGCGCCCCGGGAATTACCGACGCGCTTTGCCGCGCGATCGAGAACGGGAGTCACGACTTCATCCTCTGTAATTACGCCAACGCGGACATGGTGGGACACACGGGCGTGCTGCCGGCGGTGGTCACGGCGGTGGAGACAGTCGACCAGTGCCTGGGACGGGTGCTCACCACCGCAGACAAGGCAGGAGCCCGAGTGCTGATCACCGCCGATCACGGCAATTGCGAAATGATGATCGACCCCGCCACCGGAGGAGTCCACACGGCGCATACCACCAATCCGGTCCCGCTGGTTGCCGTCGGCACCAATGCTGTCTCGCTCCGGGCCGGCGGCTCCCTGCGCGACGTGGCGCCCACCGTCCTGGGTTTGCTTGGGGTCGAGCAACCGGGTGAGATGACGGGGCGGGACCTGAGAGAGTGCGATTGATGCGGGTGACAGCTTTGGCCGCGATGGCTTTTACGCTCAACGTGACCAGTGTTGCGGCCCAGGTCGGCCATGAGCCCCAGTCCTCGCCTTACCGAGACATCCGGAAGGGACACACCTTCACCGCGATCGGCGGTTACTTCGGGGGAGACGGCGGTGACTTTGGCATCGCTCCTCATAACGGCCCGCTGGTGGGCGGCCGCTACGACATCCGTACCGCGGACGCGATTCAAGTGGGAATCGGCATAACCTACGGGAGTCTCGAGCGGTTCATCGTCAATCCGTTCGTCACGCTGGCCAATCGCGTCAGCGGACCGGTCCAGCAGGACATGATCTTCGCCGATCTGAACGTGCAGTTCAACATGACCGGCGGAAAAACCTGGCATCACCTTGCGCCCTTCATTGGTTTCGGCGGCGGTTTCGCTTCTGCATCGGCCACCCCGGCGGATACCAGCGGATTCAACTTTGGGTCGGAGTTCTATCTCTCGCCCAGCATCGGCTTTCGCTTGTTTGTGGGCGACCGGCTCCACCTCCGCGGCGAGGCCCGGGCGACCTTCTGGAAGCTGGATTATCCCACCACATTTACTCAGGAGCCGGTGGAGGAACCGGGTACGCCGGGGCATCCCAATGCGGTGATTCCCAGCGGCAAGCTGGATGAATGGACCTCCAGCTCCTGGCTGCAGGCAGGGCTGGGATATTCATTCTCGCTCTGATGCCTGCATCGTTGACCCGAACGGTCAGCTTCAGGGCAACACACCGGTACTACCGGCCGGATTGGACCGACGCCCAAAATCGCGAGGTCTTCGGGCCGTTAACCGAGCCGCCTGGACACGGTCACGATTATCAGTGTGCCGTCACGGTCGCCGGGTCGATCAATCCGAGTGGAATGCTGGTGGACCTGGGATTGCTCGATCGCATTTTGAACGAAGAGGTGGTACAGCCGTTGGCGGGGAAACACTTGAATCTGGACCTGTCCGCGTTCGCCTACGGGCAAACCCTGCCAACATGCGAGGCGATTGCCGCCTACCTATTTCCCCGCATCGCCGCCCGCCTACCGAGGGACGTAGTGTTGGAGCGAGTGCGAATCATGGAGGATCCCACGCTGTATGGCGACTGTACCGGAATCGACTGACCTGATTCAGCCGTCCAAGCGCGGCGGGCGGATGTCCGAGGACGCCGCGGTCGAAGAGGTGCCGGTCTGGCTGGAGGTGAACGGCCGTCCGATCGTCACCTGGATGTGCACGCCCGATCTGCTGGAAGAGCTGGCGATCGGCTGGCTGCACGGCGAAGGCTACATCGATTCCATTGACCAGGTGCACCTTCGTCCTTGTGCCACCGACCTCGGGTTCTGGGCTGAGGTTCCAGAAGAGCGGGTGCTCGCCGTACAAGGCGAGGGCCGTCGTTCTGTGTTGGCATCGGGCTGCGGTGCCGTCTCCACCTTCCTGGCAGACCCTGCCACCATCGAGGCTCAGCCGGCGCGCGGCGTGGTCCCCGAGGTGGACCAGTTGCGGGCCCTGTTCAAGGCGCTGTTCGCCAAGGGCGAGCGGTATAAGGATACCGGAGGGATTCATGCCGCCGCGCTGGTTGACGCTGCGTCACAGGAGCTGGTTGCCCACGCGGAGGACATTGGGCGCCACAACGCGGTGGACAAATCGCTGGGAGCCGCGCTGCTGGCCCGCCGCCCCGTCCAGGGCATGGGACTTTTGGTGACCGGACGCATCTCAGCGGAGCTGGCATTCAAGGCCGCCCGAGCAGGCCTGGCGTACGTGGCCACCCCATCGGTGCCCTCCACCCTGGCCGTCGAGATCGCCCGGAGGAGCGGCATGATTTTGGTGGGACGAGCGGTGAGCGCGCATCCCCAGCGCCACGGAGCCCGCTGAGGGTGCCACCCGATAGATCACGGCTGGCAGAGCTCGTCGGAAACGCACGTCGAATCGCCGTGGTCGGACTCAGCCCAAAGCCTGACCGACCTAGTCACGGAGTAGCGACGTATCTACAGCACGCTGGCTACACGATCATCCCAGTCCATCCCGCTGGAGGCGTCACCCTGGGCGAGCCAGTACACCCCGATCTCCGCTCGGCCGCGGCTGCGGCTGGTCCCATCGACATCGTGAATGTCTTCCGCCGCTCGGAGCACATTCCGGCTCTGCTGGAACAGCTGCTCGAGGTCAAGCCGCAGCTGGTTTGGATGCAGGTGGGTATTCGGCATTCCGAGGTTGCGCGTAAACTGGAAGAGGCAGGGATCGCGGTGGTAATGGATCGTTGTCTCGCGGTAGACCACCAATTCCTGGGGCGCTGATGACGGTCCGAAGGCTGGGCTGCGGAATCCTGGCGCTGGCAGGTTGTCTCTGGGCACGCCCGGGCTGGAGCCAGACCAAGGACCAGGCCCGGCTCATATTCACGGTTGCCGGTGGAGTGGTGCTGGGGACTGATCTTTGGGATGTGGATGCCCAACCGGTCCAGTTCATCACGCCAACTGACACCATGACTTTGGGTCGGAATATCCGGTCCACTCTCGGGATCAGCTTCGCGGGTACTTATTTCCCTGGGGATAACTTAGGGATTGCGGCAGAGGGCTTCCTGTTGGGATTGGGCTTCGAGGACAGCTGCCGGATGGTATTCTCCTCCGGAGCCGCTGACGTTGTCACCACCTGCCAGTCCATTCAGGGAGCCACCAAATCGGCCAGTGCGGTATCGCTGACAGCGGGGCCGGTTTACCGCTTCAACAGCCGAAGCACGTTCTCACCCTACTTCCGGGGCAACCTCGGCCTGGTTTTCAGTAACCAGAGCTCGATCCGAATGGTGGGGCACTTCCCCACCGCTGAAGGTACAGCCGACCTGATCATCTACGACGATGACCACGAGTCTCGGGTCGAGCCCCAGTTCTCGCTCGGCGCCGGGTTTACTGCGGCCATCGCCCCAGGCTATCAACTCCGGTGGGAGATTCGGGATAACATCACCGGCGTGCAGATTGTCACGGCCGCAACCCCTGAGGCCCGTACCATTCCCCCCCACGAGACGGCCTTCAAACATCTGTTCAGCATAACTATCGGCTTCGACGTGGTGCTGGAGCGGAGGAAGGGAAGAAGGTATTGAGCGAAGCTGACTCGGTCCGGGGAGCAATTTTGGCAGGCGGCGGCGCCACCAGGTTCGCCGGAAGGCCCAAAGGACTGGAGCTGGTGGGAGGAGAGCGCATTCTCGATCGGCTGGTGCACACTATGGAAGAAGCACTAGGCGAGTCCCCGCTGCTTGTTGCCAATGCCCCCGAAGCTTCAGAATGGAGACCGGATCTTCGCACCGTCAGTGACCTGCGTCCCGGCCTCGGCTCCCTCGGTGGCATCTACACCGCTGTGGTTACGGCGCCAGCCCCAGTAGTGTGCGTCGCCTGGGATATGCCCTTCGTCTCTCCCACTCTCATCCGGGCTCTGGCGCAGGGACTGACCCAGTACGATGCCATGTTACCGCAGAGCGACGGGCGCCGCGGGGTTGAGCCCCTCTGCGCCGCCTACGGCCCCGCCTGCGCGTCGGCAATCTCCGCCAGTCTGGACCAGGGTGACCTCCGCGCCATCGGCTTCCACCCGTTGATACGAGTCGGTATCCTCCCCTTGGACCGGGTTCGGGCTCTAGCCGATCCTGACCTTCTGTTTTTCAATGTGAACACCGCGGATGACCTCGCACGGGCGGACGAGCTGTGGCGGCAACACGCATCATCTCGGTAATTGGCCGCAAGAACGCCGGCAAAACCACGCTAACCGTGGCGCTGGCCAGCGAGCTGGTCCGCCGAGGCCACCGCGTGATGACCATCAAGCACGGGCATCACCCCGCCGATGCCGACCGCCATGGCAGCGATACCTGGCGTCACTTTCATGAGGGCCGCGCCGAGCGAGTACTGATCGCCTCACCGGATCTTCGAGTCCTGTTCGAGCGTACTCCGGACAGCTACGACCCGATTGGACTGGCTCGGCAGTACATGCAGGGCGCGGATATCGTGCTGACCGAGGGTTACAAGTCGTCGGCACTTCCCAAGATCGAGGTGTTCCGCCGAGCGGCCTCGAGCACTCCGCTATACGATCCGGCGGCAACGAACGCATCTCAATGGGTTGCCGTAGTCACCGACGACGCTGATTTCAGGGCGGACTGCGCCGTACTCCGTTTCCACGACACCATCTGGCTCCAGCTGCTCGCCAACCTGGCGTGGGATCGCTCGCTCCTCCTCGACCAGTGACCGCGCCGCTGAGCGCCGCTGAGGCTGCCCAGCGGATCCTGGACGAGGTGCGGCAGCAGCCCACTCTGCGGATCCCACTCGACGATGCGTTGGCGAGTGTACTCGCCGAGGAGGTGGTGAGCCGGCTCGATATCCCTGCCTGGACCAACTCCGCCATGGATGGTTATGCCGCCCGGGCGAGCGACGTCCGGGGAGCAAGTCAAAGCCAACCGGTTCGGCTCCGCGTGGTCGAGCAGCTGCCGGCAGGACACTTTCCCTCACGATCCATCGGCCCTGGCGAATGTGCCCGCATCTTCACCGGAGCGCCGCTGCCCGACGGGGCCGATAGTGTTATCCGGCAGGAGGACACGGATGGCGGCGCGGATGCTGTCACCATCCTGAATGACAGGGACGTGGGGGTGAACATTCGCCGGGCCGGAGAGGATATCCGAAAGGGCAGCGTCGTACTGCAGCCGGGTGCCGAGCTAGGGCCGGCACAGCTGGGGGTGCTTGCATCGCTCGCCGTGGCTCATCCCCTGGTCTATCGCAGGCCCCGGGTCGCAATCCTGGGAAGTGGCGATGAGATCGTGGATATTGATCAGTCCGAAGCGATTCTGAGCGGACGGAAGATCGCCAGCAGCAACACGCACACACTCGTGGCCCTGGTGAGACAGGCAGGCGGTGAGCCGGTCAACCTGGGTATTGCCCGCGACACGCCGGAAAGTCTGCAAGCCCATCTGGTACGTGCCCGGGACTGCGATCTCCTGGTCACCACGGCAGGCATAAGTGTGGGTGAACACGACTACGTTCGGGCCGTGTTGGAGCAACTCGGAGGAGAACTTCGCTTCTGGAGGTTGCGGATGCGGCCCGGCGCACCGGTTGGCTTCGGGCTGCTGGAAGAAAAGCCGTGGATCGGGTTGCCGGGGAACCCGGTGAGCACCATGGTCACCTTCGAGCTGTTCGTGCGCCCGGCCATCCGAAAGATGATGGGTCACGCTCTGCCGTTCCGCCGCTCCGTCAGGGTAACAGCGGCCGAGCCGATCAGCGTCAAGCCAAGACTACAGCACTTCCTTAGAGGAGTAGTCACAGAAGGCAGGAGCGGACCGGAGGCCAGGCTCACCGGTCCCCAGGGCTCCGGCATTCTGACTTCGATGGTTCAGGCGAATGCTCTGCTGATTACGCCCGAAGGCCAGTTCGACACACCCGCCGGCGCCCTTCTCGATGCTCTGATCCTCAACGACCCGGTACACCAGGAGCGGCCGGGCTTTTAGCCGCTGGTGTGCTTCTCCGTCTTGCCCAGCGGCGCACGGCCCGGTTTGCCGCTTCCTTCTTGGAAGCCTTGCCTCGCCTTTGGCCGAAGCACCCTGCTGTTTTGCCTGGGTCCTCTGTTGCCGTCCATCCCGTTGAGTACCCGCCGCGATGGCATCCGCCATAACTCCTCCTCGGTCTCTCTGATCACACCCGGTCTCCTCCCAGCTCGTTGTTGACGATCCCGCTGCAAGTCGGTAATTTTCATCACTGAAGAAGGGGAGTAGCTTATCCGCCATCACGGCGGACGGATGAATCGTCAGGACTGTTCGCCAGGTGCGAGCACGGTTCATTCGGAAGGCGCCAGGTAGCCTTAGAGCGAGACCTTCGTCCACGCGAAAGCGGAGCGGACGGGGTCTCGCTCTTTTTTTGACCCCACCCAAGGGGAACGTATGAACAACGTCAAGACTTTCGTGCTCATGGCCGGGCTGCTCGGCCTCTTCCTACTGGCCGGCCAGCTGATCGGCGGATCCAGCGGGTTGCTGGCCGCGCTGGTCATCGGCAGTCTTTTCAATTTCGTGATGTACTTCTTCTCCGACCGCCTGGTGCTCCGGATGTACGGAGCGCGAGTGGTAGACGCGCAGCAGGTGCCGGAGCTTTATGCCATGGTGGACCGGCTCAGACAGCGGGCGGGGCTTCCGATGCCCAGGGTAGCTGTGGCGCCCCACGAACAGCCCAACGCGTTCGCTACCGGCCGCAGTCCCAATCATGCGGTGGTGGCGGTGACCACGGGCATCCTCAAGTATGTGCCGCAAGAGGAGCTCGAGGGTGTTATTGCCCACGAGTTGGCGCACGTGAAGAACCGGGACATGCTGATCTCGACGGTGGCAGCCGGCGTTGCCGGTGCACTCAGCAATCTCCCTTATCTGCTCATGTTTGGCGGTGGCCGTGACGACGATGGCGGAAACCCGGTCGCCCAGCTCGGCTTGCTGCTGCTGGCTCCCATTGGAGCGATGTTGATCCAGTTTGCCGTGTCCCGACAGCGTGAGTTCGAGGCTGACCGGGTGGGAGCTTTGATTCTGGGCCGGCCCGAGCCGCTGGCGCATGCGCTGGTGCGGCTCGACTCACTAGCCCACCGGATTCCAATGCAGGTGGCTCCGGCCGCGGCGCCCTTGGCCCAGGTCAATCCACTCGCACACAATGGCGGAGGGCTGGCTAAGCTCTTCAGCACTCACCCGCCCACGGCTGAGCGGGTGGCGCGCCTCGACGAGATGGCCCAGGCCCGCTAAATGGGCAACCACGGCATCGCCGTCTGGCTCGGCTTCAGCGGCCTGGTGGCCGCGTTGCTGGTGCTCGACCTGGGGGTGCTGAACCGCCGGTCGCACGTGCTCACCCTCCGCGAAGCGATGCGCTGGAGTGGCGGGCTGATCGCGCTGGCGCTGCTGTTCGGCCTCTTCGTGCTCTGGCAGGAGGGGCCGCGCCATGCGCTGGAGTACTACACCGGATACCTGATCGAGCTGTCGCTCAGCGTAGACAATCTCTTTGTCTTCCTGCTGATCTTCTCCTACTTCGGGGTCCGAGCCGAAGCGCAGCCCAAAGTGCTGAAGTGGGGGATCCTGGGGGCAATCGTGATGCGCCTGATCATGATTGCACTCGGGGCCCTGCTGCTGCAGCGGTTCCAGTGGATCGTGTATGTGTTCGGTGGTCTGCTGATCCTGACCGGAATCCGAATGTTCACCCAGAAGGAAGAGATGGTGAACCTGGAACGGAACCCGGTGGTGCGGCTGGCCCGCAAGTTCCTTCCGATTTGCGATTCCTACGATGGCGCCAAGTTCTTCACCCGTACGGCCCGGGGGAGAGTGCTGGCTACGCCCTTGCTGCTGGTAGTGCTGGTGGTGGAATGGTCTGACATGGTCTTCGCCATCGACAGCATCCCCGCGATCTTTGCCGTGACCCGGGACCCCTTTCTGGTCTACAGCTCCAATATCTTCGCCATTCTGGGGCTACGAGCGTTGTTCTTCGTGCTCGCAGGCATGCTCGACCGCTTCGTGTACCTGAAGACCGGCGTAGCCTTCATACTCGTCTTTGTCGGGCTCAAGATGCTGCTGAGCGCATGGCTCCATCTGCCCATCACCCTGTCACTGGCGGTCATCGTTCTCACGCTGGCCCTCACCATCGGCCTGTCGCTCCGTCGTACCGCCAGGGATGCCCGCCTGGCCACGTAACCGGATCAGAGCCGGAGCTGCGCCAGCACCGACCGGGCGTTCTCATTGGAGGGATCGAGCTCGAGCGACTTCCGATAGTGCTGAATGGCTGCTTCCCGCCGTCCTACTAAGAGACAAGCTTCCCCCAAAGAATCCCAGACATTGGACGACGTCGGATGCTCGGTGGCATTGAGCTCGAAAATCGCGATCGCCTGGTCCATGCGCTTCTCGTGCAGCAGGCGATACGCGAGGGAGTTGAGCTCCTCCTCGGTATCCACGTAGCGGCGCTTAGGGTCGGCTCGGTAGGAGCGGTACCGGCGTAGCGCTTCCGACAGATCGCCGGAATCCAGTGCGGCGGCCATCCGATCTGAGACCGAGGGCTCGGTGCGGTAGTCCAGCACCGCTTGGAGGGCTGGATCCACATTGTTGCGGTAGTCCGACGAGGTGAGCTCCGCCGCGATGTCCGGAGCCTTCCACTGACGCTTGTCCCGTTCGTCCACCTGCCACCACAGTGTGGAGACCCGGACGGTGATGCCGCTGTGCGGGAGAGTGATCTTCCGTGAATCGCCGTAGGAGTTCGCCTTCCCACCCGAGGGCTCGCCCACGAACACGGCATTGGTGTAGTGCTCCAGCTCGTTGACCAGGAACTGGGCTGCCGAGAAGGTACTGCGCCCGATCAGGACAAAGAGCGATCCCGCATGGTCGAGCTTCCGTGCCTTGATCAGACTCAGCATCAGCGGACGATTGAGGCTGCCGTTTCCGCCGCGGTTGAGGCGCAGGTCCAGAGCCATCCGGCGAACATCGGCCGTGTCCAGCAGCGTCAGCAACCGGTTGGAGAATTCCTCCAGGCTTTCACCCTCTTTGTCCCCCACCTTATTGAACTGAAGGTAGACCAGGTGGCTGTCGGGGCGATATTCAAGCCAATACTCGTCGTGAGGATTGCGCCGAAGCCAGAGCGGCGTTGGTTCTCGCGACGAACGCATGTCCACCCACCCGCTGTCGGGCCACCAGCTGACGTCGGTATCGGATGGCATCAGCGCAGCCGGGCCTAGTGGGCCCAGACGCACCGTCGATTGCCGGCCACCGCGTTCTATGACGAATTCGGCGCTGTCCCGCTCGGTACTGAGATGGAGGGCATGCAGCACCTCCGGCATGGCCAACAGGAACGGAGCGAAGAACCGGGCATCCATCTCATTGTCCTGCCCGATCAGAGCGCGAACCCGCCGATAGGCCTCCTCCGGCGTAGCCTGTCCGATCCGAATGACCTTGGCGCCGGCCAGATCCCCATGCTGTTGGTCGGCCGCGCGGATGAAGAGCCCGTCGCGAAAGAAGTAGAGCTTGACCGGTAGGGTTCGGAATCCGATCGCGGAATCTCTGGTGGGCGCGATGTTGGTGTGACCGTCGCCGACCAGGGCCACTATGCGGGCCAGCTCGACGATCACCTGGTGACGTTCCAGCCGGGGAATTCGGTGATTCAGGGCCGTTACTGCGCTGTCGAAACGCTCTCGCGATACGGTGTGATAGAGATTGTGGTGGCGGCGCGCCATCTCCCGCGCCATGTAGGCCAGATCCTCGCGCCAGGCCGCTACCTGAGCGGGCGTGAGCGGGTGCTGAAGAGGAGGCTCCTGTGGACTGGTCCAGGTGGGACCCAGGAGAATGGCAATTGCGCAGGCCAAGGCCGCGTTATCGAGGACGAAGTTCATGGTGCACTTTGATTGCACCGGAGGGCAAAAGGTTGCGTGGCCTTACCGGGTTTACCTGCGGTGCCTACTTTCCCGGCCATGCCGATGGGATCCCTGCTCTCCCGCCTGGGACTGGACCGCCCGGAGCTCCGGGCGTGGGCCATGTACGACTGGGCCGCTTCGTCCATGCAGACCACCATCATGGTGGCGGTGTTCCCCATCTATTTCGTCAAGGTCGCCGGCGCGGGACTAGCCGAAAGCGGCGCTACCCAGCGGTTGGCCACGGTGAACACGGTCGCGCTGGTGATCATCGCCGTGCTGTCCCCCGTCCTTGGCGCGATATCGGACTACCGCGGAACCAAGAAGCGTCTGCTGGCGGTCTTCATGTGGATCGGGGTGGTGGCCGTGCTGGGGATGTTCTTCATCGGGCGGGGAGACCTCAACCTCGCTTCGCTCCTGTTCATCATCTCCCTGATTGGTGTTGCGGGAAGTTTCGTCTTCTACGAAGCGCTCTTACCTCATGTGGCGCGGCCGGGCGAGATCGACCGGGTGTCCACCGCCGGATACGCGCTCGGCTACGTTGGGGGCGGGGTGCTTCTCGCGCTCAACCTGGCGTGGATCCAACGGCCGGACTGGTTTGGTTTACCCTCGGGGGCGGGACTCAGCCCCTCGCAGGCAACGTTGCCGGTCCGACTCGCCTTCCTGTCCGTCGCGGCATGGTGGCTGATCTTTTCCCTGCCGATCTTTCGCCGGGTTCCCGAGCCGCCGGCGTCGCTCGAGCCGGACGAGCACCGGGGAGAGAATCCGGTCAGGATGGCGTTCGTCCGCTTGGGCGAGACCTTTCGTGAGCTCCGCAGCTACCGCCAGGCCTTTCTCATGCTGTTGGCTTTCCTGATCTACAACGACGGGATCCAAACCATCATCAAGATGGCGACGGCTTATGGCACCGAGCTGGGCATCGGCCAGAGCGCGCTCATCGGAGCCATTCTGCTGGTGCAGTTCGTGGGAATCCCCTGCTCGTTCCTGTTCGGCATGCTCGCCAGCCGGATCGGCGCCAAGCAGGCGCTGTTCCTCGGGCTGCTCACCTATACGGCTATCAGTGTGCTGGGCTATTTCATGAAGACGGCAACCCACTTCTACATTCTGGCCGCGCTGGTGGGGACGGTTCAGGGTGGGACTCAGGCCCTGAGCCGCTCGCTGTTTGCCAGCATGATACCGCAGCACAAGTCCGGCGAGTTCTTCGGATTTTTCAGCGTCTTCGAAAAATTCGCCGGCATCTTCGGACCGCTCATCTTCGCCGGCACCATTGCCGCCACCGGCTCGAGCCGGAACGCGATTCTTTCGGTCATCCTGTTCTTTGCCCTTGGGGCACTGCTGCTCCGGCCGCTTGACGTGGCAGAAGGCCAGCGAGCTGCCCGGGCGGCCGACCAGGCGGTTCGTCCCGCCTAGCCGGCCGCCGTGAGCTTCACCTGAGTCAGTTGCGACGCAACAGGAGCGGCTTGCCGTTTTTTCCGCCATTCTTGCCGCCGTCCTTCGGCTCCCGGGCAAGGACGTGAATGATGGAAGACTGAGCCTTTCCCTGGGCGCTCGCAGTAATCGTGGTGCTTCCTTCCATCCTCCCGACCACGTCTCCGTTGGAACCGACGGTCGCGATCCCGTCGTCGCTGCTCTTCCAGCTGACTGAACCATCCAACACATCGCCGAACTCGTCTGTGATCCTGGCCTGAAGCGTGACTACCTGCCCGGCATGGATAGTTGCCGTGCTCGGAACTACGGTGATGCCGGCGGTTGGGACGGCCGGAGCCGAAGGTGACAGGGAGTCCTCACAGGCCGCAATGGCTCCTAGGGTTCCCAAGGCTGTGATCAAACGTGACAGGATGATGGTGCGCATTGTAACCTCCGGCCGAAGCCGTGTGTCGTTGCAGTGAATTGACATTAGGAGATTACGGAGGGAGCGTGAACAAGCCGTGAATTGCGCTAGAGCGTCTTGCAGCAGCCCACCCGCTTTTCTAGCTTACAGCGGCTCGTCACCCAGAATCGGTCTGCCTAGCGCAGCGCTCTACTTTCTCTCGATCAGGAGCCCCGCCACGTCGGTCGCTGGCGGGGCGTCTCATTCATGGATGCATTGGAACTGACCCGGGCACTCGTGGCTCTGCAGACTCCCACTGGCTCCGAAGGTCCGGCCACGGATTTTCTGGACAACCTCCTCCGGCGAGCGGGCTATCACACGGTGCGCCAGCCGGTCAGCCCCGGTCGGGAGAATCTCTACGCGTACCGGGCGCCACCTACCGTGGTCTTCTCTACCCACCTCGATACGGTTCCACCGTACGTTCCATTGTCTGAAGACGCCGACATCATTCACGGCCGGGGAAGCTGCGACGCCAAGGGGCTGGCAGCGGCAATGATCGCCGCCAGCGAGCGGCTGGCAGGCCGGGGTGAGCAGCGGATCGGGCTGCTCTTCCTGGTGGGTGAAGAGAATGGGTCGGATGGCGCGCGGGCAGCCGGCGAACTGAGTCCGCGAGGACGCTTCTTGATCAACGGCGAGCCCACCGAGAATCGCCTTTCGATCGGGCAAAAGGGCTCGCTTCGGGTAGACCTCGCGGCCCAGGGTCGGGCCGCGCATTCGGCCTACCCGGCAGAAGGTGTCAGCGCCATTGCCGCGCTGCTCGATACCATCGAGCGCATCCGCCGCATGCCTCTCCCTGTTGACGCGCTGTTGGGACAGTCCACCCTCAATCTGGGTCTGATCGAGGGAGGAGTCGCGCCCAACGTGATTCCTCCCTCGGCCACTGCCCAGCTCCTGATCCGGACGGTGGAACCCTCGGATTCACTGAAGAGCGGCATTCGCGCGCTCCTGGCTCCTGGAGTCAGTGTCGACTTTCCGGTCGAACTGCCCTTCCATAAGGGCGGAGACGCACCGGATGGCTGGGAGACCACCGTCGTGAGCTACGCCAGCGATCTTCCCTTTCTTTCCGCCTGGGGCGAGCGGTATCAGCTGGGTCCCGGCACCATACGCGTCGCGCACACCAATCACGAGCACATCCGGAAGGCCGATCTCCTCAGAGGCGTTGATCTGTACGAGAGGCTAGCCTCAGATCTGCTCAAACGGAGCCCGGCGTGACCCAGAGAATTCCGGTGACTGTGCTGGGAGCCACGGGGACCGTCGGGCAGAAGTTCGTCCGCTTGCTGGCGGAGCACCCTTGGTTCGAAGTGACCGCTGTGGCCGCTTCGTCCGTCAGCGCCGGACGCACCTATGCCGAGGCAACCCGCTGGCGCGAACCGGTGCCCGTGCCGCCCGGGATCGCCCGGCTCACCGTCAAGGAATGCGTTCCACCCAGTCCAGGACCGATCGTCTTCTCCGCGCTGGAGGCGAAAGTCGCCGGACCGATCGAGCAGGCCTTTGCCGCTTCGGGTGCGATCGTGGTGACTAACACTCGGACCCACCGCATGGATCCGGACGTTCCCCTTTTGATCCCTGAAGTAAACGAGGATCACCTCTCATTGGTGGACTGTCAGCGGGAGTCTCGTGGCTGGAGCGGCGCCATTCTGGCCAATCCCAATTGTTCCACTGCCGCACTGGCGCTGGCGCTCGCCCCGCTTCACCGGGCCTTCAGCATCGAACGATTGTTCGTTTCGACCATGCAGGCAATTTCGGGAGCTGGATATCCGGGTGTGCCGTCCCTGGATATCGTGGGCAATGTGATCCCTTTCATAGCCGGTGAGGAAGAAAAAATCGAGCGCGAGAGCCGGAAGATTCTGGGAACGCTGGCCGGTGGCGCCATCGAGCCGTCTGAGTTCCCTCTCAGCGTGCATGCTAACAGGGTTCCGGTGGTAGATGGCCACATGGCAACCGTTTCGGTGGAGTTCCGGCAAAAGACTGATCCGGCCCAGGCCATCGCGGCGCTCCGCGGCTTCCGCGGCTCGCCCCGGGTCTGCCAGTTGCCCTCGTCGCCAGTTCCACCAATCGAAGTAGATGAGCGAATCGACCGTCCGCAGTCCCGGTTGGACCTCGATCGCGGTGCCGGCATGGCGGTGACGGTCGGAAGGGTCCGTCCCTGCCCGGTGCTCGACCTCCGGATGGTAGTGCTAGGGCATAACACCATTCGGGGCGCCGCAGGACAGGCATTACAGATCGCGGAGCTTCTCGTGGCGGAAGGAAGAGTTGCCCGCTCGGCAGGACGGGCTGGATGATCGTCGCCAAGTTCGGCGGAACCTCGGTGGCGGATGCCGAGGCGATTGCGCGTCTCATCCAAATCGTACGCAGCCGGATTCCGGAGCGTCCGGTAGTCGTGGTGTCCGCCCTGGCCGGTGTGACCGACAGTCTGCTGAGCCTTGCCGCTCAGGCCGAGACGGAGGAGCCAGGCACGCTGGATCTGGCGCTTCACGCTTTGCTCGATCGCCACGGGCAAATTGCGCACTCGTTGCCTGGTGCAGAGGCAGCACTGGACAGCATTCTGGCCGACGGAGAAGCGCTAAGGTTGGAGCTCAAGAACCTGCGAGACCGGCGCCCGAGCCCGGCTCAGCTGGACGCCATCGCCGGGCGGGGAGAGCTGTGGAGCTCGAGGCTGGTGGCCGGCGCGCTGAGTGGTGCCGGCGTCAATGTCACCTGGATCGATGTCCGGCCGATCATGGTGACGGACGCACGCTTCACCCGGGCCACTCCCTACATGCAGGTCATCAACACCCGAGCCCGGGAGTGCCTGCGGCCGCTCTGCCAGGCCGGACAGGTGCCGGTTACCCAGGGGTTCATCGGCGCCACAGCGACCGGTGCCAGCACCACCCTGGGACGAGGAGGATCGGACTTTACTGCTGCGCTGCTGGGGGCGGCCCTGGAGGTCAGCCGGGTCGAGATCTGGACCGATGTGGATGGTCTCATGACCGCCGACCCCCGCATCGTGCCTAGTGCGCGGACACTCAAGGCGGCGAGTTACGAGGAGGCCGCTGAGCTCGCCACCTTCGGCGCCAAAATCCTGCACCCGGCAACAGCGCTGCCATTGGTGCGGTCGGGCATTCCGATTGTGATTCTCAACTCCCGGCACCCAGACCGTTGCGGAACCACTATCGAGCCGGAAGCAGTCGTGGAGCAGGTGGGCGACTCTCCGATTCGCTCGATCTCCTGGAAGCAGGGGATCACGGTCATCAACATCCGTGCCCCCCGCATGCTGGGCGCATTCGGATTCCTTCGCGCCCTGTTCGAGATCTTCGAACGTCACGAGACAGTGGTGGACGTCCTGGCGAGCGGCGAGATCAGCATCTCGATCACCATCGAGGATCGCTCCCGGCTCACTCCGCTGCTGCGCGATCTGGAAGAGCTGGGAGAAGTATGGGTCGAAGAGCGGCGGGCGATCATTGCCGTGGTGGGAATCGGCCTGCGCAACACACCTGGCTTGGCGGCCCGGGTCTTCAATGCCGTGTGGCCGGCCAACGTTGAGGTGATCTCTCAGGGCTGCTCCTCGATCAACATGACCTTCGTCGTGCGGCAGGAGGACGGGCCTGACGTAGTGCGGCGGCTGCATCGTGAATTCTTCGGAAGCGACTGATGCAACTTGCCATCATCGGCAACGGCAAGATGGGCACGGCGGTAGCAGCCCTCGCTCAGGAGCGAGGACACATCATCCAAACCGTGATCCGGCGCGCCGAGAACGCCGATGGTGAGGCCCTCACCGCGGAGCGCCTAACGGGGGTCGACGTGGCGGTGGAGTTCACCCGGCCCGACTGCGTCGTCAGAAACCTGGAGCGGCTCAGCGAGCTTGGCATACCTACCGTGACGGGAACCACGGGCTGGGCAGACGAGCTACCTCGGGTGAGTCACTGGTTTCGGCAGCGGCGTGGGGCCCTGCTCCACGCGGCGAACTTTGCGGTTGGGGTGCATCTTTTTCTCCGCGCAGCCCGGGAGATGGCCCGGGCGTTCCGTGGCCGTTCGGAGTTCAGCGGCTCGATCGAGGAAGAGCATCATCAGTCCAAGCTGGATGCACCATCTGGTACAGCGCTCCTGTTACAGGCCCAGCTCCGGGCTGAAGATAATGATCGCGACTTTCCAATCTCCTCGACCCGCCTGGGAGATGGCCTGGGTACCCACACACTGAGCTATCAGGGACCTTACGAGACCGTCACCTTGCGCCACGTTACACATAGCCGGGAAACGTTTGCTGTGGGAGCCATATCCGCGGCCGAATGGCTGCCCGGCCACGAGGGCGTATTCACCTTCGAGCAGATGTTGTTCGGACCTTCATGACCCGCCTGCAAGGTTGCGGGACGGCTCTGGTCACTCCGTTTACCGAATCGGGGGCAGTGGATTTTTCGGCGCTCCGGGCTTTGGTCGATTGGCAGATTGCCGAAGGCATCGATTTCCTGGTCCCCTGCGGATCCACCGGTGAAGCACAGACTCTGAATGATTCGGAGCGGGAACGCGTCGTAGCTGCAGTAGTGGAGCTCGCCAACGGGAGAGTTCCGGTCATGGCTGGAGCTACCAGCAACGACACGGCCAAGGCCGTTGACGAAGCGCAGCGCATGTGCCGGCTCGGGGCCAACTTCGTGCTCAGCGCGGCACCTTACTACAACAAGCCTAGCCAGGAAGGCCTGTTCCGGCACTTCAGCGCCGTTGCCGATGCTGCCAGCAAGCCGGTGTGCCTGTATAACGTCCCCGGACGCACAGCGGTCAATCTCAGGCCCGAGCTGGCGCTGCGCCTGGCCGGACACCCCAACGTCATCGGCATCAAGGAGGCCAGCGGGGACCTGAGTCAGATCATGACTCTTCTGGAATCGAGACCGGAGCAGTTCGCAGTGCTCTCGGGGGACGACTGGTTGACGTTGCCGGTGCTGGCCGCAGGGGGCGATGGTCTGATCTCTGTGGTATCCAACGAAATTCCGGCAGCCATGACAGCCCTGGTGCACCTGCTCCTTTCCGACAACATCCACAACGCGCGCTCGCTCCACTACCGGTTGCTCCCGCTGATGAACGCGACTTTTCTGGAGACCAACCCTGCTCCGGTCAAAGCGGCGCTCCACTGCATGGGCCGGATTCAGAACGTGCTTCGGCTACCGCTGCTACCTGCCAGCGAGACAACCGTTCTCGCCCTGCGCCAGGGGTTACAAGCCGCCGGGGTCACCTTGTGAAAAATGAAGTCCGGTCCTGGGAAGAGCTGAAAGCTGAGATCGAGCGTTACGCCACGGACGTGCCGGAGGGAGAGGAAGCCAAGGCGTTGCGCTCGTTTCAATCGCTCAAGCAGCTGCTCAACAGCGGCGCGGTACGAGCGGCTGAGCCTGGCCCGGAGGGTACCTGGCGAGTGAACCGATGGGTCAAGAGCGGCATTCTCCTCGGCTTCAGGCTCGGACGAGTGACCCAGGTGCTTACCTCCAGTCCCTTTCCGTTCTTCGATAAGGACACGTACCCTCTGCGCACCATCAGCCCTGAAGACGGTATCCGCGTGGTCCCCGGGGGCTCCACCATACGGGACGGCTGCTACGTCGCACCCGGAGTGGTGTGCATGCCGCCGATGTACATCAATGTCGGGGCCTATGTGGGAGAGGGGACAATGGTCGACTCCCACGCCCTGGTCGGCTCTTGTGCCCAGATTGGACGACGGGTTCACCTGTCTGCCGGGGCACAAATCGGGGGAGTTCTGGAGCCGGCGGGCGCCCTTCCCGTGATTATCGAGGATGAGGTGCTGGTGGGGGGCAACTCCGGGGTATACGAAGGGACCATCGTACGAGAGCGGGCAGTGCTGGCCCCGGGCACAATTTTGTCTGCCGGAACCAGCGTCTTCGATCTGGTGCGGAACCGGGTCTACCGCCGGCAGGGAGATCGTCCGCTCGAGATACCCGCCGGCGCCGTGGTGGTGCCGGGGAGCCGTCCCGTCCGGTCCGGTCCCGGCGCCGAGGCCGGTGTCGCCCTGTACACTCCGGTGATCGTGAAATACCGGGATGAGAAGACTGAGAGCGCCATCAAGCTGGAAGAGCTGCTGCGATGACCAGTCACACGCATTATCTCTGGTTCGAGACCAGGAAGCGCCAGGAGATCATCGACATTACGGACCAGGTTGCGGAGCAGGTGCGGGCGAGCGGGGTACGCGAGGGATTCGTGCTGGTCTCGGCCATGCACATCAGTGCATCGGTGTTCGTCAACGATCATGAATCCGGGTTGTGGCAGGATATCCTCGACTGGCTGGAGAACACGATCGCCCCGTGGGATCCGCAGCGATATCAGCACAATGAAACCGGAGAGGACAACGCCGCGGCCCACCTGAGGAGCCTGACCGTGGGTCACGAGGTGATCGTCCCGATCACCGCCGGCAAGCTGGATTTCGGGCCGTGGCAGCGGGTCTTCTACGGCGAGTGGGATGGCCAGCGCCGGAAGAGGGTGGTGATCAAGGTTCTGGGCGAAAAGAGCTAGAAATGACAGGGCCAGGGCGCTCACCGGTGCCCTGGCCCTGTCCCTAGCAACTTCTATTTAGTGGCCGAAGAGTCGGCGAATGGCCGGCTGCTTCGGAGTATCCACGAAACGAAACAGCGCCTGGTGCGTGCTGCCATCAGCCAGGGTCAGCACAAACACCCGGCACGTGCCCGCCCAGCTCGAACTGGTCTTCCACGTATAGCTGTAGCTGTACCCCAGCGACCGCAGGCCAGGGACAACGGCCAAGCCGGGACGCACCACATTCTCCGGGGCACTCGCGGGACACGCCACTTCAGCGGAAGTTGGGGTTTGCAGCAGGACATTTTTACCCCGGAACCCACCCACCGTGAACTTCACGGGGATGGCGCTGCCGGCGTGAGCCGTATTCACGTAAGGCATGTTCCTCACCGGCGAAAAGAACCCGGCGAAGTTCATGGCGCCTGAGACCGTGATCGACACCGTCTTGGACGCCGCACTGTAGTTGCCACTAGCCGGCGTAAACTGCACCGCCAGAGAGTAGGTCCCAGCGGAGAACGAAGTGCCGGCCGCGGGAGTATAGCTGAAGCTGCCGGTCAGCGACGCCCCACCCACACCCGTGGCCGTCGCATTCAGCTGCGAAGGACCGAGCGGAGTGCCCGAGGCCAGCGAACCAGGCGTCCAGTGCAGATCGGGAGCGGCCTGACGGATGGTCAGAGTTCCACTCGCGGTCGGAGCCTGGTAATTCGGGTTATTCAGCGTCGCGCTCACCTGATAAACGCCAGCGTTGACCGGCTGGGCCACCGGCGAGCCGTTCAGAGTATAGCTGACAATCACGCCACTCAGCCCTGAAGGGTTGGTGGTGATGTTGGCGCTCTTCACGGTTCCATCGTAGGTAAACTCGGTACCGACCGTGATGATTGCCGGCGCCTTGCCAATGGCAAAGGTCCGCGAAACATCGGCAGCCGGGGCATAGGCATCGTTACCGGCCTGATGGGCGGTAATGGTGCACGAGCCCGCGGCGTTGAGCGACACACTGGCGCCGACCACAGTACAGTTACCGGTCGCGGTGAAATTCACCGGCAGCCCGGAGCTGGCCGACGCACTCACCGAGAACACTGGGTCACCGAAGACCTTGTCGCCCAGGGCGTCGAAGGTGATAGTCTGGGGCACCGCAACCACAACACCCGAGCCGGCGGCCCAACGCACCGCATTCAGATAGAGGTGCTGAACGTTGGGATCCTGCAGGGTGAGCAGGTCATGCAGTTGACCCTGATCATCCCACGGATAGTTCGGCGCAAAGCTGAAGCCCACCACTCGACCCGATCCAAAATCGCGGACCAGGACCGCCGGGCCGCCGGTTGATACCTGCATCAACGGGGTGGCAAAATCCTTGGCTGGACCGGCGTCGTGGCCGTCGGCCGGAATCGAGAACGAAGCGGGCAGCCCGGCCAGCACGGGGTGTCCTACGCCAGCGGGCAGCCGCTCGTAAGTCACGGTACAACCGCTGCAGTTCTGCTCCGGCCCGTTGGGATCGAAGCCTGCGCTCTGCAGGGTCAGCTCGTCGAGATTGGGCTGGGGCTCATACCCGTTCCACTGCGAGCCCACGAACCCACCACCGCTCTGGACGAAGGCGGCAAGGGCGCCCTGAGCGTCGGACGAGAGCGGGTAATCGTAAGTAGCGCCGTTCAGGTGGATCACTACGTCGAACCCGTTGAGACTCGGATTGGTGCCGTCCCAGGTGTATTCTGGGCTCGGTCGAACCGTGACCTGGACGCCGGAATCCGCGAGGCTCGCGGCCAGGGCACTGGTCGCGACCACGTCGGTGTCGGCAAGGATGAGTACGCTCGGTCCCTCACCGCCGACCTGACCAACACCAAAGCTCGGGCTCGCGTTCAGCGAGACGAGAGCCTTGGCCGGCCGGGAGCTGGCCACCGCCAGGGAGGAGGGGGCAAGTTTCGCTCTCGGGTGGGGACCGTGAGTCGCCACCAGGGGCTGAGCCTTTATAGGAGCCGTGGGTTCGGTTGGCTGGTCGGTATTACACGCCAGCTGTCCCGCCAGAATGATTGCGGTGAATGGCAGGAGGAGCCGAGCCCGTCGGCGGTGCGGGTGCAAGGTGAAGAACAGTGGGCCGGTCATATTTTCCTCCAATGCCGCGAAGGTGGAACTACGGTAAAAAGTCCTCATCGTTGAGCGTGAACTAGATCAGACTCCGTGGACCTGTCCGAACGTGTTGTGTGATTTCACTACCCCTGGTCCTGTCCTAACCTGTTGTCTGTCCCCACTCACTTTGTGCCTTACCGGCCTTTCTTGTCCTTCCTGGCCGCTACTACAGGCTTCGACTTCGGTGCCGCTGCGGGAGCCTCGAGTACGAACGTGGCCCGCGCCTCGCTTCCCTTCACTGCCGCCACCAGCGTGCGTCTACCCTCTTTGCTGGCCGGCGTCCACCGGGTGTGAGCTCGCCCGTGTGCATCAGTCATCACTCGAGCCGGGCTGACGCTGCCGAACTTCGTGGTGAACACCACCGGTTGATCGGCGACCGGGTTGGCATACGCGTCAGTCAGATCCACATCGAGTGACTGCACCGCCCTGGTTGCCGTCCCCGGCTTGGGAGTCACGAAGGCCAGGTTAGCAGGAGCCGCCGCCCGAGCTCGTGCCGTGATTTCCAATGGCCGATCGACCCCCTCTACTCTCACCTTCAGATGCTGAGCTCCTGTGGAGTGCCCCAGCGTCCAGGGCAGCTTTGCCCGGCCAGTTGCATCGGTGACAACCACGCTGTCGCTGACCACGCCGCCTTGCGGCTCCAGAGTGAGCGGCACACCAGGAACTTCGTTTCCCTCCGGGTCCAGCACCTTGATCTCCACCGCGGGCCGGAGGGGCTGTCCCACCACCCCCTCGTACTTGGCGTTGCCGACCACCGCAGCTTTGGATGGCGCTCCCGCCACTGCGAGCGCGGTGACCACAAAGCGAGGCACGGTCCTGGCGCTTCCCACCTGGACGTAGGCTCGCTGCTCTCCGCTCCGGGGACCGAGGGTCCAGCGGGCTCGTGTCTGACCCAGAGAGTCGGTCCGCGATTCAGCCGCGACGATGCTGCCATCGTCCGCCACCGACCACGCCACGGGCACATCCGCCAGAGCGACTCCGCTGGTGTCGGTCACTCGCACAGTTACCGGATCGGCCAGCGTGGAGCTCACCGGTCCGCGGAGCTCCTCGCTTACCACCGTCAGCCGGGTATTTGCCGCTACCGGCTCCGCTTCTGCGGTCACCACGGTGGCTGTCGCTACTCCATCGGCCAGCACCGAGAGGGTCTGACGACCGGGCGATCCTCCGAGTATCCAACTGGCCCGAGCCACGCCCTGTGCATCTGACGAATCGGCCTGAGGCTCGGCTTCCCCTTCGTTCTCCTGCAGGACAAACCGTACCGGTATTCCGGGAACCGGCCGTCCACTGCGGGAGACCACCTGCACCGATACCGGCTGCGCCACGCGGCGTCCGGCCGGCGCGCGCTGTCCGTCACCGGAGAGCAAGGTCAGCGAGGAGGGCACGGGATACACTTCGACCGGGAGCTGGGTCGCCAGGGCGCTGTTGGTAGCGGTGAACACCGTCTTTCCCGGGGCCACTCCCACTGCATTTCCCAGGCTGTCGACGCTGGCCACCGCTGGGTCGGCGGAACGCCACCGCACGGCCGCCCCCTGGATTTCGTTGCCTCTGGCATCGACCAGATTTGCCGCCACCTTGCCCTGATCGCCCTCCGGCATCCGGAAGGCCGTGTCGCCGATGATCTGCAAGGCTGCCGGGTGCTGCTGCACCAGGACACGGGCGCGCACCGTCTTGTTGCCCACCGTGACCATGATGACCGTCGCTCCACCGCCGCGGGCGATCACCGTTCCCGCGCTGTCGACCGAGGCTACGGTCGTGTCGCTGCTATTCCACAGCGTGGGCGCTCCCGGCAAGGCGTTCCCCCGGGTGTCCGTCGCCGTCACCGCCAGTTGAATCGTGTCACCAATCGAGGTCGCCGTGTCCGCCGTGGGCGTGACTCCGACCCATCTCACGTTGGTAACACCCAGCGAGTCCGCTTCGAACTTGGACTTGAGCGAGTGGGTGTACGAGAGAATCGACACCAGCCCCGCTCCCGCCGAAATGAAGCCGGCCCCCCACCGCCACGCATTGCCGATCAAGCCCTGAGGCCGCAGGACTTTGGTTATCGCCGGCTTGGCTACCACTGCCGGCGCTGGTTTACTCCATCCGGTCACAGAGCGGCACCCTTTCTTCGCCCGCCATTTCTCCGTCGCCGTCGGTCTTGGGGAGCTCCGCGCCATTCAGCGCGCCGACAAAGACGACGCAGCTCCGACCCGGCCGCGTGCGATGAGTTGCCTTGGCGCGCCACCCGCCCGGGCCCGCGCCAAGAATCTGGATCTTTACCTCCGCACCCGGATCCACCTGCAACGCCTCCAGGGTGCTCGCGAATCCGGGGTGCGACGCCCGATACTTGTCCTGGGCGGCGACCACTGTCCGCAGTGAGCTCTTGAGTATCGATGCCGGCGTCGCCTGCCACGCTGCGCCGACGGTCTGGGCTGGAGCGCCGCTAGGCGCCCCGAGTCCCAGTCCGAGAACCAGGGCGTGGGCTGCGAGTTGTCCGGCTCGAGACATCGCTCCTCCTGCATTCGGACCAGCGGACCATAGCTGACGAGGGTTCAGCCGCTCGTCTGTCCCTCACGTACCGAAGGCTTTGAGGCACAGGTAGTTTCGGCAAGAACCCCTAAAGTCTCAATTCATAGGAATGTGACAGCGTATAGAATGCAGGCAGCGCTAAAACGGCAGGAACGGCAGAACGGCAGAATCAGTTGTGCGGCGCGAGTCTACCTCGTGCAAGCGATCGCAGCGGCAGGCTGCAGCCGCTCACATGAGCCGGTACTTGGGTCCGCTCCCACCCTCTCGAGGCGACCATCGCGGACCCACGACGTCGGTGGCCTTGCAATCGACACAGTTGGGCGCGTTGACTCGGAGCTGTCCGTCGACCACCTCATAGACACCGGCGGGACACAGGTGGGAGTAGAATCGGGCAAGCTCCGGACTCACATCCTGGCCCACCAGGAGGTGGGAAGGGATGGTATCGCGAGTCGCATTTCCTGACTTGAATACGGCATCCAGCTTGCCGAAGGTGAGCACACCGTCAGGGCTGAAGGGCGTTGCTCCATCGCTTGCCCGGGGCACCGCGGCATCGGCCGGCATAGCAATCCTGCCGCCGGGAAAACGACCTCCAGTCAGGGTCATCAGTCCCGCCTTGGCCCCACCCAGATAAAATCCGTCTTTGAAGGCGAGCCTCATGTTCCGGGTGCGATACAGATCGTGCGCGATATAACTGTCGGCCACCATCCGGTCGTATGCTCCCAGTGAAGCGGCCGAGTTGTCTCCCGACTTGAGAGCCTGAAATGCCACCCGGGCGGCGAAGATTCCCGACTGCATGGCGTAATGAATTCCCTTAAGAGAGGGAACATCGACAAACCCCGCGGCGTCACCCAGGATCATGACCCCTGCGCCATAGCGCCGCTCCGGCAGTGAGTAGTAGCCGCCCTCAGGAATGGTCTTCGCTCCCCACTCCAGAAGCTGTCCTCCCTCCAGGTATGGCCGGAATAGCGGATGCAGCTTCATCCGTTGGAGCAGTTGATGGACGTCGAGCGCAGCGTTGTGGTAGTCCAGCCCCACAACCAGTCCGAGAGCTATCTGATTTGAGCTCAGCGGATACATGAAGCTTCCACCGAAAGCATCAGTAGGAAGTGGCCACCCCAGTGTATGGATCACCCGATCCAACGGGCGTTTGGTCTCCCATACCTCTTTGACGCCGAGAGCAAATAGCTGTGGATTGGGAGAGCCGACCTTCTGCCACTGGGCGTAGGCCTGCGAGAGTAGCCCCCGGGTGCCCTCGGCCAGCATGGTGATTCGGGCTGTGACCTCGGTGGGCTCGGTGTAATCGCTGCCGGGGGTGCCGTCCCGACTCAAACCCGACGGTGTAGTACGTACTCCGCGGACCGATTCGCCATCGACTAGCAGAGCATCGACGGGAAAACCCGCAAAGATGTTCACCCCGGCCTCCTCTGCCCGCTCGCCCAACCAGCGCACCACCTCGCAGATCGAAGCCGTGTAGTACCCGGAGTTGTGCATCGTGGGCGGAGTGGGAAGCCGCTGAGCCCTGCGTTCGGTCAGCAGATAGACCGCCTCACGCGAGACCGGTTGACGAAACGGCAGCTGCTCGATCGGCAGGTCGGGAAACAACTCGCGGAAGGCGCGGGGATTGATGACTGCCCCCGACAGGTTGTGCTCGCCCAGGCTCTCGGCTTTTTCCAGCACCGCAACATTGAGCTCGGGCAAGGCCCCGCCTGCTTCCTGCTCCTGTTTGACCAGACGGCTCAGCTCGATGGCGCAGGCAAGTCCGGCGGGACCAGCGCCCACAATGAGCACGTCCATCTCCATGGCTTCCGGACCAGGAGGCTGGCGAACGATCAGCCGATCAAGCGGAAGCGCGGGCTGGTGCTGGGCGGGAAGGACGGTGGCCACTCGAGACTCCTGAGCTCACGGGGTCGCTGACAAGGCGGGTAAATATAACGGCGCTAGCTTAGAGCGATGGATCTTAAAAAGGCCGCGCGAGACCCGTGGGTCTGGGCACAAATCGTCCTCATCGTCGTGATCGGCTTGATAGCGCCGTTGCTGCCCCGGTACATCAACCTGGGTCCCACCGACTACATGCTGAACCGGCTGGATCCGGTGAGGGTGCGCTGGTGGGGCGGAGTGTTGATAGCGGTCGGTGGACTGATGCTGGGCTGGGGCGCGCGATCGCTTGGCAGCAACTTGACGCCGGGCACTGAGCCGCTGGCGCAGAGCCGGCTGGTGACCACCGGCGCATACGGCCATACGCGTCATCCGATCTATGCTGGGGCCGTACTGCTGCTGGCAGGTTACACCCTGTTCTGGAGCAACTGGACGCTGGCGCTGCTGGCAGGTGCCGGAGCCCTGCAGTTCTTCAAGGCCAAGGCGCGAAAGGAAGAATCCTATTTGGCCGAGCGATTTCCCGAATACGGCTTCTATCGCCGGCAGGTTCCCAGGATGCTTTTCTAGCCCTGGCTTCGAGCCTTCTTTACCTCGTCGGTGAGCCGGGGAACGATCTCAAAGAGGTCGCCCACAATTCCGTAATCCGCAATCTTGAAGATGGGAGCGTCCTTGTCCTTGTTGATCGCGACGATTGTTTTCGCGGTGCGCATCCCGGCAAGGTGCTGGATGGCCCCCGAAATTCCCACCGCAATGTAGAGGTCGGGACTTACTAGCCGTCCGGTCTGACCGATCTGGTCCGTGGCAGGACGCCATCCGTCATCGGTGACGGCACGGGTAGCTCCTACCGCGGCGTTGCCGATGGCGGCCGCCAGGTCTTCCACCAGCTTGAAGTTTTCTGCCGCGCGCAAGCCTCGCCCACCGCTCACGATGATCGGCGCTTCGCCCAGATCGAGCTTGGTCGTGCTCCGTTGAGCCAGCTCGGTGACCTTCACCCTTGCAGCTCCCGGCTCGATGGCAGGCTTCAGAGTCTCCACTCGGGCATCACGCGGGTGTTCGGCGGGGGTAACAAAGCCCGGACGCAGCGATATCAGCGCAGGAGAACCCGTCAGCCTGAGAGTGATGTTCACCTTGCCGGTGTACGCCGGGTGCTGGGCAATTACCGCATCGTTCTGGATCTCGAACTCCGTCACGTCGGAGGCGATGCTCACGCCGAGCCGGGCCGCAACTCGCGGAGCCAGATCCCGGCCCTCGGCCGAGGTGGTAAAGAACGCAGCCCGATATTGGCCTGAACGTATTTGCTCCGACACGGTAGCCGAGTATACCTCGGGGTTATACCGCTCGAGATCGGGATGCTCCACCACGTAGACGACGTCGGCCCCATTCCGCCCAAGAGCAGCAGCGTGTTGGGCCATACCGGAAGCACCGAGGAGTACGGCATGCACCTCGCCGCCACCAGCTGAATCGGCCGCCCGGCGCGCGGCGGTAACCGCCTCGAGAGCGACCTTCCGCAGTACGCCGGCGCGAGTTTCGGCAAAAGCCAGGAACGCCGACATCACAACACCTTGGCTTCGGTTTGCAGAAGGCGGAGCAGCTCCGGCACCGCGTCGGCTCCCTCTCCGATGATCCGTCCGGGTGGCCGATCGGCCGGCAGCTCCATTCGCTCGACTTTCAGATTGACGGGACCCAGTTGCGCAGGCTTGGTCTCGAGCGGCTTCTTCTTTGCAGCCATGATCCCCTTGAGCGAGGCCAACCGCGGCCGAGCGATGCCTTCGTCGATCGTGAGCACCGCGGGCAGAGGAAATTCGACAGTCTCCGAGGCTCCCTCCAGATCCCGTCGCGCGCTGCCGCGGCCATCTCCGAGCTCGAGCTGGGAAATTCCGGTAACGCAGGGGAGGCCCAGCAGCTCCGCGATCATGGGGCCGACGGTGCCGTTTGCCGTATCGGTTGCCATCCTCCCAAAGAGAATCAGATCGTAACCGCCGTCCCTAAGCTCTTCCGTCAACGCCTTCGCTATGGCCAAGCCGTCAAACGGGATCTGGTCGACCTTGAGCTGAATTGCCCGGCTGGCCCCCATGGCAAGCCCCTTTCGCAGGATCTCCTGGACTCCGTCGGGCCCGAGCGACACAACGACCACTTCCCCGGGGCCATGCTTCTCAGCCAGCTGGAGCCCGACCTCAAGCGCGTACCCGTCGAAGTCTCCCATCTCGTATTTCATGCCGGCCGGATCCAGGGAAGTGTGGTCAGCCGCAATGCTGAACCGCATCTCCATGTCCGGTACCCGCTTGATGCACACCGCGATCTTCAAGTTTGGCTCCTGATCGGCAAGTCGAGTCTGCTGGCGGCAAAGCTATCCCGCCTTTGGATGCAAACGCAACGAGGCCACCGCGGGGTGGCCTCGAGTTACGATTGCTGGGAGGCTTAGGAATTGGTGCCGCCGCTGCGCCGGTCCCGAATTCCGGGGCGGCCCACCCGCCGGCGATCGACGGTCGCGCGCTCCATCCATCCATTCCCGGCAACGCCTCTGGACGCATGACCGGGCTGAGTATGGTGCGTTGTGTCCTGAACCTGCTGGGTCATGCCCTCGGCCTGATGATGAGCCGCGACGGCTGCCCGCTCCAGCCTGGGCCCAGCCTGCTCCAGATTGCGACCGGCCCGATTGAGGATCTGCGCCGCACGATCTCGTCCGCCCAGCCCGAAGGCAAGGCCAAACGCCAGAGCCAGGGCGCCCACAAGGCCAACCAGTAGAGTGTTGATGAGCGTGGTAGCTATACCCAGCTGATTGACTGCGACGACGATGGCAAAGCCCCAGACGGCGACCCGGGTCACCGTGGCCAGCATGTCGGGATTGGTGAATCCGGCTTCGGCTGACGCACCTCGTACCAGCTGTGAGAGCGCTTGGGCGGCCAGGCCGCCGATTACCAGCACCACCAGGGCAACTACGAGATTGGGCAGCCACAACAGCAGCTGCTGGAACACGTTGGACACCGCCGGCAGACCGAGTGTGTCGAAGGCGACCACCAGCGTGATCAGCCGGACAAACCACTTAACGATTCCCGCCAGCACCGCGGACGAGTCGTCCTGGACCCCCATCTTGTGCACGAAGTCGGCGAGGCCCGCTCGACGAGCAAGGTCGTTGAATCTCACCGCATGCAACAGCGCCTGAACCCCGCGGGCCAGCAGCGAGGAGATGATCCAGCCGATGATGAGAACGACGGCAAAACCGAGGATCCTGGGAATGGCCGCAAAGAATGTGTTGAGCGCTCCGGTGAGCGATGCCTTCAACGCGTCGCCGGTATCCCGCACCGGCACCGCGACCGCTGTAGCCTGCATAGTGCACCTCCACCGCAATGGTTCGTTCGTTTAAACCCGGAACAGGATGAGGGCGCTATCGGCAAGGGTCGGTGATTGCGGTCACCGCTCCAACTGATTTTCGGGTCGACTGGCTACTGAACATTTCCGCCAAATGATCGGCGGACGACAAGCTTGATAGAGCGGGCGTTGAGGGGAGTGAGGAACCGCTCCAGCTCGCCCGTCTGGCGGTTCTCATTGAATGTCCCGAAGATCGGTTCGTGCGAGTTCAGGACGTTGCTGGCAATGGCTGAAACCTCCCAGCGGGCGTGGCTGAAACCCAGGCGCAGGTTACCCACGAAATACGCACTCAGCGGGGAGGTCTCGTTGGCTTCATCACCCCGCAGCCATTGCCGTCCGATGTAGCGGCCGTCCAACCCAAATTGAAACCCCGAGGAGGTGGTATACAGGCCGCCAAACTTCACCTGGTGGTCTGGAACCAGAGGTAGCCGGTCGCCCTCGGCCACAGCGTTCGGCCCTGAAAGCGGCGCTCCCGCGAAGTCACCCTCGGCCCGGATACTGAAAATTTCGGCAGGGTCGCGGAACGTCGCCCGGGTGAAGCCATAGTTGGCGTATAGTGAAACCCGCTCGCTGGGTATGACCTGCACCGACAGCTCGATGCCCTCGCGCCGGGTGGTGCCGATGTTGCCGAAGAACCCCTCGAACACGGCGTTCTCCGACTGAATGAACGAGATGTCGTCCTGCACGTTGGTGCGATAGAGCGAGGCGTTGAATATTGCGGGGCCACGCACCCACTGCCCGCCGATCTCGAACGTGGTTCCGACCACCGGATCGAGCGGAGGATCATCGCCAAGGGCAAAAGGCAGCGGACACGCCGCGGTCTCGTCGGCGCAGGCCAGCTCCAGAATGGCAGGGGCCCTGAAGCTCTGTCCTACCGACAGATAGGCCGAAGCCCCGGGAGCAATGTCGAAGCTCAATCCGCCCCGGGGACTCAATCGGGTAAAGTTGTTCGTGGTATCGGCCGAGGGATCGAGCTGGTCCTGGAAAGGAATATGGATGTAGTCGAACCGCAGTCCGCCCGAGAAGGTCACTTCGTTGATTCGCAGATCGGCCAGGGCGTAGCCGGCAACATCGTAGCTCGGGCTCTTCACATCCGTAGTAAGCTCACTGCTTGAAGGAACGGTTGGCGGCTCCTCCAGTAGCTGGATGTGCACCTGGTTGGCCCCTCCGTCCGCGCCCAGGCGAAGAGAGAAGCTCCCATTAGGCCGAGGGGTGCTCCAGCGCCAATCCAGGTTTCCCCCAATCGTCCGATTGGTGGTGAAGCTGCGAACATTGTTGTCGGGCAACTGATTGACATTGAAACGTTCGGCCGTGCTGCGCCTGATGTATCCCGTAAACGCGGCCCGACTGCTCCCCAGACGGGTGTAGCCCGAGAGTGAGGCCTGGAGCTGATCGAGGTCTTCGAAGTCACCAATGGTAAAGTTGCTGTTGGGTGCGGTGTTGAAGATGCTTTCCGGCAGCGACCCGGCGGTTTCGGCCCGGGACTCGGCTCCGAAGGCCTGCAGACTGAAGCCGTGATCGGGGCCTCGCCGGCCAAGGTTCAGGAAGCCGTTCAGGTTCTCCGCGTTGGTGGCTTGACGCCATCCATCTTCATTCTCATACCCCCCGGCCAGATAGTAGTCCCAGCCGCCTCCACTCAAACCCGCGAGCGACGCCTCTCCCGAGTATGAGCCGTAGGAGCCGCCGGAGACCTCGGCCTCTCCCTCCATCGGTCCCGAGCCTCGCCGGGTGATCAGGTTGATTGCGCCGCCCAGTGAATTGGACCCGAGCAGTGAGCCCGAGCCGCTGAGGAGCTCCACTCGTTGCACGTGTTCCATCGGGAGCAGATCGAAGTTAACCTCGGCTGCGTCGGGCTCGTTCTGGCGTACTCCATCGAGGAACACCGACACGCCGGGCGGCAATCCGACTACGGGGCCGACGTTGAAGCCCCGGGTGCTCAGGTTGAGCTTGAACGGCGAGCCGAGATCGTCGTACAGCGAGATGCCAGGTTGGGTCGCGAGGGCATCGGCCAGCAGCCGGGGTTCCCAGGCATCGATGGCTGCGCCGGTCACGGTCGAGATCCGGGCGGGAATTCCCGACCCAATGGTGGGTCCCGCTGTCGGGGCGATGGAGCTGGTCACCTCGATCGTCTTCAACTGGGTAACTCGGGTGGTATCGGTACGGGTGGTGTCGGTACGAGTGGTGTCGGTACGAGTGGTGTCGGTCCGCGTCGTGTCCGTTTGCTGGGCATTCCCAGGTGAGGGAAGCGCCGGCAGAACGAGCGAAAGGATCAGGAGCGTGCTGGGGAATCGCATGAAGACTGGTTGAGGAGTGACTGCGTCGCCATGTCATGAACGCGGAAGGATAGACTCGAACGGCTCGTAAAAGGAAAGCCCCCGAGCGGTGCACCAGGGGGCTTTGGATGACGCTCGGTTAAGGACTCACTGCCTTCCGACGTCCATGGCCGGTCGGCTCCGGTTGGCCTCCAGCCATCCCATTATTTTTTCCTTGACCGATGCAGGAGCCTCTCCCGGCTCGGCCGCAAAGCTAGTCAGGGGTGCTCCCTCGTGCAGCAACTGCCAGGTCGAACCTGTATTTGCTTCGGCGGCAGCTCCATTCTGCCGGACCGCGTCGTATTCCTCACCCTGCCACCACACAGTGACCCGATTTGCCATTGCTGAACTCCTGTAGAGGTCTCAACGCCTCTACAGGGTCGTCACTTAGGATCTAAATAGCCGTGACGAAGGTCACGTGTAAGCAGCGTGTCCGGTGATCGCCTCACCCACGATGAGGGAATGCATATCATGTGTTCCCTCATAGGTATAGACCGATTCCAGATTGGCCATGTGGCGCATCGAATGGTACTCGGCCAGGATCCCGTTGGCCCCAAGGAGCCGGCGGGCCTCCCGGGCGCATTCGCAGGCCATGTTCACGTTGTTCCGCTTGCAGAGAGACACCTGGTGCGGCGTCATAGTGCCGGCATCCTTCAACTTGCCGAGCTGCAACGTCATGAACTGGGCCTTGGTGATCTCGGTGAGCATCTCCACCAGGCGAACCTGCTGGATCTGCGTGGCACCGATCGGCTTGTCGAACATGATTCGCTGCCCGGAGTACCGCAGAGCCTCGTCGTAGCAGGCCATGGCGGCACCGATTGCTCCCCAGGCAATTCCGTATCGCGCCTGGGTCAGGCACATCAGCGGACTCTTCAAGCCGCCGGACTTTGGAAGGATGGCATCCTTGGGCAGCTGCACGTCCTGGAGATGGATCTCACTGGTATCGGAAGCCCGAAGCGACAACTTCCCCTTCTGGTCCCGCCCAGCGTAACCCTTGCTGTCAGTGGGAACAATGAATCCGCGAATCGATTTGGGGTCTCTCAGATCGCCGGTCTTGGCCCAGATAATCGAGACGGTTGCCTGAGAGCCGTTGGTGATCCACATCTTGGTGCCGTTGAGGATCCAGCCATCCCGGGTTTCCCGCGCCGTGGTGACCAAACCGCCGGGGTTCGACCCGTAGTCGGGCTCCGTCAGGCCAAAGCAGCCGATCTCCTGTCCGGAAGCAAGTAAGGGAAGCCAGTGCTGCTTCTGCTCATCGCTACCGAAGGCATAGATCGGGTACATGACCAACGCGCCCTGGACCGAGGCGAATGAGCGAATCCCGCTGTCGCCCCGCTCCAGTTCCTGCATGATCAGGCCATAGGCCACGTTATTCAGTCCGGCGCAGCCGTACTCTTCAGGAAGGTTGGCACCGAAGAGACCCAGCTCCGCCATCCCGGGAATCAGCTGTTTGGGAAACTTTCCCTCGACATACGCCTGGCCGATAACCGGAATCAGGTTTTCATCTACCCAGCTCCGCACGGTGTCACGTACCGCACGCTCCTCTTCGGAAAGGAGAGAATCGAAGTTGAGGAAGTCGACTCCGGTGAACTGCGACGTGCCTGTGGCGGTGGCCATTCGTGCCTCGAAGAGAGTCAGTGACTAGGCTGGGAATATAATGGTGCGGATCGGGCGAGCCGCCGGTAGGCCTCGAGATGCTGGGAGATCGCTGCGTCGAACCCGTACTTCTCCGACACATACGCGTGCGCGTCCTCTCCCTTTCTCCGCCAGGCATCGTTCTCCAGCAGCTGGTTGAGACCACGGGCAAAATCGTCATCCTCTACCCGGTAACCGAAGCGCGAAGCGAACCCGTCAGGGTCGACCCGGCTTAGAATGGCACATTTGAAGGCAGCCGCCTCCAGAAATGAACGGGGTAGTCCTTCCCGCAGCGCGCTATTCACCAGAATCCAGCTCAGAGCCAGTATCTCCTGAAACCGGGTGGAGGAGAACTGATCGACGAAGCCCTCCAGCTCCAGATTGGGGAGACCACCGTACTGCCGGTGTAACATCTCGGTCAGCTCGGCCGTACGCGCCTGGCCCATGGCGATGAACCGCACCTGAGGAAAATCCTGCGCCAGGCGGAAGAAGATCTCGGGCCGTTTTCGCCGATCCCATCGTCCCAGAAAACAGACCGTGGGGTGCTGAGCCTTCTGAATCGGCACAGTTGGCGGTCGAACCGGATTGGGCAGGAAACCGGGAAGCGTATCCAGCTTGTACTTGGCTTGCGCGATCGGGCGGGAGAACTCGTTGGGACAATAGACCGCGTCAGCCGCACGGACCGAGCGGGTAACCAACAGATTGTTCTCGTAGGGGAAAGTCAGGAGCGTTCGGAAACTATGGTCCAGGAACCAAGACCGCATCTCGATCAGCCAGTCGGCGGAAACGCGGGTGTCTCGACAGGTGACGACGTGGGCGCTCCGCGGAGCCGCTTTTCGCGCCAGCCAGGTGCCGAGCGAGGGCTCCTGTGAATGGTATATGTCGGCTTGGGTGTCGCGCAGGATACGAAACTGGGTTCGCAGTGACTGCGCAGGGTAGGACAGCACAGTCACTCCCTCCACCTCTTCCCGCTCTGGCTGCGCCCCCCGCGCCGGGGTCACGACGGTGACGCCGAATCCGCGCCGCACCAACTCGGTGGCCAACACCCGGGTGGCGGTGCCATAGCCGCCGTACTTTCCCCACCCAAAAAATTCGCTGACGATGAAGCACACCCTCATTCCTGCGTGGCGCGCTCCCGAATCACTCGATGATAGATGTTCTCCGTCAGCTCAGCGGAGCGGCTCCAGTCATGCTTGTCCTGGACCAGCCTTCTGGCATTTTGTCCCAGGGAGCTGGCCAGCTCGGAGTTCGACAGTAAGGTGAGAGCGCCCTCGGCGAACCCGTCCACGTCACCATCAGGAACGAGCCAGCCGGTGTGCTGATGACATACGCCAGGCGCCGATCCGGCAAAGGACAAGACCGGCTTTCCCGCCGCCATGTAGTTCAAGAGCTTGACCGGGATACCATCGCACTCGGTGCGCGGGTTCACCGCCACGGTAGCGCCGGCGAGCAGCATGGGAATGTCCTCGAACTGAGCCCGGACCAGCTCAATCGATCCGGAGACCCCGAGCTCACGGGCCAGGGCGTCGTACTGCTCGAAGGATGAGTCGGTCACAATCTTGAGCTTCACGTCGCTTCTTCGGTTCAGCACCTTCCGGAGCGCCAGGAGCATCAGGTCGATGCCCTGATAGGGAGCCAGATTGCCGGTGAAGATCAGCGTCGGACGACCATTGGCCGCTTTTGCCGCACGATTCCGGCTCTCGGAGAAGAGGTCGCACTCGACGCCGTTGGGCACTACCGAAACCCGCTCCTCCGGAACCCGGCCCAACCGAAGCAGCCGCTGTCGGATCCGTTCGGTGACGGTGACGACGTGGTCGGCGATGCCGGGAAGACGCCGGTCGAACGAACCGGCAATGCTGTTGGTAACCCAGCGAGGGAGTCTGAGCGGATAGAAAGGCAGTTCCGACGACAGCAGGGTGTGCGCGTCGAAGATCAGCGGAATTTTCCGCCGAAGTCGCGCGGCGGCGGACACCAGCAGCCCTTCGAAATGGTGGGCGTGGATGATATCAATCTGATGACGCCGGAGCACCTGCCACAGCTTCACCGTGAGCAGCGGGTCGAGCAGGCCCAGCTTCACGTAGGTAGGGCCAGGGGACAGGTTCTGGTACGACTTGATCTGCGGAATCCGGTGAACCGAGAGCGTAGGCCCGGCGCTGCCGCTGCCGTAGTGATAGGTCACCACGTGGACTTGGTGCCCGCGCGCAGCCATGCCCTCCGCCAGTCGCTGAATGCGAATGGGCGTACCCCGGCGAGCCGGGTATGGGCAAGCCGCGACCATGGCGATGTTCGTGGTGAAATCCTCCACCTGCGCGATTTCCGCTGTCTCAATAACCGCTATCGGTCGGGAGACTCCGGGTCGAGCGCAGGCCCTAATTCATTAATGGAGAGAACGTTACCAGGCGGGACCTGGCTGGTGAGACTGAGCCCGCTCAACTCACCTTTAATAAGAGTATAGCGACCGTAAACAACTAGTACAGGGGGGTTAGCCGGCGCCTGCGGAGAGCCCGAGACTTCTGCGAGCAGCGGGCAGGACGCCTACCTCGCGGGCCTTGGCCCTGAAGACGGGCCCATGGTCCACCGGATACCCGTTTTCAGCCTGCCATTGATGCACCATTTCATGGAGCATTGTGTGCTCAACCTCGCCCCAAGAATGCCGGGAGACGTGCCTGCGGCTGATGCCGATTTCCTTGTTGCTGTTATCGTTGTGATCTACAGACAGCTCGCCCAGGCGGGTTTTCATCCGGCCGGAAAGTCGAATGGCAATAGTGCTAAGGGACCCGCCGAAATGGCGGACATTGAGCTCGCGATGCATGGCCTCCAGGCGGCTGAGCAGGGTGCTGTCGCCGGGGCGGGACCGGTCTCTTCGAGGAGACCGATCGGAGGCCCGGCTATAGGCCCAGACCGGAAACTGGAGAAACTCGCGTTCAGCTTCCTGCCTCAGGTGCCGAGGCATTTTCGGGCTGAGAAACCGGACAATTGCCTTCAGCACTCCCTCAGGAGCGAATCCGTACCCTTTATGGATCCGCAATACTCGGCGATTCAGGCTCAGCATTACGGTGCGGTTGGTGTGCGTGAGAATCCGGTCCACACCGGTGAGACCGAGAGCGTAGAGTCGTTGGGGAAGGAAATCAGCCAGCAAGAAGCACTGTTCCGCGTCGCCTCCTCCCTGCTTCCCTGCCTTCACAGCCCTTGGTCCCCGCCGGCCACCGAGACCGCCACTTTGGGTGCACCCCTTCGGGCAAAGGAGAACTTGTCGGACGCAATGAACTGCCGGTCAGCGGCAACCCAGCGGAAGTGCTGGATGTGCACGGACTGCGCATCCAGCGTGACCAGATTGAAGACCGACGGTCTGCCGCCGCGCTGGCGGTAGCTGTGGGTGCCGGAGGTGCTGACTGCCAGACCGCCCTCGATCTGACCGGCACCTTCATAGTGGTCGTGCCCGCACAGAATGACGTCCGCTCCCGTATCCAGAAGCCGCTTGTGGGCCGATTGCCACCGGGCCAGACCCATCCGGCCGGTACCTCCCTCCAGCACGTTGTGGTGAACCACCATGACCTTTGCCAGGCCCGGCGGCGCTTGATCGAAGATTTCCTTGATCCGTTTGGTTTCCGACCTGGGCAGGTGTCCCTTGACCGCGATGTCGCGGACGTTCCAGGTGAGCGACCCCAGCGAGAAACCATAGCTGCTCAGCGCGCCCGCGGCGATCATGCCGGGGGCCTCGAGCACCGGGCGCAGTTCGCTGTAGTAGCGGAGATATTTGGCGTACTTCCTCCTCTCGCCCAGCAGCCCGAGCGGACTCTTCCACCATTCGATATCGTGATTTCCGGGTACCACGATCGCCGGCATCTTCATCCGCATGCGATGCATGAACACATGGGATGCCTGAAACTCTCCGTGCCGGGCGCGTTGGCTCAGGTCGCCGGAGACGACCAGTGCGGTCGGGTTCAGGGTGGGGAGAAATTCCTCGAGCGCTTCCACCTGCTTGAGGTCGGCGTATCCGCCGAAGTGCAAATCCGAGAGATGAGCGATGGTGACGATGGTCACCAGATTACCTGAATGCGATAGGTCAGCACCGCTTCTCCCTGCGCCGGCACCCGCACCCGGAAACGGGTGAGGGTGGAAGACACTTTTTCAGCCGGTGCCGAGCTCGCCAGCACGCTCCACTCGCCCGCCCGTTCCTCCTCCACCGCTATGGTTGTTGCGCTGTCGGTAGCGTTCTTTAGCGTTACCCGATAGTCCGCCGTGGCCACTGTATGCACGCCACGAGCCTTGGTGCTATCCCGCCGGGTGATGTAGCTGGTTTGCACCCGTCTAGCCGTCAGATCGAAGGCATTGCCGGCGTTCAGCCGAAGATCATTGCCCGCGGGCGTGTGATCCAGCGACGCCTCACCGATCAGCTGCAATCCCCCGGAGCTGTCCGGCTGGTACAACCTCGCTATGCCCGCAGGCAGCGGGCGATCGCCAAAGTCGGTCTTGCGCGGACGCTTTAAGGTGTACGTCACTTCCACAGGCGGCTGCAGCTCCTCACCCTGCTGGGGAAGAAAACCCCAGTATGGTACGTCTCCATGCACCACATAGCTGCGCTCGTACTTCACCCGTACCGGATCGAACAGGGCCACCGAGGTAGTTTGTCCAGGCTGAAGCGTGCTCCGGCCCGGCAAGGTGTACAAATGGAACTCGCCGACCCGCTGTTCGGTGGCGACCTCGCGCGCCATCATATCAGCGGCCGCTAAAGCCTGCTTCCGGGCGAGCGGCTGCGGTGGCGCCCCCAGCTGCTCAGCTCGGCCAACTGACCCCGCCAGGAGGTGGACTTCTGCATTCTCGGCCCGAAGCGATTCGGACGGCAGCACGGCCATTCCCGTAACCCGGGCATCCTCTCGCCCCAGCACCAGCTGATAGCTCGCCTGCCAGGACGCTCCGCTCGTGAAGTAGCCCAGTCGCATCTGATCCTGAGAGCGGGCGCTCCGAACAGCGAGCGAAACAGTGGGCTCCACCACCACGACGTCGCTGGGGTAGAGCGCCAGTCCGGGCGGCGTGAAGCTGATCCGGCCGTCGGGCAACTGCAGCCGGAGCGGGTCCACCCCCAGGACCAGGGCACTCACGGTATCGCGGGGATCGCTGAGCCGAAAGACCAGCCGCTTGCCCACTGAACGCCGCAGCACGCTGGCCTCATCCACCGCGCCGTCGTAGGAGACCCGGTCCACCGTGACCGACGAATCCAGCGAAAAAATTGTCGCTGGATCCAGCGCGCCCAGCGCCAGCCGCTGGCTGGACGCGCCCTTCGGGATATTGGCCGGAACACTGCGCCGGACCAGCACCCGGCCGTCGTTGTAGATGGTAAGGGAGGTTTGGGCGTGGAGCACGGCAGGGGGGCAGATGGGCAGCGGGGCGGTTACGGCGAACCAGGCGAATAACCGCACCAACGCCCGAACCGAAAATCCAGTCCGACGATCAACCATTGCGTCCGCCTTGCTTTCCCACCGCCCCGCTGCCTCGCTGCCCCTCTGTCATTTGAGATACTCCATTGCCACTTGAGTCGCGATACGACGAACGATGATGTAGGTAGCCAGGACCGCGATGACTCCGTAGAGCCGTGCCATTGGGGCGCCGGTCATGCGCAGGGCAACGTATGCTGCCATCAGTAGCGTTGCGGCGAGGGAGATGCGGCTGGCCAGTCTTCTTGCACGGACCTTTCGTTCGCCGAGACAGTCGGGGCAGAGGTCGCCCCAGCCCAGTCCCCACACCCGCCGGCCGCACCGGACGCAGGGAACCTCAGGCTGCCCGTCTCGCAACCGCATGGCCGAACTCCTCCGTGCTGGCGGTGCCCCCGAGATCCCGGGTGCGGATGCCGTCCTGCACGATTGTCGTGACGATGGCATTCCGGATTCGCTCGGCCCGGTCCAGCTCCCCGATATGATCCAGCATCATGGCGGCGGCAAACATCTGGGCCGAGGGATTGGCCAGTCCCTTGCCCGCAATGTCGGGAGCGCTGCCATGCACCGCCTCGAAAATCGCGGCCTTGGTCCCGATGTTGGCGCCGGGCGCGAGTCCCAGCCCGCCCACCAGGCCCGACACCTCGTCACTCAGGATGTCGCCGAACATGTTGGTGGTCACCATGACGTCGAACTGCTCGGGACGCATCACCAGCTGCATCGCGGTGTTGTCGACGATCATGTCGTTGGATTCGATTTTGTCTTCGTATTCCTTGGCGACGGTGCGGCCCACCTCCAGAAAGAGTCCGCTCACCATCTTCAGGATGTTGGCCTTGTGTACGATGGTGACCTTGCGGCGGCCGTGCTTCACCGCGTACTCGAAGGCGTACCGGATGATTCGCTCGCAGCCGCGCCGGGTGACGATCGCCATGGACTCGCCCACCGCGCGAGGGTCGTCGCCAATGGCCACGAAATGCTCCACCCCGATGTAAAGTCCCTCGAGATTCTCCCGAACCAGCACAATGTCCACGTTCTCGAAGCGTCCCCCCGGAAGGATGGTACGGGCGGGCCGCACGTTGGCGAATAACTCGAATTCCTTCCGCAGGCCCACGTTGACGGAACGAAAACCGGTGCCCACCGGTGTGGTCAGCGGCCCTTTCAGCGCCAAGGTGTTCTTGCGGATGCTCTCCACCGTGGCGTCCGGGAGCGGTGTACCAGTGGCCTCCACCGCGGCCACGCCGGCCAGCTCTTCATCCCAATTGAAGCGAAGTCCGGTGGCCTCCAGCACCTTCACCGTCTGCACGGTGATCTCTGGCCCGATGCCGTCGCCAGGAATCAGCGTCACGTCGTAGGTCATGGACTTCCGGACACCGGAAGGAGACTGGCCATCGCTGCCTTGATCGCCTGATCGGGCGACGCACCCCTCCCGTAGGCGACGCTGCGCCAAACCACTTTGCCGCTCCGGGCATCGGCCAGGACCATCGTCAGGTCGGCCCGGATCTGGCCGTTCGGCTCGGGGCCGAAACCGAGTGAAGCGGGCACCAGGGCGAGCCTGCCTCCGACCAATGCCACCAGACCCCGCAGGGATGACCGCAGAGGATCCGGCACTTTGGTCATATGGGGTGACCGGAGTACCGCCTGTCCCATCTGATCGGGGTCGTCGACAAAGCCCGCCGCCCGGCGCGCAACCTTCCGAACCTCGGGCGGAAGCACCCAGTGAACCTCGGGTCCCCGGTTCTCCAGGCTCTCACCGATCAGCGAGTCGGTGCGAAGCAGCGCCGGCCGGTGCTCCTTGTAGGGAGCATAGGTGGTGCTGGACTCGAGCTCGGGATCGGCGACGACGAGGGTGATGGGAAGGACGGCGATGCTCTGACCCGTAAGTGCGCCCATGGGAAGAACGGGGACGGGCGGCAGCGGCTTTAGCTCATCCTGCGCGTGGAGACTGCAGGCCACAAGCGCCAGCAGCCCCGCGTAGAACGCGGACCAGCAGCGTCGGGGATTGGGAGGCATCGCCAAAACCTAAATGGTGTTGGCTTTACTCCAAAGAGAGGCCGCCGTCCACCACGATGGTCTGTCCCGTGATGTGGCGGGCAGAGTCAGAGCAGAGGAAGGAAATGACGTGGGCGACATCGTCAGGCTCCGCGACCCGGCCGAGCACCGAGCTTTTCTGGGCTCGCTCGATCACCTCGGAGGGCAGCATTCCCATCCGCTCGGTGCGAATGAATCCAGGAGCAACCGCATTGACGTTCACGTTGGCCGGACCCAGCTCCACCGCGGCGGCACGGGTGAGTCCCAGCAATGCCGCTTTGCTGGCGGCATAGTTGGCCACCCCGAACCCGGGACGTTCGGCCTGATGGGCGCTTACGCTCACGATTTTCCCAAAGTGCTGGGCCCGGAAGATCGGGGCTACTGCCCGGATGCAATTGAACGCTCCCGTGACATTGGTCTCCAGCACTTCGGACCACGCTTCCCGCGACAGGCGCCAGAGCGCACCGTCATTCGCAATGCCGGCATTGTTGACCAGAAAGTGTACCCCGCCCAGCCGCTGCTTGGTTTCCTTCACGAACTCTTCCACCGCTTCCCGGTCGCGAACGTCGCAGCGTTGGGCGTAGACCTGAATCCCCGTTCCCCGGAGCGCGGTCTCGGTCAACAGGGCCTGCTCGCTCACATCGCGTCCAGGCATGCTGACGAAGCAGAATGCCACGTGACATCCCAGTCGGCCAAACTCCATGCAGATGTGCCGACCGAGTCCGGTGGCTCCGCCGGTCACAATAACCACCTTGCCGCGCCAGCCCCTCACGATGGGCTGCGGACGAGGTTCCTCGACGGCAGCACCGGTCCCCTCCGGTGCCTCATACTCCCACGAGGGCCGGTGACCGAAGCCGAACGATGGCAATGGCATGGAGGTCGAAGCTACGGGCAGAAATAAGCAGCGGCAAGGATGGCCGCTAACCGCTTACATCGTTATAACTTCAACATGCTGCTCAAAAAGCTCGGCTGGCTGGTTTTAGGGGTTGCCGGTGCGGTGGCGTGGGGCATGTTGGCGCTGCATCGGGGAGAGACCATCAGTGCCGCCTGGCTGGTGCTGGCCGCCGTGGGCACCTACCTGCTGGCGTATCGCTTTTACAGCCGCTTCCTGGCCACGACGGTGTTCGGGCTCAACGACCGGAGGGCCACTCCGGCCGAGCGGCTGATGAATGGCCGCGACTTCGTGCCGACAACCCGGTGGGTGCTCTTCGGCCATCACTTTGCCGCTATTGCCGGGGCCGGACCGTTGGTGGGCCCGGTCCTGGCGGCCCAGTTCGGTTATCTGCCCGGCACCATCTGGATCGTCTTCGGCGTGGTGCTGGGCGGCGCAGTTCAGGACTTCGTCATCCTCTTCGGCTCGATGCGGCGAGATGGCAAGTCGCTGGGACAGATGGCCAAGGAGGAGACCGGACCGATCACCGGTATGCTCGCCATGGTGGCGGTGCTGGCCATTATGGTAATCCTGCTCGCGGTTTTGGCGCTCGTGGTGGTCAACGCGCTGAAGGACAGCCCGTGGGGAATCTTCACCATTCTCTGCACCATCCCGATCGCCATCCTGATGGGCTTCTGGATGAAGGTCTGGCGCCCGGGCCGGACGCTGGAAGCATCGGTTCTGGGCGTGGTGCTGCTGCTGTTGGCGCTCGTCGGCGGACGGTATGTCGCAGGCTCGCCCAGTCTGGCTCCCTACTTCACCGCGTCCGGACTGACCATTGCCTATGGCATGATCGCCTACGGGTTCATAGCCAGCGTGCTCCCCGTATGGATGCTGCTCTGCCCCCGGGACTATCTCTCGACCTTCATGAAGATCGGGACGATTCTCCTTCTGGCCGTAGGCATTCTCATCGCTCTGCCCCCGCTCAAACTTCCTGCGCTCACTCGATTCATCGACGGGACCGGCCCGGTCTTCGCCGGCAAGCTGTTTCCCTTCGCCTTCATCACCATCGCTTGCGGCGCGATCAGCGGTTTTCACGCGCTCGTTGCCTCGGGCACCACGCCCAAGATGCTGATCCGTGAGAGCGACGCCCGCCTGATCGGTTACGGTGGAATGTTGATGGAGTCGTTCGTGGCAGTCATGGCGTTGTGTGCCGCTGCGCTGCTGGAGCCTGGGGTGTATTTCGCCATCAACGCTCCGCTCTCGACGCTCGGGGGCAGTCTGGAATCAGCGGTTGGGGTGATCCGAAACTGGGGTTTCACAGTTACGCCCGAGCAGCTTCAGGGGTTGGCTTCGGCTGTGGGCGAGAAAAGTCTGCTCGGGAGAACCGGGGGCGCCCCGTCGCTGGCGGTGGGCATGGCGCACATCTTCAGCTCCGCATTTGGCAGCGGGCTGATGGCACTGTGGTACCACTTCGCCATCATGTTCGAAGCGCTGTTTATCCTCACCACGGTCGACACCGGCACTCGGGTGGGCCGCTTCATGCTGCAGGAGCTGGCCGGACACATCTGGCGTCCGCTGGGCAGAACCTCCTGGTACCCGAGCACCATGCTGGCGTCGGGCTTGGTAGTAGCAGGTTGGGGATACTTTCTGATCCAGGGAGTTCTCGACCCGCTTGGGGGGATCAACTCGCTCTGGCCGCTGTTCGGAATCAGCAATCAGCTGCTGGCGGCGGTGGCTCTGTGCGTTGGCACCACCCTGATCATCAAGAGCGGCAGAGCCCGCTACGCCTGGGTCACGCTGCTACCGCTGTTGGGAGTGCTGACCGTGACATTGGCCGCAGGGTGGCAGAAGATCTTTGCGGCCGACCCGCGATTGGGCTTTCTCTCTCATGCTGCATCCGTTGCATCCCAGATCTCCGAAGGAGCAGTTGATGCGGCCCGCGGTACCCGCCTGATCTTCAATGATCGGCTGGATGCCGTGGTGACCATGATCTTCATCGTGGTCACGGTGCTGGTGGTGCTCGCCTCTGCCAAGGAGTGGGTGTTGATCCTTACCCGGCGCAAGCCTGCCCGGGTGGAAGAGTCTCCATTTGTGGAGACGGCGTATGCGGGGTGAAGCGCGGCCAGCGGGGCAGCAGGGCAGCGGGGCGGTTGGCCTTCGTGACGCTTTTCGGCGTGTGATGTCGGCCGTGCGGTGCATTGCTGGTATGCCGGATTACGTCGCTTACGTGGAGCATCTGCGCCGTTGCCATCCCGACCAGCCGGTGCCGACCGAGCGGCAGTTCTACGACGAGTTTACTCGCTCCCGCTACGGAGACGGCCCGACTCGCTGCTGTTAGCTCTTGGCTCCTAGCTCCCGGCTCGAAGCTTCTTCACCCAGTCGGTTAGCCACTGCCCCGTCCGCGAGATAACTGCGGAACTATCGTCGGCCAGAAAATCGTAGCCTCCGCGCGCTAGACTGGAGTCCGCGTAAACGCGTCGAGCGCGGGCCGCCGCTCGAGCGTCGAGCAATGCTTGCAGACTCTCCTTCGTACCAATCCAAAGCAATCCGTCCGATGCCCTGATGGCGTATCGCTTGGGAACTCGGAAGCTGTCCGGCGCGGCGTATATCCGGGCAAGCAGTGGGACCAGCTTCGGGTCGGTGAAATACGACAGCAACGTGAGATAGCGAACCCGGAACTCCTCGGTGTCTGCGGCGCGGAATCGGGCCGCAACCGAATCGGCCGCGCCTGCCTTCAACCGTCCGAGGACCCAGGCGTCACCATGGTCGTAGTCCTTGCTCGGAATCCGCCGGAGAATGTCCGCCAGCACGGCCGAATCTCCCTCGACCGCCCGGCGGCGCTCCAACAGGATGGCCTGAAGAGACGGCAGCAGGTCTTCAGCCTTGAGACCAGGATTTCCCGGGAAAGGAGGAAAGGGAGCGCCTTCCAGCCGCCGGCGCAGTTGTCGCGCGCTGTCGGCATATGCCCGACTCCTCAGCTCGGCCAGGCGAGTCAGCCCGATCAGCGCCGAGTTCCAGTCCCCTGTACCGGCCAGCGCCGAGCGCATCGAGCGCCAGAGCCGGGCGGGAGAGCGGGAGCGCTGGATAGCGGTAACCGAGTCGGCCTGCGGAGTTCCGGCCTTGAGAGCTTCGTGCAGCTCGGAATAGATGGCCCGGGTGGAGTCCCCAACCCGAACCTGAACCTGCGCCGCAGCCGGACTGGGGCGGGGTGCGCCCGCTCCTCCCGCCAACACCAGGAACACCAGGAGTGATCGCCGGCTCACGATATATCTCGAGGGTTATCCCCCTCGTAACCAGTGCCGGCGGGCGACACTGCCAACCAGGCCACCACCGCTGCCAGCATCCCCGCGGCTGAAGCCCACAGTGCCGCATGTCCCCCACCCGATTGATAGAGCTCCCCAAACACCAAACCCGCTGGGAGTGCGGCGATTCCGGTGAGCGCATGGTAGGCACCGAATCCCCGTCCCATCCGCACTGGGGCCAGCCGGGCAATCATGCTCCGCTCACCGGACTCGGTGAGGCCGGCGACTAGGCCTAACACAAGGAACAGCGCAACTGCCGCCCATGGCCCGACCGTGAGACCGAGGCCAAAGACAATCAGGGCGAAGAGAATTCCGCCTGCCGCTACCACCAGGCGCGCGCCTCTCCAGTCAGACAGACGGCCGCCGGGATATGAGCTGGCACTCCGCACCACGTGCAGGCCGGCCCAGATCAGTGGAACCAGAGCAACCGGAACGCCGCGGTCCTGCAGCCGGAGGATCAGGAGGGTCTCAGGCAGCCGAAAGAAGCTGAGAGCAGTCAGGGCCAGGACGGGGGGCCATAGGGAGTCGGGAGTCGGGAGTCGGGAGTCGCGAGTTGATTGATTGGAGTCTGAGCTCGAAGGACTGGACCCGGAAGCAGTCTCGTGACCCCTGACTCGCGACTCCTGACTCGCGCGCAACACCCCCGCCAAGACCGCGAACGCCACCAGGCCCGGCACCACGCTCCAGCCGATGACGCTTCGGACGTTGGCGCCCTGCCGCAGGAGCCACCATGCGGCGAGCGAACCCAGAACTGCGCCAAAGTGATCGGCCCCCCGGTGATAGCCGAAGGCTCGGCCCCTGAGCTCCGGGGGCGTGATCTCCGCGATCATAGCGTCGCGCGGCGGGGTCCGAAGGCCTTTGCCGATCCGGTCGATAACCCGAAAGCCCACTACCTGCCACGCGGCACTGGTGCTGGCTATCAGCGGACGGACCAGAACGGCGGTCCCGTAGCCTGCAAGGATCAGAGGCCGTCTCCAGCCGGGCCGGTCGGCCAGTCGACCACTGATCCACTTCAGCGCGGAAGCCGTCAACTCCGAGGCACCGTCGAGTAGTCCGAGAGTCACCGCACTCCCGCCCAGGGTGCGGGTGACAAAGGCCGGGAGGAGGGGGTACACCATCTCGCTGGCGAAATCGTTGAACAGCGAGACCAGGGAGAGCCCTTTGACCCCGGCGGGGACTCGGGAGTCCTCGCCGCCTTGGGGGGCCGGAGGGGAAGCCGTCTCGGTCTGGTTTGGCGGCATAGGCTGGGGAATGTAAGTCGGTGACGGGCGCTCTGGCTTCGTGACGCCTGACCTGCGGCGGATGAATCGGGCGACTATATCTTGTCGGCATGCATGCCGAACCCGCCCGGTTTCACGAGTCGAACCTCTGGTCCACCCCAATCCGGGATCTCGGCCTCACCCTCGAAGGCACCCGGCTGGAGCCGATTTTAGCCGAGTTCAGTGAGGAGCTCCGCCGGATCGGGATTACCCGGGTTCGGCCGCGGTTCTATCTCTCGACGGAATGGGGTGTCCCCTTCGAGACCGTGGCCATAGCGATTCCTTTCTACCTGGCCCGCCCGGATCTCACCGCGCTGCATGCCGAACGGGTAGGACACGTGGAGGGATTTGACCGGGCCGACATCCTCAAGTACCTGCGGCACGAGATGGGACACGTGATCAACTACGCGTACCGTCTCTACGATCAGGAGGAGTGGGTCAAGCAGTTTGGCTCGATCACCCAACCGTACTTCGAGGAGTACCGGCCGGAGCCGTTCAGCCGGCGATACGTCCGCCATCTGCCGGGCTGGTACGCCCAGAAGCATCCGGACGAGGACTGGGCGGAAACCTTTGCCGTGTGGATGACTCCGGGCCTGGACTGGCGGGCGGAATACGGCGGCTGGCCCGTGGCATACGCGAAGCTTACTTACTGCAGCCGGACCACCAACGCGCTCCGGGACAGAGATCCGGAGGTGACCAACAGTGAGCTGGATGAGGACGTGGCGGAGATCGAGTACTCGCTGGACCAGTACTACGGCCGCTCGGCCGATTCACCCGGGGAGTTGCCGCCCGGGTTGGATGGCGCCATTCGGGCCATCTTCGAGGATCTGGGCAGCTTCGACCGTCCGGCACTTGACGGTCCGCTCCGGCCCGCCGCAGATCTGATCCGCCGGCTCGAGGCCGAGCTCATGGCCAACGTGTTCCGCTGGACCGGCCACTTCCCGGAGCGTACCCGCGTGCTCCTCCGCTATCTCGCAGAGCGCGCGGCCCAACTGGAACAGGGATATCCGGCGGAAAGGGAGGATTCAGCCATCATCGGCCTGACCACGCTGGTGACCGGGCTGGCAATGAACCACGTGCAGCGCGGGAGTTACTTGCCATGACGGGAAGGACGGAAAGGTCACCCGCCCTTCCCACCCTACCTCTTATACCTCTCCTGAGCTAACTCCACGATCCGCTCGATCAGCTTGGGATACTCGATCCCAGCGGCCCCGGCTGACATCGCGAACTCACTGGAGCGCTCGAGATAACAGCTGGCGTTCACCTCGAGCACGTAGATGTCACCGGTATCGGTGAGCCGCAAATCCACCCGACCGTAATCGCGAACCCGGAGCGCCCGGTAGGCATCCACCGCAACCTTTTGAAGTCGGGCCCTGAGCTCGTCGGGAAGGTTTGCCATGACCGACTTGGTCCCTTTGAACTCCTTGCTCCGCTCATCCCATTTCGCCTTACTGTCCAGGACCTTCGGCGCCCCCTCGGGAAACCCGGTGAAATCCACCTCGACCGGCGGGAGCGCACGCGGCTGGGAGTTGCCCAGCACTCCGACGTAAAACTCCCGGCCGTCAATGAATTCCTCGGCCAGGGCGGAGTCGTTCAGCTCCTTCCGAATGGCGGTAACCCGCTCCATCAGTGCGCCGGCATCGTGCACCAGCGACTTGCCTCCGATCCCGATCGAAGAGTCGGATCGGAGTGGTTTGACGAAAAGCGGCATCCGAAGATTGCCGCCGGTCTCGAACGCCTGCTGCCGGGAGAAGACCGCGAATCGAGGATAGAGAATTTCCTCGAAGGCCAGGAGCTTCTTGGTCAGTCCCTTGTCCTGACTCAAGTACAACTCACCGGGGCCGCTGCCGGTGTATTTGAGCCCGAGCAGATCGAGCAGTCCGGTCACTGGGATGTCCCCGAAGACATTGTCTCCGAACATCTCCATGAGATTGAAGACGAGATCGGGCTTCCGTCGGGAGAGTCCGGCGATGAGACGCTTGACGTCTGCGTGCACGCCGAGGATGGATACCCGATGTCCCAGGCTCCGCAGCGCCTTGGCAACCTGGGGAACGACCGCCTCGTACTCCTTCGAGTTCTCGTCTTCGCTGTCGAGATACGTCAGGACGGTGATCTTCATGGTTACTCCGGCAGCTCCATGCCCCAGCGAGCCAGGGAAACCGGCAGGCCTCCATACTGCATCAGATCATCGTGAAACCGGCGGAGATTGCCGCCTCTATCCGCCTGTTGCTGGTATGACTGTCGCAGGCTCAGCAGCTCCCGTCGTCCGACGGCGTAGGACAGCTGGTACGTGGGCCATGCGCAGTATCGCCGGACTTCGGCTTCAGCATTGGCTCGCTCGATGGGCAGGTGCTCCACCAGATAGTCGGTGGCTTGAGCCGGAGACATGCCGCGGGTGTGCAGCCCGACATCGAGCACCACTCTGATGGCTCGCCACAGCAGGTTCACCAGCCGGAACAGGCGCGTCTCGGTGGTCTGATAATAGCCTGCCTCCTCCATCAATTGCTCGCAGTAGAGGGCCCACCCCTCCACCATGATGGGAGTCCAGACGTGGCGACGAACCTCGGATTCGAGCCCTTGCAGCGTAACCAGATGAAGATGGTGACCGGGATACACCTCGTGCGCCACCATCACTGGCAGCGCGTGCCGACAGTGACCTCGGAGCTGCTGGGCCAGAGCGGCAGCCGGGAGCTCGGGATCGGGCTCGGTTACATAGAACCGGCCCCGGTGCTGGTCCAGATAAATTGGCGGCGGCTCATAGGCGGCGAAGGGCACCAGCCCGGCCAGGTAGGCCGGCGTAGGCACCACGTCCACGCCACTCTTCGGCACCGTGACCAGTCCGCGCTCGGTCAGAAACCGGCAGGCCCGCTCGACTTCCGATCGGTATACCGAAAGCAGCTCACCGGATGGCGGCGACTCGGCCTGGAGCTTCTCGACTACTTCCCGCCAGGGCCGTCCGTCGAGCCGCCGAGCCAGGGTCGCGAGCTCCTGCGTAGTCTCCTCCTGGAGGCGCTGTCCGTAGCGCCACAACTCTCCCGGGCCCGGCATCAGCGCGTGCTCGTGCTGGAGTCGCCGGCTGAACTGCTGCTCACCAACGGCAAAGGCCTGCGGGTCTGAGGCGGGCTCGATCCGGTCGCGCAGGGCGGTGCCGAATTCGACCAGCGCCTTGAGCGCCTGTTCTCCCGCTTGCCTGAGCTCATCCGCCAATTCAGCGGCCCCGCCGCCAAAGCCGGCAACGACCTGGGTAACGAGCTGTCCTCCTCCGGGAAGCATGGCGAGCGCCGTATCTACGAAGACCGACGGCGGTTCATCTATGGTGGCCTGCGCTGCCGCCAGAAACGCTGGGGTATCTCTCAACCGAGCCAGCACCGCCGAGGCTCGAGCGGCAGGCTCGGACTCGTCACGGGTCAACAGCGAGTACAAGCCCTGAAACAGGTGGGAAAGCCAGAACCCCGGATTGCGGACATGGGGCTGCTCCTCTGCCAGGCGATAGCCGGTAGTGCGAATCTCTCCCAGCAGCGCCGTGCGGTCGATCTCGGTCGGGAGATCGTCCGGCTCCAACTCCTCGATCGCACTGGAAACCGACCGAAGGGCGGACAGGTGCTCTCGGGTGGTCTCGACATCGAACCGGCCCAACCGGCTATCCGCACTAACCAGACCGGCCGAGCTCGCCGAGGCTGGATCAAAGTGGTACTTGAGATCCAGATAGGACCGGCAGAGATCGTCGACCGAGGAGTTGGGCATCAGGCCCGCTGGGCGGCCGCTTCGGAATGATCGCCGAGGCTCGCACTTCCCCGGAAATTCTCCAAGACCACGCCGTTGCCCAGGAGCGAACCCTCCAGCTCCACTCCGGTCAGCCGGGCGTCTCGCCCGATGATCGAATTGCGAACTCGGCTGCCGCTGATCTTCGTTCCACGCTCGACGGAGACGTTAGGACCGATTTCGCTCCGCTCGATGCTGACTCCGTCCTCGATGTAGACCGGATCGTGTACGGTGACGCCGGGGAAGTCCGCTCGGCGAGCGGCTCCCTGGCGAAGCAGGATCTCGTTGGTCTCCAGCAGCGTGTCGAGCTTGCCACAGTCGTACCATCCTCCAACCTCTGCCGTCAGGATGCGCTTGCCGTGGTCGATCATCCACTGAAAGGCGTCCGTCAGATACCATTCTCCCTTGTTGGCCGGATTGGCGAGCACGTGATCGATGCCTTGCCACAGGCTGTCGGTTGCCTTGATGTAGTAGAGTCCGATGTTGGCGAGCTTGCTGATCGGCGTGGAAGGTTTCTCCACGATTTTGGTCATGTAGCCTTTGGCATCGGTGACTACCACTCCGAATCGCTGATAGTCCTCCACTTCCTTCGCCCAGATGATGCCATCAGCGTCAGTACGTTTCACCAAACTGAGATCGGCCTCGAAGACGGTATCCACAAAGATGATCAGTACCGGACCGGTGACATAGGGCCGGGCCAGGTTGATGGCCCCTGCGGTGCCGTCCTGCACTTTCTGTTCGATATAGCGCGAGGGAATCCGGTACCGCTTGCGGACAAACTCTTCGACTTGCTCTTTCAAGTGGCCGGTAATGAAGATCAGCTCGGTGATGTCGAGACCTTCGAGCCGGTCCATCACCCAGTCCATCACCGGCCGGCCCGCCACTCTGAGCAGCGGCTTGGGCACAAGGTGGGTATGAGGCCGGAGGCGGGTGCCCTTGCCGGCGAGTGGTATGATCACTTGCATCTCAACCTCTTCCGTAGCGGTCCTCGAGGCGGACCAGATCATCGAGCTCGGGCGTTGAGGCTTCGAGGACGTCGCTGTCCACAACCGCCTCGATCTGGTGGACCAGCTTGGCCGGGATATGCACGCTCTCACCCGCCCGGAACTGACGGCTAATCGCACCGTCACCTTGCCCGGTGCGGAGCTTGAGCTCGCCCCGCAGCACGTGCATGGTCTCGTCCTTGAAGTTGTGGTACTGAAGGCTGAGCACGTGTCCGGCCTTCACGTGAAGAATCTTCCCCACGTATCGATCGGTGCGGGCCCAGATTAACTCGTAGCCCCAGGGCTTCTCCACCCGGTAGGGAGCCTCAGGCACTCACCACCTCGACAGACTTGGGTTTAAACATGGGCGGGAATATACGCGGGGCAGTTATCAGCGGGGCAGCGGGGCAGTGGCCACAGCCGGGAAGCGTCGTCAGAACGGCTGCTCGAAGCTGAATACCCAGCGGAAGGCGACGTCATCATCTCCCGCGCTGGCATCCTGCTCCAGCTCGGGGCGAGAGACGAAGAGCGGGAAATCGACTCGGGTGACGAACTCGGTATCGCCGATGCGATGCGCCGCACGAATTCCAAGACCCGCATCGGCCAGAAAACGAATCGTGCCGGTGGCCGGCGCCTGACTCATGCTCCCGATGCCCTCGGCCAGGTCGGAGAAGGCGGCGATGCTGATCCGCTTGAAGAGATGAGCCTCGGGCCGGGACAGCAGACCCTGCTCGACCTCCAGGTTCAGCGCGGCAATGGCGGAGGTAGACAGCCGCGGATCGACTCCTCGTATGCCGGCACCGCCGGGTGAGTGGTAGTTGACATCCTCCCGGACCAGCAGGGCGCCCCGCGAGCGGAGAAATGGGTTGTAGAGCTGGCTCAATGGATCCGAGCCCTGGAAGTAGACCTGTCTCTGCTTGGCCGCGTCATGGTCGCTCACTCCCGCGGCCAGGTAGCCGCGGACAGCCAGACCCAGACCTCGTGCCAGATCCCGCCGGGCAATCCCCTCGAGGAATCCATTGAAGTAGAACGGATCGAGGTCGGATCGGCCGCTGGCCGCCAGACCGCCGCGGTTGTAGGCCAACCCGCCGCCGAGCGAGCTGCGGGCCGAGAGGTTCCACTGGCCGCTCTCGTTGGAGATCCCGTTGGCGAACTGCAGCTCAACGATCCCGACGTCGTCGTAGTAGCCTGGATCCAGATAGCGAGTGTCGTCGATAGCCACCCAGCGGAGGCTCACGCGGTGGCTACGAGTGGGGCCAAAGTTCAGATGCGCCCGGCGGGACCATTCGAGAGTGGCGGCGGCACCGTAGCGTCCTTCGATCTTGAAGGCATCGAAGGTCTGGGACAGGTTCGGCGCCCGGAGCACTACCGGATTTTTCCCTCGCAGGAAGAAGTCGATGTCCTTGACCTCGTCATCCACTCCCCAGCCGGTGCTCCCGCTGAGCATCGCAACGTTCTGCTCAAAGCGGCCCATATAGTCATCCCGGCTGCGAATGCCCAGGGTGACTCCACCGGCGTCATTGTACCAGACCGTGGGCTGCACGCCCACGGTGAGCCGGTCCCGGCGGGACCGGGTAGAGAAGTACTGATGGAAGTAGAAGTCGCTGCCGGGCGGTGGCAGCAAGGTTCTCGGCAACAGCCCACCCAGCCGCTTCCGGTTGTTCAGCATGTTCCAGTCGTGGGTCTGGGTCCGCGGGTCCAGCACCACTTCCTTCGGCTTGCTCCGGGTTCTGAGCGTTACCCATTCCCGTTGGGCGAGTCCATCCACTTGCCTGACCGTCGTGTCCTGGTCGGCGACCACGGCGACCTCTACCGGGATCCGACCATTACCCTTTCGCACTACCTCAACCCGGGTCATCCAAGCAGTACCTTCCTCACTTTCCTCACTTCCCTCACGTTCGGTCTTGACCGTCCCCACGGAGTAGTCGTACAGCTCCGTCGTGTGCAGCCACTGGGCAAAGAAAGTGGAGAGATCCCGCTGGGACACCTCTTCGGCAACCGCGCGGAAGGCAGCCTCGTCCACGTGCTTCAGCTTCCAGCGCTGGTAGAACGTCTGGAGAATGCGATGCATCGTTTCATCACCGACGATGTACCGCAGCTGCTGGAAGAACAGCTTGCCTCGGGAGTATATGGCCGTGTTGTAGGAGCCGAAATCACGATATTTCTCCGCCACCAGGCTGGGGGGTTCGGAGTAGTCGTCCAGATCCAGCTGCAGGATCGCGGCCTCGGTTTCCGGGTACGTGCTGGGCCGCCCCACCACTTCCCAGAACAAGTCGGTCTGAAAGCTGGTAAATCCCTCGTCCAGCCAGCCTTCCCGCCATTCATTGTTGGCCAGCATGCCCATGGTGTAGTTGTGACCCAGCTCGTGCACGATCAACCCCTGTTCGGCCGAGCCGTTCATGATCATCATGGGGAACTCAGTGCCGCCGCCCTCGATCCGGTGGACGTTGGTGATCTGGGGCCAGGCGAAGGGGCCGTACAGGTGGGCCAGCCACGCCAGTGCGGTCTCGGTCCGCTCCACCGCGAGATTTCCTCCCCAGGTGCTCTCGTCTCCCGGCTGATAGAGCACATGTACCGCCACGTTGTCGTAGCGGCCTCCCTCGTAGCGGTAGTCGGGATTCAGCGAGAACGCGAAGTGGTGTACGTCTCGGGCATACCAGCGCACGATCTTCCGCCCGGCGGCTGCGCCGCCGCAGGCCGCCGGCAGCGTCTCGTACCCGTAGTAGTCGCGCTGGTACTCTACCGGCCTCGCGCGATTGCGATTGGCCCGTTCCCAACCGGGGTCACCGCATACCGGAACGCCGGTGGCTCCCATGACCTGATCGGCGGGGACGTCGAGGTCCACCAGAAAGGTGGCAAACTCCCCATAGAACTCGCCGGCAGGATACAGCGGATGTTCCTCCCAGCCATACCGATCGTACACCACCACCTTGGGATACCACTGGGCAAAGTCGAAGCGGCGGCCCTGTCGGCCCTGGCGACGAGGGACCGTGGAAGGCCGTGCATCCCATTCAAGGTCCACCGACACCGAATCACCCGGTGGGAGCCGCTGGGGCAGCGCGTATCGCACGATGGTGCTGTCGGGCGCAAAGGGATACATCGGCCTCACCGGAGCTCCACCGATACGCGTGTTGCGCACGTGGTTGAACGCGAAGTTCGGCTCCCGAAGATCGTTGAACCGGCGCAGGCCTTCGATCGAATCTGCGTCGGACCAGCGGGAGCCGGGCCGGAAGGCGTTGAGATAGAGATGGAGCGAGAATGTGCTCAGTGTATCAGGTGACCGATTGACGTACCGGATTCTCTCGGTCCCGCTCAACACCCCCCGCGGCTCGTCCAGCCGGGCAGAGATCTCATAGGCAACCTGCTGCTGCCAGTAGTGATTCGGGTTTGAAGTGGGGGCGGGTTGCTGCGGCAGAAGCAGGATTGCTGCGAGAATCACCGAGCGCTCTCGAGGTCAAATGGTTTGGTCACCCCTGAGGGATGTTCCGCAACATAAATCTCGCCCGGCGATTTAGCACCACAGTGCGCGGCTATGGTGGAGACCGGAGGGGCGTTCGGCGCTACGGTGAATCGCTCTTGCAACCCGGCATTTGGCAGATCATGGCTGACACGTATCTATCGTTGCGGGTCCATCTGGTGTGGGCCACCAAGAATCGAAGGCCGTGGCTCGATCCGGAATGGAGGTCTCGGCTGTTCGCCTGTGTTGCTGCAGTTGTGGCGCGTCAGGGCGGCGAGCTGCTCTGCGCCGGTGGCATCCGGGATCACATCCATCTCTATCTCGAGCCCCCCAGCACGCTGGCCCTCTCCGATCTGGTCGGCAGCATCAAGAGCACCACCTGCAAGTGGATCCATGAAACATTTGCCCACCGACGGGATTTCCGGTGGCAACACGGATACGGGGCCTTTAGTGTCACCCCATTCGAAGACAGCTACATACGGGACTACATCCGCAACCAGGAAATCCATCACCGCGAAGAACGGTTTACCAACGAATACACGTCGCTCCTGCTTCGTCATGGCGTCATTTTCGATCCGGCACATGTGACGGATTAACCTCGGGGGGCAGCAGTAATGAGGCCGGCGAATGGGGGCCTTGGTCATCCGGGTGTAGAGGCGTCCGATACGAAGTAGGGCCACCTCATGGGTGGCCCTCTATGCGACATGATCCCCGGTCAGAACGTCAGCGGGACAACAATTGCCGCCGCAGCTTGGTCATCCGGCGTCGAAGCGATCCATCGAGCACCCGCTCGCCCACCCGCACAATCGTGCCGCCGAGGATTTCGGGGTCCACCGAAAAGGCCGGTATCACCTGTTTCCCCAGCTGCCGGCTCAACGCCTCCTGGATGCCGCGCTTGAGCCTCTCGTCCGGTGTCCGCGCCAGCGTCACGCCCGCCCGTACCCGGTCCATCTTCTGGTCGAGCAGATTCATGTACTCCACCGCCACCGCGCGCAAAATCTGCTGGCGTCCGCGGCGCACCAGCGCCTGCAGGAACAGCACGAACTCCCGCGGCGTTTCGCGCAGGGCTCCGCCCAGGAGCTGCGCCTTCGCCGACTTGGGAATTCGGGGCGACATCAGGATCGCCTCGACTCGAGGGGTTTGCTCCACCGCTGACGCCACGGCATCGAGCAAGTTGGCGTAGAGCTCGACGTGAGCGCTGCGTGTGCCCAGCTCAAACAGGGCTTCGGCGTAGTTCCGGGCTACCGTCTCGGTTCTCAATGGTTGCTTCCCAGGCTGCCCAGATACTCCTGCACGATCCTGCGATCGTTCTCGGAGTTGAGCCGCTCACCGATCAGCTTCGACGCCGCGGCCAGTGAGAGATCCACCGCTTCGCGCCGGAGCTCCGTTACCGCACGCTCCCGCTCAGTATTGATATCGCGGCGGGCTCGCTCGAGCAGCTCCTCCTGCTCCTGCCTCGTTTTTTCCATGGCCAAGGCCCGCTCCTTCTCCGCCGCGGCTCTCGCTTCGGCCAACAGCCCGTGCGCCGCCGTACGTCCCTCGGCAAGGAGCTTCTGGTGCTCCGCCAGCAATCGGGCCGCCTCGGTCCGGTTGCGCTCGGCCTCGGCCAGCTGTTCCTCGAGCGCGCGCTCACGGGCCTCCACCGCTCCCAGGATCGCGGGCCAGGCATACTTCCTTAGAAGCAGAAGCAGAGCCACGAAAACAACCACGGTCCAGATCATGAGACCGGGCTCGACCGACAGCGGGCCGCGGGCCACGTGTTCTTCCTGGAGCATTGCCAGCGAGAGCATGGTTACCTCTGGTGGAAGTCGCTAGTCACAAGTCGCCAGACCCCAGTCGCCAAGCGGCGGATCGCCACCAGGAATGTGTTTCTGGTGACTGGGGACCGGTGACTGGCGACTCGTTAAAACGTGATCTTCGACTGAATCAGGAACCCGATTACCGCCACGAACAAGGCAACACCTTCGACCAGGGCGGCCGCGATGATCATGGCCGTCTGAATGCGCGCCGTTGCGTCAGGCTGCCGGGCGATGCCTTCAGTCGCCGAGCCACCGATCCGGCCGATGCCAACTCCGGCGCCCACGACCGCGAGCCCGGCCGCCAGGCCGGCGCCGATGAGACCCAAACCACGGCCGGATGCCCCGGCTGCCGCGGCGGTTTCCTGCAAGAGAGCGAGAATGTACAGCATGTGTTACTCCGCTTTGAGCGGGAGACCCAGAATCACCTCTGCGCTCGCCAGCAGCGACGGCCGACTCTCCCCAACGGCCTGCCCTGGAGTCCCACCGTCGTTCCGAACGGAACAGTGGGCTTCGTCCGCCACCCGGCGGAGTACGTCCCGGGCCGGTTAGAGCGCCTCCCCGGCCAGGTCATCCTGACTTCTCTTTCTTCTACTTCCCTGCCTCCAGGCTTCCCGTCCTTACTTGTCTTCTGCCCCGCTGCCCCACTGCCCCGCTGCCTAGTGCTCCGCTCGCATCAACCCGATGAACACGGCGGTGAGCAGAGTGAACACGAACGCCTGCAGGAAGGCGACGAACACCTCCAGCAGCATGACGCCGGTGGCCAGAAGCGAGGCCCCGATTCCCACGTAGTAGCTCTGGAAAAGGAAGGTCAGCCCAAGGAGGGCCAGCACCAGCACATGGCCCGAGGTCATATTGGCAAACAGTCGGACGGCCAGGGCAAACGGCTTGGCCAGCTTCCCGATGATCTCGATTGGCGTCATCACGACCAACAGCAGCACCTTGAGCAGCGACCCGCCGATCCCGCCGGGCAGCCCCGGGGGCAGGTAGAAGATCGTCTTCATGTAGCCCGCAAAGCCGAGTGCGCGCATGCCGGTGATTTCGATGACCAGAAAGGACACGATCGCGAGCGCAGCGGTTACCGCGATGTTGCTGGTGGCCGTGGCCCCCCAGGGCAGCAGTCCCAACAGATTCATCGCCAGGATGAAAAAGAAGACGGTCAGCAGATATGGTGCGTAGCCTTCGCCGTGGGCCCCGACGTTGGGCAGCACGACCTCCTGCCGAACCCACAGCGTCATTGCTTCCATGGCGCCGGGGAAGCCCGTGGGCGGCCGGCCGTTTGCCTGCTGCCGCACCAGGATGCGGGCACTGGTCAGGAAGATCACGGCGACGATGGTTGCCGCCAGCAGCATGTAGACCAGGTGACGGGTCGGCGACATATCGAGATACCGCGGCTGACCTTGAGCGTCGTGGCCCAGCGGGATCTTCCAGTTGGTGGGCAGGTGGACCACGCCGAACGGGGTCTCGACCTCACTGGCGTTGCCGATGTGGTGGGCAATGTCTACTTCGTTCCGGCCGGCCTGATGCTGGGACTCGGGGGCAACCGCCTCCCGTCCGACCTCTTCCGCCCGCTCCTGAGCTAGAGCGGGAGACGAGGGCCCCGCACCTCCGAGGAGGAGCATCCAAGCCAGAGCGATTGCGCGATTCTTTCCCGTCATCTCACTTCAACCTGGAGTGTTCCCGCACCGCGGTTGCCGCTTCGACCAGAAGCAATGCGAGCAGAGTCGCCACCAGCGTCAGCAGCAAAGCGCTTGCGTCCCAATGGTATACTCGAGCCAATCCCACTGCGGCCAGGGCGACCACGCCCAGCCGGATGATCATGCCGCCCACCCAGGCCAGCTGAAAGGTCTCGGTGCCGATGCTTCGCAGCGTCCACCAGCCCAGGGGAGCCTGTACCAGCAGGGCCAGCAGAACGCCGGCGCCGACTTCCTCCCGCGAGCCGGGCGGTGCTATGAACACGGCAAGCGCCCCGAGGAGGCCCACGATGAGCAGGCCGAGCAGGTAGCGGCGCCGACTGCTCAATCGCCCTGATCCTTCTCGTTGAGCGAGCGGATCAGCCAATACATGGTGCCGCCAAATCCGAGGAAAGCGAAGATCACCGTCAACAGCCCGCCGGTGTGGAAACGGCGATCGGCCCACTGCCCGATCCACACGAACACCAGCAGGCTCACCGCGAGCTGCACGCCGAGTCCGGCATACCGCATTCCCGTGCCCCGCTTCCCCGGTTCAGGGGTTTTCACGGCGCAAACCTATCCGCTTGTGAAATATTTCGCAAGCAAATTTCCGGCGGCATCACGCGGGTATCTGCTAGCGCTGTTCCCTCCGTCCCGGTTAAATCTCAGCTTATGACCCTCAATCAATTATCGTGACCGTCGCTCAACCCGCCACTCACGACGACGTCCAGCAGCTGGAGCGGCTGGTCGGCGCGGTCTCCGGCCTCAAGCGCCAGGTGGCCCAGCGGATCGTGGGCCAGGAAGACGTGGTGGACGGGATCCTCACCGCGATCCTGGCTGGCGGCCACGCCCTTCTGATCGGTGTGCCCGGTCTGGCCAAGACACTGATGGTCCAGACAGTGTCAGAGGCACTGGACCTGAGCTTCAATCGGGTGCAGTTCACCCCCGATCTCATGCCCAGCGACATCACCGGCACGGAGATCATCGAGGAAGATCTATCGACCGGCCATCGCGCGTTCCGCTTCGTGCAGGGACCGATTTTCGCCAATGTGGTGCTGGCCGACGAGATCAACCGAACCCCGCCCAAGACCCAGGCGGCGCTGCTGCAGGCCATGCAGGAACACCAGGTGACCGCTGCGGGACGGACCTATCCCTTGCCCGATCCCTTCTTCGTGCTGGCGACCCAAAATCCGATCGAGCAGGAAGGAACCTACCCGCTGCCGGAGGCTCAGCTCGATCGGTTCATGCTCGAGCTGCGGGTCAGCTACCCCAGCAAAGTCGAAGAAGAGGCCATCGTGGAGCAGACCACCGGCACCGCCCGCTCGGCGCTGCATCCGGTGCTCGATGCCAAGTCGGTGCTGGCGATGCAGTCACTGGTGCGGCGGATTCCGGTGTCGCGAGGGCTGATCCGGGCGGCGGTGAGTCTCGCCCGAATGACCCGCCCCGGCGATGGCGAGGCGCCTGGATTCATTAAGGAGTATGTCGAGTGGGGTGCCGGGCCTCGGGCATCGCAGTATCTGGTGCTCGGAGCCAAGGCCCGGGCAGCCATCGCCGGCCGGCCGATGGCCGATTTGGAAGACGTGCGCGCGGTGGCGGCTTCGGTCCTCCGCCACCGGATCGTCACCAATTTCGCGGCCGAAGCTGCCGACCGCACCAGCGAAGATCTCGTTCGGGAACTGGTTGGGGGAAAGGGGTGGTTGGTCTAAGCGGGGCAGCGGGGCAGCGGGGCAGCGGGGCAGCGGGGCAGCGGGGCAGCGGGGCAGCGGAATAATACGACGAAAAGAGAAAGCCCGACCTTATGGTCGGGCTTCTCTTATTCAACGCACTTCTTATTGGTCCAACCGTCCCGCCGCCTCGCTGCCCCACTGCCCCGCTGCCGTCATGCCGGCTGGTCGAATAAGGCTCCAACCGGAGCCAGCATCTGATCGAAGGACACGAATGCGCTCGACTGCATCTCGAATATGCCCTCAAGCGCCTGCTCCTCATCATCCGTGAGCGGCGTCCCATCAGTCCGGGTGATCGTGGTGGTGGTGCCGTCCGTGGTGATCGTGGCGAAGGCATGCCCGCTGACCCGGATGTTGAGCGTCCCGCTGGTATCGGTAAACTGACCGCTCAGGACGATAGTACCATTGGGGCCGGCCATGACGAGGTTCACGTTGATCGGACTGTCCTGTTGGCTGACGTCGTTCACATTGACGCTGAGATCGATCGAGACATCGCGCTGGGGTACGTCCAGCGAGTAGACCAGGGTCAGGCCGGCAGTATAGGTGATGGTCGACCGCAGGTTGATGTTGGCCTGGGTGGTTCCATCAGTGACCATCCCGATCACGGTGATCCGGCCGGTCGAGGTTCCGCTGGTAGCTGTGACCGTGTAATCCACGTACGTCGTCCCGCCCGACACGACCAGCACCCGCGCGGCCTGGGTGGTGCCAGCGCTGAGATCGATCAGATCGACGTGTCCGGTCTCCACCAGCGGCTCCACCGGCACATAGCTCACCGGATCCACCGCATACAGGATGAAGCGGACCCCATTGTTCGGGGCGCCGGTCAGATCAGAGGCGGCGTATGTCCCGGAGTTGGGATCATAGACGAAGGTCCTTCCCGCCACTCCAGCCGGCACGGCCGCGGCCGCGACTCGGCCGGACTGCAGCGAAGCACCCTGCCGGCGCTGAAGCATTGCTCCCAACCGTTGTGCGCTCCGAAGTGCGGCTGCGCGCATGCCCTGCGTGGTCTTTGCCCGGACATCGAGCGCAGCGACCGAGGACGAGATGATCGGCGACCCGCCCAGCGCGGCATCGAACATCACGCTGAAGGTCGAGAAGCTGGCGAATGCGTCAGAGCCGAAGGTCGAGTTCATCGCCTGAATATCAGCCGAGGTGCCGGCCGGGTTGAATGGCGCATCGGGAGACGAGTCGCCTCCGCAACCGGTCAGCACGGCCGACACCAGCGCCACCGTCACGACAGATCGCTTGGCGAATTGCAGCACACGCATGGGTTCCGCCTCCATCAGGAGTGAGCAGTTGAGGGCGGCCCGTGCGTCGAGACGCGGGTCGAAAGCCGCCAAATCACCGACAGAAATGCTCTTGGGGGATGTCCCCCGGCCCGCACTCTCGCGCAGCGGCCGGGGACTGAGGCGGGATCAGGCAACGGCTATGCCAGCGTTTGCATTTCCTCCCTGGGTTCCACGGGTAGTCCTTCGGCCTGCCAGGCCGCCCAGCCTCCTACCAGGGCTCGGGCCCGGGGCCATCCTGCCGCTCGAAGCTCTCGCGCCACCCGGGCGCTTGTGGCTTCGTCCTTTCACGCACAGTAGAGCACAACGGTCGCGTGATGGTCGAGCCCCAGCTGCCGAGCTCGTCGCACCGCATCGTCAGGCGGAAGGCGAATGGCCCCTCGAGCGATAAGATTGTCCGCCGAAAAGCTTCGGTCGGTGCGGACGTCGGCCAGAATTACTGGCGCGCCGGCCTCCTGCAGCTGCCGCAGCTCGGCCAGGGTGATGCGCTCGGGCGCCTGGATCTTGAGATCCGGCTCGGTGGTGACCGGAGCATTGGTAACCGCCGCTGGCTCGGCCCCCTGGCTCTCGCTCTTGCGGAGGAAAATCGCGATGCCAGTGCCGTGCAGCAGCACGGACAGCAGGACCACAAGGCAGGTAATGACGAAGAGGCGTTCGGTTCCGGGCGCCCCGGCAAACACCGGCAGCAGGACCAGCAGGAGCGAGCTCAAACCTCGAGGTCCAGCCCATGCGACGACGCGCCGGGTTTTCCGCTCCAGTCCGAGATGCGCCAAAACCGGCAGCAGGACCACTGTCCGCGCCAGCAGCGCGATGCCCGCGAACGCCAGGGTGGGTGCATCGATGACGGTAAGGCCGCTCCAGATCAGGCCGGCCCCGAAGGCGACAAAAGTGAAGAGCAGGAACATCTCCGCCGTCGCCTCGCCATAGTCGAGGAAGCAGTCGCAGAGCTCGACGTCGAGCAGCGCGACGACCAGTCCCGCTGCGAACGCCGCCAAAAATCCGCTCCCGCCCACTGACTCGGCAGCTGCGTATGCGGTGAACGCCACGCCCAGCGCGTAGAGTGATTCGTAGTCTCGCCGCACGCTCACCCGCTTTCGCACCTGCTCCAGCAGTGTGATCGCGACATAACCGACCAGCGCTCCGAGGAGAGGTCCGAGAAGAAACAGTCCCACTGCGTGCCGCCCCAGCTCAGCCCCGAGATCGGTATAGGAGTGGAGCGCCAGCATGCCGAGCACTACGATGGGAAGCAACACCACATCGTTGATCCCGCCCTCGAGCCGGAGAGCCTCGCGCGCCGGGGCCGGTAGCCCAGAACGCCGGGTCAGGCTTCGCAGCATCACCGGATCGGTCGACGCCAGAGCCGCCCCCAGGATCAGCGAACGGATCGCCCCCAGGTCGAGCAGCAGCCAGGCGGCCAGCGCGATAAGGGCCGCGGGCACCAGGGTCGCGGGACCGAGAATTGTCAGCAGAAGCCGGCGGGGGCTGCGGATCTTGCTGAAGTCCATCGCGATCGCGTCGGTGAACAGCACCAGCACCAGTCCGAGCGTCGCGATCCACTGGAGGGTGGGCGAAGCGAGGGTAAGCTCGACCAGGTTCAGGCCCTGCGGACCGACGATGATGCCGAGCAGCAGGAAGATTGCAACCTGGGAAATTCCCGTTCGCTCTACAAAACCGGACAGCAGCGAGGAGACCAGGATCACGATCCCGATCAGGGCTAGCGCGGGCGCTAAAGATTCGGCAGACATGACGCGAAGTATGGAGGAGCTGTGAGTCGGGAGCTAGGAGTCGCTCCAACCTCCCTAGCCACTGGCACGTCGGGAGGATAACCTCGCCCATGACCTCCGAGCCCGAGTCCACTGCCCTCCTGCTCACGACTTGTGGCGTCCTGCTCGGCGTGAGCGTGGTGTTCAGCCGGGCGTCGCAGCGGACCGGCGTGCCCATCGCGCTGCTCTTCATCGTCGTGGGCATGCTGGCCGGCTCCGAGGGACTGGGCCACATCGCCTTCGACGACTACCGGTTTGCCTACCGGGTGGGTACCGCCGCTCTGGTCTTCATCCTCTTCGACGGCGGACTCAACACCCCGCTGCGGGCGGTGCGGCGGGCCGCGGCTCCGGCCGGGGTCCTGGCGACTCTCGGGGTGATCGCCACCGCACTGCTGTTGGCCGGCGGAGCCCATCTCCTCGGCCTCGATTGGCCCGAGGCTCTGCTGATTGGCGCGGTGGTGTCATCCACCGACGCTGCCGCGGTCTTCGCCGTGTTGCGGGGCAGCGGTCTTCAGCTCAAGCGCCGGGTGGGGGTGACCCTGGAGGTGGAGTCGGGCATCAACGATCCGATGGCCGTGATTCTCACCACCGTGCTCACCCAAAATCTGCTGGTACCGGGAACCGCCATGGGACTGCGGATCCCGCTGGAGGTTCTGCTTCAGCTAGTGGTCGGAACCGGAGTGGGTGCCGCAGTCGGATATGGCGGCCGCCTGCTGCTCTCGAAACTCAGCCTGCCCGCCGGTGGACTCTACCCAGTGATCACCCTCGCTCTGGGACTCACTGCATACGGCGGCGCCACCCTGATACACGGCAGCGGTTTCATGGCGGTGTATCTGGCCGGACTGCTGCTGGGCAACGGCCCCCTGCCGTATCGCCCAGGACTCCTTCGGGTGCACGATGCTCTCGCATGGCTGAGTCAGGTCGGCATGTTCCTCATCCTGGGGTTGCTGGTATATCCCTCGCATCTGCTCGATGTGGCGGCCGTCGGCCTCGGGCTCGCGCTGCTGCTCGCGATAGTGATCCGTCCACTGGTAGTCGCGCTCTGCCTGCTTCCTTTTCGCTATCCGCGGCGGGAAGTGCTCTACATCGGCTGGGTGGGACTACGGGGAGCGGTCCCCATTGTGCTCGCCACCTTCCCGGTATTAGCCGGTGCTCCCGGTGCGGGGCGCCTGTTCGATCTGGTGTTCTTCATCGTGGTGGCAACCGCGCTGGTTCCCGGCGCTACGGTAGCCTGGGTAACTCGGCGGCTCGGCCTTCAGAGCAACGAGCCGCCCACGCCTCAGGCTGTCCTCGCCATCGAATCGCGCCAGCCGCTCCAGGGCGAGTTGATGTCCTTCTATATAGATGAAGCCCTGGTGGTCGCCGGAATGCCGGTGGGAGAGCTGCCGCTCCCCGATGGCTCGGCGGTGACGCTCATCGTCCGAAATAGCCGGCTGCTTCCCCCCACGTCCGATACGCTGCTGGAACCGGGAGACCACGTGCATCTGATCGCCCAGCCGGAAGACCGGGGGCTGATTCAGCTGATGTTCGGCAGACCCGAAGAGGAATGACCCGCGAGCAGGCTCAGCGCCAGCGTGTCCTGAAAGGCGTGCGCCACCACCACTGGCCATAGCCGCCTGGTGCGCACGTAGTAGAGAGTGAAGACGACCCCGACCGGAAGCACCGTTACCAGAGCGAGCGGGCCCTGATATACATGAGCCAGGAGCCGGAGAGCGGCGCTGATGGTTCCGGCCACTCCCACCCCAAATCGGCGAAAGGCGGCAAAGCCGAGTCCCAGCCAGAGCAGTTCTTCGAACACTGCATTGAAGATGGAGTACAAGAGCGACAGCGAGAGTCGGGGACCGCCCAGGATCTGGGTGGCCTTAGCCACGGCAAAGAGGTGGGGGAACACCGCGCGACAGACCAGGACCCAGAGGGCCACAGCGGCGATCGCGCCGGCCCAGAGCACCATTCCTCGGGCGAGGTCCAGCGCGTGGAAGGGATATGTGGCGGTTCTGAGGGGCCGCCAGCCTCGACGCCAGAGCCAGTAACCTAGGCTGGCCGCGAGCACCAGCTCGACCGCGACTGCCTCAGCGAGCACGGTATCGGTCAAGGCGATCGCCGCGCTGCCGGCCTGACGCGAAAGCGCAGACGACATGACCATCAGAGCAACCGGGAGCAACAAGCCAACGGTCGCTACCCGCTCGGAGAGCCGCTCCGGGGGCAGCGCTGAGCTCGGCGGCGCTTCGGTCAGGTCGCTGGAGATTGCGGTTCCCGAGCTGGGGACAATTCGAGCTTTCGCATAGCGTCTACCGCCACCTCCCATGCCCCCTCGGCGCAGAGACCGCGCACACCGGCGTCCTCATATGCGGTTACTGCAGCGCGGATCAGCTCGGCCCGGACCCGCTCCGCCATCCGCTGAGTCTCAGGATCCATTACCCATCCCTTCGGCTCCGCACAAGCGGCAAACGAGACTGGTGCCGAGCCGGCTGCCTCGACCCTCGCTGGAGAGCACCCAGGGGCGCTCCTGCCAGGGAGGGTCGTGCCGCACGTGCTGGTTGTGACCACACTCGAGCTCCGCCACCCAATCACCCTCCTGGTCCTGATGGAAACCGATGATGAGCCGCTCCGAGCCTGCCTTCATTGATAATATCCGTGCTCAGATATCTGAGTTGCCGATAGTGCGGAGGATGTTCAAGGCACCTGCCCCGTCAGGGCTTGAGCACAGTCCACTCGATCTCGTTCAGGAGATTGCCAACCCCCTCCGCGGAATCGCTGGTGTAAGAGAAGCAACCGGGCCCACCCGTAGCGCTGACCCCATCCAACCGACCCACCGTATTGCGCACCCAATCGTCCTCAGTATACGAGCGCCGTAGACAGAATTTCACCTGGTAGGGCTTCTCCAGCTTGAGCGGATGGAGCTCCGCCGCCTTCACCCGACGGACCGCGCGCGCGGCAGCCTGCCGCAGCAGACGATGGACCGTTGCAGGCGGGAGTACCGCCGCGGCTGAGCGGGAGAATGCGGTTTTAGTGGTCACCGTCTCCAGCGGGCCCAACATCTCCCGTGTCTCCCTGGTGAGCACGTCGTCGCCGCTGGCCAGGGCCATGGGCACGCCCATCTCTCCGCCGATGAACCCCGCAATGCCGGCCTCGTTGAGCGTTTTGCCGTTAACCGTAAACGTATCGAAGGCGAAGTTGTGCGAGATGACTCCCGGGCTTCCGGCGTTGGCGTGAGCGCCCACGATCATCATCGCATCCACCATAGGATTCATTCCGGTGGACATCACTATCGGCTTGGGGTAGCCGCGGATCAGGATCGCCTCCGGATCGAGTTGGTCGACCAGAATGTTGCGAAACAACGTTCCGCCATGTCCCTCGTTGACGATGAACTGGGTGGCGCCTGCCGACCGGGCGCCTGCGATCAGCGCGTTCACCTCATCGGTCAGCTCCTGGCGAAAGCGCTCGTGCTGGGGCGACCCGCCTCTGCTCACCGGACGCATCTCAGTAGCATTGCGCACCACCCCGGCCAGTCCCTCCATATCGGCGATGATGTACACGCTGAAACCATCGCGCTGCATGTCCTGCTCCAGCTTTTCTCGTGCCTGGCGATACTCGGTGACTCCGAATGCGGCGCCCGGTGGCGTGGTATCGCGGGGAGCGCTGTCTCTGGCAGGTTGTCCCTGAGCCAGGACCCGGGTGGCGACCAGAAGAGCCGTGATGGGGGTGATAGGGAGGAGCCGGCTCATCGGAGCACCGCCTCTTCGATGGCGTCCAGCAGCCAACCCATCTGCCGCGCGCTGTCGGTGACGTAGCTGAAGTGCCGGTCGCCTTTCCGCTCCAGCTTGAACTCCTGCAGTCCTGCCACCGCCTGGACGATGCTGTCGGCAAAGCTTCGCCTGAGGGCGAACTCGACCCGATAGGGCCGCTCCATGGTGAACGGCTTGAAGTCGCCTCGACGCTCTCGCTTGACCGCCTCAGCAGCACCGGTCTGCAGCATCCGTCGGACCTTGGCCGGGCTATAGGTGATAGCGGCGCTCCGGCCCACCGCGCGTTTGGTCACGATGGCGACGAAGCCGTTGGGCAGCATCTTCCTGGTCTCGTCGATCAGGACGTCGTCTCCACTCACCAGCGATACCGATACGCCGAGCTCGCCCGCGATCAGGGCGTTGATGCCCACCTCGTTCAGCGGCTTGCCGTTCACCGTGAAGGTGTCGAAGGCGAAGTTGTGCGCCAGCACGCCGGGACTGCCGGCATTGGCGTGGGCACCGGTGAACATCAGAGTGCTGAAGCTGCTGTCGATCCCGGTCACCATCACCAGCGGTTTGGGAAAGCCCCGCACCAGGATCGCCGAGCTGTCCAGCTCCCAGGGGAGCACGTTGGCGAACAGGTTGCCTCCGTGCCCCTCGTTCACCACGAAGCTCTTGGCCCCGGCACCGCGCGCGCCACGGATCGTGGCGTTCACCTCGCGGGTGAGCAGCAGCCGAAAGCGGTCCCAGTAGTCCGGGCTGGTCAGCTCCTTGTAACGCTCGCCCTCGTTTCCGGCAATCACCTCGTGAATGTCCACCGCGCTTCCCATCCCTTCCATGTCCGGAACGAGAAACACCCGGAACCCGGGCTCGTGGGGAATCTGCTTGTCGCGGAACGGCGCCGATGAAGGTGGTGGCGGCGGGTTCTGGGCCTGGAGCAGCGAGGCCAGGCACAGCATGGCAGGAAACAGAAGCAGACGCATCAGTTCTCCAGGGAGAATCGGTTCACCGGAAGTAGGGTGCCACGTTACGGGCGATTCGGCGAGCTCGTCCGGCGTGAGCGGTAGCCGGCGGAATGCGGACCCGCGGCCTGAGGCTCGACCTTACTCCACGAAGGTGGCGCATCCGCTCTCGTCGGTGATCACCGCCAGACCTCCGGAGAAGCCGAACGCGATCCGGCGGGGGACGCGGCCGCAGCTTTCGATTGTTCGGGCGATCTTTTTGGAGCCGGCGTCGATCACCTGAATCAATCCGGGACCGTTGCTGGAGATGACTCCGACATACACGGTCGACCCGTCGGGCGACATGGCCAGGCCGAACGGGCCGCCGATACTGGTCGTTGCCCCCGAGGGGATGGACACTGCCACCACGTTGCGCACCAGATCGAGCACGTTGATCGTCCCGGTGCCGGCTTCATCGGCGAGAAACAGCTCATTGCCATCGGGAGAGAGCGCGAGACCTTGGGGCTCGCCGCCTACGATGAGCAGGCGAGCCACCGATTGGGATGCTACGTCGATCTCGGAGATGGTGCCGGTGGTGAACGAGCTGGCGTAGAGCAACGTGCCCCCGGAGTTGAATGCCAGGTGGTTCGCCCGGCTGTCGGGCACTCCCAGGTCGATGGAGCCGGTCACCGTGGAGGACGCCACGTCGAACACCAGCACCCGTCCGTCGTTGGTACCGAGGTAGGCGGTCTGACTGTCGGGCGCAGTGATGGCGGAGAACGCCGGCACATCGAGTGTGACCTGGGTCAGGACCTTTTCGGTGGCCAGGTCGATCACGCTGGCATCGTTGGTGTCGGGCCCCGACGGCGTCACCAGGGCGGTGCCGTGGCCCAGCAGCGCAATCGAGGTCGGCGTCCCACCGCCCAGGTCTCCAGTGACGAAGTCAGTCGCCGGATAGAGACTGGAGGCCACTCTTCCGCTGTTGGTTTGCGAGATGAAGATGTGCCCCTCGGCATCCACCGCTACGCCGAAGGGCCCGTCGCCCTGGCCGTCCCCCGGCAGCCGGGCCGTTGTCGTGGTGGTACCGAGCGGATGGCCCGAGCCGAGACCGTGGTACGGAACCACCGTGAGCAGGCCGCTGCTGCTGACTCTGATCGCCGCCAGGCCCACGCCGGTGTACGTCACCAGCCCGCTGCCAGAGACGGACGCTCGCCCTGGATCGCTGGAGACGAAATTCACCGCGGCTCCAGGAATCTCTCCGCCGGCTTCGTCGAGCACCTTGGCAGATAGCTGCCGGGACATGCCGACTCCCATGACCAGTTTGTCGGGGGTGACGGTGAGCGTGTGGGCGGGAGCTGCCGGAGAGGTCAGCTCATCGGAACCGCAGCCTGTGAAGGCGAGGGCAAGAGCAATTGGGACAAGGCGGAGCAGCCGGCGGAGGTCGTTCATATTCTGCACCCGGATCTCTGGCGACCCGGAGGCCGCATCAGTTTCGGCGATTAACCGAATCTAGGCTCAAAAATGAGAACCCGGGAGTTGCCCCGCCAAAAACGCGCGGCCCACGCCATTCATGACATGGGCCACCGAGCCGTGCTTGATGAGGATCACTTTTCGAGCGAGCTTCCCCGCCCCGATCGGCTACTTGAAGACCAGCTCTCGCAGTTGGCGGGTGCCGACAATGTCCCGCATCTCGCCGCGCTTCGCCATCGCCTCATCGGACTTGTCCAACGACCCGTACACCTGCCGGGTGACGGGATCCACCCGATCGCGCAGGTTGTCCAGGGCCGCCATGTTCTTGTAGTCCGTCGTGAGGACGATGTTCCAGTCGTTCTCGTCCCGCTCATCCGATTGGTAGGCTCCCCAGCCGGTGATCACCCCCGCCTTCTTCTGCGCCTCCATCTGTTGCTTGTAGGGTCCGGCCAGAAACGTCATGTACTGGTCGAGGTGGCCCGGCTTCACCCGGATGTACTGCACCTGGGTGACGCCCCCCTCGCTGTAGGAACGCGTTGTCTGCTGGGCAGCGGCAGGCACTGCCAGCACGAGGGCGACGCCAAACAGGGACAGCGGACGGTAGCGCATTACTTACCTCCAGGGGGAAGCTGCATGAGAGAGACCGGTTCGACTGCCGGCTTGGGATGTGACGTGGTGCGGAGACTTACAGGCTGGTACAGGTCCCGTCAATGAGCGGCAAGGATCGCAGCCGATCACCACCGCAGTTGAACGCCCAGATACATCTGCAGCTCGACTCGCTCGTCGCTCTCTCCCGCTACGGCTCGGCCCAGCGCACCCATCAAGCCGGTGTGCTCTCCGACATCCTTCCTGGCCCCGAGCTGGCATAGCAGCTCACTCCCGCGTGCGCGAGCGGAAGACCCCTTGCATTCCGAGAGCAGCTCCAGGGTTTGGCTGAGATTATGCCCGAGGGCGAGCCCGTAAATCACTTCGTCGTCACCGCCCTCACCAATACGATATCCCAGCTCGCCGTTAATCCCGATTCCCCGCCAGGGAATGGTCAGCTCGATCGGCAGCAGCAGGGCGCTCTGGTTCCCGGTCTCGTCTAGAGGCAAGACGGGATTGGGGAACTCGAATGCGGGAAAGGTCGAGATGGCCAGCCCCGAGCTCGAGTCGTCCAGGAACCGCCACTTCACGCCCACGGATGGGTTCCCCAGGCCGGTCCGGGTGCCCGAGCTGCTCTCGATCAACAGCGGCATTTCCAGCTTGAGCTGAATCCGTTCGCCCAGGCCATAGTTGGCGTCGACCAGCGGGGCTTCGTAGAGGCTGGCCTCCGGTGTGTGCTCGACCGTGATCGCCAGGTTCACTTCCCAATGTCGGTTGCCCGGAGTGCCCGGATCGTCGGTGAGCAGCGGCGGCCCGCCCTGAGCCTGAGCCGGCGATAGTTCCAGTACAGGAGTGATGCCGCAGACGATGGAAAGGTGAAGGAGATAAGACCGGCACCGAATTCGGGAGGTGGCCATTGAGCTATTCTAGATGGTATTCCGAAAAGCGCGGAAGTCAGGCGGGCCAAGCCGCCGTTCGAGCTGAGAGCGCCCGACGACGGCTCAGCGCTTGGTACCTGGCAACAGCAACTTCATGCGGCAGGCCTGACTTCGCCGCTGGTGGGCGGCGTGCCACCTGTCGGCGGTATGCCACTCGGTGGCGTGGTCCCGGTCGGCGGCGCCGCCGGTCGAGGAGTCGCCACCACGTTGCTCGCGCTCTCCCACGCAGCCAGAAGTTCGGGCTGAGTAGCAAACCGGAGGCGAATCAGGCCATTCATCACCTTTACGACCTGAACCACCTCTTCGGCAACGGTAACCAGCTCTGCGCTGGCACCCACGTGCGCCATCCGTCCCGCCGCCCCCTGTTCCACCAGGGTCTGGAACTCCTCCAGCGTCTTTTCCAGGGCCGTGAGAACCTCCTCGGACAAACCATGCTTGATGAGGAGCTCCTTTCGGGTCTGAGCCTCCGCGGCCATGCTGCTGGCGGCCGTCTGAAAGGCGAGGTTCGAGTTGGCTCGGCAACGCGAGGTGCACGGCCTAGCACCGGATCTGCGTCGTGAGTTCTCTATGCATGGGGTCTCGAACGGCTCACGGCAGCAGGTTGCAAATCTCGCTCACGAAATCGCCGCCCTGGAACACAAGCCGCGCCAGAAGATCACATTTGCTGATCTCGAGGCTGCCTTCGCGCCCGTGCTTTCGATTGTGGACACAAGACGGCTACTGCTGTGCAGGCATAGCGGTCGAACATGGATCGAGGCCGCACTGGCTGCTGCTCAGAGCCGCTTTACCGTTCCGTCTTAGGTGGAGGCTCGAATTAAGGCTCTGCTGGTGTAGAGTGCCTTAGATAACTGCAGTGGCTGTCGCTTCGGTGAGATTCTGCCCTAAGCGGTCCTCTTACGGGAGAGCAGTAAACCAGTCCGCCACCGGATTAGTATGTATGGTATCGGAAGTCCCAATTACTCAGGCCGATATCCAGCAACACATCGCGGCTTTCTGGGTCCCACATGAGTAGCTCCGCCCCCTAACGCTCCTTGCTCCGTCAACTTGAAGTCCACCTGATACGGGTCACCTAGAACCTGACCGACGCGGGCCGGCCAGCACTAGAGGATTCTCGGCTCAACCCGGCGTGAGCGGCCCCCGGAGCGGCGCCGCAAGCTCTTGCTGTGGAGAAGTGCCTGAAAGGTGTGAAAAGCTGCGCTCTCGCGCATTTCACTCGTCGCGAAACTCACCGCGTTGCCCCTTTCAGCAATTTCGCGAGTTCTCCGCGAACGAACTCAACCTCGGACACCACTTCAGGCTCGGGATCTGGCCGGAGCGCCAGATAATGCTCGTATGCTCGAGCTGCGCCAGCCGTGTCCCCGGTGAGTGCGGCGAGGCGGCCCTCCTCCTTTAAGAAGCTCGACAGGTACCATGTTGGAAGCATGTCGTAGCGGCCTGCGCGTCGCCGCACTGCCCGTAAGGCCAGGTGAAGGTCACCCTGGACCTCGGCAACCCGAGCAATAACCAGATTCGCGGCCAGAGACTGCCCAACGATAAATGTTCGTGCTGCGGAGTCGGCCTGCTCGAGCTTGGCTCGAGCTTCAGGCAAGTGCAGCTGCGTGGCGCGGACAGCGTCTAGTAGCGCCGCGCAGAGCGCCGCGTACTGTGTGACCGCGATCGAGTCGTCGGCGGGCAGCCCAGCTACGGCCGACACTCGCAGCCGTCGGATCGCCGCTGCGGCATACCGATGGTCCAGTTGCGCGAGTCTTCCGGTGGCCTGAGCACAGAGACTCTGCATTTGATTCATCCCTGCTTCGCCACTGTGTGCGACGCCGCCGGCTTGCAACGCCAGGTGACGAGCTGCCGCAGCTGCCGCACTCGTGTCCCCTCCCCAGTACAAGGCTTCGCGAATCAGCAGACCGGCACTTAGTCCGGGGGCTCTGAGCGCAGCCGGTAGGACCTGAGTCGCCTCGCGTGGGCGGCCAGCGTTCAAGGCCGTTACGTGGCGCGCAAAAGCTGCATCGTCAGGGTCACCCACCTCCCACTGGCGGATCATTAGGTTGGCGGCACGTTGATAGTCCTGAGTCGCCACACCGGCCGACGCGGTAAACCGGTGAATCAACGTGAACGTCTCCGGGTCCATCGCTTGTGAGTCGGCCCAGAATGCACGCTGCGCGGAGTCGCCGAGAGAGACCGCCCGGTGCCACCGGAGATACCAGCCCTGCGAACTGGTAGAGTCCACTGCCACACCCGTTCTCACCAGCCGCCGCACGGATCCAGTATCGCCGTCTACCTGGGCGATCTCCACTAGGTGGGTCAAAGCGGGTGAGCGCTCAGTGCCGATGGGAATAGCGCCGCTCATTGAGTCAAGCGCCCAACCCCGTTGGAACGCACCGGCGGCTAGCCGCAAGGGATCGACCAAGCCTGCGTACATCCCGTCGTGGTAGTACGCATCGCCGAGGCCGTACCAGATCTCGGCCCGGTCAGGGTTCTTCGTTGCAGCCACTTGCCAGTTCTGAAACAACTGCGGTGCAGTGGCGAACGGAGCACCCCAGATGTTCAATAAGGCCTGGTCACCCGGGTTAAGCCGCTCGCGGCCAGCGCGGGCCAGTCGCTTCGCCCGTGTGACCTCCGGACTTTCACCCTTGGAAGCGTCGTAAAAGGCCGCGTGCACCACTTCGAGCGCCGCCAGAGCAAACGTGGAATCCAGCACCGTCGCATGGTAGAACTGGCGGAAGGCTTCGTCCCAATGGCCACTCCGCAGCGCCGCGCGACCCGCCGAGTACGCCCGGATTGCCGGGAGTGATCCGGTGGCGCGCGAGGTTGACTCGGAAGTGCGCACGCCCGCCTCCTCACTCAGGAGCCGCGCCGCCAGTCGGCTCACGAGCTCCGGGAGACTGTCCGCCGGCCCCTCGACGCTTCCGCCGGCTATGGCCCGATTATCAGAGGTGGTGACTAGCGACCCTGTGAGCGTCAGATGGCCTGTCACCCCGACGACCGCACCACGAATCATGCGTCCTGCACCATTACCCCGCGCAATAGCCAGCGCTGCTTCCGGTGTGATCTCTTGCCCATTCGGTCCCGCAGCCCGTCTCCAAGGACCGAGTACCGAGCCGGGCTCGACAACGTTGACGCCTCCTTCACTGCCTAGCCGGATGGCCAGCAGATCCACGATCCCCTCTTGCAGCCAGGCGAGCTCAGGGCTCAGCCCGGTAATGCGGAAAGGGAGGATAGCCATGCGGGCCGGGGTGACGCGAGGCGGACTCGACGGCTGCGAGCGCGGCAGAGCGATCACTACGGTCAGTCCCGCCGCGAGTGCGGCGCCGGTGCCGGCGCCGATCCACCGGAGCGTCCGCTTGCCTTGGCCCCCGGTGGCGGACGTGGCGAGCTCAGGAGCCATCGCTTTCACGAAGCGATCTCCCGTCTCGAACCGCTCCGCCGGCAGTTTCCGGAGGACGCGGGTGACGGCCCTGTCCACTACGAGTGGAAGCTCGGGCCTCAACGTCTGTAGCGAGGGTGCCGGCCTGTTTCTGTGTTGATTGAGAATCTCCTGTGCCGTATCACCGGTGAATGGTGGTGCCCCCGTGAGCATCTCATAGAGCACACAGCCCAGCGCATAGAGATCTGAGCGGCCGTCAAGTTGACTGCTGCCTCCTGCCTGCTCCGGACTCATATAGGCGGGGGTGCCAATCGGTGCGATGGTGCCGACGGAGCCAGGGACTTCTGCAGCGATCGCACGGGCGATGCCGAAGTCCGCCACGATCGCCTGGTCCTCCTCAAGGAGAATGTTCTCCGGCTTGACATCTCGATGCACCACCCCCTGGCGGTGGGCGTAGTCCAGCGCGCCCGCGACTTCCTGGACGATGCGCTGTGCGCTGGGAAGGGTGAGTCGCCCCTCGCGGCAGAGGCGCTGGCGGAGGGTTTCGCCGGCGACGTGCGGCATCACGTAGAAGAGGCGGCCCTCGACCTCGCCTGAGTCGTACAGCGGAACAATGTGGGGATGGTGCAGCCCAGCGGCTATGCCGATCTCTCGGAGAAAACACTCGCGACCGATCGCTGCCCCCGCTCCGATGTCGAAGACTTTGACCGCCACCCGTCGGTGGTGCTTATGGTCCTCAGCTAAGTAGACGGTGGCCATGCCGCCCCGGCCCAGCACTCCCATCACCTCATACGCGGCCAAGCGGGTCCCGGGCTCCAGCGCCTGCGACTCCTGACGGGCGACCCAGGACACCAACGGCGCGGCGTCGGTCGCCACGGACTGAGAGAGGAGGTCAGCGCGTTCGGTCGCGACGAGGAGGCGCTCGACTTCGCCGCGCAATATGGGATCTAGCAAGCATGTCCGCTCCACGAACCCCGGACGGGCATTCGGCGCGAGGTCCAGCGCCAGGTCCACGACGCGCGCCACCTCGTGCCAGCGCGCCCGCATGACCCCGTTCCTCACTGATGCCCCATCAGGCGTGCCGGGACTCACCCGATCATCTCCAGGTAGAGCCACCCTCGAGCCTTGGCCCAATCTCGCTGTACCGTCCGTCGAGTCACTCCCAACGCATCGGCTGTTTCCTGCTCGGTAAGTCCGCCGAAATAGCGGCATTCCACCACTTGGCCGAGCCGCGGATCCAGCGCGACCATCCGGTCGAGTGCCTCGTCGAGTGCGAGCAGCATCTCGCTCCGTTGTGCCGCGGGCGCGTCATCATCCAGCGTGAGTCGTACGACACCACCCCCGCGACGCGCCGTCTGGTTGCGACGCGCGTAATCCACCAGAATGCGCCGCATCGCACAGGAGGCGGCGATGAGAAAGCGCCCGCGATCCTGCCCATCGACACACCGCTGGTCGACCAGCCGGACGTACGTCTCGTGGACCAGCCCGGTGGTACCGAGGGTGTGTCCCGGCCGTTCGCGCCGGAGCTGGGCATGCGCCAGGCGCCGGAGCTCCTCGTATGCCAAGGCGAAAAGTCGGTCCGTGCTCTCGGCTGCGTCGCCACTGACCTGGAGAGGGCCGGTGACGTGTCCGGTGTCGGCGGTGGCCGACCGTGCGCGCTGAGCCATACGGAGGGGTCCTGACGGGTTTGCGAGGCCTGCCGGCGAGTCACATGCGTCATCTCAAGATGCCCGCCGGGGTGGCGGGTGGCAACTGGGCGATGCTTCACGTCTCGGGCACGTCCGCGGCCGAATGTCGCTTCCTGGCCGGAAAAAACGCGAATCCAGGTATGAGCACTTGCGCGACGTCCCTCACATGGAGATCCCGACGATGCAATCCCAGGCCGTGACATTGACCGGGGCCGCGATGCTGGCGGCCGCCCTCCTGACCGGCTGCGGCGCCGACGCCGGCCCGACCGCCGCGACTACCCGTGGGCCCGCGGAGGAGCGCCGCGTGGCCACCCAGGTCTCCTTCACGCTCCCGCTGGATGAGACCTTCGTGAGCCCGTGCAACGGGGAGACGATCCACCTCACCGGCACCCTGTCTGCGCAGTCCAATCTCATTGCCGCCTCGACGGCGAGCGACACCCTGCATTACGAGATCCAGGTTGTGGTGTCGGAGACCGGCACCGGCCTGACAACCGGCGCGGCGTACCGGTCGCACGACGTCAATCACGAGGGCTTCAGCGCGCCGGCCGATGATCAGTTTTACTCGCACTTCACCGAGGGGGAGAAGTTCTACTTCATCAGCAGCACGCCGGGGCTGTCGTTCCGGGGGCAGTTCTTCGTTCATTTCGTCAACCCCGGGAGCGGCGACTTCAAATTCACCAGAGATGTTGGATCGCTGGAGTGCCGGGTTTGACCTTGGGAAGCGCTGAAGGCACCCGCATTGATCTTCGTCCTGCTTGTTGGTGCCCGAAGCCCAGCTGTTACCTGACCTGAGAGCCAACACCCTCTGACCTGGAGAATCTGACGATGCAATCGCTGACACTGGCCGGAACCACACTGTTCGTGGCAACACTGCTAACCGGCTGCGGAGCTGAGTCCTCGCTCACGGAGAACCACGCGGCGGGTCTTGCCGCGGCCGTGGGCGGGGTCAACACGCCGATCCATACCTCGTTCACCGACCAGCTGGAGGAGGTCGTCATTAACCCCTGCAACGGGGAAACGATCCTGCTCTCCGGGACCGCCACTGGGCAGGCGAATAGCGTCGGCCTTCTGCACGTGGAAACCCACTACGTGGTCCAGGAAACCGGCATCGGCCAGACCACTGGTGCACGGTACATCCTCCGCGACGTATTTCAGGAGGTGTTCAATTCGCCGAGCGAGCCGGCGGTAGACTTCACGTTCACTTTCCGGGAGACCTACCATTTCAACAGCTCGAAGGCGGGGCAGTCCTTTATCGGGGTGGCAGCCGTCCACTACGTCCAGCCCGCCAGCGGCGACGGGCACTTCACCAAAGACGATTTCGTTGACTTCGAATGCAGGGGCTGAGCACCGGACGGCTGGGCCTCCCACTCACATCGGGCCCCCTCCCGCGTGGATGGCGAGGATGAAGCCTGCCTTGTAAATCATCACCATTGGGGCAAGGAGTCGGCGGGGGAACTTCATAAATGTTGCTGGCAACAACATGCACCGGGAGTTCCACACCGTCCTCACCAAGACAAGCATCGAGCGGGCGAGGGGGCGACATACAGCCTCCGCGGACCTGTCAAGTAGTATTTAGCTCACGCTCAGAGTCTGAGTCCCCGAACGGCCCTACTGACAATTCCCGAGATACCTCTATACAAAAGCATACCTCCCAGACTACTGGATTTCACCCAGACCCCGTTTGGACATGTTTCCGAGATACCTCTATGCCCTTCAAGATTCTGAAGCGTTATAAGACAAGGGCAGAAATGCGGTTCACCCCGGCCTTCGATGTTACGGCGGCGACATCGGAGTGATGTGGCAGTCTGCTGCATGGGGCGGGTCGGGAGCTCCAAAATGGCCACGAATCAACCGTAGCCCTGAAGGCCGGCTCCCGGGTACCAGGATGTACAGATTCGAGAACTCGACGTCGCACATGGTCGGCACTGGTGGTCCTCCGAGGTCCGCGATGATGTGCGGAATTGTCAACTGATGGCTCACGACAAGCACAGTGCCACCGGCGTGTCGGACCATGTCTACAATGGCCTGAGCATCGGCGTCGGGGTGCTCGGTGCGGGGAACGATGTGCGCCTGAAGGTGCAATCTGGACAGGAGCGGGGCAGCAGTGGCTCGGGTGCGCTCCTGGTCTGTCGTGATCACCGTGGTAATGCCACCATCCCGCAGCGCCTCGGACAACGCCTGAGCCCTGGCCTGACCGGCCGGGCTGAGCGGGGGATTGTCCTTCGGCGTCTCCGCCTTCTCCCCATGTCGCACGATGATGACCGCTTGCTGAGCGTGAGCCGGGGCGGCAGCTATGGAAACGGCCGCCACGCCGATGGTGAGAAGCATGAGCGACACTGGACTGCGCGCGGACTCAGTCGGACCGTTAGCCCTGATCATGTGGAGATCCTTCGTTTGAACCACCCTTCCTCACTCTGACCTTTATCGCTGATGGTCTCCCGGGGTTACCCATGGGGATGGCGATGGTGAATGTCGGGATAGTGCGGATGAGCATGCCTCAGCCCCTCGTGCCGGTGCAGGTGGGTGTGGGGCTCTCCCGGTAGATCGTCGGATGAGTGCTCATGCCGGTGATGTTCATCGTGGACGTGGACGTGACTATGCTCGAGGAGCTCGTGCTCGTGCCAGTGTTCGTGCCGTTCACTGAGATGAAGCCAGAGTCCCAGCGCCATCAGCGCCGCCGCGGCCAGAAACAGCCCGGTCGGTTGCTCCCGATACAGAACCAAGCCCAGTGCCGCTCCGATGAACGGCGCCAGCGAGAAGTACGCGCCGGTTCGCGCGGTTCCCAGCTGTCTGAGGGCCAGCACGAACCACACCAGGCTCAGGCCATATCCCAGGAAGCCGACGAGCAGTGCTCCCGCCAGCGGCAGCGGAGCGGGCAGGCGGGCGCCGAGAGAAAACGCCAAACTGGTGTTCACCACACCGGCTACGAGTCCCTTGAGCTGGGCGATCTGCACCGGATCGGCGGCAGAAACCTTCTGCGTGAGGTTGTTGTCCACGGCCCAACAGAAACAGGCCGCCACAATGGTCAGCGGACCCCAGGCAGATCCCCAGCTGACCTGACCCTGCCACGAGAGCAGGGCGCCACCGGCAACAATCGCCAGCATACCCAAGGCTATCCGGAAGGGAACGTGCTCCCGGAAGAGCAGCCAGGCAATCAATGAGGTGAACACCGCTTCGAGATTGAGCAGCAGCGATGCGCTGGACGCTGGGGTGCGGAGCAGCCCATTCATCAGAAGGACGGGAGCGATCACCCCGCCCGACGCGATCGCACCGGCCAGCCAGGGAAAGTCGGCGCGGGAGAGAGACGCCTCCCGCTCCAGGCCCCGACCAAGCAACGAGACGAACAACAGGCCGGTGCCCGAACCCAGATAGAGCAGCCCTGCCAGCAACTGAGGACTGGTCCCAGCCAAAAGCGCTTTGGCCAGCGGAGTGCTGGCACCAAAGAGCGCGGCGGCCAGGAGCGCCAACCATATACCGTATACCCTCACCCGCCATTCTCCTGTCGCTCACGTATACTCGAAGTGTTGATTTTGGTGCTGACTTTGCAAGTCGGTATACGGAGGATCCATGAAAGCTCAAATTCTGCTGGCGGCGATCGTAGCAGTCACCCCGGTTTCCGGAATATGCGTTCCGAACGTGATCCAGGCCCGCGATCCAGGATCGGGCCGACAGTACCGACTGGAAGACGGTCGACCAGGCGATGGGCCGGACGGGGAAGGCACAGCCGGACGGCGCATACAAATACAGCCTGCCACGGAGCGACCTCAAGGTTACAGCCGCGGGTGTCACCTTAAAGCCCGCGCTGGCGCTCGGCTCCTGGGTAGCATTCCATCAGGAAAGCGGGAAGACGATGGCGATGGGTGACCTCGTCCTCATGGAGACCGAGATCTCTCCGGTGCTGACCAAGCTGGAGCAGTCGGGCGTGGAAGCTACGGCGCTGCACAACCATCCCCTGCGCGAGTCTCCTCCCGTCATGTACCTCCACATCGAGGGCGAGGGCGATCCAGTCAAGATCGCTCAGGCGGTGCACGCGGCACTGGCGCTCACCGGGACCCCGCCTGCTGCACCCAATGCGCCGGCCAGCCCGGCCTTGGGTCTCGACACCAAAGTGGTCGCTCAGGCACTGGGATACACCGGCAAGGTGAACGGTGGGGTTTATCAGGTCAGCGTGCCGCGAGCCGATCCCGTGCGAGTGGATGGCATGACCATACCCCCATCCATGGGCGTGGCAACCGCCATCAACTTTCAGCCCACTGGCGGGAACAAGGCCGCCATCACCGGCGATTTCGTCATGACCGCCGACGAGGTCAACTCGGTGCTGAAAGCTCTCGCCGGGGCGGGGATTCAGGTGAACGCCCTGCACAATCACATGCTGAACGAGGAGCCGAGACTCTTTTTCGTCCACTTTTGGGCCAACGACGATGCGGTGAAGCTGGCCCGCGGCCTCCGTTCCGCGCTCGACAAGATGCACGTCAAGCCGGCCGGCGCATGACCTCGTCGCTTCCACTGACGGTACCGGAAGCTCCGGCTCAGCCGGCTTCACTCGAGAGTATGTGACTCCCGACCTGGGAGAGCGGGTTCTCTCTTCGGCGGCGCGATGACGAAGGGGCCAGGCTGCCTCATGATCCTGGTGGTAGCCGCGACCAGCGCCGCTGCCCAGACCGACACTACCGCCCAGCTGAAGGCGTCGAGCGGCGAGCACATAGTGCTGGACGGGAAGCTCGACGAGCCCGCCTGGCTCGGCTGCGACTCACTGGACGACTTTCGGCAGCAGGAGCCCCTCGAGGCCGCTCCCGCAACCGAGCGCACTATCGTCCGGGTCCTGCGGGGCAGCGATGCCCTGTTTGTCGGAATCCGAGCCAACGATCGCTCACCCGAGCTGATCCGAGCGACTCAGCTGCGACGCGACGCAGATCTCACCGTGGATGACTACGTGACCCTGCTGATCGACAGCTTCGGCGACCGGCGGGGTGCATTCGTATTTCGGACCAACCCGAACGGTGCCAGGTGGGACGCTCAGCTGATCGGCATCGATGACCTGAACGAGGATTGGGACGGCCTCTGGGACGTGGCTGCCACGCGGGATTCCCTGGGCTGGACTGCCGAGTTCCGGATTCCCTATCGCATCCTTCGATTCGGCGGGGGCGTCTCCCAGATCGGCTTCAACGTCGAGCGGTTCATCCGAAGGAAGAACGAGATCGCGCTGTGGCGATCGTACGGCCGCACCGAGGGGTTGTACCAGCTCCTGAATGAAGGCCAGCTCGCCGGCCTCAACGGCCTCGCTCGACCGCATGACATCGAGTTTCGTCCCTATGCGCTGGCCAGCGCCAATACCAACGATCACAATTTCGATGGTACCTCGCTAGGAGGCAGCGGCGCAACGGCCAAGGCCGGGGTCGACGCAAAGCTGGCGGTCTCACCCACCCTCACGGCGGACTTCACGATCAACACGGATTTCGCCCAGGTCGAAGCGGACAGCCAGGTGATCAACCTGACCCGTTTCCCGGTGTTCTTTCCGGAGAAGCGGGAGTTCTTTCTGGAGTCGAGCGGGATCTTCGATTTCGGGACCGCCGAGCGGGCCCAGCTCTTCTATTCTCGCAGGATCGGCCTGAAGGACGGGGTGCCGGTCTCGATCCTGGGGGGCGCCCGCCTGCATGGCAAGGCCGGTCCCTGGACTGTTGGCGTCCTGGATGCCCGGACCGGGAACGGCGACGAAGCGAATGATCTCGTGGTACGGGTAAAGCACGATCTGCTGGCTCGCTCCTACATCGGAGCGATCGGCATCGTGCGGTCCGGGCCCGGTGTCGCAGGATCGGAGCGGGCGGCTGGTTTCGATGTCGATCTGCCGCTGGTGTTGGGTGGGCGCAATCTGGAGCCTTCCTTCTGGATTGCCGGCACCCAGGTACCGGGGATTCCAGGCACTCCGCTTGCCTGGCGTGTGGCGACCGACTATCCCAATGACCTGTTCGACAACTTCGTCTCCCTGTATCGACTCGATTCCGGGTTCTCGCCCACTCTGGGGTTCGTCCGCCGCACCGGCATCTGGGAGACCACCGGCCACATCGACTTCATGCCCCGCCCCCATGTGCTCGGCATCCGCCAGCTGGACCTGCTGCTGGTCCCCAGCTGGGACATCATTGCCGATGAATCCGGGAACCTGTTCCGGAGCGAGGACTGGCAAACCGCCGACTTCGAGTGGCGGCCGCTGGGTGGAACCTTTCAATCAGGCGCGACTTTCGAGTTCAACCTGCAGCGTTCCCTGGATGCCCCGGCCGACAGCTTCGACCTGTTCCATGGCGTTCAACTCCCGCCGGGTCGCTACTGGTGGAACCGGGGTGAGGTGCGTTTCACTACTTCACCGAGCCATCCTCTCACCCTGGGAAGCGTGCTCGGCCTGGGTGATTTCTACGATGGCACCGATACCCAGTTTTCCCTGAGTGGCAGCTGGCGGGGGGGCGGCCATGTGATCCTGGGTGCAGAGCTCGATCGCAACGACGTACGGCTTCCGGCGGGGGACTTTACAGCAGTGCAGGCCAGCACTCGTCTCGAGTATGCCTTCAATACGCGCACCGACGTACTCGCCTTTGCGCAGTACAACAACGACGACGAGCGGGTGGATGTGAATCTGCGCTTTCACTGGATTCCCACCATCGGCGATGATCTCTACGTGGTTTGGAACTCCGGGTACACCACAGATCCCCTGGCGCCGCACCGGTTCCCCAGCACCTGGGCCGTGGGACACCCGCTCACCAGCGGGTTGGTGATCAAGGCCATCCACCGGTTCGGCCACTAGAAACGCCGTCACAGTCTCTTTCCGAAACCGGGTGCCTCAGCCGCCCCGGTCGATGCTCCAGCCCTCGTCACGCTTCTCCGGAGAGACACCCGGCCGATACATGATCACCCGGGCGCGCTCGAGGGTGATCAGCCCGCCCCCGATCATGCTGTCCAGTTCGGGGAGGATCGCCTGAATCTTATCCTCCGTCTCCACCACCTCGATCACGATCGGCAAATCCAGAGAAAGCACCTCGATCCTGTCGGTGCGCACCCGTGCACTCGCTCCGAATCCCGTCATGGCCCTGAAGACCGTCGCCCCGGCGTAGTGCCGTTCGCGCAGGAGATCGACGATGGCCTTGTAGAGCGGCTTCCCTTTGCACTTATCCGATTCGCCCACATGGATGCGCATCAAGGTGCGCTCTCCCTTGAACCCGTGCATGCAGCCTCCTAGCCCGGATGCCGAAGATCGAGCAACAGTCGGGCACTAGCCATACCCAGTATGGTTGCGCCGAGGGCCCCGAGCACACTGAGCGCCACGTACAGCGCGGCCCGGCGCCAGTCGGCATCTTCGATGAGAGTCATCGTCTCATAGCTGAACGTGGAGAACGTGGTATAGCCGCCGCAAAGACCGGTGGTGAGCAACGCCCGGACTTCCGGGCTGACTGCCGAGGTCTCGAGTAAGTACCGGGCGAGGAAACCCAGCAGCAAACAGCCGGTGAGATTGACGAGCAGGGTACCGACCGGAAAATCCAGGCCGCTCCGGCTCTGAACCGTAAGGCCGACCAGATATCGGGCCACGCTCCCGATAGCTCCGCCCAGCGCGACGTACCAAACCATTTTTGCGGGCCTCCGTGTTGGACGCAGCGGGCATACAAAAGCTCCTACGCCAGGACACTCACGTAGGAGCTATCAGCCGCACCAATCGATCAGCTGCTTCGCGCCTGCCGTCGGGCGGCAATCGTGCTATCAACGCTGAATGGCCCAGCCCCGGTGGCCACAAGATACAGATAAATGAAACAGTAGAGCACCGTGTGCTCCCCGCCGTTGAGCACGGGCCAGAAGCTCCGGTGCACGTGGACCGTAAAGTACGCCACTGCCATCTCGCCGGCGAGCAGAAACGCCACCGGCCGGGTGAGCAGGCCGAGAACGATGAGGAGCCCGCCAAAAGTCTCGAGCACACCGGCAAACCAGAACTGGGAGAACATCGGGGGAGGGCCATGCCAGGGTTGGGACGGGTCCACCAGCAGTCCGAAGAGCTTCTGGACTCCGTGTTCCATGAACAGTGCGCCGGTGATCACCCGCAGCAGCGCGTGCGCTGCCCCGGGTATCCATGTTGGCGTACGCGTGAGCGTGCTGCCATTGGTCATCCTGAGTTCTCCGTGTAGTGGTGCTCTCGCTCGACGTTTCCCCACGGGCCGATCCGCAGCTTCGATAAAGGTGAACTCGGCCCTCGGTGTCCGTGACGCGGAGCACGACACGTCTTTGCCTCCCTCGGTTCAGGATACCGGTCTCCGCTTCGCTGACCTAAATTTGCGCATGCTTCGCCGTCTTCAGCCTCTCTGGATTCCGTTACTGGCCTCGCTCATTGCGGGGCCGCTGGCGACGCGCCCCTCCGAAACCCTGAATCGCTCCGAGCTGCTCCGGGCTGGGGAATCGATCGGTTCGGCTCCGTGGTTGTCGCTACCCACGGTCAGAAGCGTACTTCCGATCCAGTCCGGACCACGGCTGTATCGGCACGGGGGCCCCTCCTGGGCCGGGGTGCCCAGCGATGTCCCCGCTCATGCCCTCGAGCCCCAGGGTCTCGCGGCCGCGACTTCGGCCGGGATCGATGCTCCAGCCCGCACAGCACGGCACTACCCGCTGTTTCCGACCGGCCCTCCCACGCACAGTTGAATCGTCAAGCCGACTTCCCCGTCGGCGGCCCATTCTTTCTCTGAATACAACCCACTGTGCCTGGTGTCCCCCGCGTAAAGCCCGGGATACCGGAGGGAGTCAATCATGCCGGAAATGATAGAACAATCGGCGGCCGAGGCTCGGCCGCGCCAATGGACACGCACCCACACGATTTGGGCGCTGATCGTTCTCAGCCTGGTGCCCGGGGTCGTCATCGCGCTGTTTCGGGATCACTGGCTGGAGATGCCCGCGGGAGTGAAGGCCGCCGTCTATCTGACGTCGGCCATGCTCATCATCGCGGCCATTGGACTCATGATGCGTGTGGGCGACAGCAGCCCCGAAAATTCATAACTTCATGGACTCGACCGGGCAGGCACCCCCTGCCCGGTTTCGTCCATTACGGGCTGTCTACTGGAGGAGGAGGGTACGTCGGTGACTAGCGACTGACAGCAGATGCCCCACGATATCACTCTCATCACCACTATAGCCGCGGGGCTGGGCCTCGCGCTGGTCATGGGCTACCTGGCCACGCTGGTCGGCGTGCCGCCACTGGTGGGCTACCTCGTCGCCGGGATTATTGTCGGTCCGGCAACGCCTGGTTTCGTGGCCGATGTCCACCTCACCAGCCAGCTCGCCGAGCTGGGTGTCATGCTGATGATGTTCGGCGTCGGGCTCCACTTCTCACTCGAGGACCTGATGGCGGTCCGCCGGATCGCCGTCCCCGGCGCAATGGTGCAGATCATAGGAGCAACGGTCCTCGGGGCGGCGGTGGCGCACTGGTGGGGGTGGAGCTGGGGAGCCGGACTGGTCTTCGGAATCTCCCTGTCGGTGGCCAGCACCGTGGTCCTGCTGCGCGCGCTCGAGTCGCGAGGTTTGCTGCAGTCGCTCAATGGTCGGATCGCAGTGGGCTGGCTGGTGGTGGAAGATCTGGTTGTGGTGCTCATTCTGGTCCTCTTGCCCGCCCTGGCGCCGGCACTCGGCGGGACATCGGGGCAGACGAGCAGCGGAGCAGAGGCGACCGCGGCAGCAGAACACCTGGGTTCTACGATCGCGGTGACGCTGGGCAAGGTCGCGGCGTTCGTTGCCCTGATGCTGATCGTGGGAAAGCGCCTTCTGCCACGGCTCCTTTGGGCAGTGGCTCGCACCGGCTCCCGCGAGCTCTTCACCCTCGCTGTGATTTCCGCTGCGGTGGGAGTCGCCTATGCCTCAGCGGAGCTCTTCAGCGTGTCCTTTGCGCTGGGTGCGTTCTTCGCCGGGATGATGATGCGTGAGTCGGCCTTGAGCCACCGGGCGGCGGAGGAGTCGCTCCCCTTAAGGGACGCATTCTCCGTCCTCTTCTTCGTCTCGGTGGGAATGCTGTTCGAGCCCGCCATCGTGTTGCGGGAGCCGCTCAAAGTGGTGGCGGTGGTCGCCATTATCATGTTCGGCAAGACGATTGCGGCAGTGGTCCTGGTGCTCGCGTTTCGCTACCCTCTCAACACCGCGCTCACGGTGGGTGCGAGCCTGGCCCAGATCGGCGAGTTCTCCTTCATCCTGGCGGGACTGGGACTCAGCCTGGGTCTGTTGCCCCAGGAGGGACAAAGTCTCATCCTGGCCGGGGCCCTGATCTCGATCACCTTCAATTCGCTGGTATTTACCGCCATCGAGCCGTTGCAGCGCTGGGTCCGCCGGCACTCCGCGCTGGCTCGGCAGCTGGACCGGCGCGACGATCCCCTGGCGGAGCTCCCCGCAACCGTGGACGTCGAGACGCTCACCGGGCACGTGATCCTGGTGGGTTTCGGCCGGGTCGGTACCCGGATCGCCAAGGCAATGAGCGAGAGAGGAATTCGCTACGTCGTGGCTGAGATGAACCGGGAGGCGGTGGAACGACTCCGCGATCGCGGGATTCACGCCGTCGCGGGGGACGCGAGCGAGGCGGAGGTATTGGTGCAGGCCCACGTCGCGCGGGCCCGAATACTCGTGGTGGCCACTCCGGATCCGGTGAAGATCCGGAAGATCGTGGAGATTGCCCGGACCCTGAATCCCCATATCGAATGCCTGCTCCGCACGCACAGCGACGAGGAGGCGGAGTTCCTGCAGCAGAAGAATCTGGGACGGGTGTTCATGGGTGAGCACGAGCTGGCCACAGCAATGACCGATTACATGCTGAGTCGGATGACAGCTATCCCTTCGGCCTGACCCGCGGACCGATCCGCACCTCCCGACCCTCGTGAGACAGAAGCACCTCCGCCGCTCGCCGCGCTCCCGCCGGCGCCGGACGGTGCATCTCCCACCAGCGCTCGGCGCGGTCGACGGTCCAGGCCGGGTCCAGAGATACGTCGTCAAGCCGTGTGCTCACCGCTTCGGCGCTGGCCGGACGCCGGGCGGGGTCCTTCTCCAGGCAGTCCATGACCAGCTCCTCGAGGGGAGCCGGAACAGGCAGCTCGGACTTGGTCGAAGGTTTGGATGGGGCCGTGTGGGCGTGATGGAACATCACCTCCACGACGCTCTTTCCCGCGAAAACCAGCTTGCCGGTAAGCAGCCAGTACATCACACATCCCAACGCATAGAGGTCAACCCGGTGATCGGTGTCAGCCACGCCGAGCACCACCTCGGGTGCCATGAACGCGGGAGTGCCGCCGGCACTGCCCTCGTCGGTGAGTTTGATATCGTCCTCGGTCTTCCGGTCCGTGTCGAGCTTGACCAGGCCGAAGTCGAGCACCTTGGCAAAATCGAACGTTGTTCCTGCGCGGCTCACCACGATGTTCGCCGGCTTGATGTCGCGGTGCACCAGTCCGTTCACGTGCGCATCCTGCAGTGAGGAGCAGACCTGGCGCAGGATGTGAACGACCCGCTCCGCCGGCAGCGGCCCGTACTGGCGGACCAGGGTATCCAGATCCAGTCCGTCGAGCAGCTCCATCACGTAATACAGTCTGCCGTCCTCGGTGGCGCCAAAGTCGTAGAGCTGCACCGTGTGCGGCGACTTGAGCGCGGCGGTAGCGCGGGCCTCGCGCTCGAAGCGCCGGAGGAGCAGCTCGGCGTCGCCGGACATCTGCGGACGGATGAGCTTGATCGCAGCCGGGCGGATCAGCAGCCGGTGTCGGGCCCGCCAGACCTCACCCATCCCGCCGCCCCCGATCTTCTCCTCCAGGACATACTGGCCCAACTCGTTGGCTTCGGCGACCTGCCGGCGGAGCCCGTAGGTGACCCGAGAGGTGATGGTGGCCAAGGTGGTCCCCAGCACGCTCCAGAGGATCGTGTTGAGGGTCATGTACTGCTTCTGGTAGGCCGCGCTGAACCCGGGCAGGAGCACCGTGGGGTGATGCCGCGCGATGCAGACGATCACGGTCGGCAGGAAAACCAGCGCCGAGAGCACCATGGTCCGGCCCGGGCGGGACGGCACCAGGATCGCCCGGATCATCACGGTCACGATGAGGGCCAGCAGCACCTGGAGGATCTGGCCCTCGTCGTTCATTGTCATCAGGGATAGGGAACCACAGGCCACCACGAAGCTGACGGCATCGAGCGCCCCCAGGCTCCGCAGCGAGAGCCTGGCGCGCCGGGCCAGGAGCCAAAGCAGAGCCATGGTCGAGCTGGCGCCGAGGTGACCGTACGCAACAGGACCCTTCACTACTGCAATGAATGGGGCGCCGCCGACCAGCACCTTGCTGCCGAGGAGGAAGAGATAGAAAGCGAAAGACACCAGAAAGAGCGTCTTGCCGACCAGCACCAGACGCTCCTGCACGAAATCCAATCCGTTGGAGGTGTCGAGTCCCCGTTCCAGGACGGTACCAGTACTGGACCCGCCTGGATGAGGCGGCGCTGCGGGGAGGCGGATTGGACTCGTGGTCACGTCCGCGATGATTCCTTCATCAATGATGCATGTGAGCGTCCATCGCGCCGGCCCCCCCACCCTCCAGCAGCGCCGGGCGGACCCGAACGAAGACGGCCAGTCCAACCGGCGTCCGGCTGCCGTACTCACCCTCGAGATCTTCCGGGACGAAATTGATCGCACCGCGGGCGCCAACTCCCAGGGTGGCCCCTCCAAATCTGGCCCACTCGCGCACGTATCCGAAAGACAGCGCGCCCACATCAAACGCCTGCTCGGTCAAGGGGGCGGGCAGGGCCAAGTTCGTCGCCCGCCTTCCGAACGTACTCGAGCCGGCCGAAGACGGTGTTGGCCGCATCGAGCTGAAGGTTCGATTCCAGGATCAGGCTGTGCTCCCAGTCCCCGGCTGATCCCTCATGCGGCCGCGTTGGTTGGCGCCGTACACCAGGGCCGAAGCCCATTCGCCCCGCTTCCCCAATGGCGTGGTGTGCAGCACCGATGCGCCGAGCCGGTCCTGATCTTCATCCGGATGCAGTGCCTCCGGCTCGACCAGGTGACCGTAGCTCGCGGCCAGCGCCCAGTGCGGATCCGGCGCCAGCGAGAGCCGGGCGCCGTAGGAGTCGAGCGGATGAAAGTCCGGCTCGTACCGGTCCTCGTCCGGCTCGCGGCCGTTGAACAACGTGCCCTCGAGCTTGAGTTGACGGGTGAAGACACCGGCGGTGAGCACGCCGTAGGTGATGTGGGTGGCGTCGGTCCAGTGGTGTGCCAGTGGCGCAAACGGATCGTTCAGCGCCGAAGGCCGGTGCATGTACGCCACTGGTCCGATGGCAGGCTCGCCCACCGGAGCGACATACGCCATCACGCCCCAGGAGCCCGCCACGGCGCGCTCGTACATCGCCGAGACTTCCATCAGGAGATCGTGAGGATGCTGCCGGTCGTGCAGCGGCTGGCCCTGGTAGGTCTCGCCGGTCTGGAGCAGCAGCGGATAGCCCTGCGCGCCGATGGTCGCCGGCTCGGCGCTGGCCATCGCGTGCAGGTGCAGCGTGCCGCCGGCCAGCTGCCGCATCGCCATCAGCATCCCCCAGTTGATGCTGCCCAGCTGATCGTCGCCGCGGGGACCGCCCTGGGTGTCGTATTGGAGAAAAGCGTCGCCGTGGACCATCAGCATCCACGAGCCCGCACCGAAGTGCCAGGCCCGCATGGCGGAGGCATCCGGCAGCCACGCCGTGCCCGAGCCCATCCGGGTCATGGGAATGCCGAAGGGACGCTCCGGCATCTGGGCCGGAGAGTGCTGGGCCTGGGCCCGACCCGCGTAAACGAGTAGTAGAGGGACGAGCGCCAGTCGCCAGTGCCCAGTCGCTAGCCCCCAGCTGCTAGACGTTGGTATCTCGGAACGAAGAGTGCCGGTGTCGGATCAGAATCTCTGGTCCTGAGGGCTGAGGACTGTGGACTGGCGACTGGTCACTTTCGACACGCGCAGTCGAAGCAGCCGTGCTCCAGGCAGGCTCCACAGCACCGCACCAGCTGCTTGCGAAGCGCCTCCCGCGCCCGGTGCAGCCGTACGCCGGCGTTGCCCGGAGTGATCCCGGTTTCCTCGGCGTAGCTGCGGACACTGGCGCCCTCGAGCTCCACCCGGCGAAGTGCGGTCTCGTACTCCGGCTTGAGCGTCTCCAACAGGCCCATGACACAGGCGCAGACCACGGCCTCCAGCTCCTTGTCGGGCTCGGTCGTTGATTCGGTCTCCGCCGCTAGTCTCTCAGTCGCTCGACCCCGGCTGTCCTGCCGGCGATAGTAGTCGGTGAGGGCGTTCCGCAGCACCCGGTAGAACCAGGTGATGGCCGAGGTTGTGTCCTCCATCGGCGGTGCGCGCTCCAGACTGCGGACGAACGCGTCCTGCAGAATGTCCTCGGCTTCGTCCCGCGACCCTACCCGCCGCTCCAGAAACGCGAGGAAGCGCGAGTGGTTGTCCAGAAGGACTCGAACAGCGTCCGGGGTGGCAGGGTGGTGAGTAGTCATGGGTCACGAGTCACGAGACATGAGATCGAGACGCGAGACGCGAGACGCGAGACGCGAGACGCGAGACGCGAGGCTACTCCAGCGACAGTCGGTTCGAGCAATTTCTCGCTTCATTTCTCGTGACTCGCGACTCATGACTCTCGACTTACTCGCACCCGCAGCCACAATTGCAGCCGCCCAGCTCAGCAGGGGCAGTCGGCTCCGCAGGAGCAGTTGCAGCCACAGGGACAGCCCTGCTTGGTGGTCTCATTGCTAGACATGATACGTCTCCTCAGGTGTGGGTTGCCAGCTTTGGCCTTCACACCTGCAGACGCAGAACCGGCTGGAGCATTACAGTGGGCTGACGAGCGGCAATCTGGGCGGCGGGGGTGCAGCCTTCGTTACTTACCCGGGAGTCGGGGCCTTCTTGCGCCGCTCCACCGGGCTGGCCTCGGTAGCGTGGCGGCGCTCCAGTGCCTGGCGGACCTTAGCCAGCGCCTCGTCCCGGGTATACGGCTTGGCCAGAAAGGGGACGTCCAGCGACTGAAGCCCATGCTGAACCAGAACTTCGGCGGGATGGGCGGACATATAGAGGAGCCGCTGGTCGGACCACTCCTCCAGGATGATCTGGCCCAGCTCCACTCCGTCGCAGTCGGGCATCACCACATCCAGGATCACCAGGTCTATCCGGCCCCGGGCCTGGCTGAGCACATCGAGCGCCTCGGGGGCGGATTCCGCCTCCAGCACCCGGTACCCTTCCTCGCTCAGAATCCGATAGGCGATGCGCCGGGAGAGCCGCTCGTCGTCGACGACCAGTATGGTGGTGGCAATCCGCGGGAAATGGAAACGTCAGGTGAGCCTCACGTCCGAGGGACGGCATTGACCTTACTTCCCGGTACCGGTTGACGTGGTGATTTATGGCCCGGCCCGGTGTTCCCGCCGCTGAAACTCCAGAAAGGTGTGAATCGCCTGCAGGGCTTGGGCGTCCCCTGTGGTGATCCGAACCTCACCACCCAATGGTAGCGGTCGGTACTGATAGAGGATAGCCCGGTGCTTCTCGGCCATGGTGCGCGCTCCCGGAACTTCCCCGGCGTGCACCAGCGCGGGCGCAGCGAAATCGCCCTTGGCAAAGGCATCGGCAATCGCCCGCAGATGTTCTCTGATGGCCTGCACTCCGGCGCTGTCCGGCCGGTTCCGCTGCAGCTCGATCCGCCCGCCGTCGGGCAGATCTTCGAAGCGATGGGTGGAGGTGTACTGGTCCACTCCCATGGCCATCCGGCCGCGGGACTGCATCGAGTTGAAGGCGGTGTCTCCCGCATCCTGGGCCTCGGATGCTGTGACACTCAGTCGAGGCGAGTACCGCGACCGAGAGCGCAGAGCCGGGCATTGAACCGGAACATGGAGTCGCTCCATCAAAGATTCTGAAGCGTACGCTCTGCCCAGCGGGAAAGCAGGAACTTTTGTTCCCTCGACCCGTCGGGAATCCCATGATCGATCCCTGCCTGCTGTCCAACCTGCCGCTGTTCGCCCACCTGTCACCCAGCCTTCGTCGCCAACCTGGCCCACCGCTCAATCGAGCGGCGGTTTGCCGCCGGCCAGCTTCTCTTTGCTGCTGGAACGGTTCCGGCCGGACTGTTGGTCGTGCTCGAGGGGAGGGTCCGGGTGGTCCGGGGCAACGGGCGGCAGCACGTGATCCATGAGGAGGGTCCGGGCGGGGCGCTGGGTGAAGTGCCGGTGTTCGATGGTGGCACCTATCCGGCCACCGCCATCGCCGGTGAGCCGACTCGCTGTCTGTTGCTCCCGAGCGAGGCACTTCGGTCGGCCGTCCGTTCCAGCCCGGAGACGTCGCTTCTCTTTCTCCACCGCCTGGGCGAGCGCACTCGGCACCTGGTAGACCGGATCGACGGTCTGGCAGCGCAGGATGTGAATGCTCGGCTCGCCCGGCTGCTCCAAACCCGCCAGCAGGCGGTTGGCCCCGGAGCTCCCTTCACCCTCGGCCGGACGCAGCTGGAGACCGCCGAAGAGCTGGGCACGGTCCGGGAGGTCGTCGTCCGCGCGCTTCGCGAGCTCCGGCAGGACGGCATCATCGAATCGGCCGGCCGCGGCCGGTATCTGGTGCGGGATGATAGGAAACTGGCCCGGCTCATCCCGGTCTGACAGACGACTCTTGACACATCAATAAAAGTTGATATAGTTCGGGTATGGCAACGCGCACCAAACCGAGATCTGGATCGGTCCGTCCAGCTGTTTCACGCGCTCTCGGACAGCACCCGTCTCTCTATCCTGCAGCGGCTTCGCTTCGGAGAGCGCTGCGTCTGCGATCTGACCGATGCCCTGGACGCGGCCCAGTCGCGGCTCTCCTTTCACCTGAAAGTGCTCAAGGACGCCGATCTGGTAACCGACCGGCGGGAGGGCCGCTGGATGTACTACACCCTCAATCCCGAAACCCTGAACGAGCTGGGCGACACGGTCGAGGCGCTGGCCTCGCCTCCGTCTCCTGCGGAGCGGAAGACCGGCTGCTGCTGATCCGGTTTTTATTTACCGAAAGCATCAACAAATCTTGTTAGGAGGTTGCACGTGAGCGGTGAAGACCTGAGAGCCACAGTTCGCGAGCGATATGCCAAGGCGGCCCGGGAGGTGGCAGAGGGAGCCAGGACCTCCTGCTGCTCCACCACCTGCTGCGGCGGGAGCGCCGGCGATCCGATCACGTCGAATCTCTACCAGGATGCCGAGACCGCCGCTCTGCCTGAAAAAGCCGTGCTGGCCTCACTCGGCTGCGGCAATCCCACCGCGCTGGCCGAGCTCAATCCCGGCGAGGTGGTGCTCGACCTCGGGTCCGGCGGCGGCATCGACGTCCTGCTGTCCGCCCGTCGGGTCGGTCCCACCGGCAAGGCCTACGGCCTGGACATGACGGACGACATGCTGGCATTGGCGCGGGAGAACCAGCGAGCCGCCGGCCTGGAGAACGTGGAGTTTCTCAAGGGCGAGATCGAAGCGATTCCGCTTCCCGACAGCTCGGTGGATGTGATCATCTCCAACTGCGTGATCAACCTTTCGGCCGACAAAGGCCAGGCGCTGCGCGAGGCATTCCGGGTGCTCAAGCCGGGCGGCCGCTTTGCCGTGTCCGATGTAGTTGTCCGGGGTGAGGTGCCGGCCGAGGTGCGCCGCAGCATGGAGCTGTGGGTCGGTTGCGTCGCCGGAGCGCTGAGCGAAGCGGACTATACCCGATTGCTTCAGGAGGCCGGTTTCGAGGAGATCGGGATCGAGCCCACCCGGGTCTACCAGTTCGACGACGCCAAGGCATTCCTGGCCGGCAGCGGACTCGAGACGGATGAGCTCGCCCGTGAGGTGGATGGCCGGGTGATGGGCGCTTTCGTCCGGGCCACGGAAGCCCCGAGATAATGGAGGAGTCCAATGGAAGCTGAGCTCAAGAACGGGCACTGTGTTGAGCTTCGCACCGCGAGCGCCACTGATCTCGAAGCCGTGTTCGGCTTGCTCGACCGGTCCGGTCTGCCCACGGCCGGCGTAGCCGACAACTTTTCGCAGTTCCTGGTGGCCGAGGCCGATGGAAGGCTGGTCGGAGTGGTCGGGCTCGAGCTCTATGGCCAGTCGGCCCTGCTCCGGTCGGCCGCGGTGGAGGAAAGTTGGAGAGGCAGCGGGGTGGGACGGGTGCTGGTGGAACGGGCGCTCGACCTGGCTCGGGAGCGAGGAATCGACGACGTCTATCTGCTCACCACCACCGCCGAGCACTACTTCCCGAAGTTCGGCTTCGTCTGCGTGCGGCGGGATGAGGTGGCGCAGGGCGTCCGGTCGTCAGTTGAGTTCCAAACCGCCTGCCCCGCGTCCGCGACGGCAATGCGGAAGCACGTCCAATGAATTCCGGAGGCGGACGCTAGCCCTCGAACAGCTCCCTGCCCTCGGCCTCGATTCTCCCCTCGTCGTCCAGCGACACGATCTCTCCATCGAGGATCAGCTCCCGCGCTCCAAGCTCGTCCGCGACCTGCCGGGCCAAGCCGGCGAACCGCGTCATCAGGTTGCCGCGCTTGGAGTAGAGGTTGCAGCCGGACGGGGTGAGATAGAGCATCCCCCGGAAGCCGTCGTACTTGGGCTCGAACAGCCAGGCCGGATGGTTGAATGGGTCCGGCTTGAGCGTGGGAACGATCGGCGGGATCGCCGGGAGAGCGGAACGAAGGTGGGTGCGCATTGAATCAGTTTCGAAATGGTCTCTGAAACTTACTGCCGGCTCACTCGCGACTCACGACTCGTGACTCGTGACTTAAGCACTGACCGCCTGCAACTGCCGCACTCGGGCCAACAGCTGCTCCGCCTCAAACGGCTTGGCCAGAACCGGCCCGGGTAGCACCGTGCCATCCAGCTCGTTCACGTAGCCGGTCACGAAGAGAATCGGGACCTTAATTGCCAGCGCCAGCATGTGAGCGGCCAGCTCGTACCCATCCATGCGCGGCATCCTGATGTCGCTGACCACCAGGTCTACCGGCCGGCCCTGGAGCAGTACGCTGAGGGCCTGAAGTCCCTCGTCCGCTTCGCAGACCTGATACCCCGCGCCCTCCAGCACCTGACGCATCAGCAGGCGCAGTCCGTCCTCGTCCTCGACCACCAGGACCGTGAGCGAGCGGGCCGGAACGGGCGCGACCATGGGACCTCTGCCGATAGGGGGGATTGAAGGATCGGAGAACCTACTGCCTGGCCTCACTTCCCGGAAGAAGCGTTGCTGGAGGCAACGCCGGAGCCGAAGTGTGATCCAGATCACCCCTGCATCGCGCGAATTCGGGGCACTATAGGCGCCCGCACAAACCCAACATGGTGGTGTCCGTGGGCCCACTTCGCCGTACTCGACTGGACCCGAAGTTCGGGTCACTTTATCCGGAAATTCCTGCCGGTCACTGGATCCCGGCCTGGCAAGCCGCGACCCGGAGGGCGGAGCGGCTTTGGCAGAGAAGCCGGCCCCGAAGCCCTGCTGGAGGGACGCATCCTTCCCGAGGAGCACTTCCAGTTCCGCGGCGGGACGTTCCCGAGGTGCCGGCTGGTATGTGACTCCCGAGCGGTTGTCGGATCGGACCCCGGCTGAGATCGGGTCGGTCTAGTCCAGAATGGAGTCAGCTCTTCCCAGCTCGAGACGTTCTGGCCGTCTCCAGTGCGGGCCGTACTATAGCCTCGCAGTTCTCCGATCTCGCCGGCCCACTGGTCAGGTCTCATCTCGTCGCACTGACTCCACGCGCGCACACCACGCCGGCACTTCCGGAGTCAGCGATTCGCTGAGCGCGCTCCGCCCCCAATATCCGTCCACGTACGTCCGGCACCCGTCGGCCCCTGTCGTCATCCGAAACGCCACCATCCTCACCGCCGCCGGTCCCGAGCTCAGGAACGCGTCGATTGTGTTTCAGGATGGCAAAATCACCGCTGTTGGACCCAAGGTAACTCCGCCCGGGAATGCGACCGTGGTTGACGGGAGCGGCAAGTACGTCACCCCCGGGATCATCGACGCGCATAGCCACCTGGGGGTCTACGCCGCGCCCGGTACCGAGAGCCAGAGTGACGGCAACGAGGCCACCGACCCCAACACGGCGCAGGTCTGGGCCGAGCATTCCTTCTGGCCCCAGGACCCACAGATCCCGCTGGCGGTGGCCGGAGGCATCACCGTGATTCAGGCGCTGCCCGGCTCGGCCAATCTCATCGGCGGACGCTCGGCCATTCTCAGACTGATTCCGGCGCGCACGGTGCAGGAGATGAAGTATCCCGGCGCTCCCTACGGCGTGAAGATGGCCTGTGGCGAGAACCCCAAGCGGGTGTACCAGCAGAAGGGTCCCTCCACCCGGATGGGCAACATGGCGGGCTATCGCGCCGCCTTCGCCAAGGCGGAGAAGTATCGGCGCGACTGGGACGCATGGCTGGCCAAGAAGAAGGGAGATCCGCCCGACCGCGATCTCCAGCTGGAGACGCTGGCCGACGTGCTCCGGGGCAAGGCCTTCATCCAGAACCACTGCTACCGGGCCGACGAGATGGCGCAGATGCTGGATCTCGCCCGGGAATTCGGCTTTCACATCCGCGCCTTCCACCATGCGGTGGAGGCATACAAGATCGCCGACCTGCTGGCCCGCGACAGCGTAGCGAGCGCGGTCTGGGCCGACTGGTGGGGTTTCAAGATGGAGTCGCTCGACGGCATTCCCCAGAACGCTGCCCTGCTGCAGCAGGCCGGCGCCCGCGCGATCATCCACTCCGACAGCGAAGAGGGGATTCAGCGGCTCAACCAGGAGGCGGCCAAGGCGATGTACGCCGGCCGTAACGCCGGCATCAACATCACCCGGGAGCAGGCCATTCGCTGGCTCACCGCCAATCCGGCCTGGGCCCTCGGCATCGACAGCACCACGGGGACGCTCGAGCCCGGCAAATCGGCCGACGTGGTCGTCTGGTCGGGCGATCCTTTCTCGGTCTACAGCAAGGCCGAGCGGGTGTACAACGAGGGCTGGCTGGTGTTCGACCGGAGCGATTCGAAGCGGCGGCTGGAAACCGACTTCAATCTTGGTACGGCGGCTCCCGGGGTAGGACAATGATGGGCGGAGAGGCGGAGGGGCGGAGAGCCGGAGGGACGCTCAGGCGGTCAGGCGGACGGGCGGACGGGCGGACGGTTCTGACGGCACTGCTCGCTGGCTTGCTGACGACTGCGGTCTGCGGACTGGCAGCTGCCCAGACCATCGCCATCACTGGCGGCACGATCTATCCCGTCTCCGGGCCCAAGATCGAGAACGGAACGCTGCTGCTGCGGGATGGGAAGATTGCCGCCGTGGGTGCCTCGATCGAGATCCCTTCCGGCGCCACCCGGATCGATGCCAAGGGCGGCTGGATCACGCCGGGTCTCATTCACGGCGGGTCGACCCTGGGCCTCAAACTGTTCGACATCGGGGCCCAGATCGAGACCCAGGAGGATACCGCCACCGGCGACGTGAAGCCGTCGTTCAACGTGGCGGAGGGGCTCGACCCGGCCAGCATGGCAATTCCGGTCGCCCGGCTCGAGGGAGTCACCAGCTCCATCAGCAAGCCGGGCGCTGGGCCTCATCCCGGGACAGGCGGTGCTGATCGACCTCGCGGGAGACCGGATCGAGGACATGGTGGCCCAGTCGCCGGTGGCGATGATGGCCGACCTGGGCCAGGGCGGCAAGGAAGCCGGCGGCGGGAGCCGGGCCCGGGCCACCCAACGATTGCGGCGGGTGCTGCGGGATGCGCTGGAGTACGAAAAGCGACGAGACGACTTCCGAAAGGCCCAGATGCAGCCGCTGGCCGCCCCGGCCGAAGAGCTGGAGGCGCTGCTGCCGGTGCTCAAGGGGAAGCTGCCGCTGTTCGTGATCGCCAACCGCCGGAGCGACATCGAGACCGCGCTTCGAATCGGTCAGGAGTTCAATCTCAGGATGGTGATCTGGGGCGGCGCCGAGGGATGGCAGGTGGCGCCGGAGCTGGCCCGGGCGAAGGTGCCGGTGCTGCTGGAGCCGCTCACCGACGTGCCCCGGTTCGACGCGCTCAATGCCCGGCTGGACAACGCCACGCTCCTCTGGAAAGCGGGAGTGAAGATCGGCGTGGCGCAACAGGATGCCGCGCAGTTCAGAGATCTGCGTCAGGCAGCGGGGAACGAGGTCCGGAACGGCATGAGCTGGGACGACGCGCTGCGCTCGATCACCCTGTCCACGGCAGAGGTGGCGGGCGTTAGCCGATCGCTATGGATCGCTCGACGTGGGAAAGGTGGCCAACGTGGTGGTCTGGACCGGAGATCCCCTGGAGTTCTCCAGCCGAGTGGAATCACCTGTTTATCAGAGGGAAAGAGATTCCGCTGGTCAGCCGGCAGACCGAGCTGCTGGATCGATATCGGACCTTGCCGCCAAAGTACTGAAGGGGAGGTGGGCCGGTTTGATGCCCACCTCGCCGTGCGTTCATTTCTTACTGCTGCTTGGTGGTGTCTACGCTGATCACGCCCTCTTTGCCGACATGGCTGGTATCGGCGGCAACAGTGGTGTCCGCGGTAACCGAGGTATCAGCCACGATCGTGGTATCCGCCCTCACGGTGGTGTCGGCAGCTACAGTGGTCTCCTTCTTCACCACCATCGTGTCGGCAACCTTCTTGGTCTCGACCAGAGTATCGGTCGCGACCTTGGTGCTCTCGTCTCCAGCTTTTTGACTGTTGGTCGAACATGCCGCCAAACCGGCCAGTAGAACCAGGCTTCCAAAGCTCGCTTTCATCTCTGCTCCATACCGTTGATGTCCGTGTACCCGAGCCGGCCGGCTGGGGTCGCTGCAACCTCTACTTTTGAGCCTAAGCTGCGGTGAGCGAAGTCACTGGAGGATGAAAATTCGGACTTGCGAGGCCGGGGAGGATTTTTAGATTGTGAGCTGCATCACACTCCATCACAATCGCAGAGCTCGAACGTCTGTTCGTCGGTATCTGCTCGACCGGGCCGCCGCACGGCTGCCCCTGAAGGCATAGATAATGATTACGATTTCGCTCACCACTCTGGTCCTGTACCTGCTGCTCGGCTTCCTCGCCTCATCGCTGCTCCGCAAGGGTCGCCCCGAGGATTGGGACGAAAGCCTCCTGGCGTCGGTCGTCGCTCTGCCTATGGTATTTCTGCTCGCACTGGCGGTTCTCGCCAGACGCGCGCGGCACCTGATGGACAGCGGCTCGGGCCCCGCCGCCGCATGATTCAGGATTAGCCCAGGCGCTCTATATGCAAAGCTGGTGTCGCCGCGCTGTTCTGGCCGCTACTCTGGTGCTTGCGGCCTGCAGCGAACCTCCGACCGCTCCTCCGGACGGCCCCGATGTTGAGCGGCCCGACCTCAGCATCATCACTCCAGTCATTCTGCCGGCGGGAGCGGACTGGGGGCTCTATTTCCAGAGCTTCAACCAGACCAGATCGCTGACTACCCGGGTGATTCATTATCCGGACGGCTCGGTCAGCGGAAGTGGCATCTTTGCCATTCCTCTGGTGGGGACGGGTACCCTGCGGGTCACCGGGGCCACTCCCTACGGCAACTGCATTCCACAGGGCAGTCCCTGCGGAACCGTCACCAATATTCCGGAGAGCGCTGTCGTCACCGGAACCGCCCGGTTTCTGAGTGGTCCGAGGGCGGGGCAGCGGGTCCCGTTCACCCTCGACCTGCACTCGACGTTCTTTCCGGATCAGACCAGCGTCTTCGACATGGCCACGCTGCGCTTCTGCTCCGCCTCGAGCAGCTGCAGCTCCTACTCTTTTTTTGGGGAGTTGCACCACGAGCCGCAGTGATCCTGCTGTGCGGCCCGTCAGAGTTCCTGGAGCCTAGGACTCGAAGCTGAAGCCAGGCTCCCGCCCACACCCGTTCCAGCGCACCACCACACTTCCATTCCTTTCACCGCCATCGGCATCGGCGAAGGTGCCGGTGAGCCGCATCTCTCCGCTGTCGAACCGCTGCACCGTGTCGGTGCAGCCGTTGTTGTAGTGCAGCGGTGTGGGGGTGGTCACGGTGAGGACGTAGTGCTCGGTGCCGCGGGTCCAGTCCAGGGTTCCGGCAAAGTCCAGGGTCCCGCCGGGGATCGCCGAGTTGATCTGGAGAGACTGCTCCGGCGTGTAGGTGAGGGTCCACTGCTGATCGATGGCGGCGTCGGGCTTGCCGGCAAAGGTGCGGATGACCTGAAGATCGGTGGACAGGAGCAGGGAGGAGACGGAGCCGCTGAGCACCCGGGTGCCGTTCCGGGTCACGTCGTAGATGATCTTGTTGTCGGCGGTGGTGAAGCGGGTCCGGAGCCCGGTCAGGGTGCCTTCATACCCGAAGCCGGCCTGGGCCGGGGCGGGATCCTGGACCCGGAGCTGCCCTACTATATCGAGGGTTCCGCCGCGCCAGCCGGTGAAACGGCAGGGGGGAGCGGTGAACAGGTAGATGGCGTCGTCGGGCACGCCGTCGCCGTCGGCGTCGGCCGGTGTTGACGGAGTGACACAGCCCGGTGAGTAGGCGGTGGGGGCTTGGGCCGTCCCCAGGGGGTCAACCGAGCTGGGAAGGGTGAGGGCGCTGACGGCTGCCTCTACCTCGTCCCGGGCGGTGGCGCCGATATCGTCGGCGGTTCCGTTGGGGAGAACGTCGTTCCCGGTGCTCAGGCTATCGCCACAAGCCGTGGTCATCAATGCAGTTACGACTGCTGCTCCGAGCTGCCAGCGGGTCCAGCGTGAAACCATGGTTCCTGCGTCTCCTTACCTGGGAAAGCCGGCGGACGGAACGAGTAGTGGATTCGGCCGAGCCGGCGAGGGACCGGGCCCCCCGCCAGTGAGCATAACCCGGGCCTGAGATCGGAGACAACCGCGGTCGAGACTCCCTGCATTGGAGATTTATCCCGGGAAATGGTGCGGATTACAGAAGCTCAACAGGTCCAAGACATCTAGACGCAAGTTGTTGACGATTGGTTGAGCGGCCGGCATACTCTGGATATCCCGCTAACAGTGAGACCCGATGGAGCCGCAACGGTATCTGCGTTGCCTGGGTCAGCCCGCCCTCTTTACCGCCACTGGTGAGCCGATCCGGTTTCGCACCCGGAAGCATCTCGCCCTCCTGGTCTATCTCGCCGTCGAGCAGCGAACCCAGCGCCGCGACCAGGTAGCGGAGCTTCTGTGGCCTAGGGTCTCCGCCAATGAGGCTCGCCATTCACTGGCGACAGCGCTCTCGGTGCTGCGTCCCCGGGTTGGCATCGATGCGCTAGAGACGAGCCGGGAGCAGGTGCGGCTGATGCCCGGGCGAGTGACTCTGGACCTGGAGCGACTCCGGACGGGAGACATCCTGGGCACCGAGGTCACGGGACCGCTGGAGGTAGCGGCGTTCCTCGATGGCTTCGACATCAATGACTCGGCGGAGTTTACTCACTGGAAGGACCAACAACAGGCGCGGCTGCTCCCGATCATCAAGGATGCAATGCTGGTGTTGATCGATCGCTGCCGTCGGACGGGAGACTCCCGGCAGATCGAGCAGGTTGCCGACCGGATGCTGGCGCTGGACGAGCTCAGCGAAGAGGCGATCCGGGCCAAGATGGAGGCGCGAGCCTTTGCCGGCGACCGGCTGACGGCGCTGGAGATATTCGAGGCCTGGAAGAAGAAGCTGGCGGAGGAGCTTCAGGCGGTTCCGTCAGACATGGTGGAAGGGATTGCGGTACGATTGCGGCGGCGGGGCTGGGAGCGAACCACGCTGGCGAACATTCCCAATGTGCCCACAGATCAGTGGCGTGACCGACCGTTCGTAGGACGCGCTGCAGAGTACGAACTGATGTACGAGAAATGGGAAGCGACAAAACAAGGACTTTCAGGACACGCTTTGATACTGGGTGACTCTGGAGTTGGCAAGACCACACTCGTGCAGCGGCTCACAACTGCCGCCGGACTGGAAGGCGCGGCTATCAGCCGAGTGCAATGTTACGATCTCGAAAGGGAAATCCCGTATTCGACTTTGAGCGGCCTTGTTCTAGGCCTACTTGATAGACCGGGCGTATCCGCCACCTCACCCGAAGCGCTGGCCGAACTTTCCAGAACCGTTCTGGAAGTCAGCCACCGCTTTCCCCATCTCCCAGTAGTGAGTGAGACACGAGGCGAAACAGCACGCATCCGATTAACTGAGGCCTTTCTCCAACTGCTGCAGGCAGTAGCTGAGGAGCACCCGGTGATCTTAGTGCTGGACGACTTACATCTGGCCGACGAAGTGAGCCTGGCAGTACTCCATCTCATCATGCGCCGAGCGCACGGCACCCCAATGATGGTAGTGATGACTGCTCGCGCAGGGGAGCTGAGCCAATCCTCGCAGGCCATGCGTCTCAGGGAGAGTGTTGTGCCTCTGAATATCCGAGAAATAGAGCTTCACCCTCTAGACAATACCGAGAGCCATGAGATACTCCGCTCGCTCATTGTCTCCGACGACTCAAAGCCAACAGACGGTGTGCAAATGTCGATAGTGCGGGCCGCTGCAGGCTACCCTATGGTCATTGAGTTGTTAGTCCAGGATTGGAGGATCAATAAAGAACACTCCCTTGGCCTGGCCATGGGCGCCATGACTACTGGCCTGCGGAGTCAAGGATCAGCTCACCTAGCCTATCGTCACATCCTCGATCGGATCTACAGATCGCTAGATAACACTACACAAAACGTTCTGAATCTGGCTGCAGTTCTGGGGCCGCGGCTGACTGATGTCGGGATGTATGCACTCGTTGACCTGAGTGTCGGTCAAACGATGACTGCCATGGCCGAACTTGTTGCACGTCGTGTTCTCCGGGATGGTGCTTCCGGACTCGAATTCGTGAACGAGTTGGTGCGCGCAGCAGTATACCTGGATATACCCGCCTCTGTCAGACGAATTCTTCACAGCAACATCGCTGATCGCTTTCTCCACGAGCGGTCAGGAACCAGAGAGGACCTGGAGCTTGAAATCGCATGGCATTGCACTAGAGCAGGGCGCCTTGTAGAAGCAACTCCGCACCTGTTGGCTGGAGCTCGCAACGCCATATTAGCCGGCGCGCCATATGAAGCCGAGCGGGGTATTGCTACAGCTCTCGGACAGCTCGTCGGGGATGATAGAAGTGAAGCGTTGCTGTTGCTTGCCGAAGCTCTTCAAGAGCAAAGCAAGTGGACAGATTCGCTCCAAGTTCTGGATGGTGAGGAGGCCCGCCTACCCTCGTTTGAGGCGGACATCTTCATACTCAGAACCCGTGCTCGTCGCCGCTTAGGGTTTATTGACATTTCAGAGCACCCAGTCTTAGCTCAGCAACTGCTGAACCTAATGCGCTCAAACGCGAAGGTTGTTAGTAAGATACGCGCAGGTGTGGAAGGTGCGTCCGTTCTTGAGACAATGCGATGCAATTCCTTTGCACCTGCAATGCTGGAGTGCCTCGCAGAGTTAGATGCTGACAAGCTTGGCCTCGATGACACTGCACATCTGCTGCTCGCCCGGTCTATGCTGCTTTACCAGATGAGGGATTTCGTGGAGAGTCTGGAGTGCGCGAAGGAGGGAGTGGATCTTCTCGAGAAGAACAATCATCCGAACTCCGTTCTTGCGATGCTCCAGAACGGAGTGGGGGCCATACTCGGTAAACAAGGGTTTTATGAAAGATCAATACCTGAGTATCTAAAGTGCTATGAGACGTCAACGCGAGTGGGGAATGACTGGATATATGTCCAGGCGAGTGCCAATCTGTCGTTGAGCTTCATGAGGGTGGGCGACTATGAGAAGGCTATTTCCTGGGGTGAGCTATCTCTAAAGCATGGGACAGTGCCAAGGCACCATGGTTTCGCTTTACAGGGAGCCCAGGGAACAGTCCTCTCCTATGCTATGACGGGACAAAATAGAACCCGTGTTGAGGATCTAATTCTCGAGACTACCTCTGAATTGGCCAAGCGGGCGCCGTCTGGGATATCACAGGCATGGACTCTGATTGCTGCAGACGCATACGCACTCATGGGACAGCATCATGAGGCAGAGATGCGGGCTCGCCAGGCTCTTCAGCTTGATCGTACACCACTGGACTTCTTTGTAGGAGCGTATGCTCGCTGGCTGGTCAAAACCAGCTTCACAGATGCTGATAGGAAAGAAGCTTACCGCCAAATTGAGTTCTTGCTAGGAACATTAGCCCGATATGATGCTCTTGATCAAGCAGATATCCTCACTGCTAAGTGTTGGCTGGACAATAAGCACCGACGATTTGCCCTCGATGATTTTCGAACGATGCAGGAACGTCTGGAGGCTTTGCCACACGCAGCGGGAGAACAGCTAGAAAGGTTGGGGATGCTAGACTTTGTCGATCACCGTAGAGAGACCATTATGTCGTAGTTGCTGCAAAGTGGTGCGACTACTTGTTCAGCGTAAACTACGCCCGACGTTTCCACAGCCCTGAGCTCGGCCAATTTACACGTCTCGAGCGATCAGGCTCTGGACTTGGCAGCGAGACGGAGGCGCCTTCAATCAGCCGACGAACTACAACAGAAGCGACGACGACGTCCACCAGCTGCGGATCGAACTGTGTTCCTTTGCACTTTTGAAGTTCAGCAATCACAACCTCTAAAGCCAGGCGTTTTCGATATGGTCGATCGGTTGTCATAGCGTCTATAGTATCTGCTATGAGAATTATTCTAGCACCTAAAGGAATGTTTTTGCCTGCGACACCATCGGGGTAGCCCTGCCCGTCCCACCGCTCATGATGATGCCTCACCGAATCTTGGACGAAGCCGTGAAACTTGGAGATAATTCCGACAAGGTCAGAACTCTTGCTAGAATGGGTCTGCATCAGAGCAGTCTCTTCGTCAGTTAAACGACCTTCCTTTCGCAGTAATGGTGCAAACTCCTCGTGAATTTTACCCACATCATGCAAGAGAGCTGCGGTTTCAACCTGTTCTATGATTCTAGCCGCCAATCCAAGTTCCACTGCGACAGCGCGGGACATTTCGCTCACTCGAACAGAGTGTCCCGAAGTATAAGGGTCGCGAGCTTCTATAGCTTTAACCATTACTTGCAGAAGTTCCTGACCACTATGCTCTAGTTGATGATACAGGCTGTAGACATGCCGCACCGCAGTGATAGGAACAATTACGCCTAAAAGCCCAAGTGAGCCGAATCCGATCCATCGATCGACCGAAGCATATAGGATGGCGATTAGAATTGCGATTAGGCTCGCCCCTAGGTCGTATCCCAGTACTCCACGAGTGTTCAGGCTCCAGATCTCCCGAAACGCCCGTTCTGAGCTCAGCGACACGACAAGGCTTACCAGAACAGAATTGACCAGTAGGTAGCTGACTGCTAGAACCAGGAAGAGACCCAGGTCTGCTTGAAGGATTCTAGAATTCAGGTGCAGGTCAGGAGCCAGGTAAGAGGGCGGAAGATTGCCGCCGAGGCCCAAGTAAATTGTTGCGCCTACGACGACCGCCAAAACCCTTTGAGAAACGTTAAACAGTACCTTTAGTGGTCGGGTGCCGGAGGAAACTTGGCTCAGGCATGTCGCGGTGCTTGCGATAAGAGCTGCCCAGAATCCTCCGAAAAGCAGGCATCCTGCTAGGTGCATCAAGAATGAGGTGGAGCCTTTCGCTCCAACTCTTAAATCAGTGTGCAGGGTGTCCAGAACGAAGGCTACGAAAACGAACGTGCCGAGTGGCCACCACCCCGGGAAGGGAGTAGAAAAAGATGAGCTGGCCCCAAGCGCTAGAAGTGCGACGGCGCTAGTGGCTAGGACAAATGCGGCTGTCCGTATCTGGTTAGACATTTCGAGGATTGGGGTCCCGGCCAAGCTCATTACTTCCAGTCCTGACCTTCACCTCCGCCGATCAATCTGGCGAAGAAGGCACTTACCTTAGCGATCAAACTGCCTTTCAACATGAGCGTCACCTCCCTTCGAGACTAAAGACCTCGGGAAGTGGCAAGCCTCGCTATGGCCTACCAGACGCTCCGCTCGCAGTCGCTCGCTCGTCTCCGCTAGTCCCACACCTGCGAAGACCGGGATCCCCTTTCCTTTTTCCTTTCTGTCTAGGGTCCAACCACCGACAAACCCTACCACAAACCGGACACTCCACTCATTAGAGTGTCGGCATGTTGCCGCATTCCGATGAGCACCCACGCCGCGACCCCGCCGGAGCGGTCGCCAGGGTACTGCCTGAGTTGTTTCCTAATGAAATGATCCGGACGACAGGGGGTGACGTCCGCCCTACAAGCTAGTGCCCGTACCCCGCTTGGCTAGTCCCTAAACTGCCCATCACGGGCGGTCAGGCGGTCCCGCCGCCGCCTACTCCGGCCTCCGCGCCTCGGTCCACCGGTTCGTCGCGTCCAGCACGGCAAACACCGCCGCCCGCTCCGCGCTCTCCTTGATCTCCGACGTGCCGCTCAGCAGCAGGGTCTCCCGCCCGCCCAGGCCCTGCACCGCCACGAAGGCGAACTCCCGGTCGAAGCCCTCGACGATCTTGGCACCCTCCAGCGCCAGGCTCGAGTCCTTGAGCAGCCGGTCGAGCACCGCCACCGCCGCCTTGGCCGCCGCCTCCACCCGGCTCCGGGGTGTGTCCGCCGCCTCTTCCTCCGCTGTCTCGGTCTGCCCCCGGTAGGACAGCGTCACCGACACCGTGATCCGGTGCGGCCGCCGGCTGGGGCCCGCGGCCAGGTTCTCGAACAGCACCGCCCGCTGGAGCACCTTTTCCCGGACCGACTCGCGCTCCAGCGCCTCGATCGGTTTCACGTCGGCGGTCTGGGCGATGCTGATCTTCCGGTGGTCGATCTTGAGGCCGAGCTGGGCCAGCAGGGCCGACTCGATGTTGCGGACCAGCTGCTTGGGCGCCAGCCCGGCGTGCGCCAGCACATGGACTTCGCTCACCTCGCCCAGCGGCGTGGTCACCACCCGGGCGGAGAGGATTCCCTCCAGACTGGTGAGCAGGTTCTCCGCCCGCCGCACTCCCCAGGGATCGGGGGTGGCGTCGCCCGCGGAACTCCGTCCCGGCTGGGGCGGCCCCGGCTGCTTGGCACTCCAGGTAGGTTCGGTCATGGCGTATAGCCGCGAGTCGTGAGTCGCCAGTCACGAGAAGCGACTCGAAACTCGGCATTCCGGTTGACGTCCAGGCAAAACTTCATCTCAATCGAATCCTGACGGTTGACTCGTGACTCGCGACTCGTGACTCGCGACTCGTGACTGTGACTCGCGACTGACATTCAGGCCACCGCATTCCGGCCCGCCGCCTTGGCCCGGTATAGCGCCCGGTCCGCTGCCACCAGCAGGTCCTCCTCGGGCTGGCGGCTGTCGAACTCGGAGAGGCCGATGCTCACCGTGATCTGCCCGGCCGGATAGCCCAGCCGGCGGCCGATTCCCTCGATCCCGGCCCGAAGCGCTTCGGCCACCCGGATCCCACCCTGCAGCTCGGTGCGGGTGAGGATCACCACGAACTCGTCGCCCCCATACCGCGCCGCCACGTCCGAGGCTCGGATTGCGTGCCGGATCTCGTCGGCCACCGCCTTCAGGATCTCGTTGCCGACTTCGTGGCCGTAGGTGTCGTTTACGTCCTTGAAGCGATCCAGATCCATGAACAACACGGCGAAGCTCTCGTTGCTCCGCTTGCAGCGCTCGATCTCGTAGACCAGCCGGTCGCGGAGGATCCGGTACGTCGAAAGGCCGGTCAGGGAATCCACCGCCGCCTGGCGCTGCGCCTCCTCCGCCCGCCGCTCCTGATACGGCGCGCACTGCCGGAGCGACGCCCTTCCCACCACGGCGGCCTCGGCGAATCCGTGGCAGGTGGTGAAGCCGCAGGCCCGGCAGTCCCAGGGAGTCCCGTTGGGGCTCAGGCCGATCTGGTTGATGACGGCCGCTACCGCCGCCGGATCGGGCCGCACCGGCCGCTGCCTGATGGCGAACGCTGCGCCCATACTGGCCACCACCGCGCTGTCCACCACCGGCGAAGCGCTCCGCGGCGGCTCGGTGCTGGCCAGCAGCTCCCGCCGCCAGAACAGCTCCTCCCGGGGACCCGAGAGCGGATGATCCAGCGACCCCTCGGTCGACAGAATGTCCACGAAGCCGAGATCCAGCCGGTCCACCGCTACTGCCCGCGCCACCGCCTTGAGCGGCTCCAGCCCCCGCAGCTTCCGGAAGCGCCGGCTAGAGTAGCGGGCCTCCTCCAGCAGCGCCAGCGGCAGGCCCCCGGCTGCGCTCAGGTGCCGTCGCCGCTCCTCCGGGACCCGCTCGAAGAAGATCGGCTGAGTGAGGACGTTTACCCCGCGAACCCGGAAGATCTGGTCCAGGTCGCTGAAGGTGATCGCGGCGTCCAGCTCGGTGGTGCTGACTGGGGGACAGATGCCTGCGTAGGCAATGTTGAGGCCAGCGCCGTACTGGGCCCGGAGATAGCGAGCCTCCGCCACCGCCGGAAGAGTGACCGGAGCCAGGTAGGGCAACAACTCGGGGAACTGGTAGCGCACCGTCTCCACCACCACCGGGTCGGTGGAACGAATCAGGGTGCCCCACGGCTCCTCATACCAGAGCTTAAGGTACTCAGCCGCAACGAGTTCATCCCCTATGACACCGCGGGTGACGGCCCGGAATCCGGCCTCGTAGCAGGCGTTTATGACCTGTTCGGGAGTGGCAGGGTAGAAGTGGGCGACCGACTCGGGGCTGAGGATCAGAACCCCGTCTCCTGCCGTGGCGATGGCAAGAGCCCGCCCGATCTCGCCGTTTACCTTGACAGCGCCATGGGGACAGACAGCCAGGCACTGACCGGAGCGGATGCACGTCTCATTGTCGATGACGGGCAACAGCGGCTCATCCACCGGCACCGCGATGGCGTCAGTGGGGCAGACGCGGACGCAGGCCAAGCACGAGACGCAGAGCTCGGCGTCAATGACGAAATTCAAGGACCTGTCCGTCAGGGGGAGGGAGAATTTGCAATTTGACGGTCCGGCGCTACAGTGTCAAGACGTTAGTAGCTGCAAATTATGTGTACAGTTGTAGTTACGGCGGTGCACCGAATTGCAATTAGTCATGAGACACGAGTCGCGAGTCGCGGTTTCTCATCCTACTAAGTGGAACCCCTGGTTCGTCATAGCTCGGGTCTCCTGACTCGCGTCTCGCGACTACTCCAACCGATACGCCTTGATCTTCCGGTACAGCGTCCGCTCTCCGATACCGAGCACTTCGGCAGCCCGCCGCCGGTTTCCCCTGTACTCCCGCAACGCTGCCTCGATGGTGGCCCGCTCAACCTCGGCCATGGTCATACCCGGCCGGTAGAGCACCGGTTGTTCGCCGTCGCCATCCACTTCCGACATCACGTCGGTCACCTGGGCGTGATTTCCCAGGTCGATGACCTGAACCCGCTGGGGATGCTCGTCGATCCGGCGCCGCATCTCCTCGATCTGGAGTCGCAGGTCCACCAGACTGCGCAGGATAAATTCGAATTCCTGCATCCCCGCTGACCCGATTCCCCCCGTCCCCGCCGAATTCAGCCGCATGGGGAGGAGCGTGCCCGCGCCCTCGAGCACATCCACCGGGATGTCGGTCGCCCGGATTTCGGCGCCGGGAGCCAGCACCACCATCGACTCGATCAGGTTGCGCAGCTGCCGGACATTGCCCGGCCAGGGCGCGCTCACCAACCGCTGCATGGCCTCGGGAGTAATTCCCCGGAACTGACGGTCATGCGCTTTGGCGAACTCCCGGATGAATCGGCGCACCAGAAGTGGGATGTCGCCCCGGCGCTCGCGCAGGGGCGGAAGATAGATGTTGAGGACGTTCAGCCGATAGTAGAGATCGTCGCGAAACTCGCCCAGGGCCACCGCATCGCGTAGGGCCCGGTTGGTGGCGGCGATGACCCGGACGCTGACCTTGATCGCCTGGGTCCCGCCTACCCGAAAGAAATTTCGGCTCTCCAGCACCCGAAGCAGCTTGACCTGGGTCGAGAGCGGAATCTCTCCGATCTCGTCGAGAAAGATGGTTCCGCCGTCGGCCAGCTCGAACCGGCCCAGCCTCCGCTCAGCCGCCCCGGTAAAGGCGCCTTTCTCGTGGCCGAACAGCTCCGACTCCAGCAGTGACTCCGGCAGGGCTGCGCAGTTCACCGTGATGAACGCCTGGCCTCGCCGTGGCGACAGGTCGTGCAGGGCCTTGGCGACCAGCTCCTTGCCGGTGCCGCTCTCTCCCTGAATCAGAACCGTGCTGGAGACCGGCGCCATCTGCTCGATCTTGACCAGGACTTCCTGAATCGCGGCGCTCTCGCCCACGATCCCGGTGCGCTCCTGCAGATGCCGCCGCTCGATCAGCCGCCGGGCGGTGGCCACTCCGTCGTCGGGCGAGACCGGCTTGGTCATCACTTCGGTGGCACGGAGCCGCTCCACCCGTTCGGTGCGCTCCGAGTCGGTGGGCTCCAGCAGGGCCAGGGTGGAGATCTCCGCGTCGTGCGCCAGCGCGGCGAGCTGCTGCGCATGCGGCTCGTGCACTGCCCCGGTGAGGATGACCAGGTCGGGATTTTCCCGGCGCACGGTGCCGCGGGCGTCGTCCAGACTGGAGAACATGGTGGTGGAGAACTGGGCCGCCTCGAGCGCCGCGTTGAGCCGAACCGCAGTCTCGAGGTCGTCCATCGTGATGAGAATCTGCGATGCCATGGGGTGGAAACTAATGGAGTGACCGAGGGGAATCGGTCGCCGCTCACGTCTCCTCAGGAGGCCATGCCAACGGCTTCAGGTCGGGGCTGCTCCATTCCCGCCGAGCCGCGACCGACATCAGCCGTTCCTTGGAGTAGTACCGCAGCAAGGCGTTCTTGTGGGCCAACGGGCTGGCCAGTAGAGCCTCCACCCGGGCGGCCAAGCTGTTCTTCTCGGTACACGCCCCGAGGAACTCGGCGATCAGGTGCGCGTAGGCTCGGGTGATGGTCTCGTGATATCCGCTCGAATCGGTGTTGGCCGTGCCGTGCGAATCGTTGAGCGCGCGGATCCCCCGGCGCAGCCGCTCGACCGCTTCATCGACCCCGTAGCGGTCCACATGCCAGGTACCGACCGACAGATGCGCGGCATGAGTCCATTCGGACTTGGGCAGCGTCCGCTCCCGAAACCGAAGCACGAAGTCATCGAGCTGGGCGTCGCTGGTCCAGGTCATTGGCTGCTCGGTCTAGTGACTCGCCGTCTCTCCCCGCACCAGCTCCACGGCATGCTGGATGCGCGACGGCGAGAATCATCTTGCCTCAGATCTATGCCAGGTGGGCGCGCGCCCACCGCCTTGCCAAACCTGGGGGAGCGCAGTAAGTCCCAGCCACCCCGCAAAAATCGATACCGCTATGAGAAGCTCTGTGGTGCTCCTGGGACTTTCGCTTCTCCGGGCCGCTGATCTCGCGGCTCAGAGCGAGGCCGAAACCCAGCGTTTCACGCTCACCGGTCTAAGAAACTTTGGAGTCTACGCCAGCGTGCAGCTTTCTCGGGATGCGACCCTGGAACGGATCGACGAACGGGTGCTGCGCGGGAGAATCGAGGATGCACTCCGTCGGGAGGGCATCATGATCCAGACCCGGAGCGACGTGCGGGACGGCTCCCAGGCGAGTCTGGACCTTCTCTACGTGGTCATGCAGACCAAAGACACTGCCGGCCATGGGCTCGGCTTTGCGGCGTCATCCTGCCTGCAGGCATCGCAGATGGTGAGGATCCCTCGCCTTACCACGCCGAAACACATCGCCTACGCCGTGGTCTCCACCTGGCGAAGCTGCGGCCTCCTGGTCGGAGACAGCGCATCCTTCGGGCGAACGCTGGTTCAGAATGCCGATCAACAGCTCGCAAGGTTTCTGGAAGCGTGGCGCCGAGTCAATCTGCCGCCACCGGCACCAGTGTCTCCGGTCGGTTCCGAGAGCCGCGTGTCGATCGAGTTGAGCCGCGTTGGTGACGTGGTGCCCTAATGAGACCAGGACGGGTGGCTGTCGGCCGCCGGATCGGTGGTCAGCTGGGTGAGGCCGGACCCGTCCAGGTTGACCACGAAGACGTCCTGCTCCGCGCTGTCCTCGGCGCCCCGGCTGAAGGCGATTTGCCCGCCGTCAGGCGACCAGGTCGGCGCGTGATCGTCGCCCGTGGTAATGCGAGTGAGACCGGTGCCGTCGGTCCCGATCACGAAGATACCGGGTCCGTCGGGCTGTGACGGGCTGTCGAACGCGACGTGGAGGAGGTCTGGCGACCAGGCTGGGTTGTGAGCCTCGCCGGGAAAGATCGTGGACGCATTCTGACCATTGGCGTCGGTTCGGATGATCGCGCTATCGCTCTCGAAGACGAGCGAATTTCCATCCGGTGCCCAAGCCGGCTTGCCCGCCAGCAGGGTTCCCCGGAAGACTATCCGCAGGTCGCTGCCGTCCCCATTCATCACCGCCACGCCCCCCAACCCATCGGGGTCGGAGAGGAACGCGATTCGGCTGGCGTCGGGCGACCAGGAAGGATCGGTCTCCAGGCCGGTCTCCGTCAGGATGGTCTCCTCCGAGCCGTCGGCGCCGACGACGAAGATATCGCTGGCTTCGTCCGATGACTGCACAAAGGCGATGGTTTGGCCGTCGGGCGCGAACGAGGGGCTCAGGTTGACCAGCTCATCCTCGGTGACCCGGGTCTGGTGGGTCCCGTCGGGGTTCATCGTATAGATCTCGGTGAATCCGTCCCGGTCGCTCTGGAAGGCAATCAGGTTGGGCCCGGTCAATGGCGGAGCGGTGCAGGTGACCGGGTAGGCGAGCGGCTGGATCTGTTCGCCGACGACGGTCACCGACTGAGTGGGGTCGTTGCCCGGGGTGCAATTGGCGGACAGATCTTCGATCACGAACGTGTGGTCCCCGAGCGGGATGCCGCCAAAATCGGCTCGCCCATTGACCGGCAACTCCTGCGTCTGTGGAGTGGGGCCTCCGGGATCGAGGGTCACGAGGTAGCCATTGGTGTCCAGGCCGAGGCCGAGTGTCGGAGCGGTCACCCGCACAAACCCTACGTCAGTCGTTTCATTCGTCGGCTCTTGATCGTCGCCGCTGCAGGCGGCGATCGGGAGGGAGAGCAGCAGTATCAGGCGCGAGCGCACGTGACCTCCGCAGGGCTGCTGTTGGGAAAAGACGTAGATGCGATGAGCTCGCCAGCACTGCGCGCTCCTGGATGAGATCCACGAGCACGAGAACGAGACCTTACCGGCCCTATCCGATCATGTCAAGAAGGTTTCTCGGCGTCGTGTCCGGTTCTGACTCCTCGCACCAGCTCGACGGCATGCTCCACCAGATTGCTCAGGACGGCGAGTCCATCTCGCACCCCGCCCGGACTGCCCGGCAGATTCACGATCAGCGTCTTCCCTCGAACACCGGCGGTCGCGCGCGACAGGGCCGCCCGAGGAAACCGAGGGAACGATGTCATTCGGAGCGCCTCCGCAATCCCCGGCGCCTCCTTCTCCAGGATGGCGCGGGTAGCTTCGGGCGTGACGTCGCGCTCGGTCAGACCAGTGCCCCCGGTGGTAAGGATCAGATCGGCCCGGTCGGTGTCGGCCCATGTGGCCAGGGTGGCCGAGATGCGGACCGTGTCATCGGGAATCAGCGCGCGCTCCGCGATGGCGTACTGCCGCTCCCGGGCCCAGGAGGCGATGAGATCGCCCGAGGAATCGGCCCGCTCGCCTCGGCTGCACGCGTCTGAAATGGTGAGGATGGCCAGCCGGAGTGCCATGGGCAGAAGATAAGCTTGTAGCGCGACGCTGCAGGGTGTCACATTGGAGATGTAGCGACACTCCAACGCGCCGCATTCCGTAAGCATGCTGGGTGCGGTAAACCCAGCCTTGCCGGTTGTTCCGTGGCTAGAGCGACAGGCACGAAGCTTGAGGGTGTTCGGATCCCCACCCACCCTGAGTGAAGTTTCTGACCCAGCCACTGATATCCATCGACGAGCCCCGGGTCGTCCTGGTGGTCGAGGACGAAGACATGGTTCGCCGGACTCTTACCCGGGCGCTCAATCAGGCCGGTTACCGTACCCTGGAAGCCCACCATGGCAGCGAGGCGCTGAGCATGGTGGCCCTGGCGTATCCTTATCTCCACCTCGTCATCACCGACGTGCTGATGCCGGAGCTGGATGGACGAGCCCTGGGCCAAAGACTGCGCGAGCGCTACCCCGCCCTCCCCGTGCTATACATTTCGGCCTATCCATCGGACGATCTATTCCATCGGGGCGCTCCGACCTCACACGCGCCGTACCTGCAGAAGCCGATCGATCCGGAGAAGCTCCTTCGGGTAGTCCAGGAGCTTTTGGTGACGGTGCGGCTGGAGCCTTCCGGCACTTGACTGCTGCTTGACCTTGCCCTGCCAGACTAGAACGCGCTCTATGACTCGAATGCGCGTCCTGACACGTCGTTATGCGGAGGAGAGAATGTCGTCGACCGTGAACAAGGAGACCCGGATGTTCCACCCGTCGCGCTTTCTCATCTCAATCCTCCTGGCCGGCACTGCAATAGCTGGGGGCGGGTGCGGAGACAACACGGAATCGCCCACATCCCCGGAGTCAGCCGGCCCAGCTGCGGCCTCGGCGGCCGCGGCCGCGCTCTCGTTTACCCGGGTAAGCGTTGGAGGCGGTCACACTTGCGGCCTCACCTCCGGCGGGGGGATCTATTGCTGGGGTAGTAACGAGTACGGTCAGCTCGGCGACGGGACCCATAGCCGCCGCTCGGTTCCAACGCCGGTCTCGGGCGGGCTGGTCTTTGTCGAGGTGAGCGCAGGCGCCAACCATACCTGCGGAGTGACGGCGCAGAACCGGGTCTACTGCTGGGGGAACAATGAAGGCGGGAGGCTGGGCGATGGGACCGCTCTGGAACGCACCGTGCCCACGGCAGTCGGCGGTGGCCGCCGCTTCGTGGGGGTACGCGCCGGAACCCTTCACACCTGCGCCGTCAACCAGTTCAACGCAGGCTTTTGCTGGGGCAGTTCGCGCTTCGGTGAGCTCGGCACCGATCCAACCACTCAGCAGACCCTGCCGGCTCGGGTCCTGGGGGGCCACGCTTTTCGGCGTGTGGTTGCCGGAGGGGGCTTCACCTGCGGGGTGACCACGGGGGGCAAAGCGTACTGCTGGGGCTACAACCTCGACGCGGAGCTGGGTGACGGTACCTACAGAAACCGGTCGAAGCCGGTGCCGGTCTCGGGAGGGCTCAGCTTCAGGCAGGTTGTGGCCGGGGGCGGCGACATCTCGGACTCGCAGGGAACCGAGGTGGACCCGGGCCATGCCTGCGGGGTGACCACGGATCGCCGGGCCTATTGCTGGGGCTACAGCAGCTCCGGCCAGCTCGGCAATGGGGTCAGAGACGGCGGCGCGACAAGCCCGGTAGCGGTCGGCGGCGGGCTGCTATGGAACCAGGTGATCGCCGGCCTCAATCACACCTGCGGCGTCACCACGACCAACGTTGCTTACTGCTGGGGGCTGAACGCCTTTGGGGAACTCGGAATCTCGGGGGGCCCGGGCCCCGGCGTCGCTTCGCCGACCAGGGTGGCCGGCGGCCTCCGATTCAGCGGCGTGAGCACCGGCCCCGGGGGGGCGCATACCTGCGGAATCACTACCGAGAACCGGATCTACTGCTGGGGCTACAACGCCTCCGGCCAGCTGGGCGACGGTACCTTCACGAATCGCTCAACCCCGGTCAAGGTGGTGGGACAGTCGTAAGAGTTCATAATCCTTTCTTCGCGCTTCCTTTCTTCCAGAATGGCCGGCTGACGACCTCAGCCGGCATTCGTTCGCCCCGAATCTCGACATCGAATGCTGGTGCCGATCTTGGCTGTCGGCCGCCGGCAGATAGCTCGTGCCGATCGCTACACCGAGCGAGGGGCTCATGGTGCCGCTTCGCACCAGGTCCACCTCGCGCCCGTTGCAGTACACCGGATATCCGTGGCGGGGAAAGCCTCGCCCCTGGAGCTGAAAGCCGACGAGCTTCCGAGTGACGCCTCGGGCCTTCTGGGCCTTGAGCGCGGTGTCACCGGTGAAGGGACAACCCTTGTCCAGTTTCACGATCCAGCCCAGTCCGGCCTCTAACGGCGTGGTGGTGTCGTCGATCTCGTTGCCGTAGAGCGCGTACCCCATCTCCAGCCGCAGTGAGTCGCGCGCACCCAACCCGATGGGCTTGGCGCCGGCCCGGATCACAGCCTCCCAGATCTGAGGAGCGTCCCGCTCTCGGCAATAGAGCTCGAATCCGTCCTCGCCGGTGTAGCCGGTGCGCGAGATGAAGCATTCGGCGTTGCCTACCCGGCCGGACGCAAATCGATAGTATCCGATGTCGCTCAACTGCGTTCGGGTGAGCGGCTGCAGCAGTGATTCCGCCTGAGGGCCCTGCACCGCGAGGAGGCCGACCTCGCTGGAGATGTCCTTCAGCCTTACGTTCGCCCCGCCCTTCAGGGCCACGATGTGCTCCCAGGCCTTGGCCGTGTTCGATGCGTTCACCACGATCATCAGCTTGTCCTCGAACCGATAGACCGTGCAGTCGTCTACGAAGGTGCCTTCGGGGGTGAGGATGCCGGAGTACTGAACCCCACCCGGGGTGAGCGCCCCAACGTCATTGCAGGTGATCCGGTTGACGAAGGCATTCCGGTCCGGGCCGGTGATCTCGAACTCGCCCATATGCGACACATCGAAGATGCCGGCGGTGGTGCGGACGGCGTGATGCTCGGCCAGAATCCCACTGGGGTACTGCACCGGCATCTCCCAGCCGGCAAAGGGAACCATCTTCCCGCCCAGTGCTTTGTGGGCATCGTACAAGGAAGTGCGCTTCAGAGTCTGGGCGTTAGTCATTTCTTACCTCGGGACTTTGGCCCCTTCGCTCCGCTCAGAGCTTGCCCTGAGGAGCGCAGCGACGAAGGGGTGACACGGCGTACTGCCGCCCCTCCTTTCGCTTTGACTGCCCCGCTGCCCCGCTGCCTCGCTGCCTCGCTGCCCATCAAAGTCGCCATGATGGCCTTTTGAACATGCAGCCGGTTCTCTGCTTCGTCCCACACTCTGGATTGCGGACCCTCGATCACGTCATCGGTAACTTCCTCCCCGCGATGCGCTGGGAGACAGTGGAGGAAGATGGCGCGCCGGTCGGCCAGCTTCATCAGATCGCCGTTCACCATGTATCCCTGAAAAGCCCGCGCCCGCTGTTCCTGCTCTTCTTCCTGTCCCATGGAGGCCCACACGTCGGTGTTGATCACGTGCGCGCCGTGAACCGCCTCTTCTGGTTCATTTGTCAGTGTGATCCGCGCCTTGGTGCGGTTCTGCTCCAGAATCTCCGCATTCGGCTGGTATCCCTTGGGACACGCCAGACGAAGCTCGAAGCCGAGGCTCCCCGCTGCGTTGATCCAGCTGTTGGCCATGTTGTTGCCGTCACCCACCCAGGCCACGACCTTATCCTCCCAGCCTCCCAATGCCTCCCGGATGGTGAGCAGATCGGCCATTACCTGGCAGGGATGCAGCAGGTCGGTTAGGCCGTTGATCACCGGAATGCTGCCGAACCGGGCGAGCTCCTCCACATCGCTGTGATCGAAGGTGCGGATCATGATCCCATCGAGATAGCGGGAGAGGACCCGTGCGGTGTCCCGGATCGGCTCGCCCCGCCCCAGCTGAATGTCTCGGGATGAGAGAAAGAGGGCATGCCCGCCAAGCTGGAACGCGCCGACCTCGAATGACACCCGGGTGCGGGTAGAGCTCTTGGCGAAGATCATCCCTAGCGTCTTCCCGGCCAGCGGCTTCTCCTTGTAGCCGCCTCGCTTCATCCGCTGGGCGAGAGCGAACACGGCGAGGAGCTCTGGTTTGGAGAAGTCCGGGATCGAGAGGAAGTGGCGGAGCAAGGTACCCGTCGTCGGGAGTCTGGTGTCTGGTCTGGTGTCTGGCGTCTCGCGTCTCGCGTCTCGCGTCTCGCGTCTGGCAACCGCCGCAGCCAATGGTATCCACCACCCGCGGCTATGGCAATTGCAGGCGCTTCACCAAGCGGGCGTAGCGGGAATCGGCTCTCAGTTGATCCGCGTACAAGGAGCTCTCGGCCACGTTCGGGTATAGACCGAGACCGGTGAGTGAGCCACGAGAACTCGCGATTGACGCAGCCAGCATGGGAGATACCTTAGCGCATGCCATTCCTAAAACTGACGGCGTTGTTCTCGCTGGTGCTGGCCGGTTCTGCCACGGCCCAACAACCGCCCATCGTAGTGCGGGCGGCGCGGATGGTGGACGTGACCCGGGGGCAATTGGTTGCCCCGGCGGTTCTCGTCATCTCCGGAGACAAGATCCGAAGCGTCGGCGCCTCCGACGTGCCTGCGGGGGCCCGTACCATCGATCTGGGTGATCTCACCCTGATGCCGGGCCTGATCGACGCGCATACCCACCTGACCATGGACATCGCGGGCGACTGGGTAACCCGGTCGGTCCGGGAGCTGCCGGCCGACGCCGCCCTGCGCGGCGCCCGAAATGCTCGGCTCACGCTGCTCGCCGGATTCACCACGGTGCGGGATGTGGGCGCCGGCGGTTTCGCCGACATCTCGCTGATGAAAGCGATCGATGCCGGCATGGTGATCGGCCCACGGATGATCCCGTCGGCTCATGCGATCGGCATTACCGGAGGCCACTGCGACGAGACTGGCTGGGCGCCAGGGGTGAACGAGCTGAGTTGGAAGGACGGCGTCGCGGACGGAGTGGACGAGGTAGTGAAGGCAGCGCGCTACCAGATCAAACATGGCGCCAAGGTGATCAAGGTCTGCGCCACTGCCGGGGTGCTCTCATTCGATGCGACGCTCGGCGCCCAGCAGCTGAGCGACGAGGAGCTGCGCGCTATCGTGCAGGAAGCAAACCGCCACGGGCTGAAGGTCGCCGCTCACGCGCATGGGACCGAAGGCATCAAGGCCGCCGTGCGAGCGGGTGTGGCTTCGATCGAGCACGGCTCCATGCTCGACGACGAGGCTATCGGCCTCATGAAGAAAAACGGAACCTACCTGGTTCCCACCGCCTACCTGCTCAGCACCTTCCATTTCGACAGCATGCCACCTGCCATAGCCACCAAGGCCCGGCAAGTGATACCGCTGGCACAGGAGAGCCACCGGCGGGCTATCCGCGCCGGGGTCAAGATCGCGCTGGGGACCGACGCGGCGGTCTATCCTCACGGTGACAACGCTCGAGAGCTGGCCACCTACGTGGACTACGGCATGCGGCCTGCCGATGCTCTCCGGGCCGCTACGGTAAACGCCGCCGATCTGCTGGGAGTCACCGATCGCGCCGTTATCGCTGCGGGGAAGCTGGCCGACTTGATCGCTGTGCGGGGGAACCCCCTGGAAGATGTGAAGACAGTGCAGCAGGTGCTGTGGGTCATGAAAGGCGGCGTGGTGGTGAAAGAGCCATGAGAGGTCGCTGACACGCATGACTCTCTGTCGGTAAGTCATCACGTCGCGGTTATCTGGGTTCACCTACAGCCGGGCCAGCTCCGGCTCGCACTCGACGTGGTACCGTTTGGCCAGGGCGGCCGGAAGCCGCGTGAAGCCGCGTAAGGATGTCGGAAAGGTTACACGTCTATGAGAGTACTCGAAGATGGGGAGTCTTCGAGTGACTGGCTAATCACGCAGCGTCCACGGCCGGAAGCGAGCGAGTACTCACAGGTTGACAGAGCTCCTGCCTCGACGAGGACGCACGCACCGCGGTTGGCAGCGTAACCGCCGCCAAGACGGTATACTCCGATACTACCCCTTCCGCTGCGTGCGACTCCCGGATCAGTCCCGGGTCCAAGGTTCCCATGAGTGCTCCCCCTTCGGGGATCTCCGATCACCAGCCCCAATCGTCGTCAGGTGATATGCCCGCACGACTGGCGGCCGCCCTGGCGGACCGCTACGCGCTCGACCGGGAGATTGGCCGGGGTGGCATGGCAACGGTCTACCTGGCCGAAGACGTCCGACACCACCGCCAGGTGGCCATCAAGGTGCTCCACCCCGAACTCGGCGCAGTGCTCGGGACCGACCGCTTCCTCCGCGAGATCGGCATCGCGGCCCGGCTGAACCATCCTCACATCCTGCCGCTCCACGATTCGGGCACGCTCGACCTCGGCCTGGGCCGACCGGTGTTGTTCTACGCCATGCCCTATGTCGCAGGCCGCTCGCTCCGGGAGCGGCTGCGCGAGGAGCTGCAGTTGCCGATCGACGAAGCCATCGGGATCGCGCGCCAGGTCGCTGATGCGCTCGACCATGCCCACCGGCAGGGCGTAGTTCATCGCGACATCAAGCCGGAGAACATCCTGCTCGCCGATGGCGCAGCCGTACTCGCGGATTTTGGTATTGCCCGCGCCGTAGATCTGGCTGGTGGAGAGCGACTGACGGAAACCGGACTCGCGCTCGGCACTCCGGTTTACATGAGCCCCGAACAGGGTGCCGGCTCAACCCGCGTCGATGGTCGCACCGATATTTACGCACTCGGCTGCGTCCTTTATGAGATGCTCGCCGGCCAGCCTCCTTTCAGTGGGCCCACTGCCCAGTCCATACTCGCCCGGCACGCGATTGACCCGGTGCCCTCTCTCCGCACGGTACGGCGAACGGTGCCACACGCGCTCGCCCAGGTGGTCACGCGAGCGCTGGCCAAAGTGCCCGCAGACCGCTTCCCCAGTGCCTGTGCCTTCTCTGAGGCGCTTGTGGCGATCCCGGTCACTCCTGCGGACTCGGGGAATGATGCACCTACCTCTGCACTGCAGGCGCGGCACGTCGCGGGCCGACGCCGGAGGCTCTGGATGCTTTCCGGCGGCACTGTCGTGACGATTGCCGCGGCCGCTGGGCTCACGGCCAAATTCAGCCAAAAGCCAGCGGAGATGGAGATGGCGCGTGTGCTCGTGCTCCCGTTCCAGAACCGCACTGCTGATTCGGCACTCCAGGCGGTGAGCGAAATAGCTGCCGACTACATCATCAGCGGCCTCAGGAATGCTCATATCGTGGAGGAGGTCGTGGACGCACGCTCACAGACGCAGGGCGATAGGGCAGCGCAGCTGGGCCGCAGCGGAGCCCGAGCCGTCGCTCGGGAAGCTCGCGCCGGAATCATCGTGCTCGGATCCTATGATCGGGCGCCAGGCGACAGCCTTCAGTTCCAAGCCGAGGTGCTCGACACCAGATCGGGGCGAACGCTCCGGGTAGTGGGACCGGTGGCCACCCCAGCGAATAACCGGCTCGCCGCGCTAGGGGACGTGCGAAGCCGTGTCATGGCCGGGGTCGCCACCGTGGTCGATCCCGACTTTCTGGGGGACGCACATAGCTTTCCGGCAACGTACGAAGCCTTGCAGGAGTACAAAGCCGGTATCGACGTGTTAATTCACTGCGGCGGAGATTCTACCTGCCGGGAGCGGGCGTTCAAGCATTACTTCCGTGCCGCGGCGATCGATTCCAACTTCACGATGCCTCTGGGGGCGATCGCATTCGAGTCGATGTGGGACAACTGTGCCCTGGTCGACTCGCTGGCGACGGCGCTGCGCCCGCGACTCGAAGGTCTGCCTCCGGAAGACCGGGTTCAGCTTCAGGTGGCCACCTATCGCTGTCACGGCAACATGGATGCCGCCCTCGATGCTGCGGCCGGCACGTCCAGCAACATTCCAAAGAGCGAGCGGCTGTTGATGTGGAAGGCGAGACTGTTTCTGGATGTCAATCGGCCGCGTGCGGCCGCCGATGTCCTGGAGCAGTTCGACGTCACCCAGGCCATAGATCCACCGGGCTACCTGAGCATCCTCCTGAGCGCCTACCACCACCTGGGCTTGTATGACACGGCGCTCGCCTATGCCGCCCGAACCAGCCGGCTCAAGCTGGGCACCAATGCTGACCTGCGCGGCTTCTTCTTCAAAGTAGAGATCAAGTCGCTGGCCGCCCTGGGGCGAGTAGCCGACATCCGGACCAAGTTGGACCAAGCCGCCAAGCAGCTCGGCGCCGCCTGGAGTGGACTGGTGGTCTTCCATATGATAGAGGATGCCGGCCAGGAATTGGCCGCGCATGGCCATCCGGCCGAGGCCCAGGCGATGTATGATCGTGCGATAGCCTGGGCGAGGTCGCAGTCGGCCGACCAGGAGGCCAAACCCGAGGCCCGCCGCGCACTGGCCGATGTGCTCAACGCCGCGGGCCGATGGAATGAGGCCCGCAGACTCTACCAAGGACTCGCTGCTACGGATTCCAACGACACCGAGCTGCAGGCTACCCTGGGCAATCTGGCCGCACGCCGGGGCGACCGCGCCGAGGCTGAGCGGGTCGACCGGTGGCTGACGGCTCAGGGCCGAAAAGACCCGGGGGGTGCCGGCAGCAAGTCCTGGACAGTCTATTTCCGGGCGCGTATCGCCGGGCTCCTGGGCGATCACCAACGTGCCATGGGATTGTTGCGTGAAGCTGCACAGCTGGGATTCGACGGGTGGCGCGATGCTCATCTGGACCCGGACCTCGCTCCGCTCCGCGCCGACCCGGCGTTCCAGGAGTGGATCCGGCCGAAAGACTGAGGCATAGCTCTCACGGGGGTATGTTTAGGGAGTTCTCCCTCCGCTGCGTGACACTCCCGGATCGGTCCCGGGTCCAAGGTTCCCATGAGTACTCCCCCCTCGACGACGTCCGATTCCACGCTCGGATCCTCGCCGAGTGCGATCCCCCCGCGACTGGCGGCCGCTCTCGCCGACCGCTACCGGCTGGAGCGCGAGCTGGGCCGCGGGGGCATGGCCACGGTGTACCTGGCCCAGGATCTTCGCCACACGCGCTCGGTGGCGCTCAAGGTGCTGCATCCCGAACTGGCCCAGGCCCTGGGGCCGGAGCGCTTCCTCCGCGAGATCCAGATCGCCGCCCGGCTCCAGCACGCCCACATCCTGCCGCTGTTCGACTCGGGCACCGCCGACGGGCTGCCCTACTACGCCATGCCCTACATCGAAGGGGAGTCGCTCCGGGCCCGGATGACCCGGGAGCGCCAGCTCGACCTCACGGACGCGCTGCGGATCAGCCGGGAGATCGCTGCCGCGCTGGGCCACGCCCATGCCCAGGGCATCGTGCACCGCGACATCAAGCCGGAGAATATCCTGCTCACCCGGGAGGGGAGCGTGCTGGTGGCCGACTTCGGCATCGCCCGGGCCGCGGCGGCGGCCGGGGTCGAGAAGCTGACCGAGACCGGGCTCTCGCTGGGGACGCCGGCCTACATGAGCCCGGAGCAGGCGGCGGGGGACGACCAGCTCGATGGCCGCAGTGACCTCTACGCCCTGGGCTGTGTGCTCTACGAGATGCTGGCGGGGCAGCCCCCCTTCACCGGGCGCACGGCCCAGGCGATCCTGGCCCGGCACGCCATCGATCCGGTGCCCAGCCTCCGCACCCCCCGACCCACGGTCTCCCGGGCGCTGGCGCAGGTGATTACCCGGACGCTGGCCAAAGTGCCAGCGGACCGGTTTCCCACCGCACGCGCCTTCGAGGAGGCGCTCACGGCGGCGGCAGTCGCACCGGAGGGCTCAGGGTCAGGAGACGATACGGCCACCATTGCGGTGGCAGCGCGACGGATCGCGGGTCGCCGCCGCCGCTGGATGTTTATCGCCGCCGCTGCCGTGGTGGCGATTGCCGCCGTCGCTGGGCTCACCCTCCGGCTCAGGCGAACGCCGGCGACGCTGGAGCCGGCGCGCGTTATGGTGTTGCCATTTCAGAACCGCACCGGCGATCCGACGCTCGATGCGCTGGGCGAGGTGGCGGCCGACTACATCGTGAGTGGCCTTAGGGGCGCCAACGAGGCGTGGTCCAGCGTGGGAGAGGTGGTGGATGCCCGCTCGCAGGCTGACGGAGAAACGGCTCGGAAACTCACACGCTCGGGTGCCCGTGTGTTGGCGACCGAAGCGGGCTCAGGGAGCATCGTCCTCGGCGCCTATGACCGTGCGCCGGGCGACAGCGTGCAGTTCCAGTCCGAGGTGCTCGATACGCGGACCGGCCAAGCCCTCCGGCTGATCGGGCCGGTGAGCGCGCCCATCGGGGCCCCGCTCGCAGCGCTCACAGGCGTGCGCACGAGGGTCATGGCGGCAGTGAACTCGATGCTCGATCTGAGTTTCTCGGAGGAGACGAGCTTGCCGGAGACGCACGAAGCGTTGAAAGAGTACAAGGCGGGAGACGACGCGTTGATGCACTGTCAGGGCGATGAGAGCTGCGAAGCGCAGGGGATCGCGCACATGCGTCGGGCGGCCGCGATCGACTCCAACTTTACCCTGCCGCTCACGACGTTGGCGTTCAACTTCATGTGGAGCAACTGCGGGCTGGTGGACTCCATAGCCGCCGAACTAGCGCCTCGGATTCAACGGTTGCCCGCTGAGGACGCCACCCAGCTCATCATCGCCACGTTCCTCTGTCGCGGAGATCTGCCGACCGCGCTCGACAGGGCTGGAGGCGGAGACGAGAATGGTCCGGGCAGCGAGAATATGGCGGACTGGAAGGCGATGCTCTTCCTCAGCTCCAATCGTCCCCGCGCAGTTATCCGCATTCTGGCGTCGCGCGATCAGAGTCGCGCGCGAGCGCCGGGTCTGACACTGCCCCTGCTCCTGGGCGCGTATCACCGTCTGGGCCAGTACGACAGCGCCCTGGCGTTCATCGCCCGGATGCGACGGACTCACGTGAACACAAACATGGACCTGCGACCTCTGTTCCTAGCGGAGGAGGCCGCCTCACTCGCCGGCCTCGGGCGGCTGACCGACGTGACGAAGGTGATGGACCTGATGGCCCGCCAGCTGGGCGCCGAGCAGCAGGGGTTAGCCGTGGTCTCGCTGCTGGAGACCACGGGGCTGGAGCTTGCCGCCCACGGGCACGCGGCGGCGGCCCAGCAGGCATTTGATCGCGCGATCGCCTGGGTCCGGGCCCAGCCCCCCGACCAGCAGGCCAGCCCCGACGCGCGCCGGGCCTTGGCCGGCGTGCTCAATTCCGCCGGCCGCTGGGACGAGGCGCTTCCTCTATATCGCGCGGTCGCCGCCGCGGATTCCGGCGATTCCGACGCCTGGTTCACCTTGGCCGATCTCGCAGCGCGCCGCGGCGACCGCGCCGAGGCTGAACGGATCGACCAGTGGCTCGCGGCCCGAAGGCCCCAGAGGAAGAGGGGCGCGGCCGACGAATCCTGGGGGTTATACGGGCGCGCGCGCATCGCCGGACTCCTGGGCGAGCGCGCGCGGGCGATAGGGCTGCTGCGCAGAGCGGCGCAAAGGGGGTTCAACGGCTGGCGCGTGGCCCACCGCGACCCGGACCTCGCTCCGCTCCGCGCCGACCCGGCGTTCCAGGAGTGGATCCGGCCGAAAGACTGAGGCATAGCTCTCACGGGGGTATGTTTAGGGAGTTCTCCCTCCGCTGCGTGACACTCCCGGATCGGTCCCGGGTCCAAGGTTCCCATGAGTACTCCCCCCTCGACGACGTCCGATTCCACGCTCGGATCCTCGCCGAGTGCGATCCCCCCGCGACTGGCGGCCGCTCTCGCCGACCGCTACCGGCTGGAGCGCGAGCTGGGCCGCGGGGGCATGGCCACGGTGTACCTGGCCCAGGATCTTCGCCACACGCGCTCGGTGGCGCTCAAGGTGCTGCATCCCGAACTGGCCCAGGCCCTGGGGCCGGAGCGCTTCCTCCGCGAGATCCAGATCGCCGCCCGGCTCCAGCACGCCCACATCCTGCCGCTGTTCGACTCGGGCACCGCCGACGGGCTGCCCTACTACGCCATGCCCTACATCGAAGGGGAGTCGCTCCGGGCCCGGATGACCCGGGAGCGCCAGCTCGACCTCACGGACGCGCTGCGGATCAGCCGGGAGATCGCTGCCGCGCTGGGCCACGCCCATGCCCAGGGCATCGTGCACCGCGACATCAAGCCGGAGAATATCCTGCTCACCCGGGAGGGGAGCGTGCTGGTGGCCGACTTCGGCATCGCCCGGGCCGCGGCGGCGGCCGGGGTCGAGAAGCTGACCGAGACCGGGCTCTCGCTGGGGACGCCGGCCTACATGAGCCCGGAGCAGGCGGCGGGGGACGACCAGCTCGATGGCCGCAGTGACCTCTACGCCCTGGGCTGTGTGCTCTACGAGATGCTGGCGGGGCAGCCCCCCTTCACCGGGCGCACGGCCCAGGCGATCCTGGCCCGGCACGCCATCGATCCGGTGCCCAGCCTCCGCACGGTGCGCTCGACCGTCCCGCTGCCGGTGGACCACGCCATCAGCACCGCCCTGGCCAAGGTGCCGGCCGACCGCTTCGCTACCGCAGACGAATTCGTCACTGCACTCGACCGAGCAGCGAGTGCCGCGCCAGCCCCACGGCCAAGTTCTCGATCGCGTCTGCGGGGCCTTCTCCCGGGAGTGGCTGCCGCGGTCATTCTGGCGGTTGTCATCGGGTTGGTGATGATGCGCCGGTCACCAGCCTCAACTCGGTCAAATCCGAAACTGGTGGCGATCCTCCCGTTCCGCACCTCGGGAGCAAGCCCCGAGCTCGCCTGGGTGCGGGAGGGTATGGTCGATCTACTCGCCATCGCACTCGGCAGCGAGGGCGACCTTCGCGCTGTCGAGCCGCGGGCAGTACTCAGCGCCTGGAGCCGGGTGGCGGGAGCACACGACCAGGAGATCACTCCTGAGGCGGCACGCGATCTGGCGCAAAGTGTAGGGGCCGGGCGCGTTATCGACGGCGGCGTGGTCGGCACGCCCAGTCACCTGACGCTGAGCGCCGCTTTGCTGGGCTACCCTGGGGGCCCGGGCAGGGGACGCGCGAGCGTGGAGGGCCCGGTCGACAGCCTGTCAATGTTAGTGAATCGATTGGCCGGACAACTGTTGAGCCTGGAGGCCGGCACCGAAGCCTCCCGGCCCTCGCCGCTCACCACCACGTCAGTCCCGGCTATGCGCGCCTACCTCGCCGGCCGTGCAGCCTTCCGCAAGGGCCTCCCTTACGAGGCCGCTCGCCACTTTAGAGAGGCGACGATGCTCGATTCGACCTTCGGGCTGGCGGCGCTGGAGCTGGTGCATGCGTCAAACTGGACCGGTGATTCGGAGGAAGATGCCGAGCGCGGCAAGCGATTGGCCCTGGCAGCTCGCGGGCGGCTCGGCGCCAGTGATCAGGCCTTGCTGGATGTATGGACGATACCGGCGCCTACCATTCCTGACCGGCTCCGCAGATGGGAGGCGGCTGCGCATGCCTATCCCGACCAGGCCGACGTATGGTATGGGCTGGGAGACACCTACTACCACGTCGGCCTGAAGGCAGGTCTGAATGATGCCCTGCAGCGAGCGGCCATGGCATTTCAACGTGGCTGGGAAGTTGACTCGACTAGTGGCACCGATTCCCTGACACCGGCGCGCTCACCAATATTCGCGGAACCGCTGGCGCACATGGTCGAGATCGCCCAAGTGAACGGTGATACCACCTCCCTGCACAGGCTCGTCGCGTTAGGGCTGACCGTAGACTCGACTACCAGGGGCGGATGGTACCTTCGCTGGCACAGGGCAATCGCGTTGGGGGACTCGGCGCGGCGCGCTTTCTGGGGCACTGCCGAGATAAAGTCCGGTGACTTCCCATACGATTTGATCTATCGGTTTACAGCGTCATCGGGCGTTGGAATGCAGGACTACCCTCGGGTTGCCGACTCGATGTTCCGGTTATGGGAGGCTGGCAATCCGGAGCAGGCGACCTTTCACCGGAGTGTGCACGAGCTGAATGGGGGTCATCCCAGGAACGCGGCGCGCCTGCTGGATAAATTCCCCGAGCCGGGCATGAGCGCCCGCCTCCCGATTCTACTCGCGCTCTATTGGGGAGGGGACACCAGCGCAGCGGTAGAGAGCGCCAGGCAGCTGGTGCGGTACGCCGCCCCTTCAGCCGCTAGCGGCGAAGCCGCATATGACCAGTTCAAAAGCGTCTACACACTGGCCACCTGGCGTCTTACCCGGGGGGAATTCCGATACGCCGAGGGAGCCATAAGGCGGTTTCGTGCCGCCGTGGTGACTGGGCTCCCGCTGAGCGATTCAATCGCCGCCAGCCAATACCTGGCACTATGTGCCGCGTTGCTCGAGGCCTCACGGTCTCAAACACTCCACCTGCCGAGCGCTCAGGTCGCGCTCGCAGTGGCCGATACCGCCGCCCGTACTTACGACGTAGGACAGGGACTCGCTGCGAACCTCGTCGTGGCCCGAATCGCCGAGGCTCAGGGCAACCTACCCCTTGCTCTGGTAGCGGTGCGCCGAAGGGCGAACGCATATAATCTGCTTCCCAACTGGTACCTCTCGACCTTCCTCCACGAGGAGGGCCGCCTTTCCGCGCTCACCGGCGATACGGCCGGCGCTGTCCGGGCATACCAGCACTACCTCGCCCTGCGACCGGATCCAGAACCGGAGGTTAAGCCGGAAGTCGAGCGGGTGCGGGAAGAGCTCGCGCGAATGGTGGGAGAGCACCCAGGGCAGTAGCCAAAGTGCATCGCCTGTGCGGGGTCGATTATTCCGCGAAGTTCACCACGGTGAAGCGCCCGACCCGACGAGCATCGCCGGCCTCGATGTGGTAGAAATAAACCCCGCTCGCCACCACCTGATTATTGCGACTCCGGACGTCCCAGGTCTCCGCGCCCCCAAACGTGCTCGAGTGATGCTCCAGCAAGGTGACGAGGACCCCGCTGGAGGAATAGATCCTGATGATGGCATCGGCCGGCAGATTGACGAACTGGATCACCTTGCCCTGGGAGGTGCGTTCGAACTGATTGGTGACGTAGTAGGGGTCGGGCACCGTGTGCACCCGGGCCAGATCCTGTGATGTGGACGCTGCGAGTGCATTCGTGGCGCTGAAGGTGAGGTTTACCTGGGCCCCGAGTGCCGAGAAGGTCCGCGGCACTCCCGTGAAGCTGTATGGTCCCAGCGATCCCGCGGCACCGTTCCCCCCGTTCACATATCCGATGTAGCTGCGCATGGTCCAGATGGTGCCTGGGGCCGGCACACCTGCGCCGGGTGCGAGCTCGAACATGAAGATGTCGCCCGCCAGGTACATCGAAAAACCGGGGTTGGGACGAGCCGGAGCCGCAGCGATTTCAGCCGCTCCCCCACCGGAGATCACGGTCGATCCGGGGACGGCTGTGTTGCTCAAGGTGTACGCGACTGTACAATTGGACGCTCCATTGCTGGACGCAAAAGGTTGGTCGGGCTGGCGGCTGGGATCATTCAGCGGGAACACGCAGCCATAGTCCAGCACGGTGAGATTGGCCGGGCGCCCATCCGCCGAGCCGGCCGCGCTGGTATTGGCCTGATTGAGGAATCCCCAGCCTCCACCCAGGCTCTCGGCGATGAACGGCACCGGAACGTTGTGGGTCAGGTCGATAACCGAATCAACCAGTCCGCCTGCTCCCCAATAGACGTTATAGTCTGCCGCCCTGACCGCGCCGGCCAGCGCGGCCTCGATCGCCCGGAACTCGCCACCGACCTGATGGTATGACTGCGGGTGTTGGATCGTGAGCACGCCGGGCAGCTCTCCGGCGTTGTTGTTGTCCGTGGCGTCGCCGCTGCCGGCCACGTTTCCCGCATTCGGGTCGGCCCTGGTTTCGTTAGACCCCGAGAACCAGCGGGGCCCATTGTAGGTGCAGTTGCCCCCGAACAGGTCGTCGATGTGGCAGCCCCGCCCATATGCCTCCGTGAACTGATAGCCAACCAGGCCCTGAGTGATCTGCCCGTTCTGCACGAAGCCGGCAGGGACTTTGAACTTGGCGGCGAGAACCGGGTCCACTGTTGCCGCCTGGACCGGCCCGCTCAGAATCTGCGGATTGGCCGTGTCCACCGGCTGGGCAATGGCGATGGCGATGGTATCCAGCACACCAGAGGCCGAGCTGGTCTCATAGGTGTAGGTGACCGGGATACTGTTTCGGGAGTCACCCAGACCGAGACCGAGGAGCGTGGCGCTGAAGGTTCCGGTTCCGCTGAAGATTGTTACCGCGAGTCCGCCGGAGAATCCGAGTTGAATGTTGTCGGCCGGCGGCTGTTTGCCGCTGAACCGCCCAGTTATCGGCTCTATGGTCGGAATCGTTGCGCCCACGCTGAGATTCACCCCGCGGCCCTCGATCGATTGCGTCAGCGTGGCCGTGCTCTGGAAGTTCGCCGCCGGAGCCTGGGGCACCACCGGCTTGGTATTGCGCACGGACTCGTTGGTAGATGGGCCCGATTGAAGCGAATTCACGTCGAACGCTGTCACCGAGTAGAAGTAACGCAAGTTGCTGCGCACACCGGTGTCCAGGAAAGTGAACGGCACCCCATTGTCGGACAGCTCGGGGGTGTTGCCCGACTCCGACCCGGTGAAAGCGGTATCCGCTTGCACGAGGATCGCCTCTCCGGTAGCAAGCTTGGCGCGCCCGCCGCGCTTCACCTGGATGATGGGTCCGACCAGGGGAACATCGTAGCTGACGGTCGGCGCCGCACTCGGGACCAGCGAGTCGAAATCCACCGGACAACCGAATGTTGTGTCGGAGATGGCGGGATCATCCGGGTTCGGGCCGATGGTGACGGTGTTGATGCCCAGCTCCGGGGCGCATCCCGGCGACGGATTGACCTGACCCTGGAAGTCGCTGATGCTGGTACCGGCGTAGTCGAACTGGGCCACCAGGGACAGCTCGTTCGGAGAATCCACCCGACCCCGATAGACCCGGTACCCCTCGACGTCGAACTGCCGATAGTTCGGGTCGTACAGCGGATTGGGTACCGGAGCACCGCCACCTGGGGCCGGTACAGTGGGAGCGCTGGCGCTGGCGAAGAACGGGTCTCCCGTGTTCTCGGTGGGACTGGGCTGCCACAGAACCGTTACCTGGTTGTCTCCGGGTATGAGATAGAAGAGAGGTGCGTCTGGGGGGGACGGCAGAAGAAATCCGTCATCGAACACCTGCTGAGCCACGAGCGCTTTCCCTAGCAGCGAGCCGGGCACCACCCGGAATTCCTCCTGCTCCACCCGTCCGTTGCTGTTAGCGTCGGTGTGTCCACGGTATCCGGTGAGACGATCAATCGGATTGACCCCGGCATCCATGCGCACCTTGTCGCCGAGGATGGTGGGGTCCTCCGGACGAATGTCGCAGGGTGGCGAGCAGGCCGGATCCTGTACCGGAGCGGCAAAGATGTACGCCACCACGATAGAGCGAAATTCGCCTGGCTCGAGAGTCATGGGCCCGGAGGACTGAAAGAAGCGGACGTCTTCGGACTGAGCGTTGTTGATGAAGCAGATATGGGTCACTTTGGGGTCGCCGGTGTTGCACTGGCTGTCTCCCTGAGATGGGTCCAGGGTGGCGGAGAAGTAGCGGTATAGTTGTTGGGAGGTTGCCGCATCCTTAAAGGAGCCGCCATTGATGGAACTCCCGAACAGCGTGAGCCCCACCTCCTGACCCTCGGAGTTCAGTGGGCTCCGCAGATACTTCACTCCGGCAAAGCCGGTTCCGGCAAAGAACGGGGGGCCGAAGATTGCCGGGTCGAAGGTCCAACCCTGAAGCTGGCCGAAACTGTGGTCGTAGGTGTAGCCCAGGGCGAAAGGAAGGTTGACCGAGGCGTAGTTGGAGGATGCAAGAGCTACATCCATGTCGGCGGCAAACGACACGTACACATCATGGATGGGATAGCCTCCTGCCGGGAGTTTCACATGGAACGAGGCATTGTTCAGCTGATGGAAGTCGTTGGCCTTCTGCAGCAGGATCTCCGCCAGAGCCGGCCGCACATTTGAATAATCGGCAGGGTTGGTAGAGGTGATGTTGTAGATGGTATAGATGAAGTAGAGGACGTCCTCGTTCCCGGCTGGAAAGTTCCAGCCCATCCCCCGCTGCTCGAGCAGCACACCGAGTGGATGCTTCCGAGCGGTGTTGCTGGCGAGCACCGGGTTCCCGTCCCAGGTGAGCCACCAGACGTCAGCGGATGAGGCCGATTTCCGTCCCCGGAGAATCGGGTGGAAGAGATCCTGGGAGGCATCACCGGCGGGTACATATGCTGCGGCCGGCCAGTTAGCCAGGTCTTCTGGACTGTTAGCGTTGAAGATGGGACGCACCGGCTCGCCGTCGCTTCCTCCCGCCGGGTCAAAAAAAGCCGCGCTGCTGGTGTCCCCTGCCCACGGGTTGTCAGACGCATCGCCCACGATGCCAGCGATCTGGAATCCCGAGTTGTAGATGTACTGATCCGCGGTACCCTTGGGCCAGAACCCCCCACCCGCAAAGGGCGAACCGGTGCTATCGACGCAGATCTGCCCGGCGGACCCCAGCCCGCAGTAGACCCGGTTGATGGTCAGGGCCCCCGTGGCTCGGGCCATCAGGCGAAAGCCGCGCGGGGTTCCCGGTTTTGGACGCACCGAACCAGCAGCCAGGACCTCGGGTATCCCTAGAAGCCCAGCCATCATCAGAAGCCCAGCCATCATCGCGATATTCGCCAGGCAGCCTCTGCTCAAAACGATACCTCGATTCCCAGCCGCAGCCGGCGGGGATCACCGGTCAGATTGTGCCGTCCTCGCGCGAAGAAGGACGAGGTCCGGCCCACCGCCGCATAGAGGGCATCGGAGGCACGACGCTGCTCGCCCAGATCGAACACGTGGTCCCCGTTTCCGTAGCGCTCCTCGGCCCGAAGGAGGTAGACGCAGTTCGGCGCAGCCGGCAGTCCCCCTCCGCTGAGCCACCCGGCGCATCCGGAGGTTCCCGCCCCCCCAAATTGAAGGTCCAGAGACCCGTCGCCGAGGTAGACTCCCGAGGCATGCCCGGCGGCCGCATAGTCGGAGCTGTCGGTGGACCAGCGGTTCTGCCGGTCCGCCGAATTGACGATGTCGCCGGTGGCACTGAAGACCTGTAGGGTGTTCACAAAGTTGAACAGGTTCCGGATGTCCAGGTAGGCGGTGAGTCCAGCCGAGCCGATGCCGAACTCCTTCGTGAGCCTGAGATCGAATTGCCGCCACGCGGGCAACCTGGCGCCGTTGATGCTGCCGGAGCCCTGGCTGCAGCCGCCGCCCGAAAACGCATTCTCATTGCCCTCGGCGGCCGAGCAGGTGGTATAGGGCGTGCCGCTGGCGTAACGGAAGACCGCAAAGAGTCCCAGGTTGCGCAGCAGCGTGCCGGGCCAGGTCCCCGGCTTCCAATCGGGGGGAAATGTGACTGCGACCGCCCCTGCAAGATTGTGAGGACGACTGAAGTTCGTAGGCAGGATGGCTTGAGGGGGTGGGCCAATGGCTCCCCCGAGCCCTTCGAGAGCAACCACACCGGCATTTTGATTACTGAAGGGATCCGAGCCGGTGCTCTTGGCGTTCTGATAGGTGTAGGAGATGGTGCCGTTCAGCAGATTTCCGATCCGCCGGTCGAGCCGCAGGTCGATCCCACGGGTGTTTCCATAGTCGGCATTGGTGAAGTAGCTCTGAACACCAGTGGTGCCGTTGAACGGATTTGTGATTGGAAAGCTGCGGGCCGCTGCCACCGCGAGATTGTCCTTGTTGTACGCAGCAATGTCCAACACCATGTCGTCGCTGAATGCGTGCCGGACCCCGAACTCGAACAGTATCGTCTTTCCGAAATCCAGATCAGTCCCCGTTCCCCCGAAGTTGACACCATCGAGGACCAGGCCGAAGTCTGGGGTTTGCACCTGATGGGCGTAGGAAAAACGGAAGTTGGTGCGAGTGGTGACCGGAAATGAGACCTGAATATGGGGGCTCAGATATCCATGGCTGTGATCGCGCCGCGTAATGACCAGTGGTTTGCCATCTGCTGAAGTGCCGTCCGCTCCATACTGCGCCGCACCCGCGGTCGCGAGGTATTCTCCGAAGGTGGGGCTTCCCGCGATCGTATCGAGGAGGAGATCGCGACTGGCCCTGGAGGCATACGCGTCGAAGCGCACTCCTCCCACCAGCACCACGTCACCCAGGTCGAGCCGATCCTCCAGGAAGAGATTCCAGCGTATAGGCCGCTCGAGGTAGGCATCGCTGAACTCGCTCGCCTGCAGTTCGGTCACGTACCGATCGAGAGAATACTGAGTGAACTCACCCCCGGTTCGAACCCGGTTGTAGCGATCGACCTGCCAGTCCAGATTGGCCTTGGCCAGATAACGTCTTTCCCGGACCAGCCGAAGGCCGCCGCTCGGGCCCCCCGACTCGGACCATCCCGGGAGACCGTAGGCATCATTGCTGAACTGATCGATCAGGCTGTACTGGCCGGTGTCGTCCTGGTTGTAAGGACTCCGCCCGGGCAGCTTCTTCTGCAGATTTTCCACCAGCTCGGTATTGATCGGGAAGTTGTCGAAATCGAAGAGGAAGCCGAGTGGTGCGAGCATGAAGCCGCCAAAGGGGTGCCGAGTCACCCGCTCAGTCTCCGGCGTGAGCGGGCCCCCGATCTGCCGGTCCTCCTGGTACGACAGATAGGTCTCCAGCGCGAGTGCGCCATCGGCACTGCGCCGCAAGTTTGGCGTCCAGCTCAGGCTGAGGATGTTGCTCCATTGGCGTAAGCCCTCCGTAGCCGCCGAGTTGTACGCGTTGGAGTAGTCGAAGAAGCGCGCCTGGTTTCGACTGCCCAGGTAGCTCAGCGCGACCCGGGACCCCAGACCATAGGTGTAATTCAGCTTGCCCTGAAGCTCGTAGCTCGAGGCAGCGCTCAACGGCGTGCGGATGCCCTGGCAGGCGATACCATAATTGGTGCGGATCCCCTCGTTGGCGCTGCCAGCGAATGCGTCGCACTCGCCCCGGTAAATGGCCAATCGGTACACCGGGACATGTGACGTATCGGCAAACGGATTCCCCGCTTCGCTGGGCACGGCCACCGTGGTGTCCACCCCCGCCGATACGAAGATGGGCGCCTTCTCGGCGTCGAAGCCGGTCCGGGCTGACTGCTGTCCTTCCAGCACGCCGGAGAAAAAAAGGCTGAGGTGCCGGGCGACCGGTACGCTGAGCGTGGCCTGGAGCCGGTTGAAGCCGAGGCTGTGATTCACACCAAACGGCTCATCCGTCTCGTAGGCGAGAGATCCGGTCAGCTGATCGCCGGTCCGGGTCTGAATGGAGACGACCCCGGACAGTGCATTGCCGAACTCGGCCGATGCTGCGCCGGTCGTCAGTGAGGCCTCTTCCACGCCGTTGCTCCCGACGCTGATCTCGGTACCTGAAGGATCGCCATAGCCCACCGACCGGTACCCTGGAGATACCGGCACTCCATCGATATAAGTGACCGCCTCGTCCGGGCGGCCGCCCCGAATCGAAAGTGTCGGGTTGTCATGGCTGTCGAGGTCCACGGCCGCCACCACCCCGGGCTGCAGGGCGAGTAGCCCGCGGAGCCGATCGACCGGTAGCTCGTCGGCGAACTCCCCGTTCACCCGCTGCTTGGTGGTGACCTCGTCGCGCGGGACCAGGGGGTTCTCTGCGATGACGGTGGTGAGCTCCTGTAGCTGAACCGTCGCAGGCTCCAAGACGAAGTCCTGGCTGACGGTCTGCCCGGCCATGACTCGGAGATTGCGCAGCTCGACGGGGCGATGGCCGATCAACACGACCCTCATCGCGATGGTGCCGGCGGGTATGTTGTTGATGAAGTAGTGGCCGCGAGGATCGGTCAGCGCGGAATACGTGGTGCCGACGATGTAGACTTGCGCTTCCACCAGAGGGCTGCCGTCGGGAGAACGCACCCCACCATCGATCTTGCCGGTCGGTGCCTGTGCCTCGAGTCGTCCCACGGCCAGCATAACCGATAAAAACAGAATGGCCACACGTTCACTGGGCGGGGCACGCTGCACGCGATCACTCCGGGGCTACAGAGGCGAGGAGAGCAGGGTTACTCTAAGCGGCGTTCGTGAATAGGCCGTAAATCGGACGGGCAGGACGAGGGTCCGAGTTGCGACCGCAACCAGACTTCAAGATTAGCTGAGAGAAGAAAGGGCGAGCCGCTCAAACCTGTGGCGCGGTCCATTAGGCCGCAAGTAGACAGCGAGGTTGTGGGATTAGTCGGTCACCTTGAGCGTAGCCACCGCCAAGACGGTATACTCCGGTACTACCCTTCCGCTGTGTGCCACTCCCGGATCAGTCCCGGGTCCAAGGTTCCCATGAGTGCTCCCCCTTCGGGGATCTCTGATCACCAGCTCCAATCGTCGTCGGGGGATCTGCCCCCGCGGCTGGCGGCCGCTCTCGCGGACCGCTACGTGCTGGAGCGCGAGCTCGGCCGCGGGGGCATGGCCACGGTGTACCTGGCCCAGGATCTTCGCCACACGCGTCAGGTCGCGCTCAAGGTGCTGCATCCCGCCCTGGCGCAGGCGCTGGGACCGGAGCGCTTCCTTCGCGAAATCCAGATCGCCGCCCGGCTCCAGCACGCCCACATCCTGCCGTTGTTCGACTCGGGCACCGCTGACGGGCTGCCCTACTACGCCATGCCCTACATCGAGGGGGAGTCGCTCCGGGCCCGGATGACCCGGGAGCGGCAGCTCGACCTCACGGACGCGCTCCGGATCAGCCGGGAGATCGCCGCCGCGCTGGGCCACGCCCATGCCCAGGGGATCGTCCACCGCGACATCAAGCCGGAGAATATCCTGCTCACCCGGGAGGGGAGCGTGCTGGTGGCCGACTTCGGCATCGCCCGGGCCGCGGCCGCCGCCGGGGTGGAGAAGCTGACCGAGACCGGGCTCTCGCTGGGGACGCCGGCCTACATGAGCCCGGAGCAGGCGGCGGGGGACGACCAGCTGGATGGCCGCAGCGACCTCTACGCCCTGGGCTGTGTGCTCTACGAGATGCTGGCGGGTCAGCCCCCCTTCACCGGACGCACCGCGCAGGCGATCCTGGCCCGGCACGCCATCGACCCGGTCCCCAGCCTGCGCACGGTGCGCTCGACCGTCCCCCTGGGCCTGGACCACGCCATCAGCACCGCCCTGGCCAAGGTGCCGGCCGACCGGTTCGCCACCGCGGGCGCATTCGTCGAGGCACTGTCGGCAAACGGAGCCACTGCGCCTAGCACGCTGGTCACGCCGGCAACCCGCCGCTCCACCCTACACCGAGCCAAGGTACCGGTGGCGGCCGCGGTCCTGCTCGGAGTTGGAGCCGGTGTGATCGGCGTACTGCAGTCTCGCCGAGGCGGGCCGACCGTCGTTCCATCCGCATCCACGATGGCGATTCTGCCGTTTTCCCCTACGACCAGCGACAGCGCTCTGGTCCGGCTCGGGCGGGACCTCGCCAGTACAGTCAGCGCCAGCCTCGACGGGGTGGGCGAGATCCGCACGGTGGATCGCCTCACTGTCATGGCCCAAGCTCCCGAAGGTGGGGCCACCCTCACCCTGAGCGAAGCCGCGGCGCTGGCCCGCCGGCTTGGCGCCACGAGTGTCGTGCACGGCAGCCTGGCCCGAGACGGTGCGCGAGTCCGGCTGGACGTGGGCCTCTTCACCACCGATAGCCTGGTGATGCTCGCCCGGCAGTCCGTTCTTGCGGCCCCGGAGAGCTTGAGCGCGCTCACCGACTCCCTCGTGTGGAAGCTGCTCGGCGATATCTGGCGGCACGGCCGGCCGCCCACGCCCACGCTGGGAGCGATCACCACCCGGTCGGTGGACGCGCTCCGGGCCTATCTGGACGGCGAGCGCGAGTCGGTGAGGGGTAACCTCGAGGAGGCCCGTGCCGATTATGGCCGTGCCATCGCCGCCGACTCCAGCTTTTGGTTCGCCTACTTTCGCCAGGGCAACGTCGCTGGATGGGCCGAGGGAGACGTTGATTCGGCCACGGAGCATGCGTATTGGACCCACCGGCACTTGCTTCCTGAGCGCGAGCGATTGCTGATCGAGGCCGCCCGGCTGGACAGCGGCCTTTTCCGTCAGCGCGCACGGCTCGAAGATATCGTGCAACGGTACCCGGATTACTGGCCTGCCTGGTGGATGCTCGGCGATGCCCTGTCACATGTCTACGGGCACATCGGATCCAATGCTGCCGATACCCGAAGGGCGCTGGAGCGCGTGGTGGAGCTGAATCCCAAGATGGTGTTGGCCTGGGCGCATCTTGCGTGGCTGGCCAGCGCGGTGGGGGACACCACGACAGAGGCCCGCGCGCTCGACATGCTCGAACGGTTGAGGTCAGGTCCGACGTTCTTAAAGAATTTGGGGAGAGACCAACTTTTGGGGTGGCGGACGACCCTCGCGCTCCAGCGACGAAGCCCCGCGGCTCGCCTAATGCTCGACAGCCTGTACCAGGATATGGTGAAGCCAGATCGCGACCTGTTTGAGTCGGGGGTCATGATCCAAGCTGCCGGCTACCCGGCGGACCAGATCGAGATGAACCGCCGCTTGCTGCGTCACGGGGTTCCTCCGGAGGGGGCACGCATCCTCACCTATCTGAACGCGATAGCCTGGGCCTCCCGCGGCGCCTGGGACTCTGCCCTGGCCACGCGGGAACAGCTGGTGCGATCGCTAACGGACACGGTCGGGCTGCTCGACGTTTACCGCACAGCGGTGCTGGCGACGACGGTTGGCGCCTTGCCGGCGGATATAGCAGCCCGGAGGCGACCCGCCGCAGCGCGCCTGCTTCTGCTCAACGGCCCGGCATATCGGGCGGAGCTGGCCTGGTTGGATGGCGTGCTTGCCGCGGTGACTCTGGATACCGCGGGCCTCGTCGCCGCGCGCGTCAGGCTTCGAGCGACAGGCGCCAAGTGGAGCGCGAGCCTCGACCGGTCGCTTGGCGCATTTGAATCGGCGTTGCGAGGGAATCGACGCTCCGCCGCCACGGCGATGGCGGCGCTCGAATGGGAGCTCGCCGATGGGAGTCCTTGGTTCGCCCGGGACCCTGAGACCCCGCATAAACTGCTCCGCGGCATCGACCGGATGGCCGCGGCCAAGTGGTTGTTGGCAGAGGGAGACAGCGCTCAGGCGGTGCGCCTGCTCTCCTGGCGCGAGACCTTTCCGCCTCTCGACGACAAAGTTCCGCTGGCTCCGCCGGCCTACCTGCTGCGTGCGAGCATCGAAGATGGCCATGGCGATGTGGCCGCAGCGCGCCTCGACTACGAGAAGTTTCTGATGCTTTACGACATGCCGCCGCCCGCGCACCGCCACCTGGTCACGGAAGCACGGGCAGCGGTCGCCCGCCTTGGAGCCACACCGATTCCTCCCCCAGAACCTTGACGGGTGCTGAGCGGTTTCACGCACGAGAGAATTAGGTCACTTTCAGCGGAGCCGCGGCCGGGGCGGTATACTCAAGGAGTTGTCCCTCCGCGGCGTGACACTCCCGGACCGGTCCCGGGTCCAAGGTTTCCCATGAGTGCTCCCCCCTCGACGACGTCCGATTCCACGCTCGGATCCTCGCCGAGTGCGATCCCCCCGCGACTGGCGGCCGCTCTCGCCGACCGCTACCGGCTGGAGCGCGAGCTGGGCCGCGGGGGCATGGCCACGGTGTACCTGGCCCAGGATCTTCGCCACACGCGCTCGGTGGCGCTCAAGGTGCTGCATCCCGAACTGGCCCAGGCCCTGGGGCCGGAGCGCTTCCTCCGCGAGATCCAGATCGCCGCCCGGCTCCAGCACGCCCACATCCTGCCGCTGTTCGACTCGGGCACCGCCGACGGGCTGCCCTACTACGCCATGCCCTACATCGAAGGGGAGTCGCTCCGGGCCCGGATGACCCGGGAGCGCCAGCTCGACCTCACGGACGCGCTGCGGATCAGCCGGGAGATCGCCGCCGCGCTGGGCCACGCCCATGCCCAGGGCATCGTGCACCGCGACATCAAGCCGGAGAATATCCTGCTCACCCGGGAGGGCAGCGTGCTGGTGGCCGACTTCGGCATCGCCCGGGCGGCGGCGGCGGCCGGCGTCGAGAAGCTGACCGAGACCGGGCTCTCGCTGGGGACGCCGGCCTACATGAGCCCGGAGCAGGCCGCCGGTGACGGGCAGCTGGATGGCCGCAGCGACCTCTACGCGCTGGGCTGTGTGCTCTACGAGATGCTGGCGGGGCAGCCCCCGTTCACCGGACGCACGGCCCAGGCGATCCTGGCCCGGCATGCCATCGATCCGGTGCCCAGCCTGCGCACGGTGCGCTCGACCGTCCCCCTGCCCCTGGACCACGCCATCAGCACCGCCCTGGCCAAGGTGCCGGCCGACCGCTTCGCCACCGCAGACGCATTCGTCAGCGCACTCGACCAAGCAGCGAGTGCCGCGCCAGCTCCACGTCCAAGTTCTCGATCACGTCCGCGGGGCCTCTTCGCGGGAGTGGCTGCCGCGGTCATTCTGGCGGTTGTCATCGGACTGGTGATGATGCGCCGGGCACCAGCCTCAACTCGGTCAAACCCGAAACTGGTGGCAGTCCTCCCGTTCCGGACCTCGGGGGCAAGCCCTGAGCTGGACTGGCTGCACGAGGGCCTGGTGGACCTTCTGGCGGCCAAGCTCGAGGGCGGCGGAGAACTGCGCGCGGCTGAACCGACCTCGGTCCTGGGTGCATGGCGTCGAGTGGGTGGATCAAAAAGCACAGCGGTTCCCCAGGATGCCGCGCTCGAGATCGCGCGTAGCCTCGGTGCCGGTCGCCTGATCGATGGAAGCGTGGTGGGGACACCCGCACACCTGACGATCACGGCCTCACTGCTCCCCACCTCTGGCGGACAGAGCGGTTCCCGAGCGAGCGCCGACGGGCCGGTTGATAGTCTCACGGTGTTGGTTGACCGGCTTGCGTCACGTTTGCTCAGCCTCGATGCGGGAGTGGATCCCACTCGACTTTCTACGACGAGCTCATCGCTCCCGGCGACCCGGGCTTTCCTCGCGGGCCGCGCGGCTCTTCGCAAGGGCGACATGGATCAAGCCTTTCGGAGCTTCCGCGAAGCAACGGTTCTCGATTCGACCTTCGCGCTCGCGGCGCTCGAGCTGGTGCATGCGTCAGTGTGGGTCGGTGGGGCGTGGAGTGAGGATGCTCAGCGCGGCAAGCGCCTGGCGCAAGCCGGCCGCGACCGGCTCGGCCCCGGTGACCGCGCGTTGCTCGACGCGTGGGACATGGACGACATCACCGGGCCCCGATGGATTCAGGCATGGCTGGCGGCCGCACAGGCTAATCCCGAGCGCGCCGAGACCTGGTACGAGCTCGGCGACGCGTACTTCCATAATGGGGCGCTGGTCGGCCTGGACAACCCCATGCAGCTGGCGGCCGATGCATTCCAACGAGGATGGACGATAGACTCGGCGAACGGAACGGATTCTCTTACCTCCGGGCGTTCGCCCATTATCGCCGAGCCACTTTCCCATATGGTGGAAATCGCGCAGATCAGCGGCGATACAGCGTCGGTGCGCCGGCTTGTGGCGTCCCGACTGGGCACGGACTCGACCAGCGTGAGCGGATGGTACCTCCGCTGGCATCGGGCAATAGCGCTGGGGGATTCCGCGCGGAGCGCGTTCTGGGCCGACTCGGAGAAAGTCAATCCACTGGCCTGGGGCTCTATCCATGCCTTCATAACCTGGACTGGCGTGGGAACCCAGGATTTGCTCCGCGTGACGGACCAGGATACTCGCAAGACGGAGGCGCGTGCCCCGGGCGAGATTTCGTCGTCCTATGCCTCGGCCCTCTTGAATGGTGGTCGGCTTCGGGAGGCGCGTCGAGTCCTGGACGTCGACGACTCATCCATGGAAAATCTTACTGCCAGGATAAACGATGCGCTCTACTGGGGAGGGGACATAACCGCAGCGGCTGACGCCGCCCGGCGGCTGACGCCGCTGCCCGCCACGGTCGCTCGCCGGGAGCTGAGCCGCATCCCGGCAGCGCCAGTTGAAGGCCACCGGTATCCAGGACTGCCAAAGATTCGGGCCATTTGCGCAGTCGGCGCCTGGCATGCCGCGCATGCCGACTACGACTATGTCCAGGCAGCGATTAGAAGCCTCCGCCCGGCCAGTGACCCCAGTCTGTTGCCCAACGACTCCCTGCCTCCCAGCCAGTCCGCGGTACTTTGTTCTGCGCTGCTCGAGGCCACACGAGCAAGCGCGCTCCACCTGCCCGATGCTCGCACCAAGCTCGCAAAGGCCGATGTGGCGGCCCGGACCTATATCCTCTCCGGTCCGATGGCCGCAAACCTGATCATAGCTCGTGTTGCAGAGGCTCAGGGTGACTTGGCGCTGGCGCTCCGAGCGGTGCGGCGGCGGGGAAGCGGGTTTGTGGCTAGTTTCCCGTTTTACCTCTCGACTTTCCTGTACGAGGAGGGCCGGCTCTCCGCGCTCACCGGCGACACCGCCGGGGCGATCCGGGCGTACCGGCACTACCTTGGGCTCCGACCCAATCCCGAACCGGAAGTAAATTCGGAAGTCGAACGCGTGCGTGGCGAGCTCGCTCATCTGGTCGGAGAACACCCGAAGAAGCTCCTTCATTAGTGTGCCTGTTGCGGGCGGGTGCGCCGGCACCCTTGCGGCCGCCGGAGGGCACTGCGTCACACGCGTGGCTCAAGACCCCACCGCCCGAGACCGAGCTTACGGACGGACCTTCCGCAGCAGAGTGAGGAGTCCCCCGGCTATGGCAATCGGAGCCGGCGAGGGCCGAGCACGCAGGAGTTCGGTTCCTCTATGGGGCCCTCGCTGCGATCTCTCTCAGGTTCTCCTCGAAGTGTTCCTGTTGGATTTCCCGCCACAAGCCTTTCATCACCTCCTCGGCTCGTATAGCCATCTCTTCCCAGGAGAGCGATCCGGGGCCGGGATTGATGAACTCGTTGTCCTGGAGAATGCGCCTCGCAAATGCCGGGTCGGCATCGGGCCAGTGTTCTCTCAGTGCCAGGCAGATGTACTTCAGCTTGCGGGAGAGGTCAAAGCAAAAAGTGGCGAGCATGTAAAACCGCTCGTCGACATCCTGCCCTACGGACTCGAGCTTGGGGGTGGCTCCCTTCGGGTGGTTATCAGTGCCAAGCGCGATGTTCGCGAGCGCTGTGGTCATTGTATCCTCCTAGTTGATGTGAACGTACAACCTGGCGATTGCCGCAGCTGTTCGGAGCGGCTCAGCGAGCAGGCCTGCGCTCCAGCCGACCCATTCGCGCCAGGTAAAGGACGTCGGTGATTGCCCAAGAGTTGGCGAATGAGTCCCGCCAACGTATGGCCTGCGCTGCGTTACCTTGCCTTCCAAGAAGCTCGGCAAGCAAGTACCGCTGCGGCCCCATCGCGGTAAGCGGAAAGTTCGCCGTCCACGGCTCGGCGATGCGGGACACCGCCGTCTGCAGGAAGTCTATTCCCCGGGTGGTATCTGCGGCGAGGAGTGCCAAACGGGCGCGAAGAGAGGCTCGAAGTGTCTCCGGTCCCGGATCAGCGGGGCTTCCTCGAGGAGCTTGCTCGATCTGCCGCAGCAGTCCGGTCACCTCGGCGGAATCGCCGGCCAAGGTCGCACGGTCCACCAACGCATCGAAGCTCTCGCGGACTTCGTCCCAGTACGGGCGCCGGAAATCCGGAGATCGTCTCGCCTCCACTTGGCGCCGGGCCCAGTCATACATTGGTTTCGCGAGATCTGCCGTGGGGAAGCCGGCCAGCGCCGCCTGGACTATCCAGGCATCGAATGGCTCGTCTCCGGCAACTGCCTTCCATGCGCTCACCGCATCGATCGAGCGCCCCTGTGCGGCCAAGGCGACGAGACGGTACTGAGCGCCCCTGCGTCGATCGTCCGGGGTCCGGTCGGCCCCTAGGAGGAAGCCCGCAACCGTATCGGCCAGCGCAGGGTCCCGTCCTCCACGCATAGCAGAGATGACCACCTGCGCCAATGCAGGTCGCTCCACCGTCCGAAGGCGGCTCAAGGCGGCCGACCTCTCCCCTGCCGGACCGAACTGAATCGTGACGAGCGCCTTCCACATCGGGCGCCAGGGATCGTCCACCCGCAAACGCCTGAGGTGCCGTTCCGCGGCTCGCCCATCGCCTTCCTGCAACGCCAACTCCAGCAGGTGGTCGTACACGGGGGCGAAGCTGCTGTCCAGGGCTGCAACCCGATCGAGCGCGGCTCGGGCGTCCAACGGTGAGTGGGCGGCAAACGCACCGAAATGGAAGAGTGCCTCGCCCAGGCCATACCAGGCATCTATATCGGTATTGTCATCGAGGACGGCATCCTGGAAAGCTGCGATCGCACTGTCCCCGTAGCCGAGTACAAATTGTCGCTGTGCTGTCAGGCGCCCGAGCGACTGCCGATCCAGGTGGTCGCCCCGCGCCAGCCCGGCGTCGACCGCGGCGAGTGCAGCGGGATCATCGTGCCGCAAGGTCTGAATTACGCTCAGACGATGGTAGGCGAGCCCACAGTTTGAATCGGCGTTGATCGCGGACCGAATCGCGGCCGCAGCGGCATCCAGATCGCCCAGACTGAACCGTGAATAGGCCTGCAGCAGCTGGCCGGCGGCTGTAGCCGAACTGGTGCCCGCCAAGATGGCCCTGCTCGCCCCCAGGTCGAGCCGCTCCCGGCGCACCAGCACGTTGAGTGACTGAATGGCGAGCCGTCCTATGGGGATATTCAGTGCCGTTCCGGGTGCGCTGTCCACAGCTCTCATTATCCGCTCCCCGTCGACGGCCGAGTACAGCTCGACGCTTACTCGCGTGCCGCTCGCGAGTGGGATGCTGGACCCCGTGAGCAAGTATCTGCCCCCCAGCTTTCTGGCACCGCGCAGAAGCTCTGGGAGGGGAATTGTCAGGGATCCATGGCCTCCACTTACCAACTGACTCCCATCGATCGGCTGTAGACCAGGAATCCACTGCAGCGCATCCGCCAGGAGCAGATCAGGCGCCGGCTCACGCTTTCCCGACGGTTCGGCCGCCGGGACTCTCTGAAACGGGATGATTACGACACCAAGTTGAGAACGCCCACTCACCGAGCTCCGCAGACTGACCACCAGTACCATCGCCAGCAACAGGAGAACAACAAGACCTCCGGTGACCAGCCACCGAGTTGAAGGAAGGTTCGCAATCGTTCGCCGAGTATGTTGTTCCTCTATGGTTAACGCTCGAGCGAAGTCCTGTGCTCGCTGGAAACGGTCGGCAGGAACTTTCTCCAGGGCCCGTCTGACTGCCTGCAGAACCCTGTCCGGCACATTCGGGCGTACTGTTTCCAGGCTGGGAGGAGTCTGTCGAAGATGCTTTGCGGCAACCGATTGAGCCGACGGCCCCGTGAAAGGTGGCTCTCCAGCTAACATCTCGAAGAGAACGCATCCTAGACTGTAGATATCGCTCCGGCCGTCCACCTGATCGCTGCCCGTGGATTGCTCCGGACTCATGTATGCCGGAGTCCCTACCGCCAACCCTGATGAGCTCACGTCATCCGCCGCGGCATGAATGGCACGAGCTAAACCAAAGTCAGCGATCACCGCCCGACCGGCCTCCAGCAAGATGTTGCCCGGCTTGATGTCGCGGTGGACAACGTCCTCCAGGTGGGCGTAGTCAAGTGCTTCCGCCACTTCGCGGGCAATATTGACGGCTTCATCCACTGGGAGTGGACCTTCGCGACGGACGCGCTCACGCAAACTTTCTCCAGCCACATGCGGCATCACGTAGAAGAGCAGTCCGTCGGATGTGCCAGAATCGTATAGCGGAAGGATGTTTGGATGGGTCAGCCGGGAGGCAATGCGGATCTCGCGAATAAACCGGGCGGAGCCGAGTGACACCGCGAGATCCGGGCGCAGGACTTTAATTGCTACCGAGCGGTTGTGCTTGAGGTCGCGAGCAAGGTAGACGGTCGCCATTCCTCCGCGACCGAGCTCACAATCGATCGCGTAGCGTTCCGCCAAAACGCTCCGTAAGCGTTCGACCGTGTCGATCATGACTGGCAAACCTTGGTGCTTGAGAGTCTAACATACGGCCAGGGCTCAGGGCGGGCCAGACTGCTCTACACCCTGACTCGTGTAGTGTAAGCGAGGCCGGTGTTCGGAAGACGCTAGTGCAGTCCCTTGGTTCTAGAGGATATAGCGTCTGAGGTCGTCGTCGCTGATGATGCGAGTCAGCCGCTCCCGGACATTTGTCGCATCGAAGACGATGCGCTTCTCCGGATAGTCCGGCAGCTCGAACAGCACATCTTCCATCAGCGCGGCCATGACGGTGTGGAGCCTCCGGGCGCCGATGTTCTCCATCCGGTCGTTAGCCATGAACGCCACCCGGGCCACTTCGGCGATTCCATCCGGCGTGAACTCGAGCTCGGCTCCCTCCGCCATGACCAGGGCCTGATACTGCTTGGTCAGCGCGTTCTCGGGCTCGGTCATGATCCGGACAAAATCCTGCTCGGTGAGCGGCTGAAGCTCGACCCGGATGGGGAAGCGGCCCTGCAGCTCGGGGATGAGGTCCGACGGCTTGGAGACGTGAAACGCGCCGGCGGCGATAAAGAGAATGTGATCGCTCCGCACGTACCCGTAGCGGGTCTGCACGGTAGAGCCCTCGACGATGGGCAGCAGATCGCGCTGGACCCCTTCGCGGGAGACGTCCGGCCCCCCGGCCTGACCCCGTTCGCCCGCGATCTTGTCGATCTCGTCGATGAAGATGATGCCGTGGTTCTCCACCCGGTCGAGTGATTCGTTGACGACATCGTCCGGGTCCACCAGCTTCTTCAGCTCTTCATCGATCAGAACCCGGCGGGCCTCGGGCACCTTGACCGTGCGCCGCTTCTTTCGCTTGGGCAGCATGTCCTGCAGCATCTCGGTGAAGTTGATGTCGGCCCCCTCGATACCCTGGGGCGGCTGAATCAGCTCCATCATGGGATAGCCCTGCTGCTGCACTTCCACCTCGACCTCTCGGTCGTCCAGCCGACCCTCGCTCAGCATGGTACGCAACTTCTCCCGCGACCTGCCGCGCCGCTCTTCTTCGGGGCTGAGAGGCTTCTCCGATTTGGCTTGGCCGCTCGATGAGACGATGAACACCGAAGGGCTCTCCGGACGTTCCCCTGGCTCCGCACGGTCTTCACGTTCCATTGGGGGCGGTGAGGAGGGGAGCAGCAGATCCAGTAGCCGCTCATCCGCCCTTTGTTCTGCCTGGGGGTAGACCTCGTCCTCTCGCTCGGTGCGGACCAGGTTGATGGCGGAATCGACCAGATCTCGAACCATGGACTCGGCATCGCGGCCGACATAGCCGACTTCGGTGAACTTCGATGCCTCGACCTTGATGAATGGAGCGCCGCTGAGCCGAGCGAGGCGGCGGGCCACCTCGGTTTTTCCGACGCCGGTGGGACCGATCATGATGATGTTGTAGGGAGTGATCTCGTCCCGGATTTCGTCGGGAGCCTGAGCGCGCCGCCACCGGTTCCGGACGGCAATCGCCACCGCTTTCTTGGCGGCCTCCTGACCCACGATGTACCGGTCCAGCTCAGCCACGATCTGGCGGGGGGGCATCTCCTCCAGCCAGGGCATGGGCGATGTGGGCGGCGGGGGGGTCTCCGCCTCAACAGGGAGGTTGGTGGCAGGATCAGACATGCTTAAAGGTACAGCGTGAGCGGGGAACAAACAGCGTGAGAGGGGTTACGTTTTTCTTTCCCCGCCCACGTTGTTCTTTCCCGGTAACTCGAGAATCGTGACATTCCGGTTGGTAAAGACACAGATGTCAGCGGCAATCTCCATGGAACGCTGAACGATGTCGCGGGCCGAGTGATTGGGTTCGGGCAGCAGGGCGCGGGCGGCGGCGAGGGCAAAGTTGCCCCCGGAGCCGATCGCCACGATCCCGTCATCCGGCTCGATCAGCTCTCCTGCCCCGCTCAGCAGGAAGCTGTGCTCCAGATCGGCCACCACCAGGAGCGCCTCCAGCCGCCGGAGCACCCGGTCGCTCCGCCAGTCTTTGGCCAGCTCGACCGCGGCGCGCGGCAGATTGCCGGGATAGCGGTCCAGCTTCTCCTCGAATTTTTCGTAGAGAGTCAACGCATCGGCAACCGATCCGGCAAATCCGGCCAGCACCTTGCCGCCCTTCAGTGCACGCACCTTGTTGGAGTGCGACTTGACCACTGTCTCCCCGATGCTCACCTGGCCATCGCCGCCCAGCGCGACTCGGCCGTTCTTTCGGACGCCGAGGATGGTAGTCCCATGGAATGGCATCACAATCCCCCAAAATCGTCAGCGGTAAACAGTGAACGGCAAGCAGGACCCCACCCGTCCAGCGTGTTCACCGTTGACCGTTCACCCTGTTTCTCCCCTTACGCCCGCGGATGCGCCTGATTGTAGACCTTCTTCAATCGTTCCACGCTCGTGTGGGTGTAGACCTGAGTGGTGCTCAGCGATGCGTGGCCCAGCAACTCCTGCACGGCCCGAAGGTCGGCTCCGGCATCGAGCATGTGGGTGGCGAAGGTATGGCGAAGCGAGTGGACCCGAAGCCCGTCACCTCCAATCCCGTCCAGCATCCGATGCACGATTCGCTGGATTCCTCGGGGTCCCAGGCGCTTTCCTCGCCGGCTCACAAATACGGCGCGGCGGTCTCCGCCCAGACGATCCACCGCCTGTTGACGGAGTTGAAGATAGCGTCTGAGCGCCAGGACGGCCCGCGATCCCACCGGCACAATCCTCTCCTTCCGGCCCTTTCCTCTCACCTTCAGCTGATCGGAGAGAAGATCGAGATCCTCCAGGTTCATGCCGCTGAGCTCGGAGAGGCGGATGCCAGTAGAGTAGAAGAGCTCGAGTATCGCGAGGTCCCTGGTTGGACTCAGCTCGTCGCCACTGGCCCTCGATTCGGCCCATTCAAACAGCCGCTCGGTCTGGCTGCGGTCGAGGTACCCCGGCAGACGCTTCTCCAGCTTGGGCACCCGGGCGGCTCGCGCGATGTTATTGGGAACTCCGTGATGGTCCTGGAGAAACCGATAGAAGCTCCGCACCGCAGACAGTGCCCGGGCAGCGCTCCGCTTGGAGAGACCCTTCCGCTGCAGCTCGCCCAGGAAGCCCCTGAGACCCAATCGGTCCACCGTCTCCCAATTCCAGCTTCCGTAGTGCCGGTTGCAGAAATCGGAGAACGAGTCGAGATCCCGCCCATACGCCTTGACTGTGTGGGGCGAGACATCGCGTTCCTTTTCCAGATGCGTGAGGTACTCGACGACTTCAGTGTGTCGGCTCATTTGACCCAGGGCAAAAGCAAGAGCTTAGCCGCAGATGAAAACGGATGGTCCATGTTCACTATTGCTCCAGACTTCAATCACGGGCTCAGTCGGCTCGTGTTCAAAAGCATACTATGTGTAGGGTTCGCGGAGGTTTCTGGTTACCGCCAGAAGTAGGAATTGGCCTGAGAGCAAGATGGTATGCTGTCGAACAAAATCTCCGAAGCTGGATACGCGCTAGGCATTCCTCTGGTTCCTGGAACGATCCGTTTTTTATCTGCGTTCATCTGCGGCTACAGGGTTTTCCTGCTGAATCCCGGATTCATCCATCCAAACAGCGAAATCGGCCTGCGCCCGCTCCACCAGCAACTCCTTCTTCCGGTCCTTTTTCAGTTTTCCCGGCAGCGGATCCAATAAACCGAAGTTCGCGTTCATCGGCTGGAAGTGTTTCGGATCTGCTTGGGCCAGATAATGGTACAGCCCGCCCAGCATGGTGGTTGCCGGGGGAACGGCGATCGGCTCGCCGGAAAGCCGGCGGGCCATGTTGATGCCGGCCAGCAGTCCGGTCCCCAGCGACTCGGTGTACCCCTCGACGCCGGTGATCTGGCCGGCAAAGAACAGCAGCGCGTCATCTTTTGCCGTCAGTCCAGCACCCAGCGCGGCCGGACTGTTCAGGTAGGAGTTCCGGTGAATACTGCCGTAGCGGAGGAACTCGGCCGTCTCGAGTCCCGGAATGGTTCGGAACACCCGCTGCTGCTCCGGAATGCGAAGCCGGGTCTGAAATCCCACCAGGTTCCACATCTGCCCCGCGGCATCTTCTCGCCTCAGCTGCACTACCGCGTGAGGATCCCTGCCGGTGCGAGGATCGGGCAGCCCCACTGGTTTCATTGGCCCGAACCGGAGCGTGTCTCTTCCTCGGCGGGCCATCTCCTCGACCGGTAGACAGCCCTCGAAGTAGGGAACCTGGTCGAACTCGTGCGCCGCAAACTGATCGCCCTCGAGCAACGCATCGATGAATCGCTGGTACGATTCGGCGTCGAGCGGGGCATTCAGATAATCGTCACCCTGGCCCTTTCCGTAGCGGGAGAGCGCGTACAGTCGGTCGTGCTCCAGCGAATCGCCCGATACGATTGGGGCAATGGCATCATAGAACGAGAGCGCGGCAGCGCCCAAACGGTTGGCGATGGCCTGGCTCAGGCGTTCCGAAGTAAGCGGGCCAGTGGCGATCACTGCCGGGCTGGGCAGCTCGGTAGTTTCCCGGCGCACCAGACTGATATTCGGATGGTCGGTCAGCCGGCGGTGCACCTCTTCCGAGAACCGCTGGCGATCCACCACCAAGGCGGTCCCTCCCGGTACCCGAACATCATCAGCGACGGGAAGGAGTACACTGCCCAGCGCCCGAAGCTCGGCCTTGAGCAGACCGTGGGCGTTGGTGAGGTCAACCGATTTGAAGGAGTTGCTGCAGACGATTTCTGCCAGACGATCGGTCTGGTGGGCGGCGGTCCGGATGTCCGGCCGCATTTCATACAGAACTACCTGAAACCCTCGTTCAGCGAGTGCCCAGGCCGCCTCCGAGCCGGCGAGGCCTCCGCCGACCACGGTGACGTTTGCCCGGGGACTGATCGTCACCCCAGAGCCACCTCTTCGGGTTCGGCCAGCACGAGCTGATGGCCACACTTGAGACACTTCCGCGTCTCGCCCTCTGCCTTGCTGATCTTCTTTTCCATGCCCACCCAACCGCAGGATGGACAGGTCTCCGGAACCGGTCGATTCCAGGTGGAGAAGTCGCACTCCGGATAACGCAGGCAGCCCCAGAATGACTTGCCCCGCTTGGTGCGCCGCTCGGTGAGATCGCCGGTGGGGCACTTGGGACATTTGAGTCCCATCGAAATCGAGCGGGTGCCCTTGCAGTTCGGGTACGTGGTGCAGGCGAGGAATTCGCCGAACCGCCCGGTTTTGATGACCATGGCCGAGCCACAGAGATGACACTTCTCATCGCTGGGCCGGTCCGGGACCTTCACCTTCTTCAGCGACTTCACGTAGTCGCAGGTGTCCTTGTACTTGAGGCACGCCAGGTAAGGACCGAAGCGGCCGGTTCGCAGCTCGATCTGGCTGCCACACTTGGGGCAGCGCTCCTTGGCCAGCTCTTCGGGGTTGAGTCCATGGGCGTCGGCCACCAGGGCCTTCACGTCGACCGCATTCAGGGCCTTGGTAAACGGGCCGTAGAAGGCCTGGAGCACCCGCTGCCAACCCAGCTCGCCATCCTCGATGCGATCGAGCTCGTCCTCCATTTCGGAGGTAAACTCGACATTGAAGATGCCGGGGAACTTGCCGACCATGATCTTCTCCACCATCTCGCCCAGCTCGGTGGGGAAGAAGCGCCTCTGGTCTACCTTCACATATTCCCGGGCCGAGAGCGTCGAGATGATGGCGCTGTAGGTAGACGGCCGCCCGATGCCGAGCCGCTCCAGCTCCTTGACCAGGCTCGCCTCCGAAAAGCGCGGCGGCGGCTCGGTGAAGTGCTGGTTGGGTGTGATCTCCCGGACCTCGACCTGGTCTCCCACCGCGAGCGGCGGAATGGGCGGGAGATCGTCCATGGTCTTGCCTTCCTCTTTTTCCCGGCCCTCGGTGTAGATCACGTGATAGCCGTCGAACAGGAGCACCGACCCGGTTGCCCGGAACAGGTACTCGCCCAGATCGAATTCCACGACGGTCATGTCGTAGACGGCGGGCGTCATCTGCGAGGCCACGAACCGCTGCCAGATCAGCTGGTAAAGACGGTACTGGTCCGGCTCGAGATACTGCTGAATCTGCTCCGGCCGACGGCTGACGTCGGTTGGCCGGATGGCCTCGTGCGCACCTTGCACCCGGGCATTCTTCTTCGGGTTGTAGATGTTGGCTTCTTCGGGCAGGTACGACTTCGCATAGTTCTTCTTGATGAAACCTCTGACCGAGGCAATGGCCGTCTCTGATACCTGAGGTGAATCCGTTCGCATGTAAGTGATGAGACCGACCGGTCCGTCTTCGCCGACATCCATGCCTTCATAGAGATCCTGCGCCGCCCGCATGGTGCGGCGGGAGGAGAAGCCCAGCTTCTTGGCGGCCTCCTGCTGCAGCGTACTCGTGGTAAACGGCGCCGCGGGATTCTTCTTGCGGTTTCGCTTCTCGACCTTGGTGACGATAAACGGCCGCGGCGTGACTGCGTCTACCACGGCGCGGGCATCGGCCTCAGTGTGAAGCTGCGGCTTATGGCCCCCCACTTTAGCCAGCGCCGCTTCGAAGGTTTGTCCATCCTTGGCGCAGAGCGCCTCGATGGTCCAGTACTCCTGAGGCTTGAATGCGCGGATTTCCCGCTCCCGCTCGACGATCAATCGAAGCGCAACGGTCTGGACCCGTCCGGCCGAGAGACCGGTCTTGATGCTGTGCCAGAGAATAGGACTAGCCTTGTAACCCACCAGACGATCAAGAATGCGGCGGGCTTGCTGCGCATCCACCTTGCGATCATCGATCTTACCGGGATCCCGGAGCGCCTCTTGAATGGCCTCCTTCGTGATCTCGTGGAACAGGATGCGGTGAGTACGAATGGAAGCGGGCAGGCCTTGCCGGATCTGTTCCGCCACATGCCAGGCGATGGCTTCTCCCTCGCGGTCCGGGTCGGTGGCCAGGTAAATGGCAGACGCAGCCTTGGCCGCCTTTTTCAGCTCGGCCAGCGTCTTTGTCTTGCCTTTGATGGTGACGTACTTGGGCTCGAACCCGTTCTCCACGTCAACGCCCAGCTCCCGAGTTGGCAGATCTCGGAGGTGGCCAACGGTGGCCTTTACGTCGTAGCCCGAGCCGAGGTACTTACCGATGGTCTTGGCCTTGGTGGGCGACTCGACGATAACAAGCGCGGGACGGCCGTCCCCTCGAGTCCGCGCGCCATTGCTCTTGACGCGACTCACCTTCGGGGGGCGCGCGGGCGTGGCTGGGGCGGAAGCCTTGGCTGAGCCGGCATTCTGCTCAGGGGCTCTCCTTCCCGTGCGCCCGGATCCTCCGGTCTTTCCCGTCCTTCGCGTTCTCGTTGCCATAGACTCCAGTGTAAGTACCCGACTCATTCAACCATCAAGCCGGCAGGTAGCAAGAAACCCGCACCTCCGGGCCAAATGCAAGTTTGCAGGCTAGGTGCTGCGAGCTCCTAGCTCCTCGAAAACCAGCCCCCGTGTTGCCGAGCCAACGCCATGACCTCTGCCGCGACCGCCTCAGGCGGGGTGTTCTCGGTGTTTATCTGATGGTGCGCCTGCTTGTAAAACGGCTCCCGTTCCTCAAACAGCGTTTGCATCCTTTGGCTCGGGTCCACCCCCGCCAGCAAAGGACGGGCCTCACCCTGCGCGCAACGCCTCAAGGCAGTAGCCGGCAGGCATCTCAGATAAATGACCAGGCCAGCTTGCTTGGCCCCATCCAGCTGGCCCGGCTGTGCCGCCCACCCCCCGCCCGGCACGATCACGCATGGGTCCCTGGCCTGAGCGGCCTTGACCGCGTCGCGTTCCATCTCCCGGAATCGAGGCTCTCCCACCATGCCAATGATCTGACTCACCGGCATTCCCATCTCCCGCGCCAGGAGCCGGTCGATGTCGAGGATGTCCGTGTTCAACGCCTCCGCCACCATCTTGCCGACGCTGCTCTTGCCTGCTCCGGGCAATCCCACCAGCACGATATGGCGAGGCATCAGCCCTCCCTGGCCTGACTCCGGTCGAGCCAGCGGGAACCCAGCGCAGCCACATAGCCGTCATAGTTCCGGCGCATTTCGGCCAGAGAGTCGCCCCCGAACTTCTCCAGCATGGCATCGGCCAGCACCAGCGCCATCACCGCTTCGGCGATCACTCCCATTGCCGGAACCGCCGTAACATCCGATCGTTCGCTCACCGCTTTGGCCGGCTGCCCTGACGCGAGATCGACTGTGGCGAGGGGGGACATCAGGGTGGAGATCGGCTTCATTGCCACCTTAACAACAACCGGTTCCCCATTCGTGATCCCGCCCTCCAGCCCTCCGGCGTTGTTGGTCGGCCTGCTGAATCCTCCGCGGGGATCTGCCCCGCTGCCCCGCTGCCCCGCTGCCCCGCCTTCGATAGGATCATGCACCTCGGAGCCCGGCCTGCGCGCCGCCTCGAAGCCCATCCCGATCTCAACGCCTTTGACAGCCGGGATGGACATCATGATCCCCGCGAGCCGCCCGTCGAGCTTCCGGTCCCAGGCGACGTGACTGCCCAGGCCAACCACCACCCCCCTCGCGATGACTTCCACCTCACCACCGAGGGTATCGCCTGCCTTCTTGGCTGCGTCGATCCGGCTGATGATCTGGGCTTCGACTGCGGGATCGAGCACCCGTATCTCCGAGCGGTCTGACGCCTGGTTGAGAGGCGCCGGCAAGTCCGCCGGGGGAACTTCGATCCCGCCCAGGGAAACGACGTGGCTCCCGATTTCGATCCCGAACTCGTCCAGCAGTCGCTTGGCCAGGGCACCTGCCGCTACCCGGGCTGTGGTCTCCCGGGCGCTGGCCCGCTCCAGGATATCCCGCGCGTCCAGCCGATCGTACTTGAGAACTCCGGCGAGATCAGCGTGGCCCGGTCGGGGACGGGTTACCCGGCGGCGGCGCAGCTCCCCGATCTGATCGGCGGGCTCGTACGCCATCACGTCTTCCCAATTGGTCCAGTCGCGGTTGGGAATCAGCATAGCGACCGGCGAGCCCAGCGTTTCCCCGGCTCGGACTCCGGCGAGCCACTCGATCTGGTCGTGCTCGATTTTCATTCGGGCGCCCCGCCCGTAGCCCTGCATCCTGCGCGCAAGTTCCCGGTCGATCCACTCCGCTGACACCGGCAGACCCGCGGGCAGACCCTCCACGATCGTGACGAGCGCCTTGCCATGCGATTCCCCTGCGGTGGTGAATCGAAGCATTGCACCAGCTTCCGGTTGAGGTCCGAGATCTCCCTATGATAACGAACGAGCCCGGCGGGCGCCGGGCTCGTCGTAACTTTGACCTCATGCTTCTGGTCTGGGCTCACTCAGGAGCGATGTTGTCGTCGATGATCCGAGGGGTGACCAGGATGATCAGGTCTCGCCGGTTCTCATTGTTGGAGCTGAAGCTGAACAGCTTTCCGATGATCGGCAACCCGGAGAGCAAGGGTATGCCGGAGCGGGTATTGGTCACCTGGGTCACGGTCAGCCCTCCGATGACCGCGGTTTCGCCGTCGTTGACCAGGAGCTGGTTCTCGGCCCGCTGAGTCTGGAAGACAAAGCCCAGGTCAGTTGCAGCAAGCGGCTGGATCGACGACCGCTCGGTGTGCAGCTCCATGGCGATCTGGCGGTTGCTGGTGACGTGCGGCGTCACCGTCAGCCGGATACCGGTCTCCTTGAAGATGACGCTGGCCTTGGCATCGCCGGCGGAGCTGGCGTCGATCACGCGGACCGGCGTTTCCTCGCCGACCAGGATGTCGGCCTTCCGGTTGTCCAGCGTGGTGATGACCGGTTCGGCCTGGATGTCGGACAGGTCGGCTCGCTCGACTGCGCTCAGGAATGAGGTGAGCGAGAATCCGCCCAGCGCGGTGGAGAAGACCAGGTCGATGGCCGATCCGGACACGATACCAGTGGCGTTGCCGATTCCGGACAGCGCGTTGCCGCCGAGGTCGACGACGTTGACCTCGGGCTTGTAGAGCTCACCCGTGGTGGGATCGCAGCAGCGCTGGACCACCTTATTGAAGAACTGGTTCTGGTTGCCCAGGTCGTACTTGATGCCCAGCTCCTCGATGTCGGTCCGGTCCACGAAGACCAGCTTGGCCTTGATGGAGACCTGCGGAGTGCGCACGTCCAGCCCCCGCACGAAGTCGGTGAGCTGGCCGATCCGGCTCCGGGTATCGGTGAGAATAAGCGAGTTCGAGTTGTCGTCGGCTATGACCTTGCCGCGGCCCTTGGTCAGGCTGCCCTCGATGCTCTTGGTCATCTCCTTGGCCTTGGCGTAGTTGATCCGGACCACGCTGGTCTCCAGCGGCTCGAGCGAGTCGAGCGACGCCAGTGCCGAGGGATTGTCTACCCGAATGATGCCGCCCGCCATTTCCTGAGCGGAGAGTCCCTGAGCGGCCAGAACTGCCTGGAACGCCTGGGGCCAGGGCTGGTTCCGGATTTCGGCCGAGACCTCTCCCTTGATGTCCTTGCCCAGGATGATCGTGCGACCGCTGAACGCGGCGAACCCGGCCACCACGTCGGCGATGCTGGCGCGGTCCCAGACCACGGTGATCCGCGGCTCTTCTGCCGTAGTGGTGCGGACCAGCCGGCTGGCCGGCAGCTGCACTTCCGGCTGCAGGCGAGTGGTAGTCTTGGCGGTAATCGCCTTCCGCTGTTGCGGCTGGTTGGACGACCAAGCCAGGAACGACTCGTCGGTACCAAAGGAGACCCGAATGGCGTCGGCCAGACGCTCGACGTGGTAGTCCATGGTCCGATCCAGGTCCATCACGATCCGAACCACATCGGGCGCAAACTGCGAGTAGCGAAGGTTCAGCACCCCACCCCGCTTCACTCCATCATAGATACCGGCGGAATTTCCCTTCAGCTTGGCGCCGACGACATCGAGCACCAGCCGGTTGGGGTTCTCCAGCATGAAGTCGCGGACCTCGACTGCTCCGCGAACATTGACGATGACGTCGGCGCGTCCGGGTGAGGGCTGGACACTGACGCCCGTGACCTCTCCGCTCGCGGGGCCATCCGCGCGCGCCGCGGAGGTCACTCCGAAGATCGCGGCGGTGGCGACCATCAGGCGATAGACTCGGGTCATGGGGCTACGTCCTCCTGCTTCCGGAGAGAAAGGGTTTCCTGACGTTCAAAGCCGAAGTCCTCAATGGTGAATACCACGTCCCGTTCACGGATCTGCACCAGGCGCGAACGGCCGACCTGGTCACCGGCACGGAGCTTGTGACGCTTGCCTCCGTCCTTCTCCCGGAACACCGCGATGCTTCCGCGGGGCGCCCGCAGATTCTGGTAGATGCCCACCAGCTGCAGGTCGGCCAGCTCCGGGCCATTCTTGGCCATATTGAGGAGCGAGTTGAACGGGTCCCGAACCGCGCCGGAGTAGGCAAAGGTCTCCCGGGACAACTCCAGGTCCTTTGCTTTCTGAGCCGAATCCTGGGCGCCAGCATTGGCCGTGACAGAGTCGAGTAGTACCGGCATTGCGGCGGAAGGCTGCGGCGCGGCAGCCGGAGCAGGCTGCTCAGACGAAGCAGCCTCCGGGGCGGCTGGCGCGCGAGCCGCTGCGTGCACGGCAGAAGAAGTGTCGGCCTGTTGCCGCTGCTTGGCGGTGTCACTCGAGACGGCCGGTTGCGACTGATTGGCGGCCAGCGTGCCTTGAGGCGCACCTTCCATCTGTTCGCAGACCTGCTGGGCCTGAGTAGCGATCAGCTCCGGCGACGGAGCCGGCGCCTTCTTCCGCTTGGCGCTCTTCGACTTCTTGACCACTACCGGCTTCGACAGGTCGGCGCGCACCGAGTCGACGCAAGCGGCATGGCGTACCACAGCAAGCGAGTCGGCAATCCGGCGCGCCTTTCTCAGGCTGTCGGTCCGGGCGCGGAGAGCCACCAGCTTGGCCTGGGCCGCTTTCTCTTCCTTATCTCCGTTGAGCGCTCCCTTTATAGTGGAGCAGCCCCCCAGCGCCAGAGCGGTGAGGAGAGCGAGCGCGAAGGCGTTACGAGCCACTGGCCTCTCCTTCCGAGCTGGGGGATTTCACGTAGGTCCGAACCTGAAACTTGGCTTCCAACAGCACATCGGTGCTGTCGCCCAGCACCTTGGCAGTAGTGCTGGTGGCGGCGGCCACGGTGACATCATAGGGAACGATGATCCGCTGCAGGCTGGCCACGTCGGCCAGGAACTGGCCGATCTGATCGTAGCGGCCGATCACGGACATGTTGTACTTGTAGGTGTCGAAGGGAGCGGGCCCCGGCTCCACCGGCTGAGGCACCACTTGCGACAGGGTGACTCCGCGGATCTTGCCGCGAGTCGAGATGTCGTCCAGCAGGTTGGGGACTTCGTTCCGCTCCGGCACGAGCCGGCGCAGCATCACCAGGCTGGCGCGGTAGGTCTCCAGCCGCTGTCTCACGTCGGCCACCGTACCCCGGGCCAGCTCCTTCTTGGCGCTGTCCGTGGCCGCCTCGAACTTGGTGATGGTGTCCCGCATCGCCACGATCCGCCCCCGAGTACCGGCAAGGCCCTTGACCCCGACCGCCTCGATGACCGCGCCGGTGTAGCCGATGTATCCCACCAGCAGCGCAAGCAGCAGGGCGAGTAGCGGTGTTCCCTTCTGTCCGGAGAGCTCCATGGTTACCTCACCGACTGGCTGAAGGGAGCCGTGCGGATGTAGGCAGAATCGGCTCGGTTATAAGAGGCTCGTATGGTGAACGCCGTCACCGGACGTTCCTTTTCAACGACGGTCATGGCAGAGACCGGAGTGACGTCCATGATCCAGGGTGACGCCTCCAGCTGCCGCAGGAACCGGGTGTAGGCCTGGATGTCGATGGTTCGGCCATTGATCTGGAAGGTGAGCGCCGGCGGCGGACCGGCCGGAACCGAATCTGCCTTGGTGCCCGCCGGCTTGTTCTGCGCGGCACCCGAAGCGGCAGCCGGAGCGGAGACGCCCAGGTCAGTCAGCCAGGTGTACGCCGGCAAGGCCTTGGTGATCTCGTCGAGCAGATGGGGCCAGATGTAGCGGTCGCCATCGACGCTCTTGATGACGGTGATCTGTGCCAGCAGCGAGTCGCGGATCTTCTCCTGCCGCCGCTTGTCTGCCAGGAATGCCTTGAACCGCCGGTTCTCCGACCGGGCCTGCTCCAGGCGAGGCTCCAGCACGTAGAGTTGGCGGAGATTGTTGAGGTAGAGCAGGCCCAGCATCGCGACCACCAGGACCCAGGCGCCCACGGCGCCCATCAGAAGTGGGTCCTTGATCTTGGCGCTCAGCTCCTTGAAGACGCTCAGATTGTCCAGCAGTCCCTTCAAGGGATTGCCGGCGCGCTTCCGCCGCTGGCCCGGTTTGAGATTGACAGTAATCATGAGTCGACGGATTCCTGGGTCGGGGTCAGGCTGCGGTACGCAGAGCGAGTCCGATCGGCAGCATCAGCAGCGGGGCCACTTCGTCCACCTGCATGGAGTCGAAGACGCCTTCTGCCACCTGCAACTTCTCGATCGGGTTGGCGAGCTGCACCGGAATCTTGAGCCGGTCGCCCATTGCACGGCTGAGCCGCGGAATCCGGGCCCCGCCACCGGTGATGAAGATCCGGCCGATCCCACCAGCCGACCGGCTGGCCGTCTGCAGGAATGCGCCGGCCCGCTCGATGCCCACTGCCAGCTCCTCGGTACGAGTCTGGAGAAATCCTTCGGGGATCTCGCCGGCCCCGCCGCCCTGGAGCAGCTTCTCCGCCTCTTCCGCCGACTGGCCTCGTTCGCGCTGGAGGTCCTCACGGAAGCGGCGGGTACCGACCGGAATGTCGCGGGTCAGCACTGGGACACCGTCGTCCAGGATGTAGATGTTGGTGTTCTCGTGCCCGATGTTCACCAGGCTCACCACGCCGTTCATGGCATCGGGGTAGTTGATCTCGAACGCGTTATGCAAGGCGAACGCGTCCACGTCGATGATGCTGGGCTGGAGACCCACATCGGCCAGCAGGGCGAGCTTGTGTTCAACCAGCTCCCGCTTGGCCGCCACCAGGAGTACAGTCATCTGGAGGCCCTCACCGTAGGGATCCAGGATCTGGAAGTCGAGCTCGACGTTGTCCATGTCGAACGGCACGTGCTGTTCGGCTTCCCAGCGAATCACCTCGCGAGCGTCGGTCTCCTGCATCCGGTCCATCGTGATCTTCTTCACGATCACATCACGGCCACCGACCGCGACGACCACCTGCTTCGCCTTCACTCCGGCCATACCCATGCACTCCTTGATCGCTTCAGCCACGATCCCGGGGTCCATGATTTCGCCTTCGACGATGGCGTCATTGCCGATCGAGGTGAACGCGACCTTGGTCAGAACCGGACCACCGGACGCGTGCGAAACTGCGACGAGCTTGATAAGGCCGCTCCCGATGTCGAGGCCGACCGTCGTCGCCTTGCGTCCGAAGAGTCCCATACGTGTCCGCGGGTTAAGGAGGCGTCAGGAAATCTTTGCGGTCAGAGGGCAACCGATGTGCCACACAAATTGCAGTTTGGTAATCGCTTACGAGACGATCATTTAACCGGGGAAAAATCACTCCGCTGCAGTAGCGTTAGTGCAGATCATCTTCTCTTTCGCAAGCTGTCTCTCGGGATGCAGCAGTGGCGACAAAGTGTTGAGCAGCACTGCAAGTTCTGGCAGCTAGTACAGTTGGAGCCACGCCCGCTGCCCGATCGGCAGCAGAATCTGCGATCCGGAGACAGAATCAGGCACCAGGCGCGTCAGCAATCCCGCCGCGCCCCTGGCCAACTCAGCACCAGCCCCATCGACCCGGGTGGCCCGGCTCTGGATCAGGAAGAGATTATCGGCCAGTCGGCCCACCTTCCGCTGCAAGGAGAACCCCGGGTGGGGCGTGCCTGGCCCGAGATCCAGTGCCGCACCTCCGATTGGAAGCACGAGCAGACTCGCTCCAGAGATCTCCGACACAACCTGCCACAGTTCGCCCTGAGCGAGCTCTGAGGCTTCGGCGGTGAGAAGAATGCTCCTGCCGCTCTGCTGCTCGAGCAGTCCAACCAGGAAATTGCCCGCGATTATTCCTCCGATGATGACCAGGGCAAACAAGGCGAGCGCAAGAGCGACTCCTCGTTCGCTTCGAGCCACACGGTCAGTATTGAGCATTCTTCAAGGTGACTTGTGTGGTCAGGGCTTCGGTCAGCGGACCAGCCGGAAAATTTCCGTCGTTTGTGCCGCTCCCGCGGATGGTTACGGTGATGCCCTTTACCGATCCGGGAACTACTGTGGCCACCTGGGCGGCATCGGTATAGAAGAGGCGGAACCCCCCGGTTGCCGCCAATGGCCCAAAGACCGGCTGGATGGCCTCGCCTGAGCTGAGTGACCGCATGCCCAGCCACCACTGCCCATTCGACTGGTATGCTGCGAGCTCCATTGGCTCGTAGATGCGAACCGGTGTGCCACCAGGAATCGAACCGATGGGCACCGGGAGCGTTAGGGAAATGGCAAGCTCCCCTGCCCCGCAGGTGCTGGAGCCAGTTACCGCCGAAATGCCCGCAGCAATCCACCCAGAGTCCGCCGGTGTCGGCATCCCCGAGAGGTAGAGCAGAGCACTATCCCGGCCCGGCTGCGGATCTCGATAGGCGAAGAAGGCGTTACGGCTGATGCGCAGCAGTCCCGCCGCCGATGTTTGGCAGGTGTAGCCAAAACCACGCATGGCTCGATAGGAGATAGCAGCCGGACCCAGGCTGAGCAGATCGTTTGCGGTGGTACTTCCTCCCGCTGCGGTGCTCAGCTCCCGCAGCTCGTTCCCCACGACGACTGCCGCCCCACGCACATTGGACTGAAGCGCTATGTGCTCCGCCTGACTCCGGGCCAGTCGAACCGTGCTCAGCAGCATGCGGTACACCGATCCGCTGATCATCAGCAGCAACACCATCGCAAGGATGGTCTCTGCCAGGGTGAACCCACGCCGGCCCGCGAGAATCAGCACGGGATGCCGGTTTCCAGCACGGCCGAGCGACTGTCGCGTATGGTGAGGTATGAGACGCTGACACGAACCTTTCGCACTGGGCCCGACGGATCGACGGTCCAGGACTGCCGAAGGCCGTCCTCCCACAGCGGCCCTCCACTGGTAAAGCTGGGCGAGGTACAACGAGGCGATGTGGAAGCCGCAGCCATTCTGAGGTTCTCCACCGTGCGGCCGGCGAGCAGCGCGGCATGAGTTTCTATCCTTCCCCGGCCAATCATTCGATTGACCATGGCGGATGAGCCGCTAAGGGCGAGGATCCCGACGCCCAGAACGACCAGTGCGACCATAACCTCGATCAGAGTAAAGCCGGCGGTGGTTTTCACTGCTCACCTCCACAGGTTGACGCCACAAGGTGCAGCAGATCCCAGCTGGTGTGGGTACCGGTTTCGTGCGGAGCGGGCTGAAGACGAGCGGGACGACGAAGGAGGGAAAGAAGGAGGGAAGGAAGGAAAGACGGAACGTGCGAACGACTGAAAGTGGGACGTGGGAACGACGGAACGTGGGAGTGAGGTTGGCAAGCCGTGAAGCTCGTTTCCGACGCTCCTCACCTTCCCACGTTCCGCCTACGCCGCGGGTAACCGCCGAAGCTTGTAGAAGAGCGTGCGCAGGCTGATCCCCAGAAGATTCGCTGCCTGCCGGCGATTTCCTTTGGCCGCGTCGAGTGCCCGCTGAATGGCGGCCCGTTCAACCGCTTCGACCTGGGACTTGAGGTCCAGCGGCCCGGTGGGCGCGCCGTTTGGCGCCGTCGAGGTTCCTTCGGTCAGAGCGAAGTCCTTGCTGTCGAGCAACCCGCCGGCCGACAGCACCGCCGCCCGCTCGACCGCGTTCCGGAGCTCGCGCACGTTGCCGGGCCAGTTGTGGTGCGTCAGCGCGACCAGCGCAGCCGGAGTTACGCTCACCGGGTGACCCAACCGCTGGGCGACCTGCCGGGCAAAATGGGTGAGCAGCTCGGGGATGTCTTCCGGACGGTCGCGGAGCGGGGGAATGTGGAGTCGGACGACGTTCAGCCGGTAGTAGAGGTCGGAGCGGAACTCTCCCCGCTCCACCGCCTGCTCCATGGGTTTGCCGGTAGCGGCCAGCACTCGGACGTCGATCTTCTTGGACTCGCGGGCGCCGAGTCGGCGGATCTCGCCCTCTTCCAGCACTCGGAGCAGCTTGGCTTGGAGCGCCTGAGGCAGATCGGCGATTTCGTCGAGCAGCAAGGTGCCGCCGTTGGCCAGCTCGAAGAGCCCGGGATGGTCCGCAGTGGCACCGGTGAAAGCTCCCTTGGTGTGACCGAACAGCTCCGACTCGAGCAGCTGCTCCGGAATAGCGGCGCAGTTGATACCGGTAAAGCTACGCTCAGCGCGCGGGCTCATCCGGTGGATGGCGCGGGCGATGACTTCCTTTCCAGTCCCACTCTCGCCGGTGATCAGCACCGTGGTATTGTGGCGGGCAACCCTGGCCGCCAGCTCGATCACGTCGCGCATGCCGCGACTCTGTGACACTACGAGATCGCCGACGGCGCCAATGCCCAGAGTGGAGCGAAGCGCGTCAACCTCACGGCGCAAGCGCTCCCGCTCCTCGGCCTTCCGGACGGTGAGAATGACTTCGTCGGACTTGAACGGCTTCTGCAAATAGTCGTAGGCGCCTTCTCGCATGGCGGCTATGGCAGCATCTTCGTCGCCGAAGGCGCTCATCATGATGATCAGCGCCTGGCCGCTTTCAGCGCGATAGCGCCGGAGAAAGCTGAGACCGTCCATTCCCGGCATCTTCACGTCGCAGAGGATAAGCTCGAATTTCTCCGCAATGGCGCGGGCGAGCGCGCGCTCAGGGTCGCCCTCGGCTTCCACCCCGTAGCCGGATTCGCCGAGCAGCAGCGCCAGCGACTGCCGGAACCCCGCGTCATCGTCAACGATCAGCAGCCGCATCGGTCTCACCCGCGATTGGAAGAAATACCTTGAAGATGGCTCCGCCTTCTCTCGCCCGATCGACCCACACGGTGCCTCCGCATTCGTGCACCGTTCGCGCGACGATTGCCAATCCCAGCCCGGTGCCCTGACCCGGATCCTTGGTGGTAAAGAACGGATCGAACACCCGTTCCCGGTCTTTCTCGGGCACGCCAGGACCGTCATCTGCCACGTACAGCATTGCTCCGGGAGTTCCCGGTAACAGTTCTCGCGGCCGCGGCTCGGGCAACCAGGTGCGCCTCGGATCCGGCTCGTGTCCGTCCGCGTCGTCTCTCCGAGTGGCGGTGCGGCGCTGGCTGACCAGGACCTTGGGCAGGGTACCGACTACCACCCGCCCTCCGGGATTGGCCTGGCACGCATTGACCACCAGGTTGACGATGACTTGTTCCAGCAGGTGCTGGTCGCCTGGTACCAGGGGCGCGCGAGAATCCAGCCGGACCTCGAACCGCTGCGACCGCAAGAGTCCCTGGGCCTCCAGGAAGTCCATCACCTTCTGCACCGCGGCATTCAGATCCGTGCTTGCTGCTCGCTGGACCGCGGCACCTTTGGCAGACCCGGGCCGGGCATAATCCACGAGACCTTGCACGATTCGTTCAATCCGATCGATGGCCTGGCGCATGTCACCGGTGACCTTCGGATCGGCCCCGCGGCGCTGAAGCACCTCGATATACGTTGCGAGGGCGCCGAGTGGGTTTCGCACCTCATGGGCGACGCCGGCGGCGAGTCGGCCGATCCCCGCCAGCTTCTCCACCCGGACCACCTGGCTCTGCGCGTCCAGCAAGTTCTCCGCCATGATTTGATAGCGTCGCGCCAGCAACTCCAACTCGGCGGTTTCCTGAGGCACGTGCGCCGGAAACTGGCCGGTGGTGAGAGCATCGGCTTCGGCGGTGAGTCGCTGCAGCGGCCGGATGACCATCCGGTGGACGGCGTAGCCGCCAAACAGCACAAACACCGCGGTGCTACCCAGCCAGAGAGCCAGCAGCGGACCGAGCAACTCCGCCAAATCATTGCCGGCAATGAGCACGGTGGTCAGTCCGACCATGGCCACTGCCGACGAGGTGATAAACCCCAACTCCATCACTAACGCGGTGCGGAGCGATACCCCTCTGCGCTTCGGCGGAACCTCAGGTTGCGTGCCCGGTTCCGAGGTGCTCGCTGCTGCCAGGTCGCCCGGGAGGTGGGCGACCACCGGCGCTACGGCGTGCACGCAATCTGGCCTTCGGCCGTGGCCGGTGCCGGAGCCGGCGCCGCGCCGACGAAGATCGCGCAGCTGCGGCTGGTCCCGAAGTGAGTCGCGGTAGCGCCCCAGCCGGAGGCGGTCACACCGCTCAGGGTTACCGTCACGCCCGCCGAGGTCGAATACGGCAGAGCGGGATCCGGGAGCGGGCCGTTGTAGTAGGTCTGCGCGTTCGAGAAGTAGCCTTCCTGGGCGGCCAGCAGGTTGTGCAGGTCACCCCGCATGGAGGCCACAATCGCGCGCTCCTTACCGTTGGCGAATTTGGGGACCGCGATGGACACCAGGAGCCCGATGATCACGACCACGATCAGCAGCTCGATGAGCGTGAAGCCTTTTTTGTGGTCCCTCATCGCTGTCCCCTGGTCCGAGAAATTTCACCCTCTGAATGCTGCCGGTGTTATTCCCTCTGCCCTGCCCCGCGTGAGGGCAGGGTGGAGAAAGGGCGGCGACCGCTAGGACACCGCCCTTTCTCTTGACTACCTACCCAGCGCTGCTTAGTAGCAGGCCGGTGCACCCTCGGTGACTACAGCCGCATTCGGAGGAGCGGCAGAACCCACGTAGATACCGCAGGTCTGGATCGCGCCCTTGATTGCGGGATTCGTGGCCGTGGCATTCCAACCAGCGGCGGTACAGCCACCGATTAAGAGCGCGTTGCCGCTGGACGGCTGGAAGGCCACCGTACCACCGCAGGCACCACCGGCCACGGTATTAGCCTGAGCCGCGCCCATGGTAGTGGAATAGGTCTGGTTATCGCTGAAGAACCCTTCCTCTGCGGTAACCAGGTTACGCAGGTCCGACTTCATGCTGGCAAGAATCGCCTTCTCCTTCGTGTTGGCAAACTTCGGAATTGCGATCGCGGCCAGAATGCCGATGATCACGACCACGATCAACAGCTCGATTAGGGTAAAGCCCTTGCGGTTGCTCATTACTTCCTCCGGTTGAAGTGGTGCGCGGTCATCGGTAATTCGGGATCGCTGAACACGTGGTGTAACCGGCAGCGGGTAAGGCAACACGTATGCCACCCCCCCACCCCAGTGTTCAACGTGATTCCGCTCCGCGAGTTAACTATCGATTGCACCCTCGAATGCAATGATTTCCCAGGGAAGCGGAGGCGGATTCTGCAAGAGCGCCCAACGGCGTCAGGCAGTGACGGAAGTTGCCTTCCGTCGGGCATTTGGTCGCATCCTTTCCGTGCCACGCTGGACCAATTCACGGTTTGCCGCACGGCTGGGGAGAACGCCCGGGCCACCGCGCTTAGCGGGACTGCGCTGGGCCCGATGAAATCCGATCCCGCTACGAAGTCCTGACCCGAGCATCACTTGAGCCGGAGGAGTAGGGAGTGCCAACTCTTGCATAGTTTTTGCCCGCCGCGTTCCCACTCGCAGTCCCACTTCCACCAGCTGGCCAGGGTGTCCCGCGATGATCAAGGCTCTGTACTTCCTGTTCGTGCTCTCTGGTGCGGCCGGCCTGATATACGAGTCGATCTGGACCCGCTATCTCGGCCTCTTCGTGGGTCACGGAGCCTACGCGCAGATTATCGTGCTGGTGATCTTCCTGGGGGGAATGTCGCTCGGCGCAGTGCTGATCAGCCGCCGCTCGGAGCGGCTGAGCCAGCCCCTCTATGGATATGTGGCGGTCGAATTCGCGGCGGGATGCATCGGCCTCTTCTTTCACGACATATTTCAATTCGTCACCAACTGGGCCTACGCCGGGATCTATCCGGCGCTCGCCGGCTCGAAGGCTCTGGTTCTGGCCAAGTGGGCCATCGCCGGCAGCCTGATCCTGCCGCAATCGATCCTGCTGGGGATGACCTTTCCGCTGGTCACGGCGGGCGTGCTCCGACTGAGCAGCCGGCGGCCGGGCCGGGTCCTCTCCATGCTGTACTTCTCGAACAGCCTGGGCGCAGCGGTAGGAGTGCTGGTAGCGGGCTTTTACCTGGTGAATCTGGCGGGACTGCCGGGCACCCTGCTCACTGCAGCCATTCTCAACTTGCTGGTTGCAGCCGCAACGATGGGCGTGATCGTGCGGGCCCGCGGCTCAGAGTCTGGTGAAGCGAGAGCGCACGGCCAGCCTGCCGCTTCCACTGCCCGGGCTCAATCCCCGGCCAACCTCTCGCTTGAACGGCTGCTCCTCTATACCGCGCTGGGCACGGCGATAGCCTCCTTCCTTTATGAGATAGCGTGGATCAGGATGCTCGCGCTGGTAGTCGGCAGCGCTACTCATTCCTTCGAGCTGATGCTCTCAGCCTTCATTTTGGGGTTGGCACTGGGAGCGCTCTGGATCAGAAGGCGAGCCGACCGCAATGTCGAGTCGATCCGAAGCCTGGGTCTGGTGCAGTGGTGCATGGGGCTCCTGGCCCTGGCGACTCTGCCTCTCTATGTCTCGTCGTTCCAGTGGATCTCGTCCCTGCTCTCCACCTTTGCCCGTAACGACGCCGGCTACACCGGATTCACCATTGCTAAGTACGGGCTGTGCCTGATCATCATGCTGCCGGCTACCTTCTGCGCCGGGATGACCCTCCCGCTGATTACCCGAACCCTGATGGCGAATGGCTCGGGCGAGCGGGCCATCGGTGCGGTTTACGCCTGGAACACGCTGGGATCCATCCTGGGCGTGATGCTGGGCGGACTGGTGCTGCTGCCGGTGATCGGTCTCAAGCCAATGTTGATCGTGGCCGCGGTGGTGGACACCGGGATCGGCGTGCTGCTCCTCCACAGAGCCGGGGCCACCACCCCCAGGCTTCGCCGCCTGGTTCCCGCTGCTCTCGGTGGAGCGGTCGGGTTCATCACGTTGATTGCCGGATTCGTGCGACTGGACTCAAACCTGCTCGCCAGCGGCGTGTATCGCACTGGAGAGATGCTGCAGCCGAACGACCGAGACATGCTGTTTTATCGGGACGGCAGGACCGCTACCGTCAGCGTCACCAGAAACAAGCCGGCGGGGTGGATTACCCTGGCCACCAATGGAAAGCCGGACGCGTCGTTGCAGCCAACGTGGTATCAGCCCTGCAGCAGCACCGCGGCGCCCGTTCCCATGACGCTGGACGCCGGACCCCAGACCCTGATCCCTCTGGTGACCCTGGCCCACGCACCCCAGGCCACGACAGCGGCAGTCATTGGCCAGGGCAGCGGAATGTCCTCTCACCTTCTGCTGGGCAGTCCCAATTTGCGCGAGCTGGTAACGATCGAGATCGAGCCGCAGATGATTGCAGGCTCCCGTCTCTTCTACCCGGCCAATAAGCGCAGCTTCGACGATCCTCGGTCTCACATCGTAATTGACGATGCCAAGTCCTATTTCGCCTCCGAGCACCGCCGCTACGACCTCATCGTCTCCGAACCGTCGAACCCCTGGGTCAGCGGGGTTTCCGGCCTGTTCACCACGGAGTTCTACAGCCGGGTCAAGAATTATCTCAATCCCGAAGGGGTCTTCGGGCAGTGGATCCACGTGTACGAGCTGGACGATGGGCTGGTGCTCAGCGTCCTGGCAGCTCTGCACCAGAACTTTGCTTCCTATGACGTCTATCAGGTCTCCTACGGCGACCTGCTCATTGTGGCCAGCAACCGGCCCCGGCTGTCGGCGCCGGACTGGTCGGTCTTCCAGTATCCGATGCTACAGAAGGACCTTTGTCGGTTCGTGGCGCTCACGCCTGAAGTGCTCAAAGGACTGCGCATCGCCGGCCGCGACGAACTCGGAACGCTGCTGGACGCCTACGGGGCTAACTCGGATTTCTATCCTACGCTCGATCTCGGCGCCGAGCGACGGCGTTTCCGGCGGGATTTCGCCGTCGGGTTCCCCACGCTCTCGGCGGAGTGGTTCAATGTTCTGGCCTCGCTGAAGGGGGCCCGGACCGCTCCGGGTGGAGAGGCAATTCCGGCTTTGCCCGAGGTTCCCCGGGTTCGGGTCCGGTCGCTTGGGGCGCTACTCCGGTCCCGGAAGTTCCTGACGCCGACCGACTCAGCTTTTGGACCGGTCAGCCGCGACGCGATGTACCGCTGGAACCAGTGGCAGGCCGGAGTCGGTTCGGATCAGCCGCCGGGCAACTGGGAGGTCTGGCTGGAGCAGGCCAACGCCATCGACCAGCTGCGCAACGGTGGTACGGCAGGAATGGCAGATGAAAACTTCTATGCGGGTCTCTACCGGGTAATGGATCGCTACAAGGCGCCCCAGGTGGTCCGGGACGTGGTGATGTTCCGCCACGCCATCGCCACATGGCAGTTCAAGGATGCGGTGGACGCGGGCGAACGGCTGCTGCCGGTTGTCACGTCTCAACGGCGATGGATGGGAGCGGATGAGTTCCGGGATGGCTTGGTGCTGGCGAAACTACACTTGCGAGACGCGGCGGGGGCGCAGCGCCGATTCTACCAACTCGCGCCGCTGAGCACCCGCAAGCCAGCAGATCTTCGGTCTCAGCTGCTCGAGGCGTACGTCACCACCGCCACCCAGTCTCAACCCAACGTGGCGCAGCGGTAATACGTGGGAACGTGAGGAACGACGGAACGTTTATTAAACCTTTACTTCCACTTGCTCCTCGTAGCGGCTGAGCTTGCGGTACAGGGTAGAAGGATCGATGCCGAGCACCTCGGCGGCGCGGGTCTTATTTCCGCCTTCGGCCTGCAGCACCCACATGATGTAGGCCCGCTCGATCACCTCGAGAGTGGGGTTTCTGTAGGACCGCTCGGCCACCAGCGGCTCCTTCCGCCGTTTGGTGATCCGCTCCGGCAAGCAGGCGGCCTCGATCAGGCTGCCCCGGGTCAGCACCACCGCATGCTCCAGGGCATTTTCCAGCTCACGCACGTTCCCCGGCCATTCATAAACCATCACCGCATCCAGGGCTTCCGCCGCTAGTGCCTTCGGGTCGGTCCCGGTCTCGCCGGCGAGGTTCTGCAGCAGTGCTTCGATCAGCAGCAGCAGGTCGTCGCGGCGGTCCCGGAGCGGCGGCAAGTTGATGGCGATGACGTTGAGCCGGTAGAACAGGTCGGACCGGAAGTTGCCGCGGCGGATCTCTTCTTCCAGCTCCCGGTTGGTAGCCGCAATGATGCGGACGTCCACCGGAATCGGCTCGGTGGCCCCGACTGGAATGGCTTCACGCTCTTGGAGTACCCGAAGCAGCTTTACCTGCAGCGAGGCGGGCATTTCGCCCACCTCGTCCAGGAAAAAGCTTCCGCCCCGGGCAGCTGCAAAGAGACCTTGCTTGTCTCGAACGGCGCCGGTGAACGATCCCTTTACGTGTCCGAACAGTTCACTCTCCAGCAAGTTCTCCGGGAGCGCCCCGCAGTTGATCGAGAGGAATGGACCATCGCTCCGGCTGGACAGATTGTGGATGTACCGGGCGATGACCTCCTTACCGGTTCCACTCTCCCCCTGGATCAGCACCGTCGAGTCGGTCGGTGCCACGTGCTCGGCCAGCTTCAGCACATCGAGGAAACGCTTGGACTTTCCGATCGGGCGGGTGATGGTGGTTTTGTCGCGCCGGCGGATCTCCTGCTTCAGCTGCGTGTTCTCCACCTTGACCGCCCGATATTCGCAGGCGCGGCGCAGGATGGCGACCAGCTCATCGTTGGAGAACGGCTTCTGGATGTAGTAGAAGGCCCCCGAGTTGACGGCGCTGATGGCGCTTTGCAAGGAGGCTTGGGCCGTCATCAGAATGACCGGAGTCATCGCGTCCTGCTCCCGGGCAGCCTGCAGAATGTCCAAACCCGATACCTGGGGCATCCGCACATCGGAGAGGATGATGTCGTGAGTTCCCGACCGGATCTGCTCCAGTCCCGCCTTTCCTCCCTGCGCGGTAGTCACCTCGAATCCTTCATTTCGGAGCAGGATTCTGAGGGTATCGAGAATCCCCGACTCGTCGTCAACGACCAGGACAGACGGCTTCTGACTCATGCAGCATCCTCCGCCACCATCTTGGCGGGCAAGAATATGGTGAAAGTGGTCCCGGACCCAGGTCCGGAGTCGACCAGAACGAGGCCGCGATGGGCCTCGACCGCGCGCTGAACGATGGCGAGCCCCAACCCGCTCCCGCCCGAGCGGCCGGAGACGAAGGGCTGGAACAGCCGCTCGCGGACCTCTTCGGGAATTCCCGGCCCATTGTCCCGCACCTGCAACCGAACGGCGTGCTCCAGATCCGTCCCGTGCGGAATCTCGGATGACTGCGCGGCGCCGACGGTGATGGTGATCCGAATGGGGCCACGGGCCGCCTGCACGGCGTTAAGCACCAGATTGGCGACCACGCGATGGAGCAGATCCTCGTCGCCCTCGAGCGGGGTGTGCCCACCTTCCACCGCAATCACCGCATCCGGACGGCAATCCGGGTGGGCCCGAATCAGACGCACGACGGCGGCGACCACCGAATGGAGATCCACCGGCGCAAAGTGAGTTGCTCGCACCCGCGCAAAATCGAGAAACTCGCTGAGCAGGCGGCTGAGGCGGTCGCTCTCCCTTACGATCAGACCGGAGAGAAACCGCTCGTCGTCATCCGCGTGCTTCGAGCGGGCCAGCTGCTCGACCGAGCTTCTGATGGAGGCCAGCGGATTCCGAATTTCGTGCGCCAGCGACGCGCTCAACTCGGCCACTGCCTCCAGCCGCTCAGCTCGCATGTGCAGCTCCTGCACCTCTTTTAGATCCGAGATGTCGGTAAAGATGGCGGTAACTGAGGGAGCCTCCTGCGCTTCCTGGCGAAAGGTCGTGGTGCTCAGGCCGATGGGGAACATTCGCCCGGCACCCTGTACCACCATGCCCTCGCCCCGGCTGATCTTCCGTCCATTACGAATCCCGGCCACCGCTGCGGCCCAGAGCTCCGAGGAGCGGCTCTTCAGCTGATCCAGCACTGGTAAGCCGATCAGGGCCTCGCCATCCAGGTCGAGCAGGCGCTCTGCGGTGGGATTGATGAAAGCCAGGCGGCCAAACCCATCTACGGTGAGCACACCGGACCGGATGTTTCGCAGGATATCATCGGCCTCGAGACGCACCCGCTGCAGCTCGGTGGCGAGAGTCGCCTGCTCCATACCTGCTTCGCGAAGGCGGTGTCCCAGCACCGCCACGATCGCGAACACCAGATTGAACACGCCAATTTGCGCCCAGGACACGGTGTCGAGTGAGACCCCATGGGTCCAGATGGTGTCTCCCAGAAACAGCACCGAGGCGAGGACGGCAGTCACTGCCACCCAGCCCGGCGGCATCAATAGCGAGTAGGCGGCTACCACGAGCACGTACAGCGCGGGAAAGGCGGATTGAGGCTGCCCGGTAAAGTGGAGGATGGTGGTAACCAGACCGAGATCAACCAGAGCCTGGATAAAGAAAAAAGCGTTGGTCGGTTTCCGCCGGAGCAGAAAGATCGTTCCCGCCCCGTACAACGTGAACATCAGGGCAAACACCACCGAGATGCTCACGATGAACGATTCCTGCGGGCGCTCGGTCCAGACCAGGCCCGCGCCGAGCAGGACTCCTGTGGCTAGTACCAGCCGGCCGGCGAACAGCCAGGTAAGCAGGGTGCGCTGATCGGGAAGTGTGTTCTTCCCGGGCCGGCGCCGGTCTGGCACCGTAGGGACCGCCGCCCGTTCAGACGGAGCGGAGATTGCCATCGAACCTCGGAGTAGCTGGGAGCTGGGAGCTCGGGGCTGAAAGCCTGGGGCTCTGAATAGAGGCTCCAAGCTTCTGGCTCCTAGCTCCTAGCTATCGTGGGGGACAGCCGAAGATAGGGAGGGCGACCGGGCATGCGGTAGTGCCCTCTATAATTAGAAATGGTCTGGACGGTCTATCTTGCCCGCTGCGCCGACGGCAGCCTGTACACCGGAATCACCACCGACCCGGCTCGCCGACTGGCCGAGCACAATCGCGGGTGCGGCGCGGCCTACACCCGCTCCAGGTTGCCGGTTGTTCTGGTGTACCTGGAACAGGCGGAAGACCGGGGACAGGCGCTTCGGCGAGAGCACGCCATCAAGCGGATGAGCCGGGCTGACAAGGAGGCGTTATCCCTAAGCCGGGGCTGACCCGCGCCGCTCCGTAGAACCGGTGCCGGCAGCTCGAGGTGCGCCGCCGAGCCCGGCACCGGCCGGCAATTCGGATAGGGAGCTGGGCGAGTCCAGGTGTGCTCCGTCATCCACTCCCACACCCAGACGATCCACCAGCTCGCCACCCAGCCAGGCCGTTGCCAGCGAGATGACCACCCCGGTAAGCCCAGCAACGATTGCTCCCGTGGGTGGCACCTGTGGATTCTCCCGCCGCAGCACCCAGCTCAGGATGAACAGACCGACCACCACCACATTGCCGATGCCATGCCAGAGGCCAATCCTGCGAGCGCGGGTTCCGGGTGGAATCGCGATCCAATCCAGCCAACCGAAGGCCGCCGCGGCCAGGCCCCCGATGATGCCGGCCCCAATCATGTAGTATGCGACGACCGTCCATTGGGAGTTGCTCGACACCAGATAGATGATGTCGAAGATGACCGCGGTTGCCAGGAGCCCGAGCGGAAACACTATCAGCATCGGATGTACCGGATGTCCGGCGAATTTGACCTTGCTTTCCATATATAGCCTTCCTCTGCCCTGGGCTATGGTCCCGTTCAGCTGCCGAGTTGTTGCTGCACCTTCTGAAGACTGCTCAGGTGCCCCTGCATCGCGGTCACAGTCTTTTGCAGGTACGCCTTGACCTGCTCGTTCTGCAGCGAGGGCATGATCTGGGTCTCTATCTTCTCGATGCTCGCCTGGTGATCGTCTATTTCATGCTGGACGAACGCCTTGTCGAAGTCGCTCCCGGACTTGCTTTGGAGGTCAGCAGGCATGGCGGCACTGTCCGCCGCACTGACGCTCCCGCCCTGACCCGATGTCAGATTGACGTTGAGCTTTTGCGCGAGGGCCTTGACCTCCTGGCGGTTCTTTTCGTGATCGGCCGCGAGCTTCTTGGCAATCTGCTTGACCGAAGCAGAGCTGGCCTTCTTGGATGCCAGGGTAGCAACCTGTATTTCCGTCGTGTTCGCCACGTTCATCTGGGAGAGCACCCCCTCCGGCGTCACCGTGGTGTTCCCACTGACAGCGGTGGAGGAGTCGCCCGACATGGACATGGTGTCGTGACTGCTCATGCCGCCGGCCGCGCTATCGGCCATTCCGGTGTCACCGCCTCGTCGGTTATCCCCAGAGGAGCATGCCAGCAGCAGGCCGAGCGCTGCCGCCGGGAGCCAAAGAGTCTTCATGGAACCTCCAGTGTAATCGTCTAAGGCCTAAGCCCTTAGATGGGGAGTGCTTAGGCGTCATGCTGAAACCGGTCACCTGGACCCGAAGAACCGGATCGCCAGTTCAGAAAATGTGGAACGGGGTGGCCAACGTGATGTGACGCGTGACCTACTGATTTTTACGCCGAATTCCCGTCGAGAACTTCCCGGATCTTGAGGATGAGGCTCTCAGCAGCAAACGGCTTCTGAAGAAAAGGAATCTGGAAGTTGCTCATTCCCGGTTGCAGCTTATCGGCCTCGGAGTAGCCGGACATATAGAGCAGCCGGAGTTCGGGTTTCTCGGCCCTGAGCTTCTCCGCCAGCGCCAAGCCCCCCATTTCAGGCATCACCACATCGGTCACTACCAGATCGATGCTGTCTCCCAACTCGCTCAGGAGGTCCAGCGCCTCCTCGCCGTTATGCGCTTGAACCACAGTGTAACCGTGATTGAGAAGCACCCGGGCGGCCACGCTGCGTACCGCGTCTTCGTCTTCGACCAAGAGAATGTGTTCGGAGCCCCGACCCGGTCGGCTCGGTTCCACCGCAATCTGGGTAAGCTCGTCTTCGGGGTCGACCAGTGGAAGGCAGATCTTGAAGGTGGTGCCGCGATCAGGCTCGCTGTCGACCCAGATGTAGCCTCCGCTCTGCACCACGATTCCGTAGACCGTCGCCAGGCCGAGACCGGTGTTCTGGGTGACGGGCTTCGTGGTGAAAAAGGGCTCGAACAGCCTGGCCTTGACCTCCGAGCTCATACCGTGTCCGGTGTCGCTCACCAGCAGCATCACGTATAATCCGGGCGGGATGTCGAGTCCCACGTGTCTGTAGGCGTATCCCTCGGGCAGGTCGACATCCAGCGTCTCGATGGTCAGGCGGCCACCGCCGCGCATGGCATCGCGGGCGTTGAGCGCCAGGTTCATGACCACCTGCTCCATCTGACCGTAGTCAGCCTCTACACCGCCCAGTCCCACAGATAGTCGGGTCACCAGCCGGATGTCCTCGCCCAGGAGAGGACGGAGCATCCGCTCCATTCCAGCCACCACCTCATTCAGGCTGAGAACGTGCCGAGCTACCAGCTGCTGCCTGCCAAAGCCAAGCAGCTGGCGGGTCAGGTGCATGGCACGCTCGGCGGCTTTGCGAATCTCGTCGGCATCGGCCCAGCGGGGATCGGTATGATCCAGGGTGGACAGCAGAAAATCGCTGAAGCCCATGATGATCATCATCATATTGTTGAAATCGTGGGCCACGCCCCCGGCCAGCCGGCCAACAGCCTCCATCTTCTGCGCCTGCCGAACCTGTTCCTCGGCCCGTCGGCGTTCAGTCAGGTCCTGGACGTTTACGGCATAGTAGATGACCCGCCCATCGGCGTCTCTCACGGCGGTGGCGTCGATCAGCGCGGGGAACACCTGGGTGTTCCGCCGAACCCGTTCGGTCTCCCAGATCTGATGGCCCCGCTCATCGAAGAGAGGATTCATGCGGGGGAACTCGTGAGGGGAGGCAGAGAGATCTGCCATGGGCTTGCCACAAAGCTCCTCCACGCTCCATCCGTGCATGGCGGCAAACGCGGGATTGACGCTTTCGATGATGCCGTCGGCGCTTACGATCGCGACGCCCCAGCCGGCATGCTCGAAGATCCGGGCCCAGCGCTGCAACTCTCTCCCCACCTCGACTCGTTGGCTGATGTCGCGACCCACGCCGACGATTCCACTGACTTCGCCATAGGGACCGTGCAGGGGTGAGAGCGTGGTTTGCATGTGTCGCACGCCGTGAGGTGACGGGAGCATCCACTCGTAGGTGACCGTCTCGCCCGCCAGGGCCCGAAGGTTGGCCGCCTCGTGCAGCTCGGCGTCGTCCTCACCGACGATTTCCCGGGTAGTCCGGCCCAGCAGTTTGGCTGAGTCGAGCCCCTCCCGCTCCAGAAATCGCCCGAAGACCTCAACGCAGCGCTGCTCGCGGTCCAGCCGGAAGACCACATCGTCTATCGACTCGACCAGCTGGCGGAATCGCTCTTCGCTGGCGCGCAACGCATGCTCGGCCTGGGTGCCGTCTGGAAGCTCCGCGGCATAGCACACCAAACCGTTATTGGTGGGGACGATCCTGAGCGAGAACCACCGGTTGAGCGCGGGAAGAAACTCCTCCAGCTCGACTGCTGTGCCCTGGGCGTGTGAGCGAAAGGCCTCCGCCTGGATCCGGCTGCCGGCCAGCTCCGGGAACGCGTGCCAGATATTCTGTCCGATCAGTCGAACCCGCTGCACTCCGAGTCTCGAGAGCAGGGCGTCCGCGCGTGCGTTGAGCTGGCCGACCCGCCACTCATGGTCGCATCCGAGGAACGCCTCGTGCATTCCGTCGAGAATCTGTGCCGTGTGCCCGGCTTGAGGATTCTCCCGGAGCAACACCGTGAGCCCCTCATCCGTGGGGTAAACCCGCACCTCGACCGACCCCCGGGTGCCGATATCGGGAACCTCGTGGACCACGGCCGTCTGGTCGGCGTACGCGCGATGCAGGGCTCGACCGAGCAACGAGTCGGCCAGTGTAGGGCGGTCCCAGATGACGGTGCCTAGTAGATCGGTGGAGGGAGTACCGGAGAGACGGGAGAGCACCCGCTCGGCTTGCCGGTTCAGATAGGCGAAGCGCCAGTCGGGATCGAGGGCGAAAATACCTTCGCCGATGCGCTCGAGCAGATCCAGCGGTTGGGAGGCGTTAAGCAACCGATTGAACCTTGCATGTGAGGGGGGCGCTTCCAAACTAGAGCATGCCGCCTCCGAAGCCAAGCTCACATCGGCGATTCGCCGCTGCTGATGGCCTCTTCCGGGGGCGGCGGAATGTCTGCCTGAGCGCGGGTAGTGATCGCCCCTCCGTATAGCGCACGATAGATCTCCTCGTTCCGTTGAATGACCCGCACGTAGTCCCGGGTCTCGACGAAGGAGATCTGCTCGGCAAAGACTTCGGGGTCATTCACCCCGATCCGCTTGGACCAACGATCGACTCGAGGGACCCCCGCGTTATACGCCGCGAGGATGTGGGCGGGCTGATCGTACTGGGCGAACAGCTCGCGCAGGTGGAAGGTGCCCAACTGGAGGCTGACGTCCGGCTGGTACAGCAGCACCGGATCCCAGACCGGGTAGTTGAGCTGCTTGGCCAGCCGTTCACCCAGCTCCGGCATTACCTGCGCCAGGCCGCGCGCGCCGGCCGATGACGTGGCAGCCGGATTGAAGCTCGACTCCTGGCGAATAAGCGCGGCCACGAAGTTGGGATCCAGGCCCTTCTCAGCCGCCTCCGCAAGCAGTGCATCGGCATGGACCACCGGATATATCAGGCGGTAGGTCCGCGCGTCAGCCGACGCGCCCAAAGCCAGCGCCTTACGCGCGAGTTGGATGGCCGGCGCGGCCATACCTTGGGCCCGAAGTGCGTTGGCGAGCACCAGCAGTCGTTCCGGAGAAGTGTCGGGGGAACGGACCAGACGGTCCAGCTCCCAGCGAGACTCCAGCAGCAGGCCCATTCGGGCGAGCAATGCCGCCCGGGAGACTCCCCGATCGATCACCGGATCTGAGGCAAATGAATCTGGAGCGGCGGGCGGCGACCAGGGATCATCCCCCAGCCGATTTGAGCTGAGCGTTGCGTAATATGAGAGCGGATCGCGAGTAACCACGGCCCGCCAGCGTGCCCGGGCCGCAATACTGTCTCCTCCTGCAGCCCAGGACCGTCCCGCCCAATACGCCGCGGCCAGGGCCTCGTCGCTTCTGGGCCAGCGTTCGGTCAGGCTGTCGAACTCGCGGGCGGCTTCTTTCGCGTGACCACTCAACAGAGCGATCATGGCGGACCGGAAACGAGCAGTGGGCGCGAACCGGCTGGTCGGATACCGACTGGCCACCAGCCGATAGAGGCGTCGCGCCTGGCCGTCCTCCCGATCGTCAGATGCCAGATCGGCGAGCAGGAAGTAGGCCGACGCAGCCGCGGTGGTGTCCTTGGCGTAAGAGTGGGAGACCCGGGCCAACGCGGCACGGCCCCGCTCGAGCTGTCCGTCACGTACCAAGGCACGGGCCCCCTGGTAGGCGGCCAGCGCCGCCAGGTTCCCCGGCGAGTGAACCTGATTGAACTGGGCCGCGGCCTCACGATTCCGCTTCAACCGGGTGAGCGCATTGGCGTAGTCGAAGCGGTCCTGTCCGTTGCCCAGATTGGGACTTCCGGCGCGGGCGAACCCCGCCGCAGCACGGGCGGAGAGCCCGGCATCAGAAGCCGCTCGGGCAGCAGTTAACTCTTCCTTTGCCGACAGCGGGGGAAAGGCGCTGTCAATCAAGGCAAGTGCCTGTCGCGCCCCGGTGGGTGAGGTCCTGCCCGACAGCAGAGCAAACGCCTCTTCCCGTAGGGCGGCGTGCGAGGCGCTGTCGGAGCTCAAGGCCAGGCGGAGCCGCATGCTGGTCAGCGACTCTCCCAGCACCGCGTATCGCCGGGCGGCCTCTGCACGGTCACCGATCCGCTCGTACGCGGCGGCTTCGGCCCAAGGCACTCGCGCCTGGGGTAGTGGATCCTGAATCGCCGCGTAGAGCCGGGCCCGCACCGTACTGTCTGAGGTCAAGCTGGCCGCACGCAGCCGGAGCCAGTCGGCTATTTCCGGCAGACGCAGCGCGGCGCGCATATACATCGCCGCCGCGCTGTCGCGGGCCTCGGTTCGGTCGAGCGCGGTGGCCAGCAACATGAGGCGCTCGCTCGATGTAGGAGCGAGTTTCAAGGCCGCGGCGGCATGTTCCAAAGCAGTACTGTCCTCATTCCGCTCCAGGGCAGCCCGTGCCAGCAGCACCCGGGCGCGACCCTCATACAGCGAATCGATCCAGGGCTCACTCTGCAACAGCTGCAGCACCTCGTTCCAGCCACCCCACTCGCTCGCGGCGGTTGCGGCCAGGAAAACCACGGCAGAGCTGCGACTGGAGGAATCGCGCAGGATAGGATCCAGGAGGCGGGTAGCCTGCCAGGGCCTTCCCCGGGCAAGGGCTTCTCCGGCTCGGGCCAAGGTCGAGTCAACCGCAGTGGCAACCCCGCCGGTGTCCGCCTCGAAGGTTGGGACGGTGGACGGCAGCGGCGTGCCAATGGCAGCCAACCAGAGCCACATATGGATGAAATGCGCCACGGCATACCCGTTGATGAAAGACGTAGTCTGCTGCAGCCCGCAAATGCCGCGCCGCCGTAGACTTAGGCCCGAGGCCCCCAATCGGGGGTTGCAGCCTCGGATTCTGCCGGGGAGCCGCTACTTTGCACCTATGGACGAAGTCGATGACAAGACCAGAGTGGACAAATGGCTGTGGGCTGCACGGTTCTATAAAACCCGTTCGCTTGCGGCCGAAGCTGTGGCGGGAGGGAAAGTCCAGGTCAACGGAGAGCGGGTAAAACGGGCCAAGCCGCTACAGGTGGGCGACGATATCCGAATCCGGCAGGGGCCGTACGAGCATCACGTAGTAGTCCGGGAGCTCTCGAGCCAGCGCGGCCCCGCGTCTCGCGCTTTACAGCTCTACGAGGAAACTCCGGAAAGCCGGGCGGCGCGCGAAGCGATGGCGCTGCAACTGAAGAGTGTTCACTCGGCGTTCGTGCCCGATCGGGGCCGGCCGACGAAAAAAGATCGCAGGGAAATCAATCGACTCAAAGGCCGTGAACGGTAAACGGTAAACAGTAAAGGCTGTCCGGCTGCCGCTCACTGTTCACTGCTTACATGTTCTCCACCATCGCCTGGCCGAACTCGCTGGTTTTGAGCAGAGTGGCGCCGGACATCAACCGCTCGAAATCGTAGGTCACCCGCTTCTGGCCTATCGTTTTCTCCAGCGACCGAATGATGAGGTCGGCCGCTTCGTGCCAGCCGAGATAACGAAACATCATTTCACCCGAGAGAATTACCGAGCCGGGATTTACCTTGTCCTGGTTGGCATACTTCGGTGCGGTGCCGTGGGTGGCCTCGAACACAGCGTGACCGGTGATGTAGTTGATGTTTGCGCCAGGAGCGATACCGATTCCACCCACCTGTGCGGCCAGCGCGTCGGAGATGTAGTCGCCATTGAGGTTCATGGTAGCGATGACGCCGTACTCCTTGGGCCGGGTAAGGATTTGCTGCAGGAAGGCGTCGGCAATGACGTCCTTGATAACCAACCCGCCCGGCAGTCGGCACCAGGGTCCGCCGTCCAGCTCAGTAGCGCCATACTCCTCGCGCGCCAGGGCATAGCCCCAATCACGAAATCCCCCTTCGGTGAACTTCATGATATTGCCCTTATGCACCAGGGTGATGCTCTCGTACTTCTGGGCCAGGGCATATTCGATGGCAGAGCGGATCAGTCGCTTCGATCCCTCCTCGGAAATCGGCTTGATCCCGATGGCGCTGCTCTCGGGGAAGCGGATGGACTGGACGCCCATCTCCTCCCGCAGAAACCTGATCACTTGTCTGGCCTCTTCGCTCCTGGCCTTGTACTCGATTCCGGCGTAGATGTCCTCGGTGTTCTCCCGGAAAATCACCATATTGACGTCTTGGGGTGCCTTGACCGGGGAGGGAACTCCGGGGAAGTACCGGACCGGCCGAACGCAGGCGTAGAGGTCCAGCTTCTGGCGAAGCGCCACGTTCAGCGAGCGGAAGCCGCCTCCAACCGGCGTGGTAAGCGGGCCCTTGATGGCAACGAGGTAGCGGGAGATGGCGGCCAGGGTCTCTTCGGGAAGCCAGCTGCTGGTTTGATTCTTCGCCTTTTCGCCGGCCAGCACCTCAAGCCAGGAGATCCGACGTTTTCCGCCGTAAGCCTTGGCCACCGCGCCGTCGAAGACGTGCTGGGAGGCGCGCCAGATGTCCGGTCCGGTGCCGTCGCCTTCGATGAAGGGAAGGATGGGATGGGCGGGCACCTCGAGGCGGCCATTACGGAGAGTGATGGCCTCGCCTTCAACAGAGGACGGGGCTGGCGGCTGCGTAGCGGTACGAGTGGCTGACATCGTGCGGATCCTTGTCGCCGGAACGATCGACATTTGTTTTGGGGTTGCCGAAATCTGACTGGGTTATCGATGAACAGCAATACGACGCTTCGTCCGGTTGGCGCCGCGGTGGCAGCCATCCATTCGGCCTACGATGAGTACGCTCGCGGGTTCGAAGAGATTACCAGCCGGGCTCGCCGAAGATTCGAGCAGCGCGACTGGGCCGGCTCCCAGGCCGACGCAACCGCCAGGCTGGAGCTCTACAAGGCCCACGTCGATGCCGCCGTCGCCGATGTTCGCGACATTCTCGACGATGCGGTAATGGAGCGAACGGTATGGGGCGCGATGAAGCTCGAGCACGCCTCCCGCGTCGGCCGCAGACCCGACGCCGAGTTGGCCGAGACCTTCTTCAACTCGGTCACCCGCCGGGTGTTCAGCACGGTGGGAGTGGACCCCGCGATCGAGTATTTGCAGGCTGCTACAGCGGCGCCCAAGCCGGATAGGGAAACCGAGATCTACGACACTCACTCGCTGTCTCGACTGGATCCCGGCTTGATCCACCGTATCCTGAGCAACATCCGCTGGACGGTTGGCTACGCCCAGCTGGACCGGGATGCGGCATTGGTAGCGGAACTGATCGAGGCGCGCGTCCGTCAGGAATCCTCGGGCACGCAGCCGCCCGAGCTCGACCTGCTTCGCTCGATCTTCTATCGAAACAAAGGGGCCTACCTGGTCGGCCGGATTCGCGCCGGCTCAGCCACCATACCACTGGTGCTCCCGCTGCTGCACGCCGAGCGAGGAATCGTGGTAGATGCCGTGTTGATGACATCGGACGAGGCCAGCGTCGTCTTCGGCTTCAGCTGGAGCTATTTCCGGGTTGACGCACCCTGGCCTAGGGCGCTGGTCGATTTCCTGAGCACGATCATGCCGCTCAAGCAGATTCACGAGCTTTACACGGCCATCGGGCATAACAAGCACGGGAAGACCGAGCTCTACCGCGGCCTGATGCTGCACCTGGAGCAGCCCGACGCCCGCTTTTCCTTTGTCGAGGGCGACGAAGGCATGGTCATGGCGGTGTTCACGCTGCCCTCCTGGAACGTGGTGTTCAAGATCATCAAGGACAGCTTTGGCGCTCCCAAGAACACCACCCGGCGGGCGGTCATGGCCAAGTACCATTTCGTGTTCGTGCGAGACCGGGTAGGGAGGCTGGCGGACGCCCAAGAGTTCGAACACCTCGACTTTCCCCGCCACTGCTTTCCGGAGGAGCTGCTGAGCTATCTCCTGAAGGTGGCCGGCTCAACCGTGCGGGTGGATGGCGACCGCGTGGTGGTGCGCCACCTTTACACCGAGCGGCGGGTCACTCCGCTGAATCTGTTCTTGCGCCAGGCGGATGAGGCCGCCGCACGTGAGGCGGTGATCGATTACGGCAACGCCATCAAGGATCTTGCCGCGGCCGACATTTTCACTGGAGACATGCTGGCGAAAAACTTCGGCGTCTCCCGGCATGGCCGGGTCATCTGCTACGACTACGATGAGCTCTGCCTGTTGTCCGAGTGCCGCTTCCGACGCCTACCCCAGGCCACCTCGATGGAAGATGAGTTCTCGGCCGAGCCCTGGTTTCATGTGAACGAGCAGGATGTCTTCCCCGAGGAGTTCGGTACGTTCCTGCTCCCGCCCGAACAGCTACGGGACACCTTTCTGGCCGCCCATGCTGATCTCCTTGACATCGAGTTTTGGCTGGAGGTGCAACAGAAGCTTTCGCGCGGAGAAGTAGTGGATGTCTTCCCCTACCGGCGGGAGGCCAGGCTGCAGCGCAGAGGCTGAAGCTGATCGGTGTGTGTGCCGCAGAGCGACAGGAGCACCAGGCCCGTGCCTGGTGCCCACGTCGAATTCAGCGCTCGAAGTTGGTGAGGCTGGCCGCTGCTTCGAGAATGCGCCGAGTATAGTCGCCGGCCGACTCGCGAGCCCTGCGCTCGGGGAGCACGAAGTTGGGATTGTCCGGCTCCGCTGAATCGGGCGAGTTGGTCATGGTGTCGCCACCCCGGGATTCGACCAGCGACTCGAACCGGTCGACCGCCGACCAGAGATCAGCCAGCTCATCGTCGTTCTCATCCCCAGTCAACAAAACGCCTCGGCGCGCCAGGATGTCGGCGGTATGCTCCCGGGCGCGCGCCTGCTCCTCGCCCCGATGCGGGTTCAGGGCTTCGTCCATCTCGCCCGATTCGGTTGTCTTTCGATCCATCACACCCCCTAGGAATGCGTGCTGCGTCTTTGCCGGTTGGAAGCTCGGAGGTAGCGCTCGGCCAGTTGCTCCAGGCGCTCGTTTCCGTCCTCCCGCGCCTCCTCCAGAATGCGTTCGATCCAGGGCAGAAGCTTCGGCTCTCCCCAGTAATAGCCGGTGGCGGATTCAGCGCTCGCGGTGTCGCCCGCGTCCGCACCCCGGAGCAGAGCTCTGGCTGCGGCTAGATCGTAGGAGGGGTCTTCGGGCGACGGAAGCGGATACCGAGGCGCTTCTCCGGTACCAGCGTCCTCGTTGACGAACGCTCTGGACATGTCGGAGTATAGCCTTTTTTGCCGCTGCCGACAGCCGGAAAAAGAACAGCCCCGGACGGTGAATCGTCCGAGGCTATTAGGTGTTGCGAGTGGGTCAGGTACGGCGGAAAGGCGCGCCCAAAGTGACCTTCATGCGAGAGCCGGCGGGAACGACTACATCCCGATCCTGGGTCTGGACCGCCCGCTGAGTTCCTACTGCCGCACCGGCGACGCCGCCAATGACCGCACCCTTGGTGCTTCCACCGGTCACCACGGTGCCCAGGAGGGCGCCGGCACCGGCTCCAACGCCGACCTTGGCCAAGTCACCCGCGTTGGTCTTCCGGTCCTTGAGGGTCCGGTCGAGTGCCGTGGCAGACCCCTTGAGCGGATAGGTCTTGCCCGCAATGGATACGAGAGTCGGAGTCAGGACCAGCTTGCCGGTCTTGTCCGACTTGTTCTCGGACTCGTGGATCGCAGCGATCGTGAGATACACCTTGGAGCCCTTCGGGATGATTACTCGGCCGCTCTTGTCCTTTACGTCAGAGGAGACAGTCCCGGTCAGCTTCTGTCCCGCCTTGTGCGTTCGGGAGCTGATGCCCCCATCGAACTTGGCCGAGATCGCCGTCCCTGAAGAGAGGGTCATGCTGGTGGCCATTGCGGCCGGCTTTGCGACGGGCTTTGCGGCCGGTTTTGCCGCTGGCTTCAACGCAGTCTTCGAAGATGACTTCGCCGCCGGTTTCGAGCCCTGATCGTTCAGCGGGGCGCTGGCATCTACCCCGGGACGTTGCAGATCGCGGTCGGAGTCGTCGACGAGGGAAGACTTTCCCTTGTCGCCGCCGCACCCCGCCAGAAGGGCTAGAGTGAGAAATACCAGTCTGTTACCTGCCATGTGACGCCTCCAGAACTTTGGACTGGATCGCTAATCGGGATGCAGACCGTGGCCTCAGGGGCAAGGAAGAGGCCAAGGACGGCGACTGCCCTGCGTCCTTACTTCCGCGCCTATTGGACCGCGTTCATCATGTCGAAGATCGGCAGGTACATCGCGACCACCATGCCGCCGACGATCACGCCGAGCACGACGATCATCAGGGGCTCCATAAGCGAGAGCAGGGCGGAGACCGCGACGTCGACCTCTTCGTCGTAGAAGTCAGCGATCTTGGTGAGCATCTCGTCCAGGCCGCCGGTCTGCTCGCCAACGGCGATCATCGAGATCACCATGGGCGGGAACACCTTGGACTTCTCCAGCGGGGCGGCGATGGTCTCACCGCCGGCGATCGACTGGCGGGATTCCATGACCGCGTTGTGAATCACCATGTTGCCCGCGGTTTTGGCGGTGATTTCCAGACCATCCAGAATCGACACGCCAGAGGAGATCAGCGTACCGAGCGTCCGGGTGAAGCGCGATACGGCGGACTTCCGGAGGATGTCGCCCAGCACCGGCGCCTTGAGCATCAGGCCATCCATCTGGAGCTTGCCGCTCGAAGTGGCGTAATAGCGGTTGAAGGCGAAGAAGAGGCCGGCGAAGGCGGCGATGATTGCCCACCAGTAGCCAATCAGCAGCTGGGACATGCCGATCACGATCCGAGTCGGCAGCGGCAGCTCCAGATTGACCGAGGCGAACATGCTCTGGAAGGTGGGGATCACGAAGATGAGCAGCACCGCGATAGCAATCACGGCGACGCTCATGATGACCGCCGGATACACCATGGCGCCCTTCACCTTCCGGATGAGAGCGTCGCTCTTTTCGAGGAACGTGGCCAAGCGGATCAAGATGGTATCGAGAATACCGCCGGCCTCACCCGCGGCCACCATATTGACATAAAGGTCGCTGAAGGCCCGGGGGTGCTTACGGAAGGCGTCGGCCAGAGTGTTGCCGGCCTCGACGTCGTGCACCACTGCCCTGGTTACTTCCTGCAGCGACTTGTTCTCGGTTTGAGATGCCAGGATGCTGAGGGATTGAACCAGCGGAAGTCCCGCGTTGATCATCGTGGCGAACTGACGGGTGAAGATGACGATGTCGCGGGTCTTGACCTTCCCTTTCCGGAAGCCGCCGAGCGTGATCTTGGTGGGTGCTTCCCGCACGCTCACCAGAATCAGGCGGTTCTTCCGAAGGTAGGCGCTGACCTCCTCCTTCGACTTGACATCCACCTGGCCCTTTTGGATCTGGCCATTCGCGGCATTGCGCGCGGTGTATTCGAACAGTGGCATCGGTCCTCCCCGATTCAGGGGCGCAGGTGGTACGCCCTTTGGTTACCGCCGGATACCAGCGGATTTCTGCTGTCCGTGCTGCTGCGGGCGGTCCGATCCGCCCATCCCCTCGTCTTCCAGAGGCGTCACTCCGATCATCCGCAGGAATTCCTTGGGGTCGCTGGAGACCCGCTCGCACTCCTCCTGAGATACGTCCCGGCTGGTGTAGAGCTGGTACAGCGCATCATTCATGGTTTGCATGCCGAACTTCTTGCCCGACTGCATGGCGGAGTAGATCTGGTGGATCTTGTCGTCGCGAATGAGGGCCCGGATAGCGGGCGTGGCGACCATGATCTCGGCCGCCATGCAGCGCCCCCGGCCTTTGGCCTTGGGCAGCAAGGTCTGGGTGACGACGCCCTCCAGCACGAAGGCGAGCTGGGCTCTGACCTGTGACTGCTGATTCGATGGAAATACATCGATGATCCGGTTGATCGACTCGGCGGCAGAGTTGGTGTGCAGCGTGGCGAGCACCAGGTGACCGGTTTCGGCGATAGTCAGCGCGGCCGCGACCGTCTCGAGGTCCCGCATTTCTCCCACCAGGATCACGTCAGGATCTTCTCGCAGGGCATACTTGAGCGCGTTCGCGAAAGTCTTGGTGTCGGTGCCGATCTCGCGCTGGTTGACGAGGCACGATTGGTGGCGATGGATGAACTCGATCGGATCTTCGACGGTGATAATGTGGCCCTTCCGCTCCTTGTTGATCTTGTCGATAATGGCGGCCAAGGTCGTGGATTTTCCGGATCCGGTAGGACCGGTTACCAGGATCAATCCGCGAGGCCGCTCGGCCAACTTGGCAATGACGGGCGGAAGGCCTAACTCCTGAAACGTTCGCACATTGAAGGGAATCATGCGGATTACCATGGCCACGCATCCGCGCTGCTTGAACACGTTGCCACGGAACCGCGCGAGGTTCTGAATGCCGAACGAAAAGTCCAGCTCGTCGTCGGTTTCGAAGCGCTTCTTTTGAGTTTCGGTAAGAACCGAGTACGCCAGCTGGAGCGTGTCCTTGGGCGTCAGCACATCGGGCACGGAGCTGTCGACGATGTCGCCGTCTACCCGCAGCTTGGGCTTCTCGGCGGCAGTGATGTGCAGGTCGGAAGCATCCTTCTGGATCATTTCCTCGAGCAGCGCCCGCAGGTTCAGCGTCATTCGGCAGTCTCCTTGACCACTTCCTCCAGGGTAGTAATTCCACGCTCGATCTTCTTCATGCCATCCATGCGCAGCGTCAGCATGCCCTCGGAGACCGCCTGGTCTCGAATTTCAACGACCGAGGCGCCTCGAAGGATCATGCGTCTGAGCTCGGGGGACAGGGCCATGACTTCATAGAGGCCGGCCCGGCCTTTGTAGCCGGTGCCGCTGCAGGTATCGCAGCCAGTGCCCTTCATGAACGTGAGCTTGCGCAAACTCTCAAGATTTGTGCCCAGGGCCGACAGCTCCGGATCCGTGTACTGGTGCTCTGCCTTGCAGTCCTTGCAGATGCGACGGATCAAACGCTGCGCTACGACGAGGTTTACTGCGCTGGCCACGTTGAACGCCTCGATACCCATGTCGATCATACGGGTGATGGTGCTAGGCGCGTCGTTGGTGTGCAGCGTGGAGAGCACGAGGTGACCGGTGAGAGCGGCCTTGATGGCAATGCCGCCGGTCTCCAGGTCCCGGATCTCACCGATCATGATGATGTTGGGATCCTGCCGGAGAAACGCTTTCAACGCTGCGGCAAAGGTGAGCCCGATCTCGGTGCGCACCAGCACCTGGTTGATGCCCATCAGGTTGTACTCGACCGGGTCTTCCGCAGTCATAATGTTGACTTCCGGCGTGTTGATCCGGGACAGCGCAGAGTAGAGCGTGGTGGTTTTGCCTGATCCGGTCGGGCCGGTAACCAGCACCATGCCGTAGGGGTTCAGGATCGCCTTCATAAGATCCTTCTCGGCCTTGACCTCGAATCCGAACTTGGTGAGGTCGAGCGTCAGGTTGCCCTTGTCCAGGATTCGAAGCACGATTTTCTCGCCGAACAGCACCGGCAGGGTCGAGACTCGGAAGTCGATGACCCGGCTGCCCATCTTCAGCTTCAGTCGGCCGTCCTGCGGCACCCGGCGCTCGGCGATGTTGAGCTGCGACAGGATCTTCACGCGGGAAGTGAGGGCCGCCTTCATTTTCAACGGCGGCCGCATAATCTCGAGCAGCGCGCCGTCGATCCGGTAGCGCACCCGGATTTCGTGCTCGAACGGCTCGATGTGAATGTCGCTGGCACCCCGCCGGACCGCGTCGGTCAGGAGTCCATTGATCAGCTTGACCACCGGCGCATCGTCGATTTGCGCCTGAGTTGCGGCCTCATCCTCCTCCTGCTCCACCACCTCCACATCCTCACCAGTTTCTTCCATGTCCTTGAGGATGCTCTGCAGCTGCTGGTCTGAGGCCTCGTAATGCCTCTCGATCAGGTTGCGCAGGGTGTATTCACCGGCAATGACCGGAAACAGATCGAACCGAGTGATGAACTTGAGATCTTCCAGCAGACCCAGGTCGGTGGGGTCGGCCATGGCGACGGTGAGGGTGCGGCCTTCCCGCTTCAGCGGGAGGACCACGCTCTTGGTGGCCATGTCGGCGGGTACCAGCTTGATGATCTTGGGATCTACCTCGAAACGGGAGAGGTCGACAGCCGGCATCCGGTACTGGCGGGCCAGCACTTTGGTGATCTCCAGCTCCTGGACGAGCCCGAGCTTCACCAGCACATAGCCCAGCCGGTGTTTGGTGTTCTTCTGGTCCGCGAGCGCCTGCGCGAGCTGCTCACGCGTGACCAGGCCTTCGCGGAGAAGGATTTCGCCGAGCCGATCACCCCCGGCCGCTGCCGTCGCCATGGACTCGCCGTCTTAAGAGGTATAGGTGGACTGCGGTAATAATCGGCCGGTGGCACCGCGAACCTTAGCGCGGCCCCTTATCGGGCAACGAGTTGATCCCGGAGACGGGACACGGCCGCCGGTCCAAAGCCAGGGACCCGCTCCAACTCGTCCACCGCAGAAAACCGGCCCTGCCGCTCTCGGTACTGCAGAATGGCTGCCGCCTTGGAAGGACCGATTCCGGGAAGCGCATCTAACTCGCTGATGGAAGCCGTGTTGAGGTCCAGCGGAGAAGCCCCCGACTGAGGGGGTAGAGCCGTGGCGGCAGCGGCAGATGACGCTGAAGCCGGGAGACCTGCCGCCCCACTGAAGGCCACGTGAGCGCTGAGGATCTTGAGCAGTCCGGGGCCGATTCCTGACACCCGGTCAAGGCCTGCCAGGGAGTTGAAGGGACCGTGTGCCTGGCGATCGGCAACGATCACCTTCGCCAGCCGAATGCCCACTTTGGGCAACCGGGAGAGTTCGGTTGCTGATGCGAGGTCTACGTTGATTCGCTCGGTGGGGCCAAGCGGCCTGCCCTGGCGCAAGGCACTATCACGCTGGGCGCTCGGGGATGCCGGAGGCAGCGCGCCCAAGAGTTGAACCTGACCGGGAGGTTGGCCTGGGCGAGTAAGGAAGTGCCTGACACCCTGGCCGAGCACCGCCAGGGCCAGGAGCAGCAGCATGGCCCGAGCTTCGGATCGGGGCATGGTGGTACAGTAAAGCGGTGAGGTGGTTCTCTACGGACCAGCTTGGCGCAGAGCGGCGCTTAGAACGGCGGAAGGAAGGGAAGTGGGCTGCTAGTCTCTTCCCTCCTTCCGTATCAGCTCCACCGCCACATCGCCCACCACCTGCAGGCTGGAGGCGCTGACCTTGTCGATCGTATCGTACTGAGTGTGCCAGGCGGGATAATCGAAGTCCACCACGTCGATGGCTCGAATGCCGGCCTTCTGTAGCTCCAGGTGGTCGTCAATAAGTGTGTGCCGAGGTGAGGCGATAAAATATCCGGCGTAGCCCAAGTCCTTGGCCGTATCCCACACCAACTCCACCACCTCCGGGGCACCGACCAGAGAGTTCCCCTCCTGATAGATCTGCAGATCCTTATCGGCGATCAGATCGAACAACACGGCGTACAGCGGTTTGGGTCCGGGGGCCTGGTGAGCGCCGTAGTAGCGGGAGCCGATCAGCACGTCGTTCGGAGACTTGGTGAAGTCCCCGTAGTCCTCACCATCGACAAAGAGCAGATCCACCCCAACTGTCGAAGGTGTCCGCTTCAACACATCGGCGAGGCCCAGGAGCAGCGCCACTCCGGACCCACCATCGTTTGCTCCCATTACGGCATGACTGGAGTCGCGGGAGGTGGGGCTATCCGATACCGGACGGCTGTCCCAGTGCGCCAGGAACAGCAGCCGCTTCTCCGCGCCGGGATTGAAGCGGGCCAGGAAATTTCGAAGCCGCAGTGTGTCGCCCTTCCCGGTGACATGGTTCCAGCTCTGCACCAGCAACGTGTCGGCGCGCGCACGCAGCAGGCTGTCCAGCCAGTTCCCCATCTTCTCGTGGGCCGGTGTACCCGGCACTCTGGGGCCGAAGGCCACTTGGCTCTGGATGTAAGCGAACGCCGTCGAGCCGGCGAACTCCTGAGGGGGACGGGCCTTCTCTCGGCAGGAGAAGATGAAGAGGAGGGAACAGGCATAGAGAACGAAGACGATGGAACGGCGCATGAGGCTCTGGGCTGGGGGCTCGGATTGCGTCGAAGTCTGGAACGTAATGGGTAGCGGCTCCCATCGTACCGCCTGCGTTACCTGTAGTCCCCGGCGTAGAGTGACAATTGGAGCGAAAGCAGCACGAAGATCTGCGAGGTCCGCCGGCTCAGGTGGCGCGCGTCGTTGATCGAATAGCCGAACTGCAGCCCACCGGTCACCGTCTTCAGCAGATCGGTATCGAGCCCGCCCCTGATCTCCTGCCGTCTGACATCGGAGACTACGATGCACTCGGGATTGAAGCCCTGTTCCAGGCAGGTGACGGTCTTGGAGGAAAGTGCCGTGACGGTGGAGCGTACCCGCTTTCTAGTCCGGCTGAGCGCGGCGGGCAGCGCAAACGCGTAGTTCAGCGATCCGGTGATATCGTCCTGATCGAGGAGTGTGGCATTGCCGTTGTTCTCGGTGCGTTGTGAACGGGTCGACAGCGAGGCCGTCAGCGCCAGCCCGTTTCTGAACGACAGCTGCAGATCCGGCGTGAAGGTCGAGGACGAGGTGGCACTCCGGGACCCCCCCAACCCACCGGGCTGAGTAGATGTGCCTTCTCGCTGGCGGACAGCTGCGCCGGCCCCTAGGAGAGTAACCGGCCCTCTGGTAAATGCGCGGGTCCAGCGAAGACTCCCCACCGGCCACTCCCGTTGGCGGCTTGAAGTCTCGCTGAAACCATCGGCCACCAGCTGGAATCGATCGGTCTTGGTCAGGGAGTACGAGATGGTCGCGGTGAAGCCGAGGGGCAGATCCGCTCCGGAGGAGAGCGTGCTGGAGCGCGTCTCGGTAGCGCCCCGAGCGGTCTCCCCTTCGTGACTCAGAAAATCATCCAGACCACCGAAGCCAAGCATGAACCCGAGATCCGGTTCGAAGACGTTCAGGTCGTACGTCGAACCGCGGGCCAGCCGGGTGGTATAGTCGATCGGCCGTACCCGGGCAAACGCTTTACCCACGCCTCCACTGTCGCCGGAGACCTGGTGCAGCAGCCGGGCGAGGTCAACCGACACCCCGATGTCGCGGCTTCTGGAGTTGTTCAGAGTCTGGGGGAGAATGAAGGCGCCGCTATCGCCATCCTCCTGGATGGGGGCTCGGCTGGTCAGCGTCCGCGAAAGTAGGAAATTGCTGCTGCTGCTGTAGCGTGGCCGGAGCCAGGAGCTGATCCGGGGCGTCAATGCCAGCGCGGTCGACACCGTCCGGTCTCGCTCCACTCCAACCGGTATTCCGAGGAAGAACTCGCGTTCGGCGTAAGCCAGCCGCCCGAGAGATGTGGAATCAGGGTACACCCGAAGGTCGCGGGTGCTGGTGATGTCCGAGTTGAGCGACAGCATGCCGAGCGGCTGCCAGGTAAGCCCTCCGGTATTTCGCCAGATGTGGGTCAGAGAAACAGTAGGCTGGATCAGCTCGTCTTCCGGTCGCGTTACCGGAACGGAAAACAGCGAATAATCGGCCCGGTCCTTGGTCAAACCGCTGCTCCAGCGGATGTTGGAAGGGACCAGATTGAACTCGGCGTCGCGCAGCGCCTTACCTCCCTCGCTTTCACGTAACCACTTGGGCAAACGCTTGGCGATGCCCGAAAAAGGGAGGCTGAACCCGTGCCGGTTCAGCTGGAGGTTGTATCCCAGAAGACCGGTGTAGGCATTGCTATTCGCGTCCGATAGCTCGGTGCGGGCACGCCCCTGGGTCAAGTTGCCGATCAGGGATAATGGGTCGAACAGCCCTCGACTCAACCAGCCCCTCCCGCGCTGACTTCGCCGGATCGACAGGCTGTAATTCGCCGTCCAGGAAACCGGGGTGCGCAAGCCGCTCAAGGCGTCTCCCCGAATGTCGGTGCCGGTGAGGAGCTGCGGGTCTACGTTGGCCCGGTTGTAGGAGACGCTGAACGGAATGGCCAGTCCGAGCGAGGTAGGAAGGAATCGATCGAGCCGCCAGTTTGTGCCCAGCACAAAGGCGCCCGTGGTCCGATAGGTCGGATCGCTGTTGATCTGATGAAACTGACCGTCCCGGCGTATGAAGGAGGCGTTCACGCTGCCGACGTCGGACGCAATGAAACGGGTATCCACCGCCATGGCGGTGCCCACATCCGATACCGGTCCGCTGAGCCGAATGTCGTCCACCCAGAGCTCGGCGTCGGGCCCGGCGGGCGAGCCCGCGAGCCGATAGATACCGGCAGAAACCTCCTGCACCGCGGCCAGATTGGGCGGGTTGATGCCCGGATCGGCCAGCTGCACCATATAGGGACCATCACAGATCACGTAGGCGTTGGGGTCTCCCCCGCCGCACTCCGCGGCACCCGACGGCGGCGCACCGCTGAGCCAGCGGTTCTCCAACGTGGCGCGCAGATTTCGCCAAGTTTCGAGATCGATGACGAACTCCGGGTCCCACGTGGTACTTCGAGCGGGAGCTCGATACAGGTAGAAGTTCCGGTCATCGCTTCCCAGCTTGATGAAGGCCTGGTACTCGCCGGCCTCCCATTCCGTGCCCCGCCCTCGCATCCACACTCGTAGCGTTCGGTAGCTCAGCATATTCTGCGGGCCGGCAGGAAATCGGAGATACGCTTCGGCGCGATCTCCCGGCTCCAGGCCCCGGCCAATCAGCCGCAAGGATTTCTCGTTGATCTGGGTACCCAGTGTGGCGCGGTCTATTCCGCGGCGGGTTGCGCCTTCGAAGACACCAGGCGGGGGCTCGTATCCCAGGTCGGTCTGGTTCTCGGTCGAGATGATCGAAGCGATTACTTCACCCGTCGGCTCCCCCAGCGAGCCGGAAAGGCCGGCGATCGGAGTCTCGGCCCGGCGGACCCAGGGGGAGCCGACCAGGCGGAGCCGAGCCATGGCGAATTTCGCCACGACGTCGGGCTGGTTCGGATCCGGCGGCGCCACCACTGTCATCCGGAGATGTTGGATGAGTCTGAGGTTCGGGGTGCCGATCGTGTCGTCGGGAGTACGAATCGGGATCCGGTACAGCTGCCAGCCGCTGGGGCTGCCATTGCTCAGGACCCGGCCGTTGCGGACATAATACTTGTCTCCCGGAGCCAGGCTGACGACGTAACGAAAAACGTTCTCGTTGGATCCCGTGGCGTTGAGGACGTTGTCGCCGTTCAGATCCTCAGTATCCAGTGCACCGTTGCCGTTGGTGCAGCGGCCGCTGAGGTCCCCCCAGGGAAAGACCGGCACCGCCGTGCTCAGCTCGCGTTGACAGAGGGGCAGGTTGCGGACCTGTCCTCCGGTCGTCGCATCAACCAAGACATCGGGGCGATCGCCCAGGATCCCGGTGTCGGCCACCTGGGCGTCGAAAATGTCGATGCTGCTCCGCTCAGTGTCGAGTCGCCCCAGGCCGACGTACTGACGCCCACTGTACGTGGTATCGCTTCCGTTGGTGGCGATGCTGTCGGGGGCAATGCTGAGCGCGTCCTCATTGACCGCGCCCAAGTCGAACACCAGCCGCACGCCTGCCGCCTCGGCCGTGCGCGTTGCCGGGTCTTGAAAGACCCAGAACTCGAGATATTCGTCGCGGGTGAGATCCAACCCAGTGGGACTGAGAGGGGTAACCATCGAGCGCCAACGCGGGCGGCCGAACCGTTCCGGCTGGCTCCAGCGTGAGGCGTTGTTTTGCTTGACAACTCCACCGGCAGTATCCGCATGGAGAGTTAGATAGAGCGCAGTTTCCTGCTGCTCTGCCTGTCCGGCGATCCGGATCAGGGTATCGATGTCCTGGGCCCGCAATTCGACTGGTTGATTGGTACCGGGCTGAGGAATGAGATTTTGCCAGGTCAAGGCCACAGCGTCCTCGGGAAGAAAGCCCCCGGCAAATCCAATGTCCTCCACGCCATCGGCTCCCTGAGGCTGGCTGCCAAATTCCCAGACGTTCTCCTGCAGTGACAGCGGTATTCCGGCCTCCGCCTCGAACTCTTCTACGTAGGCCTGCCCCGATCTATTTTGGTCCGGCTTGGTAAAGGCAAACTCGGCGTTGACATCGAGAAGCGAGGGGGCGACCGCGGGCTTGCTCGTCAGTTGACTGAGAAAGTGGCTCACCCCGCTGGGCTTGAAGTGAAGAGCAGTGTTGACTCCTCCGATGAGATTGGCGGAGGCTTCGAAGCCGAGGGGTGGCCGGTTGAATGCGCTCTGCTCGCGTTGGTACATGCCGATGAGATTGACCGCTCCGACTTCCCCCAGATTGTAAGTCGTGGCCATACCGAGAATCGTCGTGGGAGCAACGGCAAAGATCCCCTGCTCCTCGAATCGCGCCGTGATCTGTCCAGTGCCCGTCCCGAAGAGGGCATCCGGATTCAAGAAGGTGACCTGGCCGAGCTCGTAGGAGATGGTGTAGTCCGTCCCCCGCTCCAGATGCCTCCCGCCGAGCAAGAGCTGTTCACTTCCTTCCCGGATCTGTAGCGCGCCCAGGCTCAAGGTCGAGCGGTCACCGGCCCCGGAGGAGTTGTATCGGAGCCGCACCTGAAATCGGGCTGGTGGGCCCTGCGACAGAAGCAGATAAAGCGGCGTGCGATAGAGTGAGTCCGAACGCTCGGCAGAGCTCAGGCGAGGATCGGCAAAGGGAGTAAGAGTAGGAAAGATGATGTACGATTCCTTGAGAACCTCCGACGCGTCCGGGTCGCGGGGACGGGGGAATAACCGATTGTCCCGGTCGAAGACGTTTTGATCGGTCGAGGACGCCAGCCCGAGCAGGGCCAGATAGGTGCTCGCCTGTCCCTGGGGCCGTTCGGAACGATTCACCGACAGGTTGACCAGCAGCGATGAGCGGTCCAGGTCGGCTCCCGCCGCACGGTAGATCTGCCGCATCTCATGGCGGAAGGTGACGGCCGTGGGGCCGGTCTTGGGCTCTACGATCAACCGCAGGCTGTCGCTCGAGCCCTGACCCTGGTCCTCGGCCGGAAAGCTGCCAACGGTTGTTCCGGCCGCAGTGGTATAGCTGACGGCCAGGTAATCGTTCTGATCCAGCTTGGTGGCCAACGCAAACCACAACCCTGAGGGGTCGATGTAGTAATCAGTCCCTTGAATCAGCAGCTGCCAACGGACTGGCCCGAAGCTCTGCGCCGGATCGATGGTTCGGGCCAATGCGGTGATGCCGCCAAGATTCGGATCGGCGCCGTTCTCGGTCTGGGGAGGCCGATAGCGATAGACCCGGACCTGAACCGGCTGGACCGCTGGGGCAAGTCCGGCCGTGCTCAAATTCAGGATATCGATGGCCGGGTAGTTGGGGATGGCTGTGGTCGGGTCCACTACCCAGAAGAATCGTCCAGTCTCGAAGTCCAGGTCACGGAGCTGCCGATCCTGGGGCTGGCTGGTTGTCTGACCGATGGTGTAAACCCGCTCGGCAACCTGGCTTCCTTTCTGGGTCGCAGCCAGGGTCTGAAACTGAAGAGGCCCGACCTCGAACCGGGCGTTCACCCCGAAGTTGTTGGCCGGAATGGCCGCGGTGATGAACCTGGATTGGGGTGGCTGAAAGGTGACGGTACCAACCTCAATCCGCCTGACGATCTCGTCCTCCAGCCCTTGGTAGTAAACTTGAATGTTGTTGTTGGCCGAGAAATCCCGTTCCGTGTCGTAGTCAACCGCCAGGTGTACCCGCTCCCCGATCACGCCGCCGGACCTGACATTTACCTGATTGTCCAGGCGAGGTGGTTTGAATCCGCCTTGGCAGCCCGAGTTGGGGTCGAGCAGCAGGGCGGGCGTGCAGCTCTCGTTCTTGAGCCGATCGGTTCGGATCTCCAGTCTCACTTGGCCGTCCATGGCCAGGTCGGCATACTTCTTGGAGAGCCCGAGCGCACCCTTGTCCTGCTGCGGAGCCTCCGCTTCTTCAGAAGGCAGGGGTTGAAGCGGCTCGCCATAGAGGGTCAGGAGCCGCTGAGAGACAGATCGCTCGCGCCGGGTAGAATCGAGCACTGCGGATACAGTGCTGTCCCAGGCGAATCCCCGAAGCAGCGGGGAGAGCCGCTCGGCCCCGAGCCAGGGAGCGCGCAACTGCTCGGGCTCCTTCAGGTTTAGCGAAGGAGTGGCAAAGCTGAGCCGGACTCCAAAGGGAACAGTGTCGGCCCGAGCCGTATCGGCTTGGCCCACCAGAACCCGCGGTATCGTGATGATGCAGAACAGGGCGACGAGAAGGCGCGCCACTCTAGCGGAACACAGCGATAAGTCGTGAGCGTTGTTGAAGATAGGCAAATATAATGGCCGCACGAAATCACTACAACCAGAGTAGCTGGCTCCGGTGAGACTGCTCAGCCGATACCTCCTGCGGCAGCTGGCTGCGCCGTTCGTCTTTGCCCTGGCGGCCCAGACCAGCCTCATGCTGCTGAGCCAGATTGCGAAGAAGTTCGGCTCCCTGGTTGGCAAGGGCCTGCCCTGGACCGTGATCGGGGAGGTGTTTGCTCTGAGTCTTCCCTTCATCATTGCCATGACCCTGCCCATGGCAGTGCTGCTGGCCGTGCTGTACACCTTCAGCCATCTCGCGGCCGATAACGAGGTCACAGCCATGCGAGCCAGCGGCATCAGCGCCTACCAGGTGCTCAAGCCGGTGCTGATCTGGGGCGCCTGCATGGCCGCATTCAACTTTATGTTTGTGGATCAGGTTCTGCCCCGGAGCAACGCCCGGCTCCGGGCATTGCTGATCGATATCGGCCGGAAAAAACCCACCTTCGAGCTTCGAGAACAGGTTATCAACGAGGTACCTCCTTCGCAGTACTTCCTTCGGGCGAGCCGGATCGATGCTGCCACCGGAAAGATGCGCGGGGTGACCATCTACGACGTGGGAGGAGAGTCCAGCCGACGAATCATCTACGCCGACAGCGGTTCCATGGCATACGCAGAAGGCCAGACCGATCTCAGCCTCCGACTCTACGATGGATCGATCCATCAGTACCGGCCGGCGGAGCCTACCCGTTTTCAGCTGACCTACTTCTCGGTGAATGACATCCGGGTCAAGAACGTGTATGACCAGCTGCAGCGAAACACCAGCGAGTCCATTCGGGGAGACCGCGAGATGAGCACGTGCGAAATGCTCGAGGTCATCCGCGATTCGAGACAGCAGCAGGAGGAGGCGCGGGAGGAACAATCGCTATTGGTGGTCAATGATCTCCGGCTTCTGCTCAACCTGCCTCGGGTAGAGGGTGCCCCGGTTCGGCCGCCGAAGACCCCTGCCGCTTACTGCGGCTGGTTCAAGTCTTTCCAGAATCTCATTCTACCCAAGACGGCCAAGGCGCAGTCCAGTGCACAGCAGCCAGCTCCCCACGCCCGACGAAAGCCACCGCAGGCACCGGCTCAGGCGAAGCCCACTGCGAAGCCAGCACCGGTTCCTCTGAAGCCTGCGTTCCGTCCTCCGTCCCGTCCCAGGGTCAGGTTGTCCAGTTGGTCCGAGGCGACGTCGGCGGCGGACCGGGTGCGGGAAGCGGATCGGAAGGCCGACCGCTATGCGGTTGAGGTCCACAAGAAATGGGCGATCAGCCTGGCCTGCGTCTCCTTCGTGATCGTCGGGATCGTGATGGCGCTTCGGTTTCCCCGGGCAGGGATCGGTCTGGTGATCGGCGGCGGGCTGGCGGTCTTCTCCATTCACTACGTAGGCCTTACCGCCGGAGAGAGCCTGGCTGACCGCGGGCTGGTCTCCCCCTGGGTGGCGATGTGGACACCGAACATCGTGCTCACCGTACTGGGGATCCTGGGACTGGTCCGAGTGAGCCGCGAATCCGGCAGCACCCGGGGAGGGGACTTCCAGGAAATTCTGGAGGGAGTCCGTCACCTACTGCGCCGGATTCGGGCAGCGGTTATCCGATGAAGGCCTGGCTCGCGCGGCTCCGGCGGTTCCGGCCCACGGGCCTTCGCCATCTCGACCGCTACGTGCTGCAGAGCTGGATCCGGATCTTTGCCTTGACCGCGCTCGGATTCCCGCTGGTCTCCATTGTGATCAACCTGACGGATACGCTGAACCGGTTACTGGACCGCGGTCTTACCATGAAGGAGATCGCCGTCAGCTACATCTACTCCATCCCGGAGAATGCCTTCATCGTGATGCCGGCGGCGGTGCTCTTTGCCACCGTGTTCACGGTCGGCGCGATGGGCCGGCACTCCGAGCTTACCGCGGCGAAGGCGGGAGGTCTGAGCTTCCATCGCTTGATGCGGCCCATCTTCATCGCCTCGGCCATGGCCTCGGTTCTGGCGTTCGTTGTTGGTGAGCTGGCGCCGGGGGCCACTGCGCGTCAGCTGGAGATTCAGAAGGCGAAGCAGGCCCGGCCTACGCGGACCCGGTTCAATTTTGTATACCGGGGAGACCAAGGCTGGGTGTACACCATTCGCTCGCTCGACGTGGCCAACCGTCAGCTCAAGCAGCTCATGCTCGAGCGGCAAGGCACCGGTCTCAATTACCCGGGCCTGGTTCTGACGGCGGACAGCGCTACCTACGACGACTCTCTTAAGATCTGGCGGTTGCGCCGGGGAGCGAGCCGGATCATAGCGGGACCCGCAAGGCAGGCGACGTTCAATTTCCGCACCATGCGGCTTCGGGCTTTGCGTCAGGCGCCCACCGACCTGCTGGCGGAATCCAAAGCGCCGGATGAAATGCGATATGCCGAGCTGGGCCGCTACATCGACGCGCTGAAGCGCTCGGGGAACGACGCCAACAAGCTGATCGTGGAGCAGGCGCTGAAACTGGCGCTGCCGGCTACCTGCCTGATCATTGCCCTCTTCGGTGCCCCTCTGGCGGTGACCACACCTCGGGCTGGCGCCGCGGTTGGCATAGCGATCAGCCTCGGTACCACCGTGATTTTTCTCTTGTTTGTGCAGATCACCAAGGCCATTGGCGCCGGCGGACTAATCGACCCGACCGTGGCAGCCTGGATACCCAACGTGGTCTTCCTGTTTACCGGATTGGTGCTGCTGGCGCGAGTGAGGACGTGAGGGCAGCGGGGCAGCGGGGCAGCGGGGCAGCGGGGCAGCGGGGCAGCAAAACAGATTTAGTGTTGGCCGCGCGAGACGAGCTGCCCCGCTATGGTGTCCGTTTCTTATCGCTCACTGACCTATAGAGACCCCATGTCAACCGGCCCGCATGATCTCTTAGTGCTTCGATCTCGCCCCATTCCTCAGGCTTGAGATAGGAGAGATCCCGAGCCAGGAGCAGGATATAGGACAGCTCCGATAACGAGCCTAGCGATATATCGAGGAAACGGCGGAATTCAGCGCTTCCTCGCTTTGCCGCTCCTTCGGCGATGTTTGCTGCCGCGGAGTACGCAGCTCGCCGAGCCTGGGCTATAAGCCCGTACTCTTCCTGACGGGGCCAAGCTCGAGAGAACTGGTACACCTTGAGCGCTAAGTTGTGACAGGCTGACCAGGATTTCAGCTTCTCATGTCTTTTCCGACTGGCTGGCTCGCTGAACACTGCCGGCGGGTGCATGAACAAGCTTACAACCTGGGGTCGCCGGCCACCCAACCATTTTCTCGCCGCCGTGATCCTCACCTTGCTCCGTTTGTATCCGCCCCCGCCGCCCCGCTGACCCGCCGCCCGGCAGTATATTTTAGCCATGCCCACATCCCGCCCCGTCATCGTCGGCACCGGCATCGCCGGCCTCTGGACGGCTTGGCGGCTCGCCTCCGAGGGTGGCTCCGCCGTCATCATTACTAAGGAAACTCTGGTTGACAGCGCCAGCGCCTGGGCCCAGGGCGGCATTGCCGTTGCGCTGGGACCCGGAGACAGCCCAGGACAGCACGCGGCCGACACCTTGGCTGCCAGTGATGGGCTGGCAGATCCAGAAGCGGTCCGAATCCTCACCAATGAGGGGCCTGACCGGGTCTACGAGCTGCTCGAGCTGGGAGCCAAGTTCGACCGCGGTCCGGACGGCCGGCTCCGATTAGGCCTGGAAGCGGCCCATACTCGACCCCGAATCATCCACGCAGGCGGAGACCGGACGGGGGCCGCGCTCATCAGTTGCCTGGTGCAGGTGATCAGCGATCATCCCGAGATCGAGATCCTGGAGCACACTGAGGTCACCGGCCTGGTCAGTCAGAAGGGGTACATCGCCGGGGTCACCCTTCTCCGGCAAGGCAGCCCCGCAGAGACCCTGGCAGCATCGGCCGTCATACTGGCGACCGGGGGAGTAGGCCAGCTGTATGAGGTCACCACCAATCCACGGGTGGCAACGGCGGACGGTTGGGCTCTGGCTCACAAAATCGGCGCCCAGCTCCGCGACATCGAGTTCCTGCAGTTTCATCCCACCGCGCTGAAAATTTCCGGGCTCAATCCGGCTCCCCTGATCTCCGAAGCGGTCCGCGGCGCTGGAGCTGTGCTGCTGGACCGGGCCGGGCATCGCTTCGCACTGGATTTCGACAGTCGAGGTGAGCTTGCTCCTCGGGATATCGTTGCTCGTGCCGTAGCTGCAGCCGATGCCGGCGGCGGGGCCTGGCTCGATGCCCGAGAGGTCGAGGACTTTTCCATCCAGTTCCCTGGCATCACCGCGATGCTCGCGCGATATGGTCTCGATGCCAGGAAGGATCTCCTGCCAATTGCGCCGGCCCTGCACTACGCCATGGGAGGGATCCAAACTGACCTCAACGGTCGAACCACCAAGCCCGGCCTTTGGGCGGTCGGGGAAGTGGCCCGCACCGGCGTGCACGGTGCCAACCGCCTGGCCTCCAATTCACTCCTTGAAGGTCTGGTCTTCGCTGACCGGGCCGGCCGGTCGGTCGCCAGAAGGTCGAAAGGCAAGAGAGCGGCGAGTCTCTCGGCTGTGGAGGCGGTGGTCGAGGAAACGGGAGCGGACCAGGAGTACGAGTCAACCCGCGAGCAGATGCGTCATCTGATGACGGCCAATGTGGGGCTGCAGCGAAGCGAGGCGTCGCTGCTCCAGGCCGAGCAGGAGTTGGAGCGGCTCACCGGCACGGCACCGGAGGAGGCGTGGCGGACCAGAAATCAGCTGCTCGTGGCCAGTCTCATCACCCAGGCAGCCCGCCGCAGACGGGAAAGCCGAGGAGGGCACCGCCGCACCGATTATCCGCCGGACTCACGGAAACGCGAGGCCGTCTGATGGCGGTCTCCACCAATGACGGCCTTTCGCTCCCGGTAATCGAGGCTGCCCAGGAGACGCCGGAGCAGATCGCGGAGCTGCAGGCAGAGATACGCCGGCTGGCCCGAGCCCGGAACGCGGTGGTGCTCGCCCACAATTATCAGCGCCCCGAGATCCAGGACGTGGCCGACTACGTGGGCGATTCACTGGGCTTGTCCCGTCAGGCAGCAGGCACCCAGGCCAACGTCATCATCTTCTGTGGCGTCCACTTCATGGCCGAGACAGCGGCCATTCTCTCACCGCAGAAGAGGGTTCTGCTGCCCGACCTGCGGGCTGGGTGCTCGCTCGCCGCGACCATTACGGCGGAAGATGTTCGGAGCTGGAAGGCCCAGTTTCCCGGCTACATCGCGGTGGGCTACGTCAACACCACCGCGGAGGTGAAAGCTGAGCTAGACTACTGCTGCACCAGCGGTAACGTGCTCGATGTCATCGACGCTATCCCGGAAGACAAAGGGATTCTCTTTCTGCCCGACTTCTTTCTCGGCAGCCACGTCCGCCGGATGCGGCCGGAGCGGCGGATCGAGGTCTGGATGGGAGAGTGTCACGTCCACAAGGGCATTCGTCCTGACGTGCTGAACCAGGCGCGTGCTGAATATCCCGAGGCAGAGGTGCTGGTTCACCCCGAGTGTGGATGCGCGGGTCAGCTCATCTACAGCATGGGTCGGGGCGACATCAGCCCCGAAGGACTGCACATCACGTCGACCGAGGGCATGATCCGCAAAGTCACCGAGCGCCCGGCCACGCAGTTCATCGTGGCCACCGAGACCGGGATCATGCACCGGATGCAGCAGGTCGCGCCCAACAAGCAGTTCATCCCGGCGGATCCTGAGGCGGTGTGCGCATTCATGAAGACAATCACCCTTCCCGAGGTCCGCAATTCCCTCGCTCTCGATCGATATCACATCACCGTACCTCCCGACATAGCTGCCCGGGCTCGCCGAGCTATCGACCGCATGGTGGCATTGGGATAACGGCAGATTTGGCCCCTCAATCCGAAATAGACCGGATAGCCGCGCGAGCGCTGGAAGAGGACGGCGGCCGCGACGTCACGAGCGAACTCACCGTTTCACCGACGCTAAAGGGTTTTGGCGTCATCGAATTTCGGAGTGGGGGCACTCTGGCGGGGAGGAAATACGCCACCGCCGTGGCGCGCGACTGTGGCTGCGCCATCGAGTGGAACGTCGGGGACGGTGATGCGGTTCGCACCGGATCGACTATCGGCCTGATGAGCGGAGAGCTCCGGGGCATTCTCCGGGCCGAGCGCCCGCTGCTGAATCTGCTGCAGCGCGCCTCCGGCATCGCGGCAGCCACCCGGCGCTTTGTGGATGCGGTTCAGGGCACGAAGTGCCGAGTCCTCCATACCCGCAAGACCTGCCCCGGGCTGCGGGCCCTGGATATTGACGCGGTGTTGGCGGGTGGGGGCCAGCGCCACCGGGCGGACCTGGCGCACGAGATGATGCTGAAGGACAATCATTGGCAGGCCCTAGGCCGTGAAGGGACGCCCCTGGCACAGGTGCTCGCGCGAGCGAAGGCGGAGCGAGTGAGCGCCTTATATGTAGAGGTGGAATCGGTCGAGCAGCTGGAGACCGCATGCCGAGCCGGGGCCACCCGGTTGCTGGTGGATAATCAGTCGCCGGGCACTCTACAGGCCTGGGCCAAACTGGCGCGGGAGCGATCGCCCGGGATCGAGATCGAGGCGACCGGAGGAATTACGCTGGAGAACGCCCGGGCTTACGCGGACGCCGGCGCGGATTTCATTTCGGTGGGAGCCCTCACTCACAGTGTGAAGGCAGCGGACATCGCTGTCGAAATCAAATTTTAGTATTTAGCCGCAGATCAACACAGATATCTGCAGGATCGCTCCGGGGCAAGAACCGCTCCCTGCAGAAACTCCCACATTCAGAGAATGTTCAACAGCACACCCGCAAGTTGCCGTTCCAAACGGACTCTGCTGTGGCATCGACCAAAGCTCTGGGTCTTAACGGGGAGCTGCTGGAACAAGGAGCGATCTGTGCTGTTATCCGGACTTATTCGCGGCAAGCTGTTGCCGATCTGAGTTTATCTGCGTTCATCTGCGGCAAGATTCTTTTCCAATGCCGACCCGGCCTCGAGTGACCCTCGGCTTCTCCTCCATGCGGCCCACGCCAAGTAGGCAGGAATGCCGGCGAGAATAATCGCGAAGGTAATGCCGGTGTTGACCGGGTCGGTCCAGAGCGCGTTGATCACCATTGCTATCGAAGCAAGCAGGAAAAGCGCTGGAACCACTGGATATCCCCAGGTGCGGTAGGGCCGCAGCAGGTCGGGCCTCCTCCGCCTAAGCACGAAGACTGCCCCAACCGCCAGTGCATAAAAGGGCCAGATACCCAGAATGAACTTGTCAGCCAGCTGCTGGAAATCGTTCAGGAGCACGTAGACGACGCCGAGTGCCGTGGCCAGCCACACGGCTACCGACGGGCTATGGAACTTGGGCGAGACCCGGGCGATCGACTGGAAGAAGAGCCCCCGGTCTGCCATGGCAAAGAAGATCCGTGGTCCCGTCATCATGGAGCCGATCAAGGTGCTGAAGCAGGAGACCATGACCACAGCCGAGATTACCGCGCCCGCGTACCGGCCGAGCAAGGGTATCTGCTCCGCTGCCGTCGCTGCGATTAGAGGAGATCGGGCCATTTGCTCCAGCGGCACCAGGTAGATATAGGCGAGGTTGAGCAGGAGATAGATCAGCAGTATACCGGAGGTCCCGAGAATCAACGCCAGCGGCAGCGTGCGGCCCGGGTTCCTGACCTCTCCTCCCATGAACGAGAGATCCGCCCAGCCATCGTAGGTCCACATGATGGCGATCAGGGCCGTGGCGATCAGGGATAGATTGATCCCGCTGCTCCAGGCGGGGGTGAAGTGCGCCGTGCTGCCCTGCCCCGCCGTGAACGCCAGAATCACCAGCACGGCCAAGGCTCCGTACTTGGCCACGGTAGCCAGGTTCATCAGGACGGCCGCGCGGTTCACCCCCAGGTAGTTCAGGAGCCCCACCGCGATCACGGCGGCAGCGGCCACCCAGCGCACCTGCATCGGCGTCAGAGGAATGAATCGGCCGAGATACTCGGCGAAGATGGTGGCGATGGCTCCCAGGGCGGAGGCCCGGATGACGGTGAGCTCGGACCAGCCGAACAAGAATGCCGGCATCGGGCCGAATGCCTCCAGGATGTAGGCGAAAACACCTCCCGAACGCGGAAGCGCTCCCGCCAGCTCGGCCAGAGTGAGCGCGCCGAAGAGTGCGATGACCCCGCCAAGAACCCATGCCAAGAGGACGGGCCCGGGAGACTGAAGCCGCTCAGCCACGCTTGCGGGCACCCGGAAGATGCCACTGCCGATGGTGGAGCCGATGAGCACCGCGACGGCGCTCCAGAGGCCCAGATGGCGGGGTAGCCGTTCGCCCCAGGCATCGCGTTCTGGAAGCATGGCCAAATATACGCCTCGCCAGCTATAATGGCTCAGATCACCATCTTGGAACGCTTGAGACACGATGACCGAAACCCAACGCAGGAACCCAGAGCTGCTCCGGCGGCTGGCATGGACAGGAGCAGCGCTGGCCTTCGGGCTCATCGTGCTGGGCGGAGTGGTCCGAATTACCGGATCGGGAATGGGGTGCGGCGAGCACTGGCCCCGGTGCCATGGGGAGTGGTTCCCTCCGCTCGATCTCCCCACCATGATCGAGATTGGTCATCGCTGGGCCGCGGCCCTGGTCAGCCTGGTCGTGCTCGCGCTCGCGGCCCTCGCCTGGGTCCGCCACCGGAACGAGCCGAGGTTGAGGACACCGGCAACACTTGCATCGGTGCTCCTCGTGGTGCAGGTCCTCCTGGGAGCAATAACGGTCAAACTGGCGCTGCCGCCCTGGGTTGTGATCACCCATCTCGCCAATGCCATGGCGCTGCTGGCCGTGCTCATCGTAACCTCGTTGCGCGCGGGAGAGACGGATCACCCGGCCAGCTTGACGGATCGCCACCGACTCCAGAAGCTCGCGTGGGCCACTGCGGGGTTCGGGTTTCTGGTGATCCTCTTCGGAGCCCAGGTCGCGAACTTCGGTGCCGGCCTGCTCTGTCTCGGCCTTCCGCTCTGCAACGGAACCCTGCTGCCTCCGGCCGCACCATTAGCTGCCCTGCACTGGACTCACCGGGTGCTCGCGTTCCTCTTTCTAGGCCTGGTGCTGACCCTCACCACCCTGGTACTTCGGGACCCGACCTCTGGCCGCGGCCTCAGACGGTGGACTCTTCTCGTTGCCGTGGTAACCGGGCTTCAGCTCGGTGTGGGTGCCATGATGGTGACCTACCTGCTTCCGGCGGAGCTTCGTGCGGGCCACCTATTGGTCGGGACACTCCTCTGGGCCACTCTGGTTGTGTTGGTTTTCCAAGCGAATCGAATCGGCAGCGGCGCGCCAGAGAAACCTAAGACTCACCCCAGCACGCCCGGACTGCTGGCCGACCTGGTCACCCTCACCAAGCCACGAATCATCTCGCTGCTGCTGGTCACCACCGTGGCTCCGATGTTCATCACTCCGGCGGGGCCGCCTTCATTCTCACAGGTGGTCTGGGTGCTACTGGGCGGCTACTTGATGGCCGGCGGGGCCAATGCCATTAACATGTGGTTCGATCGGGACATCGACGACAAGATGAGCCGAACCAGGTTGCGCCCCATTCCGGCCGGACGGATCTCACCCTCAGCGGGGCTGGCCTTCGGAATTGCGCTGGGAGTGGCGGCCTTTGCCGTATTCTGGTACCGGGTCAATTCGCTGAGCGCCTGGTTGGCTCTGGGCGGGCTTCTCTTCTACGTCTTCATCTATACCATCTGGCTGAAGCGCTCCAGTCCCCAGAACATCGTGATCGGTGGTGCGGCCGGCGCCTTTCCTCCGCTGGTGGGATGGACCGCCATGACCGGCGAGCTGGACCTGGCAGCCATTTACCTCTTCGCCATCATTTTCTACTGGACCCCGCCGCATTTCTGGGCTCTCGCCCTGATCAAGCAGGGTGAGTACGCCCGCGCCGGTGTGCCGATGATGCCGGTGGTGCATGGGGAGGAGCGCACAAAGTTCGAGATGCTGGCGTACACCTTAATTCTGCTGCCTCTCACGCTCATGCCGGCGTTCTTCGGTGCCCTGGGGTCGTTCTATGGGCTGGCCGCACTGCTGCTGGGTGCCCGATTGCTGTGGTACTGTGTTCGACTGTTGCGGGAGCACTCCTCCACGCCGGTTGCCTGGAAGATGTATCGCTACAGTCTGCTCTACCTCGCCTTGTTGTTCGTGGCCATGGGAATAGACCGAGCCCTGCCCTTCGGTCACCGCCCCGCCAGAGTGTTCATTCTCAATCACCCCGAGCGGGAGCTCGCGACGCCCGCGGGCGGGCACCACGACCGCTAGCGCTACCCGGCGGGTTCCGGCCCCTGGACGGCTGGTCCGCCTCTGGCCCAGGGTCCGGGCGTATCGCGGGATGCTGGCGGTAGCCTCACTGACCCTTACGGTCAGCGCGCTACTCGGGTTGGCCTTTCCGATGGTCGTCCGTTACCTGCTGGATGCCGCCTTCGTTAAGCACGATCGGACGGTGCTCGACCGCATCGCCATAGGGCTGGTCATTCTTTTCAGTGTCCAGGCCCTACTCAACTACGCACAGACCTATCTCCTGAGTGCCGTCGGGGAGCGGGTGGTGGCGGGTCTCAGGGCAGAGCTTTTTTCCAAGCTGCTGGACATGACCCCGGGTTTCTTCGCCGAGCGCCGAACCGGCGAGCTCACCAGCCGGCTTACCACCGACATCGGACTGCTCCAGGGAGTCCTGAGCCATCAGATCGCGGAGTTCTCCCGCCAGATGCTGGCGTTGGTGGGCGGCATCGTCCTGCTCACGCTGATGCAGCCTCGTCTGACGCTGACCGCGCTAGGCGTCGTGCCCCTGGTGATCGGGTCGGCCTTGTTTTTCGGACGCCGGCTTCGCCGGATGACCGTCGGAGTACAGGACAAAGTCGCCGAGGCTACCGCCGTGGCCGAAGAGGCATTTAGTCAGATCCGGACGGTCCAGAGCTTTGTTCAGGAGCCGGCGGAGCGCGGACGCTATGATGAGCGGATCGGCGCCAGTGTCACAGCGGCTCTGATTCGGGCTCAGCTGCGGGGCGTGTTCTTCGGGGTGCTCACCTTCTCCACCTTCGTTGGCATCGTCTTCGTGCTGTGGCAGGGCGGGCTGCTGGTGCTGGAAGGCCAGCTCACGCCGGGTGAGCTGGTGCAGTTTCTTCTCTATACGATCACCATCGCCGCAGCTATTGGAGCGTTGGCATCGTTCTTCAGCAGCTATCAGGAGGCCGTCGGGGCGGCTGAGCGGGTGTTCGAGATTCTCGAGATGGAGCCGGGTATCACCGATCCGGATTCGCCGGCGCCCTTGCCCCATCCGGTTCGGGGAGAAGTCGCCTTCGAAGGAGTCTCGTTCAAGTATCAGCGGGGCACCTCCCTCCCCTGGATACTGGAAGACATCAATCTCCGGTGCGCACCCGGCGAAGTTGTGGCCCTGGTGGGACCCTCCGGTGCCGGTAAGACGACTCTGGTCTCTCTGCTCCCGCGCTTCTGGGATGTAGACCGCGGCCGGGTGCAGCTCGATGGAATCGATGTCCGGAGTTTGCGCCTGGCGGATCTCAGAGGAGCGATCGGGATAGTGCCTCAGGACCCCGCACTCTTCAGCGGCACCATCCGGGAGAACATTGCCTACGCCAGGCCGGGAGCCGCACACGCCAATGTAGAGGCGGCGGCCCGCGCGGCGCATGCCCATGAGTTCGTCGAGCGGCTGCCTAACGGGTACGAGACTGTAGTTGGGGAGCGGGGGGTCAAGCTCTCGGGAGGTCAGCGGCAGAGGATCGCGATCGCCCGAGCCATTCTCAAGGATCCTGCGGTGTTGATCCTGGACGAGGCCACCAGCAACCTGGATACGGAGAGCGAGCGGCTGATCGAAGACGCCCTGGCCAAGCTTCTCGTGGGGCGAACCACACTTATCATTGCGCACCGGCTGAGCACCGTTCGTCGGGCGGACCGGCTGGTGGTGCTGGATCGGGGCAGGATCGTGGAGCAGGGGTCGCATCTGGAGCTGATCGAATTAGGCGGGTTGTACTCCCGGTTGTATCAGCGCCAGTTTCGGGACGATTCTGCCGGAGTTGCCACTACTCTTCAAAGCTGATACCACCTCGGAGAGACAATAGGAAAGCCCCTCTGATAGAGGGGCTTTCCTGTCTTTTGCAACCGCCTGACTAGTGATTAATGACGATACTTATCGTAGATCCAGCGGCGTCTCCACCAAAGTCTTCAACCAACAGGTACGAAGTACCAGCAGGTAGGGTGAACGTAGCCGATTCGGGCTTGTTCCCCGTGGCAGCGGTTGCATCGAAGGTACTGCATCCCGCATCAAAGCACAGCACCACGTCCATGTCCGACCCAATGTTCCAGTCAACAGTTACAGTGTAATCTCCGGCTTCCGTGACATTGAGCGCGTAGAAGTGGTCTATCGTCGCTGTAAAATCGGGGATGTCGAACGTTGCGGTGACTCCGCCGGCTGCCGGGAGAGGGATCGCAGGAGCGCTAGATGGAGAAGCAGTCCCCGCAAGCGGAGTGGCGCCAACCGTCACGGTTTGATCGCTCGGCAGGCTCAAGTTCACGCCCGGCAGGTAGTCGACTTGCACACTGTCGACCGTGACCGTCCCGGTGGCACCCGGTGGCAGTACCACGGTTACAGAGGAGCTATCCGGCGCCACGGCGGTCGTAACGCCCACGTCGGCCCCCACCGTGACGCCGGGAGCAGAGCCGAACTTGTAGCCGGCCGGGAGGGTGACGGTCAGCGGCTCATTCATAGCAGGTGCCGGATTCGACAACGTCGCCGTGGTACCTGTTGGGGTAACCTTGACCGGGATGGTCGTCGAGAGGCCGCCTGATACCAGATCGAACTGCGTGGCAGTAGGAGAGGTGCCCGTAACGATAAACCGCTGGGCGGTCTCCAGGTGCGTGCCGATAGTCGTTTGGAGATACGTGGTGTCCCGCTCGACGGTGATTCCGGGGCCCACGTTCTGGGGCTGAAAATCAACCGGCAACTGGTTGCCCAGCTCGTCCAGCACCTGGGCCACGACAAACTTCGTTCCGGCCAAGGAAAGGAATACGGAAGAAGGATCAGCAACCACCTGCTGTCCCTGTTCGATCTGATCTCCCGTGGGATCTCCGCCGCAAGATCCGAGACCGGCAACCGCAGCCAGAACAATTAAACCGCACATCGAACGCTTCATACTCGGCACCTCATCGAGTGAGACTGTTAGTGACTGCGTTGTCAACCCTTCGCTGATCCGGGCTCAAAAACGGTTGCCCGACGTGAGATCGATACCCAGGAACTGTGCAATATCGGTTACGGCCGGACCGCCGAGAATGTCGGCCCATCCCGGGATCCCGGTCTCCTTCAGATCGCTGGAATGGATCAGGGTAAACGCCCCGAACCCCGACCGGTCGGCAAAGATGTAGTAGTCGCCCTTCCCCTTGGCGTAGCTCCATACCTCGTACGGTGGCGCCCGCCCCTTCTGCTGCTCTCGGAAGACCTGGTGCGGTGCTCCGTACTTGGCATAGATCCTTCCCCGGTCCGACCGCCATCCGGAGACCGGGTTACGGCCACCTTCCTTGAACGCCTTGTTGGCGTAATCCACCGCCGAGTAGTAGGCCTCACGCCGCTCGTTCTTGACGGTACCCGGCGTAGGATCCCGCTTCTTCCAGAAGTTGATCAGGAACCGGCGCTTGGCATCGAGGCTGAGCTTGTCACTCCAGGCGGAGAGCTCCCTCGGCTCCGCGATGTATTGCAGGGGGGCGTCGGCCGCCTCCAGGTCCTCTTCGGACATTTGGCCAAAGTAGCCCTCATCGCTGACCCGCTCCGCCTCCCGCCGGGAGGCATCCTTGGCCAGGGTCTCACCCAAGCCCGCCATACTGAAGTCGGCCGACCGCTGAGTGGTTCGGCCGCCCAGGTTGAGGTCGGCGACCATGACGTAGTTGCCGGGAGGCAAGCCCGTGAGATCGAGCTGGCCCTTTAATACGCTTCCCCCCGCCGTGACTTTCACCGCGAGAGGCTGGGTCTTCATGATGTTTTTTCCCGCCGAGTCCCTGATAGCCACCGCCAGGTTGCCGTCGGCGTCCCGCTCGGCGTAGGCCTCCAGCAGATAGAACACGGTGGCGCGTAACGGCGTGAGCAACACCCGGGCGGTTGCGGTGACCAGGTTGTTCCCGGTCCGGAACTCTCCGGGCCGCGGCACCGTATCGTTGGCGGTTGCGAGCCGCATTTCAGGAGCGATCAGCAGATCCGAGGCAACGCTGGAATCGGACAACGCCTGCAGATCGGTAGCGCTGCTCAACTTGCGGCCGGAAACCGAGTCTTCGACCGCCACCTCGAACCGATATTTCCCGGGCGCTACGGCAAAGTCCACAATCTCGACCGTGAACGCGTTAGAGTCTCCCACCACACTCGCGTGACTCTGCCAGGATTGCTGGTAGAGAGCCAGCCCGGTCGAGTCTGCCACCCGGACAGCCACGGTGTAGGTGGCCTGCCCGCCCTGCTTTGCCGGCTGAAGCGATGCGAGCGGGATCTGGACCAGACCCTTGACCCGGGTTCGGTCCTGATCCGCCCGATAGAACCGAACTGCGCGCAGCACCACGCCCGAGTCGCGCTGATCAGCGGCGAGACCCAGGGAAACGCCGGCACAGGCAACCACCACTATGAATTTCGAAAAGCGCATTGAATACCTTCTGCAAACGGGGGCGATCCGGAGATCCGGATCGCCCCTCACCGCAACGCTACCAACCGAAGCTGACGCTGAAGAAGTTGGTTCCCCCAAGCACGCCCAGGTACTTCCAGGCGTAATCGAGGCCCAAATTGAAGTTGCCGCCGCCGTAATTGAGCCCGCCGCCGAAGGCGAGACCCTGAAGGGTCTCCTCGTCGCCCAGCGCCGTAGTGTTGGGATCAATGGGGTCCAGATTATTAGCACCGGTGTAGCTGTAGCTGCCCCGCACGGCAAATCCGAAGTTCGAGCCGGCCAACCGCTCCGACATCCATTCGCCACCGGCGGAGAAGCCGGCGCTGTTGTTATTGGGCTGGTTGAAGTCGGAGAGCAGAGTGAGCCGGTTGTTGTCTCCGGTAATCAGGTCGTACGCCAGACCCACCCTGAAGGTCGTTGGCAGATTATACCCAGTCGTCTTGAATTGGGACGGCTGGTCGTTGGACGGGACGTCCGGCTCCCCCGGAATAGGCTCGCGGGGGGCCGTGGTCTCCAGCGCCTCTCCGCTATACGAAAGGTTGGTTCCCAGGTTGGCCACGACGAAGGAGAAGCGAACCGGGTGGCCGCTGAGGGCGGAGTGGAAGCTGGTGCCGAAGTCCACGGCAAATGCATTGCCAGAGGCGCTGCCAAGGTTATCGAATATGCCCTTGGCCGTAACTCCGGCGGAAAACCGGTCGGAGAAGTTCCGCGAGAACGTCAAGCCGGCAAAGGTCTCGCTGACGGAATAGACCGAGCCGGTGCCCTCGGGCTGCTCGACCGTGTACACCTGCTGGTCTTTGAAGCCGTAAGTTCCGATCTGAATGCCTACCGCACTCGACCCGCCGCTGAACGGGAAGGCCAGCCCGCCCCAGCTATAGCGGGTGTCAGCGACATAGTCGTAGGTGCCGATCGTGGCGCCCGCTCTGGGCATCAGCGCTAGACCGGCGGGATTGTAGTACATCGCGCTCACGTCGGTGGCAATCGCCGAGAAGGCTCCGCCGAGCGCCGTTCCCCGGGCCCCTGCTCCAAAGAGCAGGAACTCGGCCGACGTTGTGCCGTACGCCGTGTTGTCCTGGTTGATGTCGCCCTGCGCCATGGCAGCCGCGGGAAGCCCGCTCAGCAGGGCTGCCATCAGGGCCAGGTGTCGTGCTGTGGTGTAACTCATATGCTCCCCATCTCCTGGTGTGTTGGGGGGCCGGCTAGCCGACCCCCTCCCGTTGGCTGCTACTGAGCGAAGTTCACGACGGTGAACCGGCCTACCCGCCGGGCATCACCGGCCTCGATATGATAGAAGTACACCCCGCTGGCAACGATCTGGTTGTTGCGGTTGCGCACGTTCCAATCCTCTGCCCCACCGAAGGTCTCCGAATGGTGCTCCACCAGATCCACCAGCACACCGCTGGAGGAGTAAATCCGGATGATGCAGTCAGCCGGCAGGTTCACGAACTTGATGATCTTGGTGTCCGTGGTCTGCTCGAACTGGCTGGTGACGTAGTACGGATCCGGCACCGTGTGGACCCGGGTCAGATCGTCCTTGGTTGTGGCAGCAACCTGATTCACCACGTTGAAGCTGAGGCGGTTTTCGGCACCGACAGCAGTGAAGGGCCGCTCCGCAGCGGTGAAGGCGTAATTGCCGTCATCCCCTGCATCGCCGTGCCCGCCCTCAATGGCGCCGGTATAGCTCCGCATGGTCCACACAGCGCCCGCGGCCGGGAGCGCACCACCGGGTCCTAAGTCAAAGGTGAAGAAATGCCCCGGCAGGGACATGATGAAACCCGGACCTGTTGCGGGCACGGTGGCCAACCCGGTGGCGATATACGCGACCGGGCCGGGTACCGCGGTTTGGGTCATCACGTAGGTAGCGGTACACGGGATGAGACCCTGCACCGCGGCAGATGACTTCAACGGCTCCACGCAGCCCATGTCCGCGGCGGTCAGGGTGGCCGATCCGTCCGCTGAACCCCCGGCTGCCGCATCGGCTGCATTGAGGAAGCCCCAGGTACCGCCTACCGTGGCTCCGAACGCCACCGGGACGTTGTGGGTAACGTCGATCACTGAGTCAACCACGCCACCCGCGCCCCAGTACACGTTGAAGTCTGCCGCTCTGGACGCTCCTCCCAGAACACCTTCAATGTTCCGCCACACGTTGTCGATCGTCTGGTAGGACCTGTCCTCGTGAATGGCAGCAACCCCGGTCAACCCTCCTGCGTTGTTGGGATTGGTAAACACAGCTGGCCCCGCACTGTTCTTCTGGTTCCCGGCAGTCGGATTGTCCACCGTCTCGTTCTGTGCCGGAGAGGGGCCATCGAACCAGCGAGCACCGTTGTAGTCGCAGCCCGGATCGAGAGCGAATCCGTCCGCTTCATTGATGCAGCCACGGCCGAAGGAATTGGTGTAGTAGTTGCCCGGCAGCGTCTGAACGACTTCCGCGTTCAGGTTGAAGGCCCCGCTGCCGCCGAAGCGTTCCGCAAGCGCGGCGTCGACCGGAACGGCATTGAAGACAGCGTTACCGGCGGCGTCCGCATCAGTTTGATCCTGGGTTACCCCAATGGTGAGCGGGAACGTGGTTCCATCGCCCCCAGTGGCAGTCAGGAAATAGGTAGCGGGAGCAACGTCGTATGCCGACCCCAGCGTGAGGCTGTCCAGGCGCACCGAAACTGCACCGGGAGCCGCAATGACCTGACGGGCGAACTGGCCCGCAAACTGGAGCTCTCCACCGTTGGCCGGCGGGAATGGACCACTGAACTTGCCGGTAGCAGGGTCGAGAGATGGCTCAGAGGTAATCAGACTGTCCTGCGCAATTCCTCGGCCTACGATGTTGTTGGTGAGCGTGGCCTGATTCTGGAAGTTGCTGGCCTCCGTCTGAGGCGTTACCGACTTGGTGTTTCGGGGTGATTCGATGTTCGACGGACCCGACTGAATCGAGTTCACGTCGAACGCGGTTACCGAGTAGAAGTACCGGATGTTGCTCCGGACTCCATTGTCGAGGTAGGTAAACGGCACCCCGTTGTCGGAGAGCTCCGGCGTCCGGCCGGACTCGGACCCGGTCAACGCGGTATCGGCTTTCAGGATGATGGACTCGCCGGTGGCCAATGTGGTCCGATCGCCCCGAACCACCTGGATGATGGGGCCAGTCAGCGGAATGTCGATACTGGCTGTCGGCGCCACACCGGGAACCAGGGAATCGAAGGGCACCGGACAGCCGAGGGCAGTATCCGACACGGTCGGATCAGTAGGGTCCGGAGTGATTGTAACAGTATGGATGCCTAGCTCCGGGGCGCAGCCGGTCTGCAGCTGACCGCCAACGCTGACCTGGCTGGTAAAGTCGGTGATGAACGTGCCCTGATAGTCGAACTGCGCGATCAAGGCGAGCTCGTTGGGCGAGTCCACCCGGCCGCGGTAGATCCGGTACCCTTCCACGTCGAACTGGCGGTAGTTCGGATCGTACAGCGGGTTCGCGCCAACGATGCCGGTTACCGGATCGGTAATCGTCGGCTGGCTGGCCACCTGGAAGAACGGGTCGCCAGTCTGCTCGGTGGCCGAGGGCCGCCAGAGCACGGTTACCTGGTTGTCGCCCGGGATCAGGAAGAATTCGGGAGATTCCGGGGCAAACGGCAGCAGGAACCCGAAGTTGAACACCTGTTGTGCGGTCAGTGCCTTACCCAGTAGCGAGCCGCGCACTGGAGCGGAAAACTCACCCTGATCGGGCAGTCCGTCTCCGTTACCCCCCTGGGCCGCCGCATCACCGTTGTACCCGGTGAATCCGGCCACCGAGTCCACGGCATTGGCGTTGTCAGCAGTGGCAACGGCGCTGAGCCGAGTCGGATCGCCGGGAGCCAGATCGCAGGTGCCGGGCCCGCTGCAGCTCCCGGTGATAACCGGGGCCGCAAAGATATAGGCCACGGCGATGGTGCCGAACTGGCCGGGGGCCAAGGTCAGTGGGCCAGACGACTGGAAGAACCGCATGTCGTCGGGTGCGGTGTTGTTGACGAAGCAGATCTTGGTGGTCTGCGGGTCGCCGGTATTGCAGGGAGCGTCTCCGGCGGCCGGGTTGATGTTGTTGGAGATGTAGCGGAACAGCTGGGTAGTGTTCTGGGCGTCGTCGAAGGCGCCGCCGTTGATCGTGTTGCTGAACAGCGTGAGCCCCACCTCTGACCCGTTCACCACCGGGCTCTTCAGGTACTTGACGCCGACGAAACCAGAGCCCGCGAAGAACGGCGGGCTGAAGATGGTGGGATCGAAGGTCCAGCCCGGGGCGGGCGCAAAGTCGTGGGAGTAGACGTAGCCCAGCGCAAACGGCACGTTGACCGATGAGAAGTTGTTGCCCGACTCGGCCACGTCCATGTCGGCCGAGAAGGCGGCGAATAGATTCTCCACCGTGTAGCCGCCGTCCGGGATCTGGATGCCATAGGCCGCTTCGTTCTTCTGCTGGAACTCTTGCCCTTGGGCGGCCAGGATGTTCGCCATGCCCGGCCGTACGCCCGCGGCGGTGTACACCGCAGGATCGCTGGCGGTCACGTTATAGAAGGTATAGAGGAAGTACAGGATGTCCTGATTGCCCGCCGGATAGTTCCAGCCCATGCCGCGCTGCTCGACCAGAATACCGAGCGGGTGCGGCCGGCCCGCCGTGAGCGACGGGTTGCCGTCCCAGGAGAGCCACCAGACGTCGCCCTGCGAGGCAGCGGTCCTGCCCCTGAGGAGCGGGAAGAAGAGGTCCTGGTTGGCATCACCCGAAGGCACCTTGGCCGCCTTACAGACGTCATTGCAGGTGCCCGTGGTATCGCTCACGAAAGCCGCGTCTTCCGGGTTGGTCGTGTTGTAGATCGGCTCCACCTGCTCGCCGTGCTGGGTGGTGCCTTTCGGATCGAAGAAGAATGCCCCGGTGGTGTCGCCGGCCCACTCCGGATTGGCATCGGCGCCGATCACGCCGGCGATCTGCAGACCGGAGTTGAACACGTACTGGTCCGCGGTGCCCTTGGGCCAGAAACCGCCGCCGATGGTCGATGAGTTGGTCGAATCGACGCAGACCTCGCCGGTGGTCGCGAGACCGCAGTAGATGCGGTTGATCGTGATGGCTCCCAACGACCGGGCAAACAGCCGGAATCCGCGCGCACCGGCGCCGGGCTTTGGCTTCCCGGCCGCGGTTGCGGCCGACGGTGTCGTAGCGACCACCGCCAGAGCGCAGAGGCCCACGAACAGCAGGTTGCTCTTACGCAAGAAGGAGTGCATTGCGTCCTCTCTCGGGTGAAAAAAATGGCGAGGCCGTCCCCGCCGGGCGGCCCGAAGTGGCTCCGCCCGGAGGGTCCAGCCTACTGCCTAGAAGTTCACTTCAATACCCAGCCGCATCCGGCGTGGGTTGCTGGTGAAGTTGTGGAGACCCCGGACGGTGTAATACAGCGCGTCCGATGCCCGGCGCTGTTCGGCCAGGTCGAAGACGTGGTCTCCGTTGCCGAACCGCTCTTCGGTCCGGATGAGAGCAACGCAGTTCGGGGCTGCCGGATCGCCGGCCTGGTTGACCCAGCCGCCGCAGCCGGCCCGAGGATCGGCCGCTCCGCTGAAGCTTAGATCGATCGAACCATCTCCCAGCAGGGCGCCAGACTCGTCGGCCTCATTGGCATAGTCGGCGCTGTCGGCCGCGAAGTTGGCCCGCTCCTCCGCTGAGTTGTTGACATCATTGGTCGTGGTGAAGACCTGGACGATGTTGGTGAAGTTCAGGAGGTTCCTGGCCTCGACGTAGCCGGTCAGGTCCATTCCTGCGATGCCAAAGCCCTTGGTGAGCCGGAGATCGAGATTCTTGAACGACGGCAAGCGCGAGCTGTTGAGCGGATCGGGGAAGCGGTTGTTGCAGTTGTCCCCCGAAACGACGTCCTCGTCACCGACCCCCTGCTCGCAGCGGGTGTACGGCGTACCGCTCATGTACCGGAAGGTGGCGAACACGCCCACGTTCTCCAGCACGGTCCCGACGATCGATCCCTGATGCCAATCGTTCGGGAAGTTGACCGCGGCAGCTATAGCCAGGTTGTGCGGCCGGCTGAAGTCGGTCGGCAGAATGGCCTGGGGCGGAGGCTGGTTCCCACCGGAGACCTGATTGAGCACGCGGGAGCCGAAGTCCAGGTATGTGTCGGGATCGGAACCGGTGTTCTTGGCCTGCTGGAAGGTGTAGGCCAGCGTGCCGTTGAACAGGTTGCCGAACCGCCGGTCGAGTCTCAGGTCAACGCCGCGGGTGTTCCCGAAGTCGGCATTGGTCATGATCCGGATGTTCTGGTTGTTGCCCCGAAGCGGATCGAACCGGGACACCAGACGTCCGGCGGCGTTGGACAGGTTGTCCCTGTTATAGGCGGCCACGTCCAGCACCATGTCGTCGCTGAAGGCGTGCCGCACCCCGAACTCGAAGGTGATGGTACGGCCGAAATCCAGGTCGGACCCATAAAAGTTGTTGGTGTTGGTGGTGGCGATATCGGTATTGATGCCCTGCAGAATCACGCCAAAGTCCGGGGCCTGCACCTGGTGGGAGTAGGACAGCCGGAAGTTGGTCCGCTCGGTCACCGGGAAGGAGACCTGGATGTGCGGGCTGACGTAATTGTGACTCTGATCCTTGGGGAAGAGCGAGTCGTTGGTGAAGAACGCGTCCGGATTGTTGGGATCGTACAGCGGATTGGTCGAGATCCGGGGGAAGTTATTCCAACGACGGGCCCGGGTATCATAGAAGTCATAACGGAGGCCGCCGACCACAACCACATCGCCCAGGTCGAGCCGGTCTTCCGCAAACAGGTTGTAGCGGATCGGCTGCTCCTTGTAGAAATCAGAAAAGGCCTGACTCTCCAGTTGGAAGGAGTAGCTGTCGATCTTGTAGTGAGTGAACTCGCCGCCAAACTTCAACCGGTTGTAGCGGTCCAGCTGCCAGTCCAGGTTGGCCTTCCCGATCAGCCGGTCTTCCCGGTACAGCACTTGGCGGTTGGTGAACCGCTCGCTCCCGGCGGGCCCCCCCGACTCGGGGAACAGCACCGAGGCAAACTCATCACGGTTATAGAGGCCGTAGGCATTGTTCCGCCATTCATCGACGATGGCGTATTGCGCCAGGTTCTCGACGTCGAGCGGAGAGCGGCGGGTGCCGGACGCGTTGGTGCGGAAATTATGCAACAGCTGATCGTCCAGCGGGAAGTTGTCGAAGTTGAACAGGAAATCGATCGGGGAAAGCATGAACCCGCCGAACGGGTCACGGCTGCCCAGCTCGCCCTCCCGAGTCATCGGACCGCCCATGGTCCGGTCCTGCTGGTACGACAGGTAGGTCTCCAGCGCCAGCGCCCGCTCCGTCGAGCGAGAAAGGTTCTGGGTCCAGTTCAGGGTGAAGACGTTGCTGAAGTTCCGGAAGGCCGGAAGGTTCCCCGGGTTGTACAGCGATCCATAGGTCAGGAACCGGCCGGGCGTGTCCAGATTTTCCCGGAAGGTGCGGCCCTGGAACTGGCTGGTGAGAGCGGTAAAGGCCAGCCGTGATCCGGTGCCGAACGAATAGTTCAGCTTGCCGCTGAACGAATAGGTCGAGCGAGCCGAGGACGGAACCCGGATGCCCTGGCAGTCGACGCCGTAGTTGCTGGCGATATCGGGGTTGGCGCTGTTCTCGAAATCGCTGCACTCGCCCCGCGATACCGCATAGTTGTAAACCGGCACCATCGTGGTGTCGGCTGTGGGATCGCCCAGCGAGGTGGGGACGGCCACCGTGGTGTCGATGCCCGCCTGCACGAACAGCGGGTAGTGTTGGCTGTCCTTGCCGCTCTCCACCGTGCTCTGCCCTTCCAGGGCGCCGGACACGAAGAACGTCAGGTTCCGCATGATCGGACCGCCGAGACTGCCGGTGACCCGGTTTAGGCCGAGGCTGTTGTTGGAGCCGAACGGCTCATCGGTCTCATAGGCCAGGTTACCGGTAAACTTGTTGCCGCCGGTCCGGGTCTGGATCGAGATGACCCCGGACTGCGCGTTACCGAACTCGGCCGAGGACGAGCCCGTGGTGACCGAGGCCTCTTCCAGGGCGTTGGTCCCAACCTCGATCTCGGTTCCGCCGGAGGTCACCCGCCCGCCGCCGCGCATTCCCGGCGTGACCGGCACTCCATCGACGTAGGTCACGTGTTCCTCGGTCCGGCCGCCGCGGATCGAGAGCGTGTTGCCGTTGGGGGTCGCGGCCACGACACCGGGCTGCAGCTGCAGCACGCCGTTCAGCCGGTCGACCGGGAGGTTGTTGGTGAACTCGCCGTCGATCCGCTGCTTCGAGGTGACCTCGTCTCGCGGGACCAGCGGCTGAGTCTGCTGGACCACGGTGATCTCCTGGATCTGCACCGCGGTCTGCTCCAGCTGGATGTCGACCGTGATGGTCTGGCCGGCGAGTACCTTCACGCCGTCAACCTGGGTCGACTTGTACCCGATAAAAGCGGCCCGAACATTGTAAGTCCCGGCCGGCACGTTGTTGATGAAGTAGTAACCCTGCGGGTTGGTAAGCGCGTTAAATGCGCTCCCTACGATAAAGACTTGCGCGTTGGCGATGGGTGCGCCCGCTTGGTCGCGGACCCTGCCTTCGATCTTACCAGTCGACCCCTGGGCTAGAAGCGATCCCGCTCCAAATCCCAGTACGACTGCCGCGAGCGCGAAAAATCGCGCTGTGCGTGCGAAGGCGCTGACACAGCTTTGCTTCATAGAAACGTCCTCCAAAGGCGTGGAACTGCCAGTACCGCCATGACATCCTGAGAAGGCGCGCACACGCCTTCCCTCTGGCCCGAAGGCCTACTCCGGAATGAGACTGCGTGGGATGACTGCCTGCATGTGTGATGGGGACGGCGTAATACCAAAAGGACTGCGTGAAACTGAAAAACACGCGAGCGCGACCGCGGCCCGGTCGGCAGGTGCCTAATATGAGGTGCACAAAATTGCATGTCAAGGAAAAGTCACGGGGCCATGACCGCCGGCCTCGCCTGACGTAACTGTCTGAAACCCACAAAGTTGCCCGATGAAACGCGATCGGCGTCAGCCTCCATTTGTTCGGAATGGAACTGGGAGGGACCGGCGCGAAATTCCGGCGGGAGAATTCAGCCGGCGAGCCCGGCCGTCATTTTATGTCGCGGAGAGGTTACGAGCCAAGGACTAGGAGCTAGGAGCTGGCACTGAGTGAGCTCCCGACTCCCGGCTCCTAGCTCCCGACTATCACCTCCACCTGGGGCTCGCGCGGTGTGACCACCGGGCCTGAGGAGTCCATGAACACATTTACCTCGCTCCGTATTCCGAACCCGCCCGGCAGATAGATCCCCGGTTCAACCGAGAATCCAACTCCCGGCAGCAGCACCCGGTCATCGTGAGTCTCATAGTCATCCAGGTGGGGGCCCGAGCCGTGCAGGTCCCGATCTATCGAGTGGCCAGTGCGGTGGACAAAGGCATCCCCATAGCCGGCAGCCGAAACTACAGCCCGAGCCGCTTGGTCCGCCTCGTACCCTGCAATGCTTCGGTGCTCCGCCACGGCCTCCCGGATGACATCGATCGCCGCATCCCGCGCGCGCCGAACCGTCCGCCAGACCTCGGCGACCTGGGGCGGCAGGTGCCTCCCGGCAAAACCGATCCAGGTCTGGTCGGCGAAGACGGTCTCGAGGCTGCGGCCGGCCCAGAGATCCAACAAAACGAGGTCGCCCGGCCGAAGCACTGCGTCCTCGCCCGGGCGCGGCTCATAGTGCGGCTTGGCCGAGTTGGGTCCGAACCCGACGATCGGCGGCTCATTCAACACCAGGCCTCGGCCTTCCAGAGAGGCGATCACCCGGGCCTGCAAGGCCGTTTCGGTGAGCGCACCAGTCTCCCGGATAGCCTGCTGCAAAGTGCTCCGTGCGACGTCGGCCAGAATTTCCGCCGCAAAATGATGGTCGGCGAGCTCCTGCTGACTCCATCGCGCCGCAAAGCGCGAGACCAGATCTCCCGAGGGGAGGACCTTCGCCCCCATACTCTGGAGCAGCTGCACCACCCCATGAGGCACCCGGTCCAGATAGGGCACAGCGTTCCGAGGGGATATCTCCATGCCCAGGGTCTTACCTGCTACCGCGTGGCTTAAGGCCGCGTTCAGCTCGCTCCAGCGGGCGTACGGCACCACCTTGCCGGGAAAATTTTCCAGTCCTTGCAGCTCGATCTTATGGGCGATAACGACCGGCTCACCCTCCCGGGGGAATAGCGCAAACAGCCTGCGCGTGTTCAGCCCGGTGAGCCCCAGCACCCGGGTGGCCACCGGATTAAGACCTTTGAAGGCGAACAGGAGCCAGCCGTCCAGATCTGCCTCCAGCAAGGCTTCTCGCAATTCGGCGAGGTCGATCACTCGTACACCTCCGCCACCGCAGTCCGCCACACGCAGGCTTCCTCACCCCGGGACCGGCAGTGCTGGTGGATCAGCGCTCCCTCAAAGCCCGTGAGTGCCCGGAGCAGCTCCTGATAGACCGCGCCATAGAATACACAAGCCTCCCCGGTGGGCAGCGCTTCGATTGAAAGCGGCGCCGTCATCCGGACCTCGACGTCGTAAGGGCGAGGTCTCAGCTCCCCGCCGAAGATGCGGCGGGACAGACGGGCCGCGCTCTTGAGTGCCCACCGCCGGGCCATACCTCCGGGCGACACCCTGGCCAGCGTTCGGGAGGAGCGTGCTCGGTTTCGAGCCGCATAGCGAGCCGCGCGCCGCCCGGCATCGGCGAACACCAGAGGCGCATCGCTTCGGCGTCCGATCAGACGGAGAACGGAGATCGTCTCCTCCAGCTCCACCGACCCGCCCTTGTCGGCAGCCTGCCGATAGCGTTGGATTTGCGCGGCGACGGTGGGGCTGAGCCCGAGTCGCCGTACGACGATTTCTTCGGCCAGTTCTTCGAGCCCGTCCTCGACCGGAGTGTCGAGGTTGCGAATCGCCTCGAGCAGACTGAGGGGAATGAGCGCGGGAACAGAGGGTTTGGGCACGGTCGGCGGGATAATACAGGAGCAATGAGCCCGGAGCTAGGAGCTTGGATTCAGCGCGACTTCCTCCGTGACTCAGCTTCCGACTCCTAGCTCCCAGCTTCCAGCTTCTCTACATTCCGCCATGGCCGAGCCTTCTGCCGCTGGGCGGACTTTCGATCAAGAAGCGCTACCCCACCTCGATGCGCTGTACCGGGTTGCCTTACGGCTGACGGGCGATCCCAGCCAGGCCGAAGACCTGGTCCAGGACACGATGCTCAAGGCCTACCGCTCCTGGCGGCAGTACCGCCCTGGCACCAACGCCAAGGGCTGGCTGCTCACCATTCTCCGGAACACGTTCATCAACGATTATCGCCGGCGAAAGCATGAGCCGGTGGCGATGGACCTGGACGCGGTCGAGCCCCACGCGCTCGACCGCTCGATCGAAGAGGTCGATCCGGAAGGCAACTTCTTTGCGCAGATCGTGGACGCCAAAGTCCTCGAGGCCATCGACGCATTGCCCCATGAGTTTCGTGAGGTACTGGTTTTGAGTGATGTGGAAGGCATGCGCTACGCCGAGATCGCCGAGACCCTGCAGATTCCGGTTGGCACGGTGAAGTCCCGGCTATTCCGGGCCCGCCAGCAGCTTCAGGCCCAGCTCTATTCGCATGCCGTTGAGATGGGATATATCCAGCCACGGGAGAGCCCGACATGAGCGGGGTTGACTGCGCCCAGGCCCTTACCAATCTGGGCGACTACCTCAAGCAGGAGCTTACGCCGGCGCTGATGGTTGAAGTTCGGCAGCATCTGGAGCGGTGCCGTGATTGCTTCAAGCATGCCCAGTTCCAGGAGAGCTTTCTGAGCATGCTGGAGACGCGCGCTGGCCGGGAAACCTGTCCGGCAAAGCTGCGGGCCCGCATCCTCAGTCTGCTCCGGTCGGAGATGGAAAACCACTGAGCGGGCCGTCACCCCTGCTGGCAGTCCTGGTCAGCGGGAGTGTCGCCTGCATTGCCTGGTTCGCGGCCACCCTTACTTCATCCGGCGCCCTGGCCGCCTGGGTAGTTGGTGCCGGAATCCTCCACGGAACGGGTTGGACCGGCGGCGCTGTACTGGCCGCTTTTTTCATCTCCAGCAACCTCATTTCCAGAGTGCACCCGGCTCCGCTGACAGCAACGATTGACGCGAAAGGCGACCGCCGAGATGCCTGGCAGGTGCTGGCCAACGGAGCAGCGGCTGCGTTGCTCGCTCTGTTTGGTTCCTCGGACCCGGCTCTCAGAATCTGGCTGGTGACCGCCACGCTGTCCGCGGCCGCCGCGGACACCTGGGCGTCCTCCGTGGGAGGGCGGAGCCGGGCAGTTCCAAGACTCTTGTGGTCCCGGGAGCCGGTGCCGCCCGGAACCAGTGGCGGGATTACCGCCGCCGGTAACGCGGGCGCTCTTGCCGGTGCGGCAGTGGTCTCGGCTACAGCGGCGTTGCTCACGGGAAACGCCCGGCTCCTGCTCCCAGGAATACTGATAGGTTTCCTCGGTATGCTCATGGATTCCCTCCTCGGAGGCGCGGTGCAAGGAACATTCTACTGCCCTCGCTGCCAGCAGCCGAGTGAATGGCGGGTGCATCGCTGCGGAACGAGAACCGACCGGAAGTCTGGATGGGTATGGCTGAACAACGACGGCGTGAACCTGCTCGCGACCGCGATCAGCGGCGGTTTAGCGTGGGCGCTATGGCGCTGGCTTGACTGACCTCCCCCGCCAGGTCGACGTATTGGTGGCTGGAGCTGGGCCGGCCGGCAGCGCCTCCGCCGCCTTGTTGGCTGAGGCTGGTTACTCCGTGCTCGCGGTAGACCGGGCCGAGTTCCCTCGGGACAAACCGTGCGCCGAGTACATGAGTCCGGAAGCAGTGAGAATCCTCACTCGGTTCGGCATCGTCGAGACGCTCGAGGCAGCCGGCGCGGCTGCGCTAAAGGGCATGAGAGTCACCGGTGTTCACGGGGCCACAGCGCATGGCATCTTTGCTCTGGCAGGTCATCGGCCGTACCGCCCCATGGGACTCTCGGTTTCTCGCCGTATCCTCGATCAGGCGCTGCTCGAAGTGGCCCGGAAAGCCGGCGCATCCGTCGCCGAACGCACGACGGTGGAGGAGCTGCTGTACGAACGCGGAGCGGTTACTGGAGCCGTGCTCCGCGACAGCCGGGGACGCCGCCGATCGGTCCGTGCTCGACTGACCATCGGGGCCGACGGTCTCCGGTCCGTGGTGGCCCGTCGCATGGGACACCGCACGCACCGGCGGCCTCGCCGGGTCGCGTTCGTGGCCCATGTGTCCGGCGTGCGGAACATGGGCGATTCAGCCGAGCTCTACTTCGGCCGCGGCGGCTATATGGGACTGAATCGAATCGGCCAGGACGTAGTCAATGTCGCCTTGGTGGTGCCGGCTGAACGCGCCAAGGACGCAAAGGGCAGAGCCCAGGAGTTTTTTCTGCAAACCCTGGGGGAGTTCCCGGCCGCCGGCGACCGCGTGCTGGCTGGAACCGTCGTCCGTCCCGTGCTTGTCACCGGCCCCTTCGCGGCGTGGTCCGGCCGGGTAACGGTGCCCGGCGGCCTGCTGGTGGGAGACGCCGCCGACTTCTTCGATCCGGTTACGGGCGACGGAATTCTGAGCGCCTTGCGAGGGGCGGAGCTGGTGGCCGAGACGATGATTCCGGCGTTGAGCCTGCCCGACAGCATCGCAGGTGAGCCGCTTCGGCGTTATCAGCGGCGGCGGCGGCAGGTATTCGCCGGGAAGTGGATCATGGAACGGGCAACCCGGTATCTGATGTCCTCCCCCTGGTTCTTCAACCGCAGTGTCTCCCGGCTCGGGCGCTATCAGGACATGGCTCACTCCGCCATCGGCGTGGCGGGCGGGTTTGTGCCGCTGCGTGAAGTCCTGAATCCATTCTTCCTTGCCCGGATGGTCCTTTGAGCACTCCAGAAGTAGACGCGGCACAGTTCCGCCAGCTCCTGGGTCGCTTCGCTACCGGTGTCAGCATCATCACAGTGACGGCACCCGATGGAAGGCTACTGGGCATGACCGCCAACAGCCTGTCTTCGGTCTCTCTGTATCCGCCGCTGATCTCGGTTTGTGTCGACCGTGAGGCGGGGATGCACAAGGCGATCCTTGCCGTCGATCACTTCGTGGTCAACGTGCTCTCCAGCGCACAGGAAACTCTGGCGCGCCGATTTGCCGACAGGCACGAGGACCGTTTCGAGGGGATCGGATACCACATCAGCCCCGAGGGGCTGATCCTGCTCGGCGGCGTCCTGGCCCACGTTGAATGTCAACGATTCGCCCACTATCCCGGAGGCGATCATACCATCGTTGTCGGCCGAGTCACTGGCGGGAGCACCAGCAAGGGACGGCCCCTGCTCTACTACCGCGGCGGTTATGCCGCCCTGGAATAGCCGTGGCTGAGCTCACCATCAGTCCAATAGGGAGCGAGCTGCTGGACGATCCCGCGGCCGATCCAGCGACGGTGGCGGAGTCGCTTCGGAACATTGCCCGGGCCAATCGCTGGTTCGGTGGTGCCGCGGCGGTGCGTTTTGGTTTGGAGCGGACGCTTGGCGGCGTATCTCGCGGGGAGACCTTATCCCTGCTGGACCTGGGCACCGGGCTGGGCGATTTGCCGCGGATGGCGGTGCGTTGGGGTGCACGGAGAGGCATGCGACTCGTCCCCTTCGGGCTCGAGCTCAATCGAGTTGCCGCCAGGATGGCACAGCAGCGAGAGGTCACCACGATGGTCGGCTGCGCGGGCCAGCCGCCGATCCGGGACAAGAGTGTCGACGTCGTCCTGGTCAGCCAGTTGGCGCACCACCTGCACGCCGAATCGGTTATTTGCCTGTTTCAGTGCTGCAATCGTTTGGCCCGGCGGGCGGTGATTGTATCAGATCTGCGGCGACATCCCCTCGCGACCGCCTCTTTCCGGTGCGGCGGCCGGCTCCTGGGCTTCGATCAGGTAACCCTTTCCGATGGAGTCACCTCCATCCGCAGAGGATTTAGCCGTCGGGAGCTGCTCGATCTCATGGATCGCGCGGGTATCACCGGAGAGGTGGCGTATCGCCCGGGGTTTCGCGTGGTGGCCACCTGGATTCCGGAGAGCGGTTGATGATGCGTACGGTTGATCGCGTCCGGGTTCAGGCACCTGTCGACTCAGTATTCAGGGCCGCCGAGGAGGTGGAAAGGTGGCCTCAGATCCTGAGCCATTATCGCTGGGTCAAAAGGTTGGAAGGCAACGGCGCCGGAACGCTGGTAGAAATGGCTGCCTGGCGTCCTTTCGGTCCACTCAAGTATCCCACCTGGTGGGTTTCCGAGATGTGGGTAGACCAGGACGCACCGGCCATTCACTACCGGCACGTTCGGGGAATAACCACCGGGATGGAAGTGGTCTGGAAGATGGTAGGCACTGCCGAAGGTACCGATGTCGCCATCGTGCACGAATGGGGTGGACCCCGCTGGCCGCTGATCGGCGGGACGGCTGCCAACTGGGTCATTGGCCCGGTTTTCGTGCATGGGATCGCGTCCCGCACCCTGGCGGGGATAAAGCGGTATCTGGAGTCCGGGGAGGGTCGGACGTGGGGAGCGGGGAAGCGGCAAAGAGGGGAAGTTGGAGAACTCCGACAGGAGCGCAGATGAGGGAACGTAGAGTCGTGATCACCGGGATTGGAGCTATCACTCCGATCGGTACCGGAGTTGAGGGCTTGTGGCAGGGACTCCAGCGGCGGGAATCGGCCGTTCGCTGCATTACCCGTTTCGATCCCTCGATGTTCAAGTCCCGGATCGCCGGGGAGGTGCCCGACTTTTCCCCCAGCGATCATATCGAGGAGCGTCGGATTCGCCGGCTCGATCGATTCTCGCAGTTTAGTGTCGCCGCCACCCGGATGGCCTTGACGGACGCTGGTCTCGACTCGGCTAAAGAAGACATGGACCGGATCGGCGCCACTATGGGCACTGCACTCGGTGGTGTAGCCCACGGAGAAAGTCAGTACCAGAACTTCATGCGGGGAGGCCCTCGAGCAGTGGATCCGGCCCTGGCCCTCACGGTCTTTGCGGGCGCCGCCAGTTGCAACATCGCCATCGAGTTCGGCTTCACCGGACCGAACTCGACCAACGGGATGAGCTGTGCCTCCGGAGCGATCGCTATCGGCGAGGCCTTTCGGGCCATCGCCCGCGGCGAAGCCGACGTTATGGTGGCCGGAGGGGCCGAGGCACCGCTAGCTCCCCTCTGTTTTGGCGCATTCGCCATTATCCGGGCCATGTCCACCCGCAACGACGATCCCGCGCATGCCAGCAGGCCCTTCGACCAGGGGCGGGATGGCTTCGTCATGGCGGAGGGGGCCGCAGTGCTGGTACTGGAAGAGCGCGGGCGAGCTCTGGCCCGGGGGGCGCCGGTGTACGCCGAGATCTGCGGGTTCGGTTTGACCAATGACGCGCATCACATGACTGCCCCCCGGCCCGATGGCAAGCAGGCGGCGCGAGCAATGCGGAACGCGCTGAGCGAAGCCCGAGTGGCGCCCCACGAGGTGGGCTACATCAACGCCCACGGCTCCTCGACTCCGCTTAACGACCCCACCGAAACTTCATCCATCAAGCAGGTCTTCGGGGCCCACGCCTACCGGCCCGCGTTCAGCGGGACCAAGGGTTACTACGGGCACGCATTGGGAGCGAGCGGCGCGATCGAGGCAGCGATCTGTGCCCTGGCCAGTCATCGGTGTTGGGTGCCACCGACGGTCAACCTGGACTGCCCCGATCCGGTGTGCGACCTGTCACATGTCAATCCCGACGGGATGCGGCTGGAACCGGATTACCTGCTCAGTAACTCGTTCGGCTTCGGCGGCATCAACGCCAGCCTGCTCTTCCGGCGCGTAGACTAAGCTCCTAGATTCGCGCATGCCTTCACTCACACGTCGGTTGACCGCCGAAGCCCTCGGCACTTTTGGATTGGTGTTTGTGGGCGCCGCGGTGGTGGTCGTAAACGGCGGCTTTCCCAACAGCGGTATCGGGCTGATCGGGATCGCCCTGGCGCACGCGGTAGTGCTTTCGGTGATGATCACCGCCACCATGACCATCTCTGGCGGCCACCTGAATCCAGCGGTCACAATCGGCCTGCTGCTCAGAAGACGAATCGACCCAGTCTCGGCCGCGGCATACATCGCGGTGCAGTTGGCCGCCGCCTGCCTGGCGGCATTCCTGGTCAAGCTGCTTCTGCCTGCTCCGGCAGTGCGCAATGCCATGCTGGGGGTCCCGGTGATCGCCAGCTCCGTATCGCTGGGCCAGGCAATTGGGATCGAGCTGATCTTGACGTTCTTCCTGGTGTCGGCCGTATTCGGAACCGCAGTCTCGCCCGATGCTCCGAGAGTTGCCGGCTTTGGTATTGGGCTGGTGCTGCTGTTCGACATTCTGGTGGGCGGTCCACTGACCGGTGCGGCGATGAATCCCGCTCGAGCCTTTGGCCCGGCCGCTATTTCCGGCGAGTGGGTAGGACAGCTGGTCTACTGGATTGGACCGATTGCGGGAGCACTACTGGCGGCGGTGCTGTGGGAGTATCTGCTCTTGCCGAAGGGCCCAAGTCGCCGGCGGAAGACGGACTGAAAGCCCAACTTTTCGCGCTCACCGCTTACGTAGTTGCTGTTCCCGCTCACGTTGTTTGAGGTTGCCGTTCCTTCTCCACAGCCGCACCCAGTACCCACCCAGAATCACCGTGGTCACGATATAGGCCGCCACCATATAGCCGCCGTTCTGGGGGGGCTCAGCCAACATCCGAAGCCTCCTCCAGCTCCCGTCTCTCAGTCGCGAGAGCCAGCCCGTATCGGGCGGTCACGAACCCGACATACAACAGGGTAAACACCAGAGTCGATACCAGCAGTGTCCGTAGCATCTCCGGCGGCAGCGAGGGCGCGCTCGGCTTGAGCACGATGGGCTGCGGATGCAGCGTGCGAAACAGATAAACGCTGAGATGAATGAAAGGGACCAGAAGAAGGCCGAGGATTCCAACCACCGCGCTGAACCGCGCTCGCTCGGCCGGATCGTGCAGCGCGGCCCGCAACGCGAGATAGCCCACGAACAGGAAGAAAAGGAACAGGGTGAGCGTGAGCCGGGCATCCCAAGTCCACCACGTGCCCCAGATCGGCCTGGCCCAGATTGGCCCGGTGGTGAGCATCACCGAGCTGAACGCCACGCCTACCTCAGCCGAGGCAGCGGCAAAGCGGTCGAGCCGGGGATCCTGCAGCCAGAGGTAGAGTGCGCCGGTCACTCCAACCAGGGAGAACGCCAGGAGCGCGCTCCAGGCGGCAGGCACGTGGAGGTAAAAAATCTTCTGGGCTACGCCCTGGCGCGCTTCCACCGGGGTGTATCTCAGGGCAAGCACATAGACCAGAAGCAGCCCGACTAAACCTGCGGCACTGAGCCGAAGCCCACGGCGAATGATTCGATCCGCGTCTCGGTCCTGCTCCATCGAGCTCATTCGTCCACCAGGGCGGGAAATACCAGGGTGCACAGCGTCACGAAAACGATGTCATACAGCACGAGAAGCCGAATCCATCCCAACATTTCGCTCCAGGGTCGGCCCGCCAGCAGCCGCGATGTGACCTGCACGGCACCGATAAGTGGCGGCACCATGAAAGGGAGCAGCAGAACCGGCAACAGGAGCTCGGCATGCCGGGTACGTACTGCCATGGCGCTGAAGATCGTTCCCACCGCGACGAATCCGATGGTGGCGAGCACCGTCGTGGCAAGGATGGCGGGCAGTCTCGGCCACAGGCTCACGTTGAAAAACAGGGTGAACAGCGGCAAGGTTACCAGCTCCACCGAGCCTACGAAGGCCAGATTGGCAAGCAGCTTGCCGAGGAACAGTGCCTCTCGCGAGACCGGAGCCAGCAGCAGGCCGTCCAGCGCCCCGTTTTCCCGCTCGACGGTAAAGGCCCGATTCATCGCCAGCAACGCGGCCAGGGCAAAGGTTACCCACAAGACACTGGGCGCGAGCGACGTGGCGGAAAGCGCCGTAGGGTCCCGGGCGAAGTTGAAGACTACCAGGACCAGAGCGGCGAAAACCAGCGCGGAGAGCAGGGCGGTCCGGCTCCGGAGCTCGGCCCGCACGTCCTTACCCGCCACCGCCAGAACCAAGCGCATCGATTTAAGCACCGGTCAGCATGCCGTACCGGGAGACGAACGCATCCAACTCGCCCGATCGAGGCTCATCCACCGCCCAACGACCCTCGATCAGCACCGCCACCCTGGAGGTCAGTTCCCACACATCGGCCAGCTGATGGGTCACGATGACCACACCGGCCCCGCGCTCCAGGCGAGATCGAAGATCAGATCGAAGCCGTTCCGCTGCCGGAGCGTCGAGCGCGGTAAAAGGCTCGTCCAGCAGGATGATGCGCGGAGCGTGCAACAGAGTGCGGGCAACTGCGGCTCGCTGGAGCAAGCCCCGGCTGAGGCGCCGGGGCAGTTCCGCCGCCCGATTACTGAGTCCCGCCGCCTCCAGCGCCGCATCAGCAACTCGATTGGGGTGATCGAGCGAATAGAGGCGGGCAGCAAAGGCCAGGTTTTCCCGGAGGGTAAGGTCGTCGTAGAGCAGCGACTGATGGGAGAGGAGGCCAAGCACCCCGCGAGAGCCATCGGAGCCCCGGCCGAGCCGCTGACCCATAACCAGGATTTCCCCGGCTGTCGGGCGCAGGAGCCCGGCGAGCAGTCTCAGGAGAGTTGTTTTGCCCGCGCCGTTGGGGCCAATGATGGCCAGCGCCTCGCCTGAGCTGAGCGAGAGGTCCAGGCCCCGCAGGATGCGTGCGGGTCCGAAGGAGCGCTGGAGCCCGCGAGCCTCGAGCAGAGGGATGCCGTCATGAGATGGCATCGATCCGCGCGCCGAGCTCGTCGAGGCGGAAAGGTTTGACGATGTAGCCGGAGTGGGGAAGATTGAGAACCTTGAGCTGGGGCTCAATACTCATGTACGCCGTGGTGATGATAACCGGAAGCTCCGGCTGAGTCTCGCGGATGCGCCGAAGAAGGTCGACCCCATCCGTATCGGGGAGACGCATGTCCAGGACCGCCACATCCGGCTTATGTTGCTCGAGCTGCTCCAATGCCTCGGCGCCAGTTGAGGCGAATACCAGATCGTATCGAGGATTGAAGGCCCGCTCATAGCTCAATCGAAGCGCCGGCTCGTCCTCGACGATCAAGACGCGCCGGCGGCGTTTGTTCTTGGTCATTCCGTACGCCCCTGAGGCCGGTGCCGGAGCACTGGGAGAGGAACCTGACTGGGGGGTACTCTAATGGAAAACGAAGTCCATGGAAAGGCGGCTTTTTCGCCGCCCTCCCTTATTGACTGACCGTAGACTCGAGCTGAAAGAGATCGTCCAGCTTGGTGAGCATGAGAAGGAATCGAATCTCCTCGCTGGCGCTCCGGAGAACCACAACCTGGCGCCGCTCGGCCGCCCGTCGCTGAATCAACATCAGCGCGCCGAGTCCGGCCGAATCCACCTGGCGGGTACGCGCGAGATCGATCACCAGGCGACCAACACCCTCGGGCATTTCCTCCAGGAGTCGGATGGCCGCTTTCCGGACTTCGACCCGGGTATCAAGTCCGAGGGTCTCGGGTGCAGCCATACCACGCTCTGTGTCGTGCGGCGACCTCATTGCTCCTCCTTCGGCACCGAGCTATCTCACCGGGTGCAGGCGACCAGGTGAGACCTCTAGTTTTGCGGCCCCGAATCACTCCGGGTGTGCTCTTATCGGGCGGATTTGCGCTTGGCCGCATCGACCTCGCGCCCTCGTGTCTCGAGAATGGCGAGACTGGTGCCAGCGGCGAGAAAGCTTGGATTCGCAATCCTTTGCGAAGCGTCATACAAGTCTTGCAGTTCCGCTTCGCGCCGCACTCCGCGGCAGACTGCTGCAAAAGTAGCGGATAGGATTGCATGCACTCTTACACCGTTAGGGCGGCTCCCTTAGCTTCTGGCTGACTCTCACCCTGCAGATCATGAACGATCAGATCGACACACTCCTCTCCGAGCAACGCCGGTTCCCTCCCCCGCACGGATTCGCCGCGCGCGCCGCTGCAACCGACTCACTCTACGAGGCGGGGAGCGACTGGACAAAGTTTTGGGAACAGCAGGCACGCGAGCTGGAGTGGATAGCGCCCTGGAGCCGGGTGCTCGAGTGGGAGTTGCCTCACGCCCGCTGGTTCGTTGACGGAAAACTCAACGCCTCGGCCAACTGCCTCGATCGACATCTAAATGGTCCGCGCCGGAACAAGGCGGCCATCATCTGGGAAGGCGAGCCGGGCGAGCGCCGGGTCCTCACCTACTGGGATCTTGCCCGGGAGGTTTGTCGCTGCGCCAACGCCCTCAAGAATCTCGGCATTCGACGAGGTGACCGGGTGGCGATTTACCTCCCGATGATTCCCGAAGCAGTGGTGGCCATGCTGGCCTGCGCCAGGATCGGCGCGGTGCACTCAGTGGTATTCGGAGGGTTCTCCGCCGAGTCCCTGCGGGACCGTATCAACGATGCGCAAGCCGTTGCACTCATCACCGCCGATGGCGGATATCGCCGGGGACAGGTTTTACCGCTCAAGCGGTTCGCCGACGATGCCCTGGCCCAGTGCCCTTCGATCCGGCACTGCATCGTGGTCCGGAGAGTAGGCGACGAATCGGCAGCGCTGATGAGGGAAGGACGGGACCACTGGTGGCACGCAGTGATTCAAGAGGCGTCGCTTCGACATGAGCCTGAAGCAATGGACGCAGAGGATCTGCTGTTCATCCTCTACACCTCAGGCACCACGGGTAAGCCGAAAGGCATCGTACACACCACCGGCGGCTATCTCACCCACGTTGCCACTACCACCCGCTACGTCTTTGACCTGCGGGAAGACGACGTGTTCTGGTGCACCGCCGACATAGGGTGGGTCACCGGCCATAGCTATGTGGTGTACGGGCCGCTGGCGAACGGCGCCACCGTGGTGATGTACGAGGGCGCACCCGACTGGCCCGAGCGTGACCGGTTCTGGAGCATCGTGGAGACGTATGGCGTCACCATCCTCTATACCGCGCCTACCGCTATCCGCGCCTTCATGAAGTGGGGCCCCGAGCACCCGAGCCGCCACGACCTCGGCACTCTGCGGCTGCTCGGTACCGTCGGCGAGCCCATTAATCCCGAGGCCTGGATCTGGTATCACGAGCAGATTGGTGGCGGGCGTTGTCCCATCGTGGACACCTGGTGGCAAACCGAGACCGGCGGGATCATGATCACTCCGTTGCCCGGCGTCACCACCACCAAGCCGGGTTCTGCCACCGTACCCTTCCCCGGAATAACTGCAGAGCTGGTAGACGCGAGCGGCAAACCGCTGCAGCAGGGTGGCGGATTCCTCACCCTCAGCCAGCCTTGGCCCGGCATGCTCCGCACCATCTACGGCGACGACAAACGCTACCGCGACACCTACTGGAGCCGGTTCCCCGGCCGCTACTTCGCCGGCGACGGGGCCAAGCTGGATGAGCAGGGTTACTGGTGGATTCTGGGCCGGGTGGACGACGTGCTCAACGTGGCCGGACACCGGATCGGGACTATGGAGGTGGAGAGCGCGCTGGTAGACCACCCAGCCGTGGCAGAAGCCGCGGTGGTGGGCCGGACCCATGAGCTCAAGGGTCAGGCACTCGCAGCCTTTGTTACCCTGAAGGAAGGGAGACAGCCAAGCCTTGGCCTCAAGGATGATCTCAAGGACCATGTGGTCAAGAAAATCGGCGCTATTGCCCGACCCGACGACATCCTCTTCTCTGCGGATCTACCCAAGACCCGGAGCGGAAAGATCATGCGCCGATTGCTCAAGGACATCGCCGAAGGGCGGACTCTGGGTGACACTACAACGCTGGCCGATCCCAATGTGGTGAACCGGCTGAAGGAGATGTACGAGGAGAAGGAGGGGTAAGACCTATATCTGCACTTGCGCTCCCAGCTCCACCACACGATTCGGCGGCAGGTTGAAGAATGCCGTCGCCGATTGGGCGTTCCGGGCCATCAGGATGAAAAGTTTTTTGCGCCAGCGGGACAGCCGGGAGTTGCCGGTGGGCAGTAATGTCTCCCGCCCCAGAAAAAAGCTGGTCTCCATGAGTTTGGCTTCCAGCCCGCGAGAGCCGAGGGTGCTCAGCAGAGCTGGAATGTCGGGTGACTCCATAAAGCCATATCGGCCGGTCACCAGGTAAAACCCGCTACCCAAATCCTTGACCTCGGCTCGATCGTTCGGCTTGACCTGAGGAATCTCTTCTCCCGAAATCGACATGATGATCACCTTCTCATGTAGCACCTTGTTGTGCTTGAGATGGTGCAGCAGGACCACCGGCGCTCCGCCGGGGTCCGATGTCATGAAGACCGCCGTTCCCTGGACCCTGGATGGCTGGCGACGGCTGATGTCCTCGAGAAAGAGGGGCAGCGGAAGCGCATTGTCCTGCATGATGCCGAGGACCGTTTCGCGCCCGCGCTTCCAGGTGGTCATCAGCAGATAGACTACGCCCGCCACCACGAGAGGAAACCAGCCGCCCTTCGCGATCTTGACCAGATTTGCCCCCAGGAAGGACAGGTCTACCACCAGAAACACCGCGCCAAGCGTTGCGACCCGAGCCACACTCCAGTTCCAGCGCCGGCGGGCCACGGCGCAGAACAGCAGCGTCGTGATGGTCATCGTTCCTGTGACGGCAATACCGTAGGCCGAGGCCAGGGCGCCGGAGCTCTGGAACCCGAGCACCAGGAGCACGCAGAGCAGTCCCAGAGTTCGATTGAGCCCGGGCAGATAGATCTGCCCAATCTCGGTCTGCGAGGTGTGTTGAATAGTCACCCGTGGGCTGTACCCCAGCTGCACAGCCTGCCGAGTCAAGGAGAAAGCCCCGGAGATCAGCGCCTGAGATGCCACCACCGCGGCAGTGGTGGCAATGAGCACCATCGGATACAACGCCCAGGACGGAACCAGAGCGTAGAAAGGGTTCTGAGCAGTCGCCGGACGGGCCAGGAGCACTGCCCCCTGGCCGAAGTAGTTGAGCGCCAGTGCCGGCAGCACCAGGCTGAACCAGGCAAGCCGGATGGGCCGTTTGCCGAAGTGGCCCATGTCGGCATAGAGCGCCTCAGCCCCGGTCACCACCAGGATGACCGCGCCCAGAATCAGAAAGCCCTGCCGCCCATTGCGAAACATGAACTCGAGCGCGTGCCACGGATTCAAGGCGCGCAGCACCTCGGGGTGCTGCACGATGCCGGCGACGCCCAGCGCGGCAATGGTTCCGAACCAGACCAGCATGATCCGCCCGAACACCGCGCCAACCCGGGCCGTCCCTCGCCGCTGAAACAGAAACAGTCCAATGAGAATCAAGGCGGCGATCACCGGCGTGGCTGCATGCAACGCTGGCGTGGCAACCCCGATGCCCTCCACGGCACCGAGCACGGAAATGGCTGGAGTAATCACCCCGTCACCATACAGCAGTGCCGCGCCGAACAGGCCCAGGGCCACCAGCCAACGCCGCGAGCCCGCCGTGTCCTGGCGAGGATGCAGGAGGGCGAGGAGAGCCATGATGCCGCCTTCACCCCGGTTGTGGGCCCGCATGATGAAGATGAGATACTTGAAGGACACTACGAAGTTGAGCGACCAGAAGATGAGGGAGAGAATGCCCAGGACGTTAGCCTGCGTGGGCACGATGCCGTACTCGGGGGCGAAACACTCCTTGAGGGCGTAGAGCGGACTGGTACCGATGTCACCGTAGACCACCCCGAGAGCTCCCAGGGACAAAGCGAGCAGTGCGCGCCGGTTGGGTGGGGAGACTGGACGGGTGGAGCTGGGGGAAGATGGACTGGTGACCGCGGTCATGACTAGAACTGAATCTGGGCGCCGAGCTCGACCACCCGATTCGGGGGAAGCCCGAAGTACGCAGTGGCCGACTGGGCGTTGCGGGCCATCAGGATGAAAAGCTTTTTGCGCAGTCGTCCCATCCGGCGGCCCTCCAGCGGTTTCTCTCCACGCGGTTTCTTCCTGCCTGCCACAGTGGCGATCAGGGTTTCCCGTCCGAGATAAAACGTGGTATTGGCCAGCTTAACGGTAACGGGCTTCCCGTTGTCTTCCGCCCGTCCGAGGGCCCGGAGCACGTCCGGCACATCCGGCGTTTCCATGAAGCCGTAACGGGCCATGACCTGGTAAAACCCTTCGCCGAGCTCGTTGCACTTCACCCGGTCCTTTTCCGCGACCTGCGGAATCTCCTCTGTGTGCACCGACATGAGCATGACCTTCTCGTGCAGCACCTTGTTGTGTTTGAGATGGTGCAGCAGCACTGGCGGAGCGCCGCCGCTCCCCGAGGTCATGAAGACGGCGGTCCCTGGCACCCGGTAAGGCTGGCGCCGCCGAATGTCGTCTAGAAAGAGATCCATCGGGAGCGTGTTCTCCTGCACGATGCCGGTAAGCCGCACCCGCCCCTTCTTCCACGTGGACATGAGCAGATACACCAGCGTTGCCACCACCAGCGGCAGCCAGCCTCCATTGGGGACCTTGAGCATATTGGCGCCCACGAACGCCACATCCACTATCAGAAAGACCAGGGTGATCGCCCCCGCCTTCCACCAGCTCCAGCCCCACAGCCGGCGCATGACGATCGAAAAGAGAATCGTGGTGATGGTCATCGTCCCGGAGAGGGCCACGCCATAGGTGAGCGCCAGCGCGCTGGCGTTTTGAAACGCTACCACCAGCCCCAGACAGGCCACCATCAGTATGGTATTCACCGTGGGGATGTAGATCTGTCCGATGGTGCTGCTGGAAGTGTGGATGATCTTCATCCGCGGACAATAGCCCAGCTGGATGGCCTGGCGGGTCAGCGAGAACGCGCCTGAGATAAGAGCCTGTGAAGCCACGACGGCTGCCGCCGTTGCGATACCCACCATGGGATACAACGCCCACCCGGGCACCAACGCATAGAAAGGGTTCCGGGCCGCGCCCGGATCGTTCAGCAGCAATGCACCCTGGCCGAAGTAGTTGAGAACCAGCGAGGGCAGCACTAGGCCGAACCACGCCAGGCGGATCGGGCGCCGGCCGAAGTGCCCCATATCGGCATACAGGGCTTCGCCCCCGGTAACCACCAGAATGACGGCGGCAAGAACCGTTATGCCGGTCAGGCCCTCGCGAGCGAAGAAACCCACGGCGTAGCGGGGATCGAGTGCCCGCAGCACCCCGGGCTCGCGGCTGATTCCCATCACTCCGAGAATGGCGATGCAGATGAACCAGATCGCAGTGATGGGCCCGAAGACGGCACCCACACCAGCCGTGCCCCGCCGCTGCAGGGCGAATAGTGCCAGGATGATCACAAAGGCGATGGGCACCACCAGGTGCTCGAGGGCCGGGGTGGCCACGCTGAGTCCCTCCACGGCGCTCAGTACCGAAATGGCCGGGGTAATGATCCCGTCTCCATAGAGCAGTGCCGACCCGAAGAGTCCGGTCGCGATCAGCAGCCGTCCTCTCGTGCTGATCCGGCCACTGGGCCGAACCAGCGCCAGGAGCGCAAGGATCCCGCCCTCTCCCCGGTTGTCCGCCCGCATCACCATGGAGAGGTATTTGAACGTGACCACGAAGTTCAGCGACCAGAAGATCAGCGACAGGATGCCCAGCACGTTGCTGGTGGTTACCGGAAAGCTGTGCGGACCGAAGAAGCACTCTTTGAAGGCATACAGCGGGCTGGTTCCGATGTCGCCATAGACCACGCCAAGAGCGCCAAACGCCAGGAGGGCGAGCTGTCTACCTGATAGAGATTTGGCCTTGCGGGACAAGTGCTACCAGCTCCGGATGCGGGAGAGCCTGCGAAGCTCCAGGAGCGCCACAATGAAGATGCAAATGATGATGACCGCCGAGCCAACACACCAGCGGCAAATGGCATGGATGACGAACAGCTCGAGATAAGTCAGATACGCGGTAAACCCGACGCCGGTTCCGGCGAGTATGGCCAGCAGCCTGGCGGGCCAGCCCCGCTCCGCCACAGCGGGCTGCAGGGCGACCAAACTCAGCGCGAGAAGGCCGACGTACCCCACCAGGCCGATGAGCGAGACCTCTACGCCGGCAAACCGGCTCCAGGGACTCAGCTGCACGGTCTCACAGCCTCCGGTTCCACAGGCCAGAGTTCCGATTCTTCCGATCTTGTAGAGATAGAGGTACGCGGAAATGAAGAACCCGATAAGGCTCAGCACAGCTGCGGTCATGCGGTGGATCATCAACGACGAGGGGCCAGAGAATCCACCATCTTGATTATGGCGTCGGAGTCGAGCCGCCCCCGGTACAGCCGGTTACCGATCAGCAGGGTGGGCGTGGAGCTCACTCCCAGCTGGACTCCTTCATTATAGCTCGCCTGAATCCGCCCAGCGTATTTCCCCGACCTCATGCAGCTGTCATAGCGGCCGAGATCCAGTCCTGCTGTGCGGGCGTAATTCCTGAAGATGGGGCCCGCATCACGGGCGGCGGCCCACTCGGATTGACCCTGATAGATCTGCTCGTGCTGAGCCCAGTACTTACCCTGCTCGTCGGCACAGGCTGCTGAGTGAGCTGCCAGCCGGCCAAACTGGTGCTGCTGCAGAGGGAAATCCCGGTAACGCCAACGGAGCCGGCCGCTGTTGATCAGCCGGTCCTCTATGGTAGGCATCTGGAGCGTGGCGAACGTCTGGCAGAAAGGACACTGGTAATCGGCAAACTCGGTGATCTCGACCGGTGCATCCTTGGAGCCCTTCACGTATCCATGGAAGCCCGAGGTGTCGGAGGGCTGGATCGTCACATTGGCCGGGATGCTGATGGTGCTGGGCTTGAGAAGCAGGTAAGCCAGGACGCCTACCCCGGCGAGCGCGAGCACCGCGAACAACGTGTAGAACCGTTTTACTCCGGCCTGCGTCCCCGCCATGGCTCTTCGTCCTCCGGATCATCCGGGAGAAAGGAATCCTGCCGCTGTGCCTCTTCGACGATGCGGCGGCTGTCGGCAACCTCTGGAGTGTCGTAGGTGCTGCGCACCTCGTAGTGGAACAGCTCGCTTCGGGCGTCGCCCATCAGCCGCAGCAACTCCGGGCCGCCCCTGAGCAGCTGGCCCGAGCGGTCGAGCTCCTGGATCCTCTCGGCCAGAGCCCGCAGGAGCGCCGCCAGGCGCTGAGCCCGCTCCTCGTTGTACACCTCGTCATGCTCTGCCATACCCACCTCGAGGGGCGGTAGCCACCCTCGGTCAAGTTCATGCCATTCGGGTCGATAAAGATAATGAGTCAGGAGACACTGAGTCGCGAGTGGCCCAATGGCCAAGAGCCAAGGGTAAAATCCAGATCAGGAACCGCGAACGCACCCGTATTGTTCTGATGGGTCAGGAGTTAGGTCGTTGATCGTGACTCTGGACCATGCTGTCACGTCTCTGCGGTCACTTTGCACCAATTAGTGCAATCGGTTATCTTTACGCTGCAAGAGAGTACCCGGAATCTGTCTTTAAAAGGATGGTGCATGACTAAGAAGAAATCCCGTAGTTCCTCTGAGGCGATCTCGTTCGCCCAGGCCCGTGACGAGCTGTTCAGCCACATCCTCCGCTGCGGCGTCATCGACGCGCTGCCGGAGCATCAGAAGGACTGGTTCGACGATACCATGGGGTATGTCGCTGACCGGTATGAAGATCTGGACGATGAGGAGCTGGCTGAACTTCGTACTCTGGGCGAGCGTTACTGCCAGCCGGTGCGGCGAGTTGAAGCGGTGGAATCAGGCGCGGCCTGAAAACGAAGCCAAAGCTGGAACAGCGCCCCGGGAGTTGCTCTCCGGGGCGTTTTTATTGCTCGGATATCCCAGGAAACCGGCGCCAGCGGTAACCTGCAGCTACCCGCACTCCCCCTCCAGCACCGACCTCGACGGCCCAGCCGGAGCTGCTCCCTGGTGCCTGTTCCAATCCCAGAGTGAGCACCAGATACCCTCGTCCAACAGCTCCCTCCACTCCCGCTATACCTCCGGCCACATAGAAGCCCGGCTTCCGGTGCTCCTCCGGGCTCAGCAGGAAATGGCCGAGCAGCTCTCCTCGGACTGCCAGCTCTCCATCGGAGGCTCCGGCACCTAAGCCCAGTGATAGACGGGTTCGGCCGGTGGTACGCAGTGCAGCGAATCCGCCCGCTACCAGGAGGCCCGGATCAGAAAAGGTCCCAATCGCCTGTACGCCCAGCTCTCGAATCACCTGTGCGCTGCCGGCGTGGCCCCAAACCAGGGCTGCAGTGGCCATGAACAGCTCACGCCAGCGACAGCGCATAGGTGATGGCGATGTCCGACGCAAGCGAGTGAATGACGGAGCAATACTTCTCGATCGAAAGATCGATGGCCCGGCGGACCTTGGCGGGATCAGCCCCGGCTGCCGCAATGCGGTAGTCGAGGTGCAACGACACGTAACGGCGAGGCTCTGTCTCTCGTCTCACAGCGGAGACATCGATCCGCAGAGCGCTGAACGCTACCCGCATCTTCTTCAGCACTACAACAACATCGGACCCGGTGCAGGCGGCTGCTGCGAGCAGCAGAGTGAGCATTGGTCCGGGACCCTCTACATTGTCGCCATCGATGAGGATGGACGGGCCGTTGGGCTCGCCGCCCCGAAAGCGGAGGTCCTCCTGCCACTCCAATGTGATCCGTTTGGTCTCTTCCGGCACACTCAAGCTCCGAGGCGCTTCTGAGCCCGGGGCGCCACCCGGTAATAATCCCAGATCGCGACGACGGCGATCAGCGTGGTCGCCCACGCAATGAGCCGCAGATACGGTGAGTCGAGCAGAAACGCCATCAGGGTGAGAATCTGGGCAACGGTGACCGCCTTTCCGCTGGAGCGGGCGGGTATAGCTCGAGGTTCGTGCGAGATGAGCGTTCCAACGAATGCCAGCGTGGCGACGATGTCGCGGAGGAGAACCCCCACGATCTCCCAGACCTCGAGGCGTCCCGAGAAGGCCACCACCCCAACCGCGGATGCCATGAAAACTTTGTCCGCGATGGGGTCTATCACGGGGCCCAAAGGCGATCCACCCAGTCGGCGCGCAATGGGGCCGTCGAGCAGGTCGGTGGCCGCCGCCGCTCCGAGTATGGCCATGCGCCAGCTGGTGCTGGAGATCAGGAGGAATGCCGCGGCCAGAGGTACTCTGAGACAGCTGATCAGGTCGGCCCAGGACCACGGGGCGCGGTCTTGCTCGCCTCTACGACCCGGACTAGCTTCGGTCACGCTGCTCCCCTCGCCGAACGTGAGCGTGCAAGATACCCTGGTCTGTCCTGCGGCTCTTCGCTTCTTTGTTCCCGCGCTTTCCTCATGATACTCGACACGGCGGTGATCCCCTGTGGTGGGCTGGGCACGCGGTTGCATCCCATCACCCGCTTCCTGCCCAAAGAAGTTCTTCCGGTGGCACTCAAGCCGGTGTTGTATTGGACTCTGGATGAGGCCGCTGATGCGGGGCTGCTCCGAGCCATCATTATCACCAACCCGCATAAGCCAATACTGGAAGCCGTCGCTCGCAACTATCCTGGCCCGCTCGAGCTGGAATTTGTCCCTCAGGATCACCCTAAAGGACTGGGTGACGCGTTCCTCCGGGCCCGCGACAATCTCGCCGGCTCACCTTTCCTGGCCCTCCTTCCCGACAATCTCTTTCAGGGGCCCAACCCGACGGCGGCTGTGCTCGCCACCTACAAGAAGACCCGGCTGAACACCGTGCTGCTAGCCGAGATCGATCGGACGCAGGCGGGCTCCAAAGGCGCCACCGGAAGAGCCTCGGTCCGGACCGCTCCTGATGGGACACTTCGTGTGGTAGCAGTAGCCGATAAAGGATCCGGCCGGTTCGATACCGCGGGGGCCGAAGCTGCGGTAACTCCGATCGGCCGAATGGCCTTCGGAGGCGACATTCTGGATCTCTTCGAAGACGTCGGCCGCGGACTTCCCCCGGGAAAGGAGCTCGATGACGTTCCAGTGCTGCAGCGCCTGGCCCAACGCGAGGCGTTGGCCGGCATCATCAGCCCCGCCCGATTCTTCGATGTTGGAGTACCTGAGGGATACCGGGAAGCCGTGGCCGCTTCTCCGGCCAGCGTGTGATCAGCAGATGCCAGCGTGAGCACCACCTTCAATCACTACCTGGTCGAGCTCACCGCGATCAGCTCGGAGCGGTTGCGGGACACCGACGCGCTCTCGGCGCTGGTGGTCGCGGCGGCCGGCGCCGTTGGTATGCCGGGACTGGGGCCGCCGGTCGCCCGACAGGGCGCCGGCGAGATAGCGGTGGCGCTCCTCTGCCTGGAGGGCCATATCGTGCTTCACTGCGCCCCATCGGTAGGGGTGTGCCTGGTGGATATCGTCGCCCGCGCTCCAGCCGACGTCGGGAAGGGTATCGATGTGATCAGTCGCCGGCTGGCGGTCTGAGCCTGGTACCGCGCACCACACCCTCAGCCCTCTGTCCCGGATCCAGGTTGGCCTGAGCAACCTGCAGCACATCCTCCCAGGTAACCGCGCGGAAGGCCGCAGCGGGATCCTCCAGATCGGTCAAACCCCCGCCAATCAACCAGGCTTCCAGCATCTCCCCCGCCAGCGCTCCGGCGCTCTGTCTTCCGACTTCGGCCTGCCCCGCGAGATAATTGATGGCCTGGGTCAGCTCCACCTCCTCCACCGGTGTAGTTCGAAACCCCTCCAGCTCGTGGAGCATCGCCGCCCGCGCCTCTTCCTCGCGCACCGGGGAAGTCGCGATATAAGTGACCAGCGCTCCGGCGCGCCCCCGCTGCCAGCTCGACGCAAGAACGGTATAGGCCAGCGAGCGCCGGTCACGCAGAGCCTCGAAGAGGCGTCCCCCGAGTCCGCTGGCAACCGCCGCCCACACCTCGGCGGCGTGCCGCTGCGAGCCTGCACGAAGCGGCCCGGGGAAGATCATAGCCAATGCGGTCTGCGCTTTCTCTCGGGTGACCACTCGCATCTCGCCAGCGGCTGGTCCCCCTACCGGAGCAACCGGCCTTCCCTTGTTTGCCGGGCGATACTCCTGGAATATCCCCGCCAGTGTGGCACTCGCCTCTTCCGGATCGATGTCACCGACCGCGAGGACCACCGGCCGGACGACGAGCATGGCGCGGGAATGCCAGTCGCGAACCTCGGCGGCAGAAATGCCGGCCAAAGTCTCAGGCAACCCGGCAACCGGAAGGCCATACGTCTGGTCCCTGAAAGCTCCAGCGAATCCCAGCTGAAAGGGGTAACGAAACATGTCGTCTGCCACCTGCTCGGCCTCGATCTTCATGAGGTCGCGCTCGGTAGTGATGTCAGCTTCCACGAAACGAGGAGCGGTGCAGACCTGATCCAGCAAGGCTGCCGCTTCAGCCAGATGCTCGGTCAGAACAGTGGTGCCGAACCCAAGCCAGTCTGAGGCGGCCGTGGGACTCAAGGTCCCCCCCAGCCGTTCAAAGGCGAAGGCCAGGCCGGCTGCATCCAGATCTCCGGCTCCACGGACCGCGCTGCGGACCATCAGGGCGGCCAATCCCGCCCGCCCGGGGGGCTCGAACTCGAGGCGGGGGACATAGAATCCCAGAGTAACGAGCGGCACCCCGGTTTTGCGCCGGACCAAAAGATCCACTCCCTGGAGCGGAGTGTGGCGCACGTCGGCTTCCCAGGTACCCCCGACCCGAAGAGATGATGGGGAGACTCGAACCGGCTGAACTCGCCGGGTGGCGCTCGTGCCCAATGCGGTCACCGCGAAGCTGCGGGCCAGAAGCTCCGGCCCGAGATCCTCTCCTTCCTCGTCCGGGAGGTAGACAACTCCGGCTACAATCTCCGGCAGGAGATACCGCGCGGCGGCTTGGCGCACCGTGTCCGGACCCAGCGAGACCAGGGCGGCATACTCCCGGTCAAGGAAGGACACGTGCTCCAGTGCCTCGGCGGAGGCCAGAGCAGAGGCCTTCCCTTCCATAGGTTCCAGTCGTCTGGCCCAACGGGCGGTCAGCAGAGTGCGTGCTCGATCCAGCTCATCCGCCGTGGGGCCCACCAGCGTAAGCCGGGCCACACATTCCGCGATCCGCTCTATCGCCAGCGGGACATTCTCCGGGGACAGATCGGCGCCAATGCTGAAGACGCCAAGCTCGGTGGGCGAGTAATTATGGGCCGAGATCGAGCTGACAATGCCGGTGTCGCGGAGAGCCTGGTAGAGTAGGCTGCCTCTGCCGGAGCCGAGCACCGCTGCCGCGAGGTCCAACGCCGGCGCATCCTCGTGCAGTGCCGGTGCGGTTCTCCAGCCTAACACCAGCTCGGCTTGAGAAACATCGCCGCGGAGGGTGCGGGCCCGCACCTCGTGCCGCGCCGGTTCCTCAGGTGAAACGTCTATGGCGCCGGGATGGGGGATCCAGTCGGCATACCTGGCGCGAGCCAACTCCAGCGCGTTTTCGACATTGATGTCGCCGGTGATCGCCACGATGGTTCGCTCGGGCACGTATCGCGAGCGATAGTAGCCCAGCACGTCGTCCCGGGTGAGCCGCGCAAGGTGATCTTCGTGACCGATACGCCAACGGCGAATGCGATGCCGGTCGAACATCACCTCATGCAGAGTTTCCTGAGCCACGGCTCCAGGAGTGTCGCGCTTCCGCTTGGCCTCCTGAATGATGACTTGAAGCTCCCGGGCCAGCTCACCTGGATCGATGACCGAATTGCGCAGAGCGTCGGACTGGATGTCCAGAGCGGCGTCCAGACCCGATGCGGGCAGCACGGTGAAGTAGCTGGTGTGATCGTATCCCGTTCCGGCGTTGAGATAACCCCCTGCAGCCTTGGTTTCTCGGGCTATGGCGCCCACTCCCCGGCGCGACGTGCCCTTGAAGAACATGTGCTCCAGCACATGTGAGATGCCGATCCAGTGGTCCGGCTCGTCGAAAAAGCCTGCTTTCACGTGGGTCACCACGGCCACCACCGGGGCAGAGTGGTCCGGCTGGATCAGGAGCGTCAGGCCGTTTGGCAGCACCTCCCGATGGACACCTTTGGTCCAAACAGGTGAGCGGAGAGCCCGGCCCTCATGGGGCGGGTTAAGCGGTGAACGGGATGGGGAAATGGTCATCTCTGGCCCTTGAAGTCCAAAAAAAGCGGGGAACTCCACAACTTAACCGGAGCCCCCCGCTCACCGCCTACCGCTCACCGTTTTATTGCATTATCCGAAGCACGCCAGCTTCGGCACTTCCTCTGATAAAGGCCTCAGCGTCCGTGGTGGGAATGACAACACCGGTTTCAGCCTGGCCCCGCCGGGCCAAGCTGGCCATGAAATCGCTCAGCGATCCGTGGGCCCATTCCCGGTCGGCGGCTTTCATCTGCAGCAGAATTTCGTCCCAGGTGCCCCGGATCGTCTGGCCGGCCAGGGTCATTATCAGGTGGGCTTCGCCCTGGCCCGGCCGCTTCTGCATCGCGTGCAGCTCGCTGAGCAGGGTCCCGAACAGCTCCAGCTGGTGCGGGTCGCGTACACCACCGTCGGCCTGCTGGGCCTCGACCTCGGCCAGCAGCATGTCGATGGCGTCTGGCTCTCCGGCTACTTCCGCCAGCCGCACTAGCCAGGGCGCAAGCTCGGGATCTTCATCGGGAAGCCGGTAGATCGACTTCTTCAGTTCGATATGGCGCCAGATGCCCAGCTCGTCGTAGTGATCCTCGGGCTGGGTTCGCTCCAGTTGGTGCAGCGCCGCCTCGCTTTCGCCCCGGTCGTAGAGCAGGTTGGCCAGATAGATCCGGGCCTCGCTGTATCCCGCATCGATCTCCAGCGCACGACGCAGCCAGTACAGGGAGCCGGCATCGTTCCCCAATCGATGGGAGGCATAGCCGAGGCAGGCCGCGGCGTCGGGCGACTCGGGGTGGGCCGCCACGGCGAGATCGAAGAACCGATGGGCCGGAGCAACCAGTCCTTCGCGGAACAAGGCCCGTCCAATCTGCAGCATGAGCTCGTGATCGTCCTGGAACCCGAGCTGTAGAATGCGCTCGACCGCCCGCATAGCGCCCGCCCGATCGCCGAGTTTGAGCAGGGTTTCACCCAAGCCGGCCAGGCCGTCTTCATGATCGGGATCCAACGCCAGAGCTTGCTCGAAGCTTCGTCTGGACCAGGCGTATTCCTCCCGGGCCAAATGGGCGTAGGCTCTTCCGATGTGCAATTCGACGGCGTGGGGGTACAGCGCTATGCCTTCATTGAGAACAGTCAGGGCTTCATCGTAGCGGCCTTCATTATAGAGATGATGGGCTTGTTCGTCGAAATCGTCGGAGCTGAGGAATGCGTCCGACATCGGCAGGACCTCCCGCGACGGGTTGACGACAAGTTACGGAATTGAAGGAATGGGAGCAAGAGAATCCCTCACTCTGGAACGACTGACGGCATCGGGTTCGGCTGTGTGATTGCTGTCACACCGCATGGTGTGTCCGACCGATATCTCAATTACGGACCGATACCCTAGGTTTAGCCGATGACCTCCCAGTACCTCCAATCGGAAGGCGGCGCGTTCGCCTCCAGTCACAGTCCCTGACTTCCCAGGACCAGTCATGCGCTTCACCGCGGCTCTACTGAGCTCCGCGATGGTGGGGATTTATGCGCCGCTCCTGGCGCAGAAACCCACTGTTCCGAGCGGACCCATCAGCCTGATCGACGCCATTACCATCGGCCGCCGCCAAGGAGTAGAAGCAGCTATTGCCCAGCTGAACGTGCGGGCTGCTGAGGCCCGTAGGGGACAGCGCCTGGCCGACCTCCTGCCCAACATCGAAGGACAAGCCTCCTACATTCGTCAGACCATCAACCTCGACGCCTTCGGCTTTCCCGGGATCAGCGGGGTTACTAATGCGTTCAATCTTTACAATCTCCAGCTTCGTGCCTCCCAGAGCATCCTGGACCTCAGCGCGCGAACCCGCTACCGGGCCGGGCAGGACACCGTCACCGCAGCGAAGCTCGATGCCCGGGTAATCGGCGATGTCGTCGGGGCGAATGCCGGCGTGGCCTACCTCCGGGTGCTGAGCGCAGAGGAGACGGTGCGAGCCCGCACCGCCGATAGCACAGTGGCCGCGGACTTGCTGCAACAGGCGCGAAAACTGGTGGAGGCTGGTGTGAGCGCCGCCATCGATGTGACCCGCAGCGAGGTGAGCTTTGGTTCAGTTCGAACCCAGCTGGCGGTCGCACGAAACCAGGCCGACCGCTCGCGACTGGATCTCGTGAGAGCACTGAACCTGCCCTCGAACACCCGGCTGCAGCTGGCCGATTCTCTGGGTCTCGCTCCACTCGCGATACCACGGGAACCCGACGAGGCGGCGCGCTACGCGCGCGAGCATCGGTCCGAGCTCTTGGCGGAGCATGCCCGCACCGAAGCAACCCGGCGAACTTTGCGGGCCATTCGCTATGAGAATCTGCCGAGCCTGTCGGTGAACGGGTTTTACACTGAGAGCGGTCAGCAAACCCGGGTTCTGGCCGGCAGCTACTACCTGCAGCTGCTGGTGAGTGTTCCCATCCTGGACGGATTTCGACGACAGAACCGCTCCAAGGAGGAGCAGGCTCGCCTGGAGATTCAGGAGATCCGAGAGCACACCCTCGCCGACCAGATCGAGACTGAGGCCCGGCAGGCGGTTTTGGACCTCGCGTCGGCGGAGCAGCAGGTGGCAATCGCGGACGAGCGGGTCAAGTTGGCCAACCGCGAGCTGAGTGAGGCGCAGCAACGGTTCACGGCCGGCGTGGCCGGCAGCGTGGAAACAACGAACGCGCAGAGCTCAGTGATTGCAGCTCAGGACGCCCTGATTCAGGCTCGGGTGAGCTACGGAACAGCCCGGGTTGCGACATATCGGGCCCTCGGCGTCATCGAACAACTCCATTGATCGCCTGACCGGCGACTGAGACGCACCATGGCAGAAGGCACAGACGAGAATGGAGCGGAGGCGGCGGAGACGAGGCCGAAGCGCCGGCGGATTCCAGTCATCATTGTCGGGGTATTGGCGCTGGCGCTCGGTGTCTGGGGGCTCAACCGCTACCTGTATTCCCGGCATCATGTCTCCACCGATAATGCCCAGGTAGACGGTCACATCACGCTGATCGCTCCCCGGATTGCTGCCTTTGTCACCCGCATTCTGGTGGACGACAACCAGCACGTGCAGACCGGTGATACGCTGGTGATCCTGGACGACCGTGATCTCAAGGTCAAGCTGCAGCAGGCTGAGGCTGACCTGCACCAGGCTGAGGCGGCAGTGGGCAGCCGCGGACGGGCCGGCCAGACCCAGGCCGAGCTTCAGGCAACCCGGGCGGAGGCAGCATCCGCGCAGGCATCGGTCAGCGCCGCCGAGGCCGATTACCACAAAGCTGCGGCGGATGTGGAGCGTTATCGCAAGCTCGCGGCTCAGAAGATTGTTTCGGCCCAGCAATTCGACGCCGCAGAAGCCGCCGCTGCCCAGGCTGCCGCAAAGCTCGAGGCGGCCCGCCGACAGGCTGCCGCCGCGGGAAGTCAGGTGTCGGCATCGGGCGCGGCGGTGCGCAGCGCTGATGCCCGTCTGGCGGCTGCGCAGGCCGCGGTCGAGAACACCAAGCTGCAGCTCAGCTACGCCTACATCACCGCACCGGTGTCTGGCACGGTGGCCCGGCGCAATGCCGAAGTCGGAGCACTGGTGCAGGTGGGGCAGACCCTCATGTCCATCGTGCCAGACGAGAACGTCTGGGTAACCGCCAATCTCAAGGAAACCCAGCTGACCCACGTGCGAGTGGGCGACCGGGCCGAGTTCACGGTCGACGCCTATCCGGGCCGCAAGTTTGAGGGCCGCGTGGAGAGTCTCAGTCCTGCCACCGGGGCTCGTTTTGCCTTGCTGCCCCCCGATAATGCGACGGGAAACTTCACCAAGGTGGTGCAGCGAGTTCCGGTCCGAATTGCCGTCGACCAGCCCGCAGGTGCCCCGGTGCCACTGAGACCAGGCATGTCGGTAGACGTGACGATAGAGACGGGAAAGAATTCTTCATCAGGCACCACAGCGGCAACCAAGTAAAAGCAGCCACAGATGAACACCGATGGAAGCGGATAACTCCGGCTAGACGCTAGCCTCAGCTTTTCCGTGGCAAGCGATGGTGACCTGTCTTAAAGGCGTTATCGAAACGAAACCGCCTGAATTGAGGACAGCGACCAAAATTCAGCAGAAGACCCACCTCCAGCGCAGTTGCTCGCAAGTAGTTCAGTATCTGAGCTCCATGGACGGGCTCGAGCCTGGGCAGAGCCTTTACCTCAACCAGAACCCTACCATTAACCACAACATCGGCCCGAAATCGACCAACTACATGTCCGCGAAAATGGACCTTGATTGGCAATTCTCTATACACTAACAAGCCTCCTTGATGGAGAGCCAGGCTAAGGGCCTCCACGTATACCGCTTCCAGGAAACCCGGGCCCAACTCGTTGTACACCTGGTAGAAACTTCCGATGACGCGCCGAGTTGTCTCATGGTGTTTTAAGTCATTTCCATCCGCGTTCATCCGTGGCTCCGCCCAATCGCAGAGACAACGTAGTTGCTACTCACGCAGATGAAGGTATCGGTTAGCTTAGAAACGTGACCTTCCAGCGCAAACTCTTGCTTGGATTTGCACTCATGGCGCTGCCGGCTCTCGCGGTCGGGGGCAGCGCCATTAGGAGCAATCTGCTGGAGCGGCGGGCCTTGCAGGCGCTGGGTGAGAGCATGTCTCGCACCCGCACCTATGCGGAACTGGAAACTGCCATGTTCGACCAGAGTGAGGTCATCTGGCGATATCTCAGCGGGCTGGATCCAACCGCACGCAAAGAATTCCGGCTTACCGGGCAGGTGGTAAACTACTGGCAGCAGCGCTGGGCCGCCGAGCTGCGCCCGGAAGAAATGGCCCTGGCCGAGAGTGTCCGCGGCATTCAGCAGCAGATCCAAACAGCGGCGGATAGCATCTTCCGGCTCTACGATTCCGGACAACGGCAGGCTGCGTTCAACACCGCCCAGCATGAGCTGAAGGGACGTCTGCTGCCCGCACTCACTCAGCTGAACCGGGAGATTTATCGGCAGGCCCGCGAGTCCAGCGTGCGAGGAGCCTATGCCCGGCTGGAGGAGATTCTTGCCGGACAGAAACAGATCCTGCTGTTGACCCTGATTCTGTCTCTCATCGGCTGCCTGCTCGCCTCCTGGTTGATCTCTCGCAGCCTGGCCCGGCCGCTGCGAGAGCTTACCGGAGCGATGGCCACCGTCGGCGCGGGCCGGCTGGATCATCCGGTCACCGCCAGCTCTCGGGATGAAGTTGGAGAGCTGGCACATGCCTTCGGCGACATGACCGACAAGCTGCGCCAGTCGAGGAGCGACCTGCTGCGGCTCAATACCGAGCTGGAGACAAAGATCTCCCAACTCGAGCGAACCCAGGCCCAGCTAGTGCAATCGGAGAAGCTGGCTTCCATCGGAGAGATGTCGGCGGCCGTGGCCCACGGTCTCCGCAATCCACTGGCCAGCCTCAGAGCCGCCGCTCAGCTGGTTCGCCGCCATCCCGACGCACCCTCGGCCACGGAACATCTCACCGCCATCATCGACGAGGTGGATCGGCTCGACCGGCGGATCAGCCATTTGCTGAGCTTCTCCCGCCCGGCTCCATATCGTCCGCTTCAGGAGAATGTTTCCAGCCTGGTCGAAGGGCTGCTGCCAGCCTTTGCCCAGTCATTGCGCGAGCGCGGAGTAGAGCTGGCGCTGGATCTCCCGCCGCTCCTGCCTCAGGTCCGGGTCGATCCGATGCAGCTGGAGCAGGCTCTCCTTGAAGTGGTCTCCAATGCCCTCGATGCCATGCCCAGCGGGGGAACGCTGCGAATCTCGGCCATTGGGCCGGCGAATAATGGCGGCCAGTCCTCCGAGGTCACCATCGAAATCGCCGATACCGGACCGGGAATTCCGGACCAGGTTATGCCCTCCGTCTGCGAGCCGTTCTTTACTACCCGCCAGGATGGAACCGGGTTGGGTCTCGCCATCGCCAAGCGTTACATCGAGCAGAACGGTGGCCGGCTGGAAATTCTGAGCCGGCCGGGCGGCACCAGTGTTCGGGTACGGCTCCCAGCGACGGTCCGGGACGAGGCAATCGGATGACGGCCAGCGGCGGCACCGTCCTGATCGTGGACGACGAGCGTACCCTGGCCCGCGCGGTCAAGGCCTTCCTGGCCGAGGCCGGTTACGAGGCGGAAGTGGCGGACGATGGGGAGCGCGCGCTGGCTCTGGTACAGACGCTCCGTCCGGACGTGGTGTTCACCGACGTGCGGCTGCCCGGTATGAGCGGAATTGACCTCCTTCGCCGAATCCGCGAGTTCGATCCCGCGATCCCGGTGATCATCATGACCGCGTATGGCACCATCGAAGGTGCCGTCGAGGCGGTGAAGCTCGGTGCCTTCGATTATATGAAGAAGCCGGTCGACCTCGAGGAGCTGAAGCTCCTGGCCGATCGAGCCCGGGAAAACGCCATGCTCCGGCAGGAGCTGTCCTACTATCGCCGGCGGGCCGCAAACGAGGTTCCCCTCACCGGGCTGCTGGGTCAATCGCCGGCCATCCTCGCGGTGATGGATCAAGTCCGCCAGGTGGCCGACCTCGATGAGACCCCCCCGGTCCTGATCACCGGCGAGACTGGAACCGGCAAGGGTCTGGTGGCCCGGTCCCTTCACCAGCTGAGCCGCCGGTCAGGCAAGCCTTTCATAGACGTGAACTGCACGGCCCTGCCCGCCAACCTGATGGAAGCGGAGCTGTTTGGGCATGAACGCGGCGCTTTCACCGATGCCAAGGAATCCAAGCTGGGGTTGTTCGAGGCGGCGGAGGGAGGATTCATATTCCTGGACGAAGTGGGAGATCTCGAGCTGTCACTGCAGGGCAAGCTCCTCCGAGCGATCGAGGATCGAACAGTGCGCCGGGTGGGCGGGATCCGGGACCGTCGGGTTGATGTGCGGATTCTGGCGGCCACGAACCGAAACCTCGAGCGGCAGGTGCAGCAGAATCTCTTTCGGGGAGATCTCTATTTCCGGCTTGCCGTGATTCTGCTCCACCTGCCGCCGCTCCGGGAGCGGGGAGCAGACATCGCGCTGCTGGCCGAACATTTCCTGCGCCGCTTTAGTAGTAAGTACGGAAAGGGAACCCGGCGAATCGACGATCGGGCTCGTCAGGCCTTGATGGCCTACCCATGGCCGGGGAACGTGCGCGAGCTCAGTCATGTGATCGAACGGGCGGTGCTCTGGAGCCGAAATCACATACTGACCGTGGACGACCTGTCGCTGGCCACTCCGGTTCAGGTCACCGGCAGTCCGGATGGAACCAGCGTAACCCCGGCGCAGGAAGCGCCTAGCCCTGCCGCCGAGCCGGCCGGCAGCGATCTCAGCCAGTGGGAACGGAGCCTGATCGAGCGCGCCATGCGCGAATCCGGGGGGAACCAGACCAAGGCGGCCCAACGCCTGGGGATTACCAGAGACACTCTCCGATACCGGCTCAAGAAGTTTGGTCTTCAGGGTGGGTGATATCACCCAATCTGACTATTTCTCCCCCATCAAAGCCTCTCCCATACTGATCCGAGCTACAGAGCCAAGCTTCGTTCTGACAGAGCCTTGAGCTTGACGCAAGGGTTGCCTGGACCACGTGGCACAACCAATGCCTTACCCCCTTGGTTGTCGGGTCTCGCGACGGCCCGGCTGGGTGAGATCACCCAGTATCGATGTCGGCTTACTCACTACCCATTGGAGCAAGAGATGACCTGGACCAAGCCTGAAGCGGAAGTCGTAGCCGTCACGATGGAAGTGACTGCATACGTCGCGACGCTCTAACCACAGCGATAACTGAGGGGCTCGCGTAAGCGGGCCCTTCGGCTGTCAAGCTTGCACATCGTTCTTCTGGGCACCGCCGCTGGCGGAGGATTTCCGCAGTGGAACTGCTGGTGTCCTACCTGCCGCTCGGGACGGTTCGAGCCCCATCGAGCCAATCAGCGTACTCAGTCGTCGGCCGCCGTCAGCGCCGATGGCGAGCGCTGGTTCCTGCTCAATGCCTCGCCCGACGTCCGCACTCAGCTGGCCTGCCTGCCCGGGATCCGGCCCGGTGGCGGCGTGCGCCACGTTCCGGTGGAAGGAATCGTTATCACCGATGCCGAGCTCGATCACACCTTGGGAATTGTGCTCCTTCGCGAGGCGCGGTCGCTGCAGCTCTATCTGACCGAAGCGGTACAGTCGATCCTCGAGGCGGATTCGAGGTTACTCCCGGTCACCCGTGCCTTTGCCGAGGTGACGGTCACTCACGTTACCCCGGGCAAGCGCACCCCTCTCCATTATCGCGATGGCAAGATCTCCCGGATCTGGGTGGAACCGATCGAGGTGCCGGCCGGCCCCCCTCGATTCGCCACTACCTCGGCGAAAGGGCACACCACCGGGCTGATCATCGGAGACGAAGCGACCGGTGGACGTTGCGCCTTCGTGCCGGGGTGCGGTGAATTGAGCCCGCCGTTGCTGGAGAAGCTGCAACAGACTGATCTGATCCTCTTCGATGGGACGTTCTGGAGCAACGACGAGCTGATCGAGCTGGGCATCAGCGATCGAACCGCCCGGGAAATGGATCATCTTCCGGTGGCCGGACCGGATGGGAGTCTGGCCCGGCTTTCAGCGATCGACACGCGCCGAGTTTACACCCACATCAACAACAGCAATCCAATGCTCCTGGAGGATTCACCCGAGCGATCAGCAGTCGAGCAGGCCGGTATTCTGGTGGGAGCGGACGGGATGAGCTTTACCCTATGACCATCACCACTGCGCTCGTCGCCTCGGAGCTGGCTGCTCCGCCGCCGCCGCCGATTCCCCCGCTCACCCATCCGCAGTCTCCCGAAGCGCTGGCCCAAAGTCTTCGGGCGTTCAGTACATCCTACTATGCTCACCATCCATTCCATCAGCTCATGCATGAGGGACGGCTCACGCCGCGACAGCTGCAGGGCTGGGTGGCCAACCGGCTGGCCTATCAGCGCGCGATCCCCCGGAAGGATGCGGCCATCATCTCCAACTGCCCCCTTCCCGAGGTACGCCGCGAGTGGATGCAGCGTATCGTGGATCATGACGGCATCGAGGCGGGAACGGGCGGCATCGAAATGTGGATTCGACTGGGCGAGGCGGTGGGAGTTCCCCGAGCGGAGATGGAGGACGAACGGCACGTCTTGCCCGGGGTCCGGTTCGCCGCGGAAGCGTACGTGACCTTCTGCAAGACGAGGCCCTGGATCGAAGCGGTGGCCTCGTCGCTGACTGAGCTGTTTGCCCCCGGACTCATGCGCAGCCGGATCGCGGCCTTTCCCGAGCACTACCCCTGGGTGAATCCCGAGGGGTTGGCGTACTTCCGAAGCCGTCTGGTCCAGGCTCCGCGGGACAGCCAGCAGGGGCTCGCCCTGGTTCAGGAGCACTGCACTACGGTCGAGACGCAACGGCGCGCGTTCGAAGCCCTGGCATTCAAGCTCGAGATGCTGTGGGTGATGATCGACACCATCCACCACGCGTACCGAGAGTCTTAGCGTGGCAGCGGATTCCCGGCTCCTGACTGCTGATTCCCGGCCGAAACTCTGGCGGCTCGCTCGGCTGGATTTCGATCCGGTACGGCAGCGACCCGTGTTGCTATATCCCGAGGGTGCCGTGCTTCTCAATGATACCGGTGCCGCCATCCTGGAGCTCTGCGACGGAGCCCGTAGCGTGGGGGACATCGTGGCCATCCTCAACGAGCGTTACCAGGCCGATGTGGAAGCCGACGTGACTGAATACCTCGACACCATGGCCCAGCGGGAGTTGATCCGTGCCGGCTGACCGCCCAACCACGCTGCTGGCGGAGCTGACCCATCGCTGCCCGCTGCATTGCCCGTACTGCTCCAATCCGCTCGAGCTGATGCGAGCCGAGGCCGAGCTGACCACCGACGAGTGGAAACGGGTATTCAGCGAGGCGCGGTCACTGGGTGTCCTCCAACTGGGTCTGTCTGGAGGCGAGCCGCTGCTGCGGAAGGATCTGGAGGATATGGCCGCCCACGCCAGGTCGGTGGGACTCTACTCGACACTGGTTACGTCGGGCCTGGGGCTCACGCGGAATCGGGCTGAACGGTTGAAGGAGATTGGGCTCGAGCACATTCAGATCTCGATTCAGGATTCCGATCCCGAGGTGGCCGAGCGGATTGCGGGAGTCCGGTCGGTCCGGCACAAGCAGGCTGCCGCACAGCTGGTCCGCGAATTGGGATTTGCCTTTACCGTGAACGTGGTGCTGCACCGGGCCAACCTGGACCGAATCGAACAGATCATCGATATGGCCGCCGATCTCGGCGCCGACCGGGTCGAGCTGGCGAACACCCAGTATTACGGTTGGGGACTCCGCAATCGCTCGGCGCTGCAGCCAACTCGCAACCAGGTCGAGCGTTCACGTGAGATCGCCGAGCGTGCCATCCAGCGGTACCGTGGTCGAATGCAAATCACCTATGTGCTGCCGGACTACTATGAGGCCTTTCCTAAGGCCTGCTACGGCGGGTGGGGCAAGCTGTATCTGGTGATCGCGCCCAATGGGAGCGTCTTGCCCTGCCACGGCGCCACCCAGATCACGGGCCTCAGCTTCGACAACATTCGCGAGCATTCGCTGGATTGGATTTGGCAGGAGTCAGAGGCGTTCAGGATATTTCGGGGCGACAGTTGGATGAAGGAGCCTTGCCGGAGCTGCCCTCGGAAGACGGTTGACTTCGGCGGCTGCCGCTGTCAGGCGTTTGCCCTGACGGGCGACGCTGCCAATACCGATCCGGTGTGCACCCTGACGCCCCTGCGCAAGATCGTCGACCAGGCTCTGGAGGAACCCGCCCTGCCGGACTACCAGTATCGCTATCCGTCCGAAGCTCCCTTACCAGTCTGAGGCGCGGCTCCACTTTCGGCACATCGATTCACCGGCACCCGCAGGTCTCGCTGGACGCTGATTCGTTGCTCCACCCGTGCGCGCACCGGCTCCGGCACCGCCCGGCTGGCCGGCACGCTGGTTTCCACTACGATCGTGCGATCCCGCCTCACTAGCCCCAGCGTAGGATGCCAGACGAAGGTCCCCCGTTCTCGGCTGATCTGCTCCAGCGCCAATGGTATCGTGTCGTACTTGACCGGAACGCTCCTGGTTTTCCGTGTGGCCTCCAGCGCGTAGCGGTATAGCGGCACTCCGGACAATGCACTGTCGGCCAGCCGCCGAATTAGTAGTCCGGACGTGTCGGCCCATGCCTCGCCCGGGTGCAGGGCAGCCGGAGGGAGATCCGGGAAGAAATCGTCAAGAGCCTTTGCCATGTCCGAGACTTCGGCCACCTCTCCCGGAACGAACGGCTGAACTCGGGCCAGGTACTTTCCTGTCGGGCGGAGAACTCCACGGTAGCGGCCGCCGATCAACCCGTCGGTATCGGGACGTATAGTGGTTTCGGGGGAGCGTCGGAGCAGCACGAGGGTGTCCAGCCAGCCGGTTAGGGCCACGCCCGTGTTCTCTGCCTTTGCCCGGAATTGCCATACGCCTCTTCGTTCGACGGTCTGCTCCCGGCTCCGGCGCCCGCTCTGGGTGACAATGGTAGTTAGGGAGGTTTCCAAGAATTGCGAGCAGTGCAACTGCGGCACAGCGTACCGAAGGACAGCGGGGTCTGCTTGGGCAGCGAGGACCCGGGAACCTGCCAGCACCGCTAAAAACAGCGCTGCGGAGCGGCGACCCACCAGCTTCTACTCCGCCTCCATGAAAGGATAGCGATAGTCCTTCGGGGGGCTCAGGGTCTCCTTGATGCTCCTGGGCGATACCCAGCGAAGAAGGTTCAGGATCGAGCCCGCCTTGTCATTGGTCCCGCTGGCTCGGCTGCCGCCGAACGGCTGCTGCCCAACCACAGCCCCCGTCGGTTTGTCGTTGATGTAGTAGTTACCCGCCGAGTATCGCAGTGCCCGGTCAGCTTCGGTGATGGTGGCCCGGTCCCGGGCAAACACCGCCCCGGTCAGAGCATAAGGGCTGGTTTGATCCACCAGCTTCAGCGTCTCCTGCCACTTGGCGGCGGGATAGACGTGAACCGTCAAGACCGGACCGAAAATCTCCTCGCACATGAGACGGTAGGCTGGATTTTCCACCTGAAGCAGCGTGGGCTGGACAAAGTATCCGACCGAGTCATCCGTCCCTCCGCCAGCCAACACCTTTACTCCCGGATCCCGCTTCGCGGCCTCGAGATGATCCTTCAGTCGGTTGAACGCCCGCCGGTCTATGACTGCGCCCATGAAGTTACTGAAGTCCGCCACGTCGCCCATTCTAATGTCCTCGATCAACGGAACGACGCGGTCGCGAACCGCGGGCCAGATGGTGTCCGGGATATAGGCCCGGGATGCCGCACTGCATTTCTGGCCTTGGTATTCGTACGCGCCGCGCACGATGCCAACCGCGAGAGCGTCCAGGTCGGCACTGGTGTGGGCCAGAATGAAGTCCTTGCCCCCGGTCTCGCCTACAATCCTGGGGTATCCCGCGTAGCGATCGAGATTGGCGGCTACCGACTTCCATAGGGTCTGAAACACTGCGGTTGACCCGGTGAAATGGATTCCAGCCAGCCGGCGATCGGATAAGAGAACATCGCTCACTTCCACCGGGTCGCCCGGAAGGAAGTTGATCACGCCGGGCGGCAAGCCTGCCTCTATCAGCAGCCGGTAGAAATACCAATTGCTCAACATTGCGGTCGCCGCGGGCTTCCAAACCACCGCGTTCCCCATCAGGGCAGGAGCGGTCGGCAGGTTGCCGCCGATGGCCGTGAAGTTGAACGGTGTAATGGCGTAGACGAACCCCTCCAGCGGCCGATGGTCGAGCCGGTTCCATACACCCGGCGCCGACTCGGGTTGTTCGGCGTAGATGCGCTCGGCGTAGTGCACGTTGAAGCGGAGGAAATCGATGAGCTCGCAGGCGCTGTCAATCTCGGCCTGGTAGGCAGTCTTGCTCTGGCCCAGCATGGTTGCCGCGTTCAAGAGCTGCCGGTGGGTGCCGGCCAACATCTCGGCCGCCCGGAGAAAGACCGCGGCTCGGTCTTCGAAACGCCAGTGGCCCCAATCCTGTTGGGCCTGGACCGCCGCCTCAACCGCACTCTCGATCGTCGCACGGTCTGCCTGATGGGCCTTAGCCAGCACCCGCCCATGACAATGGGGGGACACCACATCCTGGGTGTTGCCGGTTCTAATCTCCCGCCCATTTACTACCGCGGGAATGTCGGCCTGCCGTCCACCCACCGACCCGAGAGCAGCTTTGAGGGTGGTACGTTCAGGCGAACCCGGAGCATAGTTCAGCACCGGCTCATTGCGGGGGCGGGGAATGTTCGAAGTGCCGCTCATCACTGCACCAGAAGCCAGAGGTCTGGTGAAGATAATCAGAAGAGTCCGGCGGGCGGCTTTCCGGGGCCGGCCAGGAGAGGCTGCTCCAGCAGGGTGAATCCGTTCTGCTTGATGATGGCCTTTCCCTCGGGCGAGAGCACGAAGCGGACGAAGGATTCAGCGGTGCCCGGGTGGGGCGCCTTGGTGGGAATGGTCAGGGCATATACAATCGGCTCGCCCCGAAACTCGACCGAGTCTTGGCCGGACGGGCGGCCACTCGGAATCCGGACTGAGGCCCGGGCGTACTGGTCGGCCAGCGCCGGGTTGCTCAGGTCTATTTCGTCGGGTAGGTCAACGTAGCGCAGACCGGCGGTTCGGGCGATGGATGCATAAGACCAGGAGTAGTCCAGCTCGCCCGCTTGAATCAGCGCCGTCAAATCAGCTTCCTTGGGCCGCATGTACCGTGGGGGAAATGCCCGCTCCAGCTTCCCGGCCAGGCCTGGCTGCTTGTAAAACTTTTCGGCCAGCTGAAACACCATCAGCGTCCGGTACCCGTTGGGATCCAGTGCTGGATCAGAACGGCCCGCGCGTATGCCCGGCCGAAGCAGCACCTGCCACCAATTTTGCGGATTGATTTCCTCGGCCCCGATCGACTGATCGCTATAGACCAATACCATCGAGTTGCGGGCAAACGTGGCATACCATTTGGCATGCTGGGGAATCAGCAGTTTGGCAATAACGCCATAATCGGCTACACCGATCACGTCGGGGATCTTGCCCAGATCCGTCAATTTCCGGGCTGCCTCCAGGCTTCCAGAATTTTCCTGCGCCGGAACGACCTCGGGATGGGTGGCTTTGAATGCTTTGAGCAAATCGCTGAACGGCTTGGCCAGGCTGCCGGCGTTGAACACCACTAGTGGTCCGTTGACTTTGTCCTGAGCTGCAAGACTGTGGGAGGAGATAGCCAGCAAAAGACCGAAGAGCCATTTCATTTCGTACCTGCCCTGATGCGTTCGCCTGGAGGAACCCCTTTTAGAAGCTAAGCTCCCATGCTACCGTGGCGCTGCTCGGTCCGAGCAGAAACTGCGGCGGGTGGAGATTGAAGATGCGCCAGTGTCCGTTGACCAGCTTAGCGGAGGTAACTCCCACAACTGCGCCCGCCGCTACATCCGATAGCCAATGCCGGTTGTCATTCAACCGGGACCAGGCCACACCCGTCGCCATGGTATAGAGTCCGACACTGGCCCAGGTGCGCTGAATGTCATCGGAGAGTGCCGTGGCCAGCGCGAACGCCATGGTGGTATGGCCTGAGGGCATGGCCTCCCGTCCGGAGAACGGGACGTACGCATCGGCATCGAGGCTTTGATCGGGTCTGGGCCGGCCGAAGGTCAGCTTGGCCAGGTTGGAGGCTGCCCCGGCTACAAAGAGCGTTGCGACAAGCCGGCCCCCAGCGCGGGTCATCTCGTGGTTCCCGCTGATGAGCCCGGCACCCAGCAATCCCAGTGTGATCGTCGCGTACCCTTCAGGCTGCCCGATGTGGCGCACTCCTGAGGCAAGTTCGTCCCCGGCACTGCTCCGGTGCCGCTGAGTAAGCCGTTGGGTCGAGTTGTCCAGCAACATGAGACCGGACAGGCCGCCAAGCACAATCGCTCCGTGCCACCACTGGATTACGGAGGGCTGGTTGCCGGACGGAAAGTCCAGGGCCGATTGCGCCGAAAGCTCGACTGGTTGTGCCACGAGCAGCGCTGATGCAGCAAAGGAGTACCACGCCCATTGCAGCGGCAGTTTACTTTGAAGCATCACACTTGGTCCCTCAGCCGGAGGACTTGGAATGCGCGTTTCCGTTGGTGCCCTGCTGATAGCTGTGAGTCTGTTGGCCTGCCGGGACTACGACCTGAGTGACCGATTGGTCAATCAGGACGGTCTGGTGCCCGCCGACCAGTATGCCCGGTACGGACGGGAGCAGGCTCAGGAGATAGCCATCGCTCGAGAGTTTGCCCAGGCCCATCGAGGCTCTTCACCCGCCGAATTGGCCCAGCAGGCCGAGGCTGCCGGGAAGTACGCCCGAAGCCTTCCTGACGTCGCCAATGTGAAAGCCGATCCTCAAGGCCTCTTGCTGACGGTCCAGTTCAAGAGCGGCTGGCGGACGATGATCGCTCCTCTGAATGATGGGAAGCATGGCGCGGAAACGGTGGGACTTCCGGCCAAAACCAACGCGAGGACCTCACGCTAACACACCGAAATATAACTATCGGTCCTAACCAGAGAACTTTTGAGTGATGGAGTGCTGTCAGGTTACTACAACCTGGCCGGACCAGAGCGGCGCGGATCGCGCCGCCGGCAGTCTGGTGGCCGAACGCCTGGCGGCCTGCGCTCAGGTACACGGACCGCTGGTCAGTACGTTTTCATGGAAGGGTTCGATCGAGCAGGGCCGGGAATGGTACTGCCACTTCAAAACCACGATGGATCGCCTACCGGCGCTGCAGCAAAGGATACAGGAGTTACATCCCTACGAGGTGCCGGAGATCATCGCCCTGCCCATCCTTGGTGGCAATCAGGCTTATCTGGAATGGATCCGCAATGAAGTGAATGCTGAGCCGGCTGGCTGAGCTTTCATGAGGTCATGAAGCGCACCCGAATGGATTGGACGAGATCTGCCGGAGCTGCGCAGTTCATCCGCTGTCGGGCGAGAAGACGAAGTAGAGCACGGCCGCAGCCAAAGGCGGGATAGCACTCTGGACAGCCATCCAGGTGATCTCGCACCGCTTCCGCCTCTTTCGGCCCAAGCTCCTGGTCCAGATATTCCCATAGGCGGATCAGGACCTCTTCACATTCCATTCATTGCACCCTCGCTCGACGCGTCCTTCGTGGACGCTCCCTTCAGAACAGTGCCCCAGGTCACAGGGTTCCTGACCGCCGGGCCGGACCGGGTGGAGGAGGTATGACGAAGCGTGGACGTATGGTGACCCTGCTGATAGCCCTGCTGTTTGGTGCCTTCCTCCTCTGGTCGACATTGGCCTCGCAACACGTGGAGTGCACCGTGGTAGTGGCCTTTGGCAAGGGCCAGGGGAGCGGAACTGCATCGGCGGCCTCCCGAGAAGATGCCCTGCGCGAGGCCCAAACTGCGGCGTGCGGGCCGCTGGCCCAGGGTATGAACGAGAGTATTGCTTGCAGCCGGGTGCCTCCGGTCACCACCCGCTGCCGCAGCTTGTGAGCTCTCCCCAAGTTCGTTTCCCCCACCCACTGAGTCTTCTGGTCGGCTGCGTGCTGCTGGCAGCCGTGCTGACCTGGATTCTTCCCGCGGGGCAGTTTCAGCGGCGGGAGGATCCGGCCACCGGCCGGAGCGTCGTCCTCGCCGGCACCTACACGCGGGTCGAGCAGCATCCCGTTGGCCCCTTCCAGGCCGTCGTGGCCATACCGCGGGGAATCGTCGATGCGGCCTCGGTCATCGCGCTGGTCTTCCTGATCGGTGGCGCCTTCACGGTAGTGGAGAGGACCGGTACCCTGGGTCGAGTAGTCGGAGGGCTGGCTCAGCGGGTGAGCCGCCGTGGGCTGCTGGTTATTCCGATTTCCGGGGTGGCCTTCAGCCTCGGCGGGATAATGATGCAAACGCAGGAGGAGCTAATCGCCTTCGTGCCGGTGCTACTTCTCCTGGTGCGTCAGCTCGGGTTCTCTCCGGTCGTTGCCGTCGCGATGAGCCTGGGAACGGCCGCCGTTGGAGCCGCGTTCAGTCCGGTGAACCCGTTTCAGGTCATTATCGCCCAGAAGGTAGCCCAGCTGCCGCCGGCCTCCGGCCTTGGTTTCCGCATCGCATTTCTGATTCCGGCCCTGGCCATTTGGATTGCAGGCACCATGTGGTACGCTCGGCGCACCCGCCGCCCGCCGGACCTTCCTCCGGCAGACCAGAGGGTTCCGCTGGATTGGCGAGATCTGGTGATTCTGGTCTCCATTCTCGCCGCTTTCGCCATCTACATCTATGGAGCCCAGCGGCTAGACTGGGAATTCGATCAGCTCTCCGCGCTCTTCTTCGTTGTGGGAATTCTGGCGGGCGTGCTTGGCCGGCTGGGCCTGGAAGGCACAGCCGAGGCCTTCGTGGACGGTTTCCGATCCATGGCGTTTGCCGGATTGCTGATCGGATTTGCCCGGGCCATTTACGTTGTGCTGAACGACGGCAAGATCGTCGACACCCTGGTGAACGGTATGTTCACACCCATCGCGGGCCTGCCAGCTACCCTCTCGGCTGTGGCCATGATGGTCCTGCAGGCCGCGATTCACGTGCCGGTCTCGAGCACCAGCAGCCAGGCCGTGCTCACTATGCCGTTGCTGGTGCCGCTCTCGGACTTGATCGGTCTCTCCCGGCAAGTAACCGTCCTGTCCTATCAATACGGAGCCGGGTTGTGTGAGATTGTCACACCGACCAACGGTGCACTCATGGCCATGCTGGCCGCCGCCGGAGTCCGCTACGAAGACTGGCTGAAGTTGGCCCTGCCTCTGCTCGGCCTGCTCACCCTCCTGGCGGGAGCCGGGGTAGCACTCGCTGCAATGGTGCGCCTCAGCTGACCCCGCTCAGGTTCTCCAGCACTTTCAGGTCGGCTACGCCAACGTGACGCGATCGCTCGCTTCCGCCCTGAAAGGCGATGATCGTGGGAATTCCCCGGATCCCAAATCGGGATGCAGTGACCGGGTTGGCATCGGTATCGAGCTTTAGAACCAGGACCTCACCGGCGCGCTTCTGGGCAAACTCGTCAAGGGTTGGAGCCATCATCCGGCAGGGGCCGCACCAGTCGGCATAGAAGTCCACCACAATCGGCACCGCCGAACTGCTGATGGTTCGCTCAAAGTCCTTGTCCCCTACCTTCTGGGGCCGGTCCAGCCGTAGCGGCTTGCCACACTTGGCGCATTTAGGCCCGGCCGTTAGCCGAGCAAGGTCCACCCGGTTGGCGGCAGAGCAGAACGGGCAGGGAACGATGACCGGCCGGGCCGAAGGAGTGGTCGTACTCGTTGTCATGGGTCCACCTTCCTGAATATTCCAATGCTCCCCAAGTTTAGCCCGGAGCCGGCACCAGGCAACTCGATTCTGCTCGGACCTGTAGCTGACAGCCCCCGCACCACGTGACCACGTTCACAGACAGGAACTGCCGGCGTGGCATTAGTGTTGCTGACAGGGGAAGAGGAGTCTCCCATCGGGAGGACGGTACGTATGAGCGAGCTGACTATTCGAGATATGGAACAGGACGAGGACTTCGCGGCCTGGTTCTCGGAGATGCTCGAGCAAGAGGAAGATCCCGCCGGCTGGTCCAGCACGCTCGATGAGCGCTACCTCATTCTCAGCAACGAGATCGGCGACTGGATCGGGGGCCTCCGCTTCTGGCTTCGTGGCGGCGTCGCCCACCTGGTCGACGTGGTAGTGCTGCCGCAGGAGCGCCACCGGGGTCACGCCCACCGTCTTCTATCCGCCTTCGAGCAGCGCGCGGTCGAGTCCGGCGCGCATGTGGCCGAGTTCTGGACCGATGACGCCCGATCCGAGGGGCTGCTGGCGGCCTTGGGGTGGCGGCGGATCTTCACCCGCGACCGCTATATAGGGCAGCGGACCTGGTCATTGATGGAGAAAGCGCTCAGCCCGAAGGAGGCGTAACCCCCACCGCAGTGGCACTCGCAGCACCAGCAACACTATCTTTGATGGCTGGTCGCATCTTACTGTGTCGTCTTCTGTTGTAAAAGGTACTTCATGGGCATCGTTACCGACCCCGCACGAGAGCTGCACTCGAAAATCGAGGTACTCGAGGACCTGGAGGACACCGTCCGTGAGCTCATGGAGGTTCACGAGCGGAAGCGGGAGCTATGGTTTCCGGTCGATCTGGTGGGCCCGGCACCCGACGAATGCCCCGACACCCACCTTGCCGCTCTGCGGGACAGAGCAGCTGGCATCCCGGATCCCGCTCGCGCAGCGCTGGCGCTGAATCTCCTGACCGAAGAAGGTCTCCCCCACTTTCACCGGCTGCTGGCTGTGTACCTGGGGGACGACAGTTTCTGGCGGAGCTGGAACAATCTGTGGACCGCCGAGGAAGACCGGCACGGCCAGGTGCTTCACGACTACGCAAGGGATACCCGGCTGTTGCAGCAGCGGAAGCTCGAGGAGATGCAGTTCGAATATCTCCGGGCCGGTTTCCACCCCGAATGGGACCGGGATCCCTATCGGGTCTTCGCCTACACCACGGTACAGGAAAGAGCAACCCAGTTCTCTCACAGTGAAACGGGAAAGATCGTTGCCGAGTACGAGCCGCAACTCGCCTCCATTCTGAGCCAGGTGGCCAAGGAGGAGGCGCGGCACTACACCTTCTACCGCACGGTCTTTGGTGAGATTCTCAAGCGCGATCCGGATCAGGCTCTCCACTCCGCTTCATTCATCTTGCCCGCCATTGACATGCCGGGAGTCACGATGCCCGGCTTCAGAGAACTGGCCGACGTTATCCGCCGGGCGGGGATCTACGGGCCTAGAGACTACCTGCGCATCGTGCAGGAGCAGATCAGATACTGGAAGATTGAAAGTATCGAGGGGTTGAACGAGCTCGGGCGGATGGCGCAAGAGAAAATCATGGGTATCCCCGCCCGCCTCAAGCGGATCGCCGAGCACATGGAAACCCGCAGCAAGAGCAAGACATTCAGCTTCGAGGTTGTGTTCAACCGCGAATTCGCGATGGAATGATCGGCCGGGTTCCCTGGCGCATCCCTCTTATGCTGGTGTTTGTGGTCGCGGGCTGCACCGGAACGGGCAGCTCCAGCTCGCGCTCAAAGCCCCCAAGCAACCTCTCTCCCGATGAGAGGGACGCTCAAGTTCTCGGACGGGAAATTTTCGAGTTGCTCGATCGAGCGGTGGACTACCGAGGTTCTCACCGGGGACGGCCGCCCGGGACCCTGAAGCAGATGGGCGCCGAAAGCCTCACGACTACGACGGTCCGACGGATCGTCAATGTGCAGCGGGAGCCGGTTGTCACCGTCCGATTTCGTCAGCCGGGGGGCCGCGAGATCCTCTCCTGCTGGGGTGACAGCAAGATTCTGGAAGATGCGTCGGTCAATGGACGGTACACCCTGATGTGCACCGCCAGTTCTGGCGCCCAACGTCAAATGGAGGTGGTGACCTCGGGCGAGCCCTGAGTCCGACTCCCCTCCATGAACCTCGCCACTCTCGATACTGCCCTCCGCACTCTCGTCATCGTAGCCCTGGTGTACGCGTCGGTCGTGGCCCTCACTTCCTGGGCCGTGCGGTCCCACCGGATCAATCCATTCGGCGCCTGGCCCCGCTTCGTCCGCCGGGTCAGCGATCCGCTGCTCCTCCGAATGGAACGCCGGGTTATTGCCGCTGGAGGCAGCCCGCAAACCGCCCCTCTGTGGCTGGTCGGCCTGGTCATCGCCGGCGGGCTGGTTCTGCTCAGCCTGACACACTGGTTCATCGGAATGGCGGCAGGGGTGTCTCTGGCTATCAGGAGCGGCCCCCGAATCTGGCTGCGCCTCTTGGTGAGCGCCCTATTTACCGTCCTGATGACGGCACTCCTGATCCGGGTCATCGCCTCATGGTTCGGTATCGGCCCCTACAACCGCTGGATGAGACCCATTGTGGCGCTGACCGGCTGGTTGATCGACCCAATCAGGAGAGTGCTCCCATCTTTTGGCGTGATAGACTTCAGCCCTATGGTGGCCTGGCTGGTGCTGTATCTGGTTCGCGGGTTTGTGCTGGGGCTGATCTGATGGGACTGAATTGACTCCCTGCTGTCTGCCGGTTAACTTGAGTTAACAATTGAGCCCGTGGCGATTTGCGCTGATTGCGGCCACGTAAAATAAACCGCTAAAACGCATACCTGTGGCGTTTTGGCCTCAGGTTTTTTGTTTGGGAGGTCTTCTGACCACTGTCGCCCATCCCCCAGCCGTTACCACCGGCAGCTTCAGCCGGCCCCGAACCCGGGAGAGTCGCCTCCGCGAACTGGCGCCACTGCTGCAGCGGCGCATTCTGGTGCTGGACGGGGCTATGGGCACCATGATCCAGAGTTACCAGTTAGGGGAGCAGGACTACCGGGGCGAGCGATTTGCCGGCTGGAAATCGGATCTCAAGGGCAACAATGACCTGCTCTCGTTGACCCAGCCCTCGATCATCCGGGCTATCCACGCCGCCTACCTCGATGCCGGCGCAGACATCCTGGAGACCAATTCGTTCAATTCGACCTCCATTTCCCTGGGCGACTACGGAATGGAGCAGCTGGTTTACGAGCTCAACCATGCCTCGGCCAGGCTGGCTCGCGAGGTCGCAGACGACTTCGAGCTGCGCGCTCCCGACTCGCCCAAGTACGTGGCCGGCGTGCTCGGACCCACCAACCGGACAGCATCGCTCTCGCCGGACGTGAACGACCCGGGGTTCCGGAACATCGGATTCGACGAACTGGTGGCCACGTACACCGAAGCGGTTCGCGGACTGTTGGACGGAGGGGCGGACCTCCTCCTGGTCGAGACGATCTTCGACACTCTGAACGCCAAGGCGGCGCTCTTCGCCATCGAGTCCTACTTCGAAACGGCGGGGCTCAGGGTGCCGGTAATGATCTCCGGCACTATTACGGATGCGAGCGGGCGCACGCTCTCCGGCCAGGTCACCGAGGCGTTCTGGAACTCGGTGGCCCATGCCCGGCCACTCAGCGTAGGCCTTAACTGCGCGCTGGGTGCTCAGGCCTTGCGGCAATATGTCCAGGAGCTTTCCCGGGTAGCGCCCACCTTCGTGAGCACCCACCCGAACGCCGGCCTCCCCAACGAATTCGGCGGTTACGACGAAACCCCGGAGCACATGGCCACCATTCTCCGCGAATTTGCCGAGAGCGGCCTGGTCAACCTGGTTGGTGGCTGCTGCGGCACAACTCCAGCGCATATCAAGGCCATTGCGGACGCCGTCGCCGGATTACCTCCCCGCCTCCCGGCATCTCCCCCTCCCCGGCTACGCCTCAGCGGCCTGGAACCGCTCACCGTTGGCCCGGAGACGCTTTTCGTGAACGTGGGCGAGCGAACCAATGTCACCGGCTCGCGGAAGTTCGCCCGTCTCATTCTGACCGGCGATTACCCCGCCGCACTGGAGATTGCGCGGCAGCAGGTGGAGAACGGGGCACAAATAATCGACGTGAACATGGACGAAGGAATGCTGGATTCCCAGCAGGCCATGACCACGTTTCTGCAGCTGCTGGCGGCGGAGCCGGACATCAGCCGGGTTCCGGTGATGATCGACTCTTCTAAGTGGTCCGTGATCGAGGCCGGGCTCAAGTGTGTGCAGGGGAAAGCGGTGGTGAACTCGATCAGCCTCAAGGAGGGCGAAGAAAGCTTCATCCGTCAGGCCACCCTGGTGCGGCGATACGGGGCGGCGGTGATCGTCATGGCGTTCGACGAACAGGGGCAGGCAGACACCGCGGAGCGGAAGCTGGAGATCTGCCGGCGGGCGTATCACATCCTGACCGAAAAGGTGGGTTTCCCCCCTGAGGACATCATCTTCGATCCCAACATCTTTGCCATCGCCACCGGGATCGAGGAGCACAACAACTACGCTGTCGAGTACATCGACGCCACCCGGCGGATCAAGGCCGCCCTGCCCCACACCCTGATCAGCGGCGGAGTGAGCAACGTGTCGTTTGCCTTTCGGGGAAACGATCCGGTCCGAGAGGCGATTCACTCTGTGTTTCTATACCACGCCATCGAGGCGGGCATGGACATGGGGATTGTGAATGCCGGCCAGCTCGCGATCTACGCCGACATCCCTTCCGATCTGCTGGAGCGCGTCGAAGACGTGGTGCTCAACCGGAGGCCTGACGCAACCGACCGTCTCCTGGAAGTAGCCGATACGGTAAAGGGAAGTGCGGCGGCGCAGGGCGCCGATCTGGCTTGGCGGAACGCGCCGGTAGCCGAACGCCTGAGCCACGCGCTGGTCGAAGGCATTGCCGATTACATCATCGAGGACACCGAGGAGGCGCGCCGCCAGGCAGAGCGGCCCATTCACGTAATCGAAGGTCCGCTGATGGACGGCATGAACGTAGTCGGAGATCTGTTCGGCGCGGGGAAGATGTTTCTGCCCCAGGTGGTGAAGAGCGCACGGGTAATGAAGCGCGCGGTAGCCCACCTGATTCCCTACATCGAGGCGGAAAAGCAGACCCTGGGCGGCAACGGTGAGAGCCAGTCCAGATCCAACGGTAAGGTTCTTCTGGCCACGGTGAAGGGCGACGTGCACGACATCGGCAAGAATATTGTCGGCGTCGTCCTGCAGTGTAATAACTACGAGGTCATCGACCTCGGCGTCATGGTGCCGTCCGCCCGGATTCTGGAGACAGCCCGAAAGGAGCAGGTGGATATCATCGGACTGAGCGGGCTCATCACCCCGTCACTGGAGGAGATGTCTTTCGTGGCCGGCGAGCTGGAGCGGGAAGGCTTCACCATCCCGCTGCTGATCGGCGGGGCCACAACGTCTCGAGTCCACACTGCAGTAAAGATTGAGCCCCGATATCGGGGACCGACCGTCCACGTGGTGGACGCGTCGCGGGCCGTAGGGGTGGCCGGGAATCTGCGCAGCGACGAGCTGCGCCCCAACTACGTTGCTGCTGTAAAGGCGGAGTATCAGGAGGTCCGGACCCAGCGCGGAGATCGCAAGGCGGAACAGCGGAAACAGGCATTGGCCGATGCTCGGCGGAATCGGCTGGCGGTAGACTGGAGCGCTGCCGCGGCGCCCGAGCCCTGTTTCCTTGGCGTGAGACCGTTGAGGAACTATCCGCTGCAGGAGCTGGTGCCGTTCATCGACTGGACGCCGTTCTTTCAAACCTGGGAGCTGGCCGGACACTATCCGGCCATTCTGGAAGACCCCACCGTCGGCGACGCCGCCCGGAGTCTTTTCCGCGATGCCAATGCGCTGCTGCAGCGAATTGTGGACGGGCGGCTGCTCCAGGCCCACGCCGTTTTCGGGTTTTTCCCGGCCAACAGTGTCGGCGACGATATCGAGCTCTACACCAACGATCGGCGGGAACAGCGGAGAGCGGTCATCCATACCCTACGGCAGCAGATGATCAAACCTCCAGGCCGGCCCAACCTGGCGCTCGCCGACTTCGTGGCGCCGCGGGACAGCGGCGCGGCTGACTACATGGGCGCCTTTGCCGTCACCGCGGGGGCCGGTATCGAGGAGCTGCTGGCCCGGTTCGAGGCCGAGCACGACGATTACAGCGCCATTCTCACCAAAGCTCTGGCCGACCGTCTGGCGGAGGCTTTCGCCGAGCTGCTGCACCAGCGGGTGCGAACCGAGTTCTGGGGCTATGCCCAGGGTGAGTCACTGGATAGCGAGGGATTGATCAAGGAGCGGTATCAGGGCATTCGGCCGGCCCCAGGATATCCGGCCTGTCCCGATCACACCGAGAAGCAGATCCTCTTCGACCTGCTCAACGTGGAGAAGCACGCTGGAATCAGCCTTACCGAGAGCTTTGCGATGATGCCAGCGTCCTCGGTCAGCGGCTACTACTTCTGGCGCCCGGAGTCGCAGTATTTCGGGGTCGGAAAGATCGAGCGTGACCAGGTGGAGGACTACGCCCGCCGGAAAGAGCTGAACGTTGCCGAGGTCGAGCGATGGCTGGCGCCCAACCTGAATTACGAGCGATAGCATGCCGACGCTGCGCGATCTGATCGAAGATGGCCGGGTTCACGTGCTGGACGGCGCGATGGGTACCATGCTGTATAGCCGCGGCGTCTTCGTGAATGTGAGCTATGACGAGCTCAACCTGAGCCAGCCTGCACTGGTTCGCGAGGTACATGACGCCTATGTCCAGGCCGGTGCGGAAATCCTGGAGACCAATACCTTCGGGGCCAACCCGGTGAAGCTCTCGAGCCACGGACTCGACGAACAGACCGAGATCATTAACCGCTCTGCTGTAGCCCTCGCCCGGCAGGCAGCCGGCCAGCGCGCTCTGGTTGTTGGCGCCATCGGCCCGTTGGGGATTCGGCTGGAGCCATGGGGACCCACGGCTCGGGGTGAGGCCATCGCGCTCTTCAGCCGCCAGGCCCGTGGCCTGTTGGAGGGCGAAGTAGACGGGTTCATCCTGGAGACCTTCAGCGACCTGAACGAACTAGAGGCGGCACTCTGTGCGCTGCGCTCCCTCAGTGAACTACCAATCATCGCGCAGATGACAGTGGGCCAGGACGGCAATACCAGCTACGGCACTTCGGTGGAGACCATCGCATCGAAGCTGGATGAGCTGGGCGCCGACGTCGTGGGTCTGAACTGCTCCGTGGGCCCCGCAGCAATGCTCGACGGGATCGAGCGCATGGTCGAGCACACTCGCCGTCCGGTTTCGGCCCAACCCAACGCCGGACTGCCTCGGGCGGTGGATGACCGCCGGATTTATCTCGCCAGCCCGGAGTACATGGGCTCCTACGCCCGCAGGATGATCCAGGCCGGCGCCCGGTTCGTGGGCGGCTGCTGCGGCACTACGCCCGATCACATTCGGAAAATCCATGCCTATGTGTCGAGCCTACAGCCGAGACTGGTTGCGGCCGACCTGAGCGCCCGAGCGCGGGAGCCCATCGGAGTGGCCCCTGCGCCGCTGGCGGAGCGGTCCCGGCTGGGAGAAAAGCTGGCCCGGGGCGAGTGGGTGAATACGGTCGAGATGGCGCCACCGAAGGGTTGGAACGCGGCAGAGATGATCGAGCAGTGCCGCTCGCTGCAGGAGGCGGGGGTAGACGCGGTCAATGTGCTCGACAGCGCCCGGGCCCAGAGCCGCATGGGCGTGCTGCCCGCGGCCCTGATCATCCAGCGTGAAACCGGCATGGAGACGGTGCTCCACTACACCTGCCGCGATCGCAACATGCTCGGCATGCTGAGCGATCTTCTCGGCGCGGCGGCGGGTGGGCTCCGCAACGTGCTGATCGTCACGGGCGATCCTCCCACCATGGGCCCATACCCGGATTCGACCGCGGTATTCGACATCGACAGTATCGGACTGACCAATGTCGTCCGGCGGCTGAATCAGGGACTGGATCCGGGCGGAAACCCGATCGGCGAGCCCACCAGATTTGTGGTTGGTGTCGCTTTGAACCAGGGAGCCGAGCAGCGGCGCGAGCTCGAGAGATATGCCTGGAAGGTGGAGGCCGGAGCCGACTTCGCCGTCACTCAACCGGTCTTCGACCCCGAACAGTTGGAGCGGTTTTTGGATCGAGCCAAGTCACCGGTGCCGGTGATCGCCGGAATCTGGCCCCTCACGTCGCTTCGCAACGCGGAGTTCCTGGCTAACGAGGTGCCCGGAGTAGTGGTGCCGTCCGGGATCATCGAGCGGATGCGCAAGGCGCAGGAACACGGATCTGCCGCCGCCCGGGCGGAGGGAATTGCCATAGCTTCGGAGATGGTGGAGGGCGTCAAGAATCTGGTACAGGGAGTACAGGTGAGCGCGCCTTCCGGCCGGCTCGGTGTGGCGCTGGAGACCCTCTACAACAGCTCCACGATCTTGCGGTAGCGCGCCTCCACCTGATGAAAACCGAGGTTGCTCAGGTACACCTTGTCTGCACCGATCTCGCGCAGCATGCGAACCGACCGGGCGCAAATTTCCTCCGGGCTCATTCCGGCTTCGAATTCGCGAGTGAGTTCGGCGGCAGGAACCGGAAAGAAGTCGGACAGCTTGGCCAGTGTTGCAGGGTTGGCACTGCGGTAAAGAAACACACCGAACACACCAGGATAGGGCACTCCTCTCCGGCGGGCCTCCTTCAGAAAGCGCTCCACCGCGGCAATGCTGTGGTGCGACACGATCTGCGTTAGATAGAAATCCGCTTCGAATTTAGGATCGAGCAGAAAGTCCACCTGTTCCTCAGCCGGCCGGTGGGGGTTGGCCCAGCCCCCCAGATTCAGGCGAGGGACCCGGCGGCGGATCAGCGTCCGCAGCTCTCGGGCGTGGGGAACGCACCGGGGCGGTCCGGCGGTGTGGTCGCCACCCAGCACCGTCAGGGCCTCGAATCCGTAGGACGCGGCTCGCGAGGCATGCATCAGGCAGTACTCGATGGAATGCTTCGAGGTGAGGAAGGGTACGATGTGACGCGGATCCACGTCGCCGGCCAGGTTGGCGGTCAGATGGCCCAGGTTTTCCTCCTCCGAGAGTCCCACCGCATTGTCGGTCAGGAAAATTACGGTGTCATGTCGGGCCAGCCGCTGGATCGAATGGTACATGTCGATCCAGAGCTCCATGCTGTCCGCCGCCGACAGGCCGGTCCGAGGCGGCCGCAGCTCGACCGCCGCCAAGGGACGGTCCTGCTGGAGTCGCTGGAGTACGGAGCTTGGACCTGAAGCGATAGCCATGGTGGCCGGGGAAACTAACGGGGAGGGTAACCCTCAGCGAGATTATCTTGACCAGAGAATCATGACCCCTGACCCGGACCATTCCATGTCCACGCTGTCGGTCTCTACGCCTGCCCTTACGATCCTGTCTGAGGAAGAGTCACTCTTTCGCGACGCCGTCCGCGAGTTCGCCGAGACTGAGATCCGCCCCCACGTGCAGGCCATGGACGAGGCAGCGCAGTTCCGGCCCGACCTGATTCCCAAATTCTTCGAGCTGGGATTGATGGGAATCGAGGTGCCCGAGACCTTCGGCGGAAGTGGCGGCAGCATCTTCATGGCTGCCATTGCTATCGAAGAGCTGGCCCGGGTTGATGCCTCCGCTGCCATCTATGTCGATGTGCACAACACCCTGGTCAACAACGCCCTCATCCGCTGGGCCAATGCTGAACAACAGGCGCGCTATTTCCCGCGGCTTACCACCGAACTTTTGGGAGCATTCGCCCTGTCCGAGCCGGGGAGCGGCAGCGATGCCTTTGCCCTGGCCACCCGGGCGGACAAGAAAGGCAGCGACTGGTCGCTCACCGGCCGAAAATTCTGGATCACGAACGGTGCTGAGGCCGGGCTCTTCATCGTCTTTGCCAACGCAGACCTCTCCAAGGGCTACAAGGGAATCACGGGGTTCCTGGTCGAGCGGGGTTTTCCGGGATTCTCGATTGGCAAGAAGGAAAGCAAACTGGGGATCCGGGCCTCCAGTACCACGGAGCTCATTCTGGAGGAGTGCCAGGTTCCCGGTGAGAACGTGCTCGGTCCCGTTGGGCAAGGCTATAAGATCTCGATTGAAACCCTGAACGAGGGCCGGATCGGTATCGGCGCCCAGATGATCGGGGTGGCCCGCGGTGCGCTCGAGGCGGCCACTGCCTACGTCAAGGAGCGGCGTCAATTCGGCAAGGCTATAGCGGAATTTCAGGCGGTGCAGTTCCAGTTGGCCCAGATGGCAACCGACCTTGAAGCAGCCCGCCTGATGGTCTACAACGCCGCCCGGCTTAAGGACGCCCGATTGCCCTTCGCCCAGCAGGCCGCCATGGCAAAATTGTTCAGCTCCCAGGTGGCCGACCGGATTACCTCTGCTTGCCTCGAGCTGTTCGGCGGATACGGCTACTCCAAGGAATATCCCGCAGAGAAGTACTATCGCGACGCCAAGATCGGAACGATCTACGAAGGCACCAGCAACATGCAGCTGCAGACCATAGCCAAGGCATTGCTGAAGTAGCCAGAAAATAGCTCGGGGGCGCTGACGCGCCCCCGAACCGGGACCCTGCTTCTTCGACTTCTCTACAACGATCCGTTACCGATTGGTCGAGTCCCGCGCCTGCTGTGACTGACCGTAACCGGTCGTGTCACCCGTCTGCGACATCCCGGTTGAATCAAGCTGCGTACCTGAGTTCTGGTTGCCTGAGCTCTGGTTGTTCATGCTGGAGGTATCGGCGCCGGCGGCACCCGAGTATCCTGGGCTCACGCCGGAGGTATCCTGACCCGTTACACCGGTTGTATCGGTCTGGCCCGTCTGATTCTGCTGATTGGCCTGCCCAGTGGTATCCACCCGCTCGATGCCAGAGTAGCCGGCGGTGTCCTGGGGTGTACCGGTTCCCTGATTCTGGAGGAACGTGTCCGATGGGGTCTGGCCAACCGGAGCCTGCGTGGTATCGCGCTCCATGCCCCGATATCCCGGCGGGTTTTCGGTCTGCCCGTTGAGAGTATCGCGACCGGTCGTCGTAGTGGTGTCCTTAGCGGCGGCCGACTGATCGGTGTCGTCCGTCCGGGCTGAGTTACCTGCGCACGCCAAGCCGGCGATCAACGCCGCGAGCGTCGCGTAGCGCGTGGGAGTATTCATTTTCATTCGACCTCCTCAGATCGGTGTTGCATCAGTCATCTGGGTCCCGCGTTGCACTCTGCCCGCCTATTCGCAACCAGTGGGATTCCGGACCCGAAACGGGGCGTAGCTCGCCCCGCTCTTGAGTTCCCGCTGGACAGCCATCAAGCTTTCGCGCCGGGTATCATATCCAGCGTAGGGGAGGGGGGCTGTGACCGCGGTCACGGGTAGGTTCCCTCTGCGGAGGCACTACAGTGTTGTTACCTCACAACTGTTTTTGATCCTTCAGGCGCCAAAAGCCCTTTCCCCGTATGGGCGCAGGATTTGCCGCATACCAGCACCCATGGCTGGCGGAGCACCAACGCCAGTCGCTCGGTAACAGCCTTTGCATCAAGCGCTTGAACTTGACTAGGGGATGGGATCTCAGGATAGATTCCCGCCCTTTGTGGGTCAGTTACGCACGGCCGGTGTACTCTTTTGTCTACTCTCAGGTGAGTTGAATGGCAGGATTGCGCGGTTCACGTCCTTTCGCATTGACACTGGCGATGGTCGGCCTTGTCGGCTGGGCCAACGCCCTTCCAGCACAGACTGATACCCGCTGGCTGGGATCGCGAATGAATGACTGGTACGCCGAGGCGTCTCAAAGCGCTCCCGGCGACTGGGGAATTGCCGTTGCCGACCAGGCGGGGCAGATGCTCTGGAGCTTCAATGCCGACGCTTCGCTCATGCCGGCTTCGACGGTGAAGCTCTTCACTACCGGGTACGCTCGAAGCGTGCTCGGAGGCAATGCTCGACGCGCAACTCGCCTGATCGGGACCGGTGTGGTCGACCCCAAGACCGGTGAATGGCTCGGCAACTGGGCGCTCGAGGTGAACGGAGATCCTTCTCTGGAACGAGCTGAGGGGTCGGGCCCGACCTTGTTTGATTTGGCCACCCAGTTGGCGGACGCCGGTGTTCGGCGACTTAATGGGCCGCTGCAGATTCAGAGCGCCGATGGTCCCGCGACTGCGGTCTATCCGGCCGTTTGGTCCCGCCGCCACATGGGACGCCTGTTTGCCCCGCTGGTTGGCCCTCTCATGGTGCACGAGAACATTGTCTGGTTCACCGTTCGGCCTGGGCGCGTAGGGGAACGGGTTCGGCTGATCGAGACGGCTCCAGCGGGGATCGGTCCGCTGGTGACAGTAACTGCCATTACCCGAAGCGGCCGCCGGTCCCGGCTCCGGCTCGTGCCGAGGAGGGGAGGCGGCTGGGTCGTCAGCGGCAGTTTGGGCGTGCGCGCTGCCCCTCGCAGGCTGACGACGGTATCAAACGATCCCAAGGCCGTCTTATCGGCGGTCTGGAGCTCGGCATTAAAGCGCGCGGGTATTAACTGGAACCGGACCAAAACGCCAAAAACGTCGCTCGATGCGTCTCCCAGGGTGTTGGCCGAGGTAGCCTCACCTCCACTCGATTCGCTGGCCAGCGAGATCAACCGCCGCAGTCTCAACGCCGGAGCCGAGCTGCTGCTGCAGTGGGCTGGAGGCCGGCAGGATGGGCCTTCTCACCTGATGGACCACGTCCAGGCGGTGACGGGGCAGAATCAGGGCGTATACCTGGTGGATGGGAGTGGCCTCTCGTATGAGGATCGGGTCAGCCCATCCACGTTCGTCTCCTACCTGGCCAAGTTCCCCACCACACAGGCCGGTAGAAACTTTCCTCAGCTCCTCCCATCCAATGGCACCGGTACTCTGCGCCAGCTGAATACCGGATTCCCGGCTTCCGGAGTGGTCCGGGCCAAGACCGGAACGCTGGGTCAGGTTTCGACGGTGGTCGGATATCTGGGACGCCCGGAGGGCACTCTGCTGGTCTCGTTGATGTATAACGGCGGGCGTCCGGCAGCGGCTAGGCAGGAGCAGTGGAAGCTATTCCGGCTGCTCGGCGCCGATGGGGTGGTGATTCCGACCGACACTGCTTCGGGCGAGCCGGTCCAGTTGGGCGGGGAGCAGACGGCGACTCCCGACTGGTGGCCTCGCACCCCTAGCGGGGGAGACAGCACCGCCGCTGACTCGGTGGAGAGCCAGTAAAACCTCATACCCTGCTAACGCCTAAATCTCTAAGTCGCTTTGGAACAGCCTCGCGTATTGAAGTCGCGTCTCGCAATGGAGGGAGTGTCCTGACGCAGCAGGAGTTCCACGCTCTGTTCGTCGCGAGGTACCCGGACATCATCGCACCAGACAGGCATTAATCGCCGCTAGTAATGGGGAGAGCCACTTGGCCTCCCCGTTTTGCTTGGCACTTCAGCCCCATGAAGGTCTGTCTTGTAGCTGCCGCTCGCATGCCGCAGCTGGCGAGACCACGAACCGACTGGAAATACAAAGGCCGCCGGAAATGGCGGCCTTTGTCGGTCCCCTCGTAAAGATGGACGCAGTGAGGCTTAAGGCGTAGCTGCCACAGCTGCCGGGGAGTTCAGCAACCCGGCCCCCGTGGCATCCGCTCCCCAGCACACCTGCTCTGCATTGGCACCGGGCACGGGAACCACGGATCGACAGCCGGCTCCCATGGCAATCGCGGAGCCTTCAATGATCGATTCGGCCTGAGACTCGGTGAGCGTCGGGTTCTTCTGTAACATCAGTGCGACCGTACCAGTCACGTGCGGCGCGGCCATCGATGTACCGCCCAGGAAGAAGAAGTCAGTCTTACCCCGCTGCAGCTGGAACGGTCCCACTACCCAAGAACCCGGGGCCGCCACATCGAGGTCCTGGCCCGCGTGCTGCCGGCTGGAGAAGTCGGTGATGTAGAAGTCGCTCGGGCTGGTCGGCTCCGGAACATCACAGAGGAACCACCAGGTGGTAGCGGAGCCCAGGGGCGGACAGGCCTTCCATTCACCGGTCCAGCCGCTGGCAGCTGCGGAAATCACCTGCGGCAGCGCTCCCGGGAAACCCATACCGGCTTCGCCGGCATTCCCGGCGGAGAAGACCAGCAGCACGCCCTTCGACAGGGCGTAGTTCACCGCAGCTGTGGTGAGCGGATCCTGGCTGCCACCCCAGCTGTTGTTCACCACCAGCGGAGCACCGCCGAGGCTTGCCTTGAGATCGCCGAAGTAGATCAGTCCGGCAGCAGCCACCGAGCTGAAGAATCCGCAGCTGTTAGGCGTGTTGGCGCTGCCTTGGCTGTGCAGCATCACCGGAATGACCGTTGCCTCTGGCGCGGTACCCTGAAATCTGAGGGTCGGAGCGACCTGGAAACCCAGAATCGTACTGGTGACGTGTGTGCCGTGGGCGCAGACGTCATGCTGCCACTGGTCTCCACCCGGCGAATGAACATTGCCCTGATCGGCAGCACCACCCCCGACGAAAGAGGTTGCATACTGGGTGGCGATCCGCTCGGTCGGGAAGTACTGGGGCCAGGTGTTGAGCAACCCGGTATCGAGGATTCCGACGTAAACACCCCGGCCGGTTTGGGAGACCCCCCGAGCCGCGCTGAGGGGAGAGATCGTGACGTTGATGGCGTCCTGGTCCCAGGTGCTGAAGCCTCCGGTGAAGTCAGCCACGTTCACCAGATCGGTATTGGGCGGAATGTCAATGAACTTGTCCACCGCCGCAGCTTTCACGAAGCGAAGGGCGCGAATGGACGGAAGAGCCGACTGTTTGCCGGCCATGGTGAGTCCATTGATCTGGGGAAACTGCTTTCTGACTGATCCGTATTTGCCCAACTCGGCGAGCTGAGCTGCCGTGGCGCGCCCCTTCAGAACCACGTTGATGCCTACAGTGCTCGAGGCTGTCGCAAAGTCAGCTCCCTGATCCTGCGAACCGGCGTTTGGCTCTTGCTGATCGTTACAGGCGGCAACAGCAAGGGCCGCAGAGAGTGCAAAGATGACAGAACGCTTCATAATGTGGTTTCCAGTTTAGGTGATATGAAAGAAACCGTGGCAAATGCTTCTCAGCCTGCGGGGCAGACCACTTTCTGCGGAGCCATGAGCGCACGATATCGGGAAGCGCGGGCTGACCATGGACGTACCGATCAGGTAGAAGAGCTTGGCCTGTTGCTCTGGGTAGGGGGACCACCCGCCGAGGGCCGGGGGCCACCACCTCCAGATCCTGACCCGTTCTCGGGCCGAGCAGATGTATGAACTCGGACGTGCTCTCCGGGTAGTACCACAAACCACCAACTTCCGCGTTCGACGGGTCACCCGCAGTGGCGCAGATCACAGGCCCGGCGAGCACCGCGGTGACCAGGGCCGAGGATCACTCAGCAATTCGTGAGCCATTTTGTCGGGAAAAGTGTCCCACGATTCCGGTGAGACTGTTGCGGCCGAAATTCGACGCCGCATACTACCCCCCACTATGTAGTCGCGCAAGATCTAATTTTGGTGGGCTCCAAGCTGAACCACTCCGCTGGACGACATTGCAGACGGCCCCTACTTTCTACGCTTCTCTGTAAGTCCAGCGTTCGCTTAGCCGTCCCTCACGATCCCAAGGCATTCCATGGCGACCCAGACCCGCCCCGTCGCTCCACCGCCCGAGCCGCTTGCCTTCAAGCCATATGTCCCTCCGGCTCAGCAGCCCGCCGAGCTGACTGTTCGCGCGGTAATCCTGGGGGCAATCCTGGGGATCGTGTTCGCAGCCTCGAGCGTCTATCTCGCGCTCAAGATCGGACTCACGGTATCGGCCTCCATCCCGATTGCGGTGCTGGCGGTAGCCTTCTTTCGGACCCTCGGCAAATCCACCATCCTCGAGAACAACATCGTCCAGACCACCGGCTCGGCCGGTGAGTCCATCGCGGCCGGGGTCGTCTTCACGCTCCCGGCCATTTTGTTGATGGGTTACGACCTGACGGTGAGCAAGGTGGCCGTGATTGCGGTGATCGGAGGGCTGCTCGGCGTGCTCATGATGATCCCGCTCCGGCGCGCGCTGATCGTGAAGGAACACGGCAACCTGCCCTACCCGGAAGGCACCGCCTGCGCCGAAGTACTCATCGCGGGAGACAAGGGCGGGTTGCAGGCTCGGCTGCTCTTTCAGGCGTTTGGCCTGGCCTTCGCCTACAAGTTTCTGATGTCGGGCCTGAAGCTGTGGAAGGAGTATCCCGGGCGGGTCTCCACCTTCTATAAGGGCGCCTCCATATCGGCCGAGGTCTCGCCCGAGCTGCTGGGTGTGGGCTACATCATCGGCCCCCGGATCGCTGGCTATCTGTTCGCCGGCGGCTCGCTCGCGTACCTGGTGCTGATCCCCGCCATCAAGTTGTTCGGCTCCGGCCTCAATCAGCCCATCTTTGCCGAAACCAAGCTGATCCGCGACATGAGCCCGGGCGAAGTCAGGGCCGAGTTCGTGTTTTACATCGGTGCCGGCGCCGTGGCATCGGCCGGGATTATCGCCCTGCTACGCGCTCTCCCGACGATCGTCTCAGCCTTCCGTTCCGGCTTCCAGGATCTCCGGCGCAGCGTTGGCGAGATCAGCTCCCGGGTGCGCACCGACATCGACCTTCCTATCTGGGTGACTATCGTCGGTTCGGTGACCTTGGCGCTCCTTCTGACGGTCCTGCCTCAGGTCGGCGTCAACCTGCTGGGCGCCATTCTCATCATCATCTTCGGATTCTTCTTTGTGGTGGTCTCCTCCCGGATCACTGGCGAGATCGGCGTGAGCGCCAACCCTATCTCCGGGATGACCATCGCCGCCCTGATCGGGACTACCACCATCTTTCTCCTGATCGGTTGGACCGGAGTGGACCACCGGGTGGCGGCGCTGTCCATCGCCGGAGTCATCGCCGTGGCGGCGGGGAATGCGGGAGCCACCAGCCAGGACCTGAAGACCGGCTTCCTGGTTGGCGCCACGCCCAAGCGGCAGCAGATCGCCATCATGGTTGGCGCCATCACCTCGGCCCTGGCCATTGGCTGGACCATTACTCTCCTGAACAACACCTACACCAACGTAGTGCCCGAGCAGCACGCAGGCGTCACCCTCCAGGCATCGCCTCCCGGAGCGGCTGACCGATCGGTAACCGGGATGGGCGAGCGGATGCGGCACCAGGGCAAGGAGTGGGAGGTGGTTCGGGTGAACATCCCGACCCAGGGCGTCCAACCCGGGAAGTATCTGATCGACCCCCAATCCCATCAGGTCGCTTACCTGGTGGATCCGGGCATCGGCGGCCGAGTCCGCGAGATCGACGGCAAGCCGATCACCAAGCTCGACTCGCCCAAAGCGACGATTATGGCCCTGGTGACCGACGGCATCCTGACCCAGCGACTTCCCTGGGGCCTGGTTCTCATCGGGGTGTTCCTGACCTTTGCTATCGAGCTGATGGGGCTGCAGTCCCTGCCCATCGCCGTCGGGGTCTATCTGCCGATCTCCACCTCCTGCCCGATGTTTATCGGCGGGGCGGTGCGCTGGCTGGTGGAGCGGAGATCGCGAGGAGGTCAACGCTCCCTCATGGAGGTGGAATCGGGGCCGGGAGTCTTGTTCTCCAGTGGGCTCATTGCCGGCGGCGCCATCGCCGGGGTGACCATCGCGGGCATTGCCGCGCTTCTGGTATCCAAGGCCGAGGCGGCGCAGGTTCCCGCGGCCGACTACCTGGCTCACGTGGTGGGTCTGCAACGGGCGCTGGGTGGCTTTGCCAACAGCGACCTCGCCGCGGTTCTGGTGTTCGCCGCTCTGGGCGCCGTGCTGTATCGGGTGGCTCGCCGCTAGATGCCGCCCGGAGCACCCGTCTCACCCGCGATCAGCGCCCGGATAATTCATGCTGCGTTGATGCTGGGTGTGATGTTGTTCTTTGGGGTCGCCTGGTACGTCGGCTCGATGGCGCCAATGCCGATCTCTGCTGTGCCCGACCGGCGCGTGCTCTACCTGGGCCTCTTTTTCATCAGCGCCGTGCTCTTCGGTGCGGCCGTGTACTCCGCGGGGCGGCTCACCAGCTCCACAGCGGGCCTGTCTCAGGATGAATGGTGGCGGGCCAACCTGGGCCGGGCCATCGTGATCTGGGCCCTGACCGAAACACCAACGCTTCTTGGCACGGTGGCGTATCTGCTGACCCACGATTTTCGCACCCTCATTGCCACCTTCACCGGCCTCCTTCTATTCGTGAACTACCGACCCAGCAGGCTGGCAGAGGCGTGAGTGCGAGTCGTTAGCCTGCTGCCGGCCGCAACCGAAATTGTGGCCGCCCTGGGAGATCAGAGCTTGCTGGTCGGGATCTCCCACGAGTGTGATTATCCACCATCGGTCCTCCACCTTCCCCGGGTCACCACCACGCCTATCGATATCGATGCCCCCGGGGCCGCAATCGATGCCGAGGTCCGGCGGCTGTATCAGGCGGGACAGCCGGTCATCGCCATAGATGAATCAGCGCTCCAGCAACTCGCTCCCGATCTGATCATCACCCAAGATCTCTGTCAGATCTGTGCAGTCAGCAACGGGCAGGTTCATCGGCTCGCGGCCGGCTTTCAGCCGCAGCCCCAGGTGTTGTCGCTCAGCGCCCAGAGTCTGGCAGGCGTGTGGGAGGACATTCGCGCGGTCGGAGTAGCCCTGCAGCTGAGTGACGAGGCCGAGGAGCTGGTTCTGGGACTTCAAACCCGGCTCCGCCGGCTGGCGGCGGAACGTTCAGCGCATTCTCCTCGGGTGCTTTGCATCGAGTGGGTCGATCCTATCTATCTCGCGGGACACTGGGTCCCGGAGTTGGTTGGCCTGGCCGGCGGCGTGGACGTCGGAGCCGCGCCGGGGGGCGGCTCGGTTCGAGCCGAATGGGCTGACATTGGACGACTGCAGCCGGACTGTCTGCTTATCATGCTCTGCGGCTTCCGCACCGCGCGGAGCCGGGCCGAGCTGGATCGGCTGACGCAACCGGAAGCGCTGGAGCTGATGTGCCAGGTTCCCACCTGGATCCTGGATGGCAATGCGTACACCTCCCGACCCGGTCCGCGGCTGGTTGATGGCGCTAGCCGGATGTGGTCGGCATTTCATGACCGGCCCACCGCAGGAGTCGAGCGGTGGGTCACCGCCGGAGCATGCTCAGTGTGAATCCTGATTCCCTCACCTTTCTCAAGCGTCTGCTCGACACTCCCGGGCCTTCCTCCTTCGAAGCCGCGCCGGCCCGGGCCTGGAGAGCAGAAGCCGAGAAATTCGCCGATGCGGTAGAAGCGGACGTGTCGGGAAACTCCTTCGCCCGGCTGGATGGGTCCGGCGGCCCGCGGGTGATGTTCGCGGGTCACATCGACGAGATCGGCGTGATGGTCACCCATGTGGACGACGATGGTTATCTCAGCTTCGATACCATTGGCGGTTGGGACCACCAGGTGTTCGTGGGACAACGGGTGATCCTGCTCGGTCGATCCGGCCAGGTAACCGGCGTGGTGGGTAAGAAGGCCATTCACCTGATGGAGAAAGAGGAGCGGGAAAAGGTCTCCAGGGTCGAAGACCTCTGGATCGACATCGGCGCCTCCAGTCGAGCCGAGGCTGAAGCCCGGATCCGGATCGGCGATCCCGGGGTGCTCTCGGCCGGTGTTCTCGAGTTCCCCAACGGCCGGCTGGTGAGCCGCTGTATCGACAACCGGATCGGGGCATACGTGGTCCTCGAAGCGCTCCGGCTCCTGTCGGAAAATCGACCGGCCGCAATGGTCACGGCTGTGGCGACAACCAGAGAAGAGATCGCGGCCACCGGCGGGGGCGCCCGATCGTCGGCCAGCCGGCTGGAGCCCGACGTGGCGATTGTGATCGACGTGACCCACGCAACCGACTATCCCGGCATCGACAAGCGTCGTCACGGCGACTACCGGTTGGGCGGGGGTCCTTCGATCTCCCGGGGCGCGTCGGTAAGCGAAGTCGTGTTCGAGCTGCTGATTGAAGCCGCAGAGGCGGAACAGATCCCCTACAAGATCGAAGCAGCTTCGCGCGACACCCACACCGATGCGGAAGCCATCTTCAATGCCCACCGCGGCGTGGCCACTGGTCTGGTTTCAGTGCCCAACCGCTACATGCACAGTCCCAATGAAATGGTGGCGATCGAAGACCTCGACCGCACGTCTCGCCTGCTCGCGGCTTTTGCCAGGCGGCTTCAGGCCAACACGAGCTTCGTGCCGCAGTAAGTCGCCTGTTCTATTATTACCCAATGCTGCGTAACGTGTTCGCAGGTGTGGGGCTGGCGCTCTCGGCGGTGGTCCAGTCGTCGGCGGCCCAGAAACTGGTCGAGCCTCCGCGCCTTCTCGACGACATCAAGTTCCTGACCGACGATCGCCTGCAGGGCCGGGCCACCGGTTCCGCCGGAGCCGACTCAGCAGCCACCTACCTGGCCCGCCGATTTTCGGAGGTGGGACTTCAGCCAGCCGCAGGAGGCTGGTTCCAGTCGTTCAACGTAGGGCGCGATGCTCCGTCGGCACGGGGTAAGCCCGGTTTGGTGGGAAAGAATGTGATCGGGATTCTGCCGGGCAGAGATCCCGTGCTGAGGAATCAGACGGTCATTCTCGGCGCACACTACGATCATCTGGGGCTGGGTGGGTTCGGCAGCCTCGATCCCGACAGCACCGGCCGGGTTCACAATGGAGCCGACGACAATGCCTCGGGAATAGCCGCGCTTATCCAGGTAGCGGCACGGTTGGCCGCCTCACCGCCCGCGCGGACGGTGGTGTTCATTGCCTTCAGCGGCGAAGAACTGGGGTTGCTGGGCTCGGCTCATTACGTGAAGGAGCCGATTTATCCTCTCGCCGGCACCCTTGCCATGATCAATCTCGATATGGTTGGGCGGCTCCGCGCGGGACGGCTCATTGTGTATGGCGCCAAGACAGCCAAGGAATTTCCCGCCTTGCTCGACTCGCTCAACTGGTATGCGGGATTGGATCTCAAGGCTCAGGGCGACGGCTACGGGCCCAGCGATCAGTCCTCGTTCTACGCCGCCAAGCTGCCGGTTCTGCATCTCTTCACCGACCTGCATGAGGACTACCACCGCACCACAGATGACTGGGATAAGATCAACGTCGACGGATTGAAGCGCGTGGCCGACTTTGCCCTCGGACTGGTGACTGCACTGGCCAATCGCCGAACCACGCTCGCCTTTGTAGACGTGCCGGCATCTCTCCCGGTTCAGACCTCCACCACAACAGCCGCGACATCGCCTGGCTATGGAGCCTATCTCGGCACCGTGCCTGACCTGGCCGGTGCACCTGGAGGAGTTCGCCTCGTAGGAGTTCGAGCCGGGAGCCCGGCCGAGAAAGCGGGACTACGGGGTGATGACATCATCACCAAGATTGGCGCTACGGAAACTCCCGATCTCCAGGCGATGACCGATGCCCTTCGGAGCTACCGGCCGGGAGAGACAGTGGACATCGTGGTCCGCCGCGGCTCGGCGGTAACCACCCTACGCGCCACCCTGGGGACCAGGGGAGGCTGATGTGCCGGTGCTCGATAGCGAGCGGATCATAGCGGCGCTTAGAGGCGCGTTTGCCCGGGAAGAGAGCAGAGATGCTCTGCTGCGCTTAACCGCGGAAAAGATCCGGGCGGCAGGCGCGCCGTACACCTCGGTTTACCTCTACATGCTCCAGGGAAACGAGCTCGTGCTCGAGGCATTCTCCGGCCGTGAAACCGACCACACTCGAATTCCGGTGGGCGTCGGTGTCTGCGGAAGCGCTGTGGCCAGAAAGCAGGATCAGAACGTCCCGGACGTGCGGGCCATAGAAAATTATCTGGCTTGCAATGTGTGGACCCGGTCGGAGCTGGTCGTGCTCATCCGACGCGGAGGTCTGATCCTCGGGCAGATCGATATCGACAGCGACATTCCCGACCCGTTTACCCCGGACGAAGAAGCCGCGGTGAGGCGGGTGGCCGACGCATTGGCCATCCTGCTGTAACCGTCCACATGCCCATCGCGGAGGCACAGACCGGAACTCGCCAGGTCCGTGGCGTCAACATTTTTGAGCGGCGCATCGGGCAGGGACCGCCCGTGGTGGTGCTGCATGGCGGGCCAGGGGCCCATCACGATTACCTCCTGCCGGGATTCGACGACCTCGCCACTGGTCGCGAGCTCATCTACTACGATCAGCGGGGTGGCGGGCAGTCTCCTGTCACACGCGACATGCCCGTCGGCTGGCGCGAGCACGTGGCCGATCTGGAAGAGCTCAGAAAGCAATGGGGACTGAAGCAGCTGACCCTGGTTGGCTACTCCTGGGGTGGACTGTTGGCGCTGCTCTACTCCACCGAATATCCCGGTCGAGTCAGCCGGGTGGCCCTGGTCTCGCCCGCCCCCTCCTGGCGTGAAGCCCGGCAGGAGTTCGAGCGCAGGTTTCAGGAGCGGAATCTGGACCCGGCTCTGCAGCAGCAGCGAGCCGACCTGAGATCCAGCGGCCTGCGGGAGCGCGACCCGGCTGCCTACGCCCAGCGGGCGTTCGAGCTTTCCGTGGCCGCCTACTTCTTCGATCCTGCCCGAGCCCACGACCTGACGCCGTTCCGGGTGACCGGACGAACCCAGCAAGAGGTCTGGTCCAGTCTGGGCGATTACGATCTCCGGCCTAAACTTGCTGAGCTCCGGCTGCCAGCCATTCTGCTGCAGGGCGAAGCTGACGTCATTCCCCTGGATACTTCCCGCACCGTGGCCCAACTGCTTCAGGCGGATCTCGCAGTGCTGCCTCACTGCGGACACGTGCCCTACATCGAAGCCCATCAAGAATTTGTGCGCTTACTTGACGGGTTCCTTCCGCCCGCCGGGCAGGGTACGACCCGCTAGATTTCGTCCATGCAGCAGCTTCGTCCCACCCCGTTCGATCTCGCGTTCGAGAACGCCGCTCAGACTACGTTCCCGGCGATACGCACCGCGCTCGGCAAGTCCGGCCGCGACCCCCGCGATCGAGACGGCTTCCTCATGGTCCGCGAGGTGGTTTCGCTGCTGCGAGAGCTTCGGCCGGATGAGGGTCTGGGCGAGGGCATCGATCAACTGGCTGCCCTGGTGCATCACGGGTACCTCTTCTGGGCCGGCGGTGGCCACACTGTGAGGTTGAGCCCGGATCAGCTGGTGGACATCCTCGGTCGCGGATCCCTATCAGATCCGCAACCCGATGGGCCCGCACTCTACACCCAGCTGCCGGAGCGACGGGTGTGGGCTCAGGTCATTCCCGGAGACCCGCACGAGCCATTGGACGGTTGGTTCCAGTACCATGAGCCGGAGGCCGGACTGCTCCGGGTCCTGGGGGTATTCGGGATTCATCCTGATCGGCCGGGATTCAGCGTGGTCGAAGTGAGCGGCCGGCGATCAGTTGGGTTGGCGCGATCGGACGGCAGCTTTGTTTTTAGCCCCACTCTTCCGGGTGGCGCAGCTGCTGGACTGTTTTCGGTTGCCGGTGAAGAAGAGCTGCTGGAGCTCGGCTGGCGGGTTACTGAGCTGCAAGCTGGGAGCTGGAAGCTGGGAGCAAACGGCTCCGAGGATCGAGACCCCAGCTCCCAACTCCGAGCTCCCGACTCCAAGCTCCCAGCTCCCAGCTAGCTATGGAAAGCGTCAAGGACTACATGGACAAGAAGGCGGTTGCTCAGGTGCTGGAGCAGATCGCCGCCTTCCTGGAGCTGAAGAGCGAGAACCCGTTCCGGATCAGGGCGTTCAGGACCGCGGCCCGGGCCATCACCGGCTTTCCCGGCGACCTGCGGGAATCTCTGGAAAACGGATCGCTGGCTTCGGCCAAGGGCATTGGTCCGGCGACTCTCAACATCGTGTCCGAGTTGGTGAACACGGGGCGAGCAAGCATGCTGGAGGAGCTTCGCGAGCAAATCCCTCCGGGGCTGGTCGAGATGCTCGAGATCTCCGGCCTCGGCGTGGCCAAGATTCGTCAAATCCACGAAGTGCTGGGGATCGATTCCCTTCCCGAGCTGGAGGCAGCCGCTCATGACGGCCGCCTGGCCAAGCTGCCCCGATTCGGCCAGCGCACGTCGGAGAACATTCTCAAGGGCATTGCCTTCCTGCGGCACACCAGCGCATATCGGCTCTCTCATCACGCTGGCGACGAAGCCGAGGGTCTCCGCGCTGCGTTGGAGCGGCTGCCCGGGGTGACCAGCGCGATCACCGCCGGCGATGTCCGCCGCCGGTCCGAGATCGTCCGGGACCTCATCTTCGTGCTGGTGGCCGAATCCTCCCCCGCCGACCTGTTTCGGCGCCTGAGCCAGCTCCCAGGGGTCCATGAGTTCGCGGGACAGGATGAGCGGCGGTTGACCCTTCGGTTTCCGGGCGGCGCCAGCGCCCAGATCGTCGCGACCACTCCGGTCAACGCCGGAACTGTGCTGGTTCAGGCTACCGGCAGCGACGCTCATCTGAACGAGCTAGGCACCCGAGCGCGCGAGAAGGGCTTTACCCTGGCCGGCGCGGCGTTGTGGCGGGGAAGTCAGTTCGTAGCGACTCCTGACGAGCAAACGTTCTATCAGGCCCTTGGCCTGGAGTTCATACCTCCCGAGCTGCGGGAGGGCGCCGGTGAAGTGGAAGCCGCGGCAAGAAGTGCGATACCCGGGCTTGTGACGCAGCAGGATCTCAAGGGATTTCTCCACTGCCATACGAGCTACTCGGATGGCTCCAACACCGTCGAGGAGCTGGCCGTTGCCTGCCAGAACGCCGGCTACCAGTACCTCGGCGTTACCGACCACAGTCAGGCTGCTGCCTACGCCGGAGGATTGCGGCCGGATGACCTTGCTCGACAGGCAGACGAGATCGATGAGGTCAACAGCCGGCTCACCGGATTCCGGGTGCTGAAAGGCATCGAGGCCGACATCCTGCAGGATGGGCGGGTGGATTACGACGAACGAATCCTCGAGCGACTGGACTTCGTAATCGCATCGGTGCACAGCCGTTTCAACATGGGCGAGAAAGACATGACCGCCCGCATGCTGGCGGCGATGGACAACCCATTCCTGACCATCATCGGCCATCCCACCGGCCGACTGCTGCTCTCTCGGGATCCCTACCCGGTGGACCTGGACGCGGTGATCGGCAAAGCCGCCGAAACCGGAGTGGCGCTGGAAATCAACGCCGATCCGCACCGGCTGGATCTCGATTGGCGGGTGGTTCGCCAGGCGCGGGACAGAGGCGTTGTCATTTCTATCGGGGCTGACGCACACAGCGTGTCGGGATTGAGCTACGTAGAGTTCGGAATCAACATGGCCAGGAAAGGCTGGTTGGCTCCGGGCAACATCCTGAATACCCGGCCCGTGGGCGATTTCGTCGCGTACGCCAGGAGGCTGAGGTGAAGACGGGCGGACGGGCGGACGAGCGGAGGGGCGGACGGGCGGAGAGGCCGACCGGCGGACGGCCGGCCGAGGGAAAAACGAGGCGTCCAACTCGGGGACAAATCACTATAGCACGGAAGAGCAAAGCGAGTGGTCGCACCCGGACCGCCCGACCGCCCGTCCGCCCGTCCGCCCTGCTCTCAGACCTGAAGCAGCTCTACCCCGACGCGAAGTGCGCGCTGGTCCATAGAAACGCCTTTGAGCTGCTCTGCGCTACCATTCTGTCGGCCCAGTGCACCGACGCTCGAGTGAACATGGTGACCCCCGTTCTCTTCGCCCGATACCCGACACCTTTTGAGCTGGCTCAGGCCAAGCCAGCAGAAGTCGAAGAGATCATCAAATCGACGGGCTTCTTCCGGAATAAAACGAAGAGTCTCATAGGCATGGCGCAGGCGCTGGTAGCGGACTACGGCGGTGAGGTGCCCCGAACGATGGAGGAGCTGCGAAAGCTGCCCGGGGTAGGCCGGAAAACCGCCAACGTAGTCCTGGGAAACGCGTTCGACCTGAACGAAGGGGTGACGGTTGACACCCACGTCGGACGGCTGTCCCGGTTGTTGGGGCTGAGCACAGAGGAGGATCCGGTGAAGGTAGAGCAGGAGCTGATGCGTCTCTTTCCTCAGGAGGAGTGGGCACTCCTCTCGCATCTTCTCATCTTCCACGGCCGGCAGGTGTGCATTGCCCGGTGGCCGAGATGCAGCGACTGCGTGCTAGCCCGAGTTTGTCCTTCGTCTCTCGTCTGACCACCTCCAGGACTGGACCCATGATCCGTAACCTTGTTCTGCTATGCCTGCTCAGTTCTGTGCCCATGGCAGCCCAGAGTCAGAGCTCGAGTTCCCAATCTGCTGCGGCCAAAGTCGCCGGAGCAGTCGATCAACGAGTGCTCCAGGCTCATCTCGAGTTTCTGGCGGACGACGCACTGGAGGGCCGGCGGCCGGGCACGCGAGGTGGTGACCTGGCGGCGAAGTACATTGCGGCCCAGTTCCAGCGTTTAGGTTTGCAGCCCGCCGGTGACAGCGGCACCTACTATCAACACGTCCCGATCATCACGCTCACTCCGAATCCCACCGTCCGCATCGCGGCGCCGGCTTCCGACGACCTGACGTACCGCAAGGATTACGTGCTATGGTCGATGCGGAACGACTCGCTGGTGTCGCTCAAGGGCGATCTGGTGTTCGTTGGCTATGGCATCGTTGCGCCGGAGTATCAGTGGGACGATTACCACGGACTCGATGTCAAGAACAAGATCGTGGTCGCCCTGGTCAACGACCCGGGACTGAGAGACTCCACCATCTTCCGCGGCCCCATTCTGACCTACTATGGCCGGTGGACGTACAAGATCGAGGAGGCACAGCGGCACGGGGCTGCCGGCATCCTGCTGATCCACACCCCCGAGAGCGCCACCTATCCCTGGTCCACGGTGCAGTCGAGCTGGACCGGCCCCCAGGTTCGGATAGAGGAGCCGCCGAAGTCGCTCCTCATCGCCGGGTGGCTCACTCACGACGCGGCGGGGAAACTGTTTCAGTTGGGTGGGAAGGACCTGGGAGCGTTGATGGATCAGGCCGTACGACGTGGGTTCGAGGCGGTGCCGCTCGGCGTTCAACTCGACGCGACAGTGCGGAGCACAATTCAACGCTCCGGGACCAGCAATGTCCTGGGAAAGCTGCCTGGGAGGGGTCCCCTGGCATCCGAAGCCGTCTTGATCGGGGGCCACTACGATCACTTCGGGATCGGCACGCCGGTCAACGGAGATTCCATCTATAACGGAGCGGAAGACAATGCCTCAGGCACGGCGGCGGTCCTGACGGCGGCAGAGGCCTTCGCCCGAAGCGGGGTGCATATCGGGCGCTCGCTGGTGTTCGTGGGATTTACCGCCGAAGAGTCAGGCCTGCTTGGTTCGCAGGCGATGGTTGCCCGGTCAGCGATTCCGCTGAGCCGAATTGCGGCCATTCTGAACCTGGATGTGATGAACCTCAACGGCCGCACGGCGGACGTGGCCGCCGTGGGGCTCGACCAATCCAATCTGCGAAAAACCTTCGGGCAGGCTGCGGCGGCAGAAGGTCTCGAGGTCACCGAGAGCCGGGAAGCGCTCCTTCATGGGGCCTTCTTCCGCTCCGATCACTTCCCCTTGGCCCGCGCCGGGGTACCGGGGCTCTCGATCGAGGACGGGCAGCATTATGTGGGACAGGCCGCCGATTATGGGAAGAAGAAGCAGGAGGAATACACTGAAAAGCGCTACCATCAGCCCAGCGATGAGGTTCTTCCCTCATTCAACTATGATGGGGCACGGCAGCAGCTTCGCGTCATCGTCCGTACAGCTGTGGCCATTGCTGACGCCTCCGCCCAGCCAGTCTGGAACCCTAGCTCTGAGTTCCGCAAAGTGGGGGAGGAGCGGCTGAAGCAGCGGTAAGCCTACCGCCCTACGGCTTGACCGCGTATCTTCTCCGCCGCTTGAGCCCGCCAACCGAACCCCGGAGCGATCCTGGACCTGCCCACTGAGCACCGGATTCCGCTCACCTGGCTGCTGGAAAACGCCGGGGCTTCCATCCGGTATCGCACGTATCGTGAGCTGGCCCCTCAAGGTTTCGCCCCGCCCGATGTAATCGAAGCGGCCCACCTCGCCATTACCGAATCCAAGACCGCCATCGCGGTGGTTAAGAAGCAGAAAGACAACGGGATATGGGGTGGGAACCTGCTCGGCTTGGCGACGTCGGCCGCGCAGGGCGTAAAGGATGTAGGAACCATCCCCCAGTACCGTCGCCTTCTTCAACTCGAGTGGCCCCGCTCGAGCCGCCCCTTCAAGCTCGCCGACCGAGTGCTTTTTCGCCTGCTGTCCCGGGACGAGGATCCCTCTCTGCTGTTCGAGTTTCAGAAGGCGGTTAAGTCGGATCCGGAAGCCGAGGCCTGGGCGCGAGGGATAATGAGAGAAGCGGCAGCGGCTTCGCTGGCGGAGGCCGGTTATGGGGACGATCCCCGACTTAGGGGTGCAGGGCATAAGATCGCCAGCGCAATCTCTCAGTTTCTGCGGGGCCCGTTGGCCGAAAAGCCGTTCATTAAGTCCGGTAAGCAGATGGTGCTTCACCCGGAGGCTCATCCGCCGAGTTGGTATTCTGTCGCGATGCTGGCGGCAATGCCGAACCTGCAGCGGGAGAGGGCAGGGTTCACCGAGCGATTAGGCCACTACCTGGCCCAGCCGGAGCCGAAGAAGGCTTTTGTGATCCAGGTGGGCAAAAAGACAGTCAGGCCCCAGCACCTGATCTTGGGCGATCCGATCGAAGCGGATGGGAAGGGCGTTCCAAAGGACCTTCCACTGGCCCTGCACTACATCGAACTTCTGGCGCGGATGGGGGCCTTGGAGTGGGCTCCTGTAGCCACCAAGGTACTCGGCCGACTACTGCAGGATTGCGATGAAACCGGGGTTTGGCGGCCCAAAAACTTGCGTTCTCAGCCAAAAACGGGCAATAAAATCACCTATCACTACTATCCCCTGCACCTGGATCCCAAGACCACGGAGGGTCGCGAGGTGGACGTGACCTTCAGGCTTGCCCTCATTGCCAAGGCGCTCGGCTGGACCCTGAGTTACACCTGACCTTGTGGCTTCAAGGGTAGTATATGAAACTACTACCCCATGGCATTAGACCTCACCAGTTTCGGCTTTACTCCAACTGAAAGCCTGGTCTACGAGGTCCTGTTGAGGCATGGCCCAGGTACCGGCTACGCCATTGCCAGATCCGCCGGGCTCGCACGCGCAAACGCCTACAGCGCGCTCGAGGGCCTGGTGAGCAAGGGAGCGGCTCGGGTGGAAACGGGGCGTCCCCGGCGTTATCGACCCGAAGCACCCGCCGGTCTAATTGCCCGAATCTCCAGCAACCACGGAACCGCGCTCGAGCAGCTCAGCGCCGAGCTGGACAGGCTGCCCGCTGCATCCGGGGCAACACTGATCGAGATCGATTCCGGCCGCGGAGTCCTTCAGCTTCTGACCCAAGGCGTCACCCGTGCCAACCGATCGGTCGACCTTATCGCGCCGCCCGATGCGTACCCACTGCTTGGGCCGGCACTGCGGCGTCCTTTTGCGACTGGGGTTGCGTTGAGCCTCTGGTCCACGGGGTCAGTGGATCTCGGATTCTCGGAGGTCAGAATCGTGCCGGAGCAGCACGACTGGCCAGGCATGCCGATTGTCGCAGTATTCGATCATATCAGCGCGATCATCGCTTCTCGCAGGAACGACCTGGTGCAGGGGCATTGGAGCACTGCCCCTTCCTTCGTCGCCGCTGCCCGCCTCACGCTCGAGCGATTCACGGAACGGACATGACTGACCCGGTCGATGCCGCTTTGCTTCAGCTCCAGCGGGAATACCTGCGGTCCATGCCCAGGAAGCTGGACGAGCTGAGATCCGGCATTGCTGCGCTGGGCAGCGGCGCGGCCGAGGCGGAACACTCCCTGCGAGACGGGCTGCACCGGCTAGCCGGCTCGGGAGGCTCGTTTGGCTTCTCCGAGTTGAGCGGCATCGCGCGGGAGGGGGAACGCTGGCTGGCAGCCAACCCTGGCTCGATCGATACCGCGAGTCTCTCTTCCCTGCTGGAGCGGCTCGGTGCAGCCGTGCGCAGAGCGGAGACACAGCTCGCTGGAGCGGCCGCAGGAGAGAAGCCACCACTGACACCGCGGGCGCTGATGATCATGCGGGCGAGCCAGCAGCGGGAACGGATAGCGCAGGAGCTGCGGAACGCGGGATATGAGGTTCGATTCGGCGAACGGCAGGAGGATCCTGCTTCCATCCCCACGGAGCGGCTGCCCCACTTGGTGATCATCGGAGGTGAGGCGGGCGACGGCGACCTGTCAGCTGTCGCCTCCAGCTGGACCAGCAGTCCGGATCGACGTCCGGGGGCAGTCGTGCTGGTGGAAACTCTGCGACCGGTCGACCGGCTTCGGGCCATAGCGGCCGGAGTGGATGCGGTGTTTCCCGCTGAGCAGGTAGAGCAGAAGCTTCCGCGATACGCCCGGACTTTTGCCCGGATCGGACCGCCTCCATCGAACGTCGTGCTGGTCGAGCCCGACCCGGAGCGGGCCGCGCATATCTCAACGATTCTCGATGCAGCGCACATTCGAGTGACCTGGAACGCGCCCTCGCAGTCCGCGACCGAAGCCCTGGACCGGGAATCCCCCGATCTGCTCCTGCTGAGCACTCGCCTCAAGGATTCTGATCCCTTCGCTCTCGCTCGAATGATCCGCCAGGATGCCCGCTACCATCTGCTGCCCATCGTCTTTGTGGGTGAGGACACCCCGGCGGAGCGGGTAGCGGCACTCCGGGCCGGCGCCGACGATTTCGTGTCTGTCAGCTTCGATTCTGCCTTACTGGTCCAGACCGTGATCGCCCGCGCAGCCCGTGGCCGCCGGATCCGTGAGATGGTACACCGGGACAGCCTGACCGGCCTGCTCAATCACGCCACCCTCATGGCAGAACTGGAAGGCGCGGTGGATTTCAGCCGACGCTACAGCGAGCCGTTGGCCTTTGTCATCTTCGAGCTGGCAAAGTTCAAACAGTTGGGCGAGCGACTCGGCCCGAGAGCAGGAGATGAAGTGCTCCTCCACGCTGCCGGAGTGTTTCGGTCGAATGTGAGAGCCAGCGATGTGATCGGCCGATACGGAGGGGAAACCTTCGGGATGCTGCTGCGGGGAGCCAACGCCGGTGGCGCCAGCGTTCTGGCCCAGAATCTTCACCGGGTGTTGAGGGAACAACCGGCCCGAACCTCCGGTGGCGACCTGGTATCCATCCAGGTGAACGTGGGAGCCGCTGTCTTCCCCCGCGATGGCACAACGGCAGCCGAGCTGGCACAGGCAGCCGAGCGAGCGGTGCGAACGGCGGGGCAGCGCGGCGGCGAGGCAGCGGGGCAGTAGACGCGAAAACCCTTCCAGACATGGGTCTGAAAGGGTCTCCGTGGCAGTCGGTCCTGCTGTCCTGCTGCCCTCCTGCCCCGCCTAATGCCACCCAGCTGCGAGCGGCACCACGTCACGCGGGTTTTTCTCGTCACCGAAGAGCAGCCGTCCCTCCCGGAACGTGGCGCCGCGGAGCGTGAAGGCGAGGACTTCGCCCAGCTCCTGCACCAGTGATACTTCGATCTTGTCGCGCACCTCGCGCGGCAGATCCTCCAGGTCGGGCTCGTTCTCCTTGGGCAGAATGATCTTGTTGATGCCTGCCCGCACAGCGCCGAGCACCTTCTCCTTGACGCCTCCGATGGGAAGCACCCGGCCGCGGAGGGTGATCTCTCCGGTCATGGCAATGTCGTGGCGCACTGGCCTGCCCGAGAGGGCAGACACCACCGCAGATGCCATGGTGACACCGGCGGACGGACCATCCTTCGGGATCGCTCCCGCCGGAACGTGAATGTGAATGTCTCGATCGAACATATCATCCCGAATCTGCAAGGCTGCCGCGTGTGACCGGGCGTAGGTCCAGGCGGCACGGGCAGACTCCTTCATGACATCGCCCAGCTGCCCGGTAAGGACCAGCTCGCCCTTGCCCCGCATGGTTGACGCTTCGACGAACATGATGTCGCCACCTGTTGGCGTGTAGTACATGCCGGTGGCTACTCCGACTTCGTCTTCGCGCGCCATCTTCTCCGGATGAACCTTGGGCCGGCCCAGCAGGTCGTCCACCTGCTCGCGGTCGATGGTAATCTGCTCCACCTCGCGCGTCGCGATCTTTCGAGCCACCTTCCTGGCCAGCCGTCCGATCTCGCGCTCCAGCTGCCGTACGCCGGACTCCCGGGTGTAGCTGGTGATTACCTCGGAGAGCGCCTCATCGGTGATGGTCAATTGCTCCGGGCTCACCCCATTCTCCGTGAACTGGCGAGGAATGAGGTATTTCCGCGCGATCTCCCGCTTTTCCCGCTCGGTATACCCGGCAAACTCGACCACCTCCATCCGGTCCAGCAGTGGCCCCGGGATGTTCTGAATGAAGTTTGCCGTCGCGATGAAGAGCACTTCACTCAAGTCGAACGGCACGCCGAGGTAGTGGTCCACGAACGTATCGTTCTGGGCCGGGTCCAGGACCTCCAGCAGCGCACTCGCGGGATCACCCTGGAACGAGACGCCAAGCTTGTCCACCTCGTCCAGAAGGAACACGGGGTTCTTAGTGCCGGCCTGCTTCATCCCCTGGATGATTCGACCAGGCATGGCTCCGACGTAGGTCCTGCGGTGACCCCGCACGTCGGCTTCGTCCCGAGCGCCTCCCAGCGAGATCCGGACGTATTTCCGGCCCATGGCCCGGGCAATGGACTTGGCCACCGAGGTCTTGCCCACACCGGGAGGTCCGACAAACAGGAGAATTGGACCCTTGGCGATGCGGTCGTCCTCGTTGCCCCTGGGCGGTGTGTTGGGCGGCGGAATGGTAGCCGTGGCCTGCGGCGCGTCGGTCGACTCACCTGCGGCGACCTCCTCCGCCTTGTGCTCGGACCGCACGTCTTCGGCTGAGCCGGCTCCGTCCGTTGTTCCGTCCTTCAGCCGTTCCGCCTCTTCCTGCTGCTCTCGAAGTTGGCGTACCGCCAGGAACTCCAGCACCCGGTCTTTCACGTCACCCAAAGCGTAGTGGTCCTCGTCGAGGGTGCGCTGAGCCTCTGAAAGGTCGAGGTGCTCCTTGCTCCGCTCGTTCCAGGGAAGCTCGGCAACGTTTTCCAGGAAGGTGCGGATCACCTGAGACTCCATGGATTCCCGCCCGATCCGGGTCAATCGGTTGAACTCCCGGTCGACTTCTTTCCGAGCCTCGGCCGGTAGATCGAGCGCTTCCAGCTTCTCCTTCAGCTCCTGGAAATCGTCACGCTCATCGCCTTCACCGAGCTCCCGCTGAATGGTCTTGAGCTGCTCCCGAAGGAACATCTCCCGCTGCCGCTCGCCCAGTTCTTCCTGAACCTGAGACTTGATGTCTTCCTGGGCATCCAGCACGCCGATTTGCCGTTGCATGTGCACCAGCACCCGGCGGAGCCGCTCCTCGACGCTCAGCGTCTCCAGCAGCTGCTGCCGCTGCGGCGGCGTGATGTCGATGTAGCCCGCTACCAGGTCGGCGAACTTGCCGGCCTCGTTGACTCCGGCCAGTACCTGCTGCACGACGTCGTCCGGCAAGCCGGACTTCTGGCCCAGCTCGGCCGCGCGGGCCCGAGCTTCCCGATGGAGCCCGACGAACGCGGGATCCTCAGGATTGAGCGGCAGCATCTCTTCGGCCTCACGCACGATGGCCTGGAGATAGCCGTCCCGCTCGCTATAGTGGATGGCAATGCCGCGGCGCTCTCCATTGAGCAGCAGCTGCATGCCCGATAGCCCACGCTGCAACTGGCCAATGCGGGCGATGGTTCCGATGGTATAGAGCGCCTCGGAGGTCACGCTTTCCACGTTCTGCCGCTGCGACACCGCGAAGACCAGCCGATCGCCCGCGAGGGCGGCTTCGATGGCCCGCAGCGTTGCCGGGCGGCCGGCACCGATAGGTGCCGTGACTCCGGGGAAGAGAACGACTTCCCTGAGAGGAAGAACGGGCAGTGTCAATCGTTCGGCCATTAAAGGCCCTCCTTCGTGGCCCCACTCTGGGGCAAGAATGACAGACTCACAAACAGATCGGTCAGGCAAGTGCACCGACCGTGCCAACCCAATTCACTTCTATCATGGGCTTTGAGCACTCGTCTAAAGGATTTAGCCCCTGTATAAGTTCCCGTCCGACGTTCTGACGGGTGAGTTCCGCCCTTCCGGCTCGAGCCACCTGGAATGCTGCCAGAATGGCCCTCAGTCACCAGTCCTCAGTCCCTAGTCGACAGCCACCGCGAATCCGCCCGAGCTACGGGCTAGCCGGAAGCTGCTGGCATCTGAGGACTGGTGACTGGCGACTGGTAATCTGACTACCTACTCTCGACTCCCGACTCCCTTCGGTACAAATTGTTTGCCATGCTGGAAAATCGCGCCTCCCATTCTCCCCACGCGCCGACCACATGACGGCGCCGAGCGACAGACCCCTGGCAGCGCGCCTGGCCGATGCTCTGGGCGATGCCTATACCATCGAGGGTGAGATCGGGCGGGGGGGAATGGGAGTGGTGTATCGGGCCCGAGACGAACGGCTCCAGCGGCGGGTCGCCATCAAGGTGCTCCCCCCCGAGCTGGCCTTCCAGCAAGACATCCGGCAACGATTTACCCGGGAGGCTCAGACCGCGGCCCGGCTGTCTCACCCGCATATCGTGCCGATCCACTCGGTCGGTGAAGGCCAGAATCTGGTCTACTTCGTCATGGGCTTCGTGGACGGCGAATCGCTCGCCGCCCGGATCCGCCGGCGGGGTCCGCTCCCGGTCGAAGAGGTCCGGCGAATCATGAAGGAAACCGCCGACGCGCTCGGCGCCGCCCATGCACTCTCAGTCATTCACCGCGACATCAAGCCCGACAATATCCTGCTGGAGGGCACCCGGGGGCGGGTCATGGTGACCGACTTCGGGATTGCGAAGGCGCTCTCGACCGCTTCCGGCGCGACGCTCACCGGCGTTGGTGTGGCTATAGGGACCCCTGCCTTCATGAGTCCGGAACAAGCCGCCGGCGAGCGCAACATCGACGGTCGCTCGGATCTCTACAGCCTGGGCGTCGTCACCTACCAGATGCTGACTGGTAAGCTTCCCTTCAATGCGCCGTCTGTCGCCGGGATTCTGATGAAGCAAATCACCGAGGCGGCCCCCGATATCCGGAGCTCCCGGCCCGACATACCGGAGGATCTGGCGCTCGCGGTGGCCCGATGTCTGGAAAAGGATCCGGAGAGCCGCTGGCCTACAGCCGATGCACTCCGCCGAGCTCTGGAGACCCGGAATGTGGGCGACTACCAGCCGACTGCTGCGCGGCGAGTCGGCCCGGCGGGACAGCGGGGTAGCGGGACAGCGTTTGGGCGAAGCAGCTCCCGGGTTCCCGATCTCAGAAGCCGGGGGAATCGCCCGCCAGGTCCGGGCGCCGGCCAACTGCCGCGGTTACCCGATGGCCCGCTGTCGCGATCGCAGCGGCGGGAGGCCCGCCGAGATCGGCAGGGGCTGGAAATCCCGGACACTGGCGAGCCCAGGATCATTCAAAAAGTTCGGGGTCAGTTCGCCAGCTGGGCGGCAGTGAGCGCCGGGTGTATGGGCATCAACGTCGCCACTGGTCTGGAACATCCGTGGTTCCTCTTCCCCATGTTCGGAATGGGGATTGGGCTGATGCGAAACTACGCCACGCTCTGGTCCGCTGGGTACAGCTGGCGCGACGTGTTGAAACGCCCACCAGCCCCGGATGCCGTCGAGACGACCATGATCGGGGGCAAGGCGCCCAGGCAGTTGCCGCTGCCCAATGTCGAAGAGTATGGATCTCAGCTCCCGGCCGTCCTTCAGGTGCACGGCGACCGTCAGGCCATTCTCAAGCTGATGTCCAAGCTGCCAGCATCCGAACGGCAGATGCTGCCCGAAATTCAGCAGACAGTCGATGCCCTCTACTCCCGGGCCACCGACCTGGCGAAGACCTTACATGCCATGGACAGCAACCTGGATACCGATAGTCTGGCGGGCATCGACGAGCGGATTGCCGGACTCTCCCGCGAGCCGGACGATCCAGAGCGTGCCCGTCGGCTTAATCTGCTGGAGCGGCAGCGGCAGACCATTTCAGATCTGCGGGGCCGCCGGGGCCAGATAGCCGGCCATCTCGAGTCGTGTGTGCTGGCAATGCAGAATGTACGATTCGATTTGCTGCGGCTACGTTCGGCCGGGGTGGCGGCAGTGCTGGGCGATCTCACTCAGGCAACTCAACAGGCCAGGTCTCTCTCCCGCGACGTGGACAACGTGATCGCGGCGGCCGGGGAGATTCGAGAAGTCATGAAATAGCGGCTTATGAAATAGCGCTATTGACGAGCGAGTGCCTCCACCATACTCATGTAGTGTACTCCGTCAGAAGGGAGGAGCAGCGGCACTCACCCAGCGCAGGGTACCCCACGAAGTGCGTGCCGGCATATGAACCGACTCACCCGCAATTACACGTAGCCTCGAGCAAGCAGACCGTAGTTCGGTGCGGACTGAGCAAAGGTCCACGCGCACAGCGGCATAATCGTCGCTAGCCGATTGGCAATGGGGCCCGGACATGATGCCGGGCCCCGATTCGTTTTCAGGAGAGTGTCGTCGGGAGATCCGGCCGCTAGAAGGCCAAGATTTCTTCCATGGCCCGTTTGAGGCTCTCTACCTGGGGTAGGATTACATCCTCCAGCTCCGGCGCATAGGCAACGAAGGTGTCGGTGGCGGCCACCCGTTTGACTGGGGCATCCAGGAAGGCAAAAGTCTCATCTGCAATGCGGGCGGCGATCTCCGCCCCATAGCCCCAGCTCAGCGAATCCTCATAGGCCACGATCACCCGGTTGGTCTTCCGAATCGACTCATAGATCGTGTCCCAGTCCACCGGTGAGAGCGACCGCAGGTCGATGACCTCCACGCTCAGGCCTTGCTGATCCTCCAAGGCCTTGGCCGCCATCAAGCTCCGCTGCACCACTGCGCCGTAGGTGACCACCGTCAGATCGCTGCCGGTCCGGACCACTTTGGCCTTGCCGAAAGGGATCATGAAATTCGGGCCCGGATTGGGCGCCTTGTTGTAGGTCTGGCGATACAGGTGTTTGTGCTCCAGGAACATCACGGGATCGTCGCAGCGAATGGCGGTACGGAGCAGGCCGTTGGCATCGAGCGACGTGGAGGGACAGATCACCCGGAGACCAGGAACGCCGGTAAAGACGGCCGCGCCGGTCTGAGAATGGTAGACCGATCCGCCTTTGAGATACCCGCCGTAAGTCACTCGCACCACCACGGGAGCGGCAAACGCGTTGTTCGAGCGCCAGCGCATCAAGGCGAGCTCGTTGCGGAGCTGCATATACGCGGGCCAGATGTAATCGAAGAACTGAATCTCGACCACCGGCTTGAGTCCCCGGGTAGCTAACCCGATTGCCCGCCCGATGATGTTGGCTTCGGCCAGAGGTGAGTTGTAGACCCTTTCGCCGCCGAAGGCCCGTTGCAGTCCCCAGGTCACCTTGAACACGCCGCCCTTGCCTTTGACGTCTCCGAGATGCTCTTCCCGGCTGCAGTCCGCCACGTCCTCGCCGAAAATGAGGATTCGGGGATCGCGCGACATCTCGTCCCGCAGGCAGATGTTGAGCAGATCCACCATCGTGGTGGGATCGCCGGTGAACTTGGGATCGTCCTCGGTATCGAACTGCTCGGACGTGGGATCGACATCGGGCGAGTACACGTACTGGTAGATCGTGTCGGGTCCCGGCTGAGGCGATGCCAGCGCCGCCTCGGTCGCCCGCTGCACTTCTTCGTCCACCAGCCGGGCGACGGCGTCCAGCTCATCCTGGGTAACCAGCTCCTGAGCCAGGAGGTATTTGGGGAATCGTACAATGGGATCGCGCTCCGCATCGGCCTGCCGTTCGGCCGGCGGTCGATAGTGGACCTCGTCGTCCGACAGCGAATGGCTATAGGGGCGGATCACGTGCGCGTGCACCAGGGCGGGCCCCTTCCGGGCGCGAGCGTAGTCGGCGGCCTTGGTCAGCACATCCAACGACGCCATCGCGTCACAGCCATCCACCTCCTGGATCAACAGCCCGGGAAAGCCGGTCAGCAGCTTCGAGATGGAGCCGCCAGGAGTGTTCACCTCGACCGGAACCGAGATGGCGTAGCCGTTGTCTTCCACCAGGAACACCACCGGAAGCTTGAGATTGGTGGCCGTGTTCAGCGCCTCCCAGAACTCGCCCTCGCTGGTGGTGCCATCGCCGGTGGTGCACAGGACGACTTCGTCGCCCCGGATCATCTGCTTCTTGTCGGTAATTCCGTCAATGCTGGAATACCGAAGCCATGCCTCGGCGCATCCGACGGCCTGGAGGAACTGAGTGCCGGTAGGGCTGGACGCGCTGACGATGTTCAGGTCCTTGTGACCCCAGTGCGAGGGCATCTGCCGGCCACCGGAGTTCGGATCATCGGCCGCCCCAACGGCTGAGAGCAGCTGCTCGGTTGGGGTCATGCCCAGGCCGAGGCAGAGAGCTCGATCTCTATAGTAGGTGTAGAACCAGTCGTAAGCGGGACGAAATACTCGAGAGGCGGCGGCAAGCACGGCCTCATGGCCGGCCCCGGATATCTGAAAGAAGATCTTGTTCTGCCGCTTGAGCTGGATCTCCTTGTCATCGACCCGCCGGGCCAGCAGCATGATCCGGTAGAGGTCGAGGAGATCGGATTTTTCGAGTTTGGTAGAGCCTTTGGTACGGCCCGATGTGCGTGTGGCCATGGAACAAGGGGTCAGGGTACCGGTTAGGAGCTCAGACTTCATGGAAGATAGTGCGCAGCCGCTCACGGGGCAGCTACTCCCGCTGGTACACTGACTTACCCCCCACGATCGTCATCCTTACCTGGGCCTTTTCCAGGGCTTCGGGCTTCACTTTGGTCAGATCCTGGTCGAGGATGACAATGTCCGCCAGGTAGCCGGGAGCCAGCTTGCCACGCCTTCGCTCGGCAAAGACTCCGTAAGCGTTTCCCGTCGTGTACGCTCTTAAGGCTTCCTCGACGGTGATCTTCTGCTCCGGAACCCAGCCGCCAGGATTTTTCCCATCCCAGGTCCGCCGGGTCACCGCGGCATAGATCCCCAGCAGCGGATCGAGCGGTGCCACGGTCCAGTCGGAACCGAAGGCCAGCCGCGCGCCCACATCGATCAATGAGCGGAAGGCATAGGTGGTCTTGATCCGCTCCGGTCCAATGCGCTTCTCGGCCCAGCGGCCATCGTCTACGGCGTGGTAGGGCTGCATGGAGGCGATCACGCCGAGCCGGGCAATACGGCCGATATCCTGCCGGCGGAGGTGTTGCGCGTGCTCTACCCGAAAGCGACGGTCACGGGAACCATGGGCCTGAGCGACACTATCGTAGATGTCGAGCAGCAGCCCATTGGCGCGATCGCCGATCGCGTGGACCGCCACCTGCAGGCCGGCTGAATCGGCGCTTCCGATCCAGGATCGGAGCGAGTCCTCTGGGGTAACGAGGAGCCCCTTGGTCTGTGGCGCATCATTATAAGGCTCATAAAACAGCGCGGTGGTGGAGCCGAGCGATCCGTCCACGTAGCCTTTGACGCCCGCCACCCGGAGCCAGTCGTCTCCTACTCCTTTCGCCTTCACCATCTCAGCCATACGCTGCCAGTCCTGCAACGGCACATAAACCGCAACCCGAGTGATCATCCGGCCAGCGGCATGCGCCCGCTGCAAGGCTTCGACCTCGAACCAGGGCACCGAGACGTCAGCCACGCCGGTGACGCCGTGAGATGCGGCCCAGTGCATCGCCCGTTCAATCGCGGCATCGCTTTGCTGAGGGGATGGGGTGGGTTGGACGGCATAGACCAGGTTCTGGGCCGCATCCTTCAGCACTCCGGTCGGCTCGCCATCCGGCCGCCGCACGATGGTTCCACCGGAGACGTCCTTCGTGGATCGATCGACGTGCGCCAGCTTCAGTGCCAGGCTGTTGGCCAGCGTCATATGTCCGTCCAGCCGGTCGACGAATACCGGATTGTGCGGCGTCACCGAATCGATCCAGCTCCGGTCCGGCAGCGGCGTGCCGGCCCAGCGTTCGTGATCCCAGTTTCCACCCAGGATCCATTCGCCCGGCTTGGCCTTGGCCGCGTATTTCTTTATCCGCCGCACGAACTCCTCAGGGCTGTCCGCGTCGCGCAGGTCTACCTGGGTAAGCTGAAAACCACCATAGATGAAGTGGGTGTGTCCATCCATGAACCCGGGGACCACCATGGCGCCGTTCCGGATGACCCTGGTGCCCGGCCCCACCTGGGCCGCGATGCTCGAGCTGTCTCCCACCGCGGCGATCTTCTCGCCCGAGACCGCCACCGCCTGAGCCCAAGGCTTGGTGGAGTCTCCGGTCCAGATCCGTCCATAGATCACGAGGTCGGCGGGTGCGACCGGAATCGAGTTCGTGAGGGGAGTATTCATGCGATAACCCAGAAGGCCGGCCACTCCCATGAGCAGTGGCAGGATAGACAACCGAAGCATGAAAGAGCCTTTCAGGGGAGCTTAGTGAGCCGGCGCAGCGCTTCCAAGCGCTCCAGAGCGCTGCCACCAGAGGCAGCCGGAGCCACCGAAAACAGATCACGGATGTCGAGCAGAATCTCCAGCATCAACTGATCGCGCATGTACGCGCTGTCCAGGTCGATCATGCGCCCCTGATCGGCCGCCTGCTTGGCACGTTCGTAGGATTCACGGTAGATGCTCTCGAGATTGGCCAGAATCCGTTCGCGGGTTCGCATGGAGCCTTTGAAGCTGTAGGTGTACGGAAATTCGGCGTTCGGCGGTGTAACACAAGTGGCCATGCTCAAACCGACAAAATACTGCGAGTGCAGTACCCGGCAGGTTTTCTCTGCAAACGGTGGTTAGGCGCGAAGAATCTTTCACCAGTAGCGCCGGACTGCAGCCGGCTAACTCTACGCCGTGACAGAGGATGGCAACAATGCCCAGGCGGCACCCTTCGTGCGTTCAGGAAGGGCGATCGAAAACCCTGCCTTCACATCCGACGATCCTGTTCCCGAGTCCGACGCTGGTGTGCCGCATATAAGGAGGCTCCATGCTGCTTCATGCTCCGCGGGCGCGCACGGCACCGGGTGGATTCACCCTGGTTGAGCTGCTGCTGGTGATCGTGATCATGGGCATTCTCAGCGCGATCGCCTTACCCAAAATCGACGTGGCTCAGTTCCAGGTGAACTCCGCGGTGCAGGCGGTGAGCACCACAATGGTGGCGGCTCAGCGCGAGGCGATCACCAAGCAACACGACATCATTCTCACCTTCGACGCGGGCAATCGCCAGGTGCGGTTGGTGTGGGACGCCAACAGCGATGGCGTCATCGGCGCCAACGAGCGGAGCCGGGTGTTCACCCTGGACGATCGGGTGGTGTTCGGCCGGGGGCAGGCACCCTCCCGCGCCTTCGGCGATCAACCGATTGACTTTGACGACCTGATCAATGGCCTGCCGGCGCTCACCTTCCATCGTAACGGCAGCGCGAGCGGCGTGGGTGGATTCTATCTCACCTCCCGCGGAGCCGAGGCAGGCGATCCCAACCTGAAGAAGCACACCCGCGCGGTCGAGATCATTCGCGCCACCGGCCGGACCGAGTGGTGGCGCTACAACGGCTCCGAATGGCTGCGAGGCTTCTGATGAAAACGCGCGCCGGTTCTTCCGCTGGATTCACCTTGGTCGAGGTGCTGATCGCCCTCGCCATGCTGAGCATAGTCCTGCTCGCCGCAGCTGCGAGCACCACCAAGTACCTGGGGGTAATCACCCGCAATCGGATGCGGATCCAGGCTGCGGCTGTGGCGGATGCCCAGATCGCCAAGGTACGGGTGTCGCCGGCGTACGACTCGCTCACTGTCCGATTCGACAGTACCCGGAACGGAGTCCCCTTTGCCGGCTACACCCGTTCGACCCGGGTAATTCGGACCGGTGCGGGAAGCACCACCGACGTCACCAAGATCAGGGTCACGGTCTCGGGTCCTGAGCTGAGCAGCCCGGTGGTGCGCTACGCCACTATCGCTGCTCCCTGAACGGCGAACTGCTAATGAAATCGCGCTCCGGTTTCACCTTGATCGAGATGCTCATCGCCATGGTGGTTTTCATGGGCGTGCTGGGAGGAGCCCTGAGCTTTCTCCGGGCGCAATCGCGTGGGTTCCGGAAGGGCGACGAGGAAATGTCCACGCTACTCAATTTGAGCTACGGCGCCGACCATCTACACGCCCAGCTCCGAACCACAGGCGCTCGAACCCTGGACCGCCAGCCGCCGATCGTCTACGCGAGCGCGAACAGCTATTCCTTCAACGCAGACTACGTCTCCAACGACGTGTCCGATATCTCCGCCGTGTATGTCGATCCCGATGCGCCGGCGGAAGAAACCGTTGGCCTCCGGCTGGCGGATCAGATCGCCATCCCGGGCTCGACGCCGGCGTTTCTCTATCCTTCCCAGGACTATCTGGACGAGCTGGGCAACAACACGCTGGCCGAGACCATCACGCTGTTCTTTCGGCCCGACGTGGAGACGCCCCGGACCGATGACTTTGTCCTCCTCCGCCAGGTAAACGGCCAGCCGCCCGAGCGGCTGGTGCGCAACGTTCTGCCTGATTCCACCAATCTGCCGTTCTTCCGCTATTACAAACTGCGGATTCCGGGCCCCGGTCTGGCGCCAGTCTCCGCTCTGGTGACGTCGGCGGAGCTGCCGATGCGGCACACCATCCCGGGTCATGGGAGCACGGCCGACGCGGGCAGCCCGATCGACAGCCTGCGGGCTGTGCTGGTGAGCTACATCATCACCAACGGCCAGACGGGTACCAAGGAGCGGCGGCAACGGATCAGCACCACCATTCCGCTGCCCAACATGGGCCTGAGGGAGCTCAAGATCTGCGGCTCGGCCCCGGTCCTGGGCCAGCCTTTGAATGCGGCGTACGACAACTCGACCGGAGTCCATCGGGTGCTGCTGAGCTGGAACCGCGCCTTCGACGAGAACCAGGGAGAGCGGGATGTGGTGCGCTACGTGCTCTGGCGTCGGGACGTGATCGATCCCGACTGGTCCGACCCGTTGACCTCGATTCCGGCGGCCGACCTGGCGACGTACTCCTATGCCGACCAGGACCTGGTGCCTGGAACCAGCTACGTCTACCGGCTCTCGGCGCAGGACTGCACGCCCCGACTTTCGGCGTCAGCGCAATCGATACCGATCGCGATACCCGGCCCGTAAGAACCGCACGAGGAACCCCATGACGTACGACTGGCGACTGAACGCGAGGTTATATGAGCCGCTCGAGGAAGGTCAGGAACGAACGAGGCATCGCCCTGATTACCGTGTTGCTGGTGGCCCTCGCGGTCAGCAGCATCGCGCTCGCGGCCGCCATGTGGACCCTCAACGCCACGCTGATCACCAAGAGCGGAGACCGTACCGCGACGCTGAATGACATCGCGCTGGCCGGGCTGGAGGAAGGCCGAAGCCAGCTGAACGCCAATCCCGCGGTGTATCCCAGCACCGGCTACGCCACGCTGGCCACGGCCGCGCCCGTGACCGACGTGCTGGGCAACACGGTTCCTAACGTGCGACGTTCCATTTACGTCGGGCCCGACGGAATTACCGGCGGTCAGTACGGCGTTTACGGCACCATCATCAGCACGGTGCGCGACACCTTCGGTAACCAGGTGGTGCGCCGGCTCCAGATCAATCAGGAGAGCTTTGCCAAGTTCTCCTACTTCACCAACAACGAAGGCAACATCGTCTTCGCCAACAACGACCAGATCCGGGGTCCGGTCCACTCGAACGATCAGATCAAAATTTCCAATACTGGTGCCACCTTCTTCGACCAGGTGACCACCGCTGCTTCATCGATCCAGAATGAAGGTGCCGCCACTTTCATGGGCCCTGCCCCCAAGAAAAACGTCGCGCCAATCGCCATGCCAACCACCGCGGCGTTTCCGGCCCTTCAAGCCAGAGCTGCGGCGGCGAGCATGTCCTTCGTCAGCAACCTCAATGGCAACAGTCCCGGCGAGGCCTCGCTCCGGATCGAGTTCGTGGCAATCGACCTGAACGGCGATGACGACTCGACCGACGTCAATGAGGGCTTCATCCGAGTTTATCAAGACAATCTCCGGCCCTGGTACGTGACCGCGACGCTGAGCGGCAACCCGGGGCCGGCTGGAGATATCCGCCGCTCGCCCAACTGCGGAGCGGCCATCCCCGGCGGCGCGGGGGTAGGAACTAACGGCCGGTTCCGGACGGTGGCGGATACCAACTTCGCGGGTGCGCCGAGCCCCCCGACTTCCGCGGCGCGAGTTACCGCCGCCACGAACCTGCTCTCGAGCGGTAACCGGAAGTGCTACCTGGGCGGAGACCCGCGGCTCACCGCTGTCGCCTGGCCCAACGTTTCTGCGGCTGACTGGGCGGCCGTGGTGGGCGACTGGCCCGGCACCGGACGGGGCTGGATTCCTCGGCCCGCAGGGGTAGGCGCGCCAACCGGCAATGCGCTGTTTACCGCACGGCCGGACAACGCCTACCTCTGGCCGATCAACCGGGAGTACAACCCGGCCTGGCAAGGCGTCATCTACGTGCAGGGAAAGGTGGCGCTGAGCGGAGTGATGAACGGCAGGGTGACGGTGGCTTCGCCCAACACCATCGTCATTGCCGATGATTTCCGTTCGGCCGTTGACCCGGGCTCAGCCGCAGCGGCCGACTGCGCCGTGATTGCGGGGCTATTTGCCGGCGCCGATATCCTGGTGGCGAACAACACGATCAACGCCCCCCAGCAGATCGGTGGAGTGAACCCTTATCGCACGTACGACGAGACTACTCAGGAGGACATTCACGCCGTGCTGCTGGCCCTGAACATCTTCGGCGCCGAGAGCTATGACACGGGACCGGCGTCGGGTGAGGCGTGCGGCGCGGTGAATAACGGCCGAGGCTGCCTCAACCTGAATGGGGGAGTAATCCAGAACACCCGCGGCGCGGTGGGTCTGGTAGATGGCCACGGCTACGTCAAGCGGTACAGCTACAACGCGTGCGCCGCCACCGATCCGCCGCCGTACTTCCCCACCACGGGGCGGTTCGTGCGGAACCGGGTCTACGAGCTGGACCCCAAGGGATTCACTGTAGCGGGCTGGTTTGCCGCCAATCAGAACAACTGAGCCGATCGGTAACGGACCCGTAACGACCAGCCGGGCAACACCATAGCGCGCAATTTTTGGCGGCTCTACGCCTTTCACTTTGCGGTAGTTGCCGCGGGTCGTAGCCAGGCCCGAAACCGCCAAGTGTCGGCTGTCCAAATGGTTGCCCGGACACCCCCGGGCGGCACCCTTCGTGCTCGTAACGGAAGCCTATGCCCAAGCCCTCCTCCCTGCCCGGAAACCGGTCCGGCTTCACCATGATCGAGCTGGCGCTGGCCCTCACGGTCATCGCCATCATGACAGCCATGGTGATCCCCCGGCTCGGGCGGGTCATGAACTCGACCCGCGTGAACCGGACGGCGACGATTGTGGCCAGCGACCTGGAACAGGCTTTCACCCTGGCCGGTCGTTTCCGCAAGCCGATGCGCATCACCTGTGACTGCCCCAATTCGATCTATACCATAGCAGACCGGTCGGACGGCACGGTCCGGCTGACCCGCCGGCTTAGGGATGGGGACCTGGGCAACATGACCCTGGTAAGGGTGGCCCCGGGAGGGGCGGTGGACGTCTTTCCGTCGGGGGTTTCCACCGCTCTGCTGCAATTCAGAATTACCGCGGGCAACAGTACTCGCGCAGTGACCCTCTCGAAGGCAGGCATAGTGAGGATCATCCCATGAGGAAGCGCCGCGGGTTTACTCTGGTCGAGCTGCTTCTCTCGCTCATCGTTACCGCGGTCGTAGGCGCGGCCCTGGTCCGTATCGTCACAGGGCAAGCTCGCTTTATGGATCAGCAGGAGGCTTGGCGCGGCGCCCGCGCGGTGGCGCGCGGAGGGGTGAACGTACTGATGTCCGACCTTCGGATGGTGGAGGCCACGAACGGCATGGCCGCTGCCGTGGCCGGCGGTCAGGACTTCACGGTGCGGGTGCCGTACGCGTTCGGAGTGATTTGCAGCTTACCCAATGCGAGCTCGGCAATCATTACCATGCTGCCGATAGACTCTTCGATGTACAGCGCGCCCGGTTACTCCGGCTTTGCCGTCCGTCGGGATGACGGCACGTACGACTATTACACGGCCCAGGCGCCCAACACTCTGCCGGCCAACGCCGGTCTGGGCACCTGTAACACCCCGGCGGCACCCAATGCTGCCTATCCGATGCAGGTGAACCTCACGATCAACGGTTCGCCTCAGGGTCCAACAGTGCAGGTGACCGCCAACGCGGCTTTGAACCCGGTGCCCAAGTATGGGCACATCGTCTTCCTCTATCGGCGGATCCGTTACCAGTTCAAGAACTCCGTCGCCCTTCCCGGACGGACCGGCCTCTTCCGTGCGCCGGTGGACGGTAACGCTGCCGATGAAGAGGAGATAGCCACCCCATTTGCGCCGACGGCCAGGGTGAATTTCTACGTGCTGAACAACCCGGTGGCCCAGGCCGCCGTGCCGGTCCCAATCGGCAACACCAGGGGGCTGGAGCTGGTGCTGGACGGAATGAGTGAGCGCACGCCCCAAGGGAGTGCCGCGCCCAAGACCGCGACCGTGCGAACCGCGGTCTTTTTCGAGAATCGGCCCGACTGATACCGGAGCCAGCGTACGTATACGCCGGACCGTCGTGGATCTTTTTTGGATGAACGGCTTGAAGACTCAGTAGCACCACTCCTGCGCCCTGACCCGCGCGCTGGGGCGCATCGGCTCACTTCACCGGGCACGCAACGCATGGAGGGACACATGGCCGAGGTATATAAGCTGAGTCACGGACGGGCTACGGACTGTGGCTTCACCCTGGTCGAGGTCCTGCTTTCCATGACCATCCTGGCGGTCGGCATTCTGACCCTGGGTGGTCTCCTGACCCGCTCCGCCCGGACGGCAGACGCAACGGGGCGGCTGGGCTACCAGAGCGGAATGATGTCCACGGAGGCGGCCCGATATGACGCGCTGCCCTTCGACCAGCTCGCAGCCGGCACTACGTGCAGCACCACTACTAGCGCGCCGCTGCCTCACACGTTGTGCACCACGATCACTGTGCTCTCGGCAAAGGTGAAGCAGGTCAAGGTCAAGTTCACGCCAACCTCGAACTATCTCGTGCCGGCTGATTCCGTGATGTTCGAGCGCAGCGTCTCGGGTAACGGCAGTCCGTTGAATACTCCTTAACGGGATTGACACCCAGCAGAGAGGCCCCCATGCGGTCGATTTCGTTTCGGCTGAACCGGCGAGGAGCCGTGCTTCCCCTCACCATCATCGTCCTGGCTCTGATGGCGGTGGCGGTGGCGATCACCTACGGCCGGATCTCGGCCGAGCGGGCGATTACCAGCGACACCAAGGCGCAGCAGGGCGCCTTTGCGGTGGCCCAGTCCGGACTCAACCGCTTCCTGGCCAACCTCAACGGCAAGCCGGTTGCTCCGGTGACTTGGCCGGCAAATCCGATCATCCAGACAGTCAACTACAACGACCTGCCCGGTGGCACCGCCCGGGTGGACATGGCGCAGCTGCGGGATTCGACCACGTCGCTTCTACCCGCCGTCTACGTCATTACCTCGCGCGGCCGGTATACCGCCGCCAAGCGCTGGAATTCCAGGGCGCCCTCGGCCGAGCGGACCGTCGCCACCTATGCCCTCTGGACGCCTGCCACATTCGACCTCAATGGCGCATTTACCAGCCTCGGTGCGGTAGGTTACAACGGTACCGCGGCCACTGTAAGCGGCGTCGATCGTTGCGGGGTGAATGGGACTATTCCAGGTCTTACGGTGCCCAATGGCGATGTGTCTCTGTTTAATCACCCTGACGTTATCGATGGAGTCCCCGACGACGCGGCCTCGAATCTGGGGACCCCTGGACCTGCCGGTTCTGCCGCGGCCAATGTGCAGATCGACTGGGCCGCGATCCTGGCGGGCACGGCTTTCCCCGCCGACCGGACTTACCCGGCACAGACGTGGCTGCCCATGACTGGAACGCCGTCGATGGCCAATTGGCCGGTGACCCGGGTCAATGGGGACCTCACCCTGCCCGGAAGCGGTAACGGCATTCTGATCGTCACCGGCAACCTGACCTGGAACGGAACTCCGCTGAAGACCTGGCAGGGAGTGATTCTGGTGGGTGGGTCGATCACCATGAACGGTCAAGGCAACATCTATGGGGCCATGATCACGAATCTGAACGTCAAGAATGGGAACGTACCGACAGTCAACGACATCGGTAACGGTACCAAGGTCCTGCAGTACGACTCTTGCTCGATCAACCGGGCCCTGGGTCACATCGGCTCCGTTCAGCGGGTGCGGAATGGCTGGACCGACACCTGGTCCAGCTATTGAGCTGATCGCAGTCTTTCAGCAAATCGGCGGTCACCTGGGTGGCCGCCGATTTGTTTTCACTGCCTCCATGGCTTTTACTTACTTCTCCAGACCTTCACGGCAGAGTACGCATGAGTCTCGACGGCAAGATCGTTCTGTTCTTCGCGGGTCCGCTCTATGAGGATCTGGAGCTGTGGTATCCCAAGATCCGGCTGGAGGAGGAAGGCGCCCGCACGGTCGTGGCCGGCACCGGAGAGAAGACCTATCAAGGAAAGCGGGGCTATCCCCTCACCGTCGACACCAGCGTGGACGAGATTCGCGCTCAGGACTTTGATGCACTGGTGATACCCGGGGGCTATGCCCCCGACATCATGCGACGGTCGCAGAAGCTGCTCCAGCTCACCCGGGAAATCTTCCAGGCCGGTAAGCCGGTGGCCTTCATCTGCCACGCCGGATGGGTGCCGATCTCGGCCGGAATCGTAAAGGGCAGACGGGGCACCAGCGTCGGAGCCATCAAGGATGACCTGGTGAACGCAGGACTGCTCTGGGAGGAAAGCCCCGTGGTGGTGGACGGAAACCTGATCTCGTCTCGGACGCCGGCTGATTTGGGGGTGTTCTGCAAGGCGATAATCGCGGCACTGGAGAAGTCACGAGACGCGGGTCGTGAGTCGCGAAAAGTACCGGGAGAGGTGACTCAGCGCGTCCATGCACCTGCTGGTGACTCGTGACTCATGACTCGTCCCTCGTGACTCGCGACTCATGACTCTCAACGACGCGCAACGTCGAGTCGACGCGTGGATCAGCCAGTACGAAGAGGGGTACTTCGATCCTCTCACCAACCTTGCGCGGTTGACGGAGGAGGTGGGCGAGCTGGCCCGGGAGATCAACCACCGCTTCGGCCAAAAGACCAAGAAGCCGGAGGAGCCCCAAGGCGATCTCGGCATGGAAATGGCCGACATCCTGTTCGTGCTGATCTGCATGGCCAACCGCGAGGGGATCGATCTGCAGGAGGCATTCGACCGGATGCTGGCAAAGGTCGAGTCGCGTGATCAGGATCGATGGACCAAGAAGGCGGGGCAGCGAGGCAGCGGGGCGGCGGGGCAGTAAGTGCAGGGCGGCAGGTAGTTGTAGTGTAAGTTCGGTTCGGCCCCTTCGCTGCGCTCAGGGTGACATCGGTGGCTTTCCCCCCCTAGCCTCCCCGCTTCCCCCGCTTTCACTCCCATTCCGCCGGCGCACTCTCCAGCTCCTCCAGCAATATCCGGTAGCTCTCCAGCCGGTCGGCCTGGACACTCCCCTCCTCCACCGCGGCCCGGATTCGGCAGCCCGGCTCGCTGATGTGGCGGCAATCGCCGTAGCGGCACTGGCCGATGAACGGCCGCATCTCGGGAAAGCAGCTGGCCAACTCCCGCGGCTCAATTCCCCAGAGCCCCACTTCGCTGAATCCCGGCGTGTCTACCAGGAAGCCACCCGCATCGAGCGGCAACATCACCGCCGAGACCGTGGTGTTCTTCCCCCGCCGGACCCGGGCGCTGATCTCGCCGATCCGGAGCTTGAGCCCCGGCTGCACCGCATTGAGCAGACTGGATTTTCCCGCACCGGACGGGCCGGTGACCACCGAGACGCGGCCCTTGAGTGCGTCGGCGAACTGGTCGATGCCCTGCCCGGTCTTGGCGCTGGTGGGATAGACAGTGTAGCCGGCGGCGCGGCAGCGCTCGATGAGCTTGGTGCCCGGATCGAGCTCCACCTTGTTCACCACGACGGCGGCAGCAATGGAATTGGCTTCGGCCACAACCAGGAGCCGGTCGATCAGCTGGGGAATGGGAGCGGGATCCATCGTCGCGGTGACTACGAAGACTTCGTCGATGTTGGCTGCGACCGGACGGGTGCCCCGGCCCTCGGGCACCCGGCGTTCCAGCAGTGTAGTGCGAGGCTCGACTCCAACTATGCCGAAGACCTCACCCTCCGCCTCGGGCTCCAGCCGGACCCGATCGCCCACCACCACGCGGGGCGTCTCTCGCTTCGCCTTGCCACGGAGGATGGCCCGAATCTCCCGATCGGGAGCGGCTACCCGATACACCGATCCATCCCGCTCCAGAACGGTCCCCACCAGGTACTCACCGCTGGTCACCAGCTCTCCGGCGCCTGGGATATGGCTTCGTCCAGCGCGGCTTTGACATCGTACAACGAAAGACTCTCCAGCCGAGACTCGGCTTCCTCCGGTGTCCGCCCCCAGGCGAGCGTGTCGGTTTCCAGATGTCCGACCGGGCGGTCCCCCCCAGGCGACCAGCGCACGAACAGGAGCGCCGAGCCATACATCCCTCGGATATCGGGCTCTTCGTCCACGTAGATGGCTACAGAATAGGAGTGACCGTCGCTGCCACCGAAGGCGGCCGCACGGTCATGCTTTCGCATGTAACCACCCAGCGTGAACTCGCTCACCGGCCCGGCGCAGACTCCCGTACGAGATTTCCCAGAATGAAGGCGATATTGGCGGGCCGTTCCGCCAGCCGCCGCATGAGATAAGGATACCATTGAGTCCCAAAGGGGATATAGACCCGCATGTTGTACCCGGCCTGCTTGAGGCGCGCCTGAAGATCGCGACGCACGCCATACAGCATCTGGAACTCGTAACGCTCCGAACCGATCTGCTCCCGTTGGGTAAACTGCCGGGCGTGCTGGATGATTTTCTCGTCGTGGGTGGCAATCCCGGGGTAGTTCCCCTCCCGCAGCAGCAGCTCCATGAGCCGCACGTAGTTGCGGTCGACGTCTTTTTTGTCGGGAAAGGCTACGGTCGGAGGCTCGAGATAGGCGCCTTTGCAGAGTCTCACCCGCGCCTTGAGCCGGATGAGATCGCCGATGTCGGCTTCGGAGCGGCGGAGCGCCGACTGGATCACCACTCCGCAGTTCTCCCGATAGCTGTCGAACAGCCGCCGAGTAAAGAAGTCCAGCGTCTTCTGGGTGTACTCCGAGCTTTCCATGTCCAGGCGAACAAAGCCCCGGAGCGATCTGGCCTTGTCCAGGATCAGGGTCATGTTCGCCTGACAGAGGTTCTCGTCGATATCGATGCCCATCTGGGTCAGCTTGACCGAGACGTTCACCTCTCTGCCGGCCTGAGCCAGCCGGTCGAGCATCTGCAGATACTGATCACGGGCCGCGACCGCTTCCGACTCCACCGTGACGCTCTCGCCCAGGAGGTCGAGCGATGCCGTGATTCCGCGCTGGGCCAATTCTCCCGCAGCAGCGACTGCTCGATCGATGGTTTCTCCTGCAACGAAACGGGAAGCGAACTTCCGGGCGAGCCGATTGCGGCGGACGAAATCGAAGACTCTGCGCTGCTCCGACAACCAGAGCAGACTCTGCCGCATAATCAGATAGGTACCCCGCCCCTATGGAGGACACATGGAGAAATCGCACCCGAACCTAGCCACCCCAGGAAAAATCCACCACAACCCGAGAAAGAACTCGGCTGTTGTTGTGATACCCGTCACGGGTTTGCCGTTCGATTCTGATATTCTCCATTGAAGCTTCATCTCAGATCTCTCTTCAGGCGGAACAATGGCAACTCGGCAGCGGTCATCGCAGACACGCAAGCGGCGGTGGGGGCGGGTGGAGAAGAAGGTGATCAGGCGGATGCGCAAGGTCGCCGTTCCAGCACCTGAGATCGTGAGCGATCCGGTGGAGTCCGCTCAGGCCGCAGGGCTACGCTATGTGAGCGACACTCAGCCGGGGATCCGCCGGAAGCGGGCCGGCAAGGGATTTGTGTACGTAGCAACGGGCGGGAAGACGATTCGTGACGCCAAGGAGCTGGCCCGAATTCGCTCCTTGGCGATTCCACCGGCATACACCGACGTGTGGATCTGCCCCAGCCCCAACGGTCACATCCAGGCCACCGGGCGGGACGCGAGGGGACGGAAGCAGTACCGCTATCATCCCAAGTGGCGGGAGGTCCGGGACGAGACCAAGTTCGGCCGAATGCTGGGCTTCAGCCAGGCGCTGCCGAAAATCCGGGCGCGGCTCGAGCGCGACCTCAGCCTGCCGGGACTTCCCCGCGAAAAGGTTCTCGCTACCGTGGTCCGGCTGCTCGAGTGTACCTGCATCAGGGTGGGCAACGACGAGTACGCCAAGTCCAATCGCTCCTTCGGACTCACCACTCTACAGGATCGCCACGTCGAGATCTCCGGCTCCAACCTCCGGTTCGAGTTCCGCGGGAAGAGCGGCAAGATGCACAAGGTCGACCTCAATGACCGGCGGCTCGCCCGGATCGTGGAACGCTGCCAGGACCTGCCGGGCGAAGACCTGTTTCAATACCTGGATGACGACGGGGTGCGGCAGACCATTGGGTCCGGAGACGTCAATGACTACATCCGGGAGATCTCCGGCCAGGAGTTCACCGCCAAGGACTTCAGGACCTGGGCCGGCACCCTTCTCGCCGTCGAGGCGCTGACCAAGATCGGTCCCTTCTCCACTCAGCGAAACGCAAAGTCAAATGTCCTCAAAGCCATTGATGAGGTAGCCGAGCAGCTGAACAACACCCGCTCGGTGTGCCGGAGGTATTACGTGCACCCGGCCGTGCTCGAGTCCTACATGGATGGCAAGCTGCTGGAGCACCTAGGCAACGGCAGCAAGCAGGGCGCTAAGGATGATCTTGCGGCCGACGAGGCAGCAGTGGTCCGCCTGCTCCAACGGCATCTCGGGAACGGCGACGGGAAGAGGTGAGGAACGTGAGGAACGTTTTCCGTCGTTCCGTCCTTCCGTCGTTCCTCACGTTATGCGCCTGTTCCACCTCGGCCGACAAAGCGGACGTGAAGCCGGACTGGAACCGGGTCCCCGTTTCGGTCGAGTTGCGATTGGCCCGGGGTGCTTCAGGCCCCGAGCTAATTCCCCGAAAAGTGTATGGTCAAGGACGAACGATATATCTCCAGCCTAGAGCACAGATCTCCAACGCCGATATTGCCCGCGTCGAGGCGGTAAAGACGAGGATCGGGAAAGGGCTGATCCTGCAGGTGTGGTATACCAAGACAGGTGCCCGGCAGATTGCTGAGCTGACCAGGCAGCATATCGGCGACAGTCTCGCCGTTCTGATCAATTCGGTTGTCGTGGCAATCCCCGTCATTCAACAGCCGATCAATCCCGGCACCCAGACCTCGAGCGACATCGGGGTTCCCCTGGAGCCCAAGGAAGCCAACCAGCTGGCCGCCGCCGTATTGAAGACCTGGCCGGCGGGGGGAAGGCGGTAGGCGGTCGGGCGGTCAGGCGGTCGGGCGGTCAGGCGGTCAGGCGGTCAGGCGGTCAGGCGGTCAGGCGGTCAGCGGTGCGGTCAGGCGGTCCGCAAGATGTTCCGCAGGTTCCATTGTTCCTCACGTCCCGTCGTTCCCACGTTCCTCACGTTCCATCGTTCCGCCTGTGTCGCCCTCGCGCTCTTCCGGCGTCTCCCCATGAGGTCCCGACTGGCGCGGCCCCTCCTCGATCCTTCCTGAATCCGTTCGTTCCCCGCCAGCGGGATCTCATACCGCGGGACATGCCGTCCATGCCCGAAACGTTCGTAGAATCAGTGCCGTCGTTTAAGGTAGGTCCTATGGCGATTCCGCTGATCCCCGGTCGCCAAAGGCTGGCGTGGACCCTGGTGCTGGCCGGGTGGACGCTGGTCGGCTTGGGGTATTTCGCATCGCTCAGATACGGTGTCGCTCCGGCCCCAACCGGGACCGAGATCCAGCTGCTCGTATACGCCGTCGGGACGTCCTGGATCTGGGCAGCGCTGACCGCGCCTGTGCTCCAGGTAACCGGCAGCGCCGGCTTCACCGGACGGCAGGGCCTAGACGTCAGCAGTGGCGTCTACCTTCTGGCAGCGACCGGCTTCCTTGTGGTGTCGGGCACTCTCGAGTGGGCGCTCGGCCGGGCAACCGGGATGATCGCGCCAAGCCAGTTCTGGACTACCCTCTTTACCGAATGTGTGGGAACTCGCCTGCTCGCCTTTCTCTCGATCGTCAGTCTGGGCTGGGCCGCCCGATACTTCGCGCTCTACCGGACCCGTCATCTGGACGCCTCAGAGCTGGAGGCGCGGCTGGTCCGGACCCATCTGCAAGTGCTGAAGATGCAGCTGCAGCCGCATTTCCTCTTCAACACCCTGAACACCATCGCAGAGCTGGTGCACACCGATCCGGAGGCTGCCGACCAGATGATCACCCGGCTGGGACGGCTGCTGAGGTTGTCGCTGGATCATGCGAGCCATCAGGTGGTGCCGCTGCGCCAGGAGATCGACTTCCTCCGGGTCTATGCCGAGATCGAGCAGGTGCGTTTTCAAGATCGACTGCAGGTGGTGTGGGACTTGGGGCCGGAGACGCTCGACGGCGCGGTGCCCACGCTGCTTTTGCAGCCGGTTCTGGAGAACGCCATTCGGCATGGCGTGACGCCCATGGCCGGACTGGGGCGCATCGTCATCGCGTCGCGCTATGAGGGTGAGGATCTGGTCCTGGAGATAGGGGATAACGGACAGGGTCTCCCGCCCGGTGGAGTGCCCCGCGAGGGCGTGGGACTGAGAAACGTGCGGGAGCGGGTGGCGCAGCTGTATGGACGACGAGCGCAGTTCAGCCTCACCCCTGCCCTGGGTGGCGGAACGGTCGCACGATTGCGGCTGCCGTTCATCCACTGCGACGTGCCGCACACCCCCGTGCCGCTCAGCACCCTGGAGGAACTATTACGATGACTATGCGCGTGGTAGTGGCCGACGACGAGCCGATAGGGCGGCAACGCCTGGTCCGCCTGCTGCAGGCGGAGCCAGAGACGGAGATTCTGGCGGCCTGCGCGGATGGGGAGGAGGCAGTGGAGGCAATCCGGGAGCACGCACCCGATGTCGTCTTGCTCGATATCCAGATGCCCAATCTCGACGGCTTCGAGGTCGTAGCGGCCTTGGGAGAGGCCCAACATCCGGCGGTCATCTTCGTCACCGCGCACGATCAGTACGCAGTCCGCGCGTTTGACATCCACGCCTTCGACTACCTGCTGAAGCCGGTCGATCAGGAGCGCTTGCGCGACGCTTTGGCGCGGGCAATGTCCTCGGAAAGCCGAGCGCCCCAGGTCAACACGGCCCGGCGAATTCTGACCCTGCTGGAGGAGCTGAATGCCCGGGAACGGGGCCGCGGACGCGACCGGCTGGTAGTCCGCACACCGGAGCGTGCGTTTTTCCTCCGAACCGACACCGTAGACTGGGTGGAAGCGGCCGGAAAGTTCGTTCATCTGCACGTGGGCCGCACGGTTCACGCGCTGCGGGAAAGTATGGCGGACCTGGAGCACGAGCTGGATGCCGTCCGTTTTCTGCGAATCAGCCGCTCAGCCATCGTCAACGTCGATCGGATCCAGGAAATTCAGCCCTGGTTTCAGGGCGACTACGTGTTGATCCTGATCGACGGCACCCGTCTGACTTCGACCCGAGGCTATCGGGACAATATGCGGAGACTCCTGGGACGGTCTGCGTGAAAGCAAAGCGGGGCAGCGGGGCAGCGGGGCAGCTTCACAAGAACCGACTTGTGATGGCCGACTTCCCGCGACGATTATCGTTCCTAATAGGCCTGTCGGTCACGCTTGCCTGCTCGGCGCCGAGGGAGAACATGGACCCGGAGCCGCAGCAGAACGCGGGCGGCTTTGCGCTGGTCCTCACCAACCGCCATCTGCTGGACGTCAACATCTTTCTCCAGCACGACGGCCAAGCGGATCGCATCGCGATGGTCAACGCCTCCAGTTCGAAAACGATGGAGCTGCCACTCTACCTCCTGGGACAGGGCGGAGTGATCCGTTTGATCGCTGAGCCGATCGGCGACGATACGCGGTACACCAGTGATCTTTTGACAGTGCAGGCGGGACAGATCGTGCAGCTTTTCGTGGAGAATCCGATCGCACGCTCGAATTACAGCATTCAGTGATACAAGCGGGGAAGAGTGGGAAGAGAGGAAGCGCGGAGGAGAATCACCTCATCCCGAGCGCAGTGAGGGATCTACTCCGAATATCCAAGAACGTCGAGTAGATCCCTCGTTCGTTTACACTCACTCGGGATGAGGTGTGCTCTTGTGAGTCAGCTCCCCGCTTCCCTGCTTTCCCCTCTTCCCCCCTACCTCGCCTACCTCACCGGCCCCCCACCCTGCCCGCTAGACCCCTCTGAAGATCCCGGGTCCAACGACCGGTAGATCAGGTACATCCCCGCGGCCAGCGCACCGGCCAGGAGCCCGGTCCCTCCGATTGACAGCCGTCGCTGCTGCATCCCGGCAACCACCTCGAGCGGAAGCCGCACCCGCTCGCCATGCCAGTCCGATCGTATACCGCGGTAGGATTCGATCTGCTGCACGTCGAGATCGAAGCCAGTAGAATCGGACTCGATCACGTTGCCCTCCAGATGCAGCACTTCCGGACCGATTTGGGCCGTCAGATTGCGAGACCCCTCGGTGGTGAGCTGAGCCGACACTCGCTGCCCCTCCGGCGGCACCATAACTGGGAGAGGCCGGTAGGTGTAGCAGCCCATAATGAGGCAGATGAGCGGTAGCGCCCTGAGGCTCATGGTTCAGTAGCTGGGAGCTAGGAGCTGAGAGCGGAGAGCCAGGAGAACGAACCTCTTAGCTCCTAGCTCCTAGCTCCCAGCTCCTAGCTGCCCTCCCTAGTTCGCTAACGGTGTCGAAGCCGAGTAATCCAAAACCGGACACGGATTCGGATCGTTCGGGTTCCGGCCGACCGGAGAAACCGCCGGAGTGTGCGGATTGGCATTGATCTCCGAGATCCCGTACGGAAGCCGTCCTGGCACCGGATTGGTGCCGGGAGTGGTGCTGCCCAGGCTGGCGGGAGCCGGCGCCAACGATGGGAGGCAGGTCCGCTTGTAGTCGTTCCACGCCTCGATGTTCAGGAACAGCGTGACGTACTTCTCCTCCATGATGTTCTGCAGGGTCGCTGGCACCGGTGGCAGCGGCGAAAAGACGATTGGCGTGGTGCCGCGGGCGCCGTAAGAGCGCTGCGCCCGGGCGGCATCGAGATAGGGCTGGGCCGCACCCTGTCCGCCGGTCGCGAATGCCGCCTCCGCCCCGATCAGCTGGGTTTCGGCATACGTAATGACCGGCATCCGCACGTCACCCGGATCGGTGTTCTGGTCGATAAAGTTGAACAACGAATAGTTGCCGCCGGGGTCCGTGGCGCCGCCGGCACCGACTGGAGAGCCGTTGCCGTTATAGAGCCCGGTGGCGGTAACCAGATTTCTCAGCGCCCCGGGCCGGTACCCGGAGAAACCAGTGGGCACCTCGTCTCCCGTGGCATCGGGGTCGGGATCGAAGACCGATTGCTGGAAGTAGAAGTTGAGTCGCTCGTCGTTATCGATTCCCTGGGCCAGCCGCCGTTTCATGATCTCGACGATCGCCGCACCGGGGCCGATATCCGTACGGGTGTTCATGAACTGCCACCAGACGTTCTGACCGCTGGGTGACTGGTCGTGAAACCAGAGCATGTCGTTGGCCGGTGTATTGATCCCCAGCGGGACCTCGGCCAGCGCCAACGCGTAGTGACTCGGATCTACCTCGGCCAGGTGCATGTGATACCTGGCCTTCAGCGAGTGGGCCACCTGGGTGTAGACCGCTGCGAGTGCGGCGACGTCGCCTCCTCGGTCAAGGTAGACCAGCTCTGAGTTGTCCGATGGCGGACCGGCGTTCGGTGGCGCCGGCGTGGCCGCCAGGAACATGACCGCCGAGTCGAGCTGGGTCAGAACATCGGAGTAGACCTGCAGCTGGGGGTCGAAGGCCGGCGTCAGGTTGGTGGAATCAGCGGCTTCGCGATAAGGTATGTCGCCCCAGATCGAGGCGGCCATACCGATCACCAGAGCTTCGTACACCTTCCCGATCCCGATGTAGACGGAGTCGTTCACCGAACGGGCGAGCTGCTGCATCTTCTTGATGTCGAGCAGCCCTCCCCCGCCTTGAATCACTACAGACGCTCCGTAGACCGAATAGAAGTGCGCATCGATGGTCGAGGGGTCCATCTGGTAAAGGTCATAGCCGATCTGCTGCCGGCTGATCCCGGCAACCTGCTGCACGTACTCCGCCGCGTTCCGCGCCAGTTGCCCCTCGAACTGGACCGACTGGAGCGCCTGGATCCCGATGTAGAGCGGTCCCGGGCGGGTGAGCTTGGTGATGTTGTTCGGGTCCTGATCGATACCCGGGCCCGAGAGAAAGTCACTGCATCCTGCTGTGCCGATCGCGAGGGCGGCACCCAGCAACAATCTGAGCGAGTGTCTCATGGCTAGGTTCCCTCGGTTACCGGTTCAGGGTGAGTGAGAACACATACGAACGGGTCTGCGGGCTGTTGAAGTAGTCGAACCCGCGCGCCGGACTGGCCGATCCGAGCAGTGAGGTCTCCGGATCTACGCCAGTGTAGTTGGTCCAGGTGTGCAGGTTGCGGCCCGCGACCCGCAGCTCCAGGCTGCTGAAGCCGAGCACGCGGTTGACCCAGGGCTGGTCGAAGAGGTAGCCCAGCGAGACCTCACGCAGCTTGACGAAGCTGGCATCCTCGTTGAACTGGGACTTGGGACCATTGAAGATGCCGCCGCTGCCAGTGAACCAGGCCTCACCGATCGGCACGGCCATTCCTGCGCCGGGGCCGGATACTGTCTCGCTCCCGAAGTAGTTGTCGCCGAACACGAAGTTGCCGCCATCCCGCATGACCTGCGACTCCTTGGACGTACCGAAGTGCGCCAGCGCGCCCTTGGTCTGATTGCTGGCGACGCCGCCTTGGCGAATATCGAGCAGGCCCCCGATGGAGAACTTCCGGATCCGGAACGAGGTCCGCACCGAGCCGGTCCAATCGGGATTGGGATTGCCGATCACGTAGTTCCCGGCGACATCAGGCTGGGGATAGCCATCGGGTGCGATGTACAACGCCCCGGTCGGAGCTCCCTGGCACTCGCCGGCAGTATTGTCCAGATCCACGCCGTTAAACGAGAGACCCCGGCCGCAACGGATGAAATCGGTGCCGTAGTAGACGCCGAGCGGCTGATCCTTTATCGCCACTGCCTGAATTCCGGTCAGGCCGTTGTTGCCGCCGCTGATAGGGAAAGGAACGAACTGAACACCGGCAAGATCGAGTACCCGGCTCCGATTGGTCGCGAATTGGAGGCCGAAATCCCAGGCAAAGTCACGCTTGGTTATCGGCCGCACGTTGAGTGCGACTTCGACCCCCGCGTTCCGCAGCTCCGCCGCGTTGGCCGGCTTCTGCGTGTACCCGGTGCTACCGGCAACCGGAAGATTCAGGATTACGTCAGACGACACGGCGCGATACCAGGTCATGCCGAGGTCGGCCTTGTCTTGCCACAGCCCGAGATCGAATCCGGTCTCGAACTCCTTGACCCGCTCGGGACCGAGGTCGGTAGTCGGCAGGATGTAGCTGGAGATCAGGCCGCCGACGCCGTTCTGCTGGGTGGAAACCGCCGGGCCCCAACCTCCATCGGTGCCACCCCAGCCGCCCAGCATCACACTGGACAGCAGGTAGGGGGCCGGCTGGGTGCCGCTCTGCCCATAGGCGGCGCGCAGCTTGCCGAAGGTCAGGAACTTTTCGGCACCCTCCGCGCTCCGGAAGAAGGTCCACGCGGCACTGGCCTTAGGATACCAGTTGTGCCGGGTGGTCTCACCGAAGGTGGAGGCTCCATCGTTCCGGATGGCGGCGGTGAGGAAGAGATTATCGAACAGATCGGCGCTCACCTGCGCGAAGTACGACTCCAGCCGCACTGTCTGCTGGTAATCGTACGGCGGCAGCTGGGCCGAGGTATTGGCCAGGTTGAACGGTTGTTGGGCGATGAGCCCGGTGCCCAGCGTCTGCCGGCTCTGGTACTTGTTGGAGTTGAGATTTTGCCCCACGGTAACTGCCCCAGCTCCAATTTTCACTGAGCTTGTACCGGGCGGTTGCGGTGAGATTGTGATCGATCTGGAAGGTCTTGATGTAGCCGGCGTTCACCCCGCCCACCCCGTTGATGCCCGTGATGGTGGTATTGGAGTTGGACCAGGGCCATCCCTGGGTCCGCTCGTCGTTGGAGTAATCCGCTCCCAGGGTGTATGCAAAGGAGAGCCAGCTGGTGGCGCCGTATTCCATGTTGACGCCGCCGAACGTACGGCTGACCTGGGAGTTGTTGAACGACTCGTTGGCGACGAAGAATGGATTGTCGTACCCCCGTCCGGTCTGCTCCGAGCCGGCTGCGGGATTAGGGAACCGGTAGGTGCGCTGCAGACCGGTGACCGGATCCAGGTAGGGCTGGTTGTTGAACTCCGGCGGCGAGCGCCAGGCCCCCAGGAGCAGGCCGTCAGTGCTGTTCCGGCTGGTGATGAAGCCACCGCTGCCATCGATGTAGGCGATATTCGCCCCAACCTTCAGATTGTCGAATACCCGGTGAGATCCGTTGAACCGGACTGAGTACCGGTTGAACTTGTCGTTGTCGCCGGTGATCGCGCCCCGCTGATTGGTGGCTCCTCCAGAGAGGAAGAACGTGGTGCGGTCGTTGCCTCCCGAAATGGTCAGCGCGTTATCCAGAGTGTGTCCGGTCTGGAACATCTCGCTGGCGTGATCGAAGGTCGGGGCGCTGGGATCGAGCAGCGGCCCCCAGCTCACGGCCTGCTGGAACGGGACGGTGCAGTTGGGCGTACCGCCTCCCAGGCAGGGAGGCGCGATGCCGCCACTGCCCAACCCGTATTTGTTCTGCAGCTCGGGAAGTTTGGCCACTTCGTCGAATGATGCCGAGCTGCGGAAGGAGTACTTGGTTGGGCCGGGACGGCCTTTCTTGGTGGTGATGAGAATGACGCCCTGTCCCGCGCGCGAGCCGTAGATCGCGCCGGAGGCAGCGCCCTTCAGGACTTCGACGTTCTCGATGTCGTTGGGGTTGATGTCGGCGGCGCGGTTGGATGGGGCTGCGCTGGAGTTGATCGCTCCGCTACTCGGATTGTTGTAGCTGATCGAGTTATCGATCGGCACGCCATCCACAATGATGAGCGGCTGCGCGTCGGCCCCACTGACGCCGCTACCGGCGCTGATGGTGGTCTGCCCCCGAATCAGGATGCTGGACGATGCGCCCGGGTCTCCCGAGCTGGAGGTTATCGTCACATTCGGCGCCTTGGCGGCCAGCGCGTTGATCACGTTGGGCTCGGCGCTGCGAACGAGAGAGAGCGAATCCACGCTGCTCCGTCCGGTGCCGAGCTTCTCCACTTCGCTGACGGTGCCTGCTCCGGTAACGACCAGCTCACCCAGCTGCAGCGGATTGTCGGCCAGACTGAAATCCTGCACGGCGGAGCCACGGGTCAGGTCGACCTGGGCCGAGCGCGGCTTGTAGCCTACCAGACGCACGGTCACCGTAACCGGAGCCGTGGGCACTCGGGCACCCGGGATGAGGATGGTGTAGCTCCCATCCGGCCGGGTCGCTGCTCCGGCACCGAGTTGATCGATGGTGACGCCGGCTGAGGGTAGAGGCTCGCCGGACTCGCTGGTGACTTTGCCGGTGAGGGTTACCGGCTGCTGGGCCAGCAAGGAACAGGGCAGCAGCCCCAACCCGGCCAGAGCCAGCCAGGCAAGCCGCAGCCGATCCCGCAACTGATCGAACGATGAACGTGCCATGTGTCCTCCGTGTAGCGAAACAAGACTCCGACGAGGTAGATCAGGGACGAAAGCGGTAACCCCAGGCCAGCGCGGTCAGGATGTGTCGAGGATTGGCGGGATCTTCCTCCAGCTTGCGACGAAGCCGCGCGATGTGTGTGTCGACCGCACGACGGCTCACCGCGGTACCGGACCCCCAGACTTCGCCCAGCAGCTCCATCCGTGATGCGATGGCGCCCCGCCGCCGCATCAGCGCCAGCAGCAGCCGGAATTCGGTGTGGGTGACCCTGACGGGTTGTCCGTCGCGAAGGACGGTTTGAGTGGCCGGTTCCACCATCACGGTGCCAAAGCGAATGGTTCCGCTCCATGCGGCAGACGCTGCGGCGGGGAGCCGTCGAGTCCGCTGCAAGAGCTCCTGCACTCGGGCGATCAACTCACGCACGACGGTCACGTCGGCCGAACTTGCCTCCTCCGGTTCGGGCGCGTTGCCGAGCGTATCCACCAGAATCGGCGCCGGCGTCGCGACCTGATACTCGTGGACTACCGGCCGAGCTTCTCCCTGGGATGGAGAGTCAGCGGGTGGTCCGTAACCGTTGAGGTCGACCCCTTCCAGCCCCGGGGTTCCGTTGGGAGCTGTGGGCGGCGATGACTGCGGCCGGGGATCGTCGTCGATGATGAGAATCCGCGTAGCGCCTCCGAGGCAGCGCGATGGCGATCATGACACCCCGGTGACGCTCGGGGCGACGCTACGATAGGATTGGCGGGCTGGGTGAAGAACAGGATGGGAGCGGAATGCTACTGGAGAGACTTGAACCGCTGTTTCGCCGGCACGAAAACGGAACAACGGTTCAAGTTCCGACACACCTCAGACGTTTCAGATCGAGCGCTCACCGCCTTCCTTCAGCGCTTCCAGTTGGCGAGCCATGGTATCGGCCCGCAGATCGAAATGAGACCCGTGCCAGGCAGGAACGCCGGCCCTCAGGATGATCGCCTGGGGTGATGCGTGCACTACACCGAGCCGTTCGGCGATATACCGGGAGAGCGGGCGGGACTGGATCACGTCGACGAAGTACACCGGAACGTCCTGCTGCAGCCGCCTAAGGGAGCGAATCTCTTCGAACGCAATTCCGCTCGTGGGACAGATAGGACTGTGCTTATACACAATGGCCAATGGCTGCGCCAGCGCGTCAGCGACATCGGCCTCGTTGGCTATTTTCTGCACCTCTGACCTCTCACCTCTTTCGTTATGTCAGCCGCATACGCTCGAGCATCCGCTGAAAGCGGACATCGTCCCGAATGCCGTCGAGCATCGGCTCGATCTTCAGATACGCGAGCCAACCACGCCGGTCCTGGTACGCCTTGTCCATCCATTCGAACGCCCGGTCTCGCTGCCCGAGCGCAACATACAATTGCGCCTGCGCGACCGGCGACACGTAGTGCGATCTGCCTCTCGCATCCAGCTCCCCCAAAATCGTCAGCGCTTCGTCTACTCGGCCGCGTCGGACGGCCACGTGTCCCAGTCCCGCCAGCGCAAGCGTATCGGCCGGTGAGTTGGCGAGCGCCTCCTTGAAGGCAGCGGATGCTTCATCCAGCGATCCCTGCTGCAGATAGACCAGCCCAAGCAGACGGTGGGTTTCCTCCGCCGTCGGGTTCATGGCCAGGCCGCGCCTCAGGTTGTCCAGCGCCGCATCATACTGCCGAGCGTAATACTGCAGCCATCCCATGCTCCGCCGGATAGATACGGAGGCCGGGTCGAGCTCGACGGCCATTCGCCCGTGCTCCAGCGACTCCTCGAACCGGCCCATGGCGGCCAGAAACCAGGAGTACCACTGGCGGGCCGTCGAGTAACGCGGGTTGAGCTCCACCGCTCTCCGGAACTGCTGCTCGGCATCGGGCCAGTCCCAGTCATAAATAAAGGTCACCCAGCCAAGCGAGGTGTGAGCTTCGGCCAGGCTGTCGTCCAGTGCGATTGCCTTGCGAGCCTCCGCCTTGGCCCGTTCCATTCCCTCAAAGACGGGCGCGCCTCTGTAGTCGAGGTCCAGAGCGTAGGAATCGGCCAGCCCGCTGTAGGCCAGCGCGTATTCGGGATCTTCGGCGATGGCCTGCTCGAAGTACTGAATGCCCTCCCGGATCCCCTCCTGGGTGCGCCGGTTCCAGCAGAACCGTCCTTTGAGATACAGGCCGTACGCCTTCACGTTGGCGGTGTAGCGGACCGGCGTTGGGTCCCCCAAATCGCCCAGCAAAGTCGCCCGGAGTGTCCGCACGATGGTGCCCGCGATCTCATCCTGAATTGCGAAGACGTCGGACATTTCGCGGTCGTAGCGCTCCGACCAGAGCAGCCGCCCGTCACTCACCCGGCTGAGCTGGACCGTGATCCGGATCCGATTGCCCGATTTTCGCACCGTCCCGTCGAGGACGGTGGCCACATTCAGCCGGCTGCCCAGGGTTCGCACGTCCTCCCGCAGGCTCTTGAGGGCAAACACCGAAGAGCGCGACGCGACATGCAAACCCTCAACCTTGCTGAGCGCGGTGATCAGCTCGTCGGTCATCCCGTCGCTGAAATATTCGTTTTCCGGGTCTGCGCTCGAGTTGACGAAGGGCAACACGGCAATGCTTCGCTGGTCGGCGGCACCGATCATCGGTGTCGCGGTCGGCGCGGGAGCAAGCAGCGCGTCGCAAAACTCCGCCATAGTGGCGAATCTATCAGATGGCGACTTGGCCATCGCCCGCTGGAGCGCTAGCTCGACTCCCAGCGGAACGGTCGGCCGAAGTGAGCGGATGGGGACGGGAGGCTCGATAGCGTGACGCGCCATTGTGGCCCGAGCGCCCGAGCCGGCAAAGGGAGGCTGGCCGGCCAGCATCTCGTAGAGCACGCAAGCCAGGCTGTAGAGATCACTTCGGCCGTCGAGGTCGCGCTCGGCGCTGGCCTGTTCCGGGCTCATGTAGGCGGGAGTGCCTACCGCAAAGCCGCGATCGGTGATGTAGACGTTGTCTCCGCCTGCCGCCGACATGGCCGTGGCCACCCCGAAGTCGGCCACCACCGGCTCGCCTTCCTGCAGCAGGATATTCTCCGGCTTGATGTCGCGATGGATGACGTGATGCCGGTGAGCGTAGTCGAGCGCGGTGCCCACGGCACGGGTAATCCGGAGTGCTGCATCGATCGGCAGCTGGCCCTCGCGGTGCAGCCGGTCACGCAGACTCTCACAGCCCGCATACGGCATCACGAAATACAGCAGACCGTCGCATTCTCCTGAGTCGTGGACCGGGAGGATCTGGGGGTGGGAAAGCCGGGCTGCAATCCGGATCTCGCGAAGGAACCGCTGGGGCTCGTACGAATGGCCTGGAGTGGGCAACAACACCTTGATGGCAACCTTGCGACCGTGCCTCAGATCTTCGGCCAGATACACCGAAGCCATTCCCCCGCGACCGATCTCTTCCTCAATACGGTAGCGCTCGGCCACGGCGGCTCGCAGCTGTTCTGGCACGGGAGACATCGATGGAAGATACGTGGGGAAGGACGGAACGTGGGGGAATGACGGAACCTGGGGAACGTGGGGAACGTTCTCAGGTTCCGCGCTGTAAACCCTCTACAAACTTCCGAATGCTGCTGAAGTAGGTGGCGGAATCAATCTCGAAGGCATCGCCGTGGCCACCCTTAAGCTCGACGAATGTCTTGGGCGGCGACGCCGCCTCGAACAGCCTGCGGCCGTGGGCCAGCGGAACCACGTCATCGGCCCGGGCGTGGAGGAAAAGCTTGGGGATCCTGACCTGGGAGATCTTGTCGATCGAGGAAAACCGGCTGCGGCCAATCCATCGCACCGGTATATAAGGATAGAGCTCGGCGCCCCGCTCGATCACGGAGGTGAGCGCCCCCTCCAGAATCAGGCCCGCGGCGGGAACCCGGCTGGCCAGGTCAACAGCAATGGTCGATCCTAAAGAGTGACCGAACACGATGATCCGCTCCGGCGGGACCCGCAATTCACCCCGCAGATACTGGTACGCGGCGTCGGCGTCCCGGTATAAACCCGCTTCGGAGGGCGCGCCTTCGCTTTCGCCGTATCCTCGGTAATCGAACGCCAGCAGACTCAGACCCAGCGCGCGAAGCCCGGCGTAGTGATCGGGCCGGCCGAACTCCGACAGGTTCCCCGCGTTGCCGTGGCAGATGAGCACCCAGTAGCCGGTCGAATTCGCTCCGGCTGGGATGATCCAGCTTCCCAGCTTCAGACCATCTTCAGTGCGAATAGCCGCGCGCCGTACCGGCAGCTGAAGCGCAGCCGGTGGGTCAATGAGGCGGCGTGCTGATCCAGGGAAATAGATGAGCCGGGATTCGTTCACCCGGAGCAGAAGAAGCAATCCGAGGTAGGCGATCACCACCAGGAGGACAAGGCTCCAGACCATGCGTCGTGAGGAACGTGGGGTACCTGAGGAACGTGGGGACATTCCGCCGTTCCTCACGTTCCCTCGTTCCTCACGTTCCGTCGTTCCTCACGTCATGCGGGATAGTAGCGGCCTGAGCGGCGAGACAGCTCGAGGAGGGGCGGGGCGGGCCGGAACCGTTCGCCAAACTGCTCCTGCAGCTGATACAGCGTCTCGACCACGCGCCCCGCTCCCAGGTCATCGATCATCCGGAGCGGGCCGCCCCGGAAGGCAGGGAACCCGATGCCGAAGATCGCGCCGATGTCGGCGTCGCGCGGACTGCGTACTACATTCTCGGCGCATGCCATGGCGGCCTCGTTCAGCATGGCGTACACCAGCCTTCGCTGCACGAGATCGGAGTGGGCCTCTCCAGGCCTGACGCCGAGTAGCGGGTACACGCTCTTGTCGACACCGGCCTTGTGCCCCTCGCGATACTTGTAGAAGCCACGGCCATTCTTTCGCCCCAACCGGGTGGCGCCGAGCATTCGGCTCAGCGCCCCCGCGGGCTTCATCCGCTCGCCGAAGGCCTCGTACATCACGCTTCCCGCCTTGTCGGCGACATCGAGCCCTACCTCATCCAGCAGGGCGATAGGACCGACCGGAAAACCGAATGCGGTCATTGCCTGGTCGATGACCGGAATGGGTACCCCGTCCTGCAGCAGGTGTCCCGCCTCATTCAGGTACGGCGACAGGATCCGGTTTACCCAAAAGCCGGGCCGGTCGGCCACCACGATCACCGTCTTGCCCATTCGGCGGCCAAATCGGACTGCCGTAACCAGCGTGTCGCCGGAGGTGGCTTCCGTGGGAATGACCTCGAGCAGCGGCATCCGCTCCACCGGCGAGAAGAAGTGCATCCCCAGCACCCGTTCGGGCCGGTGGGCGTTCTCTGCGATGCGGCGGATGGGAATAGTGGAAGTGTTGGTGGCAAAGATGGCGTCCGGCCGCACTACCGATTCGACTTCCGCAAGTACTTTGCGCTTGACCTCGAGATCCTCGAACACGGCTTCGATCACCAGGTCGGCCCGCTGAAATCCGCTGTAGTCCGAGGAGCCGGAGAGCAGCGCGCTGAGCCGCTCGTACTGGGGACGGGTCAGCCTTCGCTTTTGCAGTCGATCGCTCAGCAGGCGGTTGGCGGCCTTGAGTCCCTTCCCCACCCGAGTCAGATCCGAATCCTTGAGCCGGGTGTCGACCTCGACATTCAGCACGGCAGTACCGGCAATGCCGGATCCCATGAACCCTGAGCCGATGATGCCCAGTCGCCGGATCTGTCTTGGCGTGGCGGAGCCGGGAGCAACCCCGTCGTCCTTCTTGAGCGCCGTCGTAGCAAAGAAGATCTGTACCAGTTTGCGCGACACATCGCCCACGGCGAGCTCGCCGAAGGCCCGATGCTCCTCGGCCAGGCCAGCGGTGACTCCCTGCTCCAAACTCACCCGAACCACCTCGAGTGCGGCGAGCGGCGCCGGATAGTGTCCACCGGTCCGCTTGAGCACCTGCTTACGGGCGGCCCGATACACCAGACGGCGGCCCACTCCAGTGCGGTCCAGCAGCCACCCGGGTGCTCCGCCTTTGGGAGTACGCTTGGGCATTCCCTCGCGGGACAGGCGTTCCGCCGCCAACACGGCCACCCGTCGGAGAATGCTGGGCGGGACCAGCTCGTCAACCAGACCGAGTCGAAGCGCCTTGCCAGCACGCTCGCTCTTGCCGGTAAGAATCATGTCCAGTGCTGCCCGTACTCCGATGAGACGGGGCAAACGTTGGCAGCCGCCGGCACCCGGGATGAGGCCGAGCTGCACCTCAGGAAGCCCGAGCTGAGTCTTGGGATGATCGGTGGCAATGCGATAGTGGCAAGCGAGAGCAAACTCGAGTCCGCCGCCGAGGCAGGCGCCGTGGATGGCGGCGACGATCGGCTTGTGAGAGGTCTCGATCCGGCTCACCGTCTCCTGTCCCTCGAAGCTCAACCGCTCAGCCGCGTCCTGACTGGTGAGGGCGGTGAACTCCTGGATATCTGCACCGGCGATGAAGCTGTCGGGCTTTCCCGAAATCAGAACGACGGCGCGGGTGCTGGAATCATCGCGGAGGCGAATCAACAGCGCCTCGATCTCGACCCTGACCGCCGCGGTAAGCTTGTTGATCGGCTCGCCCGGCAAGTCGAGCGTGATGACGGCGATGCCGTTTTCGTTCTGGGTAGTGAAGGCGCTCACGCCCTCTCCAGCACCATGGCATACCCCATCCCGCCCTGAGCACAGATCGAGATCAGCCCGAACTGCACATCGCGCCGGCGCATCTCGTTGGCCAGGGTGGTGACCAGCCGGGCGCCGGTTGCGCCGAATGGGTGCCCGATTGCGATGGAGCCGCCGGAGACGTTGGTCCGCTCCCAGTCCACCTCACCCACCGGGCCGGACAGCCCCAGACGATCGGCCCAGGCCTGGGAGCCCCAGGCCTGCACGTTGGAGAGGACCTGGGCGGCAAAGGCCTCGTGAATCTCCACCAGCCCGAGATCCTTCCAGCTGAGTCCGGCTCGCTCCAACGCCTTGGGCACGGCGTACACCGGGCCCATGAGCAACTGCCAGCCGGGATCTACCGCCGCAACCGCATAGCTCCGGATGTACGCCAGCGGCTCGTGACCCAGCGCTCGGGCAGTGTCCTCACCCATCAGGAGAACGGCCGCCGCCCCGTCGGTGAGCGGCGACGAGTTGCCGGCGGTCACGCTGCCGTACTTCCGGTCGAACACCGGCTTGAGCTTGCCCAGCGCGTCGAGCGACGTGTCCGCCCGGACACCGTTGTCCTCTCGAACGACCTGATCCATCTCCTTGCCGGAGAACCAGGGGGCGATCTCCGCCGTCAGGCGACCATCCGCGGTGGCTGCGCTCGCGCGTTGATGGCTCATATAGGCGATTCGATCCTGCTCCTCCCGGCTGATGCCGTTTTCCTTCGCCATCTTCTCCGCCGATTGCCCCATGGTTTCGCCGGTTGAAGGCTCGGCGATGGCGGGTGTAACCGGGATCAGGTCACGTGGGCGCACCTGTGCTACAGAGGCCAGCCGGCCGCCTAGGCTCTTTGCCTTGCTCGCCTCAACCAGCACCCGGCTGAACCGGCGGGAATGGAGGATCGGCAGGTCCGACAATGATTCGACACCGCCGGCCAGTACCACGTCGGCGTGCCCCAAACGGATCTGGTCGGCCGCGTTGTTGATAGCCTGAGCCGCCGAGGCGCAGGCCCGGTTGATGGTATAGGCCGGAATGCTGGGCGGAAGCTGGGGCAGGAGACTGACCTCGCGAGCGACGTTCGGCGTGAGGACAGAGGGGACTACCTGGCTGAAGACGACCTCGTCAACCTCGCGGCCGTCCACCTCGCTGTGAAAGAGCAGCTCACGCGCGGCGTGGCGAGCCAGGGCGACGGCGCTCACGTCCCGGAAGAGGGTGCCGCTCTTGGCGAATGGAGTTCGGATACCGGCGACCACCGCGACTCGCCGGCCGCCGTTGGTTTCGGCCATGTTGCCCCTTTACCTTTTCACTGCGACCACACTCGCTACCGCGCGCCAGTGCTCGGAATCGACGGTTTCCAGGGCTTCACGCCCGTACAGAACCGTAAGTGGGGCTACCAAGCGGGCCAGCTCACCCGGGCGCAGCAGATGCGCGCTCGAGGTCGGGCCCCAGCCCGCCTCACGCTGCGACTCGAGAAATGTTTCCATGATGAGCAGGCCGCCGGGTGCGACCAGCTGGAGAATTCGCGGCATGTTGGCCCGGTCAAGATAATTGAATACCAGAACTGCATCAAAAACCCCGAGCGCCGGCCATTCGCCCTCGAGATCCAGCTCCAACCATCGCACAGATAATCCCGCTTCGGCGGCCTGGCGTCGCGCCACTGCCAGCGCCACCGGGTCCCGATCGATCCCCACCACCTGGCAACTCAGCTCGTCGGCGGCGATACTGTGCCGGCCCTCGCCACAGCCCAGGTCAACCACGCGACCACCACGAGGTATGCGATGAGCATGCCAGATAAACCAGGTACTTGGTCGCATTCGCGGCGTTCCGTGGAGCGCGCCTCGCTGGAGCAGTTGTCGGCTCACCCGGCGGATCTCCTGGTTATAGGGGGCGGCATTAACGGGGCGGGTATAGCTCGAGATGCGGCAATGCGGGGACTGCGGACCATGCTGGTCGAGCAGAACGATCTCGGATCGGGAACCAGCTCACGGTCGAGCCGCCTGATTCATGGTGGATTGCGCTATCTGGAACAGGGTGAGTTCGGCTTGGTACTGGAGGCAAACCGGGAGCGCCGGATCCTCCGGCGCATCGCACCGCATCTGGTTTGGCCCCTTCCCTTTGTGTTTCCGGTCCACGAGGGCGACCGGATTTCCCGTTGGCAGCTCGCGGCCGGTATGCTGCTCTATGATATCCTGGCACTGTTTCGGAATGTGAGGCCGCATCGGTTGCTGGGCAAGCGCGGCATGCTGGAGGCCGAACCAATGCTGCGCGACCGGGGCTTGCTGGGTGGCGCCCGCTACTACGATGCCCAGTGCGACGATGCCCGGCTGGTGATCGCCACGGCGCGCTCGGCCATTCACCATGGGGCGCTGGTCGCCAACTATATGGCGGTGACCGGACTGGACCGAACCGCCGGACGCGTGGTGGGCGCCCAGCTGGAAGACCGGCTGACTGGCGAGCGCGGGGTCATCCGGGCGAGTGTGGTGATCAACGCTACCGGCCCGTGGGCCGATCAGCTGCGCCGGCTGGAAGATGCGGGCGCGGCGCCGCTGCTGCAGCCCACCAAAGGCGTTCACGTCCTGGTGGACCGCTCCCGGCTCGACCATAGGGACGCCATCGCGTTTACCAGTCCTATCGACGGTCGGGTGATGTTCGTGCTTCCCTGGGGAAACCTGTCCTACATCGGGACCACCGACAGCGATACCGACGAACCCCCGGACCAGCTGAGCGTGAGCGCCGACGACATCGTCTATTTGCTGCGCTCGGTCAATGCCCGTTTTCCGAGCGCCCGGCTGAGCGTGGAAGACGTGCGCGCGACCTGGGCCGGGTTGCGGCCTCTCCTTGCCGACCAGGGCCGATCGGCCTCGAATCGCTCGCGCGAGCATGCTCTGGTTCAGGGCTCGGGTGGAATGCTGACCGTGGTGGGTGGCAAGCTCACAACGTACCGCGCGATGGCCGCCGAAGTGGTAGACCTGGCCATGCGGGAGCTGCGGCACCGAGATGGACGACAGCGTCAGGGAGAGGCCCGCACCGACGAGGACCCGCTCCCCGGAGGAGAGGCCGCCGATCTCAGTCAGTTTCGGGACCGGGGATTGGACCTGGGCATCCCTCCCGCAAGCGTGGATCATCTGCTGCGGCACTACGGGACGGAGGCTGCGGGCATCTTCAATCTGGCGGGCGCCGACCGGCGACTGCTCCAGCCGTTGTTGGAGCCGCACCCGGCGATCGAAGCCGAGGTGATCCACGCGGTGCGGCGGGAGCTGGCGCAGACAGTGGAAGATGTTTTAGTACGCCGGTTTCACCTGTACTACGAGCACCCGGATCACGGTGCCTCGGTGGCTCACCGGGTAGCGGAGCTGATGTCGGAAGAGCTTGGCTGGAGCCCGCCCCGCATCCAGGAGGAAGCGGAGCGGTACCTGGAATTCGTGATCCGGGAAGGCTGTTAGCGACTACTGTACGGTGATGGTTCCTCGCATGCCTCCAAGCGACGAGCCGTGCACCTCGCAGAAATACACAAAGGTGCCCGGGGTGTTGAACTTGTACTGGTAGGTATGAGGTCCGTTGACCGGATTGCCACTGCGGACCGGCTCTGACGCGGCGGGGGCCACATTGTGGTTCTGCGCCGATGCATCCCAGGTCCAGACGACGGTGGTTCCCGCGCTGATGGTGAGGGAAGCCGGATTGAACTGGTTATTGACCACGCTCACGTTTGCGTTGCTGCTCGGAGGGGGCGGAGGCGGCTGTTCCGCTGCAGTAGCCGTAAAGGTTACCGGTGAGCCGGTGAGAGCTACTCCGGTTGGATCGTTGGACGTCGCAGTAATAGTGATGGGTCCGGGCGTGGCGCCCAGCGTTACGGTCGCTGCCGATACGCCGGAACCGTTCGATGGAACCGTAGCAGCCCCCACGGTGGCGCCGGTTGCAGCCCAACCCACATCCACTCCCGCCACACCGTTGCCGAACTCATCGGTCACCTTGGCCTGCACCGGAAGAGCCAGGGCAGTGTTGATCTGGCCGGTTTGATTATTGCCGCCAGCCTCCGCCAGAGTTGTAGCCGGACCCGCGGTGGCGGTGGCGGTAAAAGTGATTGGTGATCCACTGGCGCCGCTGAGCGTTGCCTGAGCGCTCTGAGACCCGGCAACGGTACCCAGTCCCCAGGAACTAGTGGCGATGCCGTTCGCGTCCGTAGCGGTGGAAGTCGGGGTCATGCTGCCGTTGGCAGCGGTTGTAGACCAGCTGACGGTTGCGCCCGCTGCCGGGGCGCCTCCATCGGTCACCACCACTTGAAGCGGAGCGCCCAGGGCCTGACCTACCTGACCGGTTTGCGCGTCGCCGCTGTTGGAGGCCTTGGCTATGGCGGTGGTGGAGGGTGGAGTACCCCCGTTATCGCCGCCGTCGCCACCACAGCCCAGCGCCGGCAAGCCGGCGCAAACCAGGCCCAGCAGCGCAATGCATCTTCCGGAGAAAGCCGTCATACCCCCGCCAGTGGATGAATGGAGTTGAGGATGGATACCTTAGCATATCCCTGGGCGCGGCGGGGGCAAGATCCTTATCTTTCAACCCTGCCAGATACCTTCGTCGGGATGTGACCAGTGGATCCGAACGTCTTCGAGACCGCCAACGCCGGCTTTGCTCAAGCCATTTACGAGGAGTTTCTCCGGGACCCAACCGCAGTGGATCCCGAATGGCGCCGACTGTTTGAGAGCGGAGTGGTTGGTCAGAGGGATGGGCAGCAGGGCAGCCGGGCGGCCGGGCGGCCTCAAAGCACACCGGCAGAGTCAAACACCGGTTCCATGGCCATTGCCCCTAGTGCCCCGGCTTCTGCCCCGCAGCCTACCGGCCCCGCTGCCCTACCGATAAAAGGCCCTGCCGCCAAGCTGGTGGCAAATATGACCGAGAGTCTCACGGTTCCCACCGCCACCACCTTCCGGGAGCTGGCGGTCGGCAACCTGGAGGCGCAGCGCCGGCAGCTGAATGCGGCACTGCAAGCGGCGGGGCGAAAAGAGAAGATCTCGTTCACTCATCTGATCGCATACGCCATCGTGCAGGCCACCCGGCAGCAGCCGGTGATGTCGCACACTCTTGCTCTGATCGAGGGAGTCCCCCACCGGGTCCAGCCGGACGGGATCGGGCTCGGCCTCGCGGTGGATGTTCAACGCAAAGACGGAAGCCGGGGGCTGGTGGTTCCCGTCATCAAGCACGCGGAGGCCCTGGACTTTGCGGCCTTTCATGCCGCCTACGAGGCATTGGTGGAGAAGGCCCGCAGCAACAAGCTGATGCCTGACGATTTTGCCGGCGCCACGATGTCGCTCACCAACCCCGGGGGTCTGGGAACAGTGGCTTCGGTCCCGCGGCTGATGGCAGGCCAGGGCAGCATCATCGCCGTGGGCGCCATCGGTTACCCGGCAGAATTTTCGTCGGTGGCGGAAGACCGGCTGGCCGAGCTCGGCATCAGCAAGGTTATGACCGTCACCAGCACCTACGACCACCGCATCATCCAGGGCGCGGAGTCCGGCGCATTCCTCGGCATCGTTGACCGCCTGCTCCAGGGTGAAGAGGGCTTCTACGACCAGGTAGCCCGAAGTCTGGGCGTCACCGCGGGCGCTCCGGTTGGAGCGCTCCGGCAATCCTCCCGAAGATCGGCTTCGACCGAGCCGGTTGCGCCGGAGATGCTCTACCATGTGGCCGCCGCCATGGCCCTGGTCAAAGCCTTTCGTATGCACGGTCACCTTGCCGCCCACCTGGATCCACTGGGCTCGGAGCCGTTAGGCGATCCAGCGCTCGATCCAAAGACGTTGGGGCTCACTCCTGAGATCATGGCGGCCATACCGTCGCGGGTGCTGCGAATCGCCGTTCCAGGCAACACCCTCGCCGAGTCACTGCCGTATCTCCAGGCCACTTACTGCGGCACCCTGGCGTATGAGATCGAGCACATCTCGACTCATGAGGAGCGGGTCTGGCTCCGGGAGAAGATCGAGTCCGGCGCTTATCGGAAGCCGTTGTCGCCCGAGCGACAGCAGTGGCTGCTGCAGCGGCTCACCGAGGTCGAGACCCTCGAGCGCTTCCTCCACAAGGCCTATCTGGGACAGAAGCGATTTTCCATCGAAGGCGTGGACATGCTGGTGCCGATGCTCGATCTGACTATCGAGAGCGCGGCTGATTCCGGCGCCCGCGACGTGGTGATCGGCATGGCCCACCGGGGCCGGCTCAACGTACTGGCACACACCATTGGTCGGCCGTACGAAACCATCTTCGCCGAGTTCGAGGGTGGCCGGCAGGTCGAAGCCGGCCAGCTCACGCCGGAAGGCGGCACCGGTGACGTGAAGTACCATCACGGCGCGGAAGGGGCGTACGTAACCTCTCAGGGCAAGGCGATCACCGTCAGCCTGTCGCCCAACCCAAGTCACCTGGAATACGTCTCACCGGTAGTAGACGGACGGGCGCGAGCGAAACAAACCCAGCGACGGGGCCGGGAAGCGCACCACGATCCTACCGCCGCACTGCCGGTAGCGATCCACGGTGACGCGGCGTTTGCCGGTCAAGGCGTTGTGGCCGAGACGCTGAACCTCGGCGCGCTGAAGGGATACCGCACTGGTGGCACTCTGCACCTGATCACCAACAACCAGGTGGGGTTCACCACCGACATGGAGGATGCCCGCTCTACCCGGTACGCTTCCGATCTGGCCAAAGGCTTCGACATACCCATCATCCACGTCAATGCCGATGATGCTGAAGCCTGTCTTTCCGCCGTACGGCTGGCGATGGCGTATCGGGACCGGTTCCATCAGGACATGGTCATCGACCTCGTGGGATATCGCCGGCACGGGCACAACGAGGGTGATGAGCCGGCCTACACCCAACCTCTGATGTACGAACGGATCAAGAGCCTGCCCAGCGTGCGGGAGCGCTATGCGAGTGAACTGATCCAGGCCGGAGTGATCACGAAGGAAGAGTCCGATCGTCAGTCCGGCCAGGCATACCAGCGGTTGGTTGACATTCAGCAGGCCTTCAAGACCGGCATGGCCCGATCTCCCAATCACGAACGTCCCGTCCGGCTGAGCGGTCCGGGGCAGGACGTGGACACGGCCCTTCCGGCGGACTTCCTGATCGCCCTCAACGACCAGCTGCACAGCTGGCCCGAGGGCTTCCACGTGCATCCCAAGCTGCGGCGGCAGCTCGAACGCCGGCGTTCGGCGCTGGGTCCTGAAGGCGGGATCGAGTGGGCTCACGCCGAGGCGCTGGCCCTGGGATCGCTCCTGACCGAGGGGGTGCCGGTTCGGTTTACCGGCCAGGACACCGAACGCGGCACTTTCAGCCAGCGTCATCTGGTGCTGCACGACGCGGAGCGGGGCGCCACCTTAACTCCGATCGCTACCCTGCCGGGGGCTTTGGCCCCGATGGAGTTGCACAACAGCCCGCTCTCAGAGGTGGCAACGCTGGGCTTTGAGTATGGCTACAGCGTCGCCGCACCGGAGGCACTCGTACTGTGGGAGGCGCAGTTCGGCGACTTCGTGAACGCAGCTCAAGTCATCATCGACCAGTTCATCACCGCGGGGATGTCGAAGTGGGGGATGACAAGTCGGCTCAGTCTACTGCTCCCGCATGGCTACGAGGGGCAAGGCCCGGAGCACTCCAGCGCCCGAATGGCTCGCTTCCTTCACTTGGCGGCGGAGGGAAATATTCGGGTGGTCAACTGTACCACCCCGGCCCAGTACTTCCACCTGCTCCGCCGCCAGGCCAAGCGCTCCAGACAGCGGCCGCTGATTCTCTTCACGCCCAAGAGCCTGCTGCGTCATCCGCTGGCCAGCTCCAAGCTGGACGATTTCACCACGGGACACTTTCAGGCTGTGATCGACGATGCCTCGTTCGGGAAAAATCCTGAGCGGGCTGAGCGGCTATTGATGTGCACCGGAAAGGTGTTTTACGACCTCCTTCCCGAGGCCGAGAAGCTGGGCGACAAACGGCCGGCGATCATCCGGCTGGAGCAGCTGTACACCTTCCCTTGGACTGAGCTGCGGCAAGTGCTCCCTCGGTACAGCAATGCCCGGGAGCTGGTCTGGGTGCAGGAGGAGCCCCTCAACATGGGTGCCTGGCGCTATCTCGAGGCCAAGCTGCGTGAGCTTGCCGCTGAGGGGCATCCGATGGAGATCCGATACGTGGGCCGACCGGAGAGGGCGAGCCCGGCAGAAGGGTACCCGGCCGCGCATGCAGCAGAGCAGAGCCGCATCATCCGGGAAGCATTGGAAGCCAAAGCTCCGCGGCCGGCACTGGAGACGATGGCGAAAGCGGGCGAAGGCCAGGGCTAAGTCTGGTCCACGCTAAACACGAAGGGCGGCCTTTTAGGCCGCCCTCTGTTGTTTCAGTCCCGCGCCTGGAGAGGTCGCTCCGAAGCCTGGCGGATCAAAGATCGCACCGGCTCCGAGAGGTGTTCTCCATAATGAAGCAGAAACACCCCGCGAGAGCGCCGTTGCATAAGGAAGGCGATCAGCGGGGTGTCGGCCTTGGCCGCGTTGCAGTCCCGGCAAGCGAGCACCAGGTTGTCCGGACGGTCGTACGCCGTCTGACCCCTGCGGGGCCGGACGTGGTCCAGGGTAATGGCGTCTTCGCTGGTTTCGGTGCCGCAATATGCGCAGACCGACCCGTGCTGGGCCAGCAACCAATCGCGGTGCGACTGCATGGAACGACCGGGGGAACGACGGAAACTAGGGACGGAAACTGCGGAATGTCTTCGAGATCTGCGTGCCACAAAATACCGAGTTAAGGGTTGAATTGGACCTGCAAGCAGGTCGCCTGACTACACCAAAGGAAACCTAGCAAGAATGACGCCAAATTGACAGCCCAAGCTGGCCTAACCTATGGTCCAGCCGACCTTTTCTCCACTTCGGCCGCCTCAGCTCGGTGCCCACCATCCACTAGAAGGCCCCAGCGGCGATCATAAGGGTGAACCAGGGCCGTGGGCCTGTTCTCGTCCCCAACCATGGGCCTGCCCTCGTTGGCCCACTTGAATAACCCGCCCGAGACGTTGACCACACTGCTATAGCCAGCCCGATTGAGCCAGCTCGTTACCCGCGCTCCCCGGTAGCCGGCAGACGAGTAGACCACAATGGCCTCCGAGGGACGCCTCCCCCCAAGCGCCCGCATACTTGGCTTATAGGGATCGATCGGTACGGCCCCGCGGAGATGGCTGACGGCAAACTCAGGCTGGGTACGGGCGTCTAGGATCAGGGGCTGAGGTTGACCGGTGTCGTCCTGCCATCGCCCGAGATCCTGAGTGCTGATCCATTTCACCTCGGGAAACCGGGCCGAAATCCGCCGCTGAAGGATCTCGAAAGCCAGCGGCCGGCCGGCCACGAACAGGACGATCCCTCCCACCAGGATCGGCAGGACGATGATGATGAGGAGGAACTTGAGCCAGCCGGGCATGGCCAAAGGTAGGGAAAGGCGGGAAAGTAATGAAGGCATCAATTATCTTCCCAACTCACCCGCCCGAGGGGTCTCCCCTGAACGCCGAAAGCACCCAAGCCCGAGTCGCTCGCCCCGACGGCTCAACGTCTCTCAACCACCAAGCCGATATCCGTCCCGAGCTGGTCTGGCGCGGCATAAACGCCATCCGCGCGCTTTCCATGGATGCGGTCGAGCAGGCGCAATCGGGCCATCCCGGCACGCCCATGGCCCTCGCGCCGGCCGCCTATCTGCTGTGGACCCGTTTCCTGCGGCACAATCCGCGAAACCCCGAGTGGCCCGACCGCGATCGATTCGTGCTGTCCTGCGGCCACGCTTCGATGCTGCTGTACTCGGTGCTCTATCTCAGCGGATACGATCTCTCGCTGGAAGACCTGAAGAGCTTCCGCCAATGGGGATCGAAGACGCCGGGACATCCCGAGCGCGGCCACACTCCCGGGGTGGAAACCACCACCGGACCCTTGGGGCAGGGCTTTGGAAACGCGGTCGGAATGGCCATGGCCGAACGATTCCTGGCCGCCCAGTTCAACCGACCCAACCATGCGATAATCGACCACCGGGTCTGGGCCTTTGCCAGCGATGGCGATCTAATGGAAGGGGTCGCCAGTGAGGCTGCCTCGCTGGCGGGACATCTCCGGCTGGGCAAGCTCACGGTGGTCTACGACGACAACCATATCACCATAGATGGCGACACCGCCCTCACTTTCTCCGAGGATGTGCCGCGGCGGTTCGAGGCCTATGGCTGGCGGGTGCTCAAAGTGACGGACGGGAACGACCTGTCCGCCATCAGTCAGGCGTACGAAACCGCACGAGGGGAATCATCCAGACCGACGTTGATCGCGCTGCGCACCGTTATCGCCGATCCCGCGCCCACCAAGCGCAACAGCGCCGACGCGCATGGCGCTCCCCTGGGAGCCGACGAGGTCGGCCGCACCAAGGAGATTTTGGGCTGGCCCCTGGAGCCGAAGTTCCATGTTCCGGACGATGCTCTCGAGCACTGGAGAACGGGCGTAGGGCGGGGAGCCGAGCTCGAGACTGGCTGGCGCAAACGTATCACCGCATACGCCGCGGAATTCCCCGAGTTGGCTCGCGAGCTCGAGCAGTGGCTTTCGGGATCGCTTCCTCGAGATTGGGACCGGCCCTTAGCGGAGCTCGAGCCGGGAGAAAAGCCGCTGGCAACCCGTCAGGCGTCGGGACTCGCGCTTCAGGCCCTTGCCACGTCGGTACCCAATCTGGTTGGCGGCTCCGCCGACCTCGGGAGCAGCACCGGAACCACGCTCAAGCAAGGCGGCAGCTTCGGTCCAGCATCGGCGGGGCGAGTCATTCACTGGGGCGTGCGGGAGCACGGGATGGGCGCGTGCCTGAACGGCATTGCCGCTCACGGTGGACTGCGGCCCTTCGGAAGCACCTTTCTCGTCTTCTCGGACTACATGAAGCCGGCTATCCGGCTCGCCGCCATCATGCGGCTGCCGGTAATCTACATCGGCACCCACGACTCGATCGGTCTGGGAGAGGACGGGCCTACGCATCAACCCGTCGAGCATCTCGCGATGCTGAGGGCCATTCCCAACCTGGTCACGATTCGCCCGGCGGATGCCGGCGAGACAATCGAAGCCTGGAAGGTCGCGATAGAGCGAAGCACCGGGCCAACCGTCCTGGTGCTCACCCGGCAGAAGCTCCCGGTTCTGACCCGAGGTGGAGTCGGAGCCGCCGAAGGCACCCGGCGGGGCGCCTACATCGTGCGCGACGCCGACGGCGGTAAGCCGGACTCGATAATCATTGGGACGGGCTCCGAGGTCGTGATTGGCCTGGCTGCGGCCCAGTTGCTGGAGCAGGACAAAATCCGCACGCGGGTAGTCTCGATGCCCTCCTGGGAGCTCTTCGCGGCACAACCCGAGAACTATCGTGACGCGGTACTCCCGCCTTCGGTTCGGGTCCGGGTAGCGGTCGAAGCGGGTGGGCCCATGGGATGGTCCCGCTGGACCACAGACGAGGGCGCGATGATAGGCATGGATGGATTCGGAGCATCGGCGCCGGGCGAGCGGCTGTTCCAGGAGTTCAAGCTCACACCCGAGCACGTCGCACACACCGTCAGGAGGCTGATGCATGCCAGCCGCTAATCCGCTCCTCCGTCTCACCCAACTGGGGCAGAGTGTCTGGTACGACTACATCACGCGGGATCTTCTGAGCTCAGGGGAGCTGGAGCGGCTGATTCGGGACGACGGACTTCGGGGCATGACCTCGAATCCGACCATCTTCGAGAAGGCCATAGCGGGAAGCCAGCTCTACGATGAAGACATCCGCCGGATGAGCGAGGCAGGCCTCGGCGCGGCCGAGATCTTCGAGAGCCTCGCCGTCCGGGATGTGCAGGCGGCCTGCGATGCGTTTCGGCCGCTTTACCAGGAAACCCGTGGGCGCGACGGATTCGTCTCGCTCGAGGTTTCTCCCCAACTGGCGCACGACACCGACGCGACCAGGAAGGATGCCGAGCGACTCTGGCACGCGGTGTCACGCCCAAACGCGATGATCAAGATTCCGGGGACTCAGGCCGGCCTGGCGGCGATCACAGATTCGATTGCAGCCGGAATCAACGTGAACGTGACGCTGCTGTTCTCGGTGCAGCGGTACGCCGAGGTGATCGAGGCCTATCAGCAGGGTCTCGAGCGCCGGATGGAGCGCGGCCTGCCGATCGGCGGGATCTCGTCGGTGGCCAGCTTCTTCGTCAGTCGGGTTGACGGTAAAGTCGATCCGCTGCTGCGCGAGGCGGATCGGGGATTGCGGGGCAAGATCGCCATTGCCAATGCAGGGCGCGCGTATCAGGTCTTCCGGGACTCGCTCAGTACCGAGCGTTGGGCCCGACTCGAGCGAGCGGGGGCGACACCCCAGCGCCCGCTCTGGGCCTCTACCAGCACCAAGGACCCGACATACCCGGACGTCTACTACGTCGAGGCCCTGATCGCGCCCGACACGGTAAACACGGTCCCGCCAGAAACGCTCGAGGCCTACCGGGATCATGGCGCACCGGCGGTCCGGATCGATGAAGCCATCGAGGCTGCTCCGGGGCAGCTCGCCGCGTTGGAGCACGTCGGCATTCACATGGAGGCGGTCACCCGCGAGCTGGAGAAGGAGGGGGTCTCCAAGTTTGCCGTCTCCCACGCATCGGTACTGAGCGGGATCGAGGCCAAGGCGGGGACGCTGGCTGCCCGATGAAGTGGTTGTGGAGATCGCTCCGCCGGATATCGCTCACCAGGTGGATCATCATCTCCATGGTCGTCGGCGTTCTGATCGGGTGGTTGAATCCTGGTCTGGGCGAGAGCCTGAAGCCGCTCTCGACCGTCTTCCTCCGGATGATCAAGGCGGTAGTCGTACCACTCATCTTCGGCAGCTTGGTGATCGGCATCGCCGGCCACGGCGACGACATGAAGCGGGTCGGCCGGCTCGCGCTCAAATCCATCATCTACTTCGAGGTCATCACCACTCTCGCGCTGGTGGTGGGACTGGCAACGGTCAACCTGACTCGGCCGGGGATCGGGGTGCAGCTCACGGCGTCCACCAGCGAGGGACAGGCGCTGGCGCAGAAGACACCGTCATTTGCTGGATTTCTCGAGCACATCGTGCCGCAGAGCTTCTTCGAGGCCGCGGCCAACAACGAAGTGCTCCAGATCGTCTTCTTCTCCATCATCTTTGCCGTGGCTCTCTCGCAGGTGAGGAATGGCCCCAAGCAGGCCATGCTCGGCTTCTGCGAGGGTTTGGCGGAGACGATGTTCAAGTTTACCGGCATCGTGATGAAGTACGCTCCGATCGGGGTGGGAGCAGCGATAGCATTTACCGTTGGGCACAGCGGCCTCGGCGTCCTGCTCAGCCTGGGCAAGCTGGTTCTGACGCTCTACCTGGCGCTGGTGATCTTCATCCTGGTGGCGCTGCTGCCGGCGGCGCTGATCGCCCGGGTTCCCATCCGCCGCTTCATCGAGCTGGTGAAGGAACCCGCGCTGATCGCCTTCGCCACTACGTCCTCCGAGGCCGCATTGCCCAAGGCCATGGAGAACATGGAGCTGCTGGGCGCGCCCCGCCGCATTGTCGCGTTCGTTATCCCCACCGGCTACTCGTTCAATCTGGACGGCTCGACACTTTATCTCGCCGTGGCCGCCATCTTCGTGGCTCAGGCTGCCGGGGTGCCTCTCAGCCTCGGGTACCAGCTGATCATTCTCCTGACCCTCATGATCACCAGCAAGGGAGTGGCGGGCGTCCCTCGCTCTTCGCTCGTCATCCTCGCCGGGACGCTGGCCCATTTCGGCCTGCCGCTGGAAGGCGTGGCAGTGATCCTCGGCGTCGATACCCTGATGGATATGGGCCGTACAACGATCAACCTGGTGGGCAACTGCCTGGCATCGGTAGTCATGGCGCGCTGGGAGGGCGAGTTCCGCCCCCAGCCGGTTCTGGCCACGCCGGCGCCGATCGCAGTGCGTGAGCGTACCTCCACTTGAGTGTCGCCTAGCTATTCACCACAAAGGCACTAAGGACAGCCCTCTGTGGTTCTCCTTTGGAACTTTTCTCCGAGGCAGACGTCGTGGAGGCATGACAAACCCCTCAGGCTTTTAGATGATCCATCGAATATCCCGCGCACTCGTGGGCAGCCTGATTCTCGCCGCCTCGTCAGCCAGTGCCCAGCAGACCACTCCCTCCCCGGCGGCAAATGCGCCGGCGCGCTCTGCTCCGATCAGCAATATCCGCTACGAGATCACCTTCGATTCCACCACCGCTAAGGATCGGCTGATCAAAGTGGTGATGTCGTTCGATGTGGGGAGCACCGGGCCGGTATTGTTGTCGCTCCCGGCCTGGACCCCCGGGGCGTATGAGATCAGCAACTTTGCTCGTTGGGTGGTCAACTTCTCGCCCGTATCCGCCGGACAGCCGATCCGTTGGGACAAGCTGGACTATGACACCTGGCGACTGCAGCCGGCCGGGAGCCGCTCGCTATCGGTGCGCTTCGATTACATCGCGGACACGCTCGACAATGCCATGGCGTGGGCCCGGCCGGATTTTGCTCTCTTCAACGGCACTAATCTGCTGTTGTATCCCGAGGGGACCGGCTTCGATTTCCCGGCCACGGTTACGGTCAAGACCCAGCCCAACTGGACTGTGGCCACGGCCATGAAGCCGGGCCAGGCGCCGGGGTCATACCAGGAGCGCTCCTATCACGACCTGGTGGATATGCCCTTCTTTGTGGGACGCATGGACTACGACAGCATGCAGGTAGCCGGCCGCTGGACCCGCCTGGCTACCTATCCCTCTCGAGCGCTGCCGGACAGCTCGCGTAAGCAGCTCTGGAACGAAATCGGCAAGGTGATTCCAGCCGAGTCGGCGGTGTTCCGGGAGACGCCGTGGAGCAGCTACAACATCATGATGATCTTCGACCCCAGGTTCGGTGGCTATAGTGCCCTCGAGCATCAGAGCTCCCATGTAGGCATCTACAACCCGACCATCATCGGCAATCCCCTTCTGGCCTCGATCACCGCGCACGAGATCTTCCACGCCTGGAACGTCAAGCGCCTTCGACCGGCCGAGATGGTCCCGTACGACTATCACCAGGCTCAGCCGACTCCCTGGCTCTGGGTCAGCGAGGGGATAACCGACTATTACGCCGACCTCGCCCTGGTTCGCGGCGGCATCATCGACTCCACTCAGTTTCTCGCTCTCACGGCGAACAAGGCGAACACCGTCGACATGACTCCGCCTACCGCCCTGGAAGACGCTTCCCTGTCCACCTGGATCCATCCCGAAGACGGCAGCGGGTACATCTACTATCCGAAGGGCTCTCTCGCCGGGCTGTTGCTGGATATTCAGATTCGCGATGCCAGCGACAATGCAAGGTCGCTCGACGACGTGATGCGGCAGCTGTACCAGAACACCTTCAAGAAAGGGCGCGGCTTCACCGCGGCCGATTTCTGGCCCGAAGTGTCGCGGGCGGCCGGTGGGCGGCCCTTCGAAGACTTTCTCGCGCGCTATGTGGACGGGCGGGAGAGCTATCCGTTTGATCGAATCCTTCCGCTCGCGGGGATGCGGGTTGCGCTGGACACGTTGCGTGAGCCCCGACTGGGTCTACAGACCGCTGCGGACTCCAGCGGCATCATCGTAACCGGGCTGGTTCCCGGGGGGGCTGCCCAGGAGGCGGGGGTGCAGGTGGGCGATCGCGTGCTCTCGCTGGGCGACCTCTCGCTGTCGGATCCGGACTTCGGCCCCGCGTTTCGGGCTCGTTTCGGCAAGCAGGAAGGAGCCCCGCTGCCGATCAAGGTGCGGAGGGGGACGGACACTCTGACGTTGAACAGCAAGGTTCGCCTGGTGGCGCGGGTCGAGCGCCGGTTCGAAATCGATCCTTCCGCCTCGGCCAAGGCTGTTCGGATTCGCAGCGGGATCTTGAAGGGAGTGGTCGGCAGGTAGTCAGGAGTCGCGAGTCACGAGTCAGGGAATGCAGCCATCGCACTTCTTCCCGCTCCGCCGCTCGCTCGCTTCCCTGCTTTCTAGCCATCCTCGACCCGGGTCAGGACCCCGCTCCACGAGTCGTCCCGCTTGTGCCCACCACGGAACTCGAAATGCTCGTCAACGAGAATCCGCCGAGTGAACTCCCAGGTGGGCTGCTCGTGAAGCCGGTGTCGCAGCACCAGCGGCACCAGGTTAGCCGCCAGGACCCACACATTCGCTTCCAGTCCCGGATAGAGGTGGGCCCATTCCGGCCGCAGCCGCGCTTCGCGCACCGCCATTGAAAACCGCCCAGTAATCGGCATCCGACTGCATCCTCGCAGCGGCAGTATGGGCGCTGCTATGGCCTATGTCACACTTCAGCATCAAATCTTACATTCCATCGCCATGCCGATCGCAGAAGTTGTCCTGACCAGTCTCGGTGACCTGATCGATAAGGTCACGCCAACGGAGCCAGACCCCCGGACCGGCCGCCGTCGAGACAGCGGCGTGTATCGAGGAGATGGAGACGCCGGCTGGCCCCTGTTCACCAGCCTGGACAAGCTGGGGGGAGTCAACCCGCCGCACACCAAAGCCGATCTGGAGGAGCACATCCTCCGGAATTTCATTCGCTACTCTCGTCCCTACCTCACCCAGCCGGCCAGCGACTGGGAGGTGCTGGTAGCGGCGCAACACCACGGCCTGCCCACTCGCCTGCTGGATTGGACGTACTCCCCGTTAGTCGCCGCCCACTTCGCCACGCTCGACAGCGAGCGTCGATCCGATCGGGTCATCTGGCGTTTGGATTGGAAACAGGTGCACCGCCGGTTCAACCTGCCGGAGCTTGCCTTTCTGATTCAGGATTTGGAGGGGATTCTGGGAAGAGACCATCCGATCACGCCCTGGGCATTGTTTTCGGCCCGGGAAAAAACCAAGCCCTTTGCCTGCATGCTGGAGCCCCCGTCGCTCAATCCCCGGATTGTGGCGCAATCCGCCACCTTTACCCTGTGCTCCGATAAGCGGCAGTCATTCGATTGTTTTCTGGAGCAGAACGGGCTGGGCTCAGCATTGACCAAGTTCGTGATTCCAGCTCAGGAAACCGCTCGTTTCCGGGACCAGCTGGATCTGGTCGACGTAGACGAGCGGCGGCTGTTTCCTGACCTGGACGGTGTGGCGGCTGAGATGCGGCGGTACTACTCCTGAGGCAGGTCGGATTCCGGGGCGTGGTCGCGGCCGGCCAGTCGAGCTTCAGCCCGGTCGTTGTCGCCGTGAGCCAGCAGAATCTCGAAGTTTTCCACCGGGGCGGCTATGCTCGTGAGCTGGACGAAGTCGCCGGCTGACCAGCTGGAGGCAACAGGACGCTGGGGTAAGCGGATCTCCCACACGCTGCCGTCTTCCAGCACGACATAGCTCCCGCCATCCACGACCTCTTTCACGTACAGGCCGTATGGCAGGGTCACGCTGTAGCACTTCCAACTGCAGCCCGGAAGCTGAGGGGCGACGTTCTGGGCCTGGGCGGCCGCTCGATGCGGCAAGAACAACACGAGGCCCAGGAGTGGAACCAGGCGAAGCATCTTCACGGCACTACCCTCCAAAGGTAAGTAGAAGAAGCTTACCTCCAATTTTGGGGTTCCGCAGTGGGCGGGATTACCTCCCGTCGTTCCTCGACCCCCCTTCCCAGAAACGTGTTATGCCAATAGGTTAGTGGGCTGCGCTTACTTGGCACTATCCAGAGGAGAAGCTCTCGTGAATCGTAGGGGACCCAAAGTCAAACTGGCCCGCCAGCTGGGCATTGCACTCACGCCCAAGGCAGCCAGAGTCATGGAGCGCCGTCCCAATCCACCGGGGCAACACGGTGCCTCGCCCCGCCGAAAAGTCAGCGGCTACAAGAAACAGCTGGTGGAGAAGCAGCGGCTCAGGGCTCAGTACAATGTGAGCGAGCGCCAGCTGCAAAACGCGTTCGCACAAGCCATCCGGCAGACCGGTAACACGGGTGTTCGGCTGCTGCAGCTTCTCGAGCTCAGGCTGGACGCCGTTGTGCTGCGGGCCGGCTTCGTCCGGACCATCTACGCCGCACGGCAAGCGGTGACTCACGGTCACGTTACCGTCAATGGCCGGAAAGTGGATCGGCCCTCCCGCCGGCTCAAGCCGGGCGACGTGGTCGCCCTGTCGCAGCGAAGCCGGGATCTCGCCGCATTCACCGCGCCGCTCGAGGTGGCTCGGCCGCCGGCCTATCTCGAGCTGGATAAGGACAACCGGCGGGTGCGAATTCGGGAAATCCCCGAGCGGGAGCAGATCCCGATTCAGTGCGAGGCTTCCCTCGTTATCGAATACTACTCGCGCTGACGGTGAGGTAGTCATGAAAGAGGAGGCCCTCCGGGATTGCCGGAGGGCCTTTTGACATTCAGCTGCAGTAGCCTCGCCCTTCATCTCTTCCGGCCCGCTCGTAATGCGCGATCATGATGGCGGTGCTCGGCACCCGCGATCCGGCGAGCTTCTACTTACCTCCATCTCGACTTTGACTTATTCCGGGCGGATGAAACCGACTCGTACGAAGCCCCCCATTCCGCCGCTCCCGGCCGTTGTTCTCGCGATGATCAGCGTGCAGGGCGGGGCCGCTCTGGCCAAGGGTCTGTTCCCCGTGCTCGGCGCCGTCGGCACGGTGGGGCTGCGCATCGGTCTCTCGGCGCTAATCCTGCTAGCGACATTCCGGCCGAGGCTCAACCGGCTGGACGTGGTGCAGTGGCGCGCCATCATCCCCTACGGCGTGGTGCTGGGGGTGATGAACATGCTGTTCTACTTGTCACTCTCACGCATTCCGCTCGGGCTGGCGGTTACGGTGGAGTTCAGCGGACCTCTTGCCGTAGCCGTGTGTGGCTCGCGGAAGGCAGTCGACCTGCTGTGGGTGGTGCTGGCGGCCGCAGGGATTGCGTTGATCACCCCGTGGAGCGGGTCAGGCAGCGTCGACTTAGCGGGTGTGCTGCTGGCGGGCGCAGCGGGCGCCTGTTGGGCAGCGTACATCCTGCTGGGCGGCCGGGTTTCGCGCGTCATTCCGGGCGGTGCCGCCGTGGCGGTGGGGATGATGGTGGCCGCCATCATCGCGGTGCCTATCGCGGCGGCAGTGAGCGGGTTCACCCACCTCACCGCGGGCCGCTTCGTCGCCGGAACCGGCGTGGCGCTCCTTTCCAGCGCCATTCCCTACACCCTGGAGATGATCGCACTGAAGGCGATTCCCGCCCGCACCTTCGGCATCCTGATGAGCGTGGAGCCGGCCCTCGCTGCCTTCGCCGGTCTGATCTTCCTGCACGAGGTCCTCACCCCGCCGCAGTGGCTCGCGGTCGCGTTGGTTATCGCCGCCAGCACCGGGTCTACCCTCAGCAGCCGACGCGGCGACAGGAATCTCGCGGACGCGGAAGAGGGATGGCAGGGCGCGTGATTCTTATTCACGCTGGTATTGGTGATTAGTGGTAACCCGGGCGGGGTAGCCCTGTTCACTGCGCAATTCCTTCTCAACAAGCTTCCCAAAGACAAAAGGGCCTCCACTTGAGGCCCTAAAGTTTTTGTGGCTCACAGAGGACATCTTACCTCATCCCACCACTTGTGCTGATTCGCGGCATTTTGCGTCCCTTTTCGGCTGAACCTTCCCAAGACCTTCCCACTGAGTCTCACTCTTCCTGAGGAAAGTCGCCGTCCCCGATGATCCAGGGTCCACCCTGGGTAACGGCTGGCGGACTTGCGGCGGATTGTCTGCTAACGACGGGGCTCGTAGGAGACGACGGTGAGGTCAATAGGCCACCCAAGAGGCTGCCCATCGATGAAGAAGCGAATCGTAATCACCAGAGAACTCTGTTTCTCCAGCTTGCCCGAGCCGTTGCCCTTTCTCCGATAGCTGCCGCCTCAATAACCGAACGGAAAACTTCTCGGCTTCGGAGCATCCTCAGCCCGGAGATAGCTGATCGTGTAGGGGCCCATGAACGTTGCCGACACCAGGGTTCTCCCCTTGGCGATTGAGAAATGGTGCATCCCCGCGGGGGCGGTCGCCGAATCACCGACTGCCAGGGCTTGGGTCATCTTGGGATCGAGCCGGTCTCCCGCGCCCACCAGGAGCGCTCCTTCCTTGACCTCGACGTGCTCGTAGCTGGGATGGCTGTGCGGCGGGATCCGGTAACCGTTCGGCATGGAAACCAGGAGAGTGAACGGGCCAGGACGGGTGGGATCGCCGCTGACGACCGCAATGAGAGCTCCGGGCGGCAGCACAGGCGGCACTATCCAGTGCAGTGAGTCGGTCTGGCTAACCCCTGCGCCACCGCACCCGGAGGCCAGAAACCACACCGATCCGGCGACGAACACCCCCAGCGAGCCGCTCACGAGTCCAGGAACAGCGTCGCCTGCCGCACGAAGGAGTCGGGGAACTGGAAGAGCGAGCCGTGCCCAGCGTCGGGATAGATCAACAGCATCGCATTGGGCAGGTGTTCGGCCAAGAGGTACGAGTTTCTGACCGGAATCATGGTGTCCAGCATGCCGTTCACCACCAGACACGGCTGCGAGATGCGCCGGAGCTCCGCGAAACGTTCGCCCTCAATTCCCTCCCACGCACGAAAGGCGGCGATCTGGGCCTGCGCGACCTCCGGCCCCGACCCGGGCTCCCGATCCTGGGTGCGTGCCGCGAGCCGGGTCACGAACGCCTGGCCGGCCGCCTGGCTCGACTCGCTGGAAGTAAAGAAGAGCTTCACCAGAACCTGGTAACCGGAGAGGCTGGGATCCTCCAGGATCTTCCGGAGCTCCGGTTTCTCCAAGTGCATGATGTCCTCACCTCCCTTTGGCGCGGTGCCGACCAGCAGCATCCTGCGGACGAGGGACGGTCGATCGAGCGCGGCCTGCTGCGCCACCATGCCGCCGAGCGAAAACCCAAGCAGGTCTATCTGGGTGAGGCCGAGCGCGTCGGCGAAGGCGAGGAGGTGCTCGGTCATTCCGCCGATCGTGGTGGGCACCTCTCCAGTCGAGCGTCCCACACCGGCACTCTCGAACAAGACCACCTCGCGTCCTCCGGCAAGCTGGTCGGCGACCGCGGGGTCCCAGTTGTCCAGGGTCCCGGTGAAGTGCTGCAGAAGGACCAACGGTGGGGCGGCTCCGGCTCCGAAGCGGCGGTAGGCGTACGTCTCCCGCGAGGTCTCGATGAATTGCGTCGGTGCAGTGACGGCGCTTGCCTCACGGGACAAGACAGGAGCAATCGTGGATGTGGCAGTCATTGGTCCCTCTCTGTTAAACCGCGGCCGGTTTGTGGCCTGAGCGCTTGTTCGAGCTGGGCTCACCCACTTACACCGGCAGCTCCGTACCGGCCTGCTCCGCCACCATATAGGCGGCGTACCAGCTCGGCCAGTCCGCGTCGCGCTGCCCCGTGCGCTTCTCGTGCTCGCCATGGGCGGCCTCCGCGCGCCGAAGCGCCTGCGCCAGGTCATACGCCGACGGGTACGTCGTGTCGCCGGCCACACGCCCTGGGAACCGAGTGGTAACCTCCTGCAGCAGCCAGCCGTTGCCGTCGGGGTCCTTGAATGCTGCGTACGAGCCGTAGCTCCCATGGTCCGGCGCAGGACCGCCGACAAAGCCGCCGAAGGGAGCGGGACCCTTGGCGAAATGGAATGCCTCGCTCACCTCCACGCCGCGCTTCAGCAGGTCAGACCGCGCAGCCTGGATGTCGGAAACCACCAGGAACATGCCCTGGGCGGATCCTGGTGCACCCTGGCTGGGCTTTCCGAAGTGGATCGAGCCTGGGGATCCCGGAGGGGTGAATTGGACCGCGCGCTCATCGCCGTCGCTGAAGTCGGCGTCCAGACGCCAGCCGAGACCCTCATAGAACTGTTTCGCGCGGTCGACGTCCGAGACGGGGATGGTGATCACCTCGAGCTTGAGGTCGACCTGCCCAACGCGCGCCTCGGCGTTCGATTCGTTACTGCGGACTGCGGTGGTGCTCATAGCTCCCTCCTGGGGATCTCAGGTGTGCTTGCATCGGAAGGTCCTGTGCCAAGTAGTAGCCCCGGCCGGAGCGCGCCGATATTGGACCTAGGTATTGCTCCTCACGGGAGGCCGCTGAGTGGAGACCTTCTGAGGATTCCACCCCCGGCTTTCGCCGGTGTGCCTTTGTCGATCAGATGTTGAGGCTGGCGATGCTACCTTACGCCGCGGTACAGGCTTCGTCAATAACGAGCTGTAATTCAAGACTGTCGATCGTTACCGAGGCAGTTGTAATGAGCGAGCGGGGCAGGTGCCCCAGCTCGGCCTCGACTGGTTCTCCATGTTGAACGGGCTATTGCAGGTTCAAACAGTCGGGCTCACGGTTGAACTGATCCCATTACGATGAGCAGCAGGTCGAGCACGTGCAGACGATTCGTTAATGACTACGGGACCGAGGCAGTCGATACTCTTCTCAAATTGATGGAGGATAATCGCGGCAACCTCATTGTCATTACGGCAGGTTATCACGAGAAGATGCAGGAATTTGTCAAGCACCCGGGATTGAAGTCGCGCTTCAACAAGTTTCTTCAGTTTCAAGACTATGCGCCGGAGGAACTCAACGACATTTCACCCGAATGGTGAAGGCGGCCGACTATCAGCTCACGCCAGAGGCTGCCGGCCTCGCTAATCCCTTCTGAATGCTCAGTACGAGCTGCGGCATGGCAACTTCGGGAACGCTCGTAAGGTCCGCAATTTCTTCGAGCGTACGCTAGCGAGACAGGGCGATAGAGTAGCCAGTCACGGAACTCCGACGATAGAGGAGTTGGCCTCCATTGTTGTCCACGATCTTCCTTAGCTACCTAGGAAACGCCGTCGGAAGTCTTAGGTTAGTACACCGGCGCGGCCGTTGTGGTCCAGCTCGGGTCCGGGACGCCGGAGGAACGTCAGGAGATCGTAGGCAGGATTACAGGACTACCTCGCCGATGCGCTCGGTTGTTGAATGAGAATGTCGCTCCAGGGGCAGCATCCTTCCCAAAAACCTTCCCAGGATGCGAAAAGGGCCTCCAGCGTGGAGGCCCTAAGTGCTTGTGGCTCACAGAGGCGCCGGTCGGAATCGAACCGACGAATGGAGGTTTTGCAATTCTCCCAGAGCTTTTTCATTCATCTGCGTCTGCTTGCGAATCGTTGCTAGCTAAGGCTTCGAACCTGTGCTTGCTTCAGCTCAAAATGGTGTTCTGTTGCGTCTCTTCTGATCCGACCTTCCCACGACCTGCCCAAATCCGAACCCGATAGCCGGACCGGAGCTGATCGTCTAGATGCGGTGGGGCCAGTGTCCTGGGAGTCTGGTTTTTTGCGTCAGGCTGATGTACAGCAGGGGCCTGTGCGCCGCGGCTCGGCGAAGCATGGAATGAGTCAGGCTGTTCTCGGCGCTTTATCCCGACCGCGGGTCGCGTTCTCATAGCTCTTCCGGTCTCGGTCCCCCTCCGGAGAGCTTGGGGAACGGCGGTGATCCAGCCGGGCCCGTACACAGGCCGCCAAGGACTCGGGAGAGAACGGCTTCTCCAGCAATTCATGGTCCTGTTCCAGTGAGCCCCAGTCGGGCAGCACCTCTTTCGGTTGGCCCGAGACGAAAATAAAGGGAAGGTACGGTCTCAGCTTCAAGGCGCGCTGCGCGAGGTCGATACCGTTCATCCCCGGCATGGCGACATCGGTGATGACCAGGTCGATCTCATCCGCCGAGCCGCGCAGGATCTCCAGCCCCTCGGGCCCATCCACGGCCTCAAGGACCCGGTATCCTTTTTCCTGCAGTCCTCGCGCGAGGACCTCACGTACCGCAGTCTCGTCGTCGACCAGCAGAATCGTCTCACTTCCACCGGGCGGACTCTGCTCCACGTCCAGCTCCTGCACCAGAGAGGGCTCCACCAACGGGAGAGCGATGGAAAAGGTGGTCCCCCGACCGGGCTCGCTGTCCAGCCACAGATCACCGCTGCTCTGTGCGATGATCCCTTCAACCACCGAAAGCCCGAGTCCCGTTCCCTGACCAAAGGGCTTGGTCGTGAAAAAGGGCTCGAACACCCTGCCGGTGATGATGGGATCGATTCCGGTACCGGTGTCCCTGACCGAGAGAACGACCGCCCGTATGGAGGTCCAGCTCCGGCCCAGTCTCCCAGGTTCCGGTAGCCCCTCGACCGAGCGCGTGCTTAGGATGATCTGGCCACCCCCGGGCATAGCGTCTCGTGCGTTGATGGTCAGGTTCAGCAAAACCTGAATCAGCTGAGTGCGGTCAGCCCGCACCCATTTCACGGTGTCGTCCAGATCCAGTACCACCACGCTTTCGGGGCCGACCAGCCGCTGAATCAGCGCCTCGATGTCGCGCACCAGCGCGTCGAGGTCCAGCGCCTCGGGATGGAGGGTTTGCCGGCGACTCAGCGCGAGCAGCTGCCGGGTAAGCTCGGCCACCCGCTCGGCCCCCCGCTTCACCTGAGTGAGATCCTTCTGTTGCGCAGCCGTGAGGTTGGGCGCACCCAGCAGATACTGAGTGAAGCCGAGTACCACTGTCATCTGGTTATTGGTCTCGTGCGCCACACCCCCCGCGAGCCGGCCAATCGTCTCTATTCGCTGGGACCGCTCCAGCTGGAGTCGGGCATGGTAGAGGTCAGTCATGTCGATGTATGCCCCCACGGCCCCGCGCACGGCTCCAGCCTCATCGAATAGCGGCGTGGCGCTGCCGTAGACCCGCCTCGACGAGCCGTCCGGAAACCAGATCTCCAGCTCTTCCCCGGTAATCGGGGCACCCGACGCGGCAGCCCGCTGAATTGGAAGCTCGGTGGGTGACAACTCGTGGCCTCCACGTAAGACCCGAAAATGGCTCGGCAGAGAGGGTAGCGAGGCCGTCCGGGACAGGTTGGCCTCCCTGGGCAATCGTAGCAGATCATACGCCGCTGGATTGCCGGTCATGGTCCGGCACTCGACATCGTGGGCGATCATGACGGCGGCGGGGACTGCGTGCATGACGGCCTGCAACTCCTCCGCCCGTGAGCGGGCCTGAGCCTCGCTCTGCCGCAGCGCGCGATCCGCCTGCCGCATACGCATGAACGCCCGCACCGTGGCCACCAGCACGACCGGCTCGACCGGGTGAGTCAGATAGCCATCGGCTCCGGACTCCAAACCGTAGGCGATGTCTTTGGTGCCGGTGTAGGTCGCCGAAATATGGAGAACCGGTATGGGCCGCAGCGCCGGATCCGCCTTGAGACGCTTGCATGCCTCATACCCATCCATGACCGGCATGTGAATGTCGAGGATGATCAGATCCAGATCTTCCGTTGCGAGGGCCAGACCCGCTACGCCGTTGTCCGCCTCTCGGACGTCGAAGCCTTCCTTCTGAAGAATACGAACGATGGTGTACCGGTTGGCTTCGGTGTCGTCCACCACCAGGATCCTACCACTCGAGCCTGCGTCAATCATATGCGTGCTCCTGCCCCTGAAACGCTGCCAGGCTGGTTCTCTTCTCTCTGATCACGGTCCGATATCCGTCTCTCGACGTACTTCCGGGGAATGATGGCGGTGAAGGTCGACCCCTGGCCGACTCGGCTCTGCAGCAACAGCTCACCGCCGAGGAACGACACCAGCTTGCGGGACAGCGGGAGTCCCAGACCCGTTCCATGAGCCCGCCGTTGCAGCGGGTTCTCGATCTGCCGAAACTCCTGAAAGATCAGCTCCCGGTCTTCTTCGGCGATCCCGACACCAGTATCGGTAACGGAGAACGCGATGAGGTCCGCGCCCCGAAGCTCCGCAGACACTCGCACTTGCCCTTGCTCGGTGAACTTTAACGCATTCGAGATAAGGTTCCGGAGGATCTGGCCCAGCTTTCCCTCGTCAGTTTCGAGCGGCGGCAAGCTGGACACATCATCGAGCACCAGAACCACGGCGTCAGACGTGACCAAGGGGCGGAACATGCCGCGGAGGGCCGCGAAGAGATCGGCGGCAGAGAAGGTGACCACCCGCGCCACCGTCTTACCCGCCTCCATCCGCGCGAGCTCCAGCAAGTCGTTTACCAGGTCCGTTACCGTCTTGGCCGAGTCACGGATCATTCTGACTTGCCGCTCCTGCTCCGGCGTCAGATCGCCGTCGAGCCGGTCCAGGAGCAAACGAGTGACGTTGATGATCGCATTCAGCGGGGTCCGGACTTCGTGGCTGATGTCGGACAGCACCCGGGACTTGAGATCGGCCGCGCGGCCCAGGTCCTGGGCCCGCTCGTCCAGCTCCATGTAGAGCGCCACGACACCGCGGTTCGTCTCCTCCAGCTCCTGGTTGAGCCGTTCGATTTCCAGCTGCCGCTGCTGGGCTTCCTCCAGACTTCGGAGCAGCTCCTGGTTCTGCTCCCGGACTTCATGCACCGGGTCCGACTCGCGAGTGCTGTCGAGCCGGGAGGTAATCAGGGAAACCGACAGGGGGTGCGGCGCACCGGCTTTCCGCGGTAGTCGTTTCCCGAACACCACCCGCGTCCCTTCCGCTGGGCTTGACGCAAGCTCGAAATGGTCGGTCAGCCGCCGGGCACCAGTGATTCCCAGCCCCATCCCCGTGGCCGACTGGTACCTACCGCTGAGCACCGCGTCGACATCCTGGATCCCAGGCCCCCGGTCAGTGATCCGAACCAGCAGCATACGGGGCGACTCCGCTGAATCCAGGAGAAATTCAACCGTACCTCCTCCGGCATACTCGAAGGCATTTCTCGCGATTTCGGACACCGCGGTGGCGATTCTACTCTGGTCCTGCGGATCGAACCCCAGCATCTCGGCGAGCTCCCGGGCGCGTCGACGAGCCTGCACCACGTCCTGCTCCAGCGTAATCGGCACGGTGGAGAGGATGGTATGCTCCAGGGTGCCGCTACCCACCTGATGATGCCTTGTGATTGGGCTGCCTAACTGCGAGGACCGTCACATCATCCCGGCCGCGGGTGAAATCCCGGTACAGGACCCCCGCGATAAGAGCGGGGTCTCTCGCCACGAGACCGGGGTATCGATCGAGCCTCCAGTGGGTCTGGAGACCATCGGACTGCATGATCACGAGTCCCCCGGCCGGCCAGTCATACCGGAACTCCTGGATCTTCCTGACCTCGTGGCCCACGGTGCCATTATGGGAGACCATGCTCCTGGTTTCGGTTGCGCTCACAATCGAAGAAGCGATATTGCCGACCCCCGCGTAACGGATTTCCTTCAGATTCGGGTCGAGCGCGGCCACGGCTACTGCCGCACCCCGGGTACTTCGGAGCGCCGCGTGGGTTTCGGCGATGATGTCGGCCGGGGCCAGAGTAAGGCTCTTCCGGAAGACGCGAATGGCTTCCATAGACGCGGTGGCGGCGTCGGGGCCGTGACCCAGGCCGTCTGCTACCATGAGCACCACGAGTCCGGCGGTCCGTCCCAATGCCCACGCGTCCCCGCAGACGGTTTCGCCCGACTTGGGCAGGCACACGGTGCCGGTTTCGAGCGCCGGCATGGCGGACGAGTGGTCCGGGTAAGCGCCCCGGGCACAGACCCGGACCAGCAGTGCGGTACCTTCACCAACAATGGAATAGATGTCGAAGCCATCGGCGACCCGGGCCACGGCCCCGAGCCCGGTTCCTGGCGTGCCCGCGGTGGAGTAGCCATCTCGAAGGGCGCGCTCGACATCGGGTATGCCCGGCCCCTTGTCGATGACGAGTGCTTCGACGCCTGACCTTGAGTTAGTGATCGGGCGGAGCACAACCTGGCCGCCGCCGCCATGCTTGACGGCGTTGTTGAGGGCCTCAGTCAGTACCAGGGCCACCCGCCCCTGGTCCTGCTCATCCATGCCGAGGCGGCCGGCCATGCTGGTGGCGATCCGACGTACTTCTCCGACCTGCGCCCGGTCATCCACCGGCAGCAACACCGGCAGTGCATCGAGCGAGCTTATTTCCATCGTGCGATCATCACGCGAGTGCCGGCCCCGGGCGACGACTCGATGTTGAAATCATTGACTAATCGCCGGGCGCCACCGAGTCCGAGTCCTAGGCCGTGCCCGGTGGTGTAACCATCCTTCAATGCCATCGTGATATCCGAAATCCCGGGCCCCTGGTCCTCGAAGGTGAGGCGCACACCGCGCCGTACTCCGTTTTCTACCAGCTCGAGCCGTACCGAGCCTCCTCCGCCGTAGTCTATGGTGTTGCGGGCCAGCTCACTGGCGGCGGTGACCAGCTTGGTCTGGTCCACCAGACTGAATCCCACCCGTTCCGCCAGCGCGCGAGTCGCCTGCCGTACCCCTACGACGTCAGCAGAGCTCCGAATCTCCAGTGTATCATGACTCTCCGCGTGCATCCCCACCCTCTGGCTGGGACAGCATGGGGCGTAGCAGTGCCATTCCGCGCTCCACGTTGAGCGCGGTCCGCACTCCTGGCATCGACAGGCCCAGCTCGACCAGGGTGATGGCGACTGCCGGCTGCATGCCCACCACCACCGTCACCGCATCGAGGACCCGAGCCATGGCTGCGATGTTGGCGAACATGCGGCCGATGAACGAATCCACGACCTCGAGCGAGGAGATATCGATCAGAACGCCCCGGGCGCTGGTGGCGGAGATCCGGGCCGTAAGATCCTCCTGCAGTGCCATGGCAAGACGGTCGTGCATGTCCACCTGGATCGTCACCAGAAGGCAGTCACCCATCTTCAGAATGGGAATCCGTTCCATGGCAATGATGCCTTACGGGCGCGCGCGGGACGCCGCCACGGTGAGTCCGTGGCGTTGCAGGGCAACGGCAAAGGCGTCGGCCAGCGTCGCTTTAGTTAGGACGTCGCCGAGGTCCACGCCCAGATGGACGATGGTTTGGGCGATCTGGGGCCGGATCCCGCTGATGATGCACTCGGCACCCATCAGGCGGGCGGCGGTGACCGTCTTGATCAGATGCTGAGCCACCAGCGTATCCACGGTGGGCACGCCGGTGATATCGATGATGGCCACCTCGGCACCGGTTTCGACGATCCGCTGAAGCAGGGTTTCCATCACGATCTGCGTTCGGGCACTGTCGAGTGTCCCGATCATGGGAAGAGCGAGGACACCATCCCAGAGCTTCACTACCGGCGTCGAGAGCTCCAGCATCTCCTCCTGCTGACGGCTGATGGTTTCCTCTCGGTTCTTGATGAAGACCTCGGCCGTATGCAGTCCCAATTGGTCGAGCAGCTGGGTAACGGTCCAGGTCTCCTCGGCCAGAGCTTCCGCGTTCGTGCCGGTTTCCTTCGTCAGGAGGGCGAAGAGCGGTCGCTTGAGGGACAAGATGAAGCTCGCCGTTTGTGTCGGAGTGAACCCCTGACGGGCACGGGAGCGGGACAGACTGGCGAGTGCGTCCAGGACCTCCTGCCAGACGGGCCCCCGAACGTCTCCCAGATTCCCGTCCTGGGTGGCGCGCCGCAGCAGGCCGAGGAACTCTTTGGATTGTCCCCGCAGCTCGGCCTCGCTGAGACGTCCCTGCTGGGATGCCAAGGCTCGACCCTGCTCCCGGGTCCACTCTCCGAGAAGCTCTTCCTCATGATCCCGCAATAACGCGGGAACTCTGCTGGCACTCACTGGACCGACCTCGTGTCAAGTATTTAAATATGGAGGGATAGGCCTTACCGTCTAATTGGAAGACTTACCGCCGGCACTCCAGGGTACGTGGTATTCGGAGGGTTGTCCAGCATGGGGTATGACCCTGGTCCACTCCGGTACTTAGTATCTTACGGCCGGCAACTACGCTTTCGGGCATCGGCGCGCCATTCACGGCTCCAATGGTCTATGGCACACTTTCGGGGAACCGAGCTGGGTCAGCTTAATCAAGGGACACTCAAGTACGAAGGCACCGTCTCGGAGAGCCCGCATTCTTTCTGCTCGAGCATAGATCAGGCTCACCCTTGCAATAGCGAAACGGGCTCCAGGTTAGGAGCCCGTCAGTTGTTTCGCGGTGAAAGGCGCCGGTCGGAATCGAACCGACGAATGGAGGTTTTGCAGTTCTATTATGCCCTTTGCAAACCTTTGTGTGTCTTCGCAAAATCTGGCGATAACCTCGTTTACACTCAGCTACCACCTGCACTCGTTAGTACCTCCTTGCGTTTTCTCCGCTTGAACCTTCCCACGATCTTCCCACGTGGTGGAGCCCCGCGCCAACGCTCCCAGCAAATTCGGTGAACCAATGCGCTGTGCCGCTGTAAAGGGCTGTTAAGAGGGCTCTAGCTGCTCGCCAGAATGTCAGCGGTCCAGGCGTCAGCCAAAAAAAATGCGCTCAGAGAAGTTCGAGTCGGACGCGTCCATCGAGAAAAAGGAATTATCCGGAAAGTCACCTCTGGGCCCGACCCCTGCGTGACCTTCGGCCCCTAACTTCAGGCCGGCCATGGCGCTGTTCGTCCCCCGTACGTCAGGACGAACAGGATGTCTTCCACACGTTCCTTCTCGAACACATTGCGGATGGCAGGCGTGTTCGGGAGGGCCAGCTCCCATTGCCCGATCGGTGTCTGCTGCAGCATCCCGAGCCACCCGGTTCCGTTCGACCTGCGCGTGCTGACCACACCGCCCATCGTGCTGGCGCCGGCCGTGATGCTCACCCCCGTTCCCGCTGGCGTGAACTGGAGATGGGTCACCGGTACCTCGACGGTCACCCCGGTGGCACGCGCAAAGTAGAGCACCACGTGCTCGATCCTGAGGTCGTCGAGATTGGGAGGGAAGTCCTGCCGCCGTGTCTCGAACATGACCGTCATGGGCGTCGCGGTCTGATCCGGGTTATGCAGATCGTACCACGCGTCGGCCAGATGATGTCGGAAGCTCAGCGGCCGCTCCGCCGAGAGACGCCGCGGCATATGCTGGAGCACCTGCTGGCGATACTGCTCGTCCGCGAGGGCCGTGTAGTCGATGGTCAGCAGCACATCCGCGATGGTCGCGTAGTCCATGAAGTTGGACGCCTTCGGCAGACTCAGCTTCCACTGCCCGTCCACCCCTAATCCCTCGAATGGCAGCAGCAGCTCGGGCTGCGGGTCCTGCTCGAACACTCCGCCCGCGCCAATCGGGAGCGTGAAGGCCATGGTCTCCGGGTCGCGCCGCACGAGCGTCTCGGCGAATGCCTCGCCTTTGGTGACGACCCGCGAAAGTCCGCTATGGAAGAGCTCGGCCCGTACGCCCTGATTCGGCGGCACCAGCGCGATGATCGAGGCACGGACCCGCCGGATCAACCGCAGGTAGTGGCCGGGGAAGTCCCGGTCGAAAAGCTCCGAGGTCAGCGAGAATGGCAGCACCCCACGCTCGCGGAACTGCTGGAACTCGAGTGGAGCGAGCTGGGCCAGCGAGATGGTCCGCGTGAGCTGCAGCCGCCGCTTGCTCGACTCGAAGGCATACTGATCCAGCCGGAAAATGTCCTGAAGCAGCCTGGCGGAGCCGGTCAATCCTTTCCGGTCCGCCGGTGCCTGGCCCGCGGCCGCCGGTGCCGCGGTTTCGTCGGGAACCAGCCAGTAGTCGTTCTGGATGAACGGCGGCGGTGGCTCCTGGCGCTCGAAGGCGAGCTGGACGTGTGCGAGAAGCGCCGTGGCCGTCGCCTGCTGGAGGAAGTAGCTGTAGACGCCCTCCAGGATGCCCGCCATCCAGTCGTACAGGTCGGTGTTGGTGAACTTGTTGCTGAGGAACTGCACCACCGCTCCCGCGTGCTCGGCCTGGAGCGTCGCGATCGCCCGCTCCTGCGTCGCCACCTCGACGCCGGTCTGGGCCAGCACCTCCTGCTGTCGGCCGATTCGCACGTCCTGCTGGGCGATATTGCGCTGGAGCGTCCACTCGTTCTGTCGTCGCTCGAAGCTCGCCTGCATCGCCAAGCGCGACGATTCGGTCGACTTGGCCTGCGCGCGCGACGACAGGGCGCCCGCCATCGCGCCGAGGCTCGCGCCCAGCTCGCCGGCTCCGCCGAGACCGAGGGTGACGACCGAGGTGATCGCACTCTGAGTGCCGTGGGCCGCCGCGGCGCCCATGAGGTAGTACGCCGACATGTTCGACAGGTCCACCGCGTCGGCCAGTGCGTCGAGTGACTCCTGCTCGCTGTCGCTCAGCCCCTCCGCCAGCCACTCGCTGTAGGTGTCGACCCGGATCTCCGCCTGTTCCCGCTGTAGCTCCGCGAGCCGCACGCCGTCCTGCGCCTGGGTCACCTTGAGATCGCCGAGCCGGACCTGGGCCTGGGCATAGTCCATGTCCTGCTGTGCCCGCAGCATGCTGTACGCTTCGGCATCGCGCTTCTCGAGCGAGGACAGCATGGAGGCCTCGACCTGCGCCGCGAGCGAGGTCGTCTGCTTGGCGCGATCGATGAGGATCGCGTACTTGTACGGCGTCGGCCGGAGACGCTGCGCACCCGGCAGAACCAGCCGTCCTCCGGCGATCATCGGCATGAGGGAGGACACGTCGGTGGGCGCCGAGTACACGTCCACCTCCCGCACGGTGCCGGTGATGTTCCGGCACGTGCGCAGTTTGCGGAGGTTGAGCTCGGCCCGGAGCCGGAGCGATCGAAGCATCGGGTTCGGCGGAATACAGAACTCGTACCGCACCGTCGGCACGTACGGGACGTAGGGAAACCAGAGGTCAATGCTGACGATGGCGTTCGGATCGAGCTTCGTGACCGCGTCGCCGTACTTGAACGGGGCTGGCGGGTCCGGAATATCGAAGCCGCCCGGGGCTTCGCCGCTCATGGTCCGGGCCGGCTGTCGGAGAAACGGCAAGCTGGCCTCCGTCAACGACTCGGGCCGCACGCCGGTGACACTCGACACGGCGCCCCTGAGTGTCGAGGCAAAGCGGGACACCGCTAGGTCGTCGGCCGCCGAGAGCGCTGGCACGGTGACTCGGGCACCGTTTGTCGTCCGCGAGCCGCCATTCAGCAGGCGTCCTAGGGTCGGACGCTCGCCCGACATTGCGTCCTTCACCACCGTGCGAGCCCGCGAGAACCGTTCCTCGACGAGCCGATCCGACTCCAGCTCGGCCTTGATCGCGGTGACCGTCGCCGTCAGCTTCACGACATCCTGGATTCTCCGTAGTTGATCGAGCAGATCATAATACGGCCCCTCCCAAGGTGGGCTCACGTCGATGGACAGCCCACCGATGACGTCATCGCAGGGAGGAACGGCCTGTGAGAGCGCGTAGCTCTCGAGGAGCGCCAGTGCCATCAGGTACAGCGTGCGTGCCCGCTCGAGCGACTCAGCGGTGTCGTGGGTGAACTCGCTGTCGGCATAATCGAGCAGGCAGGTGATGATCGTCTGCAGCGTGTATCGGGTGCAGGACAGTTTCCGGGTCGCGCCAATCAGGTGCGGATTCAGCGGATCGAGCAGCCAGTCGGCGCTCCGGTTCCACGCCTCCGGCCGCGACTCCTCCAGGACCAGCCCGTAATAGATGGGCCGCTGCGCCTCGGGCTGGGTATAGTCGTACACGATGCGGAACCAGTCGAGCGCGCGGGGATAGTCTCCCGACTGCATGAGCAGCACACCGATCTGCATCGGCACCAGGAAGTACATCTCCTCCAGGTAGGCCACGATCGATGAGCCTGCCGGCAGGTTGGCGGTGAATGCCGCCTTGATCTGGCCGGCGCGCGCCTGCAGCTCGGTGGTGGAGAGGCCGTTCGTGACAAGGAATGGCCCACTCACCTGCGGCGTCATGTGCATCGTGGCCGACTGGGAGAGGTAGTGGTTGGTTTGCCGCCGAAACCGGCAGCGCATGGGGCCGCCGGCGCCGGTATAGCCGAAGAGTCTCGACCTGCTGGTGTAGGAATCAGGATCGTACCCGTTGAGGGGCGCCACAAACCCCACGTCCGGACTCCCCATGCCTCCGTGGTAAATCACCCAGGTCGTCTGATCCTGCACCCCAACCCACCATCGGGCGGGCCCGGCCGCGAGCCATACGATCATCTCGCTCGAGTGGGTCCGGAACGACGCTCCCACCAATTTCGACATTGTCCCGAAGGTGTACCAGAGCATCGTCTTCGGGATGGTTGCGTCCACGTGATTCGGATTGAAGTAGCCAGGATGATAGTAGAGGATCCAGACGGCCTCGTTGTCCTCCATCACGAGGAAGAACGCGTCACCTGCTCCCTCGGCCACCATCGCGCGGATTTGAAGCATCCCGCGGGTTTCCACCGGCGTCTGCCATAGATATACGGGGGAGCCGGAGGGCGTATATTTCTGTATAGGCAGCCAGACGCCGTCGGCCCAGCCGACGCCCCCCCACTTGAGCTTGCGCTCGTAGATCCAGGGTCCGCACTGAATCGCGAGGTGCGGCTCCATCCGCTCAGCTTCGTACTGCTTGACCACCGCCGACCACGGGACCTGCTCGGGGAGGTCAAGCGTGATGACCTCGCCGGTCCACTGCAGGGTGTCGAGGTTGTAGCGGGTGAGCACGAGACTTGAGAGCGCGCCCGGTGTCCCCGTCATGAGAAACACATAGATGTGACGCTGGGATGTGATCTCCCCGTGCGGCACGGCCCCGATGACCATCTGCACGTTCTTCACGCCGGGGATCGGCTCCCAGAACGTCTGCGTCATGTTCGCGCTGGTCAGCGGGTCGTAGACCGACCAGTAGGCGATGCCCCGGATCGAGCTGAACTGGTAAAACATCGGCCGGTAAACCGGCGTGGAGGGATCGGTGCACCCCCTACCCGGCTTGTAGATCCGCGTCTGAGTGCAACAGGTGGCCTGGATGCCGAGCGTGCACACGTCGTGGAAGTAGTCGGCGTAGCGCGCGGCGGCGGCGCACGCTTGCCCGGGAAGCAGCCGGGCGGCGCTGCGTAGTTCGTTGATCAGGCCCCGGAAGGCTCCGGTCATCGGCCGCTTGAGGCTCGGGAGCATCACGTTCTGTGGGTAGAGGAACACGAGCATCGCCGAGCGCCAGTCGGAGTACGTCCCGAGCCACTTCCACTCCTCGTCGAACCGCTCGGCCATCAGCTCCCACGTGCGGAGCGCCACGGGACCGGTCTTGAAGGCGCCGTTGTACAGCGAGAAGAGGAGAATCTGCAGCACCTCCATCGCGAGCGCCGTCCGCGTCGTGATCTGGCAGCTTCCCATCCCCGCGTCGATCAGCAGCCGGCGCGAGACCCACAGCTTCCGCGCCTCCGTCGTCATACCGTCCGCGTCGGTTGCGTCTACCAGGTTGTCGCGGAGCAGCGGCAGCCCGGCGGTCTCCGCTCCCCCGACCGCAGCGTCGAGCTCCGCGCGCGCCTCCTTTTCCTGCTCGATTCGCGCCTTGAGCGTTTCCTGCCACTCCCAACGTTGATCGAGTGTCGCGCGCCACGAGGCAAGCGTCGGCTCGGGCGCGCCCGCGGCCGGTAGACGGAAGGTGTCCGGGGCCAGCACAATGCCGTCGGCGGCTTCTTCCGTCCTCCAGGTGGCGTACTGGCCCCGCTTGAGCACCTGCACCAGCAGGTTCTCGACGTCGGTCCACTCCGCAACGAGGGGCGGCAGCCCCTGATCCAGGATCTGCTTGAACCGGAGAATGGCCAGGAGCTCCGCACGACGGAGCCCGGCCGCTTCGAGATCGGCGGCAATGTCCTCGCCGTCCGCGTCGCGTGTGCCGAGCACGACCAGCGGCGCCGTGCCCACGCCGAGCACCGAGGTGACCCGCGTGTCAAAGCCGGCCGCCGTTAGCGGCATGGTCTGCAGCACGATGAACTGGCCGGTGGCCCAAGCATGACGGGTGCTCCATCGCGCGAATGCGACGTCGGTGGAAACCGGGTTCTGGAAGTCGCCGGGATTGATAACGTCTGGATCGACTAGTACGTCGAAGTGACGCAGCACCTCCTGTGCGGGGCGATCGAGGGCGCCCCAGACGTCCCGGAGTCGGGTGAGCCGCAGCTTGATCCATTCCGGCGTTCCACCTGGCAGGAATGGGTCGCGGGTCGTGTCGACCAGGCCGAACATTGACTCGAGCCAATCCTCCCTAATCGCGGTGGGATCGGGCGCGTCGGCATCGGGGTCCCGGAACAGGTTGTCCAGGCCGTCCGGCCTCGCCGCCGAGAGGTAGAGGCCCAGTCGTTCGGCCAGCGCGACGCGCGTAGCTGCGGCAGCCGTCCGCGCGCCGCGCACCTCATCGTATGAGGTGCCAAGCTGGGTGAGCAGCACGTTGTAGGCGAGGGCCCGATAGGCCTTCTCACCGGCCGCGAGCGGGGCGACCTGAAACGCGGAGGGTGGGGTGGAGACGAGAAAGCGCCGCAGGATCTCCACGGCCAGTCGGACTTGTCGGATTCGCTCGTCCACCGCCTCGCAATCGACCGGCAGCTTGCCGAATGGCTGACAGAACGTGTCCTCCAGCGTCTGGATCAGAATGGTGGACGCCCCGATGCGCACGTGCTTGAGCGCGTAGTCCATGAGGTCGGCCAGATACGCGGCCGGGCTCACGGCCGACTCGCAGTCCTGACACCCGCAGCGCTCGGCGCTCGACATCGCGGCCTCGACGGCAGCGCCCACCCCGGCGTTCCCGGCCAGCGCGTGATAGGCCTTGGTCTTGAGGTATAGCTCTGCAGCACCCAGGTCGCCGAGCAATCCGCTCAGGGTGCGCACCACGTCCGACCGTGGCGCCTCGGCGATCGCGCTCACCGATGCGAATCCCTTCCGCTCGAGCAGTGCGCGCGCTTGGTGGTCGAGTCCCAGTCCCGCAAGTGTCGCATGATGCCGCAACGCCGTCAGTGTGGCCGCATCGTCCTCCCGCGCCACGACGTCGGAGGCCGACAGGTGTTCCACCGTTCGCACCTTGGCCGCGGTGAGGCGGCGCTTGAGCGCGGCGCTCAGCGTAATGCCCGATGCGCGCGCGAAGGACTCGATCGATGGGCTCTTCGCCGGCGCCGACTCGTCCGCTTCGGGGAGCTGCGCCGGGATGGCGACGCGCGACGCACGGCGCTTCGACTGGGCTCGTGATTTCCGATCCTTCATGACTCGCTCCGCGGCACGACGTCAGAATGGGTTGGGCCAGGAATGCACCAGGAACTGTTCCAGGTCGTCTCCGACGAACAGGATCTCGGTCTCCCTGACCGACAATTCATTAGTGGGAATGGGATAGACCACACGGCTCTTCGGCACCCGGAAGATGCCGAGATCCGGTGCGCGCTCAGCCAGGACTGGTTCTCCCCAGCTCACGCCTGTGGAGATCTTCTTGAGCCACGGGTCGGACGACCTCGCCAGGCTGAGGGGGTTATCGCCCACGGAGACGAAGGGGCTCTCCGCCACATGGCCCTTCATGTGCAGCTGGCCCAGGCCCTGCTTGACGGCGGGCGAGCTGTTGATCCGATTCATGATCTCGCCCTGCCGGGTCGCCGGCAGCGAGGACATGCGCGGCTTGAGGGTGTTGGGGTTGTCCGCGGTGTAGAATCGGAAGACGGTGACGTGTTCTTCCGCTTGTGTCGCCGCGGCCCCCGCGCCCGGGAGCGTCCCGCCACCTGCGCTTGGAGTCTTGACGTCTATCGCCGCGGCGACGACATCTTTCGCCGCGTTAGCCTCGCGATACGCGGCCGCGACTTCGCCAACCCCCATCGTGAGAACCTGCATCGACCAGTAGGTGCCGGACGAGACGTTGTTACACAGCTCGGTATCGCAGTCTGACCCTCGCATGGATTCGAGCCAGTCCATCATCTCGTCCGTCTTCTTAGGCCGAATGAGGTACGCGGGCAGGAGGGCAGCTTTCGCCATGTCGATGCCAAACTCTTTCGCGCCTTGCTTCATTCCTTTCACGCTCTGCTTCTGGGCCCATTCGTTCTGGTGCTTGTTGGTCTCCATCGCCTTCTGGCCGCGCTGCGCCTCTGCCGGCGGCGCGGCACCGCCCGGGATCTGCGTGGCCTGCGTCTCCTTGGCACTCTCCTCGTTTTCGTAGTGCACACCAGAGCCCATGTCCGCAGGCGGCGGACCCGCACCGGCGTCCGCCTCCCTCTCCTTCTCCGGGTCGCTCACCGGCACGCCGCCCTCCTCTCTCGCCTGCTGCTCCTCGGGAGACACTTCCTGCAGCCCCAACGGGTCGGTGTGATTGACGGGATTGTTGTGGACGTAGGTGTACAGATTGAAGCCCGACGCCATGCCCGCCGGATCGGTGCTGGTCCAGCGGCCCAGCCAGGGCGCATAGTAGCGCATCCCAACGTAGTCGAGTCCGCTCTCTTCGTCCCGCTCCTTCCCCCCGAAGCGATAACGCTTCTTGCTGAAGCCGCCAAAACTGGTTTGCCCGAATGGTGTGAACTCCTCGCGACTGATCCATGTGCCGGCACCGTCCACGGTGAGCGAAGCGCTCCCGAGAGTGTCCGCCAGCTGGTAGACCTGCGCCGGACTCGGATCGCCCGGCTCCGCCGGCCCAAATCGCAACGTTGCCAGGCGCGCGCCGGCCTCATTCACGTTGAGCCGGTGATGCCGCTGTCCGGAAGATGCCCCCCAGCGCCTGATCTCGAAGACGCCGCCGATGTACACGGTGGACTCGACCGCTCCACCTTGCTTCCGCGTCAGCTTCTTCACCCGTGCACCGCTGGCGTCATAGACGTACCAGGTATAGAGCGACGGCTCCGCGCCCGCGGTCTGCACGCGGAATGAGGCGAGGCGGTCGGCATGATCCCACTCGAAGTGACGCGACGTCGTCTCGGCCGTGATGTTGCCCACCGCATCGTGCTCGTAGACGAAGCTCGCCGCGCCCTGCGTCACCGATGCGAGGCGGTTCGTGCCGGCCGCCAGATGGAGGTCCCGCTTCGTGACCAGAGCGCCTGCCTGATGCTTCAGCTCCGAGAGATTGCCGGCAGCGTCGTACCGGTAGGTCTCCAAATACTCGCGCGTCGCAGTGGGGTCGCTCGGGCGCGGGGCTGGGTCCCAGTACTGATTGGCGCCTGGTGCTGCCGACTCCCTTCCCGTGGCCGATATCAGCCGATAGATCGCGTCGTACTCGAACGTCCGATCGAGCGCATCATCGCCGAGCACCGTTCCGGGAACGCCCGCGCCGGGCTCGCGCATCCGCTGCACCAGAATGTTGCCCGCGAGATCCTTCTCGTACCCGATATCCTGGAGCGGCGACCCGCTCGGCGCGTACGTCCCGGGCGACGTTTCCGTGTATCGTTCGGATCGCACGCGGCGAAGCCCGCGTGTGAGCGGCTCGTGTGCCTGGCGCGTGAGTAGCCCGTTGGCGTAAACGGTGACGATCCGCCGTCCCCAGGCATTGTGGCTTGCCCAGCGCAAAAGCGCATTGCCGTCGACCGAAAGAGAGCGAAGGCCACCGCCGCGGTGATACTGCGGCAGGATCTCGTGCCGCGTGCCGCTCCCGTCAGCGGGATAGAGCCCGCGCTTGACTCTGTTCAGACCGTCATAGGTGGTCGACGTCCGGTAGGCGACGGACTCGAGCTGCGATTCCGCACCCGCATCGTCCCAATCCACGGAAAAAGCAGGAATCTGCCACCCGCCCGCGCCACTGAAAGCGCGGAGGAACGCCTGATCCCCGAGCACCTGGCGCTCCTTCTCGAGCTGGTTGCCCTTAAAGTCGCACTTCAGCATGGTGGACAAGCCGCTCTCATCATATTGGCTGACGAGCACGCCGAGCAGGTTGGCCGCCGCTGCCGCAGCCGGGCTCAGGCCGGAGCCGGTGCTTTCGCCGTAGAGCAGTCGCTCGCGTCGGGTAACCTTGCCACCGGTCCGGTCGCGGGCCCAGAGGCCGGTCTTCCGGTGCATGACGTCGTACGTGTACAGCACCAGCGCACCCTTGCCGTCCCGGTGTTCGACCACCCCACCGCCGGCGTCGTGCATCGTGCGTCGCACGCCGGCGTCGATGTGGTCGCTCCGGAGCAGGCGGCCGTTGTGGTCCCAAGCCTGGCGCGTGGCCACCCGACCGAGCTGATCGGTGACGGTGACCAGCCGGCCCTGTGCGTCGAAGTTGGAGCGGGACATGATCCAGTCGGCTGGCGACGCGCTCGGACGCTGGACGACTTCAACCACACGCGCCAGCGCGTCGATGGTCTGGCTCCGCGGCGTGTTCCAGTGGTGCTTGTACCCGATGGACTCGGCGGGATGGGTTCGTCCCGCGTTGTCGTTCACGTCGTAGTGGTACGCCTCCCACGGCGTCGGCGTGACATCGTCGGGGTTGGTCAGCAGGACGGGAATGCCGTAGAGGACCCGAGTCTCCGCGCCGTCGCCCCGCACGCTCCGTATGGCCTGACCACGCGGATCGTAGAACGTCTTCGTCGCCACACCACGCTGCGCCGCGGTCGCCTCGGCATAGGCCCAGCCCTTGTCGAAGAACGGCTCGAAGGATTCGATCACACGGCCCTTGTTATCGTAGCGCTTCCACTCACTGACCAGCACCCAGTCCCCCGCGACGCCGACCGCGGGCTGCGCAGGGGCGGACTGATCGGTCGAGAGACCCGCGTCGCCGCGGACCGGGTCGCCGAAGAGTCGGTCTTCGCCCCAGGCGCGGGTCTGCACGATCCGGCCGAAGCCGTCGCTGTACGAGACGGTCTCGATGGTGCGGTCGCGCTCGCCGGTTGGGACATCGTCGTCGTGCACGTGGTGCACCCGCTGGATGGCTCGCGCGCTGTTGGGCTTGCCCGTCGTCATGAATGCGTGGTCGTCGTATAGCCACCGCATGGTGGGCTTGGCGATGGTGTCGCCCACGGTTTCGCCGGTCTTTCCCATGACAATCTGGGCGGCAAGCCGCCCGAGCGGCGAGAAGCGGTAGAAGGTCCGGTTGCCGTTCAGATCGACCGACTCTTCGACCTGCATCACGCGATAGCTGTAACGAGCCGTCGTCACGAGACCGTTCGGGCCCGTCACCGTGACGGGATACAGGCCGAAGGCGTCGTACCCGATTGTGGTGTCGGCGCCGAGTGCGCTCCGCTCCGTGAGCACGACACCGCGGCCGCCCGGGCCGGCCTGGAAGTCGTAGCGGCGTCGCGCGGTCATCGCGTACCAGCCTTCGGCGTGGACGGCATCGGCGGCGTGGAAAACGTAGCCGGCCATCGGTGGCAGCGCCGTGCGGAAGGCAGCGGGATACTCCGTAGTCCAGGCGGGCGCGCCGGGCTTTAGGTAAGGCGGTGTGGTGGGCCAGGCCTCCGCGAGCACCGCGGGCGTGAGCACCAGCTCCTCGGTACGGGATACAGCGCCATGGTCGCCGATCTGTCCGAATCCGAGGCCCTGGAATGCGGGACCGTCGTAGAAGTTCACGACCTGGTTGAGGAGTCGAAGCGTCGCGCTGCCGCCCATGACCGCCTCGCGGAGCGCGTATACCGTGGCGCTCCCATCGTTCTCGACCTCGTAGCTGCGCGATCGGGTGAGCCGATCGAGCAGGTAGTGTGACGCATCGTCACGCGCGGCCCAGTCCATCCGTGCCACGGTAGCGAGGTAAGGCGCCCCGGCAGCAGCCGCGACTGTCGGGTCGCGGCCCCGCGGGACGGCAACGTCGAGATGCACTTGTTGCTGGCCATGCGCGTCCGGCTCCGCGATGAACGCGAAGCGCGACATCGGCTCCTCCCCCCGCTCCCACTGGGTGGTCCGCTCGGCCAGCTTGAAGGCGAAGAAGGAGTTGGTATCCGAGGGCTCTTCACGCACGCCGCAGAGTGACTCCGTGACCGTATAGGGTCGGCTCTCACGCGTGCTGCCGTCTCGCGCGTAGATCTCGATGCGTAATGTTTGGCCCCGCAACGCGCGGAGCGCCTCGCGTCGCTCGCTCCGCGGCAGCGTGCCGAGAAAGGCGGCCATGGCCGCCGGCCGCTCGAGCAGCGATGCGTCGCCCGGCCAGTACTCGGGAGTGAAGTCCGCCTCGCGCCAGTCGTCCACGGTGTCCGCCACGGGGCCGATGTGGAACCAGCGTCGGGTCTCGAGCGGCGGCGATGAGGCGCCACTTTCCGCATCGCACCGATCCACCCGGCCAAAGCCCCGGAACTCGCGATCCACGCCGTCCCAGTAGCCATGGTGGTAATCGAACGTGCTAGTGATCGTGTTGCCGCTCACGAGATCATTCGATTCCACTCGGGCTACGACCTGCACCGGAAACGGCAGCGGCGTTTTCCATTGAGTCTTGCGGTTCTGCTGATGCTTCAGCCGGAATGACGTGGACGTCGCGTACTCGACGGTGTTAACGGCACCCAGCCGGTTGTCGATGCGGGTCATCAGATAGGGCTTGGCGCGTCCGGTGAGATCGAGGAAGAACATCGCGGTGCGCGCCAGGTCGTCGTACAGCCCCGACCAGAGCACGCCGCTCACGCCGCTGCCCAGCAGGTCCACCAGCCGTACGCCATCGACGTTCGTCATCGGTGGCGTGCCCGTGATTACGATCGGTTCACCCCAGCCGTTGCCCGACTGATTGAGCCAGAGCGTCACTTGCCGGTCGTCCACGTAGATCAGATCCGCGGCGCCGTCGCCGTCGATGTCACCTAGCAGGAGGCGCCTCGGATCGTAGTCGAACGGCAGCTCGGGACTCTGGCGCATTGTGATTCTGGGCGCCCAGTCGCCGTATCCCAGGTTGGGCCAGTATTCCACGCAGCGGTCGTGGATCGTCACGATGTCCTGCATCCCGTCGCCGGTCATGTCGGCCCACCGCACTCGCGGATCGGAGAACGTCACGTCGGGGAAGTCGTCCAGCGTCCGGCGTTCGACCGTGCGGACGCCGCGCCAGCCCTCGTCGGCGTCGTTGAAGAAGCATTCGAAGCGGGCGCTCGACCTGATGGCATCCACGACGCCGTCGCCATCGAGGTCCACCAGCTTGACGTCGGGATCCTCCAGGTTGAACGAGGGCGCCGTGGCGTAGGGTCTGAAGGAGGAGCGAGCCCAGCCGGCGGAGAACGTCATGGGGAAGAACCCGGCGGCCTCACTCGTCGTAACCAGGAGGTCCTGTCGCCCGTCGCCGGTGGCATCCACGAGCTGGACACCCGGGTCTGCGAGCGAGAGTCCGGCCGGCGCGTCTTGCATCGGCAGCGACCAGTCGAAGCGCGCCTCGCCGAGGTTGCGCCAGTAGCGCACCCCGTCGGCCGCGAGCCAGAGGAGGTCGGGCAGCCCAGCTCCGAACAGGTCGACAAGCTCGAAATTGGCTTGTGCCAGCGAGAGCGGGGGCAGATCGGGACCGGTCACCGGCAGCAACCGACGCCGATCGACGTCGAGCGCGGAATAGCCGAAGGCCATGGGTGGCATCATCTCGGTGGCGGCGCCATCGAGGCCTTCCGTCTGGAATTCCGCGAGCAGGGAAACGCCGTTCGCGGGGGCCGCGGAGGGAGATAGCTCGTCGACATAGCGCAGGTGGAACGATCCGACGTGCAGATCGGGGCCCGGGTGCGTATGCAGCTCGATTCTCCGGCAGCGGCGGACGGTTCGCACCTCGAAGCCGCCACGATAGTGCGAGAAGGGGTCGGGCCGAGTCCCGTAGAAGAACAGCACTGATATAAGGAAGGAGGGGCTGCCGGGATCCCCGTGGTCGGCGTAGCGGATGCGCGAGGGGTAGAGCTGGTCCCAATTGTGAGGGCCATCGAGCGTCACTGCGTCGCGCTCGTATTCATATTCGACCCGGTTGCCGAATGTATCCTCGGTTCGCGTGAGGGCCCAGGTCAGCACGCGGCGGCGATTGAGCGGGTTGGCGATGACGGCAGGATCGGCGCCGGCGGTTTCGGGTGTGCCGTAGACGCTCAGGATCCCGTCTTTGGTGCGCACCTCCCAGTGATCGGTAGTGGCGGTGCGGACATGGTCGATTCTGGCGAACAGACTCTCTGACCGCGGCCGGTAACGTCGGCGCGCCGCGTTTCCACCGGCCGGCACCAGATCTTCAGCGCCGCCGTAGACGAAGGTGTCGCGCTCATCGTCATACACTGGAATGCCGGCGCTGGTTTTTCGGCCGATGGAAGGAAGGGGCACCGACCAGCCGAGCCCATAGAGCCCGTTCCCATTGCCGGAGCTGTAAGCGAACTTGAGACTCGGTTGGAGTCCGTTGCGGCCGGCGGGGATCGTGAGCGGCAGAGTGATGTTGCCGGTACCGGTGAACTGATCGGGTGCGAACGTCTCTCCTAGGCCCTGGATCGCGCCGCCGCCGCGAGGCAGGGAGATTGGCCCCGACTTCGACATTCATCCACCTCCACCCCGGCGCGACCTGACTCATCCGCGCCGTTCTGCTATAGGCTCGGGCGCCGTCAGTAGCGGCGCCAGACAACGCGTCCACGTCCGAGAGACCAGCTATTATGAGCGCCGCCACAAGATTAGTCGAGGGGCCAGTACGGGTCAGGCCATACGACCCTGCGTCGGCCCGGCGGCTTCGGGGTAAGTGTCTCGCGTCAGGCCTGGCGTTCTTCTGGAAACAGTCGGGCGGATTGAATCGAGGAGAACTGATCGAGCTTTAAGCCTGTCTTATGGGTCACCCGCACTTCTGACGCCTCATCGAGTCGCACGCCGACCTTTTCACCAAACAGGAATTCAGCGTCGAGAAAGGAGGGTGTAGCCCTGTCCGCGATATGCAAGAGCGGATGGGCGACGAAACAGCCCACTTTGCAAAAAATCTTCCAAAATCTTCCCAGCTGTAGAAAAAAGCCTCCATGAAGGAGGCCCTAAGTGCTTGTGGCTCAGAGAGGCGCCGGTCGGAATCGAACCGACGAATGGAGGTTTTGCAGACCTCTGCCTTACCACTTGGCTACGGCGCCGGAGGACAGGTAACCTATTCCCCCGGGTAGCTCTCCTCAAGCCGCGAGAATCTTACTGTCCGGGACTCTTGCGGAGTCGCCGATTTGGGCGACCATTAGAGCCATCCTGCGAGATTGTTTCGGGATTCCCCCTCACAATCCCAGCTTCGAGAGGAGGCGTGATGTTGCAGGGAACTATCCGCGAGGCCCGGCTGCGGCCGGAGTTTGCGTCGCTCTACCCCAGCCTCCAGCCCGGTGTTTGGCTCTCCGCAACCACGGTGGGCCAGAAGCTGCTGCTCTGGCACCTGGCCACAGCGGCAACTCCCCAGGGAGAACGGTTGATGGCCGAGGAGCACTTCGAGTTCCGTGGCGGCAGCTCGGACGAGAGCCGTAACGGGGCGCGTACTCGGGCGAGTGACCAGTACCGGATGGAGGACCCGCCGGAGCCCCGTTAATTCAATATCGGTCCGCCGAGCTGCACCGGTGCGTTGAGTGCAGGCTCGGTGGTGGTGTGCAGATAGGCATTCGGATCGTGATACAACGCCCCCTCCGGCAGGTACCCGTACAACGGCCCCAACTCCTTCCGAATCCGCGCCGCGTAGAACTCCGGCAGGGTATCTGATTCCCCTTCCAAGTAGTCCCGCACCGACCGGTCGGTGTCGAGCAATCGCCGGATAGTCTGGTGATAGCGAATCCGGCCAAACCCTTCCGATGAGACCGCCCGAACGACATTCATCCATTTCGGAATTGCGGTCTGGGTGGCGGGGATGCGGCGGGCAATAGCCTTCCAGGAAAACGAGTATTTGGTGACGTCCACCAGATGATCGTAGAACTCGGTCCAGGAGTAATTCTTGGGCCGGACGTTCATCGCGTGGTTGTTGTTCAGAAAATGAAATGGGAAGGGCAGAACCCGTCCTGCGCGCTGGTACTCCAGATTCATCGGCGCCGCTCGCCCGAACGCCGAAAGCAACGAGTACGCGGGGAAGGCACCCGGGGATAGATCGATGAACTTCTTGGTCAGCTCGAACGGCTCCGGCCCCATGTCGCCGTCGAGACCCATCACGAAATTGGTCTGAATGTAGGGGATATAGCGCAGAATCATGTTCACGTGCTCGGACACCAGCTTCACCTTGTCCATCCCGGTCCGGCGGGTCTTGGACTTGTTCCCCAGATCGTACCAGGACTCGATACCCGGGAGGATGGCCCGGAAGCCGTTCTTCCGCAGCCGCTGAAGGTGCTTCTCGTTCAGCAGCGACAGGCTGCTCTCGGCAATGTGCCGCATCCGCCCCTCGGGCACGGCGGCCTCTATCGCCTCCATATAGTCGTCGAACCGGACCCCGAAGTTGGGATCGTGCCAGCCGACGATCGGGTTTTTGATCTTGGTCAACAGGAACTTGAGATCATCCCGCAACCGGCCGAAGCCCAGCGGCTGATAATCCACCGTCGAATCGATGCAGAAGCTGCAGGTGTAGGGGCACCCCAGGCTCCCGATCATCGGCACCATCTTGATGGTGGGTGCCTTCTTCAGCGTGGACTCCACGAACTTCCACCGCTCCTCCAGCATCGGAAGCTCCAGTGGCTGCCGCGCGGCAGTGACGTGTCGCCCAACCGGCCGATGCGGAGCACACTCCCGGCAGATCTCGGAGATGGTATCCCGGTCGGTGAAGCCGAGCACGTAATCGTAGTACTTGCTGGCATCTTCGGGGTAACAGCGGGCATGGGGCCCCCCCAACACGGTGACGGCCCCACGTTGCTGAAAGAAGTTGCTCAGCGCATAGGCGAGCTGGGCTGACTGGCTAAAGGCGCCGATGAAGACCAGATCGATTTCGGAGGGCAGCTCATCGAGCAGGTTCTCTACGCCGGTGTAACAAACCACTTGAACCTGGTGCCCCTCCTGCTCGCACCAGACCCCGATCACCTGAGGCATGATGCTGGCAAGGTTGGCATTCATCACCCGGCCGTACAGCGATGGATTGGGGCTCTTTGTAACAAGATCCAGAATGCCGATTCGAAGTCGGCGCATGGGCAGTCCTCATACGGGACGGCCTTTTCCCTGGGTTGCCCTGGTAGAACGGGGCGCCCGAACCGAGCGGAAGGACCGCAAAAGGAAGAAAATGCGGGAACGTTGTAGGCAATACTGACTACTTCTGGCGGATGGAAGATGGTGGAGGGGTCAGTGGATCGCAAGCTGAACTTTCTGCCGGGACGCAGACGCGGAGCGCGGCGGGGCGGACCCGATACTCCAGCGGCGAAGTCAGAGTGACCACCTCGCCATCCAGCGCCACCTGAAGCCGGGCACGTCGGGTCTCGATGGTGGCCGCTTCAACCGTAAGTAGATCCAGCTCCTTCACCTCATCGACCCCCTTTCGAAGCACTTGCCACGCCAACCGCAGCAATCCGATCCGCCGGTCGGCGTTGAGGAGGTACACGGCCAAGTGCTTTCCCACCAATGCCTCGCGCGAGCCGGCGTGGAGGCCAGCCATGCGGTATTCATTGTTGCCGATGAAGACGAAGGGAGTTCGTCTGACGGTGGACTGGCCATCGACGATGATCCGCACGCCCATGAATGGATTTCGCCTGAGCACCACCAGGCTGGCCCAGAGGGCGGCCACCCACTTTCCCCTGCCGGTCGCCTGATAGCGCTCCCGCAGACGAACAATGGCCGGATACACCCCCAGGCTCGAGTTGTTGACGAAGACTCGCCCGTTCACCTCTCCCACATCCACGCGGCATTGGATTCCGTCGAGTACCACCCGTGCCGCATCCTCCAGTTCGAGCGGAATGCCCAGATCCTTGGCGAAATGGTTGAGGGTGCCGAGAGGCAGGACCCCGAGGGGAGTCTCCCGGTTCACCAGTACCGACGCTGCCGTATTGATGGTGCCGTCGCCGCCACCTGCCACCAGTACCTCGCAGCCGTCCTTTACCGCACCTTCAATGAAGCTGCGGATCTGCTCGCCACCCCGGGCAACTTTGACTCTCGCCTCCCGCCCTGCCTCGGCAAAAATGGTTTCCAGCTGCTTGGCCTGGGCGGCGCAATCGCCGGTACCGGAAGAATCGTTGAGCACCACCCCGATCCAGCCCATCAGGCCGACATCCGCTGGTGCTTGCGCCGTCCGGCGATTCGATCGCCCAGCGCGACGGCCGTTACCCAGACGACCGCCACCGCGTAGCCGGCAAACACGTCACTGGGATAGTGCACCCCGAGGTAGACTCGGGAGAAACCGATCAGAAGGATGAGAGCCAGCACCAGGATCCAAAGCCCGATCTTGAGCGCCAGGCTCCGGATCCGAGACGTGACCAGCACGGCCAGGCCGCCCAGAATGCTTGCCGCGAAGAACGCATGGCCACTGGGGAAGCTCGCCGAGCCCGGCAGGGGATAATCGAAGAAGGGAGCCGGCCGGGTGCGGGCGAAGCCCTGTTTGAGCAGCGCATTGAGCAATCCAGCGCCGGCCAGTGTGACCACTACCAGAAGCGCTCCCCGATGCCAGCCGTGAATCAGAAACGCGAGAGCAAGGCAGAGCCCCAGCGGGACCAGACAGGCGGGACCGCCGTAGCGGCTAGCGGCGATCATGATCGGCGTGATCGTGGGCGAAGCGTGAGAATGGATCGTCCGGCGAAGCGCATCGTCTACCTCCGGGGTGATTCCTGCGACGATCTCCCGGCCGAGCCAGGAGAGGATCAGCAGGGCCACGGCGGTGGCTATCAGTCCGCCGATCAGGGTTGCGGTGAGAAGCCGCTCCGACTCCACCGAGGTATTAGTTTGCGACTTCATCGCGCAGGAGCGTCAGTATGCGGGTCGTGAGTTCCATCGGGCAGGGCCGACGAGGCATCACCGTGCTAGCGCTGCTTCTTATCATCATTGCCGTGATCGTCGCGGCGATTTTCCTGCTCCGCTACCTCCGCCAGCCGGCATGAGACGCTTGATCAGCTGAATCTGTCCGGTGTGATAGAGGTCATGGGCAGCTACACCATGGATCTCATCCGCCACGGTCCAGACTCCGCGGGGTGAGCGGACGGTCAGGGCAGCGGCGCTTAGCGCCGAAACAATCTCCCGGAGCTTTCGGTGCTCACTTTCGAGGAAGCTGACGTCACGTTTCCAGGCGCTGCTGTCGGCCGGCTGCGGAATGTCCGGCCAGTTGCTGGGTTTCCGCTCGAATGAGCCAACCGAGTCGCCCGCCAGGCGGCGTCTCACGATGTACTTCCAATAGGCGGCGTGGAGCGTCAGCTCCCAGATGTTGTGCCGGTTGGGCCCGGGCCTCCACAGCGCGTCCTCGGCCGTGAGGCCTCTGAGAGAACCTCGCAGGGTGGTGCCGTGCCAGCTCTTCTGGTCATAGGCCTGATCCATCACCCGGAGCAGCAGCGCTACCAGGGGATGCGGTGTGCTCAATTGAGGCCTCGGGTTGGGGCACCGAAGCCAAAGCCCTTCCCGATTGTGATCACCCATCCCGCCCGGTCAACGTCGTTGGCGAATCGGTGGGCCAGATCAAAGCGCAGTGCCGGCACATCGGTCGATCGACTGGCGCCCAGTCTGAGACCGATGCCAGCGTCCCATCCGGTTCTGTGAGGCGAGCCCGAGTACCAGGCCCCTCCGTAGTCCACGAAACCTGCCAGGCCAATCCCCGCCTGGCCCCACAAATCATCAACCATGGTGTAACGGTATTCGGCGGTGGTGAAGAACGACCGATCTCCAGTGAAGGAGTGACTGCCGAAGGCACGAGGACCGCTGCCTAGTCCGAGATCGAATTCCTCGCCTGGGACTGGGTCTTCCAACCAGCCGCCTTCGAGGTGGAACACCGCGAGGTGCCGAGCGGCGGGTTGTAATACGACCGTGCCGCCCACCTGCACTGTCCCCGAATCGAGCCCGGCGGAGGTGAATAGCCCATCGGCAAAGCCATCGAGATAGCCAAAGCCACCAGGAATTCGGGTGCCCACTCGGGCACTCACCTCCGGACCGAGACCATCTCGCTCATACCCGAAGAGCGCGGGCGCAACCTGAAGCCCGATCCGGACCGTCGTCCCCACGTCCACATCCTCCTCCCGGGCAAAGCCGGCAAAGCCCTGGGTTACGAGAAACCTCGACTGATTCCAGATCACATAGGACCCTACCGCACCGGTCACCGTCTTGGGGAATGGCTCCTCGGAGGAGAATTGAATGCTGTCGTCTCGACGAATCTGTCCGGTGACCCCGAGCCGGAGGTACCCAGTGGTTGCCGCTCGCATGGCCCAGGCATACGTGGCACGAGCAAGGCTGAACCGACGGCTGAGCGTATCACTGGCCAGGTCCTCGCCCTCAAAGAACCGGAGCACCCGTGCGTGGTCGTCCACCACGCTCAGCCGAAAAGCGTTGGCGGAAGTAGTCGAGAAGAATGGCCGCTCGATGGCAACCCCAGTGAGCCGCCCATCCGACCGATTCTCGTATCCGAACTCGAGGCCCACCGTGCCGGCAAAGAGACGGCGGCGGCGGAAGCCCAGTGCGATACTGTTGCGGTCCGGATCCTTCCGATAGCGGATGGCCGCGCTGGAAGCAGTCCCAAGGAGATTGGTCTCGACCATCCCCAGGGTAAATGCCACCTCGCCTCCCGTGCTCCGGAAACGCCAATCCAGCTGGGTGCTCCAGCCATCTTTGGTGGTCACCCGAAGCACCAGCCCCGAGTCGGTGCGCACCGAATCGATCTGCACCCGGCGGAAGATGCCCATCGCCCGCAGATTCCGCTCGGACTCGGCCACCAGAGCGGAGTCGTACACCTGCCCTGGCCGCAGGAGAACCTCGCGGCGTATCACCGGCGCGCGGGTCTGGAAGTGTAGCTTGTTGCCCGTTCGAGCCAGCCAGCTCCGCTCATTGGGGTCAAAAATATCCCGCCGAATCAGCTCCACCCGGTGGATTATCAGTGGGGAGTCGACCAGCGCGGAGTCGACCGACGTGGCTGAATCGACGTTGGTTTGGGCGGCAAGGTTGAGCGGGCAGAGAAGCACCGCGACCGGCAGAACGTGCCGAAAGGGCAACAGAACTCCAGGTGAAAAACGCTGGCAGGTCGAGCCGGAAGATAAAGGGTTGCTACTCCACCGCAGCTACGCTGCCGATGATGCGGTCGGGCGTGATGGCGCTCTCCAGAAGGACTGACTCCCGGAACTTGCCGGTTCGCACCAGCCAGCCCTGAAGGCCGGCCTGTTGGGCGCCGGCCACATCGGACCAGATGTCGTCCCCAACCATTGCGGTAGCCCGGGAGGGGCCGAGACCCAGACTCGCGAGCGCCGCCACATAAAACGCCGAGCTCGGCTTCCCAGCCACCGTGAACTCTTTGCCCGTGGCAAATTCGAGTGCCGCCACAAAGGGTCCGGCGTCGAGAGTGAGACGCTCGTCTTTGAGCCAGTAGCGGTCGCGCGAGAGCGCGATGGCGGCAGCACCCGACATGATGTACCCGAATGCCTCCTGAAGAAGTTCAAAGGTCCAGCGTTCGGCCATGTCGCCCAGGAGTATCGCGTCTGGTGGTCCGGCGCTCTGGCGGCCCGAGGTGCCCCCGACCAGATCCAGACCCTTGAGGTCCTCCAGTGCTGGCTCCGGGATGAACGGGGCCACTTTGGAGAACCCAGCAGCGCGGACAGTCTCTGCACCCGCCAGCGTAGCCGTAAAGACCTCCGGCTCCGAGACTTCGATGCCGAAGCCGGCCATACGCCCAACGATTCCCGAGCGGGAGCGACTCGTGGTGTTGGTCACCAGGCGAAATGGGGTCTGTGTTCGACGCAACCGCCGCAGGGTCTCGACGGCTCCCGGTATGGCGGCGCCTCCGGCATATAGTGTCCCATCCAGGTCCAGCAGGTATGCCCGCGGTGTTTCCGGGCTCACAGTTCCGGCCAGACGACCTCCTTATATTCCCAGAATGATCCCCGTGCCCCAACTCCTGGCCCAGGCCGCGCTTCTTGCCCGGTTGGCCGCCCCGTCCCCTTACCCCTTCAGCGTTGGGGAAACCCTCCGCTATGAGGCCAAATTAGGCTACTTCGCGGTGGGCACTGCATCGGTCTCGGTGACTCGGATGGTGAAGGAGCGCGGGGCGGATGCATTCGAGTTCACCGCATCGGGCGAAGGCGGACCTCCCGGCTGGCGGGTTGCCTACGATCTGAATTCACACGTGGAGGCGGCAGACTTTCATTCGCTACGATTTCACCGGCGACTGATGCAGGGCGGCAAGACCGAGGAGCACGGGTACATCATCATCCCCGACTCGGCCCGTTATCGGGAAGAAGGCGTTCCGGGCGAGTGGGTTGCCCCAGCGGAGCCGCTGGATGAACTGGCTTTCCTCTACTATCTCCGGGCCGCTCCGCTCAAGGTGGGCCGGAGCTACAGCCTGCAGCGCTACTTCAAGACGGGGTACAATCCCATTCAGGTGCGGGTCACCGGGCGGGAGCCGGTTCCCATGGCCGATGGCAGCAACGCCAACTGTCTGGCGGTGGAGGTGACCTCGAGGGGTCAGACAATGCGGGCCTGGTTCACCGACGACCAGCGGCGTCTCCCGGTCCAGCTGGAGCTGCCTTTGCCATTTGGAAGCGTGACGCTGTCCTTAGTGGGGCAGCAGGGCGGCGCGGCAGCGGGGCGGTAGAAACAACTGCCCGCGTGCCTAGCTGCCCCGCCGATCAATACCTTCCGAGATAGTTGTCAATCTCCCAGTGGCTCACCTGCAGATTGTACTGCTGGACCTCCTCGCGCTTGGCCTCCAGGAACCGTTCCGTCAAATGCGCGCCTAACGCTGCTTTGATGACGTCGTCCTTCTCGAACAGCTCCAGTGCCTCGTGCAGATCCCGGGGCAGCTCATCAATCCGGTACTTTCTCCGGTCGCGATAGCTCATGGTGAAGATGTTGCGGCTAACCGGTTCCCGCGCCTCCAATTTCCGCTCAATTCCATCGAGACCCGCCGCTAGCTGAACCGTGAGCGCCAGATAGGGATTGCAGGACGGATCCGGCATCCGGAGCTCGCAGCGGGTGCCCAGACCTCGCCGGTCCGGTATGCGCACCAGAGGCGAACGGTTGCGCATTGACCAGGCCACGTTGACGGGCGCCTCGTAACCCGGCACTAGACGCTTGTAGCTGTTGATCAGCGGATTGGTCACCGCGCAAAATCCTCGCGCGTGCTGCAGCAGCCCCTCGATGTAGCTCAAGGCGGTGGAAGAGAGCTGATACTCCGCCTTTGGATCGAAGAACGCGTTCTCCCGTCCCCGAAACAGCGACTGATGGGTGTGCATGCCGCTCCCGTTGATACCTTGGATCGGTTTGGGCATGAACGACGCGATGTAGCCGAAGCGGCTGGCAACGTTGCGAACCACGAACTTGAAGGTGGTGAGATTGTCGGCCGTGGTGAGCGCATCGGCGTAGCGGAAGTCGATCTCATGCTGGCCCGTCGCCACTTCGTGATGGGCCGCCTCCACCTCGAAGCCCATTTCGACCAGCTGCTCCACAATGACTCGGCGAATCTCCTCGCCCCGGTCAAGCGGACCCAGGTCGAAGTAAGCGGCAGAATCGTGGGTGATGGTGGTAGGAGATCCGTCCACCGCCTTCTCGAACATGAAGAATTCGGCTTCGCAGCCGGCCATCATGGCAAAGCCGAGCTTGGCGGCTCGGTCCACCTGACGCTTGAGGGTGGTGCGCGGGCAGCCGGCAAAGGGCTGCTCATCCGGGGTGAAGATGTCGCAGAGTAGCCGGGCTACCCGGCCACCCTCATCGTCGTAAGGAAGGATGCGAAAGGTGTGGAGATCCGGTTTGAGCAGCATGTCCGACTCCTCGATCCGGACAAATCCCTCGATGGAGGAGCCGTCGAACATGATCTCGCCGTCCAGGGCCTTCTCGAATTGGCTGCGGGGCACCTCCACGTTCTTGTTCACCCCGAGGATATCGGTGAATTGCAGCCGCAGGAAATCCACACCGAAGCGCTGAGCCAACTTGAGGACGTCGTCATTTCCGGCGCCGCTCAGATCGCGCGGAAAGCCTTCGAGGGTAGGACGCGCGGTGGCGCTGGGTTGTCGCTGCGGTCGCTCGGGCATCGAGAGCAAAGCGTGAACGGTGAATGGTGAACGATGAACGGGAAACAAAATAACCCGTTTACCCTTTACCGCTTACCGTTTACGCTTCGGGCCATGACCTGTCCCTCTTGCGGCACAGCCGCCACTGGAAACTTCTGCAGCTCGTGCGGAGCCAGTCTCACGCCGCGAGCCTGCGCTGCCTGCCGCGCCGAGCTGTCGCCTCAGGCTCGTTTCTGCCATCGGTGTGGGCAGCCGGTGAGCGGCAGTGGGCCTGCCACCCCCGCGTCGGAACGCAAGGCGTGGATGGTTGCCGGAGCGCTCAGCCTGCTGCTGGTGGGCGGCATTGTGTACAAGGTATCGAGCGCGTCGCCTCAGCCCGTAGCGCCGGACATGGCCAACGCCGGAGCCAGCGGTCCGGGCCGAGCTCCGGACATCAGCAGCCTGAGTCCCCGCGAGCGGTTCGACCGACTGTTCAACCGAATCATGCAGGCAGCCGAGCAGGGCGACTCGGTTCAGGTGGCCCAGTTCACGCCGATGGCCTTGGGCGCGTACGATCAGCTGGAAACACGGGACGTCGATGCCCGCTACCACGCAGCTGTCATTCATCTTCAGTCCGGAGACATGCCAGCCGCGGCAGCCCTGGCCGACACCATCCTGACCGAGTCCCCCGGCCATCTATTCGGATACGTCATCCGGGGCACGGCCGCACGCATCCAGGGTAATCGTGAAGCCGAGGCTCGTGCTCAGCGCGAGTTTCTGGCTCACTATAAAAGCGAAATGGATAAGAAGCGGGTGGAGTATCTCGAGCACGGGCCGGTGCTCGATGAGTTCAAGCAGGAGGCGGAGGGGCGGATGGACGGAGGGGCGGACGGAAAAGCCAAGAAGAATCGACCATGACAACTACCATCCACGTTGCCCACAGCCCGGATTCCGACGACGCGTTCATGTTCTACGCGCTGGCTGAAGGAAAGATCGAGACCGGAAACCTCCAGTACATACACGAGCTGGCCGATATCGAGACCCTGAACCAACGCGCCCTCCGGAAGGAGCTGGAAGTCACCGCGGTCTCGATCCATGCGTATGCCTATCTCTGGCGCGACTATGCCCTGTTGAGCTCCGGATCCTCGATGGGCGATGGGTACGGTCCCCGCCTCGTCTCCCGAACGCCCGCGCCCCAGGACCCCCGCGGCGCTCTCAACCGCCGGCGGGTGGCCATCCCCGGCAAGCTGACCACGGCTAACCTGGCGCTCCAGCTCTATCAACGCGGCTGTGTGACCGAGGTGCTTCCCTTCGATCAGATCGAGGAAGCCGTCGAGCGGGGCGAGGCCGAGGTCGGACTCCTGATCCACGAGGGGCAGCTCACCTTCGGAGACAGCGGACTTCATCTCTGGGCCGATCTCGGCGCCTGGTGGTTGGAGGAGACCGGCCTTCCTCTGCCGCTTGGCGGCAACGCGGTTCGGCGTGACCTCGGCAGCCAAGTGGTTCAGCAGATCGCCCGCGATCTCCGGGCGAGCATTGTGTACGGCCTGGAACACCGGGCCCCGGCGCTGGCCCACGCCAAACAGTTCAATCGCGGCATCGGCGACGAGCGAACCGACACCTTCGTCGGCATGTACGTAAATCAATGGACCGTGGACTACGGACCCCGTGGCCGCGAGGCCGTTCAGCTGCTCTTGGATCGCGCGTTCGAGAATGACCTGATTCCGGAGCGAGTGCAGGTGGAGTTTGTCGGATAGTCCCCAGTCCCCAGTCCCCAGTCCCCAGTCCCCAGTCCCCAGACTCCTGACTCCTGACTCCTGACTCCTGACTCCTGACTCCTGACTCCTGACTCGCGACCCAGTACCCCACACTGCGGGTTATAGCTAGCTTGTCTTTACCCTGACCCCATTCTCAGCAGGCCTCGAACGGCACCAGGTCACCCCCTGGCCCCCGAGGAGGAGTCTGTGTGCCCCCGATGGATGAGCCCACTACCCTGCTGGTGGTGGATGACGAGAATCCAGACGTAACGCCCTGCGCCGCTTTCTGGTGCAGCAAGGGTACGAAGTAACCAGTGCAGCTCTTTGCATGCAGCGCGGTGCATGGATTACCTGATCAAGCCCATCGATGGCTGGTGAGGCCATTCCACTCGGTGCCCGTATAATCGGGGCGGTCGAGATCTACGATGCCATGACTACGGCACGGCCCTATCAGGAAAAGATGAGCGCCGAAGCCGCGGTGGAACGGATGCGGGATCTGGCGGGAACTGTGATCGATCCGACGGTGCACCAGGCACTCGAGGCTGTCGTGTCTCATCGACAGGCACTCGTGTTCCTGGACGACGCCCGCGTCTGAGCCCCGCGGTATGCTGCCCCTGCCGCCGCTCCGCAGCGGTTACCGGATTCTGCTGTGAGCGGAGTGGACCTGATCCTCCTCGCCGCGGGCGCCATGCTGGCGGTTGTGTTGCTCAGCATTCTGGCATGGCTGCTCTACACTGCCTACCTCGACCACGCCGAACGCCGGCTCGCCGCACGCAAGGGACTCTACCGGGAGCTCGTTTCCCAACTCGCCACCCGCGACCGGGCACTGCTCGAGCCCACCATCAATCAGATGAGCACGCTGTACGACCTGGACGCCCTCGAAGCAGTGCTCGAGGAGCAGGCCCGGAGCGCGACCGGCCGCCCGGCGTGGCTGCTCGAGGTCTACGACGAGCTCGGTCTGGTCCAGAAGTACATCGAGAAGCTTCGCACCGCGCGTAAATGGCGGGACCGTGCTTTTGCCGCTGAGCTACTGGGACGGGTCGGCAGCGCCAAGGCGGTGCCCGTGCTGCTGGAGACGGTTCAGGCGACACAAACTGAAGACGCCGACGTGAGGGAGATCGCGCTGCGGGCGCTGGCCCGCATAGCCGATCCCCGCGCGGTGGAGTCGCTGGTCCTCGCACTGGCCGACGCCGAACCCTGGCTCGCCCCCCGCATTGCCGACATCCTGGCCCGTCATGGCGACATCGTCGTCGAGCCGTTGCTTGCTCTGCTCGACGATTCGGATCGCCATACCGCTCGCGCCTGGGCCGCCAACGTACTGGGTGAAGTCGGAGCCCAGGCCGCTGTTCCCGCCCTGATCCGCAGTCTGGACCACCCCGATGACGAGGTGCGGGCCAAGGCGGCTACGGCGCTGGGCCGGCTGGGCGACCGGCGGGCGCTCCAGCCGCTGCTGGATCACCTTCTCACTGATTCGGCACCCTTTGTCCGGGTACGCATAGCATCGACCCTGGGTCACTTCGGTGGTCCCGACGTGGTGAATCGCCTGGTGCGAACCCTGGGCGATCCCGCCTGGTGGGTTCGTCTGCGCGGAGTCGAGGCGCTGGAGCAGATCGGTCCTTCCGCCGAGGGCCCGCTCGTCATTGCGCTGAGCGACCCGGACCCGCAGATCCGCCAACAGGCTGCCATATCACTCGAACGGTTGGGCGTTCCCACAGCCTTGCTCCGGCGAATCGAGCAGAACGAGGGGGCAGAGGAGGCCGCGGACACCTTGAGCCGGCTGGCCTCGGCGGGCACCCGAGAGCTGCTGACCGAGCTTCTCCTTCATCCCTCCCCGGTGATTCGGCACGCGGTGATCAAGGCCGTTCGCGAATCTCACCGGCGCGACCTTGGTCCCGAGCTGATCAGGGTTGCTTCGGGTGACCCGGAACCGGCGCTGCGCGCCTCGGCACTCGAGGCGATTCGAGCACTCAGAACAGGAGGGTGGCTCCCGGTGGCCCTCTCTGGTGTGAGGGATACCAACCCGGAGGTCCGGATTGCGGCCATCCGGCTGATCGGCGAAAACGGGGATGGTAGCACGCTGGATACCCTTCGACAGCAAACTAGGGATCCCGATCCATCGATTCGAACCGCTGCTATCGGGGCTTTAGCCACCATCGGCGGCACCGCGGCGGAGCCCGACCTCCTCGGATTGCTGCACGATTCCGAACCCAAGGTGCGCTCGGCCGCAGCACGCGCTGCCGGCCGGTCTGGAGCTCGCGGATTGGTGCCCCCCTTGGCCGAGCTCCTGGGCGAGCCCGAGCGTGAGGTGGGTCTGGCCGCAGCCCATTCGCTCGCGCTGCTGGGTGATCGCGCGGCGGTTCCGCTACTGCTGGCGGCCTGGAATCAGGCCGGCCCTGACTTGAGGGACGCCATTGCCCGGGCAATCAGCCGTCTCGACAGTGCCAGTCTGGGCGAGCTCATCGACCGATTGATCCAGAACGACGATCCCGAGAGCAGGCTCGCGCTGGCCCGCAACCTCGGCCGGGTCCGCTGGCACAACGGAGCCCACGACCTGATCCGACTGGCAAGCGATCCTGACCCGGAGGTTCGGACGGCAGCCATCCAGGCGCTCGGCCGGTGTGACCGGAGAACTTCACCGCCTCCGGAACAGCTGACTGAAACACTGAGCTCTGCCCTGCGCGATCCGGCTGCACCAGTTCGGGCAGCGGCCGTCGACGTCTGCGCCCGGTTCCGTCTGGCGGAGCAGAGCCGGCAGCTCACCGCGCTGCTTCAGGGTGACCCTGCCGCACTGGTGAGAGAACGGGCGGCGCTCGCCATCGGTCTCCTGAGAAGTCCGGGGGGTGAGGCTGCGCTCACTGCTGCAGCGCGCCGGAATGAGCCGGCCAGCGTCAGGGCAGCAGCAATTCTCGCCGCCGGCGCGTATGACCGCAGCAGCCTGATTGTGCTGGTGCTGGAGATGTCGGATCAAGCCGCCGTGCGAGAGCTGCTGCGAGAGCATATCAAGCATGACCCATGGTACCGGCTGCTCAGCCGAAGGCTGCCCCGCACCAGTGATGTCGAGCTTCGCGCGCTCGCAGCAAAGTCTCCTGCCCAGTCACAGGTCTCTCTATCTGACGGGCTCCGCGGCGTGCTCGATCCCGGTGAGCGGGTACGACTGATCGGTGGGCTCCGCACCTTTCAGGGGGAGCATAGCCGAAGCGCCTTGCTTCAGCTGGTGCAAGGCGACCCAAATCCTGATGTCCGGACCGCCGCTCTGAGCTCGATTGGCGAGCTGCTCGACCCCGATGAGCTGCTCAGCGTTGGAGGCCGCGCGTTGGGCGATCCCAGCATGATGGTCCGCCGCGCCGCGGTGAGCCTCTTCGCACGGGTTCCTGCCTCCCGTGCATTTCCCCGCCTGATTCAGGCCCTCAAACCTGATGAGGATGCCGCCGCGCTCTCAGCGGTGGGTGCGCTGGCGGAAGAGCACTTCTCCGACTTCCGCGACATGGCCCTGGCACCGCACGAGACCAGCCGGGCAGTGCTGATTACCCGGATCGCGCGCTATCTCCATCATCCCGAGATTCAAACGCTACTGAGCCCGCTTTCCCGCAACGCTGTGCCGGAAGTACGGGAATCGGTGGCTGAGCTTTGGGGGCACCGGCCGGATTCGGCCGAACCGCTGGCGTTGGAAACTCTCTCCGCCGACCCGGTGCTTTCAGTCCGGCGCATTGTCGTCGGGGCGGTGGTTGGAGCCGAGCGATACGAGCTGCTGGATCGGATGCGGCAGGACCCCGAGCCCGAGGTTCGAAGAGAGATTGCCCTGAAGCTGGGCTCCGCTGGTCCGGTCGGGCCCGAAGGGCTGCTGGTATTGGAGCACCTCGAGTCCGACAGCGACATGGCGGTCCGGGCCGCGGCACACATTGGCCGGCTGCTGCAAGGTGTTCCCCTCTCCTTACCACCGGATCTCGACACCCGGGTGGCTGCCGATGCCGTGCGCCAGGGCGCCGAGCTCGGTTCGCTGCGCCACGTTGCGCGCTCCGCCCCCTCGGAGGACCGGCGCCTCTCCGCCGGCCTGGCCCTGGCCTTGATTCAGGACGATGTCGCCCACGAGGTGGCGCGGGCCGACCCGGCGCCCGCGGTGCGCCACCGCGTGGCCGGCGCGCTCGAGCTGTCGCTGGCCAATCTCGCCGGAGGAGCGCCGTGATCAACACATTGGCGTATGTACTGATCGCACTCGTCCTCTCCATTCAACCACTGTTCCTGGCGTACTTCGTTCTCTATAACACGTACACCCTGTGGCTCATCGCGCTCTCCGCCCGTGAGGTCCGTCGGCGGGTAGCGGGACATTTCATCGAAGATCTCGACTTGATCGATAAGGCCGATCTGACCAAGCCGCTCACCCTGATCGTCCCGGCCTACAACGAGGAAGTGCCTATCGTCGACATGGTGACCGGCCTGATCAACTGCGACTATCCTCGCTTCGAGGTAGTGGTGGTAAATGACGGGTCGTCGGATATGACCCTGGAGCGGCTCAAGGCCGCCTTTCAGTTGCGGCGCACCGACGCACCCTACCGTCCGGCGATCACCACTGCCCCGGTCCGGGCCATGTACCGGGGCACTATTCCCCTTCCGGCTCACCTGATGCAGCTGATCGTGATCGACAAGGAGAACGGCGGGAAGGCTGACGCCTTGAATGCCGGCATCAATGCTTCTACTACGCCGTACTTCGTCTCGCTCGATGCCGACTCGATTCTCGATCAGCGGGCGCTCAAGGAGCTGATGCGCGTCGTTCAGGAGGATCCCAGGGTGGTGGCGGTTGGAGGACAGGTGGCGATCGCCAACGGCTGCATGGTGCGGAACAGCCACGTGGTGGAAGTGGGGCTGCCCACCCGATCACTGCCTCGTTTTCAGATGGTGGAGTATCTCCGTTCCTTCACCGCGACGCGCACCGGTCTCGACCGGGTTCACGCCATTCTGATCCTGAGCGGCGTCTTTGCCGTGTTCGAGAAGGACACCGTGATTCGGGCCGGAGGATATCTCACCCCATTCCTGCGGCACCGTCTGGTTGAGGAGTATGTGGGGACCGGTTTCGGCACCGTGTGCGAAGACATGGAGATCATCGTGCGGTTGCACCGGTTCATTCTCGACAAGCTGCACGACCGGCGCATTGCTTTCCTTCCGCACCCGGTGGCCTGGACCGAGGTCCCCGAAAACTTCGAATCGCTCCGCAAACAGCGTGGACGCTGGTATCGCGGACTTCGCGAGTCTTTGCGTTATCACCGCGCGATGCTCTGGCAGTCCAAATTTGGCCGGATCGGCTGGTTCGCCCTTCCGGCGTTCTGGCTGTTCGAGTACTACGGCCCACTGGTCGAGATTGTGGGCTATGCCTGCATCCTGTTTCTCTTCGTGATGCAGTGGATGACCGGCCTGCAGCTGTTCGGCACCGAGTACCTGCTGGCATTTCTGCTCGCATCGCTCGGCTACGGAATACTGGTCAACGTCCTGTCCGTTCTGGTGGGTACCTGGCGTTTCCGCTACGGCCTGGCTGACCGGCTCCAGCGCCATCTCCTTCCCTTCAGCCGCCGCGGCGAGGTCCTGATTCTGCTGCTATATGCCGTGCTGGAAAATCTGGGATACCGCCAGCTCACTCTGTATTGGCGGCTGCGAGGCCTGTGGGATGCGTGGCGGGGCAAGACGGGTTGGGAGAAGTTCGGCCGGGTGGGCTTTCGGCCTGGAGAGGCGGCGGCGCATGGCTGATGCGGCCCAGCCCCGCATTCTGCTGGTTGACGACGATCCGGACATGGTGCGCCTGGTGCGGCACGTCTTGACGGCCAACGGGCTCGGCCCGGCGGCCGAGGTGAGGACCGGACGCGAGGCGCTGCTTTCGCTAAAGGACGTGGACATCGTCCTGCTGGATCAGCAACTGCCGGATACCAGGGGTCTGGATGTGCTCGCCGCCATTCGCGCCCAACCTTCACCTCCCGCCGTCATTCTGGTAACCGCACACGGTAACGAGGCCTTTGCCGCATCCGCCCTCCGTCTCGGCGCGGACGACTATTTGGCGAAGGACGCCGCTCTGGCTGAGCTACTGCCCCAGATCCTGGAACGGGTCCGGCGCAATCGGGAGCTGAGCAAGGCGTTGGCGGCGGCCGAGCAGGACCTGGTGCGCGCGGAACGGCTGGCCGCCGTAGGTGAGATGAGCGTCACCCTCCACCACGAGATCAACAACCCGCTGATGGCGGCATTTGCCCATGTGGACCTCTTACTGACCGATCTGCAGGGAAACGTCGAGCAAAGGCGCGAGGGACTGGAGAGCATACGCCACGCCCTCCGCCGAATCCGGGACATCCTGCAACGCATCGGCGAGCTGCGCGAAGCGCGGAGCAAAGAGTACCTGTCCGGCCTTCGCATGCTCGATCTATCCCGGCTGGCCGAAAGGCCGCGGGCGTTGGATCGCGGTGAAGCCGTGATCTTCCTGGCCGACGAGGATCTCGCCCGGGTCACCTCGCTCCTGCTCCGCGATGCCGGATTTCAGGTGCACCGGGCGTCTTCTCTTTCCGACCTCGAGAGCGCGTCGGCTCGGAAGAGCGTGTCACTGGTTGTGGTCGCTGGAAGCGGCAATACGCCAGGTGCGAGCGCGTTAGCGGGATTCGACCCGGCGCCGGGCCGGGAATTTCTGCTGGTGGCTTTGGTGAGGGGGGAGGGTACGGCGGCGCGGAACAGCGGCGCGGACCACATCGTTCGCCTGCCCTTTGACCCGGCAACCTTTACAGCGGAGATCCTGCGCCGGCTCGCTCCAGTTTTGCCTGCTGATACGCCATCCCCTTGAGGCGAATGACCCGCTGTTGAATCGGCGGGTGCGAAACCATCACATCGGCCAACAGCCCCTCCCTGGAAGCGAGAGCAGTCGGGGCGGGATCCACGATGCACAAGTGCGCGGCGCCCTGCGTGATCGCGCGAGTAGGCTCGGTAGCCGACGCCAGCTTCTCCAAGGCCGTGGCCAGCGCCATCGGATTCCGGGTGAACTGGGACCCGCTGGCGTCGGCCAGGTATTCCCGCTTGCGGCTCACCGCCATCGCGAGCAGCCGGGATACTACCGGCGCAATCACCAGGGTCAGCAGCCAGAGCGCCAGGATCACCAGGGCCAAAGGATTCGAGTCCTTGCTGCCCCCCCGCTGGCCACTTACTCTGCTGCCCCGCCGGATCGCTCCGCGCCCCAGCATGCGCCCCATCCCGTCAGACATGAGGGCAATGGCGCCCACCATTCCAGCCAGAAGCGTCATCAGCCTGATATCCAGGTTGCGGATATGGGCCATTTCATGGGCCACGACCGCCTGAAGCTCGTCACGGGACAGCAGATTCAGCAGGCCCTCGGTAACCGCTACGCTCGCGGTTGCAGCGTCGTGCCCGGTGGCAAAGGCGTTAGGGTCCGGATCGGGCACAATCCAGATCTTCGGTCGGGGCAAACCTGACGAGATCGCCATCTCCTCCACCACGTTCACCAGCTGCTTCTGCTGTGGTGTGGCCGGCTCGATCAGCTCCCAGGCGCCGGTGGACCACAGCACGCGGTTCGAGCCGTTGCGCCAGGCGTGCCAGCAGATGCCGCCGGCGGCAAGGGTACTGAAGATGCCGATGAAGGGAACGACGTGGTGGTACTGGGAGGGACCAGCGCTACTGGTCAGCAGGTAGAAGCCGAGATCTCCGCCGAAGCCCACCCAGGCGAAGAACAGCATAAATCCGATGATCAGCCAGCGCGAGCGGCGTCGATTGGCCTCCTGTTGAGCAAAGAGATTGGCGTCCTCGCTCACGAAGCCGGTTTGTTCAGCGAGAGGTCGACCACCGGAACCGCTCGCTCCCCGGCATCCTCGATCTCCCATAGCTCTGCCGGAGAAGCCTTGGCCAGGCCGGCGATGAGATTGGTGGGAAATTGCATCTGCTTGGTGTTGTATTGAGTGGCGACGTCGTTGTAGAGCTGGCGAGCAAACCCAATCTTGTTCTCGGTACTGGTCAGCTCTTCCTGAAGCACGGCCGCGTTGCCGGTAGCCTTGAGATCGGGATAAGCCTCGGTCAGCGCGAACAGCCGGCCCAGAGCCTGGGTCAACTCTCCCTCCGCCTGAGCAGTCTGCCGCACCCCAGTAGCGCTCACCGCCCGGTTCCTGGCGGAGATTACCGCGTCGAGCGTAGAGCGCTCGAAGTCCATTGCTCCTTTGACGGTATTTACCAGGTTTGGGATCAGGTCGTGACGCCGCTTGAGCTGCACATCGATCTGCTTCCAGGCATTGATCACCTGGTTCTTCAACGAGACCAGACCGTTGTAGGCGCCGATCACCCACAACACCAGCGCCGCAAGGACGACCAGCAGGACGACCGTGCTCATGTCTGATTCCCCGTTGTGGGTGAGAGTGTCTATTCGACCCTTTCGCTGCCCAGTGCCGGCTGGTCGAACATTTCCGAATCAGCCAGGGTTGGGCTCCAGGCCGGTGCCCCCATCCCAGACAGCTCGGGTGGGTTCTGAGGGCTGACTTCGAGACCGATTACGGACGCCAGCGCCTGACGAAGCGCCTCGGCGATGACGGCAGGATCGCGGTTCAACCGAAGTGCGGGATGCTGCTCGTCCATCAGGACTTCCACCCCAGGCGCAACCGGGATCCGGCGGCAGGTGGATCCGGTGGAGCTCAGACCCTCTACTGGGGCCAGCCACGCCATGACCGCCCGGCCCACTCTTCCCCGGCCGGTGCCTGGCGTCCGCAGCAGCGGTAGCTGATCTGGCGGTGGCAGCCCGGGCCCCAGCGCGCTGGCGGCACGGCGCTCGATCAGGTCACCGGTCATTCCGGCAAACTCTTTCAGCATGGCATCCAGTGTCGCCCCCTCCATCTGTCGCAGCTTTATGGCCAGGACCTGCAGCAAGTGACGGTAGGAGTAGACGGCTGCAGTGCCGCGTCCATCGGGAGGACTGACCAGCCCTCGCGCCACATAGAATCGAATGGTGCGTTCGCTGGGGCGGGCTCGGGCGGCGGCGTTGACCGGCACCACCCCGGACGCGTCGAGGATGCCCCCGGCGAGTGCTGCGAGGTCCCGTAATCCCCAGGGCGCCAGCGCCCTGTATTCCCTCAGTGTGGTGAGCGGATCGGGGGGCGCTTGAGTAGCAGGGTTCATGGATTCCCGTTTCCCTCCCGGATGTCGGAGTGGGGCTCGAATTCGGCCAGCACCCCACTGACGGTGGCTGTCAGGGTGTCCAGGCTGAAGGGCTTGTTGAGTACGGGGCAGCCGGCCAGTTCGATGGGCCAGTCCGGCTGGCGCGGCAGAAGGTCTCCCGTCATCAGGATCACCCGGCCTAGCAGCCGCGGCCACTTTCGAATGATGGCCAGGAAGAAAGTATCTCCGGAGATCTGCGGGAGTCGAAGATCGAGCAGCACCACGTCGAAGTGGGTTTCTCCCAGCACCTGGTACGCGGAGTTTGGATCGCCGACCGACACCACCTCATAGTCATGGCCGCGGAGCGCGCGCTCCAGAGTACGGCGGAGGCCCGGCTCGTCATCGACGATTAGGACGCGGTACCGGTTCACGACGCGGCCTGGGTCATCGGTTTGAGATACCGATCAGTCACGGTCATCAGCGCCTCTTCGGTCGAGAGTGAGACCCGGAGCTCTCCGGCAGTCACTCCGAACACCGCGCGCAAATGCATCTGCAGGGTTTTGGTCTTGCTGTAACCTAACTTGAGTGCCACGTCTTCGACGGTATACCCTGGGTCCAGCAGTAGGCGGTGGGCATACAGCAGCCGGGTCAATACCATTATGGTCCGGGGCGAAGGTAATCCTACCTTGGTAAACCACCGTTCGCAGGTACGCCGGGTGAGTTGGGCGCGCTCGGCCAGTGCCGTGACCGTCGGCGCCTCGTCTCCCGCGTGCAGCATTGCCTCCAGGGCGCGGAGCAGCTCGTGCGGGAGCTGCTGGAGGGCCCCTCCCAGAGCCTGCATCACCTGCTGCGAGGCGGATTGTTCCAGCTCGGCCTGGATCGCGCTCCGGAGCGACGCGGGTGCGTCTTCATAGCGATGGAACACCACCCGACGGATTCCGGAGCGCCCCAGCTGAAGCAGTACGGATGCGGTGGCGGGAGCGAGCTCAGTGTAGACCAGGAGGGGCAAGGAGGGGAAGAGCAGTCGCAACCGTTCGATGCCGTGGGCCCGGGCCTGACCACCCAAAAGCGGATCCACTACCGCCATTTCGATCGGCTTGGCCCGGATGGTGTCGACCACGTCGGGCCAGCCAATCCCCGCCACCCAGTGATAGCGGCTTGGATCAACCGAGCGAAGTCGTACTAGGCGTTCGGGAGGAACTGCTGCCAGAAGCAAATGTCGCAAATCGGCCCCTATTTGTCGCAAATGGGCCCTAATAACACCAAACAGGCCACCCCAGATTGGCGCTGCACCCCCGGTCCAAGCACCAACGCCACCTGAAAGGGACCTTACATGTCTCGCTCCAAGACTTATGGCCTGGCACTCGCCTTGATCGCGTCCGCGGCCCTGAGCACCGCCTGCACCCGCAGCGACACAACGGGTCCCTCTGACCAGACCCAGGCTTCCTTTAAGGAAGGCCAGGGACCCAACAACTGACTTTGGGAGATGGGCCTAATCGGGCTGCCGCTGCCCTTTGAGCTCCATCATTGAAGAGCATCAGCCGACGCGTACCCCCGCAGTCCATCCTCTATTTCCCGAAGTTGAGCCGCATCACCGGGAATCCGACTGGGGAGAGCTGCTGCAGGCTGCTCTGCGGCCTCACTCAGCCTGCGAATCGCCTCCTCGATTTTGAAGTACCAGGCGTTGAGCTTGTGTTGTTCCGCGAGCTGCAAGGCCGTGGCAAAGAAGATCTGGGCGCGCTTGGTCTGGCCGAATCCTGCCAGACCGGCGCCCAGCTTGTAGTTGTAGTCCACCGTCATGCTGGGCGACATGGAATCCCTCTGTCCCTGGACCACCGCGCGCCAGCGCTCGAAGGCCACCCGGTTGCCTGCGCCAGCCTCAAGGCTCATGAGCTCGAGGGCCGCATTGATTCGGACCAACACGCGGGCCTGGGAGCGGGCTACGATTTCAAAGGCAATCCGGGCGACGTCGTAGGCACTAATCTCGACGAGCCCCACCGCCAGATCGCCGAGTATACGCATCTGCTCGATCGGATCGTCGGTGAGCTGAAATGACCGGTAATGAGCTTCCAGGCTCTCGAGACGGAGGCCCTGGAGACCATAGAGCACGCCCGCCTCGGCGTAGGCAAGGCCCTGGACCTCATGTAGACCAAGCTCGGTTGCTTCCCTAAGCACGGTGTCGAGAAGATCGCGTGCAGCAGGAAAGTTGCCCTGGCCTCGATGAACCATTCCCCGGCCCAGCCGTCCCCGAAGCCGCGACACTGACTCTCCCACGGTGGCGGCGCTCTCTTCGGCCGCAGCGTAGCACCGGGTGGCCGCGCTCCAGCGAGCCAGCTGCCGATTGAGCCTTCCCGAAAACAGGGCATACCCTGCAAAGTCGCTGGCGGAAATCTGATCGCCCTGGGCCCGGGCCGCCAAGCTCAGGACCTCGAGGCTCTCCTCCAGGCGCGCGTCATGTTCCAAGAAGTATGCGTACGCAATGAGGTTCTTCCAGAGGCTGGACTGCATCCGCCCATCGGCTGGAATTGTCCCCACCACTCCGGCCAGATGCGCGGATTCGGGTGCGTCAGGAGGCAGGTCGCTCACGTGCCGCCGCACGGCTTCCAGCTGCCAGCGATAGGCTTCGATGTTTTCGGGATCGGTGGAGAGCAGCAGCAGCTTGTCTACCAGGCGGGCGACAACGTACGCCCCCAGCGCGAGGCGAGCGGAGCTGTCATCCGCTTGCTCTCGCTGCACCCGGGCGCGCTCGAGGAAGGGCTCGTGCGTCAGAATGTCCGAAGACGACTCGACCTCACCGAACAGCCGCTGAGGCGTATACAAGGCATTTCCTTCCGTTGTTCTGCTGAGCCCTCGGGGGTACAGCTAGTATCGCGGCGCTGAGCGGGACACACAAGGGCCAACGCTTGCATGGGCATACGGTCCGCCCTTTGCCGCCTCGCATCGCACAAAAAAGGTGCCGTTGGAGAGAACGTCGGGCCTATTCTGGGCTCATGAAACGAGGCTTCACCGTCCCGGAATTACTGCTGGTCCTTGCAGTGGCTGGCATCCTCATGGGCATTGCCATTCCGCAGCTCTCCCAAGCCTGGGATCGGGTTCAGGTCGAGGCCGCGGCATCTCATCTGGTTGCCGCTCACCAGCGTGCCCGCATCATGGCCATCGCGCGTGGACTGGCGCTTACGCTAACCATCGACTCGGCAGCACTCACCATCACGCCGCGTTCCGAAACTGCGGCGCTATGGGCAGAACCTGGTCCATCGCTTTTCGACGTGTCCCTCGCAGGCCCAGCTCGGCGGGTCACGTTTTCACCGGAAGGATTCACCCTGGGTCTCTCCAACGCTTCGCTGCACCTCGTGCGCGGGTCGGCCACTCGCACTGTTGTGTTCTCCCGATTGGGAAGAGTGAAGGTCGTGAGATAGCGCTGAACGCAGGGAGGGCAGACGGCCCCTTCGGCGGGCGGCGGGCCCGGACGCCAAAATGGATCCGGGCCAGTTATCTCCGCTTCAACCGGCCCCAGCTATTCGAAAGAGGAGATCCACGTGCATCTCGACTCCGTCATAGTCATGCCAAAGTCTGAGCATGCCCAGCCGAAGCGGCCCATCAGCCGTCCTCCAACCGGTACTTACGGACTTTGTTGAGCAGTGTGGAGCGGGATATACCCAGGATGAGGGCAGCCCGGCGCTTGTTTCCGGCGGTATGGCGCAGCACAAGCGAGAGGTGGCGCCGCTCTGCTGCCTCCAGAGAGTCTGGCTCGCCAACGTCGGGCCCGCTCAGCGCCTGCCGCATGGCATCTCGGTCTATCTCGGGCTGCTCCAAATCCACCAGCACCAGATCCACCTCACCATCCAGCTGCGCTGCCGCACTGCCCGCACTGTCGGCAGCCAGAGTGGTATAACCCCCGCCTCGCAGGAGAGAGGCGAGCTCCTCCCGGACGTCGGGGTCACGGTGCAACACCAGGATGGTCATGGCTTTCATGTGGAGAAGGATAGCTCCCATAAAACGGAACGGCCGTCTAGTCGTGGCTAGACGGCCGTCCCCCGCATGGACTACCCAAGGTCGTGGCATTACTGCCGCCGTTCTTCTCTCACCTGCCACCGGTTGGCTGATTCGCCGCTCGGGAGGGCACGGTGAAGCCTTGGCTTCGATCCCCAGGCCGGATGGCCATCCCACCTGGTTCGTCTATGGGAGCGCTGCGAGTCAGATCGGGTCGCGGACCGACCTTTCGCACTGCACCCCGAGGCGCTAGATCGGGGCGGATGAAGCACGCGACTGGCTTCATCTGTCTAAGCCGGGGTGATCACCAGGATCAACAAGTGCCTGAGCCCTTGGTTGCGTCGGCACTCTCCCCTGATATCCCGCTCAAACCCGCTCACAAGCCGTCCTGAAACCTTGGTCCCAGCACGTTCCTGTAAGCGCGTGAGCCTAAGATAGGAATCGGCCAAAGTGCCGCAAGTGCCTTTCTTTATTCGGGTTACGTCATTTGCCTGGGGGAAAGATGTGGACAGCTAACCATCGCGAGGACGGACCCTAACCCAGTCCGTCCACAGAATGTGCAGAGTGTGGATAGGTGAATCCACATCTGATGTTTAGTGGGAAGGTCCGGCGCTTACTCCGAGGGGGAGAACCTGAATACCCATGGTGCCCAAAAACTCGCGCAGCACGTGCTCGTAGCTGCGCATGGCGCTCTGGACCTTGGTCGCGCGGTCATTGCCGTAACCCCGTACCCGTTCGCCCTCACCGGGCTTGCTCATGGCGGCGAACTCGGTTTCGCAGGTGCCGAGGGCCTGGGTGAGATGGTCCATGGCTTCCACCAGTTCCTGACGCCGCTCCACCTTGACCGGCTGGTTCACTTCCGTACGCTTAACTGCCAAGCGAGCCTGCGGAACCGTTCGACCCGATCGGGCGCAGGCCTCGTACATCTGTTGCGCGCGCGAGAGCAGCGAAGCTTGGGAGGCTTCCCGGTAATCCCGCTGCAGCCTTGAGGCTGCACCGTCTACGGTGACCAGTGAATCGCGGAGGACCAGAACGGCATCACGCAGCGAAGCCCGGGCGGAGTCGAGTGGAGGAGGGGAACGAAGCACCGTCTGCGCAGCCATTCGCTCTCCGCCCAGCATAGCCAACACCAGCACGACAATCGTTCGTCTCACGACTCCATCCCTACTTCGATGTAGCGGTAGTTGGGCTCGCCTTCTACCGTGGAGAAGAGGCAGCCTGCCGCGCCCGCGGCAAACCAGCCCGCCACCAGCGGGCGGGGAATGTCGAGCTGCTCTATGACGGGCCCGAGCCACCGGCGCAGGTGGCGAATCTCGGGCGCGCGCCTGCCCAGCAGAGCCAGCAGCGCTCCGGCACCGGCGGTGGCTCGAAGGAAGTGGGCCAACCCGTGGGCCCGCTGGGTAAACTCGACCGCTTTGACTCCCGGCTCATCGAACAGAATTGCGCCCTCGAACACATCCATGGGCGGGGCATCCAGCCGGGGACCGAGATACACGTAGCGTCTGCCGTCTTGAGACTTACGCTCGATAACGGCCGCAGCCGTCTCACTGGTGAGGCGGGCCGCATGGAGCAGGTCGTCATCCTGAAGGATTCCGACCGCGCCGGTCCACTCCAATGCTGCCAAAGCGGTCTCCACCGGACACCCCAGGGCATCGTCGAAAGCGAGCAGCCGGGGCGCCTCGCCTGCGCGAAGGACGAAGTGAGACAGGCCTTCGGCTCGGTCCGTGAAGGTCCGGACAACCAGAGTTTGAGCAGAGGACATGAGAAGAATATAGCGGCTTAAGGGACCAACTCGGATTTGGGCTCGACCTTCACGATCCATAGGCCGGAGTTGATATCGGGCACGTAGATCAACCCATTCCGATAGATCGCACCCCAGGCGTTCGGTGCGTTGGGAACCACACCATCGCGGTCACCGGTGACCACGTGCGCCATTTCTCGGCCCTGCCTCAGGAGGTCGCCCCGAAGGTCCCCCGAGATATCAACTACCCGAAGGCCACCCTGGTAATCGCCCAGGTATAGCGTATCGCCGGCCACCCAGACGTTGTGGCTCCCGCCGTCCTTTGGCTCGTAATAGGCGACCTCACGGGGGCGTTCCAGATCCGACACGTCGAGCACGTGGAGCCGCCCATAAGCTCGGCCCAAACCCACGACCCCACCTCCGTCGGTTGGGCGTGGTGTGGCAGAAAAGACTTCGTCACCCACAAAGACATACTTGCCAGCGCGCCAGGCGGTGTGGGTCCCCCGGATGAAGCCGGGTCCGCCAACCGCCTCCACCTCGCGATACAACGCATTCAGATCGTACTTGTATTGCGCCACCAGCTGCGGATTCTCCGGACTTCCCCGCTTGATCCCATTGCCCACATCGAGGATCACCAGGCCTTCATTCCAGTAACTGAGGTAGGCCAGGCCATCCTTCACGTCTATATCGTGGAGGAAGTTGCCGGCCTCGTCCGGGCGGGTTTGCCAGCGCGCCACCTGCTTCGGCTTGTAGGGATCCCGGATATCGATCACCCGGAGCGAGCCGGTGGCATCATCGGTCAGGTAGACGTGCCCCCGATAGATGAACGTGCTGTGTACCCCACCAGTGACCGTCTCCGTGAACTCGGCGATCGGTTTGGGATGAGCCGGGTTCTCGAACGAGAGGATCACAATGCCATTCTTGCGGGTAGACGCACCCTCGCGGGTGAGGACACCGTACTTCCCGTCCTCCGTCGTCATCACGTCGTTGATGGTGCGCGCGTCGACCACCACGGAATCCGTGATCGATGGAGCCGCCGGGTTGGACACATCGACGGCGTAGATCCGATCCCCGATGGTGCTGATGTAGCCGTGGCGGCCGTCGGGATGAAGCCAGAACTCAGCAGCCTGAAGCTTCAGCGGAAGCCTTCCCACCAGCGTCGCCGGCCGGCGAGCGTCCCGGGGCCGTACCTGCACCGCGGTTTCGGCAACGCGCCCGGCAAACCGGGCGGTCACCCGATAGCTGCCGGGAATGTCGGCCACGAAGATGCCGGCGTGATCGACTTGCCCGTTGCCCGGGCTGAGCTCCCACTCGGGCATGATCTCGGGCAACACCCGCCCCGCCTTGTCCCGGGCACGGGAGGTAAATCGAACGACTTCACCGGTTCGAACTGTGGCCATCTCCGGCTCGATCTGCAGCGAGACGACAGGATTAGGAACTACCTCGATGGTCTGAGAGCGATTGGCGTTTCCTGCTCGCGCCGTGATGGTGGCCCGTCCAGAGTGTCCCGCGGTGAGGCGCCCGGTAGCAGCCACTGAGACCACCCGAGGATTGTCGGACTTCCAGAGCACCTCGTCGTAGCGCCGGTCGTTGTTGGCGGCGTACGCCGTGGCCTCTAGCGTGAGGGTTTGTCCTTCGTATAGCCGGGAGACCTCGCGGTCGAACGAGAGCTTGGCGGCCGGCTGCGGGAGAACAGTCACCCGGGCAAAACCGGCCGCCGGCGCGCCACCTGATTTGCGGCTGACCAGCGCACTGACCGTCAGGGTCCCGGTGGACCCGCCGGTGACGAGTCCGGTGGAGTCTACCTTCCCTTCGAAGTGGCCACCCGATTGGAACCACCGTACGGTGATGTCTTGCAGCGGGCGTCCGGCGGAGTCTCGCGCGCTGGCTTTGAGCCGCACGGTGTCGCCGACTTGCAGCGCGACCTCAGCCGGTTCCACGGTCACCGCTGCAATCCCGGAACTACCAGTGGGTGACCCGCTCGGCTGCTGCTGCAGCCAGGCGATCGTCGCCAGAAGAATCACCATGCGGTTCCTCGATGTAATCAGTGGAGGCGGACCCGGACCGGAGAATGTAAGTTAAGAGTGGGAAAGACGGGAAGGACAGAATAATGAGGAGTCACCCATGAGGGTGGAGTGGACGTCCTACGACTCACCCGTCGGATTACTGACCTTGGTGGAGTGCGAGGCGGGTCCGCTCGTCATCGAGTATCCCAATCGCGCGGTGACGATCAAGTGGGCGGTCCGGCTCCGGGCGGCCGTGCCCGAGCTCCACATTGCCCAGGGCAGCTGCCGCTTGACCAGCTGCTGGCTCAACAACTACTTCGCGGGATCTCCCACTCCCGCGCCCTCCCTCGATCATCTGAAACACTGGTTCGATCTCTCGCCGGCGCAGATGGCTGTGCTCCGAACCCTCCGAAAAATCCCCCTGGGCGAGACCCGATCATACGACGACCTGGCACGCATCACCCATCTTCACCCTCGCCAGATCGGGTGGCTGGTTGCCGCGAATCATCTGGCCATTCTGGTTCCCTGCCACCGCGTGGTGGGAAAGGATGGGGGCCTGGTTGGCTACGGTGGGGGGCTCGCGAAGAAACGCTGGCTACTCGACCACGAGCTGCGAGCTGCCGGAGTCGTGTTGCGCTAGTCATCTGCCAGAGTGACAAACTTTGCAGCAATCGGCTCGACTCTGGACCATTGACTAGGGTCGGACTCCATTGACAAAATCGTTCCCAAGCATGACCTTATGGCATGCAATACGCTGTGCCTCCCTTCCATTTCTGAGCAAGCTTTGGCCGCCGGGTGCTTGATCCGGGCGGCTTTTTTTAGGGGTTTTTAACCCGGCCAATCCGGCTGGGGGTTCCCCGGGGCCTGAGGGCTCCCTTTTCAAGAGGTTGCAGCAATGGCGAAGGGTACGGTCAAGTGGTTCAATGATGCGAAGGGGTTCGGTTTCATAGCGCAGGATGGTGGAAAAGATGTGTTCGTCCACCACACGGCAATCATCGCCGATGGCTTCCGCTCGCTTTCCGAAGGAGACAACGTGGAGTTCGAGGTGGTCGAAGGCCCGAAAGGGCTCCAGGCCTCGAACGTCCGCAAGGTCTGACTCCCCAGCGCCCTTCCCCTTGAGTCGTTAGTCCAAGCCGAGCCCTCCGCCACTTGTGGCGGGGGCTTTCGGCGTCTCCAGTTCCTGCCCAACCGACCGATAATCCTGCTATCTCGTCCAGGGTCTTAGCGCATGGTCACGGCGCTGCGCGCGGTTGTGCTTGCAGGCCTCTTGTTCTTGCCATCCCAACGCAGCGCCACCGGCGTGCAGGTGAGCGGCGACACGACCGCCCTCGAATTCCTGGGCTTTCGCGCGGGCGCTCGCCTGGAGGAGCTGAATCTTCGGATTCGGAACAGCAGCGGCTCGCTGCGCTGCCGGCAATCCCGGGCCGATCGCCGGGTTTCGGAGTGCCGGGGAGCGCTACCCAAAGGGAAAGGCGAGCCCCGGGTCGACGTCTGGGTGTCGGCGATCGACAGCCTGGCCGGAGTAATGACGTTGTCCGGAAAGGTGGATTCGGCGCAGTTGGGGAACTGGCAGGACACTCTCCAAAGCCGGTACGGCAAGGTGGCGACTCGGGTACAGGGCACCCAGCGCATGCTGCAGTGGGTGCGCCGGGGTCGAATGATTCGGCTGACCTGGCGGGTGGAAGGGGGCAGTCAAGTGGCATCGGTGAGTCTGGTGGATGGACGGGTGCTCGACAACTGGGGACGAACCAGCAGAATCGGCCGAACCCAGCAGCCGGCGGAGCCCGAGGCTCAACCCCAGAGTCGGACCAGATAGCTGCCGTCGGTCTCCTCCAGCAGAAAATCCCGAACCACGCCACCCGATTCCTTGAGTGCGCGGAGCAGGCTTCGGATCCGGGTCCGAACCGGCGCGCCGCCCCCGGCACGGCCCCGGCCGGTAATCAGCCGGACCACGCCTCCCGGTCTGGCTCTCGCCTGAGCGCGAAGAAAGCGTTCGGCATTGGTGACGGCCTCGAGGACGGTTTGACCGTGAAGGTCGAACGTCGCGTCGGGACTGCGGTCGGTCCAATCAGGCATGGTGCGAAACCTATGAAGAAAGTGCTGGCCGGATTGCTCGTCGTGGTGATGGGAGCGTGCCATCTCTCGCGCGAGCCCATTCGAATCGGCCTGGCCGGCTCGCTGAGCGATCCCGTAGGCATTCCCATGAAGCGGGCCGCCGAGCTGGCCGTGGAAGAGATCAACGCCAAGGGGGGAGTGCAGGGTCGCCCCCTGGAGCTGATCGAGCGGGATGACTATGCCGACCCCGATTCGGCCGTTTTCGTAGCCAGCGATCTGTACGATGCCGGTGTGTCGGCCGTGATCGGCCATGTTTTTTCCGGAACCACACTCGCCGCGTCCCCGGTCTACAACGGCGGACCGGATCCCGTCGCAGCCATCTCGCCCTCCTCCAGTTCTCCCGAACTCTCTACCGCCGGCGATTACACCTTCCGCATCTGTCCCAGCGATCTGGCGCACGGAATCGCGCTGGCACGCTGGATCTACGACTCGCTGGGACTGCATCGCGGAGCCGTGTTGTACTTGAACGACCAATATGGTCGCGGGATCCGCCAGACGTTCGTGCGGGACTACATCCAGCGGGGCGGTCAGCTGATCGCCATCGATCCCTATCTGGGCGACGCGCCCGACGTCGGGCCCTATCTCGATCGAATGGCAAAGACTGGTCGAGTCCAGTTTCTGGTGGTGGCAGGTAACCGGACTGAGGCCGAAGAGATCCTGAGGCAGGCGAGAAGTCGGGGACTGCAGATGCCGGTGCTCGGCGGTGACGGCCTCGAGGGAATCGAGGAAGCCGGAGCGATCGCCGACGGGGTTTACCTGTCCTCCTCCTATCTGCCGACCCTGGAGACGGCACCGAATCGCGCGTTTCTCCAGGCGTACCGGAAGAAGTTTCCCAAGGCCGGCCTCCCCAATCAGCCGGCTGCCGCGACCTATGACGCTGTCTATCTGCTGCGAGATGTTTTTGCCCGGGCGGGCTCAAAGCGCGCGGATGTGCGACGGGTACTCGCTCAGATCGGCACCACACTGCCCGCCTTCAACGGCGTGACTGGAAAAGTGGCCTTCGACATGCGCGGAGACGTACCCAACCAGGCGGTGTACATCGGCGTGGTGCGGGATGGCGAGGTGCGCCTGGCGAGTCATCAATGAGAGTACTCCAAAGCCTCCGCAGCCGGGTGGTCGGAGGGATGGCCATACTCCTGGCACTGGTGTTTGGCCTCGCATTGCTGGGAGTCAACTCCATCGATGCCTTGGACCGCTCAGTGGACAAGGAGCTATCGCTCCTGCTGGAAAGCACCGACCTGAGCAACGGCCTGATCGCGTCGCTCAGCTCCGAGGTACGGGCGGCCGAGCAGTATCTGGTGGTTCCCTCCGAGGCGTCCCGGAAACGCTTTCTGGACGAAGGTGATTCGGCCTACGTCTATCACCGCCGCTACCGAATCCTGGGTGCGCTGACCACGTCCGATCGCTACATCGTCAACAAGATTGCCGCCAATCAGGCCCAGCTGGAGGTGGACTATGCCCGGGCGCATGCACTGGCAGACCTGGGGCGGGCCGATGAGGCCCGTCGCGAGGCGGATCATGCCCGAGCGCCGGCAGACACGCTTCTGGGTGACGTGCGTGCTCTCGCATTGGCGCAGACCAACCGTTCCATGGTCAGGGCCACGGAGCTCCGGCGGAACGCGAGCCATCGCCGGCTGATGCTGTGGGGCCTGTTGTTCGTTTCGCTGGTGCTGGGTTCCGCCACGGCGATTCTAACGGTTCGCTGGGTCGACCTGCCATTGCGTCGTCTGATCGGCGCTACCGACCGATTCGGTGCTGGGGATCTGCGTCGAGTGCAGCTAGGGCATATGCCCACGGAGCTGGAACAGCTGGCCCGAGCCATGGACAGCATGGCGGCGCGGCTCCGCGGTGTCGTCGTCTCGGTGGTGAACGAAGCCAGTCAGATCGGCAACAGCGCAACCGACTTCTCCGCCATGAGCGAGGAGTTGGCCGCCAGCAGTGGGCAGATCTCCACCGCCATGGTCCGCATTGCCACCAGCGCCGAACAGCAGGTAAGAGGAATGGAAAAGGCGGACGCCCTGCTCATGAGCCTGCGTCAGATTGCAGAAACCAATGCCGCGGCGGCGTCACGCGTGGTGGAGCTGGGTGGGCGTATTCGGCAGCTGGCCGCCCGGCACAAGGGCGACGTGGCGGCCGCCGGTCAAACATTGCTGGACATCCAACAAATCGTTGCGACCTCGGCCCAGCAAGTTCAGGAGCTCACTCGGCTGTCCGAGCCGATCACTGCTTTCATCGATCTGATTCGGCAAATCTCATCGCAGACCAACCTGCTGGCCCTCAATGCGGCGATCGAAGCCGCCCGGGCTGGTGAGCACGGTCGGGGCTTCGCCGTCGTAGCAGAGGAGGTCAGGCGATTGGCCGATTCCAGCTCCAGCGCAGCTGAAGAGGTGGCGAAAACCGTCCAGTTTATCAGAAAGCAGGTCCGGGAAGTGGCCGGCACGATGGACGTGGGCTCAGCCCGCGTCCAGGGCATCGAGGTCGTGGCCACTGCGGCCGCTCGTGCGCTGGAGGATATTGCGGTGGCCGTTCATGAGGTCCACTCGGCCGCGGGCGAGGTCGTACGCCAGGCGGAAGCCAACCGCGGCATCGTAGCCGAATTGGGCGAGCGTACTCAGGAGGTGAGCCACGCGGCCAGCGAACACGCCTCGGCCAGCGAAGAGGTGACCGCGGCCGCTCAGGAACAGACCGCGTCCACCGAAGAAATGGCGGCGAGCGCCGGCGACCTCTTGCAAGGCGCTACCAGGCTCACCGCGCTAATGCAGGATTTTAAGACCTGAGGCGAGTTACTTCTTTCGGCCTGCCTTGACTGTCTTCTTGACCGCCTTGGCCGGTTTGATCCGCTGCACCGGCTTGGGCTTGGCTCGCGCCTTGGCCCGCTGAGCCCGCTCCCGCTCCACCGCCTTTTCCAACCGCTTTTGCTCAGCGGCGTGCACTTCGGCCAGGATGCGCTCACCCTCATCCATGCCCAAGAGCCCTCGCCGAGTGGCATAGCGGACAAGCTCGTCGGCATCGGCCACGTTGAACTCGCCTACCCTCGCTGCCGCCCGGATGACGCTGCCCAGGGCGTCCGCCACCGGGCTCCGGAGTACATTTGCGATACCGGGAAGGGTTTCCAGCAGGGTCGAGATCTGCGAACCACCAAGTTCCGTCACCACGAGAGTCCTCCTCCACTGGTGCCAACGCCGCTCGAGCAGCCGTTCCGGCAGGGGCATTCCCGGCCGGACGGAAACTTCACATCGACGGGCCTTAGACGCTAGTAGTATTAACTACTACTTCGCTACGTGGAGCTCGCCTTGCTCGTCGTAAGCCCGGTGAGGAAGACAGTAGAAGTGGTATACCCCTGGTGAGACCCTCGGAACCACAATCCTGTACTCGGACCCGTCGGTCTGCAGCAGGGGACTACTCAAGTCTCCGGTGCGGCGGCTCATGGCTCCATTCATGGCCTCGTGAGTGGCCTCACTCAGGTCGCCACCTTCGAACACGATATTGTGGGGCGAGCCGCGGACGGCCTTGAAAATCAGGACGTCCCCCGCCCGGGCGGTCACCTTGGCAGGAACAAACCGGTAGACATCCTTCTCCCGGTCGGCCTCGATCTGGATGACCTGCCTGTTCTGCGCCTCGGCCGACTCGGCGCCCACCAGGAGAAGCATTGCTGTAAATGTGGCGGCTGCGACAAGGCGATCCATGGATCCTTCCCGGGAGGGTGAGCTGAAGCTTTGCGCGGTCCTGAATTTTTTCGTACATTCGCGGAGGGTGGGGTTAGCCAGTTCCGTGCCACCATCCCCGCCTGGAAGGACCGACCGTGGGACGTCGGGGAGTGAAGGAATACCGGGCGCCTGAGGCGCTCATCCTGATCGCGGCAGACCGAGACCAGCAGCCTCTGGTTTGTCCGTCCTGTGGGTGCATCACTGTAGAACGCTACCCTGAACGCTCCAGCTCTGAGGATGCACCTGGCGGCCGGGTGACCTTGCACTGCAAGGACTGCGGGCGCAGTGCAGCCTATATTCCCCGCACCTTGAGCCGCTCTTCCCTGCCTGAGTCTCCCCGTCCATCGCATTCATCATAGGACGGGAAAACATCCTCTCAATCAATCATTTCGGCGTCGTGAACAGCCGTTTCCACCGCACCGCCGTAAGGAAGGGTAGGGCCCGCCAGCTGCTCGGGTCGTAGCTGAAGTAGACGATGAGCGGCCTACCCCGGACATTCTTGCGCGGAAGAAAGCCCCAATAACGCCCGTCGTACGAGCTGTCCCGGTTGTCTCCCATCATGAAGAAGGAGTCGGCCGGGACCACGATGGGCCCCCACTCCTGCAGATCGGGCTGATAGCCAGCAGGGTCACGCCGGACCAGATGGGGCAGCTGCCATTCCCGCATCTTGGCGCGCTGGATGGGGTCCTCAGAGCGGGTCGGATCAGCATGGAGGGCGTACGGCTCGTTCACCCGCTGTCCATTCCGGAACAGCTCACCATTTTCCATGCTCAGAGTGTCACCGGGCATGCCGATCAGCCGCTTCACCACCTTTAGCCCTTCCTCCTCGACTGAATCAAAGACCAGAATGTCGTCGCGCTTCGGCTCCCGTACCGCAGGTAGCCGGGCATGAATGATGGGGACCTCTGCGCCGTACAGGGCTTTATTGACGAAGAGAAAGTCACCAATCAGCAGGGTGTTTTCCATGCTGCCCGAGGGGATACGAAACGCCTCCACCAGAAACGTGCGCAGAAAGAACCAGACTACGAGCGCGACAATGATCGACTTGGTCCAGTCCCAGAACCAGTGAATTACGGACCGGGTATGTGCGGCGGTACCGGTGGTCATGACGACGTCATCCTCGGATGAATGGAAGAGCTCTCCTCAAAATACCACGATGGTTTCCTGGTCAGGGCACCAACACGGTTGGTCCCGACAGCGGCTGCCGCGTCCGGAGAATTGGATAAGGCTGCCCAGGCTGCAGCTCCCGGTCCAGCAGATTCCAGGTCACAACTCCGTCCTCGGATGCCGGCTCGAGCAGGTAGGCGGCCAGGGTGCCCAGGGGCTGATCGGTGGTGACGCGAAACCAGCCGGCAGTGATCGCGCTGTCCAGCGGCTCGTTTCGCCACCTTCCATCGATCTGAACGCTACGGTGGCCCTCGAACAGCGAGTCCACAGAGAGACTGTCTACTGTGAACTGCTGAACGTTTGCGCTGAGCGGACGCGAGAGCCGCTCAACGGTCACTCCCTGCCGACGCAGCAGCTGAACGATATCCGCCAACCGGGCGGGTATGAGGTACCCGCGGGGAATAGCTTCCTGTCGAGCCGAGGTGAAGCGGTCGAACACCGGCATCCGAATAGTGCGGTAAACGCCGGTCCGGCGGCGGCGGGCATAGCCGTTGGTGCCCGCACCGGCGTCGTGGGTGATTTCCGCAACCACCTCCTGCACCACCGGAGGCGCCAACTTGGAGCGGACTACCAATGACTCGGGTCTGGCCCGATCCGACTCGCGGACCGCGGACCTGATCAGCGCCGCCTGGTTTCCCGCGAACTCAAGCACCTCCCGGACAAAGTTGTAGGTGGCCGACACCCGGGTTCGGAAATCCGCATTGCTGTAGCCCTCGCTCAGAATCGAAAGTCGGCCTCGCAGCCCCATCCAGTTGGTCCCGAACCGGGGCCGCGCATCATAGGTCTCCCAGCCCTGGATCAGAGAATCCGGATCCTGATTGCGAAAGTTGCCGTAGGAGAACGTTGGCTGCTTATAACGCTGCTGCATTCGCTGCCGTAGGCTCGGGAGCATGCGCTCGCGCACCAGGGCAACGGCGGGATTGGAGTTGGGGTTCAGGCCGGGTGCATACGTGAGAACGTATCCGTGATAGCTGCCGTTGGTGGTATGGAGATCCATGAAGAGATCCGGGTCCCACTGAAGAATCAGTGCGGCCGAGCCCCGGGTCTCCGGCGCTTCCATCTTTACGTAATCCCGGTTGAGGTTGAGTCCCTGACCGTTCGGGTTCTGACCCACGGGCTCCGGCCCGTTTTGACCCGGACGGTTTTGTTCTCCCGGACCCCAGCGTTCGTTTCCATCGGTGTTGTAAATCGGAACCACCAGCAGGACGATCCTGTCGAGTAAAGGCTGGAGCGGGCCCAACGTCAGGTCCCGCAGCAGCATCTGAGCGGCTTCCTTCCCTTCAACTTCGCCCGCGTGAATGTTGGCCTGCAGGTAGATCACCGGCTTGCCCGAGCGCTGAGCCTCCGCGGGGCTACTGACCAGCGGCCGTGATGCGATCACGTAAGGAACCGCTCGTCCTTCCGGGCTGGTTGCGATGGTGCCCAACCGCAGATCGTGGGTTGCTGTCTCCAGAGAATCGAGGAATGCAAGCACATCGGCATAGGATGAGGTCTGCCGATAGTCAGTGCGCTCGGCCCGGGTGGTCTGCGCGGAGAGGCCCGGCGCCAAGAAGACCGACACCAAAGCAATCGTTCGAAGGGCCGGCACCATCAGCGGGGAACCAGGATGCGGGTGGTAACAACCTCGGGAAAGCCATTGTCCACGGTAAAGGTGACCTCAGGAATGAGTGCCTGGAACATGGGAGAGGACAGTTTCCGATCCGGCGCTCCACGGTATCTGCTCCATGCCTTGATTACCTGAGGCTCGCGGGCAATGGCCGATGGGTCATCGGCGTGGCGGAGCAGTACCTGAGTAACGCGTGCCGGGTCGCCGAGCGCGGAGGCGAGCGCCTGCACCATGGCATACCCAAGAGCGTGCTGATCGTCCGGGCCCCGTTGATTCAAATCGGCTCGCTTCTCCAGCTCACCCAGTCCCAACAAAGGCCATCGCCGGGTGATGGGGCTCAGGATCCGTTCCGCGCTCCATTCGGCAAAGCCTTCTGCGAGGTGAGGCTGGATTCCCGGGAGCCGCAGGATAGGCCGAGGCTGGTCTCCCAAAGAGTCGGCAAACCGCTCGAGCTGCCGGCGCCGAAACAAAAGATGCTGCCACTCATGCACAATCGCCCCGAGCGCCAGTAGTGGTGAGTAGCCGGGGTCGATAGCGATCGCATCATCGGGCTCGAGAAAGCCATTCAGACTCTCACGGGACTGTCGGGAGACAGTGGTCAGCCGAAGCGTCTCGGTCCGCGTGTGGAGCAGTGCCGGACTGGTGTCGCCTTGCGGCAGCCAGCGCAAGGTGCGGAGCAGGTCGGGCTGGCCATTCTGCTGCAGCCACTCGGAAGCAAGGGAGTTGTCCGGATGAATCAATCGTTGGAACAGTGCAGGCGGCACCCCATATTGAGGAACGGCCTGCGGGTAGCCAAACCATCGGGTCTCTATTCGAGGCAGCGGGGCATCAAAATTGGAGCCGTATGCAGCGAGCCATTCCTGTCGAACATAGTCCTGAATCGACCTTCCGCCCTCGTCGGAAATCCAACGCTCCCGCAGAAAAAAGTCCAACGCATCGGCGTACCAGCGTTGACCTTCGGTGTAGCCGTTCAGGAGCAGCAGCACCGCGGCGGCCGACGCCGAGTCTGTTTGCCAGAGAGACGCCTTCGCGGCAGCAAAAGCGGCAGAGTCGGTTGCGTCCATCACCGCCAGACCATAAAGCGCTCGCTGCAGCGCCTCTGGCTCCACTTTTCCGGCGTTCGAGCCCAGCCAATGTGTCCCGGCCAACGCGGGGCGGGCTGCTTCCCAGGTAATGGACGGCGCTCTGCTTCGAGCCCAGGCGAATGCGGCGTCATGAAGATCTACGATCCACGCTCCGCGGGGCCGAAAGATGCGGTCGAACCGAGCTCGGACCCGCTCCGAGGGAATAGCGCCGCGGATGTTTTCAAGCGTACTCTGCAGTGCTGCCACCATCTCTCCGCGTCGGTACAGCCCCATGACATGCTGCGACCGCTCGGCCGCAAGCACATTTCCTCCCAGCGGCTCGACTCCGAGCTGTTCTACAGCCGTCCGGTACGCCCCCGTTGCGACCGATTCCGGGGGAATTCTGGTGGCCGCACGGAGCCAAGGCCCGGGCAGACGTATCACAGCTTGATTAGTTCCCAGGATGACTTGCCGCAGAGTAAACCGGGGAAGCTCCCCCGAAGCGGCCGGTGGTGAGGGGGGTGGCGCTTGAGCCTCCGCCGGAACTGCCGGGCCCGGGGCAGCCACGAGGGCGAGTGAGATCGGAAAGAAGACTACAAGCCGCGATGCTCTAATCAGGGAGACTCCATGACCGACGAGCCAAAACCGGCGTCCAGGCCAGGTACCACCATTGATGGACCGTCTGGGCGAGCTGTGTAAGTCCGGCCGCGACGACGCCACGTACTTGTGGCAGGTCCCTGACGATGAAAGCGTACGCCGGAAGATCGCCGCGATTCTGGCGGAGATCAAAGTGGAGGCGGCCAAAGGAGGGCGCCAGGAGATGGGGCGGGTGGTAGGAGAGCTGGAAACCGCTCTGGCCGCCTCGCCCAGCCCCCAGCAGGTGGAAATTTTGCAAGACGGATTCGACCGACTTACCCGACTGTGGGCAGCGGCTAAGAGCGGTTTGTTCTAAGGGTTGGAGCGCGCCTCACCCACGTCTTCCACCGACGCGGTGGCGGGGCGGCGCTCTACCAGCTTGGCCTGTACCGGGGCACCTTCGGCCAGACGCTCCTGCCCCCCGACCACCACCTGCTCATTCGATTCCACACCGTTCTTGACCTCGACAAACCCTGGGGTACGCACGCCGAGCTCCACCTGACGCCGGGTCGCCTTTCCGTTGTTTACCACCCAGACGAAGCTCGCGCCCTGCAGCGGCAACACGGCGTCTTCCGGAATTATTACCGCGTTAGGCCGTACGTCCGTGGCCAGGCGGGCTTCGATGAACATTCCTGACTGCAGCTCGCGCCGCGGGTTGGGGACCACCGCCTTCACCATGATGGTTCGTCCGGGCAGTTTTACCATTGGATCCACGAAATCCACCTTCCCGCTGAAGTCCCGGCCAGGTAGCGCCGCAACCCGGAAGCTCACCCGCTGTCCCAGTTTCAGCTGATCGGCGTAGCGCTCGGGCACCTGGAAGGAGGCCCGCTGGGGAGTAACCGTCTGCAGGGAAACCAACCGCGTGTCGCTGTTCACGTAATCGCCCAGGCTCACGAACCGTTGGCCGGCGACGCCGGCGAATGGCGCGCGGACCAGGGTACGCTCCAGCCTCACCTTGAGCCGCTCCAGCTGAGCTTCGTTGCTTCGCATTGTCGCTTCCGCCCGCTCCAGTTCGGCCTGAGATGATGCCTTCTGGCCCAAAAGATCACGGGTGCGGGTGAGCGACTGCCGGGCCAGATCGCGCTCAGCGGTGACCTCAGCAACCTGGGCCTTCAGCTCCGCGTCATCGATTTTGAACAACGGCGTACCCTGGGCAACCAGTGCCCCTTCACGAACCAGGATCTGCACCAGCCGGCCCTCCACTTCGGGGCGGAGGTCGATCGACTGCATGGCCTCGATCTGTCCAGTAGCAAGAATGGCATCTACCACCGTGTCGGATCGAGCCGCTGCGGCTTCGACCGGCATAGCCGGAGGCCCTCCGCCAGGACCGCCACCGCCTCCGGACCCCTTCCCCTCGGATTCTGCCCGATTGCAGCCCGCGAGCGCCGCGAGCATCAGCATTGATAGATGAATCGGCTTCACGGAGCATCCTTGTTCGAGAAGAGACGGCGTCCGAGAATGGCTTCGAGCTGAGCCAGGGCCAGCCTAGTCTGATATCGAGCCTGTACCAGCCCGGCTTCTGCCTCAGCCAGACTGACCTGAGCGTCGAGCAGGTCGAGAATCGTGCTAGCCCCCGAGCGGTAGCGCAGGTCCTGCATCCGATAACTCTGTTGGGCCACTGTCACCGCCACACGGGCCAGCTCGACGGCAGCGGTGGCGGTCTGGTAGGTGTCGTACGCGCTGGAGACGTCGCGCCGCACCGCGCGCTCGAGATCCTCCCGGATCGCCCGCGTCACGTCCCGGTTTACCCGAGCTCGATTGAGCTCGATTTCTCGTTTCCCGTTGTCCCAGAGCGGGAAGGACAGGCTGAAGGTGACCGAGGTGATGTTCGAGGCCCCGGGGAACAGCTGGGTGTCGTATCGCTGGTGCACGCCGCCGATGCTCAGGACCGGCAGATAGTCCCCTCGTTCTGCGCGCAGGGCCGCGTCGGCCGAGCTCTCGTTGGCCCGAGCCGTCCGATACTGCGGACCCTGATCCAAACCGATCCTCACCGCGTCGGCCAGGGAGATGGGAAGCGGCGGTGGCGTAGCGGTGTCGGCCGGAACAGCGTCGACGGGGGCCGAAGCGCCCACCCGCCGGCCTAGCTCCAGTTGCGCGGTGCGGAGCGCATTACGCTGCCGCAGCCCTTCCACCTGCGCCCGGATCAGCTCCAGCACCAGCTGAAGGGAGTCGGTTTGCACGGCAGCCCCGGATGTAACCCGGGCACGAGCGACGGCCAGGCCCTGCCTGGCTCGGGTGATTCGTTCCTGAGTTACCCGGGTGAGTTCCTGGTTGACCAGCACATCGTAGTAGCTCGATTCGGTCTCCAGCGCGGCTCGAAAACGCTGCTCCAGCTCACCCGCCTCTGCGCTGGCAAGATCGGCCTTGCTGCGGGATACGTCGGCGAATTTGCGGAGACTGAAGATCTCGTAATTTGCGCTGGCCCGGCCGACCACCAGTGTGCTCGTGGGATTGGCCGGATTGGCCGGATTGAAGAACTCCTGAGAGTACTTGGTCTCGTCCAAGCCGACCGATATGGTGGGCACGAAGAACGCCAGCATTGCCGCCCGACGTCCCCACTCCGCATTGTCGATCTGTCCCAGTGCCTGGACGTAGTCCGGATCCAGCCGAGTCGAGCGTCTCAGCGCTTCCGCCAGGGTAATGCGAGGCAGCGAATCGGTAGCAGGAATGGAGTCCTGCTGAAGTGGTGTACCCTGGAGCGCGAGCAGCAAAAGCAGCATCAGTCGGCCTCCGCGGGGGCCAGAACACTTTGCCGCGAGGTCCGCCGGCGGGCAGACCGTTCCAGCAAGCCATCGAAGATCAAGTACACCGCGGGCACCACATAGAGTGTGAGCAGGGTGGAGAAGATGAGGCCTCCGACGATGGCGTAGCCCAGCGGGCGCCGGCTGAGTGACCCCGCTCCAAGCCCCAGCGCGATGGGCAGAGCGCCCATTACGGTAGCCACTGAGGTCATCAGGATGGGCCGGAGCCGGATTCTTCCAGCCTCCTGCGCCGCGTCCAGCGCTGTCATCCCGCGCTCCTTCAACTGATTGATGTATTCGACCAGCAGAATCGAATTCTTGGACACCAAACCGATCAACAGGATCATGCCGATCTGGCTGTACACATTGAGGGTGGAACCCGCCAGCTTGAGAGTGAATAGCGCTCCGGTAACCGCCAGCGGAACAGCCAGCAGCACGGTGAACGGGTGAATCAGCGATTCGAACTGGCTGGCCAGAACCATGAACACAACGACCAGCGCCAGAAGAAAGGCGAAGTAGAGCGCAGACCCGCTCTCCTCCAACTCCCGCGATTCACCGGCCAGAGCGGTGCTGCTTCCCTTGGGCAACACCTCTTTGGCTAACCGGTTGAGTGAATCGAGTGCTTCGCCGAGGGTAAAGCCGGGCGCCAGACTCGCCGTCAGGGTAGCCGACCGGACCCGATCAAAATGGTTGAGCTCTCGAGGACCGACCCCTTCCTGGACACTGGCCAGCGCCTCCAGCTTCACCAGCTCGCCGCCCCTGCCTCTGACGTACAGACCGGTCATGTCACTGGGCGTGGCCCGAGCCCTGGGGTCGAGCTGAACCATCACGTCGTACTGCTTGTTGGCGCGGGTGAATGTGCTCGTTTTGTTTCCGCCCAGCAGCACCTGCAAGGTCGTAGCGACATCCGCCACCGGCACGCCTAGATCTTCGGCCCGATCCCGGTCGAAGCTCACCGTGAGCTGCGGCTTGTTGACCCGAAGATCGCTGTCCACGTTGATCAGCCCGGGAATCTGCCGCGCCCGGGCAAGCAGGGTGTCGTTGCCTTTGGCCAGCAGATCGAAATCGGGATGCTGAATGACGAAGTTCACCGGACTTCCCCACCCAAACGCCGGGGGGTTGTTGGCAAAGGCAAGCACTCCCGGAATGGCGAAGTACTGGCCCTGAACTTCGGAGATGATGTCTTGCACCGATCGATTGCGCTTGGACCAGTCGACCAGATTGGTGAAGATGATGCCACGGCTGACCCCATCACCGATGTTCACCACACTGAAATAGCTGTCGATCCCCTTGGTCTTGGACTGAATCGCCTCAGCCTGTCGCTGGTAGCCATCGGTATAGGCCAGCGAGGAGCCTTCGGGGGCAATGATGAAGGAGAAGAACCAGCCTCGGTCCTCCGGGGGAACGAACTCGCGCTTGAGTGAGCGGAACACCAGGACGGCACCGAGGGTAACCAGCGCGGCTGCTCCAACTACCGCCAAGCGGTGCCGTAGCGCCAGCGCCAGCGTTCGGGCATACCCGGACGCCAGCCGGTTGAATCCTTCCTCCAGAATCCGGTATAGCCGTCCATGCCGGGGTGGGACCCGCAGGATCTTGGCGCAGAGCATGGGCGTAAGGGTCAGCGCCACGAATCCGGAAATGATGACGGCGCCGGCAACCGCAATCCCAAATTCGTTGAACAGGCGTCCGGTGGAGCCCTTCAGGAACGCCAGTGGAGTGAACACCGCTACCAGGGAGATGGTGGTTGCTAACACGGCAAAGGCGATCTCCCTTGTACCGTTGATCGCGGCTTCCTCGGGACTCTCATTCAGCTCCTCCTGGTGCCGGTACGCGTTCTCCAGCACGATGATGGCGTCATCCACCACGATGCCGATAGCCAGGGTCAGGGCCAGTAGGGTGAAGTTGTTGATGGAAAATCCCAGGAAGTACATGATCGCAAACGCGGCAATGATCGACGTCGGGATGGCCAAGCCAGGAATGATCGTGGCCCGCAGGTTCCGGAGAAACAGGAAAATGATGATCACGACCAGTAGCGCCGCGATGCCGAGCGTTTCCTCGGCCTCCTGAATGGAACGTTGAACGAAGATGGACTGATCGAATGCCGGATGAATCGAGACTCCGGGAGGCAAGGAAGCCTGGATCCGGGGCAGCTCGCCGCGGATTTCCTCAGCCACAGAAATGATGTTCGCCTTGGATTGACGGATCACTCCGATAGCTACCGACGGAGTGCCTTTGAACCGGAGCGCACTGCGCTCGTCTTCGGCGCCGAGCTCTACCCGACCCAGATCCTTGAGTTTGACCAGCACGCCATCGGTGTTGCTGACCACCAAGTTTCCGAACTCTTCGGGGGTCTTAAGCTCGCCCATTGAGCGGACCGTGAATTCCCGCCGCTCCGACTCGATACGGCCGGCCGGCACCTCGACATTGCGTGAGCGGATGGCCTGCTGTACGTCCTGAACCGTGAGCCCCCGGGCGGCGAGCTCCGAAGCCGACAGCCAGACCCTCATGGAGAACCGGCGCTCGCCGAAGATGCGCGCCTGTCCTACCCCAGGCAGACTCTGCAACCGGGTCTTGACCAGTCGGTCCCCGATGTCGGAGAGCTGAAGCAGGTCGTAGTTCTCCCCGGTAAGCGCCAGCCAGAAGAAGGGCTGAGCGTCGGCATCCTGCTTGGCGACTACAGGTTCCTCGACATCTTCCGGAAGCCGCTCCCTGATCCGAGCCACCTTGTCCCGCGTATCCTGTGCAGCTGCCTCTACGTCCCGCTCGAGATTGAACTCCAAGGAGATGTTACTGACACCCTCGCCGCTGGAGCTGGTCAGCGTCCGGAGGCCCTCGACGGTGCTCAGTTCCTCTTCCAGGATGTCGGTGACTGCGGACTCGACCACCTGCGGGTTGGCCCCGGGCAGCACCGTACTGACCGAAACGATCGGAGCGTCCACATCGGGAAACTCGCGGACGGCAAGCTGGGTATAGCCAATGACTCCGAACAGCACCAACGCGAGGCTGAGCATGCTGGCCAGAACGGGCCGCCGAATGGAGAGGTCGGAAATCTTCATGGATGAGTCCGGGTCACAGGTCTCGACACTGAGGTTCTTACCGGGCTGCTGGCCGAAGTGGTGGACCGATCAATTGGTAGTCGGTCGGGACCCTCGAGAATCGACCGAGAAGCCCTACTACGGAGAAAGTGGCATCAAGATTCAACCTGAGACGGGGCGGGGCTGCCCTGGAGGCACTAGATTCGAGGACCCAAATCCCTATGCCATGGCAGATAAACTCTCAAGTCGCCAGCAAGCTCAACTAGCCTTTCTCGAGCGATTGCCTCCGAAGTTCCAGCGGATGCATGGGATCATCGAGCAGATGGGCGGCCTCAAGGTGGACGAAACCATTCTTCGTGGATTCGGCCGGCTGCTGGACGAGATCAAGGGCAACGCACAAGCCTTGAGTCTCAATGGCATAGCAGAAACCGCCGGACTGATGGGCACCATGCTGCGGCGAGGCGGCGGGCTGCAGTTTAGAGTGCGAGGACTGCGGGAGATGCTGGGGAGTCTTAAAACCAACTATGAAGGTGCCTTACGCGCCGCGACTACTCCGGAGAGCCCGGAAACCGCAGAGCCGGAATCCTAGGCGGAGCGTCGGTTCCGGCGCGCCAACAGCCGGTCGATGAGCGGCCCGCACATCAATACGATCATTGAAGTAACTAGCCCGCCGATGAGCGCCGAAACGAAAGTCAGTGCGCCGAGTATGAGCGAGGCTCCAATGGTCGCAAGAAGGATGGCCAGCCAGGACATACCAGAATCCTCCGGGCAGAAAGCAGGAAGCAGGAAGCAGGACGTCGCCAACGTTAGTAGGTGAAGGTGCAGGGCCGCAAGCCGATCTTCTCACCCTCAGCTGACGGAAACCATCATGCCGTCCCGAATACTTCGAATCTTCGTCGGCGCTCTCCTCCTGGTGACCAGCCGGGCGGCATCGCAATCCACCGATACGGCAACCAGCAAGCAGGGAGGCGCCATTCAACCGGCAGCACCACTGCCATCGGGCTGGACTGCCCGCCCGGACGAGGGAGGCGATCCCGGCAAGATTCGCTTCGCTGCCATGGAGCCCGGTTATCATCTGACGCTCGGACCAGCCACCATACTGTATCGGGCTAAGGATCTGGCTAATGGCCCCTTTCACACGCTTGCCACCTTCCACCAGATGAAGAAACCACGGCACCCGGAAGGTTACGGGCTGTTCATTGGCGGGAAGCAGCTCGAAGAGAAGGATCAGACGTATACCTATTTCCTGGTGCGTGAGGACGGAGCCTACCTCATCAAGCAGAGAAAGGGAGACTCGACTTCCGAGGTCACCAAGGGCTGGACTCCGAGTTCAGCGGTCAAGAAAGCCGACGCCCAAGGCAAGGCTACCAACCTGCTCGAGATCGATGCCAAACAAGACCCCAAAAAAGTGGACTTCAGGATTAATGGGCAGAGCGTGTACAGCGCACCGGCCGACCGGATGGACCTCACCGGAATCGTGGGGCTCCGGGTCAATCACACGCTCGACGTACACATCGAGGGGTTTGCGGTCCACCAGTAATCCTTGACTGGTGATCTCGCCCCAATACATTGGCCGCGTGCCCTCAAACATCCGGCGACATCGGGATCGCATGGCCCTCTGTACCGCCATGCTCGGTGTCGCCCTTTTCTTTCCGTCAGTTCAGCTCAAAGCTCAAGCCCAGGTCGGGATTGACCTGGGGCTCTTCAGCTCTTATGTGTGGCGCGGAGTAACCAGCACCAATAAACCGGTGATGCAACCGGCCGCGTACCTGTCCATACCGGTGGCAAATGCGTTGGTCACCGTGGGAGCCTGGTCCAATATCGATCTGGGTAAGTACGACGACCCTACAGACGACATCTCGGAGAGCGGCGGAGGCTCGGGCTTTAATCTTTCCGAGATAGATCCGTATGCCGAGGTGAGCTTCCCCGTTGGCAAGACCACCCTGACCGGGGGCGTTCTGGGATACGTCTATCCCAATTCCGATAGCACTCCCAATTCCTCCGGGCTCACAACGAGCGACGCCAACACCGTGGAGATTTACGGCAAGCTGGGCCTGGATGCCCCGTTGAGCCCGGAGCTTTCGCTCTACTATGACGTAAACAAGATCAAGGGAGCGTATATCGAAGGAGCAGTGAGCTACTCCCTGGCCGCCAGCGAAGACATTTCTTTGGATCTGGGCGCACTAGCCGGTTTCAATGCCGGGCGGGGGATTCCTGACGATCCGCTATCGGATGAGATGTCGAATTACGAGGATGACGGGTTCACCCATCTGGATCTATCGGCCGGAGTACCGTTTGCCCTCGGCACTGTTTCGATCACACCGGTGGTGCACTTCGTCGTGAATGGAGATGATCGCACCAAGACTACCTCACCTACCAATCTCAACGAAGACGTCAAGCTCTGGGGCGGCGTATCGCTGAGCTGGTCCAACACTCTGGGGACCGAATCACCCCCGGACGACGGGAGCTGACGATCTCAAAGCGTTAGATACCTCCCTGAACGCGTCCTCCAGTCGGTTCAGCATCTCCTTCAGCAGTTCGACGGGAATCCCCAAGGCCGGTTCGACCCGGATAACCTGGGCATTGGCGTAGGTCCCCGCAACCAGTACCCCGCGCTTGAATAATCCTGAGGCGACTTTCCACCCGATCTCCTGAGTGGGGAACGCCATGCCAATAAGCAGGCCTTTGCCGTGTGCCTCCTGCAGCACGCTGGGATACTTCTGCTGCAGGCACCCGAGTTCTCGCAGCAGGAAATCGCCTTTCGAGGCGGCCTGGCCTGGGAGATCCTCCTCCAGGGTGACCTCGATAGCAGCCAAACCCGCGGCACAGGCCAGAGGGTTACCCCCGAACGTGGTCGAGTGAATGATGGGGTTGGGAATCATCACTTCCCAGATCTCTGCGGTGGAGATGAACGCTGAGAGCGGCATCACACCACCACCAATGGATTTGCCGATGCACATGATGTCGGGCACCACATTCCAGTGGTCCACACCCCATAGTTTCCCAGTCCGTCCCATCCCAGTCTGGATCTCATCGGCAATGAGCAGAGCACCGTAACGAGTGCAGAGCTCACGCGCCCGGGGGAAATAGTCGGCCGGGGGAACGATGCCGCCGGCTTCCCCCTGTACCGGCTCAAGCACCAGGCCGGCAATCTGAACTCCAACCGACGCGCAACGCCGGAACTCAGCCTCCAGCGCGTCCGCATCGCCGTACGGCACAAAACGCACGTCCTGCAAGCCGGACTGGAACGGCTCCCGAAACGACGCCTTTCCCATCAGTGAGAGCGATCCCAGAGATTTCCCGTGGAATCCCCCGACGGTCGAGATGAAGGTGCTGCGGTGGGTGTACAGGCGAGTCAGCTTGATAGCCCCTTCTATGGCATCGGTCCCATTGTTGATGAAGAAGGAGTTCTGCAGCTCGCCCGGAGTGATAGCCGCCAAAACCTTGCCCAGCGCGGCCCGCCACGGTTCCAACAGCTCCTGACTGTTGAGCGCCATGCGCTGGATCTGGTCGGTGACGGCTTTGACGACCTTGGGATGATTGACGCCGGCACTGAAGATGCCGTAGCCCCCAAGACAGTCGATATACTCCCGGCCCAGGAGATCGCGCAGAAGTGAGCCCTGCCCCGACCACTCGATAGCCGCGAACTGGCCGGCCTCGGTCACCGATTTTCGGTAGGTTACGAATCCGCGGTTGTAGTACTTCTCGTAGCTATCGACCGTCTCCGCGATGAAGGACTGTTGTTCCTCCCGCGAAAGCTCCCGTCCCCCGATCAGCTCGAGGTACCGCCTGGTCTGCTGCATGACTTGATCGTTGGGTAGCCGCAACTTTGCTCCTTCAGGCGGATTTGATTTCGGTCCAGATCCGATCCCAGGTGGCCGTCTCTTTGCCCAGATCCGTCGGGTACTCCAGCCGCTTAAGCTCCGCCTCGGTGGGATAGGGAACCGGGGGGGCCAGCATCTCGGCAGCAGCAGCATTGGGAGTCCCATAGCCGGTGGCCCGGGAGATTGCCGCTCCCACTTCTGGCCGGAGGATGTAGTTCATCCACTCGTGAGCGGCTCGCTTGTTAGGGGAGCTGCGCGGGATGCACATCAGATCAGTCCAGATGGTGCAGCCCTCCTTGGGCACTACGTAGGCGATGTTGGGCTGTTCGGCCCTGGCTTGGGCCGTGTCGCCGTTCCATAACTGCGAGATCCATATATCGCCCGAGATCAACTGGGCCTTCACCGGGGCGGAGATGTAGGCCCGGAGCTGTTTCTTGGCCGCAATCGCGTCGGCCTTGGCACCAGCCAGATCGTCCGGATTGGTGGAGTTGAGTGAATGACCGCGATAACGAAGCTCGGAGCCAATCACCTCCCGAGCGTCGTCCATCATCGTCATCTTGCCGGCATACTGCTTATCCTGGAACACGGCCCAGCTATCCACCGGCCCTCTCACCTTGTCGACCCGATACGCGATCCCGCTGGTCCCCCATTGCCAGGGCACGGTGTACCGATTCTGGGGATCGGCCGGAAGATCCTGAAAGATCGGCGACAGGTTCTTGGAGTTGGGTAGATAACTGCGGCGAAGCGGAGCGATCAGATCGGTGGCCACGAGTACCGGCAGGATGTAGCCGCTCGGTACAATGATATCGTACCCGCTGGCGCCGGCCTGAAGCTTGGCCACCATCTCCTCATTGCTTTCGTAAGTGTCGTAGGTCACCCGCACACCGAACTCCCGTTCAAAATTCGATACGGTGTCCTCGGCGATGTAGTCCGACCAGTTGTAGATGTGCAGCTCCTTTTCCAGCGGCGGCAGATCGGCAGTGCCGGTGTCGGGGTGGGCCGCTCCGCGGCAGGCTTCCAGCAGGCTTGCAAGCACAGTGAGGCTCAGCCCCGCGCTCACTCCGCCCAGCAGGAACTGGCGCCGGCCAACCAACCTCTGATTCTCGTCAGGATCGATCATTCAGCTCACCCAGTCTCGTGCCCGATAATAGCCGCCGACCAGCGGCAGAAACCAGGGAAATCCATCATAAAACGGCAGCGCTCGAAAGCGCTCGCTTCCGAGATCCGGGATCTGGCCTGCGCCGGCGATAACCTCAGCCATTCGATGTCCCAGGTACGTTGCCAGCGCCACCCCATGCCCGCAGTAGCCCAACGAATAGTGGATTCCACCCAGCCGTCCGGCGTGAGGCAGATGGTCCAGCGGGTACGCCACCTTCCCCGACCAGGCAAACTCGATTTCGACCTTCGAAAGTTGAGGAAAGACCTCCTGCATTCCAGCCCGGAGGATTGCTGCGATCCGGGCGATACCTGTAGGCGTGAACGACGCGCGGCCGCCAAACACCATTCGGTGATCGGGAGAAAGTCGGAAATAGTAGAGCAGGTGTTTGGTGTCGCTGAAGACCCTACCGCGGGGAACCAGCCGCTGGACAAGCTCAGATGAGAGCGGCGCCGTGGCGATCTGGTAGCTGCCGATCGGAATGACTCGACGTCTCAGGGGTGAGAGCGCCCGTGGGGTATAGCCGTTGGTTGCAGCCAGTACCTCTCGCGTGCGGATGATAGCGTCACGAGTGACAATCTCGAATCCTCCCTTCACTCGCCGGATCCGCAGGACCGGAACGTTCTCCTGAATGCAAGCGCCGATCCGGGCCGCGGAAGCGGCCATTCCGCGAACATACCTGGCTGGGTGTACGGCACAGGCTCCCGGGTCCACCAGCGCTCCATGGTAGCGCCAGCTGTCGATTTCCCGGCCGATCTCAGTCCGTCCCAGCAGCTCGGTCTGATATCCCAGCCGTTCATGGAGGAACCGGGCGCTCGCCTCCAGCGCACCAACGTGACCGGGCTTGGCAGCCAGGGTGACCGCGCCACAGCGAACGAAGTTGCAGTCGATCCGCTCATCACGAATGAGGGCCGCAACGTACTCGATGGCTTCCAGTGTCAGCCGGAACATGCCGGCCGCGCGTTCCGGGCCCAGGCGGCGTTCCAGCTCCTCCATTTCGGGCTTGTACCCGGGCAGAATGAAGCCCCCGTTCCGGCTGCTCGCCCCCCAGCCTACGATGTGCTGCTCCAACAGGGTGACCTCGAGTCCCAATCGGGCCAACGTCCTGGCGGCGGAGAGACCGGTGTACCCCCCACCGATTACCACTACGTCGGTGGAGGCGGGCAGCGGAGAGCGAGGGATGAGGGGAAGGGGAGCTGTCTCGGTCCAGAGGCAGCGCTCGATCATCCGGGTCGAGTCTCCACTACCCAATTACGAGCCTCTTAGCGTTTTCTTCGGACCGGCCCGGCTCAACCCGAATCAGCCGGTCAGCCAGGTAGATGAGCAGTGCGGTGACCAGCAGGATGATCGTGCTGACAGCATTGATGCTCGGTTCGATGGTCTTTCGAACCATCCCATACACCACGATTGGAAGGGTGGATGACCCCGAGCCGGAGACGAAGGAGGTGATCACGAAGTCATCGAAAGACATCGTGAACGCGAGTAGTGCTCCCGCAAAGATTCCGGGCCAAAGTTGCGGGAGGGTAACCCGCCAGAAAGTTGCCATTTCATCGGCGCCGAGGGTCATAGCTGCCTCCTCGAGATGCTGGTCCATCCCTTGAAGACGCGCCAGCACTACCACGACAACGAAGCTGATACAGAACGCCACGTGTGCGATGGTGATGGTGGCAAAGCCAAGTGGCAGGCGCAGCAGAACGAAGAGGATCAACAGCGAAATGCCGACCACTATTTCGGGGGTCACGATAGGGAGGTAGAGAAACGCTTGAATCCCTCGACGGCCGGGAAGCCGATGCCGCCCCAGGGCCAAAGCGAGCAACGTTCCGAGCAGCGTAGCGATCAGGGTTGCCGTCAGGCCTACCAGCAGGCTCAGCTTGAGACCATGCAGGATCTCGGGCCGCTCAAGCAACCGATGGTACCAGCGAAAGGTGAAGCCCTCCCATTCCACCGAGAACTTTGAAGTATTGAAGGAGAAGACGATCAGGATCAGCAGCGGCAGGTGGAGAAAGGCATAGACCAGTCCACTGACAACCAGAAGCCATCCGGGAGCACGTCGGTTCATGGCAACGTGCCGGCCGACTCCCGGCCTTGTATCCGGAGGTAGATCAGGAGCGCCACAAGCACCAACGCCATCACGATAAACGACGCCGCCGATCCAAACGGCCAGTTTCGGGCGGCGGAAAACTGGTTTTGTATCAAATTTCCGATCATCATCTGCTTTGCACCGCCGAGCAGATCCGGTGTGAGAAACGAGCCCAGGGCCGGAATAAAGACGAGCAGCGAACCGGCAATCACGCCGGGCATGGAGAGAGGGAGGGTCACTCGCCAGAACCGGGCCGAGGGCCGGGCGCCCAGCACCTCCGCGGCTTCGAGCAGAGAGGCATCGAGCTTTTCGAGTGACGCGTAGACCGGCAGGATCATGAAGGGAAGGAAGCCATAGACCAGCCCCAGCATCACAGCTGTCGGCGTGTACAGAATCGTCAACGGCTCGCGAGTGAGACCCAACCGCAGCAGCCAGTCATTGATGAGCCCGGTGTCCCGCAGCAGAAAGATCATCGCGAAGGTTCGAACCAGAAAGCTGGTCCAGAACGGCAGCACCACCAAGAGAAGCAATAGGTGCCGCCAGCGGCCTGACCGCGCGATCACATATGCAACGGGGTAACCCAGCACCAGGCAGATAACCGTGCAGGCGAGTGACCACAGGAAAGTTCGCTGCAGGACGTCGAGGTATAGCGGATCGAAGAAGCGAGCGTAGTGCTCGAGAGTAAAGCCACGGCCCACGCCACCGTAGATCCCCCGGGGCATGAAGCTGTACGCGAGCATGATCAAAAGGGGGATCAGGAAGAACACGATCAGCCAAAACATCCCCGGCCCGAGCAGGGTCCAGGCTTGGATCCCGGGATACGAGAGCCAGCGAACCACCCGACGCCGTCGGGAGGCAGCCACTATCCCTCCAGGATCTGACATTCTTCCGGGAGCCAGACCACGGCGACGGTCTCTCCCCGCTGCCAGGCAATTGGCTTGAGTAGCTGGCCTTCATTCCGGACCGCCACCTTCACGTTTCCTATCCCGGGAACGGTCACCACGACGTGGATGGTCTCGCCCAGATAGATGAGGTCACCGATGGTGCCGATCAGGGCATTTTCTGTCGGGGGCACCTCACCCGGGCGGCAGATGTCCATCCACTCCGGTCTTACGGCGATGTGAACCTCCGCGCCCTCTTCCAGTCGGGGGTTGTCCGGCACGCTGAACGTCAGCCCGGCGCCGCGAGCGGTCCATTCCCCACGGGAGTTTTTCGTCGCTCGACCCTGGAAGAAATTGGATTCGCCGATGAACGTGGCAACAAAGGCGGTCCGCGGGTTCTCGTAGATCTCGGCCGGCGTGCCCAGCTGAGCCAGCCGGGCGTTTCCCATGACGCCGATCCGATCTGACATCGTAAGGGCTTCCTCCTGATCATGGGTGACATATATGAAGGTGGTGCCCAGCTGCTTGTTCAGAGCCTTGAGCTCCAGCTGCATTTCCTTCCTGAGTTTGAGATCGATCGCTCCGAGCGGCTCGTCCAGTAGCAGGACTGCCGGCTCCAGGACCAGCGCCCGAGCTAGCGCAACTCGCTGCCGCTGCCCTCCGGACAGCTGGCTCGGCATTCGTGTCGCGAACAGGTCGGGATCGAGCCGGACCATCTCGAGGCCCCGCCGTACCCGCTGCTGGATCTCTGCTTTGGGGGTTTTTCGCTGCTCCAGTCCGAAGGCCACGTTCCTCGCCACTGAGAGATGAGGAAACAAGGCGTAGTTCTGAAACACCATGGAGAGCGGTCGTTCATACGGCCGAGTTTGATTGACCGTCTGTCCCAGAAGCCGGACCTCCCCGCTTCCTTCGTCCGGTTGCTCCAGCCCCGCAAGCAGTCGCAAGGTTGTGGTCTTACCGCAGCCGGAGGGGCCCAGCAGAGAGAAGAATTCACCGGGGTACACCTCGAAGGAGACATCGTCTACTGCCTTGATGTCACCAAAGCTCTTGGAAACCCGGATGAACTGGACGACAGGTTGGTTCGATACCGCCGTGCTCACGAGGCCGCGGCTTCCAGGGACTGCTCCAGAACGTCGAGACCTTCTTCGAGAACTGGCTCGGGCGTGGTGAGCGGGGCCAGAAGTCTGATGGTGTTCCCGTAGGTGCCTGCCGCCAGGAGGATCAGCCCGCGCCGCATCGCTGCCGAGAGCACGGCCTGAGTCAGCTCGGGGTTGGGGGCCTTGGTTCCGCGGTCCCGCACCAACTCCATAGCCATCATCGCGCCCAGGCCTCGCACATCTCCAATAGCCTCATGCCTGGTGGCCCAGCGGCAAAACCGCGAACGGATCTGCTCCCCCATACGGACGGCGCGGCTGGCCAGATCCTCAGCTTCCATGGCATCGATAACGGCGAGCGCAGCGGCACAGGCGAGAGGATTGCCGCCATAGGTTCCGCCCAGTCCACCCACATGGGGAGCATCCATCACCTCGGCCCGTCCAGTAACCGCCGCCAGGGGGAACCCGCCAGCCAACGATTTGGCGGTCACGATGATGTCGGGGACCAGGTCGTAGTGCTCACTGGCGAACAGCTTTCCGGTTCGGCCGAATCCGGTCTGGATTTCGTCGGCAATGAACAGGATGCCGTGCTCCCGGGCGAACGCGGACAGCTCGCCCACGTACTCTTTGGGGGCCGGAACGAAGCCGCCCTCTCCGAGCTGCAGCTCCATAACTATGGCTGCGACCGACTTGGGATCCACGATCGCGGCGAACATCTGATCCAGGCGGGAACGGCTCGCCAGACAACACCTGTTTGCATAGCCCTGCCCGCTCCGCGCCTCAGGGCAGCGATAGCAATAAGGAAAGGGAATGCGGTAGACCTCCGGAGCAAAAGGCCCGAATCCCTTCTTGTAGGGGTTCACCTTCGAGGTGAGCGCCATCGTCAGGTTGGTTCGGCCGTGGAAAGCATGCTCGAAGCAGACCACAGCCTGCCGGCCGCTGAAGTGACGGGCCACCTTGACCGCATTCTCGATCGCTTCAGCCCCGCTGTTGAGCAGAAACGTCTTCTTGGGGTGAGTGCCTGGAGTTATCCGGTTGAGCCGTTCGGCTAGTAGGACATAGGGCTCGTAAGTGGAGACCGGAAAGCAGACGTGGGCAAACCGCTCCAGCTGGCGCCGCACCGCGTCCACTACCCCGGGATGCCGATGCCCAGTGTTCACTACCCCGATGCCGCCGGCAAAGTCGATCAGGCGGTTCCCGTCAGCATCGGTGATCACCGCTCCTTCAGCGTGGACCACAGCGATGGGAGTCACGGCCGGTACCCCCCGCGGCACTGCGGAAGCCCGGCGTTCGAGAAGGGCCCGGCTGGCTGGTCCTGGAATTTCGGTTCGCAGCTGGATGACGGGAGCCATCACACCTCTGCTGGATAGCTGAGTGAACGAGGATCGGAGCTTATCGTGGGCTGGCGCAAGGCGTAAGAGGGCCTGGCCCTACCGGCCCAGTGCACCAGCCTGCACCCGCCTTTTGAGGGGGTAGCTTTCAACTCCTTTGTGAGTAATAAGTTGACTCGTGACATAGAGATACCATCTACATACCTGGCACTGGCAGTGTGACCAGGGGGCTGGACAGGGGGTGGGGGTCCGGAGCTACTATGGCTGAGTACCGGCCCTTCCCGGTTGGTACGTTTGCATCCTCCGACCAAGCGGAGGGTCCACTCTCACAGCTGACGATCTCCTTGAGCTGTGAGCCCCCATCAGCGGCGGGGGCGAGGTTCCGCAGGCGGATGTTGCTGACGGGGCCAGACCGAGTGCCGCGCCAACAATGAAAAGAGGAGTTTGTGAGAGTCCTGCTCCTGGGCGCCGGCGCGGTGGGGACCGTGTCAGCCCTCAAATTCGCGAAGGAGGCGGTGCTCGAGAAACTCGTCATCGCCGACGCAGTGGCCGCCCGCGCCTCAGCACTCGCGGACCGGCTCAACGATCGTAGGGTTACGGCAGTAGAGCTCCACGCAGCGGATCAAGCCGCCGTTGCCACCGTCATCCGTGAAACCAGTACTACCCTGCTCTTGAACGCGGCGCTTCCCGCGACCAACCTCGCTGTGATGCGGGCCTGCCTGAATGCGGGCTGCGATTACATCGATCTTGCCAGCGCGGGAACGGATGTGGACGGCATCCCCAAAATGGATGACCAGTTCGCGCTCGATACCGAGTTCAAGGCCGCCGGCCGGCTCGCCCTTCTGGGCATGGGCGCGGACCCCGGCACCACCAACGTCTATGCCGCCTACGCGGCCAAGCACCTGCTCGATGTGGTCTCCGAGCTGCGGGTGCGTGACGGCGATAACGCGGTATGCCAGGGAAGCAGTGGCCTCATTGCGGCGTTCAGCCCCTGGGTCATGATCGATGAATGTCTGTGCAAGGCAGTGTCCTACCGGGGCGGGCGCTACTACCTGGAGGAGCCGCTCAGCGGGGCCGAGCAATTCGATTTCCCCGAGCTTGGAGTTCTGAACTGCTACTACGTGGACCATGAGGAATCAAAGACGCTGCCCCGATCCTTTCCCCAGGCGCGGGTCGTCGACTTCAAGTTGTGCATGGATGAGCTGACGGTTGAGACGCTCCAGGTCATTAAACGACTGGGACTATCCCGCACCGATCAGGTAAGAGTCGGAGAATCCAGCGTGGCCCCTCGAGACCTCCTGGTTTCGCTGCTTCCCCAGCCCAATGATCTGGCCGGGCGTCTCCAGGGCAAGACCTGCGTCGGTACCTTGGCTCGGGGCTACAAGAACAACGAGCCCAAGGCGTACTTCATCTATAATGTGAGCGATCACGAAGCGGCCTATCGTGAGCTCGGGGTACAGGCCACAGCGTACCAGACGGGGATCCCGCCGGTCATTGCTGCGCGGCTGATCTCCACCGGAGTTTGGAAGGGCACCGGGGTCATGTCTCCCGAGCAGTTCGACCCAGACCCTTTCCTGGAGCAGCTGGCCAGAGACGGAATGCCCTGGCAGGTCCGGGATGATTCCCTCCATATAGGCGTTCAGCGAGTCCTCGGCCGGCCATCCCGGGAGATTGTAGCGGCATAGCAAACGGATCAGTGCGAGCAGACGACGATTGAAGGGGGAATCATGACGACCACGGCTCGGGTGCAGGGGCCGGCCAAGAAGGCGCCCGTTGCCCGCTATCAGATGTACATCGATGGCCGTTTCGTCGATGGGCAGGACGGCCACACTCTGGAGGTGTACGATCCCTCCACTGAGGAGGCCATCGCCACCGTCCCCGCCGGCAAGGCGGCGGACGTCGACCGCGCGGCCCAGGCCGCAACCCGCGCTTTTTATGAGACCTGGAAAGGCGTCACGGCTCAGGAGCGAGGTCGAATTCTCTTTCGTCTAGCCGAGCGGGTTCGGGCGCGGCGGACGGAGCTTGCCGAGCTGGAAACCCGAAATACAGGCAAGCCGATTACCGAGTCTGAATACGACATGGACGACACGGCCACGTGCCTCGAGTACTACGGCGGCCTGGCAACCAAGATAAACGGCGAGGTCCTGCCGGTTCCCGCCGAGGCAGTTGCATTCGCGATGCGCGAGCCTGTGGGTGTGGCCGGTCAAATCATTCCCTGGAACTATCCTTTGCTCATGGCCGCCTGGAAGATCGGACCGGCACTGGCAGCAGGCTGTACGGTGGTGCTCAAACCGGCGGAACAGACGCCGCTCACCATTCTGGAGTTGGCCCGGGATTTCGAAGGGTTGGGACTGCCGCCCGGCGTGATCAACATCGTGACCGGTGACGGACCCGGGGCCGGAGCCCCGTTAGTGAGTCATCCAGCGGTGCGCAAAATCGCCTTCACCGGCAGCGCAGAGGTAGGCAAGCTCATCATGCGGAATGCAGCGGATCAGCTCAAGCGGGTATCGCTCGAGTTGGGCGGGAAGTCTCCCAACATCTTCTTCAGCGACGCTGATTTTGAAAACGCCGTAGACGGCGCGCTCTTCGGGACCTTCATCAATCAGGGCGAGGTCTGCTCCGCCGGCAGCAGGGTGCTGGTGCAGCGGGACATCTACCGGAAGTTCATCGAGGCGGCCACAGTCAAGGCCAAAACCATCAAGCTTGGTCCGGGACTGGATCGGGAAACCAAGATGGGTCCACTCGTCAGCGCCGAGCAGCGGGATCGAGTGGCAGGGTACCTGGATATCGGTCGGAATGAAGCGAAGGTGGCGGTAGGCGGCGGCAAGCCCAAACAGTTCGACAAGGGCTGGTATATCGAGCCAACCATCTTCTACGACGTGGACAACTCCGCCACCATCGCACAGGAGGAGATCTTCGGTCCGGTGATGAGTGTGATCCCGTTCAACGACGAGGCGGAAGCAATCCGAATTGCCAACGCGACACCATACGGTCTCGCCGCCGCGGTGTGGACTCGCGACATCTTCAAGGCCTTTCGGGTGGTGAAGGCGCTCGAAGCCGGGATTGTCTGGGTCAACCACATGCAGCCTACCTTCGTGGAAGCTCCCTGGGGAGGCTACAAGGCATCGGGCTTCGGTCGGGAGCTGGGTCACTGGGGAGTTGAGGAGTACCTCGAGACCAAACAGGTCTTCATCAATCTGGATGAGAAGCCTATAGGCTGGTACTAGGAAGCTCTGCCCTGCCGGCCAGTACAGGCTGTTGCGTAGCCCAGATTTTTCCCGTTTGTTTCGAGCGATGGAAGCCGCCCACCTGTCTACCGGCGGCATCGAGCTCGATGCCGCTCTTCTCCAAGCCACGATCACAGCCGCCCTAGCCGCGCTGTGCGCCTTTCTCTTCGGACGCTACCGCAAACCGTATTTCGCCTGGTGGTCAGCCGCTTGGGGATTGTACTTCCTGCGGATTGGGGCGATCACCAGCTTCCTCCTGACGTCCCAACGAGTATGGCTCTACTGGCATCAGGTCGTAACCGGCTGGACGGCGCTGGCATTGCTGTACGCTGCCTTGATGTTCTCCCAGCAGGTTCGGTGGCGGCCCTGGTTTCTGGCGCTGGTGCTCTTTCCCCCGCTGTGGGCCTACATCGCCATCTATCGGCTCCAACACTTCCTGTGGGCGGCCGGTCCAGCCGTTCTGTTCCTCAGCTTCGCGACCCTCTGGACCAGCTGGGTATTCCTCCGCTACCGTCGCCGCGTAAGCTCGAGTGGGGCCACCCTCCTTGCCGTTGCGTTCGGCCTCTGGGGACTGCACCACCTCGATTATCCGTTCCTTCGGGCGCGCGGGAGCTGGGCCCCGTGGGGCTACTACCTGGATATCCTCTTCGCCCTGGCAGTGGGAGCGGGAATCCTCTTGCTGGTGCTGGATGATCTTCGCCGCGGCCTCAGTGCCCTGTCCGCCCTTTCCGGAGACCTTCAGAGGGCGGGCAGGGAACAGGACGTGCTCGATGTTCTGCTGGCTCGCCCCCTGACCTTGCCTGCCGTAAGCGGCACGGCCCTGTACACCGCCGATGGGACCAATCTTCGATTCGTCCAGGGAGCCGGAGTGTGCGCCTCCTGGTCCAACGGAAGCCTCCCTGAGTCCGCGGCCGCGGTGCTGAGGCGAGCGGTCGAGAGTAGAAGGCCGCAGTTTACTCCGAACTGGCCCCGAACCGACGGAAACGCCTCAGCCTTTCCCTATGCAGCGGTTCTGCCGATTCTGCGGGGCGAGCGAGTAGTAGCTGCGTTGACTCTGGTGGGCCAGGCTCGCGACCCATTTACCGCTCTGGACGAAAAGTTCCTGCTTGCCCTCGGCCATCAGGTGGGCGCCGCACTGGAGAACGCCGATCTCTACACTCGCCTGGAGGCGCGGAGTCTGGAGCTGAGCCGGTTGTCCGGACGAATGGTGGAGCAGCATGAGGAAGAGCGCCGCCGCCTATCGCGCGAGTTGCACGATGAGACGGCGCAGGTTTTCACCGCGGTGAAAATGGAGTTAGGGGTGCTCCGAGAAAAGGTCCAGCCGGAGCAGGCGGACCGCCTGTCCCACGTGCTCGGGTTGATCGATACCGGGATTAGGAGCATTCGCAACGTGACCAACGACCTCAGGCCTTCGCTGCTCGACGATCTCGGGCTTCTGCCGGCCCTGCGCTCCCTCGTCGCAGACTTCGCCCAGCGCAGCGGCATAAGCATCGAGCTGAACGCACCGGCCGTTATGCCTCCGCTGTCCCGAGAGGCAGAGCTTGCGCTGTTCCGAGCCCTGCAGGAGGGCCTTTCCAACGTGCTGCGGCACGCCGGTGCCGGTTCGGTGGATGTAGCCATAAGCGTTGGCGGTGACATAGTGCAGCTCAGAGTGAGCGACGACGGGCGAGGGCCGCCGGACCTGAGCCCGGAGCGGCTGGAGCTCGCCGGCCATATGGGACTGGCGGGCATGCGTGAGCGGATCACGGCTCTGGGTGGAACGGTTCACTTTCACGGTAGAGCCAACACCGGAGCGCAACTGGAAATCGTGGTGCCACTCCACCCGTCTGATGGCGCATGACGAGCAAACCGATCCGGGTGCTGGTCGCGGACGACCACATGATCGTTCGGACTGGGATCAGACATGTCGTCGAAAGCGAGCCCGACTTCGAGGTGGTGGGCGAGGCGGCCAGTGGCTCCGAAGCGCTGTCCCTCGCCGCCCGGCTGCGGCCTGATGTAGTCGTGCTGGATATTTCGATGCCTGATCAGTCGGGTCTCGAGGTGGCTGCCAGTCTCCGCAGCACCGACACGCCGCCCCGAGTGCTCATCCTCAGCATGCATGACAACCCTGAGTACGTGCTGGAGAGCGTGCGCGCGGGAGCCCACGGCTACTTGCTGAAAGACACCGCCGGAGCCGAGCTCCGTAATGCGATCCGCGCCGTCTGCCGCGGAGAGTCGTATTTCAGTCCGCCTGTCGCCAGTCGTCTGTCGGCGGCAGTTCGGGGCGAGCAGGTCAATCACCACGCATTGGATCAGCTCACCTCTCGCGAGCGGGAGGTGCTCCTCGGGATTGTGCGCGGGCACACCAACAAGCAGATCGCCACTGATCTGGGTATCAGCCACCGAACGGTGGAAACTCACCGAGAAAGCCTGATGCGAAAGCTGGAGATTCGGACTGTAGCAGAGCTGACCCGATTTGCCATCGAAGCCGGAGTGTTGCCGACCGGATCGGAGTAGCCATTATGTTCCGTTTATGACTTACGTTCAGCCCTCGAGAACCCAGCCCGCCGCCCTGTCCGAGGTGTCCGCCCGGCCGAAGACCGGCATAGTGATGCTCAACCTTGGCGGTCCTGCCACCCTGCACGACGTTCAGCCGTTCTTGCTGGAGCTGTTTGCCGATCGCGAGATCATCCAGCTTCCTTTTCAGCGCTGGCTCGGCCCTTTCATCGCTCGCCGGAGAACGCCGAAAGTTCGTCAGCTTTATGCCAACATCGGGGGCGGCTCACCTATTTTGCGTTATACAGAAGCACAAGGTCAGGGAATGGTGGCGCGATTGGACCGGATCTCCCCCGAAACCGGGCCTCACAAATTCTACGTGGCCTTTCGCTATACCCGGCCGACCAGCGACGATGCGCTTCGCGCGATGCACAATGATGGGATCGAGCGGGCCATCGCCTTCACCCAATACCCTCAGTTCTCCTGTAGCACCACCGGGTCCAGCCTGAACGAGCTCTGGCGTGCCGCGGATCGGACCGGCCTCCGCGATGCGTTTCAGTGGAGTCTGGTGGATCGGTGGCCAGTTCACCCCGGATTCATCGAGGCGATGACCGAAACGGTGCAGGAGGGCCTCAGCCGATTTGCGCCCTCGGTTCGGGACCGAGTGATGATCCTGTTCAGCGCCCACAGCTTGCCTTTGGATGTGATCGACCGGGGTGACTCCTATCCTCAGGAAGTCGGGGCCAGCGTGCAGCGCGTGGTGGAGTGCCTCGGTGCGCCCAATCCCTTCATCCTGGCCTATCAATCGGACGTGGGCCCGGTGCGCTGGTTGGGGCCGAGCACGGAGCAGGTGATCCGCCGACTGGGGGGTAGAGGCCAGCGGGAGCTGCTGGTGGTTCCCATAGCGTTCACCAGCGACCACATCGAAACATTGTCTGAGCTGGACCGCGAGTATGGCGAGGTTGCCCACGAGGTGGGGATTACTCAATACGTGCGGGCGCCCGCCTTGAACGCGCGGCCACGCTTTCTGGATGCTTTAGCCGAAATCGTCAAAGATCATCTTCGAGCCGGCGCCACGTACAGCACCCAATACACAACGCGTTGTGCGGGATGCACCAACCCGCAGTGCCGGAACATCCTCAATCCGGTGGGAAGTCCTGCAATGCCGCCCGGGCTGCGGGGGTAGTTGTCTAGCTCTCGACTCTCAAGTTTTGACTCAGGGGAAAGAGCACCCGTCTGACCAGGCGGTCGGCCATCTTGCGAACAACCTCGCGTTCGGCCGGAGACAGCATCTCCAGCTGAGCCAATGCCCACTCGGACTCCTGCTCTGCCATCTGCCGGCTAATCTGGTGTAGTTCGGCAAGCCCGGAAGCGGCCGTTCGCCCTCGTAGTCCTAGATTAAGCCGAATCAGCTCGTCTTCGATGATCCCTTCGGCATCGGCCAGTGCAGTAGAGGGGTTGGCGGCAGCCGGACAACAGAGACGCTGCAGGTCATCCAGGTCGAGCAGCTGAAGGCCGGGAATCCCCCGGGATTCCGGTTCGACGTTTCGCGGAACCGCCAGATCCACCACTACCAGTTTCGACCCCGAGCGAGCCGCAATGGCCGTGGAGAGGTCAACCGCCCGGACGACGGGCCGGGAGGAGGAGGTCGCCACCATGAGAATGTCTGCATCGGCCAACCTCCGCTCGAGCTCCCCCAGGGGACCAGCCTGCGCTCCCCAGGCAGTGGCCAAAACACCCGCCTTTTCCGGAGCCCGGCTGAGAAGAGTGACCTGGCCAATTCTCCGCTGATTGCAGGCGCGCAGGACTCCCTCCGCCGCTTCGCCGGCCCCCAGAACGACCACCTCCGGCCCGCGCGCTTCCTGCCACTGCTGAAGCACCAGGTCTACTGCTGCCGAGCTCACCGACGACGGATGGCGACCCAGCAAGGTCTCTCGGCGAACCCGCCGACCGGCCGACAGTGCCGCAGAGAAAATAAGATCCATCTCTCGAGTGGTTGTGCCGGCAGCACGGGCGGCATCGTACGCCCGGCGCACTTGTCCCAGAACCTCGGCTTCACCCAGAATCTGGGAATCGAGGCCGGAGCAAACCCGAAACAGGTGGCGAACTGCGGCCATTCCCTCGTGCCGAGTGACTATCGGGCCGACGGGCAAAGGATCGGTTCCTTCCCGCCCCAGGCGATGAAACCAGGCCTCCCCCTCGCCCGAGCCCGACCAGTACAGCTCACATCGGTTACAGGTAGAAAGCAAAACGGCGGGTATCCCGTTCGCCCTGAGCAGTTCCAGAACGGCGGAAGTTTCCGGGGGGCTGAACGCAAACCGTTCCCGGACCTCGACCGGCGTTGTATGGTGGCTTACACCAATGAGATGGAAGGAAAGATTCCGGGACACGCCCAACGGTAGGCTTTGCCTCAGGTACTCACAATCCGCGACTCTCCGGAGCGGACCTCCGTAGTACTACGGGCAAGCAAAAACCCCTCGGCGCTGCCGAGGGGTTTCGTCCGCATCCGGACTACCGGCTGCTCTTGGCTGCCGAACCTTCCTCTTCCGGATCCCGAGTGCGATCGTTGCCGCCCGACCGCTGGCTGTTGCCGCTGCTGACGCGCTGCGACGGAGATCCGGTCCGAATCTGAGATGAGCCGGAGCTGGAGGCGTTCACCCGAATTTCGCGCGGCTTGGCCCGCTCGGCCTTCGGAATACTGACATGGAGCACGCCGTTTTCGTACCGGGCGTCGATCCGGTCGGTATCCACGGTGTTGGGAAGAACGAAGGTCCGCTCGAACATCCCGTAGGTGCGCTCGAACCGATGGACCCGCTCGTTGTTGTCATCGATCTGCTGCTTCTTCTCGCCCCGAATAGTGAGGACGTTGTTCTCCAGCGAGAGCCGGACGTCATCGGGATCTACCCCGGGAAGCTCCATGGTAATCCGGAGGCTGTTCTCGTCCTCGGATACATCGGTCGGGGCAAACCAGGTTGAAGTGATGACATTGCCTTGCTCCGGGAAGGGGAGACCGGTGAAGGCCTCATCCAGGATCCGGTTGAGCCGCTGCAAGCCGAAGAAGCTGCTGGGGTCGCGATAGCGATTCATGGCCATATGATCCTCCTGTCAACTCATAGTTCGAAGGTTCTGTTTGACGCAGGTCCCATAGTTTGGAACCACGTGCCTGCCTCAAAGCAGCAGGCATGCCAACCGACACCCTCGAAACTCGGCCAAAATGACAGTCTAACTAGGCCGCTGGCAGACGCTTACCTCCGCTCAGCGGCCGTTCGCATTGTCTGCTGGTATTGCCGGATCAACCGCTGCATTCGGTCTACGTGCTGAGGAAGCTTGGAACGATCGAGCTTGGCCGATGTACCGGCTCCTCCGCCCAGGTCATCCAATACAGAGTCTCCGAGCACCCGGAAATTCCCCGAGTCGGCATAGCCGGCCCGATACAGATCAGCAATCATTGAGTTGATCAGATCGCCGGCCATGTTCTTGTAGGCAGTAAGGTTGTCGGGGTTTGGGGGCTGGGTTCCGTTCGCCATCAGATTCAGCTGATTCTGCATGGCTGGGATCAGGCGCGGGGCCTCCAGCTCGCCACCGCTGTTGGTGCCGGCAACTCCATCTTCCCGGGCGCTGCTATCGGCATCTGAGGTGTAGGCCGAGGCCGACGCGTTGCCGGCCTTTTCCCGGCTGCACGCTACTGAGACTGCGACGGCCAGCAGAAGAAGAGCTTGGTTCATGTGGACTCCAGACTGGGACGGTGGTAGAAGCAAATCAAGGAAAGAACCGAGCGGGACTCAGTGTTCCGAATCACTCGCCCCGCGATATGACTGGACCGGTGAGATCGGAGTCGTCCGGTTCAGGATCAGCATCGCATCCACCGCGCGTCTAAGCGCGAATCTCGAGGGCCAGAACTCCAGCCGGAAGCCTTCCTGGTCAACGTCATAGAGTGGCTCGCGCACCTCGTCGGTGGTGGAATCGAGTATCACAGCGAAGTTGCTCTCCGGCTCTTCGGGGGACAACCGGGCGAACATGCGCGTGGCAGGGTGGGTGTCGGCCTGTCGTGCGTCAGTCAGGATGGTGTACACCACGGTCCCCTCATCAGCCAGATAGCCGGCAAACCAGTGGTCGAATCGATCGTGCACCCTCCCCATTGCAACCTGCCCTCCCACCTGCTTCAGCCCATGATATCCCCCCATGAAAATCAACACGCGCCAGCTGGGGTGTTCCTGGAGGGTTTTGCGGAATGCTGCGGCCATCCAAACGTCGCGGTTGACAAAGCCCCCTGTAGCCATGTGAGGAGTCAGGGGAGCAATGGGCCAGCCTCGAAGGTCGGCAGCTAGAATGTGGGTGGGGTGGCCGGAGTGCTCACGGTTCCAGTGATACACCGCGCGATAAATCGAGAGGTACTCGACGCTACGTCCCCAGTAGTCCCGGAGGGTGCGGGGATGATCCAAAAGGATGCTGACATCTTCGGGCTGAGAGGCGAGATACCGATCGATCCACTCCTGCTGTTCAGAAGCCACCTCGAGCGCCAACAGGTCTATAGCCTGGTCTTCTCGCTGCGATGCAATCAGGCGGGTGACCAGCAGCTTCGGCTCGGCCAGCGGGTGGATGTCACCCAGGAATACGATCCGGTGATCGCTAATGGCGGACTGCAGAAACCGAAGCGGCTCGACGGGAGGGTCGAGCCACAAAAGGATCAGGAGCAGCAGGACAGCCATGCCTAACGCTTGAACAGCCTGCTGAACACACCGGTAGTCGCGGTGGTCTCGAGCGCGTGGGCCATCTCCTCCATCGTTCCATACCGCTCCGCTGGGTTTACCGACAGCGCCTTGTTGATCACGATCTCCAGTTTGGCAGGAAGGTCTGCCTTGACCTCACGCAGCGGGGTAGGGGCGCCTCTGAGCCGGGCTATCATCGTTTCCTGCGCGCTCTTCCCTGTGAAGGGCAGCTGACCGGTGAACAGTTCGAACGCGAGCACAGCCAGCGCGTAGATATCACTGCGCCCGTCGAGCGGCTTCCCCCGAATCTGCTCCGGACTCATGAACTCGGGAGTGCCCAGGACGATGCCCGTGGCAGTCAGCTTAACGACATCAGGCCCGGCCCGCCGTTCCTTTGCCAGTCCAAAGTCCATGACCACGGCCCTGAATCCATTGAGGGCAGTCGAGTCCGGAACCAGCATTACGTTTTCCGGCTTCAGGTCTCGATGAATGATCTGGAGGTCGTGGGCGTGTCCCAGCCCATGACACATCTGAACCAGCAGTGGGAGGCCATCAGCCACCGGAAATGGACCTCGGCGGGTTTCGTGCTCGCTCAGGGGCTCGCCCTCGAGGAAGGGCATGACCAGATAGAGCAGCCGATCCGACGTCTCGCCCAGCCTGAGAATGGGACAGACGTTGGGATGGTTCAGCCGAGTGGCTATAGTGGCCTCGCGGCGCAGCCGTTCGACCGAGGCCGGGTCCCGCGATAGGCGCGGGATCAGAATTTTGACTGCAACCGGCCGGCCGGTATCGATCTCCTGGGCCTGATAGACGTAGGACATCCCGCCTTCGCCCAGCTTACGAGTAATGTGGTACCTCTGATCGAGCACCTGGCCGGTGAGGGAAGCCAGGGTGGACGGGATGTGATCCGGTGCCGCACGAGGCCCAGCGGAATCTCTGGCGGAAGCCCGGGCGGCGGGTGAGGGGACTGGCTCCGCGAGCTTGGTGTCGCTCTCAACCAGCAGCGATCCGTCCTTCACGCAGAACCGGGCGGGCGCCGCGTAGCTGGTCTGGCAGCGGGGGCAACGCCTGTTGCTCAATCCCTGAACCGATTCCGGCCGTCGCTTTTGGCCCGGTACAGATGCGTGTCAGCCAGCCGCAGGAGCGACTCCCCGTCGCTCACCCGCTCATCGGGGTAGGTAGCAATCCCGATGCTGATGGTGACCCGCACCGGTCGGCCTGGCTCTCCGAAATCGTGGGTGGCAACTCGCCGAAGAATGCGTTCGGCGAAGTTCCGGGATTCGGCGCTGGTCGTCTCGGGCAACAGCACCACGAACTCCTCTCCGCCATACCGCGCCACGATATCCACCGAGCGCTGTTCCCGCTTCAACAGGTTTGCTAGTTGCTTCAACACCCGGTCGCCCACCAGGTGGCCATAGGTGTCGTTGATCTGCTTGAAATTGTCGATATCCACCATCATGCCAGTGAGCATGGTGGCGTAGCGGGCCGCACGATCCATCTCCTGTTCCAGCTTGTCCATCAGCGCTCGACGGTTGAAACAGTTGGTCAGGGGATCGGTTTCGGCCAGGTGTCGCATCTGTTCCTGGCCCAGCACGGCATTTTCCAGATCGTAGGCTCGTTCCAGCGCGGCAACGGCGGCGTTGGTGACTTCTTCGGCAAACTGCACATCGTGCTCATTCAAGGGTGGATCTTCGCTCGTGGTTCTGAGAAAGAACACACCGACGGGCTCCTGTCTGAGAGAGAACCGCAATGCTACGGCGGAGCGGGTATCCACCGGCCTGCCCAGCGACTCCCAATCTTCCCGGACCCCGCCGTACAGCGGATCGGTGTGAACGTCCCGGACCAGCACTACCTCACCCGTCTTCAACGCGTGCCGGATCTCGGGATACCGTTTGAGGTCCACCTGCAGGTTGTGCAGCATGGGATTCTCAAAGGCGGCCACTACCGTGCCGACCTCGTCGTCGGGTCCTGCCATGATGATCGAGCATCGGGGGATGCTGAGCGCCTGGGCTACTCGCCGCACCAGAATGCCGTAGATCTCGTCCGGCTTCAGTGAAGTGGTAACCTCCTGCATGATGTCCATCATCTCCGAGCGCGACCGGGCCTCCGCCCGCGCCTGGTTCAGCTCCCTCCCCACCCGCAGATGCGCCTTGACCCGAGCCAGGAGCTCGCGAACCCGAAATGGCTTCGGGATGAAGTCCGCTGCGCCGAGTCCCAGCGATCGGACGGTGGCCTCCTCCGGCGGCATCGAGGAAATCATCAGGACCGGAAGGTCCTTGAACCGGGGATCGGCCTTCACCCGCTGGAGCAGCTGAAGACCGTCCACTTTGGGCATCATGATGTCGAGCAGGAGAAGATCGAACGGCTCGGCGGTGAGATGCTCGAACAGATGCTCACCCCCCGGGGCGGTGAACACGTCATAGCCGTTCTCCTTCAGGATCCACGACAGGGTGCGAGAGAGCGCCTGATCGTCGTCCGCCACCAGGATCTTGGGTGCCACGCTCATGATTGCACCAGGCGCTGGAACACCGCCGGGTCCACGTTTCCGCCGCTGACAACCGCTACGGTCGGTCCCGATAGTCGAACTCGCCCGGCCAGGATAGCGGCGGTGGTGACTGCCCCTGAGGGCTCCACCGACAACCCGCCATGACGGTAGAGATATCGTAGCCCCTCCTCGATCTCGGCTTCGTCCACCAGGACCGATTGGCGGACGATGCCGGACAGAATCCCAAATGGAATCGTTCCGATGGACAATGGCAGCAGTCCATCGGCAATGCTCTCGGTATGATCGAGCTTGACCGGGCGGCCAGCTTCCAGCGCACGGGTAAGTTTGGGAGCCCCAACCGGCTCGACCCCGACAACCTGAACCTCGGGCTTCAGGGCGGCGGTAGCGGATGCGATCCCGGCGATCAGACCGCCGCCGCCCACCGGAACCAGGATGGACTGCACTTCCGGACATTGCTCGATGATCTCCAGGCCGCAGGTACCCTGCCCGGCAATGACTTCCAGACTCTCGAACGGCGGCACCATGATAAAGCCCTGCTCCTCTACCATCTGCTGGGCTTTGGTATAGCGCTCCGCGGAACTGTTCCCGGCAATGATGACCTCGCCACCCAACTGGCGGACGCCCTCCACCTTGACGGCGGGGGCCCGCTCCGGCATCACCACTACTGCCCGGGTGTTGAGGCGGCGGGCCGCCCAGGCCACCGCTTGGCCATGGTTACCACTGGAGTAGGTGATCAGCCCCCGGGCACGCAATTCAGCTGGAATGCGGGAGGCAGCGGTATAGGCGCCGCGAACCTTGAATGCGCCTATTGGCTGGAGATGTTCGCCCTTGAGAAAAACGGGAACGCCGCACCGCGCATCGAGATCGGGGATGCGCAAGAGCGGCGTTTTCACGGCGACGCCCTGCAGGCCTTCCGCGGCGGCCCGCAGCGCTGCAAGGGACACCGTGGAGCTCGGCGCAGAGTCAGCCTGGCGGTGGGCCGACCTATCGGCGGCTGAAGTCATCGATAATGATAGCGACTACTCCACCGCCGCGGTCGGGGTGACCTCGTCACCGCCGGCCACCGGCTCCGCCCCTCCCTCATCCTCCTTGACCACCCGGGCAACATCCACCACGGCGTCCCCTGAATCCAGGTTCATGACCCGGACGCCTTGCGTGTTGCGCCCGATCACCCGAATTCCATCCACCGGGAGCCGGATGATTACGCCTTGCCGGGTGATCATCATCAGTTCGTCGTCGGGGATGACCTCCATCAGGGCAACAATTGACCCGGTCTTCTCCGTCTTTTTCAGGGTAATGATGCCCTTGCCTCCCCGCCTCTGCACCCGATAGTCGGCCAATTCCGATCGCTTGCCGTAGCCCTTCTCGCTCACTACCAGTATGCTCGCGTCGCGCCGCACCACCACCATGCCGATGACCTCGTCGCCCTTCTCCAACTCGATCCCCTTAACGCCGGTTGTTGCTCGGCCCATGTCGCGCACGTCGCCTTGATGGAACCGGATGCTCATCCCGTCCTTGGTGGCCAGAATGATGTCGCTGTTCTGATCGCACACCTGGACATCGATCAGCTCGTCGCCCTTTTCGATGTTGATGCCGCAAATACCCGTGGCTCGCACGTTGCCATAGGCCGAGAGCACGGTCTTCTTCACCGTTCCCTGCCGGGTCGCAAAGATCAGGCACTTGTCATCGGTGAATTCGCGTACTGGTACCAGGGCCGCGATCTGCTCGTCCGGCCTGATGGCGATGCAGTTGATCACCGGCTTCCCTCTGGCGGCACGGCCCGCCTGAGGAATTTCGTGCACCTTGAGCCAATAGACCTGTCCCTTGTTACTGAAGAACATCAGGTAGTCGTGGGTGCTGGCAATGAACAAATGCTCCACCCAGTCGTCGGCCTTGAGATCCGCTCCCGTGAGCCCCCGTCCCCCACGCCGCTGCCGCTTGTAGGTGGTGATCGGGATCCGCTTGATGTAGCCGGTGTGGGAAATGGTGATCACCATATCTTCTTCGGCGATCAGATCCTCGACCGTGAACTCGCCCTGGTCGGCCACAATCTCGGTGCGCCGGTCATCGCCGAAGGTGCCCGCGATGTCTTCCATCTCCTCCTTCAGGATGACCATCCGCTTGGGCTTGGAGGCCAGGATCCCCTTCAGCTCCTTGATCGTAGCGCGCAGCTCCTTCAGCTCCGCTTCCAGCTTCTCGATCTCCAGCCCGGTGAGCTTGGCCAGCCGCATGTTCAGAATGGCATCGCTCTGCTTCTCACTGAAGCCGAACCGCTTGCGGAGCCGGGCATCCGCCTGGGCGGTATCGTCTGACCCGCGGATGATTTTGATCACCTCGTCGATGTTGTCGACGGCGATCTTCAAGCCATCCAGGATGTGCTCGCGGGCCTGCGCCGCATCGAGGTCGAACTGCGTGCGCCGGGTAATGACGTTGTGCCGGTGATCGATGAAGTGCTGCAGCAGCTCCTTCAGGTTCATGATCTTCGGCGCGCCATTCGCTAGCGCCAGCATGATCACCCCGAAGGTGGTCTGCATCTGGGTGTGCTTGTAGAGCTGGTTCAGCACCACATTGGGAATGGCGTCGCGCTTGAGCTCGATGACGATCCGCATGCCGTCTTTATCGGACTCGTCGTTGATGCCGCTGATCCCTTCCAGCCTCTTCTCGGCCGCGAGCTCCGCAATTGCCTTGACGAGGTTCTCCTTGTTGACCTGATAGGGAATCTCGGTGACTACGATTTGCGAGCGTCCGGTGGTCTCCCGCTCCTCGATCTGGGCCCGAGCCCGCATAACCACCCGGCCCCGGCCGGTCTCGTAGGCTTCCTTGATCGCCTCGCGTCCGTAGATGTAGGCGCCGGTGGGGAAATCGGGCCCCTTGATGACCTTCCGCAGCTCGCCGATAGTCGCTTCAGGGTTATCCACCAGCAGGTGGACGCCTTTGACGATTTCACGGAGGTTGTGCGGTGGGATGTTCGTGGCCATGCCCACGGCGATGCCGCTGGAGCCATTCACCAGAAGGTTGGGAATCTTGGCCGGGAGTACCGTGGGCTCCTGCAGCCGGTCGTCGAAGTTGGCCTGGAAGTCGACGGTGTTCTTGTCGATGTCCTCCAGCATGGCCATGGCGATTCGGGTGAGCCTGGCCTCGGTGTAGCGATACGCGGCCGCGGGGTCACCATCGACAGAACCGAAATTTCCCTGGCCGTCTACCAGCGGGTACCGCAGGGAGAACTCCTGGACCATCCGCACGAGGGCGTCGTAAACCGACCCGTCTCCATGCGGATGGTATTTGCCGAGGACGTCGCCTACCACGGTGGCGGATTTCTTGTACGGGCGGCCGGGCACCAGGCCCAACTCGTTCATCGCATACAGGATCCGGCGATGCACCGGCTTTAAGCCATCACGCACGTCCGGCAGGGCGCGGGAAACGATGACGCTCATCGAGTAGTTGATGAACGACTGCTGCATTTCCTCTTCGATGAGCCGGGGCAGAATCCGTTCGCGCGAGTTCGGTGCTGTCATGGAATTCCTGTGCTGAGGCTATGACGGCCAGGGGAGGCCTCGAGCGGGAAATATAGTCGGGCGTGAGGTCCGGCAGCAACGCTGAGCTATCAGGGAAAGCTGGTCCGCAACAAGGACTTAGACGCACCGTTCGTGTCGATTATTCACTCGCTCCAGGTTAAGCGGAACGGACCTCCGGCCGATACTTCCCGTCTGTAGTTCCAGGTACAGCCTCTCCCACCCCCATGGCCGCCGGCCAAGGATTCTCACGTATGTCCAGATGCTCGATGCTGCTTCTGACTCTCCTCCTGGTGGCGCCCGCTGCAGCGACGGCCCAAAGCAAAGGCGGAGGCACTGCGCCGAGCGGCTTCGACAGCTTCATCATGCTGGTCCCTCCGCGCGATACTGTCAGCATCAAAAAGCAGATCCGCGCAACCGCTGCCGCCATCGAAGCGGCAGAGAAGGCACGACAGCAGGCGGAGACAATGCGCCTCGGTGCCACCTCCAGAATCGAATTCAAAAAAGTCGAGATCGTCCGGATCAAGGACCGAATCAACGTGGCCAAGAAGGAGAACCGGGATGCGGACCGGGCTGGACTCGAGGCAGAGCGGAAGGCCGCTGAGCGGGAAATCGACCTGTTGAAGCGGCGGGAGGAGCTGCGGGAGGCGGAGACCGAGTTGGAGAGCAAGCGCGCCGAGTTCGCCGACTTGAACAAGAAGGCCCTGGAGCTGGAGCTCCAGCTAGCGGTCCGGCGGACTGGAAGGCTCCGCGCACCCGTCGGGGGCGCCGGGGGCGCGAGCCTGGATCGGGTGATCGGGGAACTGGAGAAGCAGACCCTCGAGGCCCAGCGGGCTCAGGCCGCCGCCAGCATTGAAGTATCCGATCAGGAGATCCGGGTGCTCGACAGCCGCCTGGATCTGCTCGACGCGCAGCAGAGAGTCCTGGGAGGAAAGTAAGATCAGCGCTGTAACAGCTTCTCTGCTCTGGCCTCGCCTCGTACTAGCAATACTGTCCTAGCGCCTACCCCTACGATTGGAGAAGTCTTTGGCCGGATAACCTGGCCAATCGGCACTCCATCCCGGTCCAAGACTCTGAAAACCATCTCCGGCTTGCCGTTGGCGATCTCCATCATGCGTCCCTCGCGCTAATTTCGTTGCCTGGGTCCGTACTTCTGTGTGGTGTTGAGATGCCAGGATGTTCCGGAAGGTTGCCTGGCTCGTTGAACGTACCCCCGACGCAACCCTATGGCGCCAATGCGTGTCAGAGGTGCGGTTCAGTCGAAACGACCTACGCTCCGGAGCCGGTGGAAGAACGCGAACTGATCAGTCGAGTCTTGGCGGGAGACCCGAGCGCCGAGCGTGCCCTCTACGACGCGCACGTGGACCGGGTCTTTCGGTTGGCGTACCGAATGGCAGGAGATATGGATCGAGCTCAGGATTATACCCAGGAGACGTTTATCCGCGCGTTCAGTCGGCTGCAGACCTTCCGGGGAGACGCAGCCCTGTCAACCTGGCTGGGATCGATCGCGATCTCAGTGACGCTGAACGGCTTGCGCAAGGTGCGCCGGCGCAACGAGCGCGAAATCGGGCTGGACGATTTCACCGCCGCCGGGTCCACAAGACCTGAAGCGGAGCCGGACCTCAAGACTCGACTTAATCAAGCCATCGATGATTTGCCCGAGGGATATCGAGCGGTGTTCATCATGCACGACGTCGAGGGGTACACTCACGAAGAGATCGGCGCCTCCCTCGGAGTTCATCCAGGGACGTCCAAGGCCCAGTTGTTCCGCGCCCGGGCTCGGCTCCGGGAAGCGCTGGCTGACTTTGCGAAGGACTGAGGAATAATGGACGACCGACTCGACGATCTGCTGCGCGACTCCGCTCGCGAGTACAATGCCCCTCCCGAAACACCCCGGGAGGAGGTCTGGCAGCGCATTGTGGCGGCACGGGAAGCAGACAAGGCATCGCCGAAGGAGAAGACCGAGGAGCTAGAGCCTCACCGTCTTCTCCCCTTCCGTCGTTTTCCTGACATCCGTCCCCATCGCCCGCTGACCTGGGCCGCAGGCATTGCCGCTCTGTTGGCGCTGGGCATCGGCCTGGGCCGCATGAGCGTAAAACAGCCCGCAACTGTTGCTACATCCGCTCCAGCGCCCTCGTCCGCAGCAGCGCCCCGGGTGAGTGAGGCCGCCTACCGCGTGGTTACCACAGAACACCTCAGTCAATCCGAGGCCTTTCTCACCTTGTTCCGCGCCTCCGTACGCGGCAAGGGAAACGAGCGACTGGCATCGGCTACGGCTCGACAGCTGTTGGCAACCAACCGCCTGCTAATGGATTCGCCAGCCGCTGATGATGCTCGGACCCGGCTCCTGTTGCAGGATTTGGAGCTGGTTCTGGCGGAGATTGCACAGCTGTCACCCCAGCCGAGATCTCGTGATCTCCAGCTCATCACCGAGGGAATCGAGCAGGGCGGTGTGTTGTCCCGGCTCAGAACCGCCGTGCCCGCCGGCACGAGTGCCACACAAGGAGCGTTGTGATGTATTCCCTGCAGGTCGGCCTGGCGCTCGCCGCGATCACGGCCGTCAGCGGCTATCCCCCGACCCTTGGAGACTCAGGCTTTCCTCTGAGCCATATGGCGGCGGTAGGCGACTCGGCAATTCCCCGGATCCCCGTTGCCTGGCTTCAGGGCGATCCGGCGGACTCGCTCTATCGCATTGCCCGAGAGACGCTCGGCCGGCGCGAGTTCCGGACAGCCGCCAATCTGTTTTCCCAGATTCCGAATCGTTTCGCCCGCTCCGGTTATGCTGGGGACGCGCTCTACTGGCAGGCCTTCGCGCTCTATCGCCTGGGAGGCGATAGCGATCTCCGCTCAGCTTTAGCGGCACTGCGGCGCCAAAAGGAGCGTTATCCCCAGGCGGCCACCCACGGCGACGCGGCCGCCTTGGAGAGCCGCGTTCTAGGAGAGCTGGCTCGCCGGGGCGATAGTGAGGCGGCAGAGGAGATTTCGCGGGCCGCCACCAGCATTGCGCCGCCCGCACCACCGACGCCGCCGACCCCTCCAACACCCGCGACGCCCCCAACACCCCCGACGCCGCCGATACCACCGACGCCGCCAACTCCGTACTCGAGCAGCTCGTCGCGATCGAGCAGCTCCTCCCGATCGAGCTCATCGAGCCGATGCGCCAGCGAGGATGACGACATGAAAGTGGCGGCGCTGAACGCGCTACAACAAATGGATGCCGCCCGGGCACGCCCCATCCTGCGCCGGGTGCTCGCGAAGCGCGATACCGCCAGCGCCTGCATTCGGCGGAAAGCCGTTTTCCTGGTGGCCCAGCAGAATGAGCCGGGAACCGAGGACATCCTGTTGGAGTCGGTTCGCAGCGACCCGGATCCGGAAGTGCGCCGCCAGGCCGTATTCTGGCTCTCTCAGGTCGGCACCGAGCGGGCGGTGGGAGCTTTGGACTCGATTCTCCGGTTTTCCAAAGACGAGGAGATCCAGGAGCGGGCAGTGTTCGCTCTGTCTCAGCACGACAGTCCGCACGCCCAACAGGCGCTGCGCACCTACGCGGAGCGGAAGGAAGTTCCGGAGTCGATGCGCGAACGAGCCATCTTCTGGCTGGGCCAACGTCAGACGCCGGAAAACGCCGCCTTTCTCCGTTCGCTATACGGCCGGCTCACCGGTGAAGAACTCAAGAAGAAGGTTCTCTTCTCGCTATCTCAGCTGGGTGGGGAGGAAAATGGACGATGGCTGCTCGGTATCGCCCGCGACACTTCGGAAAGACTGGAGATGCGAAAGCAGGCACTCTTCTGGGCCGGCCAGGGCGGGGTCTCTATTGAAGAGTTGACCCGGCTCTACGCCAACGTGAGCGAGCGGGAAATGCGAGAGCAGCTGGTGTTCGTGTATTCCCAACGGAACGAGCCCGCAGCGCTCGACAAGTTGATCGAGATCGCCAAGAAGGATCCCAACCCTGAGCTCCGGAAACGCGCCCTCTTCTGGCTGGGACAGTCTGACCAGGCTCGTGCGGTTCAGGCCATTCAGGACATCATCGATCAGCCTTAGCCGAATGTTCCGACTCTATCTCCTACTGAGCGCGGCTGCGACGCTGCCCAGAGCCGGGTGGGCCCAGACCCTGGAGCAACGGATAAGCGCAGTGGAGAGCGGGAAAGTGCACTTGAGCTTTGCCGCTCGACCAGGAGTTTGTGGCGACGGAGACCAGAACATCAACATTCAGGACAACGAGGACTGGGAAGTGGAGTGTGAGAGCCAGCCGGTTCGCGTGAGTCTCACGCTCCGCAATCACCAGGTCATTGCCCTGCGAACCTTTGTCGGCGGCCATTGGCGCAATGCCGCGGCCTCCAAAGACCTCGGCACCATCCGCCCGCAGGAGGCCGCCGCGTACTTCCTGCATCTCGCCGGGAGCCGCAGCGATCTGAGCGGGGATCCAGTGCTGCCCGCCATCCTGGCCGACAGCGTCACCATCTGGCCTTCGCTCCTTCACCTGGCACGCTCGACTCGGCTGCCGATGGAACGGCGCCGAAGCGCCGTGTTCTGGTTAGGCCAGGCCGCAGGAGCGGCGGTGGATGCTGCCCTCGATTCTATTGCCGGCGACACGGGTACTGAGCGAGAAGTGCGGAAGCAAGCGGTTTTTGCCCTGTCGCAGCGGAGTTCCGCGGAGGCGGTACCGGCGCTCATTCGCATCGCCCGAACGAATCGGGATCCGGAGCTCAGGAAGTCGGCATTGTTCTGGCTGGGCCAGAGCAACGATCCCCGGGCCGTCGATCTTTTTGAGGAGATTCTGCGGTAAGGCCAACCTTTTGAACGGATCCCCCGTCTAAGCCTCGCGCATCAGCACTGGCTTGCTCGACGGAGGTTTCCTTGGCCGATCCCGCAATTGCATTGGCGTTGTACCTCGCCCTGTCCAGCCCGGCTGGCTGGCCGACCGATACCCTTCCCCACGGTATCAAAACGAAGGTGCACGCGGCACGGGCTTCCGGCGAAATCACTCTTGATGGGCAGTTGGGTGAAGCCATGTGGGCGGACGCTCCACCGATCTCCGGTTTCATCCAGCGGGAGCCTGACGAGGGAGCTCCCGCCAGCGAATCAACCGAAGTGCGAGTGCTCTACGATGACGACGCGCTGTACATCGGCGCTCGATTGCACGATAGCAGGCCCGACAGCATTCAGGCTCAGCTGGCCCGCCGAGACCGGATCACCAACTCAGACCGCTTTCTCGTCTTCCTCGATTGCTACCACGACCGCCGGACCGGGTTCTACTTCGGCATTAACGCCGCCGGCACCCTCTACGATGGTACGTTGTTCAACGATGACTGGGACAGCGACACCTGGGATGGTGTCTGGGACGGCAAGGTCGCCCGCGACTCATCGGGATGGACCGCCGAGCTCCGCATTCCCTATTCCCAGCTTCGGTTCGAGCGCCAAAAAACCCAATGGGGCATCAACTTCAAGCGGGAAATTGCCCGTCGCAACGAGCGCGATTATCTGGTGCCCACACCGAGCAACGGAAGTGGATTCGTCTCCCGTTTCGTCGAGCTGGCGGGCATCGAACAGGTATCGCCTCCGAGGCGGATGGAGGTTCTCCCCTACGTTACCACCCGCGCCGAGTACCTGAACCACGAGGCACAGGACCCCTTCAATGACGGCTCGCATCTCGGCGCTGGAATGGGAGGCGACCTCAAGCTTGGCATCGGGAGCAATCTCACGCTGGACGCTACGGTGAACCCCGATTTCGGCCAGGTCGAGGTCGATCCGGCGGTGGTCAATCTCAGCGACGTGGAGACCTTTTTCGACGAGCGCCGGCCGTTCTTCGTGGAAGGCGCGAGCATTTTCAACTTTGGCGAGGGCGGAGCCAACGACTTCTGGGGCTTCGACTGGGGCAATCCGAGCTTTCTCTATACCCGGAGAATTGGCCGAGCACCCCAGGGCGAGTTGCCCGACGATTACGACTACTCGAATGTCCCGTCAGGCAGCAACATCATGGGCGCCGCCAAGCTCTCGGGAAAGGTGGGCACTTGGAGTTTGGGTGCGCTCAGCGCGTTCACCAGCCGCGAGCATGGCCAGTTTGCGCTCGATCAGCACCACTGGCAGGAGGAGGTAGAGCCGCTCACATATTACGGGGTATACCGAGCCCAGAAGGAAATACAGGGAGGACGCCATGGCCTAGGTTTCATCGGCACTCTTACCGCCCGCTCCTTCGATGAGGCCAACTTGCCGGCGGAGCTGAGCTCCACCGCCACCGGGCTGGGCATGGATGGCTGGACTACTCTGGACCGCAGTGGGATGTGGGTGATCAGCGGTTGGGCCGGACTGAGCCGCTCCCATGGCACGCCGGAGCGCATGCAGAGTCTCCAGGAAAGCTCGGTACACTACTTCCAGCGCCCGGATGCCTCGTATCTTGGCGTTGATTCCGGTGCTACCTCTCTAGGCGGATATGGTGCTCGATTCTCCCTCAATAAGCAGAAGGGCAACTGGATGTTCAACTCAGCCCTGGGAGTCATCGATCCGCAATTCGATGTGAACGATCTCGGTTTTCAGTTCCGCAGCGACCAGATCAACAGCCACATCATGTTCGGCCATAAGTGGACTCGACCTGGGCGATTCTTGCGGAGCTGGCGGCTCAACCTCGCTGGGTTCCGGAGCTACAACTACGGGGGCGATGTGACTTGGACCGGGCTCTTTTTGACTGGACTCTACGAAATGCGGAACTTCTCGACGGGACGCTGGTTCGTGGCCTACAACCCGAGTACAGTGAGCGATCGCCGGACCCGTGGTGGCCCGCTCATGATCAATCAGCCTGGAGTGGAGTGGGACTTCCAGATGGACTCCGATCCGAACAAACGATGGATCTACGGATTCGGTCTGCACGGCAACCATTACCAAAAGGATTGGGAGCAGAGCTGGAGCGCGAGGGCCGCCCTGGAATGGAAGCCTGGGGCACGCCTCTCGTTTCGCGTGGAGCCGCAAATCGAGCGAATCGGCACCTCGTCACAGTACGTCGACACCTTCGATGATGTACTGGCTGCGTCCACCTATGGTCACCGCTACGTCTTCGCCACGCTGGACCAGACCACCGTTTCGGCCAGCGTGAGGCTGAACTGGATCTTCACTCCGAAGCTTAGCCTCGAGGTATACGCCCAACCCCTGGCCTCTTCCGGCCGGTACACCGGGTTCAAGGAGCTGGCCCGGCCCCGCACTTATGACTTCCACCCCTATCCCGACCCGGTTGATACCAGCGATCCCGACCGGCTCGCTGTCGATCCCGATGGGACCGGCCCCGCAGTCCAGCAGGAGATCGATGACCCTAACTTCTCCCTGGTATCTCTCCGAGGAAATGCGGTGTTGCGCTGGGAATACTTGCCCGGCTCCACCCTGTTTCTGGTCTGGACCCAGAATCGGTCAGACAGCGAGAGCATCGGCAGCTTCTCCAACGGCTCGGCCCTGGGACGGCTGGCCTCCACTCCAGGCGACAACATCTTCCTGGTGAAAATCTCCTACTGGTGGAATCCCTAGAGTAAAACCGGCATGCAGGCCATTACCTTTCCTGCATGCTTCCGAAATTGGTCTATGGCATCCCCTGCCTGTTCTCAGCTCTGCTCGCGGGATGCGGAGCTTCCCAGCCCGAGGCGCCCGTTGTCGAACTCACCGCAAACGGTGATACGGTGCTGGCACCCTACGCAGACATCACCGAAGCATCCTGGTTAGGGGGTACTCGCTGGGCCGCCATCTCGCCGGCCGAGGAAGTGGTCGCGATCGTCGATCCGGCTCGACACACCGCTACTCCCCTGGGTGGGCGCTCCTCGAAGGACCTGCGCAATCCAGCAAACATCTTCGTTGCCCAGGACACGCTCTTCGTGGGAGACTGGGGCCTCCGGCGGCTTACGTTGTGGGCGCCCCCTGGACACCTCGCCCGGGTGATCCCTGCCCCTGCCATAACCCGGGGCACGCTGCCCCGGTCCCGCGACGCCGCCGGCCGGTACTATCTCGACCTCTACCCTGCGCCAGGACCGGACGGCAGCGGCAATCGTGATTCCGCCGCGGTGGTCCTAGCCAGTCCGGAGTTTGCCCGGGTCGACACCATCGCCCGCCTGGCCCCTCTCGACATTGCCGAGGTAGTCGGTGACGCTGGACGTCGATTCGAGCGCCGGGTATTCAGCGGAATGGATCGCTGGGGCATCTTGCCCGACGGATCACTGTGGGTGGCTCGAGTCTATGACAATCGGGTGGACTGGCGCTCACCCGAAGGAAAATGGTCGAAGGGCGCAGCGCTGCCCGACCGGGTTTTAGAGGTCACTCGGTATGATCGGGAGCTCTTCCTCCGGAAATTCCCGGCGGAGCTCAGGCGTACCGCGCAGGACCTTCCCTTTGCTGCGCTGAAACCGGCCTTCGAAGCCGGAATGTCCAGTCCCGCCGGCCAGGTGTGGCTGGAAAAGAGTCGGGCACCTGCTGATTCCTCGAGGCGCTACCACGTGGTAGACCGGGCCGGCCGGTTGGTGCGCGAAGTCAGAATTCGGGGATCAGGTCGCATCCTGGCCCTGGCAGAACAGACCGCCCTTGTGGCGGAGCCCACAGCCGATGGCACTCGGCTCATCGCGATGCCGATTCCCGGCCAGTCCCCTACATCGGTGACGCTCTCACGCCCGTAGAACAAGGATTACTCATGAAGCGAGCCCTCTTGATCGGTGTCTTCGCCGCGGCCGGCATTCTTGCCTGTCGTCGGGCGCAGAGTCAGAGCGTACTCTCCCACGACGCACGACTGCCGGCCAAGTTCGGGATGCTCAGCAATGTGGTGGAGTTGTCCAATGGAGCGGTGGTGTTCGCTGATACCAGGAGCAAGCTGTTCCTCAGGGGCAACCTCGCCAGCGGGAAAGTTGATACCCTGGGTACCCGGGTGGATTCAGTCGCTCAGGGAAGCCCCGCAGGTCAGTACAAGTTCCCCGGCTGGGTGGCTCATCTCGCGGGCGACACCATCGCGCTGGTCGACTTCAGCGCCGTCCGAACCACGCTGTGGAGCGAAGCTGGTAAGCCGCTTGACGTGCTTCCCTCCCACACTGCAGCGGGCAAAACTCCCATTCTTCTCTACGACACCCTCGGAGGAGGCTACAAGATCGATTACCAGGCAGTTCTCGGTGGCGGAGAGCCCGGTCGAGCCGTCCGGCCGGACAGCATTCCCGTTCTGCGCGTGACGCTCCGAAGCGGTACCATCGACACCGTGGCCCACCTTGCTTCTCCGGAGTATGGCGACGCCGTCTTTGGTGAGCAGGTACAACAAGCGGCAAAGGTCTTCGCGCCCAATGACTTCTTCGGTGTGCTGCCGGATGGCAGCGCGTGGGTCGCCCGAGGGCGGGAAGGCCGAGTAGATTGGCGCTCGGCCAAGGGAGACTGGCTGCAGGGGCCGCCGCATGAATTTCCCCGGCTTCCGGTTACTGAGGCCGACAAGGAGCGGGTGTTGGCACAGGTCCGGGAGCAGGGAAAAGAATTCGGCATGCCCCAGGACCTCCCGATCAAATATCCATTCGCCGAGACCAAAGCAGCTTTCGATTTCGCCCTGGGCCGGCCGAATGGCGAGGTGTGGCTGCAGCAGCCGCGCAACGACGAAAAGGCTGCACTGGTTTATTCGGTTTTCGACCGCAAAGGACGGTGGCAGCGAGACGTGACGCTTCCGAAGGATGCTTCGTTAGCTGGATTTGGTGCGAACGGAGCGGTCTACGCGTCGATCCGGAACACCGACGGTACCAGATCGGTGGCTAGATTTACTCTGAAATAGCGAGGGCGGTCTGTACCGAACTACCGCTCTCGATATGGCCGATGGCCCGTCACTGAGGAGTCGTGACTGATGACCGACGCCTGCTGACTGGTGACTCGCGACTCCTGACTCGCCTCCTCTCCCGGCAAACCGCCATTTCGATCCGACGTTCGCCGGCCCCGGCGTTGACCTTCCTCGTACCAGCGACGGGTGATCTCGCCGGCTAGCTCCCGGTTACCCAGGCCAAACGCCAGTCCCACCGCCAGAGCGGCGGCGCCGAGAATCAGGGTGAATGCGGCGGTCACGATCTCCTCCGCCACCCCAACCTGCTGCAGGGCCATGAATAGGGCGATAGTGATCACCGCGCCTTTAGCCAGCTTGGCCACCGTCGGCACCCCTGATACGCCGCCAGCCGAAGCCAGAATCAGACCCCGAACAAACTCACCTACGATGATCCCGAGAATCACGATCACGATGCCGGCAATCAGCGTGGGGATGAAGGCCAGCATCGCACCAAACATCTCGTTGATACTCTCGAGGCCGAGCGCGGTGCTCGCCAGCAGAATTACCACCAGCATTACCAGCCAGAAAATGAGCTTGGCCAGCGCCCGGACAGGGTCCAGACGAAGTCCCGCCCGATCCACCACCTCGTCGAATCCACCAGCGCTGACCATCCGGTCGAACTTGAGCCGCTTGAGGGTCTCGTCGGCCCAGCGCTGAACCTGGCGGGCAAGGAAGTAGCCGGTCATCAGAATGACGAATGCGCCCACCAGCGCAGGCACCACGCTGCTGATCTGTGCGGCACCGGCTTCCATCCGCTGCCAGAGCTCGTTCACTGGGCAACCTCGATCACGAGTTTTCCAAGCTGCTCACTTCGATCCAATCGGGCAAAGGCCTCGAGGGCCCGACTCAGCGGAACTACCTGGTCCACCACCGGCCAGAGCTTCCCTTCCCCGGCCAGCTTCACGATCTCCCTGTACTCACGTTGGCTTCCCAGGGTGGAGCCCAGGATACTCCACTGATGCCAGAACAGCCGTCGCAGGTCCATGGAGATCATTGGTCCCGTCGTGGCTCCGCAGACCAGGAGCCGGCCACCTCGCCTCAGCATCCGGAGCGACTGCGGCCAACTCTCCTCACCCACACTGTCCACGATGGCATCTGCCCCCAGCCCGTTAGTCAGGCGCCGAACCTCGCTGACCACATCCGTCCGACGGTGATTGAGGGTTGCATCGGCGCCCCGGGACAAGGCGAACTCCAGCTTGGCATCCGAGCCACTGGTGACAATGGTGCGAGCGCCGAGCAGCCGGGCAATCTCCAGCGCCGCCATGGCGACGCCTCCCCCGATGCCCCAGATCACTATGGTCTCACCCGCTTGAACCCGGCCACGCGTGGTCAGCATGCGCCAGGCGGTAAGCGCTGCCAGAGAGAAGGCGCCGGCCTCGGGCCAGGGCATCGAATCCGGAACCCGCGCCAGGTTCTCCACCGGAACGACCACGTACTCGGCGGCCGAGCCCGGCCGATGCTCCCCTAGCACCTGCAGCTTTCGGCACAGCGACTCCTCTCCTTGCAAGCACCATGGACAATTGCCGCAGGAGAAAGCTGGATTAATCATGACCCGGTCGCCCGGCCGAATACCGTCTACCTCGGCTCCCACCTGATCGACAGTGCCCGAGCCATCAGAGCCCACGATATGGGGAAAGCTGTAGTTCCCCCCGGGCAGCCCCTCTGCCACCCATAAATCCAGGCGATTTAAACCGACGGTATGAATCCGGATAAGCGCTTCATTCGACGCTTGAATCACTGGCTCAGGCAACTCCTGTACCCGCAGGTGCTCGATTCCGCCTGCGGCCTCCAGAACAAGCGCTCTCATTCGTTTTAAAAGGAAGGACTGAGGATTTGCTCGCCGGGCTCGAGCGGAACGTTCATCGGAGGAGTACGGGGGGCGGTGGCCTGGAGAAACAAACTGAACTCGACCCTTCCCTTGGCGGCGTCCCGGATCTGCCCTACCACGTAGGCCAGCCGGTCGCCCTCGCGGGAGACTGCTAGGGAGGACATCGGCTCATCGGTCTGGAGCACCTGGGAGATGTTGCCGTTTGCCGCTGTAAGCCGCATGACCCGCGAACCCTTGGATCCGCCACCCCGCTCCACGACATAGAACAGGTCGCCATTTCGGGCGTACCGTGGATTGGTCTCCCGTGCTGAGCCCTTGCTAAGTCGCCGCTGATTGGTCCCGTCAATGTTCATCGTGTAAACGGCGTGATTACCGCTTCGTGCCGATACGAACGCGATCGTCCGGCCATCGGGTGAGACGCTGGGTGAGTGGTTTCCTCCTGAGGCCGTCGTCAGCTGGCGATTGTCTCCCCCGTCAGCACTCATGATCCAGACCTGAGTAGCCGTTCCCGTGGTCGCGGTATAGACGATGTGACCGCCATCCGGACTCCAGGCCGGCTCCCCCTCACCGCCTGAGCTGGAGGTGAGTCGGCGTAGTCTCTGACCGTCGGCGTCCATCAGATAGAGATCGAAGCTGCCCGAGCGGTTGGAGCTGAAGGCCACACGAGTCCGTTCTGGCGCGAGAACAGCCTGAATATTGGTAGCACTGTCCACCAGGACCGGCAGCATTGCGAGCGGCCCCGGGACCCTCATCTGGTAAATCCCACTGCTGCCACGGCGATTCGAGCTGAGAAAGAGATCCGCTACCACAAAGACGTCCGCGCTTGCCTGCTTTCCCCAAGGCGTCACTGCCGTGACCACAGCATGCCCAGGGGCCACGGCCTCCACTTGGCCGTTTTCTCGCACAATTGCTGCCTCGGCCCGATCCGAGGTCCACTTGGTGGCCGCCGTCCTGGTCACCGAAGGGTCCTGGTCCCGTGGCACCGCCGACAATGTGGCCCGTTGCCCCACTAGCAGCCCAATTCGGACGGGCTCGACAGTGATATCGCCGGTGACGACCTGAATGGTCCACACTGCCGGAGTGATGCCCGGCAGTCGCGCGGTCAGTGTGGTGGTGCCCAGCGCCTTCGGGGTGAGTATCCCGGTCACCGGATCAAAGCGGGCGACGAACGTATCGCTCAGCTCCCAGTTCACGCGGACGTCGGCGAGCGGGGTGGAGTCGGCAGCTTCTGCCACCGCGGTGAACTGCTGCTTCGATTGAACCGGCAGCTGGAGGGTGCCGCCCTGGTGAGGTGAGACCACGAGGGCATCGGGAGTTGCGCGAACGGTGATCGTGGCTCGCCGTTCCTGCGAGAATGCGGTGCCGATGATCTCAGCTGTGCCGGCTGAGCGACCGCGAACCACGCCGGTGGAGGTAACCTCAACGACCGATGTATCGCTGGACCGCCATTGTACCACTCCCCTCAGTTCCCGATTCTGGCCCGGAATCAGCGCATGAAGAGTGTCGGTCTGGTCCACGCCAAGACCGAGAGATGCGGGGCTGACAGTGAAATCACCCGGCATCACTTCCACCGGCAAGGTCGCCATAAGGCCACCGGACGCCGCCTGCAGGATGGTACGTCCCGCCCCAATTCCCGTCACCAGTCCTCCGGAGTCGACTCGGGCCACCTCCGGCTTGAGGGACTTGATGGTTACCCTGCCGATCGAGACCGGGGTGCCGTCCTCCTTTAAAGCCTGGGCCCGGATCCGTGCCGTTTCACCTGGCATCAAGGTGAGCGCCGGCGGCTCCAGGGTGAGGACGGAAGCAGTGGATGCTCGGGTGCCGGCGGGTTCGCCGGGCGCGCTGCCGGTGATCAGCACTGCCAGGGACGCCCGCTTCCCCTGCAACCGCGCTTCGATCTTGGCCAGACCCGGCTTTATGCCAAGCACCGTTCCGTCCTTCCTGACCGCGGCGATCAGAGTGTCGGAGCTCCAGAAGGTGAATTTGGCGCTGGCAATGAGGTTGCCGTGTGTGTCGAAGGCGGTGGCAAAGAGTGCCTGTTTCTGGCCTACACCCAGAGTCATCGTTTCTGGGGTAACCTGCACCTCCGCCACTGCCTGAGCCCTCCCCGGCGTGCTGATCGATGCTGCAAAAGCAAGTACCCCAACAATATGGGGCAATACACCTCGCGGCCGTATTGCGCGGCGATTAACTGGCGAAACCACTACTGAGTTCACCAGAGCGTGATCCAGGGAGAGGCAGAATAGCGATAAAATAGCGCACTCTAATCGGAGGGGACCAGCATGAACCGGCCTTCAATCTCGCGATATGGCTTGCACAAGCCTTGAGGATGTGCAAGTTATATGTCCTGACTCACCCGGTTGGCGCTCTGTGCGCCTCGGACCGGCGGCGGGTGACGCCGCACTCGCGTTCGGAGGAAGCTAAGATGGCCGAACTTCATAATATGGAGATGGGCTGGTCGGGCTCTGGGTGGATGGATCCTCTGCCTTCCGAGAGCAGTTCGTCAAGCCCCGGGTCCTCCCGTTCGTTCGATTTCGGAGACTCCTCCGATAGCGGGTCGTCGGGAAGCAGGAGAGGCAAGAGATCAGCTCGAAAAGCCGCACGGAAATCTGCGAGAACGGAGAGGCGTTCGGCCCGCAAGACCGCCAGGAAGGGTCGCCGGGCGGCGCGCAAGAGTAGCCGGCCGTCCAAAAAGGCGGCGCGGAAGGGTGGCCGCGCATCCAAGAGCGCGGCGCGGAAGAGTAGCCGCGCGTCCAAGAGTGCGGCCCGAAAGACCGGTCGGGCGTCCAAGAGCGCCGCGCGGAAGAGTGGCCGGGCGTCCAAGAAGGCCGCGCGAAAAGGCGGCCAGGCGTCTAGGAGTGCGGCGCGGAAGACCGCTCGAAAGGGCCGGAAGACTGCTCGGAAAGCTGGACGTTCCGCCAGGCGTACGGCCCGGAAGAGCGCCCGCGGAACCAGGAAATCCACTCGGCGTTCCTAGCAGCATCGAGCGCGGGGCGGTAAGGCTCAACCCCGCGCGTCGAGGCCGGCCAGGGCAGCGGCACAGTTGATCAAGGCAATATGAGTGAAGGCCTGGGGAAAGTTTCCCAGGAATTCACCGGTGTAGGGGTCAATCTCCTCTGAGTAGAGGCCAACATGATTGGCGTGTCGGAGCATCCGGCGGAACACCCGCTCCGCCCGCTCCCGCTCGCCAATCATGGCCAGCCCCTGGGCCAGCCAGAACGTACAAATCGAAAAGGCACCCTCCTCGCCCTCCAGCCCGTCCGGGTGACGATACCGATACACCAGCTCGCCGTCCTGTGTAGTCAGCTCCCGGGCAATCGCGTGAACTGTTCCATGGACTCTGGGGTGATTCCACGGTAGGAACCGCACCATGGGAATGGCGAGGGCTGCGGCGTCCAGGGCGTCGTGATCGTAAGATTGCACGAAGGATTGTCGCTCTTCGCTCCAACCCCGCTCCATGATCTCGGCGTGGACTCGGTCCCGGGCAGCGCGCCAGGCAACGGTATCGGACTCGAGGTTCAGCTCCTCGGCCATCTGAACCCCGCGATCCAATGCGACCCAGCTCATCACCTTGCTGAAGACGTAGTGCCGGACCTCACCTCGGACTTCCCAGATGCTGGAATCGGGCAGGTGCCAGTTCCGGCTGACCCAATCCACCAGCCCCCGCAGCACCCGCCATGTGCCCTCGGTCATTTCGTGATTGCGGCGCCAGATGTCCGCTGTTTCGAGCACCTCTCCGTACACATCCAGCTGGAGTTGCCCCACCGCACCATTGCCCACCCGGACTGGCCGCGAGTTGCGGTAGCCACTCAGGTGATCCAACTGGCGCTCGACCAGGTCGCGCCGCCCGTCGATGCCATACATGATCTGCAGGTGGCCGCCGCCTTCGTGACGGCAGACTTTCTTCAGAAAACGCATGAACTGGTCGGCTTCCCGGTGGTGCCCGACCGCGTTTAGCGCCGCCAGGGTGAAGGCGGCGTCGCGTAACCAGACAAAGCGGTAATCCCAGTTCCGGATCCCGCCCACCGTCTCCGGTAGCGAAGTGGTGGGAGCCGCAATCAGGGCGCCGGTCTCGGCATGAGTGAGGAGCTTTAAGGCCAGTGCCGAGCGCTTTACCATGCCTCGATACGGGCCACGATATCGAACCTTGGCCGACCATCGCTGCCAGAAGGCAGCGGTATTGTCCAGCTTTCGAGAGCTCTCGTACCGATCCACCGGGTGGATATCGTCATCGTCGTAGCGCAGGACCATCCACCGCTCTTCACCCTTCTCCAGTTCAAAGCGGGCGGTCGCGGTAGACTGCTCCACCTGCCACTCGAACGGCTTTGCGCTGGAGAGCGTGAGCACCTGATCGGTACGGTCGGTAGCGAAGAGCCCCGCTCGGAGCAGCTCCAGCCGGGTGGTCCGGGCGCCGTACTCGAAACGAGGCATGAAGGTCATGCTCATGAGCACTCGGCCCCGGCTGCAGCGCATTCGTCGGTGAATCTCTGGATGCTGGCCTGACGGGCGGCCGTCTTCGGCCACCGGCATGAAGTCGGTCAGACTGATGACCCCGCCCTCGGCGGTGCGGAACGTGGTCTCTAGGATGTTGGTGCGGGGAAGGTAGCGCTGGGTGGAAGTCCACCGGCCTTCGGGGTGAATCGCCCAGGTGCCGCCCCGTTCGGTGTCGAGCAGCGCGGCAAACACACTGCCGCTATCGAAGCGCGGGAGGCAACACCAGTCGATTGCTCCGTCCAATCCAACCAGGGCCGCCGTTCGCATGTCGCCAATCAACCCATAATCGGAGATTGGACGGTGGCGAACCGCGCCCGAGCGCCGGCCGGGGGCATCGGCCGGCGGCTGAGGCTGGACGTCAGTCATCGCCCAAGTATAAGTCGGGGGAGCCGGATCTTGCATCGTCGATGCGAGTCATCCACCTTGAAGCACCTTTTCCCTATCTCCATGCGTCCCTCCTTGCTCCTTCTGGCGCTGCTGCTGGTGGCATGTCGGCCCGCCGGACAGCCGACGGCGGCGTCTTCGATTGATCGTGCCGCGCTTACCCGCCAACTGTCAGCTCAGCTGGACCGATCCGCCGGTGACTGGAACCGGGGTGACCTGGACGCATTCATGTCGGACTATGCCGCCGAGAGCACGACCACCTACGTCGATGGCCGCCGAGCACGGCACGGGTTCGACTTCATTCGCAACAACTATGCTCCCCGGTTCGCTCCCGGTGCCCGGCGGGACAGTCTCCACTTCGAGGAGCTGGAGGTTCGGCCCCTCAGTCCCACCCTGGCACTGGTAACCGCCCGATTCATTCTTCAGAGAGGTGACAGCACCACCGCGAGTGGTCCGTTTACCCTGGTCATGGAGCACCGATCTGAGGGCTGGAAGATCCTTCATGATCACTCATCCAGTGATCCGCGTTAAACCCCTTCTCCTTGGCATAGTTGCCGGCTGCCTGATCCTCGCGGCTTGCAAGCCCGGCTCGCAGGAGGGTGTAGCGCTGGTGGGCGCCACCCTGATTGATGGAACCGGTGGACCTCCCCTGGCCGATGCCGCGGTACTGGTACGTCGCGGCAAGATCGAATCAATCGGACCCCGCTCTGGGTTCGAGCTTCCCCGTGGCATCAACCTGGTAGATGTCTCCGGCCGCTGGATTATTCCCGGACTGATCGATGCCCACGCTCACCTGGCCCAGGCTGCCGGTTGGGCGCCTGCGAGATATCTCGCCTGGGGAGTCACTACCGTCCGCGATATGCACGGGCCGCTGAATTCTGTCATCTCGGTCCGCCGGAGATCCAATACCCAGTTGAGCGGCTCGCCGCGCGTCTACGCTGCCGGAGCCATGATCGATGGCCTGCCGACCACCTACCCCGATGCGATTGGCGTCAACAGCGAACAGGACGCGCGCAAGGCGGTTGATCGCCTGGTGAGCGCGGGCGTCGACTTCATCAAGGTTTACACCCACATCGACCCGCCGCTGCTGCGCGCCATCCTCGATGAAGCCCACACGTTCAATGTTGCCGTTGCGGGCCACCTGGGTATGACCGACGCCCTCACGGCGGCAAAGGACGGCATCGCCTCGATCGAACATCTTACCGGCGTGCCAGAGGCAATTTCTCGGGACCGCTCGTCTCTGCTGGCGGCGCACTATCGGGGCTTTTTCCCCGGCTGGACCTCATTCGAGCGACGCTGGGCCGATCTCGACTCGACGGCCCTTGCCGAACTGGCCGGGCGCCTGGCTCAGGAACGGGTAACGCTGGTCCCCACGCTGATACTACACGAGACCCTGAGCCGGCTGGACGATCCGGCTATCCTCCGGGATTCCGCTCTCCAGGATGTTCCCGAAGATGCCAGACGAGAGTGGGACGTGCCTGGGATGATCAGCCGGGCTGGATGGGATCCGGCTGACTTCGCGGCATTCCGGCAGTCTCGGCCGATGCAAAATCTCTTCGTCCGCGCCTTCGTCGCCGCGGGCGGAAGGATCGCCACCGGGACCGACTCTCCCAACCAGCTTCTGGTTCCGGGTTACAGCGAACACCGCGAGCTCGAACTGCTGGTCGCGGCGGGCGTCAGCCCGAGGGAAGCCCTCAGGGCCGCCACCAGGAACGCGGCGGTATTACTGGGCGTCGATTCTCTGGGACTGATTGCCCCGGGCAAGGTGGCAGATCTCATCATACTCACCAGGGATCCGCTCGCGGACATCCGCAACACCCGGTCAATCCAAGCTGTCATGTCCCGTGGCCACCTGCTGGACGTCGACTCCATTCGGGCAACCTGGTAAGATGCAGCCGAGGTGCCGCCGGCTAGGATGAGGAACTTCTGAACCCACCGGTGCCCGCACCCGAGGGAATCGAACGCCTTTCCCTCTTCTTCGCATCCGCTCCCACCCGCCAGGGCCTGCTCGCTCGACGCGCTCTCGCTCGTCCCTCTCCCGATGATGCGGAGCTGGTGCACCGCTTGATTCGCCAGTTGGAGGAGGAGTCAGCGGCCGCCGAACGGATCGAAGGCGCGGTGGTGCCCACCATCTGGAGGGCCCATGAGCTCATGGATCTCGATGCTGCCGAGGGCCACTGCGCTCGAGTGATGGAGTGGATCCTGGGACTTCAGAGCCAGCCCGGTGCCTTCAGCCAGGGCTGCAGCCGGATTCGCCACGCCCATCGGGTGTGCGAACATTTCATTTCCGGATTCTTCTCCCCCGCTCCGTCCGAGCAACGACTCGCACCGGTCATGTTGCCGAACGGGAAAGTGTTTCGGGCCGAGCCCGCGGCCCGGTTCGCCATCAGTTGCCTCGCGCTCCGCGCAGCGCTCCGGGGACGATGGGGAGATCGCGCCGCTGTCCAGCGCCATCTGGCCAGTCTGCATCAGCTCCAGGAGCAGTGGTCCGACTGGAGCGGGTACTTTGCGGGAGATGCTATTGTCGCCGGCATTCACGCTCTGGCTCTGAGCCCGCTCAGTCAGCAGCTTCGGGATCGGCTATCGTCTTTAATTGTGGCGCACCAAGCGCCCGACGGTACCTGGCCCACCGCGGATCTGTTCCATACCCTCGAAGCGCTCCTAGCTCTCGGCACCATCCCGGCGCGTGGAGCCGTTCGCCGGGCTGTCCCCACACTGCTGTCCCGTCAGCGAATTGACGGCACCTTCGGGTCGACCGCGCAGCAGGAGCGGTCCTTGATCGCGTTGCGCTCGTTGATCTGGGCCGAGCAGGAAGGCTAGACTGCTCGACGGAGGAAGTGCCATGAGCGACGCACCAATCGATCAGAAACCGCGCATCCGGTTGACCGCTCTTTCGCACGGCGCCGGTTGAGCCTGCAAACTCGGCTCCGCCGATCTGGCGCAGGTCCTGCGCCTTCTGCCGAGTGTGGAGGATCCCCGCGTCCTCGTCGACGCCGCCACGAGGGATGACGCCGCGGTTTTTCTGCTGTCTCCCGATCGGGCTCTGGTGTCGACCGTGGACTTCTTCACGCCCATCGTGGATGACCCCTCAGTCTGGGGCGCCATCGCTGCCGCTAACGCCCTGAGTGACATTTATGCGATGGGCGCGACTCCACTGTTCGGGCTGAACCTGGTGGGGTGGCCCCGGGAGCAGCTGCCTTTCGAGATCTTGGGAAAGGTGCTCGAGGGCGCAGCTGAGGTGGCCCGGCGAGCCAACTGTCTGGTCCTCGGGGGTCATTCTATCGACTCCGTCGAGCCAATGTTCGGTATGGCAGTGGTCGGAGAGGTCCACCCTGACCGGATGCTCACTAATGCCGGAGCCTGCGCCGGTGACCGGCTGGTGCTCACCAAGCCGCTGGGGACAGGCATCCTGGCAACGGCGCTCAAGCGCGACGCCCTCCTCGAGACCGGAATGACTGAGGCGGTACGCTCGATGACCACGCTGAACGATGGAGCCGCCCGGGCCGCACTCAGGATTGGGGTCAGCGCCGCCACCGATGTGACCGGGTTCGGGCTGCTGGGACACCTGAGCAACATCTTGGAGGCCAGCAAGGTGGCAGCCGAGATCGCCTTCGACAGCGTACCTGTGCTCCCGCACGCCCGCAGTCTCGCCTCTCGTGGAGTGATCCCCGGCGGCACTCAGCGAAACCTCGCCGCAGCGGAGCGGGTAGAGTGGGCATCCGAGCTGACGGCCACCGACCGTTATCTCTGTGTCGACGCGCAGACCTCCGGGGGACTGCTGCTCGTCGTGCCTCCCGAGCACGAGGGCGCGCTGCTGGCGGCCTTAGGCGAGGAGCAGACTCCGGCGGCTGCGGTAATCGGTCGCATCGTGGCGGGCAGCCCGGGTACTATCCGGGTCACTCGGCAGCTGGGCTAGGCCAACATGCTGGCGAGCCACCCGTACTCGCGTGTTAATCAGGAGTTGGTAGATGTCGACAGTTCGATGGACCAGTGAACGCATGGATCAGCTGGAGCGAGCAGCCAGGGATGGCCTCCGGGTCGCCCTATCCCGCCGGGGAACCGAATATGTCGTGGTGGCGCACCGGGTCACCTCGATCGACCAGCACGAGGCGCTGGTCGGCTGGCTGCCAATGACTGGTGAAGAGCTCACCTTTCGCCTCGACGAGATCGAGAGCTTTCAGGTGATCGGGTGAGCCGAGTGGCCATTGTGCATCTGGACGAGAGCTGCCTGGGAAACGGCCGCGAGGGTGAGAACCCCGGCGGGGCCGGTGGCCTGATCGAGGCTCGAGCCACGCGGCAGGTACAGCGCCGGGACTTTTACAGCTACGTCCCGAACACCACCAATAATCGGATGGCTCTGAGTGGTGCAATCAGCGCGCTGCGGATCCTGGCCGGTAAGCGCAATCGCCTTCGCGTGCTCATGGTCTCCGATTCCGAGTATCTGGTAAAGGGCATGCGGGAATGGGCTCCCGGCTGGGCCTCCCGCGGCTGGGTTCGGAAAGCCGGCCCGATCGAGAATCTGCAGCTCTGGCAGGACCTGGCCGATACCGTGCGTTTGCACGAGGTCCAGTGGACCTGGGTTCGGGGCCATCAGGGACACCCCAAGAACGAGTACGCCAACGATCTCGCGATCGCCGCAGCCCGAGGCGGCAAGAACTCGGAGGGTGCCGTTGAATCGGGGTTCTTGCCTTGGCTCGAGACCAAACAGGCCAAGGGAAAGTTTGTGGGGTACGATCCCGATGTGGCCTTTGCCGCTCTGGAAAGGAGGGTTGCGGAAGGCGAGAGCTTTCCCTTGGCCGAGAAGGTGTAACCTCCCATCAGTAGGGCCCAATCCTGCAGCACGAAACCTGCTGGCAGGCGCGGCTAGTTGCCCCGCCATATCGCGTGCAAAGCTTTGCGCCTCTGAGCCGAACCAGGAGAGCACAGGTGAGTCTGGAGCGACTCTTTCGTCAGATCGTGCTGAACCTCGCCGCCAAGGACCCTGGTGGTCTCCGTCGAGACCTCAGCCTGGCTGAGGTCCGAGACGGAGTTGTTCCCTATCGAGCCAACCGGCGGGCCATGGGCATCGAGTCCAGCGAGGACTACGAATTGGCACTGCTGCGGCTTTACGCAGGGGAAGCTGGTCTGGCCCGCACCGCCACGGTTGAGGCCCGGGCCGAGCTCGCAGGGGAACTCAGTCGTCCCCATCCCGATCTGGCCATACTCCAGCAGCATGAGACAGCCACAATCCGGCTCGATCCCGCTGCCGTGGAGAGGATCCTGGATCCGGCGCCGAACCTGAGATTTGCGCCCAGGATTTCCGCTATCTCCCCTGAATCCCAGGCGCCGCGGAAGCGGAGCCGCAGCAAACCGGAAATTCGGCCGGCCGACACTCCAATCTCCTGCTGCAGCTGTACTGCCCCCTTGCCGCCTGATCGAGCCGTCAACTTCTGTCCCCAGTGCGGGCAAAATCTGGCGACTCGGCACTGCCTCGAGTGCCAAACTGAGCTCGAGGTCAGCTGGAAGCACTGCATCAACTGCGGAGTCTCGGTATCACCCAACCGACGTACTGGCTCCGGACGCTGAGCTTTGCGGCGGCTGGCCGGCCCGGGCATATTTCAACCCTCCACACTCCACCCGCCGGGGTACCTCACGTGAGCGACAGCGCTGACATCGTATTTCTATCCGGCGTCCGAACCGGCTTCGGCAGCTTCGGCGGATCTCTCAAGGATTTCTCAGCCACCGATCTGGGCACTCACGCGGCACAGGCTGCCATTCAGCGGAGCGGTGTGGAACCTGGGGCCATCGATCACGTCGTCTTTGGCAACGTGCTCCAGACCTCAGGCGATGCGATTTATCTGGCTCGCCACGTGGGACTCCACTCGGGTGTCCCGGTCGAGAGTCCGGCGGTGACGGTGAACCGACTCTGCGGATCGGGTTTCGAAGCTGTTATCCAGGCGGCTCAGCAGATTCTGTTGGGAGAGTCGCGGATCGTGTTGGCCGGAGGAGCCGAGTCGATGAGCCAGGCACCGCATGTGGTCCGCGGCGCCCGCTGGGGACTGCGGCTCGGACCGGCAGCTCCACTGGAGGATACGCTGTGGGAGGCTCTGAGAGACCCTGCCTGCGGATTGTCGATGGCCGAAACAGCGGAGAATCTGGCGCAACGCTATCGGATCACCCGGCAGGCAGTCGACTGCTACGCTGCACGGAGCCAGGCTTGCGCCGCGGAGAGCTGGAAGGCCGGGGCCTTCGCCGATGAAGTCATTCCTGTTCCCATACCCAACCGGAAGACAAAGCAGAAGGAGCCATGGGCAGCCGATGAGCACATCCGCCCCGGCACCTCTCCCGAGGCACTGGCCAATCTTCCGCCCTACTTCAAGAAGGATGGCGTGGTGACCGCCGGTAACGCGTCCGGCATCTGCGACGGTGCGGCTGCGCTGGTGGTGGCGAGTGGCCGCGAGGCGGCCGAGCGGGGCCTCCGTCCCTTGGGACGCCTGGTGGCGTGGGCTACCGCCGGGGTGGAACCAAGTATCATGGGCATCGGGCCTGTTCCGGCCTCCCGCAAGGCTCTATCCCGCGCCGGTCTCAATCTGGACGACATGGATCTGATCGAGGTGAATGAGGCGTTCTCGGCCCAGTACCTTGCGGTCGAGCAGGAGCTCGGGCTCGATCGGGAGCGCACCAATGTGGACGGCGGTGCGATCGCGATCGGCCACCCACTGGGCGCAAGTGGGGCCCGCATTGCCCTCCATCTTCTGCATGCGTTGCGTCGTCGCGGTGGGCGTTATGGGCTCGGGAGCGCCTGCATTGGTGGCGGCCAGGGTGCCGCGGTAGTAGTCGAGGCCTTCTCCGGGTAACGGCATATGGACTTTCTACTTCCTGCATTATCGATCGCGGTTGTCTATTCGTTTTTGAGCTTGCGGGTTCTCCGTCAATACGAGCGAGGAGTCTCCTTCTTCCTCGGAAAGTTCTGGGGAACCAAAGGTCCGGGACTCATTTTTCTTCCGGCCGGGTTCGCCAGTCAGAAACGGGTTTCGCTTAGAATTGCCGCGCTGGACATCCCACCGCAGGACGTAATCACCCGAGATAACGTCTCGGTCAAGGTGAATGCCGTCCTCTACATGCGAGTGAGCGATCCGGCCAAAGCAGTGCTCGAGATCGAGGATTACCATTACGCCACCAGTCAGCTCGCGCAGACCACGTTGCGATCGGTGTTGGGTGAGGTCGAGTTGGACGAGCTGCTTTCCGATCGGGAGAAGATCAACGCCGTCCTGAAGAAGATCATCGACGAGCGCACCGAGGCCTGGGGCATCGAGGTCTCCGCCGTCGAGGTGAAGGACGTCGACTTGCCCGATCAGATGAAGCGCGCCATGGCCCGCCAGGCCGAAGCCGAGCGCGAACGGCGCGCGAAAGTCATCAATGCCCAAGGTGAGCTTCAGGCGTCCGAAACTCTGGCCCAGGCGGCCCGGCAGCTGGCCACCGAGCCGACTGCGCTTCAACTGCGCTACTTGCAGACTGTTACCGAGATCGCCGCTGAAAACAACTCCACCACGATCTTTCCCATTCCGATGGAGCTGTTCCGTCCTTTCCTGACCGCTGCCGCATCGAGCGCTCCCCCGCCCGCTAGCGCAGTCGACCCCGCCGGGCAGGCCCTTCCGGCCTCGGACATCTCTTCTCTCATGTCCCAGCTCCGAATCCAGGCGGCACGGACACCTCCGTCCGAGTAACGATGAGCGAAGGTCCCCTGAGCCCTTCCCCCGCGCGGATTGACCGTGCGGCACTTGAGCGGATCATCCGGCGCGCCGCCGAGCTCCAAACCGCAGAGCGGGAGGTCGGCGAGACACTTACCTCCGACGAACTGATCTCGCTGGGACGGGAAGTCGGCATTCCAGTTCGCTACCTCCAACAGGCACTGCTCGAGGAGCGTTCTCCGCTGGGCACGCCGAGAGCTCCGGGATTGATGGAGCGCCTTGCCGGGCCCAACCAGGCAACCGCCCAACGTGTCGTGCCAATGGACGCGGGTCAGGCCGAAGGGGCCCTGCTTCGCTGGATGGAGCGCAACGAGCTGCTCTGCGTGCAGCGGCAGCAGCGCGGCCGGATCACCTGGGAGCCGCTCAGTGGATTTCAGGCGGCCGTCCGACGTTCCGCCGCGGCATTGGGGGCCGGCAAGCAGCCCTTCATGCTATCCCGCGCTGCCACCGTTTCGGCCACCATCCTTCCCCTCGAATCGGGCTACTCCCACGTCACCCTGCTGGCCGATGCCCGCAAGGTGCGAAACGAGTATTTGGCCAGCGGGACCGCGTTGGCCGGCACAGGCGCGGCTGCCACCGGGGCAATGGTAGCGCTCGGCGCCCTGTTGCCGGTGGCGATCCTGCCCCTGCCAATAGCCATGGCCGTAGGCTACACCGTGCTCCGGCGATACGGCCCGGCCATTTCCCGCATGCAGCTCGGGCTGGAGAGAGCTCTCGACTCGCTCGAAAGCAGCGGCGGTGCGCCACCGGCCAAACTCAACGATCGTTCCGGGCTCATGGGCCTGCTGACTGAAGAGCTGAGAAAAGCCCTCAAGTCGTAACTAAGGACTCTGGATGATCCAGATCAAAAAGGTGGGTGTGCTCGGCTGCGGACTGATGGGCAGCGGCATCGCCCAGGCGTCGGCGAGCGCCGGCTTCAGCACGGTGGCGCGGGATGTCGCGGCTCCGCTCCTGGATAAGGGTCGAGCCGGGATTCAAAGATCGATGAGCAAATTGGTGGAGAAGGGGAAGCTGGTGGAGGCCGACCAGGAGGCCGCCCTCAGCCGGCTATCCTTTACCACGGAGATGGCCGATCTGAAAGACTGCGACATCGTGATCGAAGCGGTCACCGAGGATCTCGCCCTGAAGAACCAGCTCTGGCGCGAGCTCGACCGGCTCTGTCCTCCTCCCACCATCTTTGCCTCGAACACGTCCAGCCTGACCATTGCCGCAATGGCCGCCGCCACCCAGCGGCCCGACCGGTTCGTCGGCCTTCACTTCTTCAATCCAGTTCCGTTGATGCTGCTGGTGGAAGTGGTGAGAACGGTGACGACCAGCCCCGAAACGTTCGATCGGGCGTTCGCGTTTGCCCGGGCCCTGGGTAAGGAGCCGGTGGCCGCCACCGACAATCCCGGCTTCATCGTCAATTTGTTGCTGGTTCCTTTTCTTCTGGACGCAGCCCGCGCTTTGGAGCGCGGCATCGCGTCCACCACTGATCTTGACCGCGGAATGCAGCTTGGCTGTGGGCACCCGATGGGTCCACTTGCCCTCATGGACTACATCGGCCTCGACACGATCGTCAGAATCGCGGAGATCATGTTCGACGCCTACCGGGAGCCACGCTATGCCGCGCCTCCCCTGTTACAGCGAATGGTGGTCGCCGGGTTTCAAGGCCGCAAAAACGGTCGGGGGTTTTATGATTATTCGGTCAATCCCCCGGTGCCGGTGGACTTAGGATTGGGGAAAGCGTGAAAGCGAACCTTTCACGCTTCACCGTTCACGCTTCGGAGTAACCATGCTCGGCTACGACTGGCCCCGCCTCCACGCTGCCCTGAACGACCTGCCCACTGCCCTGCTGCTCACCGCCCTCCTGTTCGATTTGGTTGCGTTTGCTACCAAGCGTGAAGGATTTCGCCTGGTGAGCTTCTGGACCCTGATGGTCGGGGCAATCGGGGGAGCGGCGGCGGTCATCTCCGGCCTGCAAGCCGAGGAACACATCGCCCACGGCGAGGCGGTGCATGAAGTCATGGAGACTCATGAGAAGTTTGCCCTGATCACTCTCGGAGTGTTTGCCTTGCTGGCGCTCTGGCGTATCGTGCGGGAGCGGAAAATGGGTGCAGGTGAGCGCTCCATGGTTTTGTTTCTCACCCTGATCGGCGTGGGGATCCTGTTCGTCACGGCGAATTACGGCGGCAGGCTGGTTTTCGAGCATGCGGCCGCCATTCCGACCCCAGTTCTCCAGGAAGAGCTGCACGAACGAAGTGAAGGGCACCATCATCACGGTGGCGAGGAGGAATCGCCCGCCACACCCGCGGACTCCCTTGAGTCCCAAGCTCCAGCCCACGTGGACCCACCGGGGACTCCGCCTCACAGCCACTCGCATCCACCCGGCACTCCGCCGCACCAGGACTAGGTGCGCGGGTCGATTCTATCGCTGGCTCTAATACTCGGGGCCGCGTGCCAGCCCAACACCGGCCGGCCGGTCTTCAGCCCCCTTCCCGAGGCTGCGGGCACCGAGGTTCGTCTCACGCCGGCTGAGGCCACTCGGCAGCTTGCCGCCGCGCTGCGGGCAGACTCGGTGCCGGTGACGAAGGTTCTGATTCGGGATGCTTATCTGGAAACCGGCTGGTTTGATGCGAAGACGGGACGGAGCCGGAGGAGTTCTCTGGGCCCGGGAGTGGTCCGAGTTCGAGCGTGGGCCGATCCAGCCCGGCCGGGAAGCTCGCAGTTGGCGGTAGAAACAGCCTACAGGGCGCTGGCGGACCCGTCGCTACCTCCGCGCGAGCTCGATCGTCAAGTCCCCGCAAAGCATCCTGTGGCAGTCAAAGTGGATTCGGTACTGCAGCAGCTGGTTAAGCGGTTCGGGGGACCACCGCCGCCTCAGGCCCAAACGCCGGCACCCGCCGGAGCGCGCGAAGCGCCACCCGACGTTCAGTAGATCGAACGGATCAGACCACGTAGGACCGAACCCATTGCTCCAGCTGGACCAGGTCGAGCGCTGCGTCCTTGCAGGGTCCGGACGGCAGCGTCATCGTCAGTCCCAGCACTGGGATTTTCCCCGCGACATCGTGCAGGCCGCTCACCATGTCCCGCTCGCACGCTACTGCCACAACCGCACGGGGTCGCCGCTCCCGGATAACCCGCCTGGCCAGCTGACCCCTCGTTGCGACGAAGACCGGTACCCCGTATTTCCCGGCGATCCCGAGAACCCCATCCAGCGTCACCTTCGACAGGCAGCGGGGGATGAGCAGCAGCAGCTCGCCCGTCCCCACCTTCCGGCCGCGAGAGAGGGCCAGCGCGTTGTACACCTTCACTGCGGCATTCTCGACCCAGTCTCTTCGGCCAAATCGATCCGCCAGGCGCGAGGTGAGACGCATCAGGCGCAGAAACGGTCCCCGCTCGGCCAGCCGCTCGGGCAAGAGTGATCGGCCAATCAAAAACGAGACGAGGAGGAGCACCCACCATAGCCACAGGACCGAGCCGGCTATGAGCAGTGCACTCCAGAGAACGGCCGGGGTTCGGGAGTGAACCGCGCCCAGTCTGGGCCCCAGAAGGAAGAGGGCGACGGCAACCACTCCCAGGAGCGAAACCAGGGTCAAAGCCGACCAGGCGAAATACAAGGCGGCCGGGGAGTCGTAGTTGCCCTGATTAGGCAGAGGCCCGCCGTCCCACTCGTCCCACTCGTGGCCCAGCCGACGATCGACATCGATATGGATGAGTTGAGCGCGAGGAAGCTCAGCCATGGTGACAAGATAGTTAGCTTAGGGCGATGGTGCCGCCGCCCGACATAAAAGGGCAATATCGGGACGACTCCCGCACTCGAGCCGCCTACTCCGAGGGAGCAGGGATTTATCGGATCCTGCCTCGAGCAGTCTGCCTTCCCCGGGATGAAGCGGACCTGATCAGCGTAATCAGCTGGGCAGCCGACTCAGGCACACCGCTGATCCCCCGCGGTGCCGGTAGTGCAATGGGGGGCGGGAATGTCGGAGAAGGGGTGATCGTCGATTTGACCCAGCTCAGCGACAGGCGCCTCCAGGTCGAAGCCGGTTATCGCCGGGCAATCACCAGCGCCGGAGTGACCTTGGGCCAACTCAATGACGTAGCTGCCGCCCATGGTCTTCGGCTACCGCCCGATCCCAGCAGTGGAGCATGGGCCACCCTCGGTGGGATGGTTTCCACCAATGCGGCAGGCCCGAGGTCGGTCCGGTACGGCAGCGTGCGCCCGTGGGTCGAGTCGCTGGCCCTAATAACGGCGGACGGAGAATCGGTAACGCTTCGACGGGGCACTCCTTCGACTGGCTCGAACGCAATCCGTCGCTTCGATCAGGACGCAGCTCCAGCAATCCTCCGAGGGTCCGCGCAGATCGAGACTCGGTTCCCTCACACCCGCAAGAATTCCTCAGGGTACGCGCTCGACTGGTTCGTGCAATCCGGGGATGTCCTGGATTTGGTCATCGGGGCTGAAGGAACCCTCGGCATCGTGACCGAAGTGGAATGGCGCCTCGACCATTCGCTCAGTCATCGTGCCGGGCTCCGCGCCTCCTTGCGGTCGCTCGATTCTCTGAGCGACGCGGTACACGCCACACTCTCTGCCCAGCCTTCCGCGATCGAGCTGCTGGATCGGACCTTTCTCGATCTGCTCGCCGGAGATACTCTGGCGGGAGCTGCTTTCCGCTTCAGCGAGGCGGAGGCGGTGCTCTTAATCGAGCTGGAGCGGGACGATCCTGATTCCCTCAGGGAAGCGCTCCAGCTCGCCACGGCCCGTCTCCGTCCGATCGCCCACGCGGTTGATACCGCCTTTACCGCTGAGGCGGCTGAACGGCTCTGGAGCATCCGTCGCGCCGCAAGCCCGATTTTGGCAGGCCTGCCCGAGCAGCGCCGATCGCTTCAGGTTATCGAGGACGCATGCCTGCCCATCGACCAGATGGGACGCTATCTCCGCTTTGTCCGACAGGCGTCCACCGCGCGCGATATTCCAGTGGTCATGTTCGGGCATGCGGGTGACGGCCATGTCCACGTGAACCTCCTGCCCGATACTCATCGGCCAGGGTGGGAGCGCTCCGTCGCCGAGTTGCTGGAAGAAGTAACCGACTGCGTAGTTGAGCTGGCTGGGACGCCATCTGGTGAGCACGGCGACGGGAGGCTTCGGGCCCGCTTGCTCGAGCGGGTCTTCGGCCGGGAGATCGTCTCCCTCTTCGGTCTGGTAAAGAACAGTTTTGATCCCCTGGGCATTCTGAATCCCGGTGTTATCCTGCCCTCGGACCAGCCTGCCATCAGCCGGCTCAAGGTTGGTAAAGGAGCCCTCCCAATCCCGCGCGACGTGGAGCTGGCCCTTCGCGAGATCGAGCAGACGGGTGGCTATGGGAGGAATAGATTGGAGATTGCCCATGGCAGTCAGGAGTCAGGAGTCGGGAGACGGGAGACCGAAGGCCGGAGTACGGAGTCCAGTGATATCTGAGCTCCTCCCGGCACGACTCTGTTAACCAGCCACCTTACATTCTTATATGCCTCTTCAATCGAACCCCCAGACTCCTGACTCCGGACTCCAGACAGTGGATTCCGCCATGGAAATCATCCGCGCTCCTCGCGTCACCCTCATTGCCCGTCCCCAGTTCCTGGAGCCGGCCCATCTGCCGGTCCAATGGAAGGGTGAATCGAGCGATGGCGAGAGGATCGCGGAGTTTGCCGGGCGCCTCTGCTACATGAGCCAGCACAATCCGGCAGGCCGGAGCACCGCCGAATATCTCCAGAACATTCTCGAGCAGGGTCATGGGTCGGTCTTCGAGCACTCGACCTACGTGATGCTGATCGAAGGAATCTCCCGCTCCTGCAGCCACGAGCTGGTGCGGCACCGGGCGGGCTGGGGCTTCTCCCAGCTGTCACAGCGCTATGTCGACGAGTCACACGCGGCGTTTGTCATGCCCCCGGCCATCATGGGCGACGCGGCGTTGGAAGAGGCCTGGACCAGGCAGGTCGAGCAGGCGCAGGCCGCCTACGTAGAGGCCGTGGAGCGGCTGATGGCTCGCTACGATTGGGTGGAGAACAAGGTCCACCGTCGGAAAATGGCCCGAGAGGCGGCACGAAGCGTTCTGCCCAACGCTACCGAGGTGAAGATCGTGGTCAGCGCCAATGTCCGAGCCTGGCGCACCATGCTGGAGCTTCGCCTGGGAGAGGGGGCGGAGCTGGAGATTCGCCGGATGGCTGCGGCCTGTCTCCGCGTCCTCCAGCGGGAAGCTCCCGCGCTCTTTGCCGACTTCGAGCTCTATGAGTCGGGCGAGGGTGGAGAGGCGGGTCGGGTCGGCTTTCATAAGGTCTAGCCGTAGTCCTCAGTCGTGAGTCCCTAGTCGCCAGAGCCTGGGGTCTGAGTGAAAGAACTCTCCGATGACTGAGGGCTGACGACTGCGGACTGATGATTCTCCAAAAAACTCACCAGCACTTTCTTCCGAAAAAGTATTGTGCCGCAAAAACGTTTTTCTTACTTTAGTTGCGTCGATCGTCTGACTCGTCCTGGCTCGTCTCTCGCGGACGGCCTTTTTTGTAGAAGGGGATCATTTGGCAGTTCGGATCGGACTCGCCTTTAATCTCAAACCCGAGGCGCCGGCTAACCCAGCCGGGGCGAACTCCGAATCCCCTTCGTCTGACGAGCCTCCCAGTCGGGCTCTCCGCCCCGACCTCTCTCAACCAGATCTCTATGCCGAGTGGGACGAGCCCGCCACCATCAATGCGGTGGAGCGGGCGCTCAGCACAGTAGGCCAGGTCTACCGCCTCGAGGCCAACAGCAGCTTTCCCGCTCGGCTCGCGCTGCTCCGTCCCGACTTCGTCTTCAACATCGCCGAAGGTCTCTACGGACCGAGCCGCGAAGCCCACGTTCCTGCAATCTGCGAGTTCCTCGGGGTGCCGTATCACGCCTCAGATCCGCTCACCTGTGGTCTCGCGCTTCATAAGGGTCGAGCCAAGGAGATCCTCTCCTATCACGGCGTACCCAACTCGCCCTTCATGGTTGCCCGATCGCCGGACGATGCCCGACGAGTGAATCTCCCATTCCCGCTCTTCGTCAAGCCGGCCTTCGAAGGGTCAGGCAAGGGCGTCACGACTCGGAGTCTCTGTAAGAACCGCTCGCAGCTGGTGCGGCAGGTCTCTCATCTGCTCGCCACCTACGCCGAGCCGGTGATCATCGAGACCTATCTCCCCGGTCAGGAGTTCACCGTCGCCATCCTGGGCAACGGTGAAGAAGCGCGCTGTCTGCCGATCATCGGCATGCGTTTTGATATGCTGCCCAAGGGAGCGCCACCGATTTATGGCTACGAGGCAAAGTGGATCTGGGATACTCCGAGCAATCCCCTGGAGATCTACGAGTGCCCGGCCCGCATCTCCGAGAGTCTCGCCCAGGAAATTCGGGCGGCTGCGCTCGGAGCGTACCACGCCCTGGAATGCCGCGACTGGTGCCGCGTCGATATACGCTGCGACGCGGATGGTCGCCCGATGGTCGTCGAGCTCAACCCGTTGCCGGGCGTTTTGCCTGACCCGCGGGACCATTCCTGCTTTCCCAAGGCCGCCGCGGCGGCCGGAATGAGCTACGACGATCTGATCCGCGCCGTCGCCGACGTTGCCTGGCGGCGGATCAGCGGTCGTTCACTCCTGGCGGAGGTGGCCTGATGAAAGTCGCGATCCTCTTCGATGCCGGCAGCGAAGAGTGGAGTCCCCAGGACGTTGCCGCGGTGGTGGCCAACGTCCACGAGGTGCGCGACGTGCTCCGGAGGCGGGGGCACGAGGTAGAGCTGCTGCCGGTGCGTTATGGCGACTTCCGCTGGCTCTCCCGGGTACGGCGATCCGATCTGGTCTTCAATCTCTGCGAGGGCATCAACGGACATGCCCGCTTCGAGGACCTGGTCGTGGGCACCCTCGAGTTGACCGGCGTCCCCTTCACCGGCTGCCGGTCCTGGCCCACCACCGTCTGTCATCGGAAGCATGTGGCCAACACCCTGCTCTCGTCGGCTGGGGTTCCGGTGCCGACCTTCACCCTGGCCCAGGCCAACAAGGGTCCGTCCGAGTTTCCCCTCCCCGCCATCGTGAAGCCGGCCGCCGAAGATGCCAGCGTCGGCATCGACAACAGCGCCGTGTGCACCAGCAAGCGCGCCCTCAAGCGGAGGGTCGCCCAAATGCTGGAGCAGTTCGAGGAGGTTGTCATCCAGGAATACGTCGCCGGACGCGAATTCAACGTTGGCTTTGTGGGCAAGCGGATGCTGCCCATCGCGGAAATCCGGTTCGACGACCTGCCCGACGGCACCTGGCCCATTGTGAGCTACGCGGCCAAGTGGATCCCCGGGAGCCCGGAAGATGAGGGCACCATCCCGGTCTGTCCGGCTGAGCTGGACACGGAGATGCATCAGCGGATCGCCCAGGTAGCCCGGACCGCCTGGGAGCAGATGGCTGACGGCGAAGGCTACGGGCGCATCGATATGCGTCTGAGCGAGGACGGGCAGCCCTATGTCCTCGAGGTCAATCCTACCCCAGATCTCTCCAGCAATGCGGGCCTAGCCCGGATGGGCCGTGCCTTCGGCTGGAGCTACGATGACCTGGTCATGCAGATCGTTGATGAGGCACTCACTCGCTCGCAGAGCCATCGGGCAGCCGCGGCTCTGGTCAGCGGGGTGTCCGCCGCGTGAGCGGCACCATCGTCTCCCCACATCTTCGCGATCTTACTCCAGCCGACCGGGACCGCATCGAGGCAATCACCCGGTCGGTAAGACTGTTCCGCGAAGATGAGATCCCGGTCGCACTCGAGGTCTTCGACGAGGCGGTGGGCGGCCATCCAGCCAACACCTATAACGTGCTCGGTGCGGAGCTGGACGGCGGTCTGGTCGCCTGGATCTGCTGGGGACCGACCCCCTGCACCTTGGGCACCTACGATCTGTACTGGATGGCGGTCGATCCCGAGGCTCAAGGCACCGGCATCGGTACCGCGCTGCTGCTGGAGATGGAGCGGCGGCTCGTCAGGGTGGCCCGACTCATCGTCGTCGAGACCGCCGGGCGGCCGGATTACGCTGCCACCCGCGGATTCTACCGGGCTCGGGGATACTCGCCGGTCTCGGTGATCCCGGACTTCTATGCCCCCGGAGACGATCAGGTGGTGTTTATAAAGAAGGTGAACGCTGAACGGTAAACCGTAAACGGGAGAGAGACCGGTACGCGGGCTCATCGCACCCGTCCCATTCACCGTTGACGTTTTACCGTTTACGCCTTGGAGGGACTATGGCGGAAATCTGGCAAGAGGTCCTCAAAAAGAATTCGATCGCCTCGCTCGAGGCGTTAGCCCAGAAGTTCGGTCCCGAGAACTTCCCCGAGCTCGACCGTCTGCGGCAGGCAGCCGAGAACTTCGAATTCCGGATATCGCCGGCTATGGTCGAGCTGATCAAGTCGCCCAACGACCCGATCTGGCGCCAGTACGTTCCCTCGGTTGAAGAGCTGGACGTGGTGGACGGCATGGTGGACTCGCTCAACGAGGACGCCGACAGTCCCGTCCCCAACATCACCCATCGGTACCCCGACCGCGCGCTCTTTCTGGTCTCGCCGGTATGTGCCACCTATTGCCGCTTTTGTACTCGGCGGCGGAAGGTAGGCGACCCGGAGAAAATCCCCATGTCGCAGTTTGAGAGTGCCTTTCAATATCTGGAGGCGCACACCGAGATCCGCGACGTCATCATGTCCGGGGGAGACCCGCTGCTGCTCAATGACCGGCGGCTCGAGGCCATCCTCACCCGGCTCCGGGCTATTCCCCATCTCCAGATCATCCGCATCGGGAGCCGGATCCCGTGTCATCTGCCGGAGCGGATCACGCCCGAGCTGTGCGCCATGCTCAAGCGGTTCCACCCGCTCTTCATCAATACTCACTTCAACCATCCGGACGAGCTCACCCCGGCGGCCGTGGCCGGCTTGGGCCGGCTGGCCGATGCCGGCATCCCGCTCGGCTGCCAGACGGTGCTGCTGAAGGGCGTGAACGACACTCCCGCTGTCATGATGGAGCTGATGCATCGTCTCCTGATGGCGCGGGTCCGGCCCTACTACATCTACATGGCCGACCAGGTGGCTGGGGCCGAGCATTTCCGAACGACCGTGCAAGCCGGAATCGAGATCATGCGGGCGCTCCGCGGCTGGACCAGTGGCCTGGCAATCCCCTATTTCGTTATCGACGCACCCGGTGGCGGGGGCAAGATCCCGATATTGCCGGAATACGTCGAAAGCATGAGTGAGGATGAAGTAGTGCTCAAGAATTTCCGGGGCGAGCGCTACGTGTACCGCCAGCCGAGGGAAGAGGCCGGAGTGATCGAGCTGAAGAAGCCCCGGAAGCGGACGGCCAGAAGGAAGAGCGCGTAGGCGCTTCGCGGTCTACTACTAAAGAAGCGAGGGATCTACCCGGTTTCAGGAACACCCGGGAGGGATCCCTCATTCTTACGGCCTTCCGTTGGGATGTACCTTCCAGTTCCTCAACCCGCTGGCCCACGAATACGGATCGATCTTCACCTCCGATAACTTCTGGCTCACCGCCGCGATACTGGCCAGAGAGTAGAGGAAGATCGCGGGAGCATCGGTGTTCAGCGTGTCCATCGCCTCTCGCCACAGTCCCTTCGACTTTCCGGCGCTCTCCTCCAGCGATGCCGCCTTGACCAGCGAATCAAAGACGGGATTTCCATAGTGCCCGTAGTTCAGCGCCGCCCATCCCCCGCGAGTCCATTGATCCCGCAGCCCCCGGGGGCTGGGCTCGTCCAGATACGCGCCGATGTAGCTGTCAAAGCGTCCCTTGGCCAACCGCTCCTGAAACACTGGAAACTCGACAGTGGTGACCGTTGCCGGGACGCCGATCCGGCGCCAGGCCTCCTGAATGGCAACTGCGAGCTGCCGTCGGGTAGCACTGGTGGCGGGAACCAGGATATCGATGCTTCGGAGCGGCTGTCGCGCCTTGATCCGGCCGATCCTCTCTTTGGCCTGAGCGGTGTCAAACGGCAGCTGGCGAATCCCGTCGTCCCAGATCCACAGCAGTTGGGACATAGGGCCCGGTGGCGGCTTGGTTCCCTCGCCAAAGAGCGCTGTGGCCAGGGTCCGGCGGTCCACCGCCTGAGTCAGGGCTTGGCGCAGCTCGCGGTTCCCCAGTTGCGGATGCAGCCGGCCTTTGGTATCGGCGACATTGAACGCGAGGAAGCCGTACACACCGGCTGGGTAGCTGATCAGCCGGAAGCTGGAGTCGCGAGCCACCCGAGCCGTACGCTCCTTCGAGCCTACCGTTTCCATGAGGTCGGCCTGATGGGCCAACAGCAGATTGAGCGCGGCGTCGGGATCGGCCGCGAAGCGCCAGATTGCCCGTCGAATCGAGGGTTCTTTGCCCGCCCAGGCCGTATCCGCGGCAAGCGTCAGGAAGCTGCCGCGGCTCCAGTTCTGAATCCGGTAAGGCCCACTCCCGACCAGATGGGAGAGGCTGGTGTCGGCCTCCCAGCGCTTCCGCGGGATTGAATCCCAGACATGCTTCGGCAGGACGCGGACGTGATAGGTGGCATCGTACAGCTGCTCCGGTGAGCGCTCCGTGAACCCGACCCGCACCGTCATCGAGTCCTCCAGCGTCGCCCTGACCTTGCCGGCCAGATAGCTCTGGGCACCAGAGGCAAGGGTCGAGTCGCTGAAGACATCGAACGAGAAGACCACGTCCTCCGCCAGGACCGGCCGTCCGTCCTGCCACCGGCATTGGGCCGGAGACGAAACCGCCAGTTCAGCGAGTCGATTTGTTCCCAGCGTTCCGCCAGCCCGGGCCGGTAGGCACTCTGGTCAACCGGAGAGGCGCCCGGCGATAGATAGGCGAGCCGTTCGTAGATCTGATCGCTCACGTCTCGCGCCACCGTTTCGCTCACCAGAGGAGGAATGAGGGTCGACGGTTCACCGGTGGCGGCAACGACGACAGTCGAGCACTCGGGGCAATCCTTCCGCCGCTCTCCGCAGCTTGCCAGCCACCCTCCGAGCCATAAAACAAGCAATGTCCTGAGCGCTGACCTCATTGTTGCCTCAAATAAGCAAGACGGCTGGGGGGATCAGCATGAAGCAGCCGACCGGCGGGAGTGGGCCGAGGCGGGATTTCGGCAGCTCGGGCCATGTCCCTGCTGGAAAAGGCTGCAGCACGACCTTCGCGACTAAGCGGCGGCGGACATTCTCCCAATCGAGCGAAGGAAGGCCTCGAAGATGTCGGGCCGCCACCAGGTGCGGCATTCCTGCATCCGGCCGAGGGCGTCCGCTGCGGTGAGCGCTCCGCGATAGCTCCGGCTGGTAGTCAGCGCATCGAACACATCCACTATGCAGATGATCTGCGCATTGACGGGGATCTCGTCGCCCTTGAGCCGCTCGGGGTATCCCGTTCCGTCATACTTCTCATGGTGCCAGCGAATGATCGGCTTGATGTCCCAGGGAAACTCCACTGTCGCGAGCAGCTCGAGCCCCCACACCGGGTGCATCTGAATAACCCGGAACTCCTCCGGCGTGAGCGAGCCCGGCTTGTTAAGGATCTCATGCGGCACCCTGACCTTGCCCAGGTCGTGCAGGTACGCGCCAATCCGGATAGTGGTCTGCTGCTGCTCGTCCAGCCCCAGTTCGCGGGCCACGCCAAGGGCGTAATCGGCCACCCGCTCGCAGTGACCGAAGGTGTAGCTGTCCGATGATTCAATCGACTGACCCCACTCCCGAACCACGGCGAAGTACGTCTCTTCCAGCTTGAGCACTTTGGTCGAGACATCTACCAGGTCCACCCGGGCATCGAGCCGGCCGAACAGCCGGTGCGCCGCATTCAGCAGCTTCAGTGCCTCCTGATTTCGACCCATGCTCTGGTAGAGCAGGGCCAATTCCCGGGAGGCTTCCGCCTCGCTCAGGATCGAGCCGGTGCTCACCGCCAGCTCCACCGCGGAGCGGAGCCTGGACTCGGCCAGGGCATGCCGGCCGGTCTCCCGGTACACTCGCCCGATCAGCTTATAGGCGTCGGCCTTGTCCAGACGGGAGCCCACCTGATCGAAGATGCCGAGCGCGGCCTCCGCATTCTGCCGGGCTTGCTCGTAATGCTGCCGGGCGAGATAGACCTCAGCGTGGTTCAGCAGCCCCAGCCCCTGAAGGTGGATATCGCCGATCGACTTGGCCATGTCCAGGCTGCGGCGGAAGTAGCGGTCGGCATCGTCCCACAGCTCTCGGTCGGCGCTCACCATGCCCAGGTTGTGATAGGCGATGGCGCAGCCTCGGTCATCGGCGATGCTTTCGAACGCGCCCAGGGAGCGCTGGTAGTGAGCCAGGGCTTCGGCCAGAGCACCCTGGATGTTGGCCAGGATGCCCAGGTTCTGTTCTGTGCGTCCCCGCAGCTCGGCGCTGGCTCCCCCCAGCTCGAGGGCCCGGTAGAACTTCTCCCTTGCCTGCTCGATGGCGCCGGCCTCGAAATCGAACCCTGCAAGAGCATTGAGGGCCTCGGCCGCTAGCACTGAGTCGCCCATAATCAGGCCGGTCTCGTAGCTCCTCTGACAAAGCGACCGGGCCACCTCGGCTTCATTCCGGTGGTGGTGAACCACTCCCAGCCGGCGCAGTGCCTCGGCCAGCACCCCACGCTCGCCGCTGCGTTCAGCCGCCTCGATCGCGGCGGTATAGCGCTGCACTGCCTCGCTCATGGCCCCGGCACGTTCGTGGGTCCGGCCCAGCTGCAACAGCTCGGCGGCGGAGACCGGCTCCGCCGAGGCCTGTAGCTTGGGGGGGATACCATCGCCGGGGCTCTTCATCAGTAGGACACCGGGTTACGGGGAGAACAGAGTCGCTCGAGAACGTTGAGCTGCTCGTGAGCCTGGATCACCTGCCTATAGTGTCGGACGTTATCCCAATTCTTGTAGCTCAAGCTGAGCCTGGAGAGCTGCCCGTACGGGGGACACTCGGATTGCGGGATTCCACCTAGGCGAGACTCTCCTCCACCTCGTGGATCCGGGTAGCCACATCCACCAGATCTCGCCGGGCGTCCAGCCGGCCAAACAGGGTGCGGGCCATGTTCAGATAGGCCAGCGCATCCTGGCCCCGGCCCATGGCCTGATAGAGCAACGCTATCTCCCGGGACACTTCCGCCTCGCTCAGAATGGACCCGGTGCTGGTGGCCAAGTCCATGGCGCTTCGGAGCCGCGACTCCGCCAGGGGGTAGCGGCCCGTCTCCCGATACGTGCGGCCGATGACTCGATAGGCATCGGCCTTGTCGATATGGCTGCCTAGCTGATCGAAAACGCCCAGTGCCGATTCGGCGCTGTGCCGGGCCTGATCATAGTCATGGCGCGCCAGGTGAACCTCGGCATAATTCAGCAGCCCGAGTGCCTCGAGATGGATATCTCCCAGGGCCCGGGCGATTCCCAGGCAGAGCCGGTAATAGCGTTCGGCGTCATCCCACCGCTCACAGTCGGCACTCACCATCCCGAGGTTGTGATAGGCAATGGCGCAGCCGCGGTCGTCGCCGATGCTCTCGAAGGAGAGAAGCGACTGGCGATAATGCGCGATTGCTTGGTCCGGCTCACCCTGGACGTTCGCCAGGATGCCGAGGTTCTGCTCGGTACGGCCCCGGAGATGCGCACTGGAGCCGCCCAGCTTCAGGGCCTCCTGGAACTTCTCCCTGGCCGAGTGCATCGAGCCGCTCTCCAAATCGAACCCGGCGAGCGCGTTCAATGCCTCGGCCGCCAGCACCTGGTCGCCCAGATCCACCGCAATCTTGTGACTCCGCTCGCACATCTGCCGGGCGAGAACCGGCTGGCTCCGGCGATGATGCACGATGCCCGATCGCCGAAGCGACTCGGCCACAATGGCCCGTTCGCTGGCCCGTTCGGCGGTCTCGACCGCCGCGGTGTAGCACTGCAGGGCTTCAGCCATGCAGCCTCCCAGCTCGTGGGCCCGTCCTTCCCGAAGGAACTCCGCGGCACGGGTGGACCCCTTCTCCTCGGTCCACCGGGCCAGCGGGAACGATCGCAGTCTGTTTCTCACTGGTCAGTAAGCCACGGCGTATCGGGAGAAGTGCTCGATCGGGCTGGTGACATACTGGTACTTTGGGTAGTCCAGCGAGAACAACGGCTCGAGAATCGAGAGCCGCTCGGTGGTGTAGACGATGCCTTTCGCCCCCGCCACCGCGGCACAGTTGTCGTAGCTCAGGGTGAGCTCGGCCGGGCGGGCAAACTTCAGCCCTTCGGGACTGAATCGCACCGAGTTGACCGGGCCGGTGATCTGCTCCGCCACGATCCTCACGTCCCGGGAGAGCGCCCCGGCAGGGATGCGCAGAACGTGCTTTCCGACCTTTACTTCACCGCCTTTGGCCCCCACTACCTCGCTGCGCACGAGGTACTTCTGCGGCGTGCAGGAGAGCAGCACATCAGCTGCCCCCTGAGGGACCAGGGCCGTCTTGGAGAAGAGCGCTGGCGATTGCTGGTTGGAGCCGTTTGATGGTCCGGTCGGCTCGAAGTCGCTGGTGGTACAGCTCACTGCCACGCTCAGCCCCAGTATCAGGCCGAGCAGTGGACCTATTCGTATCGGTCTCATCGCGCCGTCCTGTGGTTAGTAGGCCACCGCGTAACGGGAGAAGTGGTCGATCGGAGCGCTGACGGATCGCGACCGGAACAGATCGAGTGACCGCAACACCTCCAGGACTTTGAGCTGCTCGTCGGTATAGACGATCTTCTTTTGTAGCAGCACCAGCGCGCAGTTCTCGTAGTTCATCGTGAGTACCGCGGGCTTCTGGAACTGCAGGCCCTCGGGACTGAAGCGCACCGAGTTGGTCTTTCCGCGGACCTGTTCCGCCGTGATCCTGACTGGCTCGGTCAGAGCACCGCGGGGAACCAGGAGCGAGTTCCGCCCCACAGTGATGAGCCCACCCTCGGGTCCGATCGTTTCGCTGTCGCTGTCGTAGGGCAGGGGAGAACAGGTTAGCAGGTCAGTCACCGAGCCCAACGTTCCCACCACCGTGTTGGTCACGTTATCTACGGTGCTGGTGAGGCCACCGGTGAGATCGCCGATCAGGCCAAACTGAGGCTGCGGCTGTTCCGACGCAGCCACCGGAGCCTCGGTTAGCGCCGTATCGCTCGAGGTACAGCTCACCCCGGCCAGGAGCAGCAGCGAGAATCCGACTGCGGAGAATCTGCGAGTCCAACTCATAGATCCACTCCAGGCAAGGGTGAGGAGCATGCGACGATACCGCGACCGCTGGGCGGTCGCCGAACGGACTCGGCGCATGGAGCCCTCCCCCTTCAACCGGGGTCCAGGCTTGACATGCGCAGCACGTTCGGTACGCGGAACTTTAAGTCAGGCGGGCACTTAGCAGGCAAGGAGCATGCCCCTTAAAATCTGGGGCGTCAGAGATTACGACGGCTAAATACCTTCCGATTCGGAGTCTTCGGACAATTCAAAACTTGACGGGCCGGTGCGCCGAAAATCGTCTGGTTTCTCGACGAGGTGCAAAGAAGCGTGCTGCGAACTTGCGCACGGTAGGACGTGGCATCTCGCTGCGATTTCCAGCGCAGCGTCTGGTGCAGCCGATTGCGGTAAGCGGGGCAGCGGGGCAGCGGGGCAGCGGGGCAGCGGGGGGGAAGACTAGTCAACAACCGAGTCATTGCGCGACGGCGCGATGGCCGACGGCACCCGGCCGCTCCGCAGCACGATGGCATAGATGGCCAGATTCAGCGCGATCACCAGAGCACCCAGCACCAGCTGCACGCCTCGAGTGAGCCCAGCTGGATAGAGTACCGGCAGGATGTAATGCTCCACGAACCCGCCCTGGTACCCCTGCAGCCCGGCGCTCTCCCGCAGCCTCTTTTCCAGCGGAGTCAGCGGGCAGACCCACCCTACCAGCTCGATCAGTGTTCCGTACAGCGCCACCGGGAGATGAACGTACGCCAGCTTTCGCCAGCGCAGTACCAGCAGCCCGCCGAAAACAACGAAGAGGACGAAGGCGAAGTGGAAGATGACTATAAGGTCAGCGAACATGGTTTCTTAAAAACGTGAGCGGGACTAGGACAAGCGTAAGCGGTGAGCAGGCTACCTAAGAAGATCCGGAATGAGAGCAGCCGTGTCTTCGTTCACCCCCGCTTACCGCTAACGTTTGTCCTAGCCCCGCTTACGCTTTTTAGCAGTTTCCCGCTCACGCTTTTAAGCCGTAACCAGCTCCCTCTCCTTCTGATTTTCTGCCGCCACCTTCGCCGAGACCTCGGGCGGCGCTTCGGCGTATCCGTGGAACTTCTGCCGGTGGGTGCCCCGCCCGTGAGTGATCGAGTGCAGCGTTGTGGAGTATTTGTATAGCTCCGCTTCAGGTACAACTGCCCTGACCTTGGTCAGCCGTCCATCCTGCTCGGTGCCGAGAATCTGTCCCCGACGCGAGCTGAGGTCGCCCATTACGTCTCCGAGCACATCATCCGGAGTCCAGACCTCCACGTCCGTCAGCGGCTCGAGTAGCACCGGCCGGGCCTTGGGTGTGACGTTTCGGAAAGCCAGGATGCCGGCCAGCTTGAATGACATTTCGTTGGAATCCACGTCGTGGTAGGAGCCGTCGAAGCACTCCACCTTGAAATCGACCAGCGGATAGCCGGCGACGACGCCGCGCACCGCGGCCTCCTGAACTCCCCGGTCTACCGCCGGGATGTATTTCCCGGGAATCACCCCGCCCACGATCTCGTTCACGAACTCGTAACCGGCCCCCCGGGGTAGTGGGGCAACCCGGATCCAGCAGTCGCCGTACTGGCCCCGGCCTCCGGACTGTTTCTTGTGTTTCCCCTGGCCCTCCGCCCTTCCTTTAATAGTCTCGCGATAGGCAACCCGCGGACGGACCAGCTCGGCATGAACCCCGAACTTTCGTTCCAGGCGGTTGAGGATGGTGTCGAAGTGCCGCTCACCCATTCCATGAATCAGCGTCTGGCCCAGCTCCGAGCTGTATTCGAAGTGGAAGGTGGGATCTTCCTCGTGCAGCTTGTGCAGGCCGGCCGCAAGCTTGTCCTCCTCGCCTCGCTGTTTCACCACTACCGCGGATGTGGCGACCGCCTCGGGGAATGGAATAGGCGGTAGCCTGACCGGAGCCTCCCGCCAGCAGAAGGTGTCGCCGGTGTGAGTGTCCTTGAGCTTGGCCACCGAGCCGATGTCTCCGGCTGACAGTCGCTCCACCTCCATTCGCTCCCTGCCCTGCTGAACGGAAAGGTGGTTCAGCTTTTCCACCGTCTCATGTTCGGCGTTGAAGACCTCGCCGCCGTTGCGGATCTCGCCCGCGTAGAGCCGGAATAAGGTGACGTCGCCCACGTGCGACTCGGACAGAGTCTTGAACACGCGGCCAACCAGCGGGGCGTCTACCGGTGGCTTCACTTCGGCGGGCGAGGGGAACAACTCGACCATCTTCTTGAGCAGCGTGCGGGTGCCGTAAGTCAGCTCGCCGCTGCCGCAGAAGAGCGGCACGATGGCGCCCTCGATCACTGCCCGCTTGATCGCCCTGATGAAAGCATCCCGCGAGATCTCCTGGCCCCCCAGGTAACGCTCGATAAGTTCGTCGTCGGTGGAGGCCACCGCCTCGGTCAGCTGCTCGGTGTACTGCTGAAACAGGGCCCGGTACTCGTCGGGAACCGGCACGATGTCATACTCTCCGGTCTTGGTCCCCTTCTTATAGAAGTGGCAGTGCCCGGAGAACAGATTGATGATCCCGTGGAAGTCGTGCCCGTCGCCGATGGGAATCTCGACCGGGACGACCTTGGGGCTCAGATGGGTCTTCACGTCGTTGAAGACCCGCTCGAAGTCGGCGTGCTCCTTGTCCATCAGCGAAACGAAGAGGACCCGGGGCAGGTGCAGCTGATCGCAGACTTCCCAGACTTTCTCGGTTCCCACCTCCACCCCCCCCGTCCCGCTGAGAACGACGACGGCGGCATCGGCGGCGTGCAAGCCGGTGACGACCTCGCCGAAGTAGTCGAGGTAACCCGGGGTATCGATGAGATTGATCTTGGTATCCAGCCACTCGGCATAGCCGACGGCCAGGTTGATGGAGTGTTTGCGTTCGATTTCGTCGGGAGAATAGTCGGTGAGCGTCGTACCGTCTTTGATGGAACCGTGGCGTCGGCTGGCGCCGCTTACGAAGGCCAGGGCATCTACCAGGGACGTCTTTCCGCTGGCCCCGTGCCCGACAAACGCCACGTTTCTTATGGCGTTGGAGCCATAGACCTTCATGGCCTCCACCTCCTAGGAAAAGTGTATTTCCAAGGTGGCTGCCGCACTGGCGGTTGTCAAATCGTACGGGAGTCTGGAGCTCGGAGCTGAGAGCTGAGTGGGGGACGATGACTCTGATTGTGCGGCGAGCTGCACCGTCAACGAGCTTCTGACTCGCGACTCCCGACTCCCGACTCCTGACTACCCTCGTCAGCGCTGGCCCTTACGACGCGGCCCGGTACGTCAATAAGGGCTCTTCACGCCGGTAGTCTTTAGGGCCAGCGATGCCCGCACTGCATCCCGCGAGGAATCGATTGGCGCCATCCGTAGCGCCGCATAAACCATCGGAGCCGACCCACCCGAGTCCTGGGCCGACCAGGCGTAGCACATCGTGGCCGCCGGATGACCGCTGAGCCCGAACAGCGATACGGCGCCGTCGAAGACCAGGGTATCTCCCAGGCTCTCGCGAACATGCTCGCTCGAGATATAGTTGGCCTCGCAGCCGTGAAGCTCCTCCACTGACTGCTTGAGTACCATGAAATCGGCTCGGCTCATCTTTCGCTCATCGCCGAGCCTGGTCTATTTCCTCACCGCTTAACCGCCGCTGGGCTCCGACGCTGGGCGGCGTACCGGTCAACATTCCTTTGGCCACCTCGAAGAGTACGACCGGAGCAGGCTTATCGACCTTGAGGTACACCACCGACTGGACGTCCACCAGAATCAGCGCGAGCCGGGGATCTTCCGGGCCTCCGTCCTTCTCGCCACCCTGGTCTCCGAACCAGGCCTTCCAATCCCTCTGATAAAGCTCCCGAATCGCCTGGCGATCCTGGCTGATTGTGGCCGTTCCACTGACCGAGACCCATTCCCGGGTCCGGTCCTTATAGTAGGCCAGGTTGACATTGGGGTCCGATTCGAGCTCGTCCAGCTTGTTGGATTCGATGTCGGTTACGAACCAGAGATCGGTTCCTTCGGCCTGGGTCTGGGTTGCCATTGGGCGGGAGACCAGCTGGCCGTCGGGCCGCCGGGTAGTGAACATGGCGATCTCGATCCCTTCGATCAGATCGTACAGATCCTTCAGCTTCTTGCCGAGAGGTGCATTATCGCGGTTGCGGTCGCTGGCTGTACTCATGAGGCCTTCGTTGTAAGGATGGGAACTTCGGGTCGGGCAGAGATTACCGGGCGGTGGGCTGGAGCGAAAGGTCGTGCATCACACCGTCTTGACCTTTCCTTTGCTCATGGCCTTGCGCCGGGCAGCCGCTCGCTCCCGCAGGGCCTCCTGGGCAGTCTTCCAGTTGAAGATGGCAGCGGTGACCGCGCCCAGCGGGATAAAGAATGCCGCTCCGCTGAAGCCGCCTGCCAAGAGGCCGGCCACCAGACCGGCTCCGGTACCGCAGAGGACTTGAGGTCCCAGCTGCGCCGTCATGCCAGGAGTGTCCGCCAGGGAGTCCCGCCAGTCTTCCGTCACCAGCATCAGCGCGGTGTAGAGGATGCCCATGCCCAGCCCGCCGGCGGCCGCGGCCAGGCCGAGGGATGGGATCCAGGAGACATGTCCGGTTCTCAGCAGCTGGGCAATACCCAGCACCAGGCCGATCACGGCCCACGCAATGGTCCATTGCAGGATCGTACCCTGCAACTGCAGCAGCTTTGATTTCCTCATGCACTCGGCTCCATGTTTTCAGAGTACGAGTTATAAGGATCGGACGCTGAGGCTGGCTTCTGCAGTCCATCTCCATCAGTTCACCACAAAAGGGTTTGGAGGGCACAAAGGTTACGTCACCGGGTAGAGCCCTCGTTCGCCCGCTACCGCGATCTCAGTTTTCTTGTGGGTTTTTCTCTACTACAAAATCGGGGTTAATGTCAGTGGCGGGAGTACCAGGATTCGAACTTAAGGCGTAACCTTTGTGTCCTAGATACCTTTGTGGTGAACTCCTTATATCTCACTTTAGCCAATTCACGAACAGGGTGATGATGAGCGCATTCGTAAAATCGATGAAGAAGGCGCCCACCAGCGGTACCACCAGAAACGCCCTCGGCGCCGGCCCGAAACGCGCCACCAGCGCACGCATGTTTGCCACTGCATTGGCCGTGGTGCCCAACACGAATCCCACGAAGCCGCTCGCCATCACTGCCGAGTCGTAGTCCCTTCCCATCAGCCGGAACGATGCCGTAAGGGCGAACACCAGGACCACGACAACCTGAACGACCAGGATGACCGAGAGCGGCAGCGCAAGATGAGCCAGCTCCCACAGCTTGAGGTTCATCAGCGCCACCACCAGAAAAATGTTGAGCGCCAGGTTGCCCACGAACTCCATGGTACGCTCGTCGATCCGGAACCATCGTGTTGTATCGTCGATGTTCCGGAGGCACGACGCGACCACCATTGCCCCGATGTATGCCGGCAGCGTTACCCCCAGAGACTGGATGTAGCCGCTCACGATACTGCCCAGACCCATGGCGAGCGCCAGCACCACCAGGTTTCGCATCAGCGAGGAATCCTCCCGGTCCACCTCCACCACCAGCGTCTCCGGTGACGTGTTCAATTCGGCCGTCAGCTCAGACCGGGAACCGCTCTCCGGAGCCAACCGGTACCGTCGAATCAGACTGGTGCCGACCGGACCTCCCACCAGGCCGCCACACACGATGCCGGCAGTGGCCGACGTCAGGGCCAGTGCCCCCGCACCGCGAAGTCCCGCCTGCTCGAAGATCGGGGAAAAGGCCAAACCCGTCGCCGGTCCGCCCACCAGTGTGACCGACCCGGCCATGACGCCGAGCAGGGGATTCTCCCCAAAAAGGTGGGCGATTCCCATTCCGGCGAAGTTCTGCACCAGACAGAAGACGCTGGCGAAGAGAAGGAACACGAGCACCTGGAGCCCTCCGGCTCGGAGGAGCGCCAGACTTGCTCCCATGCCGATCGAGGTGAAGAAGGCGACGCTGAGGGTCGTCTGCATCGAGGTGTCGAGCTGGATGGTGATGGATTGCTGCCGCAGCAGGAGAACAAGCGTGGTGAAGAGGAGGCCGCCGATCACCGCAGCCGGGATGTTGAGCTGATCGAGCCAGCCGACGCGCTTGCGCAGCTGGATGCCGATGAAGTAGACCACCGCACCCAGGCTCAGCGTCTGGAGCAGGTCGAGCTTGAGTTCAGTCATCACTGATCAGGGCACGGCGAAGCTTCACCGCAGCAATCTACCGTCGTTTCGCCGTTCCGTCGTTCCGTCCTTCCGTCAGTGCAGCGTCCTCCCCTCCCTCAACATCCGGATGAACTCCTCCAGCCGACGCGCGCGGGTCTCCGGTTGCCTGGCATCGTGCAGGCGGTAAAGAATGGCGTAGCGGTTCTGGCTGTTGATTCCCTCGAAGAACCGCCGAGCTTCGGGGTACTGCTCCAGTGCCAGCAGCAAGTCCTCCGGCGGACGCATCTGGCTGGGCGACGGGTACGCCGTCTCCCAGCGGCCGTCCCGTTGCGCTTCCTCCATCTGGCGCACTCCCGCCGACGCCAGCCGCCCCTCGGCGTGCAGCCGCTCCACCGCTGCACGGTTGATCTGCGACCATTTGCTGCGAGGGCGCCTGGGCGTGAACCGCTGCCGGTATACCTTGGCATCGACTGCAGCCACCAGTCCGTCTATCCAGCCGTAACAGAGCGCCACCTCCAGCGCTTCCTTATAGGAGACTGTGGTCAGACCGCTCTCCTTCTTGGCGAACTCCAGCCAGACCCCGGGCGACGACTCGTGATGCTTTTGCAGCCAGTTCTCCCAGGCGGCCTGTGACCGGAACCTTTTAACGATCAGGTCGGGCTTCGGCGATTTCGTCTTGGTCGCGGGCTTCGTCTTTTTCGTCGCCTTCATCTAAGCTTCCTCCATGCGTCGCCGGATCCGTTCTCTAATTCTTATTCCACTCCTGCTGGTCCTGGCCGGGACCCGTACACCGGGCGAGATCCACGCCGCGCCGGCGGGCCCCATCGTGGTGCTGATCGGACTCGACGGATTCCACCCAAGCTACCTGAGCCGGCCGCCCAGCCGGCATCTGCGGGAGCTGGCTCGGCAGGGCGTTCAGGCCAGATGGATGACCCCCGTCTTTCCGAGTCTCACCTTCCCCAATTTCTATAGTATCGCGACCGGGCTCTACCCCGAGCACCATGGGATCGTCTCCAACACGATGCTGGATTCGGCGCTGGGCAATTTTTCCCTGCGGGACCGGAGCTCCGTCGAGGATCCGCGCTGGTGGGGCGGGGAGCCGATCTGGGTAACAGCGGTCAAGCAGAATCAGCGGGCCGCGACCTATTTCTGGCCTGGCTCCGAGGCCCAGATCAAGCGGGTCAGGCCCACCTACTACAAGCGGTACGACGCGAGCGTGCCCGACGCCGCGCGGGTCTGGCAGGTGCTCCAGTGGCTCTCCCTGCCGCCGGCCGAGGCGCCATCGCTGGTAACGGTGTATTTCAACGATGTGGACGAGGCCGGCCACCGCTTCGGTCCCAATGCGCCGGAGACCGATTCCGCCATCGCTCGAGTGGACAGCGCGGTCGGAGCGCTGATGGATGGATTGGACCAGCGCGGCTTGACCAGCAAGGTGAATCTGATCGTGGTGGCGGACCACGGCATGGCGGAGGTGGCCCCGGATCACGTCATCCACCTGGAGCAGTTTATCGATACCGCAGCGGTCAACCTGGTGGACCAGGGCCCCATCGTATCGCTCTCGCCCAAGTCCGGCCCGGGCGACGAGATCCTCGCCCGGCTCCGTCGTGCGCCTCATCTCAAGGTTTACCGGAAATCCGAGATCCCTGCCGCCCTTCATTATAGAGCGCATTCCCGGATCCAACCGATCGTGGCCATTGCCGATGAGGGCTGGATCGCCACGGCCCGCAGCGGCGGCCCGGGTCCCAAGGGAATGCACGGCTACCCGCCCGATCTCCCCTCGATGCGGGCGCTCTTTATTGCTCGCGGTCCTGCCTTTGTCCGGGGCGCCGTGGTCCCGCCGTTCCAGAACATCCATATCTACGACCTGGTCGCCCACATACTGAGACTCACCCCGGCAGCCAACGACGGGAGCCTGGATTCCATAAGGGCGGTGCTCGCGAAGTGAGCCGGCCCGCGGAGGGTCGGTCCTGGAAGACCATTCTCGCTTTTGCGGCCATCTACTTCCTCTGGGGCGGCAGCTTCCTCGCCATTCGGGTGGGAGTGCAGGAGGTTCCGCCACTCCTGTTCGCCGCTATTCGATTCACCACCGCGGGACTCATTCTCTATTGCTGGGCACTCAGCCGGCGGCAGGCTTCGCCCACTCGAAAGCAGTGGACCTCGGTGTCGCTGCTGGCCTTTCTCATATTCGTATTGGACTACGGCTGCCTCTTTTGGGCCGAGCAGCGGGTGGCATCCGGGGTAGCGGCGGTGATGCTGGCGATGATTCCCGCGTTCACCGCCCTGTCCGAAATTCTCTTGCTGGGCACTCAACGGCTCACGCTCCGGTTGGCCGTGGCACTGGCCGTTGGTGTCGCGGGAGTGGGGGTGCTCATGAGCCGCTCTCTCGATCTGGGCGGAGCGCCAGTTGACCGGCTCGGCGCTGCCGCGCTGATCTTTGCCGCCCTCAGCTGGTCGGTGGCCTCGGCACTCTCCCGGAAGGTCCCGCTGCCGGACTCCAAGATCATGAGCTCGGGTGCCCAGATGCTGCTGGGCGGCGGATTTCTGAGCGTGGCCGCGGTTTCTCTGGGACAGCTGGGCGGCTTTGATCCGGCCACGGTTTCCGCCAAAGCCTGGATCGCACTGCTCTACCTGATCGTTCCGGCGTCGATCGTCGCATTCACCGCGTATGTCTGGCTGATCCAGCGCGAGTCGCCCACCAAGGTGGGGACCTATGCCTACGTCAATCCGGTGGTGGCGGTGCTGTTGGGCCACTTCCTGGCGGGGGAGGCGCTCGACCTGAGGACGGTGCTGGGAACGGTCTGCGTGCTGGTCAGCGTTCTGGCGATTACGGTGACCCGTTCTCCCCGGGCGAGGTCCGCCTGAAGTTCAGCTGCAGGTGACCGCGAAGTCTACGGTGGTGGTGTTCGGGGCGGTGACGCTCACGGTGCGGGGGTTTTCGCCGGCCGCGGTGCAGCCGGTGGGAAGGGTGAGCTGCACGACGTGAGAGCCCTCATCCACGTCGGTGATGCTGAGGGTAGCGCTGGGGCCGATGACCCGGGGAGACGCGCCGTCCACGATGATAGTGAACTCCCCTGTAGGGGTGCCGGTGGTCACCGTGGTGATCTGGAGCGTACCGACAGTCGGCGCCTGGCTGCCATCATCGTCGCCACATGCCACTACCCAGAACGCCGCAGCTAGCAGAAATAGCCGTCGCATGATCGCTGCCCTTGGTCGAAGATCTCCAGCCGCCGGAACCCGGCGGCGATGCTCTAGCAAGATGATGTCGTCCCCAGGCGAAGCAAGCGGAGTGTCCTGAAAAGAGGACACCCTGTCCCTTTTTGAGGACAGTGCCCATCGCCATTTGAACTACAGCAGAGGCGCGGGGACTACGCGAACAAAGATCGTGATTCCTCCGGCGGCGATCGTATCGGGTCCCGCGCCCGATGGAAACGAACATCAGTTCATCGTACTGCGCCGAGGCCACCATGTACTCGTCAGGTCTGGTGCTGACAACCGGCTGAGGTCCGTCGTACGCCGCGGATCGCACAATGTATTCGGAGGACATGCCCCTGCACCCTCACTGCCCCGCATCGTAGCTCGACCGGAGCTGCTGGTACTCTTCCCGGTCATTGATGTAATCATGGGAAGCGGATCGCATCCGGCAGAGCCGTCTCGTAAGTCGTCGATTGCCGCTCGTACTCCGACCGACGCGCATCGTAAACGAACCAGGCCAGATTGTACTGGTACCATCGCGGCCTCGCACCCGACCGGTGCGGATTCGCAGTTGCCTGGCCACGGCCGGAACAGAGCCAACCGCCTCAATCAATCCGACTTGCGGGAGAGTGGCGAGCCGAAATCGGTGTGGCATGATCTACGCATCTACATGCCTCGCCGGGCCGCAGTCGGCGTCGCTCGGACACAGTCAATCATTTTTCACTTGTGCCGTGGATGCGCCGACCGCCGCGGTTGAACCAGACGGAGGAACCTGATCATGAACGCGAAGACTCGCAGGAAGCTCGAGATGGGCTCTCGGGCGCTGGAATTCAGCCGGGCCCACCTGGACGAGAGTTCAGGGTATCATGCGGCGGTTGCGCAGCTGGAGGAACAGCTCCAGCGTTCCAGGGAGCTCGCCGCCCGGCAGCTGGAGGGGTTCGTGGAGGTACGCGCCGCCAGCGCGCGGAAGCTGGAGCTGACCCACTCGATGCGGAGACAGCAGCTGGTTCACCTTGCCCGGGTTGCCCGGCGAGCTTCTAAGGAAGCTCCGGAGCTGGCGCAGAAATTCGTTCTCCCCCGCGATCCGGCACCGTACCTTCCATTCAAGACAATGACCGGCAACATGGTGGCAGAGGCCCAGCGGCAGAAGGAGCTGCTGGTCAAGCATGGGCTGGTCGAGCGGGTGCTCGACAGCCTGACGGAATCGCTCCAGGAATTCGATGCAGTGACCGAGCAAGGCGCCGCGGGCCGGCGGGTGCACGTGGGCGCGAGCGCGGAGCTGGACGTCGTGGCCGACGAGGTGGTGCAGATCGTCAAGGTGATCGACGGGCTCAACCGCTTCCGCTTTGCGCAGGACCCGGAACTGCTGGCTGCCTGGAAGAGCGCCAGCAATGTTACCGATTCGCCTAGGCAACCGGAAAAGACACCGCCATCGGGAGATCAGGCCGCGGCCTGAGGAGACACGACTATGAAACCAGCACTCCCCACGCTGCTGCTGCTGAGCCTGGCCTACACGGCCGGACGCAGTCCGCAATCGCCGGCCGGCAGCCTTCGCTCAGTGGCCGCGGAGGGGGAAGCCGCGAGCTACATCACTCCCTGGGCCGACAGCAGCCGGCTGGGCGACACCGTCTTCCATAGTACCGGGCAGGTGATCACGACGGTCCAGGTGCACACCGATTCGCACTGGGTGGTCCGCCCGCCCGCGGCCGTTCTCAAGGCCGGACTTCCGAACGGACCCACCCAGCTCCCTGCCGACAGCCTCTGCACCATCGGCTATTACACCGCAACCACACTGGCTGTCATTCCCAAGCAAGTGCTGCGCGATCTGGACCGGATCCATGAGTGCGGAGCCCGCACCTTCATTCAGTTCAGGCGGGCCAGGCTCAAGAACTCCGACGGCAACCTGAGCGTGGAGGCGGCGCTGGCCGAGATCAAGCATTGGCCCTGGGACGACCTGTGCGCCCGGGTCAAGGACTCGACCATCATCGGCTTTCACATCGGCGACGATGTAGTCGCGAAGGAATGGGGCCCGGCGCCGATCGAGACTCGGCTGGCACAGTGGGATTCGATCGCGGGCGGTATTGCAGCGAACTGTCCCGGAGCGGCGATCGTGATCCGGGCCCGTCCCCGACAGCTGGCCAAGCGAGATCACTGGGAGTACCTGACCACCGCATGGGCCCAGTATCCCGGACCGTTGCCGCGCTCGGGCACGCCGGAGGAGTTCTTTGCCACGGAGGTGGCATCGGCCAAGAAGCAGCATCTCGGGCTGGTGACCGGAGTGAATCTGCTTGGCGGCGGGTGCGGTCCGGCAGAGACGGGACGGTGCCTACCTGATATTCCGGGGACGTCACTCAAGGGTTCGGGCAAGAAGACCTATCAGCTGAGTGCCGCGGAGTTCATCGACTACAAGACCGCAGCCATGTTCGATCCCTATGTGTGTGCCTCGGTGGACTGGGGCTGGGGTCCCCAGTTCAAGAGCAACTTCCACTCGAGGCCGGAGATCCAGGAGGCGGCGAAGGCGTTGGGATTGATCGCGAGCAAGCGGAAGCGGGCGAGTTGCGTGCAGAGATAGTCGCCAGTTCACCAGTCCTCAGCCCCACACGTCAGGCTGATCTGTTACTGGAATCTGACGACTTGCGCCTGAGGACTGACGACTGACCTACGGCAACCTCCCCTTTGCCACCGACAAGCAGTCACCGCCCGAGCTGAACAGGTAGAAGGTCCGTCCGTCAGCGCTCATGTATTTGGTCGGAATGTCGGCCCGCTCACCCGAGCCCCACTGGGTGCTGCCGCAAGTGGTGGTGCTGAGACCGCCGGGCCAGGCGCCCGCACTGGCGAACACCTGCTGCCAGGGACCCCACGGCTTGGAGCCGACGAACACCATGAGGCCACCGGTGAAGCGGGCGCTGTCCTTGGGATCGTTGGGCTGGTGTCGAACACGAGCGAGAGCATGAACTTCTTGAGGCCGGGGTTCCAGCTCATTCCGCCGCGTGGAGTGAACCGCTTTCCCACCTTGTAGATGATCTTGGTGGCCGATGACGCACCGGGACACCACGCCGGCGCGGACGGCACGCCGCAGAAGTATTCCCAGCTGCTCTTCAGGGTCAGATCACTTCGGGCGCCGCGGATCAGTCCAAAGGCCCGCACCAGATCGTAGGCGCTGTTGCTGACGCTGCCGGCCGCGCTGCTGCGGAGCGGAATAACGGCGTAGACATAGCCGGCCGGCCCGCCGGCGTATCCCTTTCCGTACTGCACGAACGAGGCGTAGCCCACTTCGGGCAGGGTCCAATCCACCCAGGTGAACTGCGGATTGGCGGCGCTCACATCACTGGAGAACTTGAGCCGGGCGCCGGTATCCCCGGAGTAGATGTTCCGAATCCAGTACCAGAGCCGCCCATCTGCGTGCGGCATCCCCGAGGCTTTTTCGCTCAGCGGCCCGTCACCCAGCGCCTCCACTCCCGCCCCGTTGGCCGCGTCATCAAAGTCGAGGGGATCGCCGCTGAAGACCGGAGTAAACGAGACGCCGTAGGCGGTGGCGCCGGAGATCCGGCCGAAGCCCATACCGATTTTCTGGGGCGCTCCCCGGTAGCGGCAGTCGCCCACCGCGGTGTAGAGGTTTCCGTCGGGCGCCCAGGTGGGGGTATACGAGTCGCATCCTTTGGTGCGCGCGATCTGCTTCATCGCCGACTTGGCATCCCATTGAATCGGCCCCGTGATCGCGGTAGCGAGCTCGTCAGGAGTCTGGTCGACAACAGTATCGCTACAGCTCGCTGCGCCGCCGGCGCACGCGATGACGGTGAGCATAGCGCCACACCTGGGGCGCAAGGCTGCCGGCATGGATCTCCTCCCAGTCGTGGGTTATCGCGTGTGGATCCGCCCGCAGACAGTAACGCACTTTTGCCGCTCAGCCAGATCTCGGCGGCGGCGCGAGGATGCTTGACAGCATCTCCGCTTGTTCCTACCCTAGCAGGTTGCACTTCACGCCACCCGCAGGACCGCGAGCTCGCGGACCGATGAGGCCGGCCATAAACCATCCAGCTCGCGGCGCGATCGCCCTGCTCGTCGTGGCGATGGCCTGCCGGAGCCCCACCGAGCCGTCCCGCAGCGCCGAAGCGGTCCCGGTGTCCGGCGACACCGCGGCCCTGACCACAGGGTTTGCCTGGACCAGCGCCACGCCCGAGAGCCAGGGCATGTGCGGCAGCATAAGACAGCTCGGCTGCAGCAAAACCCTCCAACAACTCTGGAGCGGCATCAGCGCCGCCAAGTACAACAGCAAGCGCCTGGTCGTGATCCGGAACGACAAGGTCATCTACGATCGGGGCGGCACCCTCGCCTACTATGTGTACTCCGCCACCAAGGGCCTGCTCGGCGGGCCGACGCTGGTGCACGCGATGAGCAAGTGCGGCGTGGGCATCAGCGATCGCGCGGGCCAGTGGCTAGGGCACGGTGCAGGTTCCCGCTGGGAGGACGATTTCCCCTGGAGTGAGATCACGGTGGAGCATCTGGCCTCCCACACCAGCGGCATCTGCGACTACGGGAACAGCAGCACCATCTGCCGCGACGAGAATCCCGGCTGGCAGGCGGCGTTCGAGCGCACCAAGGTGGGCGGAGCGAAATACGTGTACCCCAACGATGCCTTCACTATCGCGCGGGTTGAGGCGGAGCAGAACCGGGAACCGGCCCGCGCCCCAGGTAGCATTTTCGAGTACAGTAACGTCGCCCACGCGCTGTTGAATTACGTGGTACAGCGGGCCTGCGGGCTCAAGCTCACCGAGATCTACGACCGGTACATCAAGCAGGTGGGAATGGGCTCACCCGTCGGCGTGGCGCTCATCTCCACCGACGACGGGCAGCAGTTCAATCAGGCGACCGGTCTCGCCCGGTGGAAGGCGCTCGACGGCGCGGCGGTGCTGCGCCTGGCAGGACGGCAGGGGATCTGGGATAACCGGAACATCGAGCCGGTGCGTTACTGGCATCTGCTCACCCGAACCACCGGCAGCATCCCCGCGGCCGCAGCGCAGGGTTTTGGCGTGGTCTATGAGAACAACTCGGTCAACATCTGGACCCAGTCGGTGAATCATCGGCGGCTCTCGCTGGAAACCTTCGGCCACGACGGCAACCACAGCACCATTTTCCAGAATGATCCGCTGACCAGCACGATCGTGGTGCGGCAGGGCGAGACCTACGGCAACGGCGGGGGGTACCTCACCCTCAACGGCTGCTTTCCGGGATGGACTGGAACAGCGCCGACCTGCCGAGCGGCCACCAGCTATAGCAACAACTGGGGCAATTCCTCAGTCTACACCGGACAGCGGAAGCTGGTGATGGAGCCGCTGCAGGAGGCGTTTTTCTTCCCACCGCCGTTCTGCCGGATGACATCCGCCGGAGGATCGAAGGTAGATGCGGTGAGCGACGAGTACACCACTCCGATGGACGGTACGGCGGTCGATCTCGTGGCCGAGGTCAGGGTCAACCCCCGGGAAGGGGCCGGATCGTCGGTGGTGGACCGGGTGGAGTTCTACAAGGAGACCGGCGGCGCGACCCCGGCCTACATCGGCACCGGCAAGCTGGTGCCGGGTAGCAGTCCCGCACAGTACAAGCTCTCCTACAGTGCAGCCGCTCACGGCGCCGTGGGGCAGGTCCAGACCTACTTCGCCAACTGCGTGGCCAAGTCGACCCAGGACGCGAGCAAGAAGGTGCCCTCCTACTCCGAGCCGGTCCGGGTCCGCCGCCTGTAGTCCCCTGGACCCCCCTCCACAAATGCTGTAGCCGTCCCGCGACATGGCCCGTTCAACCAAGAGCATCCTGCTGTGGGCGCGCCACTTACCTTACGGGTAAGTAGCCCCGATATGGCGTCATTCCTGCTCCTCGGTGGAATTCCCCTAAATGACGACCATGACCAAACGTACCGCCAAGATTCTCCTGGTCTCCGCACTGGGACTGCTTTCGATAACCTGCAGCGGTGACAACCTCACTCGACCGGCGCCGGACGGAAGCGCTCAGCTTGCCGTAGCGGGGCCACCGGCGCGGGTCACCATCAGCCGCCAACCACCTTCGAACGCGCTGGACCAGGAGGTCTGGACACCCGGGTCCCAGCCCATCGTGGTGGTGAAGGATGCTGCCGGAGTGGCCGTTGCCGGCGCGGTGGTGACCGCCGCTATAGCGAGCGGCAGCGGAGGGATCCAAGGCGCCGTCACCGCCACTACCAAGGCCAACGGCTCGGCGACCTTTGCCGATCTGGGCATCGCCGGGACCGGCAATCACAGCCTGCGCTTTACCGCGGGCTCGATCAGCGCGACCTCCGCCATCATAGCGATCAATCCGCTCCCCAGCGAAGCCCGAACTGGGAAATGGGATGCGGCGGTCCCTTGGGAAATCGTTCCGCTCCACATCCAGCTGCTCCCCACGGGCAAGCTGCTGGCCTGGGGCAAGCACGAGTCCGACGGCAGCATGGGCTTGCCGCGGCTGTGGAATCCGGCGACCGGCTTGCCAAACACTGCTTCGATCGTACGCGCAGGCGACATGCTGTTCTGTGCCGGGCACACCCTGATGGCCGACGGCCGAGTGATGGTTTCGGGCGGCCATCTGGATGATGACCGGGGTCTCGATGTCACCAACATCTTCGACCCGGTAAGCGAGAGCTGGGCGACCGGACTGCCGAAGATGGCGAAGGGGCGCTGGTATCCGACGGTGACCACGCTGGCCGACGGGCGGGTGGTCACAGTGGCCGGGCGGGATGCCAGCTCCACCGTCGTGCTGATCCCGGAGATCTGGGAAGGGAGCCGCTGGGTAAAGCTCACCGGCGCCAGCCTGACACTCCCCTACTATCCACGTCAGTTCGTGGCTCCGAACGGAAAGCTGTTCTATGCGGGGGAGCGGATCAAATCCCGCTACCTCGACGTGGATGTGGTGACGGCCAACGGGCGAGGACGGTGGTCCAGCAGCGCGGGGTTTACCCGCACCTTCGGTTTTATCCGGGACTACGGTTCAGCGGTGATGTACGAGGCAGGCAAGGTTCTGTACGCAGGAGGCGGAGGCGACCTGCGCGGGAGCATACCCGACCCCAAGTCGCCGGTGCCGACCGCAACAGCTGAGACGATCGATCTGACCGTCACCGGGCCACACTGGAGCAGCACCAACTCGATGCATTACCCGCGGCGGCATCTCAACGCGACCATCCTGCCGGATGGCCAGGTGCTGGTTACCGGCGGCACCAGCGCGGGCGGATTCAACGATCTTTCGGGGGCGGTGCACGCCGCCGAGGTGTGGGACCCGCAGAATAGAACCTGGACTGAGCTGGCGGCCAACCGGGTGGACCGGGGCTATCACTCGGTCTCGCTGCTGCTGCCGGACGGAACGGTGCTGCACGGCGCCGGCGGCGACGCCAACGATCCTGGCACCGGCAGGGAATATCCCCGGCAGACGAACCACGAAATTTTCCGGCCGCCCTATCTGTTCCGGGGCGCCCGGCCGACCGTCACCAGCCTCTCGAAGACGTCGCTCACTTACAAAGAGACGTTCACCGTGACCACACCGTATGCAGCGCAGATAACCGGCGTGCGCTGGATTCGGCTGGGGGCGGTTACTCACGCGTTCGACGCGAGCCAGCGGGCGAACACGTTGAAGTTCACCCGGGCAGCCGGGAGTGTCCGGGTGACCACGCCGGACAAAGGGCAGCTCGCGCCTCCCGGGTACTACCTGTTGTTTCTGCTCAACCGAAACGGTGTGCCGTCGGTGGGAAGAATTGTTCGCGTGGGCTGAAGATCTTTTGGCCGCAGATCAACGCAGATGCAACAACTTAGCTCGGATAAAGGCCGACTTAAGAGTTAATCAACAGCACACCGGTAGAGTCCACTCGCAAGGGTGCTCGGCTGGTGTGCTGTTGAACAAAAACTCTTGGAGCCGGCTCCCGAGAACGGAGGGTAAATCATCCAAGGAACGATCCGTGCTTTTATCTGCGTTGATCCGCGTTCCTCTTTGCCATCATTGTGTTTGGTTGATGATCTTGTACACCCCACCCTGCTGCGTCGCGATGTAAAGCTCGCCGGCGGAGTCTTCGCCGAAGCTGGTGATCTGGCCGCCGGGCTTGAGCTCGGGCCACTCCTTCTGCTCGGTGGCGACACCGCCCTGGATCCGGAAGCTCCTCACCCAGCCGGTGCAGTAGTCGGCGTAGAAGTAGGTGCCCTGCAGTGATGGCATGGCGGTACCGCGGTAGACGTAGCCGCTGACCACGGCACAGCCTTCATCGTGGCTGAACTCGAGCACCGGCAGGGTGAGTCCGGTCTGATCGCAGTCCCGGTGCTTGAAGCAGTGCAGCCCTTCCATCTCGTCCCAGCCAAAGTTCACTCCCTTACCGGCGCCGTTCGAGGCGGCGGCGTAGTCCACTTCTTCCCAGGTGCCCTCGCCGACATCGCCGATATACAGGTCGCCAGTGCCGCGGTCGAAGCTGAAGCGCCACGGATTGCGGAAGCCGTAGCTCCAGATCTCGGGACGGGCATCAGTCCTACTGACGAATGGATTGTCGGCCGGCACCGTGTACGGCTGAGTGCTGACGTCGATCCTCATGATGTTGGCGAATGGGTCGGCCAACGATTGCCCTCGCCCCTGGTCGGCGTCGTCTCCATCGCCCAGACTGACGTACAGCATGCCGTCGGGACCGAAGGCGAGCTGGCCTCCATTATGGGCCACGCCGGGCTGGGGAAACGCGAGCACTTGGGCTTCGCTGGCCGGGTTAGCCTGATCGGGATCAGCCGCGACCCGGTAGGAGGAGACCCGGTTGGTATTGAAGTGGTCATTGTAATGCACGAAGAAGCGCCCGCTGGTCGCGTAGTCCGGTGGGAACGCGAGCCCGAGCAGTCCCTGCTCGCCGGCGGTGCTGGAGACTTTCGCCGTGAGATCGAGGAAGGCCGTGGGGAGCAACACGCCATCCTTGATGATCCGGATCGGGCCGGCCTTGAGCAGCACGAACAGGCGAGTGTCACCCGGAGGCGAGACCAGGCCGGTGGGGAACTTGAGTCCGCTGACGATCTGCTGCAGGGCCGGCGTGTCCGTACCCGGCGGGGGCGGCGGCGGCGGAGTCGTCGCCGAGACGGTGATGGGAAGGCTTCCGGCGACCCCCTCGCTGGTGGCGGTGATCTGAGTCTGCCCTTCGGCCACACCGGTCACCAGCCCGTCCGTGCTCACGGTAGCGATGTTCTGATCGGCGGAGCTCCAGGTAAAGGTGGCCCCGGAAACGGGGGCGCCGCCCGCGTCCGTTGCCGTCGCGGTGAGCTGGAGTGTCTGGCCGACCTGCAGCGCCGTGGAGGGACCGCTGATTGTCACCGACGCCACGGGGTTGGGCGGCTGGACGCTGCCGCCATCACTGTCGCCGCCACATTCAGACAACGCGAACAGCAGCACAGGGAGCAGCGCGAACACTCGGGGACGGCGACACGAGAATGCCTGGGACACAAACAGCTCCTGTTCGATGCGGCGCAGCGGGTGAAGATCGGGACCAGTGGGATTCCTGGGGCTACTCTGGATTATGAGTCGCGGAGGAGAAGGGGGGAAGGGCAGCAGTGCCGCTCCGGCCGCAGAATGTGATCGGGGTCACCGGTCATGCTTGCCTAGAGCCCGTGTTTCCAACTGAACCGGAGTGCTTGCGTTGGCCGGGACATTCGTCATCATATATGCGAGGTCCACGCCAGCACGGGCCTGAACATGCAACTCCTCCTCCTCGAGTCGGGCAAAAAGCTTCTTCAAACAGCCGAGTGTGCCGCCCTGAGCATCCTGGCACACGGGCTACTGGTGTGGTCTGCCATCAGCCTGACCTCGGATGGCCGACGGCTTCCCGCCGACGAGCGGGAGGCCCGGGTGTTCTTCCTGCTTCCGCCCGACCGGGTGGACGTGCGGGGGCGGCAATTCGAGATCATCCAACTGGGCAAGCTGGGCGGCGACCCGCAGGACGGCGGGTATCTGCTCAACCCGGACCCTGGCTGGGTAAAGCGGCAGATCGCGCACGGCTCGCGGGGCAAGCGGAAGAGCAGCGGCGCCAGGGGACAGCTGCCTTATGGCCCGTCGGCACCCTACGTCCCGGACACCGCCTTCAGCGTGCTCGAGGTGGACGAAACGGTGCAGCGTTACGAGTCGAGCGCGGCGCCGATTTATCCCAAGGACCTTCTGGCCACGGGAACTCAAGGCGACGTCGAGGCCACCTACGTGGTGGACACGGCGGGCCAGGTCGACACCACTACGGTCCACGTGATGTCCAGCAACGATCCTCGTTTCACCGCTTCGGTACTGACGGCGCTCGGCGGGATGCGCTTCCGTCCGGCCAAGCGCAGCGGTAAGACGGTGCGACAGCTGGTGCAGCAGAAATTCCGCTTCCGGATTGTGCCCCCGGAGCAGCTGGAGCGCGGAGCGCCCTCCTAAGCGTAGAACAATATCTCATAACTCGAGCGACCTGAGGGATCCTTCGCTTCGCTCAGGATGACATGTTATTCCAGCGTCACCGTGAGGAATCGCAGCTGACCCTGCCGTCCCACCTGCAGCACGGCGGTGGAGTCGGGCGCAAAGCGGCCGATAGCGCCGCGGAGATCCTCCAGCGTCCTGACCGCCTCGCCGTTCACTCCATAGATCACGTCTCCGGTAACTGGACCGGCCGGCCCCCGAGCCTCGGAGGCAACACCCGCGACTACAACGCCGTGCTCCTGGCGAATGCCGGGGATCATCCGGGCCAGCTCTGGCGTGAGGTCCAGGCCCAGGATGCCAAGCCGAGAGATGAGATTTTTCTCCGGCGTAACCAGGTCCCGGAAGACGTCTGACGGGTCCCGGCGTTCCACCAGCGCTACCGCGAGGTTGAGTCGCTGCAGTCCTCGTCCTACCTCAAGCTTGATCGTAGTCCCCGGCTTCCTGCCGTAGAGGCTGACATCGAATTGGCGGGCGTTCTCCATCGGCTTGCCATCGACCGAGAGAATCACGTCGTTGATCCGAAGGCCCGCCTTGTCAGCCGGACCGTTGGGATAGACGTCGCCCAGTAGCACACCCCATTCCCGGGTCAGCCTGAGTCCCGCAGCCAGCGCCGGAGTAATGGTCTGGGCGAAGACACCGATCTCGCTCCGGCGCACTCGGCCCTGGGTCCGGATCTGATCGTAGATGAAGCGAACGATGTTGGCCGGAGCGGCAAACCCCACGCCTTCGCTGCCCCCGGACTGGCTCAGGATCAGGGTGTTGATACCCACGACCAGGCCATCCGCGCTCACCAGCGGGCCACCGCTGTTTCCCGGATTGATGGGAGTATCAGTCTGGATGTAGATCATCCGGTCTTCATCGCGGAACTGGCGGCCCATCGCGCTCACCACGCCCATGGTTACGCTGCTGGCGAGTCCGAACGGGCTGCCGAACGCCAATACAACCTGCCCCGCCGCGAGCGAGTCGGAGTCGCCCAGCCGGGCAAAGGGCAGGTCCTTCGCCTCGACCTTGAGCACGGCGAGATCGGTCTCCTGGTCTACCCCGACCAGTTTGGCCGGCAGCTCGAGCGACACCGGTGGGAGCACCGAACGGTTGGGCGACCCGGCGACGGCGGGACGGGGCACGATGACCAGAAAGCGCCGGCCGCCTTCGATGACGTGCGCGTTGGTGATGATGAATCCGTCCCGGCTCAGGATCACGCCCGAGCCGGTGCTGCGCTGGGTTCCGATGAGGGCGTTGGCTCCGGTAGAGCCGGCACCCACGGGACCGTAGGCGGCGACTTGGATCTGCACCACGGCGGGCGCAATTCGGGAGACGACACCCTCGAGCGAGTGGCTCAGGGCGCCGAGGTCGGCTCGGCGCGGAGTGGTTTGGGCGGCGCTCGAGCTGGGGACAAATCCGAGAAAGGCGAGCCCGAGAGGGCCGGCCCAGGTAACCAGTCTCATGCGAGTTTCGTTGATGTTAGTCGAGTCGAATGTGGAGGCAGAAATCCTCGGGCGCTAGCATTCGGTTGTGTGGCAATCGAGCTCGCCATCCCTTCCGGAGGGGCCGCCACACCGCGACCCCATTCCCGCGTATCGCTGCATGTCGTACTCTTGGGCATGGAAGTGGCCCAGGTCCAGCGCCGCACTCTGCGGCTCCTTTTCATTGCCCAGGTCATCAGCGGCATCGGTATCGCGATCGGCTCTTCGGTCGGTGCACTGCTGGCGGCCGACATCGCTGGCATCGGCGTGTCCGGCCTGGCGATCAGCACCAACGTCGTGGGCGCGGCGCTCTTTGCGGTGCCGGCCACTGCGATAGTACATCGCTACGGCCGCCGGCTGAGTCTGGCAGCGGGCTACTGCACCGCAGCGATAGGCTCGATGCTCCTGGTCATGGCCGCAGTTCGAAACTCGATAGCAATCCTGTTCTTCGGGTTCTTTTTCTTCGGCGGCGCCACAGCCGCCGGGTTGCAGGCCCGTTACGCCGCTGTGGATCTGGCACCTGCCGCGATTCGAGGCCGCCATCTCTCATTGGTGGTGTGGGCGACGACGATCGGCGCGATCATCGGGCCGAGCCTCGCCCCGATCGCCGGGCAAACGGTGGGGGCATACGGCGTACCCACGCTGGCGGGGCCCTTCGTCTTCTCGGCGATGCTGCTGGGACTGGCAGCGTTACTGCTCTTCGGGTTGCTCCGACCTGACCCCGCCGTTGTGGCTCGAGAGCTGTTCGGTGCTTCTGGCGCAGGCACTGGGCCCGCTCAAGCCGGAATCGGTGCGGCTTTCCGACTCGTGGCCTCCCTCCCTGCCGCCCGGCTGGGTGTTTCGGCGATGGCCATCGGGCATGTGGTGATGGTCGGGGTGATGACGATGACGCCGGTCCACATCCGGGGAGGGGGCCACGGCGCCGAGTACACTCTCAGAATCGTGGGATTGGTCCTCAGCTTTCACATCGCCGGCATGTTCGCATTCGCGCCAGTGGTCGGGTGGCTGACCGATCGGATCGGCCGCCGCCCGGTGATTTTTGCCGGCATCGCCATCCTGCTCACCGCGTGCGCCGTGGCCGGAACCGCAGGCCACGATCCCGTGCATCTCGCCGGCGGATTGATGCTGCTGGGTCTGGGCTGGTCGGCAACGATGGTCGCCGGATCTACGTTGCTGAGCGATGCGATCTCGGGGGAGATGCGCCCCTCGGCGCAGGGGCTTTCGGATCTCGTGATGGGCCTTGCCGGCGCGACGGCAGGCGCCCTTTCCGGAGTGGTGGTGGAGGCCTGGAGCTATCCCACCCTGACGCTGCTGGCAGCTCTGGCCACGGCTCCCCTCATCGTTCTGGTTTCCCTCCAGCCTCGAGCGGATAAGCAGTTGTCTGCTGGTGAGTAAGGCCGGCGGCCGCGAGATTCCTAACTCCTGACCCTGACTCGCGACTCGCGACTCGTCCTAAAAGGTGAAAGAGACCGAGTAGAGTCCGGTAAAGGTCTGGACGCTCACATCAGTGGTCGCCTCCAACCCTCCCAGCGACGGGCCGATCGCCCGTTCGGTAGTCCTTCCCCACGACGAAAGGATGCCCAGGGAGGCGGTCAGGTTCCCGGCCCCCAAAGACACGCCGCCAGAGGCACCGGTCAGGTCCACCGCCCGAAAGGTGGACTGCGTGGATGCGCTCACCGGCGAGGGATCGGTGAAGAACCCTGCGTGCAGCCGGAAAGCCGGCGAGACAGAGAAATTGGCGCCCAACGCAACGCTCACGATGGAGCGGGCCTGGTTGAGCACTGGGGTAAAGGCTGGAGTCGTGATCGTCGGGGTACCCGAGGCATCAGTGGTAATCTGGACGCCGGTGGAGTCGCTGGAGAACATCTCATACGCGTCCTGTGCTCCGTGGTAGCGAACATCCAGCTCGACCTGCCCCCGGGAATAGCGGAAAGTTGCCCCGGCCGTTGCCCGTATGGGGATCTTGAGGTCGAAATTCGCGTCGGGGTCCCGGAAGGCGAGATCGTCCTCGGTGCCGCCGGCCTCAAACAGGATGCGGTTGAATTTGACCTTGCTGCTCCCGCCGATCCGCATGCCGGGCGAGGTGACCGTCGCACCCAGGGTAATTGCTGGCGCGAGATCCCACTGCGCGCCGGCGGTAAGGAGAAGATGGTGAGCACTGCCGTCGGTCGAGAACGTTCGGACCGCGGTCGTGACACCGGTCGGGAGCACCAGCCGGTCGTTAATAGTCTGGTCCTGGTTGAGGCCGGTAAATGCGTAGCCGACTCCTATCCCGACTCGGATAGTCTGCGACAGCCGGTAGGCGCCATTCAGACTGGGGATTTCGGTTCCAAAACTCATCGTTGAGTTATAGCCAAACGCCTCGGTACCCCCTCCGGCCGGCAGGGTGAAGGCGCCGTCCAGGCTGCTGGGCGACCAGCCGACGGGCTTGGTATAGCCGAAGCCCAATCGAAGCCGCGGGTTCTTGGCAATCGGCGCCCCCACCACGATGCCGAAGAAACCGCCGATCGGGCTGAACTTCGTGCTCGAGCTCTGCTGCCCGACGCCGTTCAGCGTCGTCTTGGTCAATTCATAGGCGTTGGAGCTGGCGTTCAGGGCGGTCTTCTCGCTCGAGACCAGACCTGCCGGGTTGTACCAGTTGGCTAACGCGTCGTCGGTCCGGGCCACATAGGCGCCTCCCTCGAGCGCCTCCCGCTGGCCGATGCCGATGCGATTGTAATTGGGAATGATGCCGCTCGGCGGGATGGTGAACTGGGCCACCTGCGCCTGGAGGAGGTGCGGCAGGAGAAGCCCGGGAATGAGGCTGAGGATTCCTCGTACGACGGCTAGTCCCGCCCTGGCAGTTCGGTCGGATGATCTCATCCGTTCCCCTTCCAGCGAGTATCTGCGTCTCAGGTATGATTACACTGTCCCGCACGATAGCGTGGAACCGCAGATCCGACAGTACACCTTAGTGCGATCTGGAACTAGCCGGGAACGGCCTGCCGACACCCCCAGCCGCTGGCAGCCAGGGATTTGTGACAAAACACGTTCCGATTCGCGACAAAAAAAGGTTGCCTCCCCCCGCACCAATTTCTATACTGGCCACAGTCACTCATACCGCAGGAGGAAGCATGGCCAAGAGCACGCAAGCTATTCCCAAGGGCCACCATAGCGTGACCCCCAGCATCATGGTGGCCGGTGCGGCGAGAGCCATCGACTTTTACAAGAAGGCGCTCGGCGCCGAGGAGCTGAGCCGGTTTCCGGGGCCGGACGGGTCGATCATGCACGCGGAAATCAGGATAGGCGACTCGCCCATTATGCTGGGCGATGAGATGCCGGAGCAGGGGGCCAAGGGGCCCAAGGCGTACGGCGGCACTCCCGTGAGCCTCTTCGTGTACCTGGACAATGTGGACGCGGCCTGGAAGCGGGCGATCGATGCCGGCGGCAAGCAGATCATGCCGTTAGCCGACCAGTTCTGGGGCGATCGCGCCGGGTGCTTCGAAGATCCCTTCGGCCACAGATGGTGGCTGGCCCAGCACATCAAGGACATGACCCCGGAGGAGCTGAGGCAGGCAGCCGACCAGTTCTTCTCTCAGATGCAGCCCAGCTAAGCTGACAGCAAGGCAGAGCGAAGCGGGCCCGCCCACGGGTCCGCTTTTGCTTTTATTCGATGCTGATCCGGGCCGGCGCCGAGGGGAGGCCGTCAGGGTCGTCGGTCAGGAGCACACCGACAACCGTGTAGACGGCGGGGGCTGTGAGGGTGCCTTCAGCGGTTCGCTGGTTCCAGACCTCCCGCACGGAAAGATTTTTTCCCGGCGCCAGGGGATATAGGCGGAGCGCGCCGAGCAGGGTCTGGCCTCGGAGCCGGCTCCAGATCATCCGGCCATTGGCGTCAAAAACCCGAAAATCTGCCGTGGGGGTCCGTCCCAGCAACTGCAGCGTTAGCTCCAGCTTCCCAGTGTTCGTGACCGTAAAAATCAGAGGCACCGGTGCGCCTTGGCGGACGCGGGCCGGTGCCTCCAACTGCAGGTGAAGCTCAAGGTGCTGTGTCAGCGGCTCAGTGCGTGGTCAATGGACCGAGTTCGCTGATGACGTTGCCCAGCGGACTGAACACGAACTGGGTTCCGCCGGAGTTACCGCCCCAGAGAATGCCGGCCAGCTTCACCGCACTGCCGCTGATCTGGAAGACATCCGAGCCGCTGTCCCCGCCGCCCACTCCCGCAGACACGAAGGTTTGGCAGAGCTGGGCGATACGGGTGCCTTGTACCCCGGTGTTGACGCAGGTGTTGGTGATTGCGCCGGCGGTCCACCCGGTCGTGCGTCCGACCTTGTTCACCGTGGTCCCGACGGTCAGGCATCCGCCGCGGGTGGCGCAATCGTCGGCGGTGATGGTGAAGCTGCCGGTGATCTGCAGGCTCCCGTTGTTGGCCCCGCTGGTCTGGGCAATCTGGCCGAGGGCCTGGTTGGCGGGGTTGATGTAGGCGGCCCGGGAGGCATCGCTGTAGCGGCACAGCTTATTCCTGGGGCATCCGGCGATGTTCTTCTTGTAAACCGGATCGGCCACCTCGGTGGCGATCTGGGTAGGCTGCGAGCTCTGGAGCGGCTGCCAGTAGGGCGTACTCTCGATTCCGCCCTGAGTCGTGGTGCAGTGGGAGGCGGTGACGAAGGACTTCTGAGTCCCGGACGTTGCGTTGAAGCCCACACTGCAGAGGAATCCGGGGAAGTTGATTTGCACGCCGGCCCGTACCGGACGATCCACCACGTTCTGCAGTGTCGCCACCTGAACAATTGGGTCCGCTCGCTCCACGATCACCGCCTCATCAGGAATTCTGAGCCGGGCCAGCGCGGCCCGGACCTGACCCGACGCGCTCAGATTCTCCACACCGATGAGCACCCGGTTGCTGGTCTCGTCGTTATCCACGAAGACTGCACCGGTCACAGCTAGTGCCTCGGTACTTGCCTGAGCTTGCCACCGCTCGAGCTGGTGCCAGGCATAACGGCCTTCGAGTACCCGGATCGCAGCGGTCGTGAGTCCTCGCCCTCTGAGATACCCGGCCAGCAACCGCTCGGCAGGAGCCCGACTGGAACCGCGGGTGAGATACAGCGTGGGATTGCCACTACGGTCGAGGAAGAAGCCGCCGAAGCCGGGCACCTGGCGGGCGAACTCGCTGGCGGCTGGCAGGTCAGCGCCTTGCGAAGCTTGAACGCGGTCCGAAGGCGGCCCCGCATCGGGAGCAGTGGGATTGGAATTATCCTGGCAGGCAGCCAGGGTCAGCGCGACAGCTGACGCGAGGCCCAGCGGCAAGAGACGAGAACGCAGCATTACACGACCTCCGTACGAGGCGGGACGGTTCGGGATATGATGGATTAGTGACAATCCGGCCAGGGCGGCCAGACTACCTATATACCCCGCGGGACCATCAGCCGCCAGGCATAGGCGCAGGCGGCCTGCCGGACAGTAAAAATTAGCTCCTGCCCGATCAGAGCTAACCCCGGGCCATACCTGCGCTCTCTCCCTTCGGCGTGATATTCCGATTGGTACGGAACACATTCTCCGGGTCCCACCGAGCCTTCACCTCAGCCAGCCGACTCAGGCTCTTGCCCAATGCCGCTTCGATTCGTTCAGGTCCTTCGTCCTGAGTGAGGAAGTTGATGTAGGTCCCACCGGTCGAGAACGACTTCATGTCATTCCACGCGGTGCGGGCCCAGTCGATGTTGGCCTCATCCTGACCAGGCTCCTGCCACGAGGCGGTGATGTTGAGGGTGTACCGCGCGTCCCGATTTCCCACCGGTGTGTGCTCCTGATCGAGGCGGTTCAGCGCACCAGCCATGTGGAACAGGATCACCGCGGAATGGGGCGAGCGGATCCGGGCTGCGTGCTCCATGAGCCGTGCGCAGAGTGCGGGCTCGACCCGGGGGAGGTACTCGCTCTTCCAGTAGTAGCGCCGCCCCTTGGGCTGGGTCGCATCCAGCAGCGACTGCATCTGGATGTAGGGCCGCCGCACCAGCATGTCGCCCACCGGTTTGCCGTACGATTTGATGGGTGCCACAGCCTTCTCGCCCTCCTTGGGATTGCCGGTATAGCACGCGGAGATGGCGATGATGGGTTTACCGTGGATCTCCGGCGGCAGCCAGGGCGCGGGCGGGGCCATTCGCATCAGCACCACCAGCGTCAAATCGGGCGGGGCCTGCTCGGTCAGCGTGCGGTATAGCTCCAGTACACCGGGGGCGTCGCTCGCGGGCCAGGCGACGATGCCGCCTACAATCTCGGGGCCCACCGGGTAGAGCCGGTAATCGATGCCGGTCACCACGCCGAAGTTGCCGCCGCCGCCTCGAAGACCCCAGAACAGGTCGGGGTTTTCCTCGCTGCTGGCGCGCACCAGCCGTCCATCGGCGGTGACCAGGTTCATGCCGAGCACGGTATCGCATGTCCAGCCGTAGCGGCGGGTCAAGTATCCGAAACCCCCGCCGAGGGTCAGCCCCGCGATGCCGGTCTGGGAGATAAACCCCAGGACTGCGGCCAGCCCGTGGAGCTGGGTCTCTCGATCCACGTCACCGAGGAGGCAGCCCCCCTGCGCATGCGCGATCTGCTCCTGGGGCTCTACCCACACGCCCCGCATCAGAGAGAGGTCCAGCATCAGGGCACCGTCGGCCGTAGCCAGTCCGGCGATGTTGTGGCCTCCGCCCTTGATGCAGAGCAGGAGTTGGTGCTCGCGGGCGTACTGCACGCACGCGGCCACGTCGCCCGTACCCAGACAGCGGGCGACGAGCGCCGGCCTGCGGTCGATCATTGCGTTCCAGACGGTGCGGCAGTCGTCGTAGCCGCTGTCGTCGGGCAGGAGCAGCTGCCCTCGGAGCCGAGTCTTGAGAGCGTCGATTGTGCTCTGACTCAGCTCGACCTCTCGATTGTCGGTGGTGACGCCAATCATGGGGAGGTTCTCCTTTCGACGCGTTATCGGCAGAGCGGGAATGCGAGATCTCCGTCAGGTGTTGCTCATGTTCTCCAGATTTGTCAAGAAGAGCGGGGATTAAATGGGTGAGAGGGATCACTGAGGCGACAATCGAGCCCGCATACATTGACTTCGTAGTGCCCAAGCTCTTTGAGGTCTCGGTGCTGCTTTGCCGAGGCCTTTTTTATCTCAGACTAAGGATCATTGATGGCGCAAATTCCACCCTGGCATTCCATTCGCCAACGGGATGCCAATGTCTTCCATGACGAGACCGGATGCCCTGTGGGCAATGACATAGATGAGAAGTACCGCCGGCCTGGCCACCGCTGCCGGCAGCGCTGTCGTACCTGCGCCAGACTGCGGGCTGAGGCCCAGGAGATGAGCCGGCTGCCGCACCTGATGTCGCTCTGACGGTCGGAACAGGCTATCGAGGCGGGATCTCCAGGTTCATCTTTTGAAGCAGCGCGCTAAACCGGGGGTGCCCCCGGAGTGAGGTGAAGAGGAACGATCCTTTCACACCGAAGATGCCACCGGCCCGCTCTCGGTAGGCCCGCTCCAGCCAGTCGATTGCCCGCTCTTTGTCTCCCAGTCCGGTATGGACATACGCCATATGATAGGGTGAGACGTACCGTCTGCTCGACAGCTCCTCGAGACGCATGAGCACCGCCCGAGCCTCCTCGGCCCGGCCCACCATCCCGTATGCCTGCCCCACCTGCGCCAAGTAGAGCGTGTTGTCGGGTGACAGGGCCAGGCCCTTCTCCAGCGTGGCCATTCCCTCCTCCGGCTTGCCGGTCAGCAGCTGAATCCAGCCGAGAGTCACGTGGGCCAGCGGGAGATGAGGCTCGACCTCCAGCACCCGGGTCACGCCGTGCAGTGCCTCGTCGTATTGGCCGGCGCGCAGGTAGGTGGTAACCAGGTCCATGCGGTGGGCCAGGGGGTCAAGCTCGTGGGCGCGCCGCTGCATCTGGAGCGCCTCATCGTAGCGCTCCAGGGCGGACAGCATGAGGCCGTAATAGTCGTAGGCCTCACCGCTATTCGGGTTCAATTCGATGGCGCGCTTCAGCTCGCGCTCGGCCCCGATCCAGTCGTAGTCGGAGGCGAACTTGAGATGGCCAAGTGAGGCGTGTGCCTCGGCCAGGTTGGGATCCAGTTCCAGCGACCGGGCGACAGCGGCTTTGGCTCGCCGGAAGGCCTCGTCCGAGGGGAGTGAGCCGGCCACGCCGATGGCCATATCGGTGTAGGCCATGGCCATAGTGGTGTAGGCCAGAGCGTAGCCGGGGTCCCGGACGAGGGCCTCCTGCAGATGCTTCAGTCCCTGCTCGATACCCTCCTGGGTCCAGCGGAGGATACAGTGCCGGCCCTGGAGATACAGTTGGTATGCCTCGAGGTCGTCGGTGGGCTTCTTCCGGATTTGGCGGCGCTCTTCGGCGGAGAGCTTGGTCTCCAGCGCCGCCGCGATCTGGAGCGCGACGTCGGTCTGAATGGCGAAGATGTCGGTCAGCTCGCGGTCGTAGGTCTCGGCCCAGAGATGCCGGTCGGTCTCCGCGTCGATCAGGGTGGCAACGATCCGCACCCGGCTTCCGGCCCGGCGCACGCTGCCGTCCAGCAGGCTCGCCACATCCAGTGCGGCCCCAATCTCATGGGGGCGCTGCTCGCGCTTCTTGAACGGCATCACCGAGGCCCGGGAGATCACCTTGAGCGAGCGGATCCGGGACAGGTGGGCAATCACGTCCTCGGTAATCCCATCGGCGAAGAACTCGTTGTCCGGATCGGCGCTCATATTAAGGAACGGGAGCACCGCGACAGATGGCGCTTTGGCCTCGGCCACCGAGGGTGTGGCGAGAGCGTCGGCGAATTCAGCGGCTCTCTGGAACCGCTCGGCCGGATCGACTGCCAGGGCCTGGGTTATCGCCTGCTCCACACTCGGGGAGACGGTCGGGCGGAGGCGGCGGACTCGGGGGGCCGGTTCGGTAAACCGCTTGGCCATGACGGCCATTGCGGAGGCGCCCTGGTGCGGCGGCTCACCAGCGAGCAGCTCGTAGAGCACGCATCCGAGACTGTAGACATCGCTCCGACCGTCGAGAACCCGCTCGCCGGCAGCTTGTTCCGGACTCATGTACTCCGCCGTGCCAAGACTCATGCCGGTACCGGTGAGTCTTGAATCTTTCTCGCCGCTCTCTCCTGCCCCGCTGGCAACCGCAATCCCAAAGTCCGTCACCATCGCCTCACCCTCATGGAGCAGGATGTTCTCGGGTTTGATGTCGCGATGGATCAGCCCATGAGCGTGGGCGTGCTCCAGGGCGGAGGCCACCTGGCGCACGATGTTCACCGCCTCGTCGATGGAAAGCTGCTTTTCCCGGGAGAGCTTCTGGCGGAGGGACTCACCCCTGACGTACGGCATAACGTAGAAGAGGAGTCCGTCTACCTCGCCGGAGTCGTGCAGGGGAAGGATGTGGGGATGCGAGAGCCCGGCGGCGATCCGGATCTCGCGGGCGAATCGTTCGGGGCCGAGGAGGGCGCCCAGCTCGGGGCGGAGCACCTTGATGGCCACTTTGCGGTGGTGCTTCAGGTCATGAGCGAGGTAGACCGTAGCCATCCCACCGTGCCCGAGCTCGTGCTCGACGGTGTAGCGACCGGTGAGGCCAGCTCCGAGACGGTCTAGCTGAGCGGATGTCAACTGGGGAGGCGAGGCGGCATAGACCTAATTGTGCGCGGGCGCAGTTTGGAGAGCAACCTTCGGTCATTAGAGTTCAGGTGAACCCCGTCCTGGATTGGAATCATGGCGTTTTATCTCGTCTCCGCCCGTCCCGTGCCCGATCGCCTGGAAGAGCTGGAGACAAAGCTCAATCAGCACGCTTTCGTGGAGCTTAGTCCGTTCGGCCGGTCGTTGACCGGCTCACTGGAGAGTGCCCGCCGGATGCCGGACGGCACGGCGATTTGGGAGGAGGAGGATTATTGCCGGCCGCCGCTGGCTCAGGAACGGGAAGCGGTGCTGGACCGATACTTCGAGGAGATCTCGGTGGAACCAGTGGAGCGCGGTCGCGGTTGGGAGCGGATCGAGCAGTTGCCACCGCTCTTCCCGCCATTGGTCCGTTCCTAGCGGTTCCAACGCTCCCAGCGAAAGGGCCGCAGCCGCAGCTTAGAAGGGTTATGTCGTAGACCCCCTAGCCAATCGGCGGATGGTGGGTGCACCCGGAATTCCGCCATGTTTCGAGCACACGAAACAACAACGGCGGATTCCATGACCGACAGCAGAACTTCCCTCGCAATGCTCTCCGACCAGCTCGCGGATGCAGCGGCGACCGCGGCTCAGTCCATCGTCGCGGTTCACGCGCGCCCACGACTGCCTTCTTCCGGGACCCACTGGCAGGACGGCGTCGTGGTGACCACCGACGGCACCGTTCGCCGCGAGAGCGACCTGACCGTCACTCTGCCCGACGGACGCAAGCTGCCGGCGACGTTGGCCGGACGGGACCGGCGCACCGATCTCGCCGTGCTTCGGGTTGCTCCCGGCTCCCTGCCGACTGCTCGCCTGGGCGATCCCGCTTCACTTAAACCGGGACATCTGGTGCTGGCGCTGGCGCGGTTGGGGCAGGGTGGACATCGCGTCTCGTTTGGCGCGGTGAGCGCCGTCGGTGGGCGTTGGCGCTGCTGGAAGGGCGGCGAGATCGACCGGCTCTTGCAGTCGAACCTCACGCTCTATCCCGGTTTCGGCGGCGGTCCGTTGGTGGATGCAAGCGGGTATATACACGGCATCAACTCAGGCGGCTTGAGCCGGACGTTTGCCACTACGATTCCGGTGGAGACGGTGAACCGGACCGTGCGGCTGCTGCTCGAGCGGGGCTACGTCGCGCGCGGCTGGCTTGGCGCCGCGATGCAGCCGGTGCGCTTCAATCCAGCGGCCCAGCGGAAACTGGAACTCGAGAGCGACAGCGGTCTGGTGATCCTGTCGGTCGAGCCCGACGGACCCGCGGCGTCCGCCGGTCTGCTGGTGGGCGACGTGATCGTGAAGTTGGGTGGCCGGCCGATCGAGGACGTCGAAGACCTGGTCGACGCGCTGAGCAGAACCGACGTGGTAGGACAAACTCTCGACCTGGACCTGATTCGGGGCGGCGAGCTGACTAAGGCTCAAGTGCTGATCGGGGAGCGGCCGCGGCGGAGCGCGTGATGGCCGGCTGGCTCAGTGCTCCCGCCGAGCAACTTCGCTCCAGCGTGGCGCAGATTGTGAACGGGACGGAGAGGAATCGGGGCATCGGCGCCGCTATAGCGTGGGGAACCGGAGATCTGTTCGTCACCAGCGCGCACGTGATCCGCTCGCCCCGGATGACCGTGATCACTCCGGATGGCCGGCGGGTGCCGGGTGAGCTGGTCTGGCAGGAGCGCCGGCGCGACGTCGCCCTGGTGCGGGCGCAGGGCGCGACAATGCCGCCGGTCCGGACCGCGGATCCTTCGGCCATGCGACCGGGTTCATTGGTAATGGCGATCGGGCATCCGTTCGGGCTGGTGGACGCGGTCAGCACCGGCGTGCTGCAGTCGGTGGGCGAGCTACCGCTGGCCTTGGACTTCGAGGGGAGGAGTCTGTGCTGGGTTCAGGCCGACCTGCGGCTGGGTCCCGGCAATTCCGGTGGGCCGCTGGCCGACGCGGACGGGCGCGTCATCGGCGTAGCCGCGATGATCGTGGCGGGCATGGCGCTGGCAGTGCCGGCCCCTGATGTGGAGGCGCTCTTAGCGCAGAGCGGGTGAAGATTCGAGCGTATGTGGCGGTACGGGATCCGGTGGTGCGGCGCGTCCTGGCGTCTGCGCTCAGGAGCAGCCGAGACATCGTCCTGGTGCCCGTGCCGGAGGAAGCCGACGTGGTGGTGGACGAGGCGGCAGTTCGGGCCGGTGCCAGACTTGATGGGGCCGAGGAGCTGGACGGAGCGCTGACCCGGCGCGAGCTGGGCGTGCTTCGGTTGGTGGCACACGGGCTCGGGAACAAGGAGATCGCAGGCGAGCTCGGCATCTCCACGCACACCGTCAAATACCATCTTGCTTCGCTACTCGCCAAGCTGGGCGTCCACTCGCGTACGGAGGCCGTCACCATCGGTCTTCGAAAGGGCCTCGTCCCGCTGTAGCTCGCGGTGGGGCCACGAGGCCTGTACTACACTTCCGCCATCAGGAGCGCTGGAAGCCGGCTCTGTTGACCTGAACTTCGTCGAGGGCCACCACCGCCTTGTGCAAGTCCCAGGCTGCCTTGGCGATCAGCCCGAAGGCCTTCTCGTTCGGTGCCTGGATCGATTCACCCGTACGACCCGCGTAGATAATGGCCGCCATGATCGCCACCGTGTCAGTCGGATCCGTCACAATTGCCGCTCCTCGCTGTGAGATAGATTTAAGATCTTGACCATTGATTAGAGAAGTCCGCAAACCTTACCGGTACCCTGCCGCCTGGAGTTGGAATAGTTCGGAATACAATCCGCCGAGGGCCACCAATGCCTCGTGGGTTCCCTGCTCCACCAGCTCCCCACCCTTGAGCACCAGAATCCGATCGGCCATCCGCACCGTGGAGAACCGGTGGGAGATCAGGACCGCCATCCTTCCTTTAGTAAGCTCTGAAAACCGGAGAAACACCTCGTACTCTGCCCGGGCATCCAGCGCGGCTGTGGGCTCGTCCAGGATCAGGAGCTGCGCGTCCCGCATATACGCCCGGGCCAGCGCGACCTTCTGCCACTCGCCACCGGAGAGATCGACGCCATTTTCGAACCGCTTGCCCAACATCTGCTCGAACCCGCCGGCCACCCGCTGGACCACCGAATCGGCCAGGCTCCGTTCCGCCGCGGTATTGATCGCCAGCTGATCCTCGATCCGCCCGATGTTGCCCACCGCAATGTTTTCCTTTAATAGAAAATCGTACCGGACGAAGTCCTGGAAGATGACGCCGATGTTTCGCCGGAGACTGTCGATGTCATATTCGCGGAGATCCACTCCGTCCAGCAGGATGCGGCCTTCGGTCGGGTCGTAGAGCCGGGCCAGGAGCTTCACCAGCGTCGTCTTGCCCGCCCCATTTTCCCCCACCAGGGCGATCCGCTCGCCCGGCGCCAGCGAGAAATCGAGATGGCGCACGGCCCACTGCTCGGAGCCGGGATACCTGAAGCCCACGCCCTCAAAGGTGAATCCCGTCCTGATCGGCACGGGCACCGGCCGAGCACCGGGATTCCGCTTGATGCTGGGCTCGATCTCCAAAAACGAGAACAGGTCCTCGAGATAGAGAGTCTGCTCGAATACCTGCGCCAGTGAAAGCAACACCCGCTGGATCAGGTCCCGGCTCTGGCGGAAGGATCCCGCGAGGAAAGTCAGCACGCCGATGGTGAAGAGGCCGGCCGCAGAGCGGTGGCCGATTACCGTCAGATAGATAATTACCGCGTACGCTGCGTAGTACCCGAGCGTCCCCACGATCGCGAGCAGGGTGGAGACGATGCTCCGGCGAACCGACAGCGCCTTGTTGGCCTCGTAGAACTCTTGCGACAGCCGGTCGTATCGGCCTACCAGAAAATCCGACAGCCCGAAGAGCTTGAGCTCCTTGGCCGAGATGTCGCTGGCGCCGATGTACCGCAGATAGTCGAGGGTGCGGCGCTCGGGGGTCCAGGAGAAAAGCAGCGAATAACCCAGAGAGGCGAAGTGGGTCTCGCCCAGGAGCGAGGGCAGCACCGCCACCACCAGCAGCACGAGAAGCCAAGGGACGTACACCGCCAGCGCGACGCTGAGCGAGATCAGGGTTATCAGGTCCTGCAGCGTCGCCAGCAGCATGGTGAAAAGTCCGATCCGTCCCACCGTCTGCCGCCGGGCCCGCTCCAGCTTGTCGTAGATCTCGGCGTTCTCGAACTGCTCCAGGTCGAGGGTCGCGGCGTGCTGCATCAGCTGGACACTGGTCCGGTTGGCAAACAGGTCGCCCAAGAGACTCTCCAGCAGCGCCGATACCCGGCTGAGTCCCTCGCCGACCAGGGCGATCGCCAGCTCGATCCCGATGAGAAGGCCCAGTCGGGACCAGGGGATCGCTCCGCCGCTGTTGTGGAGGTTGATGGCCTGGACCACGCCGTCCACGATGAGCTTCCCGATCCAGAGCACCGCCAGCGGCACCGCCGAGCGGGCCACCCGGAGCAGCAGAATCCCGACGACGTAGCGGGGCTCGGTCTCCCACACCATCCGGAGCAGCTTGGGCAGGTGCCTGAGCGCCTGGAGCCGCTCCCGCCAGCCGACGTCCGGCGTGGGTGCGTGCCGGCCTCGGCCGTTTCCTCTTATCACCGGGTGTTGGAGGGGGAGAGACATCTCCTAAAGGTAAGCGATGAGCAGGGAGATCCCTCGCTTCGCTGGGGATGAGGTTTCTTGTACGCCTCTTACCTCCCGCCGCGCGCCGAGTACTTTATCGCGACACCCTCAACCTCCGGAGACGACATGTCGGTGAGCGCGGCGGCGGTACGAACCGGAAGGCGGACTCGGCGCTTCTACGTCGGCATGGCAATAGCCATCGCAATCACCGTGTTCGCCGGGTTCTCCCGCAGCTACTTCCTTAAGGCGTGGTATGGCACGCCGGAGCTGAGCCGTCTGCTCCACCTGCACGGTCTGGTGTTCACCACCTGGATCCTGTTCTTCGTGGCTCAGACGGCCTTGGTGGCGAGCGGCAGAACCTATCTGCACCGGCGCATGGGCGTCGCCGGAGCGGTGCTGGCCCTGCTGGTGCTCGTCGTGGGAACGACCGTTGCGATCATGCGGGTCAAGAGCGGAAGGGCATCGCCCATCCCCGGCGTGCCGGCACTCTCATTCCTCGCGATCCCGCTGTTCGATATGGTTGTGTTCGCCATCCTGGTGAGCACCGCGCTCTACTTCCGGCGCCGGCTGGAGGCGCACAAGCGGCTCATGACTCTGGCGATGATCTCGCTCCTGGCTGCCCCTATCGCGCGGATCCATTTTCCGCTCCTGCCGCCGGGCCCGCCAACGTTCTTCGGCCTGGCCGACCTCTTCATCGTAGCGCTGCTGATCTACGATCTCGTCACCCGCCGGAAGGTCCATCCCGCAACCATATGGGGCGGGCTCCTGGTTGTCGCGTCGCAGCCGCTCCGTCTGGTTATTGCGGGAACGCCGGCGTGGATGGCGTTTGCCGGATGGATTACGAGGTAGGCGCTCTCAGGTGGTCAGGCGGTCGGTCAGTCAGCTTGGTTGTTTCCCATTGCGTTCAGGGCAGGCTCCGATACCGGTGACCCCCTGACCGGCCGCCTTACAGTCTTACCGCCTTACCGCCTAGTATTCCCCCATGCCATCCCCCGAAAAAATCGCCTACATCACCGGTGCTACGCAGGGTATCGGCCGAGCTACCGCGCTGGCCTTGGGCCGAGCCGGCTACGCCGTCGGATTGGTTGCCCGGACAGAGTCGGATGTGGATGATCTCGCCAACGAGCTGTCCCGCGAGGGCATAGAAGCTGCAGGTGCGGCCGCCGACGTCGGCAACCCGGATCAGGCACAGAAGGCTGTAGACGAGCTGACTCGAGCGCTGGGCAATGCCGACGTGCTGGTGAACAACGCCGGGGTGCTCATCGCCAAACCGTTCGAGCAACTGACGTTGGAAGAGTGGGACGCCACCATGGGGACCAACGTCCGAAGCCTTTTCCTGATGACCCGGGCGGTGCTCCCTGCCATGCGGCGACAAAAGCGGGGCGCGATCGTCAACGTGGCCAGCCTCGCAGGACGAAACGGTTTTGTCGGCGGCACCGCCTACACCGCGTCGAAGCATGCGGTTCTGGGATTCAGCCGCTCGCTCATGCTGGAAACCCGCAAGGAGAACATCCGGGTCATCGCCATCTGTCCCGGTTCGGTCGACACCGGTCTGATCCGGGACCAGTCGATGTTGAAGTCCGACCCCCTGCGTATTCTCAAGCCTGCGGACGTAGCCGAGACCATCGTGCACGCGATCAATCTCCCCGAGCGCGCCCTGGTGAGCGAGCTGGACATCCGGCCGACGAATCCGTGAGGACGGGCGGACGGGTGGACCGTAAATGACCGTTAGTACCGGCTCCGTGCTAATCGACCGCTGCATCTGCCGGAACACGGCATTCACTGATCTACTGCCCCAGGCTCGCAGGGAGGGCTGGACGCTGGACGATCTCATGAGACAGACCGGCTGCGGCGCTCAGTGTGGCCTCTGCCGGCCCTATCTCCGCCGCATGCTCCGCACCGGCGAGACCGTATTCCACGAGATCCTGTCCGAGGACGCGTGAGCGCGGGGGAATGCGCGTCGGCCATCGGCTTCTGGGCACGCCTCGAGCGGCACTGGCGCCGGCTTTCTCCTACCGGCTCGATCCTCGGCGTCGCCATCATCATTACCTGGCTCGGTGTCTGGCAAATTCGCCGGGATGATTCCGTCGGCCTGCTGCTCACCGGGGTCGCCACGCTGCTGACTCTGGTCACCTTCCGTCACCTGGGCGAGCTCTCGGAGGCGCAGAAAACTTCGCTCCGCACTGCCCTGGCGCACGCCGACCGACGCAACCGCGAGCTCGATCATCTCCGGCACCTGGCAGGGACTCTGCTGGCCGGCGCCGACCTGGATGGGCTGGTGCGCGAGGTAGCCCAATCCGCCGCCGAGCTGCTGGAGGCCGAAAGCGGTGCGGTGACGCTGATGGTGGAGGAGGGCCGCTTCCTAAAAGTGAAGGCGGCAACCGGTGCGCTGGAATCGGCCACCGGCACGCTGGTTCCAGTGGATGGCTCCCTGCTCGGCTGGGTGGTGAGTCAGGACTCCGCACTGGTGTCGGACGACATGGATTCCGACCCTCGAAGCTACCAGCCTGCGTTTCCGGTGCCGCTCAAGTCGGCTGCCATTGTTCCGCTTCGGTCGGCCGGCTTCGTGGTGGGGACGGTGAGCGTCTATAACCGTCGCGACCGGCAGCCCTTCAGTCAACACGACGTTCAGCTGCTGCAGATTCTGGGAGACCAGGTGGTGGTGGGCCTAGACCGGGCGTCGGTGCTGGCGGAGAGCCAGCGGAACGAGGTGGCCCTACGAAGCAAGAACCAGGAGCTCCAGCGGGCCACTCAGCTCAAGAGCGAGTTCCTGACCAACATGTCGCACGAGCTCAGGACACCGCTCAACGCGATCATCGGATTCTCCGACCTGCTGCTCGAGGGCGGCGGGGGCGAAATCTCGGATCAGCAGCGCGAGTTCATCGCGGCCGTGCTGCGCAACGGGAAGCATCTCCTCACACTGATCAACAGCGTGCTCGACCTCTCGAAGGTCGAGGCCGGCCGGATGTCACTCACGCTGGGGGTGACCGACCTGCGGGAGGCAATCGCCTGCGCCGTAACGGACACCGCGAGCCTGCGCAGTGCCAAACAGCAGGAGTGCGTGTTGAAGCTCGACCCGGCCTCGTTAACGGTCGTGGCGGACGGAGTCAGGATCCGGCAGATCCTTTATAACCTCCTGTCCAACGCATCGAAATTCACCGCAGAGGGCGGCAAGATCTCTCTCGCGGCAGTGCGCACCCGCGCGCCACTCCGGCGGCCCGCTGACCGGGCGGGCGATAGGGCCCGCCTGATTCCCCAGGACGTGGTGTGGATTTCGGTGACGGACGAAGGAGTGGGGATCAGGCGAGAGGACATGCCCAAGCTGTTTCAGGAATTCAGTCAGGTGGACAGTTCCGCCAGCCGGCGGGCTCAGGGGACGGGGCTCGGTCTGGCCCTGTCCAAGAAGTTCGTGGAGATGCACGGGGGCACCATCGGTGCCGATTCGGTCTACGGTAAGGGCACCGCGCTTTGGTTTTTGCTCCCGGCGGACGGGCCAATGCGCCGCAGCGCTTGAATCACAGGGGCAAGCCGCTACCCTTAGGGAATATGCGAGTCCTCCGCTCAATAGCGAGCGCGGCCGGTCTTGCTGCGGCCCTTCTGGCCAGTGTACATCTGGCCCCGAGCCCAGCGGCTGTCACCCTCCCCCATGTTGCACTGCACCCCGCTTCCGCGGCCTTTGTCAGTCCTCCCCGGGAATCTCTGCCGGCCCCGGTTCACGACGAAGCCACCTGCGCGTTTTGCCAGGCGGCGGCATTCGCTCCCCATGCCAGCCAGCCGGTGGGAAGCCTTGCACTGGACGCCGGTGACGAGCAGCTGGTCCAGCTGGCGCACGACGACTCACCCGCCTTTTCCGCGTCGGCCAGTCCGGCGCGTTCCCGAGCTCCCCCCATTCTCCGATCGGTCTGAGCCAACGCGTCTTTAGCGACGCGTATCTCTTACGATCGGAGGGTTTATGCACCGCCGTGGTCGCACGGCCATTCTCCTCGCCGCATTGTGGCTGGGAGCTACATCCAACGTTTACAGCCAGGTCAGTACCCGGGTCGATTCGCTGAATCGGGCGCTTTCGGGCCTCTCCGCGCGCATCGATTCGCTGGAAGCCGGTCTCTGCCCCGCCGAGGCCGGACCCGCTGTTCCCGGTCCATCGGGCGACCGGGTGACCGACTCTCTGGCGGCGCAGGTCCAGGAACTGGAGCGCAGGCTGGCAGGCCTCCGCCAGGTCCGCTGCGCGCCGGGCGCGGCTCCCGCACACGGACCGAGACAGACTCCGGATTCCACCGACGACCTTGCGGCGATCCGGGCGGCCGCGGCTCAAGCCGCGGGGCAGGCCGGCGGCGGCGGACAGCCGGACTCGACCAAGCCGAAACAAGGGGAGACTCCTCCAGCTCAACAAAGCCCTCGGGGAGCGAATCTCCTCAACCCCGAGATCAGCGCTACGGGTGACATCAGGGTCGTGGCCCGGGAAGGTCCGCAGGAGAATACCTTCGTGCCCCGCGAATTCGAGTTTGCCTTTCAGTCGGCCCTGGATCCGTACTCCAGTACCAAGATCTTCATGACCTTCGAGGATGAAGAGGTAGGGATCGAGGAGGGCTACATCTACTGGACAGGCCTGCCGGGCCGGCTCCGCGTGGACGTCGGAAAGTATCGCCAGCAGGTGGGCGATCTGAACCGTTGGCATCTGCACGCGTTGCCCGAGACCGAGTATCCGCTGGTGTATCAGCGGTACTTCGGAGAGGAAGGTCTCTCCGGGACGGGAATCTCGCTGTACACCACACTGCCGTTCTCGCTGGCTGGCGCCACCCACGAGATCTGGTTGCAGGGCACCACCGTCAACAGCGACCCGCTGTTGAGCGGAGGCCATCAGCCCGTGCTGCTCGGAAGGCTGCAGAACTTCTGGCAGCTCAGCCGGAGCACGTACGCTCAGTTGGGAGTGACCGGGCTGGGCGGCAACCACGACGATGCCGATCTCCGGAGCCGGGTTGCCGGGCTCGACCTGCGGCTCACGTACCGGCCGCCGCAGGCCGGCACCCGGCGCGATATCACCTTCCGGGCCGAGGGCTATCGCTTCCATGCCGACGAGATCGGCGTCACTACCAACCGGTATGGCGCGTTTCTGGACCTGCAGGCGCGAACCAGCCAACGCTGGGTCTTTGGTGCCCGATACGATTACGTGGAAGCGCCACGCGGCCCGGCTGATACCGAATGGCGAATCACCCCGAACCTCACATGGTGGGAGAGTGAGTTCGTCTTCCTCCGGATGGAAGGCGAGCATCGCCACAGCGATCTGGCAGGCAGCCAAAATCTGTTGACGTTGCAAGCGGTCTGGGCCATGGGGCCGCACAAGCATGAGACGTATTGAACAGGTCGGGCAGGGGGACAGCGGGGCGGCGGGGCAGTGAACACAGGCGGTCGGGCGTACTTAACTGAGAATTTCTGAGGGATATCATGACATTTACATCACTGTTTATCCTGGCAGGCCTGTTAACCACGGGTGCTGCCCCGCTGCCTGGCGGCCCCGCTGCCTCGCCTCCCAAGATCGTCACGAGCTTGACGACCTATGGCACCATTGCGCGCGAGATCGTCGGCGACAAGGGCACAGTCACCTCTATCGCTCAGGGAGACGAGGACCCGCACTTCGTCCAACCGAAGCCCAGCTTCGTGGCGATTCTCCGAGACGCCGATCTGTTTGTGACCACGGGAATGGATCTCGAGCTTTGGGTACCGGCCCTGCTGGATCGTGCCGGCAACCGAAAGATCATGGATGGAGGTCCGGGATACGTCGCGGCATTTCGCGGAATCGACTTGATGGAAGTGCCTACCTCGCTGAGTCGAGCCCAGGGGGATATCCACGTCGACGGCAATCCGCACATTCATACCGATCCCATCAACGGGATCATCATCGCGCGGAACATCCTGGCGGGCCTGCAGCGGGTGTCGCCGGGGGATGGCTCGTACTACGCAGGCCGGGAACAGGATTTCGAGAAGCGGGTCTTGGAGGCCACGATCGGCGCAACTCTGGTGGGCATCCTCACCCCCGCCACCGCGTTCGATCTGCTGAAATCGAACAAGCTTCTCGATTTCCTGGCGCAGCAGAAGTATCAAGGCAAGCCGCTCACTACGCAGCTTGCCGGCTGGCTCAAGCAGGCCGAGGTTTTCCGAGGCAAGCAAATGGCCTGCTATCACAAGGAATGGGCCTATTTCAGCCGGCGATATGATGTGGAGTGCGTCACCTACATCGAGGCAAAGCCGGGCATCCCACCGACTCCCGGCCACGTACAGGAAGTGATTCAGCTGATGCGGGATCGAAAAATCCCCGTGCTCTTCTCCTCCAACTACTTCGACCGGAAGCAAATCGAGCAGGTGGCCGAGCGCACCGGCGCCAAGGCCGTGATCGTGCCGGAGAATACCCAGGGCGCAGCTCGGGGTGAATACCTACTTTGACCTTATGAATACCTGGGTCAGCAATCTGGCCCTGGGCTTCAAGGATGTGGCGCTCACCAGCGGAGCCAAATAATGGACCTGAGCCTCTTTCTTCCGCCGCTGGTGGCCTGTCTGGTCATCGTAGCGATCCATTCGTATCTCGGGCTGCACGTGATTGCCCGCGAAGTGATTTTCGTCGATCTCTCACTGGCGCAGATGGCGGCCCTGGGCTCCGCCGTTGCCATTCTAGCCGGGAGCCAGCCCGATTCGTCCTCCGCACTCATCTATGCCTTGGGATTTACCAGTCTAGGCGCGGCCACGTTCGCCCTGACCCGCACGTCGGAAAAAGGCGCGGTGCCTCAGGAGGCGATCATCGGAATCGTGTATGTCATGGCATCCGCCGCCGCGATTCTGGTAGCGGACCGCACTCCCCGCGGAGGTGAGGCCATCAAGGACATCCTGGTGGGCAGCCTTCTCTGGGTCACCTGGCCTACGATTCTCCGCTTGGCCGGTATTTACGTGGTGGTAGGACTGGTACACTGGGCGCTGCGGAAGCGGTTTCTCACCATTTCCTTCAGTCCCGAAACAGCGCTGGCTCGCGGCTGGAAAATCCGGTGGTGGGATTTTCTGTTCTATCTCACGTTCGGCATCGTGATCACGTTCTCGGTCCCGATTGCGGGAGTGCTGCTGGTGTTTTCCTTCCTGGTGGTTCCGGCAGCCGTCGCCTTCCAATTCACTCGGCGCCAGGGAACTCTAGCAGTGATCTCCTGGCTGAGCGGCGCCCTGGCTTCTGCGCTCGGTCTCTGGGTGTCCTTCCACTACGATCTGCCAACCGGTCCGGTGATTGTCTGCATGTTCGGCCTGGTGCTTCTCGCGGCGTACCTGCTGAGGAGAATTGTCGTGGCGCGTCATCCCGAGCGTAGCGAGGGATCGCTCAAAGGTCCGGTTGAGATGGGAGCCCGAACGTAACCCGGCCGATCCCTTGCTATACTCGGGATGACGTGTCGGTCTTTCGGTCGGAGCGCCAGCGGGATACGCTGGGGTGCGGCATCATTGCGCCTCGGCGAAGCAGTTCGAAGTGCGCCGCGATGATATCGGCCAGGTGTTGGGCGATGAGAACGTGGTTCTCGGTAAGGGTGCCCGGCGTCCCGGAGCTGCAGATGAGGGCTCCGTGCACTCGGCCCGCTACTCTGAGCGGCACGATCATCTGGGTCTCGTTTCCGTTCTGGATGAAGCCGCAGGGCAAATCGCCCTTGAGGGTCCGGGCCAGGGGTGTACCGGCAACGGAGACCAGCGGCAGATGCGGGAGAGGACGCTTCTCTCCTGGTTCCAGCATGATCACCCGGTCCGTCTGAGTCATCCGCAGGGCAAAGGTGAGCCGGTCGTAGGGCAATACGGCGCGCACCTCAGAGGCGATCAGCTCCGTGGCAACTGCCGGATCCGAGGTGGTGGCCAGCAAACCGGCTATGCGAAAGATCAGCTCCGCATGGGGATGGGCTTCGACCGGTTTCAGAACCGGTGCCGGAGCCTCCTCTGTAGTCAGAAATCCGCTGATCCGGGGCGAGATCAACCCGGCCAGAAGTACCAGCAGCTCGGCATCTTCGTCGCCGTAGAACTCAGGGCCGATGCTGCCCAGCAGCAGGTAGGCCGGAACATTTCCCCGCAAATCCAGCCGGGCTCCAACCAGCGCGCGAATGTCCGCTCCGGCCGGCTCGCTCGCGGTGAGAAATCCTCTGGGCCAGCGGGAGTCTCCATAGGTGTCTCCTACCACAAGGCTGCCGGCCAGTCCAAAGATCCCGCCCACGTCCAGGTGATCTCGACTGATGATCAAGGATGGATCCTGCCACGGTAGTCCGCCTGGATGTTCGCCCAGTCTGAAATACCGTTTGCCCGCGGAGTCCGACGCCAGCAGCTCGATGTGCTCGTGAGGCAATAGTGGCGCGAGCCCTCGCGACATCGCAGCCAAGAATCGCTGAGGGGTGGCAGTGGCTCGGTTGGCCTCTGCCAGGGCCTCGAGCAACCCGGCGATGCGTTCCTGCTGACGTGACGATGAGGCTGGGGAGGTCTTCCATTGACGCGCAATCCGGCCGAGCATGGGTGCGATCTGCTGGGTGACGCATTGGAGCACCACTCGTTCGACTGCACCGTAGAGCTCTGCCCGGAGGCCAGCCATCAACAGCAAGGCCACATCCCTTTTGCCGAATGTCACCGGCAGGCACGCAACCGATCCATAGCCTGCCTGGGAAACGACCTGCTCCAGGCGACTCAGCTCTTCGGGTTTCAGATGAGGTGAGGGCAGCGGGATTGCGAGATCATCTTCGGCCAGCTCAACAGGGCCGAGCAGGACTGCCCCACCCTGGGAAGGGTAGAGCCAAAGGCCCATGAGGTCGTGGGGGACCTCGACGGCCAGAGTGTCAGACAGGACCTCGTGCCAGGTGGCCAGCGCAACCTGATCGAGCTGCGCGGGGTCCTCTCGCAGAATGGGGACGAGCGGCTTCCTCCCGCTGGATGCGAGTGGATCTTCGGCGGAGGAGAGATCCGATGTCTCGCTCATAAGTACCGCTTGAGTGGCACGACGTATGCCCCTCTACCGCCGCAAGCAAGTTGGTTCCTGCCGCCGACTTACCATCAGAGCTCAAAACCAGCCCCGCCCTTGCCGCGCCGGCGGGTGGCGTCCTGCCCACTCTTTTGCAGGTCGCTGCGCCGTATTCCCATGTCGCTAGTATGCTTGACATACCCCTACCCCCTACATACCTTCCCCTTCAGATTGGAGCCACTCTCGCACCGGCGCCCACCATGACGATCGCTACCTCAACGACCTGTACCATTCCCGTCTCGGGCATGCACTGCGCCGGCTGCAGCAGCCGGGTGCAGCAGGCGCTGGAGAGCACTCCGGGCGTGAGCGCCGCGAATGTGAATCTGATGACCAATTCGGCGACCGTTGATTTCGATCCCTCAGCGGTCACTCCCGAAAGTCTGGTTGAGGCAATCAGGGAGACCGGCTACGGTGCCGAGCTCCCGGCCGAGCGGGAGAACACCACTGAGCTGATTGAACAGCAGGATGCCACTCGAGCGGCCGAGATCGGGGAGCTCCGGCAAAAGTTTAGTGTCAGCCTTGTCGCCGGTATCCTCGCCATGCTGCTCAGCCTGCCGCTGGCGAGCGGGGACCCGGGCACCACACATGATCCACTGATGCGGATCATGATGCCGCTCTCGCGAATGCTCGAGCGGATCGTGCCCGACATTGCCGATGTTCCGGCAGACGTGTGGCGGTATCTGCTGCTCGCGCTGACCATCCCGGTAGTCGGCTGGGCTGGGCGCCATTTCTACAGCCGGGCGTGGACCGCCGCGCGACACCGCGTTGCTGACATGAACACGCTCATCGCGCTCGGCACCGGCGCAGCCTTCCTCTTCAGCCTGGCCATGACGCTGGCCGACGATTGGTTTGCCGCCCGTGGGGTCAGGCCTCAGGTGTACTACGAGGCGGTTGTCTGGATTATCGCTCTGGTCCTGCTGGGTAATCTGCTGGAGGCTCGGGCTAAGAGTCAGACCTGGGAAGCTCTACGGCGGCTCATTGCACTGAGGCCACCCACCGCGCGAGTGCTGCGTGGTAATGCGGAGCAGACCGTCTCCCTCGACGAATTGCGAGTCGGCGATCGGGTGCTGGTCCGCCCGGGCGAGACGATCCCCGCGGATGGAGTGATTGTGGAGGGCTCCAGCCACGTGGACGAGTCGATGCTGACGGGTGAGCCGGAGCCGGTGCGGAAGGGCGTCGGAGATTCCGTGGTTGGCGCTACGCTGAATCGTAACGGGGCGCTGCAGGTCAGGGTCACCACAACCGGGGAGGAGACGGTCTTGGCCCGGATCATTCGCCTGGTACGAGAGGCCCAGGGTTCCAAGCCGCCGATCCAGCGGCTCGCCGACCGGATCTCCGCCGTGTTCGTTCCCGTGGTTCTGGTCGTGGCGATGCTCACTTTCGGAATCTGGCTGCTGTATGGGCCGGCGCCGTCTTATCTGCATGCCCTGGTAGCTGCGGTCACGGTGCTTATCATCGCGTGTCCGTGCGCCATGGGCCTCGCGGTGCCCACGGCTGTGATGGTGGCAACCGGGCGGGGGGCCGAGCTTGGTGTGCTGATTCGGGGAGGGGAGGCACTGGAGCGCACCGGTGATGTGGATGTGGTGGTGCTGGACAAGACCGGAACCATCACTGAAGGCCGGCCAGCCGTTGGCTCGGTGTCGGCTGCGGGAGAGTCGGAGCTCAGTGCCGAGCGGGTTCTGCAGCTGGCAGCATCAGTGGAGCGATTTAGCGAGCATCCGCTAGGTGAAGCAATCGTGGCCGAGGCGGAGCGTCGAACCATTCCGCTGCTCTCGGTTACGGCGTTCGAGAGCCGAACGGGCCGAGGGGTGGAAGGCGTGGTGGACGGCCATCGCGTCACCGTCGGAAACCTGGCCCTGATGCGCGACGCAAAGGTGGATCTGTCGGGCTTCGCACCTCGGGGCGGTCAATCGGACGAGACGCAGGTATACCTCGCGGTCGATGGCCGGGCGGCTGGGCTCATCGCCGTGTCAGACCCCGTCAGGTCGAGCAGCGCCGAGGCGGTTCGCCGGCTCAAGCAGCTGGATCTCGACCTGATCCTGCTCAGTGGTGACAATCAACGTACGACAACGAGCGTAGCTCAGATGGTCGGGATCGACCAGGTCGTAGCCGAGGTGCTGCCTTCAGGGAAGCTGCAAGAAATCCGGCGGCTGCAGCAGCAGGGCAAGTCCGTTGCGATGGTGGGTGACGGACTGAACGACGCACCGGCTCTGGCGCAAGCCGACATCGGCATTGCGATGGGCGGGGGCACCAGCGTGGCGGTTGAAGCCGCAACAGTCACTCTGATGCGCGGTGACCTCATGGGAGTGGTGGACGGGATCGCACTCTCCCGCCAAACCATGAGGATCATTCGGCAGAATCTCTTCTGGGCCTTCATCTACAATCTGATCGGCATCCCGATCGCCGCGGGCGTGCTGTACCCCCGATTCGGTCTGCTGCTCAGTCCGGCCATGGCGGCCGCGGCAATGGCGGCCAGCTCGGTAAGTGTGGTGTCGAACAGCCTGCGGCTCAGGAACTACCGGCGTTAACGCATCTGCCGCTCAACGTTCACGAAGTTGAATGAGGTCAAGCATGACAACAGAAACCAAGTCCCCTTGCGCTTGTGGGGCCAGGATCGCCGATGGCTCCCCGGGCAGCTCGGTAGACCCGGAGATCAAGCATGCAATTGGCACCCGGCTACGTCGGATCGAGGGGCAGGTCCGCGGTCTGCAGAAGATGGTAGAGGAGGAGCGTTACTGCGCCGACGTGCTGATGCAGCTGTCGTCGGTTCAGGAGGCTCTCCGCGGAGTGGGACGGGGTCTGCTTCAGAATCACCTGAAGCACTGTGTCACCGATGTGCTCAGGAATACGGATCAGGAGCAGGTGGATGTGGCAGTAGAGGAGTTGATGGAGCTGATGTATAGGAACGCGCGGTAAGCATATCAGCCGCCACCGTTCGGCTCGCTCCCAGGATGACGAGCCCGCCGAGAATGGCCACCGAGGGAAGCAGCAGCACCGCCTGATCCAGCCCGAACCGGTCCGAGAGCGCGCCCACCAGGGGAAAAGCCACCGTGTCGCCCACCAGGTGAATGAAGAGCAGATATGCTCCGGCAACGGTGGCACTGATCTTAGGCGGCACTACGTCGAAGATCACCGCGGCAATCGGCCCGTTGAACCAGGATAGAAAAAAGAACGCAGCGGCAAATACCGGTACGAAGAGGCTCATGTCGCGCACCGTAAGCAGCCAGACCGTCAGCGGGCCGCCGATCAATAGTCCGAGGCCGATGGTGATCACTCGACCATTTGGCGTGTAACGCCGGAGCCAGTCGGCCAGGGCTCCCCCAAAGAGCGCGCCGGTGATCCCCGAGACTAGTCCCCAGGTGCCCATCAGGGTTGCGGCATCGGCCACCGCGAGATTCAACTCCCGCGAAATGAATGTGGGTGCCCAGCCGACGAGGCCATTGATGCCGAACGAGATTAAGGCACCCCCCAGGAACACATAGAGCAGGGTGGGAGTGCGGAGCACCACCGCCAGCGAGACCGCTTGTTCGCCAAAAACCCGGACCAGCGTGGTGGGGCCCGACGCGGGCGACTGGGCAAAGCGTCTGACCCAGAGCCGGATGTTGAGGGCTACACCCAAGGCGACGGTCGCTCCAAACGCGGCCACATCGACCTTGGAATCTGCGGCATAGACTCGATCGAAGTGCCAGGCCAGCACGCCACCGACCACCAGGCTCAGAATAAAAGGGAGAAAGGATCGAACCAGGGAGTTGATGCTGAGCTGGAGCTCAGTCCAGCTCTCTCGAAGCGACAGTATGGTCGGAGTTCGGCCAGGGTCGTGCAGCCGGGCAGTGAGCAGTGCAAGAACGAATCCGGGGACGCTGACGGCGATCATCGCCGTCCGCCACCCGTACACCACCTCGAGTCGGCCACCCAACCAGATGCCGAGCACGCCGCCGGGCGTGATCCCCGCCGCCAGGATCCCCAACGCCACCGCCCGCCCCCGCAGGGGGAAGTGGTCCGCGATCATGGATTGAGACGCGGCGCTGAAAGCCGCGGCCCCCATCCCCACCAACGCGCGGAAGATCAGCAGCTGGCTAAATCCAACGGCGAAACCGCTGGCCATCGTGAACGCGCTCCAGAGCACTATACCGAGGGTGATCACCGCCCGGCGAGAGCGGAGGTCGCTCACAATCCCGAAAGGCAGCGCCGCCAGAGAGAACACCAGCACGTAGGCGGAGGCCAGCCAGCCCAGCTGGGTGTCGCTAAGCGCGAGATCGGCCTTGATCGGATCGAACAGGCCGAAGATGACGTTGCGATTGATGAAGCTGAGGAGATTGGTGACCGCCAACAGCCCGAGGGCATAGTGCGATCGTTTCACCTGCGCGCGACCGTCTCCGCTCCACCCGCACCCGGGTGCATGTGGGCCAGGGATTCTTCGGCGCGTTGATCGCGGAACTGGAGAGCGGCCCGGTACTCATGTACCAGCCGCTCCATCATCGGGGTCCGCTTGCCGTACAGCCGCTTGAGGGGCCGGGATGCTCGACGCTCTCTGGCGTACGCGGTGAGAAGCGGAAGGGCGATACTGCTGTCAGTGTAGACGACGACCGTCCCCGGCAGCTGATCCGGATCGATCTTACCCCAGCTCACCGCCTCGGCTGGAGTTGCCCCGGAGAGTCCACCAGTATCGGGGCGAGCATCGGTGATTTGCAGAAAATAGTCATGACCTCGTTCGTCGATTCCCAGCACCTCCTGAATCTGAGGCTCGGTCTGGAGCATGAAGTTCTTGGGACTGCCCCCTCCGATGATCAAGACCCCGCTCTTCCCACCTCCACGCTTGGCCTCAAGGACGATGCTTGCGGTCTCGTTGACATCGGCGCTGACGTCGAACCGCAGCTTGCTTCCCGCGAGCGCCTGCTCGGCGACGTTCATCCCTATCGAGCTGTCGCCCGGAGAGCTCGTATAGATGGGCACCTCCAGCTCGTGGGCCGCAGATAGCACCGAGCGCCGGGAAAGTCCGAGGGCACGCTCCCGCCCCCGCACATAGCCGCCTAGCAGATAGTGGTATTCCGCGCTGCTCATCGGCCGCTGGAATTCTTCGCGGGCCGAGACCTGGCGAATAAACGCATCGGTGGAGAGCAGAACACTGTAGTCGAAGAAGATGTCGTAAATCCGCACCACACCCTTGTCGCGCAGCTCGACGTCATTCGCGTTGGGCGTTCCTCGGTGCATGGCAAGGCCGAGGGCGAAGTGTGCATCATGGTACAGGTTGGCCCCGGTGGAGATCAGCCAGTCTACGAACCCGGATTCCATCAGGGGAATGAGGCAGCTCATGCCGAGGCCGGCTGGAGTCATAGCGCCGGTGAGGGTCATTCCGACCGTGACGTCGGGCTCGAGCATACGCTGGGTGAAGAGCTGGCAGCCTTCCCTCAGCCGGCCGGCGTTGTATGCCAGGAAGGCGTTATCGATCAGCTCGGCCACCGTTTCTTTGCCGGTGGTGGCCTTGGGATCGATACGCTGACCACGCAGGTATGGTGCAGAAGGTCTGGTCATCACTCAACGCTTGTCATTGCGCGCTTCGATCACGATGCGGGTGGCCTCGGCCGGGTCGTCGGTGACCTGGAACAGCTTGAGGTCCTTCTCGTCGATCTTCCGCTCGGCCGCCACCGTCTTCGTGAGCCAGTCAACCATTCCCGACCAATAGTCGCGGCCGAAGAGAATCACCGGGAAGTTTCTCACCTTGCCGGTCTGGATCAGGGTGAGCGCCTCGAACAGCTCGTCCATCGTTCCATATCCGCCGGGAAAGACGATGAATGCGGTGGCGTACTTCACGAACATCGTTTTTCGTACGAAGAAGAACTTGAAGTTGAGGCTCCGGCTCAGGTAGGCGTTGGAGCCCTGCTCGAACGGCAGTTCGATGTTGCAGCCGATCGAGAGCCCCCTGCCTTCCATGCACCCCCGATTCGCCGCCTCCATGATGCCGGGTCCGCCTCCGGTAATGACCGGGATTCCCGCTTGAGCGAGCAGCCGGGCGGTCTCGACGGCGGATGCGTACTCAGGGTCGTTCGGCTTGGTGCGAGCAGAGCCGAAGATGGACACTCCGTCCCGAACATCGGAGAGGTTGTCGAAACCCCAGACGAACTCCCCCATGATGCGGAGCACCCGCCAGGGATCGGAGACGAGGATCTGAGCCTTGTCCCGCCGTTCCTGGGGCTGAGGACCTTCTAGGAGGGTCTCATCTTCAGTTGGACGCTTGTTGTCGTCCATTGTGCGGTACGGACTGTTAGTCATAGGCAGCGGAATATACCAATTATACTTCGCCGATGTCCCGCTCCTGGGGTTCTCTGACGGGTCGGTTAGTGTTACGGGGACTGCTGAATCCGCGTCTCGGCATCGACCTGTTCCGGACGGCGTGGGCCTTCCGGCGCAGACGGTGGTGGGCACAACCACCTTTCCTGCCGGTCCCGGATCGTACGTATCTCCGTTGGCGGATGTATACCGCCTACGCCGATGAGGACGCGGTGCCGCCCCTGGACGACATCATTCGCTTTGCCCGTTGGCGCCGGGAGACCATGGGACTGTGAACCCGCCCCACGTAGTTATCCTGGGAGGAGGGTTTGCCGGTCTGTATGCTGCGCGCGGTCTGCGCCGCGCGCCCGTCCGGGTAACCCTGATCGATCGCCGCAATCATCATCTCTTCCAGCCGATGCTCTATCAGGTGGCAACCGCCGCCCTGAATCCCAGTGACATTGCCGCGCCCATCCGCTCAGTGTTGCGCAACCAATCAAATGCGGAAGTGTTGCTGGCCGAGGTTTCCACCATCGATGTGCCGACCCGCCGAGTGACCCTGACGGACGGCAGTCAGCTCGCTTACGACTACCTGATCGTTGCCACCGGGGCCCACCACTCGTACTTCGGGCACAATGAATGGGAGCCGCTGGCCCCCGGTCTCAAGAGCCTGGAAGATGCGGTGGAGATTCGGCAACGGGTGTTGCTCGCCTTTGAGCGCGCCGAGCGAGAAACCGATCCGGTCCGACGACACGCTTTTCTGACCTTTGTCATTGTGGGTGGCGGTCCCACCGGCGTCGAGATGGCCGGCGCCGTCGCCGAGCTCCGCCGATACGCACTGCGGCGGGATTTCCGGCGAATCGATCCGGGGGAAGCCACGGTCATGCTGCTCGAAGGCGGCACCCGTTTGCTCCCGTCTTATCCTCCGAGTCTCAGCGATCGGGCTAAGAAGGAGCTGCGCCGCCTGGGGGTGGAGGTGCGAACCGAGACCATGGTCACGGACATCAGGCCGGGCTCGGTTGTCGCCGCAGGCTGGACCATCCCGACTCAGACGGTGATCTGGGCGGCGGGCAATCTAGCCAGCCCAGTGCTCAAATCGTTGGGCGCTCCACTTGATAGTGCGGGCCGGGCCATTGTCGAGCCCGACTGCACCATTCCGGGACATCCTGAGGTTTTTGTCCTAGGCGACGCCGCACACTTCGAGCACCAGGAGGGTGGGCCGCTGCCCGGTGTCTCTCCCGTGGCCATCCAGATGGGCGAGTATGCCGCCGGCGTTATCGCCGGCGACCTGAACGGCGAACCGCGCCGCGCATTCCAGTACTGGGACAAGGGTCAGCTGGCGGTGATTGGCCGGGGCCGTGCGGTAGCGGATATCTGGAAGCTCCATTTTGGCGGCCTGCTGGCATGGTTCATCTGGACCTTTGTTCACATCTTCTTTCTGATAGGATTCCGCAATCGGATCCTGGTGATGATTCAGTGGGCGTGGTCCTATCTGACCTACGGGCGTGGGGCCCGACTGATCACGGCAGAGACACCTCACACGCCTTCGCTGCCACCCGTGAGCATCCGCCCGGCATCACCATGAACCTCGCTCTGCTCATCAAGACCCGGGCGCAGGAGCTCGGCTTTATCGGCTGCGGCATCACCCATCCGGGGCCGAGCGCATACGGGGAGCAGCTCGATGCCTGGCTGGCCAAAGGCTACGCTGGCACCATGCGGTACCTCCATCGCCAGGCGAGCCGCAGGCGCAATCCCGGCTTGATTGCGCCGGAGGCGCGGTCGGTGGTGGTAGTTCTAGACAATTACTACCACCCCGATCGGGAAGAAGACCGCGAAGCTCCGCGGATCGCGAAGTATGCCCGGGGAAGCGATTATCACCGGGTCACCAGCCAACGCCTCGGGGATCTGGCTGAGTTTCTGCGAGAGCGGGGCGCCACACTGGCTCGAACCTATACTGACGCGGGGCCCGTTCCCGAGCGCGAGCTGGGCCAGCGGGCTGGACTGGGCTGGATCGGTAAGAACACCATGCTGGTAAATCCCAGGAGCGGCTCGTTCTTTTTTATCGGATCGATCTTCACCGACCTTGCGCTCCCGATTGATCAGCCTTTTGACACCGATCGCTGCGGCAGCTGCACCCGCTGTCTCGACGCCTGTCCTACCGACGCTTTTGTAGAGCCGCGGGTGCTCGACGCGACCCGATGCATCTCCTATCTCACCATCGAGCAACGGGGGCCCATTCCGGATGAGCTGGCCGATCGCCTTCAGGGTTACGTGTTCGGGTGCGATATCTGCAACGACGTTTGCCCCTGGAATAAGAGGTTCGCTGAGCCCACGGAAATCGCGGAGTTTCTCCCCAGCGCCGGACTGAGCGCGACCCCGGAGTTGTTCGAGGAGATGAGCCCCGAGCAATTTTCCCAGAAGTTTGGAGACACGCCGCTGGAACGTCCGGGGCTCCAAGGCATGCGGAGAAATTATCGGGCAGTGTTTGGAGCCCGAGTTCGCTAGGCATAACGAGTTGAGTGTTCACCTGAAGCGGATGCTCCGCTATGACATCTGGGCCAATGAGGCAACGCTGGGCTCACTAACTCAGGGCTCTCCGCCACGCAGCCTGCGCTGGATGAGTCATATCCTCGGTGCAGAGTTGCTATGGCTGAGCCGAATGGAAGGGGTGCCGAGCAAGCTGCCGGTCTGGCCTGAGCTGACGGTGGAGCAGTGTCAGGACCTGCTATCCGAGGTATCGAGCGAGCTCGGACATCTGGAGCATCTGGGACCGCTGGATCGTCCGGTGAGCTACAGTAATTCCAAGGGAGAGCCCTGGACCAGCACCGTCCAGGAGATTCTCACCCACCTGGTGATCCACTCGGCATACCACCGGGGCCAGATTGCTTCTGATCTGAGGAGTGCCGGACAGGAACCGGCCTACACCGATTATATCCACGCGGTGCGTCAGGGTCTGATCGGATGAACGCATCTCCAGGGCCAATGATCGTGCTGGCCGGAGTGGCCGTCGTTCTGGTGGGACTTGCCGTTTGGTCTGGGGCGCTGGGTTGGTTCGGCAGGCTTCCCGGCGATATCCGGATCGAGCGCGACTCGATGCGGATCTACATTCCGCTGGCCTCGATGCTGGTGGTATCGCTCGTACTGAGTCTCCTGATGTACCTGCTCAATCGCCCGCGCTGATCTTCCGGCCTAGCTTCACCACCGCGTCTACCAGCAGCACGAAGTCGGCCCGGCGGGTTCGGTGGTTGACGTTGGCACAACGAATCGCGTACTGCCCCTTCAGAACGGTGGCTGAGGGGAGCGCCAGTCCGCTCTCCTGCAGGCGGAGCAGGATTTCCTCGTTCAAAGCATTCAGATCGACAGCTTCCCTTCGCTCCGGCACATACCGAAAGCACACGACGTTGAGCGGAACCGGCGCGAGCAGTTCCAGCTCCGGGCGGGCCTCGATCAGGCTGGCCAGGTATTCAATCTGAGCCACATTCTGTTCGATCAGTCTGGCCAAGGCTTTCACTCCGTAGGCCTTGAACGACAGCCACACCTTCAGGGCCTTAAACCCCCGAGTCAGATCTACACCGCGATCCGCGAAGGGAAATCCTCCAGCGATTGCGCCCCGCTTGGCTCCTCCGAGATAGCTCGCGCTGATAGCAAAGGTTGCCCGGTGCAGCTCCGGATTGCGGACCAAGAGGCAGGCACACTCGAACGGCAGGTAACCCCACTTATGCAGATCGAACCCGAGAGAATCGGCCAGCTCGATACCCTGTACCTTGTCTCTAAGCTTCGGAGACAAACGAAGCAAGGCACCGAAGGCCCCATCTATATGGAACCAGATCCCTTCTTCCCGGCAGAACTGCGCCAGAGCGGCAAGGTCGTCGGTGGCTCCCGTATTCACGGTTCCTGCTGTGCCAATGATGCAGCAGGGCAGCGCACCGGCTGCCCTATCGCTGGCAACGGTCTCCTGCAGGAGACGAACGTTCATCCGGTACTCGTTGTCGACCGGGATCAACCGAAGCGAGCCATTCCCCAGGCCCAGCAGCTCGAGCGCCTTTTGGGCCCAGCCGTGCACCTCAGTCGAGCCGTAACAGATCAATCGGGGAGCGGTGCTGCCGGGTAGCGCACCCTGCAGACCATCCTCGCGAATGTTGAGTCCGATCCGCTCCAGTGCGCTGTGCCGTGCCACCGCCAGGCCAAGGATGTTCGCCATGGACCCGCCGGTCACCATGAGCCCGCTGGCCGCGGCGGGGAGCCCCATGAGCTCCGCGAACCAGCGTATCACCTGATGTTCAACCAGGGTCGGCGCCTGATCGAAGCCCGCCAGGTGCGGATTCAATCCGGAAGCCAGCATGTCGGCCATCATCCCGAACGGAGTGCCGTTCCCCTGGACCCAGCCCCAAAAGCGCGGATGCAGGTTGCCGTTGGGATAGGGAAGAACCAGGCGCAGAAATTCCTGGTAGGCTGCCTCCTCGCCTTCACCTTCCAGCGGTAGGGACCTGCTCAGCGCTGACCGCACCTCGGGCGGCGGCGACTGCCATACCGCCTGTTCGCGTATGGTCGAGAGGTGATCCAGCATGTCGTCCACCATCTGGTGGGCTAGTGCCCGGAATCGGGACCACTCGGCCGGACCGGCCGGGTCGAGAGACTCCTCCAAGCTTTCGATCAATGAGGGTTTACTCATGTGCTCTCAGCCTCGGGGCTGGATCAACAGGGTTACGGTTTTGGCCTGGTTCGCCACCCGCTTCATGCGCTCAAAGTACCGGAACCTTATCATTCAACCATGGCAAACCCGTTGCACCGGCCTTCGCCCGCAGCCGTCGTGGCCAGCCATCGAACCCCGCAGGTCGAACGGCTCAAGCTGCTGACGCGGCTGTTGGACAACGCGTTCCAGGTCCCCGGGACCCGGTTCCGTATCGGACTGGACGCGATTGTCGGGATAATCCCCGGAATTGGGGATGCGATCGGTGCCGTGTTCTCCGCTTTCATCGTCTTTCAGGCTGCGCGGCTCGGTGTTTCTCGGGCCACCCTGGCGCGGATGATGGGAAATGTGGTGCTCGATACGGTCATCGGTGAGATTCCCCTACTCGGTGATTTGTTCGATGCCGGATGGAAGGCCAATACAAAGAACATGGCCCTACTGGAGGCGCATCTCGATCGGCCAGGGGCAACCGGCAGGTCCAGCCGAAAGATGCTGGTTTTGTTAGCAGCAGGTTTGCTGGTGCTGCTGGCCGGAGTCATAGCGTTTGGGGTTCTCGTAGCCAAACTTGTCGTCGTTCAAATGCGGTGAGTCGATGCAGACCAGTCCATCGTTGTACAGCGTTGCCATTTTCGTCCACGATATCGCTCGGGCAATAGAGTTCTACCGAGACAAGCTACGGCTGCCGGTTACCAAGCAGGGCTCGTTCGGTGCTGAATTCCTCGAAGGTGAAACCCACATCGGCGTACACCCGGCCGTTCACCCGGAGGCCAAGTCGCTGGTAGGGAGGCACACCGGCATAACCCTCCTCGTACCCGGACTGCTCCACTACTGTGGCGAGCTGCACGACCGCGGCGTTCGTTTTACCAAAGAGCCGACACAGCAATCCTGGGGCGTCATGGCAATGGTGGCAGATCCCGACGGGAATGTGCTCGCCCTCTGGGAGGACAAGCTGCCGGAAGAGGAGGGAGCATATCAGTCGATGGATCAGGCAGACGGGCTCGCCTGATCGCGCCTATGCCATGGGCCCGGGCCGGAACGGTGAGATGGTCAGAGCGCCGGGATGGCCCCGAAAGCAGTCTTCCACAATTTGGCCCTGCTGCTCCATTCCATACGCGCTGAAAGGTTTTCCGGGCTCAAGAATGTAGTGGTAAGGACTGGAGCCGAGGCGGACCGTTCTATAAAGCAAGTCCCTCAGCTGGGCAATGAAACCCCGTCCGAAATACCGCCAGAATCCCCAGGCCTGAAACTGGGCACAATGGGTAAGCTCATGCGCCAGGACCGGCAGATGTTCCTCGCATTGATCCGGAAGAAAAATTCGGTTACCCAGCGCCACTGCTCGATTCCGGCTGAGCCGCAACACCACTCCGCGAAGACGGCGGGACCACCCAGTGGCGTTGGAACGGTAGAGGCGGATGCGTTGATGGTCGAGCAGGGAGGCTAGTGTTCCCAGAGCCTGCCGTTCGGAGGGTTTGAGGCGCGCCGCTGGCACAGCCTATCTCCCCAGAAATTCGCCGATTGGTGCGAGCGCCTCGATGTGATCGCAGAAGATCTTGAACGTCGCGATGAGGGGAACCGCAATAAAAGCCCCGGGAACGCCCCAGATCCACCACCAAAACACCAGTCCCACGAAGATCGCAACCGGATTTAGCGTGAGCCGCCGGCCGAGAATGAGAGGAGACACCAGCTGGGACTGGAGGACGTTGACCCCGAGGTAAGCCAACGGGACGAGTAGTGCATGCCCGACCTGCTCGAAGGTGACCAGCCCCGCCAGGGTCAACACCGCCACCAGCGCGGAAGCCCCCAGATAGGGGATGAACTCGGCCAGAGCGGCCATCACGCCCCAGAGCACGGGGTTGGGCATCTTGAGTAAGAACATGACTATAGCCACAGCCAAGCCGAGAGCGAGGTTGACCAGAGTCACGGTTACCAGATAGGTGGAAATCGAGGCTTCGGTTTCCCGGGCGATCGTGACCGCCTTCTTCTTGTCGCGAAACTGGGGCAAAACCTTGATCAGCTTCTGCAGAAACAGGTCGCCTGCTGCGAGCAGAAAGTAGAGGAGAATGATCACCTCGAACGCGCTGGCGATCAGGGTCTGTGTGGTGCCGAACAGTCGTTCGGTGAGCGACGGACCCTTCACCACCACCTCCGGCGCCTTGGTTCCGTTGCCCACCTTTGCGGCTTGCTCCACCTGCTCTGCTGTCTTGCTGACCTGTTCTACCGGCGTTCGCAATTGTCGGAGCCGAGTTTCCGCTTCGCGCATGCTGGCGGGCAGCTTGGTCACCCACTCCCTGGCGGGACCCACCAGGCCATAGACCGCAATGCCCGCGGTGCCCAACAATCCCACAATCACCAGAGCGGCTCCGAGAGGTTCGGGCACCCGGGCGCGCTTCAGTGCGCGGATCAATGGACTCAACAGAAAATCGAGCAGAACGGCGAGAACGATAGGAAGAAAGAAGGCGCGGGCGAAATAGAGGGTGTACATGGCGGCTAAAACGAACAGTCCGGTGATCGAGATCGACCGGATCTCGACTCGCTCCCGCAGAGCTTCCCCCAGTTTTTTGATATCTGGTTGCTCGACGGCCGTATCGGCAGCAGGATCCGAGACAGCATCGGGCACCTCGGGCTCGAATGCAGATGTGCCTTGCGTCACCCTTGTCCCTCCGTCCGGCCCAGCAGTAGGTTAGCGCTCCATCTCAGGTGCAATAGCCTTGCCCTCTTCTGAACGGAATTGAGCCGTATGTCTCGCGTCTGGCAATCGATCCTGTCGCTTTGGGCCTGGCTCGCGCTGGTACTATGCATCCTGATCTGGTTTCCAGTAATGCTCATTCTGCTGCTGGTGACCGGACCGTTCGATCGAGGCCGGTATATCGTCGGCTACGTCTTCCGTCGGATCGGGCCGGCAATGGCTACCCTAAACCCGCTCTGGCACTTTCGCTATTCGGGAACCATGCCGCAGAACCCCCGGCATCCTTACGTGGTCGTCTCCAACCATGAATCGTTCGCAGATATCCTCCTGATCAGTCACCTGCCCTGGGAAATGAAGTGGCTCTCCAAGGCCGAGCTGTTTCGCATCCCGATCATGGGATGGATGATGTGGCTGGCCGGAGACATTCCGGTGAAGCGCGGGTTCGGTCCCAGTGCAGTGGAAGCCATGGAGCGCTGCCGTAAGGCGCTTCGGCAAAGAGTCTCTGTGATGATCTTCCCGGAGGGCACCCGCTCCAAGACCGCCGAGCTGCTTCCATTCAAGGATGGCGCTTTCCGTCTTGCAGTCGAGGCCGGAGTGCCCATACTCCCTCTCGCGCTCAGCGGGACGGGTACGGCGCTTCCCAAGCATGGCTGGCGTTTCGGCCGATCGGCAGCGCACCTGCGCGTGCTGGAACCGGTGGACACCGCGGGCCTCACGCTGGCCGATGTGCCCGCATTGAAGGCGCAAATCCGGGATCTGATCATCCGAACCAGAGACTCGCTGGCCGCCGAGCGGGGCTAAGCTCTCCCCAAATCTCCCGGCGCTCGAACTCGGCCAACCGCTCCCGCCAGGGCCAACAGTGTGAGCAGGTAGGGAAACATCAGAAATATCTGGTAGGGTGCGTGGACCCCCAGCGCCTGAAAGAGGAATTGCAACGCCGTCGCCAGTCCAAACAGCAGGGCTGCCAGGGCGACTCCAGCCGGATGCCAACGACCGAGAACGACGATGGCGATTGCGAGGAAACCGCGTCCGGCCGTCATCCGTTCCGCGAACGTGCCCACCTGAGCCAGGACGAGCGTCGCACCGCCCAGTCCCACGAAAGCCCCGCCGATAACGGTGGCTGCCGAGCGGATCAGGGAGGTCCGGACTCCCATTGCCCGAGCCATGGCCGCCGCCTCTCCCGTGGCGCGCAGTGCGAGCCCCACGCGGGTACGGAAAAGCACCCACCAAACCAACGGCAGCGCAGCAAATACGAGGTAGGTAGGTACCGGCTGCTGGAAGAACCCCGGTCCGAGCACCGGAATCCGGGACAGGCCAGGAACCGGTAAGTCGGAGAACGTGGGTATGCTGAGGCCTACACCTTGGGCGCCGTAGGCCTGACGGTAGATGGTCCCGGTGAGCCCAACCATGGCCAGCGTAACCGCCGTGCCCGTGATGATCTGATCCGCTCGAGCGCCGATTGCGAGGACGGCAAAGAGACCGGCAGCAAGCATTCCCACGAGGGCGGCCATCCCTAGACCACCCCATGGCCCCCAGGTTGTTGCCCCGAGGGCGGCGCCCAGGGCGCCGGCCAGCATGATGCCCTCGATCCCCAGATTGACGACCCCCGAGCGCTCCGTAATGGTCTCGCCTGTTGCGGCAAACAGGAGTGGCGTGGCCACCCGAACCGCGGCAGCGAGGAAGCCCCCCGCGAGCACGAGTGAGTCCATCAGCCGGTCGCCCTCCGGATTGCTGGACGAATTCTCCGAATGACCCGCGCGTTCATCCAGCCGCCTTTGGGAGTGGTCGCAAGCAGGGCGACTACGATGATCGCAGCCTCCACCACATACACCGCAACTGCCGGGATTCCGGCGTCGCGCTGCATGGCTCCCGCACCGGCCTCCAGCGCGCCAATCAGCACTCCACTGAGCACCACACCGGCCGGATCGAGCCCTCCCAGCAGAGCAACGGCAATTCCGGTAAAGCCATACCCCGGTGACAAGTTCTGAAACAAGGCGTACGAGACTCCGCTTACTTCCACGCCGCCAGCCAAGCCGGCGAGAGCCCCGGAGCAGAGCAGCGCCATCGCTCCGACTCGTTGTGGATCCACTCGGCCGCTGATCTCTGCCGCACGTGGTCCTGCACCCACCGCCCGGAGCCGAAATCCCCAGAGGGTAAAGCGAAAGAGATACCACAGCACCAGACCGACAAGCAGAGCGAGAAAGAACCCGGCGTGAAGTCGGCTATCCCCCAGCAAGGGAAGGCGAGCTGAATCCGGGATGGCGTCACTCTGGGGATAGACCCGGCTGTGCTCCTGCAGCGGACCCTGCACCAGCAGACTCACCAATGATTCGGCCACGAAATTCAGCAACAGCGTGCTGATCACCTCGATTACGCCGAATCGAAGCTTGAGCCAGACGGGAACTGCGATCCAGGCGACGCCTGCCAGGGCTGAGCCTGCCAACAGCAGTGGTATAGCCAAGCCCGAGGGGACATGAGCCAGCTGCAGCCCGATCCACGTTGCCGCAATCGCGCCGGCATAAAACTGTCCCTCACCACCGATGTTGAACGAACCACCGCGGAATGCGATGGCGATGCCCAGTCCAATGAGGATAAGCGGAACGGCTCGGACCAGGGTGGCCGAGGTGAATGCATACCAAGAGCCGAATGCGCCATTGAACAGCGCCACCAGCGCAATTCCCGGATCGTATCCGGCCAGGTACAGGCCGGCGGTCAGCAGGGTTAGTCCAATCAGGACCGCGGCAAGTGCCCACCATACCCGATTCACGTGCTCGGTTCCTGGAGCATCATGCGGCCAATCTCATCCCGTGTGGCTGTCGCTGGGGCCTCCGACAGTACACCGCGACAAACAACCACCGTTCGATCTGATAGCTGCAACACCTCATCCAGGTCGCTGGAGTACACCAATACGGCTGCTCCGGTCTCCGCTGCCGCGCGGATTCGGGAACGGATTGCGGCTGCAGCGCCGATGTCCAGACCTCGGGTTGGATTTTCCGCTACCAGAACCGCCGGATTGCGCGACAGCTCTCGAGCTACGATGAGCTTCTGCTGATTCCCTCCACTCAACGATGCCGCACGCGCTCCGGGACCATTCGCAACGATTCCATACTGCTGCACCAGCTCGGAGGTGCGAGCCCGTGCTGCTCGCCAATCGATGTATCCAGGTCGGATCCAGGGTGCCTCGTGGTCCAGCCCGAGCGTGACATTCTCAGTAAGACTCAGCTCCGGAATCAGACCCTCGGAGGTACGGTCTTCCGGTATGAACCCGATGGGTCCGGTTACCTCCAGCCTTCCCCGCAACGGAAGAATTCGGCCTGCGATGGCCCGCAGCAGCTCGCGCTGTCCATTCCCCTCCACCGCAGCTATTCCGACGATCTCTCCCGCCTGAATCCTCAGCGATCCATGCCGAACTGCTATACCGTAGCCGCTCTCTCGAGAAAGCTCGAGAGCCTCCATCCTGACCAGAACCTGAGCTGCGCCCGCGGGGCGGCGCGACCTCGTGCTGGCCGGCTCAGCCGTATCTGGCGCGGACCCGATCATGGCACGCGCCAGCGAGCTTGCCGTTTCGTCGCTGATAGGTCCGGAGTGGGTCACCACACCCTGACGCAGCACCGTCACTCGGTCGGCTGTGCGAAGTGCCTCATCCAATTTATGAGTGATCAGAACGACGGAGCCCCCCGCGTGCGCAAATCTCCGAACGACACCAAGTAATTCATCCGCCTCTGGTGGCGCCAACACAGCGGTGGGCTCATCCAGCAGCAAAATCTTTGCATCGACCGCAAGAGCTTTGACGATTTCCAGCCGTTGCTTCAACGCCACCGGAAGACGGCCGGCACGCTGGTCCGGATCGAGAGACAGTCCCAATTTTTCGCTCAGAGACTCAGCCTTCCGGCAGAGTTGCCCGGGTGGCCCTGCCCAACCCGCCGCAAGAGCGATGTTTTCAGCCACCGTTAAGGCCGGAATTGATGTGAAGTGCTGGTGCACCATGCCCAGGCCGAGCTTTCGTGCCTGTCGGGGAGACCAGATGGTGCGATCGTTGCCGTCGGTTCGCACCAGTCCTCCATCCGGCAACAGCATACCGTAGGCGATATGCATCAGGGTGGATTTGCCTGCTCCATTCTCACCCAGCAGCGCGTGCACCTCACCGGAAGCAAGAGAAAAATCGGCTCCGCGGAGTGCCTCCACGGAGCCGAAACGCTTTCGAATTCCCACCAGCTCGAGTCGAGGGGGCACTGCCTCAGAGACCGGTAGGGTGATCGTGGAACTCCCAGTCGAGATCGAACTGCTCCCCCAAATGAGAGGCCAACGCCTGAACACCCAGGGTTTCCGTAGCGTAGTGTCCGGCGTAGATGAGGTTCAGCCCCCATTCCATAGCATCGAAGTAGGTGTGATGCGGACCTTCGCCGGTAATAAAGGTGTCGATCCCGGCATCTCGCGCCTGCGCAAGCATGTTCCCGGCGCCTCCGGTGATAATGCCGACCCGCGCTGGTTTTTCCGGACCGCCAGGGATGAGCGTGGCGCTGCCTTTCAGGGTATGAAGAACCCGGTCAAGCTCGAGCGCGAGCGCTTCCCTCGTGGGTAGACTGCTCGGCACCTCTCCCCAGACTCCCATGGATATCCCGCGATAGCTGCCGAACCATCCTTCCACGCGTATACCCAGCCGCTCAGCAAGCACTGCATTGTTTCCGACCTCGGGATGGACATCCAGAGGTATGTGAGCTGCGTAAAGCGGAATATCGTGGGCCAGCAGAGTGGAGAGGCGACGGTATCGCCGACCGCTGATCGGAACGTTGCCATCCCACAAAAGCCCATGATGCACCAAGAGCAAGGCGGGAGGTCTCCCGGACTCGAGGGTTGCTACGACGCCCTCTATGGTAGCAAGGGAAGCATCGACCGCGGCAACGATTCGCCCAATCTGGCCGCTGTTTTCTACCTGCAGCCCGTTAACCGCATTGACTTCGTCGGGGATGTCTTTGATTCGAAGAAACTGATCGAGGTAGCCCGAAACCCTGGCCAGTTGCTGCGCTTCGGTCATGTGCCCATTCGGCTGAACGCCTCTGGAGCAAGCCGTCGGCGGGAGGCCTCCATGCTTGCGGGCCGGGGTGCCGCAAGCAGAGTTCCAGAGGATATCGAATCAGCCGCTGCGCTCACTCGAGCCCGGAGCGGAACCGGAACGATACTGTCCAACCGCGGGTCGGGCACGTACTTCACCACGCCACTCTTGAGGCCGAACGCCTCCAGGTGTGCCTTGAAGTTGCCCTGCTTGACCTCTTTTGCGATCAGCAGAAACGCTCTCGGGAGATCGATGACAGCACTTCCGATGACATGGCCGGGAGCGAGCCCGGATTGGTCGGTGTTCGCCCCGAAAACATACACTCCGGGGTGATCTTTGACGGCTTGGAACAGTCCCAGCGCTGCGGCATCAGCGTTGTGGTGAAACATGTCGGCCCCTGCGCCCATGAGAGCAAGCGCCGCCTCTCGCCCGGCTGCGACGTCATCGAAGCTATTGAGATATACCACTCGGGACCGAATCCCGGAGTTTACCGACTTTGCGCCGTTAACCCAGCCTTGGTAGGCTGCCTCAATTGGGGGAAGTTGGATTCCGCCGACAAAACCGAGGGTGCCCGTTTTGCTCACTCCGGCAGCGACCATCCCGGCCAAATAGCTGGCCTCTTCAAGTCGAAAGATCAGGGGCGACACATTGAGTCGGGCGCGTCGGCCCGATGTCACGACGAAGGCCGTCTTCGGGTAGGAAGCTGAGACTCGCTCGGCGAGGTCCTGGAACTCAAACCCATGGGCAAAGACCAAGGAATACCCCTGGGCCCCGTAGCTGCGGAGCGCCTCGCTCTGCTCAGAGGGCGAACGAGCCTCGATGTGACTGATTTGGACCCCAAACGAATCATGGATTTCCTGGAGTCCGGCGTAAGCACCGGAGTTCCAGGCAGCGTCCGTTACTGAGCCAGGCGTCACCAGTCCGACCCGGAAGCCACCCGGGTGTTCCTTGGAGCATGCAGCGAGCACTATAGCGACAGCATAGCCCCAGGCTCTGGACATTCCATTTTTGATGCGCAGAATTGCACCTTACAGGGCGAGGTGGTAAGGCTCAGGATTTTACTATCCACACAATAGGCGAATTATCAACTATTTGTGGGAAGTCCCTGCGATGTGTCCCTCGTTTTTGGAGTCCATTTTCACTTCCCCGCTCACTTTGGCGCCTTCTATTATAGAGATTCGTGGGGTCAGAATATCCCCGGCCACCATAGCTGTGGCCTGAAGCTCCACGCGTTCACGGGCATGAATGGCACCACTCACCTGACCAGCTATAACGGCTTCCTGGGTATGCAGGTCTCCCTCGATCACCGCCCCCGAGGCAACCAGCACCTGAGACCCCACTCGGACCGTCCCCTTCACTCGGCCCTCGACCCGCACGACCCCCTCTGTCTCAAGATCGCCTATAACTGTCATGTCGCTGGCGATTATCGAAAAGGGTATTTGATCGGTTTTCCGGCGCTTGAGCTCGTTGCCCTGATCGTCTCGCGCGGGGCTGGAGAACAGGCCCATTAACGTCCCTCCTTTACCATCGTCAAGGGGTCCAGGGATACCCCGTGCTGCCTGATTTCAAAGTGAAGATGAGGAGCGGTTGAACGTCCACTGTTGCCGCTCAAGCCTACTACCTCTCCAGAGGCCACTGTCTCTCCAACTGTCACTATGATGCGGGATAGATGGCCGTACATTGTCTGGTATTCTTCAGGGTGATCCAGCAAAACGAACAGCCCGTACTCCGGATCCTGGCCGGCTTCATGGACCGTTGCGCCGCCTGAAGCTCGGACCAAGCTCCCCACGGCAACTGCTATGTCGATGCCGGGATGCGCCTCGTTTCTACCGGTCGCCTTTAGATCCCCCCTGGTGATGTAGCCCGATTCATCCAGTGGCCAGTGCCGAGGAGCGGTAGGGCCAGCAGTCAGATCAACGGTCGAGGCGAATCGAGCCCTGATAGGTGGGGCAACCGGTAGCTGGGATGCCTTGGTTACTGGATCTCGAACTATCTCGCCACCCATCATTTGCCGTACCTGTGCATACCGTGACTCGGCACTGTCGAGTGCCGCGGATAGCTCCCGTACCCTGGTATTCTCGGCACGAAGCCTCGCTAGCTCGCGCTGCATCCCGGGCACCCGAGCAGCCGCCCCAACCAGCGGGCCGTATAGTGCGGCACCCAACACGAGGAGAAACGCACTCAAACCGAAAGCCCACGATCCAAGCCGCAGACCCCAAACGGGGATCCTGTAGGTACGAGTTTTGGTTGTGCCATCCCGCTGGAGTACTATGGTGACTGCACGCGAGCGCTTCCGCTTCTTCATCCCGCGAACGGCTCACCCAAGATCAGCTCCAGAACTCGGGCCAGATCATCGTTCGAGTAATAGCTGATGCTGATGAACCCTCGGCCTTTCCGGCGAGTGGTCACGCGAACATCGGTCCCCAAGCGTTTGCGGAGCGAGTCCTCGATTCGGCGAGCATCAGCCGTTTTTGTGTTAGATGTCGACCGGGGTTGAGGTACTGTCGACCCGCCGTCGCCGGGTGATGGTGTTGTTGGACGTACTCGAGCCTCCAACTCTCTAACTGACCATTCTCCTTCTACGGCCTCCAGTGCTAGGCGCACCAGTCTTTCCTCATCGGAAACCGTCAGCAGGGCTCGAGCGTGGCCCTCCGTCAACTTGGACTGATGCACCAACTGCTTCACTTGTTCCGGCAATTTTAGGAGCCGAAGCAGATTGGCAATCGTCGACCGATCTCGCCCCACCATGCGGGCAATTTCGGTTTGGGGAAGCTGAAAATCCTCGCTAAGACGTTGGTAGCCGGCCGCCTCGTCCATCGCACTCAGGTTGTCACGCTGCAGATTTTCGATCAGTGCCAAGGTCAGGAGAGTCGGATCGTCGACCTCCTTCACAACGGCTGGGATCTTGGGCCATCCGAGCCGCTGAACAGCTCGCCACCGACGTTCTCCCGCTATGAGCTCGTACTTCCCATTCCGGGGCCGGACTACCACAGGCTGGAGCAGGCCCGACGCTTCAATGGATGCGGTCAATTCCACCAGCTCGGCCTCATTCATTTGCGTTCGCGGCTGGAATGGGTTCGGCTGAACGCTCCCGACTGGTAGCTCACGAAGGGCCCCTGTGGCTTGTGCTTGCTCTCGGGATACGGAGCCGAGCAACGCCTCGAGTCCGCGACCCAGTCTCTTGGTTTCAGTCATGAGTAGTTACCTCGGGCATTTGGTGCGGGTCGGGCAAATGGTGAACATGCTCGGCTACCGGCTCTGCCTCAGGCTCGGCTTCCATCTCCGCGGGAGCACTTGATTCGCTGGGCTGCTCCACGGGGTCAGCTTCGATATCCTTAGTGGCGGCAAGTGGCTCTATTGTGGCGCTTGACTGTTCAAGCCGTCTCAAGAGTTCCTCCGCAACAGCCAGGTAACTCTTAGCACCTACCGATTGTGGGTCGTAAAGCAATATTGGTTTACCAAAACTCGGAGCCTCTGCCAGTCGCACGTTCCTAGGGATCGGCGTGCTAAATACTTTAGCGCCAAAGTATTCCTTGGCATCCTCTGCAACCTGTCGACAGAGATTCAGACGAGCATCGTACATCGTCAAAAGGACGCCATTTATGGCCAGACCGGGGTTGAAGTTCTGCTGGACCAACCTGACGGTATTAAGAAGCTGGGAGATACCTTCGAGTCCGTAGTACTCGCATTGAATGGGGATTACCACCCCGTTGACCGCCGTAAGTACGTTCAAGGTTAAGAGGCCAAGCGATGGAGGGCAGTCAACGATGATGTAGTCGTAATCCTCTTGCAGATCATCCAACGTCTTCCGAAGGACCGTCTCTCGGCCCTCGCGGTCCACCAACTGCAGTTCCGCCCCCACCAGATCCTGTGTCGCCGGGAGCACCGAGAGAAAAGGTAGGGCCGATATCGGCAGCACCGATGCCCCTGGTGGCTGCCCCTCAACCAGAGACTCGTAGAGCGACAACTCAACTGTCTCCTTAGCGATACCCACGCCGCTGGTTGCGTTTCCTTGCGGGTCGGCATCCAAAAGAAGAGTACGTCGTTGAGCGATGGCTAGAGCTGCAGCAAGGTTCACGGCGGTTGTGGTCTTACCCACTCCGCCTTTTTGATTGGCAATCGCGATGACTTGAGCCATGTGCGCCGAAGCCTAGGTTGGGGAATGAACGTGGCTTCCGAACTGTATGGGCTGGGTGCTGCGTCAGGGGAGACCGCATCTGCGGTCGCACGAATATAGGACTTTGTACTTGGAGGGCAATCATGAGAGATAAAACAAGAGCGAAATACCGGATTAACAGTTTCACGTGAAACCGTCAGACATGGAAATCCTGTTTCACGTGAAACAATCCTTGCCGCGGCGGGCTATCTCGGCCACGAGGTTCTGAATATCACTGGGTGAGACTCCGGGAACCCTGCTGGCCTGTCCGACGCTCTGAGGTCGAATCGCCTGCAGCTTCTCTCGCGACTCATGGGACAAGGAGTACAAACCTGAGTAGTCTAGATCAGAAGGGATCTGATACTCTTCCATCTGCCGAATTCGTGCAATACCGGCGCGGTCCTTAGCAATATATCCAGCATACTTCAATTCAACGCTTACGACCTCCATTGTCTCGGGGTCGTACTCCCAACCAATGGCCCGCAATAGGTCCTGCAACGAAACCTCTGGACGCTTGGTGAGCTCCGCCAGTTTCGCCGGCTCCGCCAGCGGAGAGGAATCCATCGCACCCAGAACTGGATTTGCCTGTAGTGGTGAGATCCACGTCGCCTCAACGCGGTCCAGGAGACAGTTCTCTCTGTCCAGCCTACGATTTGCCGCCTCGAGCTCGACCGAACTCAACGTCCCCAGCTGCTTGGCAGATGGGAGCATTCGCCGGAGAGCGTTGTCCTGACGGAGTGACAACCGGTACTCGGCACGTGAGGTAAACAGCCGGTAAGGTTCGTCTACTCCTCGCGTGACAAGATCATCAACCAACACTCCGATGAACCCCGATTCGCGGCCCATCACAAGCAGCTCCAAGCCAAGCGCATATCCTGCGGCGTTGATGCCTGCTACCGCCCCTTGGGCGGCTGCCTCCTCGTAGCCTGTGGTACCATTCACCTGCCCAGCGAAGAACAATCCATCCAAACCCTTTACCTGCAGTGTGGGACTGAGCTGGGTGGGCGGAAAGTAGTCGTATTCGATGGCATATCCGGCCCGGGTCATTCGCACATGTTCCAGCCCAGGGATCGTGCGGAGAAAGGCCAACTGAATGCCGGCAGGCAGCGAAGTGGACAGACCGTTGACATACATCTCGCTCGTGTCCAGTCCCTCCGGCTCAAGAAATACCTGGTGACGAACTACCTCCGGGAACTTTACGATCTTGTCTTCTATGGAGGGACAGTACCTTGGACCTCTGCTAGCGATCGCACCGCCGTAAAGCGCCGACTGGTCGAGATGCCGGTGTACAATTTCCTGCAGCTCAGGCCCAGTATGGGTTAGGAAACATGGACGCTGCTCGGGCTTCGGGGTACGCTCGTGGTGAGAAAACCAGAACGGCACAAGATCGCCACTTTGAAGCTTGGTCTTCGAAAAATCGATGGTCCGGCCGTCGATACGTGGCGGGGTACCGGTCTTGAATCTTTTTACCGTAAGTCCAAGACTATCAATAGTTTGAGCCAGTTCGACGGAGGGCCCATCACCGGCCCTCCCCCCTGGAATCGTGACATCGGTGCCGCAGTGAATCCGTCCCCTGAGGAAGGTCCCCGCCGTGACTACAATGCTTTTGGCTCTAATGGAAATGCCGTCCAGTGTCTCGACAGTGTTAGAGCCTTGGTAACCGACCTTCAGCTTTGCCACCACTGCTTGGCGAATATCGAGCAGCGCTTCCTGCTCCAGAAGATTTCGGACCGCTCGCCGGTATAGCGTCCGATCGCACTGAGCCCGCGGAGACCAAACGGCAGGACCTTTTGATCGGTTGAGCATTCGGAACTGAATGCAGGCTCGGTCGGTGGCCCTTCCCATAACTCCCCCCAGGGCATCGATCTCACGGACCATTGTACCCTTGGCAATTCCACCAATGGCGGGATTGCAGGACATTTGGCCGATGGTTTCGAGATTCTGGGTGAGAAGCAGGGTGCGCGCCCCACGGCGCGCGGCTAGCGCGGCGGCCTCGGTTCCTGCGTGGCCACCCCCGATCACCACCACGTCGTAATGATCCATTGAAGCTAGCTGGAGCCGGCCGGCTCCCAGTTACCGAGCTGAGTGATACGGGCGACCTGGTCGGCTGGAACAACTACGTGGCGGTGCTCGCCGCGAACTCCGAACCTGGAGCTCCGTTTGATGTACTCCTCCTTGGCAATGGCGGAGTTAAGCTCGTGCACTCCAACATCGAGCAGGTGCACTCCCGTATCGTCCTCACGATCGTATCGACCTACGTACGTCAGAGGCCCTGCCGTTTCCACGACGACGGTCATTCCGTGCAAGGTGGAGTGGCCAGGGTGAAATACGTGCCCAGACATTGGCCTATACCGCCGCGCCGCAGAATTTGTCGAACGCGCTGGTCAGATCAGTGGCGACTGCCTGAGGCGAGCGCCCTTCGATTTGATGGCGATGCACAAAATGCACGACCTCTCCATCGCGGAGGAGCGCCATGGAAGGGCTGCTGGGCTGGTAATCAGCGAAATACTGGCGCGCCCGGGCTACCGCCTCGAGATCCTGCCCGGCGAACACGGTAACGACTTGTTGGGGCACGACAGGATGCTTGAGCGCGAGCGCCAGAGCAGGTCTCGCATTGCCCGCGGCACAACCGCAAACGGAGTTGACGAAAACCAGCATCGAGCCGCGTTGGTCTCCCAACGCAGCATCCACCTCGGCAGGAGTAGTGAGCTCGCGAGCACCTAGTCGGGTGACCTCGGTACGCATCGGAGCTACCAGGGCAGGATTATACGGCATGACCATCCCTTGTGTTATTCGGTTGATATTACAGCCTCAGGCCGATCCAACGCGGCTCGAAGCGCGTGCCATGGCAGGCTGGCGCACTTGACCCGGACCGGATACTCCGCCACACCCGCGAATGCCGCCAGCTTTCCCAGCGACGGCACCTGATCTGGAGCAAGAGTACCGGTGACCAGCCGCCGGAACTGCTCAAACAAATCCTCCGCCTCGGTCTTGTCCTTGCCTTTAACGGCCACCGTCATGAGAGATGCCGACGCTCTCGAAATCGCACAACCCGAGCCCTGAAACGCGGCGTCCTCGATCAGATCGCCCTTCATTTGCAGCCAAACCGTGAGTCGATCACCACAGAGGGGATTATGACCTTCCGCTTTCCGGTTGGCCTTCTCGATCTCACGGTAATTTCGCGGCGCCCGGTTGTGATCTAGTATCAGATCCTGATACAGGGTGGCGAGGGTCCCCATCAGGCGAACATCCTCGAAACGTTTCTCAGAGCTCCGGCAAAAGCATCGACCTCGGCCTTCGTATTGTATAAGCCAAACGACGCCCGCGCTGTAGCCGCTACACCGAAGTGACGCATCACCGGCTGTGCGCAGTGGTGTCCCGCCCTGATGGCGATCCCTGCGGCGTCGAGAATGGTGCCGATATCATGAGGGTGAACGCCGTCGAGCACGAACGACAGCACGCCCGCCTTATCTGGAGCGGTGCCAATAATTCGGCAGCCGGCAATGTCGCTCAACAGGTGGGTGGCATAATGAAGCAGCTCCTGCTCCCAGGCCGAAATAGAACCTCGCCCGACAGCATTTACGTAATCGATGGCGGCACCTAGCCCTATTGCCTGGGCAATCATCGGAGTGCCGGCCTCGAACTTGGCCGGGAGAGGAGCCCAGGTAGACCGCTCGATAGTTACGGTTTCGATCATGCCGCCGCCGCCTTGGTACGGCGGCATCAGGTCGAGTAGCGACTCACGGCCATACAATACTCCGATTCCGGTTGGGCCATACAGCTTGTGCCCGGAGAAGGCCAGGAAGTCACAGTCCAGATCCTGCACGTCGACCGGCAGATGTGGAACCGATTGCGCCGCGTCTATCAGCACGGGGATGTTTCGCGCGCGAGCCCAGCGCGTGATCTCCCGAATCGGATTGATGGTACCCAGTGCGTTTGAGAGATGGACCAGCGCGACAAACCGGGTACGGTCATTCAGTAGTCGAGAGAACTGATCAAGATCGAGCCCGCCACTCTCGGTTAGGGGAGCAGCACGGAGGACGGCACCAGTCTGCTCACAGACCAACTGCCACGGCACGATGTTCGAGTGGTGTTCCATCTCGGTGATGAGCACCTCGTCGCCGGCACGAAAAAAGCGCTTGCCATAACTCTGCGCGACAAGGTTGATGGCATCAGTCGTGCCTCGGGTGAAGATCACCTCGTGCGGTGCCCGGGCGTTGATGAACTGGGCGACTTTGACCCGTATCGCGTCGAAGGCGGTGCTGGCCTGGCCGCTCAAATGGTGCACACCACGGTGGACATTGGCGTTCTCCCGGCTGTAAAACCGGAGGACAGCTTCGATGACTGCTTGAGGCTTCTGTGCGGTGGCTGCATTGTCGAGGTAGACCAGCGGTTGCCCATGTATCTGCTCCTGCAGAATGGGAAAATCCTGCCGGATCCTCTCGACGTCGAACCGTTGGCGTGCTGGAAGGCTCAGTTCGGCGCCTCCAACCACCGGCTCGACAACGATGGCCCCACTCACCTGGCCTCCAGGCGTTCGCGCACCAGCCGCTCGAGCTCATTCCGCACCGGCTGCAGGCTGACCTCGGCCATGACCTCCGCCGCAAAGGCGTAAGTCAGGAGCCGCAGTGCCTCAGCTTGGGGAATTCCCCGGCTTCGCGAATAAAACAGGGCAGTGTCGTCCAATTGCCCTACGGTAGCGCCATGGGTGCACTTGACGTCGTCGGCAAAGATCTCCAGCTGCGGCTTGGTATCGACTCTGGCTCCATCACTCAGAAGCAGGTTCCGATTGGTCTGTTTCGCGTCGGTCTTCTGAGCCTCGGGCTTGACGAACACCTTGCCATTGAACACACCCCGGGAACGTCCGTCCAACACTCCTTTATAGACTTCCCAGCTCCGACAATTGGGGTGGTCGTGATATATGGCGGTATGGTTGTCCACCAACTGCTCGCCGCGGGTGAGATAAAGCCCGTACAGCAGGGTCTCGACGTTCTCGTCATTCAGACGAGCATGGAGATTGTGCCGAGCAATGGCACCGCCCATGGCCATTGAAAATGAGCGGTAGTGGCTATCTCTCTGCTGGTCTACGTGGGTCAGCCCGATGTGGTAGGCTTGCTCGCCTTCGCGCTGGATCCGGGTGTGTTCCAGCCAGGCGTTTCCGCCTAGTGACACTTCGGTGACCGGATTGGTCCAGTAGGAGCTATCGGGACTCAAGGTGACATAGCTCTCCACCACAGTGGCTCGGGCTCCCCGTTCGACAACAATGAGATTTCTGGGATGAACCACGCTGCCGGCTGCCTCCGGCGTCGTTACGAATAGCAGGTGAATGGGGTGCAGGAGCTCGGTGCCTGCCGCGACGTGCACGAGTCCTCCATCCCTGATCGTGGCCGTGTTCAGGGCCGCGAAAGGACTGGCTTCGATCGGAGCATGACGTCCCAGGTGTGATTGCAGAACCGGTTCATTCGCTCGAAGGGCTTCTGCCAGACTAACGACCCGCACTCCTGGAATGGCGAAACCTCTACTCAGCTCTTCCCGATATGAGCCGTTCACGAAGACGAGAGTGCTCCAATCCGGATGACCGAACTCGAATTCCTTGAGCTCGTCCTGGCTGATTGCAGCCGCTGGAGGCGCTGACCGCCACGAAACCTTGGCAATGGGTCCGACCGGCGTGAAACGCCACTCCTCGTCACGGGAACTGGGAAAGCCTGTGGCACTGAAGCGCTCCCGCGCCCCGCGGCAGAGCGGCTCGAGCCAATCGGGCAGCTCCGCGGTTGCACCGGCGCTCTGCATCTCAATCTCCTGCAATGTGGCGGGACTCACGACGCCAGCGCCTCGTCCTCGAGCCACTCGTATCCTCGCTCCTCCAACTCCAATGCCAGCTCCTTGCCTCCGGATTTGACAATCCGACCGGCCGAGAGCACATGGACGTGGTCAGGAACGATGTAATTCAGAAGCCGCTGATAGTGGGTGACCAGAACGGTGGCGTTATCAGGGCGGCGCAGGGCGTTTACGCCGCCGGCGACAATCCGCAAGGCATCGATATCGAGTCCCGAGTCGGTCTCATCCAGAACCGCGAGTCGGGGCTGCAGGACCGCCATTTGCAGAATCTCGTTACGCTTCTTTTCTCCGCCAGAAAAACCGGAGTTCACCGCGCGGCTCATGATCTCCGGACCCCATTCAACAATCTTGAGCTTCTCCTCCAGCAGGTCGAGAAAGTCCATGGAGTCCACCTCCTCCAGACCGCGCGCCTTTTGGATCTCGTTGTACGCGGCGCGAAGAAAGTAGGCATTGCTGACCCCGGGGATTTCTACTGGATATTGGAAGGCCAGGAAGACTCCGGCCTGGGCCCGCTCCTCCGGCTCCATATCCAACAAGTCCTTTCCCTGATAGAGAATCTCGCCCGCAGTGACCTGGTAGGCGGGATGCCCTGCAATCACTTGGGCCAGGGTGCTCTTTCCAGATCCATTTGGACCCATGACCGCATGCACCTCGCCCGGATACACTGTCAGATCTATGCCCCGGAGGATCTCCTTGTCTCCCGCACTGGCGCGAAGACCTTTCACTTCAAGCAGTGACATCGTCATCTAGCCCACACTTCCTTCCAGACTGACTCCGAGGAGTTTCTGCGCCTCGACTGCGAATTCCATGGGCAGCTCCTTGAAGACCTCTTTGCAGAATCCGTTGACGATCATCGAGATGGCATTTTCGGTGTTGAGCCCACGCTGCTTCAGATAAAAGATCTGATCCTCGCCGATTTTGGAGGTAGAAGCCTCGTGCTCCACGGCGGCGGTGGGGTTCTGCACCTCGATATACGGGAAGGTATGCGCCCCGCAGCGGTTCCCAATAAGCATCGAATCGCACTGGGTGTAGTTGCGGGCACCGGCTGCCTTGGGCAGGACCTTGACCAGGCCCCTATAACTGTTTTGCCCATGGCCCGCGGAGATACCCTTCGAAACAATCGTGCTCCGCGTGTTCTTCCCGGTGTGAATCATCTTGGTCCCGGTATCGGCCTGTTGCCTGCCGTTCACCACCGCTACGGAGTAGAACTCGCCAACAGAGTTGTCGCCCTGGAGAATGACGCTGGGATACTTCCAGGTGATGGCTGATCCGGTTTCTACTTGGGTCCAGGAAATTTTGGAGTTGGCCCCGGCACACTTTCCGCGCTTGGTCACGAAGTTGTAGATCCCTCCGCGGCCTTCCCCGTCGCCGGCATACCAGTTCTGCACGGTGGAGTATTTGATGGTGGCGCCTTCGAGGGCCACCAGCTCCACTACCGCCGCGTGCAGCTGGTTCTCGTCCCGGCGCGGGGCGGTGCACCCCTCGAGATAACTGACCGAGGCTCCCTCTTCCGCAATGATGAGCGTGCGCTCGAACTGCCCCGTTTCCGCCGCATTGATTCGGAAATAGGTGGACAGCTCCATGGGGCATCGCACACCGCGAGGGACAAAGACGAAGGATCCATCGCTGAACACCGCCGCATTGAGCGCCGCGAAAAAATTATCGCTGGCGGGCACCACCGAGCCGAGGTATTGCCGGACCAGTTCAGGGTGCTCCCGAACCGCCTCGCCAAAGGAGCAGAAGATGACTCCTGCTTCGGCGAGCTTGGCTTTATAGGTGGTCCCAACGGAGACGCTGTCGAAGATGGCATCGACCGCAACGCCCGACATCAGCTTCTGCTCCGAGAGTGGGATGCCCAGCTTCTGATAGGTCTCCAGCAGTTTGGGATCGACCTCATCCAGACTTCCCAGCGGCTTCTTGGTTCTGGGCGCTGCGTAGTAGCGAAGACTCTGGTAGTCCACCGGATTGTATCGGATGTTGGGCCAGCTATGTGGCTCAGCCATCTTCGACCAACCCCGGAACGCCTTCAACCGCCAGTCGAGAAGCCATTTGGGCTCGCCCTTCTTGGCGGAAATCAGTCGGACGATGTCTTCGTTCAGGCCGCGAGGAGCGACATCGGATTCGATATCGGTAACGAAGCCGTACTTGTACTCTCTGTTGACCAGTGTTTCGACCGGCGAGCTCATGCGTTGTCCTCCACAGGTGCCTCAGATCCTGCAGGGCGCACCCGGTACTCGCACGCCGTGCATCCGTTCAGTATGTGTCGCTCACGCCGTACATCGGCATTCAGGACAGTGCTCAGAAACTTTGCCTCAGCATCGCATATTTCCGGAAACTGCTCCGCAACCTCCCGGATGGCGCAATTGTGCTCGGTCAAGGTCTCCGGAGCAGCCTCGGCCATGTAACCCTCGACGGACAACAAACGAGCAATCTCCTTCAGCCGCTGATCTGGAGAGGAATTGGCAAGATCGGGCTGAACCCGCTCCGCCAGATTCTTGAAATGGGCGCCAAGTAGGGCAACCGCCTGCTCCCGGCCCTGCGTTCTAACCAGTTGCTGCAGCAGCCCGAGCAGCAGGGGCTCGTAGCGTCGAGGGAACAGAGCCAGGCCGGCATCGGCCAAGCGGTAGGCAAAGACCGGCGCGCCTACGCCCCGTCGTTCAATCCGGTACTCCACCAGGCCATGCTGTTCCAGATCTCTGAGATGGTGCCGCACAGCGTTGAGGGAGACTCCGAGCCTGGAGGCAAGTTCCTTGGTAGTCAGCGACGGCGATCTCTTAAGCTGAAGCAGGATGGACCCGCGAACTCCCCCCTGACCCGAGGGCAAGACCGTAGGTTCTTCATGAGGGGAAGCTGGCATGTCGCAATCATAAGTAAAACAGTCGGGATTGTCAATTCACGCTAAGAGTTTGCGCTAATTTCTAGCTTGTTGAAGAGAAACAACTTAACCGAGGCCACGCAGGAGCCGCTTCCGGAGGGCGGTTCCCATCTACTAAGGTCGTTGTAAGTACTACTACTAGGTCAGTCTGGCTCCTCTAGCCCCGCCTCCGCATATTCTCTTGAACGAAGTTTTGGTGTCACCACCCATTTTTGCACTGAAGCCATGACGATTCACCGCATCCGTCTTCTAGGCGATCCGGTACTGCGCACCCGATGTGAGACCATCTCCCGGCCCCGCTCGACAGCTGTCCGGGTGATTATGGACGACATGCGGGAAACTCTGAGGGACTGGCAATCGCGCTTCGCGGGAGGGCGCGGTATAGCGGCGCCGCAAATCGGCGCGCCGGTCAGGATGGTATACATCGATATGGGTGAGCCCTGGCCTCTAATCAATCCCGAAATCGTTGACATCGGGAACGAAGATTTTGACGTCTGGGATGACTGCTTCTCGTTTCCAAACCTCCTAGTTCGGGTATCCCGGGCGTATCGGATCAGAGTCCGCTATCAGGATCTTAAAGGAGAATGGACAGAGGTGGAGGTGGAAGGAGACCGGGCGGAATTACTCCAGCATGAGATTGACCACTTGGATGGCGTGCTTGCCGTGGACCGGGCCCAGGGGCTGGATCCTTTCTGCCTCCGCGAGGAGTGGCACCGACAACATGGGATCCGAGGGCGGTATGGCCCACCTGAGCCGAGATCGGCCAGCTACGCCGCCCAAATGGAAAGCTGATAAATCAGCCTGGATCTAGAACAATCTGCCGAGCCGGACGAAATAGGTCCCTCGGCCCTCGTTGATGGCGCCATACTCGAACCGAACGGGACCCACCGGTGTTTCCGCCCCAAGGCCGATTCGGGCGCCGGCCACCCAACCGGTGTCGCTGATAAGCGGCCCACCCAGCGCAGATCGCCCTAAGCCTACCTCCAACCGGCCCACCAGCGGCCCCTTTATCGCCGGCCCGGCGAGAGCAAAGAGGGCACAAAGGAGAATCAGCGCGAACATTCATCAACAAAGTAAGGACGTCTGCGCCCCTTGCGCCGCCAAACCAGCTTTCGTATAACTTGGCGATGCCGTGGCCGCACGGCGTCCTTACAGGGGAGCCGCAGGATGACTTATGTGATTGTCGAGACGTGCATTGGGGTGAAGGATCGGGCCTGCGTAGATGTATGCCCGGTAGACTGCATCTATGAGGGTGAAGATCAGCTCTACATTCATCCAGATGAGTGCATCGACTGCGGAGCCTGCGAGCCGGAGTGCCCGGTAACCGCGATCTTCCCTGAGGAGGACGTTCCGCCCCAGTCCACTTCATATATCGAAAAGAACAAGGAAGTCTTCAACAGTAGCACACCACCGGGCAGACCCCAGAGATAGGCGCCCTCTTCTCCGCCCAAAAGAAAGGAGCCCCGGGATCGTACTGCTTGGCCGCGACCCCGGAGCCTAGGTAAGGAAGGACATCAACGACGGCTGATAGCTAATGCCGCCGCTATAGGGTTAGACGCCCGAGCCACCCGAAAGGTTTCACCCTAGCTCCCCGACAAATTGCGCCAGCCGTCTCGAGACCTCATCCGGGCGCTCCAGCGGCGACAGATGGCCAGCTCCGCGAATGAGGGCGAGCTGAGCGCCTGGAATGGCCCGGGCCATGGCTTCGGCTTCTTCCGGAGGAGTGACACTATCCGCCTCTCCTACCACGATCAGGGTGGGAATGTCGCCCAGGGTGGAGAGTAGAGACTCACTGTCCGGCCTGTCCCGCATAGCCGCCAGCGCACCGGTGATGCCGGCGACCGGCGTGCGGAGAATCATCTGGCGAACGCGGTCCACGATCTCGGGCTGTTCAGCCAGGGTTGAGGGGGCGAGGAGTTTGGGCAACATGGTTTCCGCAATAGCCGCCGGGCCACCATCGCGAGCGCTGGCAGCGGAGGTATCGCGTGCCCGGCGAGCCTCAGCGTTGTCCGCCCCCGCCCGGGTATCCACGAGGACCAACCCGCGAACCCGCGAGCGCCAATGACGGAGGAACTCGAAGGCAATGTACCCGCCCATCGATAACCCGCAGAGCACCACGTTCTCGATGCCTAGGGCGTCGAGAAGACCAGCCAGATCGGTAGCGTAGATGTTCATGCTGTATCCGAGGTCAGGAGCGTCGGATTGCCCCATGCCTCGGAGGTCCGGGGCGATACGACGGTAGCCTTTCAGTGAGTCGACTTGCGCTCGCCACATCGTACGGTCGAGCGGAAATCCATGCACGAAAAGCACAGCGGAACCCTCACCTTGGTCTTCCACTGCCAGGTTGACGCCATGCACCATTAGACGCTGAGTGCTGTCGCTGGAGTCACGGGGAGCGTGCATGTAGCTGGTGAACTCAGGAGGCACCGGGATCGGCCTGCCCTCGCGATCGATGCACACGAACACGAACTCTGCACTGGCAATGAGGGTCTCGTCGCGAACTCTGCGGGCAGTCTGGCGCATGGTAAAGCTGGTCCGGCCGTGATGGGTCAGTGCCTGCTGAAAGCGCAGGACATCCCCGGGGAACGCCGCGGCCCGATAGTCTATGACTGTCTTCCGGAGCGCCGGCCAAGCCGCCGCTCGGGTGAACACATCCATCCCCGGGCCCCGATGCAGCATTTCCCAGCGGGCCCGCTCGAAGAGGCTGAGAAAAGAGGCTTGATTCAGATGACCAAAGGCATCGCATTCGTCGGGATAGACGACCAGGTCGATCTCGGGTAGCGGCATCCGTCAAAGATGGGATGGAGGAGAGGGGCAGGAAAGGCGGCGACCGGTCGGCACCTGGTATCTTAGATGAACGGCGATGCTCTTGGTTCACAGATTTATTTCTTGCCTCCGACACTTGACGCACACTATGAAGCCACCCACCGACTACATCCGCCACGCCGCCCGGCTCGCTCGCAAGCTCCAGATGGACAGCGCCATGGGGGGCACCCCGCAACCCGACGCGGAGTTCTACAAAGCCCTCTCCAAGGCATTCGATGAGATTGCCGCAGGCCTCGAAATGGTGGCTCGCCCAGATTGAGCGCGGTTGCGCCGGGTTGAGCCCGCAGCCACCTTTCGGCGTGAACGTCCAGGCCGATCCCCAAACTCACGCACAGCAAGTCCGGCTGATCCAGAGCCAGGCCGAGCTGGATCGACTGCTGCAGCAGCTCAGCCAGGAGTCCCTCCTGGCCGTGGACACCGAAGCCGCGAGCTTTCATCGATTCCGCGACCGGGTCTATCTCCTTCAGCTCTCATCCCGCCACGAGACGGCCATAGTCGATCCTTTGGCGGTATCGAACCTGAACTCGTTCGGTGCGGTTCTGGCCGATCCGGCCATCGAGATCGTTTTTCACGATGCCGATTACGATCTCAGGCTGCTGAGCCAGGAGTACGGCTTTCGCGCCACCAATCTGTTCGATACCCGCATCGCCGCGCAGTTGCTGAACGAGCCTGGGGTAGGGCTCGCTGCATTGCTGGAGAAGTATCTGGGTGTGCGGCTGGACAAGCGCTACCAGCGAGCCGACTGGTCCGCTCGGCCCCTTACCCGCGAAATGCTGGACTATGCGGCGTCGGATACCCGGCACCTTCCAGTGCTACGCGACATCCTCCGATCACAGCTCAGCGAGCGAGGCCGGCTCGAGTGGGCCGAGGAAGAGTTTGCTTTACTGAGTAGCAACCCACGGACCGTGGCGGACCCTGACGAGCCAGGCTATCTCCGGCTCAAAGGAGCCAAAGCTCTCAAGTCGAGGGCCTTAGCGGTTCTGCGCGAGCTGCACCAGTGGCGAGAAAGCGAGGCCCGGCAGAATGACCGGGCTGCCTTTCGGATTCTGAACAACGAGCCGATGCTGCTGATGGCAAAGTCACCCCCGCATGATCTGGCTGAGCTGAAGGCGATCAGGGGGATTGGGTCAGAACAGGCGCAACGCCGGGGTCGGGAGATCTTGGCTGCGGTTCAGAGAGGGCTCAGTCTTCCCGAAGCAGAACTACCTCGACTAGAGCGACCCCGGCGTCCGCCCCCGGATATCGCATTAGAGGCACGGATCGAGTGTTTAAAGAACGCCCGGAATACGCTTGCCGGGAGTTACGACTTGCCACCCGGGATCCTGTGCCCTAACGGGACGCTGGAGGCAATTGCCCGTCTAAATCCCACCACTCTCGAGCAAATGTCGAACATCGGGGAACTGCGGCGCTGGCAACTGAAGGAATTGGGGGGCAGTCTGCTTGTGGCTCTGAAGCAGCCTGCGACCTAGGGGGACGAAGTTCAGGAAGCTTAGATCAAAACCCGAGGAAAGTTCGGACCCGAGGGTCCATCTTTTCCGGGGTCCAGTAGGGCTCCCAGACCAGTTGCACGTCGACCGTCCGAACCCCCTCCATGTCTCCCACAACGCGTTTCACGTCAGCGATGATCTCCGCGCCGGCAGGGCAACCGGGTGAGGTGAGGGTCATTTCGATCCGTACATCCCCCGACTCATCGATTTCCACGTCATACACCAGACCGATGTCGATGATGTTGAGGTTGAGCTCGGGATCCTTGACTGCCCGGATGGCCTTTCGGATGGCTTCGACGGTCGGCATAAGGGAAAGATAACCTCCAAGTTCAGCACTGCGCGACGAGCTCCTGCTGGCAGGCGTGAGGAACCAGGCGGATAGCGGCATCCGACAATTCCACCCGAACGGAGCGTAATCGGTGCATGGAGTCATGCACCCTCGGGTCGAAAGTCCGGTTGGTCAGGAAAACCAGGAACAGATCCCGGGCAGGATCGATCCAGAGCTCGGTCCCGGTAAACCCGGTATGCCCATAGGCGGCGTCGCTGATCAACGTTCCGAATAGACTGGGCTCGTCCAGATTCTGCTCCGGGGTGTCCCATCCCAGCAAGCGCGGACCGGTGTTTGGACCCCGGGTCAGGAAACGGCGAATGGTGGCGGCGCTCACCCACTGGCCTTTAGGACCACTGCCCAACCGCAGCCACACCTGGGCGTATCGGGCCAGATCTAGACCGGTCGAGAAAATTCCCGCGTGGCCCGCGGCGCCTCCGAGGATCGCCGCATTCGGATCGTTGACCTGACCTTGTACCGGTTGACCCCGCCACACCGCACTCGGCATGGTGCGGCGTCTGAGCACTGCCGAAGGGCGGTAGGTCGTCTGCTGGAGGTCGAGAGGCTCGAACACCTCCCGGCCCACAAAGCGATCCAGAGACATGCCGGACACCGCTTCCACCAAAAGCCCCAGGAAAATCGCGTTGAGATCGCTGTAGACCGGGAGATCGCCGGGTCGGCGGATGGGCCGTTCACTGTATAAGAGATCGATCGCCTGCGCGCGAGACCGCGCTTGCTTGAACAGGGGGGCATAGCTCCGGAGTCCGCTAGTGTGGTCCAGGAGCATCCGCACGGTCACCTGATCCTTTAAGCCTCCAGCGAAACGAGGAAGGTACCGGCCCACCGGAGCATCGAGATTAACATGACCCGCGTCAACCAGCCGCATGACCGCACTGGCGGTTCCCATCACCTTCGTGATCGACGCAATGTCCCAGAGCGTGGAATCCGGAGCCGGGACTGGGGACTTGGGACTCCAAGTGAAATGCCCGTATCCACGAGCATAGATGATCGAATCGCTCCGCCCGATGACCACGACCGCGCCGGGGTAGACACCAGCTTCGATCCCTTGTTTAGCTGCCTGGTCGATCTCGGTGAGCGACTGGGCGTGGATCGATCGTCCAATTGTCGAGACCAGGACCGAAGCTAGAATGGCGACACTGCGCTTCACTGAGAGCCCCCGCTGTCGCGCACCGGGCCGGGCGGAAGTTGGTAGAGCACCTGCACGGTACGGCGGTCTCTATCCGACAAATTCCCGGTTTGGGTGGCGGGAAACATCACGTCATTCGTGTCAGGGGAGTGCGGGAGTCCAATAGCATGGCCGACCTCATGCACCGCAACAGTGAGAAGGGCCGGGTCCGGTAGGGGAATTCCGGTGTTGGTCCGTAGAGCCAGCAGGATGGCAGCCTTACGAACCCGGCCGGCCTGATCCCACGTCAGGTCCGTTTGGCCGGCGCGGTCGAAGTCGAAGTGATCGATCCAGTGAACCAGAATATCGGCAGCGATCGTGTCGGCCGTGGGAGCAAACAGAACCCCGGCTCCCGCACCCTCCCACTTGTCCATGGCCTCACGGACGTACCCGGCCATGCGCGGCTGATAACCGGCAGGACCACCCTCGACCATGGCGACCCTGAGTGGAGTGCCGCTCCGATCGGGCCAGCGCCGGACCACCGAGTCGGTGCTACTGATCAGAGAGTCAAGGTAGGTCAGACCGGCCGAGCGACTGAGCTGCTGCCGGGCAGCCAACCTGGCCAGCCGATCTATCGTTGGAGTGCTGGGCGCGACTGCCGGAGCGGGAACGGCCGAGGTGGCACCAGTGGAGCTTTCAGAATCAGAGGTAGGACGGAGCGTCACCGTGGCAGAGCGGGTATCGCTCGGCCCCTGCACTACGGCCTGCTGGCGGTTAGCCAGGGCGTGCGACAGCCGGTCCGCCACAACCATGGCAAACAGCCCGAGTGTAATCAGGGGCAGGACCGCACGCCTCATACGCCTCCAGAACGGGAGCCGGCGGGACTACAAGGCCCATGATGCGAAGGGGTAACCCCTTCGGATCGGTCCGGCGGTTCTACTGTTGAGTCCAACGATGTGTGGTTGAGAAAAGTATTGATGCAAGTTCCGAGCGCACCGGCTACCGCTTTGCCTCCAGCCAGTTGGGGCCGACTCCGATGTCCACCACCAGCGGAACTTTGAGCTGTACCACATTTTCCATATGCTCTCGGACCAGTCGAGTCATAACCTCCACTTCGTCCGGGGGCACCTCGAAGACCAGTTCGTCATGTACCTGCAACAACATGCGCCCCGCCAGTCCTTGTTCCCGGATGGCATGGTGGATCCCCACCATGGCCAGCTTAATCAGGTCGGCAGCCGAGCCCTGGAGAGGAGAGTTCTGTGCGTTGCGCTCACCGTAGGAGCGCAGGCTGAAGTTGCGTTCCTTGATCTCCGGAATGTACCGACGACGCTTGAAGAGCGTTTCCACGTAACCCTGCTGTCGGGCAAGCTCGATCTGGCGATCCAAAAATGAGCGGACTCCGGAGAAGCGCTCGAAGTACCGAGCGATGAATCCTCGGGCATCCTCCAGCGCTATGCCGAGCTGGCGGCTCAAGGCGAAGGCGCCCTGCCCATAGATAGTAGCGAAGTTGATGGTCTTGGCGCGGGCTCGCATATCACCGGTGACCTGGTCGGGCTGGACGTTGAATATCAGGGCGGCAGTCTGGCGGTGAATGTCGCCCCCCTGGCGAAAAGCCTCGATGAACGCGGCATCATCAGAGAGGTGGGCCATGATGCGAAGCTCGATCTGCGAGTAGTCTGCCACCAGGAAGACCCAGCCCTCACGGGGGACAAAGCCAGCTCGTATGGCCTCGCCCCGCGGGGTCCGCACCGGAATGTTCTGCAGATTAGGCTCCGCCGAGCTCAGCCGGCCAGTGGCAGCGCCGGCCTGATTGAAGCTGGTGTGGATCCGCCCGGTGTTCCGATTAATTCGGGTGGGCAGGGTATCGATATATGTGTTTTTCAGCTTCTGGAGCTCGCGATACTCTAGAATGAGCCGAGGAAGCTCGTGCCCCATGGCCGCAAGTTGTTCCAGAACGTCGGCATCAGTCGACGGCCCCGTCTTGGTTTTCTTTAGCACCGGCAGCTGCAGACGCTCGAACAGCACACTGGCCAACTGACGCGGTGAGTTCAGGTTGACCTCGGTTCCCGCGGCCCGGGCGATTTCCTGTTCCAGCCGGTGTAAGTCCGCGCCAAGTTCCTCACCCAGCTTTCGGAACAGCGCCAGGTCGATCGTGATCCCGGCCCATTCCACATCAACCAGCACCTCGAGCAGTGGCATCTCGATCGTCTGCAACAAGGGCTCCAGAGCGGTCTCCTGCAGCATCGGCTCGAAGAATCGATGGAGCGAAAGCACGGTGGCGCTGTCGGTGCCGCAGTAACTGGCGGCCTGGGGAACCGCCACCTCCGCAAAGGGAATTTCGGATTTTCCCTTGCCCGTGAGGTCCGGATAGGTCTGCAGCGTTCGGCCCAGGTGCTCGAGGCAGAGAGTATCGATAGTGTGGGACCGGCGACCGGGATCAAGCACGAAGCTCGCCAGCATCGAGTCGTACACCACGCCTTTCAGCTCTACGCCTGCCGCCCGCAGCACCTGCCAATCGTACTTGATATCGTGACCTGCTTTGGGCACGGATGGGTCGGTCAGCAGGGCAAACAAGGGAGCAGCCGCAAAATCAGTCAACGGCGGAAGATTTCGGACCGAATCCGGTGCAGCGAGCTCACCCCCGGCCGCCCGATGCCCAAAGGGGAGATACCAGACTTCCTCTGGACTGGCGGCCAGAGAAAGGCCGACGATCTCTGCATCGTGGGGCTCCCGGCCACCGGCCTCAACATCTATTCCCACGAGAGGCGCATTTCGCAGACGCTCGACCAGTCCAGGTAGGTCGTCAGGAGTGTCCAGGATGCTGACGGATGGAGCTGACGGGCTGGAAAGATCCGACAGACTGAGCCACGAGTCGGCCGAGAGATCGACCTCACCGGCCTTCCCGTTCTCGGCTTCGGCTGAGTCACCGATGCCTGCTTCCTGCGGGGCGGTCGCGTCAGTCAAGCGCCGAACCAGGGTGTAAAACTCGAGCTCGCTGAGCAAGCGAATGACGGTATCACGATCCGGCTCGCGCAGCACGAAGTCGCCCACATCCAGCTCGATCGGGACGTCGCGTTGGATCGTTACCAGCTCCCGGGAGAGCCGAGCATTCTCCGCCTGGGTCAGCAGTGCTTCACGGGGCGCTTGGCAGTGACTTCATCTGCCCGGGCAAGCATTGTCTCCAGGTCACCGAACTCCGCCAGGAGCTTCTGGGCGCCCTTCTCGCCGATTCCTTTCACACCAGGAATGTTATCCGACGAATCGCCCACCAGGGCCAGGAAATCCACCACCTGGCGAGGGCGGTACACCCAGTCGGTCAATGGCATTGGATTCATCCACCCAGACTTCGTCCACCGCCGCGGGCCCACCTCGACCGGGATTCAGCAGTGCAATCCCGGGCCCCGACCAGCTGATAGAAATCCTTGTCTCCAGAGACGATGACGGCCTGCATGCCGCGCTGCGATGCGGCTCTGGGCCAGAGTTCCAATCACGTCATCGGCCTCGTACCCCGAATAGCCACAACGGGAATCCCAAAGGCCTCGAGCAGATCGCAGATGCGCTCGACCGAGCGATTGAAGTCCGCCTGCAGCTCCTGGTCCAGCTTTTGGCGAGTCGACTTGTAATCGGCGTAGCGCTGTTCCCGGAAGGAGGTGCCCGCATCATTGATCCAGGCGACGTAATCGGGACGGTACTTCTCGCGCAGGCGAAGCAGGAAATTCACCACTCCCCAGGCCGCTGAGGTGTTTTCTCCCTTGGCAGTCCGGAGCGGGCGGGAGATCATCGCGTAAAACGCGCGATAAATGAGGGCGTAGCCGTCGATCAGGAAAAGCTGCGGGGGATGGTGATTGGGGGACATGCAGGAAAATAAGCGCGAGCGGCTCCGCGCTTAGGTCTGGCGGCGAACGCGGTTCAAGGTCCGTTCGTATTCCGAGCGGGAACCCGGGGTCAGCCGCAACCGGCCAAAACCGGTATCATCCTCGAAGTAGAGCGCCAGCCGATAGTTGAGGTAAGTCCAGCGAATGATCCGTCCGGCCTGGCCGGGCGTACTTTCGATGCTCTCATCGGGGGCTCCCAGGTTGATGAAGACTTCGCCGCGATCGGTGCGCCAGCCGGGAACTCCTTCGTCGGTGAACCGGGTGTTCGCAGTGCTGATGCGACCGAAATACTGATTCAATGCCTCGTTTTCCGGTGTAGCGGGGTTCGGATCGGTCTCGGCGTAGAACTGACGCCAAAGACTGGAGCGCTGGGAAGCCGGCGCCTTGCGCATCGCATTGATCCGCGCGTCCTGGCCAAAGAACCGCAGCAGATCCAGCATTTCATCGAAGTTGGTAATCACCCATGCCTGGGAAAACGAGACCAGGGCGGAAACCGCGCGCTGCTGCGGTCCACTACCCACCTCGAGCTTCAATTCACCCAGCGAGATGCTGTCGGGCGCCATCCGGATCACCTGGCTTTCCACCGGGCGACCACCGCGGAATCGCAGCGAGTCGGTGTAGACGACCTCCTGCTGTTCATCCAGCACCTGGAACGGCACGGTAGTTGGGCCGGGGAAGTCATAGCCCTCGATGTAAGCCAGGAGCGTGTCGGACCCATAGCCCACCGCGCCCCGGGAGTTCAGCACCACCGACAGAGGATCGCCTCGGGTGGCGCGCCCCGTGGCCTGGTAAGTCAGGATAGGAGCGGATGTGGTGCCGGCAGGAAAGGTGGGAGCGTCATACCGTCCCTGCGCTCGGCTCTCTGCGGTAGAGCTGGCATCACGAACAGTTACCGTGACGTTGTAGGCGCCTGGAGTCAGCCGGAGCACCTGCTGAAATAACACGCTCTCGTCTGACCGCATCGTTTCCTGAAAGGTCGGGACCCGAACGATCTCATCCCGGGTCAATTCGACAGCGCGAATGCCAGGCCGCTGAAAGGAGATGCTGACTCGATACCGCGCCACGAAGAGATTGCCATCCCGCTGAAATGCCAGGGCGCGATTTTCCAGAGAGAGGCCCAGGAGAGTGATGACGGAATCACCGGGCCCTGCAGCGAATGCCACCGTTCCGATGAAGGGAAGAGGCTCCCCGGCAGCCAGCCGACCAAGCCGCTGATAAAACGCGGGGGCATCCACCACCTGGGTCAGCTGATCTGCCGGGGCCGGAGCTTCTTTACTGCCGACTCTTTTCCAGCTGCCGCAGCCGATCGCGGTTGCGCCGAGCAGCACTGTGGTTACCAACCAGCGCATGAATTCTCCCAAGTGAGCCGCGACAAACCGGCGACCATGCAGGAAAGCGAAGGTTAGTGACGCGGCAGGAGAGGCGTCAAGCACAAGGGCCGATGCATTCAACTTGCTGCGTGCTGCAGAATTAACTAGCTTGGCCACTTCATGAACAGCGACACGCTGACCGGCAGGACCATCGCGGGATACCACCTTACCAAGTATGTCGGCGAGGGTGGAACCGCCACAGTTTACCGCGCCGAGCACCCCGAGCGAGGCGTGGCGGCCTTCAAGATCCTGCGCTCACGACTGGCCCAGGATCCAGTGGCGGTCAAGCGATTTCTTCGAGAAGCCGAATATGGTGCGCGGGTGAGTCACCCGAACATCGTCCGGACCTACGACTACGGCCAGGCTGACGACGGACTCCACTATCTCGCGCTGGAGTGGGCGGACGGCGAGCCCCTGGCCGAGTTCGTCAACCGATCGGGACCGCTGGCCGCCGAGTTGGTGGCCAAGATCGTAGAACAGATCGGCGCCGCATTGACCGCGGCTCACCGGGCCGGGATCATTCATCGCGATCTGAAGCCGGCCAACATCATGTACGATCCGGCGCAGCAGACCGCCAAGCTGCTCGACTTCGGCATCGCCCGGGACGCTGAGCTGAGCCCCGAAGAGAGACTGACCCGCGCCGGATTTTTTGTGGGGACCCTGCAGTACGTAGCGCCGGAAACGCTCAGTGGCGAGTTGGTCAAGGAACAGGCTGACGTCTATAGCCTGGCAACGATCGCTTATTACCTGCTGACTGGATGCCTGCCTTTTCCCGGCAAGAGTCCACGGGAGCTGTTTCAGCAGCTACTCACCCAGTCGCCCATTCCCCTGAATGAAGCTCGTCGAGGCCTCAGATTTCCCGCGGCGGTTGAGGCTACGGTAATGCAGGGATTGCAACGGGATCTTTCCAAGCGGTGCCGTACAGTCGAGGAGTTCGCGCAGGCCTTCTGCGCAGCTGTACGGGATCAAGCGCCCAAGCGAACCGGATTTCTCGCCGGACTATTCCGCAAGGGAAGCGAGTGACCGACCACGAGTCGCTCCGGCGCGTGCTGCTGGAGCGCTCAGTTGAGCGGGGCGATTTCGTTCTTGCATCCGGCCGACGCTCCTCCTACTACATCGATTGTCGTCGCTCCACCATGTCCGCCGAAGGCATGGTGCTAATCGGGCGCATGGGCTGAAATGCCATCCAAAAAGCGGGTTGGCAACCCACGGCCGTCGGCGGACTCACAATGGGTGCTGACCCGGTGGCGTATGCCATCGCCGCGGCGAGCTTCGGCAGCCAACATGCGGTCGACGCCTTTAGTGTGCGCAAGGAAGCGAAGAGTCATGGGACCGCCCGCCTCGTGGAAGGAAACTTCCAGGCCGGAGACCGGGTGGTCGTGGTGGAAGACGTGATCACTACCGGCGACTCCGCCCAGCGCGCCATTCAATCAGTCGAACAATCAGGTGGCAGCGTGATTGGTGTGCTGGCCGTGGTGGATCGGCAGGAGGGCGGGCGCCAGAGCCTGGAAGAGCGGGGCCACCCGGTTATCGCCCTGACCACCGTGCGCGAGCTGGGATTGGTTCCGTGAGCCGACGGCGGGTGGGGCAGATGCTGACCGGCTTGGTGGCCGTGGTAATGTTCACGAGCGCGGTATTGGAAGCTCACCGCTCCGCCATTCCAACGATCCGAGTCTACGACGGATATTGGATGATCCTCGGCGCGGCTATCGGCATGCTCGTGGTAGGGCCACTCGTCTGGCGCTGGCCTCGGGACCGCTCGCTGGTGGCAATCCTCATCGCCTCGGTTGCGGGTAGTCTCGCACCGCTCGTTATCTCAGCCTTGCGTCATCATATGCCAGTGCCGGCTCGGCTGCGAGGTGCCTGGTTCATTGGTGGAGCAGATGTGATCGGCCCGGCGCTGGTGATCGGCTGCATGTGTCTGTGGTTTGCGCTTCGGGAGCACGGCACCGAGCGCCTGCAGCCAGCCTCGAGGGTCCGATGACAGAAAATCTCGGTACCTATCTCAACGACCATGTAGCAGGGTCCGTTCTGGCGCTGGAACTGCTGGATCACCTGATCGATCTGCCCGAGGCCCCCGATCGGAGGCTGCTGACGCAGTTGCGGAACGAGATCCAGGAAGATCAGGACGTTCTCCAGCAGCTGCTCCAGTCGGTGGGAGCGAAGGAGAGCACTGTGCGAAAGGCGGCTGCGTGGCTGACCGAGAAGCTGGGCCGGGTCAAGCTTCGAATGGACGAGCGCGGCTCTGGTGAGCTCCGCGTGCTGGAAGGATTGGAGGCCCTGGCCCTTGGGATCCAGGGGAAACAGGCGCTCTGGCGGAGTCTGGCCACTCTGGGGGACGCTGTTCCTGCACTTGAGGCCCTGGATCTTACCCGATTGCAAGCCAGGGCCCGCGAACAGTTCGAGCGAGTTGACCAGCTGCGTCTCCAGGCGGCGAGGCGAGCCCTGAGCTCCTGAGCCGGACAGAAGCAGTACGGAGTACCGCGAGTTGCCGCACGGCAGCGCGGCGGTGTGACGCAGGCCATTGGAAGGAGGAGCCATGGCACGCCGAATCCGATATCAGCTGGACAAGGTTAGCGCTGAGCCTGGCGAAGAGCGGGCATCCACCTGGACCTTTGCGGGGCAAAAGCTATCCGGTGTAGAGCAGACCTACCTGGTCCGGGACGGCAACTTTTCCTCTCGCAATGAGTGGGAGTTCGTGGTCCGGATCCCTCGAGATCCCGGAGAGCGAATCGAGGTCCGCCCCCGAACTACGCCGAATCTTCGCGCTTGGGCTGAGCTGCCGGACCGATCGCTCACCTTCTCCCGTGCCACCAAAGGAACGGCTCGCGGCAAGTGGTACTGTCAGGTGGCTCTCGCAGATCCGACCGGCACCAAAAGCAGAGATATCGTCCGGGCAGACGAGCGGGGGTTGCTTCCCGGTTGGTTTACCGCCTTAAAGGGTAGAATGCGAGCGAAATCCAAGGTGAAGAACACTCGCGGAACCGACGGGCAGGCACTGGTAGTGCTGGTTTCTCCCGGTGATTACGCCGGTATGATACGGCTGTTCTTTGCCACCAAGGTCTGGATTCTGAAGGAGCGCTTTGCCCTCCCAGCAGCGGTGTAGTGCCTGCGGCGAAATAGCGGGACAGGATGCAGCACCTGGAGGGGTGATCTACAGCGACGGGCTCTGGTTCGTGAGTCACCATACTGGTCCGTACACCGATCCCGGTGAATTGATCGTAAAGACCCACCGGCACTGCGAGTCTCTGGCGGAGCTGACCGGCGATGAAGCCGAGGCACTGGGTCCTGTGCTCCATGCAGCCGTCCGGGCTCTGGAGCAGGTGGTGGCTGCGGAACGCATCTACGCCGTATCTTTCAACGAACGAATCCGGCACGTTCACTTTCTCCTGCTTCCCCGCACCGCTGCTATGCCCCGGGGCCATGTCATTTCGGATCTATACCGGAGAGCGCGCAACCTGCTGCGCAGATTTGGCGTGCTCCGGAACCCTACCGCCGCCGAGCGGGCAGATATCGCGGGGCGGATCCGCGCTGAATGGCGGCCTTGAACTGTTCCATCACCCGCCTCGACCATGAAGCCGACGCGCAGCGCTGCGCCCATCTCATGGCCAGCTCGGAGCCCTGGCTGACACTGGGTCGGACCTACGAGGCCTGTCTTGCGATCGTCCAGGATCCCACGCGCGAGGTGTATCTCATCAAGATCGAGAGCGATCTTGCGGGGTTCCTGATCGTCTGCATGACGGGAGCCTTCGTGGGGTACATCCAGACGATCTGCATCGATCCCGATCCGGCGAGGCCAGGGGCTGGGCAGCAGGCTGGTGGAGTTTGCCGAACGACGGATTCTTGCCGAGTCGCCCAACGTCTTCCTCTGCGTTTCATCCTTCAATCCGGACGCACGGCGCCTATATGAGCGCCTCGGCTACCGAGGTGATCGGCGAGCTGACTGACTATCTGGTACAAGGCCATTCCGAAATCCTCCTCCGCAAGACATCAGGCCCACTCAGCGGATTTCGGCCGCACACGCGAAGGTCGGCCACCGGAGCAGGGATGGCGCGCCCTCAGGACTGAAGGTAGGATCGGGCATGCGGGAAGCCCGGCTTCGTCCCGAATTCGCCGACCTTTACCCAACGCTGACCCCCGGCCAGTGGGAGCCGGCGGCGCGGGTGGCAGAGGTGGTGCTGGCTCGACTCCTCTTGCTCGAGATATCCGAGGCACCGTTGCACGATCGGCTTCTGAATGAGGAGCACTTCGAATTTCGGGGAGAGACCCCGGACGGCGCGCCGAGGCACATCCACTCACGGGTGGCGGACGAGGGAGACGCCTGATGGAAGATCCGCGTTACCCGATTGGCCGCTTCACCTTTGAGGGCAAGGTGTCGCCCCAGTCTCGGGAGCGCTGGATCGGCGAGATAGCGGCCGCACCCGGCGCCTTGCGCGCTGCAGTTACCGACCTCACACCAGCACAGCTGGATACGATCTATCGGGATGGTGGCTGGACCGTGCGGCAAGTAGTGCATCACGTGCCTGACAGCCACCTCAACGCCTATACTCGAATGAAGCTGGCGTTGACCGAGGACGAGCCGATAATCAAACCCTACGATGAGGCGCGCTGGGCCGAGCTGGCCGACGTACAAGCCACGCCGATAGAGACGTCGCTCACCCTGCTCGAGTGCCTGCACCGGCGCTGGGTTCTGTTGCTGCGCTCACTGGGACCGAAGGAGTTGAGCCGACGGTTTCGGCATCCGGAGCACAACCGCAGTATTGGTCTGGAGGAGATGCTTGCCCTGTACGCTTGGCACGGCCGGCACCATGTGGCGCACATAACCTCGCTTCGCTCTCGAATGGGATGGGAGTAGCCACCGGCATGGAGAGTCGTTGCCCGTGAGTTCGGTTCTCATTCGTACCGCCGGCCTGCTGCTACTCTCCAACATCTTCATGACATTTGCCTGGTACGCCCACCTGCGAAATCTGGCGGACAAGCCCTGGTACCTGGCTGCGATCATCAGCTGGAGCATTGCGCTCTTCGAGTATCTCCTGCAGGTGCCGGCGAATCGGATAGGCTACACGACGCTGTCGCTCGCGCAACTCAAGATCATCCAGGAAGTCATTACCCTGCTCGTTTTCGCGCCCTTTGCAGTGATCTACATGAAGCAGCCGATCAAACTGGACTACCTGTGGGCCGCTTTGTGTCTGGTCGGCGCCGTGTATTTCGTGTTCCGCTCCCCTTGAGGCGGATCCATCCAGGTTTCTGGGCTTTCCTGGCCGGACTCCTGGTGGCGCTGCCGGCCCACGCCCAGAGCGTCCGCGAACGGGCCCGGGACATGGGCATTCCGCTCGACGGCACTCCCGGGACCCCTCAACGCGATAACCGATGTACCCGGGGTGACCGTGGGACACGCAACGCTGATCAAAGGCAACGGTACGCTGCGGGTAGGCGTTGGACCGGTTCGCACCGGGGTGACCGCCGTGTTTCCTCGCGGGCAAAGGCGATCTGTCTCCGGTTTTTGCCGGCTGGTTCAGCCTCAACGGGAACGGAGAAATGACTGGTACGCCGTGGATAGAGGATTACGGCGTTATGCCGTATCCAGTCACCATCACCAATACGAACAGTGTGGGAACGGTGCGCGATGCGGTGATCGAGTGGGGCCGGACCCGGCTTACGGACGTGTTCAACTGCTGCCTGCCGGTAGTGGCGGAGACGTGGGACGGCGACCTGAACGACATCTATGGCTTTCACGTCAAGAAGCAGCACGTGTTTGCCGCACTCGACTCGGCCCGGGCCGGGCCGGTGGTAGAAGGAAACGTTGGGGGCGGCACCGGGATGCAGTGCCTCGGGTTCAAGGGCGGGATTGGAACGTCGAGCCGGCGGCTGCCGGGCAGAGGCGGCTTTAACCTCGGGGTGCTGGTCCAATGCAACTTTGGACTGCGGCGGCAGCTGCGCATAGCCGGAGTGCCCGTTGGTGAACAGATCTCGGGAAACGCATCCTGCTACGACACTGATGCTCCGCTCAGCGCGGAGCTTGCTCCCATGCGGTGTCCCGGACGCAGGAACGTCTCTCGGGAGCACGGATCGATCATTGTCATCATAGCAACGGATGCCCCACTGCTTCCGCATCAGCTGCGGCGACTGGCGCGTCGGGCCTCTCTGGGAATTGGGCGCATGGGCGGGATTTCCGGTGCCGGCTCGGGTGATCTGTTTTTGGCCTTTTCCACCGCGCGGATTAACCGCCCAGACAGTTCCGGCGTGGCCTCGGTGGGTATGCTCCAGGACGATAGAATCGATCCAGTGTACGAAGCGGCGGTGCAGGCCACCGAAGAGGCAATCGTCAATGCGCTTCTGGCCGCCGAAACCATGACCGGCGCCGATAATCTCCGGGTGCCCGCTTTGCCGCACGATCAGCTCCGACAAATACTTCGCAAGTTTGGACGCCTGCCGAACTGAGTGGTTGCTGCAACCCTTCAAGGCTTTCACACCATCCCAACTTCCTGCGGCTATGGGGTGAAACCCCTGCCAGACTGGGATGTAGGGACTCACCATCAATTCTATGAATCGGGCCAGGGCGCTGGGGAAGGGGAACCTCCGGCGAAACTCCGACGCTGTCAGGCCCAACATGGCCCGCAGATGCCGGCCGAAGCTCTGGGGCGAGGAATACTCCAGCCGGTAGGACACATCGGCCACCGAGAGTCCCGCGGTTTCAAAAAGGTAGGAGGCATGGAGCAGCCGAATGGCCGCCAGATAGTTCTTGGGCGATGGGAGACCGGCGCGAGCGAAGCGGGACATGAGTGTGCTGGGCCGGACAAAGAGCCGCTGCGCCAAGTGAGTTACCGTGGGAGTTTCCGGTGCGAGCCGAACCAGTGCTTCGACGAAGAGGCGGGCATCGGGCGGCGCCTCGCGGAGAGCTTCGAGGATTGGCCCCTGGATGCGCGCGACGGCCCGGGTAGCCGGTTGGCCCACCACTTGGCGGAGACGGTTCCACCCGGTAGGCGAGGTAACGTCCACCACCTGTCGAACACCGGACGCACCCAGGCGAAGCAACATTTCGGTGGAGCTCGAGTCGTGCTGTGAGACGAGGGCGACGGTGGGAATACCGGGAAATTCGCGGACGAGGTTGGCCCAGAACCTCGACCTGCTCCGGCCCGCAGCGATGGACCGAAACCAGTACCGCGTCCACCGGACGCTCGCGAACGATGCGCACGGCCTCCGGAATGGAATCCCGGTGAACCACAGCAAAGCACCCGCTTCCGGCGGCATCCACCCGAGGCCGTTCCACCGGCAACAGGACCGTAGCTACGGTGGGTGAGCCCTCGGCCCAGCTGATTGCCACATCATCCTCCCGTGAGGTCGTGCGGGAGGGTACGTCTGGAACGTCAAAGAAGATTAAATCTGAAACGGCGCGAAGCTCGGCCTCGTCGGGTTGAAAGTGCGCGACAACTGGGAAACCTGGGTGTACTTTTCAAGTCCCCCTCACTGGTCCTGACGTGAGCGATACCACCCTGGATCTGTTCGCCTCCTTGCAAGCAGCGCTGGGACCCCAGTACCGGCTTCAGCGCGAGCTCGGACGCGGGGGCATGGGGGTCGTATTCCAGGCGACCGACACTACCCTGGACCGCCGGGTTGCCATCAAGGTTGTCCACCCCGAGCTCGCCCCTCACGAATCCATCACCCGCCGCTTCCTTGCGGAGGCCCGAACCATTGCTCGCCTGCGCCACCCCAACATTGTGGCCATCCACGCGGCGGGAAGTGCGGACGGGCTGCTGTACTACGTGATGGACGAGATCGCCGGCGAAAGCCTGCGCCAGCGACTCACGCGAGAAGGGAGAATTCCAGTCGAGGACGCGGCTCGATCATGGCCGATGTGGCCTCGGCCCTCGATGCTGCGGGACGGGCGGGCGTGGTGCACCGGGACGTGAAGCCTGAAAACGTACTGCTGGACGAGGTCAGTGGCCGTGCCCTCCTGGCGGACTTTGGCATTGCCCGGGCTATCGCGGCCGAAGCGAGCGGATCGAGCACGGGACAGGGCGTGGCGGTGGGGACCCCGGTGTACATGAGTCCGGAGCAGGCGGCGGGTGAAGAGGTCGATACCCGGAGCGATCTCTACGCCCTCGGCGTTGTTGCCTACGAGATGCTGGCGGGACACCCTCCCTTTCAGGGCTCGCACCGGGTCGTCGTCTCCAAGCACATGGCCGAACGGCCTCTTCCGATCGACCGCCTGTGTCCCGCTGCGCCGGAGCAGCTCCGGCCGGGCGGTCATGCGCTCGCTGGAGAAGCAGCCATCCGAACGCTGGCAAACGGGAGAGGAGCTGCGGCAGGCGCTCACCGGCGAGCGATCCAGCTGGCCGAGACGAAGCCGGCTGGCGGCGGCTCGTGCTCGGAGCGGCGACGCTGGCCGTGGTGCTGACCGGGGTAACGGTCGGACTGGTGAGGCGGACTCCCGGTCCGCCGGCCGGCGTGAATCCCCGACATTCCATTCTGGTGCTCCCGTTCAACAATTTGCGGGGCGACCGGTCGGTGGATTGGCTGAGGGAGGGCAGCGTCAGCATGCTGGGGCTGAACCTGTCGCAATGGAACGATCTCACCGTCGTGGACCACGAGCGTCTCCATGACCTTCTCGCCCGGCATCGCCTGAAAGCCGGGGATGAGATCGGTCTCGATATGGCTCGCCGGCTCGCCCGGGAAGCGGGGTCTGGACCGTGGTGCTGGGAGATTTTACGCCGGCCGGCGACTCACTGCATCTCGCCGCCCGGGTCTTCGATGTCGCCAGCGGGAAGCGAGTGGATGTGGCCCGGGTGGATGATCGGCCCGGAGCCGATGTGCGGCCGCTGTTCGACCAACTCGCCGCCAAGTTGCTCGATTTGACCGGCGCACCCAATGAGATCCAGATCGGACTGGCCCGCTCGACCACCACGTCGCTGGAAGCATTCCGAGCCTACTTGCGGGGGGTCGAGCAGTTGAATCGGTGGGACCTGGCGGGCGCCGAACGCGACCTGCAACGGGCCATAGCCCTCGACACGACCTTCGGACTGGCCTATTACAAGCTGGCCCTGACTCGCGGGTGGATGGTCGGCGCGGAAGACTCGGTCTCCGATCGACTCATGCTGCGAGCCACGACCTACTCCGCCAACCTGCCGCTGCACGAGCGCACGGTCATTAACGCCTACCGGGCTTTTCTAGGAGATCAGTACGAAGAGGCTCGCGCTCTGTACCGGCAGCTCCTTGCGCGGGATCCGGGCGACGCCGATGCCTGGTACGGCCTGGGCGACGCCTGGTTCCACGATACGGCCGGAGTGAATGAGGCACCCTACTGGACTCAGTCTCTCAGGGCTTTCAAACGAGCACTGGCACTAGATCCCGACTATGCGCTGGCCTATGAGCATGTCCAATACATGTTGAGTGTGGCCGGCTCCGATCACCCGACGTATGCCCTGCTCCCCCGGGATTCCTTTGGTGTAACCCGAACCTCTTCAGGGCGAGTGATGATGGACAGCGCCACCGTCCATACGTCGGTGCAGCGGGCCCGGGCGGAGGCCCTCGCCACCGCGCGCACCTGGGTGTCGGCGCAGCCGACAACCTTGAGAGCTCACGGCGCGATGGTGAACGCATATCTCTCCTCGGGCAACTTCAGTGGAGCCCTTTCCGAGCTGGAACGATTCAGGGTGGCCACCTCCCGCCATCCCGAACTGCCATTCGTGGAAGCGCGGGTTCGCTTTGCCTCAGGGGACGTGGACAGAGCCGCCGCCCAGCTGCGCACTGCGCTGGATACTGCCTCCTCCAAAGATTTCAGGGTGTACGCAGGCACGGCCACGGTGGTGAGCGACATCGCTGCCGCAGCGAACGTGTTTGCCTACCAGGGCGACCTGACCAACGCAGCCAAGACGCTGGAGCTGGCTGACCAGGTCCGGCGCGAGGTGGTGTCTCAGCCCGAGTGGAGCGGTTCGAACGGCGAAGCGTGGCGCCGGGCGCGACTGGGTGAGCTCTATGCAGCCGCCGGTGGCCCCTCGTCTGCCCTTCGGCAGATCTGGCAGACCACGGCGGAGGCGGTTCGGATGTCGCCCTCGGATGAGCGAAAGCACATCGCGCACTCGGGGGCAAGCGCCGCTATCGGGCTGTTCACCGGACTGGCGGCGGACACAACCGCCCTGCACGAGCTGACGGTGCTCGCTGGCGAGCCGGCGGCCAAGGAGGTTCGGGCACTCCTGGCGGTGAGCCGGGGAGACTCCGCGGTAGCCAGAAAGGCATTGGCCGAGCCCGACTCGACCACATACGGCAAGCACATGTATCGGGTTCTCACCGAACCGCTGGCCGCACAGGCGTACTATCTGCTCGGAGACTATGAGACGACGCTTCGGGTGCTGGAGGGCTACCAGCCCTCGTCGCTGCAGACCGGAGAGTTCGATTCAGGCTGGGGCATGCTGGGCCGAGTGAGGCTTCTCCGGGGTGCCGCCTACGAACGGCTCGGCCGCAGGGCCGAAGCCCGGGAGCAGTATCGCCAAGTGCTGGCACAATGGAAGCGCGCCGACCCGACACTACTCCCATTTCTGCAGCAGGCGGAGCAGGGCCTAGCGCGGGTGGGGCATGCGGGGTGAGGGAGGCGGGGAGGCGAAGTAACTGCCTGAGTTCAAGGTGCTTACGATGACAAAACGTAAGCTCCTGCTACGTCCCCGTCTCCCCGCTTCCCTCCTCTTCCGTTATATTCAACCCACTGGTCGGACGGATGGTCGCGGGTGCCGCAAGGTATTCGAGGAAAGTCCGAGCTCCACAGGGTAGGCTGCCAGGTAACGCCTGGGCGCCGCAAGGCGACGGATAGGGCCACAGAAAAGAAACCGCCCGGATTGAGGGTTCGCCGGATATCCGGGTAAGGGTGAAACGGTGGGGTAAGAGCCCACCGCGCCACTGGTAACAGTGGTGGCAGGGTAACCCCCAGCCGGAGCAAGGCCAAATAGGCGGCGAGGTGCGACCCGCACCGCCAAGCCGCGGGTAGGCTGCTAGAGGTGGCTGGCGACAGTCATCCCAGATAGATGACCATCTCTCCTGCCCCATTGCATGCAGGGAACAGGAGACACAGAACTCGGCTTACGTTCCGACCAGCGGCAGCCCTCCGGAAAGTCCGGGGGGCTGTTGGTTTTGGGGCCCCCGTGCTGGTTAGTTTGTCTGGCCCACCACCTCAATGGGGACCGCGATGGCGCTACTGAACGCCGGTTACTTCACTCTCGCCGCCGGCTTGGTGCTCCCTGTCCTGGGACTGGCACCTTCTACCACGAAATACCGGATCGACCAGACGCTCACGCAGGAAATGGACGCAACTCCTGCCGGCGGGGCCAAGCAGCGGATCGCCTTCAGCACGACCAGCTTCGTCACCGTATCACTGGCAGACAGCGGCGGAGGCAAGTCCATACGGGTGGTGGTGGATTCCGTAAAGGGCGACAGCGCCACGCCGATTCCGGCACCCGTACTCGACAGCGCACGGGGCGCGGAGTTCCGCGGGTTCGTCGATAAATCGGGAAAACCCAGCGGACTTACCCCGACAGCTCACGCTGGTGCCGCCGTTCAGATTCAGGGACTGCTGAGCGACTTTTTCCCATGGGCCAAGGCAGGGCTGAAGGTGGGCGACAGCTGGAGCGACACCACGGCGAAGACCAGTGGAACTGGAAGCGACAGCGTCACCGTACGCCGTGTGAGCGCCTACAAAGCGGCGGCCAATGAGACGAAAGAGTCTCGCAAGGCGGTGCGGGTGGTGCAGGACTTTACTTCTTCGGTCCAGGGCACTCAGCCCACCCCGAACGGGCCGGCCAAGATCGAAGGAACCAGCAAGGGTAACGGCGCCTACTATGTGGCGCCCGACGGTCGATATCTGGGCGGTGCGTGGCAGCAGCAGTCGGCCCTGAAAATTTCGGGCTCGTTTGCGCCCCAGCCTCTCCCGATCACGATCGTTCAAAAAACCAGCGTAAGCACCCTCAAGTGAACCGACGTATGAATGTGCGAGCGACCTGGGCCGTTCCCGTGTGTCTGGTGATAGCGGCCTGCAGCTCGGGACGGACGGGCCCGGGGGAGTCAGGTACTCCTACCCCGGAGCCCGGAAAACCCAACAACGGCACACCTGCGCCGAGCGGCGCCTCCGGCATCATCTACCTTCCGGTGCGCGAGGCCGGGTATGCGCTGACCCGCCATGACAGTCTGACGCTGCAATTGCCGGGCGGAGCCAATCAGCTACAGTTGATCGACCGGACAGCCTACCTGCGCGTGAGCGTAGCCCCAGACACAAATGGGTATCTGGCGACGATCGTGCTCGATTCGATGCAGGCTGCTGTAGGCGGTGTGCCGGCAGCGCCCGACTCGGTGCTGCCCGCGCGAGGCACCCGGTGGACCGCTTCGCTCAAGCCTGATGGCGAGTTGTCAGCGCTGAAATCGGATCGAACTACGACGCTGGGCGATCAGATCGGGAGCAATCTTCGAACGCTCTTCCCCGCCTTGCCTCCGAGCGGAGTGCGGCCGGGGATGGAGTGGAGCGACACGACGGAGGTGCCCATCCGGGCCGACGCCTTCGACGCCGTAGAGCGCTCTCTGACGAAGTACCGGGCCATGGACAGCGACGATGCGAAGGCGAAGAACGCGGTCAAGCTGGAGAGCAACGGATCTTTTCGGCGATCCGGAAAGGGAACGCAATACAACCAGCAGCTGGAGATGACGGCGTCGGGTACTCGATCTGCCGTGTACTACCTGAACCCGGACGGAACCCTTGCTTCTGCCCGGGGCAGCGATGCCGGCGACATGACCATCACGGTGCCTGCTGTAGGACAAACGGTACCGGTCAAACAAGCCGGGAGCTACACAATCACTTCCCTGCACCCGGCCAAGCGCTAGCTGCTCTCTCAGAACACCGAGTTGGGATCCCGTCCCAGTTCCTGAACACTTCGGACCGGCCGAGCCTCGCCGGCCGGCTCTTCCGCGGGCTCGGTGCGCTGGCGCAGGCGCTCGATGCGATCCACGGTTCCAACCTTGATGCGGTTGAAGGTGCCGCCGAGCTTGCGGCGGGTGGTGGTGCCGCTGTCGGGCGCGAGCAGTGCGGTGATCCCGGCACCCACGAGTAGGCCGGCCAGGGCAAACACCCGTTTCTCCCGTCGAGACTGATCTCGCCTACGGCGAATTTCGCGCTGCAATTGTGCGATGCTGCCTGCCGCCTCCCCACCGATGCTCCTGAGGCCCCGAGCAACACGCCGCCGGGTTTGAGCGCCCTCATCCGGGGCCAGCAGAATTGCGGCGCCGGCGCCGAATGCCGCGGCGATCACCGCCAACGCCACGAAACCCCCACGCCCGCCCTCGGCAGACACCATTCAGGGGCTGCAGGTTGAAGTCTGAGTTGTCTGACATGTTCGTCTCCTAGTCGACGAGTCGGAGTGGCATTACCAGGGCCAGATAGCTGGCCGGATCATCCCAGCCCACGGGCTCACAGGTTGCGGCGCGCTCCGGGGCCTTGAAAGTCATCCGGACTTCATCGGTTGGAATGTATTTGAGAATCTCGAGCAGGTATGCGGCATTGAAGCCGATCTCCAGCGGGTCGCCCTCATAGCTCACGTTGAGCTCCTCCTGAGCCTCACCCAGGTCGGGAGTCTGGACCGACAACTTGCACGATCCATTGGCAAACCCCATCCGGATGCGGTGGGTCTGGTCGCTGGCAACGATGCTCATCCGCCGAAGTGCGGAGGTGAGCGCCGACTTGTCAGCCGTTGCCACCTTGTCGTTTTCGCGGGGGATGACCTGCTCGTAATTGGGATAGGGCCCTTCAATCAGCCGAGTAAAAATCTGGGTGGAGCTCGAGCGGAAGCCGAGGTGGTTTTCGCTCCGGGCGATCTCGATGATCTCCTCGGTGCCGAACAGGCGGCGAATCTGCTCCAGCGCCTTGGGTGGAACAATCAGATCAGCCTGGGAAGCGCCCTGCCGCTCAGGCGTGGGCACGTCCATGCGGGCCAGTCGGTGTCCGTTGGTTGCCACCATGCGCATCCGCTCGGGCCGAAGCTCCCAGAGCACCCCATTGAGGATGGGCCGGCTCTCTTCGGTGCTGGCGGCAAAGGCAACGTGCGTGATCAGCTTCTGCAACTCACTGGAGGAGATTCTCCACCCGCCGTCGAATTTGACACTGGGGAAGGCAGGGAATTCCTCCCGGGGTAAGCCGAGCAGACGAAACCGGCTGCGACCACACTCGATGGTCACCCGCTGCTCGCCGGAGGCCGTGAGCCGAATGGCCGCGCTGGGAAGCTCCCGTACGATCTCGACCAGCTTGCGGGCTGGCAGAGTGATCGCCCCATCCTGATCGATGGAGGCGGGCACCGTGGTGCTGACCGAGATGTCGAGGTCTGTTCCCGAGAGACGTATACCGTCTTTGGTGGCCTCGAGCAGAATGTTCGACAGGATCGGCAGAGTCGTCTTGGCAGGAACGCTGGCAGCTACCGCCACGAGTCCTTCCTGCAGCTGCTCCCGCGTGATCGTGAGCTTCATGCCTCTCCTTGGAACGCTATGAACAGATACTACTCTTCTATTTAAAAAACTTAGTAGCCGTAGTAGAGGCTCTGGAAATGTGGAGCACTGATTTAAGCAACCCGGTCACTCGCACTTAGGCACTTCGAACGATGTCGACACCGTGTGGGCCATGGGGACTGCCACTCGACCTTTCCGCCTATGTCCACGGCTTTCCAGATTCCCCACAACTTTACTGGAAAGACGGGGATTATTCTGCGGACAACTCCTGGCGCGCGTGCTCCACCCGCTCGCGAAAGCCACGGTCGCGCGACATCTGCCGGCTCACCTTATCTACGCTGTGAATCACGGTCGAGTGGTCTCGCCCGCCGAAGGCCTGTCCGATCTCGACCAGCTGCATCTCCAGCAGCTCGCGCGCGAGATACATCGCGATCTGACGAGGCACGGTGAGCGTTTTGATGCGAGCCTTGGAGCGGAGGCCCTCCGGAGTGACGCCCCAGCGACGGGCCACCACTTCCTGGACCTTATTAATGGACGGCATGGCCCGGGGTGGCGCCAGCCCATCTTCGCCAGGGCGGATCTTGTCTGAGAGCGCCTCGCGGGCGAGTTCGATAGAGACCTCTTTGTGCTTCAAGGAGGCGAACAGCAACAGCTTGATGATACAGCCCTCGAGCTCCCGGACATTGGATCGCACGTGCTCGGCGATGAATCGAAGCACGTCGTCGGGGATGGTCAGCTCCAGATGGTCCTGCTCCTGCTTCTTTCTCAGGATGGCGATCCGGTGCTCCAGGTCGGGTTGGCCGATGTCGGCCACCATGCCCCACTCAAAACGACTCACCAGCCGGGCCTCAAGGCCGGGCAGCTCCTTGGGCGGACGGTCGGAAGTCAGGACGATCTGCTTGTTGCCCTCGTAGAGGGCGTTGAAGGTGTGAAAGAACTCCTCCTGAGTCATTTCCTTACCTTCGAGGAAATGCACGTCATCCACGAGGAAGAGATCCACATCGGTCCGGTACCGCCGGCGAAACTCGGGCATGGTCCGGCTATGGATGCTCTCAATGACCTCATTGATGAACTGTTCGGCACCTACGTAGAGCACCCGCGTTTCGGGGTGCCGCTCGATGACGGTGTGGGCGATGGCCTGCATCAGGTGGGTCTTGCCCAGGCCGGTAGCCCCATAGATGAAGAGCGGGTTGTAGGTCTTGCCCGGTGACTCGGCTGCAGCATGCGCGGCGGCCGCGGCCAGCTCGTTGGACTTACCGATGACAAAAGTGTCGAAAGTGTACCGCTCGTTCAGTGGCTGCGTGCTGGGATTGATCTGGGCGTTTACGGCCGCCGGAGAGGAGGGCGCAACGAAAAAATCCATCTGCGGCCGCTTTTGCCGGTCTTCATTCACCCGGAAAACGACGGAGGTGGGCTGGCCCAGGAGCGGCTCAGCCAGACGGGAGAGCATGGGGGCGTGCTTGGTCTCGTTCCACTCCACGGCAAACTGGTCCGGCGCGCCGATGATCAGCCGCCCCTCGTCCAGGGCAATGGCCTCGGTGGGCTCGAGCCACGTGCGAATCGTGTGGTCGGGAAGTTCGCGATGCGCTTCGTCGAGAATGCGCTTCCAAGCGTCTTTGGCGGACAGCTGCATCGGTACTCGAAAACGGAGGGAATTTTTTCCAGGGCGAGAGATGTTACGGGTGAGGTATAAAAATGTCAATCGGGTCTTGACAGGAGAAATCGGAGAAGATGAAACCAGGGAGAATAGCAAACATTTCTTTCCACCGTTCTCCACGTCTTCAACGTTGTCCACCTCGTGAAATCTTTCTCCGGGCCTGTTTCCGCGCCGTTCTGGCTCTTCTCCTGCCAACTCCTTCTCGTCTTCCTTTCAGCATGGCCGGTCCCGCTTTTACTTGACCCCGTCGCACACACCCGGCTAAGTTCCACGGCTCATTTTGGAGGAAGACTCGGATGAAGCCGTCGTATCGGCCGCGAAACAAGCGCCGCATCAACAAGCATGGATTTCGCGCCCGGATGGCCACCCGCTGGGGCCGCGCGGTACTGTCCCGCCGTCGCAAGAAGGGCCGCAAACGGCTCACTGTCTCGCTGCCATCGAAGCACGGGGGCTCCTGACGCCATCGGCGCGCATGCTGCGGGCCCGCCGGCTCGCGCGCGCGTCCGATATCCGCCGCTGCCTCACCCACGGCCGACGTCGCCGCCTCGAGCACCTGGATATGATCTGGATCGACAATTCAACGGGCCAGCCACGGGTGGGACTCATTGTCCCGAAGTTCCAGTCCTCCGCGGTGGCCCGCAATCGTTTGCGGCGCCGACTGCGGGAGATCTGGCGGCGGGACATCCAGGGCCACCATCGCACCGGGGATCTGGTGATTCGCGCCCGCCGAGAGGCGTACCAGGCCGACTTCGACGCGCTTCGCTCGCAGCTCCTGGCGTGGCGCAACGCCGTGCTCGTCTCCGGATGACCGACTGTGCAGCTACCGCTGATTCCCCGGCGGGCCGCCGCGGCGATGATTCGCGGCTACCAGCTGTTTCTCTCTCCGCTGCTGCCCCCGAGCTGCCGGTTTACTCCCTCATGCTCCCAGTACGCACTGGAGGCGGTCACCCGCCACGGTGCTCTCCGCGGGAGCTGGCTCGCCGCACGGCGGCTGGCCCGCTGCCATCCGTTCCATCCGGGTGGCTTCGATCCCGTTCCCTGATCCGGTGACCTGATCCATGGACCGCCGTACCATCGGGGCGATACTGCTGATGATGGTCATCGCTGTCGCGCCGGCTCTTTTCTTGAAGAAACCGAGCGCGTCTTCGACCCGAGGCGGGGCAGCGGGGCAGCGGGGCGGCGGGGCAGATAGCGCCCTGGTAACTGATAGCGCGTTGCAAGGTCGCCAGCCTGCTCCGGATCGGGTATCTCCGCCAAAGCAGGACAGCGTAGCGCCGGGTCAAACTGCGCCGCGGCCAGGCGGCCCCGCTGCCTCATCTTCCGAGGACACCGTCCTGGTAACCTCTCCGCTCTACCGCTACGGCGTGAGCACTCGAGGGGCTCGGCTGATTCAGGCGACCCTGGCTCGGTATCGATCCATGGCCGCCAGCGACAGTGGCCGCCCAGCGCAAATACTGTCCGAGGACAGTCACTTGCTCGGCCTGAGGCTGATTGTGGGGCGGGATACCATCCCGCTGGATGATTGGCCCTTCACCGCCTCCGCCGAGAGCCTCACGGTCAGCGGTCCGACGCCTCTGCGTCTCAAGTCATCTCGCAACGGCGTCGAACTGGAGCTGACCTATCTGTTCCATCAGGACGACTATCGGATCGATGTCAGCGGTCATGCCACGGGCGTGGGCCCCAATGGAGGGTTGCTGCTGATCGGAATGGGCCCCACGCTTTCGAACACCGAGGCCGATTCCAACGAGAATCACCGGGCATTGGCGCTGATCACCAAGCACAACGATACCGAGCGGCTCGATTTCGGAGGGCTCAAGCCGGGGGAGCCAAAAACCGTCAGTGGCCCACTGGAATGGGCGGCCGTGAAGTCGAAGTACTTCGTCACTGGGGTCCTGGCCTACGACACCACAGGAGGAAGCATCAGCGGAGTTACGGCAACGGCGGCTCCAGCTACGGGCAAGCGCCCTACCCGGGCCGCGGTGCGGCTCAGCCTTCCGCTTCCTCCCAGCGGGAACTTCAGGTATAGCGTGTATGCCGGGCCCATGGAGTACGATCGCCTGGGCCGGATGGGTCACGGCTTTGACGATGTGAACCCTTACGGCTGGCCCGGGTTCCGCACCGTCATCCGGCCCGTCGCCGCCGGCGTGCGCTGGCTGCTGGTCTGGATGCACGAGCACTTGCACCTGGCGTATGGCCTGGTGCTGATCTTCTTCGGAATGCTGGTGCGTCTGCTGCTCTGGCCCCTCAACCAGAAGGCCATGCGGGCCAACATGCAGCTCCAGGCAGTACAGCCACTGATGAAGGAGATTCAGGACAAGTACAAGAACGATCCGCAGAAGGTTCAGCAGGAGATGTTCAAGCTGTACAAGGAATACGGCGTGAATCCTCTGGGGGGCTGCTGGCCGATGCTGCTTCCGATGCCGGTGCTGTTTGCCCTTTTCTTCGTGTTTCAGAACACGATCGAGCTCCGGGGGGCATCCTTCCTCTGGCTGCCGGACCTCTCCCGGCCCGATCCGCTCTACATCATTCCTGTGGTGATGGGGCTTTCGATGTTTGGCCTGAGCAAGGTGGGCCAGATCGGGATGGAGCCGAATCCGCAGATGAAGATGATGCTCTACGTCATGCCGGCAATGATGACGTTCCTTTTTCTTAACTTCGCTTCCGGATTGAATCTCTACTACGCGGTAAGCAATATCGCGAGCATTCCTCAGCAGTGGATGCTGGCACGGGAACGGCAGAAGCGCACGGCCAGGAGCATCGTCGAGGTGAAGACTCGAACCCCGGAGCCCAGTCCCAAGCGAGCCAAACGCAAGGCCTGACCGAGGGCTGCTGCCATGCTCTCGGACCCCATCGCCGCACTTGCCACTCCACCCGGCCGCTCCGCGCTCGCTGTCATCCGCCTCAGCGGGACCGGAGCGTTCGCTCTGGCCCATCGAATTATCCGGGGCTTCACCACGGACCCACCCCGCAGGGCCAACCTGGCGGCATTCTATTCGCCTGACGGCGAGCTCATCGATCGCGGCATTTATGTGGCGTTCCTGGGTCCTCACAGTTACACCGGAGAGGATCTGGTAGAGCTCACCTGCCATGGGGGCTTGCAGGTCCCTGATAGACTGCTGAGCGCTCTGTATGCGGCAGGAGCCCGTCCAGCCGCGCCAGGCGAGTTCACCCGCCGCGCGGTTCTCAATGGCAAGCTCGACCTGGTTCAGGCCGAAGCGGTGGGCGATCTGATCGATGCCACCGCACCGGCTCAGGCCACCAGCGCTCTCCGCCAGCTCGAGGGTGGCCTGTCGCAACGACTCAACGCGCTCCGGGAGGCGCTGATCCAAGTCGAGGCGCTACTGAGCTATGACATAGACTTCCCCGAGGAAGATGAAGGGCCAGTCCCACCCGCCCGGATCGCGGCGGAGATCGAGGACATCTCCACCCGGATTCAGCATCTGCTCGCAACCGCACCTTCGGCGGAACGTCTCCGGGAAGGGGCCTTGCTGGTGTTCGCCGGCCGGCCTAATGCCGGAAAGTCTTCACTGTTCAATGCGTTGCTGGGCTCCGATCGAGCGCTCGTCACTGAGGTGCCGGGGACTACCCGTGATGCCGTCGAAGCGCACACCGACTTTCTCGGCTGGCCTGTCAGGCTGGCCGACACGGCCGGACTTTGGGATGCGCCGAACCGGCTGGATCGGCTGGGAGTGGAAGTCAGCCAGCGCTACGTGTCATCGGCCGATCTGGTGCTGCTCTGCGTAGAAGCGGGGCGGCCGCTGGGTGAGGATGAGGCCACCATCGCGAGAGAGCGGCCGGCCCTGTTGGTCCGCACCAAGGCCGACTTGGCCACCGAGCCGGGAGAAGGCCTGCCGGTCTCGGTTCTAAGTGGCGAAGGCTTGGGAGTCCTCCGCCATTCTGCCGCTGAGCGAATGTTTTCCGAGCGAATTGCTCTAGCCGATCTCGAGCCCGGACTCACCCGCGAACGCCACCGCCTGGCGCTCCGCCGGGCACAGACTGCCCTGTCAGGCGCCATACCCCATCTGGGCCGAGCGGGCGATGCCGTGCTCGCCGCTCACCACGTTCGAGAAGCTGCCGATGCGCTGGACGAGTTGCTGGGGGCCGTGGATATCGAGGAGGTGCTGGACCGGGTGTTTGGGAGCTTCTGCGTGGGGAAGTAAACGCACTTAAGCGGTCTGTACCCCCTTTGCGAGCTCCTCCGCGGCCTGGAAGTCCTGAACCGGAGCGCGGACCGCCTCGGCCAGACCTCGTTGGGCTACGAGCGCCTCCGTCATGCGATACCCCAGGTAGTAGCCGGCGCGTTCCGGTATGACCCTGCCCGCAACCAGACGGGCCGATGGGCTCATCCCACCCGAGAGGTAGCGCAGCCTGAGGCCGAGGCCACTGCGGTCGAGGTCGGGCTCGATTGCCCGCCGCAGGAATGACTCCATCTCCCGGAGCCGGTGGTACTGCCGGCGAGGATAGCCGAAGTAATCGGCTGCATCAAACCCCGGCGCCACCGCCTGGGAGACGTGGACGGCCAACCCTTCGTTGATAAGTAGCTCCCGTAACGTTGCCCGGCTGCCGGTGCTCCAGTAGTCGTAGTACCCGCCGCTTTCCGAGACCAGTCGGCGCATGTCACTGGCGCTGGTGGGTGAGGTGTACCGGACCGTGTGCGCCAGCTCGTGCGCGATCCACACCGGAATGAGGTCCGGCGGCAGACCCATGCCGTAGGTTTCGGGATTGATCCGTCCGGTGAAGTGCTCCAGGCAAATGAACGCCACGCCCCGGCCGCCAACGACCAGCTCGCCCGCGTTGGCACCTCCCAGTCCAACCATCAGATAGGTGTCGGTGGGCCGGTCGACCCGCAACACCTCCTCGGCTCGCGCGATGGCCTCCTCGCTCAGCAGCACAAGGTCGGTGGTTGCAGCTAGTCCGTACAGATCACTGCGGTTGGCTTTTAGAGCGGTAGAGACAATGGTGCCGGCGTGGGGAGTATCGGGATCGAGAACGTAGTTTCGCCAGTAGGCGTCGAGGATGGGACGATGGTTGTCGCGATATTGCCGATACGCCGCCTCCCGGTCGGGTGCCTCGAGCACCGCGAAGAAGTCGGGCAGGAGATTGATCAGCACGCGAGAGGATACGAAGTCCCGCGCTGAGATGCAAGAGAGGTAGAGCTAGTCCAGAGGGCGGGTTTTCTTCTGCTTGGCCACTTCGTCCAGGAAACGGCGTTCTGCCGGGGTCAGACTGGAGATTCCTTTCTCGCTGATCTTGTCGAGCACCCGGTCTACCTCAGCAGCGACCGGGTCCGCCTCGACCCGGGGACGGGTGCGCATGGGAGTGATCGGCGTCCGTTGCTCCGGCTCGGACGATCCCGACTGCACCATCACCACCCTCTCAACAGCACGTGGCGGCTGAGCCGAAGCCCGACGGGAAAGCGACTGGACCCGGAAGAAGAGGTATCCGAACACCGCCCCGCCAACGTGGGCGATGTGGGCGATGCCGTCGTTGGCCCAGAGCTGAGACCCGATCACATCCAAGGCGACGAGCCCGATCACCAGGGTGCGCGCCCTGATCGGGACCGGCAGGGGGAAAACGATCAATTCGGCATCAGGCCAGAACATGGCAAAGGCAACCGCCACCCCCAGCACCGCGCCTGACGCCCCGACAAAGGGCCCTACGGCCAGAATTCCGGCGAGCAGGAGCGAGAAGACCGCCGCGCCGATCCCGCAGAACAGGTAGTAGGTCAGGAAATTACGACTGCCCATCCGGCTCTCTACCGCCGTGCCGAATACGAACAGCATCAACATGTTGGCCAGCAGGTGAAGCAGCCCAGCATGGACGAACATGTAGCTGACGAACGTCCAGGGTCGACTGAATGCCGTCTGGGGAGAGAACTGGAGAAACCGAAAGGCGTCCCGGGAGGTAAACAGGGTCATAAGCATCAGCAGCACCACCGCGTTGGCGATGATGATCCGGCCGACCCAGGGAGTTATTCGATACGAGGGAGAAGATTTCATCAGACGAAAGCCTTTACAGCTTGACCCGGGGGGCTACGAGAGATCCTCGGCTCGGCCGCGCCGGGCGACTCGACAGATTTGTTCGCACAGCTCGGGGAAGTCCATGCCGGATGCCCGGGCCGCCTGAGGAAGGAGGCTGGTGGCCGTCATGCCGGGCAACGTGTTAACCTCTAAACAGAAGAGTTCACCGCTCGGTGTCAAGCGAAAATCGACCCGGGAATAGCCTCCCAGCTTCAGCGCTTCGTGCGCGAGGAGGCTGAGCCTGCCGCACTCCTTGGCGATCCCTCCCGGCAGGTCGGCCGGAAAGATCTCCTGAGACATCCCCGGAGTATACTTGCATTCGTAATCGAAAATCTCGTGCCGCGGGATGATCTCGCCGACGGGGAGTGCCCGGCCCGCCAGAACCCCCACCGTGAGCTCGCGACCCGGTACGAACTCCTCGATCATCACCTCGTCGTCGTATTGCCGCGCCAATGCCACCGCCGGATCGAACTCCCCAGCCTTCTTAACCACCGTAAGACCCACGGTCGACCCCTGCTTTGACGGCTTGACCACAACCGGCCACCCAAATTCGCTCTCAATTCGCGCTTTCGCTACGGGCGCCATCACCCAACGTGCGGTCGGTACCCCGGCGCCCTGGAAGAGCCGCTTGGAGATGTCCTTGTCCATTGCCATGGCGCTACCCAATCGGCCGCTTCCGGTATAAGGCACTCCCACCATTTCGAGCAGGGTTTGAATGGTCCCGTCCTCGCCGCGGCCCCCATGCAGTGCAAGGAACAGCACGTCGGCATCGCGCACGACCGCAAGATTTGCCAGTCCGGACAGGAGCAGGCCCCGCTCCAGAGCCTGCAGTTGCGCGATTGAAGGTGGCTCGGTCCCGACCAGCCCGGAAAGGAGGGTGGCCTCGTCGGCTTCTGGTATGTACCCTCGGGCCGTGTCCACCACGGCCACGTCGTGCCCCCGTGAACGCAGAGCGCCGACCACTTGCACGGCCGATGCAATCGCCACGTCCCGTTCCGCGGAAGTACCACCCGTCAGTACCGTTACGCGCATCGGGAGTTGGAAAGGGGCGTGAACGGTGAACCGTAAACGGTGAAGAAAACTTCCGGGCCCGAAGAGTCCACGTTCACAGTTGACCTTTCACCGTTCACGAGTTTCTACCGGGTCCCGATCAGCTGCTGGAGGACGTCATAGCGGCTGACGATGCCGATGAGCTCCCCATCCTTGCGGACCAGCGCAGCCGGACTCTCGCGGGTGAGCATTGCGCCCAGGCGATCGGTGCCGAACGAGGCGTCCACCTCCGGAAAGGGGGACTCCATGACCTCTCGTACCGGCCGATCCAGCAGCGCCGGCTGGGCCAGCGCCTTGGTCATCAGACTGGCCTCGACCAGCCCACCCACCGACTGCCCCTCTTCGACTACTGGGATCTGGCTCACTCCCCAGGTGCTCATCAGGTTCAGCGCCTGACGCACAGCAGCGGCCGGGGCCACACTGACTAGTGGTGGCGCGCTGGGGTGCCGCCGCTCGAGCAGTTGCTCGACCGTTGTTCGAGGCGGCTCCAGCATCTGGTTCTCCTGCATCCACTCGTCATTGAAGACTTTCGACAGGTACCGCTCACCGGTATCGCACAGAATGGTCACGATCATGGCGTTGGGATCGTCCAGCTCGCGGGCCAGTTCCACCGACAGGGCCACGTTCAGGCCGGTGGATCCTCCGGCGAGGATACCCTCCTCGCGGGCCAGGCGGCGGGCCATGACCAATGAAGTGCGATCGGGAACCTGGCGAAACTCATCGATCCAGTCGAACCAGATGGTGGTGGGAATCTTGTCTCCTCCGATCCCCTCGACCTTATAGGGATGACCGGAACCGAGTGTCCGAGCCCGATGGTAGTGGGTATACAGCGACCCGACCGGGTCGCCAGCCACGATCCGAATCAAGGGGTTCTTCTCCTTGAGGTACTTTCCGGCTCCGCTGATGGTCCCGCCGGTTCCCGCGCCCGCTACCAAATGGGTGACCTTTCCCTCGGTCTGCTCCCAGATTTCCGGTCCCATGGTGGCGTAATGCGCCTCGGGATTGATCGGGTTGTAGAACTGATTGGCCAGCACCGCGCCCGGTGTTTCCTTCACGATCTGCTTGGCCTTCATCACATAATTGTCGGGATGGTCCGGCGGCACGGCGGTCGGTGTTATTACTACCTCCGCACCGAATGCCTTCAACAGCCGAACCTTTTCCTGGGACATCTTGTCGGGCATGGTGAAGACGCAGCGATAACCCTTGAGCGCTGCCGCGATGGCGAGCCCCACGCCGGTGTTGCCGCTGGTCCCCTCCACGATGGTCCCACCGGGCCGAAGCTCGCCCCTCCGTTCGGCGTCCTCGATGATAGCCAATCCGATCCGGTCCTTGACTGAGCCTCCTGGATTGACGTACTCAGCCTTTCCGTAGATCGGGGTCCGAAGGCCACCTCCGATGCGGGCCAGATGGATCAGTGGCGTCCACCCGACGGTCTCCAGAACGGATGCATAGGGGCGCAAATGTTGTGGAGCTCTCATTGGACCGATCCGGCGGGGCGTTGACTCCGGAACTGCACCGGCTGAAGGAACGGAGCGGCTACCGGCTGTCCCTGGTGCAGGGCGGGCGAGAACTTGAGCTCGGGCGCTCCCGCCAACGCCGCGGAGTCGAGGGCAGGATAGCCGCTGGACTCGGCAACACGAATCGAATCCGGAACCACCTGACCGGCGGAATCCACGTACAGACGGAGCAACACCCGGCCCTCGATTCCCTGTGCCAGCAAGGCAGGTGGATAGCGCACGGGGGAAACGGGATTGATGGCGACCGGCGGCTCTTCCGGAGGAGTTGGCGGCGAGAGATCGGCATGATCGACCAGTCTCATCGTGCCGTCGCCATCGTCATGACCACAGGCTAGGAAGGCCAGGGCGAGCAGAGAGATGTGCCAGGCGCCCGCGTTTCCTGTCGCGCTTCCCCTCACTTGCGCTCTCCGACCCGGCGCTGGAAGTCGGCCAGCCGGTTGAGCGCCTCGAGCGGGGTCAGGCTGTTCACGTCGATGGATCGCAGCTCCTCAACCATGGGATCTGGTGCAGGGGCCTCACTGAACAGTGCCAGCTGTCCTGGATCGCGGGAGGCTGATGGCGGAGCGCCGGGGACCATTCGATGCTCGCCTTCCAGTGCGCCCAGAATCTCCTTGGCCCGGCTGACGACCGTCGTCGGAAGCCCGGCAAGCTGTCCCACGTGGATCCCGTAGGAACGATTGGTGCCGCCGGGCTCCAACCGGTGCAGGAACAGCACCGTATCCCCGGCTTCCTGAACCGCCACGTTGAAGTTTCGGGCGTGCTGCAGGCGTTCCGGCAGCTGCATCAACTCATGGTAGTGGGTGGCGAACATGGTCTTGCAGCCCAGCCGGTCGTGCAGGTGCTCGGTTACTGCCCAGGCAATGGCCACTCCGTCGTAAGTCGAGGTCCCCCGACCGATCTCATCGAGCAAGACCAGACTCTGCGGCGTAGCGTTATGCAGGATCGCACTGGTTTCGCTCATCTCGACCATGAAGGTGGACTGCCCTCCCGCGAGATTGTCACTGGCGCCGACCCTGGTGAACAGCCGATCGACCACCCCGACAGAGGCCTCTTCGGCCGGGACGAACGAACCGAGCTGCGCCAGGACCACGCAAAGGCCAATCTGCCGGAGAATGGTTGACTTGCCCGCCATGTTGGGGCCGGTGACCAGTGCCACTCGTTCCGCCTCGGTGAAGCGGGCATCGTTCGGGATGAACGACTCTCGAGGCATCATCCGCTCGATCACCGGATGCCGGCACTGACGCAGCACCAGGTCAAATCGATCGGTGACGACCGGCCGGACGTACCGATTGCTCACGGCGCGCTCGGCCAGGCCGGCCCACACATCGAGCCGGGCAATCACGTGAGCGGTCCGCTGGATTCGAGCAATTGCCTGGCCAACGGCCGCCCTCAACGCGCCGAACAGCTCTGCTTCACGCGAGGTGATCCGTTCTTCGGCCCCCAGAACTTTCGCCTCATACTCCTTGAGCTCCGGGGTCACATAGCGCTCAGCGGTGGCGAGTGTCTGCCGCCGCTCGTAATCAGCCGGTATCCGCGCGCTATGGGTGTGGGTGACCTCGAGATAGTAGCCGAAAACCTTGTTGAAACCCACCTTCAGAGAGGGAATGCCGGTGCGCTCCCGTTCCCGCTGCTGCAGGGACGCGATGTATTGGCGGCCCCCGTCCCTGAGGCTTCGAAGCTCATCGAGAGTAGGATCGTAGCCCGGACGAATGATCTCGCCATCGCCCAAGGTGGCCGGAAGGCGGTCGGCCAGACCGGCCTCGAGCTCTACCGTCAAATCCGCCAGCAGATCCAGCTCGTCTGCCGCGTCCGCCACCGCCTGACTCCGTTGCCCATTGGCCAGGGTGGAGCCCGCCAGCTCGGTCAAACCGCCGGCAACGTCGGGTAGCCGCTGAAAGGAGTCGCGCAGCGCTCCCATTTCTCTCGGAATGGCCCGGCCGGATGCGGCCCGCCCGGCCAGACGTTCGAGATCACGCACGCCGTCCAGCGCCTCGCGGAGCCGCGATCGGCCGCGGCTGTCCCGCACCATGATCTCGACGGCGTCGAGCCTATGGTCGATCTCGGCCGGCAGGGATAAAGGAGACAGCAGCCACTGCCGTAATAGCCTGCCGCCCATCGGGGTGAGCGTTGCGTCGATCGTCTCCAGTAGCGTGCAGCCGCGAGCGCCGGCGCGCAGCGGCTCAACCAGCTCCAGGTTCCGCCGGGTCATCTCGTCCAGCCAGAGGAAGCTCTCGGGCCGGCGGACGCCTGGACGAGCGAGATGGGGCAGTCCGGCCGGCTGAAGGTCGGTCAAGTACCGCAGGAGCGCACCCGCAGCGCCCAGGGCCAGTTCGTCTTCGGGTCCGATGCCCAAGCCGTCCAGGCTGGCCAGGTTGAAGCGCCGGGCTAGATCATCTCGGGCGAGCGCGGCATCGAATTCCCAGGGCTCCCGGGTAGTGACCAGCGGGGCAGCGGGGTAGCGGGGCAGCGGGGCAGTACTGGTGCTGGAGACAACGATCTCTGCAGGATGGAGTCGAGACAACAGCTCTTCGAGGCCGCGTTCAGCCAAGGTCTCGAGGACGAACTCTCCCGTGCTCAAGTCCACATACGCACTTCCGAGTATGTCTTTGACACCGCCCCGCTGCCCCGCTGCCTCGCTGCCCCGCTGTACTGCCACCAGCCAATTATTCCGCGATCCGGATACCCACCCGTCCTGCAAGAGGGCCCCCGGCGTGACCGTCTCGACCACCTCGCGGCGGACCAGTCCTCGGGCAAGCTTGGGGTCTTCCACCTGCTCGCAGATCGCGACCCGATGTCCTGCGCCTACCAGCTGTCGGAGGTATTCTGCGGCGGCCTTCACTGGAACGCCGGCGAGTGGAACGCCGTCGCCACGAGAGGTCAGGGCTATGTCGAGGATCTTAGCGGCCAGCTCGGCGTCTTCGTTGAACATCTCATAGAAGTCGCCCACCCGATAAAACAGAATCGCGTTCCGGTGCTGCGCCTTCATCTCCCGCCAATGCTTGAGCATGGGGGGTGTTGGGGCCGCGCTGTCGTGGCTGACCGGAGGCATAGCAGGCAATATAACGATCGCCCACTCCGGCCAGCCGCAACGCTCCTGGTTTTATCCGCCGATCTTGTCTAGCTCAGCCACGTCTCGATCGGGGAGCTTCAGTTCGGCGGCGGCAACGTTCTCTTCCAGATGGGACACCGAGCTGGTTCCTGGAATCACCAGCATGTTAGGAGAGCGAGCGAGGAGCCAGGCCAGCGCGACCTGATAGACGGTCGCGCCATGCCGCTGCGCCACCCGGTGAAGCGGACCGCCTTCGCTGAGGCTGCCGGCCGAGAGCGGAAACCAGGGAATGAAGGCCATCCCTTCGCGCTCGCAATAATCCACCTCGGATTCCCATTTTCGATCGCTCACGTTGTAGCGGTTCTGGATTGACACCACAGGAACGAAGGAACGGGCGCGCTCGATGTCCTCGGCCGAAACCTCGGAAAGCCCCAGATGGCGCACGAGTCCCTCTTCCTGGAACTCGCGCAACACAGCGAATTGTTCGTCTGCGGGAATCTTGGGGTCGACGCGGTGTAGCTGCCACAGGTCGATCCGGTCCAGCTTCAATCGCTTCAAGCTGGCCTCGAGCTGGCGACGAAGGTATTCAGGCCGTCCATTCTCGACCCAGCGATCCGGACCGGGGCGCTCGAGCCCGCCCTTGGTGGCGATGACCAGGCCGGGATAGGGGTGCAAAGCTTCAGCGATCAGCTCCTCGGAGATGTGCGGACCGTAGGAGTCGGCCGTATCGAAGAAGTTCACTCCCAGCTCGACTGCCCGCTGGAGCACGCGGATGGCTTCATCACGATCCCGGGGAGGTCCCCAGATACCTTTGCCGGTCAGCCGCATGGCGCCGAATCCCATACGGTTCACCGGGAGATCGCCACCCACGGCAAAGGTGCCGGCCGCGGCAGCAGGAATGGAAGCGGTGTGAGGCTTGCTCATGAAAAAATCCGGGTTGAAGGTCTGAGCCGAGGGTAGATGCCGCGATGATCTGAAGATGTGATTGTGATCACCGGCCTCTCGCCACTCTTGCGATCCCTGTAGCTTTGGAAACACGTATGGACTCGGCGCCGCTCCCCGACCATCTGTCTCCCGCGCTGGACGCGGTGGTTTCCCGCTTTGCCGGCATGGTGCGCGGTGTCGGCTGGCGGCATCGGCTTTCCGAAGCTGATGTGGATGAAGTTATGCAGCAGGTCCGGATCCGGCTTTGGCAGGCCCAGCGTGAAAGTGAGCAGATCAGCCGGGCCCCTGCGTCCTACGTATATCGCACGGCTGTGTCAGCCGCGCTCGATCTGATGCGGCGGCGGAGGGCTCAGCGGACGGATCAGACAATTTCGCTGGATGAGCCTGCTGCGGCCCTCCCGGACCGGGGAGATCCTCACGACGATCTGGCCTACTCGGAGCTCGCTCAACTGGTGGCACGAGCCATCGATCAGATCCCTGCCTCGCGACGGCCGGTAGTGCGTATGCACCTCGCCGGTCATCCCCGGGAGGAAATCGCTCAGCTCCTCGGATGGTCCGAGGCCAAGACCCGGAACCTGCTCTATCGAGGAATGGACGACCTGCGCGAACGACTGAAGGAGCTTGGTGTGGGATGGGAGATGACCGCATGAGTGTTCCCCGGCTGCAGGAGCTTTATGCCCAGGCGCTCGCGCGCCGGAGTGGCACGGCTGAAGACTGTGTTGCGCCGGAGGAGCTGCTAGCGCTGGTCCGGAAGCAAGGGGACGAGGCCCAGCGATTACAGACGCTGGACCATGTGATGGGATGCGAGTCCTGTCACCGTGAGTTCGAGCTGCTTCGAGCGCTGGAAGCGGCTGGGGACGGCAGCCGGAAGCCGGCTACGGTCACCAGCATCATTAGGCGCATCGTGCCCCTCGCTCTGGCCGCGTCGGTCTTGTTGGCGATCGGCGTGGGACTCGTGATGCGAAATCGGGACAGCGATACCACCAGAGGCGGCGGGTCAGCTCTGGTGCTCCTCACCCCGGCCAGTGAAGTAGCTCCGGCACAGCCAGTGACTTTTTCCTGGCGCTCCTATGCGGGGACTCAGCGCTACCGCCTGGAGCTGTTGGATCCGAACGGGGCCGTAGTGTTCTCCCAACTCACCCCAGATACCAGCCTGACCCTCCCGGCAGCCCTGCTGCCACCCGGGTCGAGCTATCGGTGGTGGGTTCGCGATGCCACGCCAGGTTCCCAGGTCGCTTCTTCTTTGCGGGCCCTGAGAGTCCAAAGCAAGTAGAACAGTCCCAGGGCCGCTGCCAGAGCAACCAGGACGATCAGCAGGCGGGGCCGGTGCCACCAGGCCGGCGCTTGCAGCGGCACCTGAACCAGCGGATCACCCACGACGGTGAAAGCGGCCCACTCATGGGGCGACCGCTTGGCCCGGACCGCATCGAGTTTGGCCAAACGGAGCGCCTCTCCTACTGGTCGATTCTTCGCCAGATGTCCATACAGCGCTTGTACAAAGCGCGTTGCCTCCTGGTCCCCGATCTCCCACTGAGTGGCGACGACCGAGCGCGCGCCCGCCCGGAACAGCGGCGCGATCAGTCCCTGAACACCCTCTCCGTTGATGACCACACCTCCAGCCGATCGGCAGGAGGAGAGCACCACCATGTCGGCGTCCAGCCGAAGCCGAGCCAGCTCATCGGGTCCAACGAAGCCGCTCTCCCCATTGCCGGGTGCGAGGACCAATGCCGTCCGCGCAGCCGTGTGCTCGTCGACCAGGGTGTGGGTGGCGAAGTGGATCACCCGAAATGGCCTGAGATCGGCTCGCTTTAGGTATGCGGCGCTGGCTTCGTCGCGCAGTCTGACTTCGGATTGGGGCGAGTATTCAGCCACAAAGCGCGCTTCCCCGGCTGATCGGCGGAGACGTGGCAAGCCGGGCCCTCGTTTCGATTCTACGGCAGGATCGCCGAAGGCAAGGAGCCTCATTGGCCGGCTGATGAGCGGATCGTGGCGCCAGAGAGATACGAGCACCTTGGCGGATGGAGCGGTGCCGATGGCATACCGCTCCGCGGCATAGCGGCCATCACTCAGCCGCAGCGCATCGAAGGGCAGGCGATGCAAGGGACCGTCAGGGACGATCACCAAGCGGCGGATACCGGGGTCGAGCCGAGCTATGGCAGGGGCCAGCAGCGCCTTGCCCAGGTCCGCGGCCAGGGCGTTAGCTTCCGCGCCGCTCTGAATCAGGGCCTCGAACCGGGCAATTCGCGCCTCCAGTGAATCGGACGGCTTCAAGGTGAGAGCCGAAAAACTCTTCTGGTTTGCGCGGCGCAGCACAAACAGTGTAGTGGGTGCTCCCAGCGAGCCGGTCACGAACTCGAGAATGGCGGTGCTGTCGTCGGGGATGCTGGAAGCAGCCTCAGCTGCGGTCATCGGAACGGCGGACTGCTCGGACGGGAGCGGGCTGGAATGCGAGGTATCCCCTTGATTCAGGGCGGCAGCCTGGGCCAGCTGGTCGGCCAGCTCACGCGCCCGCCGCCGCTCGGCCAACTCGAATGCAGCGGCGCCCCGCCCGCGGTTCGCAAGCTCGTTGACTACGCGCACCACCTCAGCATCTCGATCGTTCATCTCCGTAGGCGATGCCTGGAAAGCAAGAACCCGAAGCTCCTCGTCGCTCAGGGTTGCCCGCCAGCGTTCCAGCTCGTCCCACGCCTGCATTGCCTCGCGTTCGGCCCGCGGAATGTCACCCCGTCGGGCGTAGATGTCGGCCAGCCTGACCCGAGCGTCGTGGCGAAAGACATGCTGACTTGAGTCCAGCGTAGCGAGATACTGGGTGAGCGACCGCTCCGCCGCCTGAAGATCACCGCGAAAGAGCGCCAGCCGGCCATCGTCATAGTTGAGCTCGCTGCTCCAGAGCGGGCGCTTCATCCGGCGAGCCAGGGTGTGCGCATCTTCGAGGGCATTCTGAGCGGCGGTCCAGTCGCCCTCATGCATGGCGATGATGGCAAGGTTGCGGTGAGCGGAGAACTCGATCAGGGCGTCTCCAAGTCGTTGACACCATTTCAGGACTTCTAGCGTCTGTTTCCGCGCCCCTGGGATGTCCCCGGCGGCTAGCGCGGTCACCGCGAGGTAGTCCCGGGCCTTCATTTCGCCGGCAGGATCACCCAACCTGCGAAACAGTGCGATAGAGCTGTCCAGCGCGTTGGATGCGGCGGAGTAGTCGTTTAGAGAGATCGCGATCGCCCCGGCCGCCGTGTAGGCGGCTGCTACCGCGAACTGATTGTGGGACACCTGTGCTTCTAACAGAGCCTGCCGTACCAGCTCATTCGCTTTGCCCAGGTCGCCCTGGCCAAGCAGAGCATTGACGTGCCAGAGGAGGGTGGTTGAAAGCTGCGTCCGGTCGTGACCCCGGCGATACCATTCTTCGGCTTGACGCAGGACCGCTATGGAGGAATCCCGCTTCCCCTCGAACTGGAGCAGTTGCGCGAGAGACTTGAGCGCCTTCCCTACCAGCCGTTGATATCCCGACTGCCGGGCTAGTTGAAGAGCCTGTCCCGCGTCGGCCCGGGCCCTCGGCTCACCCACCATCCCCCGCAAAGCAGCCCTTTGGCGAAGCCGCTCGGCGTGAACATCGTAGCGAGTTGGGGGAGCGAGGCGTTCCACCGTATCGAGCGTGGCCAATCCAGATTCAACCCCTTCACCGAAGGCCCGCTGCAGCGATATCACCAGCAGAACTTCACTCTCGGCGACTGGGTCGCTGACTCGGCGGGCCGCCGCTCGGGCGCGCTCCAGCGCTGGCTTGGCCTTCTCGTCGAAGCCCTGAGCGTCCAAGCCCTGCGCCAGGCCCAGAAGGGCGTAGGCATCCAGCGGATCATTGGCCACGGAGTCCTGGCCCAGCACCCGCTGGTATAACCGCTCGGCATCGGGAAAGGCGTAGCGCAGCCGATTCAGTGTGGCGAGGCCAAACAGAGCGGCACGGTCTGTCGAATCCCGGCCGAGTCTGGTATTCCAGCGACTTTCCAGGTTGGTAGCGCTGTCTCCCTCGATGGCCCGAGTGACGGCTGCCACGATTGCGGCAGGACGCTCGAGAGTATCGGCTGGGACCGTCAGTAGAGAACAGATGAGGGGGAAGAGCAATGCGGGCATGACCACCGATACAGGTTCAGCCGCCACTATACAGAGCGACAGCAACGGCAGCAAGTCGAAGGAGCCGGCCCTGAGGCCGGCCCCTTCGCTTGGGCTTACTCTTCGTGATCAGGTTCCTCCACGCTGTCGCCCTGGCTCTCGATCGAGGCTGTCGACGAATCCGACGCTACCGGGGTGGAATCGAGAACCTCCTGGGTGATCTCGCTGCCGGACCCTTTCCAGCTTTCGATCTCCTGCTCGAATTGCTGCGCCAACTGGGCCAGATCCACCGACACAGAGTCGGTCTCCTGCGTCAGGCCGGTGACCCTTGCCAGGGCTACCGCCGCCTTCTGATAGGTGCTGTCGACCTGAACCGCAGACTCGTAGGCATGGGCTGCCGCCTCCCGATGACCCGACCGCTCCAGGGCCACGCCCAGGTTATTCTGAAAAACCGGCGCGTCGCTTTTGAGTTGTACCGCGCGGGCCAGGGCGGGAAGCGCCGCATCAGGCTGGTTCTGGTCGATGTAGATCAACCCGAGATTGTTCATCGCCCAAACATCCCGATCGTCAATGGCCAGGGCACGGTGATAAGCCTCGATGGCTTCATCTACCTGACCCAGGATGTACCGAGTTCTGCCCAGGAGTCGGAGTCCCTCACTCGATGCCGGCTCCTGGCTCAGCGCCTTCTCGATACGGTCGAGCGCCTGCTGCGGACGTCCCATTTCCAGCAACACTCGTCCGGAATTGTACAGGCTCTTCCGGTGATTCGGATCGAGCTCGATGGATCGGTCGAAGGCGGTCAGGGCACGGTCAGGCTCTCCGTTCTTCCAGGCGGAGATCCCCAGCATGTAGTAACCCCAGGCGTTGTCCGGATGGCCCTCGGTGTACCCGGAGAACAGCTGGGTGGCCTCAGCGTACTTCCCGCCATTGAAGGTGGACTCTGCCCGGGCGTAGGTGACCGGAGCCGACTTGGCTCCTACGTCACCGCTGCTGTCGTTTCCAGTAGTTGCCCCGGAGACGACGGGCGGGTTCGCGCCCGCGCTGGTGGACGTGGTTTGCTGGCGATCGGACCGCCCGCAGGCGGCAACCATGGCAGTAAGCGCGAACACTGGTACGGCGAAGTAACGTGACATGAGTCTCTCCTTGATGGGGCGCGAGGCGCGTGAGTGACGGCCAACTGCGCGGAGACCAAGGCAAGTGGGCGGCCACATCGAGGAGGATCCGGTGACGCGCGAGTTTGTCCTGCAAAGACAATTAGTTAGTGAAAACGGGTAATGGCGGAGCCGGCAGAGTGTGTCCGGAGGAACACCACCGGAGAGAGGAGGATGTGTCCGGCAGGACACGCTATTCGGGTCCGGCTTTTCCTTCTCGACGAAGGTTCAGCCGACGCATGATCTTGAGCAGACTCGCGTGGTCGGCGAGTCCCAACTCCTCGGCGGTTCGGGTCACATGCCACTGATTTCGTTCCAGCGCTGTAGCCACAATTTGTCGCTCGGCCTCGGTGCGCAGAGCCTGCAGGGTTCGGGCTCCGGTGGGTTGACTGGGAATGCGACTCTCGTCGCGGATATCTGCGGGGACATGCTCCGGCCGGAGTACTTCGCCGTCGGCGGCGATAATCATGCGCTCGATGGCGTTCCGCAGCTCACGTACATTGTTGCGACTCCAGTCGTATCCCAGCAGCACCTCCACGGCGTCGCCCGACAGCTTCTTGGGCCGGAAACCAAACTGTCGGCACAGGCTCGTGATGAAACCGTTGGCCAGCTCCGGGATGTCGGAGAGATGGTCACGGAGGGGCGGCACGTTGAGAACGTGAACGTTGAGGCGGTAATAAAGGTCCTGCCGGAAATGTCCAGCCGAGACGTCGGCCTCCAGGTTTCGATTGGTGGCGGCAACGATCCTGGCTTCTATGGGGATGGCGCGAGTCGCACCCAGGCGGACTACTTCCCGGATCTCCAACGCGCGGAGGAGCTTTGCCTGGGCCGCAAGCGGGAGCTCTCCAATCTCGTCAAGGAACAGGGTGCCCCGCCCGGCAGCCTCAAAGGCTCCCTTTCTGGTGACAGCGGCACCGGTGAACGCGCCGCGCTCGTGACCGAACAATTCACTCTCGATCAGATTTTCGGGCAGGGCCGCGCTGTTGACGGCTACGAAGGGCGCCTCGGGATTGAGGCCGGAGCGATGCAGATCTCGGGCGACGAGCTCCTTGCCGGTTCCGCTTTCACCCAGGATCAGCACGGGACTCGGGATCCGGGCTATCCGGTCGATCGCTTCTCGCAGCGCACGAATGGCAGCGCTGGAGCCCACCAACGAAGACTCGATGCCAAGCCGGCGCTCCAAGACCATCAGCTCCTGCCGGAGTCTCTTCCGCTCCAGTACCGTCTCGACCTCATGAACCACTCGCTCCATCGGCTCGGCCTTGTCGATGAAACTGTAGGCGCCCAGCCTGAGAGCGGCGATGCAGCGCTCGTAGTTTCCAGTCCCGGTATAGACGATCACCGGCACTTCACTGCCCTGCTGCTCCAGCCGGCGCAGCACCTCGAAGCCATCCATTCCCGGCATTTCCAGGTCGAGGATCATGCAGTCAACCGCAGCGCTGCGGAGCAATTCCAGCGCCCCGCCACCCTCGTTCGCGGTGACGATTTCGTAACCACCCAGACGCTTGAGGTCGTAGGCGTACTGCTCGGTGAGCGCCGGTACATCATCGGCGACCAATATCAGAGTCATGATCTCGACTCATTGGCCAGCGCCGGAGGCAGCTCGACCACCACCCGGGTGCCGGTGCCGGGCTGAGTATCCACTCGGAGGGTGCCGTCGAGATCCAGGATGAGCCGGCGAACGATGGACAAACCCAGGCCGGTTCCTCCGGACTTGGTGGTGTAGAAGTCGTCGAAGGCCCGGTTCAGCTCGCTCTCGTTCATGCCGACTCCAGTATCCGCCACCGTGATTTTCACGCTCTCCGGTCCTGGGCCGCCGGCCCGCTCGGTGGATATCGTGACCTCGCCATCGGGCTTTCCGGATAGGCTATCCAGGGCGTTCCCTACGAGATTTTCCAGGATCCGTCGAACCATCAACGCATCGGCCAAAGCAAGAGGTTGCTGAGAGGCGAGCTGGGTCCGGATCCCGGCTCCATCATGGCTGATGTTGCGGACTACCTGCTCGACAATGGCATTGACGTCACAGGCCTTTCGCTCCATGCCTGGCGCCAGCCGATCGTAGTTGCGGGCCAGGGTGCCGAGATATTCTACACTCGACTCCAAAGTGCTCCGTCGGGCCTCGAACACCTGAGGAAGGGATGAGGGATCCTGCTGAAGCACCTCGCTCAGGTGACGCAAGACGTTCCGAATAGGCGCCAAGCCGTTTTTGATATCGTGGTTCACCTGGCGAGCCAGGTCGCCGATCGCTGCGCGGCGCTCGGCCTCGCGGACGCGGACGGAGCTGGCCCGGAGCCGGTCCACCATGGCGGCGAGCAGCCGCGAGAGACTGCCGATCTCGTCGGTTCGTTCGGTAGCAAAGCTTTGATCCAGCCGGTCCAGGTCTACCCGGGCCGTCTTCTCCGCCAGATCGCGAAGGGGCCGACTGACCAACGCCGAAAGCCAGGCTGCGCCAAGCACGGCCACCAGGACGGTGAGCGCCAGAGCTACTAGAAACCAGCGGATTACCCCCTTCCGAAGAAACTCCAGTGCGTCGAGCGACTGAGTCACCAGCAGCCGGGCAGTATCCATGGTTATCCCCGGGCGGGTGGCGAGGTCGATATACGGCAGGCGCAGCTCGCGAACAATCCGGCTTCCCGGGACAGAGGTCGATGCCGCCCCCGGGTACTCCAACCTGACGGCGAGACTCGAGTCTCGACTCGGGCCTCCCAGGAGCCGAGGGTCCGCTCTTACTCCGCCACTGATCTTGAATGCTCGGCTTCCAATGCGAATCGAGTCGATTCGAGTCAGCGCGAGCACGGCAGAATCGGGGGTGCGGGCTCGGAGCAACACCAGCGAGTCCGACGCGCTTTCCAGCAAGCCGGGGAGCTGCGGCTCCAGCCGGTCGAACTCGTTGCGAAAGTGACCGGAACTCAGAATCCGTCCGCTGGAATCTTGGATTTGAAGCAGGGCGAGTCCGGAGAGCCGCAACGCCTGACCCGCGACATCGAGCAGGTATGGCCGGCTGGCTGGGTCGCCCTGAACGGCCAGACGGAAGCGGTTGTCTTTCGACAGCTGAGTCACGATAGCCTGGAGCCGTTGCTCGACCAAACCGCTTTCACGCCTCAGGTCAGACTCGAGAACGGCTGCCATCGCTTCCACTCGCGCCTGATATTCCCGGGTGAGGCGACGATCCAGCTCCCGCCGCACCCCCAGCGCCAGCGCGCCAAGCGGGATCAGCACGGCAAGGAGGATGGCCCCAAACACTCTGCTCCGGAAGCTCAGCGGAAAGTCTCCTGATGAAGGTCTGCCTCCGAGAGAAAGCGAGGAGTCCCGTCCCAATCCACGCTGAGCGCGGGCGACCCTCGGCGGATGATTGCGTGCTGCCGGGTGTCGACTAATGGAAAGAGACGTCCTCTGCGCGTCCATCTGGCCGCCTCGCGGCAGGGCGACGCCGATTGCAAGGGGATTGCTACGATGTATCCGCGATCAGACCCTTGTTCGAGCTCGGCCCCAAACCGGAGGGGATCCATTGCAAGGGCGCTCAGCGGGCTACGATCGGCAACGGCCACGAGGCGCTCAGCCAGTTGTCGAGCGACGGGGTCGGTCTGCTGGTAGAGAATGCGTGACCCTGTCGGCCTGGTCACGGACATGGAGACTCCGACCGAGCAGGGGTTGGAATTCCACCAGGGTTGGTCCGATGCTGGGCGGGCGTCGGTCTGCACCACATCTCGAACCAGGGACAGCTTCAGCGTTGAATCCAGAGTCGTTGACACCGCCTGGGCCCCTGGGTGCTGCAAGAGGGCATAGCTTCGGTCCCATGGCAGGGGATAGGTGTTGAGCTCGCTCGTACGCGCGGCATAGTCGATTACCTGAGGATCACCCGAAACCACCAGATCAGCGCCGGCATCGAGCGCGTCCCTCAAGTCTCTGGTGCCTGCGATGGCGATTGCAAGGATCGCTCGACCCGGTCCCAGCGACACGGTCAGCCGACCTCCGCTCGGCATTGTTGCCATCTTATTTGAGACCACGGACCAGAGTGGATCGGCGAACGCTCTGGGCAGCGAATCGCCCAGGTCCTTCATGGTCACCCGCAGCGTGCGATCGTCGATTGCCCGCACTGAATCCAATCCCGCCTCCTGCAGAGCACTTTCCCGGCGAGTCCAGTCGGCCTCGATGCTGCGGGCACTCAGGCTGCTGCCATCGGGAAATCGGGCTCCATCTCGGAGCACGAAGGTCCAGGTGCGGCCTGTGGTATCGCTCTGCCAGTGGCTCGCCAGAGCCGGCCGGAGCTCACCTCGGCAGTCGAGTCTGAGCAGTCCTGGAAAGAGTTGGCGAAAGACCAGCCGCTCATCCTGGTTGGTGGGTACCGGCGCGTGCGAGAAGTCCAGCGGACTGGACACCGCAATCGTGACCGTATCGATCCGCTGCGTCGAGTCAGCAACCAACAGGCAGGGGTCTTCCGACTGCGTGGGCGGGGGAGAAGGTGAGGGCTTGGGAGCGGAGGCTGGAGCGCAACCCTCGAGCGTCAGCGCGGCCAGGCCGAAAGCTGTGGCTGCTGCTAGGAGCCGGCGACCACGAATGGGCTGCCCCCCAGCTTCGCTTTGATTTGAGGTACGGCCGCGGCAGCTTCCGCCTTGGTCCGGTAATCACCGATGCGCACCTTGTAGAGTCCGGCTTCTTCGACGGTGATTGGATCGAATCCTTTGGACTTCAACTTGCCGGCAACCGACTCAGCGGCGGCCTTGTTCCCTACCGCGGCGATCTGGATCCGGTAATGGGTTGCTGCAGTCGGAGCGGAGGTCGAGGGTTTGTTAGCAGGCTGCCGCGGGGTTGGAGCCGGGGCCGAAGCCGACGTCGGAGTGTGGGCGGTGTCGCCGGGCGGTGCCGGAGATGGAGTTGTGTCCGAAGTCGCCCCGGCGATTGTCGGCTGGGAGTCAACCGGAGTCGGGGTTCTGGCCTGGGTGTCCGCCCGGGCCGGTGCTGGAGCGGCGGCGAACTGACGGCAACGCTGATTCAGGTACCGAAGTTGGTTCTGCAGCTCCAGGTTGGCTGAGGGGTCTTTCAAGCCATCCGCGATCCAGCGACAGGCCAGGTCGGGCTTCTTCTGGTCGAAGTAGGTGCGAGCGGCCCAATACGCCGCCTGCGGTATCAGTGGACTGTCGGGATAGTCGAGTCGGATGCGTTCCAGGTTGCGGGCTGCGCCGTCCAGATTGGCGCCGGCATAATCGAGCTGGACCAGCCGGAGCAAGGCATCGTCGGCCCAGCTGGAGGACGAGTACTCCACCGCCACCCGCTGCAGCTGGCGCCGCATGTCGGAGGCGTCGTTTGCCACCATGGCCTGGGTGTAAACAATCTGAGGGTACAACGTATCGGTAGGCGACGTTGCTCTGAGCATCTGCTGGATCTTGATTCGGGCCGAGTCGCTGTCGCCTTCCTGGGCGTCGCGAATCACTTCGACCAACCGGGGATCGGTCTGTCCCTGGAGAGGAAGGACGGGAATGACGGGAAGGACGGAAAGGAAAATTAGGAGCCGTCCCATCAGGCCGCCTCCGCGGATTCCACACCCAGCCGCAATACGAGGTCAGTCAGCACTCCCCGCTCATCGGAGATGGTGGTGCTCTTGAGCGCTTGATCGGCCTGAAGGCAGGCCTCGAGTGCCGCATCGACCCGCCGGGCCGGCCAGCGATCTGCCAATCGCGACCAGCGAGCCGCCTCTTCCTTGTAGCCCAGCAGACCGGCGGGCCGGTTCTTCAGCAGCGCCTTGAACACGGCGTCTTCCAGGGCGCGACCCCGGAGACCTTTATCCTGGAAGCGGCGGGCAATCCCCAGGCCAATGAGCGTCGTTCCCAGGAGGGTAACTAGCTTCACTCCCGACATTCCGGGTTGGGCGAGAATTGCCGGCAAGAGAGTTATGGCACGACCGGTTTTTCCCTCGAGAATCGCCGCTCGCCAGTCCCACTGGGTTTCCCCTTGTCTCACGCCAATGAGCTGACCCACCCTCTCGGGGGTGAGCGGCTCGTCGGCTGGCAACGACGCCAGCTTGGCCAGTTCCGAGCTCAAGGCCGCCAGATCGGCGCCAATCGCCTGCACTAAATGCTCCGCCGCGGGGCCGTCGAGATTCACACCCAGGGTGACAGCCCGGTGCAACAACCACTTGATCGCTCGCTCGGTGGGCAGGGGATCCAGCCGAACGAGGTACGAGCCTCGGGCGAGGTCCTTGTCCTCGGCCTCTTCCGCGGATCCCTGCACCAGCACGACAACCGTATCTGGGCTGGGCCGCTCCAGGTATCGCTGGAATTCGGATTTCGACTTGGTCTTGCGGCGCCAGGCTTCCACCTCTCGAATGACCACGACGCGCCGCTCGGCCATCATGGGAACCGTATTGCACAAAGCGTGGATTTCTTCGGGATCGAGCTGGACGGCGGAACGCTGGTCGAGGTTGAAGTCACGCATGGCGGGATCCAGCGCCCGGTCTACAATCGTCCGTACGGCCTCGTCCTTGAGCACGTCTTCGAGGCCGTACAGATAATAGATTGGGGCAAGCTCGCCCTTGTTCAGCGAGCGGAATAGCGCATCAAACGAATGTGCCGGCATAGTGATGGCAAACGTAGTCCCTGTCATGCACTCTCGTAAGACGGCTCGCCAGACCGCTCAGCGACGGAATCCTTGAATGAACATCAGCGCCACCAGCGTCTTCCCGTCTGAAATTTCGCCGCTCCGGATCATGCTCATGGCCTCGGACCAGCGTCGGGTATGAACCTCCATGAACTCGTCGGCTTCTCGTTTGTGAGTCCCCTTTTTCAGCTCGTGGGCCAAGAAAAGGTGAATCTTCTCATCGGTGAAGCCAGGCGTGGTATAGATCGTAGTGAGCCGCGCCAACACGTCGGCACTCATCCCGATCTCCTCTTCCAATTCGCGCTGAGCGCACGTCGCAGGAGTCTCGCCGGGATCGAGTCTCCCCGCCGGAACCTCCCAGATAAACCCGTTAGCTGCGTGGCGGAACTGACGGATCAGGTAGATCCGCGGGTCGGGGGCGCGAGGCTCATCCACAAAAGGAACGACCGCCGAGGCCCCGGGGTGACGAATCATCTCCAGCTGGCCGGTCGATTGATTGGGAAACTGAACGGTGTCGCGGTCCAGATTGATGATCCTGCCGCTGTACAAGCGTTCGGAGGAGACGAGCGTCATGGCGCGGAGCGGTGGAAGGTGAGAGTTGAGGCGGAGGCGCGCAGCCACGCCACCGGGATCTTGAAGGCTTCGGCAGCCAGGTAGCGGAGCTCGAGCACCGGATTGTCCGAGATGGGGCTGCTCTCCGTGGGCGAGGTGTAAGCCTCGAGCCCAGTGCGCCGGGCCTCGAGCCGCAGTCGAAACATGTGGAACGGATCGCTGACCAGGATCACTCGTTTCAGATGAGCTGCCTTGAGCCAGCCGGCAACCGCGGTCATCGAGGCCTGAGTTGAGCGGCCCTGAGGCTGAGAGATTACCGCATCCGGCGGCACCTTCCGGTTTAGCAGGTAGTGCCGGGCGACGGTCGCCTCGCTCATCGTGTCTCCGCGACCGACCCCGCCGGTCACCACCAACCGAGGCGCAAGACCTTCGCGGTACAGTTGCAGTGCGTGATCCAGTCGCGCCCGGAAGACAGGCGACGGGCGGCCGTTGTACTGGGCGGCACCCAGCACCACAATGGCGTCCGCTGGACGGCGCTGATCCTCCTGGCTCACGATAAGGACCATTACCAGGGCCACCGTGTACACCGAGCCGGCGGCGAGGATGATCAGCCCGAGCGCACGGCGAAACTTCTGGAACGGCGAACGACGAGTGGGCCGTCCCCCGGTCACAAGTCGAAGCTCTCGCCGTGGCTGGGGACTCGTACCTCGCGCACGCCCTCTTCCCGGAGAATTCCTGCCATGGCATCCAGCGCCGGCGGTTCTCCGTGGACTACGAACGCCCGGCGAATTGGCCCTCCCAGCCGGCGAACCCAGGCCCGGAGCTCGTCCCGGTCTGCATGAGCTGAATAACCGGTGATCGATTCCACTTCAGCTCTCCGCTCGTACTCGTGGCCCAGAATGCGGACTCGTTCCTGCCCGCTCTCAATTCGGCGACCCAGGGTATGCTCGGCTTGAAAGCCCACGAAGAGCACCAGGTTCCGGTGGTCTCCAATGCCGTGGGCCAGATGGTGCAGGATGCGGCCCGATTCTACCATCCCTGAAGCGGCAATGATCACGGCCGGCCCATTCAGCGAATTGAGAGCCTTCGACTGGGAGACGTCACGGACGTACTGGAGCAGGGGAACATCGAACAGCTCATTGGTGGTCTCGATGAACCGCTCAGCCCGGTCGAAGACCTCAGGATGCATCCGGAAGACGGTGGTGATATCTACCGCCAGGGGGCTGTCCAGGTAGATCGGTATCTGAGGAATCTGGCCTGCACGGGAGAGCCGGTGCAGGCTGTAGATCAACTCCTGAGCTCGACCGACCGCAAAGGCCGGAATCAGCAGCTTGCCGCCCCGGGATGCCACCCGGCGCACCGCCTCTGCCAGGCGGGTTTCCGCCTGATCGAAGGACTCGTGTTGCCGGTTGGCGTAGGTGGATTCGACGATCAGGGTATCGATCGGTCCGGTGGGAGGCTCCGGATTTCGCACGATGGGAAGTCCGCTGCGGCCGATGTCTCCGGAATACACCAGACGATGGTTGCCGTTTTCGCTCACCCTGAGGTCCACCGTGGCTGACCCCAGGATATGGCCGGCATCGAGAAAGTCGAGCGCCAGGTGTTTGCGCACATGAAACACCCGCCGGTAGGGGACGCCGACCATGAGATCCTGTACGGCGACGGCGTCGCGCAGCGAGTAGAGAGGCTCGCTCTCGGGCCCTACCCTGCCCTTTCGCTCCAGATACTCGTGGTCTTTCTCCTGGATGTGGGCGGCATCGGCCAGCATGACCGCGCTGAGGTCCCGGCTGGCCGGGGTGGCGTAGATCGGTCCGTGAAACCCTTCCTTGACCAGGAGCGGGAGCCGCCCGCTGTGATCGATGTGGGCATGGCTCAGGACCACGGCATCGATCCGGCGGGCGTCGAACGGGAGCTGCGCGTTCAATCGGTGGCTCTCGGCCCGGTGACCCTGGAACAGTCCCCCGTCGAGCAGGATCCTGGCACCGGCGGCTTCGAGCAGGTGCATCGATCCGGTCACCTGTCCGGCAGCGCCCCAGAAGGTGAGTCGAAGGCTGCTCATGCGGGGCTACCTCGTCCCAAACAGGCGGTCTCCGGCGTCTCCCAACCCGGGAAGGATGTATCCCACTTCATTCAGCTCGCGGTCCAGCGCGGCAGCGAAGATGGCTACGTCGGGATGAGCCTGGAGCATCTTGGAGACGCCCTCGGGTGCCGCCACCAGGCTGAGAAAGCGGATGCGGCGGGCTCCTGCCTTCTTGAGAGCGCTGACCGCAGCAACCGCGGACCCGCCCGTGGCCAACATGGGATCCAGCACGAAGAAATCGCGTTCGACCCGGTCGGCGGGGATCTTGAAGTAGTAGTCCACCGGCTGGAGCGTATCGTGGTCCCGGTAGAGGCCGATGTGTCCCACTCGAGCCGAGGGAATCAACTGGGTAATGCCGTCGACCATGCCCAAACCGGCCCGGAGGATTGGTACCAGCGTCAGCTTCTTTCCCGATACCTGAAGGCCGGTCATGTGCTCGAGGGGAGTGTCGATCTCGACCGGTGAGGTGGCAAGATCCTTGGTGACTTCGTAGGCCATCAAGGTGGCGATCTCGCTCACCAGCTGCTTGAAGTCGCGGGTGCTGGTGTGCTTATCCCGAAGGATGGTGAGCTTATGCTGGATGAGGGGGTGCGACAGAACAGTGAGGTTGGGAAACCGGGGCGGCGGCATGGGTGCGAAATATGGTCAGAGCATGCGGCGATGTCACCCTGAGCGAACCGAAGTGGCTTAAGTCACTTAGCTGATGAGAATCCCTTGGCCCCCCTGACCCCCTCTCCTTATATTCCCGCGCCTCGGCCAGGTAGCTCAGTTGGTAGAGCAGCGGACTGAAAATCCGCGTGTCGGGGGTTCAATTCCCTCCCTGGCCATTGCGTGTAACCCGCCGTATTAACATTGGTTATGAATACTACGGCCATCCAAGTTGGGTGGCCGTCTGTGTAGAAGTACCTAAATAGTACCTGAAATGCCGCTCACTTCGGCTTCGAGGGTGTGATGAGCAAGGACATGCGAAAGAAGAAGCTGGAGTTTTTCAAAGTCGGCTCGACGGCGCTGAGCGCTATGAGGGACTACCAGGACGGTCTCGGCATGGCATAGACTAGCGGACCCTCGTGAACTGACCCTCGCTTCGCCTCGCCGCCTGACCCGTCACATCTTGTACCGCGATGGACCGGCACCTATACTTAGAGCGTACCGCCCCTCGAAGGCGGTGCAGGGGAGCGCCCCGGGCGGGCTTTCAACCCGCCACCCCCCTAATCGGGAACTCTGTCCAGTTGGAGTTACCAGGGTTGCTCCCTAGACCGCCGCATGGCTTGCCCGTGCGGCGGCCGCTTTTTCCGGAAGCATGAATCTCGCGCGGAGTAGTGGATCGGTTTCAGCGTAACGCCGAGAATGGGGCTACCCCCCGAGGCGGGAGGATCGGCGCGTTTCGCGGGCAGCTTTGGATTCCGCGACGATGCGTTCGGCTCTTGCGCAGGCTTCGGCGGCAGTCGCGCAGATCATGGCGGCACGTTCTGCGGCCTCTCGGGCGGCGGAGGAGAGAGGGGCTGGTGGGGCCCGGGGCGCGGACGCATCCCGCACTGTAGTGCTCACTGGCGGCCCGCTCAAGCGGGCCGTTTCGATCTATGGGCCGGGGCGATTTTCCCCGGCGCCTTGATTTTATGGGCGCTGGCGTTGCTTCGCGTCACCTGCTCCACCTTCCTCTCTTGCTCCCGCATCAGACGCAAGAGACGAGCGTCGAGGATTGAGCCGTCGCCCGAGGCGCGGCCAGGCTCATTCAACATTCTTGCCCTTGGACCCGATGCGACATATCGGGGGTGGCAGGGCGAGGAAGGACGGCCATCGGTACCGGCCACCGTGCGCCGGCGCTAGGAGGCGGAACAGAAAACCATCCGTTCGAGGCGTGCGGGGGCCTAACTTGGCGAAAGGCACTTCGGCGGGCCGCGGGCCGACAACGAAAGATCTCGACTGCCATTCAGTGAGCCTGCGCACACTTGGTATCCGGCCACCCCGGCATACTGAATCGTGAGCGGGAGTGCGCCCGACCGCAACGCCCCACTGTAGGCGTAGCTTGGGGGAGGTGTCCGATCATGGAAACGATGCCAACGAGAGATTCTCAAGGCTCGTGCCTACGATGCCAGGCGCCGCTGACCGAGGGCGCGCGCTACTGCTCCCTCTGCGGCGTCTCGGTGAGCGAGGCTGCCACCGGGGAGTATACCCGCTACGACCTGGATCGGTTCTTCAACTATGCCCTGGACATGCTCTGCATCGCCGGGATCGACGGCTATTTCAAACTGGTCAATCCCTCCTTCGAGCGGGTCTTGGGCTACACCACGGCGGAACTGCTGAAAATCCCCTTCGTCGAGCTAATCCACCCCGAGGACCGGAGCGACACAATCGCGGAGGTGAGCAAGCTCGCCAACGGTCTCGAGACCATCTGTTTCCAGAATCGCTATCGCTGCAAGGACGGCAGCTACCGGCAGCTTGAGTGGACGTCGTACCCGGAGCCAGCCACTGGGCTGATCTACGCGGTGGCCCGGGACGTCACCGAGCGGGACCGGGCGCACGCATACAGTGGCTGAGGGGCGGAAGAGCGCGCGTGCCCGAGCCGACCTGTGCCGAGCGGCCCCTCTGGCACATATTGTCGCTGGCCTCCAGTTTAGAGGGGATGGGAAACGACACCTTCCGCTGCCCGCAGTGCCAGCGCGAGCTACCGTACGCGAATGACACCTACAACCCCGAGACGCAGACCTGCCGGGCCTGCGGTCGGGGCGAGACGCCAAGTGTGCAGGAGGCGCAAGCGGATGCCAAGAGCGCCGCTGAGGTGGTGGAGACGGACGCCGAGATCATGCCTGGTGATGTCGGCCGGGCTCGCTGGACTCAGCCTGCCCAAGAGGAAGTCCCAGCTCCCAAAGTGTCCTAACCGATGCAGCTGGACCTCTCCTGATTCAAAGTCGGCACCGAGGCGGCTGGGAGGGTACTCCGAAATCTCTGGGGGACGATTCTAATTTCTTGAGGGCCTGGCTCGGCTTCCGGCATCGGGCAGAAGCTAGGCGTCGACGGTCAACGGAGGATCAAATAGTCCGGGGACGCCGTGCTGGCCGCCCCCGTCCAAAAAGCCGAACTCATTTCAAGATGAGTTGCCGTAGTAACCTCCCACCTACGAGATCGCGCGTCGCGCCACGTTCGACAGAGGCTTGACTCGCCTGCGCTCTATTCTGATTCAGGGTAGAAGCCGCAATGGGGTCCGTGCGATCATCCAGGTTATCCAGGGCCGCCATGTTCTTGTATGTGGTCGTGAGGAGGACGTTCCAATCGTCCTCTGTGGCTTGTGGCGAGGTGTACACAGCGTAGTCTGTGACGACTCCAGCTTTCTTCTGTGCCTCTAGCAGGCGCTTGTAGTTCCCGTCCAGATACTCCATGTACTTGTCGAACATGCCAGGCTTTGTGCGGATATAACTGAAAACAACGACCGGTCCCTCCGTGTACGGGCGGGGTTGCTGAGCGATACCGGTTGATGTGATGCAGACGAGGAGAACCGCGGGCAGCAAGGCACGCATAGAACCTCTATAGGTTAGGGAAAATGAATGCCCCAGTATACGGTCTGGTCTCTGACTTGGTGAGGTGCTGGAGAAGGTGAACTGCCTGACCCTCAAGGACACTCGAACACCCTGAGCGGAGATGAGGGAGCGGGGCAGGTGGGCCAGCTCAGCCTCAAAGGCGAGCATCTGCAGCCCGTCAGACAGCCACCAGCCGACGTAACGGTCGACCTTGGGCATGGAGGCAATCTGACCAGCCAGTGTCAAAGAAGAATCAAATTCCTCGTATCGCCGAGGCCTGATCTCATGGCCACTGGTTGGTTCTCTAACCGTGTGCTAGTCTAGGGGAGTTCCTCTCGGACTTTCCAGACTGACCGACCCTACCATTGTCCGCCTTCGGGCTGCGCTAGCCGATCGCTACCACCTCGAGCGCGAGCTTGGGCGAGGTGGTATGGCCACGGTCTATCTCGCCCATGACCTACGGCACGATCGTCCGGTGGCACTCAAGGTTCTTCACCCCGAGTTGAGTGCGATACTTGGTGCAGAGCGCTTCCACCGCGAGATCAAAACGACTGCCCGGCTGGACCACCCGCATATCCTGCCTGTCTTCGATTCCGGTGATACGCTAGGGCTTCTCTGGTATACGATGCCCTACGTGGAGGGGGAAAGCCTGCGCGACCGGCTCCGGCGTGAGGTCCAGTTGCCGTTCGATGAAGCCGTTCGGCTCTCCAGTGAGGTTGCAGACGCCCTGGATTACGCGCACGTCAGGGGCATCATCCATCGAGACATCAAACCCGAGAACATCCTGCTCGCAGGCGGACACGCCAGGGTCGCCGATTTCGGAGTGGCCAAGGCGCTTGCCGCCGGGCATGAGGGCCAGCTGACCGAGACAGGCATGGCGGTGGGCACCCCGGCCTACATGAGCCCCGAGCAGGCGAGTGGAGGCCAGGTGGACGGCCGTTCTGATATCTACGCGCTCGGCTGCGTCCTGTACGAGATGCTGGCTGGGGAGCCCCCGTTCACCGGGCTCACACCGCAGGCCATTCTCGCTAAGCGCGTGCTTGAGCCGGTGCCGCACGTGCGTACCCTACGCGAGAGCGTTCCGGAGGAAGCGGAACGAGCGCTCGTGCGGGTACTCGCCAGGGCACCCGCGGACCGGTTCGCCACGGCCGCCGAGTTCGCCGGGGCACTCGCGAGGGGGCGCTCTGACGGATCTTCGGACCGTCGCTGGTCGGCCCGCCGGCTACTCCCCTACACGCTCGGCTTGCTCTTTGCCTCCGTCGCTTTCGTGGCGCTCGTGCTCACGCGCGGAACGCTGTTGGGGCGTGGCACTCGCCCCGCGGCAATTTCGCTCAGTGACTCGTCCCAGCCAGCTCGCCAGGCCGGCCCCGAGCGCGTCGCGGCACGCAAGTCGGTCGCCGTGCTCCCCCTGGTAAACGTGGGCAACGACCCCGAGCAGGAATATTTCGCTGACGGGATGACCGACGAGCTCACGAGCGCGCTGGGCAAAATCCCCGGCCTTCGTGTGGCGGCACGCAGCTCGGCTTTCACGTTTAAGGGGAAGACCGTCGATGCGCGCGAGGTCGGCGAGAAGCTCCGAGTGGCGACCGTCCTCGAGGGCACTGTCCGCCGCGCGGGGCCACGCCTCCGAGTGGCAGCCCAACTGGTGAACACGTCCGACGGCCTGGCCCTGTGGTCGGAGACTTACGAGCGCGAGCTCAAGGACGTCTTTGATGTCCAAGACGACATCACCCGGGCGATCCTCCAAGCGCTTCAGGTGAGGCTCGGGGCCGACGATACGGCGCACCTGGGACCCCGGACGGAGAACCTCGAAGCCCATGACCTTTATCTCAAAGGCCGCTTCTACTACATCAAGTACACCGAGCCCGACCTGCGGCGTAGCCTCACGCTCTACCAGCAGGCCCTCGCGCGCGACTCCACCTACGCACCGGCGTGGGCCGGCATGGCCGACGCATGGAGCGCGCTCGCCGACGATTACCTGGCGCCTAGTGAGGCGTACCCGAAGGCCAAGTACGCGGCCCGGCGCGCCGTTGCGCTCGATTCCACCCTGGCGGACGCGCACGCCGCGCTCGGGCTCGTGCTGCATCAGTACGACTGGGACTTCGCGGCCGCCGAGCGCGAGTACCAACGGGCGATCGCGCTAAACCCGAACGCTGCCGCCGCGTACCACTACTACGGATACGTGCTGCTCAGTACCCCGGCCCGGCTTGACTCGGCCCTGGCCGTCCTACGGCGGGCGCAGTCGCTGGACCCGCTGTCCGCGTATACCCTCCATGACCTGGGCTGGGTGCTGCAGCTCATGGGCCGCTATAGTGAGGCGATTCAGCAAGGCCGGCAGGCGCTCGAACTCGACCCGCACGCCTGGCTTCCGCTGGATCTTATGGGACGGAACCTGCTCCTCGCGGGCCGACCCGAGGAGGCGCTGGGTACGCTCCGCCAGGTGGAAGACCCGCCGTCCCACGTGCGGGCTGCGACCGCCCGCGCGCTGGTCGCTCTCGGCCAGCGAGAAGAGGCCCGGCGCGTGCTGCGCGAGCTGGAACAGGAGGCGGGGCGACGCTACGTCCGCCCCGAAGCGATCGCCGAGGTCTACGTCGCCCTGGGCGAGCCGGACGCTGCCTTCCGTTGGCTAGAGACGGCCTACCAGGCGCGGTCCACTGGCGTGTTGCAGCTCAAGGTGGAGCAATACTGGGATCCGATTCGCTCCGACCGCCGCTTCGCGGCTCTCGTGAAGAAGGTTGGGATACCGTAATGTGTGACAACGGACCTCGTCACCGGATCATCTGCTGACCGACCTCCTCGACCACCTACGAGCCGCCCTGGCCGACCGTTACCGACTCGAACGCGAGCTCGGGCCGGGCGGCATGGCCACGGTCTACCTCGCCCACGATCTCCGCCACGACCGGCCGGTCGCGCTCAAGGTGTTCCATCCTGAGCTGGCCGCCGCCCTCGGGCCGGAGCGCCTTCTACGGGAGATCCCGCTGCTTGCGGACCCGCAGCTCCGCCTCAACGCCATTATGCACTGCGACGATGCGGCAGCCTCGCGGTGGTTCACGCCGTGACGACCTCACTTGAGCGCGTCCAGGGTGCCCTCGCCGGCCGCTACGAGGTACTCCGCGAGCTTGGACAGGGCGGCATGGCCACGGTCTACCTGGCCGAGGACGTCAAGCATCGTCGCAAGGTGGCGATCAAGGTGCTCCGGCCCGAGCTTGCCGCTGCCCTCGGCCCTGAGCGTTTCCTCCGTGAGATCGAGATTGCTGCTCAGTTGCAGCACCCGCATATCCTGCCGCTGCTTGACTCGGGCGAAGCCGGCGCCTTCCTCTACTACGTGATGCCCTACATCGAAGGCGAGTCGCTTCGGGACCGACTGGTCCGCCAGGGCGAGCTGCCCGTGCACGAGGCTGTGAAACTTCTCTGCGAGATCGTGGATGCGCTCGCCCATGCCCACGCCCGAAATGTCGTGCACCGCGACATTAAGCCCGACAACGTCATGCTATCGGGACGCCATGCTTTGGTCATGGATTTCGGCGTTGCCAAGGCCGTGAGCGAGGCGACCGGGCGCCAGCAACTCACGACGGCCGGCGTGGCGCTCGGTACGCCCGCCTACATGGCACCCGAGCAGGCGACCGCTGACCCGCACCTTGATCACCGAGTGGACATCTACGCCGTGGGTGCCATGGGTTACGAGCTGTTGGCTGGACGGCCGCCGTTCGCGGCCTCGACACCAGCAGGTCCTCGCGGCGCAGGTGACCCAGACCCCGGAATCGGTGCGGGTGCACCGGCCGAGCATCGCACCGGGGCTCGAGCAGATCATCATGCGCTGCCTGGCCAAGCGGCCGGCCGACCGTTGGCAGAGCGCGGAGGAGCTGCTGGTGCACCTCGAGCCGTTAGTGACGCCAAGCGGGGGCACCACGCCTGCAGAAACCCGTCCGGTCGTGGCCAGTCGCGGGCCCGTCGTAAGCACCAGAGCGGCGATCGTCTTTGCAGTGGTGGGTTGGCTGGAGCAGCACTGGCCGTCGTCCTGGCGAGTCATCGGTCCGCCGAGGTTACTCTCGGGCGCCGGACGCAGGTGACCCTCGATCCTGGTCTCGAAGTGGATCCGGCGATATCCCCGGATGGGAAGTTCATCGCCTATGCCGCGGGCCCAACGAGCGCGATGAAGCTCTTTGTCCGGCAGCTCGAGGGCGGCAATATCATTCCGGTCAGCCGGGACCTCCCGGGCAACCTCCGCCGGCCGCTCTGGTCGCCCGACGGTGCCCGACTCGCCTTCCAGTCCCCGCGCGGGATTGAGATCGTCACGGCGCTGGGGGGCATCCCCAAGCTGCTGGTCGGAGGCGAGGTGGCGAATCCCCCTAGGGACTTTGCCTGGTCCCCGGATGGCCAGCGCATCGCGTATCGTCATCGGGATACCCTGTACACCAGAGCGTTGGAAGGAGGGACATCACGCGCTGTCGGGACTGGCTTTGAGATGCACTCTCCTGCGTGGTCTCCCACGGGGCCTGGATCGCCTACGTCTCCGGGAACTCGGATTTTGTCTTTGCCACGTCCGGCTTCGGGAATCTCGCGCCGAGTGCGATCTGGCTGGTGCCCGCCGCCGGCGGGCAGGCAGTGCCGGTCACGGACAACAAGGCGCTGAACATGAGCCCCGTCTGGCTTCCACGAGGGCGGCTGCTGCTGTTCATCTCCGACCGGGACGGGGGACGGGACATCTACAGCGTGGCGCTCCGCAGTTCCGGCCAGCCCGTGGGGCCGCCGACGCGCCTCACCACCGGCCTGAACGCTCACACCATCAGCCTCTCGGCCGATGGCAAGCGCCTCACCTATTCGGTCTTCACCGAGACCGCCAATGTCTGGTCGCTGCCGGTCCCGCAGGGCGATGTGGTCTCCGTCTCACAGGCTACCGCGGTAACCACGGGCAAGCAGATCATCGAGGCCATAGCCATTTCCCGCGACGGCCGGTGGCTGGCGTTCGACTCGGATCGGAGCGGGAACCAGGACATCTACAAGATGCCGCTAGCCGGCGGGGAGGCCGAGCAGCTGACCACGGACCCGCAGGACGACTTCTCGCCCGCCTGGTCGCCGGACGGAAAGGAGATCGCCTTCCACTCGTTCCGCAACGGCAACCGCGACATCTTCATCATCCCTGCGGCTGGTGGTCCGGCCGAGCCGGTCGTCGCCACGCCCGCCCAGGAGGGGCAGCCCGATTGGTCACCGGACGGGCAGAAGCTGGTGTTCTCCTCGCACCAGACCGGCAGACAGGAGCTCTACCTCGTCTCGCGGGAGGGCCGGACGTGGGGAACGCCCCGGCGAGTGATTCGCGACATGGGTTCTCGCTATGCGGGGTTCCGCTGGTCGCAGGATGGCCGTTTCATCGCCTACGTTGGGGAACAGTCACTGAGCATCATGTCCCCGGCCGGCGGCGAACCGCGCACGCTGGTTGACGCCCAGGATCTCCCCGCGCAGTCAGGGCCTGAAAACCTGGCCTGGTCGCCGGACAGCCGGCTGGTGTACTACGTGACTCATGACGCACGCGGCCAGGCGGGTCTGTGGGCCGTGGCCTTGACCAGCGGGGCGCCACGCCTGCTGATTCGCTTCGATGATCCGGCGACTGATATCGGGAGGGGGGGAGGCAACTTCGCGGTGAGTGGCAACCGGTTCTATTTCGTGCTCGAGAAGCGCGAGAGCGATATCTGGACGGCCGAGGTGCTGACACAGCAGTGAGGCATACTCGAGTCATCACCGCTAGGCTGCTCGCGTACCGATCAGGACGCAGGCAGATTCGGAGGGTCGCTAACTCTGACCTCGTGGCCGACATCCCCCAGGTACTCGCTGATGCTCTCCGCGACCGCTATGTGCTCGAGCGCGAGCTTGGGCGCGGCGGCATGGCCACTGTCCACCTCGCACCGCCCCGGCTCGTCACGGCCGCGCTGCTCGCACAAAGCAGCGCGTCTCGCAGACACAGCCAGGTGGCTGACATTTCCCTCACATCTGAATTTTTATTTTTGGAACGGGGGACTCCCACCCGCATTTTCCAGCGGCATAAGCTCGCGCCCTCATGACCCGGCCTATTCCACGGCCGGGGACTTCTGGAATTGAGGGGGGCACCTGTGACCAACCTGTGTCCGAACACCAGACAACTGCAGACTACTGGGGACAACACACTGTTGTGTAAGTGCCGTGGCGACAACGCCTGGACAGTCCGGTGTAGTCCCGTATTCTTCGCTTTGAAGAACTGAAAATCCGCGTGTCGGGGGTTCAATTCCCTCCCTGGCCATTGCAGTTAGCTCGCCGCTGTTCTCCCCATTGTACCTAAACTGTACCTTACCGATTGTGGCGCGAGCCCCACGGGAACCGGCGTCGTGCCACTGGAGGCTGGCTCGAAGTGATGGGGATAGGTGGGGAGTTTGTGGCCAGGCGCGAGCAGGGGAATAAAGCAGTTAGGCATCACACGACGCTCCGGAGGGCGGCATGTCGGATCTCCAAGCCTTTAACCTTGACGGCCAGGTTGCCGTTGTCACCGGCGGCAATGGCGGCATCGGCCGTGCTATTGCGCTCGGATTGGCGGACGCGGGGGCAAAGGTTGCCATTTGGGGGCGGAATGGCGAGAAGAACGCGGAGGCCCTTGCGGCCCTGCGGGCAGCGGGTCCTCCGGCGATGGCCCTGACAGTCGACGTGGCCGACCGGGGCCAGCTGCGACCAGCGCTGGCCTCCGTCGAGAGCGACCTCGGGCCGGTTTCCATTCTCGTCAACAACGCGGCAGTCGCGGCCTTCGGTGGAGTCTTAGACCTTTCACCGGAGGACTGGGATCGCGTCATCGAGACCGACTTGACGGCGTGCTTCCTCCTTGCCAAGTACGCCGCACAATCGATGACCAAGCGGCAGGCTGGCAAGATCATCAACATCGCAAGCACGTACTCGCTATTTGGTTCCGCACTCGCGCCGTCCTATAGCGCGGCCAAAGGGGCGATCATGCAACTCACAAAGTCCCTCGCGATTGAGCTCGCACCCCACAACATTCAGGTGAACGCCATTCTCCCGGGCTGGATCGATACCGATCTTACGGAGCCGATCAAGGGCATGCCGCTATACCAAGAGATCCTGACGCGAACGCCGGCGGGCCGTTTTGGAACGCCCGCCGAATGCGCTGGGGCCGCAGTGTTTCTCGCGTCAGCGGCGGCACGCTTCGTAACAGGCACGGCGCTCGTGGTTGACGGAGGATACGCCATTCGATGACCGATCCCGTACCTGATTAGTACCTGAACTCGGCGATATTCAAGGGTTCTCCGTGATGCTCGATGCTCCGTGGGCCTGTCGTAGGTCGATGCTGGACGGTCACTAATCGATCTGGACAGATCTGGAGGAATCGGCCGCTGACGCCCTGAAAATCCGCGTGTCGGGGGTTCAATTCCCTCCCTGGCCATTGCAGTGCCTCACAGGTCTGTCCCCGATTAGCAAAGCCTCCACTCGACGCCTAGCGCGCAGCCGTCATGAGCCGCATGTTAGGTGCGGCCAATGGCCGACCCCTTCCCTCAGCTCACCATCGCCCTATCTGAGCGTTATCGCATCGAGCGCGAGCTCGGACGCGGGGGCATGGCCACGGTCTACCTCGCACAGGACCTCAAGCACGACCGCCCGGTGGCGCTCAAGGTGCTCCGCCCCGAACTCGCGGCCGCGCTGGGCCCTGAGCGCTTCCTGCGAGAGATCCGCACGACGGCGCGGTTGCAGCACCCGCATATCCTGCCCGTACTCGACTCCGGCGAGGCTGCCGGTCAACTCTGGTACACCATGCCCTATGTGCGGGGTGAGAGCCTGCGCGAGCGCATTCGCCGCGAGGTGCAGCTGCCGGTGGACGATGCCGTCGAGCTCGCACGGCAGGTAGCGCTGGCGCTCGACTATGCCCATCGGGAAGGCATTGTACATCGAGACATCAAGCCCGAGAACATTCTGCTCTCGGAGGGGCAGGCGTTGGTGGCCGACTTCGGCCTGGCCAAGGCGATGGAGACCGTCGGCGAGCAGCTCACCGCCACGGGGATTGCCGTGGGCACGCCGCAGTACATGAGTCCCGAGCAGGCCACGAGCGGGCAGACCGACACTCGGACCGACGTGTACGCGCTGGGATGTGTGCTGTATGAGATGCTGGCGGGCGAACCGCCGTTTACCGGGCGCACTCCACAGGCCGTCATGGCCAAACGGGTGCTGGAGCCGGTCCCCCACGTGCGCACGCTGCGCGACACCGTCCCCGATGCGCTCGAGCAGGTGTTGACCAAGGCGCTGGCGCGGTCGCCGGCCGATCGCTTCCAGAGTGCGGGGGAGGTCGCTAGGGCGTTATCCCTGCCGACCGGTGTGGCAGCACCGACTGGTCCGTCGGCGGCGCCTCTGCCTCGCTGGAAGTGGCTCACCCGGCACCGGGCGACGGCGGTCGGCGCACTCGCGCTGATCGGCCTTGGTGCCGCCGCCACGCAGTACTTGACGATGCGTCCCCGAGGGCCCACGCCGAGGGAAACGCTGCTCGGGGCGGGCATTCTTGCCCAACGTGAGCGCCTCCTCCTGGCTGACTTCGGTACCCGGCAGGTGGACAGTAGCCTGGGCGGAGTACTGACCGAAGCGTTCCGTATCGATCTCGCACAATCACCGGCCGTGACCCTGGTTTCCCCGGGTCAAGTGGCCGAGGTGCTGGCCCGCATGGAGCGGCCGAATACGGCGAGGCTCGATCCGGCGCTCGCGCGCGAGATCGCCGTTCGGGAAGGAATCAAGGCGGTTGTGACCGGTGAGATCGCCAGAGCCGGCCCGCAATACGTGTTGTCGGCTCAGGTCATCGCTGCCAAGGATGGGCAGGTGCTGACCGCCCATCGCGTGACGGCGCCGGACTCCACCCGGCTGATCGCAGCGGTCGACCAACTGTCGGGAGAACTCCGGGCCAGAGTCGGCGAGTCGCTGAGGTCGATGGATCGCGAGCCGCCGCTCGAACGGGTCACCACGGCCTCGCTGCCGGCGCTGCGGCAGTACAGCGCGGCGGTGCGGGCCGGTGACCATGAAGCGAATTTTGAGAAGGCGGTTACCCACCTGGAGCAGGCCGTGGCGCTCGACACGGGGTTCGCTATGGCCTACCGGACCCTCGGCATGTACGCGGCCAATCTCGGGAAGCTGGACCGGGTCTTTGAGGCTTACGGTGCCGCGATGCAGCGCCTCGATCGGCTGACTGATCGGGAGCGGAATTTCACGCTTGGTGATTACTACATCATCGTAAAGCCTGACCTCCGCAGGTCTGCCACCGCCTACGAGGCGATCCTCGAGGATTATCCCAATGATCGGGAGGCGCTCAACAATCTCGGCAACGTGTACGGGAGCTTGCGCAGAGCCGCACAGGCCGAATCGCTATATCAGCGCGCTCTCGCCGTCGACTCGTTGTATGTATCGGGCTACAACAATCTGATGCTGATCCAGATTACGCTCAAGCAATGGGACCAGGCGCAGACCACCTACGAGCAGGCGATCCGCCTGCTCCCCAACGTGCCCGGCCTTCGCGAGCTCGGTGTCCGACTGGCGGAGCGGAGCGGTGACTATGCCACCGCCAAGGCTCGAGCCCGGGAGCTCCTCGAGCACTTCGGCACAGACCCGACCTGGCGCGCGGAAGCGCACAGGCACATGGCCATCATTGCAGCCCTGCGCGGGCAGTTGGTGGAGGCCGAACGTCACCTGCGCGAGGCCATGTCGGCACGGCTCGAAGCAGGGAGGAGCCCCCATTACTTCGCCGACGTGATCCTGTTGGCCTCCCTGATGGCTGCCGTCGCTGGCGAGCCATCGCGGGGCGCACAAGAACTGGAGCACGCGCTTACCATGCATCCGCTCCGCTCGCTGCAGCCGGTGGATCGCCCTTACCTGGACCTCGCCACGGCGTTCGCGAGGGCTGGCAGGGTCGCCCGTGCCCAGGCACTCCTCGCCGAGTACAAGCGGGTAGCGGACCGGCGCGGCACGACCGGCGGCCTGCTCGGGCGCGACCACGACAGAGCCGCGCTGGAGCTGGGCTGGGGCCATATTGCTCTGGCTGAACGGCGCTGGCCCGCGGCGATCGCGAGATTTCAAGCGGCTGTTGCTGAGGGAACTACTCCGGCCTTCGGGTTGCCGGCCCTGGGACGCGCCTATGACCTCACGGGGGAGATCGACTCCGCCATAGCGGTCTATGAGCGGTACCTGGATGCTCCGGATGTCATCGATGAGTCCCCCTTCAATACGGACAGGGGGACCCTAGCGATCGAGCTCGCCGGCATCTATCGACGGCTGGGCGAGCTCTATCGGTGGCGTGGCGAGAGCGGGAAGGCGAAAGCGTACTCCGCCCGCTTCGTGGAGCTGTGGAAGGACTGCGACCCCAAGCTCCGTCCTCAGGTCATCCAGGCGCGCCAGATGGCACAAGGTCGTGATTAGGACGTCGACCCGGGCGACTCCTGCCGGCTCGGCTCGATACGGGCGAACGCAGCTGCCGAAGGAAGCCACAAAAAATGGCCACCGGTCCCCCTGGGCTCGAAACGAAAGTCCCGACCCACTGAAGTGGTATCGGACCTTCGAGTTGCCCCTCCTGGGCTCGAACCAGCACTCTCCTGATCCAGAGTCCTCCGGCCGGGGCAACCTTTCCGGACAACTTGTAGGGATACGGCCACTTTCCGAGCATCGGTGCCCGTATTACTGCCGTCGTTTGCTCCGTTCTGCCCGGAGAAACTACGGCAAAACTACGGCGTTCCTGACTGACTGATCCGGAATAAGCCTAAGGGCGAGCGACACTTGCTGGCAATCTGCGATCATTTGCGACACATTCCAGTCATCTCCGCCAGGCAGTGCCATGACCACAGTCGACTTGCTCCTCACGGACGCGCTGCGCGACCGCTACGTGATCGAGCGGGAGCTCGGCCGCGGCGGCATGGCCACGGTCTACCTGGCCCAGGATCTCAAGCACGATCGCTCGGTGGCCCTCAAGGTGCTGCATCCCGAGATCGCCGCCGGCATCGGTACCGAACGCTTCCTCCGCGAGATCCGCCTCACCGCCCGGCTTCAGCATCCTCACATCCTGCCGGTCTTCGACTCCGGCGCAGCAGCCGGTCACCCCTGGTACACCATGCCCTACGTCCGGGGCGAATCGCTGCGCGATCGCCTGCGGCGCGAGGTCCAGCTCTCGGTCGAGACGGCGCTGGAGATCACCCAGCAGGTGGCAGTCGCCCTGGCGTACGCCCACCGGGAGGGGGTGGTGCATCGGGACGTCAAGCCGGAGAACGTGCTCCTGAGCGAGGGCCAGGCGCTGGTGGCGGACTTCGGCGTGGCCCGCGCAGTCGGGGTGGCCAGTGAGGAGGCGTTGACCGGCACCGGCATGGCCCTCGGAACGCCAGCCTACATGGCTCCAGAGCAGGCCAGCGCCGGTCAAGTCGATGGGCGGACCGACGTATACGCTCTGGGCTGTGTGCTCTACGAGCTGCTGGCCGGCGAGGCGCCGTTCACCGGCCCTACGCCGCAGGCGATCATGGCCAAGCGCTTCGCCCAGCCGGCCCCCTCAGTGCTGATCGTCCGGCCCACTGTGCCACGGACGGTGGACGAGGCGATCCGGAAAGCCATGGCCCCGGTGCCGGCCGACCGCTTTCGCGACGCGGCGGAGTTCGCCGAGGCACTCGACCGGTCGTCATCTCGCGCAATCGCTGTTACCGAGGCGGCGAGGGCTGCCTCGATCCTGCCACGCTGGAAGCGCCTCACCCGGGACAATGCCACGGCAGTCGGCGTCCTCGCGGTAATCGGCCTTGGCGCCGCCGCCACGCAGTACCTGACGACGCGCCCCCGAGCTCCCACGAGGGAAACCCTGCTCGGGGCGGGTATTCTTGCCCAACGCGAACGCCTCCTCCTGGCCGACTTCGGTACCCGGCAGGTCGACACCAGCCTGGGTGGAGTACTGACCGAGGCGTTCCGTATCGATCTCGCCCAATCGCCGGTGGTAACCCTGGTTCCCCCGGGTCAAGTGGCCGAGGTGCTGGCCCGCATGGAGCGGCCGAATACGGCGAGGCTCGATCCGGCGCTCGCGCGCGAGATCGCCGTTCGGGAAGGAATCAAGGCGGTTGTGACCGGTGAGATCGCCAGAGCCGGCCCGCAATACGTGTTGTCGGCTCAGGTCATCGCTGCCAAGGATGGGCAGGTGCTGACCGCCCATCGCGTGACGGCGCCGGACTCCACCCGGCTGATCGCAGCGGTCGACCAACTGTCGGGAGAACTCCGGGCCAGAGTCGGCGAGTCGCTGAGGTCGATAGATCGCGAGCCGCCGCTCGAACGGGTCACCACGGCCTCGCTGCCGGCGCTGCGGCAGTACAGCGCGGCGGTGCGGGCCGGTGACCATGAAGCGAATTTTGAGAAGGCGATTACCCACCTGGAGCAGGCCGTCGCGCTCGACACGGGGTTTGCCATGGCCTACCGGACCCTCGGCATGCACGCCGCCAACCTCGGGAAGCTGGACCGGATGTTTGAGGGCTACGGTGCGGCGATGCTCCGCCTCGACCGGCTCACCGATCGGGAGCGACACTTCACGCTTGGTGACTATTACCTCGCCGTTAAGCCCGACCTCCCCCGAGCAGCCACCGCCTACGAGGCGATCCTGGAGGATTACCCCAATGAGCGGGAGGCACTCATCGGTCTCGGCAATGTGTATTGGGCCTTGCACCGATTGTCACCAGCCGAATCCCTGTATCACCGCGCCCTCGCCGTCGATTCGTCGTATTTTCAGGGCTACAACGGCCTGATGCTCCTCCAGATTACGCTCAAGCAATGGGATCAGGCGCAGACCACATATGAGCAGGCGATCCGGCAGTTCCCCAACGTGTCGTACCTCCGCGAGCTGGGTATCCGACTGGCGGAGCGGAGCGGCGACTACGCCACCGCCAGGGCTCGAGCCCAGGGACTCCTCGAGCGCTTCGGCGCAAACCCTGGCGTGGTCGCGGAAGCGCACCGGCACCTGGCCATCGTGGCAGCGGTGCACGGGCAATTGACGGAAGCCGAACGCCACCTGCGTGAGGCCATGGCGGCACAGCTTAAAGCAGGGGGGACCAACGATGATTTCGCCGAGGTGATCCTGTTGGCCTCCCTGATGGCTGCCGTCGCTGGCGAGCCGTCGCGGGCCGCCAGCGAGCTGGAGCGCGCCCTCGCTCGGCAGCCGCTCCGCTCGCTGCAGCCCATGGATCGCCCCTACGCCCAGCTCGCCACGGCGTTCGCGAGGGCTGGCAGGGTCGATCGTGCCCGGGCACTCCTCGCCGAGTACGAGCAGGTGAGGGATCCCCGGTGGCGCGCCGGTGGGATCATCGGCACCGACCACCGAAGAGCCGCGCTGGAGCTGGGCTGGGGCCATATTGCTCTGGCTGAACGGCGCTGGCCCGCGGCGATCGCGAGATTTCAAGCGGCTGTTGCTGAGGGAACTACTCCGGCCTTCGGGTTGCCGGCCCTGGGACGCGCCTATGACCTCACGGGGGAGATCGACTCCGCCATAGCGGTCTATGAGCGGTACCTGGATGCTCCCGATGTCTTGGATGAGTTCCGGGGTTCGGACGGGGGGACCCTGGCCATCGAGCTCGCCGGCATCTATCGACGGCTGGGCGAGCTGTATCGGTGGCGTGGCGAGAGCGGGAAGGCGGAAGCGTACTCCGCCCGCTTCGTCGAGCTGTGGAAAGATTGCGACCCCAAGCTCCGGCCCCAGGTCATCCAGGCGCGCCAGATGGCACAAGGTCGTGACTAGCTGCCAGACGAACCTGCTTCCTAGGTCAGAAGCCCACCACCATACCCAGCCGCGCGCTCATTGGCTCTTGATAGCGGGTCACCGCCCCGTAGTTGGGGTTCACTTGGGTCAGCCCATTGTCCAGATAGTGAAGCTGCTCATAAAAGAGCACCTCGCGCGGGCTGCCGAGATTGAAGACATCCAGGAGAAAGCGTGGGCGGAGCCGGGCGCCGAGCGCGACCGGCAGATTGTACTCAGCGTGTAGATCCAATGACCAGATCGTCGGTGTCCGGCCCACCGACCCGCGCGAGCGCACAAAGGTAGTGTAACCGCCGCCTGCCGCCGAGGTCGCCAGCTCGCTCCGCGGCGTCCCCGAAGCGACGGTCAGAAAACCGCCGACCGTAGCCCCAAAAGGCAGATCATAGCTTGCGACAAACTTCGCAACGTGAGTTCGGTCATTGGGCAACAAGCCGTACGCATCATCGGTCACCAGATCGGGAACGTCGTACTGCGGTCCCGAATTCGGCGCGGGCTGCAAGTAATCCGTCGCGAACAGCCCGGTGTAGTTACCGACGTTTTCCGAAAGCACGTATGACGCCAGCAGGTAGAGTGGCCCGGGAGTGGACCGCTCGACACTCAGCTCCAGCGCGGTATACCGTTGCTGCGCACGCGGCATGGTCCCGAGTGGCCCCCGGCCTGGATTGCCCATTTGGTACACCGAGTCGCCAGGCGGGACCCCGTCTTCAATGACCCAGCGCAACTTCCGGTAGGTGCCGTGGACGCCGACCTTGACCTCGGTGCCTACCCTTCGCTCATACCCAAGCGTGACCTGGTCGTAGTGCTGACCAACCACGTCCTGCGTGGCCGGTACGTCACTGAAGTTTAGGTCGGCTTGCACAACTCCATTGGCGGAGTCCACAAGTGGGTTCTGGGGAAACTGCCGGATGCGCAGCGATCCGGTGGAATTCCAGAAGATCTCGGCAAGGGGCGGTACCTGTTCGAAGAAGCGCCCGGCGCTGGCGAACAGCCGTTGCGAGCCCAGCTCACCAGGCTGGTATACGACGCCCAGCCGAGGTGCGAATTCCGACCCGATCGTGCGTGAAGGGCCGTTATCGCCGTCCAGGTACTGAGCCTCCCACCGCAAGCCTGCACTGACCCGGACCCGTGGAGTCACCTCCAACGCATCCTGGGCATAGAGGGTCGGTACACGGTTGCGTACTCGTGCGTTAACAAACTGCTCGGTCCAGTCGTACGTGTTCTCGGAAGAACGCACGATCTGGCTGAGCACGATGTCGGTTTCCAACCTATTGGCCTCATATTCCGCCCCGAACTTCATTGCGTGCCTGCCCCGCAGGAGCGTGAACGCGGCCCGCACGGCGGTGCGAGACTCGCCGCCCTGGTTGGACCACCCAAAGCCCCCGGAAGAGGCGTTGGTGGTGTAATCATCGACCCTGGCCAGACCTTCCGGGCTGATCGAACCCGACCGAGGACCAAGCCCACCGTCCGTGTCGAGTCGCGAGATGGTAAAGCTGGCCTCCGCACCGGGCCCCAGTTCGCGACGTGCTTGAACGCTCGCCGTCGTGCCTCCTCCGGTCTCCTTTCCAAGTACGGTGCGAGGCTCAATGGTTTGCGGCAGGACGTTCAGGACTCCGCCGACCATGTCATGAGTGGACGGGTCGCCCAGCAGCGTAAAGGCGACGTCGGTTCTGGCGTCAACCCTCCAGGTCAGCTTCCCAGCAAACAGATGATGCACCTCGGAGTCTTGCCCCTCGGGAAGTTCCGCCAACTGCGCGTCCTGGCTGGCGAACGTCGGGTTATATGCCGCGAAATACCAGAGGCGATCTCGCTGAATTGGACCACTGAGGCTCAGCCCCAGGTCGTATCGGTGAAAACTGACGGCCTCCGCCTGTTCTACCCCCACCCTTGGATCGGTGCGAAGTTGGTCGCCCGTGAAAAAGCCAAGTGCCTCCCCCCGGAATTCATTTCCTCCCGAGGGGGTCACCACATTGACCACGCCGCTCAGCGCCCGCCCGAATTCCGCCTCGTATCCCCCCGTCCTGACTTGGATCTCCCGCACGAAGTTGAACGGGAGATCGATGCTGGACCCGGCTCCAACGGTCGCGTTCATGCCGTCGATATAAAACGCATTCTCCAGGCCGGTGGAACCACCTATGTTGGCACCGTCGCCATAATCACTAGCGTTCGCCTGCGGAAGGAAGGTTAGAAGGGCTTGGAAGTCTCGTTGAGCGGGCAGCGACAGAAACTGCGAGGAATCAAGCGTGGCGCCGGTGGCAGCGGAGACCGGGTCAATGACCGGCCTGGCCCCGGAGACGACGATTTCGGCGAGCTCGACCGCCTGGGCCTCGAGTCGGACCTCACCCAACGAGGTCGTGAGCCCCAGGCGAACCTGGACATCTTTAAAGCGTACCGCGCGGTAGCTGATTCGTCGGATTACAACAACGTATGCACCGGCAGGCAACGATCGAAGGGTGAAACGGCCACGCCTGTCGGTGGTCGTGCCACGGGTTCCCTGGAGTACAGCGCCCTCGACGATGATCTCGGCACCCTCGACCGTCTCACCGGTGCCCGCGATCACCAGACCCTCGAGCGCTCCAGTCACCTCCTGCGCGCGCAACGGGCTGATGGCCCACAGTAGGCCAACCAGCGGCAGCCACCGCTTTCCCGTCATCGTTACTCCTTCGCGGGTTCTCATGGTGGTTGGATCCCTTGAGGCGTGACGTGGAAGTCAGGATGCACGTGGTTTCTCCGGTCGGGAAGGCCTAAGCCAACACTTTGTTCCTCCGCGTCTGGGTGCCGGTGGGGGGGGTGGACCGGCCGTCGTCGACCGGCCGCATGAGCTTGAGGGCGACTCTGCGGTCGTGGCGAAGGTCGTGCGCGAGGTAGACCGTGGCCATTCCTCCGGCCCCGATCTCGCGCTCGATCCTGTACTGATCCGCGAGCGCGCTCTGAAGGCGGCTGATGAGTTCCGGCGTGGTTGTCTCCGACTTAGGAAAAGATGCACCAAGATGGTCTGAATTACCGTGGCCAGCTAGCTCTTGATGGTACGAGGCCGGAGTTAGAGATCGACCCGACGGTTCGCCGCGGCTGGATTGCGCGGGTTCGTACCTGAGCAGTACCTGAACTCCGTGGAACTGCCGGTGTTTGAGCGAGACTGGATCACCAAGCAAGGCGGGCTAAGTTGTTGCTGAAAGAGCATTAGTTGCTCTCGGTGCCTCTGGATGGATCGGTGCTAGGCGCTCTGAAAATCCGCGTGTCGGGGGTTCAATTCCCTCCCTGGCCACTTGCAGTGCCTCACCGCATCTGTCCCCGATTAGCAAAGCCCCTACTCGACGCCTAGCGCGCAGCTGTCATGAGCCGCATGTTACGTGCGGCCAATGGCCGACCCCTTCCCTCAGCTCACCATCGCCCCATCTGACCGTTATGTCATCGAGCGCGAGCTCGGCCAGGGCGGAATGGCCACCGTCTACCTCGCGCGTGACGTGCGGCACGACCGACACGTCGCTCGCAGGTGCTGCTTCCCGAGCTCGGCGCGATCGTCGCCCTGGTTCCTGAGCGAGATCAGAGCTGTTCGACGATCACTTCAAGGTCGGCGTCCTTCGCTCACGGTACGTGCTTCCGCACGGCGAAGGGTTCGTCGTGCTGCCAGCGGACGTCGAGTCCAGGAGGTGGTGGCGCTCAACTGGCTCGAGGTGCGGTCTCGGATGGATCCGCGCACTGCGGGCCGAACTCGTGACTTATGGCCGTAAGGAGGAGGTAACCATGACACCTGCCCAGGCGCGGACCGTCGCCGTGCCCCCGTCCACCAAGGCCAGTAAGGCCGGCCGCAAGCCTCGGGACGACCAGCTCGACCTGTTCGGTCTCACTCACCCAGGTCGGGTCCGTGCGGAGAATCAGGATCACTTCCTCGTGTGTACCGTGCACCCGCAAGTCGTCATCCATGGGACGAGCCTGCCCGCGCCCGACCAGTTGCCGCTACGGGGTGAGCGGCTGGCCACGCTACTGCTGGTAGCAGACGGGGTCGGGGGCGGCAGCGCCGGCGCCGAGGCGAGTCAGCTCGCGACCGAGGCGATCACCAAGTACGTCGCCTCGACCCTCCGATGCTATCACACCGCCGGATCGGCCGCCGAGCACGAGTTCTTCGACGCGCTCCGCGCCGCGGCCCTGGAGGCCCACGACACAGTGCGCGCCGAAGCAGCCGCTCAGGGCGCCGTCCTGGGGCCCGGCGGCGGCAGCGGGATGGCGACCACCATTACGCTCGCGATCGCGGTGTGGCCGTGGCTCTACGTCGTCCAGGTCGGTGACAGCCGCTGCTATGAGTTTTCGCGCGGGATCCTGCGACAGGTCACCCGCGACCAGACGATGGCGCAGGAGCTGGTCGACCGCGGCGTCCTACAGCCCGAGCAGGCGGCGACGTCACCCCTCGGCTCCGTGCTGGCGAGCTCGATCGGCGGCAGGGAAGCCGTGCCCGAGGTGACGCGCCTGGATATCCGCCGTCGGGGGGCCGTGGTACTGCTCTGCAGCGATGGCTTGACGCGACACGTGTCGGACGAGGAGATCGGCCGGCAACTGAGGGCGATCGAATCCTCCGAGCAGGTGTGCCGTGCCCTGCTCGACCTGGCTCTCGAGCGCGGAGGCAGCGACAACATCACCGTCGTAGTGGGCCGGGCAAGGCCGGAGGAGCGAGGCACGTAGCCGGGCGGATGCCGATGACCGACGACCTCGATCGACTGCAGGCCGCCCTGGCCGACCGTTACCGACTCGAACGCGAGCTCGGCCGCGGCGGCATGGCTACCGTCTACCTCGCGCGCGACCTCCGGCACGACCGACCGGTGGCCTTGAAGGTCCTGCATCCCGAGTTGGCTCACGCGCTGGGCCCGGAGCGCTTCCTGCGTGAGGTCCGCACCACCGCTCGGCTCCAGCACCCGCACATCTTGCCCGTGCTCGATTCTGGGGAAGCGGCCGGGCAGCTCTGGTACACGATGCCGTACGTGCGAGGCGAGTCGTTGCGGGACCGGCTGCGGCACGACGCCCAGCTTCCGGTTGAGTTCGCCATTGACTTAGCGCGCCAAGTGGCGTTGGCACTGGATCATGCCCACCGCGAGGGCGTCATCCACCGTGACCTCAAGCCCGAGAACATCCTTGTCTCTGAGGGTCAGGCTCTCGTGGCCGACTTCGGTGTGGCCAAGGCGGTTGCCGCCGGCAGCGAGAGCCAGCTCACCGAGACGGGAATGGCCGTGGGCACGCCCGCATACATGAGTCCTGAGCAGGCCAGTGCAGGCCAGGTGGACGGCCGTTCGGATGTCTACGCGCTCGGCTGCGTGCTCTACGAGATGCTCGCGGGCGAGCCGCCGTTCACGGGACCTACCCCGCAGGCCGTGCTCGCCAAGCGCCTGTTGGAGCCGGTGCCGCACGTGCGCACCCTGCGCGAGAGCGTGCCGGAGGCGGTAGAGCAGGCGATTAATCGGGCACTCGCCGTGACCCCTGCTGACCGCTTCCCAACCGTCGCAGAGTTCGCCCAGGCGCTCGCCCAACCACCCCCAGCCCCCACGACCCTTAGTAGTCCAGCAACTCAGGACCGGGGTGGCCGGAGACGTGTGCCCGTCGGTCTTGCCACGCTTGCTCTCGGCGTCCTGCTGGGGGTAGGAGTCCTGCTCGCCTGGTTGCACAGCCGCCCCGAGGGCGAGACCACTGCCGTGAAGCGGCTGGCCGTGCTCCCCTTTGAGAATCTTGGCGACTCGGCTGACGCCTATTTCGCCGATGGGGTGGCCAACGACCTGCGCACGAAGCTGTCCCGGCTCGCGGGCCTGACCGTGATCGCCCGGGGCAGCTCGAACGAGTACAAACGGACCACGAAGTCGCAACAGCAGATCGCTCGGGAGCTGGGCGTAGACTTCCTGCTCACCGCTACCGTTCAATGGGAGAAGGCCGGGGGAGGCGTGAGCCGGGTTCGGGTGACGCCGGAGTTGGTGGACGTGCGCCCCGGGCACACACCTCAAACCCGCTGGGGCGAGTCCTTCGACGCCGGGCTCACCGACGTGTTCCGGGTACAGGCCGACATCGCAGGCCAGGTCGCGCAGGCGTTGAACGTGGCGCTCGGGGACAGCGCCAAACACGAGCTGGCGTCGAAACCGACCCGGAGCTTGCCCGCCTACGAGGCGTTCCTCCGGGGCGAGGCCGCGTCGCAGGGCATGTTGGGTGACCCGCCGAGTCTCCGCCAGGCGATTGCCGCCTATGAGCAGGCGGTGGCGCTCGATTCTACTTTTGTCCGGGCCTGGGCGCAGCTCGCGCGGGCACGAGCCTTACTGTATATCAGTAGCACCCAGCCTCCGGCGCTTGCCGAGTCGGCGCACCGCGCTGCCGAGCAGGCACTGACGCTCGCCCCCGCGGCCCCCGATGGTCACCAGGCGCTTGCCACATACTACCTTACCCTGAAGGATTATCCCCGCGCCCTCAGGGAGATCAGCACCGCGCTCGCCCTGGCGCCGACGGACGCCGAATTGCTTGGAGATGTGGGCGCGACCGAATTCAAGCTCGGACGCTGGGACGCTGCGCGCGGTCACCTCGAGCAGGCTGTCAGGCTCGATCCCCGCTCGAGCCCACCGGCTCAGTTTCTCGGGTACGTCTTACTCTATGCCCGCCGGTATCCCGAAGCCGAGCAGGTCCTCAATCACGCGCTCCAGCTCATGCCTGCGAACCTGGGTGCGCGCCATGCCCGCGCCATGGTGGCGCTGGCGCAAGGGAACCTGCCCGGTGCGCAAGCGGTGCTCCGGGCAGCCCCCAAGGAAGTGGATCCCACCGCGCTCGTCGCGTTCGAGGCCACGTACAACGACCTTATGTGGGTATTGGATGAGGACCAGCAGCGGCTCCTGCTGCGGCTAACGCCCAGTGCGTTCGACGATGACCGCGCGCAATGGGCCAGCGCCAGGTTCCAGACGTACGCCCTCTGGGGTGACAGTGCCAAGGTGCACGTGTACGCCGACTCGGCCCGGCTGGCGTTCGAGCAGCAGCTCCGAGCGGCGCCACTGGACGGTCCGCTCCACACCTACCTCGGACACACGCTGGCCTACCTGGGAGACAAGGCGGCGGCGATCCGGGAAGGCAAGCGCGGCGTCGAGCTGCTGCCGATCAGTCGCGACGCTACAAGCGGGCCATACCTGCAGCACTATCTCGCCCGCATCTACATCCTAGTCGGCGAGGACGAGAAGGCGCTCGACCAACTCGAGCCCTTGCTCAGGATCCCGTATTATCTGTCACCCGGCTGGCTCAAGATCGACCCCATCTTCGCGCCGCTGCGGGGCAACCCGCGCTTTGAGCGGTTGGTGAACGGGAGTTGATGGCAGACTCGCGCGAGCACCTTCTCCTTCGTCGAGCGCGACGATCCGCCGAATCCCATCGCCAGCATCGCGGCAAGCTACGCCTACCTGCGGGACCTGCGGCTGTAGGACCGGTGCAAGTGCGGTGACAGTAGGCGGAGTGAGACGGAGCGCGACCGCCTAGCCTGCCCATGCAAACGACAGGCCGAAGGGGTGCTGGCCGCCGAGTGGGCGATACGCTCCTCGAACTCGATAAGGAACACAGGTACCGCCTCCTACATAGCACCGTTCCGTGGCCGTTGCTGGCGCGCGTTCGCGAAGCCACATTCAAGGCATCCCTTCCCAAGGCCCGACCGTGACCGACGTGACGGGCTCCGCGTTAGCCGACGCTCTCCGCGATCGCTACCTCATCGAGCGCGAGCTGGGACGGGGCGGTATGGCCACGGTCTACCTCGCCCGAGACCTCCGGCACGACCGGCCGGTGGCACTCAAGGTGGTGCTGCCCGAGCCCGCCGCCTCGCTCGGGCCTGACCGCTTCCAGCGCGAGATCAAGCTCGCCGCCCGCCTCCAGCACCCCCACATCCTCACGGTCCACGATTCAGGGCAAGCCGCCGGGCAGCTCTGGTTCACCATGCCATACGTCCAGGGCGAGTCGCTCCGGGACCGGCTGCGGCGGGAGCGGCAGCTCCCCGTGGACGAGGCCCTTCGGATCACCCGGGAGGCGGCACTGGCGTTGGATTACGCCCATCAGGAGGGCGTAGTCCACCGTGACATCAAGCCGGAAAACCTGCTGCTCACCAAGGACGGCAGCACGCTGGTCGCCGACTTCGGCATCGCACGGGTCCTGGGGGCCGACGAGCACCTGACCCAGACGGGATCGAGCACGGGCACCCCGGCCTACATGAGCCCGGAGCAGGCGAACGGGGACAAGGCGGTCGACGGCCGCACCGACGTTTACTCGCTCGGCTGCGTCCTGTACGAGATGCTGGCTGGTGAGCCGCCGTTCACGGGCTCGACCGCGTGGGCGATCATCGCGAAGTGGTTCACGGAGCCGGTCCCGAGCGTGCGGGCCAGGCGGCCCGACGTGTCGGAGGGCGTCGACCTGGCGATCCAGCGGGCCCTCGCGCAGTCCGTCGCGGACCGGTTCGCCACGATGGCCGAGTTCGCCCGGGCGCTTCAAGGACCGCCAACCGGTTTCACGCCCGTTCCGACTCCTACCGCCTCGCGGTCGCCCGCGGCGGCCGGCCGCTGGCGCGCGCGGGTGGCGGCCGTCCTGCTGGGGCTCGCCGTCCTCGTCGCCGGTGCGGTCTTCGCCTGGCGCCGTACCCACGCAGGCGTGAGCGAGAGCGCCGGGCGCAGGGTGCTCGCGGTGCTCCCGTTCGAAAACCTGGGCGACTCGGCCGACGCCTACTTCGCTGACGGGGTCACGGAGGCGGTGCGGGGCAAGCTCTCGCGCCTCGTGGGTCTGGACGTCATCGCCCGCGGCAGCTCCAATCAGTACCGGCACACCACGAAGGCGCCGCAGGAGATCGCGCGCGAGCTGGGCGCCGACTACCTGCTTACGGCCACGGTGCGATGGGAGAAGGCGCCGGGCGGCGGGAGCCGGGTTCGGGTCACGCCCGAGCTGGTGGCCGTGGGGCCCGGGCGCGCCCCGCGCACGCGCTGGCAGGATTCGTTCGATGCCTCGCTGACCGACGTGTTCCAGGTACAGGCCGACATCGCGACGACGGTGGCCGGTGCGCTCGACGTGGCCTTGGGTGACAGTGCGCGCCGCGACCTGGCCACCCAGCCGACTCACAACCTGGTGGCGTACGACGCCTTCCTGAAAGGCGAGGCCGCTTCGCAGTCGATGGGGGTAAGCCTTCCGTCGAGTCTGCGGCCAGCCATCGGCTTCTACGAGAAGGCGGTGGCGCTCGACTCGTCGTTCGTCACGGCCTGGGCCCAGCTCGCCCGTGCGCGCTCCCTTCTCTACGTCAACGGCGCTCCCACGCCCGAGCTGGCGGCACAGGCCCGCCAGGCGGCGGAGCGGGCCCAGGCGCTCGGTCCCGACCGGCCCAACGGGCCGCAGGCGCTGGGTACGTACTACTCGTTCGTGGTGGGGGACAACCGGCAGGCGCTCGCGGCATACGAGGCCGGACTCAGGTTGGCGCCGAAAAACGTCGACCTGCTTGGGTCGGTGGCCTCGGCTGAGCAGCGCCTGGGCCGTTGGGACGCGGCGCTCACGCATCTCACCAAGGCGGGTGCCCTCGACCCGCGCTCGGCCAACCCGCCGCGACTCATCGGGACTGCACTACTCTTGCTGCGGCGCTATCCCGAAGCCCAAGCCGCGCTGGACCGGGCCGGCACACTCGCCCCGACCAACCTTCCTGTCATCGCGTTCAAGGCCATGGTGGCCCTCGCCCAGGGTGACCTCGCCGGCGCCCGGGCCCTCATACGCACGGCCCTCACGACCTTCGAGCCGGCGGCGCTGATCGCTTCCTTGGGGAACTATTGGGACCTCTACTGGCCGCTGGATGACGCCCAGCAGCAGCAGCTCCTCGCACTGCCGCCGAGTGCCTTTGACAACGACCGGGCCGGCTGGGCCCTCGTGCGCGCCGAGACCGAACAGCTCCGCGGGCATCCGGCCGAGGCCCGGGTCTACGCCGACACGGCTCGGCTGGCCTTTGAAGAGCAGCTCCGGGCGGCCCCCCAGGATCCCCAGCGACACGGCTACCGGGGTGTGGCTCTGGCCTACCTGGGCCGGAAGGCGGAGGCCATCCAGGAAGGGGAGCGCGCGGTCGCGCTCACGCCCGTCAGCCGGGACGCCCTCATAGGGGCCTTCCTCCAACACCAGCTCGTGCGCATATACCTGCTCGTGGGCGAGCCGGAGTTGGCGCTCGATCACCTGGAGCCGCTGCTCAAAATCCCCTATTACCTGTCGCCTGGTTGGCTCAAGATCGATCCCACTTTCGCCCCGCTCCGGGGCAACCCGCGCTTCGAACGGCTGGTGAACGGTACATGACGCTCGATCTTTGGGCGCGGCGTCAGAGTTGATTGGTGGGCTGGTATGTGCTCAAGCGCGAGTAGGTCGCAGCGGCATGGCCGCGGTTCACTAGCGCCCGCCCCCTCACGGACGCGTTGCGGGCACGAACCAGCGCCCGCGGGGCCAGATGGGCCGACGTTCAATTCCCTCCTTGGCCATTGGTTCCCTCGTCGAGCTCCAGGACAACCGCCTGATAGGGCTGCAACACTAGTTGCCCTCCCCGTATCCCGTTATCGGGGCCGAGCGCTTCCTCCGCGAGATCAGGACCGTCGCGCACCTCCAGCATCCCTACATCCTCGGCCTTATTGACTCGGGCGAAGTCGGCGGCACCGCCTACTATGTCATGTCCTACGTCGAGGGGGAGTCGCTCCGCGACCGCTCGACTATGCCCACCGCCATGGCGTGATCCACCGCGACATCAAGCCCGAGAATATGCTGCTCCACGACGGCTCGGCACTGCTGGCCGATTTCGGGATCGTGCTCGCGATCTCCACCGTGTTCGAGGTTAGGAGTGGCTCCGCCTCGCGCCTGGATGCAAGGTCGACAGGGAACCAGAATTTGATGGTCTTCATTAAAGGGGGACGGCTAGTACCTGAGTAGTCCCTGAACTCTGTGGATTTCTGAGTGTCTGGATGGATCTGAACGAGTGGAATGGGCATCGCAAATCGTTGCTCGGCTAGAACTAGTGGCTCTCCGTGATTCTGGATGGATTAGCATGCGGCGCCCTGAAAATCCGCGTGTGGGGGGTTCAATTCCCTCCCTGGCCACTATACAGCACAATAACTTAGCCGATACACAAGCACCCTTCGTTAGTGCGATTGTCCCTCTGTTGTCCCATTGTTATCCTCAGCGCCGCCAGCTTGCTCACACCTTCGCGCAGATCGCGAACGATGTGGCGTGCTCTTGCCGAATTTCTCCAGCGCCGCCAACAAGGTAGTTCGGTCCTTCTTGCGGAGTGCGGTAGGAAGGATTGGGCGCGATTCGCCAGCAGAGAGGGTGCATGAGCGAATTGTTTGGGTCAGTCGAGCCATGGAGTACGCGAGCAATTAGCGGCCGCTCAGAAATGACGTCGGTGAACAAGACCATGGTCGTCTGGTCGAAATCCAGAAGCGCATCGAACGGGGCGACAGGCTTGAGCCATCAGACTTCCCGAACGCGATTTCGGCGAACTCTATGCGAAGGAGAAGGATTATCTCCTGCCGAATCTATTCTTCGGCTATGGTTATTGGGTCGTATCGAAGCCAGCTGCTGATGCCTTTCTTCACTTCGACCTTGGCCAAGTGAGCTCTTTTCCCGTGTAGGTCTTAAGGGATGATCGGCGGACGCCGGTCGGCGGCGAATGGCTCTGCATCAATTTTGGCAATCAGAAGACCGCTCTAATCCTGGAAAATCAGCCAAGATTCATATGGGAGCGCAGGGGCCGTTACGCCGGCGTTCTAATGGTGACCGACGGCGACCTGGCGGTCTCGTCTGCGGCACTGGAGGGGCCCGATATTTGGATCGATACTCAACTGTGGGATGAATTCTTCATGAGTGAGGCACTCGGCAAGGCGGTTCGAAAAGCCAAAGTGGACCAGGGTTTCCTATTAAGGGCGTGTCGCGTGATCCACGCTTGAGCGGGTCGAGAGCGAAATGGAACCCACCTTCTTCGCCACTGAGGCCGATCCCACCCCCCCCGAACCGGCGCTTCAGCGAATGCAATCTGACCGAAGCCGTGACGCCCGCTATCCAGGGTCCTCGGTGCAGTGCTCGTGCCTTGGCCCGCGCGGCTGACGTTCTCGCCTCAACCCTTGTTCGGATCATTGCCGAGGAGCGGCCCGCGACGCCAGCCGATGCTGTATCTGTGGCCATCGGAGAGCCGGTTACCCTGTGGGCGCTTGCGCGCCGATAGCTAACGACCCGCGAGTGCAGTTACGAACTCTTGCATGCTCCCGAATCGGTCGCCGGCTGACTTGGCGAGGGCTTTGATGATTGCTCCATCGACCTCCGGAGGCACAGCAGCCTGCAGCCGCCGGGCTGAGGGAGCGGGAGTACGAAGTATCCGATTGACCACCTGGCTGAGCGACAACCCGCTATACGGCACTTCGCCGGTCAACATCTCGTAGAGGATGCATCCCAGGCTGTAGATGTCGGCTCGCTGGTCGAGGCTGCTGTCTCCCCTGAGCTGCTGAGGGCTCATATAGTAGACGGTACCGATCATGACGCCGGTCGCGGTCAGCTTCTCATAGTCCGCGGCTCCGATGGCACGGGCTAGCCCGAAGTCGGCGATCAGTGCCCGTCCGTCTGCCAGGAGGATGTTCTCGGGTTTCACATCGCGGTGCAATACGCCGCGACTGTGGGCGTATCCCAGAGCCTCTGCCGCATCGCGGGTAATCCCGAGGGCATCGTCAAGAGATAGTTGCCGTTCCCGGTTCAGCCGCTGGTGCAGCGACTCTCCTTCCACATACGGCATGACATAGTACAGCACGTCACCGGCATTTCCGGAATGGTAGAGCGGCACGATCAACGGATGTGACAGCGAGGCGGCGAGCTCGATTTCCCGCAGAAACCGGCCCTTACCTAGAGCGTTGACCAGAGCGGGCTGCATGACCTTGATGGCCACCGGCCGTTGATCGCGGGTGTCGCGCGCCAGATAGATGACCGCCATTCCGCCTCGCCCGATCTCGCGCTCGAGGGTGTAACGGTCGCCCAGGGCTTCCGTCAGTAAGGCGTGAACTACAGTCACCGATACTATTCCGCCGCTACGCTAGACGTACGCGCGCCGCAGCATCTCGGCCGACGAGTCATCCAGCCGGTCAGCCCACCGAAGCTGATCGAAGAGTTGGAGCAGATCGTCCTGGGTGAGCCTCCGCCTTCGGGTATCGAGATCGTAGGCTACTCGTCCCCGGTGCATGACGAGGAGTCGATCCCCTAGCTGAACTCCCTCGACGAGCGAGTGAGTAACCATAAGAGTTGTGAGCCCGTCCGCACCGACGGCTTTCTGGGTTAACCCGATCACCTGCTCTCCCATCCGTGGATCCAGTGCCGCCGTGTGTTCATCCAAAAGCAGGAGGGTTGGCCGTACCAAGGTTGCCATCAGCAGGGTGAGCGCCTGGCGCTGGCCCCCCGAGAGCAGACCGATGGGCGTGTCGATACGTTCCTCGAGGCCCATTCCCAGCAGGCTGACCGATTCTCGTAGCGCCCTCCGCTGATCGCGGCCCAACGCACGGCCGAGCCATCGACGACTGCCGCGGCGGCTGGCGAGCGCCAGATTCTCCGCGATGCTCAGATCGGCAGCGGTACCGGTGAACGGGTTCTGGAACACCCGGCTGATACGGCGGGCACGCCGCTGTTCCGGCCAACCGGTGACTTCCTCGCCTTCGAGGTAAACCCTTCCCGCCGCGGGGGTCAGGCCGCCGGCGATGGCATTCAACAGGCTGGACTTGCCCGAGCCGTTCGCACCGAGCACGACAGTGAAGGTTCCCCGCTCCAACTCCAAATTGACTCGGTCCAGGGCTCGGACTTCACTCGGCGTGCCCTGGTGAAAGACCTGCGAGACACCCTCCAGGCGTAGCGCGATGTCAGGCATGTCCCCGGACCGGACCTATCGGGCGAACCTTACGCACCAGCTGCGGGAGCACCACTACGGCAAGCACCAGGAGCGCGGTCACCAGCTTGAGTGCATCCGGATTCAGGCCGGCACGCACCGCGGCTGCTACCACCAGCCGAAACGCCACCGCACCGACGACTGCCCCGGCGATCCAGCGACCAATTGGCCGCTTTCCCACCAGCGCCTCTCCCACCATGAGGTTGGCCAGCCCGGCCACCACGGCCCCCACACCCATCTGAATGTTGGCGAAGCCCTCGTATTGGGCAAAGAGTGCCCCCGAAAGCGCGATGAGGCCATTGGAGAGACCGAGAGCCAGCACTACCATGCGATCGACGTCAATGGCAACTGCCTTCGCCATCTGGGGGTTGTTCCCCGCGGCCCGCATGGCCAACCCGAGATCGGTTCCCATAAAAAAAGTCAGACACAGCGCCAGTCCTCCAACGAGCAGGGCCATCAGGACTAAGGTCGCGATGCTGCCGCCGCTCATGGTGGAATCCAGCACCGTAAGGCTGGCCGGAAGGTGGAAGAGGCGCTGTCCCAGCGGTTCGGCCGAGGCCATGAGACTCCCGGCGGAAACGAGAGAAACGTTGCCGCTTCCCATCACAAACAGACTCACCGAGTAGAGCGCGGTGCTGGTGAGGACGCCCGCGAGGAGAATGCTGATGAGGAATTGCGTGTGGAGGATGCCGGTGATACTACCGGCTACGATCCCGGCCAGAGCCGCGATCGCGGTGGCTGGGAGCGGAGGCACCTCCCGAATAAGGAGCGCTGCGGCCACCGCCGCGCCGATGCCGAACGAGCCGTCAGCCGTGAGGTCCAGCGCGTGGTAGATACGGTAGCTGATGAACACCCCGAGGCCGAGCAGCGCCAAGATGAGACCGGTCGTGACCGATCCGATCAGGAGATTCACCAGTCGATCTCAGGAGACTTGCGTGATTGGTGCGACCCAGCCGACCCCGCGTAACAGCGCGCTCTCACTCACGCCAACCTCCCGATCATCCCAGATCAGATGCAGGACGTCGCGGAGCTGATGCTCCTTGAACAGCCGTCTCAGGAGGGTACCCAGCTCCACGGTGCGCTGCGGCAAGGGACGGTAGGAGAACACCGCGGCGTGGAAATGCCCATACAGCTTCCCCAGCTGTCCCAGCGGTCGAAGGTAGTCCGCGAGGGGGCCCTTTGGCGACCGAGTGACCACCCCGGCGAGGACGGCCGTAGTCACCGAGTACGTACGCTCGGGGGCAAAGGTCAGCCACTCGCGCACGGCAGGCACCTCGAACTGCAGCGGCGGGCCCTGCCCAGCTGGTGACTTGCGGAGTCGCGCTCCGGTCAACCCGGCCGTCTCCCCCGCCAGGACGATCCCCGCCAGCTTACCTCTGCTGGCTTCGAGACAGACGGCTGCCAGCTCGGATAGCGGTATCCCGTCGGCTTCAGGCTGGGAGCTGAAGCGCACCAGCTGGGAAAACTCACCCTGGCAGGTGATCCCGGAGGCGAGCACAACGCGCGGTGGCACCGGCCCTTCAGCCACCAAGTAATCCGCCATTCGGGCCCCGTCGCTGGGAAAGTGCGCCACACACCCGGCAACGGCGATTATCTCCCCGAGCCGCTCGTGGCACTCCGGATAGTCCCGCCCGATCGCACCCACGCCAAGACCGAAGACTTGCGCCGGAAAGGTCACGATGTGACAGTCGGCCGGCTGAACGGGAGCCTCGCTCAGCTGCGGCTTGCCGTGCAGGTGACAGCTCAGGCTGCCGTCCCGTGTGGCGGAGGAGGTCTGGTAGTGGCCGCTCGTGGCGACTGCGGGCCCGGACCGCCAGGAAGACTGGCGGATGTCGACGGTGCGGGAGCCGGAAGTCACCGCCGGCCTGGCCCAATCCCACCCCATGGTGGCGAACATCTCGCGCACTGTCGATGGCAGCGAGGTGAGCTCCATCTCGCCCCGCAGGACGGCCAGCTCTTGTTGCCAGCGACTCAGGACCTGGGTGGCCGCCGAGCTGATGTAGGTCAGCAGCGAGAGGTCGAGGGTCAGCCTGCGGACGCCATCCTGGAGGAGCGACTCCAGAACGGTGGAGAGCTGTTCTGCCCATTCCCGGTCCAGCCGCCCGTCGAGCCGGAGGACCGCGGAACCCCCCTCGCGGGTGGCCTCGATCTTCATTCCTTCTTGGGGCCGATGACCGAATCCGCTTGTTTCACGACCTCGGGGGGCACCGCAACACCGGCCTTGCCGGCGCCCGCCGGATTGACGATCAGCTTGGTAGTCTTGACCCGAAAGAACGGAATGGACGCCGGACTTTCCCCCCGGAGCACCCGGGCGACCATCTTCCCTGCTTCGACACCACCCTCCTGAAAATCGGGGAAGAAGGAAGCGACCGCCCCGTGCAGCACCTCGAACGGCGAGGTGGAGAACACCGGCACCTTGCAGTCGTTCGCCACCTTGACGAGACTCGCGAATCCCGCGTGGGCGACGTTGCCGAAGAGCTCGATGGCGCCGACCTTCTGGCTGCACAGCGATTGAGTCGCGTTGCCGACTTCGCTGACATTGCTCACCGGCACCGCGACGACTTGCAGGCCGGCCTTCTTGGCAGCCGCCGTAAACCGGTCCTTGAAGACGACGGACAGTTGCTCTTCCGGACTGAATAGCACGCCGACTCGGCGTGCCTTGGGCGCGATCCGCCGGATCAGGTCCACCCGCCGGGTCTGTTCCGGATCTCCGAAACCCGGCGAATACACGCCGGTTACGTTGGGGAGGTGGTTGGAATCGCTGGTCCCGGCTCCTGCCGCGAATGGGTCGGACAGAAGATGGAAGACGATAGGAACTGATTTAGCACGTTGCACGGCGGCCTGGAGGGTGGCGTCCTGCAGGGCAACAATGACTTTGGCCTTGGCGTCGATGGCGGCATCGATCAGACTGGGGAGAGTTGCCAGGTCACCTTGGGCGCTCGAGATCCTGATCTCGTAATCCCGGCCGGCCTCCAGATCGGATTCCTGCAGCCCGACCTTGATCGCGTCCTCACCCCACTCGCTTCCCATCCAGTCGGCAGCACGAATCAGGGCGACGAGAGGCTTGCCGCCACCAGCGGCTCCGGCAGCCTGGTTTGCCGGAGACGATCCGGCGTCGGGCTTCCCGCTGCAGCCGATGCCAAGCACAAGGCAGGCCATGAGGCCTGCGCCCCGTACTGAAAGGACAGGGAGGAGGGGAAGCCTCGGATGGCTGCTCATCTGTATTTTTCTCCAATCTGAGTGCTCGGTGCGTCGGGCACCGTGCCGAGCCGATCTAGCGCCACCCGAGTTTAGGCCTAAATTCACGCATAAGCTAGTTCATGATTGCGGGTGAGCGACGCGCGGCAACTTAATGGGCGTCCGCCGTACCCCGTGCCGGCCTCCAAAGTTGCCCCAGAGTCAAGGACTCTAGGAGCGTCAAGCAGTGGCCGATCTGTTCGACGCACTTAGCCTACCGCATAGCTCCCGATTGTACCTAAACTGTACTTTACGATTGTGGCGCGGGCCCCGTAGACGCGGGTGTCGTGCCACTGGACTCGCGTTCGAGGTGGGAGGGGCTCGGGGGCTAAGCGTAAGGTCGTGAGCGATGAAAACGATCAAGGGTCCTGCAATATTTCTGGCTCAGTTCGTCGGCAACGAAGCGCCGTTCGACAATCTGGACAACATAGCCGCCTGGGCCGCGGGCCTCGGCTTCAAGGGCGTGCAGATTCCGAGCTGGGATAGCCGTCTGTTCGATCTGCGACAGGCTTCGGAAAGCAAGTCGTATTGCGAGGACATTGCCGGGACACTGGACCGGCACGGTCTCGTCGTGACCGAGCTGTCGACGCACCTGCAGGGCCAGCTCGTGGCCGTGCACCCCGCCTATGACGAGCTGTTCGATGCCTTCACCGCGCCCGAGGTGCGCGGCAACCCGCAGGCTCGCCAGCGCTGGGCCGTCCAACAGCTGCACCACGCCGCGAAAGCATCGTGGCATCTCGGACTGACGAATCACGCGACGTTCTCGGGCGCTCTTGCCTGGCCCTACTTCTATCCCTGGCCGCAGCGCCCCGCCGGCCTGGTCGAAACGGCCTTCGATGAGCTCGCCCAGCGCTGGCGCCCGATACTCGATGCGTTCGACGAAGCCGGCGTCAACCTCTGTTTCGAGATTCATCCCGGCGAAGACCTGCACGACGGCGTGACCTTCGAGATGTTTCTCGAGCGCGTCGGTAATCACCCGCGCTGCCAGATGCTGTTCGACCCCAGCCACCACGTATTGCAGGCGCTGGACTATCTCGATCACATCGACATCTATCACGATCGCATCAAGATGCTCCACGTCAAGGATGCCGAACTCAATCCAACGGGACGGCAGGGAGTGTACGGCGGTTATCAAAGCTGGATCGACCGCGCGGGACGTTTCCGCTCGCTGGGAGACGGGCAGGTGGATTTCGCCGGCATTTTCTCCAAGCTCGCGCAGTACGATTTCGAAGGCTGGGCCGTGCTCGAATGGGAGTGCTGCCTCAAACATCCTGAGGACGGCGCGCGCGAAGGCGCGGAGTTCATCGCTGGTCACATCATTCCCGTTACCGAGCGGGCATTCGACGATTTCGCCGCCGCCGCTATCGACGATGCCGCGAATCGCTCGCTGCTCGGCATCACGGGCCGCGATCGATGACGGTGGCGGCAAGGCCGATTCGCCTCGGCATGGTCGGCGGCGGGCAAGGCGCCTTCATCGGCGCCGTGCACCGCATGGCCGCCCGCCTCGACGGGCATTATGACTTCTGCGCCGGCGCGCTCTCCTCCGATCCCGAGCGCGCCGTCGCCTCGGCGCGCGAGCTCGGTCTGGCGGAAGATCGTTCATACGCGAGTTACCCAGATATGATCGCCGGCGAAGCCGTCAGGGACGACGGCGTCGAAGTCATCGCTATCGTCACGCCAAACCACATGCATTTTCCGGTGGCGAAGGCGTGCCTCGAATGCGGGTTTCACGTCATTTGCGACAAGCCGATGACACGCACTGTGGACGAGGCGCGCGAACTCCGGGGGGTTGCCGAAGCCAGCGGGCGCATTCTGGCGGTTACGTACAACTATTCCGGATACCCGATGATCCGTCAGGCGCGGCAGATGATCCAGGACGGCGCCTTAGGCCGGATCCGGGTGGTGCAGGGCGAATACGCCCAGGACTGGCTCAGCGAGAAGCTCGAGGACGGCGGCCACAAGCAGGCGATGTGGCGCACCGATCCGGCAAGATCAGGCGCAGGGGGCTGCATCGGCGATATAGGTACCCACATATATCACCTCATGTCGTTCGTCACCGGCCTCGACGCCAATGCCATCTGCGCGGATCTTGCAACGTTCGTCGGGCAGCGCAAGGTTGATGATAACGCCCATCTGCTGCTGCGCTTCAAAGGCGGCGCGAAGGGAATGATCTGGGCAAGCCAGGTGGCCGTCGGTTGCGAAAACGGCCTGCAACTGCGCGTATTCGGTGATAAAGGGGGCATCGTGTGGCGGCAGGAGAACCCCAACGAGCTGATGTTCTCGCCGCTGGGCGCCGCGCCGAGGAGAATTACGCGCGGCGGGCACGGCGCCGGCGAGGCCGCGGCCAGAGTGACGCGGATTCCAGCCGGACATCCGGAAGGGTACATCGAGGGATTCGCGAATATTTACACCGAGATTGCCGCGGCGATTCGCGCGGCCCGGGACGGCAGTCAGCCAGATGCAAACGTCAGTTATCCAACCGCAACCGACGGTGAAAGAGGCGTGGCATTTGTCGACGCCGCGGTACGGTCGAGTGCGGCCGGCGCGAGTTGGGTCGAGATCTAGTCGGTACCAGCAGAGACGTCGTTTCCCTTCATGGGAGCGGAACATGAGACTAACTGCCATTCCGCGCCTGGGCGTGCCGGGCCGCCATGTGCCCGAGCTCGCCGGTGTCTGCACTTATGCGGAGTTTGCCCACCCGGGTCTGGGCGTCGAAGAAAACGTCGCATTGTTGAAGCGTTACAATTGGGTCGAGAGCCGCCTGACAGACCTCTTTCTGACGCGCCTCAACTCCACGCCGGAATGGGAGGTCAAGGGTGCGTTCTCACTGCATCTTTGGCTCGACGCGGAGCACGCGAAGTGGCTTCGCGAGCGAGTGGCCCAGCTGCGCCATCCGCCCCATCGCTTTGAACAGGTCCCTGACCCCGCTCTCGAGGCGTGGCTCCAGGAAACGCTCCGCTCGGTCGGAACGATCAAGCTGCTGATTGGCATTTATCGCTCGATCAAGCCCGCCCTACTCGGTGCGTATCGCACCCACATGGACCTGACCCATCCGTTGATGGACCAGCCCACCCGACGCACGCTGCGCTTCATCATCCTCGAAGAGGCGGAAATGATCGAGTGGGGCGAGCAGGCGCTCAGCGCGCTCCTGCCTGCGGCCACCGACGAGGAGCGGGCTGCCGCGGAAGCCTGGGACCGGCATCTTCGTGCCTTCCTGTCCGCTGCGGGTGGTGTGACAGGCGACTCGCCACGGCTCGAGGCCGAGCTGCCTTCGGCACGCGCGGCGGAGGAGCCCGAGGTCGAGGTGGACTGGACGCCGCGGCGCGACGACCGCATCGAGAGCGACAACTACAATTTCCCGCCGCACTGGGTGTACGCGCAGCGCGACCGCCCGGTAGAGGAGCGGATGCTCGCACTGATCTGCAAACGGCTTCTCGAGATGGATGTGCCGGAGACGCTTGCGTCCATCATTTACCGGTCGCGGGAAGCGAGCTCAAAGGAGGGTAAAGCCAGACCGTGGGGCTACACCACGGATATGTGCCGCCAGCTCTGGGACGAGGCGCGTCATTCGATGCTCGGAGAGGGATGGCTGGCCGCGCGCGGTATCGACTGGACTCAGGTGCCGCTCAACCGGGGTTTTTCGCTCGCGCTGAACACCCAGGTCACCCCCCGGGAGGCTCACGCAGCCCTGTACTGGATCGAGCAAGGCCTGATGCCGCGCCAAACCGGCAAGGGCTACGAGTACGACATATCGGTCGATTCCGGCGATGCGCTGGCGGCGCTGATCCAGGATTACGACTGGGCCGACGAAGTCCTGCACGTCTACCTGGGTCGTCACATCGTCGAGGAGCTCGGTTCGCGAAAGGATGCGGAGCGCTTGGGCGAGGATGTCTTTCACCGAGTGATGGAGCGGCGCCGGCACGAGACGGGGGGCGCGGAGTGGTGGACGCAGTTCTGCGAACGCACCATTGGCCTTACGCCCGAACCGCTGAACGAATCGGCGGTCGCGACCGACGCGCCATGGAAGAACGGGTGACATGAGCTTGATCAGTCGTGCTCACTTGAACGGAGCGCGAGATGGCGAATCTCGCGGTTCTCGAGAACCAGCTGTTGGCCTCCTTCGCCTCGCACGGTGACATCCACCATCGTTCGGGCCAAGTCGTCGGCGCGAATCACCTGGTTGGGGAACAAGACCCGAAATGCGGGATAGATTGCGCGCAGGACGCGATAGCTGAAATTGGGCTCTCTGCGCGGCTGGACCGGGTAGATGTACGCTGGGCGGAACAGGTATACCCGTGGAAATCCTGCCGCGGACAACGCGTTCTCCGCTTCGCCTTTGTACCGTGCGTAGGGCAGTCGACTTCGCCCGGTCGGATCTGCGCCACCTCCGCTCAAGAATGCGAACGCTGCGTTGGGACTGCTGGCGGAGCACTCTCGCAAACTCGAGGGTGTAGTCTACGGTGATTCGGCGGAGTTCTGCGTCCGGGACCGCGCCGGTATACACGCAAAGGCAAAACACCGCTGCGTCTTGCCCGGAGAGCGCACTCGCGACCGCGGAGCAGTCCGCGAAGTCTTGATGGAGCACCTCGTTCAGTTTCGGGTGTCTGAGGCCGGTGGGCTTACGGCTGATCGCGGTCACAACTCCCACGGCGGGATAATCGAACGCGAAGCGTAGCGCGTAGCCCCCGACCATCCCGGTCGCGCCAACGATGACGAGCCTCTTCTGGTTCTCGGTCACCGGCATCGCCCGCATTCCCCTTGTCACCCCCATCCCCCCTTCAATAGTGTTTAATGCAATGAACCGCAGGGAAGTCCTCCGCCTCCTCGGCGGAGTCGCCGCCATGCCGATGCTCGCTCCCCTCTCGCCGGAGAGCCTCTGGGAGCTGGGCCGTACGCTCCACACCCGCATCGGCGCCCGGGCCAGCCAGAGCCTCGACCCCCATCAGCTCGAGATCGTCACCCGGATCGCCGAGATGATTCTGCCGGAGACCGACACGCCCGGGGCCGCCAGCGTTAAGGTGCCTGGGTTCATCGATCTCATCCTGACCGAGTGGAGCACCCCGGTCGAGCGGGAGCAGTTCCTCGCGGGGCTCGTCGATCTTGAGGCCCGAAGCCGGCGTGACTACGGCGGCATGTTCCTCGACCTCCGCGACCGGAACCAGGAAGTCCTCCTGCAGTCGCTCGATCAGGTGAAGGGCACCGATGGCAGCGCGGAGCAGACCTTCGACACCCTGAAGCTGCTCACCATCTACGGCTACTTCACCTCCGAGCGGGTAATGAAGGACATCACTCGCGAGCCCCTGATCCCCGGACGATACGATGGCTGTGTCCGGCTCTGATGTAGCGCGCGAATACGACGCCATCGTGGTCGGCTCCGGCATTAGCGGCGGCTGGGCGGCCAAGGAGCTGTGCGAGCACGGCCTCCGCACCCTGATGCTGGAGGCCGGCCCCCCGATCGTGCCGGAGCGCGACTACGTCGAGCATGTCCGCCCTTGGGAGCTGCGCTTCCGCGGGCGGGGCGACCAGCACGCGCTCGACCGGGATCAATGGATCCAAAAGCGGGCCTGCGACGAGTGGAACGCCAAGTTCTTCGTCAACGACCGCGAGAATCCCTATGCCAACGATCCCGACAAGCCCTTCATCTGGATCCGCGGGCGCCACGTGGGCGGGCGTTCCCTGATGTGGGGCCGGCAGGTCTACCGCTGGAGCGACCTCGACTTCGAGGCCAACGCCCGGGAGGGGATCGCGGTGGACTGGCCTATCCGCTACGCCGACATCGCGCCCTGGTACGATCACGTCGAGCGGTTCATCGGTGTGAGCGGCCAGGCCGAAGGGCTGGCGCACCTGCCCGACGGGCAGTTCCTCCCGCCCATGGAGCTGAACTGCGCCGAGCGGGCGATGCGGGAGGCGGTGTCGGCGCGATGGAAGGGCGAGCGCCTCCTGACGATCGGCCGCTGCGCCATCCTCACCCGGCCCCACAACGGCCGCGCGGCGTGCCACTATTGCGGTCCCTGCTGGCGGGGCTGCATCACCCATTCCTACTTCAACAGCATCGGTTCCACCCTGCCGGCCGCAGGGCGCACCGGCCGTCTCACCCTCCGGCCGGATAGCGTGGTGGAGAGCGTGCTTTACGACGAGCGGCACGACCGCGCCACCGGCGTCCGCGTCATCGATGGGAACACCCGCCAAGTGCTCGAGTTCCGCGCCCGGGTCGTCTTCCTCTGTGCCTCGGCCCTGGAGAGCACCCGGATCCTGCTCAACAGCAGGAGCCGGCGCTTTCCCACGGGGCTCGGCAACTCCAGCGGCGAGCTGGGCCGCAACCTGATGGACCACGTGTTCGGCGCCGGGGCCACGGGCACCCTCCCGGGACGCGAAGAGATGACCACCTTCGGCAACCGGCCCAACGGGGTCTACGTAGCCCGGTTCCGCAATGTGAAGACCAAGCATCCCGGCTTTCTCCGAGGTTACGGTTTTCAGGCCGAGGGCTATCGCAACAGGTGGATGCGCGGCGCGGAGACCCGGGGAATGGGCCCCGCTTTCAAGGACTCCCTCATCCGCGACCCCGGTCCCTGGCGGTTCGCCTTCGGCGGCTTCGGCGAGGTGCTTCCGCGGCCGGACAACTTCATCACCATCCACCCCACCCTCAAGGACAAGTGGGGCATTCCGGCGCTGCACATCCAGTGCACTTGGGGGACCAACGAGTTGGCTATCCTGGAGGACATGCAGCAGACCGCCGCCGAGCTGCTGGAGGCCGGCGGCGCGACCCACATCGAGACCTTCAACCAGCACCTGAACCCGGGCAACTGCATCCACGAGATGGGCACTGCGCGGATGGGGCGGGATCCCAGGACCTCGGTCCTGAACGGTTGGAACCAGACGCATGATGTGCCTAACCTTTTCGTGACCGACGGCGCCTGCATGACCTCCTCCGCAAACCAGAATCCTTCCATCACCTACATGGCGCTGACCGCCCGCGCCTGCGACTACGCCGTGCGCCAGCTCCGGAGCCACGAGCTGTGAATCGCCGAAACTTCCTCCAGCGCAGCGCTGCGGGCGTCGCGGCCCTGGCGCTGCCGCGCGGTCTGCCCGGCTACTCCGGGCGCGCGCTCGAGGGCATCGGGGTCCAGCTCTACACGGTTCGTGACCTCATGGAGCGAGACTTTGAGGGCACCCTCTCCAAGGTCGCCGCGGTGGGTTACAAGGCCGTGGAGACGGCGGGCTACTTCGGACGGACGGCGGCGCAGGTGCGAGACGCGATGCGCAAGGCCGGGCTCAACGCGCCGTCGGCACACGTGCCGCTGGCCACGCTGGGGGAGAGTTGGGAGCAGACGTTGGCCGACGCGCACATCGTCGGCCACCAATACCTGGTGATGCCGTGGCTGGACGAGGAGTACCGGGGCAGTCTCGACAGCTACCGCCGGATCGCGGAGCGCCTCAACCGGGCGGGCGAGGCGGCGAAGAAGGCTGGCATCCACTTCGCTTATCACAACCACGATTTCGAGTTCCATCGCATTGACGGGCGGCTCCCGTACGACCTGCTGCTGGGGGAGACGGACCCGGAGCACGTGCAATTCGAGATGGATCTCTACTGGATCACCAAGGGCGGCCAGGATCCACTGGCCTACTTCGCCCGCTGGCCCGGACGGTTCCCGATGGTGCACCTGAAGGACTCAGCCGGTCCGCCGGAGCACAAAATGGCAGACGTGGGGAAGGGGGTCATCGACTGGAAGCGGATCCTGGCACGCCGGGAGCAGGCGGGCATCAGGCACTGCTTCGTCGAGAGGGACGATCCGCCGGATCCCATCGCCAGCATCGCGGCGAGCTACGGCTACCTGCGGGACCTCAGGCTATAGGATCGGTATATGCACCTACGTTTCCGTCAACTCGCGATTCCGCCCTGCTTCGTCCTTCTCGCCGCGCCCATGCTGCAAGCGCAGCAGTGGTCGGTCCACGATCCCCAGCGCCCTCCGCCGGCGGAGGTGGATCCCGGCTCGTCCACCCGGCCGCCCGCCGACGCGGTGGTGCTCTTCGACGGCAAGGATCTCTCACGTTGGCGGATGAAGAACGGCGCGCCCGCGGCCTGGAAGGTGAAGGACGGCTACTTCGAAGTGGTTCCGGGCAGCGGCGATCTGGCGAGCGTGGCCGGGTTCGGGGATTGCCAGCTCCACGTCGAGTGGGCCACGCCGGCGCCGCCCAGCGGCGAAGGCCAGGAACGCGGCAACAGCGGTGTGTTCCTGATGGGGCTCTACGAGGTGCAGGTGCTCGACTCCTACCGCAGCCGCACCTACGCCGATGGACAGGCGGGCGCCCTCTATGGGCAGTTCCCGCCGCTGGTGAACGCCTCGCGCCCCCCGGGGGAATGGCAGACCTACGACATCGTGTTTCACCACCCGCGGTTCGACCCGCAGGGCAGGCTTGAGCGCCCGGCGACGATGACGGTGCTGCACAACGGGGTGCTGGTACAGGACGGAGTCGAGCTGGTCGGCGCGACGGCGCACAAGGTCAGGGCGAAGTACACAGCGCACGCGGACCGGTTGCCGCTGGTGCTGCAGGATCACGGGCATCCGGTGCGGTATCGGAACGTGTGGGTGCGGGAGCTGGGGGAGGGGCGAGGCAGGTCCTGATCTGGCGTCCGCGCCTTCGTCTCCGCAGACCGCGCCAGACGAAGACCAGGGTCACTAGCGAGAGCACCGCGGTCGGGAAGAGCTCAGACTTCAGTACCCAGACACCCGGCCCGAGTCCGACCGCGAAGCACGCCCTGGCCACTCGATGTAACTCGGCTCCGACCGTTCGTCGCCATGCCTGCCAGTGTTCATCCCGTTCCTGCCGGTGGTCTTCTATGTCTCCTGCGCGGTCACGGTGCCTTCGCGAGCCGCGGAAGCGCGACTCGCGCCAGCCGGATCACGCCGGCCGCATCGGTGGATGAGGTGAGGTGATTGAGCTCCAGCAGCCGGTCACCCACCCGCATCGCAAGCTGCCCGTCCGCGCCGATCGCCACCTCCTCCCATGGTCCCTCTAGGGTATCGGCCGCCTCGGCCTCGGGATCCGCCACACCGGCCGCGGCCATGCCGGATCGCGCGCGGATGCTTGCCAACTCGGACCGACCGTCGCTGAAGTGCGGCGTCACCAGCAGGGCGCGGTGCCGGCCGGTGTAGTAGGCGCAGCTCTTCCCAGCCGGATCCGCCACCGCGCCGTGGTAGCGGGCCCGGTACGGCCTCACCACAAGCTTCCCGATCACCGCCTCTGCGTCTTCCCGCGTCAGCACCGAGCAGGGGTCCGGAACGCCGGGTGTTGCGGTCCCCCCACTCGCCGCGGCAAAGGGTAGGTCCGGAATTCGGTCGCGCACCCGGGCCGCCAGTTGCCTCAACTGTTCCATCGGCACGCCGAACGTTCCGGACTCGACCCATACCGAGACCGTCCCCGCTCGGCCATAGAAATTCGGCTTGCCGACGAACTTCCGGCCGTAGTCCCACCCCTCAGGCGGCGGATCGGCCGCCAGTATCTTGTCGTTGCCGACCCACGAGCCAAGCGTACGAAACGTCAGCTCACCCGCCCGCTCCTCCGCGCCAACACCGACCGAGACGTGGATGGTGACTCCGGCGGAATCCTCCGGCATCGCCGGGAGGTCGGACTTCATTCCGGCCCGCGCCAGCGCCGCTTCGACCTGCCGGGTCTTCGCCCGGCGAGCGAGCGTGAGCGAGTCGAGCGGCAGTGGGTAGAAGCACCCGCCATTCTCGACTCGCGTCGGACCGCTCAGCGGTCCGACGATCGCCTCGACCTCCGGGACCGGAATCCAGCCGCAGGGGGTGGCGGGCCTTTCGCCTAGGCGCTCGGGGAGCGCGCCGGCGGCCACCGGGGGTTTCTCGGGTTCGGCAGTTGCGGCCTCGGCGCGCGCCGGGCGCTCGCCGCCGCAGGCGGCCGCGGCCAGCAGCAGCACGATCGGTCCGACCCGCGCGGCGGTTCTCGTCCTCATCGTGTTCCTCCCTCGGGCGCATGACAGGTACATCGCGGCGATCTCGCCTGTTAATGCCGTACCCTCGCTACTGGCGAGTGACGCTCACGTAGCCGCGGACGTCGAACATCACCTTGCTGCCGCCGTTGAGCGGCCCCGACCGGAAGTACAGTGGTATGCTCGCGGAGGGTCCGGGATGCTGTGTGAGGTCCACCTCCGTCCGGGCAGTATTCCACTCGTAGTTGTAGCCTCCTCCCACGCCCACGATTGGCTCGGTGCACGGATCGCTGGGCGCCGGGGCATTGCCGACCGGCCGGTCCTCGTCGAACCCGCTGACGCAGATCTTGAGCCGGTCGGCCGAGAGGCCGGTGATCGGCACGTTGATGGCGTGCCGGGTACCGTCGTCCCACTCGAGCGGTGGGCCGTCGTCTTGCCCCAGCGTGCGGTGGCCGTCGCCCGCCGTGAAGTTGAACATCAGTTCGCCCGCGCCGTCCGAGTCGCCGTCGCTCACCATCTGAATCTCGGTGAACACGACCTGGGCCGTCTGCTGCCAGGTGCGCACCTGGCCCACGGACTGCTCGCGCGGGATCCGGTTGCCGTCGCCGGGAACGTCGATGATGTAGTGGTAGACGGTGCCGCGCTCGAGCGGGTATTGCGACGCAGTGTACGCGCTCGACACCCCATCGGGCTTCTCGTAGACGTTCATCTGGATCGGCGTGCCCCGGAACGTCTGGAAGCCGGTGCCCGCCTCGGGCACGGGAGGCTGCTGACTGAGCCGCACGGTCGGGCTCGCGCCCGGGCGGGCCACGAACCGGATGGCCGCGCTCTCGAGCAGCGTGGACGGCAGCACGTCGTGCAGATGCCAGGTCGAGCCGATGTTGGAGGTCGGGTCGGCGTCCTCCCGCCGCCCGCCACCAGCCAGGGTCGGCAGCGAGCTCGTGGTCGAGCGGCTGGGATCGTAGGTGTCGTAGACGCCGTCGGACTGGCCTCCCGACACGGTGGTCGGCGCGTTTGGCGCCGGCGTGGACGGCACGAGATCCGGGACGAACGGCTTCCAGGCGCCATGGCGCAGCGCCGTATCCGGGCTGGCCAGGCTGACGGCGAAGCTCCAGTAGTGCGCCGGGTCCTTCAGGTACGCCGGGATCGTGTGCACGTCCGGCCAGCGCTCGGCGGCCGTCGCCGTGGTGTCCACCACGCTCCCGCTCTGGACCTGCTTGAGCTGCGCGTTGCCGGCAGTCGCGAACCGGATCCGGCCGGACTCCATCTTGGCATCGGTGCGATCGGCCCAGGCGCAGGTACCGGGCTCGAGCCCCTTGCCGACCGGCCCGGCGGCGCTGGCCGCCACCTTGTAGTCGAGCCTCATGCCAAGCACGTTCCCGCCTTGGCGCGCACCGCGGGTGAACGTCAACCCGCCGCCGCCGCGGCAGCGAAGCCGCTCGCGCCGGAGCGCGGTGGCGCTCGGGGGCTTCGGCGGCTCGAGCACCCTGAACTCGCCGCCGTAGGCACCATGGCTGATCGAGATGTTGGTGGCGTCATCCACATAGAACAGCCAGTAGCGCCGCGGGTCGCCGAGATAGGTGGACAGCGTGGCCGGATTGGGGACCGCGGCCGAGCCCTGCGGGTCCAGGTCGAAGTGCACGACCCCCGGCTCGGCGGGGATGTTGGCTTCGCCGACCGGATTCCAGGAGCACGCGCCGGGCTCGAGTTGGTCATAGGCGCTGCCCGCCGGCTTCGAGTTCCGGCGGTAGGCCAGCTTCACCGCGACCTGATTCGGGCTGCGAGGGCTGGGGTTCTGCTCGGTCACGATCTGCGCGCCCGCCACGCCGCGGCAGACGAGCTCCCGGAGCGCACCGGGCTTCGCCGGCTGACTTGATGGATCGTTCAGCGGGATCTGGCTCACCCCGCTCGTCGTCCGGCCCGACGGGGTATAGGAACGTGGATACTGGGCATCAGCGCTGGTCGCGCCGACACAGGCCGCGCCGGCCACCAGCAGGAGCGACGCGGTCCACCAAGCGGGGCTTCCGACTCGAGTCATCGTGCCTCCTCCGGGCTCCGAAGAGCCGGTTGTCGTCTCTTGGCGAGGCGGAATGCCTCGGCCAGCACCTACTGGCTCATCCTCACGACCAGCCGCACCATGGCGTCCTTGCGATCGCCGATCGAGGTGTTGAGCGGATAGATCATCCTCGCGTGGATTACCTTCTCGCCCGACCGCGCGGCCGCTTCGCTGCTCGAGCGCGAGCCGTAGGCCCATCCCCCCTGACCCACGGTGATCGCGTCTGCGGAGGCGGACGCACCGAGTGCCACCTTCGCGTGCGACTTGACCTCCTCGAACACCGTCGGGGCGGCCTGGGCAGGCTTCACGGTGAGCTCGACGTGGACCGTGGGATCGGACACCAGCTCGTAGGAGCAGAGGCCGCCCATCCGCATCCCGTTGACAAAGAGCCGGACGGGCGACGCGAGCACCTCGCTCACCTGCTCTGCCGGCGGACAGCCGGCGGTCGAGACGGCGCGGCGGGCTGGGTCCGGAGCCGCAGCCAGCTGCTCGAGTGCCGGCCTCGCGAGCCGGATCGCACCGGAGAGATTGGTGCCCGACAGGCGGTAGCCGATGGTGAGCGAGCGGGCGCCCTTGAGCAGGATGAGGTCGCCGGACAGGCCGACGGCGAGCTCGTCCCACGGTCCCTCGAGTGTGTCGGCGGCGACGCCGCCCGACACGTCCGCGACTTGGCCCACCAGTCCGCTGCCCAGGCGCTCGGCGTCGAGCGACGAGCGGCCGTAGGTCCACTCGGGGGTGAGCACCAGGACTCGATGTCCGGGCGTGAAGTAGCCGCAGCTCTTTCCTGCCGGGTCGGCCAGGGGCGTGCCCTCCCGAACGCGGAGCGGTGCCACGACGAGTCGGCCAAGCACCGCCTCCGCCTGGTCGCGGGCGAGTACGCTGCACGGGTCGGGGCCGGCTGGCGGAGTTTGCGACGGATCGGCGGCCGGGTACGCGAACGGGCCGTCGGGGATTCGATCGCGTACGCGTGCCGCGACCGCCGCCAGCGTCTCCGCCGGCATTTTCAGGTTCTGGAGCGCGATGGTCACGGTCACGTGCCCGGCGCGTCCGGTGAATCGCGGGTGCCCTGGGGCCGCGCGGACCTCGTCCCATCCCGCGGGGCTCGCCTGCGCCTCGATGGCTGCACCGTGCCCGCTCGCGCGCCCGCCGCCCGTCACGTCCACATCCACGAACAGTCCCGCGCGGCTCGGCGCGTAGAGCTCTACGGCGCGGTCATCCGCGCCGGACTCGCGCAGCCGGCGCGCGGACGCGCGGAGCTGGGCCCACTCCGGTGAGAGCGTATCCATCGGGACGTAGTACCAGCACCCGGTGCCGTCCCGCACCGGCTTGCCGTCGAGCGGCGGTCCCACCAGCCGCTCGAGCTCGGCCGGCGGGATCAGGGCGCACGCGTCGGGCCTGGCGGCGGCCGCCACTGCTCGTGGTAACTGCGTGTCGGCCGCGCCTGCCCCGGGTGCTCCCGCCGATCCGGCAGACTCGCGGCGCTCGTCCGAGCCGCACGACCAACCCGATGCCATTGCCGATATCAGTGCCGCCGTAAGCAGCGCGCGATGTCTCGTCATGACCCGATCGCCGTCCACGCGAGTTGCGCCATGCATGATCCTCCTCCTTTCAGTTCGGCTGGGAGCATTCGCGGACCAGCTCGACGCGGCGGTTCCGCGCGCGTCCTTCGATCGTCGCGTTCGGCTCGCGCGGGTGGGCGCTTCCGTAGCCGACCGTGCGGAGCCGCTCGGGATTCACGGCGTGCGTCTGCACCAGCCGCGCGCGCACGGCCTCGACCCGCCGCTCGGACAGCGTCCGGTTGGCCTCGGGGGAGCCGATGCTGTCGGTGTGACCCTCGAGGGTGGCGTGCCAGTCGGGATGGCGTGCGAGCATTGCGGCGACCGCGGCGATGGTGCGGTCGGAGGCGGGATCGAGCGCGGCGCTGTTGAAGTCGAAGTAAATGCCGGGCAGCTCGACCCGGCATGCCGTGCCCAGGTCGTTCTCGACCGAGGCATCGAGCAGCGGGCCGTCGCCGCCGGCGACGACGGCAACGCCGGAGGGCCGGTCCACCCTGATCGTCTGGAGCACGTTGTCTGGCTGGCCGAACGCGCCCACCCACTTCAACAGCAGCGGATAGGTGCTGTCGGCGAGAATCCAGATCTCTGGCGTCCAGCGTCCAGGACGCGCGGTGAGGTCGCCGCGCAGCCGGAGCGCCGGCACCTCCACGCGCCTGCCGTTGACGAGCAGGGGGAAGGCCACCGTGCCCGGCGCCACCGGGGCGAGCGTGCCCCGCCACCGCACCGGCGCGGGCCGTGCGCCGCCGAACCCGACGAAGCCGAGCTGTGATCCCGGCGTCTCCAGCGCCATGATCTGCAGACTGTCAGGCTGCCCTGCCCGGACCCGTCGGTACGTCGCGCGGGAGAGCGCCTGCATGGTGTAGCCCGGATGTGCTTCCGGCTCGTCCCGCCCGTGGAACAGCCAGAGACGCCGGGCGCCGGCGACGTCGGCGCTACCTTCGCGGTAGCGGAACGCCTGCCGCGCGGTGTCGCCCGCCGCGTGCGCTTCGACCAGACTCCACTCGTAGCGGAGTCCCTGTGGGTCGGCCTCGAGCACGCGGTGGACCGACTCGCGGTCGCCATTGGTGAACGCGAGCGTCTGGACGATGGCGCTGCCGGCGGTGAGCGGGAGCGGGACACCGCTCTCCTGGGCACGGGCGTCTGCTTCCCCGATAGCGAGCAGGAGCAGCGGTGCCACCAGCGTGCCGACGCGGCGGTTAATCATTTCGCGCGCGCCTTGGCTACGACAGTCTTCGCCAGCGCCAGGACGACCGGCCGGGAGGACGCGGGCGGCTTTCCCTCCTCGGGGTCCGCTTGCACCATGACGTCGTTTCGTCCCGCCTTGATGTAAGCGACGGCGCCCCGGTCGCGCTCGCAGATCTCGAGATATCCCAGGTCGCCGACTCCGCGCAGCGTCTCCCGCGTGCAGCCCTTCATCGGCGGGCGCTGGAGCGATGACTCGGTGTAGCTCCCGCGCGAGCCTGGGGGGATGAACACGACGCTCAGAAGCGGCCTCGCTTCGCCGGGCATGAAGCTGGGGCCACCCCATTGGCACGAGGCTCCGCCGCCGATGCCCTCGCCCATGTCGTCGCCGGGAGTCGGGCGGTCATAGTCGCGGCCGGTGGCCGCGCGGATCTCCTCGGCGGTGAGCAGGGCGCAGGCGGGGTTGGACGAGCTGGGCGAACTGGGTGCGCCGCCTTGGGCGGCGAGACCCGTGGCCACGGACGCTCCCAGTTCGATGGTGAGCAGGACCGCGGCGCTGCGGATGATGGGGTGCATGGTTTCCTCCCGGTACAGGTTGCGGACTAAGTGCGGCGGTGGCGGCGCGACATGTCATTCCCCCGGGACGGTGAACCGGAAGAGCGCCGGCACGAGCGTGGGATTCGCGTGCGGGTGAATCGTGGTGATCCGCCGGCTGATCGAGCCTCTCGGCATCCCCTTGGGCGTGTCCTCCACCACCTTCCGCAGCAGGAACGTCTCGGCGTCGATCCAGAGCGCGATCGGCCGCACGCCCGTCTCACGGCCGCTGGGATAGCGCCAACGCTCGATGCCGAGCACCCGGTAGCAGCGCCGGCCGTCGATGGTCTCGAAGCCGTCGGCTTCGGCCTCCTCGGTGGCGTGCACCGCGCTCTGCATGCCCGACTTGCTGTAGAGGTGCGACGGGAGCAGCACCGAGACGCCGCCCGTCCCATAGGATGCCGCCTTGAGCGCGTCCACCTGCTGCCCGCCGTCGGGTGCGTAGGTCTCGTGCTCGTCCGTTTTGCTGTACCAGCTCTGCATTTCGCCGTCCTGCATCCAGAGCACGATGCGCGAGTCGAGCGGGATCCGGTTGCCGGCCTTGTATTCCGATTCGACGGCGCGGTAGTCCACCAGGAGGTTGCTCGGGGTCCGGGTGAAGAGGACGCGGAAGCTGGAGCGGTCGGTGAAGCCGGCCGCCTCGTCCGCGACGGTGCCGCTGTCGGCGTAGGACTGGAGCGCGGCGTAGGCGGCGCGCGACTGGGCGAGCACGTCCTCCACGTCGAACGCGGCACGGTGCAGGTCGGAGGCGGGAGCGGCGGCCATGAGCACGCCGAGCGCCACGGGCGGGAGACACTTCAGCATGACGCACCTCCTTTGGGCTTGGCTGACTCTCATTGGCGGACGAGCTCCACCCGGCGATTCCGGGCGCGCCCCTCCACCGTGTCGTTGCGATCCTGCGGTCGCGACTCGCCGAAGCCGGCGGTGGTGAGCCGCGCGCCGGCGATGCCGAACTGCGCGCCGAGGGCTGTCTTCACCGCCGCCGCGCGGCGGGCGGAGAGCTCCAGGTTGTAGCGGTCGGAGGCGACGCTGTCGGTGTGGCCCTCGATCGAGAGCGCCCAGTCGGGGTTCCGCCGCAGCACTTCGGCGATCTCGCCCAGGGTCGGCGCCGACTCCGACCGGAGCGCGTCGCTGTTGAAGTCGAAGTAGAGGTCGTAGACCACGGCCCGACGCTGGTCACGGAGCTGGCGCTCGAGCCGGGCGATCCGGTCCTGGCTCGGTGAGCTGGCGGGGCCGGCGCACCGGTAGGAGATCCTGACCACCCGCAGCTGCTGGCCTTCGCCCTCGCCGGCCGCGGTGCTGGCGAAGCGGTACTGCAGCGCGAGCGGGTTCTCCTCGTCGTCGAGGAAAAGGAACTCGGCCTTCTCGCCGAGGTTGATGCCGCTGGCCTGGATGGCCGGGAGCTCGACCACCGTGTCGTTCACGCTCACGCGTACCGGCACGGTGCCGGTGCCCACCCGACGCAGCCGCCAGATCTCCTCGTAGTCGTAGATGCTGGGGTGGGTGGTGGAATCACCGGGATAGCCGCTGTTGCCAGCGGCGACGATACCGAGCTCGGCGGCGCCGGTGCGCTTGAGCGAGCGGAGCACGGCGGTCGAGACGCCGAGCGCGGTGCTGCCGGGGACCAGCACCGGTCCCTTGCTGTTGAAATAGTGCAGGTAGAGCGTGGCAGTCCCGAGATCCTCGCGCCGCACTGTGCGCCGGATGTTCCAGTGGCGGAGCGAGCCGCGCTCGGTGGGGACCTGGGCGGCATAGGCGAGCTGGAGCTCGCGGTCGCCGGCGGCGACGACGGTCTTGATGGACTCGTAGTCGCCTTCGGGGCGGTCGATCGCGGTGACGATGGTGAGGCTAGGGCAGAGCGGGATGCTGACAACCCGCGATTGCCCAGCACTGGTCGATATTCCTGCAACGCAGACCAGCAGAGCGAGGATGTGGGGACTCCTGTTGCTCATAGCCCCACTCCCACGCCGGCCCCGACCGCCGCGACACCACCGACGGACTGGGCGGCGGGAGATGCGGGAGACCCCCCGCAGGCACCGGCCGGGGATGGACCACCGGGAGAGCCTTCGCCCGACCCTCCAGGCGACGGCGGGGGTTGAGTGGGTGGAATCGAGGGGTTCGTCAGCGCCGGCTCAGTCTTGTCGGTGCCGCTCGGAGGCGATGACTTGTCCCAACGGGCGTCCGAGAGTTCGCGCTGGGCCTGACGGTATCGCTCGTTGGCGTCCCTGAATTGCGCGTATTCGGGCGAGTCGTAGTCGGTCGCCCCGGTGCGCTGCCACGCATCCACTGCTTTGTCGCGTGCGATCCCCGCGTCGTAGGCTTTGCGATTCGCCGCAGCGAGCCTATTGAGCCAAGCCGTCCCGTAGCGCGCCCCTTCGAGGGCATACTCGACACGTTTCAGCAGCCGCTCGGCCTCGTTCAGTGCCTGTGCCTTCGCTCCCGCCTCCCGCTGGGCCGCGAGATAATCCTCGTAGGCCTTGTTGGCCTCGTCAGAGCCCGGACTGTTCTGCTGAAGCTGCTCATCGCGCCAGTCAGCTTGGCGTGCCGCCCTTGAGGCTTTGTCGTACTCGTTCGCGGCCTGCTTCCATGCGATCAGCGCCTCGTCGTACTCTTGCTCCAGCGCGTCTCGACGGGCCGCCGCCCGGGAGATATTCCGCTCCACCTGTTCTGGGGCGACGGGCTTCATGCCGCTGCCGTCGGCGGCATAGGCCGGCAGCGCGTCCGACTCGCCAGTGGACGGACTGGGCTCCTGCGGCTTGGGCTCGGCCGAGCCCTGGCCTTCGCCGGTGCTCGCGGGCGGTGGTGACTCCGATGCGCCAGGCTCCGACGAGGAGCGCTGGGCCGGAGCGGGTGCCTCCGGCCCCGCGGCGGGCGGGCAATCGGGATCGGGCGGGCTCGCCCCAGGGCGATTGAAAATGGGGGGCAGGTCGCCGGGGTCGGCGTCACCGCTCGCAACCCATGGGCGGTCCGAGAGGATTCCCGAATACCCGCGCCCTGCGATGGTCCTCAGAACCAGCGGCCAGGTCACCGCCGCGATCTCGATACCAGCCGCCACGAACGCGGACACGAGGGCATCGATCGAGCAGGGCTCCTGTTCCTGGGCGGCAAGCGGCGTCGCGAGGCTGAGTGGAAACGGTGGCGCAAGGGCCTGTTGCGTGCGCTGCCCCTGATTCCACACGAACAAGCCTTCGCAGATCAGGTACTCGAACCAGAACGTCGCGACGAAGGCGATGGCGGCACGCTCGGTCAGCGTCTGCCCCCAGCCATTCGCCGCCACGCCCAGGGTATGGCCGGTCCGCGGATCGATGCGCCACCAGCCGACGAAATCGTGGTCAGCGACGTGCATCGGTTTCGGCGGAGCTACGACCAGGAAGCCCGCCTGCGTCTCCGAGCCGATCCGCACGATGTCGTCCTTCGGCAGCTGCGTAGACACCGCGCTGCCGCCCGAGTCCACGAGGACCCATCCCTTCGGGTCCATGAACGCCTTTGCCACCGCATCGAAGCCCGCGCCGTCGGCGGGCAGGAGAGCTTCGGCATTGGTGTCGCGTACGCCCTGGCGCAGTTGTGCCTGGAAGGCGTCCTCCTCTCCCAGCTCAACTGCCACCTCGTTGGCGACGATGTCGGTTGCTTCGCGAACCCGAAGCCCCGCCGGGGTCGCTTCGACGAAGGTGTGTCGCGTGAGGATGTTGGGCCGCGCGAGATAGCTGTCAGCGGTGTGCTTGCTCTCGAACCGGGCCAATGCCAGCAGGTGCAGTCGAGAGGGAAGCGGGCCTGGCGCCGGGACGCTCGACGGATCGCGCCCTTTCCCGAGCGTCTCCACAGCGCGGGCGCGCAGGAGGGACCGGTTTCGCAGGATGCCCTCGGAGGTCAGGTGGAGGATAAACTCCGGCACGAGCGCGCTGGAGAGGGGGAGGATCTCTGTGCTCCGGAACAGGGCCAGGCTCCGACGCAATCGCGCCGCCTCGTTCAGGACCGGCAGGTGCTCAGGCGAGGTGACGCGCGCGGCGTCCCCGACGAGATCGAATAGAGCACGGCGGATCGTTTCGGCGGGTGCGCCGGGAGCCCGGATCTCGTATTCGATCCACGCGGCGGTCAGGGTGCCGGCATCGCGTCCGCTGCCAAAAGCCTCCGCGATGCCTTGGCCGAGCCCGCCCATGGGACCGCCGGCACCGGCGTTGGTGGTTTCGCCCGATTCGTGGAGGACGACATCGGAAATCGGCGTACCGCCCGCCAGCAATGTGGCCCGCCAGGCGGTCTGACCCAGCGCCGCAGCGCGAAAAGCGCCGGTGAATTCGGCTCGGGTCCGGCCCAGGCGGCTGGGCCACTGAGCAGGCAGGATGCGGAGCTCGAGCGACCTGCCGATGCTGTCCGATAGCTGGATCGTATGGGCCAGCACCACCGTTTCACGGAGGGCCGAACCACTCCAGCGTTCAGCCACGAGTCGCACAGCGATACGGTGACGAAGCGTCGAATCGAACGCTTCGGGGGCCAGGGTCGCTTCGGCTGCGGTGAGTGCGGCCCGGCCGGTGGCTTTCGGCACATCCGGGTCGAGGTCCATCCAGTCGCTTCCGCTCTGCACCTGCACCCACCAGTGGTCGCGCAGAGCCTCCACGGCGGAGTTCCATCGCTCCCTCCGCCCGGTTCCACGCGAACGTCGGCCCAGCAGTGCCAGGAGCTGTGCTGATTGCCCCGCGGTTCTGGTGTCGAGCAGCTCCAGGGTCGACTGCATGCTCTTAGCGTGGACTTGGATGGAGTGCGCCAGCGCGTCGGCGTCGAGGTCAAACCCTCCCACCACATGCCGAATTTCGTCGCCCGGGTCGATCGTCGGCCCCTGATCAACGGGCTCCAGGCGGTGCCGTCTGGCGGCGAGCAGTGGGAGCAGTTGCTCTGCCTGGTCACGCGGAAGCTGGGCGTGCGCGATGCGGTTCGGCTGCGCGGAGGCCGTGAGCAATGCCGAGAGCAGGAGCGCGCGATCGAGACTGTTGCCTTGGCGGTCCATCAGCACACCCGGGGCGCCGCGGAGAATCCCGCGATACGGCACCCAGTAAGTGCTGCGCCGCACCCAGCCGAGCAGCGCCTGTGGATCGGGACCCAGGCGGTTCGCGACGTAGTCGGCATCCCAGTGCGCGCGGGACCTGGCTTGCTCGGCGCTCTTGAGCCCGGTGAGTCCACGTTCGAGAGTTGCAGGTCGTGCCGGTCCGACCTCCGGCAATGCGCTCATTCCGGCGAGTGCCGGCGAGGCCGAACCTCGCCCTGCAGGCGCCACGAGCCGTTGGCGTCCGCCGACCGCCCACCACATGCCGATGGCAGCCACGAGCACCGCAGCCGCGATCCCTGCCACTCGGGGCGCCAATGATTTCCTGCCCCCGTTGCGCGGTTTCACTTCTGCCCCATCGCCGCCACGATCGTCTCGGCGGCGTGCTGCACCAGCGGCGTGAGCAGATCTTCCCCGTCGGACTTCGCCTTTCGCTTCTCCGACTTCTCCAGCAGGACGGCGCCGGCCGATGACTCCAGCCGGTACGACAGCGTGAGCTCGTCCTTGGTCTGCGAGCTCGAGGCGTAGTCGGCGGCGGCGCCGCTGACCGCCCCTGCCGCGGCACCTGCCACGACCCGGCCCACCGTCGAGCCGCCGGCGCCGCTCACCGACCAAGCGCCCTGCTGCACCGCGCCGCTCGCGACTTTGCCGAACAGGCCACCCCCGCCCGTCTTCCGCTCGTGCTTGATCGTGGGGATGAGAACGAACGGGCAGCCCGCTACCTTCGCCTCCTCCCGCACCTGCGACGCGAGCCGGGCGCTGAGCGGCTGCACGGCGAGGCTGGGCCCGGTGAGAAAGCCGGTGAACGTCTCGCGCACGGCCGTGAGCGGATCCACGCCTGCCGGCGCCCTCTCCACGGTGGCGGGGGCAAGGCAGATCTGCGTCGCGGACCTGATCGGGCGCCCGGCCTGTGCCGAGACCATCATTGGCACCAGAAGCAGCGCACTGAGCGCTCGCCAAGTCATCGAGACCAGGCTCATGAGGTCCCCCTCAGCCGCGACAGCCGGCCCAGCTCGTCCTCGTTCTCCTGCAGCAGCAGCGCGTTGTCCCGGAGCGGTCCGGCCGGCACCGCGTCGACCTTGCCGCCCCCCAGCGCCATAGCCATGGCGGTGCTGAGCATCGAGCCGAACACGATGGCCGCGTCGCGCGGCGGCACGCCGGCGCGCCGGAGCGACTCCATCACCGGTGGGCACTGCTCGAGCGAGCGCGTCATCTCGGCGATGCTCAGCGTGTGCGGGTCCCGCTTCTCGCGCGCCCGGCAGGCTGGCGTCGCCGCGCTGAGCGCCGGAAGTACTCGGCGCAGCACCGGCATGCTGAGCCGGTAGCCGTCGATGATCCGGGCATCGGCGGCGCTTCTCTGCGCAGCCAGCCGGGCCGTGGGGGCGTGGAGCGCGATCACCGCGAGCGCCAGCACGGCGCTTCGGCGGAAGGAAGGAAAGGTCAGGGGCATGTCAGCTCCGATCGCGTGAACGGGGTCGAGTCAAGGCGCGGCGGATTCGCGCTGGAGCATCACGTCGGTCGCGACGCCGCCCGCGGGATCCTGGCGCAGGTAACGAATGAGCGGCTGCAACAGCGCCGGGCCGCAGGGCTCGTACGACGCCAGCAGGACGTGCGGACCGACGGCGTAGACCGCCGCCGGCCGCGCGGCCGGAGGGAGAAACTGGAGCCGGACCGCCGCGGTATCGGAGGCGAACCTGATCGTGTCCCTCCCGGGCGCCGCCTCGAGCGTCTCGACCCGCCGGGTGACGTGCGCTGCCCCCGCAACCGCCTGCGCCCGCCCGACCACGGCGGCCACGCGCCGCCCGCCGCCATCGTAGAGCCAGACTCCCTCCGCCGGAGCGCCGGTGGCCGGCCGCGCAACCGCGCCGCTGCAGGCGGTGTCCGGGGCGGTGTCGGCCAGCCCGGTCGCCACCGTCGCCTTCGGAGCGCCGGCGCGGGCGCCGTCGCAGGCGAGGCCCGCCAGCGAGCCGGCCATCAGGCCGAGGACAGTGAGGGCTCGCGAGTGACTCACGTCGAGATCACCGGGCTGGTCCACGCAGGCGGTCGGCGGCCAGCCGGAGGAGAGCGAGCTTCGGCGTATCGGGATCGAGTCCGGGGTCCGATGTGCCGTGGAAGTCGGTGAGCGACAGGCCGAGGTCGCCGGATCGGACGTAGTAGACGTGCTGGTGCTGGAAGGCCTCGTCGCCGATGCCGGGGATCGGCTTCCGGCCGTGTTCGGGGACCCCCATGTTGGCACTGGGGGCGTGGAACACCATCACGCTGAAGGTGCCGATCTGGGTCGGCCGCCCCGACACCGTGTCCCGACTCTGATAGGCGAACTCGCACCGGCGCGAGATGCCCCACGGTGTCGCGGTCCCGTGGACCTCGAACCCCTTCGCGTGCCAGTGCTCGCGCTGCGAGGCCGGAACGGTGAGCCAGAGCTGGTCGGACAGCTCGTCCTGAGAGAACAACTTGCAGGGATCGACTGCGGGCGGCGCCAGCTCGGTCTCGCCCTCCGAATTCGGGAGTGCCTTGGCCCTGGCGGCATCGGCGGATGCGGCCCCGGTGCGCTCGCCGCAAGCGGCTCCGGCGAGCGTCGAGGCGAGCGCCACAATCGCCAGCGCATGGGCGGCCGAAGTGATCAACTGGATTTTCCGCATGAGTGGCTCGGGCCCGGGTCGTGGTTCGACTGGGTGGGAGCGCCGCGACCCCGCCGTGCCGGCGCTCTCCCTGCAGCTGGAAACGTCCCGAACTTGACCGGCCACCGTCGCCGCGCTGCGTCAGGCCGCGTTACCGCGGAGTAACGGCGGCGCAATCGCGGCGAGTTGCGCCCTCGCTGGGGCTGCGATACCCTAGGAGAGAGCGACACTTACCTCTCGGCAAAAATGGAACTCCAGACTCTCGGCTCTCTCCGTCTCCTCGGCCTCCGAGCGGGGGACGACGCCTCCTCGACGGCGGCGCAGCCCAAGCGGCTGGCCCTGCTGGCGTACTTGGCGCTCACGTCGTCGCGCGGTTCGGTCCGCCGGGACGTCCTGCTCGCGCTGTTCTGGCCGGAGCTGGGGGACGACGAGGCCCGCCGCGCGCTGCGGCAGGCGCTGCACTACCTCCGGCGGGTCGCCGGGGCGGAGGTCGTGGTGGGGGCGGGAGAGGATCTGATGGTCGGACCGGCGCAGCTCAGGTGCGACGCGGTCGAGTTCGAGCGGCTGCTGACAGGAGGGCAGCCGGAGACCGCCCTTTCCTTATATCACGGCGATTTCCTGGCCGGCTTCCACCTGCCCGACGTCGCGCCCGAGCTCGAGGAATGGGTGGACCGGACCCGCGCGCGGCTCCGGCGGCACGCCTCGGCGGCGGCGTGGGCCGCGGCGGAGGCCGCCGAGACTGCCGGGAAGCCTGACGCGGCGGTGGAGTTCGGCCGCCAGGGGTGCGAGCTCGAGCCGGACCAGGAGGGTGGGTGGCGCCGTCTCATGCTGCTGCACGACCGCTTGGGAGACCGGGCCGGCGCCCTCCGCGCCTACGACGAGCTGGCTGCCCGGCTCGAGCGCGAGTTCGACGCGCGGCCGTCGCCCGAGACCGTGGCCCTCGCCGGTAGGCTTCGGGCCGCGCGACCGGCGGTCGAGGGCATGCAGGCCCCGGCCGAGCCGGCTGCCACTGTGGCCGCTCCCGTCGGGGCGCGGACGAGCGCTTCGACCGCCGTTCCCTCTACCCGGAACCGGCGGAGAATCGCGGTGGCGCTCGCGGCGGGAGCCGCGGTGGCGCTCGCTGTCCTGGGCTCGGTCCGCCTCGCGGCGAACGCGCGGGAGGAGCCGTCGCTGCTGGCTGCCGGCACGCTCGCCCCTCGGGACCGGCTTCTCATCGCCGACTTCACCGACACCAATGGCGACACGGCGCTGGCCGTCGCGATCACCGAGGCCTTTCGCGTGGACCTGGCCCAGTCGCCCAACGTGCGCACGCTCACCCCGCGCCAGGCCCTGAGCGCGCTGGATCGCATGGAGCGCTCCGCCGCCGTGGCGCTCGACGACTCGCTCGCGCGCGAGCTGGCCCTCCGGGAAGGCGTGAAGGCGTTCGTTGTGGGACGGATCTCGAACATCACCGGCCGCTACACGCTGTCGGTCGAGCTGCTCGGGGCGGAGTCGGGTGACGTGCTGGTGGCCATGCGTGAGACGGCGGCTGACTCAACGGGGCTGATAGACGCCGTGGACCGGGCCAGCAGCCGCCTCAGGAACCGCCTCGGCGAGTCGCTGCGCGAGCTCCGCGACCTGTCGCCGCTGGCACGGGAGGTGACCGCGTCGCTGCCGGCGCTCCGGAAGTACACCGAGGCGCTCCGGCTCACCTACCGGAGCGAGCGGGTGCCGGCGATCCCCTTGCTGCGCGAGGCGATCGCGCTGGACAGCAACTTCGCGAGCGCGTGGCTCGTGCTCGCCCACCAGTACGACGCGCTGTCCGAGCCCGGCCGAGCCCACGAGGCATTCAATCGCGCGATGTCGCTGCTCGATCGGCTGCCGTATCAGGACCGCCAGATGCTGATCGCGAGTCGCGCCTATGCGCGCGAGGATTACGATGGGGCGATTCAGGCGTACCGGTCCTTCCTCGACCGGTATCCGGGGAACGTGCCGGCGATCAACAACCTGGCCTTGGCCTACCGCGACGCGCGGCACCTGCGCGAGGCAGACAGCCTCTGGCAGCGGTCGGTCGAGCTCGATTCCACCATCCCGCAGCTCTACTACGGCTTGCAAAGCGTGCAGCTGCTCGCGGGCCGCTTCGACGAGTCGCGCCGCACGCTCGACTTGATCGGACGGCGCTTTCCCGACAACCCGCTCCTGCTCACGATCGAAGTGCAGGACGCGTCGGCGCGGCAGGACTGGGAGGGTGCCGAGCGGCGGGCCGAGGCCGGCATCGCGGCCAAGCAGGGCGACACGCTGCAGCTCGTGGATGCCTTCGAGCAGATGGCGGGCATCGTCATGACCCAGGGTCGCCTGCAGGAAGCGGAGCAGCACTGGCGTACGCAGCTCGCGCTCTCGGCTGCGTCGCAGTCGTGGGGCCGCCGCCTGTTCGGCGCGCAGCAGCTCGGCTATCTGCGCCTGCGCTTTCGCGGCGATTCGGCGGGCGCGGCCGCCGTGGTCGACTCCGCTCTGCGTCGGATGCCGCTCGACAGCACTCTGCCCGGTGACCGTCCCTACTACGAGCTGGCGCGATTCTATGCGGCGACCGGAGAGGTGTCCCGCGCGAAGGAGATGCTGGCTCGGGCGGCCCCGAACGACAGCCTCCAGGGCGTGGAGCGGCGGGCGGATCGGGCATGGACGGTCGGAGTCGTGGCGCTGGCGGAGGACCGGGCCGCGGCCGCGGAGGCCGCGCTCCGTGAAGCGGCGGAGACCCACGCCTGCGCGATCTGCCCGCTGCCAGATCTGGCGCGAGCCTACGATGCTCAGGGCAAGACGGACGACGCCATCGCCGCCTACGAGCGCTATCTCACCACGCCCTGGCTGTACCGGTACGAGGTGGATGCGGTCGAGCTGGGGCCGGCGATGCGGCGCCTGGGCGAACTGTACGACGCCAAGGGCGACGCGCGCCGGGCGGCCGAGGTGCGCGGTCGGCTGCTCGCGCTCTGGCGGCGGGCCGACGCCAAGCTGCAGACGGTGCTGGCCGACATCCGCACACGGACGCCGGCGCCGGCGCGCTGAGGCCGCGCACCGCGGTACCGCTAGTACCTGAACTTCGTAGATCCCGGAGTATCTGATGGTAGTGAAAGGATTCAGGGGCCAAGCAGGTCGTTGCTGGGATGCCGTAGTTGGTCGGCGGCTCTAGGCGGATCGGCTGCTGACGCCCTGAAAATCCGGGTGTCGGGGGTTCAATTCCCTCCCTGGCCATTGAAGTTAGCCCTCCGTTCGACCTCCACCTTGGCCGACGTTCCGCTCACGCTGCACCCACAGGCTGAAGGATCTGCCGCAGGCGATCGGGCCCGCGCGGCTCCTCGGCCAGCCACGGCACCACGGCCACTCGGGTGGCCAAGGTCGTCTTGACGACCTCGATCTGCTCACGTTCGGCTGCGGCCCGGGCGGCTAGTAGGGGATCCCGTGAGCCCGCCGCTGCAAGGCTGGCGTTCACCACCCATGCGAAGGGTTCGATCCCGGCGCGGCGAAGGTCGACCTGGAGCTCCGCCGCCTCGAGCACCGGGGTTGTCTCGGCCAGCGTCACTAGAAGCACCCGGCTGTAGGCTGGATCTCGCAGGCGCATGAGCGGAGTCTGGACCTTGACTCCCGCGTCCGCCGCATTGCGCAGCATCTCCCGGTGATAGGCGCCCGTGGCATCGAGGAGGAGCAGCGTGTGCCCGGTCGGCGCCGTGTCCATCACGACGACCTCGTTCCGCGCCCCGAAAACCAGGCGGGAGAATGCATGGAATACGGCCACCTCCTCCGTGCAGGGCGAGCGGAGATCCTCCTCGAGAAGCGCGAGCCCGGCGGCATCGAGCGTGTGTGCTGAGCGCTCCAGGAGCTTGTCGCGGTATGCCTTAGTCTCGGCGGCGGGGTCGATGCGGCTCACCTTGAGGCCTGGCACCTCACGGCCGAGCGCCTCGGTGAGGTGTGCTGCGGGGTCCGTGGTTGTGAGGTGCACCGGGAGACCCCGTCCGGCGAGATCGACCGCGACTGCGGCGGCGATCGTCGTCTTTCCGACGCCGCCTTTCCCCATGACCATCACTAACCCGTGGCCCGCCGCCGCGATTTCGTCCACCAGTCCGTCGAGTGAGGGAAGCTCTACCCCGCTGAGCTCCCCCACGGGTGCGGTCGGCTGCGGCAGGGGTGCCTGGGGATTTGCGAGCCGGCGCAAGGCGGCGACTCCCACGATGTTGTAGGGTTGAAGCGGGATGTCGATGCGCGAGAGGCCTAGCAGTACTTTCGGCATCGCCGCCAGGGCGGCTCGGCCTCGTGCCTCCAGAGCAGCTGCCAGCGGGTCACTCGGGTCACTTGCCCGGAACACCCCGTTCACGAGGAGTCGCTGGTTTCGGAGAGTAAGTTCGGCCAACTCGCCGGCGGTGCGTGCTGCCTCAGTTAGGGCCCCCCGGTCGGGACGCGCGACCAGGATCACCGTGGTCCGCTGCGGGTTGGCGAGGGCGGCGACCGCAGCTTCGTAGCGTGCCTGCTGTGTCTTGAGGGCGGATGCCGGCCCCAGGCACGAGGCCCCACGTTCGTTGGTTTCGAGGAATCCAGTCCAGGCGGCGGGAAGCCGCAGGAGTCGAAGCGTGTGCCCCGTTGGGGCGGTATCGAACACCACGTGATCGAACCCTGCCGCGGCACCGTCCGGCGTCAGAAGCTCGGTGAATTCATCAAATGCGGCGACCTCGACCGTGCAGGCACCGGAGAGCTGCTCCTCCAGCCCAGCTACCGCATCGTCCGGTAGGACTCCCCGATATGGGCCGACGACGCGCTCTCGGTAAGCCCGTACCGCCGCCTCCGGGTCGATGTTGATGGCCGAGAGCCCTGGCACCTCAAGGATCGGTGTGGGTTGTCGCCCGATGGTGACCCCGAGCACCTGGTCAAGATTCGAGGCGGGATCCGTGCTGACGAGAAGCACGCGGCGCCCGCTATCGGCCAGAGCAACGGCGGTCGCGCAGGCGTTGGAAGTCTTGCCGACGCCTCCCTTGCCGGTAAAAAAGAGATGTCGTGTCGACGAGTCGGTGAGCCTCATACAGAACCCTCCTCGAACAGCGGCAGGCTATGCGGATGCTGGAGGTTGGCGGTGAGCTTGATCTCGGCGAGGAACCGTTCTGCCCGGATCTCGCGTTCGATCCTATACCGATCCGCGAGCGCGCTCTGAAGGCGGCTGAGGAGTTCGGGCGTGGTTGTCTCCGGCTGTAGGAAAAGATGCACCAAGATGGCCTGAATTACCGTGGCCAGCTAGATCTTGGGGGTATGAGGGGCGGAGTTAGAGATCGACCGGACGGTTCGCTGTGGGTGGATGGCGGGTTCGTACCTGACTAGTACCTGAACTCCGTGGAACTGTCGGTATCTGAGTGAGACTGGACCACCAAGCAAGGCGTGCCAAGTTGTTGCTGAAAGAGCGCTAGTGACTCTCTGTGGTTCTCAATGGATCAGCACCTGACGCCCTGAAAATCCGCGTGTCGGGGGTTCAATTCCCTCCCTGGCCATTGCAGTGCCTCACAGCGTCTGTTCCCGATGAGCAAAGCCCTCTACTCGCCGCCTAGCGCGCAGCCATCATGAGCCGCATGTTACCTGCGGCCAATGGCCGACCCCTTCCCTCAGCTCACTGACGCCCTGTCTGACCGCTACCACATCGAGCGCGAGCTCGGCGCGGGCGGCATGGCGACGGTGTACCTCGCGCACGACCGCAAGCACGACCGCAAGGTTGCCATCAAGGTGCTCCGCCCGGAGCTCGCTGCCGTGATCGGCGCCGAGCGGTTCCTTCGCGAGATCAAGACCATCGCCAACCTGCAGCACCCGCATATTCTCGGGCTGATCGACTCCGGCGAGGTGGGCGGTACGGCCTATTTCGTGATGCCGTTCGTTGACGGCGAGTCGCTCCGCGCCCGCCTGCATCGCGAGCAGCAGCTGCCGATCGCCGATGCGGTGCGGGTCGCGACTGAGATTGCCGGCGCGCTGGACTATGCCCACCGCCACGGCGTAATCCACCGGGATATCAAACCGGAAAACATCCTGCTGCACGACGGCCGTGCGTTGGTCGCCGATTTCGGGATCGCGCTGGCTGCGAGCAAGGCCGGCGGAGCCCGGATGACCGAGACGGGCATGTCGCTCGGCACGCCGACCTACATGAGCCCCGAGCAGGCGATGGGCGAGCGTGAGATCACCGCCCGATCCGATGTCTACGCCCTCGGCTGTGTGACCTACGAGATGTTGGTGGGTGAGCCACCGTTCACCGGACCGACGGCGCAATCAATCGTGGCCAAGGTGATAACAGCGGAGCCGGCTGGGCTCAGGGGCCAGCGCCAGAGCGTTCCGCCCGGCGTTGAGGACGCGGTGCTGACGGCACTCGCCAAGCTACCGGCCGATCGCTTCGCCAGCGCGGCTGAATTCGCCGCGGCGCTGGTGACGCCGATGAATGCTGCCAGGCACACCACCGTAGTCCGGAGCGGCCGGCTGGGGCGGCGACGATTCGCGTGGGTCCCCGCGGCGATAGTGGGAGTCGTTGCGTTCGGCCTCGCCATTTTGGCGACTGGCCTGGTCTGGCGCCGACCCGCGCCGCGGTTCCCGCCGGTGCTCCTGAAGTATGCCATGATGCTACCCGACAGCGCCGCGCTGGCCGACAACAATGGAACCGGCCTCGCCTACGCTCCCGATGGCTCCGCCTTCGCCTACAGCTCACGTGTGGGCCTAATGCTGCGGATGGCCGACAAGCTCGAAGCCGTGCCGGTTGCGGGCGCGCGCCGAGCGGTCAATCCCTTCTTTTCCGCAGATGGCCGGTGGCTCGGATTCCTGGATGGCGCCAGAGTCATGAAGGTGCCACTTGCCGGAGGCGCGCCGGTCACGATCTGTGATTCCTGCACCGGATACTCCTTCTCCTGGGGCGACGACGATACCGTTCGCTACCATACGGCGCCCTCCTCAAATCCCAATTCACGGGTGTTGATGGCGGTGTCGGCCCTCGGTGGAACGCCGTATGAGATCGCGCGCCCGGACAGCACGTCGACTGAGGCTTTCCGGGGCCCAATGCTCGTACCGGGAACGCGGACCGTGTTGTTCTCGCTCTTCAGCGGATCGAGCAGCCGCCTGGCAGCGTTGAACCTCGACACCCACGCCATCAGCAGGTTCGATCAGCAGGGTTTCAGCCCGCACTGGGTAGCAGCAGGATACGTGACCCTCGGTAGCGCGGACGGCAGCCTGATCGCCCTGCCCTTCGATTCCAAGCGAGGCCGGCCGAGCGGACCACCGGTCACAATCACCCGTGACGTGTCCCAACCCGACGGCTTCGTCTCCCGCGCGGCGGTCTCGGCCAGCGGCGCCATAGTTTATCCGCAGGCCGGCGGGTACTCCCCGCGCCGTCTGGTTCTGGTCGGTCGATCGGGATCAGCCACCCTCATCACGGGTGCGGCAGGAAGGCTGTTCGCCAGTCCTCGTTTCTCACCCGACGGACGCCGTATCGCACTCGGGATCACTGAGCAGACAGGATCGAACGACGTCTGGGTCCTTGATGTGGCGCAACGCACCTGGTCACGCCTCACGACCAGCGGGATCAACAATCGGCCCATCTGGACGCCCGACGGTAGTCGTCTGGTCTACTCCAGCAACGACGACCTCTGGTGGATCGTTGCGGACGGCAGCGGCCACCCCGACAGTCTGCTGGTTGCCAACGGTAACCGGTACGCGGGCAGTGTTACCCCTGATGGACGGTCCATAGTGTTTCAGGAAGCGGCCAGTGATCGCAACGGCATTCGGAGCATGGTATTGGATTCGGCTCCCGTGTCGCGCCTCTTGATCCCGGGAAGGTTCGGCGAATCCGCTCCGGCGCTCTCACCAGATGGGAAGTGGCTGGCCTACGAGTCCGATGAAACGGGGCAGATGGAGGTGTATGTCCGGCCGTACCCGGGGCCGGGGGCGAGAGTGTCCGTCTCGCTGCAAGGCGGTTCGGAGCCGGTCTGGGCCCACAGCGGTCGAGAGCTGTTCTTCCGCGCCGGCGACAGCCTGATGGTGGCTGCGGTCGCACCAGGCTTGACGTTCGCGATCACGGGACGTCGCCTCTTGTTCACCGGCTCGTTCGTGAGGGGAGATGCCTACCGTGAGTACGACGTAGCACCGGACGATCAGCATTTCGTCATGCTCAGCGGTGGCTCGGCGCGGCTCACCCTGATCGGCCTGCAGCATGCCTTCGATCGCCTGGCGCCCAGCCACTAGCTTCACTAGCTACCCGTCAGCGAAAAAAACGGCCCCTTAAGCGAGGCCGTTTGCATACTCCTCTCCGAAAGCTTACTGAGCTTATTGAGCGAGTCTGCGCCGAATCAACTCCCGAGCAGTGGCATCGAGAGAGGCATCGGTATCCAGCCGCAGCCGGCCTTCGATTCTGGCGGCCAGGCCAAAGCCGGTGTAGGCACGAGCCAGGTCTTCGACCGGCGTGCCGATGGAGCGCGGCGGCTCAAAGTAGGCAACCCCCAATCGTGCGGCGTTGCTCGTAGGGGTGGCGAGCGAGTCGGTGTGATGACTCAGGACAGTGGCAACGAGAGCGACGGGAACGGACCAGCGGAAAATCGACGGTGACATGAAAGCTCCTCGGTGTGCGTGGCAGTGACGCCGGGAGCTTCGGCTGTCTTCCGATGAAACTTGAGTGAAGCGGTAAAGCCCGGGCCTGCGGTCAGGCTGCGCCTTCGGTAGGCCCCAGTTGGCGACGTGGGGTGCCCCCTCGGAACTCGAAGTGGGCATCTGGAAGTACTCGATCGTGCAACACGTACGCATCGGCCAACTGCTGAATCCGGATGGCAACCACCTTGTCGGCTACGACGGCTGCCGCGTCCCAGGCTCCCGCCCGCAGCATGGGATATAGATGCGCGTACTCAGGCCGCAGACGGGCTTCACGCAACATCGACGTCCTCGAGATTTGGAACCTGCTGGGAGTTCAGAGGGAGGTGGCAACAATCTGAAGTTTTCCCCAGCCGATGCAAGCGCTCATTTCTCTTCGGGAGTAAGCGCAAAGTGTTGAGTCGATGTTGATGAGTATGCCGAGACCAATCAGTGGGTTACATCTCGCTACCACATCTCCACAGACTGTGGACAAAAACCGAGCCGCCTTTGCCGTTTCCCCCATCCTCCACACTGTCAAAGAACCGTGCAGAGAAACCGAAAGAAATCCGTCATCCCGCCTCCACTAGTCGGGGGGGGTGACCCGAGTCACGGGGCCGGCCGTCCCGAATGATCATGTTTGCTCCCCGAGTGAGGGACCCCGACACCAACGAGGAGGCATGATGGGAAAAGGTGACCGGCCCAAGGCCGACTTTTCTGATGTAGAAAGCGGGAGCTCGTCTACGGCTCCGACTCCCGCGGGGCGCAGTTACACGGTGCAGAAGGGTGATAGTCTCTCGAAGATCGCCAAGCGGGAGTACGGCGATGCTCAGCAGTGGCGTAAAATCTATGAAGCCAACCGGGATCTCATCCCGAATCCCGACCTCATCTATCCCGGACAGGTCTTCCGCATTCCGGAGGCCTGAGCAAGGACCATGAACATGACGCGACGCTATCCAGCCGTTCTACTGCTCGCTGGCGTTACCCTGGCCGCGCCTGGATGCAAGAAGAGCTCGGAGGCGGGCACACCGGCAACCTCCACCGAGACGGCAACTGCCCAGGCCTCGATCACGGAGATCCAGCTCGGCAGACACTTGTCAGCTGACAAGCGGGTGTCCGACGCAACAACCAAGTTTTCTCCTCGCGATACCATCTACGCAGTCGCCTTGACTCAGGGCAGCTCGCCCAATGCTACAGTCACGGCGCGTTGGACCTACGAGGAGGGAGGACAGGTGGTGAAGGAGGATTCCCGTAGCATCGCAGCCAGCGGCGCCGAGGCCACAGAGTTCCATATCTCCAAGCCGAGCGGCTGGCCCAAGGGGAAATATCGGGTAACTCTCACCCTGGGTGGGTCAACCGAGTCCAAGGACTTTGAAGTGAAGTAGCCAGATTTATGAGGTGGGATCGATCGCCAGTTCGTAACGGACCGGCAGCGGCGGCGGGGTGCCGCCGCTAACCGGCGCCTTGAAGCGGAAGTACACGTCCTGCAGCGTCTCTCCTGAGCCACGTGTAGCACGCGCCACCGGAACAGATGTAACGGCATTGAGCAGGACGAACTCTCCCGTGGCCGAGCGGACCCAAATCCGAGAAGTCGAGCCCTCCAATCCTCGCACGACCAACTGATAGCCGGTGTTGCTGGAGAGTCGCACCGTCGTAACGGCTTCTGTCAGGGGTCCTGCCTGACCGGTTTGGCGGGGCGGTGTGACGCTGGAAATCGATCCCTGCGGATCTACGTGGGCCACCAGGGTAACGCTACCAACAGCTGACGCGAGTCCTACCTGAGCGGCCGCAGGGACGGACCCAACGGACAGGAGCGCGGTACTGAGCACTACCGGGAATGCGGCCCCCATGGCCAGCCGTCTCGCTCCCCCTCCTGATTCTGCGCGGTAACGCATTGAGGCCCTAATCCTTAGCGGAGGGCACGAAGCCTGGAACATCAGTAATCCAGCCAGTCTCCACGAACGTACTCCCCAAAACGGGATGTGGTTAGGGCAACCAATCCACGCAACCCTTTCTAAAGGCGGAGTATCTACAGGAGGTACGGCCTCTGGGTCTCAGCGAAACGTGCTGGCCCTGAACGCGTAGGGAAATACTGGTCGTGCCTGGCCGCGCCCCGCGGCCGGTCCAGAGGATGAGGGTGAGCATGCATGTGACCCGCCGGCGATTCATGCTTGGAACAGCGGGAGCCTTCGTCAGCGCTGCGCAGGCTCGGGCTACCTGGCCGGTGCAAGCTATGATGTCGCCGGGCAAGGTCGGTCCCGGTTGGGAGCCCAATGCCGCCCTCCTGCGTCAGCTGCCTCGATTGCTTGAATTGGCTTCGGTGCCTGGCTTGGGGCTCGGAGTTGTGGAGGGTCCTCGAGTCTGGACCCGCGGCTTCGGTCGAGCCGTGGAGGATCCGGCCCAGCCCGCCTCCGCCGAGACAGTCTTCGAAGCCGCTTCCCTGGGGAAACCGATCTTTGCCTACGCAGTTCTCCGTCTGGTAGACGCCAAGCTCCTCGATCTGAATAAGCCGCTGTACGACTATCTGCCGATACCGGAAGCGAGCAGCGCCCGGATGAGGCGGGTGACTGTGCGGCAGGTGCTCAGCCACACGACCGGTCTTCCGAACTGGCGCCAGCTTGCCGGCCCGCTCGAGCCGGCCGAAGAACCGGGGAAGAAGTTCAGCTATTCCGGGGAAGCCTATTTCTATCTGCAGCGCGTGGTCGAGGCCGTTACCGGCAAGCCGTTCTCCCGGGTGATGCAGGAGCAGGTGTTCGAGCCCTTCGGCATGAAACAGAGCAGCTACGTCTGGCTTCCGGAATTCGACAGCCGCATGGCCGCGGGGTACGACGGACAGGAGAACCGGCTCGACGTTCAGGCCGCCATCGGCCGGAGAACGCTGGCCATTGCCCAGCAGTGGGGCATACCGCTGGTCGACTGGCGCTACCAGGAATCAGCCAAGGCGATCCCGCTGGTGAATCCTCAGTGGCCGGTGCTGCCGCTGTACATGGTGCCCAACGCGGCGACCTCGCTGCTCACCACCGTGAGCGATTACACGCGCTTCCTGAGCCGCGTGGTTGCCACGGACGGCCGGCCCGCGCTCGCCCTCTCTCCTGAAATCCGACGGGCCATGGCCACACCCGAGGTGCGGCTCAACAGCGCCTTATCCTGGGGTCTTGGCTGGGGAATACAGCGGGACGAGCACGGCGAGGTGTTGTGGCACTGGGGAGCCAACAATTCCTTCCGCAACTTCGTCATTGCGGACCCGCCCAATGGCCAGGCAATCGTGGTGTTCACCAACAGCGAGAATGGCCCGCGACTCTACGAGCGGGTGATTCTCGCGGTCACCGGCCACGACCATCCCGCTTTTCTCTGGATCTAGCAGCACTCGACTCCCCGTACTTCCAGCGTCACCCGTCCTCTGCTACTTATAGCGCTCGACTCCTCAAAGGGACCTGCGTGCGCTCCAGAATGGCTTGGAAGATCGCGTTTGCGTTCTTTGCAGTGTACGTGTGCTGGGGCATGACCTATCTGGCCATGCGGGTAGCGGTAGAGACTATCCCGCCGCATCTGCTTTCGGGCAGCCGGTTCGTGTTCGCCGGTCTGGTGCTCTATGTCTGGGCGAGAAGCCAGGGAGAGCCGGCACCCACAGCGGTGGAATGGAGAGCGGCCCTGGTGATCGGAGGGTTTCTCCTGCTCGGTGGGAATGCCAGCGTTGCCTGGGCGGAACAGCGCGTCCCGTCGGGTCTGGCGGCGGTATTGATTGCGGTTGCACCGATTTGGATGGTGGGTTTGGAGTGGGCCAGGGGCGGCTCGCGCCCCAGCAAACAGGTGATTGCCGGCCTGCTGCTCGGCCTCTTGGGCGTTGGGTTGTTGGTGTCGTCCCGCGCCAACTCCGCTACGCGGGTTGACCTCGTGGGCGCGGTAATTTTGGTGCTGGCCTCCGGATCCTGGGCCTGGGGCTCGGTTTGGTCGAAAACGGCCCCGCTGCCCAAGTCTCCTTTTCTGGCGACCAGCATGGAGATGATCGCAGGCGGCCTGCTCCTGTTAGTGACCGCGGGCGTCGCCGGGCAATTTCATGCCTTCGACCCCAGCCGGCTGACGCTGGCAGCCGCGCTCTCGTGGTGGTACCTGGTGATATTCGGCTCGCTGGTGGGATTTACCGCTTATATCTGGCTGCTGGGAGTTACATCCATCGCCAAGGCCGGCACCTACGCCTATGTCAATCCGGTTGTCGCCGTTTTCCTGGGCTGGGCCATCCTGCATGAGACGGTCACCATCCGCATGTTGCTGGCGGCCGCGGTGATCCTGATGGGGGTGGCCCTGGTCAACATCGACTGGACTACCAGTCCCGTGCTTGCGAACCGGCTCCGAGCGAGGGATTGCCCTGGTGACTGCTGAGCTGTTCTCGCTCCACTGTCTCCAATAGCTGGCGAGCCTGTTCCGCGGTCAATTCTTCGGCGGATTCGCCTTCACCCGCCCCGTACCCTCCTCCTGCCATGGCACCGGCCGCCGCTTCCGGATTACCCTCGTATCCTGGGACGTTCATGTTGCCCCGGCCATAGTCGGCGGAGCGTCCGCGGCCGGACGAGCCTCCCGACTCCCGGTCCTCCCCGCGGCGCCGAAGGGCCAGCTCCAGGTTCCACTTGGCCGCGGAGTCGTGCGGCTCGAGCCGAAGCGCCTGCTGATATGCGGTGATCGCCTCGGTGAGGAACTGGCTTTTCTCCGGAGCATCTTCGGCAGCGCGAACATACGCGTTTCCCAGATTGTAGTAGCTGGCCTGCCTGAGACGGGGCACGGCTGTGGCCTCGCGAAAACTCCTGGCGGCCTCTTCGTAGCGCCGCATCCGGTAGAGTGCATTGCCTACCGAGTAGTGCAGCGCCGGGTCTCCCGTCCGCTCCAGCACCTGGTGAAAGGCCTCATAGGCTTGGCGGTAACGGCCCGCGTCGTACGAGCTCTCTCCCCGCCGGATCTCCCGCAGGACCGGGCTGCAGCCCGCGAGCAGGATCAAACCGCAGACCCGGAGAGCTGATGGACTCATAACTCGGTCCGTGGCGCCCGCCCGCCGGTCATCGGGATCAGTACCAGCAGGCCTATCGCGAGGCCGAGCGGCCACTGGAACCGATCCACCCGCTCCACCGCGTCGGCCGTGGCGACGGTCCGGTGGTCCAGGCGGGACAGAGTTTCGCTGATGTCGTGAGCGACCGTCGGCGACCAGCGATAGTAGCTGCCGCCGGTCTCCCGAGCGGCTCGCCGGAGATCCCCCTCCTCGAGACGGGACAGCACGATTCTTCCGATGTGGTCGCGATGCCACTTCTCCGGTGCTTCACTGCTGTCGGCCGGAACCGGCGCTCCCTGCGTGGTCCCCACTCCTACCGCGAGCACCGGAATGCGAGCCTGGCGCAGCCGGTTCAGCACAGGCCCGATGTCGCCGGTGCCGCTCTCCCCATCCGAGACCAGGAGCACGGTCTGAGAGCCCCGCTCACCATCGTGCTCGAACGCGGTATTGGCCGCCATGAGCGCATTGGAGAGATCAGTGGCTGGATCGCCGAGATCATCGGTGCTTGCAGCCTCGAGGAAACGTTCGAAGGCCGCGTAGTTGCCAGTGAGCGGAAGCTGTAGAAATGCGCTCCCGCCGAAGACCACGAGGCCGACTCGCTGCCCCGGAGTGGCACTGAGCAGATCGCGGATCAGCTGCTTGGCAACCGCCAGGCGGCTTTGCCCTCCATCAACCGCGTTCATGGATCGGGAGAGATCGAGAAGAACCAGCAGGTCGCGGCCGGTCCGCCCCATGGTACTCGGGCGTTCTCCGAATTGCGGCCGAGCCAGGGTCAGCAAGACCAGTACAACGGCGGCGAGTGTCAGAACATCCCGGACCATGCGCTGCCGCCGGGAGGGAACCTGAGAAGTCTGCTGCAGCAGGGGCTCGTCGCCAAAGCGATGCAGCCGCGCCACCCGGTCCCGCTCCTGCCTGATCAGAGCATAGCTAACCACTGGGCCGACTACTGCCAGGGCCAGCAGATAGACAGGTGCCCCGAAGCTGAGGGAGCTCAAGGCAAGCTCCGCAGCCAGATCGCCCGCAGGTTCAACTCCAAGAGAAGCAGAAGGAGCGCAGGGAGGAGAAAGAAAGGATAGAGCTCGCGAAAGTCCCGAATTTCGGCGACATGAACTTCGGACCGCTCCAGCCGGTCGATCTCACTCATGATGCCCTGGAGCGCTTCGGGGTCAGTCGCGCGATAGTAGCGGCCGCCGGTGCGTTCAGCGATGCGTTGGAGCGCGGCCTCGTCCCGGCCGGTGAGCCGGGGCATAGTACTGCCGACCCGCCACACACCGTTGAGGGCGACGCTGCTGGTGTCCCGGGTACTGAGCCCAATGGCTTGAATTCGAACGCCCAGCGATCGGGCAGCCTCGGCAGCCAGCAGCGGAGTGGGCTTGCCGGTGTTGTTGGCCCCGTCGGTGATCAGGACGATAGTACTCGCCTTTACCGGCAAGTCCTTGAGCTGGTTCAATCCCAGTGCCAGGGCTGTCCCGATAGCGGTTCCGTCCGGCAGCAGGCCAATGTCCACTCGCTTCATCGTGGCTTGGAGGAGCTGGAGGTCCGGGGTGAGTGGCGCCTGGAGAAATGCCCTGCCGGCAAACAGCACCAGCCCCACCAGATCTCCGTGCCGGCGCTGGATGAAGTCGCTCACCACCCGGCGGGCCACGGTCAGGCGATTGCCGGGCTGAAAATCTCCGGCTTTCATGCTGCTGGAGATATCGAGCGCCAGCACGATGTTCCGAGAGCGGAGCCGGATCTCCCGCAGGTCGCGGGGAGCCTGGGGTCTGGCCAGCGCAATAACGCCGAGGGCAACCCCGAGGAGCCGCAGCACCGGGAGCCACCGGCTCACTCGCGCCTTAAGACCCACCTGTGCTCCACTGAGAAACTGGAGATCGGGCAGGACAAGATGGGCCGACGGTGCCCGGTGGCGCCGAGCCCACGAGAGCAGGGCCAGCCCAGCCGGCAGCACCAGCAGTCCCAGCAGCCAGGGGTCAGCGAATCGCATCGCTGAGCTCAGCGCTGTCGCACTGGTGCCAGGTTTCCAACAAGGCCCGGCTGCGCTGCAGAAAATCGCGGGCCTGGGTGGGCTCCGGTCTGAGTCGCGCAAACTTCACGCGGTCGGCTTCGTCGAGAATCTGCTCCAGCCGCTGCCGCAGATCCGCCTCTGTCAGGTGGGGCGGCAAGCTCCAGAGCACCTCGGCAGAGGTGCGCTCCCTGGCCGGCACGTCCTCCGCTGCTTCGAGATAATCGCGAAGAGTGTCCGTCACCGCGGCGTAGTGCCGCGCCGGAAATCCATGAGCGGGCCAATTCTCCCGCTCGATCTCCTGCAGCTGCTGGAGCGCAGTCTCATATGGGCTCTGCGGGGCCTGCTCCGGCAGGGCAGACACTTCCACTTTGCTCGAGTGCGCCCCCGCCTTTCGTCTTCTGCGATAGAGCGCAATCAGCCCACCGAGCAGGAGGAGCCCGGCTAGGAACGGCCATACCGGCGGTCCGGGAGTACGCTCCAGACCGGCGATATCCTTGAGCGACGGATTCCCCGCGGGTAACAGCGGGACGATGTCCACAAAGGCCGAATCGCTCGCCAGAGTGGCTCGCTGAACTCCCTTGACCGCGCGCATGAAAGGAAGGCCAAATACCGGGACCGGTTGGTGTCCCGGCCGGTAGAAGGCGAGCCGGGCGTGGCCATGGAAGATTCGATCTGGCGTGCGTTGAAGCTTTTCCACCGCCAGAATGCGCACATCCTGAGGCACCGCTCCGATCGGTCGGGGAACGCTATCAAACAGGAGATCCCGCTCATCCAGGCGAACCCTGAAGCTCAGGATGACCGTGTCTCCCACGGTTGGATGGGCTGTGCTGCTGGTGATCTCGAATGACTGGTTGGATACCACCTGGGCCTGAGCGGGCCGAGTCAGAAGACTCGAAACCAGGCTCAGAAAAAGCGCAAGGAGCGCGAAGAGCGTCGATCTCATCTCAATGCCGCTGGGCGCGCTCCCGCTTTCGGAAGAAGGCGATCAGCGGCTCGGCATACGATCGCCCGGTCTCGAGTCGAACCAGATCACCACCCGATTCCCGAACGTCACGCTGCAGAGAACGATCGAAGGCATCGGCGCGTTCTCCGAACTGCTTCCGGATTTGGGGGCGACCGGTATCCACCAGCCGGTGGGTCTGTGATTCGGGATCGAACAGGGTGATGAGTCCCAGGTCGGGCAGCTCCCGCTCGCGCTGATCGTACAGTTGGAGCGCCACCACATCATGCCGCCGGGCAAGCCGCTCCAGCGGCGGCCTCAGGCCGATGGTAAGAAAATCCGAAACCAGGAACACGACCGAGCGCCGTCGCAGAATCGAATCGGCAAACCGTAAGCCGGCAGCCAGGTCAGTTCCGGGATGCTGCGGCTTAAAGGCGAGCAGATCGTTAATGATCCGGAGCACATGGCGGCGTCCCCGGCGAGGAGGCACGAACCGCTCGACCTGGTCGGTGACCCACACGGCGCCAACCCGGTCGTTATTGCGGGAGGCCGCCAGAGCCAGTACGGCGGAGACTTCGAGACCAAGCCGGTGCTTGGTCCTCACCCGGGTACCGAACATGGCCGAGGCGCTGGCGTCGATCACGAAAAGAACCGTGAGCTCGCGCTCTTCGAGATAACGTTTGACGTAAGCGGACCCCAGCCGGGCAGTGACATTCCAGTCGATCGAGCGCACGTCGTCGCCCGGCTGATACTCGCGCACCTCGGAGAATTCGACGCCGCGGCCACGAAAGGCGCTGGAATATTCTCCCGCCACAATGTCCCTGACCAGATGACGAGTAGTGATCTCGATGCGCCGCACCTCCGCCATCACTTCATCGGGAGTCACGGGACTGTCACGTTCTCGAAAATGCGCCTGAGCACCTCGTCCGCACTGAGTCCTTCGGCGTCGGCGCGATAGGTCAGCAGGAGCCGGTGCCGAAGGACGTCCAGCCCCAAGGACTTGATGTCCTCCGGGACCACGTATCCCCGGCCCTGGAGAAAGGCGTGCGCTTTGGCGGCCCGGATCAGAAAGATGGCAGCCCGGGGCGAGGCGCCGTACTCGATCATCGGAGCCAGATCCTGAAGCCCGGCCAGCTGAGGCTGACGAGTGGCTCCCACCACGTCCAGCACATAATCCTTGATCCGGCCGTCCACGTAGACCAGGTCGGCGGCCCGGCGGGCGCGGATCGCGGTTTCCGGGTCGAGCACCGGATTGGCCTCCGGCTCGATGCCGGTGGTCATCCGGTCGAGTACCTCTCGCTCCTCCGCCCGCACCGGGTAGCTCACCAGAAGCTTGAACATGAATCGGTCGACCTGCGCTTCAGGAAGCGGGTAGGTGCCTTCGTGCTCGATCGGATTCTGCGTTGCAAGCACCAGAAACAAATCGGGAAGTGGAAAGGTCTGGCCCCCAATCGTGACCTGTTTCTCCTGCATGGCTTCCAACAGGGCACTCTGGACCTTGGCTGGGGAACGATTGATCTCGTCCGCCAGCAGGATATTGGCGAAGATCGGGCCCTGCTGAACTGTGAAGTCGCCGGACCGCTGGTTGTAGATCATGGTGCCGATCAGGTCAGACGGCAGCAGATCCGGGGTGAATTGAATCCGGTGAAACACTCCGGTGATGGTGGTGGCCAGGGTTCGGACCGCCAGCGTTTTCGCCAGACCAGGAACACCTTCGAGCAAGACGTGTCCGTCGGCCAGTAGCGCGGTGAGCAAACGTTCGACCGTGGGGTGCTGCCCCACGATGACCTTTCCAATCTCCTGGCGCACTTCCTGAAACAGCCGGATGTCTTCCGGCGACGGTGGAGCGGCAACTCCTCCGGCTGCGGACCGCAGCTCGGCAATGGAACGATCTGAGGTGGCGCTCATGTTGCCACCGTTGCCGGTAGAGTTGATTCGAGATCGGCGGCGGTGTCTGCGGTTGGACCGGTAGTGATCTGCTCCTGCGCCAGTATCAGACGGCGCGCCTCATCTCGGATGGTCGGCAGACGGTTGAGGAATACCGCTCCACCCAACAGACAAAAGGCACCTCCCAGGCCAACGGTCGTGGTCGCGCCGAGCCAGCCGGCCAGGGTGCCTGCCAGCAACGCGCCAATCGGAGCCATGCCCATGAACATCATCGAGTACACAGCCATCACCCGTCCCCGCAGGGAATTGGGAGTCATCGACTGGACCAGGGTGTTCGATGCTGCCATCTGAGTCATCATGGCGAAGCCTGCGGGCAGCAGGAACAGTACTCCCAGCCAGAATTGCCGCATGAAAGAAAACGCGATCATGCTCAGGCCGAAGGCGATGGAGGCAAAACCGATACTCCGGCCATAGCCCTTGAGCCCAACCCGTCGAGCGAGGCTCAATGCGCCGATCAGTGCGCCCACGCCCGCCGCACCCATCAGAATACCCAACCCTCGAGATCCGGCGTGAAACGTCTGATCGGCAATGATGGGCATCAGCACCGAATAGGGGGTTCCCATGAGGCTGACGAGTCCCAGCAGCAGAAGCAGGGCCGAGATCGGCCGGGACCGGAGCACAAAACGAAAGCCCTCCGTGACATGAGCCAGCATCGATGCCGGCCGCTCGGATGTGGCAACCGGCGGGACCCGCATGAGCAACAGTCCGGCAAGAACCGCGATGTAGCTGATCGCGTTGGCAAAGAAACACCAACCTTCTCCCACTGCTGCCACCAGAACCCCAGCAACCGCCGGACCCACCACTCGGGCCCCATTGAACATGGAAGAGTTCAAAGCGATTGCGTTCTGCAGGTCTTCGCGGCTAACCAGCTCGACCACGAACGCCTGCCGGCCCGGGATGTCGAAGGCGTTCACGATACCCAGCAGCGTAGCGATCGCCATAAGGTGCCAGACCTGCACCACATGGGTCAGCGTCAGCACCGCAAGGAGTGATGCCAACAGCATGGAAGCGGCCTGGGTGGCAATCACGATGTGATGACGGTTGTACCGGTCCGCGATGGCGCCTCCCACGCTGGAAAAGAGGAAGACAGGGATCCGATTGGCGAAGCCCACAGCGCCGAGCAGGAAGGCGGATCCCGTGAGCCGGTAGACCAGCCAGCTTTCGGCCACGGTCTGCATCCAGGTTCCGATGAGCGAAATGAGCTGCCCGCTGACGAACAGCCGGTAGTTCCGGTGTCGTAATGCCCGCAGCAGGGTAGGGCGAGGGCTCATCTCGTTGCCTCAGCTACCCTGGCTTCTCCTGGGGCCGCTTCAGGATAGCCCTTGGGTGCTCGGACTCGACGGCGGGCCAGCCGCTGCTGCCAGGCATCCATGTAGGTGTAGACCACCGGGGTGATGTAGAGCGTAATCAGCTGAGAGAAGAGGAGGCCTCCCACCACAGCTATGCCCAGGGGCCGCCGCGACTCGGCGCCGGCCCCATGTCCCAGCGCAATCGGCAGGGTACCCACCAACGCGGCCATCGTCGTCATCATGATAGGACGGAACCGCACGCTTGCCGCCTCGAGAATCGCATTCCGGGCTGTGGTGCCCTCGCGCCGCTCGGCATCGATCGCGAAGTCGATCATCATGATGGCGTTCTTCTTCACGATACCGATCAGCATGATGATGCCGACGAAAGCGTAGATGCTGAGGTCCTGACCGAAGATCAGCAGCGCGAGGAGTGCGCCGAACCCGGCGAACGGCAGGCCCGAGAGGATGGTCAACGGATGAATGAAGCTCTCGTACAGGATGCCGAGCACCAGATAAATCACCAGGATGGCGAGAACCAGGAGGAGCAGCAGCCCCTGCTGGGCGGCCTGGAAGGCCTGAGCCGTTCCGGCAAAGCTGGTGCTGATACTCGCGGGCAGGACCTGCCGGGCAGTTTGCTCCACCCGCTCGACCGCCGTCCCGATGGAGACCCCAGGCTCCAGATTGAAGGAGAGCGTTACCGACGGGAGCTGGCCTGAGTGGTTGACCGAAAGCGGGCCGGTCCCGGGCTTCACCTGGGCGAGGCTGCCCAAGGGGACCGAGACGCCGTTGCGACCGCTGATGTGAAGCAGGTTCAGCGCCGATAAATCCCGCTGGTACTCAGGCAGCAGCTCCATCACCACCCAGTATTGATCATTGGGCGTATAGATGGTGCTCACCTGTCGGGCACCATAGGCATCGTAGAGGGCGCTCTCGATCTGATTCACGTCGATGCCCAGAGCAGCGGCGCGATCGCGATCGATACTCACCTGTACCTGGGGGTTTTTGATTTGCAGGTCACTGGTGACATCGGTCAAACCGGGAACGTTATGCAACCGCTGCTCGAGCGTGGCCGCGCCCTCGTACAGCGCCTGGATATCGGAGCTCTGGAGGGTGAACTGGTAGAGACTCTTCGAGCTGCGGCCGCCGATATTGATCACGGGAGGGTTCTGGACGAAGGCACGGATCCCGGGCACTGCGGCCAGCTTCCGGGTAAGTGAACGAGCCACGTCGTCAGCCGACATCTCCCGCTGATCGCGCGGCTTGAGATGGAGAATGAGCCGGCCCTGGTTCACGGCGCTGGAGCCGCCACCGCCTCCCACCGAGGACATGAACCCGTCCACGTTGGGATCTTCCTGCACAATCTCTGCGGCCGCGAGCTGGTGTTTTACCATGGCGTCGTAGCTGGTGCCCTCGGCCGCCTCGGTGGTTGCGTAGAGCTGGCTCTGATCCTCGCTGGGAATGAAGCCCTTGGGGACGATCCGGCCCAGCAGAAGGGTGCCAATCAGAATGGCCCCACTGAAGGCCATGGTCAGCGGCCGATGGTTCATGACCCAGTTGAGGCTGCGTTGATACCAGGCGTGGGATTTCTCCCACGCAGTCTCGATGGTCCGGTACCAACGGCCATGCTGCTCGTTGGCTTCATGCGGCCGGAGCCAGCGGCTGCAGAGCATCGGTGTGAGCGTCAGCGAAATGACTCCTGACACCAGAATTGCCACACCGATGGTCACGGCGAATTCCTGGAACAGCCGTCCGATGAGCCCGCCCAGGAAGAGAACCGGAATGAATACCGCCACGAGGGACAGGGTCATTGAGAGCACGGTAAAGCTGATTTCCCGGCTGCCCCGGATGGCCGCCTGCATGACCGGCTCTCCCCGCTCGATGTGCCGGACGATGTTCTCCAGCACCACGATGGCGTCGTCGACTACGAACCCGACGGCCAGCGTGAGGGCCATGAGCGAGAGATTGTCCAGGCTGTAACCCAGCAGGTACATCACTGCGAACGTCCCCACCAGCGACATGGGGAGCGCCAGGCTGGGGATCATGGTTGCCCGCAAATTTCGGAGAAAGAGGAAGATCACCATCACCACGAGACAGAGCGCGAGGAAGAGGGTGAACTTCACGTCGCTCACGGATGCCTTCACGGTGAGCGAACGGTCATTCAGGGTGGCGATATCGATCGCGGGAGGGATCTGGGGCCGGAGCCGCTCGACCTCGGCTTTGACCCGCTCCGCCACAGCCACGGTATTGGTCCCGGGCTGCCGCTGCACCGCCAACACCACCGAGCGCTGCCCGTTGAACCAGCTGGCGCGTTTGGTGTCCTGGATGCTGTCAACGACCCGGCCGAGGTCGCGGAGGCGCACAGGCGCGCCGTTGCGGTAGGTCACGACCAGGGCGCCAAAATCGGCGGCGTTGTTGAGCTGGCCCTGACTCTCGACCGAGTAGGCCTTGTCGGTGCCCCAGAGAATTCCGGTCGGGAGGTTGACGTTGCCGTTCTCGACAGCGCTCGAGACCTCGTCGATACCGATATTGCGCGAGGTCAATTCCTGGGGATCGATCTGAATCCGGACGGCATATTTCATCGACCCGAACACCTGCACCTGGGCCACGCCGTCTACGGTGGAGAGCCGCTGGGCCAGGAACGTTTCGGCGTACTCGTTGAGCTGGGGCAGCGGGAGCGTGGTGGTGCGCAGGGCATAGTACAGAATGGGCGAGGACGACGGGTCCACCTTCCGGAAACTCGGCGGCAACACATCCCGGGGCAGCTGGCGCTGCGCCTGCGAGATAGCGGCTTGCACGTCCTGCGCGGCGGCGTCGATATCGCGGCTGAGCGCAAACTGCAGGGAGATCTGAGAACTGCCCTGGGTGCTGGTGGAGGTCATGGTCTCCACCCCGGGGATGGTGGAGAACTGTTTCTCCAGCGGGGTTGCCACCGACGACGCCATCGTCTCCGGGCTGGCGCCGGACAGGCTGGCTGAGACCGAGATGGTGGGATAGTCCACGGCGGGCAGGTCGCTCACCGGCAACTGCCGGTACGCCACCAGGCCAAAGATCAGGATCCCAGCCATGACCAGAGTGGTCATGACCGGCCGGCGGATGAACAGCTCGGTGAAGTTCATAGTGCCCCCAATCGCGCCGTGTCGGCCGCGGCCTTGATCTGAACCTTGGAGCCCTGCCGCAACCGGAGCTGTCCGTCGGTCACCACCCGGTCACCCGGCTGGACGTCTCCATTTACGATGGCGTAGTCACCGGCGGTCCGGCTAACCGTCACCGGCCGGGTAGCGGCTGAATTGTCCTTCTGGATCACAAACACGAAGCTTCCCTGCTGACCCGCGACCACGGCGGAAGCCGGCACGACCAGGGCGTTAGGCTCGACGTACAACTGCAACCGAATGTTTACGAAGGCGCCGGGCCAGAGCGCGCCGTCATCGTTGGGAAAGCGTCCCTTGAGCAGAATAGTTCCTGTTGTGGTGTCCACCGCGTTGTCGATGAAGGTCAGCGAGCCTTCGCTCGGCTCACCCCCGCCGGCCGCCTCGGCGCGGATCACCATGTCCTTTCCGCGATGCTCCCGAAGTAAAGGCAGGTTCGGCGCGGGAACTGAAAACCGGACCAGGATGGGACGGATCTGGTTGATCGTGACCAAAGGCTGCGACGCATTGGCCCGCACCAGGTTCCCCTCCCGCAGCAAGAGGCTGCCGGTCCGGCCGGTGATCGGCGCGCGGATCGTGGCGTACTGCAGGTTGAGCCGGGCCGCCTCTACCGCGGCCCGGCTGCCGGCCAGGCTGGCGCGGGCGGCAGCCGCAGTGGTCCGGATCTGCTCGTATTGCTGTGTGGTCACGTACTGCTTCTCGGCTAAGGCCTGGTAGCGGCTCGCCTCCTCCGCTGCGTTTGCCGCCTGGGCACTGTCTCGGACCAGTGCAGCGATCGCCTGGTCCAGCGCGGCCCGGTAGGGCCGAGGGTCCAGCTCGAAAAGCACCTGCCCGCGCTGAACCTCGTCGCCCTCGGTAAAAGCGATTCTCCGCAACGTGCCTTCAACCTGGGATTGGACCGCCACGGTCTGAAGCGGCTCGACCTGGCCTGTTGCAGCCAGCTCGAAGGGAACCGAGCGACGTTCGGCGGTGGCCACCGTGACCGGGACTGGAGGCGGTGGGGGTGGATCGTGATCGGAGCAGGCCGTCAGCAGCAGCACTCCGACGGTCAGCGAGCGGAGAGAGAAGGAAGACATCGTCATCAGCCGCTCACTCCGACCCGATCCATCCGTGAGCCGCGGCCGGACTGCCAATCTGCCAGAGCTTCCTTGATCACCTGGGACATGTAGGTGTAAGCCTGCTCGAATTCGGTCAGCCGATCCAGCACCTCACGGCTTCGGATGGGTACGGTGGCTCGGGCATCGCCGATCGCGTCCTGAAAGCGCTGCCAGCGAGCCAGCCGCTGAGCCATGGTATGAGTGAAAAGATCCCCGGGGATCCGATAGTAGTCGCGGCGGTCGGCGGGCCGGCTGACCTGCTCCAATACCCCGCGGTGTTCCAGCAGGCGGGCATTGGTGCTCACACTGGCCTTGCTCACCCGCAGCTCGGCCGCCAGCTCATCCAGGGAACGGGGTTTCTCGCTGACGAGCAGAAGACCGAAGATTCGGCCCGCAATGCGGGGGAGCCCATCGGCCTCGAGAGCCAATCCCATGCGCTCAACGAAGTGCGCGGTACGTGTATCCATGATGTGCCTCGCCCAATCGGGCACCTAGGTTAGTTCGTTCAATACTAACTTAACGGATAACAGGCAGCCGCCATGTGCTGTCCGGCACACATGCGCCGAAGGTCGAATTTCGACATACGAAGAGCGTGCAACCACCGTTGGGCGGCTGCACGCTCGGAACGCTTAAGACGGGTGAAGCTTAGTTGCTGCCGAGGCGAATCCGCTCGATCCGACGATTCTTGGCCTGGGTGTTGTAGATCCTGAGGCTCACGATGTCACCGGCCTTGTAGTTCTTGAGGGCCTGGCGCAAATCCGCCGGGGTCTTCACCGGCTTGCCCTCGAGATCCAGGATAATGTCCGGTCCCCCGTTGTCCGGGCCAGCCACCTCGCCATAGGAGGGACCACCGGCCGTCACGGCGGTCACCAGCACGCCGCGCTGGTCGGCAGGAAGATCGAGCTGCTGCACGTCCTCACGGTCTAGGGGCTGAACGGTGACACCCAACAGGTCAATGGAAGTGGCGCCGGCGTCATCGGCGCTGTCGCTGTTGTCACTCCCGTTATTTGAACGATCGGCCAGCTCTCGGGTGGACTTCACTTCCTGCAGCGGGACATCGTAGGTCTTCCGTACGCCGCCCTTGCGGGCCACTTCGACCTTGACCTTCTCACCTGGCTTCCGGAACCCGACCTGCTGCTGCAGCTGGCCCACGTACTCGACCGGTTTGCCATCGACGGCGATGATGATATCTCCCGGCTGGAGACCACTCTTGGATGCGGGAGAATCCTCGGTGAAGTCCTGCACCAGCACTCCGCGAATGTCCGGCAGTCCCACATAGGCGGCATCGTTGACACCGGCATCGCGAACCAGAATGCCCAGGGCTGCCCGGTGTACCCGACCGTCAGAGATGATCTGATCCATGACCTTGCGGGCCAGGTCTATCGGAATGGCAAAGCCATAGCCGGAGTAGAATCCGGTCTGACTGGCGATGGCGGAGTTGACTCCGATGACCTCCCCCTTCACGCTGACCAGCGGACCACCCGAGTTGCCCGGATTGATGGCGGCGTCGGTCTGGATGAAATCCTGGATGCTGCGATCGGACTGGCCGGGGAGGGCCAGGCTCCGTCCCTTGGCGCTGATGATACCCGACGTGACCGTGAAGGTGAGATTTTCACCCAAGGGATTACCCACGGCCAGGACCCATTCGCCTACCCGAGCATCGTTGCTGCTGCCCAGAGGGGCGGGAGTGAGATTGCCGGCATCGATCTTGAGGACGGCCAGGTCGGTGTTGGGATCGGTGCCCACCACCTTGGCCTTGAACTCCCGCCGGTCGAGCAGGCGTACCGTCACCTGGTTGGATTCATCCACCACGTGATTGTTGGTCAGGATGTAGCCGTCCTTGGACACGATAAAGCCGGAGCCGGAGCTCTCCTGAAAGTCGGGTTCCTGCTGCATGGGAGGGAAGTTGCGGAAGAACCGCTCGAAGCCGGGGGGCACCTGCATCCGGGGAGCATTTTGCGCGGTCTGGTTCTTCCGTCCCGACTTGATGTACACCACGCTGGGCTTGACGTGCTCTGCCACCGACGCAAACGACTCGCTCAGACTCTGGAGCGTGGCAGCCCCCGCTGGAGCATCGCGATTGGTGGAGGTAGCGGTATAGGCGGCGCCCTGCTGTTGGGCGACGCTTTGGTACGGCAGGTGGAATACGCCCGCGGTCAGCAGACCCAGGGCAAAGGCTAATCCGACGCCGCCGGAGCCTAACCGGCGAAGCCATCCGTGCGACATAAGAACTCCCGCAAAGAGATCAGTAGTTCCGGAGCCGATTGCTCCGTCCGGATATTGTGATGTCTGTGCGGGAGTTTTCGTCGCGACTAACCAGCAGTATTGCCGCCGAGCACCGGAAGCACCTCGCCACTGATGTAGCTGGAGCAGGCCGGTGCCGCCAGGAACACGTAGGCCGGGGCGACCTCCTCCGGCTGGGCGGGCCGTTTCATCGGCACCTTGCTCCCGAACTCGGACACTTTTTCCGGAGCCACATCCGCCGGATTCAATGGCGTCCACACCGGTCCCGGAGCTACGCAATTCACCCGGATACCCTTCTCCACCAAATTCTGGGCTAGAGACTTGGTGAAGGCGTGAATGGCGCCTTTCGTGGCCGAGTAATCGAGCAGATCCTTGCTGCCCTCTATTCCGGTAACGGACCCGGTGTTGATAATGGCGCTGCCTTCGCCAAGATGGGGGAGCGCGGCCCGTGCCATGTGGAAATAACCGTAGATATTGGTCTTGAACGTGCGGTCCAGTTGTTCCTCAGAGATGTCTTCCAGCGAATCCGCGTGTTCCTGAAAGGCGGCGTTGTTTACCAGGATATCCAGCCGCCCCAGCTCCCGGGTGGTATCCTCCACAGCACTGCGGCAAAACTCGGGATCGGTCACATCGCCCGGGAGCAGGATAGCCCGGCGGCCTTCAGCTTCCACGGCGCGCCGAGTCTCTTCTGCATCCTCATCCTCATTCAGGTAGACGATGGCAACATCGGCTCCTTCGCGAGCATACAAGACGGCCACTGCCCGGCCGATCCCTGAGTCTCCTCCGGTAATCAGGGCTACCATGCCCGCGAGTTTCTCGGAGCCGCGGTATTCCGGCGCCTGGTATTGAGGCCTGGGCTCCAGTTCACTCTCCCGGCCGGGCTTTTGGAGATGTTGCTTGGGAAGGGGCGGCTCCGGGTAGCGCCGGGCGCCGGCCTGTACCGCACCCTGCTGCTTGGAGTCTCCCGACTTGCCTTTCCTCCGGGATTCGGCATCACGTTGGAGCTTCCGGTGGGACTCGGCAGTGGCCTCTCCGGCTGCCTCGTGCCCCTGTTTCTTCTTGCCCTGCCACCGAGTGCTCTTTTTCTTGACTGCCACGACGTCCTCCTGATTGACGATGAAATGGCGCACAGGTTTGGTGGCCGATGATTACCTGCCGTTCAATTTTGGGATGTGACAATGCTCACCCGGTGAGCTTCAGAGAGTTGGCGCGGGAAGCTGAAACGAGGCCTGGAAGCGTCCCGTAGGGCCTCCACCTCCACGTATTTTCTCATCGACCGAAGCTGGTGAGCGTATCTTTTGGGTGGGGCGGAGAACGGGATTGACCTCACGCTCGCTCCGGACCATCATCAGCGCCCGAGCGGCGGCCCACGCCGGCTCTTCACACCTGGAGAAGTGATGTATCAACTGGGAACCCGGAGCTCTCTCTTTCTGGCCACCTTGGTCGCGATCTCAGCCGGGTGTTCCAGCGGCCGCAGCGAGCCCAAGACCGCCCCAACACCTGGTGCAGGCACGACGGAAGGGCACGGTGCCATGGACGTGCCGATCTCGGAGTCCTGGGAGCGTGCCGTATCCCTGGGCACCCGCACCCACACCGGCGAGCCGGGCCCGAAGTACTGGCAGCAGTGGGCCGACTACCGACTCGAGGCGGAGCTGAATCCCGTCTCCAAGCGCCTGACGGGCAAGGGAACCGTGACCTACCAGAACCATTCGCCCGACACGCTGCGGGAGGTCTACGTTCAGCTGCTGCACAACATCTTTGCTCCGGGCTCGCGGCATAACACCGACGTCCCCTGGGCATTGGAAGGCATCCAGCTCGACCGGGTCGCGGCTCAGGGCCAGGACCTGAAGCCAGGAGACGGAGATTCTCCGGGCTACCGGGTCGAGGGCACCGTCATGCAACTCAGACTGCCCCAGCCCCTCCCCCCGGGGGGATCCGCCACCTTCGACTTTGCCTGGCGGCTCCGCATTCCGCCGGACGGCGCGCCCCGCGGCGGCCAGGACGGGGAGACCTACTATATCAATTACTGGTACCCGCAGATGGCGGTGTACGACGATGTGAACGGCTGGCAAACCGACCCTTATCTGGGCAACGCCGAGTTCTACATGGGATATGGGAACTACGACGTGGCGCTGACGCTGCCGGCCGGCTGGTTGGTTGATGCCACCGGGCGTCTACAGAATGCCGCGGAGGTGCTTTCGGCCCAGACCCGGGCCCGGCTGGATTCCGCCGCCCATTCCACTGGTGTGATCCATGTCGTCACCGAAGGAGACAGGAAGGCAGGGACATCCACCACTCCCGGGGTGAACGGCAAGTTGACCTGGCACTATCGGGCCGAGCGGGTGCGCGATGTATCCTGGGCCGCATCGTCTAAGTATCTGTGGGACGCCACCAACGCTGTGGTGGGCGATGTCACTGGAGACGGCCGTCCGGACACCGCTGCGATCTACGCATTGTATCGGCCTGAGCAGCGCATCAGTCATTGGGACGAGAGCGCCCGGTACAGCCGGCATTCCATCGAGTTCTTCTCCCGGTTTCTGTCGCCCTATCCATATCCCCACATGACGGCGGTCGACGGCCCGACCTCCTGCGGCGGGATGGAATACCCGATGATGACCTGTATCGGAGGGCAGTGGGACACACTGGGACTGTACGAGGTAACCACGCACGAGATCGGCCATATGTGGTTCCCCATGATGGTCGGCTCCGACGAGAAGCGATACGCCTGGATGGATGAAGGGCTGACGCAGTTCGACCAGTCACAGTCCATGGCCGATTTCTTCAAGGGCTTCGACGATGAGGCGCGGAATCGGAAGAACTATCTCGACTTTGCGGAGACGGAGAGTGAAGTACCCCTGATCCATCACGGCGACCACTATCCCAACTATCCCTCTTATGGCGTCGCGAGCTACTACAAGCCGGCGACCATCATGGTAGCGCTCCGGGGTGTGCTGGGAACAGACACGTTCAACAAGGCGTACAAGGAATACATCCGGCGCTGGGCCTATAAGCATCCCACTCCGTACGACTTCTTCAACACGTTCGAGAATGTGTCCCGTCGGGATCTGTCCTGGTTCTGGCGCAGCTGGTTCTTCGAAACCTGGAAACTGGATCAGGGCATAGATACCGTGACCACCAGCGGCAACTCCCTGGATATCGTGGTGCTCAATCAGGGCAAAATCCCGATGCCAGTCCATCTGACGGTCACTCGAACCAGCGGCCAGGTCGAGCATGACACCCTGCCCGCCGATGTCTGGCTCAAGGGCGAGCGGCGCCAGACCATTCGAGTGGCCCGCGAGCCCGCCATTCGCAGCATCGAAATCGACGCGGAAAAGGAATTCCCGGACATCGACCGCAGTAATCAGGTCTGGCCGCGGTAGTGCCTCGGGTCATCATCGTCGCCAACCGGCTACCGGTGACGGTCAGCCCCACCGAATCCGGGGTGGAGGTCCAAAAGAGTACGGGAGGTTTGGCTACCGGATTGCTGCGGCCGCACGAGCAGTCCGGCGGGGTCTGGATCGGGTGGTCCGGCAGCACGGAAGAGGATCTGTCGGAGCGGCAGCGAACGGAGCTGGAGCAAAAGCTGTCCGAGATGCGGCTGGTAGCCGTACCACTCACCGGAGCCCAGGTGGCCCGGTACTACGAGGGGTACTCCAACGGCGTCCTCTGGCCGCTCTTTCACTATCTGCTGGATCAAATTCCCCTCCATGTCCGCGACTGGGATGCCTACGTCGAGGTCAACGAACAGTTCGCCGACGTTGTCGCCCAGCATTATCGGCCCGGCGATCTGATCTGGGTGCACGACTATCAGCTGTTGCTGCTCCCTCAACTGCTGCGGCGACGGCTGCCCGATGCCCGCGTCGGGTTCTTCCTTCATATCCCGTTTCCCAGCGAGGAACTGTTCCGCACCCTGCCGGAGCGGGATCGGGTTCTCCGGGGACTGCTGGGCGCCGATCTGGTTGGCTTTCACACACCGGCGTACCTGCGCCACTTCGCCTCCTCCCTTACTCAGATCCTCGGCCTCACGGTGGACATCGATCGGGTGCAGCTGGCCGACCGGGACGTTCGGCTGGGGGTGTTCCCCATGGGCATCGACGCCGAATCGTTCAGGAAAATGGCCGAGGTGCCCGGGGTTGAGGCGGAGGCCCTCACTCTGAAAGACGACGGAAACCTGCAGTTGCTGGTGGGAGTGGACCGGCTGGACTACACCAAAGGCATCCCCCGGCGACTGCTTGCCTACGAGCGGATGTTGGAGACGCATCCCGATCTGCGGGAACGGGTGAGACTGGTGCAGGTGGCGGTGCCCTCCCGAACCAACGTGGAGGCCTACCAGGACTTTCGAGCACTGGTTGACGGCCTGGTCGGCCGGATCAATGGCGCCTTCGGAACCCCGCGCTGGGTGCCGGTTCACTACATCTATCGAGGCCTGTCGGAGCCCGAGCTGGTGGCGCTATACCGAGCGGCCGACGTCATGCTGGTTACCCCGCTTCGCGATGGTATGAATCTCGTCGCGAAGGAGTTCGTGGCCTCGCGTATCGATGGCGACGGGGTCCTCATTCTGAGCGAATTTGCCGGGGCCTCCTGGGAGCTGCCCGAGGCGATCCAGGTGAATCCGTATGATGTGGAAGCCTCGGCGGAGAGCTATTACCGCGCCTTGACCATGGCCGAAGAAGAGCGCCGAGCGCGGCTCGTTCCCCTCCGCGCGCGGGTCGAGGCGTATGACGTGCACCGCTGGGCGGCAAGCTTTCTCGAGCAGCTGGACACCATCACCCATCACGCCGCCATCGCGCGCCGAACTCCGGGGTCGGGCGCGGCCGCCAAGCAGGAGCTGACCGCCCGAATGCAGGACGCGGAAAGCCTGTTGGTTCTCCTGGATTACGATGGGACCCTGGTGCCCTACACGGCCACGCCGGAGCTTGCTCGTCCCGATCCGGCATTGCTGGAGCTGTTGGCCGCGCTCGCCAGCCGGCCAAATACCGAATTGCACGTGGTGAGCGGCCGCGCGCGTGAGACGCTGGAGCAGTGGCTGGGCATGCTGCCGATTGCCCTCCACGCCGAACACGGATTCTGGTCTCGAGCGGTTGGCCAACGCGAGTGGATTCCCGCCGGTGAACTGGGACCGGCCTGGCGGGAGCCGGCGCTGGCAATTCTCCGAGAGATTACCTCCCGGACGCCGGGTTCCCTCACCGAGGAGAAATCGGTGGCGCTGGCATGGCACTACCGCATGGCGGACCAGGAGTCCGGCGCTCGACGAGCCAACGAGCTGCGATTGCACCTGGGGCAAATGCTCAGCAATCAGCCGGTCGAGATTCTGGCGGGGCACAAGGTGATCGAGATCCGGCCCTACGGGATCCACAAGGGCAGGATCGTTCCGCCGATTCCTCCCGAGCGACTCCCATCTATGGTCATCCTTGCCGTGGGTGACGATCGGACCGACGAGGACTTGTTCACCGTGCTTCCTCCCGAGGCGATCACCATCAAGGTCGGTCCCGGAGCAACTCATGCCCGGTTCCGGCTGGAGGGGGTGCCGGCGGTGCGAACATTTCTGTCGACCCTGGTTCAGGTGGAGGTCCCAAGATAGATCGTCAGCCTCCGGGGCTTTTGGTTCTGTTCGTAACCGAGCTCTGGGAACGCTTTGCGTATTACGGGGTGCGCGCCCTGCTCATCCTGTATCTGATCGACACTGCCGCGGGCGGTCTGGGCTGGAGCCGGGAGCATGCCAGCCGGCTGTATGGCTGGTACAATGGTTTGCTGTACCTGACTCCTGTGGCGGGTGGGTGGCTGGCCGACAAGCTTCTCGGGGCCAACCGGACGCTGGCCATCGGTGGCGTCCTTATCTCCCTGGGCTATTTCACCCTCGCTCTCAGCACCGAACCGACTTTTTATGGCGGCCTGCTCCTCGTCATCATGGGGACCGGGTGCTTCAAGCCCAACGTGTACACCATGGTCGGGCAGCTGTACTCGCCTCACGATGTTCGCCGTGACTCCGGCTTTACCCTCTACTACATGGGAATCAACGTCGGCGCGCTCTTCGGACCTTTGGTGTGTGCCTGGTTTGCAGTCAATCCACACTTCGGCTGGCCCTGGGGTTTCGGGATCGCGGGAGCGGGCATGGTCGTCGGGTTGGCCTTTTATCTGGGGACCAGGGGTAATCGCCTTTCCGGAGTGGGACTGCGACCGCTCGCGTCTGGCCGCGCCTCGGCGGGCGAGCTGGGGGCCCGTGGTGCCCTGACTCCGCAGGAGAAGCAGCGAGTGGTGGCGCTCGCTCTGGTGACCATCTTTGTGGTCTTCTTCTGGCTGGCGTTCGAGCAGGTGGGCTCGTCGCTCAATCTTTTTGCGGCACAGCGAACCGAGCGGACCCTGAGCGGGTGGGCTGCAGGATGGGCTCCGCAGGGCGAGATCCCTGCGGCCTGGTTTCAGGCCGTGAATCCTCTCTTCGTTCTACTGCTTGCTCCTGTGGTAGCGCGGTGGTGGCAGAGGCTGGGTCCCAGGGCGCCGAGCACTCAGACCAAGATGGCGATAGGGCTGATCGTTCTGGGCCTGGGATATGTGATCATGGTGCTGGCAGCAGCGAGGAGCGACCACGGCATTCTGGTGAGTCCCTGGTACCTGATCGCGTTCTACTTCGTGTACAGCCTGGGGGAGCTCTGTTTTCTGCCGGCGGGTTTCTCGTTTGTCGGTCAGGCCGCGCCGGCGCGCCTGGCTTCCATGCTGATGGGCATCTGGCTGGCGGCAAACTTCCTGGCCAATCTCATCGGCGGCTACCTGGCCGGCATGATCGAGCGATTCGAGCGGGGAGATTTTTCCTGGGCTTTCGGCGGTCAGGCGGATTTCTTCCTGCTGTTCGTGGTCTCCTGCCTTGGAGCCGCGGCCCTACTACTTCTTCTGCTGCCGCTGATCACCCGGCTCATGCGCTCGGCTGTTCCCCGGTAGAGCCTCGAGTGTCTGGAGACGCGTCATGGCCGGAGTCACCCCTCTTCTGATCGACCGAGCGCGCATCAGTGCTACTGAAAGCGCCATCCGGCCCCACATCCGCCGCACCCCGGTTGTCCATCTCCAGGGCACCGAGCTGGGAGTTCCGGCCGGGAGGGTGAGCCTCAAGCTGGAGCTGCTGCAACACTCCGGCTCGTTCAAGGCGCGAGGAGCTTTTGCCAACCTTCTCCTCCGCCCGGTTCCTACGGGCGGTGTGGTGGCGGCTTCAGGTGGAAATCACGGTGCCGCCGTGGCGTATGCCGCCCAGGTGCTGGGCCATGCAGCTAATATCTTCATTCCCTCCATCGCTTCACCGGCCAAGGTCGAGCGCATTCGCGGATACGGCGCCACCCTGATGATCGGGGGCAAGGACTATGATGACGCGCTGCGGGCCAGTGAAGTCTGGGCTTCAGGACACGATGCGCTTCGGGTTCACGCGTTTGATCAGGAAGAGACCCTCTGCGGGCAAGGCACCCTGGCATTGGAGCTGGAGGATCAGGTGCCGGACCTCGATAGCCTGCTGGTGCCGATCGGGGGCGGTGGCCTTCTAGGAGGGACGGCGGCCTGGTATGGCTCGAATGTGAGACTCATTGCGGTAGAACCGGAAGGGTGTCCCACGTTGACCCGGGCGTGTGCGGCGGGCCGGCCGGTGAACGCGGAGGTTGGTGGTATTGCCGCCGATTCGCTCGGCCCGCGGCGAGTGGGTGAGCTGACGTATTCCATCATACGCGAGCGGCTGGAGCAGGTGGTGTTGGTCTCTGACGCCGACATTCACGGAGCACAGGTGGCCCTCTGGAATCGGCTCAGGATCGTGGCGGAGCCGGGCGGGGCAACGACATTCGCCGCGCTACTGAGCGGAAAGTACCGCCCCCGAGACGGTGAGCGGACCGGCGTGGTGATCAGCGGGGGCAACACTGTGGCCGTCAACTTCGATCGGTAACATTCAAACGAGCGGCACCATTTTCGTCGCCTGCATCCAGACCGCGCGCAACCGGTTCATCTCCGGACAAATCAGCTCGTGGAACGGCGGGCTTCACTACGCGCCGTTGGAGGTCGAGTGAAGGCTATCCGGATCCATGAAACTGGCGGGCCGGAGTTCCTCCGGCTGGAGGAAGTGCCCGATCCCCAACCCGGTCCGAGCGAAGCTGTGGTCCGGCTCGAGGCCATCGGTCTCAACTTCATCGAGGTCTATCAGCGCACCGGCCTCTATCGGTCAGCCTTGCCGTTTACTCCGGGCGGGGAAGGTGCCGGACGAATCGTCGCGGTGGGCAAAGACGTCTCTGCGGTCAAGACGGGAGACCGGGTGGCCTCCACCAGCTTGCAGGGGGCGTACGCCGAACTCGCTCGGGTTTCTGCCGACAAACTGGTGCCGGTTCCCGATGATGTGGAAACCAGGGTTGCCGCGGCCGTGCTGCTTCAGGGACTCACCGCTCACTACCTGGCCACCTCGACCTACCCGCTGATCCAGGGCTCGTGGTGTCTGATTCATGCTGCCGCTGGTGGGGTAGGACTGCTGCTGTGCCAAATAGCAAAGGCACGGGGTGCTCGCGTGATCGGCACAGTGTCCACGGAGGAGAAAGCAGCTTTGGCATCGCAGGCGGGCGCCGATCACGTCGTGCTGTACACCAGGCAGGACTTCGTATCCGAGACTCGGAGATTAACCGGCGGCCATGGGGTGGCGGTGGTGTACGACTCGGTTGGGCAGTCCACTTTCGAAGGCAGCCTGAACAGTCTGGCTCCCCGGGGTATGCTGGTGCTTTTCGGGCAGTCGAGCGGTCCGGTGCCACCGGTAGATCCCCAGGTTCTCAATACCAAGGGGTCGCTTTATCTCACCCGCCCCACGCTGACCCATTACACGGCCAACCGGAGCGAGCTGCTCGCCCGGGCGCGGGACCTCTTCGGCTGGATGGAGGCCGGCAGGTTGGAAGTGCGCATCGACCGGACGTATCCCCTGGCCGAAGCCGCGGCGGCACATCGCTCATTGGAGGGCAGGGAGACGAAGGGCAAAGTCCTCCTTCTCCCGTAGGCGCCAGCAGATGAGGCTACTGAGTCGGAACGGCCGCGGGATCGATTCGCTTCAGTGCACGGCGAGCCGAGGCGGCAATTTCATCGTTGAGCTCCTCGTCTACCATCTGCTTCAAGCGGGGCACTGCGGCTTTGGCGGCAGGTCCAATCTCCATCAACGCAACAGTCACGGGAAAGCGCACCGAAGGCGCCGGATCGTCCAGGGCTTGGATCAGGGCGGGAACCGCCGCTGCGGCTTCGGCGCCCATGCCGGCAATCTCGTAGGCCGCGGCGTTGCGCGTCTGCGGCGCCTGGCCCTTGAGGTCGGCAATCCATTGGCTGAGCGGGCGGCCGGCAGACACCGGCTCCTTGGAGTGCGCCGGCTTTGCCTGGGCGGATAAGCTCGAGCTGCCCAGCAAAACTGCCGCGCCAATTGTCATTACGAGATGCTTCAGCATTGCTACTCCTGCATTGAGGTTGCCCCGCGAGGGGCCTTCAAGGAATATAAACATGGCCCGCTCACCCTCACGTAGGTCGACGATGCGGCATACTGGCCTGCTCCTGCCTCTGCTGCTCTCTGGATTCCTTACTGAGACTGATCTCCTTTGCGCCCAGAGCTCGACGGCAGGTCGCCCGAAGGGCACACTGGCGGAAACGTACGGTCCAACTGCGGACAGCTTGATTCTGGCGGCGACCCGGGATAGCGCGGCCTATCGACGCCTGGGCGAGCTGGTGGATCAGTTTGGGTCCCGCTTCAGCGGGTCAACCAGCCTCGAGGCAGCCATCGACTGGATTCTGGCTCAGATGAAATCCGATGGGCTGGCGCAGGTCCGAGGCGAACCGGTAATGGTGCCGCACTGGGTGCGGGGCTCCGAGTCCGCCTGGCTAATCAAGCCGCGCAGGACACCGCTGGCGATGCTCGGGTTGGGTGGAAGCGTAGCGACACCTGGGTCCGGCATTACCGCTCAAGTGCTGGTGGTCAGCAGCTTCGATGATCTCCAGGCTCAGGCCGGTAAGGCCCGGGGCAAGATCGTGTTGTTCGATGCGCCGTTTACCAGCTACAAGGAAACCGTCCAGTATCGGGTGAAAGGCGCCTCGGCGGCTGCACGGGCCGGCGCGGTGGCCTGCCTCGTCCGGTCCATTGCTCCCTTCTCCATCCGCAGCCCGCACACCGGCACCATGCATTACGACTCCACCGTCGCCCGGATTCCCGTGGCCGCGGTGAGCACCGAGGACGCCGCAATGCTGCATCGGTTTCAGGACCGGGGCGAGCGGGTGGTGGTCACCTTGACGATGGCCGCCCGCACCTTGCCGGACGCGCGCTCCCGGAATGTGGTGGCCGAGCTGCCGGGGGCCGAGCGGCCGGACGAAGTGGTGGTGCTGGGTGGACACATTGATTCCTGGGACGTAGGGCAGGGCGCCATGGATGATGGTGGAGGAGCAATTGCCGCCTGGGAAGCCGTGAGGCTGATCCACGTTCTGGGACTCAAACCCCGGCGGACAATCCGGGTGGTGCTGTGGACGAACGAGGAGAATGGCGGGCGAGGCGCTCTGGCCTATCGCGACAAGCACGCAACCGAGCTCGACAACCACACGCTGGCCATCGAATCGGACAACGGGGCGTTCAGTCCGCAGGGTTTCCGATTCAACGGCACCGATGCCGCTCTCACGCGACTGCAGGAGATCGGGCCATTGCTTTCGCGGGTTGGAGCGGGGGAGATCACCCAGGAGCCTGATTCGCCGGAGGCGGACATCGCTCCGCTAGTCGAGCGGGGAGTCCCCGGCCTGGGACTCGATGTGGAGGGCAGCAAGTACTTCTGGTATCATCACAGCCAGGGCGACACCCTGGACAAGCTGGACCCGGCCGAGCTGGCCCGCTGCGTGGCCGTGCTGGCGGTGATGGCATACATCGCTGCCGATCTGCCGGAGGATTTGCCGCGCACCACGCGTCCTTAAGTAGGGCGGTCGCTGAGCCGTCTTCCTTGTCATGGGAGCGGGGGCGGTTCGAAACCGACGGCAGGCTGTTGCCGTAACGGGTACTTACCATGCTACTGGCGCTCGCCCTTCTCACCACATCGGAATTGCCTGACCCTCCGGCAGTCTACAGCGGCCGGGCGGGGCAGATCGAGGTGCGGATTCCCCGGCTGGAAGGGGACCTCTCCGTAGACGGGAAGCTGAGCGAAGCGGTGTGGGGCCAGTCGGCAGTGCTGACCGGCTTCTCCCAGTTCTCTCCGACCGACGGGGTCCCGGCCGCGGATAGCACGCAGGTACTGGTCTGGTACTCGCCCACTGCCATCCACTTCGGGGTACGTGCCTTCGAGGCCCACGGGGCGGTGCACGCCACGCTGGCCGATCGGGATAAGATCTCCGCGGACGATTACATCCAGATCCTGCTCAGCACGTTCAATGATAGCCGGCAGGCGCTGGTCTTTGCCGTGAACCCCCTAGGGGTTCAATCCGACGGTGCGCTGGTGGAGACCGGATCGGTCAGCGGAAACGGCTTCAACAGTGCCGTGGTAAAGCGGGAGCAGGCCGACCTCAGCCCCGACTATGTGTTCGAATCCAAGGGCCGAGTGACGGAGTACGGCTATGAGATCGAGATCCGAATCCCCTTCAAGAGCATCCGCTTCCAACCCAAACAAGAGCAGGCCTGGGGAATCAACGTTGTCCGGCTGGTCCAGCACTCGGGCCGGGAGGACAGCTGGACTCCGGCCAAGCGAGCCAGCGCCTCTTTCCTGCGTCAATCAGGCAAGCTGGTAGGCCTTACCGACCTGCGCCGCGGAGTGGTGCTCGACTTCACTCCATCTCTGACCTCCAGAACTACCGGAGCCGACGGGACGAATGGGTGGAGCTATAGCGGCGGGAGTCCCGAAGTGGGTGGCACCGTTCGCTGGGGTATCACCAACAATTTGACCCTCAACGGGACCGCCAATCCGGACTTCTCCCAGATCGAGTCCGATGCCCAGCAGTTTGTGTTCGATCCGCGCAACGAGCTGTTCTTCCAGGAGAAGCGACCGTTCTTCCTGGAGGCAATCGAGCAGTTCGCCACGCCGAGCAACCTGATCTACACCAGACGGATCGTGCAGCCGGTTGTGGCCGCCAAGCTGACCGGAAAAGCGTTCGGCACCGACCTGGCGGTGCTCTCCGCGGTGGATGACCCGGCCGTCTCGCCCGACGCCAGTGATCACCCGGTGTACAACCTGCTCCGCATTCAGCGCGACGTGGGATCGCAGTCCAGGCTGGGAGGGGTTTACACCGATAAGGTGGTGGGCCGCGACTACAACCGGGTGGCCGGGGTCGATACTCGATTGGTCATGGGCGAGATCTACAGCGCCCAGCTGCAGGTGGCGGGGAGCCGCACCCGGGTTGGGGGCGTGACCGAGACCGGCCCCCTCTGGTCCTCCCGTCTAGCACGAAATGGCCGGACTTTTGGGGCGCGCTACACCTTCACCGGCGTTGCCAATGATTTCCGCGCCGCCAGTGGATTCATTCAGCGAGCCGGGATCGTGCATGCCAACCTGGATCACAGCATCACAGCCTATGGAAAACAAGGTGGATGGCTCGAAAGCTTTACCGGAGACGTGGCGTTGGACGGAACCTGGGAATACCAGAAATTCGTGAACGGCGAAGGGATTCAGGACAAGAAGCTGCACTTCAATACCAACACCCGCTTCGGCGGAGGCTGGCAGTTCGGCGCCTCGGTCCTGACGGAGTCGTTCGGTTATCCGGCCGACCTCTACACCGATTACGCACTCGAGGTACCCGCTGCGGCCGGCGGCCTGGACACGATTCCGTTTACCGGCCAACCCACCATCCCCAACTTGGACTACCTGGTCTCACTCGACTCGCCGGAGTTCTCCCACTTCTCGGGAAATATTTTCTTCCTCTGGGGTCACGACGAGAACTTCTATGAATGGGCCAGCGCCAACATTACCTGGCTCGATCTGGTCCTGGATTGGCGGCCCACCGACCAGCTCCGGGTGAATGGAGAGTACCACCTCCAGTTTGTAGGCCGTCGCACCGACGGCAGCACGGTGAGCATCTGGAGAAGTCCGCGGCTCAAGATCGAATATCAGCTCTCCCGGCCGATCTTTCTCCGGCTGGTAGGAGAGTACACCACCGAGCGCCGAGACTCCTTGCGGGACGAGTCTCGAACTAACGCCCCTATTCTGGTGCTCGATCCAGCAACCAACCTGTACACCCGGACCCAGCCCTTTGGCCACCGCTCGTTCCGGGGTGATTTTCTGTTCTCCTACCAGCCTACCCCGGGAACCGTGCTCTTTGCCGGGTACGGGAGCACGCTAAGAGATCCAACCCAGATGGGGCAATCCACTCTCCAGCGGTCGGAAGATGGATTTTTCCTCAAGCTGAGCTACCTGTTTCAGATGTAGGTCCTCCTAAGCTTTCCTTCCACGTCCTTTGTAGCCGGCCCGCTACAACGCCGGAACAGAAGCCACATGCCTGTGGTGATCCAGCCGGCTATGCGCGGCCGCAAAAGAGGCACCCCTCAAGCGTTTGACCTTCATGAGACAAATACTGCAGTAGTCAGCAGATAGCATTCGCGGTTGGCTTGCCTCTTGCCCCCCCGGTGCCGCGCACTTCTTCGCATTCCTGACATAAGTCGATTGGTAGCTGCCGCCGAGGGCGGCAGAGCAGGGTACCGCTCGTCTCTTCTCCCCCTGGAGCAGCTCGAGATGCGCATCCTGATCCTGAACTACGAGTATCCACCGCTGGGCGGCGGAGCCGGAGTGGCGACCGCCGCGCTGGCGCACGACCTGGCACATCGGGGTGTCGCTGTCGATGTGGTGACAGCTACCGCGAACGACAGCGCTGAGCGGCGGAGCACTTCGCGGGATCAGCAGCTGCAGGAGCTGGGTGGGTTGCGCCTCTTCCGGGTGCGGAGCAGCCGAATCGGGGTGCATCAGGCTGGGATGCTGGGGGCGGCGAGCTATCTGGTGAACGCACTTCCGGTGGTGCGCCGGCTGCTGCGCACTCACCAGTACGACGCGGTCCACGTCTTCTTCTCCCTCCCTACCGGTGCCTTGCTTCCGTTCGCCGGGATCGGCGACGTACCAATCGTCGTCTCCCTTCGCGGATCCGACGTCCCGGGCTACGACCCATACAACGGCAACGTGCGGCGAATGCACCAGCTGCTCGCACCGCTCACCCGCTGGATCTGGCGAAGGGCGGACCGTGTGGTCCCGGTCTGCGAGAGTCTTGGCCGGCTGGCGGAGCTGACCTGCCCGGGGCTGGAATACAGTGTCATCCCGAATGGCGTGGACCTGGATCTCTTCTATCCAGCGGTGCCCAGCCCGCGAGTGCCGGGAACCAGACCTACACGCTGCCTTGCGGTGGCCCGTTTGGTGGAGCGAAAGGGACTCGGTGAGCTCATCCGCGCCTTCAGCCTGCTCCCGCGGGGGCAATTCGAGTTGGAGATCGTAGGCGAGGGGCCGGATCGGGAGCTGCTGCGCGGCTTGACCCATCAGCTCGGGGTTGCCAGTGAAGTCCAGTTCAGCGGCTCACTGAGCCGAGCCGCGGTGGCGGAACGCTATCGTGCCGCAGACCTCTTCACCTTGCCGTCTGCGGCCGAGGCGTTCGGAAACGTGTTCGCCGAAGCCTTGGCATCCGGTCTTCCGATTGTGGGCAGCACCACAGGCGGCATACCGGAGCTGGTGGAGCATGGGGTCAACGGACTGCTGATCGACCCCGGCCAGCCTCTGGCCTTGGCCCGCGCCATCCAGTACCTGGCGCAGGATCCCGAGCTTCTGCAGTTGATGCGGACTCGCAACCGGTCCAAGGCTGAAGCCACGCTGCAGTGGTCTCAAATCACCGGCCGATACCTCGCTCTGTACGAGGGTCTCCAGCACCGGGCGCCTGCACTCGCCCCGCTGAGCCCGTCGCGGGTGGGCGTGGTGAGCACCGCATGAGCGGGGCTCTCGCCTTTTGGCTCGCGGCTGACGCAGCGCGCACCTTCGGCATGCTGCGGCAGGACCCGGAGTGGATCAGCGCCGTGGCCCGGGATCGCCTCAGCCGACTGCTCTTTCACCTGGCGCGCCACAACAGCTTCTATGGTCGCCGACTTCAGTCGGCTGGCATCGAATGGGCGGACCCGGTGCTCCAGCGGGATCCGTATCGGGCGCTTGCCGCGCTGCCTCCACTATCCAAGTCCGAGATTCGTCGGGCGGGAGCCCGGGTACTGGATGGCGGGATGTTGCGCCCCGACTGGTATTCCTCTTCCTCGTCCGGCTCCACTGGCGAGCCGTTCAAAGTGTATTACGAGGCGCGGGCTTGGGCCCGTCTCAAGTATCTGGTCAAGCTGAGGGCCCGGGCCGCCTGCGGTGTCCGACCGAGCGATCGGATTGCCCTGCTCGACGCATTCCGGCCGGAACACTCTACGCCGGCGAACCTGAGACCATGGGCCCGGATCAGCGTGCTTCAGCCTGCGGCTTCCGTTGCGGCTGCTCTGCAGGCCTTCCAGCCCGACGTGGTGTATGGGCTCCCTTCCGCCCTGCTCGAGGTCGGAAGACATCTTGGAGAGCAGGGGCTACAGCTCCCGGTGCGAGCGTTGTTCACCAGTGGCGAGCTGCTTCAAGGCGGGCTTCGGGACACTCTTTCGGCGACATTCCAAGCTTCGGTTTACGACGTATACGGTACGTCGGAGACCAAGGAGATCGCCTGGGAGTGCTCGTCCGGCGGACGGCACATCAACGCCGATGTGGTGCATGTCGAGGTGGTCGACGACGCCGGTCAGGCTCTGCCGCCCGGGGTAGAAGGCAATCTGGTCGCTACGGTGTTGGTCAATCGCGCCATGCCCCTCCTGCGGTACCGGACCGGCGACCGCGCCAGTCTGCAGCCTGACCCCTGTGCCTGCGGATGCCCCATGCCGCGGCTCGGGCTGGTGACCGGCCGGACAGCGGACATCCTCATCCTGCGCGATGGAGTGCGCGTCTCACCCTATGCGCTGACCTGCGCCATCGAGCGCATTCCCGGCGTCTTGCGCTACCAGGTGAGTCAACTGGATCAGGTCAGAGTGCGGGTACGCGCAATTCTGGAGTCGGCGGCGGACCGGAGTGCAGTCACGGCCCGGCTCCAGGCGGCGCTCCGGTACGATGTCGCTCCCTTCCTCGACGCCGACGTGGAATTCGTGGATCGGCTCCCCACCGGCCCCCGGGCCAAATTCCGAGTCGTGGAGCCGCTGGCATGAGTCATCCCGGCGCGATCGTCATCGGCGGATACGCCAACGCTGTCAGTGCGCTTCGGGGTCTCGCGCGGGAGGGGGTGCGCACCGCGGTGGTGCTGACAGCCGACCACGACGTTGCCCAGCACTCCCGCTACGCCCATGAGGCCCACCGAGTCCACTACCTCAACCGCCGTCCCGACGGTTTACTCGAGCTGCTCGATGCTCGGCGCCGGCAGTGGCGCGACTGGGCGCTTCTTCCCACCAACGATTATGCGGTAGCCGCAATCGCGCAGCACCGGGACCATCTGTCCCGCACTTACCGCGTGACGGTTCCGGACCGGGAGGTTGCCGGACGGGTGCTGGACAAGTCGGTCACCTACCAGTTCGCTCGCAGCGTGGGAGTCGATGTGCCGACTTCCTACGGCCCGGCCTCGCGGGTCACGGCGGCCAGGCTGGATCTGGTGTTTCCGCTGGTGGTCAAGCCACTCCAGAGCGCCCGATTCTGGGAGGTGTTCGGCAAGAAGCTCCTGGTAGTGCGCGACCGCCAGGAGCTGATGCAGGCGGTGGATCGGGTAGAGGAATCGGGGATGGATGCGGAAGTGCTGGATCTCGTGCCCGGCGGCGACACCCAGGTCTGCAACTACACGGTGTATCTCGATCGCTGGGGGAACCCGGCCGCTGAATTCGCCCTGAGAAAACTGCGCAAGGCTCCCCGCTTCTTCGGCGTGGGCCGGGCGGCAACGCCGGCACGTCTTCCCCAGCTGCGCGAACAGACCATCGAGCTGCTTCGGCGGATCGGATGGCATGGCATTGCCAGCGTCGAGTACAAGCTCGACCCCCGGGACGGCCGCCACCGGCTGATGGAAATCAACGGCCGCACCTTCCTGGTCCATGGATTGGCAACACGGTGCGGGGTGAATTACCCGCTGCTCGCCTGGCGTGAGCATGTGCTCCGGGAAACCGTGAGCGCCCAGCCGAATGGCTGGAATGGAGTCTGGACCCACATGCACGCGGACCTGCTGTACACAATGGTGGAGGACCGGGACCCCGACTGGAGCTGGCGCGACTTCATCGGCAGCTACACGGGCCCGTGGGTGGACGCAGTCTGGTCCAGCAAGGACCCGCTTCCCTTCCTGGCTCAGTGCGCCGGCACCTTCCGCAAGGCGGCGCATGGCGTGCGCGATTCCGAGGTGCGCGACGAAGTCCGCAATCGCTTCCATCAACTGCCGGCCGGCATGGGCGGGTCTTACCGGGCGGAGGCGGGATGAAGTTCCGGTGGCGCTCCCGTCAGGAGCTGGCGGACTTCCGCGACGCCCAGCTGCGCCGGCTGCTGGTGCATGCCTACGAGAACGTGCCGTACTACCGGACGCTCTTCGACCGGCACCGGCTGCATCCCAGGCACGTTCGCGGCGTCATTGACCTCGACCTGATTCCCCTCAGCTCCAAGCAGGATATGCGCGGCCTGCCGCCAGAGAAGGTGATCGCGGCGGGACATGATCCCGCCCGGCTACTCACCGCCAGAACCAGCGGTGCCACCGGCGAGCCATTCGTCATCCGCCGTAGCTGGTTGGAAGACAAGCGCAATCATCTATTCCGGCTGCGGGCCTTGAACTCTATGGGTGTGCGGCTGGGCGACCGGCGAGTGGCCGTAGGTGTGGTGCGGCCGTCCGATCCCAACCACCCGAAACGAATCTTCCGCCCCCTGCGCGGACTCGGCATTACCGGCGCTCCGCGGCTGAACGGGCTGGAGGAGCCGGAGATCGTTGCCGCTAAGCTCCGGAAGCTCAGGCCGGACGTGATCACCGGGATGCCGGGCATTCTCTGCCGGGTGGCTGACTATCTGATCTCGAGCGGCTCCCACCCGGTGCATCCTCGGCTCGTAGTGGTGGGCGGCGAGGTGCTTACCAGCGTGATGCAGCACCGGCTGTCGACGGCCTTCCAGGCGCCGGTCTATCAGACCTACGCCAGCCATGAATTTCCGCTGCTCAGCTGGCAGTGCACCCGGACCCAGGAGCTTCACTGCTGTGACGACGGTGTGATCCTGGAGGTGCTGCACGAGGGCCGTCCGGCCCAACCGGGCGAGCAGGGCGAGGTGGTGGTCACCAATCTCAACGCCTTCACGATGCCCTTCATCCGGTATCGTCTGGGCGACATCGCTACCGTCGGCGCCCAGCAGTGCGCCTGCGGCGCGCCATTCTCGACCATTCGCCAGGTTCAGGGCCGCTCGATCGATTCGTTTACCCTTCCCGACGGCCGGGTGATCCACCCCTACCAGCTGCTCAGCAGCTTCATCGGCGGGAGTGACGGCTGGATTCGGCAGTACCAGCTGCTGCAGGAGCGGCGCGATCGTATCGTCCTCCGCGTCATTCCCAACCAGCCAGCAGTCTCCGATCACATCTCCCGCATCGAGCGTTCGGTGCTCCCGGTACTCGGCCCCGGCGTGGAGTTCAAGGTGCAGCTGCTGGACCACATTCCACTCGAGCACACCGGGAAGTTCCGGTCCGCTCGTTCGCTGGTCGAGCCGGGCCCCAGCGGTTCTCTCGCTTCCAATCATGGGTAAGCTGCTCCAGTGCCTGGAAGCGGGAGCCGGCTCCCGTCTTTTCGTCCATTGCGCCACCTCGATCGATTATCTGGCCGAGCTCTCTGCCTCGAAGCCGGACGTCGAGCGGTACGCTGAGCGGGCGCTCCTGCTGGCGGACGCCGAAGACATCGTGTGCCTCACCGATGAGGTGGATCCAGCGTACCTGCAGCTCTTGGGGCGCCTCGGTCTCGGCCCCCGCCCGGAGAACGTGATCGTTGCGTCGCGCTATTCCGAGAGCCGCGGCCCCCTCTGGGAGCGCCTGTTGGAGTGCGATGACGCTCTCGAGCTGCTGGAATGCCGGATGCGGATGGCGGGCACGACTCGGCTGCATCCATTCTTCCTCACGAGGGGACAATTCGATCTGGCGCAGGCGTTGAGCGACAGGATCGGTACCGACGTCACCGTGATGGGGGGAGACCCGGAGGTCGTGGCCTACGCCGATCACAAACACCATATTCGCGCGCAGGCTCTAGAGCTGGGAATTCCCGTAGCACCGGGCGAAGCTGTAGACGCCGGGTCCGTGTTCTCGGCGGTGAAGCGCTGGCTCCGGATGACCGGCAGCGTAATCGTGCGGGGGACGTCCGGTGCGGCCGGCTCGGCTACCTTCGTGTGTGCCGGGACGGCCGAGAGCCTGGACGAACTGGCTGTGTGGTTGAGCGGCAGAAGCGACAACCGCATATATCTGGTCGAGGCGATGTACCAGGTGGTTGCCTCTCCCAATGTTCAGGTTCACGTCTCCCGGGAACGGGACATCAGTTTGGTGGGAATTTCCGACCAGCTGCTCGATTCGACTCTGACCCACACCGGTAACGCCTTTCCGTCGACCGCGGCCCGCACCAAGGACATGGTCGTCTGGGCGAGCAGATTGGCAGAGTGGCTGGGCGATATGGGATTTATCGGGATCGCGGGGTTCGACTTCGTGGAGTACATCGCGGCTGACGGCACGCGAAAGGCGTTCCTGGCGGAGCTGAACCCGCGGGTGAATGGTGCCACCTACCCGCTGGCTGTGCGCGAACGGCTGAGCCCGGGATCGGCTTTTGTGTCCGGCTCGATCGAGACCCGACTCGACAGCTTTGCCGAGGTGCGCGACCGGCTGGGGGATTTGCTCTACTCGCCGGCTCGTAGACGAGGGGTGATACCTGCCATGCCCGGGTGCCTGGCCTACGGCAGCTGCGCCATGATCGCGCTCGCCCCCACTCGCGCTGACGCCGCTGAGCTCTTTGCCCAAGCGGAGCTGAGCCTTGCCTCCCCACACCTCCGAGCAGAGGCGGTGAATTTGCTCGCCGGCATTTCATGAGCCCCAAGACTCTGCGCCGTCGCATCGCTGCGTTCCGCTGGCAGCTCGACCGTCTCGGTGGATACGGACAAAAGTTCGTGGTCGAGACCGATCTGTCCCGGCTGGCGGAGCTGGATCCGCCGTCCGAGGTGGATATCCGTCCGTTCAAGCAGGCCGATTGGTCGCTGCTGGGCGACATTATGCCCAAGTCGCTGACCATCGAGCTCGACGACCCAGGTGCCGAGGGCCGAACCTGCCTGGTGGCCTGGAAACGACGGCACGCGGTGGGCTACGCCTGGTTCTACCCCGACGTGGACTGCAGGCACGAGCGCTGCGCGCTGCCGCTCCCGCCCGACGCGGTCTACATCCGGCAGCTCGAGGTCGACCGATCGGAGCGGCGGCAAGGTCTCGCTGCAGCTCTCCTGAGCGCCGGGCTCAAGCTCAGGCGCGACCAGGGTTACCAGCGCAGCTGGGTCGTGCTCGATCCCAAGAACACGGCGTCGGTCCGAACCATCGCGAGCGTGGCGCCATGCCAGGTGCTGGGCACGGTGGCCTGGCTGCGCATCTTCGGCTGGATACGCTGTCGGTACCGCACACTGCACGCGCCGTTTCCGATCGACACCCGCCTGTCGTGAGCACGTCCGCTTCGTTCGAAGTCGCCCGGGCCACGGGTGCGCGCCAACCGCAGCGCCGGCTACTCCGGCGCCTAGCCACCTATGCGGTCTCGCGTGGTGCCACCGAGGCCATGCTCGGTGTGCGCGGCGTCCTGCTCGCCATGCTGCTGGGGCCGGCTGCCTTCGGAACCTGGGCCCTGCTTCGGCTGGCCATGCGATACTCGGCGCTGACCGGTCTCAGCGTCTATCGCGGGCTCGAGTTGGAACTGCTGCAGCGCGGGTCGACCGGAAGCGAGCTGTCCGATCGCCCGGCCCGGTCGGCGCTCGGTTTCGTGCTGCTCCTCGGCGGCGGGATTTCAGCGGTCGCGCTCGGCGGCTCGTTTGCCGTTGCGAGTGCATCCGACCGGCTCGTGCTCCGGGCCTTTGCCGCCGCGAGTCTGGCCGAATGTCTCTACGGCTATGCCCAGGCCTGCACCCGGGTTCGGGCGAACATTCGGATCTTCTCCGTGCTGGAGACCGGCACCTCGGTGCTGCACGTGATCTGCTCCGTCATTCTCGGTTGGATCTGGGGGCTCGCTGGTGCATTCGCGGGGCTCACGCTGGCTAACCTGCTCGGCATCGCGGCCGCGAGCCGCTGGCTGGATCTAAAACCGGAGCTCCGGCTCGAGCCGGTGAGACGGCTCCTCAAGGTGGGCATTCCAATGGTGCTCACCATGTGCGTGGGCATTCTGCTCTCCAGCGGCGATCGCTGGGTGGTGGCGCTCTGGGGTGGGCGGACGATGCTGGGGCACTACGCCTTTGCCGGATCACTCACGATGGCGGCCGCGGCGCTTGCGCTGGTGATCCGCACGGTCGTGTTCCCCGAGGTGTACGGGCAGGCGTCGTCCGCTGGTGCCGCTTCGGCTCTGCAGAAACATCTCGAGCGCACACTCCTCCCTTTCGCCCGAATCCTGCCGCCACTGCTCGGCGCGGCCAGTGTGGCCGTGGGACCCGTCGTCGCCCTGGCCATGCCGGAATACCGGGAGGCAATCGCGCCGGCCCGCATCTTCTTGCTGTCAGGGGCTGCAATGGGGCTGGTGAACCTCGCGTCGGTTGGCGCAGTGGCGGCGGGACGCCAGCGGCAGCTGCCGATGTACGCCGCCTACGCTCTGGCCGTCACCTTTGTGCTCTCGATCGGGGCCCTGGCCGGCGGCTACGGTCTGGGGTCGGTCGCGGCAGCTACCTTCGTAGGCCATGTGATTTTTGCCGCCCTGGTGCTCCGGCTCAACGTTCGGGAGGCCGGACTTCCCGGCGCTGAGCGGTTCGTGGTGGCGATCCTGCTTCCGCTGGTGTGGTGTACCCTTTCCGTTGGCGTGGTCGGGCTGATGGTGTCAGGGTTGGACCTCCGCGCCACCGTCATCGCGCTTGTGGCCTACCTGCTGCTCCTGGTGCCCTTGGTACCCGGATGGCGGAAGGAGTGGCGCCGGCTGCGGGCCTGACCCGGGCTCGTTTGACATCCCGACAGTTTCGGTCGTAATTTGCTACTATGAATCCCGTCCGCTCGCAGTTCCGCTCTATCTGTTCATGTTGCTGTAGCAGCGCTCGAAAGATGCGAGCAGGGGGCGGCGCCCGAGATTGACCAGTGGCACAGGATCAGGACTTCTCGCCGGCCGCACCTCTTCCGAGGCAGCGGCCGGTCCCATTTCTGATATCAGTACGCGAGCTTTTTACCAAGGAGAATGCTATGACTCCGGTGCAGACCGCTCCCTCCGTTACTCCGATCGAGGAGCGAGGATACGCTCATCCGGAGGTGCTGGTATCCACCGACTGGGTGGCGCAGCATCTCGAGGATCCCAAGGTACGGCTGGTCGAATCGAATGAGGATCTGCTGCTCTATGACACCGGGCACATCCCGGGGGCGGTCAAGATCGATTGGACCAATGATCTGAACGATCCGGTGGTGCGAGACTACGTCGATCGCGAACGGCTGCAGAAGCTGCTCCGGTCCAAGGGCATCGACAACGACACCACCATCGTTTTCTATGGCGACAAGAACAACTGGTGGGCCACCTACGCCTTGTGGGTGCTGCAGCTCTTCGGGCTGAACAACGTGAAGGTGATGGACGGTGGCCGGCTCCGCTGGATCGACGAAGGCCGGCCGCTTTCGACCGAGCGGACAAAGTATCCCGAGGGGAACATCACGGTGGGGGAGCGGGACGACTCCAGGATCCGGGCGTTCCGGGAGGACGTGCTGGCCCATCTCAAGAAGAAGGGTCAGCTGGTCGATGTCAGAAGCCCGGAGGAGTTCCGGGGAGAGAAGACCCACATGCCGGAATACCCACAGGAGGGTTGCCTCCGTGGGGGACACATCCCCGGCGCGAAGAGTATTCCCTGGGCCAAGGCGATCGACCCAGACACGCACACCTTCCGGCCCGCGAGCGAGCTCCGCAAGCTCTACGAGCAGGACAATACGCTTCGCCCCAACGCGGAGACCATCGCCTATTGCCGGATCGGCGAGCGGTCGTCTCACACCTGGTTCGCACTCACCTACCTCCTTGGCTTCGACAATGTGCGAAACTACGACGGCTCGTGGACCGAGTGGGGGAATGCCGTCCGTTTACCGGTAGAGAAAGGCTGATTCGACGAGGAAGAAAAGCGTGCCCGGGGAAACAGCCTAAGCGGGAAGGCCGCACCTCGTGCAGAGCGTCAGATGATCACCTCATCCCGAGCGCAGCGAGGGATCTACTCCGCGGGTATCGGAACCCGTTGGGTAGATCCCTCGGTCGTTTCACTCCCTCGGGATGAGGTTTGTGCCAACCGCTTCCTGGCTCCGTTTACAACCGGCTGAAGCTCCGGATCCGCCTCCCGCCAGAGCTCGATGAACCGGCGGTAGTGCTTCACCGCCTCTTCGCGATCTCCCCGCCGGTCGTAGATCTCGGCCTGGCGAAGCTGCGAAGGGGCCAGATACACCAGCTCGTACGATGCCCGCTCCGCGATGGAGCGGAGCCAGCCCAGCGCTTCGTCGTCTCTTCCGATGTCGGCGAGCAACTCCGCCCGAAAATACCGGTCATAAGCCTCGGCAACGAACACTGAGGCCGCGGTCTCCCAATCCGCTGCGTTGAGATCGGTCAGTGCTTCCTCGGGCCGGCCGCCGGCGGCGGCGACATGGGCCCGGATGCTCTCCGCCAGAGTATGAGCCAATCGGCCGGTGCGGGAGGAATCCGCGTTGCGTTCCAGGGCTCGGGCATTGGCCAGGGCCGCGGTGGTGTCCCCCAGACGGGCTTCGAGCAGGGCCAACCGGTGAAGTCGAAGGAAGCGGTGGACGCCGACATGCGCCGTGGTGTGCCCGGCCTGGTCCGCAGGGGCGGGAGCCGGGATCCACCGCCGTATCGAATTGCGGGCGTCCTCGATGTCCTGGCGCGGAAGCGGCAGGAAGGTGAAAGCGGCAATGAGCGACCGCAGTTCGAGTGCGGGGATGGAGTCCTGCTGCGCCGCTACGGCCAGCTCGCTGTCGGCCCGCCGCCATTGTCCCCGCGCGATCGCAACCTGGGCCAGCATCCGATGCCCGTAGCCCTGGAGATCCGGGCCCTGGGCAGCACCCACCAGCCAGCGGGCGAATCGCTCGGTCCCGTCCAGATCATCGGCGAACACCGCAACCTCCAGCGCTGTCACCGGTGGTACGCCAGCCGGGTCCGCGAGAATCTCCTGGGTGACCCGCTTCTGTCCCGGCCGGTCGCCCAGGGCATAGGCGCGAAACGCTCGCGACTCGACCACCTCGGCACCTCGGGTCACCTCGCGCACCCGCCGCACCAGCGTGTCCACTTCCTGCCGCTTTCCCTCTATCCAGGCGATTCGGGCCAAATGGATCAGGGCTTCTCCGTTCTCGGGATCGCGGGCGAGCACCTGCTCCAGGGCCGGGCGCGCCTCGACCGACGAGCGCCCTCTGAGCGGATTGCCGTGCACCAGGACCTCCGCGAGCTGGAGCAAGGCGTCGGCATCGTCCGGATAGTCGGCCACCAGACTCCGGCCCAGGCTCTCAGCCTCCTTGAGACGCCCCAGTCGCCAGGCGTGCTGCACCTCGATCAGCCGCCGCTCCCGCTCGCCCAACCGGTCCCGGTGGCGGAGCGCCTGCTCAGCCGAACGCTGGGCCAGTTCGGCTCGCCCGGCCTGGTCGGCTGCGTCGCTTAATCGATAGTACCCCAAGGCAAACGTGCTGTCGGTCGTCACGGCCTGGGTAAACGCCTCGATGGCCTCGGCGTAGCGGCCCTCCCGATAGGCATTCTCTCCGTCCAGATAGGACTTGAAGGCCGGGAGAGACGCCGTCGTCACCGCGGCCACCCGGGTGAGCCGCTCGTGAGGCTGGCCATAGCGGCTGGCGATCAGCTCCGCGGACAGCCGGTCCACCAGCTGAAACAGATCCGCCGTGGTGCCTGCGACCGACGACCGACCGACGGGATCGTTGCGCCCGCGTTGATACATGGCGGCACTGATGTGGACCCGGTCGTTCGCGACCACCACGTCGCCCAGCACGTAGAGCTCGGCGCCCAGCCGGTCGGCCCATGCTCTGGCGCGCTCCGGCTCCAGCGGCTCCGTGTCTTGGCTCGCTACCCGGGCCAGATAGGCGCTGGGCTGTATGCTGCGGAGCTCACCCGCGCCGTCCAGGCCGGCACTCAGCAGGTCGGCCAACCCGTCGCCGAACAAGCCGGGCTGGCCGCTGCCGGTGAAGCTGAAGGGGAAGACCGCCACCAGGTCGGGTGAGACCGGGGTGGAGGGAACGGATCGCTTGCCCCACCACACGCCCGCCAGCACGAGCAGGGCCAGGGCAAGGCCGACCAGGGAAAGCGTTCGCCTCCTCCGGCCGGCTGAATCCGGAGCATCGGGGGCAGCCCCGACGGCCGAGCTGGCCATGACGGGTTGTGCCTCCTCGTTCGGGACCGCCGTAGTGCCGGGAGACGGACTTACCCGGGGAGCTGCCGGTCTGACCGGCGGAGGCCCGGCCCAGCGGCCGAACATGCTTCGGAGCTGCTTGGCATACTCCACGACTTCCGGATCGGCTGAGGTGTCGTACTCACCCCGGACCAACTCCTCATAGACGCGGGCGTGGTCCAGCGCCGCGGGCCGGTCGCCTGCCTGGACCAGAGCCCGCATGAGGCCCATGGCGTAACGGGGGTTGACCCGATCGGTGGCCGCGAGCCGGCGCCACCAGTCTGAGGCCCCGTAATGGTCGCCGTGGCGGGCGGCGGCATTGGCCAGACCTTCCAGCGCGGCCGCATAGCGCTGCGCCAGGCTGGCCCGCTCGGATTCAGCCCAGCGCTCGAACTCGGCCAAGCCAGGGAGATAAAAGCCGTCGAGAAAGGGCCCCCGGTAGAGGGTCACCGCAGTGGTGAGGTTGGACCGGTCCAGTGCCGCCTGAAAGTCGCAGGCGTCCACGCTGATGGTCTCCGGGTTCAGCCGAAGCGGGCCGGGGCCGCGGAGGAAGACATCTTCCTGGAGCTCCTGGCGGAGCTGGAACATGGTCTGCTTCAGGTTGTTGCGGGCCCGGTCGGTATCGCTCTCGGGCCAGAGGAAGGCGAGCACGCGGTCCCGGCTCACCCCCTGTTCGCTGCCCAGTCCAACCAGGGCCAGCAACGCCAGCGAGCGCTTCCGGGCGATCGCCCCCGCCACCGGGCCGTTTTGATCTTCAATGGTGAGGCCGCCGAGGGTCCTGAGGCGCAACATTTGGCAGGGGGAGGAGGTGCTCTAACCTGGATATAACCGCCACCTAACCGACAGCACTTAGGTTATGGCGCCGTACCGGGAAAGACAACACCTTCTCAGCCGAGCCGGACCCGCCGGTGTCGTTTCTCCGACGCAGTTCCTCGCCCCAGGCGCCGCAGGTGAGTCGTTGGTAGGGTACCCCTTACGGTAATCCGGAATAGGAGACATCTTTGCGGCAGTGTCGCCAATTCATCAGGCACACCGCAGTGCAACAGTGGCTCACTCCGGGGCAGTACGGTCCAGCCGAAGTCTGGTTGAGGATGGACGCGGAAGAGCTCGGAAGGTGAATTGCTGTCACCCCGATAATACCTCGTCACAACTGAAGTTCTACTGAACGGCACCCCGGCCGCGAGGCCGGTCCGCAAAGCCCCGGGTCTCTCCGAGACAGCCAGGCTGCCGAAGGTGCGTCTGCCCCGACGCTCTCGTGTCCCTGGCCCAGGTCCTGAGGAAAAGTCTCAATGCGTCGTGCCCTTCTCCTGACACTTGCCATCGCGTTCGCCCTTGCCTGCGGCGACGATATCACCGAACCGACCACCGCCGGCACCACCCCCACCGGCACCACCGCGATAGGGGCGAAGCCCTTGTTCGCCACGACGACAACGGAAGACGGGTTGTCGATCTCGACCGACAAGGACGACTATCAGCCGGGTGATGTGGTGCACTTCACCGGGTATGGCTGGCAGCCGGGGGACGTGCTGGACATCGTGCTCACGGACGAGCCGGCAACCGCCGATCCGCACGTCTGGTCGGTTGAGGTCGGGGCGGACGGGATGTTCCACGACTCGACTTATGTCGTCGACGAAGGGGACCTGAATGTCGCGTTTACTTTGGTTGCGACCAGCAGAGCGACGGGGCGGAGTCTGACCGTCAACTTCACTGATTCGCAGCCTCAGTCAGTCGCTTTGACCCCCACGACTCGCACTGTCGCCCAGGGCAGCCCTGGCTCAGCGGCATACAACCTGGCAGTAACCGTAAATGGAAACGCCGACCAGTGTACCATCACACTTAGTGTGACGACACCACTCCCAACGGGTGCCACGGCAGCGTTTAGTGGTGGGGCCAATCCATTTACGACAAATGCTAGTTTCTCGAGAACTTTGACTATCACGACGACGAGCGGGACCCCTGCCGGCACAACGAATTTCACCGTTCAAGCTGCCAGGGGTGCCAACTGCCAAGGCAATGGGGCTGAAACAGCCACCGGAACCTTAATCGTCCAGGCACCTGCCGATCAGACGCGGCCGACAGTAACGATCAACCAGGCGACTGGGCAGGCCGACCCCACCAATGCTTCACCCATCAACTTCACTGTCGTATTCAGCGAAACCGTCACAGACTTCGCAACTGGGGACGTTACCCTGAGCGGCACAGCCGGGGCGACCACCGCTACGGTGACCGGCAGCGGGACCACGTACAACGTGGCTGTCAGTGGAATGACGACCAACGGCACGGTGATCGCCACCATCGGAGTCGACAAAGCTCATGATGCCGCCGGCAACGGCAATGATGCGTCGACGAGCACCGACAATACCGTGACTTACGACAACACTGGGCCCACCGTCACCATCAATCAAAAGGCGGGACAGGCAGACCCGACCAACGCGTCACCAATCGACTTTACCGTTGTTTTCAGCAAGCCAGTCACCGATTTCGCCACTGGTGATGTCACCCTGAGCGGGACAGCTGGTGCAACCACCGCGGCGGTGACCGGAAGCGGGACAACCTACAACGTTGCGGTCAGTGGGATGACTACCAACGGAACGGTCATTGCCTCGATTGCCGCCAACGTAGCGCACGATGCCGCAGGAAACGGCAACATGGCGTCGTCCAGCACAGATAATGAGGTAACCTACGACCACACCTCGCCAGATGTGACCATCAATCAGGCGGTGGGGCAAGCCGATCCGACGAATGCATCACCGATCAACTTCACCGTAGTCTTCAACGAGCCAGTCAGCGACTTTGCGACCGGCGACGTCACATTGAGCGGGACAGCCGGGGCTACGACTCAGTTGGTTACAGGCTCGGGGACAACGTACAACGTCGCGGTCAGCGGAATGACCAGCGATGGTACGGTCATTGCCAGCATCGCTGCAGCCAAAGCCTCAGATGCTGCAGGGAATCTCAATACTGCATCGACAAGCACGGACCACACGGTAACCTATGACCACACGCCGCCAGACGTGACCATTAACCAGGCTGCTGGCCAGGCGGACCCGACCAGTAATTCCCCGATCAACTTCACCGTGGTGTTCACCGAAAATGTGACCGGCTTTGAGAGCGGTGACGTGACCCTAAGCGGGACGGCCACTCACGCGGCTGCAACCGTCACCGGTGGTCCCGCGACGTACAATGTGGCAGTTCCGGTGACTGGGCCTGGAACCGTGATCGCCTCCATCGGTGCTGAAAAAGCCAGCGATGCCGCAGGCAACGGTAATACAGCATCGACCAGCACCGACCACACAGTCACCTACGACCCGGAGCCGCCTGTAGTCTCGAACGTTGCAGTCAGCCCGAACCCGACGAATGGCTCTATTGAGGTCTCAGCGACGGCAACAGTGGACGACCAGGGGACCGGTGGCTCTATCATTGTTGCGGCCTATTACAACATCGATGGTGGCGCGACCCTATATCCGATGACCGCGGACGACCACGCCTTCGACCAGGCGGTGGAGGATGTAACCGGCACCATATCTCTCACCACTTTGGCCGGACTCTCCCCCGGTTCGCACACCATCTGCGTCCAGGGGAAGGATGCGGCCGGCAATACCAGCTTGTTCTCGGCAACTGATGCGTGCACGACCCTAACCATTGACAGGGCGCCACCCGTCGTCTCTGATGTGCAGGTCAGCCCGACCCCGACCAACGGCACCATAGAGGTTTCCGCCACGGCAACTGTAAGTGACTATACGACAGGAAGCTCCAAAATCGCGGCGGCCTCATTCAAGATTGACGGCGGCGTGACACTGTACCCGATGACAGCGGACGATCACACCTTCGACGAGGTGACGGAAGCTGTGACCGGTACGATCTCGCTCAGTACCCTGGCCACCCTCTCCGAGGGTCCGCATACCATCTGCGTCCAAGGGAAGGATGCTGCGGGGAACACCAGCCTGTTCTCGACAGCCGGCGCGTGCACAACGCTAATGATTGATAAGACGCCACCAGAGGTCACCATCGAACAGAAGTCTGGGCAGGCAGACCCGACCAACGGGTCTACGATTGAGTTCACGGTGAACTTCACCGAGAACGTAAGTGACTTCGCAACCGGAGATGTCAGCTTGAGTGGAACAGCCGGCCCGACGACCGCGATAGTGACTGGCAGCGGAAAGACGTACGATGTTGCTGTGAGCGGGATGACAGTTGACGGAACTGTGATCGCATCTATTGCCGCCGGGAAGGCACACGATGCCGCAGGGAACGGGAACAACGCCTCGACCAGCACCGATCACACTGTTGTGTATGACGCAACTCCTCCGGTCATCTCTTGTGGAACTGCGGATGGAGTGTGGCATGCAGCTGACGTAACGATCGCGTGCACTGCATCAGACGCGCCAGCGGGGCTGGCCAACGCTGGTGACGCGAGCTTCAACCTGAGCACCAACGTGCCAGCGGGTACTGAAACAGCAAATGCGGCGACCGGTTCCAGGGCTGTCGCAGACAACGCAGGCAACAGCGCGACTGCTGGGCCGATCACGGGAAACAAGGTTGACAAGAAGGCGCCCCAGGTGGCGCTGACCTGTCCGGCGAACCTGGTCATCCTGAACGCGTCTGCGAACGCGAACTGGACTGCCAGCGATGGAGGTTCGGGTGTTACCCCCAGCGGCTCAGTGGCACTCGCGACCAACTCGATTGGCTCGAAGACCGCAAGTGTCACGGTGCAGGATGCCGTGGGCAATTCCAACTCCAGCAGCTGCAACTACACCGTCGGGTATAACTTTACGGGCTTCTCTGCTCCAGTCGACCGTCCCAACACGATGAACGTGTCCAAAGCGGGTCAGGCGATTCCGCTTAAGTGGCGGCTCACGGATGCTCTTGGCCGGCCGATCACCGACGTGACCAGCGTTTCCGTGCAGGCCGCGACGATGACTTGTGACCAGGGCACTACCCAAGATCAGATCGAAGAGTATGCGGCTGGTGCATCCGGTCTTCAGAACCTCGGTGATGGGTATTATCAGTTCAACTGGAAGACACCAGGCACTTACGCCGGTAGCTGTAAGACGATCGCCCTGGCATTTGGAGCTGGTGCTCTGGGTTACACCGAGAAGCCAAGCGCATACTTCACCTTCAAGAAGTGATTTACCGCTGGTAAACAGAACGGAGGCCCGGCACTCGCCGGGCCTTTGTTTTTCCAGTCACATGGACCCACGACCAGAACGCGGCTATGCTGCCTGCCGATGCGAGTCTGCCTCCTCAGCATGGAGATCTTCGCCTGGGGCAAGCACGGCGGGTACGGCCGAGCCACCCGGATCATCGGCCGCGAGCTGGTCCGCCGAGGCGTCGAGGTGTTCGCGGTGGTGCCGCTTCGGGGTGACCAGCAGCGCGTCGAGCTGCTCGATAGCATCCGAGTGCTCGGCTTTCCGGCCCGGGCACCCTGGCGGGCAGCCGGCCTCCTCCGCGAGAGCAATGCCGACATCTATCACTCGCAGGAACCCTCCTTCATCACGTACCTCGCCCAGCGGGCAATGCCTGGCCGAAAGCACCTGGTGACCCTGCGCGATACGCACGAGTGGAGCGACTGGCTGGCCGAGCTGCGGCACCCGTCGCTCAACAGAGGGCAGGTGCTGGCCAACAAGCTGTTCGAGGACAACCCGCTGGTCCAAAGAGCCGTGCGCCGGGCCCACCGGGTGTATTGCGCCGCCGAGTTCCTCCGGGCCAAGGCGCAACGCAAGTACCGGTTGAAGTCGATCCCGGAATTTCTGCCGACGCCCGTCTCCGTACCGGACCAGGTGCGCAAGGCGGAGCGGCCCACGGTCTGCTATCTCGCCCGCTGGGACCGGCGGAAGCGCCCCGAGCTCTTCCTCGCCCTGGCGCGCCAGTTTCCTCAGGTCAGGTTCATTGCCTTCGGCACCTCGCGCGATGCCGAGTATGAACGGAGCCTTCGGGCCCGCTTCGCCGGTCTCCGCAACCTCGAGATGCCGGGGCATGTGGATCAGTTCACGTCCGGCGCCGTTGCCACCGCCCTAACGGAGAGCTGGATCCTGGTGAACACGGCGATCCGGGAAGGACTGCCCAACGCATTCCTCGAAGGGGCTGCGCATGGCTGCGCCATCCTGAGTGCGGTTGATCCGGACGGATTCGCCTCCCGATTCGGTCTCAAGGTGGAACGTGATGACTTCGCAACGGCATTGCAGACACTGCTGCAGGGAGACCGATGGGGCCGCTCTGGAGAGCGGGCCCGCGAGTATGTCCGCTCCACCTTCGAGCTGGGTACGGCGATGGACCGGCACCTGGCTATCTATAATGAATTGCTGGCCGGCGAATCCTCGCCGGCCGGATCGGTCCACTAGGAGCCGGCATGCCCCTTTCCATCCGCGATCTGCGTCGCGATTACACCCTGGCGCGCCTGGATGAGGCGAGTGTCAGTCCCGATCCGCTGATCGAGTTCGGCCGCTGGTTCGAGGAAGCGCTCAAGGCCGAGGCGCGAGATCCGAATGCAATGACGCTGGCAACGGCTGACGCCGAGGGCGCTCCCTCGGCCCGTATCGTCCTGTTGAAGGGATTCGACGAGCGGGGGTTCGTTTTTTTTACCGACTATCGGAGCCGAAAGGGAGCCGAGCTGGTGGAGAACCCGCGAGCCGCGCTTGTGTTCTATTGGCCCGAGCTGGAGCGGCAGGTCAGAATTACCGGCGGCACCACGCAGACGAATCGGCAGGAATCAGAGGAGTATTTCCGGAGCCGGCCCCGGGGCAGCCGGCTGGGCGCATGGATCTCCCATCAGAGCCAGGTGATTGCCGGCCGGCAGCAGCTGGACGAACGAGTTCCCGAGCTGGAGCGCCGCTACCCTGGTGATGACGTGCCGCTGCCGCCCTACTGGGGTGGATTCCGGCTCCGCCCCGATTCCATCGAGTTCTGGCAGGGACGATCCAGCCGGCTGCACGATCGGATTCGCTACGTCCGCAACGGTGATAGCTGGCGGATCGAGCGGTTGTCGCCGTAGGCGGTCGGAGGGTCGGAGGGTCGGAGGGTCGGAGGGTTGGAGGGTCGGAGGGTCTCGCGTCCCTCCGCCTGTCCGACCCTCCGCCTCTCCGCCCGTCAGAATCCCGCGGTAACGCCTGCCAGCACCCGGCGTCCTATCACCGACCCGCCGTAGAGCTGGAAGCGCTTCTGATCCAGCAGATTGGTGGCGTTGGCGTTGATCCGTAGGTAGTTGTTGATCCGGTACCCCGCCCCCAGGTTGACCTGCTCGCTCGACGGGACGTATCCCTGAAACACACCGGCCGCCCACTGGTAGCCATCGATCAGGCGGACGGCCCCGTTGATATCAAATCGCTCGCCGACATACGACAGCCCCACCGTTGCCTTCTTGCTCGGCGTGTTGGGCAGGAGCTGATCGCCCGCCTGCTGGGATTCCACGTCGAAGTCAAAACCGGTGAAGGAGGCATCTGCCCGAAGCTGGGGCGTGAACTGATAGCCCACACCCAGCTCGATCCCGCGTTCCGTCACTTGGCCGGCATTGGTATAGGAAAGCACCACGGCCCGGCTGCCGTCCGGCAGCGTGGCCAGGCCCGGAGCGCCGGAGATCGTGGTGCCGGCTACCACACTGCCGTACCCCGCCTGCAGAGTGGGAATCGGCGCCCGCAGCGCTGCCGCCTGAGCCGGGCTAAGCTGTCCGCCCTGCTCCAGCTGCTGGATCCGCTGGTCCAACGCCGTGAGATCGGCGGGGACGTTGATTCCGTTATCGGTGAGCTGGAACGTCGGATATGCGGGGTTCACTCCGGGCAGGAGATCGGTGACGAAGTTCTCCAGCTTGTTGATGTAGAGATCCGCGGTGAAGTAGAGCGTGTTGGAGATGCTCCCCTTGTAGCCCAGCTCCCACCCCAGCACCGTCTCCACGTCCAGATTCGAGTTGCCCAGTGCCAGGACCTGGGTAGAGGGAGAGAAGTTCCAGGGCAGCGACGGATGCAGTGTGAGCCCCGCGAGCGCGGCCGGCGGGAGGCTTGCCTGAACCTGAGTGTAGTACGCCTCGATTCCTCCTTCTACCGTCGCCGGACCCGCGGTGGGCGCCGCCGCGGCAGCCTGAAGGAAAAACTCGGAGTAGTTCGGCGTCTGGAACGCGCGGTTCACCGAGAAGCGAAACGAGTGATTCTCGTTGGGGCTGTAGACCAGCGCGCCCTTGGGAGAAAACTGGGTCTCGAACAGTGTCCCGTCATCCACTCGGCCTGCGCCGACGATCCGGAGCTGGGGGGTGAGCTTGTATTCCACCTGACCGTAGCCGGAGTAGTAATCATCGCTCCGATCGTCGTTGATCGGATTCATCAGCGTGCCCGAAGTGTTGACCATGGTCTTGCGGTAGGACGCGCCGTAGACCACCCGGCCACGGTCCTGCATGAAGTCCCAGTTCTGCTGCCCCTCGATGTGGAAGATGTCGGAGCGTTCCTCGAGTTGAGCGCCGCTGGAAAGAGCGATCTGGGGGTCGACCGAGGTCCTGCTGTTCCAGAATCCGAAGATGTGGGTGTGGTTGGTCGCGAAGGCAGCCCGGGCGTATGGCTTGACCGCTTTCAGCACCTGCACCCGTCCGATACCGGTGACGAACACCTCGTTCTCCACCTGTGAGGCACCGCCGTCGGCGGAGAGCACCGATCCATTCGTGAGGTAGTAATCCAGACGACCGGAGGCGTACACGTTCTTGAGGCCGGCGCGATCGCCCAGCGGTTCGCCGGTCGCGGGGTCGACCGTCTGCCCGGTGAGCGGGGTGGTTTCCCGGGTGAGCCCCACCGGCTCATCGGTGGCATCGGCATATTCCTTTTGCAGAGAGGTGCCGTCCGTCAGGGTGCGGGAGCGGGTGTAGGTGTCGCTCTTCATGCCGCCGACGTTGAGCCGATAGCCGAAACGGTCGTTCCCGAACACGCCGGCCTGGCGAAAGTCGCCCCGGATCGTTTCCAGCTCGCCGCCGCCAAAGCTGAGCTTGGTTCCGGCCACCTCCCGGCCCTCGGGCGTTATGATATTGATCACCCCGCTGAACGCGTTGGCGCCGTAGAGCGCCGAGCCGGGCCCCCGTACCATCTCCAGGCGGCCGAGGTCTTCCAGCGGCTGGGTCATGCCGTTCCACTCCTGAGCGCCGAGGAATGCAATCGAGAGATCGCGTCCATCCTGCAGCACCAGCACTCGGCGGTTGAGCGATGAGTTGAAGCCGCGGGCGTTCACATTGAAGTCGTTGACCCCGCTTTGCACCACATCCACGCCAGGCACGTTCTGCAGCGCGAGCGGCGCCTGGCCGGTGATGGACGTGTTCTGCAGGACCTGCGGCTCAACCACCGAGATTGCGGCCGGTGCTTCGACGATGCGCTCCGGAGTGCGGGATGCGGTGGACACCACCATCTCGGTGAGCGCCACGGGTACCGGTTCCATTGCGGCATATACCGTCGCCGAACGGTCCGCTTCCACCGTGGTTCGGATCTCGATCGGCTTGTAGCCCAGCCAGCGGAATACGATCGTTTGAGCGCCTTCGGGCACTCGGCGCAGCGTGTATCGGCCGTCGGGGCCGGTTATGGTGCTCAGGCCTGTGCTCTGGACCGTCACCGACACGCTGGGAAGAGGAGAGCCCTCACCGGCTCGGGTCACCAGGCCCGTTACGGTCCCGGACCCCTGTGCTAGTACCGGGCTGGGAAGAACAGCTGCAAGCATGAACGTCGCGAGGACGATGGCACCATGGCGGAGCATGGCCGACATTGTGGCTAGCATACAGCGCTCTCATCTCCCGGTGTGATGATGGCTGGGGGCAGAATCAGGTTTTTGGGGTCCGAAAGACAACGGAGAAGCAATAGCAGTATATGAAAGGTCGGGTGAGACGGAAAGGATGGAAAAGGGCAGCGCGACTCCTCGCCGCTGCTCTACTCGCCGGCTGCTTGGGCGGCAGTCCAGCCTCCTCCATCAGGCCAGACTCGCGTGGCGGCACAGTCACGAAGCCGATCTCGTTCGCCATCCTGGAGGACTACGACAAGGGCCAGGATCTCAGTGAAGTTGCCCGCGACTTCAACCGATTCCGGGAGCTCGGGATCCGACAGTGGCGGGGAAGTTTCGGCTGGGACGATTATGAGCCTAGCCGGGGCCAGTACGACCTCGATTGGTTGGAAAAATTTGTCGCCCTGGCCGACAGCATGGGGATCTCGCTTCGACCCTACCTGGGATATACCCCGGCGTGGGCGGCCCGTGGCGGCAAGGATGACCATGCCTGGAACGATCCTCCGCGGAGCGAGCAGGATTGGGTTCGCTTTACCAGTGCCGTCGCCGGCCGGCTCCGGAAATACCGGAGCATCGTGTCTTACGAGATCTATAACGAGGAGAACACGTCGCTCTGGTGGGAGGGCAGCGCCGAGGAGTATGCCCGCGTTCTTCGGGACGGCGCGGACGCCGTTCGCCGGGCGGACCCGGATGCTCAGGTCTTTCTCGGTGGCATGGTCTGGCCCGATCTCGACTGGCTCGAGCACGCGTGTGAGGACGGCCGTGCTTCATTCGACGTGCTCCCGTTCCACGCCTACCCCGAGACCTGGACCCCCGATTCAATAACGGTCGAGAATTACCTCGGCCCCGCATTCCGGGGCGGATTCGTTCCTGAGGCCGACAGTCGGTGCGGGCGGAAACCGATCTGGATCAATGAGACCGGGTTCGCTAGCACGCCGGGGAAGAGTGAGAAGGATCAGGCGGAGTGGTGGGCCCGTGCCATGGCGACATTTCTCGCCGAACCCCGGGTGGAGCAGATTGGGATCTATGAGATCAAGGATCAACAGCTGGGCACCGAGGTCATCGGCGATGCCCCCAACTATTATCTGGGACTCATCCGCAGGGATGGCAGCCCGAAGCTTGCCTTTGAAACGATCAGGTTGCTTGTTCAGCTCTTCCACGGCGACTCGATCACGGTGGCCGATCCCTTGCTCGGGGTTCGGGTGACCGCCGGGTCTGCCGGGGAGCTCCATCACCATCTCTTCATCCGGCCTGATGGCCGGCAGCTCGTGTTTGTGTGGGACAAGTCGGGGAGTCCCACCGTGGAGCTGACTCTTCCGGGTCCGGCCGGCGCCATCACCGCTTACGCCGTCGACGGGCGCGGCAGTCCCTGGAAGAACATCAAGGGGAACATCATTCGAGGAATAGCGCTGCAACGGGGAGCGGTGCGGATCTTCCTGGCTGAGGAACGGTGATCGGGCCCTTGCACTTGCTAACCGGGTAGCGGCGCTGGATGGGTTCTTTCCCGAGGGCGGCGTGGCCAATGTCGCCCGGAGAGCAGGCCTGGGCACCACCATACTGGCTGCGGTGAACGCCATCGGCCGGCTGCCCGACTTCTACCTTCTCGCGGCCGACAACCTGGAAACGCTGCCCCGGTTGCAACTTTTCGAGGAGATAAAAGGTATGGACCAGCAGTAGATTTATCTCGACGCTACGCTCGACAAGATCGCCAACCTGTTTCGCTGAAGGCCACCATGCGCTCAATCGTCGGCTCCGCCGTGCTCCTGCTCTGCCTCCAGGCCAGTGCCTCGGGTCAGGGGATCTCCTCACCGGAGTATGCCGCCCGCCGGGATTCGCTCGCAGCGCGCCTCGACAGCGGCGTTGTGATCGCCTTCGGCGCTCCTGACCCCACCGAGATTCACCAGAGCGGCCAGCTTCCCGCCTTTCGTTATCTGACCGGATTTCTCGAGCCCAATGCCGCCTTCGTTCTGGTGAAGCGGGGCGGGGCTGTGAAAGGGATTCTGTTCACCGCCACCCGGGATCCTCGCCGGGCGCTGTACGACGGTTTTCCTCCCGATTCCGACGTGGTGGCGCGGCAGACTGGGTTGAGCGTACGGTCGCTCCCAGCGCTGAGGCAGGTCGTGGATTCGCTGATGCGGCTGCGTCTCCCGGTGTATCAGCTGCGTGACTTTGCCTCCGCCGATGCTGCCGAATCGGATTCGATGACTCGCGGGTCCCGCTTCATGGGTGACCTGGCGGAGCGCTACCGGGCCATGGAGCTCGAGATCGGCGACGCGCATCCCATCGTGGACAGTCTCCGGGCCCGGAAGTCGCCGGCGGAGCTGAAGCTTCTGCGGCGGTCAATTGACATCACCACCGGCAGCCTGACCCGGGCTATGCGCTCGGCCAAGCCGGGCATGTATGAATACGAGCTGCAGGCTGAGGTGGAGGGCGGGTTCCGGCGGGTGGGAGCCGACGGAACCTCGTTCGGGTCCATCATCGGCTCTGGTCCAAACTCGACCCAGTATCACTATGAGCGAAACGACCGGCGGATGGCAGCGGGGGACGTGGTGGTTATGGATGTCGGTGCATCGTACCAGGGATATGCCGCCGACGTCACCCGCACCATTCCGGTAAGCGGCAAGTTTACGCCCGAGCAGCGCGCGGTGTATCAGCTGGTGCGCGACGCTCAGGCGGCAGCGGAAAAGGTTGCGAAGCCTGGAGCCTCGTCCAAGGCGTGGAGCGACACGGCCCGGGCGGTGGAGGCTCGTGGGCTGACCAAGCTGGGGCTGATCGAATCACCCGACGCCACCATTGACCCACCCTGGGCTTCCATGTGCCAGTCGAACGCCGGCGCCTGTAAACAGGCGTTTCTCTACATGGCCCACGGCCTGGGTCATGGCATTGGGCTGGAGGTGCACGATCCCCCGCACTTCGGGGCCGGTGCGACATTCGAGGTTGGAGAGGTCTTCACCATCGAGCCCGGGGTGTACATCAGCACCAAGCTGCTCGACATGCTGCCGGATACGCCGAAGAACCGAGCGTTTGTCGGCAAGGTGCGGAAGACGGTGGAGCGTTACAACAACATCGGGGTCCGGATCGAGGACGACTATTTGATCACGCCGAACGGAGTGGAGTGGCTGTCCCGGGCACCCCGGGAGATCGCGGATATCGAGAAGCTGAAGCTGGTGTCGACGAGGGAAACTCCTTAACGTTCAAACTGCCGCCAGGGGCATCGCGCGAGCGATTGAGAAGTACCCTTGGAACCTGATCCGGCTGATACCGGCGAAGGGAGCGCGGCGCCCGCGAGCTTCCTTGGTCGCAGCGCTCCCTCTCTCGAACTCTGGAGTGAGCGCGATGTCATCCCCCACCAAACCTGCTCGAACCGCTCGTAGTTCAGTCCGCCCGTCCGCCCGTCCGCCCGTCCGCCCGTCCAGTGACTACGGCGAGGCATTCCCCAACTCGAAAAAGGTCTACCTCGAGGGCCCGCAGGGAATTCGCGTGCCGGTGAGGGAGATCGCCCTCTCCGGAGGCGAGCCGCCGCTCCGGGTGTACGACACGAGCGGGCCGCAGGGATTCGACGTCCGTGAGGGACTGCCGGCTTTGCGGGTGGACTGGATTGGTGCCCGAGAAGTCACGAGTCAGGAGACACGAGTCAGGGACGGCGGATACCGGGAGACTCACGACCCGGGCCTCGCCACTCGCGACCGAAGTGGCAGCGCCCTTACTGCCTCGCTGCCTAGCGGCCCCGCTGCCCCGCCGCTCCGCGGTACCGGCCCGCTCACGCAGCTCCACTACGCGCGGCGGGGGGATATCACCCAGGAGATGGAGTTCGTCGCCTTGCGCGAGGGGCTTCCAGCGGAGTTCGTCCGCAGCGAGGTAGCGCGGGGACGCGCCATCATACCCGCCAATATCAACCACCCCGAGCTGGAACCGATGGTCATCGGCCGGAACTTTCAGGTGAAAATCAACGCCAATATCGGCAACTCGGCGGTCAGCTCTTCGATCGAGGAGGAAGTCGACAAGCTCCGTTGGGCCACGCTGTGGGGCGCCGACACGGTGATGGATCTCTCCACCGGCAAGAACATCCACGAGACCCGGGAGTGGATCATCCGGAACTCGGCGGTACCGATCGGCACCGTCCCGATCTACCAGGCGCTGGAAAAGGTGGGCGGCGTGGCAGAGGACCTGACCTGGGAGATCTACCGCGATACCCTGATCGAGCAGGCAGAGCAGGGGGTGGATTACTTCACCGTGCACGCCGGCGTGTTGCTGCGCTACATCCCACTCACCGCTAACCGGGTGACCGGCATCGTCTCCCGGGGCGGCTCTATCATGGCCAAGTGGTGTCTGGCCCATCACCAGGAAAGCTTCCTCTACACCCGCTTCAGAGAGATTTGCGAGATCATGGCGGCGTACGACGTCTCCTTCTCTCTGGGTGATGGGCTCCGCCCGGGCAGCATCGCCGATGCCAATGACGAGGCCCAGTTCGCCGAGCTGAGAACCCAGGGCGAGCTCAATCGGATTGCCTGGGAGCATGAGGTGCAGGTGATGAATGAGGGCCCGGGACACATCCCCATGCATCTCATCAAGGAGAACATGGACAAGCAGCTCGAGTGGTGCGACGAGGCACCCTTCTACACTCTGGGACCGCTGACGACCGACATCGCCCCCGGCTACGACCACATCACCAGTGCCATCGGCGCCGCCATGATCGGCTGGTACGGTACCGCCATGCTCTGTTACGTCACCCCCAAGGAACACCTGGGCCTCCCCAACCGAGACGACGTGAAAGCCGGCGTCATTGCCTACAAGATCGCCGCGCACGCGGCCGACCTGGCCAAGGGACACCCACGGGCGCGGGAATGGGATGACGCGCTGAGCAAGGCGCGGTTCGATTTTCGCTGGGAGGATCAGTTCAACTTGTCGCTCGATCCGGTGACCGCGAGGGCATACCACGACGAGACGCTGCCGGCTGAAGGGGCCAAAGTCGCCCACTTCTGCTCCATGTGCGGCCCGAAGTTCTGCTCCATGAAGATCACCCAGGACGTGCGGGACTACGCAGCGGAGATGCAGCGCAAGGCGGAGGAGTTTCGGGAATCGGGAGGAGAGATTTATGTGAAGGGTAAAACGTAAGCGGGACTAGAACAGGCGTAAGCGGTAAGCGGCGCAACGCCTCGTTCTGACTGAAGTAGGGAGCCGACCCGGTTCAGCTACCGCGGGCCTGGCGAGTAACCTGTGGTGATCTGGGTGAGGTAATCGAGCGCGGCAGGCAAGCCGGCCTCGGGTGCGGAAGCGAGGTGCATGGCTCGGACGAGATGATGCGCGGCCTCCTGCACTCGCGCTGCATCCAGATTCGCCGAGTTTCCCAGCAGGAGCGGAAGCATGGACGCCAGCTCCTGAGCAAAGTGCTCCTCTTTGGCGGCGCTCCACATCGCCAGAAATTCCTGGGTATCGACTGCGCGCCGGCCCTCCTCTGAGATCCCCATAACGTCTCCTGGATTTCCCTGGGAACGAATTCTGCTGGCTGTAACAAGAGGATGTGCCCCGGTGCATGAGAGCGCCAGGGGTGCCATTTGCCTCGGTCCGTCCCGGGCTTCATCCTTAAGTAGCGCTAACCCGTCCCGGTATGCTCGGTCTAGCCACTGGTATTCTCCTTCTGGTCCAGTCACCGCAAGCCTCAGTCATGGGGGTGGTGGAGATCCCTCGCTCTGCAACGTCTGTCGGGAAAGAATTACTCTCGGATTTACACGAGTGCCCCCCAGGAGATTCTTTATGAAGCCCCTCGCTTTCGCTATCGCCCTGACTATTCCCTGGCTGTGGAGCTGCGACAGCCAGCCAACTGAGCCTTCCCAAGCTGGGCTGGACGCCAGCCAGACGAGTACGCTATCCAGCGTATCGCTGACCGAACAGCTGAACCGCTCTCCCCATTTTGAGCCAAACAACTTCGTACGAGCCGTGGATAACCCACTCTTTCCGCTCCGGCCGGGCACCCGGTTCGTGTTCGAGGGCGTGGAGGATGGCGAGAACGAGACCAACGTGACCATCGTGACTTACGACCGAAAGAGCATTCTGGGGATCAGCGCCACCGTGGTTCTGGACCGGGTTTTCGTGCACGGCGAGCTGAAGGAGAAGACCTTCGACTGGTACGCGCAGGACAAGCAGGGGAACGTCTGGTACCTGGGGGAGAACACCAAGGAGTATGAGGACGGCAAGGTGGTGAGCACGGAGGGTAGCTGGCTGGCGGGCAGAGATGGAGCCCAGCCCGGCATCATCATGCTGGCGCATCCGCGAGTGGGCGACAGCTATCGCCAGGAATTTCTCTCGGGCGAGGCGGAGGATCAGGCCCGCGTTGTCGCCACAGGCATCGACGAGCGGGTCCCGTACGGCTCCTTTGAGCACTGCGTGAGAACGGTGGAATTCACTCCCCTGGAGCCCGGGGTGAAGGAAGCCAAAATCTTCTGTCCGTCAGTCGGCTTTGTTCGAGCCCACGGGGTGGAGGGTCCCGCCACCCGCCTGGTATTGACCGAGATCACCCGTGTGTCCCGCTAGTCCTATAACTTCCCTGTGACCTGTGATTTGGGCGCCATTCCCGGCGGAATGGTGCCGGCAGGTGGGCTGGCGTTCGTAGTCTTGACAGATTTTCCTCAATGCTGAGCTGACTGGACCTCACGCAGGGTGAGATCAGCAGCCTTGCCACGGCCGACGGAAGATAGATTGTGGGTTTCATGGTCTCCTCCCTACTGCTTGGCTTCATTCAATTCTCCACTCTCCATATATCTGTCGAATGAGCGCCGCTGAAATCGACACACCGGCATGACCCGCAACGCCCCCGCTCTCCTCCTGCCATTCGTTCTGATTCTCGGCGCCACGGACCTCGCGTGGTCGCAGCAGGACTCCGTGTCGGCCGTTACGAACGGGATCAGCAATCAGGGAACGAACCAGGCCGATCCCTACGCCGCTGCCGGTGACCGGAGCTACCTCATCGGGACCCAGGATGGAGACTTTCCCGATCTGGGGGGCCATGTGCCGGGTGAAATGGGCGGGCTATGGATTCATCCCATCAAACTGATTGATGGCTTCTGGGCCAGGGTGAGTGAAGAGGGAAGCAATCAGGAGGTCCCGCTCCAGTCCGCCAAGGAATTCATCAACTATCCCTATGGCAATCGGTTTCGCTATGGCGAGGTGGGGAAGGACGTAGAGATCGAGCGCTTTCAGTTCAGCCCTGACGGCTATCCGGCCACTGTGGTGCAATACGTCTTCAGGAACAAGGCCGAGAGCCGGCGCAACCTGAATCTCGAGCTTACCGTCAAGACCGATCTCCTGCCGGTGTGGTTCTCCGATCAGCTCGGCATAAAGGACGCCCCGGACACCGTCACCTGGGACCGGAGCAAGAACCGGTTTATGGCTCGGGATGTCAAGCATCCATGGTTCGTCCTGTGGGGAGCAGTTCCCTCCGGCGGTGCTCAACTGGTCGAGCACGCTGGGCCGGTATCAAGCAAAGGGACGGGGGCTACAGGGGTATCGCGCCACCGGGTGGTTCTGGAACCTCACGATAGCGCGACGCTGACCTTCGTCATCGCCGGGTCGGCAACCTCTAAAGCTGAAGCGGAGAGCGCCTACGAGTATGTGGGCCGGCATCACTCGACTCTGCTGGCCCGGAAAAAAGACCACTATGCCGCCCTCCTTCGACGGGCGCGGATCACGATCCCTGACCGCCGTCTGCAGGAGGTGTACGACTGGGTAAAGGTCAATGCCGAGTGGATGGTGCGGGACGTGCCCGGAATCGGACGTGGGCTCGGGGGTGGGCTGATGGAGTACCCGTGGTGGTTCGGAACCGAAGGGTACTCGCTCCTGGCGCTCGCAGTATCGGGAGACTACACCGTGCCCCGGCAAACCCTTCGGCTGCTGCGGAGCCAGTCGGCCAAGGCAAACGGCAATGGCAGGATCCTGCACGAGGTTACCACCAATGGCGGTGTCTCCAACCCGGGTAACACTCAGGAGACCGCGCTGTTCATCATGGTGGTTGGCAAGCTGGTGCAATGGAGCGGAGATCTGAGCTTTGCCCGGCAGATGTACCCCGCCATGACCTCCGGCCTCCAGTGGTTGCTGCATGACGTAGACCGAAATCGGAACCTGTTTCCGGAGGGCTACGGGATCATGGAGATGCTGGGTCTCAACGCCGAGGTGATCGACGTGGCGGTGTACACTCAGCAAGCCTTGCTGGCGACTTCTCGAGTTGCGGCGCTGCTCGGTAAACCTGAGGCAGCGGAGCGCTATCGACGGACAGCGGGGCAATTGGCCACCAGAATCGAGCAGCGTTTCTGGATCGAGGAGGAAGGATCCTACGGCGATTTCTATGGGACCAGGGCTCAGGCCATCAGCACGGCTGAAGGAGCGATCAAACAGATTGGGCTCAAGGGAGCGAGCGAGCTCACCGAGCAGGACAAGAAGTCGATTGCCTACTACGAGCAGCTCAAGCAACGCTTCGCCGCCATGCCCGACAGCAGCAGGGCCTGGATCACCAATCGGAACTGGGTGATCAGCACGCCGGTTGAGGTCGGCATCGCAGCGCGGGATCGGGCAATCCGGCTGCTGGACCAGGTTCGAGACAAAAATGTGGGCGAGTATGGGCCATATCTGTCTGCCGTGGAGAGGCAGGCGATGATGACCATCTCCACTGGGGTCCAGGCGGTGTCCGAGGCCCGTTATGGACGGATCGACCAGGCACTCTGGTACATGAACAAGATCGCCGAGACCTTCGGGCGAAAGCTGCCGGGTTCGATCTCGGAGATGATGCCGGATTACGGCTGCTTTGCTATCTCCTGGACTGCCTATGGAATTGTGGTTCCCCTGATCGAGCGGATCTTCGGCGTCCAGGCCGACGCCCCGAATAAAACCGTCACCTTCGAGCCGCACCTTCCCAAGGACTGGGAGGACCTCAGCATTGAGGACCTGCCGGTAGGAAGCAACCTGATTTCCTTCTCTCGCGCTAAAACCGAGAAAGGAATCGAGTACACCATCCAATCGAAGCAGACCGGGTGGAATTTTGTACTGAAGGAAGGCTCCCCAGGCGCGAAGTACACCGTGAACGGCAACGCGGTGTCGCCCACAACCTCCGGAATACGAATGACTGGAAGGAGCAACCACGTTCTCGTGGTGCAGTAGCTGAGCGGCGTCTTGCGCATGGACACAGTGCGCGATACTCTGACCGACCACAGCCGTTCTCAGACCAGGAGAGCAGAAATGCAACGTTCCTTTGCAATCACCGGGCTGGCCGCTGGACTGGCCGGCGCCATAGTTCTCGCTTGTTCCGGTAGTCCTGATCCCGCCACCGCACCCTCTATTCCTGCACTCGCGGCAACCGCCGCCGGCCCGACAGTTACTCCTCAACGAAGCGGCACCACGAACCGGCTCCAGGCGGTGGATCCGGTGAATCGAAACGTGGTATGGGCCAGCGGGGTGGGGGGCACCTTCGTGGTAACAACCGATGGCGGACAGCATTGGCGCAAAGGGGTGGTGGCGGGGGCCAGCAAGCTTGAATTCAGAGACGTGGAGGGTGTAAGCGCCAACGTGGCCTATCTGATGTCGTCCGGCACCGGCTCCGACTCCCGGATCTACAAGACCACCAATGGCGGACGCACCTGGTCGCTACAGTTCCAGAACAAGAAGGAGAATGCGTTCTACGACTGCTTCGACTTCTGGACCCCGCAGCGTGGACTCGCGTTCAGCGATCCGGTCGACGGGCGTTTCCCGGTGCTCCGGGTGACCGACGGCAGGCACTGGCAGGATATCGGTGACCGGCTGCCCCGCGCCCTCGCAGGTGAATTCGGTTTCGCCGCCAGCGGCACGTGCCTCGCGACCCAGGGCGACCAGCGTGCCTGGATCACCACCGGAGGCTCCAGCGTTGCCCGGGTACTGGCAACCACTGACGGCGGGCAGACCTGGCATGCGTACGACACGCCGCTGGTGTCCAATCCTTCGGCTGGCGGATTTACCATCGCGTTCCGGAATGGCGCGAATGGTATCGTCGCCGGAGGAGATCTCACTCCATGGCATCCTCATCCTCGGGCGCGTATCGCCACCTCCGATGACGGCGGCAAGACCTGGGGTCTGGTAAAGACTCCGCCCTTCGATGGCGCGGTGTTCGGCCTGAGCTATGTGCCCGAACGCGGTCGGCTGGTGGTCATTACGGGCCCGGGCGGGGCCGCCTGGTCTCGAACCGAAGGTGAAGAGGGCTGGACCACGCTTCCTGGTGTCGAGAATTTTTGGGCAGTGGCGTTCGCCGATGAGCATTCCGGCTGGTTGGTGGGCACCGAGGGGAAAATCCTGAAGGTCAGCTTCTGACCCAGTACGATGTCATTGTAGTAGGGCTGGGCGGGATGGGGAGCGCCACGCTCTTTCATCTCGCCCGGCGCGGTCTCCACGTCCTGGGGCTGGAACGCTACGACCTGCTCCACGAATACGGCTCGTCCCACGGTCTCACCCGAATTATCCGTTTGGCCTATTGGGAGCATCCCGGGTACGTCGCCCTGCTGCGCCGCTCCTATCAATTGTGGCGCGAGCTGGAGCGACTCTCGGGTGAACGGCTGCTCCACATCACCGGCAGTATTGATGGCGGTCCGGCAAACGGCCCGGTGTTCACCGGGGCGCTCCGCTCCAGCGAGCAGCATGGATTGCCTCATGAGGTGATGGATGGGGCCGAGCTGAACCGGCGTTTTCCCGGCTACCGTTTCCCGAGCGACATCCAATGTCTCTACCAACCCGAAGGCGGATTTCTCCTGCCGGAGCGGTGCAACCTGGCCCATGTCAGTGCAGCGCTGGCGGCCGGTGCGCAGGTGCGATACCGAGAGCCACTCGTAGCATGGGGGGTCAACGAAGGGCATTGCTGGGTCCGCACTTCACGCGAGCGGTACGAAGCGGGAAGACTGGTCATCGCTGCCGGTCCTTGGGCATCGAAGCTGGTGCCCGAGCTGGCTGACCTGGCGGTGCCTGAACGGCAGGTGCTCGCCTGGCTGCAGCCGATTCGGCCCGAGCGATTTACCCCCGATGTCTTCCCGGTGTTCTATGCAGAGCTAGAGGAGGGGCGCTACTACGGCTTTCCCAGCTTCCTGGTCCCGGGCTTCAAGTTCGGGCGCTATCACCACCGCGGGGAGCAGGTCGACCCCGATCACATGAATCGCGAGCCCGATGTGGAGGACGAGCGGCTGCTGCGGGCCTTTGCCGAGCGCTACTTTCCCGATGCCGCCGGTCCCACCCTGATGCTCAAGACCTGTCTCTTCACCAACAGTCCGGACGAGCACTTCATCCTGGATCGACACCCCAAAAATCCCGAGGTAATGCTGGCGGCTGGTTTTTCAGGGCACGGCTACAAGTTCTGCAGTGTGGTTGGCGAAATCATGGCCGATCTGGCTGAGAAGGGTGAGACGCAGCACGACATCGGGTTTTTGGGTCTGAAGCGATTTACGGCAGCCGCGACTGCTCGGCGGCGATAGTGGTGCCGCCTGCGGTTACCAGCTGGTGGTAGAAAGCGTGTCCCGTTTCGGCTCCTGAGATTTGAGGTAGCTCACCAGCCGCCAGATCGCGTCGGACGGCAAGGTACCTCCCCACGCCGGCATTCCGCGGGGTCGCCCGTAGAAGATCGAGTGATAGATCTCGCCATCGGTGCCGCCGTATTTCCAGCGGCCGTCCACCAGACTCGGCCCTTCGGCTCCCAGGGCGCCACCGCCGTGGCATCCGTCGCAGTTGAATGACGAGAAGAGCTTCCCGCCGTCCTCCGCTGCCTGTTTGTCGGTCTTGAAAGGGTTTTCCAGGGTTTCCGCCGGTGGTGGCGTTCCCCCCGCGTCTACATGCTGATCGTAGCTGACGGCGGGAGGAGCGCTGCGCTGCGCCTGAGCGGTAACCGCGCTCAGGCACAAAGCCACAATTGCTGCCAGCATGCTGTTGACTGTCATCGGGAATCTCCGCTTCTGACTGATGACTGTCGACTGAGGACTGGGGACCGGCTCACAATCCAAACACCCACACGATCCCGCCTTGACTCGTGTGCCGGGCGATGTCCGGCATGAAGGTGGCCGGCGGGCGAACATCGTCGGGATCGTCGGAACGCACATCCCCGGACAGAAGACCCCAGTCGCCACCGAATCCGGCATACAGCGCGATGTACTGTTTGCCGTCGGGTCCCTTGAACGAGATCGGATTGCCGATCACGCCCGATCCGACCTTGAACTTGTACAGCACCTTCCCGCTGCGCGCGTCTGCCGCCTTGAACCAGCCGTCCAGCGTGCCGTAGAAGACAACGCCGCCACCTGTGGCCAGAGCGCCACTCCACACCGGGTACCGCTCCTTGATCTCCCATACCTTCTTGACCTCGGGCGGCGTCATAGGCGATGAAGGCGCCGAGGTTTCCTCCGGGTCCAGCCTTGTAGGGGGTTGAGGCACCGATGTATGGCGTGCCGGCGATGTACGAGACGTTGGCCACCGAATAATCCATGCACATGTTGCTGGTGGACACGTAGAACAGCCGGGTAATCGGCGAAAAAGCCGCGGGCTGCTGGTTCTTTCCGCCCTCCAGTGTGGGGCAGATATCCTTGACCGTTCCCTTCGACGCGCCGGTAGTCTTGGAAGAATCCACCTCGGGCTTGCCGGTTTCCAGATCGATGCGCCGGGCCCAGTTCACCTGCACGTACGGCTCAGCCAGAAGCAGCTCACCGGTCGCGCGGTCCATGGTATAGACGAACCCATTCTTGTCGAAGTGGACCAGCGCTTTCCGCGGCTTCCCCTTTACGGTAAGATCGGCCAGGATCATCTCCTGGGTCGAGTCGAAGTCCCAGTTGTCAGCCGGCGTGAATTGATAAGCCCAGCGCAACGCCCCATCCTGGGGCCGCCGGGCCATGACACTCGTAGCCCAGCGGTTCTCGCCTGGCCGCTGCTCGGTGTTCCAGGGCGCCGGGTTTCCGGTCCCATAATAGATGAGGTCGAGCTCGGGATCGTAGGACATCCAGCCCCACACCGGCGCGCCGCCGTTTTTCCAGGTGTCGCCCGGCCAGCTCTTTTGCGCTAGATCCGTTCCCTTTTCGTAGTAAGGTTGGAAAGTTCCCGGTTTTGCCAGCACCTCGGCGTCAGGCCCGGTGCTGTAGCCGGTCCACACCAGGTTGCCGGTCCGAACATCGAGACCCTTGACCCAGCCGCGGACCCCAAATTCGCCGCCCGATGTCCCCACGATCACGCGGTCCTTCACCACCAGGGGTGCCATGGGAGTGGTCTCGCCTCGATTGAGGTCGGCCACTTTGGTCTTCCAGATTTCCTTGCCGGTGGCCGCGTCGAGAGCGACGGTATGGCCATCGAGCAGGTTGTAGAAGAGCCGCCCATTGGCATAGAACGCGCCCCGGTTCACCACGTCGCAGCAGGCAATGCCGATCGCGGCGCCATTGACGCTGGGACGGTACTTCCACCTGAGCGGGTACCCTTCCTTGGTGAGATCGAACGCGTACACCACATTGGGGTACGGGGTCACCACGTACATGGTGTTGCCGACCACGAGCGGCTGTCCTTCGTGTCCCCCGAGCACACCGGTGGAGAAGCTCCACATCGGACGCAGGCGCTGGGCGTTGGTAGTGGTGATCTGCGCCAGGCCGCTGAATCGGGTGGATGCGTAGTCCTTGCCCGGCATGGTCCACTGCCCATCCTCATGGGCCGCGCTCACCTGGCTCTGGGCGTAGACCAGATTTCTCCTGCCAAAGGAGAGGGCCGCTGCAAGGGCGATGCTGAGCCCGATTATGGATTTCATATGGGTGCCTTCTCTGCGAGGGCGAGTGCAGGCGATACTATCGGAGACCTCCCGCCTGCGCAACCCACTTCTACGAGGCGGGTTGACGTCGGTCGTTCGAGCCGCTGTCGGGTGATTGCGCCAGAGGAAAGCCGAACTCCGTCAGCAGGCTGTCGATGCCGGAGCGTCTCCGCTCCAGCACCCCCTCGAGGCGCTGCTTCAGCTCCTGGTCGCCGGGCCGCACGCCCAGCGAGATGTCGAACGCGAAGCGGAGTCCGGGAGGATCGTACGCGGGTGATACGGGGACGATATCGAGCTGGGCGCCCGATTTCCTGGCGAAGTAGCCGGCGAGCGGCCCCCAGGCGACCGCGATGTCCACGGCACCGGAGACCACGGCATCGATAATCCGGGCGGGAGGATTGGCCTGGGAGTAATCGCCATAAACGCTGAAGCCCTCCAGATTTCCCACGATGCCGCGGCGGCTCAGGGCGTGGACCGGCGGAGTGTTGTTGTAATCGTCACCCACCAGCTGCACGCCGATCTTCAGCTTCTTGAGGACCGGATCGTCGAACGACCTGATGCCGAGGTGGCGGTCCTTCCGGGAGACGAACACGTAGCTCGAGCGGTAGTACGGCCGGGTGGTGAGCACCCGCTCCGACCCGGTGGGGATGCCCATAACTATGTCGCACGAATCGGCCGCCAGGGTACTGCGAATGAAGCCTCGGCGCTGCGGCCACCAGGTGTACTTCACACCGGTCCGAAGCTCGCCGGCAATCAGCTGAGCCAAGTGGTTCTCCAACCCCTCGCCGGCGCGGTTGGAAAACGGCAGGTTATTGGGATCGGAGCAGACCCGAAGCTCCTGCTTGGGGTGCGACGCGCTGCATCCCAGCAGGATCAGGCTGAGGGCCATCCACCAGGGCTTGGACCTAGAAATCATTCACCACAAAGGCACAAAGGACACGAAGGTACGTAAAACCCTGATATTCCGGGGACGGGGTGACAATTAGGATAGTTTTGTCGTTTTTCAAACCTACAAACTATTGCCGTTGCTCGCCTGACACTCTAATGGAGCATCATCGAGTTAAGATCCTTTGTGTCCTTTGCGCCTCTGTGGTGAACGCCTCGAGGTTTCGTATCATGAAGCTATGTCTGGCATGGCTGGCCTTGCTCCTGGCTACTTCGGTGGCAGCTCAGCAGCCTCAAATAATTACCGGGCTCAAGCAGCCGGAATCGGTGGCCATCGGGCCGGGCGGGAAAGTTTACGTCAGCGAGACCGGGGAATACGAGAAGGCCAACGACGGCTATATCAGCGTGCTCGAGGGCGGTAAGCTGCGCCGCTTTGCCACCGGCCTGGACGATCCGCACGGCATCAAGTGGTATCGGGACCACCTCTTCGTCTCCGACAACATGGGGATGGTGTGGCGGATCAATGCCCAGGGCAATGCCGAGCGGTTTGTAGATGCTACCGATTTCCCCCGGAAGATCACCAACTTCAACGATCTCGAGATCGACCGGAAGGGGAATCTCTACCTGTCCGACAGCGGCGACTGGGATGGGGGTGGCGGAGCCATCTACCGGATCACCCAACAAAAAAAGATCACTCCTGTGATAACTGCCGATGATGACGTGCGGGTGGTCAGTCCCAACGGGCTGCTCATGGACGGAGACCATCTGCTGGAGGTGGACTACACCACCGGAATCCTTTTCCGGGTCGATCTGGAGAGAAAATCCATGGAGAAGGTGATCGGCGGCTTGGGGGCGTCCGATGGCCTGGTGCGGGATGCGGCGGGGCGCCTAATCGTTACCGACTTTGCCGGTCACCGGGTTTTCGTCCTGACCAAACCTGACGCCAAGCCGCAGGAAGTCACGGTCGATGGAATCGAGTCCGCCGCCGACCTCGCGATCAGTCCCGATGGAAAGAGTCTGATGATCCCCGACATGAGCGGCGGCAGAATCGCGATCATTCCAATTCCGAAGTGAGCCGGCGAACAGGCCGCATTCGGGCTAGATCCCTCGCTCCGCTCGGGATGAGGTGTTTCACTCCCGACTCCCGACTCCCGACTCCCGACTCCGACTCGCGACTACCTCCTCATATCCTCCAGAATCGCCTTCGGCGTAACCGGCCCGCCCAGGAAATCCTCGATCACCTCCCGGCTGGTGCGCTCCAACCCGAACCGAAATAACCGGGGCGCAACCCACGCGTACCAGGTGCTGTCACCGGCAGTAAAAGGTCCGTGAAGCTCGCGGGTGCGGGCCCGGATCGCCGCGATCAGCATGGCGCCGGCGGCATAGTTCATCATGTAACCCGGCGCGTCCACCAGCTGACCCCGCATGGCCCACCAGGAGAGCTCGGGATGCGGCCGGATCCGCAGATAGTCCCGGGTCAGCGTGGTCCAGACCTGATTGGGGTCCAGTGAAGGGTTCCGCTGTATTCGAAGCTCGAATAACGCCCACGCAACATCCATCACAATCCCGGCGTAGCGCGCCCGAAGGCCTTCCCTGAGCGGCACAGAGTCGCCCAGCCAGTGCCACTGCCATGCCGGCTCGGTAGCCTCCAGTGCCACGAAGTCAGCCACTCCCTCGGTGAATGGATCGCTGTCCGGCCAGTCGGCGAACGCGGGCCGGGTGCGAATCGCGGCGATATGAATGGCGTGCCCGGTCTCATGCAGCAGCTCGCTCAGATTGTCCAGTCCGCCGGTACGGTAGGTGGCAACGACCCACGGCTGCCCAGCGCGCCACTGGCCATTCATGAGCCTGGGGCGGGCGCCGAAAGTGGTGTACGCCACCGGCGTCTTGCCCTCGCGGGGCTCCAGCTCATAGCGAACCCGAAGCCGCTCCACGTCGGCACCGAGCGAGCGGTACACAGCGGCATTGAGCTGGCTCAGCCGAGAGCGGGAGATGCGCGGACTCAGCGCTCGGCTGGCTGCTCCGGCCATGTAGTACCAGTCCCACGGCTCGATCGAGGAGTCCGGGTTTACCTGGCGCCACGTATCCAGCATCGCTACGAGCCACGGCTCCAAAGAGTCGGGTGGTACTCCGGAGGCGCTCGCCTGCTCCAGAGAGGGCGGGCGCTTGGCGCCTGACATCTGCCCCGCGATCAGCACTCGATAGGGACTCGCGATATCGTTGGCTCCGTTCATGCTGCGCCATACTGGATCTAACGAGAGGAAGAGTCGTCGCCGCGCATCCGGGGCATCGGTGCGGCCCAATGCGCCCAGGATCGTGAGCCGGTCGAGGGTGTCGCCAACATCCACGAGAACGTGGGACTGGGCCCATCCGTAACAGGCATAGATCCGGGCCCGGAGCGAATCCACTCCGTGAGAGGATGACACAACTCCTTGAGCGTCATAGTTGCAGCTGGGTGGTCGAAGCATTCCGACGGAACTATCGGCATGCGGGGGTCTCAAGGAGTCCAGGTTGCTCTGGAGGGTTCGTCTCATCTGGGCTAGTGCACGCCGGTCCTCGCCCTGGAGCGCAGCGGAATCAATCCGGTCGAGCCTGGCATCCAGCGCTGTTCGAAGAGCATTGTGAGCCGTGATCCACGCGGTCACAGGAGTGGCGTCTTGGGTGCCGTTCAATCCCGCGGCAAGCGTCACGTCTATCCGGTCCCGGGCGTCGCGCAGATCGGCATACAGCGACTCGGCTACGGCCAGTTCGGAGGGACCGGTTGCAGTCGTAGACGGCTGGTGGGCGCAGCCCGCCAGCAGGGCAACGCAAACCGCAGAAGAGAGACGCGGCAGAAAGGGCACAATGGGTAAAAGAATAGCGCCGGCTGACGCCGGCGCTATTTGATGCTGCTATCGCGAAAGACTTAGACCGCGACGCGATTTACTCTGGCTTCGGCCAGCTGGGTCAGCTTGAGATCCGTAGCCTTCTCTTCATCCAGGTTCTGCTGCAGCACGCCGGCGCAGTCCGGTCGGCCCAACTCGCGGGCCCAGGCGATCAGCGTTCCGTAGCGGGTGATCTCGTAGTGCTCCACTGCCTGGGCGGCGGCCAGGGCCGCTGCATCCAGGACCTCGGGGTCGCTGGCTTCACCCATGATCTCTTCGGCTTCCGTGACGATGCCGTCGATGGCCGGGCAGGTCACCGCCTTGGGCTTCTCGCCATGCATCCGGAATACCTCTTCCACCCGGGCGATATGGTGCTCGGTCTCCGCCAGGTGGGTCAGGAAGGCGGACTGCAGTTGCTGGTCCGTCACCTTCGAAATCATCTTTGGCAGCGCCTTGGTGATTTTCTGCTCGGTGTAGTAGACGTCCTGTAGAGTATGAACGAAGAGGTCGTTCAAGGTCTTGATTGGCTTGGAAAGAATTCCCATGATCCGCTCCTGAAGGAAAATGATCGCCGGCCGAGTCCGCCGAACCGGCGAGAATTGGCCTTCTCGTTGTGGAGCGTGGATACTGGCCAATTGGGCCGCTCCGAGCCGTGAGCCAGGTCACTGGTTAGCTTTGGATCGTCAGAGGAGACCCGATGCAGCCGGACGCTTTAGCGCCACTCATTCCTGTCGCCGCAATCATCATGTTCGGCTTGGTGAGAATCTCCCGCCACTGGCGGCCTGGAGGGCTGCCCCCGAGTCCGGCGGCCACCAAGCAGCTGGAGGAGCGGCTGGACGCGGTGGAACGGGATATGGCCTCACTCCAGGGCGAGCTGAGCGAGGCCCAGGAACGGCTCGATTTTACCGAACGGATGCTGGCCCAGACCCGGGAGCCAAAACGCCTTGAGTAGATCCTGCATGAAGAAAGTTTCCCTTTCCGTTCTTTCCGCCCTCACAGTCATCATCTCCGCGCCCACGGCCGCCCAGCAGCCGCCGCCGGATTTCGATAACTACGTGAAGCGAGTGATGGAGACCTTCACCGTCCCCGGCTTGTCGGTCGCCATTGTGAAAGACGGCAAGGTCGTGCTGGCCAAAGGATATGGCGTACGGCGGATGGGCGACCCCACCCCGGTCGATGCCCGCACCCGCTTCGGCATCGCCTCCAACACCAAGCTCTTCACCGCAACCGCCCTCGCGCTGCTGGTGGAAGAGGGAAAAGTCGAATGGGACAAGCCGGTCACCAGCTATCTGCCCGGTTTTGCCATGTCGGATCCCTATGTGACGCATGAGATGACCGTGCGCGACCTGCTGGTGCATCGCAGCGGCCTGGGTCTCGGCGCCGGTGACCTGCTCTGGTGGCCGCCCTCGACCTATAACCGGAAGGAGATTGCCCGGCGAATCCGCTACATCCCGCTGGCCACCTCGTTCCGGAGTGCATACGCCTACGACAACGTGCTCTATCTGGTGGCCGGCGAGCTGATCGAGACCGTATCGGGCCAGCCCTGGGAGGAATTCGTTCGAAGCCGGATTCTGCGGAAGGTAGGTATGAACGACAGTGACGTCCGCCACTCCGGCGCCATGGACAAGGGGAACGTCGCCGGGACCCACGCGGAGGTAAACGATACCGTCCGGCCGGTGGCGCCCTTCACCAGCGACAACACCAATCCAGCCGGCGGTATCATGGCCGGCGCGGCGGATATGGCCAGGTGGCTGATCGTTCAGCTCGATTCGGGAAAGGTGGCCGATGGTTCCCGGCTCTTCTCACCGGGCAGCGCCAAGGAGCTGTGGCGGGAGGTGACGCCCACGCCCATCGGCGGAATACCGGGGAACCAGCCCCAGCTGGCCCATCTCCGCGCAATCATGGCAGGCTATGCCTTGGGGCTCGGCGTTCGTGACTACCGAGGCTACATCCTGCGGCAGCATACCGGTGGCCTGCCGGGATATTTGTCCAAGGTCGCGATGATTCCGGATCTTCGGCTGGGTGTCGCGGTGTTGACCAACCAGGAGTCGGGGGCGGCGTTCGACGCGATCGCCTACCGGGTGCTGGACCACTTCATCGGCGCCAAGTCACCCGATTATCCGGCGCTCTTCAATCAGATCGTACAGCAGAACCGGCAGAAGCTCAGGACGGCTGAACAGCAGGCCGCTACCTCTCGTGATTCCATGGCTGGACCTTCGCTTCCGCTGGCCAAATACGCCGGCACCTATCGGGACCGATGGTACGGCGATGTGAAGGTGACTCAGGAGGGCGACAAACTTGCCATCCGCTTCACCCGAACACCCTCGTTAGTGGGCGACTTGCTCCATTGGCAGCACGATACCTTCCTGGCCCGCTGGAGAGACCGGGAGCTCAGAGCCGACGCCTACGCCACGTTCTGGCTGAACCCGGACGGCACCATCCATCAGCTCCGGATCGTGCCCGCCTCGGAGTCGGTGGATTTCAGCTTCGACTTTCAGGATCTGGTCTTGAAGCCCGTCAACGATTCCGTCGCACACTAGTCATTTGCCGGGGTGGCGGCTGGACCGGTGCGGAGCCGGATGCCAGCGCCGGCCTTGTCAGCCACCACTCTCACCTCAGCCCAGGTGGTATCGCTCCCTCAGCACCTCCAGATGATGGATAACATGGCCTACAATTATGTAGGCCAGCGCCCGAACGGTGATCGCTTGGCCGTTGGCCTCGCCCCAGCGGCCCCAAGCCTCCTCCGGCAGTCCCTCGAGCAACACAGCCGTGCTCATCCGAATCGCGCGAAAGTCCCCCAGCAGCATGGGAAGCGGCCGATCGTCGAAACGCCCGGCCGGCACGTAGGCATTCTCGTCGTAGCCCGGGAGCGGAGTGGTATCGCCCCTGGCAATGCGGAGCAGCCGGTAGCTGAAAATTCGCTCGCTGTCGCACAGATGCCCCAGCACCTCCTTGACACTCCATTTCCCTTCGGCGTAGCGAGCCAGAGCATCCCGGTCGGTCACGGTCTCGAAGAGCCGCTCCACCTCCCGAGCCTGTTCCATCAGCTGCTGGGCCAGACTCTCATCCGAAACCCGGGCGATATAGCGGTGATAGTAAGCCGAAGACTCGTCGGCTGTCGGACGCGCAATTATGGCTGTGCTCATCGTGCCTCCAGTCGATCAGGGGGACGCATGCCCTGAATCAGAGTTTCCCGGGAAACAGGGCGGCGCTGCCGTCCATCTCACCTGTCTCGGCATACGTTAGGGGGGTTGCCGACGGATCCAGAATCTTCCCGTCCACGACCCGCCCCAGCACCAGTTCGTGGTCTCCTGCCCGGGTGCGCCCCATCAGCTCGCATTCAAAATACGCGAGCGCCTCTTCCAGAATCGGTGATCCGAGACGACCGGGATGACTTCGAATCCTGGCGAGCTTGTCTTCATCCCGGCCTGATCGAGTCCCCAGGTGTCGGGCGAGGTCCAGCTGGTCCTGCTTCAGTACGTTGATCGTAAAGCTCCCGGTGGCGTGCAGTAGCTCGTAGGACGCATTGTCCGGATTGATGCTGACCGCCAGGATCAACGGATTGAATGACGCCTGCATCACCCAGGCGGCGGTAAAGGCGTCGCGCCGCTTCCCGTCGGTTACTCCCACCGCGTACACGCCCAGCGTAATCCTCCGAAACAGGTCGGCCACCGGGGCGACCTCGCTCATTGTTCGAAGTCCACAAAGATCTGCGCCACTTTCGGATTCAGCTGTTGCATGGGCGGCAGGTCCGAGGAGTAATCCCGGTCGCCCAGGAGTTGGGAGTAGGCAGCGGACTGTTGTTGGGCCGAACCGGGATCCAGGTTGAGCTTGATGCCCGCGAGTGTGGAGTCCAGCGCGCCGCCCTTCCAGTCGGTGATCACGCCGGCATAGTCCCAGCCGAACCCGGCGAGGACGAACGGGCGGCCGTTGAGTCGCTCGAGCTCCTGCAGGCTGGTGCCCAGGGAGATGCCCTGGCCGACCTGCCACTTACTCTGCGTGCCGCGAAGGATCACCCGCGCAGGACGTCGCCGGCTCACGGTGTCCTTCCAGACGATCTCGGCACGGCGTACGCTGTCGTCAGGATAGAGCACCGTTCCTGGTGTGGTCTCGCCTTCACCCAACTCGATCCGGGCGCTGGCCACCGCGTTGCCGTAGCGCTCCCGAAGCTCGACCTCGCTTCCTTCGGGGGTGAGAGGTCCGCTGCCCGAACGGCTCACTTGCCAATCGCTGGCCGGTGGGGCGGGCGCAGCGGCTTCCTGACGAACCTTCTGCCGGCTCCCCGAATCTGCGCACCCCAGCGAGCAGCACAGGGCGGCCAGCAGAGGTGATGTGCGGTTCAAATACCGGTCTCCTTCGGGGCCGTGAGTGTCCCTGATTCACCAAACAAATGCGCGGAGGTGCGTGCCGCAAGCAGATCCCACGGGCTCGGCCCGGTTGAGCAAGGGAACATCAGGCAACCAAATGGTTGCGTTTTCTCCTGCCACATGGTACTCTATGTGCAACCAGGAGGTTGCCTATGAGCACGAGCAAGCTCTCGCCCGACCGGGCGAGCACCGACCAGATCCAGAAGAGCATCATCCTGCGGGCGCCGCGGTCCCGCGTCTGGCAGGCCCTGACCGATCCGAGCCAGTTCGGCCAATGGTTCGGCACCCGACTGGCCGGCCGGTTCGCCCCGGGCCAGACAATGCGCGGCCCGATCACCATTCCGAAGTACGAGCACCTTGCCTTCCAGGTGGTCGTCGAGCAGATGGAGCCGGAGCGGCTCTTTTCCTGGCGCTGGCAGCCGGGAGGAAATCCGGACGTGAATCCGGCCGAGCCTATGACTCTCGTGGTATTCGAGTTGGAAGAGGTTCCGGAGGGGACTCGACTCACCGTTACCGAGTCGGGCTTCGATCAGATCCCCGTGGCTCGTCGGAGCAAGGCGTACCGGGGGAACGAAGCGGGTTGGAACGGCCAGCTCGAGAACATCACCCGATACCTTGCCCACGCGAGCTAGGCTTCGGGACCCGGCATCGCTATTTGCGGCGCTGGGAGACGAGACCCGGCTCCGTCTGGTCTCCCGGCTGTCCAGCAGCGGCCCGGCTTCCATTAGGCGGCTGACGGACGGCTCAGGGGTCACCCGTCAGGCCGTTACCAAGCATCTCCGCGTACTCGCCGGCGCAGGCCTGGTGCGAGCCAGCCGCCGAGGAAGGGAGAGTGTCTGGCGACTACAGCCGGAGCGCCTGGACGAAGTGCAGCGCTCGCTCGACCTGATCGCTCGGCAGTGGGACCATGCGCTGGGCAAGCTCAAGGCGTATGTGGAGTCTCCGCTCGCCGGCGGCGACGCCGAAGCCAGAACCACCCGGCACCGAGCAGCAGGACAGCGCCGAGCACCAGACCGCTCCGACTGATCCATTTTTCGGCCACTTGCCAGCTTGCGCCAAGCACGTAGCCAAGGGTGACAAACGCGACCGTCCAGAGTCCGGCTCCCAGGGCGTCCGCCACGATGAACCGGCGGTAGGGCATGCGTGAGGAACCGGCCACGAACGGCACTAGCGCCCGGGCAAAGCCGATGAAACGACCGATGAACACGGCACGAGGTCCCCGCCGCTGAAAAAATGCGTCTACCTGAGCCAGGCGCTTCTTCCGCAGACCGAAGCGGGAGCCTTTCTTGAGCAGCCACTCTCGCCCGAGTTGAGCCCCCAGCAGATATCCGATGTTGTCGCCCGCTACCGCGCCCACTGCAACGGAAGCGATTACGGCGTCGAGCTTCAGAATTCCTTGATGGGCAAAGAACCCCGAGGCCAGTACCAGACTTTCTCCGGGTACCAGCAGGCCGGCAAATGCGGCACACTCGAGCATGGCCGCGCCAAAGATGATGAGATAACTCCAGTCACCCAGGCGAGTGACCAGGTCCAGCAGGTAGTGCAGGATATTATCCGCCACCGGCTACCAGAGAGCGGATACCAATGGAAGAAGAGGTTGATTCAGTAGCATGCGCGGCGCTGATTGCCGAGATCTACATCGAACCGGGCGGTGTCCCGAGCCGGGCTGCCCATGCGGAACTCGAGCGTGCCACCCTCTATTTCGTCAGTTGTTCCGCCGGTGGTGACCTCCAGCTCCATGCTGGCCGGGCCGGGTACGGCAAAGGAAGGACTTATGTGAAAGGCATACGCGCCGTCGTGGGTGGTTGTCACCGGACCGACTTGGGTATCGACCGGCCGGCTCTGCACCTGCAGATCCTGCCGAACCACCAGCAGGACCGATGCGTTCGGCACTGCTTCACCGCAGTTGGTGATGTGACCCCGGACTGCGGCGGAAACCGGTGCACCCGCCGAGATGGCGAGACTTCCGTCTTCGACACAGCCGGCAGCCATGAGCAGGAGAACCCAGACTGACGAAGCTTTCACTGTCTGCACCCTCAGGCGGGCTGGTGGGTCTGCCACCACTGCGTGGCCGCCTCTTCGCTCCACGGCTCGACCTCCATCTCCCCCAGCATCCGCTCCAGCTCGGAGGCGCTCCGCGGCCGCTCCTCCGGTTTCTTGGCCAGGCAGGCGAGCACCACCCGGTCGAGCTCCGGGGCGACGTCCAGCTCGGTGCGCTGGGATGGAGGCACCGGCTTCTCCTGAATATGCTTGGTGATCATCTGCAGCCCATTTCCCGCCTGGAACACCAGCTGCCCCGTAAGCAGGAAATAGGCAACACAGCCGAGGGCGTAAAGGTCGGCTCGTCCGTCGGGGGTCTCGCCCAGCGCCATTTCAGGAGCCAGATATGCCGGAGTCCCCGGGGTGAGTCCGACCGCGGTAGCCATGGTGTCGTCCTGCGGCAGCACCGACTTGACCAGGCCAAAATCCAGCACCTTCACGAAGTCATGCTTGAGACCTACCCGTCCCACGTGAAGGTTCGCCGGCTTGATGTCTCGGTGGACCAGCCCGGAGTCATGGGCTTCTTCCAGTGAGTCGCAAACCTGCCGCAGGATGTGAATCACACGCCCTTGTGGGATGGGACCCTCCTTCCGCACCAGGGTCTCCAGATCCATACCCTCGAGCAGCTCCATGACGAAATACAATGTGCCGTCTTCGGTCTCGCCGAAGTCGTACAGCTCCACCGTGTGAGGTGAACGGAGCTTGGCGGCGGCATCCGCTTCGCGTTTGAAGCGGGCCACAGCCAGGTCGGCGTTCCGGGGGTCCTGGGACGAGAGCACCTCTGGGCGGATCAGTTTGATGGCCGCGGGCCGAGCCAGCATGCGGTGAGTAGCCCGGTAAACGGACCCCATACCTCCTTCGCCCAACAGCTCACCCAGCCGGTAACTGCCCAACTCCCGCTCCTTGGCCACCTCGCGTCCGAGACCGGTAACGACCCGGGAGATGACCACCGCCACTCCCAGCAGCAAGTAATTGGGATAGTGCATCAGAAACGCGTTGCGCAGCGGGCCGAAGTGGTACACCCCTTCGGCCTGGGCGGTGATCATGCCGAGCGGATCCATGGATGCGGCGATGAGACCGGTAACCGCCATCTTCCAGGGAGGCACCGGCATGAGCGCCGCAAACATGAGGATCACCGGAGCGGTCCAGGTGATCATCGGCGTGGGGTCCATCGGTGTCGCCGATGGTGGCCCCCAGTGGATCATCAGCCCGATGCACGCGGCGCACGCCACCATATACATCAGCGCCAGGTCCATGACGAAGCGGGGGTTCCGGTCGCGGATCCGGGTGTAGAGGAACACAACGAGCGAAATAACCACCCCCAGCGCGGCAATCCGGTCGATCGCACCGAACTCCGCCCATCGAGGATCGTTTGGCTGACTCAGGGCCAGAGCGAGGTGGCCGAAGGCAGGGCCCAAAACCCAGAGGCTGCCCCCAACCAGGGCAAGAATCTGGAGCCGCCGCGAGGCCTGGCGCAGCAGATCGGCGGGGAACTGCCGGCGATAGCCCTGGCTGGTTCTAAGGTCGGGCGGTGTGGTCTGGGCCGGGAGGCCAATGAGCTTGGTTGGGGACATAGGCATCAAATGTGAACTCTAAAGCTAACCGTCAGCCAGGGTCTGCCGGGCTGCCTACTCCATGGAGAAGTGCGACGGGCTCGTATACACTGTACCAGCAAATCGTACCGCGGGTATAACACATATCGCGAGGTCGCCGCATGGACGGACGCACTCTGACCATCATCCTCCGCCTCATCCACATCCTGGGCGGGATCTTCTGGGCTGGAGCCATGATCTTGCTGGCCGGATTCCTGATTCCCACAGTGCGTTCGACAGGACGCGAAGGGGGCCGGTTCATGCAAACACTCATGCAGCAGCAACGGCTGCAGTTCTATCTCAGCCTGGCCGCGGGATTGACCGTATTGTCGGGGATAACCATGTACGCCCGTCTGGCGGCTGCTACTCATGGAGCCTGGGCCGGATCCAGGCCCGGGGTGGCCTACAGCGTGGGTGCGGTCGCCGCGATTCTTGCTGCTGCAGTCGGAGGAGGGATCAGCGGCTCGGCGGGTCGAAAGATGCTGGCTGTTGGACAAGCCATTGGGTCCGCTGCACCGTCGGTCGAACAGCAAGCCGAGCTGGGTCGGCTGCAGAGCCGGATGGCGCTGGGCGCCCGGGTCGCTGCAGGGTTACTGGTCATTGCGGCGAGCGCCATGGCGGTTGGTCGATACCTCTAAGGGCGGGGAAGCGGCGGCTGGGCAGTAGATCAGCGGACAGCACGCAAGAAGAGGACGACGGTAGTCCTGGTAGCAGGCGATTAGCGGGCCGATCGGCCAAGCTTGCGCCGGGCGCCGGCGAGCGACACAGCGCTCTCCCAGAAAGCGGCCCAGGGATCGGTAATCCGGTCGAGCCGGGCAAAGACGTTGCGGATGGTATAGCTGTTTGCCCGGAGATCCTTCTTCTTGAGCTCACTCCAGTCCAGCGGCACGGACACTGGCGCTCCTTTGCGGGCGCGGACAGCATATGCAGGTGCTACCAGCTGGGCGTATCCATTCCGGTAGGTGTCGATGAAGATTCGGTTGCCCCGGTTGGCTTTGAGCTGCTCCATGGTTCGGGCCCGGGGTGCCCGGCCCACGATGATGGCCGCGAGGTCCCGTCCGAAGGCGCGAACCTTGTCATACGACTCTCGCCGCTGCAAGGGAACTACCAGATGAAGCCCGCGCGATCCTGTGGTTTTCAAGAAAGCGGGCAGCTCCAGTTCATCGAGCAACTGCTTGAAGTCCACCGCGGTCGCTTTGACCACGTCGAAGTCGTCGCCCTGAGGGTCCAGGTCGAAAACCAGCTGGTCCGGTACATCGAGCTTATCCGTGCGGCTCAGAAAGATGTGGGGCGTGACGCAGGCCTGATTGGCGATGTAGACCAGAGTGGCGGTGTCGTTGCAGATGACGTGAGTGACCGTCCCTCCGACCTTTTCTACCGTGAACCTCCGGATCCACTTGGGAAAGTAGGACGAGACCTCCTTCTGAAAAAACCGCTTGGTGTTGATGCCGTTGGGATAACGCTCCAGCGTGAGCGGACGGTCCCTGAGCTGCGGCAGCATGCGCGGGGCAATCCGGGCGTAGTATTCGATCAGGTCACCCTTGGTGATCCCGTCTTCCGGGAAGAGGATCTTCTCCGGTCGGCTGATCTCGATCTCTCGTCGATCGATTCGAATCACGCCCGATAGCGCCATCGGGCTAATCGATCCCCACTCGCCCCTCAACGGATGCGATCAGCTTGGCCGGGTCGTAGCCCACCCCGTCCTTGAACACCATGGTGGGGTTTCGAATCGCCGAAGGCTGGCTGCTCAAGTCGCCCTTGAGCACCACCAGGTCGGCGAGCTTGCCCTTCTCGACCGAGCCCAGTCGCTGCTGCACTCCCAGAATTCTTGCGCCGTTCAATGTCATGATCTGGATGGTTTGCTGCGGACTGAATCCGGCTTCGATCAGCAGCTCATAATTCCGTTGATCGCCGTAACCAGCCAGCGCCCCGCCCAGGCCGGTCGGATCGACCCCGGCCGCGAGAAGGCCACCAGCCTCGACGAACTCCTTTTCGAACGCCATGGCACTCTGGAGTCCTTCCGCCGCTACCGGGCCGCTGCCGCTGGAGTCGATCTCGTTGCGGATCTTCATGTAGCTGGCCCGCACCTCGGGGGACATCGCATTGAGCACCCGCGCGTCCTTGGTCGGGCGATTGGCGACGAATGGCTCGTAGACCGCGAGGGTCGACGTCATCGACACCTTGTGCCGGACCATCGCCTGAATCACCGACTTCGCAGTTTCGCTTTGCACATCGGCCGAATTGTTGCGGCCGACGACGCTGACTGGACACACATCGGGTTGCTTCGAAGGATCGAAATCCGAGGCCGTCAGCATCCCGTGCTCCAGATTGTCGATCCCCAGCTCCACCGCCTCCTTGAACGAGACGGAGCAGAGATGTCCGGTGACCTTGACCCCCAGCCGGTGGGCCTCCTTGATAGCGGCCCCCAGCTCCGAGCGGCGAATGTCGGTGTATGCCTTGATCCAGGTGGCCCCTTCACTGGCCCAGTACGCCACAAACCGGCGTGCTTCCTCCGGTGTGGTTACCACGTCCATGCTGCCGCCACCGGCGGCACCGGTGATGTACGGAGCCGTCAGGTGGATCCGCGGTCCGGGCACGAGACCCTTGTTGATATTCTCCCGCAGATTGATCTCGGCGTAGGGCGCGCGGCCCCCTGCTGTGCGGATCGTGGTGACGCCTGAGGCCAGGTACAGTCGAGGGCCGGTATACGACATCTGCGCCGCCCGGCCCCCTGCCGCTGTGTAGAACAAATGGTCGTGGAGCCCGATCAAGCCCGGGATCAGGGAGTGTCCATTCAGGTCCATCGTAACGGCGCCGGCGGGCACGCGGACCTCGGCGGCTGGCCCGACCTGCGCAATGCGTCCGTTCTGGACCAATACGGTTTGATCGGTCTTGGGAGCGCTGCCGGTCCCGTCGATCAGGACCACGTGGGTAAGCGCAACTGCACCGGTATCCAGCGACACGTACTTACGAACTTCTTCGGCCAATGAGTCGGGTCTCTGGGCAAGGAGCATCGCGGCTGGCGAGGTGGACAGCGTAAGGAATAAGGCAAGGGCCCGCATAGGTTCTCCGAAGATGTCTAATTCACCGTGAACGCTGCCATCATGCCGGCGGACAGGTGCTCCGCGATATGGCAGTGGGCCATCCAGTGACCTGGGTTGGAAGGGTCGAGCAGAATATCCACCGTGCTTCCCGCCGGCACCAGAACCGTGTCCTTCCAGACCAGGTTGTGATTGGGCTCCCCGTTCACAGCCAAAACCAGAAATCGCTGCCCATGGAAATGGATGGGGTGTTGCATGGCGTGGACGCTCTGCCGCTGATTCACCAGCTTGATCCGGACTGGCTGGCCCCGGCGAAAGTGCCAGTCGATATCCATGTTCTCCTTGCCGCTGTCCCGATCCTGCAGAACCCATCGCACCTGCCGGCCGGTTGACGCCCAGTTCATCATCGGCATCGTCCCGCTCCATTCCACCGGAGGAAAGTAGATCGAGTCCAGCTGCATGAGCCGCTGGCTGATAGCCGGCAAGTCCATCGTGTGCAGCGTGAGAACCAGAGTCTTCTCCGGTGCCCCATCGGCGCTTCGCCGGTACCGCTCCAGCTCTGCAGCTACCTCAGCGTGGTGCTTCAGCTTCCCGAAATTGCCGCGCGGAGTCCCTGGCGCCGGCTTCGCCGAAACCTCCACCAGACCTAGGGTGTCCACCTCATCGAAAAAACGGCCATATAGGTGGTTGAGCCCACGCACTCGATTCAGCAACGGTACCTTGCCGGCGCGGTCGAATCGCACGTCCACGATGTAGCGCTCGGCGGGAGCAATTACCACGCTGCTGACCCATTCATCCTGCTGGTAAGGACCCAGATCGGAGCCGACCAGCTTCATCCGAGCGTTGGGGAAGGAAAGATTCATCATCCGGGCGTTGGCGGCGTTGGTAAGAAAGAAGCGGACGATCTCGCCCCGTTTGAGCCGCAGGTGGTAGTCGGGCTCGCCGTTTACCAGAAACACGTTGCCGAAGCGACCCATCAAGGCATGAGTCGGCGCGTCCCGCCCCAGCGGCACCATTCCGGCGTCGGACACCAGGATATCGTCTAGCATCAGCACGGCCTCCTGGTCTACCCTTTCCAGGGTCCCAGAGTCCGAGCGAACCAGCAGGTTCCCATAGAGACCCAGCTCCTGCTGAAGGTCCTCTCGCACGTGCGGGTGATACCAGTAGATCCCCGCGTCGGGAAAGCGCAGGTGATAGACCAGCTCGGCGCCGGGCTCGACTGCCCGCTGAGTCAACCCCGGTGTTCCATCGTTCGGATTGTCCAGCCGAATTCCGTGCCAGTGAACCGATGAGGGCTGCGGCAGGTGATTGATGAAGCGCACCGTAACCCGGGAGTTCCGCGCGACCTCGAGCAGTGGACCGGGATGCTGCCGGTTGAACCCAAACATGGTATAGGTTCGGCCCCGGATGGTTCGCTGGACGACGTTCGCTTCCAGGCGCAGGGTGTCCCCGTCTTTCAACTTGATCAGCTCGCGCGGTACGGCCGGCTCGGCGGGACCGGCAGGAAGCCATCCGGCCATGCTCGGTCGCAAGGCCATTTCCGCGGGAAGCATCGTAATGCCGGGCGGCATGGGAACCGTAGTCCAGCCGAAATGATCCGGTGTCGAAGCGGGAGCGTGGTGCGGTGATCCCTGCGCGGAATCCTCTCCTGTTGTGGGCCCGGTCATCGAGCCCAGCGTCAATTGAAGCAGGTCGGGCGGGAAGAGCCGAGTGGCGGGGGACTGCGCGCGAAGCACTGTTCGGGGCCCGGGTCGCTCCGGGCGCCGGCTTCGCTCCGCCGTAATCAGAAAGGTGAACTTCTCGAGGTCGACGACTCCCAGCCTCGTCCGGCCATTGTTCACCACACCCTGTCTCACGACCGAGTCCATGGTAGGTGTGGCAACCCAGGCCACGTAGACAGTGAAATCCCCAAGCGATGACGGCGGGGGCAACCCTGCCGCCGAGAGGATCAGCTGAAACCGGGTGCGTCCATCGGGCGTGACGGCGATGGTAAATGGACCGGGGATATGACCCAGCTCGAGATGACCGGACACGCCGCTGAATCCCGGCGCGGCCACCAGCTCCATACAGTAGAGGTCCCGGCTCGGACTATCCGCTGAAGCAGCATCGCAGGGTCGGGTCTGGGCCGCGATTGGGCGGGCCGCAAGAATGAGAGCGAAAGGAATCGCGCGTAAATCAGAGAGCGTCATGAGCCATCAATCTACGTCAGCCGACCGGGGCCAGGCCTGCGAGTGGGGGCTTAGATTGCGGGATCGATGAGCGACGTCCCTCAGAAGCTCGCGGCAGCTGTAGCCGACCGCTACGTCTTGGAACGGGAGGTCGGGGCCGGCGGTATGGCGACCGTTTACCGGGCCCGCGACCTTCGTCACAAGCGCTCGGTCGCGCTAAAAGTCATGCGTCCTGAGTTGAGTGGCCCCGCCGGCGTCGCCCGCTTCCTCCAGGAGATCGAGCTCGCCGCCAACCTGCAGCACCCCCACATCCTGCCGGTCTTCGATTCAGGCGTGGTGGACTTGGGCGACGGCAGCCCGATGCCCTACTTCGTCATGCCCTTCGTCGAGGGCGAGACGTTGCGGCAACGGCTACAGAGAGACCAGCGGCTGCCGATTGACCTCGCCGTGACCATTGCGGGTGAAGTGGCCGATGCACTGTCCTACGCCCACGCTCACGGTGTCGTGCACCGAGACGTCAAGCCGGAGAATATTCTTCTGACCGGCGGCCATGCTGTCGTGGCTGACTTCGGTGTGGCCAAGGCTATCCAGGTCGGGGTTTCGCCCGAAAAAGCTGAGGTGTCGACCCGGCTCACCCGGGCAGGCCTCGCGATCGGCACTCCGCTGTACATGAGCCCGGAGCAGGCCAGCGCCGACGAGGCCATAGACGCCCGCAGCGATCAGTACAGTCTGGGCTGCGTGCTGTATGAAATGCTCGCCGGCGATCCTCCCTTTACCGGTCCAACCAATCAGTCGGTGATCGCCAAGACGCTCAGCGCTCCTCGCCCGCATGTTGGTCGGGTCCGCTCGGAGGTTCCTCCTGAACTGGAACAGGTGGTGCTTCGGGCAATGGCGCTCGAACCGGCTGATCGGTATCCCGACATGTCGATGTTCGGGGCCGCGCTCCGCCGCGCCGGAAGCGCGCCCACGGCCGGAGCCCGCCGCCGGAGCTATGTCGCTGCCGGGTTGGCTCTGCTCGCTGCTGCCGGCGCCGGCGGCTGGCTTGCCACCCACTCCCCTCGGCGAACCGTGGCACCCGCGGCGGAGACCCTGGCCGTGCTGCCTTTCCACGCCTCCGGGCCAGGGGTCGAGTTCCTGGGTGAAGGCATGATGGACCTCCTGGCCACCAATCTTCGGGGCGTCGGCGGGATCAACACCGTGGACCCCCGGGTGGTGCTGCGGGAGTGGGGCAGCCCCCAGACCGCGAGCCCGGACGATCTCTCTCATGCGCTTGCGGTAGGCCGTGATCTCAAGGCCGGTTCGGTGCTGCTGGGGAGTGCAGTGAGCACCGGCGGCCGGGTTCGGTTGGCGGCCGATATCTACAGCATCGACGGCGAGCAGCTGGGCCGCGCCCAGGTGGACGGTCCCGCCGACAGTGTGTTGGGCGTGGTGGACCGGCTCAGTCTGGCGTTGCTTCGCGATGTCTGGCGCTCCAAGGAGCCGATTCCCAATCTCCGGCTAGCCTCACTCACCACCGACTCGCTCCAGGCCCTTCGTGCATATCTGGAGGGCGAGCGGCTCTACCGGCGGCTCGATTGGGATTCCGCGCTGGTGGCGTACACTCGGGCTATAGAGACTGATTCGACCTTTGCTCTTGCCCATCTCCGGCGGGCGCAGGCCTTCGGCTGGACCGGCGGCTATGGCAGCAAGGAGGCTCATCAATCGGTTGCTTCCGCGGTCCGCTTTGCCCGCCGGCTGCCGGAGCGAGACCGGCGGCTCCTCGTTGGATACCGACTGTTCGACGAGGGGAAACCATTCGCGATCGACTCCATGCGGGCGTTTCTCAGGATGTATCCAGACGATGTCGAAGGCTGGTATGAGTTGGGCGAATCGATGTTTCACCTGCAGGCATTTCGGCCCACACCACCCGACTCCATCACCGCCATCTTCGATAGCGTGCTGCGCCGGGATTCGACTCTGTTTCCGGCGCTGATCCATCCTCTAGACCTGGCCCTCATGTACCGCAACCGGGCCGCGTACGACCGCTATTTCCCCCGGTTCGCCCGCACCGCTCCGCGCGGCCAGGTTGGTGCGGTTCGCACTGCTGCTGCCACCCTCTGGGGGCCGGCTCCGAGCGATAGTGCCATGACCGCTGCGATGCAGGCGCAGCCGTTCTGGGTTGTCGAAGCTGCGTTCTCCACCTATCAGTCGAACCAGGCCACCTCGGACTCGGTGCTTCGGGCCTTCTCCTGGCCCCAGAAGGCGTCGCCACAGACCCCGGTTCTCCTGTCCCGGGCCCTTTCGGTGCGATCCCAGGTGCTCGCGGGCACCGGCCGGTGGAAGGAAGCCCAGATGCTGCTGGACTCCTTGCGTCCCCTGGATCCCAACAAAGCGAGCGGAAGCACGGCATGGGCCGTCGTGCTGGGACTGGCTCCCCCATCGGTGAAGCCAGTGCTCGACTCGGTGATACGTGCCATGCCGCCCGGGCCCGAGGCTGAGTACGCGCGAGGCATGGTAGATGTGCTGCAGGGACGGCTGGGAGAAGGCCGCCGCATTCTGGGCCGAGCCTTGGAAAAGCGAGATTCTGCCTCGATCCCGAAGCCGATCCGCGGGCTCATGATTGCGGGAGATGGCTGGGCGCAGCTGCTTCAAGGGGATTCGGTCGGCGGCATCAGCCGGATGCGCGCGGGCCTGGATCTTTCCGCGTCGCCCAATGAGGAGACGGCGTTTCCCCGCCTGCAGCTGGCGCTGAGCCTAGCCGGCCGCGGCGACACCAGGGCCGAAGGCATCCGCTGGCTCACTTACGGCTTCGACATGTTGCCCCTGTACAAGCCGCTCACTCTACTCGCGCTGGGTCACGCCTACGAGGCGGCCGGTGTCCGCGACTCAGCAAAGCAGGCCTATAGCCGGTTCATCCAATTATGGGACAAGGCAGACCCGGAGCTGCAGGGCAGGGTACGAGAGGCAAGGAGCGCCCTGGAGGAGCTCAATCGCGAGCAGTCACGTTGAGCGCCGCCTCGGCCGCGTGGTCCCGCTGGCCTTCGGCGTTATAAACAGCCGACACTCGCCCGCCGGTCTCCACCACACCGAATAATCGATAGCGCGGCACCTCGCCGACCACCTTGGGAATGGGCGCACGTAGCTGCCACCGTATCGGCACCCAGGCTCCGTCGGGAAGTCGGCCAAACTGGATCTCCCCTCCCGCGCTTCCTGACGGGGCCCACCTCGGTCGGGCAGCGAACTGGAAAGTGAGTGAATGGAGGGTGAGGGAGTGCCGGTCGAATTCGAGCGAGCCCTGGAGCGCGGCGGCGTCGTGAGTGCCTTTGGCCGGCTTGAACCGGGCGACAACGGAGCTGCTGTCACCCCGATCCGATGTCTCCACAGAGATGCAGTGGCTTCCCAGAAACCAGTCCGTGAACAAGACCCGGGCGTCGGGACCGAAGTACGTGGGCCCGTTCTCCGGTCGATCGTTCATCGGGCTCGGCGCGGGCCAGTCACCGTGCACGAAGCCTGTTTTGCGGAGGCTGTCGGGATCGGCGCTTTGGATCGGCCAACCGGTCAGCCGATCCTGGACCACCACCGAATCCTCCGGACGTCCAACGACAGGTACGACGCGCCGGTAGGTCTCGGTTTCGTAGCTCCGCTTCCCCCGCGTTATCTCCGCTTCGGCCAGGGCCAAAGAAGTCTGCGCTGCCTGCAACAGGTTGGCTCCTAGGGTGGCATCACCCAGGGTTACTGCGCAGTTCGGTCGCCGGGCCGAGGCGCTCAACTCGCGCAGCTCGAAGGGCTGGTCGGGCACCCGCAGTGTGCGCTGTGAGCTCTGCTGGCCAATCAAGTTGAAGGTCGGGGTTTCCCAGCTGCGCTGGCCGATCTGCTGAACTCGAAGACGATAGCGGCCTGGGTGAGGCGCCCGGAGCTCAAAGCCACCGGTGGCAGTGGTAACAGTTCGTGTCTGCTCCCGCCCGCTGTCATCCAGGAGGACAATCAGCGCTTCGAGCAGGGGAGATCCATCGACCTCGCGTACTGCGCGGCCGAGCACCTGCTGGGCTGCCAGATTGTGGCCGGTGAGGAGGACGGCAAGGATTCCGCCACAGCGGCGGAGTTGCTTCATCATCAGTAAAATGTCGCGTATCTTGGTCGAGTGGCAGAGCCGAAGCGTTCCAAGGCCGCGGGCGAAACAAAGCCCCGCCGCAAGAAGAAGGCGGCGGCGGAGCCGCGCTCGCGAGGCATTCCGCCGGACGCCATCAACTCGGGAGCTCATCCCGCAGCGCTGACTCGGTTGGCCGAGGCGGTTCAGGCCGATGGCGGCACAGTGCTAGCCCCCTACAAGGATCCGCTGGGAGGAAATTGGCAGCTCTTTGCCGCCCTGCCAATCGATCTGGTGGAACCCACTCCGTATCAACGCGATCTCTCGAAACCCCACGTCGAGCGGCTCTCCGCGGCCATGGACCGCCTGGGGCGCTACCTGGATCCGATGATCGTGGTGCGAGGAAGTGCAGGTGGGGAAGGGGAAGACGCGCAACATCCCTACTGGACCCCGAACGGTAACCACCGGCTCGCCGCGCTGAAGCGGCTGGGGGCCCGCGCAGTGGTCGCGATTGTGGTTCCCGATATTGAAGTCGCGCACCGGATCCTGCTGCTCAACACCGAAAAGGCCCATAATCTCCGCGAGCGATCCCTCGAGGTGATCCGGTTGGCCGAGCTGCTGTCCCAGACTGAGAGCCGGCCCGAGGGAGACTACGAGATCGAGTTCGAGGAGCCCGCGTTGCTTACCATCGGCTTGTGCTATCAGGAGAACGGCCGATTTGCCGGCGGCGCCTATCATCCCGTACTTCGTCGCGCGGAAAAGTGGCTGAGCTCGCCCCTGCCGCAGGCCCTGGAGACCCGGCGAGAGCGAGCCGCGAGGGTGTTGGAGCTGGATCAGGCGGTGACCGAGGCGATGAAGCGGCTGAAGGAACGCGGCTTCGACAGTCCCTATCTTCGTCCCTTCGTGGTCGCCCGAATCAATCCCCTTCGGTTTAAACGAGGCGGCAATCCCGACGTGGACGAAACACTGGACACCATGTTGGCGGCGGCTCGCCGCTTCGACGCCGGCAGAGTGCGGGCCGACCAGGTTGCGCGTGCCGGGGGTGCGCCTGACGATTCATAGAGATTCTCCTGCCCCGCTGCCCCGCTGCCCCGCTGCCCCGCTGCCCCGCTGCCTTTCCCGCTTCGCCGCTTCCTACCTATACTTGCCTCTTACCCTGAGGAGACGGAGAACATGTTGCGTCCCTATTACTCCACCACAACGGGCTTCACCTACACAGCCCTCTTCCTGGGCCTCGCCGCTTGCAGTGGCAGAGACGGCACGGCCAAGCGGGCCCAATCCGATAAAGCGCTGGCCGAGTCTGCTGCCGTGTACGAGGACGTAGCGGCCCGGTTCCGCAAGGTAGGAGAGACCGGCAACCTGGAAGGGCCGGAATCGGCCCGCTACGATCGCGATCTCGATATCTGGTTCGTGTCCAACGTCAACGGCACTCCAACGGCCAAGGACAACAACGGCTACATCAGCCGGCTCCGGCCCGACGGTACGCCCTACAACCTCAAGTTCATCGAAGGTGGGAAGAAGGGCGTGACCCTCAATGCACCCAAGGGGCTGTCCATTGTTGGTGATACTCTTTGGGTGGCGGACGTCGACTTTGCCCGCGCATTCAACAAGCGCACTGGAGCCGCCTTGGCGAATGTCACCATCCGAGGTCGGGTGAAGTTCCTGAACGGTTCTGCGGTTGGGCCCGATGGTGCCATCTACATGACCGATACTGGAATTGCCTTCGGGCCCAAGGGCGAGCTCTCCCATCCCGGGCCGGATCAGGTGCTGCGGATCACTCGAAGCGGGGCCACGGTCGCTCTCAGCTCTCCCACCTTGGCTGGACCCAATGGTATCACCTGGGATTCCAAGGAAAACCGATTCGTGATCGTGTCCTTCACCGGAAACGGAATCTTCGGATGGAAGCCGGGCGACAAGGACGTGAAGTCGCTGGGAACCGGTCCTGGCCAGCAGGATGGGGTAACTGTGTTGCCCGACGGCCGGATTCTGGCGACCAGTTGGGCCGATTCGAGCCTCTTCGTGCTGGACCATGGCAAGACGACCAAGGTGGCAACCGGCATCGCCTCGCCGGCTGACATCGACTTCGACGAGAAGGACTCCCGGGTAGCCGTGCCGCAGCTGCTGCTGAACAAGGTTCAGTTCTGGGAGGCACCATGATGCATCTGGGTATTCGGGGTGCCGCATCGTATGCCGTCGTGGCTGTCCTTGCCGCGCTCGTTGGCGCGGCCGGGATGTGGCTGCATGGAAGCAAAGGCCGGCCCTCGCCAGGGCTCGACCCGGTCACCACACACGGTGAGTGGGTCAAGATCAAGAAAGGCAACGAAACTATTCGGGCATACGTCGCCTACCCCGAGCGCAAGACGAAGGCGCCGGCGGTGATTGTGATTCACGAGATCTTCGGATTGAGCGACTGGGAGCCTACCGTAGCCGACCGGTTGGCCAAGGAGGGTTTCGTTGCGATTGTGCCCGACCTGCTCTCGTCCAAACACGGTCAGTCGCCCAAGGATCCGGACGAAGGCCGCAAGCTGGTCGGTGAGCTGGAGCCGGAGCGGGTCACCGCGGATCTCAACGCAACCTTCAGCTATGTGAACGGACTCCCAGCGGTCGAAAAGGATCGCATCGGGACGATTGGCTTCTGCTGGGGCGGCGGCCAGAGCTTCCGCTATGCCACCAACAATCCCAATCTCAAGGCTGTTGTTGTGGCCTACGGCCCCGCGCCTGACTCCGCCGATATCAAGCGGATCCAGGCTCCAGTGTTGGGCGTCTACGGCGAAAATGACGAGCGCATAACCGGAAGCTTGCCCGATGTGGCCGCCAAGATGCAGTCAGCAGGTAAGACATTTACCTACGAGGTCTACCCCGGCACCGGGCACGGCTTTCTCAAGCCGGGACGGCAGGGCTCGGATACGCCGCAGGTGGACCGGGCTTGGAAGCGGATCCTCGAGTTCTATCGGGCGCGTCTGGGGAAGTAAACCGTAAACGGTAAACAGTAAAATGGTGAACGGGTGGGCCGTTTACCGTTTACCGTTCACAGTTTACGCTTTTGTATGCTATTCATCCTCCTGTTACTCCAAACGCCGTCCCCCCTCGCCGCCCGGGCCGATACCATCCATCCGGTGCACGACGCTCTCCACTACGACATCACTCTGGTGCCGAGCGATACCGGTCACCATGTGCTGGCCGAAGTGCAGACTACCTGGAGGCTGCGTTCGGCGGCGCCGGTGGAGATGGAGCTGGATTCCGCCATGCGCGTCGTTCGGGTGCTGGTGGACGGAAAGCCGAATACCCGCATCTCCCGAACGCTGTACGGCAGGTCGGAGAGCGAGATCGAAGTCCCCCACGAAAAACCTGCCGGTGATACGCTCACCACTCGGGTGCGGTACCACGGGCAGGTGCGCGACGGCCTGATTATCGGGGCCAACCAGTACGGTGCCCGAACTATTTTCGCTGACAATTGGCCCGACCGGGCGCACCTCTGGCTCGCGTCCCAGGATCATCCCAGCGACAAGGCCACGGTCGCTTTTCATGTGCAGGCCTCGGTCAACGATCAGGTGATTGCCAACGGAGTGTTGGAGAAGATCGATACCTTAGCCTATGGGCACGTCGTATGGCACTATCGGATGGACCATCCAATTCCGGTGTATACCATGGTCGTGGGAATCGGCCGTTTGGCCCGCACCCGGTTGCCGGATGGTGACTGCCAGCAAAGCTGTATCCCGGTCACGGTGTGGACCTACCCGGAAGACTCGGCCTACGCCGTGAACGACCCCTTCCGAAGAGCGGCGGAAATCCTGCGCTACTACAGCGATCTGGTGGGACCCTTCCCCTATGGAAGCCTGGCTCATGTCGAGTCGAGCACCCGGTTCGGCGGTATGGAGAACAGCACCGCCATTTTTTACGACGAAAAGCGCTACCGCGAGAAAAAACTGGGTGAGCAGGTCGTCGCCCACGAGACCGCCCATCAATGGTTTGGAGATGCAGTCACCGAGGGCGACTGGCATCACCTCTGGCTGTCGGAGGGTTTTGCCACCTACCTGGCGGCACTCTGGCAGGCTCACGCCGACGGCGACAGCGCCTTCCGGGCGGGAATGCGCCGGATGGCCAATGAGGTGTTCGAATCCAAAGAGGTCGGTCAACCGGTCCTGGACACCACTGCTCGAGACCTCGTCGGCCTGCTCAACAGCAACAACTATCAGAAGGGTGCCTGGGTCCTGCACCAGTTGCGCGGGTTGGTCGGAGACTCCGCATTCTTTTCCGGCCTGCGCCGCTATTACAGCACCTTTCGCGATAGCACCGCGTTCTCGGCTGATTTTGCTCGGATCATGTCGGAGGCAGCGGGTCGGGATCTCGATTGGTACTTTCGCCAGGCTCTAACCCAGCCGGGATATCCGGTGCTGGACCTGAAATGGACTCACAAGGGAAAGAAGCTGACGGTCGACATCACTCAGACACAGCCTGCCGAGTGGGGTGACTTTCAGATTCCGAGCTTGATCCTGCTGGTGGATGACGTCCCGGTTCGACTCCACGTCCAGGGCCGGCAGACTCGCCAGATCGTCGAAGGGATTTCCCACAAGCCCAAGCGCATCGAGGTGGATCCCAAGGGATGGTGGCTGATGAAAACAACAGTCAGCGGTGAGCGGTAAATGGTGAAGGGTTGGGGCAGAGCAGCGCGCTCCTTCACGGTTTACCGTTTGCTGTTCACGCTGTCTCCGTTGCTCGCCTGTGGCACTCTTCCTCCGCTCCGTGGCAAGATCGATGTGGGTCATGAGTCCTATGCCATCTTCGTCGGAGGAAGCGGCCTGAGTGGAGATCTATACGCCGTCAGGGCGGATGGCGGGCCTGCCTACCAGATCACCTACACCACCGTGGCCGAGCTCCGGCCGGCGCTATCGCCCGATGGAGCAGAGGTGGCGTTCTTTCGCGGGCAGTCGCTCCGCGATTCCACACCTGCCACCCTGTGGGTTCTTAATCTCTTGAATGGAGCAGACCGCGAGCTTCGATTGCCCAAGGATCCGGGGCTTCTCGAGCGCGTCGGCTGGAGCTCCGATGGCAGCGCGTTGCTGGTGAAGACCAGCAAAGACCTCTACCGAGTGGAGGCTCCGCCGGCCAAGCCGAATGCGAGGAGTGTCCCGCCTGGGGAACGTGCCGCCGCGGACTCGAGTCTCGCCGTGCTTTTGGGCGAGCCGGTTTTTGCCCGTGTCGTTCCCTGTCCCCAGGCGGAAGATCTCTGCGTTGTCCCCCGAACGGGCCGTCCCGGTATTCTGGCCCAGGCTGCAACCGATCCGGTGCGCTGGGGCAACGATTCGGTGGCTTTCTTTACCGGCGAGCTCCTGCAGATCCGGCCTCTCGCCAAGGGAAGACCTCGTCTCCTGCATTGGTCGGAGGTGCCGGCCCAGCCACGACAGGTCACCTACTTCCCGGGAGCTTCCACCCGGCCGCCGACTCCGGATCAGATGTAACCGGCTCACCCATCGCTCCATCCAGCACCATTGAAGGTCCATAGCATCCCCGGCTACTTTCCGGGGCTTTTCTCTGTTCACTCTTGGTGGGGTGGCTGATGAAACTGCTGGTCCTCGGTGCGGGTCTTCAGGGCTGCGCCTGCGCGTACGATCTGCTGCAAAATCCCGCGATTACCCAGGTGACCCTGGCCGACCTCCGGCCCGACAAGTTGCCGAAGTTTTTGGCCGGTGACTGGAACGGTCGTCTCCGCACGATTCGGCTCGATGTGTCCGACTCGGCCGCGGTGCGGGCAGCGTTTGCGGGGCAGGCCGCGGTCATGAGCGCTATTCCCTACTACTACAACGGCCCGATGGCGAGGGCCGCCGTCGAGGGCGGCTGCCACTTCTCCGACCTGGGAGGAAACACCGAGATCGTCTTGGAGCAGAAGAAGCTGCACCAGCAAGCGGAGGCCAAGGGAATCTCGGTCATTCCCGATTGCGGCCTCGCACCGGGGATGGTCAACATTCTGGCGGCGGAAGGTATTCGCCGGCTGGACCAGGCAGAGAAGGTAAAGATCTTCGTCGGCGGCCTTCCCCAAACCCCAGAGCCTCCGCTCAACTACCAGATCGTGTACTCGCTGGAAGGGGCCCTTGATTACTACACCACCCCTTCCTGGGTGCTGCGCGGCGGCCGGCCGGTGCAAGTGGACGCGCTCAGCGAAGTCGAGGCGGTGGAGTTTCCCTCTCCGGTCGGAACCCTCGAGGCCTTTCACACCGGGGGCGGCATCAGCACTCTGCCGTTTGCCTACCAGGGCAAGATCGACGTCATGGAGTACAAGACGCTCCGCTATCCAGGCCATGCTGCCGTAGTGCGCCCCATTCGGGAGCTGGGTCTTCTGGGCAACGAGCCGATCGATGTGAAAGGGAGCAAGGTGGTGCCGCGGGATGTTTTCATCGCGGCCGTAAGCCCCAAGCTCTCCAAACCGAACGGTCGCGATCTGGTGGCCTTACAGGTGGAGGTAACCGGAGCCAGGCAGGGAAAGACCACCTCCGTGACCTTCCGTCTGCTCGACTACTACGACGCGCAGCACGGCATCAGCGCCATGATGCGGACCACGGGGTATTCTCTTTCCATCACCGGGCAAATGCAGGTGGACGGCCGGGTTACCGCCAAGGGCGTACACACACCCGACGAGGCTGTTCCGTTCAGGGATTACGTCGCAGAGCTGGGCAAGCGGGGGATCAGAATCGAGGAGATCTGAAACGGAACTATTGCTCGAATCTGCGTGTTGGAAGAGGCGTGGCACTCATGGAGAGGGCATGCTGGATTTCAGGAAGTTGTGGCACGACGCGTTGAGCTTTGAGGCTTTTGTGGCTTCGTGCAAAGCACAGCACTGTGGACTGTGGCAGGGAGTGTATAATCTGGCCCGGATCCCGGACTGGGCCCGAAATGCCGTTCCGTCGGGCAGTGCCCGCAAGCTGTTGGTCATTGCGGAAGACTGGTGCGGCGACGCCTCCAATACTGTACCGGTAGTCGCCAAACTCGCCGACGCTGTCCCCGGACTGGAGCTCAGGGTAATCCTGCGGGATGCCAATCCCGAGGTTATGGACCGTTACCTCACCAATGGGTCCCGGTCGATTCCCGTCGTGATTGCGCTGGATGAGAACTATCAGGAGCTCGGCCATTGGGGTCCACGGCCCACCGAGCTGCAGTCTTGGGTGATGGCCAATCGCGCGACCATGCCGAAGACCGAGCTCTATCCTCAGGTTCGAAAGTGGTATGCGAGAGACCGCGGCGAAACAACGCTGCGTGAGGTGTTGGAAGCTGCGGGATTCTCGGTGGCGAAGGTTGCCTGAGGCCTCTTAAAACATCCATCCGGTTCCGACTGATGGATTAAACCCGTCGGGACCGCCCGCAAAGTTGAAGGTAAAGATTGTCGAGCGCAGGATTCGGAGTCCTACCCCGCCGCCCCCTCCTACTTTTACTTCATCCAATGTCAGCTTGAAGTCTTCTTCGAAGACGCGGCCGGCGTCCAGAAAGCCTAGCAGGGTGATAGCCCCGAGATCGCCAAACGCGATCAGGTCGTGACGCACTTCAAAATTCCCAAACAACGCGTGCCTGCCCGCAAAGCGACCGGTGTCGAACGACCGGTGCGAGTATTGGCCACCCAGAACCGAGATTTGGTCTTCCCAGGACGGGATAATGTACCGGGCATTGAGGGTGGGCGAGCCTCCCATGCCGGATGCGACCAGCCGGGCTGCGAGCACGGTTCCCTCGAATGGGCTGACGTAGCCACGAAGCACGGTGTATAGCCGGGTGTAGCCGTCGAGCCCCGATCCCGCTTGAGCACCGGCTTCGAGCAGCAAACCACGATGAGTGTTGTACTCGAGATCCCTGGTGTCATAGATCAGGGCGAGCCTGCCCGATACGTCGTCTTCCCTCCGTTCCGGCCCAAAGTCCGATTGAAAGAGCGACGGTCCGGGCAGCGTGGTGAAACGGGTCCACTCGACGTTTGCTTGCAGAGCGACCTGCCATGGGCCTCGGATCCGGCGGGTCAGCTCAGCCTGTCCGCCATAGCGGATGCGTCGAACGCGGTAGAGGAAGGGATTCGCGTCGGTGACGAGGTCGTCATTTTTGACGGTCTCGTTGCCGATTCCGAAGTACCCGAAGCGAGCCTCTCTCCCCGCCGCGGCAAGCGCCTTCAACCGCCAGTTGTTCCACAGCTGCGGTGCCCGGAATCGAGCGACGATGTAGCGGCTGCCGCGTGAGGTGAACCCTGCTTCGCCGGTGAGGGACGCGTTATTGGTGACCCGATCCTCGTATTCCGCGGCCTGGAAGTGATGAACCCGGAAGGCCAGAACTGGCCCGTCGTTGGCACCGCCGGTGAGATAAGGGAAGAAGCTGGTACGCCAGGGAATGTCGCTATCACTCTCCTGCTCCCGCACGCTATCACTCTCCTGAGTGCGTACAGTATCACTCTGCTGAGTGCGTACGGTGTCACTCTGCTGAGCGCGTACGCGCTCCCCGCTGAGCAGTGCGAGCAACACGACGATGGAAGCAATCCGCATCGGCCTTCCCGGAGCAAGAGCCTGGTTACGTACTCTGCGGGGGATTTAGGCTCCGCAAGAACCGAAAGTCAACCGAGGGCGGAGGTCTCGCTGCTTGCTGCCCCGAAGGTCGCTTCCTAACTTGTCGGCTTGAGCTCCTCGCCTCTTGAAGACGGCGCCGATCCGTTGCGGATCGATCCTCCCGCTGCCCACCGCTGGTCTGAGGAACCGTTCGATCTGGTTCGCCTGGCCGTGGGTAGCGTTGCCCTGCTCGGGACCATACTCGCGCTAGTGCTGGCGGTGGTTACTCACGACGCTCGCATGCTCCAACTGGTCGGCGCGCTATGGGCTGTGTACGGCTTGACCGTGGGCTTCCTGTCCGGAGTGCTGGAGCCGGTGCTGGATGGTTTCTTCCAGCTCCTCCTCAGCGGCGGCCTCACCCGCATCGGCGCCGGGTATTCCAGTATCGAAACGCTGGCGGCGCAGGGCCACCATGAGGCTGCCGCAGAAGGGTATGCTCAGCGGGCCCGAAATCCTGCCGAGAGAGTCGAAGCCACGCTGCGCCGGTCTCAGCTCCTTACTGGGCCTCTCTCCGAGCCGGAGACCGCCGCAGTTGAGCTCGATAGCCTGCGCGCTCATCCGCTCCCGACGAGGGACGACGTTCGGGTTGGGCTTGCCCTGGTGGAGCTTTACGAGAACCGGCTCGATAATCCGGGGCGCGCTATGGCGGAGCTCCGGCGGCTCATCGATCGGCATCCTGCGGGGCAAGGTGCTCGACAGCTCCGTGCCGCACTACGCGAGCTCAAGTCGCGGCGCTATCCCGACGTTCCATCAAGCTGATGCCCAATCGCCCCCGGCTCGACCCCGAAGTATTCAATCTGCCTGTGGCGAAGATGCGTGCCGGGTACTACTCCGACAAGTACTTCGTCCGCTCTCGAGACATTCTTCTGGCCGAAGGGTACCGACCTCGAGTAACGATGCAGGTGTTCGGGAAGCGGCCGGCCTTTCTCGGAGGTATGGATGAGGCCATCGCCATCCTGAAGGAGTGCGCTGTCGAGTGGTCTGAGCTCAAGGTGTGGGCGTTGTATGACGGCGATGAGGTGCAGCCCTGGGAAACTGTTCTTCTCATCGAGGGGCCCTATGACGCCTTCGCTCACCTGGAGACGCTGTATCTGGGTGTTCTGTCTCGGCGCACTCGGGTTGGAACCAATACTCGAAGGGTGGTGGAGGCCGCCGCGCCCAAAGAAGTTCTGTTCTTCCCCGCCCGGCACGATCACTGGCTCGTCCAGACCGGAGATGGCTACGCGGCACACGTAGCCGGAGCAATCGGTGTCTCCACCGACGCCCAGGCTTCCTGGTGGGGCAGTGAGGGGGTGGGTACCGTGCCCCACGCCTTCATCGCGGCATACGGGGGTGATACTGTCGCGGCCACCCGCATGTTTGCCGATCATGTAGGGCCCGATGTGAGACTGATCAGCCTGGTCGACTTTCATAATGATTGTGTGCGGACGTCACTCGAAGTAGCCGAGGCTCTGGGCGATCGGTTGCACGGTGTGAGGCTCGATACCAGTGAGATTCTGGTCGACAGTTCTCTGTGGCACGATATGGGACACTTTAGGCCCACAGGTGTAAATCCACAGCTCGTGTGGAAGGTTCGTCGCGCTCTGGACCAGGCCGGCCACCGTAACGTGAAAATTTTCGTTTCTGGTGGATTCACCGCCGAGAAGATCCGCGACTTCGAGCAGGCCGGAGTACCGGTAGATGGTTATGGAGTGGGCTCTTCTCTCTTCGAGGGCAAGTACGACTTCACTGCTGACATCGTTTTGCTGGAGGGCAAGCCGGCGGCAAAGGTCGGCAGGAGCTATCGGCCTAATCCTCGAATGGAAGAAGTCGTGTGATGCAACGCACAGCGGCCATTTTCACCCGATCTATACTTGGCCTCAGTGGGAGCGTTGCTGGACGGCGAACTGCGAGACGTCCGAAAAAGCCCTGAGTCCCCTGCTCTGTTGGCCGGACGAGTCGTTCATTCCAGCGCTTTCGCTGTAATCTCCCATCTTTCCCCCCTTCTTCTTTTATCTCGCGGGAACGGGCCCAACGGCCCGTTCCACCCACCTTTTTGTCAGGCGCGAGCCGCGAGTCGAGAGACCGCACGGACTGAATCGCCTGCAGAGCAGTTCTCGTCAGCCGTGGGCACATGACTCCTGACTCCTGACTCCTGACTCGCGACTCTCGACTCGTGACCCTTACTGTGACCCAACCCACAGCCGCCCCCCGAGCCGGACCGTTTACTTCCGCAGGTCTTTGAAAAACGGACATCCTGGCTCACTCAAGCTGGAGGCGAGAACATGCCACGCGGGGATAAGTCCTCTTATACGGGCAAACAGAAGCGCCAGGCGGAGCATATCGAAGAAGGTTATGAGAAGCGTGGCGTCTCTCGCGGAGAGGCGGAGCGGCGCGCCTGGGCCACCGTGAACAAGGAAACCGGTGGCGGCAAAAAGAGCGGATCGGGGCGAGGCAAGAAGTCGAACCGCAGTTCCTCTCGGAAGGGCGGGAAAAAAGGCGGGCGCGCTTCCGCTTCGCGCTCGAAATCCTCCCGCTCCGCATCAGCGCGGAAAGCCGCCTCCACTCGGCGGCGCCGGGCATCGGGGAGCCGGAAGAGCACCAGTCGCTCCAGCAGCCGTCGCAGCTCCAGCCGGTCCGGAGCAAGCCGGAGCCGCTCGGGCGGAAGAAGCCGCAGCCGTTCCGGCAGCAGCAGCCGAAGTCGGTCTAGCAGTCGGAGTCGCTCAGGCTCCCGAAAGAGCAGCCGCTAGTAACGAACGCAGGGAAAAAAGGAATGCCACCGAGTGGTGGCATTCCTTTTTTCTCTTGCTCAAGCTCGACGTTATTCGCTGGCCTTACCGCCCAGGCCGATCGACATGCCTAGAGAGGCCACCAGGTCATTCTGGAAGTCGTCGCCTCCCCCGAAGTCCCCGTTGTACAGGTAGTCTTCCAGGTCGATCCGGAAACCAATTCTCTTATCCTGGCCTCCGCCGAATCGGAAGCCCAGACCGAGCACGCCGCCAAAATCGGTGCTGCTCTTGTCGTTGTCGAACGGGTTGCTGCCTCGAGAAAGCAAGGCAGGGCCGCCGGCAAGGTAGAAGCCAACGCTGTTGGTCACCGGCGAGAGCGCCAGCAGCAATCTGGCGTTGGCCAGCAAGAGATCGGTGTTTTCGCTCTGGTTGATGGTTTCGTTACCGATCTTGGCCGGAGCATATCCCCCGGTTGCTTCGAACCCGAGCCTGCCGGTTCCCCAAAATGTCAGCCGCAGTCCCCCCGCGGCGCCCACATTACGGGAGATATCTTCGCCCAATGCACCCACCGAGTTGCTGGTTGGGATGTACGCGCCGACCCACGGGGTGAGCTCAACCCCACCCTGCGCTACCGCCGGCGTTGCTGCCGTTGAGATCACAGCGAGAGCGGTGACTGTACCCGCCAGTGTTCCCATCAGCTTTCGTATCGACATACCCACTCCTTATCAGAAGCTCTTGTGGACACAAACCAGAGCGCTGGCTGACATGCGCTGTTCGTGCGCCGGACTGTTCCGGAGTGAACAGCATGCCCGAAGCGGGGTGCAGACGCTGTGAAATGAGTCACCCCTGCTCCGTGAGCCGCCCGTAAACAAAAGAGGCGGCATCGCTTGCGCGATGCCGCCTCGCCTGACCAGGAGAGCTTCCGTCGCTTATTTCTTACCCAACCCGAGGAGCGGAATGCCGACACCGAACGAGAGATGGATGTCGTTCTGCGTCTTCCTCTCGTCCGAGGGACCGAATCCCGGGATCTCGGCCTGGGGCTTATACACGTAGTCCTCAGCGCTCACCTGCAGACGCAGCAGGCTGCCCAAGCGGAACCCTGCGCTGGCCCCCACCGTACCGCCGATATCCGTCTTGTTCTCCGCGTTGGCGTAGAACGCGCCGCTTCGGTTGATCACGCCCACACCGCCGGATACCAGGAACGAAACCGGACTGCTGGCGGGAATGATGTGAAAGCTGACCCGGCCACTCCCGGTAAAGATATTGGCGTCTTCACTCTGATCTCCGAATCCACTGGCGGTCACCTTGAGATCACTCGGCGCATACGCACCGGTGAACTCGAGCCCAAGCCGGTTCCCCATCATGATGCCCAGCCGGCCACCCAGCGTGAAGCTCATCTCTTGCTTGAACTCTTCGCCACTCGCAGCCTTGACCAGCTCGGTCGTCGGGATATACACGCCGATGTTTGGGGTCAGACTGACACGCTGGGCCATCACTGGATGGGCCGACGCCAGCACTACACCGCCCGCCAACAGGACGCGGGTCATCCACGCGTTGCCACGCATTGAGCCTCCGGTCGGTATGGGGGAAGGATTGAACTACAGCTTCAGCTGTTTGCTTCCTCAACACCACCGGTCGGGGCAAAAACCGTGCGCTCGGACCTGACCCGCCAAGCTATTTCGTCTACTAGGCTTACTGGACGGTGTGGAAGGTTACGCTGGAGAATTGAGGGCTTTGCGGCGGCTTGCGAGGCTAGTCTTCACGGCGGACCTCTCGAGCCGCCTTGTCGTCGCGGAGGCCAAGAAAGCGGGGATGACGAAGCAGGCCTGCCGTGGTCCACTCGGAAAATCCGATCTGCGCCACCAGCCTCGGTGCGACCCACTGGACTTCTCCCGCGGGAGCTGGCCCCTCCGAAAAAGGCGAGGCATCGCGGTGCAATGGCAGCAGGCGCCGGTGGAGCGTCTCCAGCGTCCGGCTACTGTATCCAGTGCCGACTTTCCCGGCGTAACGCAGCGATTTTCCTTCGTAGTATCCCACCAGCAGAGCCCCGAGACGCTCGCGAGACCCCTGAGGCGCGGTGTAGCCTCCGATCACCAGTTCCTGCTGGCGTACGCATTTCAACTTCAGCCAATCGGTCGAGCGTGCACTGACGTATCGTGAGTCTGCTCGTTTGGCGAGAATTCCTTCGGCTCCCTGATCACAGGCCTCCCGCAGCATTGCGGCCGAACCCGAGGTCTTGTGCGGAGTGAACCTGATCGGATCGTCGAACCACACCACATCGCGCAGCACGGCTTTGCGGTCCACCAGCGGCAGCGTAGTGAGATCTACGCCCTCATAAAAGAGACAGTCGAACAGGTACAGAAAAATGGGCACCCGGCTCCGTCGCGCCTGGATCGGATCTCGCAGCTGCATCCGCTGCTGCAGGCGCGCAAAGCTGGTGACACCACGATCGGGATCGAACGCCACAATTTCGCCGTCGAGCACTGCGTCGCCACGCACCGCTGGCTCCAGCGCCTCGACCAGCTCGGGGTAGGCACCGTTGAGCGGTTTGCGGTTCCGCGAGTAGATCCGCACGGTGCCGCCGCTGACGTAGATCAGCGCCCGAACTCCATCGAGCTTGGGCTCATAGATCCACTTGCCCTGAGATGGCAGGGTTTCTGTGAGGGTGGCGAGCATGGGAGGCACCCAGGTTGGCTGGGCTCGGTAACGAAGTCCGCCCGGTGCAGTCTTGGCCAATACTTTCAGCGCCCGGGTGCTCATGCGCTCTGCCTCTCGAGCAACGCGTCCAGGTCCTGCTTGGATGACAGCACCTTTGCCCAGGGATCGCCGTCCTGGTCGAGAACGCCAGGGACAGTGTGGAGGGTAAAATCGGTCGGATAGATCTTCTCCAGCTGGTCCCAGGTAACCGGCATGGATACCGTCCCCATCGGATGCCGCCGGGGACAGAAGATGGAAGCCAGTGATTTTCCCCGGCTGTTCTGGTTGTAGTCGAAGAAGATCTTCCCGGTCCGGCGGGGAACCGACCACTCCAGGGTGATCTCTTTAGGCCACTGTTGCAGCGCGTAACGGCCTATCGTCTCCGCGATGCTTCTGGCCGCGTCGTAGTCGAACTTCCGGACAATCGGCAGATAGAGGTGCAGTCCGGTCCGTCCCGAGGTCTTCACGAAGATTTCCAGGCCGAGACCGCCCAGCATTTCGCGCAGCCGGAGGGCCAGTTCGCGTGTGCGCTTGAACGCCTTCCGGTGCAGTTCGGGTTCCTCGCCCTTGCCTTCTTTTCCCGAGTACAGGTAAGGATCCAGATCGAAGATCACGAAGTCCGGATAGTTCAACACCGACTCCTCGAGATTGGCTTCGGAGCCGGAGAACTTGAGGCTTCGACCCCGTGCATCCGGGGCCGGGTCTATCCGCGAAAACCAGGGGTGCAGCTCCAGGCCACCCATCTGCGCCAGGAACAGGAGGGTGGGAAGGTTGTCGCAGATCAGATACTCGCCGTCGCCCTCATTGTGACTGGAGTAGATCCGCACCGTGCGTGCGTACTCCGGCGGCTTCTCCCAATGCTTCTGGTAGAAGCTCTTCCCATTCACACCGTCGGGATATCGAGTGGTAAAGATCGGGCGGCCAGCCAGATGGGGGAGCAGCCAGGGAGAAACTCGCGTGAGGTAGCGCAGCAGGTCTCGCTTGGTAAGCGGTTTGCTGCGCCCCGCGCCGGGCCACAAGACCTTGTCCAGATTGGTGACTGGAAGCTGATAGCTGTCAACCGTCAGAACCATCTTCGGCTGGCGCAGCTCGAGCTGGTCGAGCACGCGTCCAACGTCGGTCCCGACTGCGGTCATCCAACCTTCCTGGGCCGACGAGCTGGCCGGGTGGCGCGGGAACGGGCTCGCGCCGGCGGCTTGGGTTTGGCCGCCTCTTTCTTGGCTGCCTCGACACTCCGCTTGAGCGCATCAGCCAGATCGATCACCCGGTTGTCGCGCGGCGTCGGTGTCTTCACCACCTGCTTGCCTTCCAGTTTGGCCTCGATCATTTCCGCCAGAGCTTCGCGATAGTGATCGTGATACTCGCCGGGGTCGAAAGGCTTGCGGAAGATGTCGATCAGGGTAAAGGCCATCTCCAGCTCCCGGTCCGATACCTTCACCGCATCGAGATCCATACCGCGCTCCTCCCTGATCTCGTCGGGATAGAAAAGCGTCTCCAACATGATCGTGCCTTCGTGGGATCGGAGCGCGCAGAGTTGTTCCTTCTTCCGGATGGTGATCGTGGCGATGGCGGTGAGGTTCCGCTTTTCCAGGGCCTTCAGCAATAGCGCGTAAGGCTTCTCTGCCCGCTCGGCCGGCTCCAGGTAGTAGCTGCGCTCGTAGAAGACCGGATCGATCTCTTTCTCCTCCACGAACGATGTGAGCTCGATGGTGTGCTTGCTGGGGAGGGGCAGACGCTCGAAGTCCTCATCCGTGAGCACGACGTATTGACCCTTCGCATACTCGTACCCGCGGGCAGTCTCATTCCACGGTACATCGACTTCATCGGTAGGACACCAGCGACGCTGTTGTAGTCGCGTGCCGCAGGTGGCGTGCAGCAGGTTGAACGAGATGTCCTTGCTCTCTGTTGCCCCGAATAGCTTGACCGGAATGCTCACCATTCCGAAGCTGATCGAGCCGCTCCAGATCGCCCTCGCCATGCTGGTTTCTCCTGGCGCCTGCGGCGGCGCTCGTGTGCGTTATCGCCCGGAGCTGCGTGTCACGGTTATGGTGACCGCCCGGATCTTTTCCACACCGAATCGTCGTTATCCACAGGTTTATCAACATAACTTGTTGATAAACAATGAGTTACGACGCTGGATTATCTGCCGTGGAGGAGACGGTTGCTGTGGGGTGAGTCACACGCCTGTTTAACGCTTGGGGGGTGGTTTGACGCCGGAGGTGCCCCCGCCACTGACCGTGGTGAGGATGCCCTGCATTGCCTTCTGTCTGGTTGAATCAGCCAGCTTCGCATTGAGGCTGTCAGTTACCGGCAGGGCGGCCACCGGAATATCAGTGAGGGGAGCTGGCTCGACCTCGGGAGAGGCCGACCGGGTGACGGCAGTACCCCCAAAGCTTGGAGCGGTTGCCCGATGCCGTGGCTCAGGCGCTGGCCGGAGCACCTCGGGCGTTGCTGCACTAACGCTGGCCGGGAGGGTGGGGACCATGTCTGCAGAGTTGGGCGACGCAACCTGGCCCATCTCGCTGGCAGGCACTTCCGAGAGCCGCCGCTGCACATCGACCAGCAAAGTTGGCTTGGCTCGAGCGATCAGCGGCACCGACAGGACCCACTGCGCTCCGCCAAGGAGGAGGGCTCCGACGAGGGCGATTCTCAGCTGTTGCCGTGGCTTGCTGCGGCGGCGGCTGCGAGTTTCTCCTGTCAGTTGTTTCGACTTGGGCTTTTTCTTCTCTGCTGTCGGTTTCGGTGAAGACCCGATCTGTGGCTGGGGCAGCGGGAACGTGATCTCCGGCTCCGGCTCGGGCTCCGGGGGCAGCTCGAGACTGAGCGAAGAGAGCGGTTTGGCCTGGGGGCCGGCTACCAGGGCCGCCTGGGTCAGCGGCAACGATAGCGCTGTCTTATAGTGGGGATGGAACTGGATCGGCAGCCACTTGTTCGAGGCGTTATGAAATATGCGAGCTCGAGGAGTCACCACCCCTCTCTTGATCGCCACGGCCAGCTCTTCAATCGATCTGAATACGGTTTCTTCGCCAGGCGAGAGCTCGATACGGTACATGCCAGACCTCATGAGCGCCGGGTTTCGAGCAAAGGGAAGTGCCGAGGAGCGCGATACCACGCAACTTTCGCGCTCGGGTCCGATGCACTTTCGTTCATGCCGAGCTGACAGATCGCTGTCACTGCAACCGCTGTGCTGCCTTCAGGTGAGCTATCGAACCATCAAGTACTTGGCGCACGACAGACACGCTACCCTTGTGCTCATTTCTGCAGCTTGCCTCGGCGGCAGAAAATTCGGGCTGATGAGTCACGAGAAATGAGACGACCGAGCTCTGGTAAGTTGCCAGTGATTTTGCCGTGATCCTGAATTTCACCCGGTATTCCGAGGGATTTGGATGCTGAAGCTGGCAGTTATTCAGGGGGTGTTTTATCTGGTAACCGGCATCTGGCCATTGCTGGACATCGTCAGCTTTCAGCTGGTAACCGGACCTAAAACCGATCTCTGGTTGGTGAGAACGGTAGGCGTTCTGGTAACGGTGATCGGTGCGGTGCTCCTGCTTGCAGCCAGACGCCGCCGGGTCACGGACGAAATCGTCCTGCTGGCCCTGGGAAGTGCTCTGGGTCTGGCGGCAATCGACCTGATCTATGCTTTATCGGGCCGGATCTCCCCGGTGTACCTGGCTGATGCTGTGGTCGAAGTCGGCCTGGCCCTGCTCTGGCTGGTGGCATGGCGGCGGGCGACGTGAGCGAACGCAGCAGTGCTCCGGCTCTCCGTGCTGAACAGGTCAACAAGCGCTATGGATCGGTGCTCGCGTTGGACAATGTCTCATTGGACATATGGTCCGGCGAGTCGGTTGTTCTGGTGGGCGAAAGTGGCTCGGGCAAAACTACGCTGCTGCGCTGCTTTAACCGTCTGGTCGACCCGGACGCAGGACGGATTCTCATCGAGGAAGCCAACGCCGCCGCGCTCGATCCCATTGCCCTGAGGCGGCGGGTGGGGTACGTCCCCCAGGACGGCGGACTGCTACCCCATTGGCGGGTACAGCGAAACGTGGAGCTGGTGCCCTGGCTCCGCGGAGCAGAAAATGCGCACGAGCTGGGGGGCGAGGCGCTGCAGCTCGTGGGACTCGACCCCGCCCTTTTCTCTCAACGCTGGCCTCGTGAGCTCTCCGGTGGGCAGCGGCAACGGGTAGCGGTGGCGCGAGCCCTCGCGATAAAACCCGACATCATCCTGCTTGACGAGCCATTTGGCGCTCTCGATGCGATTACCAGGGTCGAGCTCCAGAGCACCTTCGACCGGATTCGCCGCACGCTGGGTGTTACCAGTGTGCTGGTAACTCACGACCTTCACGAAGCCTTCGATCTGGCCGACCGGGTGGTAGTCATGCGCCGGGGAAGGGTCGAACAGGTCGCAACGCCCCAAGAATTACGGCGGGCACCTGCGGGCGAGTACGTCCGCGAGCTGCTGCTGCGCGCCAGAGTGGTGCCGGCGTGAGTCGGTCGGCCCTGCTTCTTGCGCTGCTGTTGGGTGCCAGTCCAGGCCAGGCGCAGCAGGACCGGCCGGTCCCCCAATCCAGACCGATAATTGTTGCTTCCAAGCCTTTTGGAGAGTCGTATCTGCTCGCGGAGATGTTTGCCCAGCTGCTGGAGGCTCGCGGCTTTACGGTGAGCCGGCGGCCTGGCCTCGGGGCCACGGAGATTGCCTTTCAGGCGCTTCGCACCAATGCCATCGACGTGTACCCGGAGTACACCGGCACCGGACTGCTTGCGCTCCTGGGAGAGCGGCCCAGTCCCGACCCACGAGATGTGTACCGCCGGGTGAGCCGCGAGTTTCGCCGCCGTTTTGGAGTGCGCTGGCTGCCGCCGCTCGGCTTTCAGAACACGTATGCCATAGCCGTGCGCCAGGAGACTGCGCGGCAATATCAGCTCTCAACGCTGAGCGACCTGGCTCGGGTCTCGACCCGTCTCCGCGCCGGGCTCACCGCGGACTTCATCGGACGATCCGATGGTCTACCCGGGATCGAGAAGGCGTACGGGATCCGGTTCCGGGCCGTGCGCGCGCTGCTGCCTGCGGTGAAGTACCAGGCACTCGCCGCGGGCGAGGTGGATGTGATCGACGGGTACTCGACGGACGGCTTCATCGCTCGATACAATCTGGTCATCCTGGAGGACGACCGCCGCTTCTTTCCTCCCTATGAGGCGGCGGCACTGGTCGGATCCAGATTCGCCCGCGAATTTCCGGCTGCTATCGGGGCGCTGACGGAGCTGAGTGGACTCCTTACCGAGTCCGACATGCGGCGGCTCAACCGTCGGATCGAGGTGGACCGCGTGCCGGTAGAGCGGGTGGCCGGAGGAGCACTGCTGGCGTTAGGGATCACCCGGTCCGGCGCTGTTGATTCCGGCTTCTCTCGTAAGCGGGAGTCCGGTGTCGCCCGCTACCTGTGGGACCAACGGAGGTCCATTCTAACGTTGACCCTGCGGCACCTGCTTCTGGTCAGCGTTTCGCTGGCCGCGGCCATTCTCTGCGCCGTGCCGCTCGGATTGGCCCTGGAACGCAGCCGCGGCTCGGCTGAGCCGGTCATTCGTGGAATCGGCCTGTTGCAGACTATCCCCAGCATCGCTCTGCTCGCGTTCATGATTCCGTTGCTCGGCATTGGTGTCATCCCGGCTCTGGTGGCCCTTTTCCTTTACTCGCTCTATCCGATTCTCCGAAACACCTACACCGGGGTGCGCGATGCGGCGCCCGATGCAGTAAGGGCAGGGTGGGCTCTGGGCATGACGCCGCGACAGATCCTGCGCTACGTTCGTTTGCCTCTGGCTGCGCCGATTATCATGGCGGGGATCCGCACGGCCGCGGTTATCAATGTCGGTACCGCGACCCTGGCCGCCTTCATCGGCGCCGGGGGTCTGGGCGATCTCATTGCCGCCGGGCTGGCGCTGTCCGACACCCGTATGATTCTTTCAGGGGCGTTGCCCGCTGCAGTGCTGGCCCTGCTGGTGGATGTGGGGCTCGGACTCTGCGAGCGGGCGGTACAACCCGGTGGCTAACTCACTCTCGAGCGCAACGATTCTGTGAGACTGCATTCTTTTCCTGCCATTCGACCCGCCCCCGAGCTCGCCCCTCGGGTAGCTGCGGTGCCTTACGACGTGGTCGACCGTGACGAAGCCGCCGAGCTGGCACGAGGCAATCCCCACAGCTTTCTCCACGTCGGGAGGTCAGACATCGATTTACCGGGCGACACCGATCCTCACGATCCCCGGGTCTATGCCGGCGCTCGGGCTGCGCTCGAACGGTTCATTGCGCAGGGCACTCTGATCCGCGACCGGGACCCCGCGCTCTATCTCTATCGCCAGATCATGGAGGGACGCAGTCAGGTCGGCGTGGTGGGCTGCGTTCACGTGGATGATTACGAGAACGATGTGATTCGAAAACACGAGAAGACCCGGCCCGACAAGGAGGACGATCGGACCCGTCACGTGCTGACCCTGAATGCCCACGCCGAGCCGGTGTTTCTGGCGTACCGGGGAGAGAAGCGGATTCACGACGTGACCGCTGCCGTACTGCGGACCGAGCCGCTGTACGACTTTACCGCCCCTGACGGTGTGCGGCACACGGTCTGGCGAATCCCGGACAATCGAGCGCTGGCCCACGCCTTCGAGGCGGTGCCCACGGCGTATGTCGCCGACGGGCATCATCGCTCCGCCAGCGCATGGAGGGCGGGAAAGGAGCGTCGCGCCGCCAACCCCAGGCACCAGGGAAACGAGGAGTACAACTGGTTTCTTGCGGTGCTCTTTCCGGCGGAGCAGCTCACCATACTTCCTTATAACCGGGTGGTGCGCGATCTGGCCGGGAAGACCCCCGCCGCCATCCTCCGGGAGCTGGCCGAAGTCGGCCGGGTAACCCCAACGGATGACCCGCGTCCGCCTCGGCCGGGCAGCTTCTGCGTCTACCTCGAGGGAGCATGGCACCGGGTGGAGCTCGATCCTGGCAGCATCGATCGGTCCGATCCCATTGGCTCGCTCGACGTCTCGCTGCTGCAGGACCGCGTGCTCGGACCCATTCTCGAGGTGGGCGATCCACGAACCGACAAACGCTTGGAGTTCGTGGGGGGTATTCGGGGGACCGCCGAGCTGGAACGACGAGTGAACTCAGGCGACATGGCGATCGCCTTCTCGCTGTACCCAACCACCATGGAGCAGCTGATCGCCGTCTCCGATGCCGGGAAAGTGATGCCGCCCAAGAGCACCTGGTTCGAGCCCAAGCTCAGGAGCGGCCTGTTCGTGCATGAGTTAGGTTAGTCGCGAGTCACGAGCCACAAGTCAGAAGTCTCGTGGGGCTCACCATGGGCCTCACGGCAAGACTCGCGACTCGTGGCTGTAGAATCTTGCATATGGAGAAGGCATGAAGGTTCTCATCGCCGACAAATTCGAGAAGGTCGGCATCGATGGATTGAAGGAGCTGGGCTGCACCGTCATCTCCGAGCCCGACGTCAAGGCCGACGCCTTGCCCGATTTGATCCGCCGGGTCGATCCCAACATTCTCATCGTGCGCAGCAAGAAGGTGAACGTAGATGCGTTGCGCGCGGGCACCGCGCTGACGCTGGTCATCCGCGCCGGTGCCGGCATCGATACGATCGACGTCGCCGCCGCGTCCGACCTTGGCGTCTTCGTCTCCAACTGTCCGGGGAAGAATTCGATCGCCGTGGCCGAGCTGGTGATGGGGCTGCTGCTGTCCTGCGACCGGCGCATCCCGGACCAGGTCGCCGACTTACGCCAGGGAAAGTGGAACAAAGCGGAGTACTCCAAGGCCCGAGGGCTCCATGGCCGCACCCTGGGTATTGTCGGCCTGGGTCAGATCGGTCGGGAGGTTGCCCAGCGGGCGCGAGCGTTCGGAATGCGAGTGGTGGCCTGGTCGCGGAACCTGACCCATGAAGAGGCGGACCGTCTCGACCTGGTATACGCCCTGACTCCGCTGGAGGTGGCCCGGCTGGCCGACGCGGTGACGGTTAACGTGGCGGCTACCCCGGAAACCAAGCATCTGGTCAACGCCGAATTCCTCGCCGCGATGAAGCCGGGAGCGTATCTCATCAATACCGCGCGCGGATCGGTGGTAGACGAAGTAGCGTCTACAACAGGCCGTGCGTGAGAGGGGAATCCGAGCCGGGCTCGATGTGTTCCAGAACGAGCCCGCCGGCGGCACCGGCGAGTTCGTCAGCGCCATCGCCCAGACTCCTGGTGTGTTCGGAACCCACCACGTGGGCGCTTCCACGGAGCAGGCTCAGGTCGCCATTGCCCACGAGGTCATTCGCGTTGTGCAGTCGTTTCGCGCCACCGGTGAGGTACCCAACGTGGTGAACCGTCTCGCCCGCAGCTCGGCCACTCACGTCTCACGATCCGGCACCGCAATCGCCCGGGGGTTCTGGCCCACGTCTTTGGGGTGTTGGCCGGCGCGGAGATCAACGTCGAAGAGGTCGAGAACATCATCTATCACGGCGCTCAGGCCACCCTGGCACGCATTCACCTGGATGGCCAGCCGGAATCGTCGGCCCTCACCCGCATTCGCGAGGGCAACCCGGACATCATCAGCGCCGAGTTGAGCGCCATCAACGGAAAGTCGAGAAAATCATGAGCCAGCGCATCCACAACTTCAGTGCCGGTCCGGCCGCCTTGCCGGAGCCCGTCCTGCGCAAGGCCCAGGAGGCCATCTGGGATGTGGCCAACAGCGGCATCGGCATCATGGAGCACAGTCACCGGGGCAAGGTGTTCGACCGGATCATTGTGGAGGCGGAGCAGGCCTGCCGCAGCCTCGCCAACATTCCGGACAACTACAAGGTGCTGTTCCTCCAGGGTGGCGCCTCACTTCAGTTTGCCATGGTCCCGATGAACTTGCTGCGGGAGGGTGCCACGGCGGACTACCTGGTCACCGGAGTCTGGTCGCAGAAGGCGGTCAAAGAAGCCAAGCCGATCGGCAAAGTGCACATCGCCGCCACGAGTGAAGCCACCAACTTCGACCGGATACCCAAGGCCGCCGAAGTTCGGTATTCCGCCAGTCCAGCCTACGTTCACTTCACCACGAACAACACCATCTACGGGACCCAGTGGCAGGCCGAGCCCGCTGCTCCGGCCGGAGTTCCCCTGGTGGCGGACACCTCCAGCGACATGTACAGCCGTCCCATCGACGTGCGGAAATACGGCTTGATCTACGCCGGAGCTCAGAAAAACCTGGGCCCATCTGGTGTTGTGCTGGTAATCATCCGGGACGATCTAGTCGAAACTGGCATCAAAACGATACCGACCATGCTGCAGTACCGCACCCACGCGGCCGAGAACTCGATGTACAACACGCCGCCCACCTTCGGGATCTACGTGATGGGTGAGATCTTCAAGTGGATTCAGGCTCAGGGCGGGCTGGCGGGGATAGCGGAGTACAACGAGTCCAAGGCCCGGCTGCTCTACGATTACCTGGACAACAGCGATTTCTTTCGGGGCACCGCGCAGCGGGACAGTCGCTCGCTGATGAATGTCTGCTTCCGCGGCCCCAACGAGGAGCTGGAAGCAAAATTTATCAGTGAGGCCACCAAGCGCGGCCTGGATGGTCTCAAGGGACACCGCTCCGTTGGCGGGATGCGGGCGAGTATCTACAACGCGTGCCCCCGCCCGGCGGTCGAAGCGTTGGTGAGCTTCATGCAGGAGTTCGAGCGGGCCAACCGGGGCACTAAGGCCCGGGCTACGCAGCCAGCGTCTTGATCAACTCACCATTGGTTTTGTTGCGGCGAAGATCGGTCAGCAGGTCCGTCATCGCGTTGATCGGCGTCATTCCCGCCAGCCGCTGACGGAGCACGTGCGAGGCCGCCAGCGCCTCTGGGTCCAGCAATAGTTCCTCCCGCCTGGTAGCGCTCGCCACCAGGTCGATAGCCGGGAACACGCGCCGCTCGGCCAGCTCCCGGCTCAGCACCAGCTCACTGTTACCTGTCCCCTTGAACTCCTCGAAAATCACCTGGTCCATCCGGCTTCCGGTGTCCACCAGCGCCGTCGCGATGATGGTCAGGGAACCACCACCGTGGCCCGGGTCGACCCGGCGGGCGCTGCCCAGAAATCGCTTGGGCTTCTCCATGGACTGTGCATCCAGCCCGCCGGATAGGGTCCGGCCGCTTCCTTTTTCCACGGTATTGTAGGCCCGGGCCAGGCGGGTGAGCGAATCCACGATCAGAACCACGTCGTCGCCCAGCTCTACCCGACGTCGCGCACGCTCCAGGGTCAGCTCGGCCAGGGCGACGTGGCGTTGCGCCGGATTGTCGAAGCTGGAAGCGATGACTTCTCCGACTCCCGCGGCTTCCATCTCGAACACCTCTTCCGGGCGCTCATCCACCAGAAGGATGAACAGATCGGCGCCGGGGTAATTGACGCTCACTCCCTGGGCGATCGACTGGAGTACCATGGTTTTGCCCGCCTTGGCCGGGGCCACGATGAGGGCGCGCTGCCCCTTGCCCATCGGGCAGAGCAGATCGATTACCCGGTTGGTGTAGTCTGCGTGGCCTCCCGCAGCGCCATCGGCCTCGAGCCGCAGCCGCTCGTTGGGGTGAATGGCCGGCAGGCGATTGAACTCGGGGCGCTCGCCGAGAGTTTCCGGAGCTCTTCCCAGCACGGAGGTGACCTTTTCCAGTGAGGGGCCTCTGCCTTTGCCGCCGGTTCGCACCGAGCCGTCGATCTCGTCGCCTGGCCGCAGCCCCAGCTGGCGAATGAGACGCTCGCCCACATGAACGTCGCCGTTGGATGGCAGATACCCGGAATCCCGCCGCCGAAGAAATCCGCTCCCCTTACCTGCCAGCTCCAGGACGCCGAGCATCAGCGTGCCGCCGCGGCGGCAGACTTCTTAATTCGATGGAGAATGGCCGTGAGTCCTTGAGTGCGGGTCATCCCGAGGGTCTCGCTCAGACCCAGCCGATCCAGCAGGTCGAGGGGTAGGTCGGCCACAGCCTCCGGCTTCTCGCCGTCGAGCGTGCGCGCCAGCAAAGAGATGAATCCTCGCACGGTAGGGGCTTCGCGGGGCACATCCGCGTGGATGTGGACGCCACCATCATCCACCTCGACCCAGAGGTAGACAGTGGTCTGACATTCGTCAACCCGGTTATGGCCCAGCTGCTTTTCCGCCTCATAGCGGTCAGGGAGTGGCGGCAGCTTCTTGGAGTAATCGAGGAGGGTTTCCAATCGGGTCTGTCGGTCGGCTGCCTTGAAACGGGGAATCAGATTTTCCAGGCTCGGCATTCCAGCTCTTCCCTAAGGTACCTCCTATCAAGCTGGCACGCTTTGGTCTTTACGGCTATCCCTCTGGTTGCGCTCCCGCTCCAAAATCGTGCGCTTGCGTTCCGCACCCCAGCGATAGCCGCCGGTTTCTCCGTGCTCTCGAATGGCCCGGTGGCAAGGAATGACCAGCGCCAGGCGGTTGCTCGCGCAGGCGGCGGCAACAGCCCGGGCTGCTGTTGGCTGGCCCAGTTCACGGGCAATTGCCTGGTAGGAGCGGGTCTCTCCAGCGGGTATTCTCCTCAATGCGCCCCATACCCGGTGCTGGAACTCGGTGCCCGGCACATCGAGTGCAAGCGCCGTATCCCGACCCCCTTCGAGGCGGGCTACCAGTTGGTCGGTGTACAGCTTCAGTGCTCCATCATCTCTCTCCAGCCGAGCTTCCGGAAACTCCTCTCGAAGTCTTCGTTCCAGGTCGGAGCCGTCGTCGCCCAGCATGACGCTGCAGAGCCCGCGATCGGTGGCCGCCGCCAACAAGTGGCCGACCGGAGAGAGCACCACCGTAAAGCTGATCCGGAGGCCTTTGCCTCCTCTGCGATACACGCCGGGAGTCATGCCTAGTGAGGATCGCGCATGCTCGTAGGCTCGGCTGCCCGAACCGTAGCCCGCGTCGTAGGTGGCTCGACTGACGGTATCGCCCTGTCGGAGCCCCGACTTCATCCTCTCCATACGCAGGGCACTCGCATAGGCCTTGGGAGTCAGCCCTACTAGTCGCTTGAACTTCCTTTGGAGGTGAAAGGGACTCATCTGGGCCACCGCACCCAGTTGTTTCAGGGTGACTGTCTCTCCCGCGTGGTGCTCGAGATACTCCCGGGCCAGCTCCACCCGCAGCATCCCGGTGTCTATCGGATCGGTCGGCCGGCACCGTAAACAGGCGCGGAAACCGGCACTTTCGGCCTCGGTTGGATTCCCGAAGAACCGCACCCTCGACCGGGCGGGCCGGCGTGAAGGACAGGAGGGCCGGCAATAGATGCCGGTTGAGGAGACTCCGTAGACGAACTGTCCGTCCTGACGTGAATCCCGAGTCATAACCGACTGCCATCTCACGTCTTCCGACTGCTGGATCACATGTTCTCCCTGCTGGCCTTTTTGGCTATCCGTCACCGACCGACGGCTCCTGGATTGCCATCATGGTAGCACCTGAACCGTAACCGGACTATCTGCTTCTTGCGTTCAAACCCGGGTAGGAACCTCCTTACCGGATACAACGTTACACTCTGCGGTGCAGTCCCGATGGCCGCTCGCGGAGTCCCGAAATCGGGCGTATGATAGGACGGTTTCCTCTGAACGCTTCAGCCGGACGGTAAGGCCAACTACCGATGACAACTATAGCCCTTTCCGGCAGGGTTGACCGCCAGGCAATCGCGCAGGAGATCGCAGAAGCCCGAGCCCGGACACTGCTGCTCCTTGCCCCCCTGTCGGATGAAGATCTGCGAATCCAGCACGATCCCTTGATGAGCCCGCTGCTATGGGACCTGGGGCATATCGCGCATTTCGAGGAGCTCTGGCTCACCCGGAATCTCGATGGCCCTATCGAGTTCGTCGAGATGCCGGGACTGTACAATCCCTTCGAATATCCGCGCAACGAGCGGGGCAAGCTGGCGCTTCCGGGGCTCGCCCACTCCATCGAGGTGATGGAGGATATCAGGCAGCGGGTACTCGCTCGGCTTGCAGCGGTGGACTTCGACTCCTCGACTCCTCTGCTGCAAGACGGATACGTGTACCGGATGGTGCTTCAGCACGAGTACCAGCACAACGAGACCATGTTGCAGACCCTGCAGCTGAAGCAGGGAACACCGTATACGCCCGCGCTACGCTACCCGATCCCTCTGCCCGCTGTGTCAGAGCTTATCCGGCCGGGAGAGATGACGTACTTCCCCGGTGGCAACGTCGAAGTCGGCAGTGATGACCGCTCGGCAGCATACGACAACGAGCGCGCGCGGCATACGGTTTCACTCTCTCCCTTCTGGATCGACGTGCATCCCGTCACCAACGGAGAGTTCGCCGAGTTTGTCCGGGCCGGCGGTTACTCGAGACGCGAGTTCTGGTCCGAAGCCGGGTGGTGCTGGTTGGAAGAATCGGGCGCTGCCGCCCCGAAATATTGGACTCGAGTCGACGGTGTGTGGAGCAGCCGTTCAATGGACCGCACCGCCGCGGTGGAACCACTCCACCCCGTGTGTCATGTGTGCTACTACGAAGCGGAGGCGTTCGCGAGCTACGCTGGAAAGCGGTTGCCTACCGAGTTCGAGTGGGAAGCAGCGGCATCCTGGCACCCAGCGGAGCGGAGCAAGCGCAGCTACCCCTGGGGGGAAGCGCCGGCGGGCCGGGAGTTGGCCAACGTCGATCAGCTGAGTTTCGGCACCGCGCCGATCGGCAGTTACCCGGCCAACATCTCACCCATCGGATGCAGCGGGATGATCGGTGACGTGTGGGAGTGGACCTCGAGTGATTTCCAGCCGTACCCCGATTTCCAAAGCTTTCCGTATCCTGAGTATTCCGAAGCGTTCTTCGGAAGTGAGTACAAGGTTCTTCGGGGAGGCTCGTGGGCCACCCGCCCAGGCGCGGTTCGCAACACCTTCCGCAATTGGGATTACCCCATCCGCCGCCAGATCTTCAGCGGCTTCCGGTGCGTTCGAGATGCCTGATAACACGAAATCCGGCTGGTCGGCTTCGACGGTGGCTGCCTACCGGCAGTCCAACCCACGCATGCTCGCCGAAGTCGCCGCTGGGCTGTCCGCGCCTCAGAAAGAACTGCCGCCCAAGTACTTCTACGATCATCGGGGCTCCGAGCTGTTCGAGGAGATCACCCGGCTTCCCGAGTACTACCCTACCCGAACCGAGCGGGCTCTGCTCGAAGACTGGATGCCGGAGCTCGTCTCTGCTTTGGGGATTCGTTCCCTGGTTGAGCTCGGTGCCGGCAGCGCTGAAAAGAGCCGAATCATTCTGAGGGCAATGCGGGCCACCGGCATCGGCGGCGAGTACGTGCCGATCGACGTGAGTGCCAGTTTTCTGAACGACACGGCTGCCGGGCTGCGGCGCGACTACCCGGGCCTGGCGGTTACGCCGGTGGTGGCCGATATCGCCGAGGAGCTTACCTCGCCCGAACCCCTCTCTCATCCGGCCCTGTACGCTTTTCTGGGCGGCACTATCGGAAACTTCTATCCGCCGGCAGCCATCCGGCTCCTCGGCAGAGTACGCGCAGCCATGACCGACGGAGACCGTTTCCTTATGGGAGTGGATTTGCGAAAGGATCCCCGCCGGATCGAGGCTGCCTATAACGACTCTCAAGGTGTGACCGCGGCCTTCAACCGGAACATGCTACTGGTACTCAATCACGAGCTGGGCTCGAACTTCGATCCCGGCGCCTTCGAGCATCTGGCGTTTTACGAGCCGGTAAATCACCGAATCGAAATGCACCTGATCTCGGAAGTGGAGCAGCAGGTCCGGATTCCCGGCATGGACCTGGTGCATTTCGCGGCTGGTGAATCGATCCGAACGGAGATCAGTTGCAAGCACGACCGGAGCAGCGTCACGGAGCTGTTTGCCGCGGCCGGGCTCACTCTGGAATCCTGGCGGTCTGATCCCCAGAGCCTCTTTGCGCTGGTGGTGGGAGCCAGGGGGTGACCACTCTCCCGCACCTGACCGAAGATCTTGCTCGGGTGGCGTTCGCCGGCGCGGCTGGCAACTCGCCCAGGCTGCAGCGGATCGGCGCGGAGGTTGAGCTCATCCCGGTAGAGGCGCTCACCGGGAGTCGCTGTGCCATCGAAGACGAAGGAGTAACCTCAACCCTTCCCCTGGTACGCCGGTTTGGTGCCAGGCAGGGATGGCGCGAGGGCACGACCGCCAAGGACACACCCTGCTTTGCCATTCCCGGAGGGGGTGCCGTCACCTTCGAGCCTGGCGGACAGCTGGAATACAGCTCGCCACCCTGCTTCACCGGCAGCTCGCTCCTGGCTAACCTCCGCTCGGTCGTGTTGCCGCTCCAGGTTGCGGCGGCTGGCGAAGGAATCGATCTGCTGCCGGGGGGGATCGATCCTTTCAACTCCATCGATAGCGCCCCTCTCCTGATCCGCGCCAAGCGCTATCAGTTGATGGCCGACTACTTCGCGACGCTGAGCCCGGCCGGCGCGCAGATGATGCGGCAAACCGCGTCCTTCCAGGTCAATCTCGATTTCCCTGACCAACCTTGGCTGGCCTGGCGGGTCCTCAACGCCATGGCTCCGTACGTCTCGGCTATTCTCGCGAACTCGCCGCTCTACCAGAGAAGGCCAACTGGATTCCAGAGTACCCGCGCCGCGGTTTGGCGAGGGGTGGACCCCCGGCGTACCGGAATGGCATATGATCGGGCTGACCCGATCGAGGCTTATCGTCGGTTTGCACTCGATGCACCCGTCATGCTTTTCCCAATGGTGGACGGCAGATATCGTACCTTTGCGGAGTGGCTCGAATGTGCCGATCCGTCGCAGGAGGACTGGCATGAGCACTTGAGTACGCTCTTCCCGGAGGTCCGCCCTCGGGGCCACCTCGAGCTTCGCTCGGCCGATACCGTCCCTCCGCAATGGTTTGCAGCTCCCGTCGTCCTTCTGGCAGGGATTGTGTACAACTCCAAAGCGCTCCACGCTGCCGACGCCCTTCTCGGCTCACCCGATCCCGACCTGCTGGACCGTGCGGCTCGTTGGGGCCTGCACGATCATGGCTTCCGGAGCACGGCCACGGATCTCATCGAGATTGCCCTGCAGGGTTGCCGGGCCTTAAGCCCTACCTACATCCATCCTTCCGATCGGGAGCAGGCTGAGGCGTTCTTTGACCAGTACACCCGTCGCGGGCGGGCTCTGGCGGATGATGTCCTGGAGGACGCCGTCGCGGCGTAGACGTATCGCGGAAGCCGCCGACTCTGCCATTAGTCACGAGCTGCCACCTGTCGTTTCCACCGGCTGGTTGGCGGCTCGTCTTGCATCGCCCCGCGTGCGGGTGGTGGACGGCTCCTGGTATTTGCCTCGGAGTGGCCGGTCGGGTTTGAGCGAGTATGCCCGGGGACATATCCCTGGAGCGGTATTCCTGGATCTCGACGAGGTGAGCGACAAGCGCTCCACGTTGCCGCACATGCTCCCTCAGCCTGAAGACTTCGCCGCCCGAATGAGCGCGCTCGGCCTGAACGATGGCGACATCCTAGTGGTCTACGATGGCTCCGGGACCAACCTGAGTGCCGCGCGCGTCTGGTGGATGTTCCGCGTGTTCGGCCACAGCACTGTGGCGTTACTGGACGGGGGAATGGGCAAGTGGCGATCCGAGGGACGGCCGCTGGAGCAGGGAATGGTTCACCTGTCACCCGGCCATTTCAGTGCCCGCCTGGATCAGCGAGCCGTTCGCGATCTGCCGGCTATGCGGGCGAACCTGAAGCACCCGGCGGAGCAGGTCGTTGATCTCAGGCCGGCGGGCCGGTTCCGGGGTGAGCAGCCGGAACCCCGTCCTGGGATTCGATCGGGCCACCTTCCGGGCAGTTTAAGTCTCCCCTTCACCGATCTGGTCAATCCTGACGGCACGATCCTTCCTCTCGGCTCTCTTCGCCAGCGCCTAGAGGCTGCCGGCATTGACCTTTCGCAACCGATTGTTGCCACCTGCGGCTCCGGAACCAGTGCTTGCACCCTGGTGCTGGCCCTGGAGCTGCTCAGCCACCGAGACACGGCAGTATACGACGGCGCCTGGACCGAATGGGGCGGCCGGACCGATACGCCGGTCGAGACCGGACAATGAAGGAGCGGACATGGGAATCACCATCAATGCTCGCTTCGTCACCAGCGGCGGGGAGAAACCGGCGAGCCCGGCCCTGGCGCTCGGCTGCATGGCACTCTTCCTGTTTCCATTTGGTGTCGCCGGGATCTCCAGTGTGCTGGTTGGTGCGAAGCGGATCATCGCGGGCAATACCCACGATGCCGGCGTCCTGCTCCTGGTGGGTTCGGTGTTCAGCCTGGTTGCGGGCGCCGGCTATACGGCGCTGTGGCTGGGCCGCCGAAAGCTGCAGAAACAGGAGCAGCTGAAAGCCAGGCATCCCGATCAGCCCTGGCTCTGGCGCCCGGACTGGGCAACCGGCCAAATCCGGGATGGCATGCGGGCCACGCTCTGGGGCTCCTGGCTGTTCTCCGCTCTGTGGAATCTGGTGAGTATCCCGGCTGCGGCCCTGGCGGTGCGGGAAGCGTTGCAACTGGGCAACCGCGCCGCCTATGTCGCACTCGTGTTTCCAATTGTCGGAGTCGGCCTGCTGGTCTGGGCCATTCGGAACACGCTGCGATTCCGGAGAGACGGCATGTCCGTGCTCGAGCTATCGAGTCTTCCTGCCGTCATCGGTCACAGTCTTATCGGCCGGGTTCGAGCGTCCAGTCTGCTGCAGCCGGCTGATGGCTTCGATGTCGTCCTCAGCTGTGTCCGGCGGGTTACCAGCCAAACCGGCAAGGACAGCTCAACTACTGAGACCATCCTGTGGCAGGAAGAGAAGCGAGTGCGCGGCGAGCTCAATCGCGATCCCCGTGGCATGGCGACGTTCGTTCCGATCGGCTTCCAGATTCCGGGCGATGTGCGCGGATCGGACCCTACGGCCTCGAACGACCATGTGCTCTGGCGTCTGACATTGTCCGCCACGGTACCGGGAGTGGATTACCAGTCGGTGTTCGAAGTGCCCGTCTTCCGCACCTCGGCCAGCGACAGCGCTCCAACTGATGAGGACCGCCGGGCTGGAGCGGAGCAGGCGCTGAGGCTGGCCGAATATCGCCAGCCGCCCGATTCCCGCATCACCGTGAGCCGGAACCGTCGGGGCGTCGAGCTCAACTTTCCCGCCGCAAGAAATCCAGGGGCGGCGTTGAGTCTCACTGTTTTCACGCTGCTCTGGGCAGGTATCGTGGCAGCGCTGATTCGATTCCACGTGCCGCTCTTGTTTCCGATCGTCTTCGCGGCCTTCGGATTGCTGCTCGTGGTGGGAACCCTGCAGCTCTGGCTGACCATCTCCCGGGTGGTAGTGGATAAAGGGTCGATCTCTATCGCCCAAGGCTACATCTATGCCGGCTCAGAGAAGACGATCGCGGCCGCGCAGATCGCCTCCGTGATCGCCAAGATCAGCATGCAGGCCGGCTCGAGCCCGTATTACGACGTGGTGCTGGTGACTACTGCCGGAAAGCAGATCGCCGCCGGCCGCTGGGTTCGCAACAAGCGGGAAGCCGAGTGGCTGGCGGCGACCATGAAGGAAGAGCTCGGACTATTGAGCCGGCGGAGCGAGGTTCCCGCAGGCCACGATCCTCGACATGTTCTTAGGTGAGGCGTGCACGTTGATGAAGTACCTTCCAGACCGTGGCATCGTGACCGCCAGCTCCGCGGATGCCTCTGCATGTCCATCACCATTCACCTTCAGCGGCGGGTAAGCGTCGGGCGGACCAGCGATTCCCTGATCCGTGCCGCATTCTCCCCGGTGCACGTGCCAGGGATACACCGCGTTCGGGACCGCGTTCGAGATCGAGATGTGGGCCAGTGTCTTACCCTCGTCCTTTGGATCTCTCGCCGCCCAGCCCTCTCCTCGAATATCCGCTACCCCGGCCAGGTCCGCTGGAGTGGAGAGAACCGCGTTCCATCGAGAAGTCACTGTCTGTGCATCGGGATTCATCTCGACCGGCTTACCTCCGCCGCAAGATGTCAGCACGAAGCTGAGTAGAGTCAGTCCGGTAAGGTGGTGAGCCTTCATAGGATCCTCAGAAGACGGAAAACGACGCTGTGGTTGGCAGCAGGCAACGGTATATGGGTCTTCGGTCCCCCTCCCGCCGTGATGAGGGACACAGGTGCCGGGTGCGTCAGCGGAATAGCTCGCCGTAGCGCAATTGTCCCCCGGTTTCCCACGGGCGATAACGATTGGCAAAATCGACTCGCTCACCCAGTGACGGATGGCTGCTCCGCCAGAGCATATACCAGGCGCCGGGTCGGGGCACCGCGAGGTTCTCCTGCTGCAGCCGCACGAACGTCGTGGCGGCCGCGTGATTGTCCCGGGTGAGCTCGAGCCCGAAACGGTCGGCTTCGTGCTCCTGATGCCGGGTATAGGCCAGCACCAAAGGCGTCGTGATCAGTGAGACGCCGGTCGACAGCAGTAGCAGCAGCGGCAGCGACGCGAAGTCCGCCAAATGGTCGAATCCAAAGCGTCCGGAGGAGCGAGAGATCAGCCGCCCGGCCAGCCGGTGAACCACATACAGGGAGAGTGTCACCAGGAGTGTGATGACACCGATCAGCGCGGCAACGTGCCCCAGCACGAAATGTCCCATTTCATGGGCTGCCACGAACGCCACCTGATCCGGATTCAGCTTCTCCAGAATCGTGTCCCACAGTACGACTCGCTTGGTGGCGCCCACCCCGGTCACGTACGCGTTGATTGTTTTGGTGTCCACACTCTTGTCTACCTGGTAGACTCTGCTGCCCGGAATCCCGGCCCGCTCGGCCAGCTGCAGGATGCGCTGCTCCAGCTCGTGGTCCTTCATCGGCCCGAAGTGATTGAACAGAGGATCGACCCAGATCGGGGCCACGATGAGCAGGAACGTCGCGATCGGCGCGCTGGCCAACCCGGCGTATAGCCACCAGCGTCGGCTCCGCCGAAGCAAGAGGTAGGGAATCCAGAGGACCAGCGCCAAGCCCAGCCCGCTCAGCCCAACTCCCTTGAGCCAGTCCTCCACCCACTTGCTCAGGGTCTGGTTCGAAAGGCCGTAGGCATGCTGCCGGACAAAGCCTTCGTAGAACGTGAGCGGCAATCCCAGGATCGCGGATACTGCGGTAAACAGCAGTGCGTATACCATCAGCGACGGCAGCCAGGAACGGCCCAGCCGGAAAGCCGTCGAACGCATTCGAGCCGACCATCCGGTGTACAGAAGCAGCGCGGGTAGGAGCAGGCTCAGGCCGGTGCCGACTGCCCATAACACATTTCCACTCCGGTAATACCGGATCGCCAGCGGCGAGGGCTCCGGCACCTTGACCTCCGCGGTTTGCGTGCTGTCGCGCGAAGGTGCCGGGGTCTCCCCCTGCGGGCCGCGAACGGCTACACTAGTCACGCCAAGTTCGGTCGGGACCACTCACGTTTTCCTCCGAGGCAATATGCGAGCGCTCTTTGCCATTCTCGCGCTGCTGGGCGTAGCCGGCATAGCGTTCGGCGTACTCACCATCATTCGGGGCGGCAGTGGACCCACTGCGGCACCATTCAGTTTCGAGAACTATGGTGGTCCCGGACCAATGATTGCCGGCTTGATCGTGCTGGCGGCCAGCCTCTACCTGCTCTCCACCTGGAAGCATCGGGAATAAACCCTTTGATCGGAGCGAATCATGCGACCCCTTTCGCTGATCGGCATCGTTCTCCTGGCCCTCGGAGCCTTCATCATCTTCCGCGGCGCAAGTTACAAGTCCCGGGATGAAGTGTTGAAGGTCGGAGACCTCAAGGCCTCCGTAGAGGAGAAGCATGCGGTCCCGACCTGGGCAGGCGGAGCCGCCATCGTCGCTGGTGTGGTGCTCCTCGCAGCGGGGATGAGACGGCGCGCCTGATCCCGGTGACCTACCAGCGAATCTATCGAGTTGTCCGCCGAATTCCCCGCGGCCGGGTAGCGACCTACGGTCAGGTCGCGACGCTCGCGGGTCTGCATGGCCAGGCCAGACAAGTCGGGTACGCGTTGCATGCCCTCCCCTCGAATAGCACAGTGCCCTGGCATCGGGTGGTCAATGCCCAAGGCGCTGTGAGTCTCCGCTCGGTGCCCGGCGCCGAGCTGGTGCAGCAACAGCTGCTGGCTCGAGAGGGCGTGCGGCTGGATGCCAGGGGACGGGTTCCACTCGCCCGCGTACGTTGGGTTCCTCGGGCTGGCGCGGGAGCCCGCCGGGTTCGCCGGTGATCATTCACGTCCTCGGCGTACCGATGGACCTGGGTTCGGGCCGGCGAGGTGTCGACATGGGTCCGTCCGCCATTCGGATCGCCGGAATGGGTGCGCGTCTTGCCGAGTTAGGCCACAAGGTCGTCGATGAGGGCGACATCGTCATCAAGAATATCGAAGAACTGAAGGTGGGCGACGAGCGAGCGCGCTATCTCCCCGAGATCGCCCGGGCAGCCACCGCTGTGGCGCGAAAGGTCGAGCGTATCATAGGCTTGAATCATTTCCCGCTGGTGCTCGGCGGAGACCACTCCATTGCGGTGGGAACGGTGTCCGGCATTGCCGCCTTTGCCCATAGTCAGGGCAAGAAGGTGGGGCTCCTCTGGATCGACGCCCACGGCGACATCAACACACCCGAAAGCTCACCCTCCGGAAACATTCACGGAATGCCTCTCGCGGCTCTGCTCGGGTTTGGTGCTCCGGAGCTGACCAGCGTCGGCGGCCCTACGCCCAAGGTGGATCCGGCCAACGTTGCGCTGGTCGGAATTCGCAGTCTGGATGCCGGAGAGAAGAAGCGGTTGAAAGAGACCGGCGTGCAGGTCCATACCATGTCCGACATCGACCGGCATGGGGTGCCCAGTGCCATGAAGAAGGCGCTCGCTCAGGTTACCGCCGGCACCGACTTCGTGCATGTGAGTCTGGACCTCGACGCGGTGGATCCTTCCGTGACCCCCGGCGTCGGTACTCCGGTGAAGGGCGGGCTGGATTACCGGGAGGCCCATCTCATCATGGAGGTCATTGCCGATGCCGGCGTAATGACCTCGCTCGAGGTGGTCGAGGTCAACCCGATCCTGGACGAGGGCAACGCGTCGGCCGAGTTCGCGGTAGAACTGGTCCAGTCGGCGTTCGGCAAGAAGATCCTGTAGCTTTGGGGCAATCTTCGGGGTTTCCCTTTGCCCGGGGCGCTATTTACTATAGGTCGGTCTTGCCGGGAGAGTGGTCCGATGCTGGAGTACCATCCCAATCCCCCATCCCAGCGCTCTCCGGCGCGTCTGCAGTCCTCACCCAGTGTTCGCCCCCCTCAAAGCGGCGAAGAAAGCCTCGAAGCCCGGTTGAAGCCGGACTGTGCCCACTTGTATCCCGGAGTGGATCCCTCGGTGTGGTATCCGGTAGTGCAGGAGGGCGAATACCGGGACGAGATGGAAGGACTCTGGATTCAGGTGAAGGACTGGGTGACCTACGTGTTAGCCAAGCATTTTGATCTGCAGACCCGCACCGAACTGCTACACTAGCTACTGCTCCGGCGTGGGAGCCAGTAGTGCTCGCACTTTCCTCCCCAGCTGTTCTGATGTGAAGGGCTTCTGAATGAAGGGAACCGTTGGATCGAGCGATCCGTCGGTGACCATCCGCCGCTCCGCAAATCCGGACATGTAGAGCACCCGAATCTGGGGCCAGCACCGCGCAATCGTCTCTCCCAGCTCCCGGCCTCCGATACCGGGCATGGCCACGTCGGTTACTACTGCATCAATCCGGTGTGCCCCCCGCCGAAGCAGCCGAACTGCCTCTTGCCCACTCCCGGCCACCAGCACTCGAAAGCCCAGAGTGCCAAGCATGCGAGCCGCCAGCCTGCGGACCATCTCCTCATCGTCCACGACCAGCAAAGTCGTGTGAGACGGACCCTCCGACTCCGACTGAATGGGACCAGCAGTCACTAGGCGCGTCTCCGTTGTCGTCATGTAAGTGGCTCGAGATCCACGGCTCGCGCCGATTACGACTCCTCCCGCCTGAGGCCGCCACAGTTGACGGACCAGCCCAGAGGCGACGCATGGGCCCTCAACTCGGGGCTCACTATGGTCTGATAGGAAAAGATCAGCCGTGGCGAGTGTCACAGGTGGGGTGCGACGCTGGGCGCTGGAGACCGTATGCGGATCGTGATCCCAATCACCAGATTCGCGGAATTCCGCTGCTACGGCTTCGCGTCATCCGATGGCGCGCCCTGCTCCAGCCAGCTTCGAAAGAATGTGGATTGTTGTGCCAGGTCCCAATCGGCAAGAACTTCGCGAGCCATCGCGAGCATCGGTCCGCTCGCGCTGCCGGTGTTGAGGCACCGCTCAGTCAGCCACTGCTCATATTCGTCCGGTTCGGGATCCTGACGTACGGTCTCCTCCAGTATGGTGCGCTTGAGATCCAACCCTATCGAGTCTGGTGTGGTGTTGCGCTTACGTCGCCGCCGGCGTCCCTCTGATGCATCGAGGGCCGCAAGCAGCCGGCTACAGACCTGCGCCGGCCGCATCATCGCTCAGCTGCATGGTCAGCGGAAATGCTGATTTCTGCGGCCGATGATAGTCGCGCTGCAGCGCTACCAGGTCGAGCTCGACCGTCTCCAGGTCCTGCAGCAGCAGCTCGAGCGGCTGAAAACCCTGCAGACTGGCAATCGATTTGAGATAACAACGGCAGGTTTCGCAGGTTTCCACCTTCAGCATCTCTCCCGATTCATCGGGCGACAGCGAACCCAGCTTCCTGTGGTCCCGCTCGCCACAATAGATGCAGTAGAGCCACTCGACTTCCCAGTCGGTTGCGCAGCGTCCGCACCGGAGCCGGCGACTCCGATCCAGCCCCCGCCGCTCAGCCAGCACCGGCCAGGCGGCGCAGATCGGGCAGTAGCTTTCGGACCAGTGAGTGGGCAGGAGACTTTGGAGCTGCTGACTGCAGGCCTGGAGCAAGGGAAGCGCGGCCATGTGCGCCAGCGACTCGAGCGCCGCGGCATCAACCTCCTGCCGACTCGCCAGAAGCTCGAGGACGGGAGCGTTGTGGGTGATCGCCGCCGCTATGAGCGCGAGGGAATCGGCCCGTGAGAGACGAAGCCCATGCACCAAGGGCCCCTCTTGGATGTGCGCTGCGGTGAAGGCGAGATCTTCGATCAGTCCTTGAATTCGGCGCGCGTCCACCCGGAGCGTGCGGCCGTGCAGCAGGGGCTCACCCTGGCTTGCGCTCCCCAAGGTGGAGGCCGGGTCTAAGGTCAGTGTCCAAGGCCCATCGTCCAATGCCCGCTGCGCCACGTTCAGCAGACCGATCCAGCCTTGCCACTCCGGCCTTTGGCGAGCGACCTCGGCTAGTCGGGTGGTGGGGTCGTTCCGAAGACCGCCGGCGGTCCGTGGCATTCCACACGCTCCGTCACACAGGGTGTGTCGTGATAGGGCTGGGCTCCTGCATGCAGCTCGATCGGGTTGCCCCAGTTCTTGATGTCTGCTCCCGGCTGCCCTCGAGGACGCCCCGCCTCCGGGCTCGCGCACGCGGCATTCCAGCAGAGACCCAAGACGATCGTCATCCTGAGGGCAGCGAGAAGCCTGTCCCGAGCCAACAGGCGAGGGGGGCAGATCATGGTCCAGTTACCCCCGACCCCAGCACATGGATCTGCTCCGACGACAGCAGCACCACCGTCCGCAGCAGGAATCCGCCTACAAGTACCAACACCCCTATCCGCAAGCAAGCCTCTAGACTTTCCTCGCGTCTATGGAGGAAAAGCGGTAGCAGTATGCCGACTCCGACTACACCAACCAGCAGAACCAGTCCCGACCAGCCCAGGAATACCCGCGCCACCGAGCCCAGGGATATCAGGAAGGCAATCAGCACCACTAGCTCCAGGATCAGCACGTAGCGGTCGAACCAGATCAGCCAGCTCAGCGTCGCGGGATCGACCGCTCGCCGCCGGATCCCGAGCACGGTCAGCGCTGCCCCCCCAGCGGACGCGCCGGAGACCAGGAATAGCAGACCGAGTAGAGGGGAGTCGGCCCAGATCGGACGGTTGGTGACCGCGAGCAGCACCCCGGTGTAGCCTGCGATATAGAGTCCGAAGATGCTCCCCAATACCCCGACAACCACCGAGGGACCGCGGCGCCGAAGGAACCGCACCGGAGCTGACTGGAGTAACCAAAGGTTGGGCCGGTCTTCACTCAGCGCGGCGACCGCTGCAAGGAAGGAGAACAACCCAAACAACAGCAACGCCCACGCGCCGGTGGACATGGGCTCCCAAGCCTTGAACATCGGCTTTCCCGTGTGATTCTCGATCAGCATGTGCCAGAAGCGGAGCGGCCGGGTGAGATCCACAGTCAGCAGAAAGCCGCTGATCAGCACGCCTATGAAGGCCAGATAGTATCCCAGGCGTACCACTCGGGATGCGGAAGGAGCGGAGGAAGCGGAAACACCGGAAGTCGAGCCTCCGAACACATCCAGCAGCGCCGCCAGCATGAACGCCGTCCCCGCGGTTCCTCCGATGAAGAAGTAGAGGATGATCCACCAGGTCCAGTGCGGAGCCGCGGTGAAAAAGGTGTCAGACATCCGCTACCTCCCCGCTTCCCACTTCCCCCTCCCCGCTTTCATCCATCCTCCGCTTCCTGAGGCCGACCAGGCCCAGCAGCGCGAGCACCACCGCGCCGCCGGCGGAGAAAAGCGAAGTGGGGATCAGGTTGCGGGTTGGCATTTTGGGCGACGTGGGCAGCCCGTACACCTCGGGCTGGTCCACCAGGAGATAGAAGGAGTTGAGCCCGCCCAGGAACTTGTCATCTGCGCCGTACAGATAGGCGCGCTTCTCTCCCAGGTTATGCAGCTGCTCCACCCGGGCCTGAGCCGTCTGCCGGAGCTCGCGAATGGGACCGAAGCGGATCGAATCTGTGGGGCACGCCTGGGAGCAGGCCGGCACCATTCCGGACTGCAGCCGGTCGTAGCAGAGGGTGCACTTCTGGGCGACCTTCGACACTTCGTTGATCCCGATCACGCCGAACGGGCAGGCGCCGATGCAGTCTCGGCATCCGTTGCAGGTGTCGGACTGGATCACTACCGTGTCGAACTCGGTGCGGATGATGGCCCCGGTCGGGCAGACCTCCAGGCAGGGCGCGTTGACGCAGTGCTTGCACACGTCGCGTCATCATCAGCCAGCGCCCGTCGGTCCGGTCTTCGGAGAACTGCTCGATGAACTTGACGTGCCGCCAGTGGATCCCGTCCGAGCCGGCGGGTGTTGTCGTAGCTGTCGCCGCTCATCTCGTGCCTGGCCGCCGTCCGGTCGCGGGGAGCTGGTTCCACTGGTGGCAGGCCACCTCGCACGCCTTGCAGCCGATGCAGACCGTCGTGTCGGTGTAGAAACCCATCGGTTCGTGGGGCAGCGGGGTGGCGGCGGCAGGCTTGAGCTGCACCCGGCTGGTGCTGTCCCAGGCGGGCGTTCCCGGAGTGAGACCCTGTGGTTGCGCACTGCCTGCGGCTGTTACGCCGCCACCCTGCTGTGTCGCTTGTGGCGCTACGGCCCCGCTGCTCCGCAGCCCTGCCGCCCCGCTTGTTGCCGTCCCGCTGCCCCGCGGCCCTGCTGCTCCGCTTGTTCCCGTCCCGCCGCCCCGCTGCCCCGCCGCCCCGCCCTTCATCACGCCTTCTCCACGTTGCATACGAACGCCTTCCCCTCATGGATCGTCACGTTCGGGTCGCCCACCATGGACGAAAGGCTGTTCACCACGTCGCCGGTGACCACCCCCTCCCACCCCCAGTGCCACGGCATGCCCACCTGATGCACCACCCGATCCCCCATTCGGAAGGGACGGAGCCGGCGGGTAACCAGCGCCTTGGCCTTGATCTGAGAGCGCGGCGTCGTGATGCGGACCCAATCGGTGTTCTTGATTCCCTTTTCACCGGCCAGTTCGGGTGAGAGCTCGATGAACAGCTCCGGCATCAGCTCGGTGAGCCAGGGATTCCATCGGCTCATCACCCCGGACAGGTAGTGCTCGGTCAACCGATAGGTCGTAATGATGTAGGGGTACTTCGGGTCGGCGACGCCGGCCAGCGGGTTGTCGTCCCGCTTCCAGTACTTGAACACCGGGCTCGATTGCTGCCGATACAGGGGATTCCGCACCACCGACTCGGCCGGCTCGTAGTGCGTCGGCAGCGGACCATCCAGACAGGCCCGAGGGGTTGTAGAGCCAGCCTCGGCCATCCGGGATCATGATGAACGGCTCCGTGCCCGAGAGTGCGTCGAGGCCGGTCTTCTTCATGTTGCCCGGCGCGCCCGGCGCCTTGGTCTTGCCAAAGTCGGGCGTGTCGTAGCCGGTCCATTCTTTTCCATCCCACCAGATCCAACGCTTCCGCTCGCTCCACGGCTTGCCCTTGAGATCGGCAGAGGCGCGATTGTAGAGCACTCGGCGGTTGGCGGGCCAGGCCCAGCCCCAGTTCCGCTCGCTGTTGCTCACTCCGGGGGGATCCGCCTCTTTCTTGGCCGCGAGATTCTGGTCGGGGGCGGGATAGACGCCGCAGTAGATCCACGAAGCGCAGGTGGTGGACCCGTCGTCCTTGAGCTTGTCGAAGCCGTCCAGATGCTGCTCCGGGTGACCGCTCACATAGCCATTGATCTCCCGCAGCACCTTATGTGGGTCTGGTTCGCCAGGAGGGCCGGAGGGCCGGGAGGGTCGGAGAGCCGGTAGGATGGGCTTGGCCTCGTCGTCCTTCAGCTCCGTCCGCCTGACCGCCCGACCGCCCGTCCGCCTCCGGCTCGAAATCCCACAGCAGATTCCGCATGCCCTGATCCCGCGGCAGATCACTGTCGGCGTACATCTTCTTCAGCCGCAGCGCCAGTTGATGGGTGAACCAGAGATCCGTCCGGCACTGCCCCGGCGCCTCCGCCGCCTTGAAGTGCCACTGCAGCATCCGCTGGGTGTTGGTGAAGCTCCCGTCGCTCTCCGCCGCCTGCGCCGCCGGCATGAAGAACACCTCGGTGTTGATGTCCTCTGGCTTCACCTCACCCGACTGGTTTTCCGGCGAACGGTTCCAGAAAGTCGCGGTCTCGGTCAGGAAGATGTCGCGCACCACCAGCCACTCGAGCTGCCGGAGTCCCTTACGCTCCAGTTTGGCATTGAGCGAGGTAGCGGGGTTCTGCCCGACGCAGAGCATTCCCTTGACCTTCCCGTCCGCCATGGCCACGAACATGGGCATGTGGGAATGATCGCCGGTGATCTTGGGGTGCCAGTCATACCCGAAGTCGTTCGCCGCAGTCGCCGCGTCGCCGTACATCGACTTCAAGTAGGACACCAGGAACTTCGGATAGTTGGCCCAGTAGCTGGTTGCATTCGCCTCGGTCGCGATGTAATCCCGGATCGTCCCGTGATCTTTCAGTCCGGAAAACGCCGGCATGTAGCCGTGGATGCTGTGGTACAGCGTGGGAACGTCGGTTGATCCCTGGATCGAGGCGTGTCCTCTGAGCGCCATGATCCCGCCACCAGGACGTCCCATATTGCCCAGCAGCAGCTGAAGCAGGGCGCAGCACCCGATCATCTGAGGACCATTGGTGTGCTGGGTCCAGGCGACGGCATAGGCAAACGCCGTGGTCCGATCGCGGCCCGAGTTCTCCAGGATTGTCTGCGCCACCTTGAGTAATGTTTCCGGCGGGCAGCCGGTGACCTGCTGCACCATTTCCGGCGTGTAGCGGCTGAAGTGTTTCTTCACCAGCTGGAAGACGCAGTGGGGATGTTTGAGGCTCGGATCTTTCCGCGCGGCCGGCGTGATCAGCTTCTGGATGATGTGCTCGAACGGTTCGCCCGGTTTCGGCTTGTACTGTGCCTCCTTGCGCCCCGGTGCGGAGTTCTCCTCACCGCCCCGGGGCTGGCCCATCTCGTCGCTCTGGCGTTCGTATTGCCAGGAGTCGGTCTGGTACTGGCCCAGGAAGCCGTCGTAATCCCAGCCCGGCTTGTCCCGCTTGTATTCCATCAATCCGGAGAACACGCCGTCCAGTTCCTCCGTACCCTTGAAGTCGGCCCGGACGATGGTCGCGGCATTGGTGTAGTTGAGCAGGTACTCCTGGAAGAACGAGTCGGTCTTCCACCGCTCGTCGTTGATCACGTAGTTGATCAGGCCGCCGAGAAAGGCGATGTCGCTGCCGGCGCGAATCGGCGCGTAGATGTCGCACATGGCGCTGGTGCGGGTGAAGCGGGGGTCTACGTGAATCAGCTTGGCGCCGTTCTCGGTCTTTGCCTTCATTGGCCAGCGGAACGCGACCGGATGACATTCGGCCATGTTGCTGCCTTCGAACACGATGCAGTCCGAGAACGAGAGATTGCGCGGGTAGGTGGACGCCGCGCCGCGTCCTAGGCGGGTCCCCAGACCGGGGACGCTAGAGGAGTGTCATATTCGGGCCTGATTTTCGATCGCCACCACCCCTAATCCCCGCATCAGCTTCTGCTGCAGGTGGTTCCACTCATTGTCCAGAGTGGCGCCGCCCAGCGAGAAGATGGCGGTGGTCTGATTCACCAGCGTCCCGTCTTCCAATCGCTCTACGAATGTTTCGTCTCGGGTCTTCTTCACCAATTGGGCAATCCGGTCCATGGCCCAGTCCAGCTCCACCTCCTCCCAGTCGGCGGCGCCCGGTTTCCGGTGCAGGACCTTGGTGGCTCGATTGGGGTTCTTGAGCAGCTGGTAGGTGGCCGCGCCCTTGGGGCAGAGGCAGCCCTCATTGTGCGGACTGCGCTTGTCCCCTTCGATGTTCACGATCTCGTTGCCGATCGTGTGGACGATCAGGGCACAACCGACCGAGCAGTAGGGACATACGCTGGGAGTGGCCTTGGCTTCCCTGATCCGGAGCGCCTGGGCCCGTGCGGTGGCCGGCACCAGAGTCGCGCCCAGACCAATGAGTGAGCCCAGCGCGGTGCCGGCCCCAATGCCTGCTGTGGATTGCTGGAGGAATTCGCGTCGAGAGAGCTGCGTCATAACGATTCCCATCGGCGGTGTGCTACCGGGATAGAATGCAGCATTCTTCTACCCCGAAGTGTAATCCGTCACAGTGCCCTCAGAAAGCGGATCATCTCCGAGGTTCGCTCGAAGACCCGCACTTCCGGGAGGGCCAGCGCGCGCTCCCGTGGCAGCAGCTTGAGGTCCAGGTGCGGCCACTTGGGATTCCCCAGATGGAGCGCCGACGGCGGAGCACCTACCCGAGCGGCAAACTCCCGTAGCTCGTCCAGATCATTGGTGGTGGAGAGCACATGGGACCACCCCCGGGCCCAGAGATTCTCCCGATCCATGACGATCATACTCCGATTCCGGCTCCCAGGAACTCCACGGTCCTGCGGACAACCTCTGGGTCACGGAGAATCGCCCTATGGCCTAGACCACTGGTGGTAACGAGCTCCGCTCCGGGCCAGGCCTCCGCGATGGAGGAACCATGTGCGTACGGCACCTCGCGGTCGTAGCGATCGTGGATGATGAGCGCCGGCGTCGACAATCGGCGGGCGAGCGTGGGAATGTGGAGCTGGTCCCAGCTGATCTGCAGCCGGTTCTCCAGATTCTGCCGCATCAGGCTTCTTGCCCGGTGCGGGATCCGCAGATGTTCGGCAAAGGCGTGGGAGAAGAGATACACGTCGGACGGTGGGGCCAGGAGCACGGCGCGGGCCGGCTTCATCCCATCCGTCATTGCCAGTGAGACGGCGGCTCCGCCGAGCGAGTGCCCCACCAGCGCATACGCTGGTTCGAAAGCGCCCGCCACGTCGCGGATGGCGCGGGCGAACTGGGGCAGGGAAGCCTGCTCTCCCTCCGAGACGCCGTGGGCCGGAGCGTCGAACAACACCACCCGAAACCCCCGGGAGAGGAGCGCGGTGGCCATTTCGCTGAATCGGCCGGCCCTGGCTCCCCAGCCGTGCACCAGAATCACCAGGGGTCCCTCGCCCCAGGTCCAGACGGCGAGCTGCTGCCCGTCGCTGGGTACCTGGAGCCGCGTGCCGGTGGCGAGAAATGCCTCCTCGAGCGGACGCGGATTGTTCCGTGGTGGCCGGCAGAAGATCGTCTCCGCCCATCGAGCGGCAACGCCCGGAGCCACCGAACCCACTGTCCGGAAGGCAGTTCGAAGCATCCAGAGGGGAGGCGCGCTCTTCACCAAAACAAGCTAACACGGTGATCATCATCACCCGGCCACCCTCCGGCAGGACTTAGGTTGATCTCATCCAATTGCGCTTGCGTTTCCTTCTAATGGAGAGACCCCATGTCCGATCCCAACGCCTTCGACCGTGTTTCACCGGCGGAAGATTCCACCTGGCAGGCCAGCTGGGAAACCGAGGACAACTACTGGACCGAGAACTTCTCCAGCCGTCCCTACGCGCTGGGGCCGGACTATTACGATCGCTTTCGGCCCGGCTACCGCTACGGCTTCGAATCGGCGCAGCACCACGTGGGCCGGCAGTGGGATGAGGCCGAGCCCGATCTGCGGCAGGGCTGGGAGCGCTACGAGCACCGCGGCGAGACGCCTACCGCCTGGGACGAGATCAAGCACGCTGTTCGCGACGCCTGGGACCGTGTGGTGGGCACCCAGCACAACGCCGCGCCGCGCAAGCCCGAGGTTCGAGAGTAACTTTCGGGCATGGCCGATTCAATCCGTGACCTCCTCTTCGGAGGAGTCGCCAACGCCCGCGAGCTGGTGGAGGCAAGCGAGCCCCGCCGCTCGTTCGACGACGTGGTGCTGCCCCAGACCACGCTCCGCTCCCTCAATCACGCCCTGGCTCTGGTTCGGAAGCACGACCTGATCTTCCACCAGTGGGGCCTGGCCGAGCGCCACTCCAGCGGTCTGGGCCTGGCCTTCCATTTTGCCGGCCCGCCCGGCACCGGCAAGACGATCTGCGCCGAAGCGCTGGCGCATGCGCTGAACAAGCGGCTGCTGGTGGTACGCTACGCCGAGCTGGAGTCGCGCTGGGTGGGGCAGACCGCCAAGCATGTGGCCACCGTCTTTCGGTCGGCGGCGCGGCAGGACGCGGTGCTCTTCTTCGATGAAGCCGACGCCATTGCCGGGCGCCGGTTCACCTCCATGAATGCGGCCTACGAGCGGGAGGCCAACGCCATTGTCAACGTGCTGCTGCACGAGCTGGAGACATTTCCCGGCGTAGTCATCTTCGCTACCAACCTGGCTGCGAACATCGATCCGGCCTTCGAGCGGCGGATCCGCACTCACATCCTCTTTGAGATGCCCAACGAGGAAGAGCGGGAGCGCATCTGGCGGGTCCAGCTTCACGCCCGGAAAACCCCCCTGGCGGACGACGTCGACTTTCCCGCGCTGGCCGCTGCCTATCCCCGGAGCGGGGGCGACATCAAGAACGCCGTGCTGAAGGCGGCCCAGATCGCCACCCTCGAGCCTGTGCCCGACCCGGAGAAGCGCATTCACCAGCGCCACTTCATCCAGGGAATGGAGGAGGTCGTCGCGGCCCAGGCAGTCATGTCTCAGTCGTTGTTCGATGAATCGATTCCCGGCGGCGTGGACCGGCTCACCGAGACCCGTGAGGAGCTGCAGAGCGAGATGGCCCTGATGGCCGAGCGGTTCGAGGGACTGGAGCGGAACATCCGGAAGCTCGCGGGCGAGCAGTCGGCCACCCGCGGCGAGCTGGAGACTCGGCAGAGCCAGTTGCTCGACACTCTGACCGCCGACCGCCGCCGCCGCGATCGCGCCATGTACCTGTTGGTGGCCGGCGTGCTGCTCCTGGCTCTCGTTGCGCTGGTGCTGCACTGGGTCAATAGCTGAAGCTCGGCCCAGGGTGGATCTGAGCGGCTGGACGCCATACGCGGAGGCCATGGCCGCCTTTCATCGCGGCGATCGCGACGCGTACATGGTGGTGTACGACGACTATGAGCGCGACGAAGTTCCCCTCTCCTATTTCTTCCGCGATTCGAACGAATTTCCCGAACTAGAACGGCTGGCGCTGGATCTGTGCCGCGGGCGGGTACTCGATGTCGGTGCCGGCTCCGGCTGCCACACCCTCGCGCTGCAGGAACGTGGATTTCAGGTCACCGCGATCGAGATCCTGCCGGAGATGGTGGACATCTTGAAGGAGCGAGGCGTGCGGGACGCCCGTCACGTAACCTGGATGGATCTGCTGGACGATCCCTTCGATACTGTCCTGATGATGATGAATGGACTGGGACTAAGCGAAACGCTGCCTGGGTTACGCCGATTCTTCCGCCGGGCTCGGCGGTTGGTCCGGCCCGACGGCCAGGTGCTGGCCGACTCGACCGACGTGCGGGTATGGATGGAACCGAAGGCCGGGCGCTCCGGCGAATCAACTCGGCGCGATGGCCGCTACGTGGGCGAGCTCCACTTTCAGATCGAGTTCCAGGGCCGCAAGGGTCCGCCCTTTGCCCAGCTGTACGTTGATCCCGAGACCCTGGATCGGACCGCGCGAAGTGAGAGGTGGAGCTGCGAGATCCTTCACTCTCCCGATAAATACGGGAACTACCTCGCTCGCCTCACCCCCTGAGCGCGGGTGCGCCTGGTAGAGGGTCTCCCGCATGCCAGCCGGTTGACGCGAGTTGGTCGAACAGATCCAGCACCGCCCGCCGATTTTCATGCACGGCGAGCACCAGGAGATCGCCTGGGCGCGCCCATTCCAACGCCGTCCTCACCGCGTCGATCTCGGGGCCCACCCGGGAAAGCGCATCACTCGGCAGCCCGAGCTGCAGGAACTCATTCGCGAGAAGTCCGGGCACCTCACCCGGCGTCCTTCCTCTGAGGTAAGTCTCCATGTCCTTCACCACGACGCGGTCCGGTCTCAGCTGCCACCCCGCGCGGGCGAGAGCCCGGATCGCTTCGTCCCCTCTGTCTCCCGCCTGTCCCACCAGCAAAAGGCGGCGTTGAGCAGGAACAGTCCGGGCGACTTCCACCAGCGCCGCCATGCCGTGCGGGTTGTGGGCGAAATCGAGCAGGATGCGGACACCTCCGAGCTCGACCAGATTCGCTCGGCCCGGGTTGTCCTCCAGATCGCTCCCGAACCGGCGAAGGGTGGACGCCATGATTGCGGGGTCCAGTCCCAACGCCAGCCCGGCTGCTACGGCCGCCAGCGCATTCGCGACGTTGTGCTCCGCCGTGCCGCCAAAGGTTACCGGGATCTCGGCCACCGGCAGCAGGGGCGTTCTCTGCTCGCCTTGCGCTATCACCAGCATGGCGTGATCCGCCAGCACCACCGTGCCGCCTTCCTGGATCTGCTTTCTCACCACCGGCGACGCTGGATTGAGCGAAAACCAGGAGAGCTGAACCTTGAAGTTGCGGCTTCGCTCCACCAGTAGCGGATCATCCGCGTTCACTACCAGGGTGCCGCCGCCGGTCAGCGCCTTGGCCACGGTCAGCTTGGTATCGGCGAGGTCGGGCAGGCTCTCGATCCCGAATTCGCCGAGGTGGTCGTCCGCGATGTTGGTGACCACGGCGACGTCAGCATGATCCACCGGCAGTCCCCGGCGCAGAATCCCGCCCCGGGCGGTCTCCAGCACGGCATACTCCGTCTCGGTGAGGCGCAGAACCATGCGCGCCCCACTGGGCCCGGCGAAGTCACCCTCCTCGAGCAGCGTGTTACCGACGGTGACACCGTCGGTCGACGTGAGGCCGGTGGTTCTGCCCGACGCTTGCAGCATGGCCCCCAGCATGCGCACCACGGTGGTTTTGCCATTCGACCCGGTGACCAGCGCGATGGGAATGTCGGACGCGGTCTCCCATTTCACCGTATCGGGATCGGGCAGATCTTCGATGTGCCAGATGAGAGCGCCCTTGCCCGATCCGGCGGAGACCAGATCCTCGCCGTGCAGAAAAGTCAGGCCCCGGGAGAGAGCCCCATGGTAGAGTCCCGCCAGACGCGGGTTCTTCTGCGACGTGATGTCATCCAGCAGTGCGGCGGTTGCCTTTCGAATATCCGGCTGCTTGTCTCCCGCCAGCTCCGCTGCCGCCACCGCCCAGGCCCGCTCGTTCAGCTCGGTTGCCGCATAGAGTCCGTCGATTGGGGCGGTCAGCGCCAGACTGACGCCGCCGCTGAAGCCGCGCGACGCGAGCTGCTGATCGGGCCAGCCCACGGCTTGCAGCAGCTGCCGGGCGGCCTGTTCCCAGGCGATGACGGCGGCTTTCACCTGCGACGGCTCGACCCGGGCCTCCAGGACCGCACCCGGCCGATCCAGCAGCAGGCTCGGACCGGTCAATCGGCGAGAGTCGAGAACGGGCATGGCGGGGTTACTGAGACGCGTAGGCATATGAGCTAAACTGAGTCCTGTGTGATGCGTCACTGACGTTAACTGCCGCCGGCGTAATCTGAATGCCCGGCCCCAAGCGAGGACCGGACTCCTTCTGAAGAGAGTTAGCCCGGCTCGATTGTATGGCGCAACCCAGTCTAACAGCGGATCTGCCGGCAGTCGATCCGACGCAGTTTGAGATCCTTCGCATCCGCGCCCTCCGCGGCCCCAATTACTGGCGCCTGGCTCCGGTCGTTGCCTGTGACGTCCGGTTGGGTCCCCTTGAATCATTCACTAGCGCAGAAATACCGGGCTTCACCGCCCGGTTGATTGCCGCCGTTCCCACTCTCCAGGAGCACCCCTGCTCCCGGGGAAGGCCGGGTGGATTCATCGAGCGCCTGGAGGAGGGGACCGGCTGGCCTCATGTGTTGGAGCACGTCGCGCTCGAGCTGCAGACGCTGGCCGGCAGCGATGTCGATTTCGGCCGTGCCCTGCGGTCGGGAGACGAGGGCACCTGGTGGGTCATTGTCGAATACGAGGAGGAGGCGCTGGCCATCGCGAGCGTGCGAGAGGGAGCGGCGCTCATCCGGGCTTGCCTGGCCGGAGAAGACTTCGATTCGCCGGGTATGGTTCAGCGCCTGCGCGAGCTCTGGGAGGACGTTCGGCTGGGCCCGTCTACCGGCGTGATCGTGGAGGAGGCGCGCCGCCGGGGGATTCCGGTCCGCCGGCTCGGTACCGGGTCCCTGGTTCAGCTGGGAATAGGCCGCAATCTGCGCCGGATTCAGGCCACCACCTGCGATACCACCAGCATCATCGCCGCCGACATCGCCCAGAACAAGGATCTGACCAAACGCATGCTGCAGAACATCGGGCTGGCGGTGCCCCAGGGCTCGGTCGCGGCCGACCTCGAGCAGGCGCTGGTCGCCGCCCGGCAGATCGGCTTCCCCGTCATCCTCAAGCCGCTGGCCGGAAACCAGGGACGGGGGATCTCCCCTCGTCTCGACGATGAGGAGGCGGTTCGCGCGTTCTGGGCCCGCACCAGCGCGCACTATCCGGAGATGGTGGTGGAGCGTCACATGGATGGTCGGGACCATCGGGTGCTGGTGGTCAACCGGAAGGTGGTGGCGGTCGCCGAGCGGGTTCCGGCGCATGTGGTGGGCGATGGACGGCAGACGGTGCGCGAGCTGATCGACGAGGCCAACCTCGACCCTCGCCGGGGAAGAGGCCACGGCAACGTGCTCACCCAAATTCCGGCCGACGCCGCCACGGTGGAGTTCCTGACCCAGCGGGACATGACGCTGGACAGCGTTCCTCCTGCCGGCGAACGGGTCTTCCTTCGGCCGACCGCCAATCTCTCGACCGGAGGCACCTCCATCGACCGGACCGACGAGATCCATCCTGATAATGTCACCGCTTGTGAGATGGCCGCCGGAGTGGTCGGGCTCGACATTGCGGGTCTCGACGTGCTGACCCCCGACATCTCTCGTCCGTTTCACGAGAATGGTGCGGTGATCATCGAGATCAACGCGGGGCCCGGCATCCGGATGCACACCCACCCCGCGGAGGGCAAGTCGCGGAACGTGGCCGGCGCCATTCTCGATATGCTCTACCCCGACGACACCCGCGCGACCATACCGATCATCGCGGTGACCGGCACCAATGGGAAAACTACCACGACCCGCTTGATCGCCCACCTGTTCCGCGCCACCGGCCGCACCGTGGGATACACCACCACGGACGGTGTGTATCTGCAGAATCGGCTGGTGGTGCAGGGCGACATGACCGGGCCCTTTGCCGCGAACGTGGTTCTCTCCAACCCCGCCGTGGATGTGGCGGTGCTGGAGACGGCCCGGGGCGGAGTGCTGCGTTCAGGCCTGGGCTTCGAGGAGTGCGACGTGGGGATCGTGTTGAACGTGGCAGAGGATCACCTGGGTCTGGGCGGCATCAATACCAAGGAGGAGCTGGCCCAGGTGAAGTCGGTGATTCCGGCGGTTGTTCGCCGCCGGGGGCACGCCGTGCTCAACGCGGACGACCCGCTGGTCTACGCCATGGCCGAACGGACCCGCGGCGACGTGGTTCTCTTCTCGGTGCAGCCGGGCCGGAACAATCCTCAGGTCGAGCAGCATGTGGCGGAGGGCGGTACCGCGGCCACAATAGAGGACGGCACCTTCGTGGTCCGCCGCGGCCGCTTATGCATTCCCATCGTCGGCACCTCCGACGTTCCCCTGACTCTGGGCGGCGCCGCGCGCTTCCAGTTCGGCAACGTCCTGGCCGCTATCGCGGCTGCGTTTGTCCAGGGAATGCGCTACGAGGACATCCGCTCCGGGCTGCTCTCGTTCTTCCCCTCGCCCTCGCTCACGCCGGGCAGGCTCAACCTGTTGCGGGTGGGGCAGGGGCAGGTCTTGATCGACTACGCTCACAACCCCGCCGCGGTCGAGGGTCTCATGGACATGGTGCGGCGGATGCCGGTCCGGCGCCGCATCGGTGTGATCACCGCCCCCGGCGATCGGCGAGACGAAGACCTCCGCAACGTGGGACGTTGCTGCGCCGGGCTGGATCACGTGATTCTAAAGGAGGACGAGAATCTCCGGGGCCGGGCCCCGGGTGAGATCGTCCGGATCATCGCCGCCGGCCTGACCGACGCGGGAATTGCTCGAGACCAGATCGAAGTGGTCTACACCGAGCAGGAGGCGGTGGCCAGCGGCGTTGCCCGCATGGGCGATCAGGACCTCGTAATAGTTCTGGTAGACGACGTGCCCGCTGTGCTGCAGCAGCTCCGGTCGATACGTACTCAACTCTGAACCATCATCGAAAAGGGACGAAATACCTCATCCCGAACGCAGTGAGGGATCTACTCAACGAGCTTCGGTGGCTCGACTGAAATAGATCCCTCGTTGCACTCGGGATAAGGAGATTTGGCCCCGCTTACCGCTTACGCTTGTCCTAGTCCCGCTCACGCTTCTGCCGTCCCCGCTCACGTTTTTTTACTACTAGTCCTCCTGCTCCTCCCGCGCCATCCGGACGCCCCGCGAGTCGCGCACGAACTCCCGCCGGTGGTCCTCGCTGCCGTCGGCCGAAACAGCAACCGCCAGTGCCGGCTGCGATGGCCGGATCCGCTCGATCACCTGGGGAGTCGAATCGGGCCGGAACTGGATCACCTGCTTCCAGGTCCGGGTAATCGCGTCGCCGAAGATGAGGAGCAGGTCTCCCGGCTCCGCCGCCCGTAGCGCGGTGTCCACCGCGGCCTGCTCCTCCGGCACCACTAGAATCCGCTCCGCCGGCACTCCGTTGGCCAGCAAAGCATCCCGCAGCAATTTGGGAACTTCGTCCGGCCGCCGGCCCCGGAGCACGTCGTCCCGCCGGCAGATGTACAGCTCGAAGTTTCCCGCCGCGATCCGGCCGATCTCCGCGATGTCCTCGTCCCGCCGGTCGCCCGGAGCGGCCAGCACCACCAGCCTGCGCCCGGCCACATCGAGCCGAGTCACCAGTGAGACCATCGCCTCGACCGCGGCCGCGTTGTGCCCGTAGTCCAGGATCACCTTGAACGGATGCTCGTCGTAGATGTTCATCCGCCCCGGTGCCTGGAAGAACGTGGTGTCGAAGGTGCGGAGCCCGTGCCGGATGTCCTCCAGCTTGAGTCCCATGCTGAACGCCATTGCCGCGGCGAACATCGCGTTCTGCACGTTGTGCATCGCCCGGCCCTCGAGCGTGGCCGGGATCAGATGGGTCCAGAGCAGCGGAATGTGGGCCCCGTGATCGTACAGGGTGATCATCTGCCCCTTGATGCCCGACTCCAGCACCACGCCCCGGCCGCCCGCCTGGATGTGCTCGCCCACCAGCTCGTGCGACGGATCCATGGTGACATAGCAGAGGTGCTTGGCCTGCGCGTAGTCGGCCATCTTGAGGCAGAGCGGATCATCGGCGTTGAGCACGGCGGTGTCCCGGGCCACCTCGATCACGATCCGTTTGACTTCGGCCAGCTGCCCCAGCGTCCCGATCCCCCGGAGCCCCAGGTGGTCCGCCCGGACGTTCAGCACTGCGCCAACATCGCAGTGGCGCACCCCCATGCCGGCCCGGAGCAGCCCGCCCCGGGCGACTTCGAGCACAGCGACGTCTACCGACGGATCGCTCAGCACCATCCGGGTGGCCACCGGTCCGGTCATGTCCCCCGCGACCGTGCGCTGGCCGTCGATGTACACCCCGTCGGTGGAGGTGAGGCCCACGTGATGCCCGGCCAGCTTCTGGATATGCGCCAGCATCCGCGCCGTGGTGGTCTTCCCGTTCGTCCCCGTCACCGCGGCAATAGGAATCCGGCTCGGCGTGCTCGGCGGAAACAGCATGTCCATCACCGCTCCGCCCACATCCCGCGGCCGGCCCTCGCTCGGCGCCATGTGCATCCGGAACCCGGGCGCCGCGTTCACCTCGCAGATGGCCCCGCCTACTTCCTTATATGACTCGGTTACGTCGCTGCTGAGGAAATCCACCCCGCCCACGTCCAGGCCGATGGCCCTCACCGCCCGCACCGCCATCGCGATGTTGTCGGGGTGAACCAGGTCGGTGAGATCGGTAGCGGTGCCGCCGGTAGAGAGATTGCCGGTGGACCGGAGAAAGACTTTTTCCCCCGCCGCCGGGACGCTCTCCCGGGTGTAGCCTTTTCGGCTCAGCAGGACTTCCGCCTGATGGTCGAACTCCAGCCGGGTCAGCACCTTCTCATGACCGACCCCGCGCCGGGGATCCTGGTTCACCAGCTCCACCAGCTGCTCGATGGTGTGAACCCCGTCTCCCACCACATGTCCCGGCACTCGTTTGGCCACCGCAACCAGCTCGCCGTTGATCACCAGCATCCGGTGGTCCTCGCCCGCGATGAAGCTCTCGACGATGACGCTGCGGCTGTGCTCCCGGGCGACGTCGAACGCGGTGCGCACCTGCTCCGCGGCGGTGAGGTGCACCGTAATGCCCCGACCGTGGTTGGCGTTGTACGGCTTCACCACCACCGGATACCCGATCTTTTCCGCCGCGGCGACCGCGTCGTCGGCGCTCTGCACCAGGCGCTGGCGCGGCACCGGCAAACCCAGGTTGGCCAGGATCCGGTTGGTCTCTTCCTTGTCCGAGGCGAGCTCGACCGCGATGTGCGGCGTGCGGCTGGTGACGGTGGCCTGGATCCGCTGCTGGAACCGCCCGTGCCCGAACTGAATCAGGCTCTGCTCGTTGAGCCGGATCCAGGGAATCCGCCGCTCCTCCGCTGCCCGCACCAGCGCCATGGTGCTCGGCCCCAGCGCGCGCCGCTGGGCAAAGCGGATGAACTCGTCCCGCTCGGCGGCAAAGTCGAACCCCGGCGGTACAGCACCATCAGGTTGGAGCTCGGGGGGAAGCAGCGAATGCAGCAGAGTCAGCGCCAGCCGGCCGGCCTCGACGCCCACGTCCTCCTGCTCGTACTGGTAGACCACGTAGTAGTGCCCGCGCGGCCCCTGCGACCGGGTCTTGCCGAAGGTGACGCTCTCGCCCGCCACGTTCTGCAGCTCCAGCGCCATGTGCTCCAAGATGTGGCCCATCCAGGTGCCTTCGCCCTCGGTGAGCCGCCGGATGAACCCGCCCGGCTTGCCGTAGGAGCAGCCGTGCTCCTTGAGTCCGGGCAGCGCCGCGATGAGTGGGTCGGTAAACCGCGGACCCAGCCTCCCAGACGGCCAGTCCTCCAGCGGACCGAGGTCTATGTCCAGCTTGATCACGGGGAAGTGAGCGTACAGGCTCGGTCCCACGTAAACGGTTTTGTCGAGGATGCGCATGCTAGTCAGTCGCTAGTTGCCAGTCGCCAGAAAGTCGCGAGTCACGAGTCACGAGCCTCACATCTCCTCTACCTTCACGACCCCTCCGCCCGTCCGCCCGTCCGCCTGTCCGCCTGTCCGCCTGTCTACACCCTCTTCGCAATCACCGGCGCTGCTGCCGCCACCCGGCTGTGCAGGTTGAAGGTCGAGCCTTGATCCAGGATGTGCAACTTGAGCCCGATCAGACACACCGCGTCGTTCTTGCGGACCCGCGCCATTGAGGAGAACTCCAGGCCGGACGGGTCCACGATGGTCAGCGCGCCGCTGCCCACGACTTCGAGCGTTTCGTCCGGCGCGATGAATCCCGCGGTGTTCTCGTCCAGCCCGATCCCGATGGCGAATGGGTTGTAGGCCAGCGCGGTGAGCAGCCGGCCCAGCCGGTCGCGCTGGCGGAAGTGCTGGTCGATGATGATCCGGTTGGTGAGGCCAAGGCCGGGAGCGAGGGTCACGTTACGGGCCCGAGGGGAGGCGCCCTCCTTGCCGAAGGCGATCATGTGCTCGCACAGAAATGCCGCCCCGGCCGAGGTGCCGGCCACGTGCATCCCCTCCGCGTTCCTCCGCCGAAGCGCCTTGGCCACCTCGGTCCCGCCGATCATCGTGCTCAGCCGGAGCTGATTGCCGCCGGTCAGGAACACCCCATCCACCTGATCCAGCACGTCCAGCCATTCCCGGCGCTCGCAGTCGCTTCGGTGAGCGATGGGGAGCGCCTGCGCGTGCTTCACGCCCAGATCCCGGAAGAGCTGTTCGTAGCGGGCGCCGGTCTCGCTCAGCATCGAGGCGGTCGGAATGATGGCGACCCTGCACTTCTCGCCGCCGCAGAGTGCCGCGAATCGCCGGAGGATGGCGACGTCGCCGATCTTTTCCTCGGCTCCGCCGACCGGGACGATGTAGCCTCGGGCGCTCAAACCTCTTCCTTTCGCATGGCCTAAGATACGCCGGCGTCAAGCCGGAGGTGCGATTTGGCTCGTGTTCACTGTCACAGACGCGCCGCACTCCCGGTACGATGCTGTAGGGGCTGCACAAGGCTCGAGCATATTGACGCTGATACAACACGGGCAGGTCTATTCTCCCGAACTCGGCCGCTTGCTTGTTGCGGTGGCGCAGAACCCGCGGCTCCTCGGCCTGGGCCTCGACGAAAACACCGCGATCGTGGTGGAGCAGGCCAAGCGGTTCGAGGTACTGGGCGAGGGGGCTGCCTACGGACGCTCTCTATCTTCAACGTCCGGCTTCATCTATTGAGTCAGGGCAACGAGTTCGACCTGGTAACCCGCGAGCCGTACGCCGGGTCTTCGGAAGCAATCGAGGAGGAGCTGGCCGAGTCAGGCTCCTGCAACCAGCCCTCGGCGTCAGAGCTCCTCGACGGATTCACGATCCTTCACCCCAGGCTCCCGCTGCATACCCCATCGTCAGGGTACATATTGCAGGTTGTTCCCCGGAGATCCACCTCCGACAACCTCGACCCGTGAGCGCCCGCTCACAATGACGCGGTGCCCACCGTTGAAGTTGTAGCTATCCTGCAGGGTCGTGAGCAAAGGCTTCCTCGACCAGGCATTCCCGACCGGATCGTAGATGAAAATGCCCCACTCCTCGCTGCCGGTCTTCGTGTCAGCGCCGAAGACGTATAGCCGGCTGCTCACCACGGCGCTTACGCCATGCAGATCCCCAGGGAGTGGCCCCCTGGTTGTCCACTGATTGGTAGACGGGTCGTACACTTTCACGGCCTGCGCGATGAGGTAGAGTTTTCCGTCGATCACCCCCCCACCGCCACCCAACCAGTAGAAAGCCGTGCTGGGAAGCGTTTGCCAGGTATTCGCCACCGGATCATAACGGAAGAGCCGGGAGGCGGTCCTGGTGTTAGTCACCACGTAGAGCTTGCCCTTGATGACGCCAGCAAGCCCGAAGCTGCCGCCTTCTGGCATGCTACGCTTCTGAGTCCACACGTTGGTGGCGGGGTCGTAGACGAAGAGCGCAGCGCTCAAGGATGTCGAGCGGGCTCTCGGCGCACCCCCGGCCAGGTAGATCTTGCCGTCGATCACGCCCGCCCCGTTGATTCCGCACAGCGCGGTGGGGAGGTCGGCCAGCCGGCTCCAGACGTTGGTGGTGACATCGTATGCGCGGACCCGGCCAAGGCATGCCCCGGTCCCGGTGTTTCCACCAATGGCATACAGCTTTGAGCCACCCCTGCTATCGGGGATCATGGCCGTGATCACGTTTTTCCACTCGTATGGCAGGTCACGCCTGACCAACCAGGTATTTGACTGAAGTGCCGCGGCGGTTGCCGTCACCGGGACGGCGTTCGGCTCGGTCGCTTCGTTGGTGCACGATTCCAGTGCGCAGGCCGCTCCCACCGCAAGCACTAGAAGGCGATAATCTCTCATGGGATCCTCCCTACCACGCAGACGAGCCAGTTGACTGCAGACGTCACACGCCGCAGCTGCACGTTCCCGTGCTCGCATGGTAGGGATGGACAGGACAGAAGAACGTGAACTGACCGTGAAGGTATTCTCACGATGGCGCCTACCGGCGCTCTGCTCGCTCCAGCAGACCGCGGATGACCGAGCGGCCTTCCATAACATGCCAGGCGCCCCGGGCCATCACGTCGCGGACGGCGCCCTCCTGGTCGAGAACGACCAGGTCGGCATCAGACCCCGGGCGGAGAGTTCCCTTGCGCTCGAGTTGCAGCAGGCCCGCCTGGTTGCTGGTGAAGGCTGGAAGTATTCGCTCCAGGGGCTGGCCGCAGGCGAGCAGAGCCTGCAGCGCCTCCCCCATGGCCGACGGCCGGCCCACATCCATCTGGCTCACCCGACCATCGGCATCGAACACCGGCAGACACCCACCGCCGTCCGAGCTCACCGTCACCCGGTTGGACGGAAGCCCCGCCTCGAGGTAGCGGGTTAGCGCCTCCGGTGCCGACCAGGCGTCCTCGCCTTCCTCCACCGGAAATGCGGTGATGTCTACGACCGAGCCCTGCTTGGCCAGATCGCAGGCCTCCTCGAACAGCGCCTTCCGCCGGTTCACGTGGGTCGGGTTGAACACCGAGGCCGGAAGCTCGCTTTCCTTAATAGCGTGACGCACCAGCTCTAGCCCCCGCTCTCCGTCACCCAGGTGCAGGTGCACGATGCCGGCCTTCCCCGTCATCAGTCCGCCAACGTGAGCATCGCCCGCAATCCGGAGCAATTCGTCCAGCGTGAGCTGGCTTGAGCGGTGGTCGCTGATGGCCAGCTCGCCCACGCCCAAAATCAAATCGATGTTGGCGATGTCGCCCCGCACGCTGCCGGTGAGCGTTGTTGGCGGCACGTGATATCCGCCGGTATAACACCAGGCACTTAAACCTTCGGCGATCAGTCCTCGCGCCGTCGCCACCAGCTCGGCCGTAGAGCGTACCGTGTCGTCGGTCCCCAGTAGTCCGATCGCGGTGGTCACACCGCCGCCGGTCAGCCGGCTCAGCTGCAGCGGCGGTACCCGGGTATGCATGCCCGCCTCGCCGCCGCCTCCGGTGAGGTGCACGTGGCAGTCGATCAGTCCGGGAATCACCCGCCGTCCCTCGAGATCCCGAACTGTCGCGCCGAGGCTGGCCGGCAGCTCGAGCTCATCGCCGATCCAGAGAATCCTCTCCCCGCCAATCAGAATATTGGCGCGGCCCTTCGGCTGGGGGTCGTAGAGATCGGCGTTCCGGAGCAGCTGCATCCAGCCTCGAGGGTGGTGGTTCAGCAGACAACTTATCCGGTAGGGTTCTTAGTGGTTAGCGGGGCGGGTGTGTACTCTCCGCAGGTTCAACTACATCACCGCACCCTTCCCCGGAGAACCTGCGTTCGCGCCCACACCCGCCCGGCTGCATCAACGCGATAGCAGCCAACTTCTCTTCACGAGCATTCCGGAGCCGGACTGCCACCGCGACCCAAATCTTCGCCTGACACATTCAGCAGCGGCACGGGGGTGGCCTCGATGCAGGGTCTCAGGGGAGTGGGGTGTGGCTGTAGTTGACACTGCCGGAGAGGCCACTCCCGTGCCGCAAAACCCTTGGCGCTAAATCAGCTGTACGACACGGTCGGACGCTCGCGGACGCGCTCCTATTGTGGCACATTTCAGTCCTCGATCGACCCTCGCCTGAAGGTCGCATGCTCGTTGCCGGTTCCATCATCCCTACCCGCCGCGCTCTGGCCGAGCTGCTGGCCGAAGCGCGAGCCCGCACCGTGCTGCTGGTCAGCTCGCTCGACTCCCGCGACCTGTCGCTCGAGCCCGCGCCGGAAGTGGGCTCCGTTCTTTCCGAGCTCGATCGCATCGTCCAGTATGAGAAACGCTGGCTGCTCGACGATCCCGAGCATCATCCGGTCGGCACCTACGACGAGTGGTTCGACCTCATGACCGAGGTTCGCCAGCGAGTGCTGCAGGCGCTGGAGCAGGCCGATCTGCTGGAGCAGCCCCGGTTGGCAGAGCGCTACCAGCAAACGCTGGAGCACGAGTATCGCCGGGGCGAGTCCATTCTCCAGGCTATGCAGCTCCTGGGACTCAGCTACACCCCGGTGCAGGCGCGCCGGCTTCCCCGGGGCCGTCGGTTGGCCGATCCGGGCGTGATGGCCCGCTTTCCCGGAGGCCGGGTTCGCGTCGGCGCCGATCCTCAGCTCTCTCCCTGGCCCGAGGAGCGTCCGGTGCACCGGGTGGAGCTGCCGCCATTCTGGATCGACGTCATGCCGGTTACCAACGGCGACTTCCTCACCTTCATGGGCGAAGGCGGATACAACCGGCGCGACCTCTGGTCCAAGGACGGCTGGCACTGGATCCGTGAGTCGCAGATCGGCATGCCGCTCAACTGGTATTGGCAGGACGGCGCCTGGTGGAGCCGATCGCTCGGACGCGAGTCGCCGGTCGACTTCACCTGTCCGGTGTCTCACGTCTCCTGGTACGAGGCCGACGCCTTTGCCCGCTTCGTCGGCAAGCGACTGCCGACCGAAGCCGAGTGGGAGGCCGCGGCCAGCTGGGACCCCGAGACCCAGTCGCGCCGGAACTATCCCTGGGGCAACATGCCGCCCAGTCCTCACGTCGCCAATCTCGATCAGCTCAGCTACGGGCCCGCCTCGGTTGGCGCGCTTCCCGGCAACCTGTCGCCCATCGGATGTTATGGAATGATCGGAGACGTGTGGGAGTGGACTGCGGACGCGTTTCTTCCTTACCATGAGTTCGAGGAGACCCCGGGCGAGCAGCCCGCCTTCAGCCGCTACGCCAAGGTGCTCCGCGGCGGATCCTGGGCCACCCGGATCGGCGCCATCCGCAGCACGTCACGCCGGCCGGGAAAGCCCGAGTCGCGCTACCTGTTCAGCGGCTTTCGCTGCGCCCGCGATGCGTAACTGCAGTGAACAGTGAACGGTGAAAGGGTAACGGGCGAGGTGTCACCCTGCCGAGCTCCCGTTCACACTTAACCGTTCACCGTTCACTGTTGCAATCCCGCCGGAACCCCGTTGGGAAACTCTTCCTGAATCGCGGCCTGAATCTTCTGAATCCGGTTCTCCGGATTCGGGTGCGTGCTGAAGAACTCCGGTGGCGCGTTTCCCTGCGAGCTCTCCTCCAGGATCTTCATCAGGGCGATCATCGAGCGCGGATCGTACTTCGATTCGCTCGAGAACCGGACGCCGAGCTTGTCGGCTTCCAGCTCGTCCTGCCGACCGAACCGCATCGTCACCAGCTGCCCGATCATCGCCGCCACCGCGGCGGAGTTCCGGCTCGACGGATCGCTGGGGTCGTACGTGGCCAGCACCGCGGCGCCGGTGAGTCCCTGGGTCAGCTGTTCCTTGGCGATGTGCTCCGCCCCGTGCCGCGCGACTACGTGGCCCACCTCGTGTCCCAGCACGCCGGCCAGCTGTCCCTCGGTCTTGAGCCGCTTGAGCAGTCCTTCGGTGATGAACACCTGCCCGCCCGGGAGCGCAAACGCGTTGATGGTTTCAGGATCATTTAGAACGTGGAAGTCGTAGCGGTAGGGAGTCTGGGCCGCGGCGCTCTGAGCCACGACCCGCTCACCGACCTTATCCACCAGCGCCTGGGCCCGGGGATCGGGGTCCTCGCCGCCGAACTGCTGCGCCATCTCCGGCGCGGCCTGGAGCCCGAGCGCGACCTCCTGCTCCGGCGTTATTCCGGCGACGTGCTGCTTCTCTTGGGTGACGGGATTCATTACGCTGCTGCCGTAATACCCCAGAATGGAGATCACGGCGACGATGAGGGCAATCACGAGCCGGCCACGCGACACAGGACCTCCCAAGGTGGGGAAGCCCAAACCTACTTAGCTGCAGGCGATCCCGACGGTGACTACCCTCACCTACCGCCTTCCCGCCTTCCCGCTCACCACCTCATCCCGAGAGAGTGAAACGATCGAGGGATCTACCTAACGGGTTCCGGTACCCCTGGAGTAGATCCCTCACTGCGTTCGGGATGAGGTGCAGTTTGCCTCACCGCTTACCGCTCCGCTTACTGCAGTTTAAATCCTCCCACAGCCCCCGTGAGCTTCTCCGCGGCCTGGGCTAAGTGATTAGCCGAAGCGGAGATTTCCTCGGTTGACGCGTTGAGCTGCTGGGCGGCCGAGGCGATCTGTTGGGCTGCGGAAGCGTAGTCCTCGGTGCCGGAGGAGACTTCCTTCATCCGCCCGGCGATTCCTTCGATCAGGCCGCGCACCTCGCCGGCCGAGTTGGAGATCCGGCGGGTCCACTCGTCGTTGGCTTCTGCTTCTTTCGCCACGTTCATCAGTCCGACAGCGGCCGCATGCGCCGCTTCCCGTGCTGCCGTGCCGCCCTGTCCCAGCCGGAGCAGCCGCTCCCGCGCGGTCCGCACCTGGGCCACCACGCTCTGCACCGTGTTGCTGGTGGACGTCGCCGCCTGCGCTGCCTGGTTCGCCAGCTTCCGCACCTCCTCGGCCACCACGCTGAAGCCGCGGCCTTCGTCGCCCGCGCGCGCCGCTTCGATCGAGGCGTTGAGCGCCAGCATGTGGGTCTGCTTGGCGATCAGCTTGGCCTGGATGATGAACTTCTCGATGTCGCCCGACGCAGTCGTCAGCGCCTCCGCTTCCGCCGAGCCTCGCTCGATCTCCTCGGCCAGCCGGGCCAGCTCGGCCGTGCTCTGGTCCAGCTTCTCCCGGTGCGCCCGGGCCATCCGGGCCAGCACCGCATTTCGCTCGGCCGCCTGAATCGAGCCGGCAGCCAGCTCGTGGGCGATCTCCAGAATCTTGGCCGCGTCCTCCGCTGCCGCCCGAACCACCTGCGCCTGCTGGTTGGCCCGCTCGGTCAGGTCGCTGGTGGTGCCGGCGACTTCCTGGGTGGAGGCGGTCATCTGCTGGGTGGACGCGGCGATCTGCTGGGCCATCGAAGCCGCGTCGTGCGAGTGCTGCCGGATCGTTCCCACCAAGTCCTGCAGCCGCTTCACCATGCTGGCGATCGACGACGACAACATGTCCAGCCCTTCGCGGTTGGCCCAGTCCGGCGTGGTCAGGTCGCCCTGCGACACCCGCGACGCCACCACCGCGACCTTGCCCGTCGGCTTGAGCACTTTGGTAAGTAGCAGCCGCACCAGCGCCTGCTCTATGGCTATGCCGCAGATCAGGATCGCCGCGGGGCCCCAGACGACCGGATGATAGAGGGAAAGACCTTCGCCGATGGGGCAGGCGGCCAGCAACACCCCGGCCCCGACAGTGGCCAGGACCGCGGCGGCGGCAAAGCCGATGAGATGAAGGTTGACGATGAACTGGTTGCGGGATGCCATGCTCCGGAGTATCGGCTTGCTCCGTGAAGGAAGTGAGCACCAGGAGAGGGTGCGCGGCTGGGCAATCCGGCCGAGCGACCGTCCGCCTGACCGCCTGACCGCCTGACCGCCCGTTCATGGCAGTAAGCTGGCGTTGGAAATAGATTTACCGACCCTGTTACCATCCAGTCATGAAGACGACCGAGAGCCGAGTGAAGCAGAATCCCGGATCGACCCACGAGGGCTCCTATCAGCCCGACGTGGTGGAGGCCAAGTGGCAGTCCCGCTGGGCCCAGCGGCACATCAACGAGCCGGACCTCGACCGGGCCGCCCGCCCCTTCTACAACCTCATGATGTTCCCCTATCCCTCGGCCGAGGGGCTGCACGTGGGGAACATGTTCGCCTTCACCGGGGCCGACACCTACGGCCGGTTCAAGCGGCTCCAGGGTTACGACGTGTTCGAGCCCATCGGCTACGACGCCTTCGGGATCCACAGCGAGAACTACGCGATCGCGCAGGGGATCAATCCGGGCAAGCTGATCCCCCGGAACATCGCCAATTTCCGCCGGCAGCTCCGGCGGATTGGAGGCATGTTCGACTGGCGGCACGAGCTGTCCACCACGGATCCCGAGTACTACAAGTGGACCCAGTGGATCTTCCTCCAGCTGTTCAAGGCGGGGAAGGCGTACAAGAAGGCGGCGGCGGTCAACTGGTGCCCCAAGGACAAGACCGTCCTGGCCAACGAGCAGGTCATCAACGGCCGCTGCGAGCGCTGCGATTCCGTGGTGGAGCAGCGGTTCCTGGAGCAGTGGTTCTTCCGCATCACCGACTACGCCGACCGGCTGCTGGCCAACTTGGACGACAAGTCGAAGATGGACTGGTCCGAGAGCACCGTGCTTGCGCAGCGGAACTGGCTGGGTCGCTCCGAGGGCGCGGAGATTGAATTTGCCGTCCGCCCGTCCGCCGGTCCGCCTGTCCGCCCGATTAAGGTGTTCACCACCCGCCCCGACACCATCTTCGGCGCCACCTTCATGGTCCTCGCCCCGGAACATCCCCTGGTCGACGCCTTCACCACCGCCGACCACCGGGCCGAGGTGGACGCCTACCGGAAAATGGTGGCGGCCAAGGACCTGGTCTCCCGCAAGGTCGGCGAGCGGGAGAAGACCGGTGTCTTCACCGGCGGCTACGCGCTGAACCCTGCCACCGGCGAAAACATACCCGTCTGGATCGCCGACTACGTCCTGATGGAATACGGCACCGGCGCCATCATGGCCGTGCCCGGCCACGACGACCGCGACTTTGAGTTCGCCCGGCGCTACGGTATGCCCATTATCCGCGTGGTCGCTCCTCAAGAAGGTCGTCATCCTGAGCGAAGCGAAGGAGCCGAAGCCTCACGGTTGTCACCCCGAGCGGAGCGAGGGGGCGGAACCCTACCTGAAGACGCCCCTCTCGAGGCCGCTTTCACCGACAACGAATCCGGCGTCCTGGTCCACTCCGGCCAGTTCGACGGTCTCAACGTGGCGGACGCCAAACGCGCCATCACCGCCTGGCTGGCCGAGCGCGGGGCCGGCAAGGCTGTCGTGAACTACCGGCTCCACGACTGGACCATCTCCCGCCAGCGCTACTGGGGCCCGCCCATCCCCATCATCTATTGTGACGAGCACGGCGCCGTCCCGGTCCCGGAGCAGGATCTTCCGGTCGAGCTCCCCATCATCGAGGACTTCAAGCCCGACGACACCGGCATCTCGCCTTTGGCCCGGCACGAGGAGTGGTACTACGTGCCCTGTCCGGTGTGCGGCAAGCGGGCCCGGCGCGAGACCGACGTGAGCGACACCTTCCTCGACTCGGCCTGGTATTTCCTCAGGTATCCGAGCACCGAATTCGACGACCGGCCGTTCGATCCGGTGCGGACCCGCAAGTGGCTGCCCGTCACCAGCTACATCGGCGGCAACGAGCACGCCGTGCTCCATCTGTTGTACTCGCGTTTCATCACCATGGTCCTGCACGATCAGGGTATGCTCGACTTCGAGGAGCCGTTCCGGAAGTTCCGGGCCCACGGCCTGATCGTGAAGGACGGCTCCAAGATGTCCAAGTCGCGGGGCAACGTCGTGGTGCCCGACGAGTACATCGCCCAATGGGGCGCGGACACCTTCCGGATGTATTTGATGTTCCTGGGACCGTTCCAGGAGGGCGGCGACTTCCGGGACGAGGGCATCAGCGGCCCCCGGCGGTTCCTGGAGAAGGTCTGGAAGCTCGTTGGCGAGACCACCGCGTCCCCCGACTCCGGACTCCCGACACCCGACTCTCGCGCCCCGACTCGTGACTCGCGACTCGAGACTGATTCCCAACCCGCGACTCGTGACTCGCGACTCACGATCAAATACCACCAGACCGTCAAGCGCGTCACCGAGGGCATGGAGAAGCTCCACTACAACACCAGCATCGCGGCGCTGATGGAGTTCGTGAACGCGTTGCGGGAAGAGGGCTCAACTCAGCGCGAAATGGTCGAGGGTCTGATCCTCGTGCTGGCCCCCTTCGCGCCCCACTTTGCCGAGGAGAGCTGGGAGCGGCTGGGCCACGACCGTTCGATCTTCGAGGCGCGCTGGCCCGAGTGGGACGAGTCGTTGGTAGTGGAGGACCAAGTCGAGGTCGTGATCCAGGTCAGCGGAAAGACTCGGGGCAGGGTATCGGTCCCGCGGGATGCCGAGCAGGGGGCGGTGGTGGCTGCGGCTCAGGAGGATGCGGCGGTCCGGAGGTTTACCGAGGGGAAGCAGGTGCGGAAGGTGGTGTATGTGCCAAACCGGTTGCTGAACCTGGTGGTGGGCTAGCACGGGCTGGTGTTTCAGCCACCGGCCCTGGACTTGCAGACCTGCACTACTGGTGCCTATCGCCAAGCTATTGCACCGGCACTCCGAGCTCTTGGACTCCGGCGCTGTCCGGACGGGGCCTTCCCTCCTCAGGAGTAACGTACCGGGTGACCGACGGCCCGCCCTCGCGCAAGCGCACGCCCGCGCGCATCTTCAGTGACCCATGACCGACGTTCAGTCCCACCTCACAATCGCCCTCGCCGACCGCTACCGCGTCCAGCGCGAGCTGGGCGAGGGCGGTATGGCCACCGTCTACCTCGCCCAGGACCTCAAACACGATCGCCGTGTCGCGATCAAAGTGGTCAAGCCCGAGCTCGCGGTCGTGATCGGCGCCGGCCGGTTTCTCCGCGAGATCAAGACGATCGCGACGCTGCAGCATCCCCACATCCTCGGCCTCATCGACTCCGGCGAAGTCAACGGCACTGCCTACTACGTGATGCCATTCGTCGAAGGCGAATCGCTGCGCGACCGGCTCCGCCGCGAGAAGCAGCTCCCTATCGGGGACGCAGTCCGCGTCGCCACCGAAGTTGCCAGCGCACTCGACTACGCCCACCGCCACGGCGTGATCCACCGTGACATCAAGCCCGAAAACGTGATGCTCCACGACGGCTCGGCGCTGGTCGCCGACTTCGGCATCGCGCTCGCCATCTCCAGCGCCGGAGCCGACAGCCGCATGACCGAGAGCGGCATGTCCCTCGGCACGCCGCACTACATGAGCCCCGAGCAGGCGATGGGACAGCGTGAAATCACCGCCCGCTCGGATGTCTACGCTCTCGGCGCGATGACCTACGAGATGCTGATCGGCGATCCGCCCTTCACCGGCAGTACCGCCCAGGCGATCGTAGCTCAAGTTCTGACCGAAGAGCCGCGTCCCCTGGTCGTTCGGCGGCGATCCATCCCACCCGAAGTCGAGCAAGCGGTCCTTACCGCCCTGGAAAAGCTGCCGGCCGATCGTTTCGGGTCGGCCCACGAGTTTGCGGCGGCGCTGGGCGGAGCCGGCGCGGTTCCTCGCTCGCGCAGACCAGCCCATCCAGCCACCGGGCGACCGGCTTCATGGCGTTCCCGACTGCCGCTGGTGGTGCCCGGAGCCGTCGTGATCGCCGCGGCGTCGTATCTCCTCGGAGCCCGGCGCTCTCACGCTGTCGGCCCGGCTCTCACCTTCGGCCAGGCCACCAAAGTGACCTGGGACCCCGGCCTCGAGGTGCTCCCCGCGATCTCCCCCGACGGCAAGACCGTCGCCTACGCCAGCGGCAGCGTTCAGCGGATGCGGGTCTTCGTCCGGCCGGTGTCGGGCGGCCGCGGCATCGCGCTCACCGATGATACCACCCAGGTGCAGGCCCATCCCGAGTGGTCGCCCGACGGCAGCCGAGTGTTGTTTCTCGAGCGGGGAGGAGTCGTGAGCGTCCCTGCCACCGGCGGAGCCGAGAAGCCAGAGGTGCCTCCGGGCCGCACCGGCCCCGTGATCACGGCTGCCTGGGCGCCTGACGGGAAGCGGATTGCGTACGTCGTGGGGGACTCGCTCTTCTTGCGCGATGATCGCGGCGCCTCCCACGGGATCGCCAGGGTCTTCGAGGGGCACGGCTGCAGCTGGAGTCCCGACGGGAACTACCTGGCGTGTTCCTCGGGCAACGCGATCGCGGTCACCGCTGGACTCCTGTTCGGAAACGCATCTCCCAGCCGGATCGTGAGCGTTCGGGTCGATGACGGCCGCCTCGTGCCGCTCACCGACAGCCTCTCGCCCAACTTGAGCCCGGTCTGGTCGCCCGACGGGCGCTGGGTCTACTACGTCTCCAGTCGCTATGGCCCCAGCGACATCTTCGAGCAGGCGATGGTGGCGGGAGCCCCTCGCGGCCCCGCGCTCCGGCTGACGACGGGGCTCAACGCGCACACCATCTCGCTGTCGGGGGACGGCCGGCGCATCGCGTACGCCGACCTCGCGGTCGAGAGCAATGCCTGGTCCGTTCCCGTGTCGGCGCATCCGGCGGTCACGTCCGCGAGCGCCACCCAGCTCACCCACGGGTCCCAGTCCATCGAGACGGTGGAGCTGTCCCGGGACGGCCGCTGGTTGTACTACGACTCCGACCTGAGCGGCAACATGGATATCTATCGGATGGCGCTGCCCGGAGGAGTTCCCGAGCGGCTCACCACCGACTTGACTGACGACTTCTGGCCGGCGCCATCGCCGGACGGGCGCGAGGTCGCCTTCCATTCGTGGCGCGGCGGATCCCGCGATGTCTGGGTCCTCCCACTTGACGGAGGCCCGCTCCAACGGGTGACCTCCTCGCCGGCTCAGGAGGCAATGCCTGGGTGGGCGCCCGACGGGAATCGTCTCGCGTACGCCATCTTCACCGGCAGGGGCGGGATCATGACGGTGCGCCGGGTGAACGGGGTCTGGCAGAAACCGATCGAGCGGCTCGGCTGGGGGTTCTTTCCCAGTTGGTCGCCCGACGGCCGCACCCTGTCATTCAGCAGCGCGAAGACGGGAGGAACATTGTGGGCCATGCCGGCGGACTCGGGCGCACCCAGGCTGCTGGCCGACAGCACCGGGCCCCGGGCGGTCCGGGGCGTTGGGGCGCGGTGGAGCGATGACGGACGTGCTGTCTATACCCGGAGCTATGACTCCACCGGCAGCACGATCTTCTGGCGCATCCCGGTCGATGGCGGAGCGCCCCAGCAACTCGTGAAGTTCGCCCAGGGAGCGCGTTCGACCGGCGTGTGGGGATCGGGCGGAGGCCGGCTGGCGTACTCCAGCGCCGAAGCGCGCAGCGATGTGTGGGTGATGGAGATCAGGACCCTGCACCGATGACTGTGCTCACTTCGCCCTTCTCCAGGGAGCCGCCCCACCCATGACCACCATCGCCGACCCCATCACGCCGCCCCGCGTGATCACCCAGGAGTTCCGCACTCCGGCCGCGGCGATTCCGTCCTTCTGCATCGGCGTGCTGCCCAGCGCGGCGACGATCGGGCTGGCGGCGCCCGTCCTGTTGCTGGTGTTCCGCGTCCGCAACGGCGTTCTACACTCTCGGGAGGAACTTCTGCCGAAGTAGGGTGTGCGTAGCGGAGTCGAATTTGCGACCCCTCGTTCGTCTTGTGGGTAGAGGGACTTCGAGGCTCAGGGTGGCGTTCGTTCTTGGCGCACGCTTCTTTGTCTGATTTCTAACCGAAGGGGAAGAGTGATGACTGATCACAAAACCGGAACCCGCGCGGAGTGGCAGGCGGCTCGCGCCGAGCTGGCCAAGCTGGAGGCCAAGCACGCGGAGCTCAACGCCGAGATCAAACGCAAGCGGCTGGAGCTGCCCTGGGTCCCGGTCGAGAAGGAATACGTGTTCCAGACCGAGGCCGGCCCCAGGACACTGGCCGATCTCTTCGAGGGTCGTTCCCAGCTCCTCGCCTACAACATCATGTTTGGGCCCGACTACGAGCTCGGCGCCTGTCCCGGATGCTCCAACCTGGTGGATCATCTCGACCCCGCCGCGCTGCACCTCGGACACCGGGACGTGACACTGATCCTGTTCTCCCGCGCGCCGATCGATCGGCTCGTCGCCTACCAGCGGCGGATGGGTTGGCAGCTCCCCTACGTGTCGACCTACGGAACCGACTTCCCGTTCGATTTCGGGCTCGCGCTCACCAAGGAGCAGGCGAGGAAGGTGCCCGAGATCACCTCAATAGTGGACGCTCCGCCAGAATGGCTGCAGGACTGGAGCAAGCAGACCGGCGCGAGGCTCGAGGACGGCCTCCGGGAGAGTCCGAGCTGGATTGCGTTCGCTCGCGAGAACGGGACCGTCTATCACACCTACACCGTTTCGGCGCCCGACCCGTTCGTTGTTCCCTACTACACGTTCCTGCTGGAACGGACGCCCAAGGGCGCCGACGAGGCCGAGCCGCGAGCGTGGCGCAAAGACGAGTACCCGGAGTCGGTTAGCTTGAGGTAAGGCAACCGTCGTCGAGGTGACAACAGTGCTCGAGGTCGATCATCCGGCGCTGCTCCCGCGTGACCGCCTAGGGGCTGACCGTCGCCGCGGCGCTCTGCCCAGTCCGCTCCTGAAAGAGTGTTTGTGCTGCCAGCCGCGTGCGAGACTCCGGATCGTGGCTCGGCAAGTACGCAATACCGCCCTGCACTAGCGATAGCACTAGCGGCAGGGTCCGGTGGTGCTGCTCGACCTGGGCAATGAAGCCCTGGTCCCGCTGGGCGAAAAGCGCGGGCAGGTCATAGGTCACGTCACCCGCGAGGAGGAGGTCGCCCTCGGGCCTTCGCACCAGAAAACTGGTGTGTCCGGGGCTATGTCCCGGCGTCGGTAAGGCAACGATTGAGCCATCCGGCGTCACCGGCCAGCTTCGCGGGAAGCCCAGCATCGCTGGTCCGTTGAAGTCAAACAGATTGGGAACGAAGCCCCGGGGCACCGGCGCCGTCAGAACCCGCATAAGACGGCCAGGGAAACGGGCTACCGGGGCCCACTCCGACCTGGCCACCCACACCCGCCGCTGATCGAACGCGCCGAGACCTCCGACATGGTCCCCGTGAAGATGCGTCAGGAGTACCCGGTCGAAGTCTCCGGGGGTGAGACCCAATCGAGCTAGTTCCCGCACCAGCGCTTGGTCCGGCGAGATATGAAACCTGGTTCTGGTCGGTCCACCGCTCGCGCCGGGGCGGCCACCAGCGTCCACCAGAATCCGTTCGGCCCTCGTCTCGATGATCCATGACCACATCGGCAACGCCTGCGTCCAGCCCGGGTCTCGCGCAATCGCGCGGATCAGGCCGAATGTCCCGCCGTGGGCCGGGCTGCCCTCGAGGAAGGTGGGTTTCAACTGGAGCGTGCCGGTGGAGAGGGGGGTGATCTTCATGGTAGTGGGCTCCGCCGTTAAGTTACATTAGTAACCTCACCTTACTATTTATTAACCTAGGTTTACTATATGTCAAGAGGACGGCCTCGCCCCTGGTCGGAGCTGCGGCAGGAGATGATTGACTCACCGGCTCGTGCGTTCGGAACCGTCTATCGGCGGTTTCAGGAGGCCGCCAATCGGGCGTACGCGGCCCGGGGATGGAAGGGCCTGACGCTGTCCCATTTGCAGTTCCTCTCCGAAACGGAGGCGACCGGCACGCGGTTGTCGGATGTTGCCTTTGCTCTCAAGACGACCAAGCAGTACGCGGGGAGGTTGGCGAAGGAAATGGCGGCCAAGCATCTCGTGACCCTCGTGACCGATCCCCTGGACCGCCGCGCGGTCCTCGCCAAACCAACCGAGCGCGGGCGGGCTTTTCTGCAGGATGCGTGTGAGGTGCGTGCGGAGTTGGAGGCCCGCTATCTCGGCCGGCTGGTGCCTCGCCGTGCGGCGGCCTTCGTAGCTACCCTGAAAGAGTTGGTCTCTGTGGTTGGAGGCTGACGATTATCGGGTGTGTCTAAGCCCTGATCGCGACTCCGCGACTGCCGACTGCGTGATCCACACCACGGTCCTCCATCAGGGCGCCGGCCACTATTCCAGTGATACCGGCGCTCACTCACCAGGAGGACCCATGCCGGAAAAAGAAACTATCGAGCGCGCTCGAGAAGACGCTCGCGAGGGTAAGTCGCCGTCCACCCAGGCCGGCGAGTTCGTCCGGGAAGAAATCCATCACATCCGGGAAGGGAAGCACGGCGCCAGCTCCACCAAGCAGGCGATAGCCATCGGGCTATCGAAAGCGCGCCGAGCCGGAGTGCAGCTGAAGCCGCCCAGGAAAGGCACCACCTCCGAAGCAACTCGCAAAGCCGCCGCGCGTGACTCCCGAAAGGGCCGAACCGGGGGCAAGAAGAAGACGTCGCCCCGGCGCTCGCGGGCGATGCTGAACCGGCTCAAGCGCGAAGGTCACAGCGCTGCGTCTCCCCAATCACTCGCGAGACAGGCCCGGTCAGCGGCACGCCGCCGAAGCGCGGCGAGCCGGTCGGCGTCGGCCAGGAAGGCCGCGCGCACCAAGGGGCCGGCCAAGCGGCGGGCCGCGGCGAAGAAAGGGGCGAGGACCAGAGCTCGGCGAGGATAATGTCGAGTTACCTACTGGCGGGGGTCGGTTAACTTTCAGCACGCCGAATTGCAGTCGTTGTCGAATAATGTTTTTGCCGCGAACCAGAGAAGATCATGCCCAAGCCGGCCTCCGCCCCTTCAACGTTCCTGCCTGACTACAGCGCCGCCATCGTCGAGACCGTGCGGGAGCCGCTGGTGCTCCTGGACTCCGGCCTGCGTGTGCTGGTGGCCAACGCCGCCTTCTATCGGACCTTCGGCGTGACTCCCGCCCTGGTCCGGCGGCGGTCCTTGTTCGATCTCGCCCACAGCCGGTGGGATGCGCCCGAGCTTCACACGGTCCTGAAGGAGTTGCAGGAACGGGATATCGCTTTTGAGAACCATGAGGTGCGCGTCACCATTGACGGCGAGCCGAGGACCTATCGCCTCAATGCCCGCAAGCTCGACTCGTCCAATCCTGCCGAACAGTCCATCCTGCTCGCGTTCGAGGACATAACCGAACAGCTGCGCATGGACGAGCGGTTGCGCGATCTGGGCCGGATGGAGGCCATCGGGCAGCTGGCTGGGGGTGTGGCCCACGAGATCAACAATCAAATGACGGTCCTCACCGGATTCCTGGCATTCGTGACCCGCGACGTCCAGCAGGAGGATCCCAAGTGGAAAGACCTCCAGTACGCTCGGCACGCCGCCGAGCACGTCATCTATATCACCCGCCAGCTGCTGAACTTCAGCCGCAAGCAGATGATCAGGCGCGAGATCATCGATCCCTGGACCTTGCTTCAGGGCATGCGAACGCTGCTTGGCCGGCTGATCGGATCGGGCATCCTGGTCGACATCGTTCGGAAAGGAGAGGTCCGGGCGGTCGAGTTCGACGCCACCCAGCTGGGAGAATTATTCATCAACCTCGCCCTGAACTCGCGCTACGCCATGGGGCGGGCCGGTACCCTCGAGATCACCCTCTCCACCGTCGAGGTGGGCGAGACGGGCAATGTCGAGACCCCGTTCCCGGGCCAACCTCCCGGGAAGTATGTCCGGATCGAGGTGCGCGACACCGGGACCGGCATGGATGAGGACACCCGCAAGCGAATCTTCGAGCCGTTTTTCACCACCAAGCCTATCGGTGAGGGCACTGGGCTCGGACTGGCGAGCGTGATGGGGGCCATCACCCAGAACGGCGGCTTCATCCGGGCGGAGAGTCAGCTCGGCGCCGGCACCACGTTCATCATCGAGCTTCCCGAGGTTGCCCCGGGGCTGCCGGGAACGGATCGCGACACCGGCACAATGGAGGAGCTGCCTCGCGGCGACGAGACCATCGTTGTGGCGGAAGATGATGATGGAGTTCGGCAGTGGATCAGCCGGGTGCTCCAGGACCTGGGATACACCGTGCTGGAGGCGCGTCACGGAGAGGAAGCGCTACAGCTGTTTGCCGAAAATGCCGCCGACGTGCGGCTGGTGATCGCCGATCTGGTGATGCCGGAGGCGGATGGCCGGGCGCTCGGCGAAGCGATAGCTACTCGCGACCCGGATGTGCCCGTCCTCTACATGTCCGCCTACACCGAGGACGAGATCACCCGCCGGCAACTGCTCCAGCCCTCGGTCGCGTTTCTGCAGAAGCCGTTCTCACCCTCGGAGCTGGCTCAATCAGTGCGCGCCGCACTCGACTTGCCATCTCGCTGAAGTAGCGGCCGCACGGCGGCCATCAGCTGCTCGGCGGTGAAGGGCTCCCGCAGGATCGGAATGTCTGCGGGCAGACCGTCAGGTATTTCCGCTGACCGGTCTTCGTTCTTGACGTAGCCGGATGAGTTCCGGGCCGGTGATTCCCGGCATCCGGGTATTCGTAATCAGAAGGTCTATATGATCGCGAAGGCCCAGGATCAGCTCATAGGCTGCCTGTCCATCATACGCCTGAAACACGCAGTGATTGGCGGCCCGGAGCGTATGGACCATCATGTCCAGCAATTCCGGCTTTTCGTCGGCCACGACTATATGAGCCCTTGTGTGGAGGGCTGGTGGTGGGGACGACATATCAACCTTTGGACCCGGCGACGACGGCCGGACTTGGCAGGGCGAGTAGAGCGTGCTATCAGAATCTAAGCCTCTGTACGCTTACCCGCTTCTTAGAAGCTCGACCCGATCGAAAAATGCAGGTGCCACCGGCGCCCGTTATCGGTCGGTACCGTGCTGAGGGACCGGCCCTCCTCCAGCGCAGTGAACACATCCGCCGGAGCACGGATGTCCAGCGGGGAGGGATTCAGCTTGTAGCCCACCGCCACCTCGACCGCGCCGACCACAGTCTCGTAGCCGACGCCTGCCCCCACCGCGGTGTAAAGCTTGTCCTGATCCAGTTCGCCGGCCTGAAGCTTGAATCTGTTGTCTGGAGTCCAGATCCGGCCGCTGTCGAAAAAGAGGAAGCTCTGCCATGCCTTCCCCATCCCCGGAACCGGAAGCTGAAGCTCGGCGCTGCCGATAAACCTCGCCAGTCCGCCCACCGGAGCATACCGCTGCGCGATGGTGTCGGTCACTCCGTTCTGGGTCTGTATGCTCACCTGCGGCAGTTTCGGACCCACCAGCTCGCTACCCCAGCCGCGCACGTCTCGAGTACCGCCCGCAGTGAAGTCCACGTCGTCGAGCCGAAGGAGTGAGACGAAGGGAGACTCCTCCCCCACTCCGCTCAGGCTACTGCCATACGCGAAGATCCGTCCGGCACTCAGCCGGAAGGTAAATCCCACTCGGGATGAGACCGGCAGGAACGCAGTGCCGCCGGCCTCGAGCAGCAGATACTCCGCGGTATTGAATCCGGGCGTGGTGACCTCGATCCGCGGGCGGAGTACGTATCCTCTGCGCGGATTGGCCAGCTTGTCGAGCCCGCCATAGGTCCCCTGCAGGCTGACCGTGCTTCGGTTTCGCACGGCGCCGAGCCGGCCTGCGGCATTCGAGTCGGCTAGGCCGAGCAGGGGGAGGTACTCCACCGGATCCAGGTTCTCGCCGAATCCGTATGACAGGATTTCGCGATGCGAGATGGTGTAACCCAGAGCGATCGAGCGGAGTGGTCCGACCGCGTATGCCAGGGAGGCCTCGAGCCCTCCGGCCCGGGAGCGGTCGCGCAGGTCGTTCCGGTATTCGACATACGGTCCCAGCGCCAGCGAAAGCCGGCGGTTGCCGATATAAGGCTGAAACAGAGTCGCCGAGGCCCGGTAGAGCTGCTGGGCCGGATCCTCGTAGGAGAGGGCTCCGGTCTGTGCGGTGCCGGTCAGGGTGAGCGTGCGAACTCTCTGCATGAAGCTCCGGTGAGTCCAGTTGACCTCGCCGGTGACCCCGCCAGCCGAGGCCAGACCAGCTTCCCCCCGAACCAGATGCGGCTGGTTCATGGTGACGTCTAGGTGGACGACCACGCTGGAATCGTCTGCGCTCTTCCGCGGTACGTCGAAGAGAGCGAGCCGGACCAGATCCAGCTGCACCAGCTGCTGCCGGCCCTTCTCCAATTCGTCCAGGTTGTACCAGTCGCCCGGCTTTACCGTGAGTTGCCGGGTGATCTGGTGCGCCGGAATATTCCCGTTGCCGCTCACCACGATCTCCCGGATCCGGGCGCGGATCCCGGGGCGCACCAGGACCGTGACCTCCGCCCGGTTGCCGGAGGTATCGCTCACCGATCGAGCATCGGCCACCGCGAAGGGGTAGCCGCGATCGCGAAACCAGCGCGTGGTGCTGTCGGCCAGCGCCCGATCCTCATTCTCGCCGAAGCGGCCGGCGTTCCCCTGCTCTTGTTTCACGAACTGATTCCACTCGGGGACGAGCTCCGGCGGAAATTTGAGAGTGCCGCTGTCTCCTACGAATCGGATCGAGTGCACCACCAGGGGCGGCCCTTCGGCGATCACGTACGTCACCCGGATCAGATCCGATTTGGCGTCGTAGCGTGCTTCGCGACCGATGTCGGCCCTGGGGAAGCCTGACCGATTGTAGTAATTGCGTAGCCGCACCACGTCGCGTTGCATCTCGAGTGGATCGAAGAGATGAGAGCCGACCGACGGCACGAACGGCAGAAATCCAAAGAACCGCCGGAGGCCCACCATGCCGCCCTGCCCGCTGAGCGCGACCTTCGTCCGGATCTCTTCCTCCGGGAGAGTGTGCTTCCCCTTGAACCGGAACTCGACCGACTTCACCTGAGTTTTCGGACCCACTCGGCTGAGCGGGTCCTGCGCCCGAAGCGGAGCCGCCGCGGTGGCAAGCAGCCACAGCGTGATCGCCCACCGCTCAATACGCATAGCGGCTTCGGAGCGTGAAACTGGGCGGCACGTTCCCGGCCTCGACCTTGGCCCGGAGCCAGCGCTGCAGTGCGTACTCCATCTCGAAGCTCGGTCCCAGGCCGTATCCCGGCGTCTGCTGCGCCTGCGATTCCAGCTGAATCGGGAGATTCATGCTGAGAAACAGGCTGGAGCCCACGTACCGCCCGGCGGTGAGTGTCAGCCCCCGAACTCCTACCGGCTTGATCTGGAAGACGTCGAGTCCCAGCTGCTTCTCCGCCGTGGTGGACAGACTCTGAGTGAGACTTCCCAGCGCTACCTCGGCCCCCATCTCTCCCGTGCTCTGTCCGCCCGAGCCCTGGGCCAGCGGGTTATCCGACGACGGCCGGCCGGTCACGATGTAGGAGAGAATGTCGTCCTGGCTCATATCGGGCTGGCTGGTAAACTCGAGCGTCAGACTGTCCAGGTGGCCCTTGGCCGCAACGTCGACGACGACTCCTTCCTCGTCCGGGCCACCCTGGGTCGGTACCTGATACTCGGCGGTGACGTCCAGCGCGGTGGAATCGACTGGTCCGTTGAGCCGGATGTCACCGCCGGTGAGCCGGAACTCCCGCCCATACACGTCCAGAGTTCCGCGGCCCGGTACCGGCTCGACCTTTCCGAAGAACTGCATCGGCTGGCCGGGATCCTGCCGCAGGCGAATCCTGCCGCTCAGCTCGATCTCCGCCTTGGGACTGGTCGTTCTGCGGAACCACACTCGATTGGGGAGCCGCAGATCGAGATCGAGATGGAAGCGGTCTACCAATCCCGGGCTCTCATGTACCTGGGCCAACACTGCCGGTCCGAACTCCCGTGCCAGCTGACGCAGATCCTCCGGCGTGAGCTCGACTTTCTCCACCGTTACCGCCGTTTGCGCGTCGCCCGTCGTAATGTCGGTCCGGCCCATGGTGAGGTTGCCGGTGAGCGACGGCTTGGTGGCGGTGCCCTGGAGTCGGAGGTCGCCCGAGGCCACCGCCTGCAGCGCGGAGGAATTGGAGATCCGGAAGTCGTTCAGCCTGGCGGTGAGATCGAGGGCCGGATCGTTGAACGGCCGGAGCCGGACGACGCCCTGCGCGGTGAGCAGCTGCTTCTTGTCGGTGCGGAGCTGGAGCTGCTCGACCCGAAGCTCATCGCCCGATAGGCGTCCGACCATGGCGCCCTCACGATAGCTCAGGCCGAGTGGCGGCAGCGCCACCGCTACACCACTCATCTCGAGGGTGCCGTCGGCGCGCGGTGCCTTGACCGATCCGCTCACTCGGGCATGGGCAATCAGCCTTCCGCGAAGATCTCTGGCGGCATCAGCCGGCAGGAGTGGGTTGAATACGCCGAGATCGAAGCTGTCGGCCTGCACCGCGAGGGCGAGGGTGTCGGCCGCTGCCGGCGTCACCCCTACGTTGCTTCCACTGTCGGTGGGAGCGAGAGTGAGCCGCCAGGGCAGGGTGCCATTCACCGTCAGCGGCCCGCCTCTCACCGGCACCGTCGCGGCATTGACCCGAAGCCCCTGCCGAGTCCAGTCGATCTCGGTCTGTACCCGACCGGTCTCTCGGCCGTCGCTCTGCCGGATAGCGAGCCCCAGCTTCCCCTGCAGCGTCGGCTCCGCCGCGGTTCCCTGCAGGCGAAGCCATCCATCGAGGCGGCCGCCGATCGGCGCCAGCCCGAGCGAGCGAAGTTCCTCGAGATCCAGATTGGTGATATGGAGGCCGATGTCGCTGGAGTGCCGCGGATCGTACACGCCGTCGACCAGGATTCGCCGCTGGCCCGATCGGAGGGCGAATCCGTCGATTGCCACGCGAGGCCGGAGCTCGAGCTGAGCGGGCTGTTCCAGTGACCAGGAGCTGTCGCCCTGCGTGATCTCGAGTCGCTGAAGCGTGGCGCGCATGGTGTCGGATTGCACCGTTCCTCGCAACGCAGTCACGATTCGGGTGCTGTCTCCCAGAGCCACCTCCCCATCCAGGGTGACCAGCGAATCGTAGCGCGCGGCGAGTCGGGCCTGGGGAATTCTCATCTTGCCGTAGGCCGCGTCCTTCACCCGGAGCTCTCCCCGCATTCCGGAGATATGAGTGCTGTCGATGGTGGCGGTAGCGCGGATCGCCACCCGGTCGGCCAGGTTTCCCGCCGCCAGTATGCGATCGATCTTGCCCTCTCCGTCGAGACGCCAGCGCCAGGCCGGTCCCGACAGGGTAAGCGCCACGCGCGCGGAATCGAGCGAGATCGAGTCGCCGATGAACGGGGCGAGCGGTGCGAGGTTGTAGGTGGTCCCCGTGATCCGTAGCGTGTCCGAACCGGCATCTCTCCGGAGCGCGAGCCGCCCGTGGCCGCCCAGTGCCAGCACGTTGGATCGGACGGCGAGGGTGTCTATCCGGACGGCTCCGGAATCGCGCCCCAGCGCTACGTGCGCCGAGTTGATCCGTATGCCTCCGATCCCTCCGATCGCGTTCACGCTTCCGTCGAGGGAGATAAGACCTGCGCTGTCCGTACCGGCGTTCAGAGTAAAGCCGGACTCGACACGTCCGTCCGCATCCGCGCGGCCGGTCCAGCGCGCGAGCCGCTCGAGCCGGAGCGAGCCGGTGGTGTGCACCCGGGTCGCCTTGCCGGTCTGTCCCTTCAGCTGGGCGCCGAGCTCACCGTCTCGGCCTGACAGCCGCAGCTCACCCTGAAGTGCGTCACCATTCAGGTTCAGTTTGACCCGGCCTCCCTGGAGCTGGGCCTGGTTGATGCGGGATGGGAGCAGCTGCAGCGACAGATCGGCTCGCCTGGTGGCGGCGGAGTCTCCTGAGAGCTGAGCGGTGAAGCCGGCGTTGATGCTGGTGTGCAGATCGGGACGACCCATGAGGGTGCCAAGATCGATCGAGTCGGCCTGGCCCCGCCGGATTGCGAGCGAGCGCACACCCTCGAGTTGCTGACCGTCCCCGGCCAGAGCCAGCGTCCCTCCATTGGTGCGAAGTGAGCCGTCATAGGTGAGCCGGTCTCCGTTCAGTTTCAGGTTGACTGCACCGGAGGTGAGCTCGAGTCTTCCGAGCCGCGACGGTTCAACCGTGACCCTCCCCTCTACTGAACGGCTGTTGCCGCGCACTCGCCCACTCCCGGTGGCGCGCAGAGTCACCGGCCCGGCGAGATCGGATCGACCGAGGAAGCTGCCGAGGTCTACTCGCTCGAGCGAGGCGCTGCGGAGAAGTAAGGTCTTGGTCTTATCGAAGGGACGGGCCTCCGCTTCCATCGCGACGCGGCCGCCCTCGAGTGGTCCACCGAACGCAACGTGGGCCCCACCGTGGGCCAGCCGAGCTTGTCCCGACAATTTCTCGATCCGATGAGAGCCGTAGCGCAGCCCGTCCAGATCGAGACGGAGAGCGGCGACGGCCTGATCCGGTGTCGTGCCGCGACCCCGGAGGGAGAATCGGCCGGAGAGCGGGCCCATCGCCGTGTCGGCGCCGAGCCGGGCGAGATCCACCCGATCGATCTTCCCATCCCGCACCTCGTAAGTCAGGGTGTCGCCCAGATGGGCGAGCGCGTGGGCCGTGACGGTCCCGCCACCGACGAGCAGCTCGGGACGGATATCGAGCCGCCCCCGCTCGAGCGTGAATGACGCGTGTCCCAGCCCTGCATCACCCGCCTCATCCCGAGCGAGTGCAACGAGCGAGGGATCTTCTCCGACGCCAGGTCGAGCTGTGAGTACAACCTTCCCCTTCACTCGGGCCGTCTTGGGTGAGACTCCGGCGCCCGAGAGCTGAAAGCGGACCTCGAGCGCGGACATACCGGAGTCGCCGCTGAGCCGGCGGGCGATGGCGCTGCTACCCGGGAGATCCGTCGCCGTTCCGCGCAGCCGATACTCAGGAATCGAATCGAAGGGACGGATCCGGCCGGTGCCGGCAAGCCTCCCTTGTTCTATCGTGACTCGCCAGGTGACCGCGGCGCTGCCGTTCTCGAAATCGGCGCGAAGTCCGAGGCGATGAACGGAGTTTCCCGCCAGTCGGGAAGGCGTGAGCCGGAGGTCCACCCGTCCGCCGCTCCGTTTGAGTGTGGCTCCTCTGATATCGGCTGTAACGGTGCCGTTGAGGCTTCCCGGTGGTGCGGTCTTGTAGAGGCGAGCGGGGTCGAGCCGGCGCATGCTGCCGCGCAGCCGGTAGTCGGCTTCTCCCTTGGTGAGCGGTGCGACGCCGTCGACAGTAAGAGTTGCCTCGTCCAGCCGGGCGCCCAGGTGGGCAGTGACCAGGCCATCGGCCGCGCCCCTCGCGCTCGCGTCTATGTGGAGATCTCCTTCGGGTGTCACCGAAGGGACCAGCGCGGCGAGGTCGGCCATGGCGAGCGGGGTCGCCTGGAGCCGGACGTCGAGCCGGTCGGCCTGGCGCGGATCCTCGAGATTTCGCGGCAGCACCGCGCGGCCCGCGACGCGGGTGTCCTCGGTCTGGATCTGAAGCGGATCGAAGCGAAACTCGGTGGCGGTGATCGCGCCTCGAGTGGCCAGCGCGAACCAGCGGTTGGTCCCCGGCGGCGAGACGCCAAGATTGAGCTGGTCGAGAGCCAGGAGCACCCTGTCGCCCACCACGAGATCGCGCCCGGCCAGGTTGAGTCCCCGCACCCGGACAACGGAGTCGGGGCTCAGCTCGGCCATCAGCTGCACATCGCGCAGCTTCAGGTTCTCGATCCGAATTCCCCCGCCGTGCTTGGTGGTGTCCGCGGAGCTCTTGATGGCAGAGGTCAGGTCCCAGGTCTTTCCCTCCCGATGGGCCTCTGCTCGGGCGCCGATCACGGTGAGCTCCCGAAGTTGGGTCACCGGGCCCCGCAGCTGTCGCAGGTCGTAGCCCAGCTCCAGCCGGTCCAGCCGAGCCAGCTCGCGGCTCTTCCAGATCAGCCGCACGTCCTCGAGCACGAGACGATGAAGCCAGTCGCCGCTCACCCCTCCGACCTGGAGATGGTAGCCGGAATTCAGCGGAACGATGGGAATGATCCGGCGCACCACCCAGGTCGCAACCGGTGGGAGTTGCAGCAGGGCGAGGAGAGTGACTACCAGAGTCAGGACGGTCGTGCCGATGATGGCGAGCAGACGAATCCAGCGACGGTAAGCCATGGACTCCGATCGGGAGAGGGCCTCACGAATTGTGCAGGTGAAGTTACGTCATGACCATGACGGCGGTCACCGCTCCTCTGGCGTACCTCTCTCCCCCGCCGTATCCTGAGCCTAGTTTCCCCCAACAAGAGACACCATGACCACCATTGCGGATCCCATCACGCCGCCCGGCGTGATCACGCAGGAGTTCCGCACCCCGGCCGCCGTGCGCCGAGGTGTGATCGCGGGCTTCGTGGGCAACGTGCTCGAGTGGTATGACTTCGCCCTCTTTGGCTTTTTCGCCCAGCAGATCGGGACCCACTTCTTCCCCGCCCATGACCCAACAGCTTCCCTCCTCGCCGCGTTCGGTACCTTCGCCGCCGGGTTCCTCATGCGTCCCGTGGGCGGTGCGCTGTTCGGCTGGGTCGGCGACCGGTTCGGCCGCAAGCAGGCGCTGATCTGGTCGGTGCTGGCCATGGCGATTCCGTCCTTCTGCATCGGCGTGCTGCCCAGCGCGGCGACGATCGGGCTGGCGGCACCCGTCCTGCTCCTGGTATTCCGCCTGCTCCAGGGGATCGCGGTCGGCGGGGAGTACATGGCGTCGGCGGTCTTCCTGGTGGAGGGTGCCTCGCCTGGCCGGCGAGGGTGGATGGGAAGCTGGGGCCCGCTCGGCGCCTTTGCGGGAACGCTGCTGGGCTCGGCGGCGGGTGCGATCATCAATGCGAGCATGTCGCCCGACGCAGTTATGGCCTACGGTTGGCGGATTCCTTTCATTCTCGGCATCGGAGTTGGACTGGGCGGTCTGGCCATCCGGCGCCACTACGTGGAACGGGTGCCCCATCAGGCTCCGTCCAAGTCTCCCCTCGGAGAAGCGTTCCGGAGCCACTGGCGGACGATGGTGCACCTGGTGTCTTTGACGGCCGCGCTCAGCGTCGGCTTCTACACCACGTTCGTGTACGCCGCCACCTGGCTGCACCAGGTGGTCGGAGTGCCGGCGCGCACCGCGCTGGGGGTGAACACGGCGGCGATGGCAATCGCTCTCCTCATCATTCCTGCCGCGGGTGTGGCGAGTGACCGGATGGGTCGGCGCCCGGTGCTGGTCGTCGGGGCGGGCGCGCTCGCGCTGCTGGCCTACCCGTTGATGGCGCTGATGGCGCGGGGCCAGATGGCCGGCATCATCGTGGGCGAGATCGGACTCGCAGTGCTGGTGGCGGTCATCAGCGGCGCGATGCCGGCCACGATGGCCGAGCTGGCGCCCTGGCGGGTGCGCTGCACCGTGCTCTCGGTGGCGTACAATCTCGGCATGGCACTGCTCGGCGGGACGACACCGCTGGTTGCGGCGTGGCTGGTGGCGCGGACCGGAGTGAAGCTCGCCCCGGCGTGGTATCTCGGTGCGGCGGCGGCGCTCACCTTCATCGGCTCACTGCTGCTGCCGGCCACCGCGAGGCATAGTCTCACCAAGGAGTTTGACGCGACGCGGTTCCGCTAACCGCGGTACATCCTTTGATGGAGACGACGATGAGGATCGGGCTGAGCATGTCGACATCGGGATTCCTCCTCACGCTCATCCTGGCGTGCCACTCGGGTGCAGGCCGGGACTCTCCCTCGCCAGGCTCAGTCGCCCTCTCGCTTCAGCACGCCACCCTCATAAATCCCGGCCAGAAACCGATTCCGAATGCCACTGTCACGGTGGATCAGGGACGTATCGTCTGCGCCGGCACGGCTACCTCCTGTCCTCGTCCCAGCGGTTCCAGAGTCGTCGACCTCACCGGTACCTATCTCGGCCCCGGGCTGATCGATGCCCACGTGCATTACTCTCAGACCGGTTGGGTGGACGGCCGACCCGATGCCGTCGATCTCCGGGCACAGTACCCCTATGACTCAGTCATCCGAGCGCTCGAGGCACACCCCGAGCGGTTCCACCGCGCCGACCTCTGCAGCGGAGTCACGTCTGTCTTCGATGTCGGCGGATATCCCTGGACCTATCAGCTAGCTCGGCACACCCGTGACGCGGGCGACGCTCCCCGGGTGGTTGCAGCCGGGCCGCTGCTCGCCACGGTCAAAGTCGATTCCCAGATGATGGGACAATTCGACTTCATGCGAGATGACTCGACCGTGCGAGCGGAGGTGCGTGCTCACCGTGCAGCCGGCGCGGAAGCGATCAAGGTGTGGTATATCGACGTGCCCGACAGCCTGCATGCATGGGCAAAGGCGATGCTGTTCGCGGCCGCGGACGAGGCCCGCAAGGCAGGCCTGCCGCTCATCGTCCATGCCACCGAGCTCCGCAATGCCAAGGAGGCGGTCCTGGCCGGAGCCAAGGTGCTGGTCCATAACGTGGACACGGGCACGATAGACGCCGAGTTCCTCCAGGCGGTCAAACGAAACGGGACCATCGTCATTCCCACCCTCACCGTGCTCGAGGGCTACCCGGACGTGGCAATGGGACGATCGCCCGGGCTCCGTTATCCACTCGACTGTGTGGACCCGGCGACGCGTCGCAAGCTGGAGACCGTTCTGCCCGACAGCCTTACTCGGCGGGGACGAGAGTTCTGGAACGGACCTGTCGGACGGAGTCTCATGACCACCTCCATGGATAACCTCGGCCGCCTGTATCGGGCCGGCGTTCCCATCGCCATGGGAACCGATGCCGGCAACCCCGGTACCGCACACGGTCCCAGTGTCTATCGTGAGATGGAGCTGATGCAACAGGCCGGCATGCCCGCGGCTGCCGTGTTCGCGTCGGCCACCATCGTGGCGGCCAAAGCGATGGGACTGGAGGGCGACGTGGGTTCGGTCGAGAGAGGCAAGCGGGCCGATCTCGCCGCGTTCGATGCTGATCCGACACGCGATATCGCCAACGCTCGCCGGGTCAGGTTCGTGGTCCGCAACGGCGTCCTGTACTCTCGGGAGGAACTTCTACCGAAGTAGCGTGTGATCTACTGCTCGGGCATCACCTGCAACAGCACTGCGGGCTTGACCGAGAGCTGGCCGGTGAACGGCCGGTCGTGCGACAGCAGCAACAGAATGCACACGGCTATCGCGGTCGAGAACAGCCCCAGCGCGATTCGTGCGCTCCCGCGGTTGTCGCTGTGCACCAAGGCGATCGTAAGCAGGGTACAGATCGCCTGAATCATCAGAGTCAGCCACTTGACCCAGTTCACCTCCGAGTGGCTCGTCAGGATCCGCTGGCGCCGCGCGTCGAGGGCGATCTCGAGAGCGCTGACGATCTCCCGTTGCGCAATTACTTGACCGGGTCCTTGCGGGTTCAGCGTCACCGTGGTCTGCAGTGCTTGCGCCAGCGGCTTGGGGATCATCGTGAGCGAGGCCTCCTTACGGGCCATCGCCGGCCACTCAATCGTCTCTGCGTCGCGGATCTGCTGCCGGACCAGCTCGCGAAGCCGCTCACCCGGCTCTCCCGGAAAGCCTGGGGACAGGAGCATGACTGCACGGAGCGCGCTCGCCTCGCGGTTCACCGCGCCGTTGGCCCGGTCCACGTCGCCCCAGATCTGTGCCGCGAGAAAGGCAACCATAAGACCGAAGATGACTCCGAGGGGGGACAACAATCCGGCCGACACTCCCTTGAAGTCGCGCACCCGGTCGCCGCGGGCCAGGAGGAACACGATGGCGTAGATTAGTGCCGCTGCTCCGTAGGTGGTCGCGAAGACCAGAACGGCCATAACCCCTACGGGGAGATCGTGGATCCAATCGCTCATAGGCTCCTCAGGGGCATCGGGACAGGATCACGATCATTCTAACCTCGCGGCTGTCATCCTGAACGAAGTGAAGGATCGCACGTCACCCGCTCCACGAGCGGGGTTGAACGAGGTCCGCAAAGCGCACGGCCCGTGTCCGTTCAATGATAGGGCAAGACTCTTCATTGTTCGCTGTTACCCGCAGACCCGAAGGGGGTCCGTATGGCCGCCGTGCTGACCGTAAGGCGTGGGACCGCATGTCGTTTTGCTGCGCTGATCATTCTGGGACTTGGGTGTGCGGAGCCCCGCAGCACCGAGCCCGATGCAGCAGATCCCGCCTTCGCAAGGAGCGGCGGAGGCGATCCCACAGTCACCGCTGCCGATCCATCGGAGGCGCCCCAGGATTCCACCCTCAACGTTCACGTAATCGGCACCAATTACGACCAGGGCTCCAGGGTGGATTTCGTTCGGGCTGGGGTGGTAGACCCGAAAGTTCAGGTTAAGTCCACGACGTACCTCTCGAGCACCGAGCTGGTCGCTAACGTCAGCATCGCCGCGGACGCTGCTCCCGTCTTCTACGATGTCATGGTCACAAAATCGACCGGGAAGAAGGGCATCGGCACGGAGAAGTTCACCGTGGTGGTGCCGGCCGCCCTGCTGAGCGCGCCTGCGGGATTTTCGTACGTACAAGCAGTGAGCAGCAACGGGCTTATCGCGGGAAGGATTACCACGGCGTGTGGTCCCGGATTTTCCCCCGCTTTGTGGAATCAGCAGAGGCAGCTCATCACCCTTCCCGCGCTGCCGGGCACCTGCGGTGGCAACGCGCGCGGTGTCAATACCGCTGGAGTCGTGATAGGCTCGGTCTACACCGGGTCGAGCCTTACCGTCGACGTCCAGTGGGTGCCTTCCGGAGGATCCTACCAGGCCCAGCAACTGCCGCGGCTCCCCGACGGAACCGTGGCCGGAGCGTGGGATATCAACGAGGGCGGATCCATCGTCGGCGTAAACACCGCGTCGTTCTGGTCGGCATCCACCGGCTGGCAGATCCTGCCGCGGTCCAGCGGAGCGACATCCTGCCACAGCGAGATCTCGCTTAACGACGCGAATGCCATCGTCGGTTCCTGCACCATCGCTGGAGAGCAGAAGGCGGTGTACTGGGCATCCCCGACATCGACGCCGGTGCTGCTGCCCGTGGCCACGGGTGGCACCCGGGCCAGCGCATGGGACATCAACAACAGCGGCGTGATCGTTGGCTACACGAGTTTTGGAGCGCACCAATCGATTAATCGGGCAACCCGATGGACACCCTCAGGCGGCAGCTGGACCGTGGAGCTCCTGTCGGATCAGGGGACGGGCAGCAACGCCCTTGCCGTCAACGAAGCAGGTCAGATCGCCGGAACGGCATTTATTCACGTCAATCGTCCCGCTGTGTGGGACGTCAATGGGAACCTGCGGCAGCTGGAGGGGACGGGCGAAGCGCTCGGTATTTCCGAACTCGAAGCTGGTCCGGTGGTCGCGGGATATACCACGAATTCCCGAAACAAGGTCGCTGCTTTCTGGCTTCCCTAGAGAGCAAGTGAACAGCAGGGGGCGCCGGCACATTCCAGTGGTACCGGCGCTTGCTCGTCGCGTCGTCTTCCTGATCAGGAGAGTCTGCTCTGGTACGAAAGATTGTTGCACTGCAACGCCATTTGACACTCCCGGTACCAGCCTCTAAGTCTAGGGACCCAGCAGCACCCCACTGATTTACGCCCCTACCGAGAGGCTCTTGATGAATCCTCGAGGGAAAACGGCGCTCGTCACCGGCGCGTCGAGCGGAATAGGCGCCGCGACTGCGATCCAGCTTGCGAAAGCAGGGGCTCGGGTCATTCTGGTCGCGCGCCGGGAACACCAGCTGCGCCAGATAGCAACAACCATTGGAAGTGCCGCGTCGGTGTATCCGACTGACTTAAGCGATGACAAGGCAGTAAGTGCCATGGGAGAGCGGGTCACCTCCGAGCTTGGCAGTCCGGACATCATCGTGAACAATGCCGGAGCCGGCATCTGGAAATTCGTGGAGGAAACCACACCCCAGGAAGCGGTGCAGCAGATGGCGGTGCCTTATTTCGCCGCGTTCTTTGTTACCCATGCATTCCTGCCTGGTATGCTGCGGCGAAACTCGGGTCATATCGTGAATGTCAGCTCGGTCGGCTCCCGCTTCGTGTGGCCCGGGCCACCGCCTACATCGCGGCCCGCTGGGCGGTACGCGGCTTTACCAAAGCATTGCGCTCCGACCTGGCCAGGACCGGCATTCGAGTCACCTTGTACGAATCAGGCGTAGTTCGGTCGGACTATTGGGAGCACAATCCAGGAAGTCAGGAGCGGGTGCCTAAGATGGGGAACCTCGTCCCAGTGCTAACCCCAGAGGCTGCCGCCCGGGCCATCGTTCGAGGCATCGAGCGGGAGCAGAAGCTGGTAGTCGTCCCCTTCATGATGAAGCTTACGTACTGGCAGCACGCGGTATTCCCCGGCGTGGTACAGTCTTTGATGACCCGCACCGGCTATAAGAGAGGAACGTCGGAGCGGTCACGACGATAACGGGCGAACGGCCTTCTTCTTCAACGGACAACCGTGACCCGTAAAAACGTTGCTGGAATCGATAGCCCATCCTTGCTTCGATTCTGACCGCGGAACAATTCTTCCAGCTCTCTCGCCAAATCAGCGGCTCGACCGTTCTTTTCCGCGGCCTCGAACGCATTCATCGTCGGCCCGTAATATTTCCGGAACTCCTCCACGAACGCGGCCGGTGTGCCCGGATAGTCGAAAGTGAACGTGTCTCGCACGAAGGAGATTCTCTCCGCCGGAATCCCGGCGGCCCCAAATCGCTCGATCACGTGGCTCTCGACGCCCCACGTCATCGGGCTGACGAAACCCTCCGGGGGCGGCGGGGTGTAGCTCGAGCTGATCCTGAGAATCTGCGCGACCAGTGTCGGATCGTTGGGAATCCAGTTGCCCATCACGATCCGGCGTCCCGGCCGCGTTACCCGCACCATCTCTTTGGCGACCTCGAACGGTCGGGGGGCAAACATGGCGCCGAAGACGCTCACGACCAGATCGAACGCCTGATCGGGCAGCTCCGACAAATCTGTCGCGTCGCCTTCCTCGAACCGGCAATTGGTCAGGCCCTCCTCGGCCGCCCTCCTATTCCCGGCCTCGACCAGGTTCCGCGCGATGTCGACCCCGAGCACGTCAGCCCCCAGCCGCGCCGCTGGTATTGCCGTGGTGCCGTCGCCGCAGCCGAGATCCAGGACCTTGAGGCCTTTGGTGACGCCGATCCGTTCCACCAGCGCTGCGCCGCTTTCGCGCATGGTGTCGGCAATCCGCGTGAAGTCGCCTTTTTCCCAGAGTGCCTTGTTGGGGTTTGCCAGTGCAGTGGTCATCGGGACCATCCACTCCTTTCCATGGGTGTGCTCAATCCTACACCCCGGAAGGCGCCTCCGCTGCGCATGAAGGCCGCGGCCGCGGAAGCGCACATAATCTCCCGCGGCCGAGGTTAGAGTCTTACTTGGGTGACCATAACGCGGCGTGGATGTCATTAGAGCTCGTCCCGCTCGAGCCCGCTATCAGACCCGAGTCGTTAATATCGTCTGCGTCACCGCCAGGGCCGCCTAGTGTCGGGAGCAGCATCGGCTTGGTCCGTTCCCAGATGGCTGGGCCGGACTCGCTCCCGGTCAGGAAACCCACCTTCTGATCTGCGGCATTGATGGCGGTGGCGAACCCCTGGCTGCCATAGTAAGGCCCGAGGTCGATGATGGCGCCGTGGCTCCACTGGACCGCGTGGGTCACCCCATCCGCTGTTTCGCTGTATCCGGCGACGTCGCCATCGGCGTTGATGCCCGAGGCCTGGCTCACCCTCCCGCCCAAGGTTCCGAGATCGGTCATAACCCCGTTCTGCCAGAGAAAGGCGTGAATCACCATATCGTCTTCCGCCGACACTCTGCTGATACCCACCACCTGGCCTGCGTCGTTGATGTCGAAGGCCTGACTCCATGGTCCGCCGAGGGTGCCCAGGTCGGTGGCGCCGCCATTCTGCCAGATAACTGCATGGGCCTCTCCCGTCGCCGCGGTAATGCTATAGCCCACCACCTGGCCTCCTCCGTTGATGCTGTAGGCCTCGCTCGAGCCTACGCCATCGAGCGTGCCGAGATCGGTGATTGCCCCTTGCCGCCAGAGGACCGCGTGGATGTTTCCTTCCGCATTCCCGCTGTTCCCCGCAACATCGCCCGTCTGGTTGATGGCTCTGGCCCCACTGGTCTGTCCCCCGTCCAGCGTGCCCAGGTCAGTCATCGTCCCATCCTTCCAGAGGAAGGCGTGCTCCTGCCCACTGCTAATCGGGCTCACGCCGACCACCTGACCGCCGGCATTGATCCCAAACGCATAGCTGTAGCTTCCGCCCAGGGTACCCAGGTCCCGTATTGTGTAGTGTCGGCTTGCGGCGCTTGCCAGAGGCGAGGCGACCTCCGGTTCCGTCGGGCTTTCTTCCGTTCCGCATGCCGCTGTGGCGAGCGCCAGGGCAGTTATAACACCGCTCGTCAGTCTGGTTGACATGGTCGCTTCCTTCCGAATGGGTCGATGGATGAAGACCCAGAACGATGCGAAGACGGCGTCAAGCCAGAATCAAGCGGCCCCGTCAGCTCATGCGCTTCTCAGGCGCCCCCGTCAACGCCTCAGCTCGCCGGTTGGAAGAGTTCGATGGGGTTTCCGTCCGGATCAAGTACCTGGATCTGCTTGCCCCCCGGCCCCACTTCCAGGTCGTTGCGAAACCGCAGTCCAGCGCGCCCCAACTCGGCAACCAGGGCCGGGAGATCACGCACCTTGAGCGTAATCCGGTTGGAGCCGCCGGGTTCCTGGCGCTGCCCTCTCACCAGGCGGGAACCCGATGCGTCGGGACCACTGAGGTGGAGCTTCAAGGGCCCGAGTGCCACCGTGGCAAAGGCCGGCAGCTGTTGATACTCGAGCGTGAAGCCGAGGTGTGTGGTATAGAAGGTGACAGCTCGCTGTACGTCGCTGACGAGGTATCGCACACCATGAAAGCTGAAGATCGTTGTGGTCGTCACCGGCATCGGTGAGCTTGGTTGGGCGGAAGTCATGAGACACACTCCTGTGAATCGTGGTTCAATCCAGAAAGTACCGCCGGTGTCACAACCAGGGAATGTCCTGGGAGCGGTGGATGTAAGGCGCCTGCGCTGGTGTGCTGGAGTGCTGAAACCTGCGGGAACGGCTTCCGTTAATCCTGAATGACAGCCTCCTATCGTCGCTTTACGGCGCGCGCCAACCGGGCCCGGAGCCAGGCCGGCTTTCAGGAATATCTCGATGCCTCGACCTTCCAGGCCTGGGACGATATCGTGCCGCCCCGGATCAGGATCTCACCCGATGGGCAGATGGCGTACGTCATCGTCCAGAAGCGAGTCCATCTCACCGCAAAGGCAGCACCGGCGCGGTCCAGCCGGAACGAACCTGGTTCGTCTGGCTCTCGGTCTACGAAAAGCAGGCGGGGAAATGGCGCCGCGCGGCGATCGCCTCGACCGACCGGACCGACTCCGTGAGTCAGCCCGCCTAGATGCGGGTACTCGACTTCTCTGGGAATGCTCGTGAAGAGAAGCTGCATGCTATCGCGTTGATGCAGCGGGGCGGGTGTGGACTCGAAAGCAGGTTCTCCGGGGAAGGGTGCGGGGATGTAGTTAAACCTGCGGAGAGTACACACCGGCCCCGCTAACCGCCGAGAATCCTATGGGATAGGCCACTAAGATTGCTCCTGGGGGTTTGTCGATTCGGCGCCTCCTCGTTCGTTGCTTGATTGAAGGCCGAGAGGACCCCAAGCGTTTCATCGATAAGGAGCCGGTATGCGGAAGCTGATCGTGCATGAGTTCATCAGTCTGGATGGCGTGGTCCAGGCCCCCGGAGGCAAGGATGAGGACCGCGATGGCGGCTTTGACCACGGCGGCTGGACCATCCCCTATTGGCACGACGACATCGGCGTTGCTTTCTTCCAGGCGATGCAGACCGTCGATGCCTTTCTCCTTGGTCGGCGCACCTATGAGATCCACGCCGGAGCCTTCGAGCCCATGAAGCCGGGCGACCCGTTCGGCGACCTGATGAACGCGCCCAGGAAATACGTGGTGTCCCGCACCCTGAAGCAGCCGATCTGGCGCGACACCACCATCATTCGGGACAACCCCGTCGAGGCGGTTCGCTCGCTTAAAAATCAGCCCGGCAAGGACATCATGTCCGACGGCAGCAGCCAGCTGATCCCGCTCCTGCTCCAGCACGACCTCGTAGACGAGCTCCACCTGACCCTCTATCCGCTCACCCTGGGCGGCGGCAAGCGGATCCTGCCAGAGGGCCTCCACCGGAAGTTCCGCCTGCTCTCGGCCAAGCCATACCCCACCGGCGTCGTCGCCCTGCACTACGCCCGGGAGGAGAGCTGACGCTAGTACCTTCCGTTGCGACGCCCACGCCCGCTCGGGCATCGTACCCGCAGCTATCCCTCCCCGACACTCATATATGAAAGGAACCTCACCCGTGAGCACCGCTACACAGCAGCGTGAACCGGCCACCGATTGGGAGCAGGAGATCCGCACGCTGGAAGAGCAGGGCCGAGTCGCCTTCCTGGCCGGCGATATTGCCACGCTGGACCGATTGATGGACGATCGCCTTCTGGTCAACTCCCCCCTCAACATCGTCAACGACAAGGCGAAGGTGCTGGACCTGCTGGACAAAGGCCTGATCCGCCATACCAGGGACGACCTCGAAATCGAGCACATCGCCCGTTACGGCGACGTCGTCGTGGTCATGGGACGCGACACAGTGGATGGTCCGCCCACCAACGCCCTCACCCACCGCCGGTTCACCAACATCTGGCAGCTGCAGGACGGCGCCTGGCAGATGATCGCCCGGCACGCGCAGGTGGTCGCGCCTCGCTAGCACTGGCTGAGTGCCGGCCCGGAGGTACCTTATGATTCGTGCCTCCTGCATACCACGACGTCTACGCTCGCTGGCGCACCGCACCCGAGGACTTCTGGGCCGAGGCGGCGGAGGCGGTGCACTGGTACCGCCGCTGGGATGCGGTACTGGATAGCTCGCGAGCGCCGTTCTACCGCTGGTTCCCCGGCGGCCAGGTCAACAGCTGCTACAACGCGCTCGATCGACACGTGGAGAACGGCCGGGCCGACCAGGCTGCGCTGATTTACGACAGCCCGGTCAGCTCGACCGTTCGCACGTTCACCTTCCGAGAGCTGCGCGACGAGGTCGCCCGATTTGCCGGCGTCCTCGCAGCCCGGGGCGTGGGCCGGGGCGATCGAGTCATCATCTATATGCCCATGGTACCCGAGACGGTCTTCGGGATGCTGGCCTGCGCCCGGATCGGCGCTATTCACTCGGTCGTGTTCGGCGGGTTTGCCTCGCCCGAGCTGGCCAGCCGGATCACCGATGCGCGTCCCAAGGTGATCCTGACCGCGTCCTGCGGCATCGAGATCGATCGGGTGGTGCCCTACAAGCCGCTGCTCGACCGCGCCATCGAGCTGGCCGCGTTCAAGCCGGAGTGCTGCATCGTGCTCCAGCGTCCCCAATGCGAGGCGTCGCTCGTCCCCGGACGAGATCATGACTGGGCTGAGGTCTCAGCCGGCGCAGTGCCGGTGGAGTGCGTGCCTCTCCTCGCCACTGATCCGCTTTACATCATCTATACCTCGGGCACCACCGGAAACCCCAAGGGAATCGTGCGCGACAATGGAGGGCACCTCGTCGCCCTCACCTGGAGCATGCGGAATATCTACGGGGTCGAGCCCGGGGAGGTGTACTGGGCCGCGTCGGATCTGGGCTGGACCGTCGGACACTCGTACGGCGTATACGCCCCGCTATTCCACGGCAACACCACGATCCTATATGAAGGAAAGCCGGTGGGCACGCCTGACGCGGGCGCCTTCTGGCGGGTCATCGCGCAGCATGGGGTGCGCGCGTTCTTCACCGCGCCGACCGCCTTTCGGGCCATCAAGCGGGACGATCCCAACGGCGAGCACGTCCGCCGTTACGATCTGGGTAAGCTCCGCACCCTGTTTCTGGCCGGCGAGCGCTGCGACCCCGCGACGCTGGCCTGGGCCGAGCAGCAGCTCGGGATTCCCGTGATCGATCACTGGTGGCAGACCGAGACCGGCTGGCCGGTTGGCTGTAACTGCGTGGGCTTGGGAATGCTGCCGGTCAAGCCGGGGTCGTGTGCGGTGGCGGTGCCGGGCTATGACGTGCGGGTCCTGAATGATGAGGGAACCGAAGTGCGGCCCGGCGATACCGGGAACGTTGTGATCAAGCTGCCGCTGGCGCCGGGCTGCTCGCCCACGCTCTGGAACAACGACCAGGGATACTACGACACCTATCTCAGCGCCTATCCCGGCTACTATCTCACCGCCGACGCCGGCTTCAAGGACGAGGACGGCTATCTCTGGATCATGAGCCGCACCGACGATGTGATCAACGTCGCCGGCCATCGGCTGAGCACGGGCGCCATGGAGGAGGTGCTGGCAGCGCACCCCGACGTCGCTGAATGTGCCGTCGTGGGCGTCGCCGACGCGCTCAAAGGCGAGGTCCCCCTCGGGCTGGTGGTGCTCAAGGCCGGGGTCGATCGGGCGCAGGAGCAACTGGTCGCGGAGCTGGTCGCTCTGGTTCGCCAGCGGATCGGGCCGGTGGCATCGTTCAAAACCGCGCTATCGGTCAGGCGGCTACCCAAGACCCGATCCGGCAAGATCGTTCGCGGCACGATCAAGAAGATCGCCGATGGCGTGCCCTATACCATCCCGCCGACGATCGACGATCCCGCGATCCTGCTCGAGATCTCGGCGGATCTGGCAGCGATTGGATATCCGATCAAACGAACGGCCGCCGTGCTCGAAGCAAACGTGTAGTGCCACGGCGATCGATTATCCGATTGCTCGTGCGATAGCAAACGCTGCCGCGGCGGCAAGCCCCCCGATGAGCACCGTCTGAAAGGCGCTGCGAAGCGGACGAGCGCCGGTGAAGCGGCCTTTCACGTAACCAAAAATGAAGAGCGCGAGGAGCGTGACGGCGGTCGAGATTCGGAGACCTTCGACGACAGTCGGTGCTACCATGTAAGGCACCAGCGGAACCAGGCCACCGGCGGCATACGATGCCGCAATCGTCAGCGCGCTGCGGAGCGCTCGCTTGGGATCCGGCGCTTCGAGCCCGAGCTCGAAACGCATCATGAAATCGCGCCAGGTCGCTGGTTGCTGCCGCATCGCCCGCACCACCGTGTCCGAGTCGCCGGGCGCCATGCCATAGGACTGAAGAATCTGGTCTACTTCGCGAGCTTCGGCGTCCGGCATCTCCACGATCTCCCGCTCCTCCCGCGCGAGCTCGCTGGCGTAGTGCTCGGCGTCGCTGCGCGCCGCCAGATAGCCGCCCAGTCCCATGGCAATCGATCCCGCGGCAACTTCCGCCAACCCGGCGGTCACCACGATGTGTGAGGCGATCACGGCGCCGGAGAGGCCGGCCGCGAGAGCAAACGGGACGGTGAGACCATCCGACATCCCGATGACGACATCGCGGACAGTCTCACCACCGGTAAAGTGATGCTCGATGTGCGGGGTTTGCGGCATGTGAGCAAGCCTCCGAGGCTGCTGATATACAAATCTGACCTCTGTCGCTCCAGATTACAGGGCCACATCTGGTTTCAGCTCCATCCGCAAACAGAGGATCACATGACTCACTGCTCGCGAACGATGATACTGACCATGGCTCTCCTCGGAATCGCTGCGACCGTATCGCAGGCGCAGTCGGCTCCGAATCCCGCCTGCGGGCTGCTCAGCGCGGCGGATCTCAAAAAGATCACGGGCAAGGCGTACGACGAGGGGGATCAAGGTGACGCGCAGGGCAGGATCAGCGAGATGTACTGGAACTACGACGTGTTCGGGCTCCTGCAGCAGCTCGGCGCGATCCCCGCACCCGGCCAGCAGCCGGTAGGGGTTTCAGCCTAAAAAGTCACTTCCCCCTGGGGCGGGGCTTCTTTCTTCGTTCGGCCGGTGCTGAGTCCGCCGACCCGCGAGGCGCCAGCGCCTCCTTGATCTTGGCCAGCGCCTCGTCCCGGGTGTAGGGCTTGGCCAGGAACGGGACATCGAACGTCTCGAGACCGTGCTCCGCCAGGATCTGCGCCGCATATCCGGAGGTGAAGAGAATCCGCTGGCCGGGCCAGTCCTCCCGGATTTGATCGGCCAGCTCGACCCCGTCCATCCCGGGCAAGACTACGTCGATCATCACCAGATCCACGCCCATCCGGGCCGAGTGCAGGGCGTCCAGGGCCTCATGCCCGTCCTCCGCCTCCAGAACGCGATAGCCCGCCTCGGAAAGAATGCGGTACGCGACGCGGCGGGCATACCGCTGATCGTCGACCACCAGAACAGTCGTAGCAGGGCGGGGGAACGGAAAAGACAAGTTCAAGGCCTTGTTCGAGGATATCTGAGTATAGGGAGGGGTACTGCGAGAGAACAGGGGACCGCGGGGCTCTACCACTGCGAATACTCGTTTTATAGGCCTCGGGAAGGCGCGCCGCTCCGCAAAAGCTTAACACGGAGGACACGGAGAAAACACAAGAGCACGGAGGACGTTGAGGATCGCGCAGGAACTTTTTGGTCAACAGCACACCAACCAGTTTCCCTTCTCAGACCCCGTGTCCTTCGTTTTTTCCTCCGTGCCCTCCGTGTTAAAGCTTTTGCCAGAGCCAGAACTGTTGACAATCTTTTCGCCTGCGGTGTGACCACAGACAGCCGAGCATATTGCTGGGGCAGGAACGCGGTGGGCCAGGTGGGCGACGGAACCACCTCATGGGAGCGTCCGACGCCTACGCCAATTGTCGGGCCGGAGTGAAGCTTAAGAATGCGTGTCTTCCCGCCGCCAGGAAACGCGTTACTATGTAAACAGGACGACGCGAGCGCCTGTAGCAGCGTCCTTATCGTCGTTCCGGGTCTTCACTCAGAACGCTCGTCACGTGGGCCTGACTCCGTGCCCGTGATCGCACACCTGCAGGTTTTTCGTCTCTCCTCCTCACTCCCTCGACCCGTGACCGGGCCCCAGGTCCAAGCGCGGCAGGCACCTGCTCGTGCCTGAGCTCCGCGTTGGCTCCGAGATCGCCCTGTCCGTCGTGACAGCCGTCTGCATCGGTATCCTGGTGGCGGTACGCTGGCACGATCGGCGTCCCGCGGACGCCAAGTCGAACCAGGGCCACCGAGATTTGGATGCAGAAAAGGACTCGGAAGATTCCGGCCGTTGGAGCGAGCCCCACCGCAGCACGCCAGAGGAACAGGCCATCAACTCTGCGACCTTCCGGCTGGATACCGGGGGACGGTGCCGGACCTGGAATGCGGGAGTCGAGCGGTTGCTCGGCTACAAGAAGGAGGAATTCATCGGGCTTCCGGTGGCCCAGCTTTACTTGCCCGAAGACCTGGTCGATGGCGTACTGGATCGTGAGCTCAGGGCCGCAGAAGAGACCGGAAGGTTCAGCGGCGAACGCTGGATTGTTCGACTGGATGGAACGCGATTCCCCGCGCTGGTTTCTCTGACCAGCGTGCTCAACCGGCAGGGCGAACTTCGCGGACTTTCCATGAGAGTGCATGACCTGACCGAAAACAAACAGGTCGAGGAGGAGCTGGGGCGAAGCAGGGAGGCGCTGGATCTCATCAACGAGGCTGCCGGCCTCGGCGCCTGGGATCACAATCTCCTGACCGGCGAGTTGCACCTGGATGCTCGAGCCAAGGCGCTGTTGGGCTTCCCGCCGGAGGCTCCGACCTCATCTCGTGCCTGGACCGCGGCCATCCACCCGGACGACCGGCCGCCTGCAGAAGAACTCCTGGACCGAGCACTCCGCGAGCATCAGCCCTTCTCGACTGAATACCGGGTCGTGTGGCCGGACGGCACCGTCCGCTGGCTCGCGGTCATCGGCCGGGGCAGCTACAGTCCTAAGTCCGGCAGCCCGACGCGAATGAGGGGCATCCTGCTGGACATGACCGAGCGAAAGCACACTGAAGAGCAGCTGCAGGAGTTTATGCGCCTGGAAGCCGTCGGCCGGCTGGCAGGTGGTATCGCCCACGACCTGAACAACATGCTGGTGGCAATCCTGGGCTTCAGCGATCTGCTGGCGCAAAGCATGGTGCCCACCGATCCCCGGCTCGAGGACGTGCGCCAGATCAACGCCGCCGCCGAGCGCTCGGCCGAGCTCACCCGCCAGCTTCTGGCCTTTGCCCGTCGCGAGCTGATCCAGCCACGCAAGCTCGACCTCAATGCCATCGTCCGCCATGCGGGGGGAATGCTGCGCCCGGTCCTGGGGGAGAATATCAGCCTGGTCATGCAACTCTCATCGGAGGTAGGACCGATCCACGCCGATCCCAGCCGAGTCGAACAGATCCTCATGAACCTGGTGCTCAACTCCCGAGATGCCATGCCGCGCGGCGGCCAGGTCACGGTGGAGACTGCCAGTGTATTCCTGGAGCCGGATGGCTCCCCGTGGCAGCAGCAGTCGGAGGCCCCGCCCTCCGGTCATTACGCCATGCTGGCTGTGACCGACACCGGCCGCGGTATGGATCCAGTCACACTGCAGCACATCTGGGAACCCTTCTTTACGACGAAGCCGACCGGCAAGGGTACCGGTCTCGGTCTCTCGGTGGTGTACGGGTCGGTCAAACAGAGTGGCGGCTTCGTCTGGGTCAGCTCCGAGGTGGGCCGCGGGACCGTTGTGCGGGTCTATTGGCCAGTGATGGCACAGGAGACCGAGCAGCCGGCTCCCGCTCCGCTGCCAAAACCGGTCGAGCGGGGTAGCGAGACGCTCCTGGTAGTGGAGGACGAGCAGGTGGTGCGAGCATTGATCGTACGCAGCCTCACCGGCTTCGGCTACAAATGTGTGGAGGCAGGCAATGTGGAGGAGGCACTGCTGGTACTGCGGCAGCAGAGGCACATCGACCTGGTCATTACCGATGTCGTGATGCCCGGAACCAGCGGCGGCGATCTCGGGTCGCTCCTGGCCGACCGATACCCTGACCTGCCGGTGCTGTATACCTCGGGGTTTGCGGACAATGATGTGGTCCGCCGGGGTCTGATCGATGCCGGGTGTCCCTTCCTTCAGAAGCCATTCGCGCCCCGGGAGCTTGCCCGCAAGGTCCGAGAAGTGCTGGAGTCAGATGCGGTGCAGGAGTCGCGAGTGCAGAGAGTGTAAGGTCGAAGTCGTTCCCCGGTCCGGTGAGCGGGACCACTGAGCCATTTCCGGTCAATCCCTACCATGTAGGCGTCTGCTGAAACCAACGGGAGGCGCCAGCCGCCTCCCTCCTTTGTCTGGCCGCGGGGAGTGACGATGCGTCTGAAGCTCCGATCTCCCCAGGCTGCCTGGGCGGTGGCCGCTGGGGTAATGACTCTGGTTGCCATTCTGTTCTATGCCAATCTCACCGGCACCGACGAGCATCTCGAGCACGCTGTTCCCCATCGCTACGCCGCGTGTGACCCACAGTTCCGCCGCACTTCGAGCAACCTGCTCGGCCCGCCCGCGGTGAACGGCAATCGGGTCACCACCCTGCTCAATGGTGATCAGGCGTTTCCCGCAATGCTGGATGCGATTCGCTCCGCCAAGCACAGCATCAGCTTCGAGGGCTACATCTTCTGGTCGGGGGAAATCGCCCGGCAGTTCGCCGATGCCTTCTCCGAGCGGGCCCGCCACGGAGTGCCGACCCACTTGGTGCTGGACTGGCTCGGTTCCAAGAAGATGGACCAGAAAGACCTGACGCAGATGCGCCAGGCCGGAGTCGAGATCGTGAGATATCACCCGCTACGCTGGTACGACCTCGACCGGGTCAACAAACGCACCCACCGGAAGATCCTGGTGGTGGACGGCAGGATCGGGTTTGTGGGAGGGATCGGGATCGCAGACCCTTACTCCGGCCATGCTCAGGACAAGGATCACTGGCGCGACGCCCAGTTCCGGTTCGAGGGCCCTGTGGTGGCTCAGCTGCAGTCGGACTTCCTCGACAACTGGATCAAGACCGGAGGCATGCTGCTGGATGGTCCGGACTACTTCCCCAGCGTTGACTCGGTGGGATCTCAGTGGGCGCAGGCATTCCACAGCTCCCCTGGCGAGGGGGTCGAGACTCTTCGACTCCTCTTCCTCCTGGCGATCTCGTCGGCTACCGAGAGAATTTTTATCGCCAATCCCTATTTCGTCCCCAACACCCTCGCGGTCAGCATGCTGGTGGATGCCCGGCGCCGCGGCGTAGACGTGGAGATCATCGTGCCGGGGCCGATCCTCGATGCCCAGGTGGTGCGCCGGGCATCCCGGGCCAAGTGGGGGCCGCTACTCCAGGCGGGCGTCAAGATCTACGAGTACCAGCCGACTTTCTATCACACCAAGGTGATGGTGGTCGACGAGTGCTGGGTCTCGGTGGGATCCGCCAACTTCGATAACCGTTCCTTCCGGCTCAATGACGAAGCCAACATCAACGTGTTCGATCGGGGATTTGCGGGAGAGCAGGCTCGGATCTTTGCCGAGGACCGTGCCCGCTCAAAACCGGTGAGTCTGGAGGAGTGGCGCCGCCGGCCGATCACAGAGCGGCTCGAGGAACTGGTCGGGAGGATGATGCGGCATCAGCTGTAAGCTGGCCGTGCTGGCGATCTCTTCGCCACAACCCTCAGTACGCCAGGCTGGAGAGCCCGACCCCGGCGCCAGCCCCGAGCACATATCCCACCGCCGACACCAGCCACGCGTGACCTCCGGGATGCGGCGCCTTTCCGCCGCCGGGCAACACGTAGCTGTGCAGCACGGGAATCGCCACCCCGCTGGCGGTTCCGATCAGGCTGCCCACCAGCGCGTCCGAGGGAAAGTGCTGGTCCGCCTCGATCCGGAGGTGGGCGGTAAATCCCGCCATGAGTCCGCCAATTGCCGCAACCGCCACATGCTCGGTCGATCCTGCATCCGGACGGGATAGCAGATTGTCCGTTGCCGCATAGGATGCGGCCGCAAAGCTGCCGGCGGCGTGGCCTGAGGGCATGGAGAGGAAGGCGTGCTCCGTATTCACATCGTAAGCCTTACCGGTCGGCCGCTCCGCCGCCGGCAGGTAGGTGAACGGCCTCGGTCGGGAGAACGCCGGCTTCAGGATCTGGGTGATCCCCTGCGCCAGCAGCAGCGACTCGCCATAGAGCACGAACGGCCTCCGAACCACGTTGCCGAAGCCGTGCACGCCGGGTTGCGTCAGGAGCGCCAGCACCGGAGGGCCCGCCAGTGTGAGCGCCACAGCCACATCACTCGCCTTCTCGGCACTCGTGCTCGGACTTCCGATCACGTCGCGGTCTATTCCCCAGCTGATGCCCGAGGGATCCAGGCCTTGTGCCGGAACCGCCTGCTGGTCGGCCGAGGCGGCCAGCCCGATCGCATTTCCGGCCAGACCGACCGCGCCCAGGATGCCGTCGGACCACCACTTCAGCTGGGGCAGAGCGACCGAGCTTGATCGAGCTGACTCTCGGGTGACCGCCGACTGACGGGGCTGTACCCATGAGGGGAACCGGGGGGCTACGATCGCCGCCAGCGGGGCGCGGGAAGTAGCCTGCGCGCGGGCCGGCTCTGCGCGTCCCAACAGCGCTGCGCCGGCAATGAGAGTCGCCGGGATCAGTCTCGTGAGCGGGTGGTGCATCAAAGGTGGGTCATCCTGACGAATGAGCCTACCGGCATTCTGGCCGCCGTCAAGCTGACCTTTAGGGATGGTCTGCCCAGCGTGACCCTTGTCACTCCGCTATTGCTGGGACTGCGCGATGCTTGGATCAAGCGTACGGTCTTCCGTGACCCACCGTTTGGGGATAGGATGAGCGACGTGCACTATCCTGGCAAAAACGACGAGTGCTTGGAAGGCACGACCTTGCTTGTCGTGGAAGACGAGGTCCGGTTCAGCCGGGTGTTACAGCGGTTCCTCAAGCTCAGTGGCATCTCACCGATCGAGGCGCTCGACGGAGAGCAGGCAATCCAGATTCTCGAGCAGGACGAGGAAAATCTGGTCGACGCTGTGGTCACCGATCTCAGGATGCCTGTCGTTTCCGGGTGGGAGCTGATCGCCGTACTGCGGGAATGCCGTCCCTACCTGCCGGTGGTAGCCATGTCGGCGATCCCACCATCTCCAGTTTTGCCCGCCGATGTGCCGCTGCTCAGCAAGCCGTTCCTGCCGGAGCAGCTCCTCGAGACAGTGGCCCCGCTGATCCAGCGCTCGCGGCAGCTCCGGGGGCAGGCACGCGAGCAGCGTGCGGATGCCGCCGGGGTTCGATCCGAGGCTCTCTACCAGAGGATTGTTGCCGACCATCAGAGGGCCTGGAGTAGCGATCTCAGGTCTGCCTTGGCGAGCTATCGCGCCTCACTGAGAGAGCTGTGATCGAACTACATCATCTCCTCATGGTGCGGCTGTCCCAGCTGGCGGCGTAGCTGCTTGAGCAGATCGTATTTCAGGGCGACGAACGGATTGTCCATCAGCCAGAACCCCATCGGCGATACCGTGAGCCTCACCTGCACGCTGCCTCCGGTCTCCGGCCGGGCCTCGGCGACGACCTCGCGGGTCTCCTCCCGGTAGCTCACCTCCACCGGACAGCCCAGGGTCAAGGCCAGATCCTCGGCCAGCCGGCTCACCGGTCCCATCCCGCCCGACCATGAAGTTGTTCGATTGACTGTCTGATGGCTGCTGTCTCCTCGTGCACGGAACATTTGGATGACCTTTGAAAGGTCCCGCCGCCGGGTCCGAAAGCCTCCGGCCCCAAACGGGTAAACCGGAGCCCCTATCGGCCCCGGTTTGGTGAGTAATCCCCTTGTCGCGCAACAAGTTAACATGCCTGTCAAGACTCGTGACTTGCCCCGGTTGTAGATGAAATTAACGCGTTTTGCGAACCGGCCAGGCGGCGCGAACCATGTCCACCACAGACATGATGTACTGCTCGTGAGTCGTCTCATCAGACTCTACGACCCACACCCGGAAGCCTTCCTGCCCCTGGTGAGCAAGCGCCAGCATGTAGCCGGTCACGTGCACGATGGCATACGGCGGAACCGCCAGGCCTTTATTGCGCGCCTGCTGAGCCACGTCCGTGGCATCGGTCGAGCTGTAAACCGCCACCAGGTCCCCGGCTATGTAGCAGTCGTCGTCATTGGGGTCGGGGGCCAGCTGTCGTACGGCAAAGAGGTGCTTGCGCTGGCCGGCCTTGTAGACGAGTTGTGCCATATTGTTACCTCCGCCGCAGGAATTCTCCTTCTCGTCTGAGATAAGCTACCGCGCGGCCAGCAAACCGCAGCTACTCCGTCCCCCACGGGTTGTCGATCACGAAGCGCCAGGAGCCATCTGCTTGCCGCCGGAGAACATCTGCATTCCTGGCTCCGAGCCTCACCGGCTCACCGTCAGGGCTGGTTCCATCGAAGGACCACTCACCCGCCACGAGAGCCAGATCGCCCACCTGAAGGACCCGTTTCACCTCGAGATCGAGTTTGCCATTCAAGGCAATGAAGCCGTCCAAGGCCTGACAGATGTCTCCCAAGCCGTGTGCCAGGTTCCCGGGCCCGGTCGCGAAGGCGGCGCCGGGCTCGTACAGCGACAAGAGCAGCTCGTGATTTCCCGTATTGATCCCCTCGACGACAGCCTCCAGCACCTGCTCCGGTGTTTCCATCAGTACGCGCGACTCTGTGATCATCGCCATTTCCCCGTTAGCTGTTAGAAGTGGACCGCCCGTCCGCCCGTCCGCCCGTCCGCCCGTCCGCCCGTCCGCCCGTCCGCCCGTCCGCCCCGTCCGCCCCTCCGCCCCTCCGCCCCTCCGCCCCTCCGCCCCTCCCCTCACCCCGGGTACACCAACCCGTGGTGCTCGCACAGCTGCGCGATGCTCTCCGGCTGGAAGTGGATGGCGTAACGCTCACCGAGCTCCGGCAGTCCCGGCACCTGCACCACGCTCGCCGCGTTGGTTTCGGCCATTCGCTCGCCCAGCTCGTTGAAGAAATGCTCGAAGCCGGCTCCCGAGATGATCTCCAGCAGCCGGCAGGTGGTGTCACCCGCGTTCCAGAAGGTGTGCCACTGGTTCCGCGGCTTGAACACCAGGTCGCCCGGCTCGGCGTACACCACGTCGTCGCCCAGCTGCGCACCCATCCGCCCCTCGAGCACATAGCTGTACTCGTCCTCCCGCTCATGCAGGTGCAACGGAGCCACCAGGGTGCGGGGCGGGATGGGGTGCTCGACCAGGGAGAAGGTGCCGCCGGTTTCGGCGCCCCATATCATGAACCGTACGCCCACCGACTGAAGGTCTACGAACTTGCCGTCCCGGGGGCCGATGATCCGGGGCCCGCCGGAGCCATCGAAGCGGGAGGTGGGGAGCCGGGAGGGCTGAGCCGTACGGTTCTGCTCGAGCTGGGGAATTTGCGCGGTGGCCATGATCACTCCTGTTGGGATCGGGTCTGAGATTCAGTAAACAGACATGTTCACTGGATGGCAGAGACGATATCAATGGCTCCGGCGCTTGTCAAGAGTTCAGTAAACAGCCATGTTCACTGACATGGCAACCAGGAAATCCCGGACGCAGCCCCGGAAGTACCAGAAGAAGCTGCGCGCCGAGCAGCAGGAGGAAACCCGACAGCGGATTGTGGAGGCAATGGTGGCCCTGCACCGCGAGGTGGGGCCGGCCCGGACCACGATCAGCGCCATCGCCGAGCGGGCCGGAGTGGAGCGGCTCACAGTGTACCGCCACTTCCCGGACGAGCGATCGATGTTCGAGGCCTGCACCTCGCACTACGCCCTCCAAGTGCCGGGTCCGGACTCCTCCGCCTGGGCGGGCATCGAGGAGCCGGCCGAGCGCCTCAGGTCGGCGCTGCTCGGGTTTTACGACTATTACCGCCGGGCTGAGGACGTCCTGACCCATGCCGCCCGCGACATACCGCAGCTTCCGGCCCTTGCAGCCGCGTTGAGCCCGTGGAACGAGTTCATGGGTAGGGTGCGGCAGGATTTACTGGAGGGCTGGGGCGTTTCCCGGTCGGCCAAAGGGCGCTTGGCCGCGGCAATCGCCCACGCGCTCCGGTTCGAGACCTGGCGGTCGCTGGCGCGTATGGAGGGTCTGCGAGACGCCGAGGCCGCAGACCTCATGGTCGCGTTGGCACAGTCCGCGGCTGCGCGAGCCCTGTCGTCACTCTGACCGCAACAAGCTTGTCAGCCTGAGCCCAGCGAGCTTGTCACCCTGAGCCGAGCGGGCTTGTCACCCTGAGCGCAGCGAAGGGGCCGGAACCGATTCGGCAGGCAATCTTCTCTCCTGGCGACCTCGGCAACGATACGCCCGAGCAGGATATCGGGACGAATAGTCATATGTAACGCCCCTCTCTCATGTCATACTGCTGCTTGATCGAGCAGGATGGCACTCACACCGAGGGGACGCTGATGACCACACCTAACCGTATTGCCGCTCTTCGTTACGCCCTCATCGCCGTTGGGGTGACCTTCATCCTCGGGCTCAAGACCCTGTCCATTTTATGGCCCAGTGGGTGGAGCTGGGGAATAGGCCCCTCCCATTTTTGGCCCATGATCCTCGGCGTGTACGCGACGCTGGGCGTCTTTCTGATCAGGGCCTCAGGCAATCCGCTGGCTAACCGGAGTCTGATCTGGTTCACCGTCTGGTCCAGTATCGTGCACGCAGTTGTCATGGGTGCCATGGCATTCACAGACCCGGCCGAGGCTGGCCACCTGGTGGGTGATGTGCCCGCGTTGTTGCTCGTGGCCATAGCGATTGGCGTTTTGATGCGGCGCGCCGAAACGACGGTAGCGGTTAGCAGCCGCAGCGACGCGCGCCGGGTGGCGTAGGGCGACAAAAGATCCGCCGCCGACAGTCCGGACCATCGGCGGCGGTTTAGTGCAGGTGCGTTTCTGACCGTGACCCTCAGGCCGCGGGTCTCACCTCGCCTTCCGCCGGCTCGCTGGCTTCCGGCACCGCAGCGTCCGTTCCGGTTCGGGATGCCTTTCCCAACACCCGGCTCGCGCTGATCCAGGAGCCCATGAGCTGAGCATCGTCGGCAAACCGCTGGCGGTTCCGGCCGTCCATCACCCGCACCATCCGGACGATCTCCAAGGCCACGGCAGTGAGCTCGCGCGTGGCGCCCATGCGGTTCGTCCTTCCGTCGTTTCCCAGTGCCATTACCGCATCGAACTCGTCCAGCTTCCGGACGAACTCGTCCAGCACCGACTGCGACAGACCGTGCTTGAGGAGCACCTCACGGTGAGCCTGCGCCGCGGCAATCATGCTCCTCGCGGCGGTTCGGAAGGCAAGGAAAGTGGACGCGCTCGGATTGAACTGGAACGTCTTCCCCAGCTCGTGCTCATCCCGCCCCGCCGCTCGGCCCACCTCGGCTAGATGCGCGATTGGCACATCCAGTATCTCCTTGCGGAGCTCCTTCTTCCGGGTCGATGCTGCATGGACGCGAATGATTCCGTCCCGTTGCACCGCCGCGGTTTCGTTGGCTCGTATGACCAACTGTTCCAGACTGGCGACCGCTTCCGTGGCCCCCGGCTCCGAGTCGGGATGCGCGTGGCTGAACTCCAGCGCTCGTGCCCCCATCTCGATTTTCCTACGAGACTCCGCCTTCATGTTTTCCTCCACTGCATTGTGGCCGGAGTGGCCCGGGCATCCGACACGGTGATGACGTGGACTGCGAACGAACCGCCGCACCCCTGGCACGCTTCGGTCGTGCAGCCATGGGAAAGCATCAGGCGTGCCATTGACCACATTTGCCACAAAAGTGATTGCGTGTGCAATCGAAGTTGTCGCGCATCGACTCCAGGTTTCGTCGCTTACATCCGATGTCGCAGCGCGCGCACCTTTTTTTCGATCTTTTCCGTCCAGTGCAAACCGCATCCGTCCCAGCTTTCTCCGTCCGCTCTCCGGCTTTCCCCGTCGGCTCTCCAGCTTTCGTCGACGCCGATTTGGATCGGAAAAATCGCGCTCGAGATGTCGCGTTCTGGCCCCGGTTTCGGGCGAAATGGTCTCAGAAGAGGAAATTCTGTCGCGAGATGACGAAGTTGCGGCTTCAGATGCCCGCGATTGCTTTCCAGGTTTGCCCGTTCGGTTCTGAGGTTTCGGCGTTTGGTTCTGAGGTTTTGGCGTTCGCATCCTAGGCTTCAGCGCTCGGTTCCGAGGTTCATCATTTCAACCTTGAATGACGGCGTTGCGACCCGAGGTTCGCTCGATCGCATCTGAGGTTTGGGCGATCGCATCCGAGGTTTCCGCGATTGCGTCCGAGGTTTGCCCGATTGCACCGGAGATTCGCGCGTTGCAAAGCAAAAGTGTCCTATTTTGAGGACACCCTTGGACACTGGTTTCGGCTCCCTCGCTTCGCTCGGGATGACACCCCAGCTCCCAGCTCCCGACTACTTTGTCGATTCCCGCGACCCTCATTCGACGTCCAGATAGAGCAGGATGAGCGTCACCATAAACACTGGAGAAATCGAGACATGAAGTACCTGATGATGATCAAGCACTCGGAAAACTACCGGAACGAACCCATCCCCCAGTCGCTGATGGACGCCATGGGCGAGTTTGTCGGCGAAAGCATGAAGAAGGGGATCCTGAAGGATACGGCCGGGCTCAAGCCCACCTCCGAAGGGTTCCGGGTTCGTTCCGGCAAGAACAAGCTCACCGTGACCGACGGGCCGTTCACCGAGGCCCGTGAGGTCATCGGCGGCTACGCCATGGTCGAGGTTCCATCGCGGGAGGAGGCGCTGAAGGTGGCGCGGGACTTCATGGAGCTGCACCGGGTGCACTGGCCGGCGTTTGAAGGGGAGTGCGAGGTCAGGCCTTTGGAGGGGTAACATTGTCACCCTTAGCGCAGCGAAGGGACCAAGACCTGGTTGGTTCTGGCTCCTTCGCTTCGCTCAGGATGACAACCGCGCTCACGGGTACCAGTTCGCCCCGAATCTGATCCGCGTTGTGGTGGTATTCTCCAGGTTCTGAGTCGGCTGACTCTGACCGTCCAGCTTGATGTTCCCCATCTTGCCCATTCCGACGCTGAGCCCGCCATCGAGCGCGAGCTTGGGGGACACGAACATCTGTACCCCGCCGCTCGCCCCGGCTGCCATGCCCGAGAGCGACAGATCCGAGCTGGCTCCGGTCACGAAATCATCCAATGTGGTGCTCAGGCTCCGGCGGCCCACCCAGGCGCCGACGTACGGCATGAACTTGCTGCGCTCGATCGGGAAGCTGTACCGGGCGCCGGCCTCGAGATGCGTCAGGCCGAAATCCCCGTCGAGGTCCTCGATCGCCACCGCCTGCTTGTTGATGTCCAGTCCGGCATATGCCAGAAGCCGCGGGGTGATCCGGTAGCCTACCTCGAAACCAGCGCCGAGCCCACTTGACGTCTTGACCTCGTTGAAGGCGTCGGTGACCGTGGCCCCGAGCGCCATGCTGGAGTGGCCGTTGATCACCCAGCGGGACGACGGGTGGTGGACCACGGGCTGGTGCCGCTGCGCCTGGGCCGAGCCGGCGATGCCGAACGAAACGGCGGCGAGTGCGAGAATGAAGCGTTGCATGGTGATGCTCCTTTCAATGGTGTGTGTTTTCATCCCAGGCGAATCACGAATCCTGTCATCCCGAGCGCGGGGAGAGCCGAAGCTCCAAACTCCCACCCGCACACTCAGTCTCCCTGCACCAGCCGGAATCCGAACGACGTGTCCAACTGTCCGTCGCCGTCGAAGTCGTACTTGATCGCCACTGTGTTCCCCAGGACGACGCCGGTGAACTTGTCGCCGTAGGCTGCCGAGCTGAACGTGAGCGGCAACGCACCATTGGTGGCCACGGGACCGGCCTGCTTGAAGTCGCCTTCGTCGTCGATCCCGCCCGGCGTCTGGTCATCGGTGTAGCGCAGCTCCAGGGCAAAGCTTTGGAGCGGGTCCATGATCAGAGTCGTCGGTTGGAAGCGGTACAGTCCGATCACCTTGCCATCCGGGTTGCTGATGGTGACCAGCTGTCCCAGCTGCGACCCGTTGATCTGCTCCAGTACGTAGCTCCCCTGGACTCCACCTTGGTTGGGAGCTGGCTGCTCCGGATCGTTCTCCGGAGGCTCGGGCGTGGGGCCCATGGCGTCACCGCTCTTGCCGGAACAGCCGGCGAGCGCGAGCACGAGCGCCAACCCGAGCACTGTGGTGGGGGCGGTCATCGGTCGAACACCAGCTGAACGTCCGGCACGCCGTCGAAGCACCAGTCGTACATGATGGTCACTTCCGTGCCGTCGTCGTTGACCGTGCCGTTGTAGGTCACGCCGGATACGTCCGATTCGAACAACACGGTGGCGTCGTCGCCCACCGACCGGCCGGTGTCCAGATAGCCCCAGTCACCGGACTGGTCGTGCACCTTCAGATGGATCTGCCACTCGCCGGAATTCGGGTCGATCTCGATCCTGCCGCCGTAGAACCGGACCACGCCGCAGTCCTCGAGCTGTGCGTCGGTCGGCACTCCCACCCTTCCGAGCGCCGTCAGCTGGAACTCGATGGCATTCGGATTCGGATTGTTTGCCGGACCTGGATCGTCGGGACCGGTGGGGCTCTTGTCCCCGCCGCCGCAGCCCACCGCGGCGATCAGCATGACGGTCCAGGGGTACCACGCCCGCAGCCGCCCAATGTTCTCAGTGCACCACATGTTCTTCTCCTTGTTCTGCGCCGCTGGGCGGCGCCGTGAGTGTTCGTGGGTTACTTGGCTCGCGCGATGGTGGTGGTGGTGCTGTCGCCTTCCGCCTCGAAGGCACCGGTCACCGTGACCCAGCGCTCTTGTTCGATCTTGTCGGCGATGAGATAGCCGCGAGCCCGGATCTCGAACGAGCCGGACAGCATTCCATTGTCCGCCCGGGTGATCGTCACCGTGCCCGACTCGCCATGGAACCAGCCGAGCGGGTGCTCCGGTGATCCCGCGGCGAAGAAGGCTTGAACCGCCGGGTCGGTTGTTCTGTCATCCCAGCTGGGCCGGATGGGATAGCGGCCGGGGAGGGGCAGGCCCGCGGTGGGCAGCCGGAGCTGGATGGCGCTGCCATTGCCAGTGGCGCCGAGCGAGACGCTGAGGACGGATGCGCCATCGCCGGCGATGATCCCGTACCGCGCCTCATGCCCAACCGCGTCCAGCCGGACCGCGCCGGTGGCATCGAGGGTGAAGCGCGGCGCCAGGAAAGCCGGCAGGTTCAGCGCGATCGCGGCAACGCAGCTGGCGGCGATTGAGCGGACGTACATGGGAACCTCCTGGTCGAGTGTGAGTCCTGCGTCCGGTCGGCGGCTGGATACCGGCGGCTCGGACGAGGAACACGCTATCGTCCGCGCTCACGGCCCGATCACGAGATTCTCAACTGGGGCTGGAGCCCCGCCGTTCGCCGCCTCTTGTGACCGTGGGATGGGCGCGGGATATTGGCCGAATACCAAGTGCAGCAAGGGGTTGCTCCTGAAGCGCATCCAGACGCTCGGCGGGCTTGCGGTGTTCGACGGTTCTCTGCCGTTGGGTGGCAACGCGCAGCAGCCGCGCCGCCTGGCCATCCTGGCGGTGCTGGCTCGTTCGGGCGATCGGGGGGTCAACCGCGACCGGCTGGCGACGCTGTTGTGGGGTGAGGTGGAGGAGGAGCGCGCCCGCAGAAACCTCAATCAGGCGCTCTACGCGTTGCGGCATGAGCTGGGAGCCGAAGACGCGATCCTCGGCACCCGCGAGCTCCGGCTGAATCCCGAGCTGATCGAGGTTGACCTTCAGGGGTTCGAGACCGCCCGGGCCTCCGGTGCTATAGAGGAAGCAGCCCGGCTCTACGGCGGACCTTTCCTGGGCGACTTCCACTTGCCCGGTGTCCCGGCCTTTGCCCACTGGGCCGAGGAGGAGCGGGCTGGCCTGGAGGCAGACTACCGGGGCGTGCTGGAGGCTGCCGCTGCTGCGGCCACCGCCCGCGATGACCGGCCGGCCGCGGTGCTCTGGTGGCGCCGGCTGGCGGCGCTGGATCCCACCGACCAGCGCGGGGCCCAAGGGCTGATGCGGGCACTGGCGGCCGCGGGCGATGTGCCGGGCGCGCTTCGCCACGCCGAGATTTTCCATCAGCTCCGGCGGAACGAGCTGGATTTGCCTCCTGATCCGGCGGTCGAGGCGCTGGCCGAGCGGATCCGTCGGGGGGAGGCGGCGCCCGCCCCCGCGATCAAGCTCGCGCCTCAGGGTCAAACAACTCGACCCGAGCCGAGTACCGTCTCTTCGCCCGCAGAGACGCCGTCACGCGAGCCGGCCCCCAGCTCCCAGCTCCCGACTCGCAGCTCCCGACGCCCGACTCCCGGCTCCCGACTCCTTCTGGCTGCGCTGATCGCCGTCGCCACTCTCTTCGTGCTGTGGCGCGCGACGCACCGCTCGTCCGCCGCTGCCGGCCCACCCCGCCTGGCAGTGCTCCCCTTCGAGAACCTGGGCGACTCGGGCGACGCGTACTTCGCCGGCGGCGTAACCGACGAGGTTCGCGGCAAACTGGCGGCAATACCGGGGCTCGAGGTTGTCGCCAGTCTGAGCTCGAACGACTATCGGACCGGTGCGAAGCCTCTTCCCGAGGTTGCTCGGGAGCTGAGGGTGAACTACCTGCTGGTGGGGAAGATCCGTTGGCTTCGGGGACCGGCCGGCTTGAGCCGGGTGCGAGTGAGCCCGGAACTCATCCGTCTGGATCCGGGATCCGCGCCCACCACCCGCTGGCAGCAGCCGATCGATGCTGCCCTTACCGATGTCTTCGCGGTGCAGGCCGACATCGCCGGCAAGGTGGCCGACGCGCTCGGCATCGTACTGGGCGACAGCACCCGCCGGGAGCTCACGGTCAAGCCCACCGAGAGCCTGGCCGCGTATGATGAGTTTCTGAAGGGAGAAGCGGCGTCGCAGGGGATGAAGGCCGACCAAGCCGGCCTGCGCCGGGCGATCAATTACTACCAGCGCGCCGTGTCACTCGACTCGACGTTCGCGCAGGCCTGGGCCCAGCTCTCCCGGGCTCGCACCTCGCTCTACTCCAACGGCGTCCCGGATCGGGACCTGGCCGACTCGGCTCGGGCGGCGGCCGAGCGGGCTCGAAGGCTGCGCCCCAGTGATCCGCTGATCTATCTCGCTTTGGGCGACTTCTTCAGCAGTGTCAATCCGATCGACAACGAACGGGCCGCGGCCGAGTACGAACACGGTCTCCGGCTCGCGCCCGATGACGTGGAACTGCTCAGCGCGGCGGCCACAACGGGAGCGAGGCTGGATCAATGGGAGCAAAATCTCCGCCGGCTCGAGCGCGCCCTCAAGCTCGATCCCCGCTCGTCCACGGTGGCGCGCCGGGTGGCAACCATGAACGTTTTCCTCCGGCACTACGGTGCCGCCGATTCAGCGGCGGACCGGGCGATCGCCTTGGCGCCGACCAGTCCTCAAATGGTCCTGACCAAGCTGCTGGTCACGCTCGGCCGGGGCGATCTTGCCGGATCTCGGGCGGTGGTTCGCGACGCCAGCCGGCGGATCGATCCCACGACACTCTTCGCCTTTCTCGCCACCTACCAGGACCTCTACTGGGTGCTGGATGATGCCCAGCAGCGGCAGGTGTTGGCGCTGCCGCCGGCCGCGTTCGACGACGATCGCGCAGCGTGGGGGATCGTCCGGACAGAGATTTACACACTACGGGGGGACCGGCGACTCGCTGCGGCCTATGCCGATTCCGCGCGGCGTGTTGCCGAGGAGCAGGTACGGGCTGCCCCGGATGACTCGCAGCGGCACGTGCTCTTCGGCCTGACACTGGCCTACCTGGGACGAAAGGCGGAGGCCGAGCGGGAGGGAAAGCGCGGGGTGGAGCTGTTGCCCATCAGCCGCGACGGTTACGGCGGACCTTACAATCAGCTGCAGCTGGCGCGGATCTATCTGCTCAATGGTGAGCCCGAGCAGGCGCTCGACCAGCTGGAGCCGCTCCTGCGGATCCCCTACTATATCTCACCAGGATGGCTTCGGGTCGATCCGACCTTTGATCCGCTGCGAAAGAACCCGCGCTTTCAGCGGCTGTTGTCACCCTGAGCCAAGCGTTGTCACCCCGAACCCTTCGGCTGCGCTCAGGGCAGGCTACGTGAGGGGGCCGAAACCTGTCGGAAATTGTCATCCTGAGCGAAGCGAAGGAGCCAGAACTTGTCGGGTCCGCTATTTAGTCGCCGAGACGTCATCGCCGCCCTGGCTTCCACCGCCGCTCTGCCGCTCATAGCCGCCTGCACCCGCGAACGCGCGCCGGGAAGACCAGCAGCCAACCAAGACGAGGCTCGCGCGTTGCTCGATCAAATCGCCGAAAACCAGCTCCGGCTGTTTCCCGAAAGCGCCACTTCTCTGGGTATCGACACAGGCCCGAGAGCGGCGCTTCGATCTCAGCTCTCCGATCGTTCCGCCGCCGGGCGGCAGCGCGCGGCTGATCAGGTCCGTGCCGATCTCGAGCGGGTCAAAGCCGTCACCCTGTCTGATCTCCCCTTCGCCGTCCGCACCAGTCTGGATGTGGTTCAGAGCGGCTACACCAGAGCGCTCGAGGGATTTGCCTTTCCCTATGGAGACACTACGGTGGGCAGCTGGCGCAACACGCCGTACGTCGTCATCCAGAACGTAGGTGCCTATCTCGACGTCCCCCGCTTCCTCGACAGCGATCACCCGATCGAGAACGCCGGCGACGCTGAGGCCTACCTCGCCCGGATGCAGTCCTACGCCAGGCAGCTGGACGGCGAGCTCGATCGGATGCGGGCGGCTCGCGGAATGAAGCTGGTTCCCCCCGCCTTCCTGATCGACAAAGCTCTGGAGCAGCTGAGCATCTCGGCGAAAAATGCGAGGCAGGGTGGGTCGCTGGTGGAGTCTATCGACCGGCGAACGAAAAAGATTCCGGGCAACTGGGCCGAGCGCGCCCGGACGATTGCGGCAAAGGAGGTGGCGCCGGCGCTCGAGCGGCAGATCGGGGAGCTTCGGACGGAGCGAGCGACGGCAACGAATGATCCCGGTATCTGGGCCCGCCCGCGCGGGGAGGAGTTCTACCATTGGGCACTCGAGGCGTCGACCACGACCAAGATGTCGCCCGACGAAGTCCACGAGCTGGGCCGAAGGGAGCTGGAGCATCTCCAGGCGGAGATGGATCCGCTCCTCAAGCAAATCGGGTACTCGCAAGGCAGCGTAGGCAAGCGGATGATCGAGCTAGCCCGCGATCCTCGCTACAAGTTCCCCGAGGGCGACAAGGGCCGCGCCGAGATCATGGCCTTCATCAACAATCGTCTCGAGTGGATCCGGGCGCAGATGCCTCGCGCGTTCAAGACGGTGGTCAAGCCGAACATGGAAGTGAGGCGGATTCCGCCCGAGGAGGAGCCCGGCGCTCCCGGGGCTTATGGCGGCGCCGGATCGATCGATAGCAAGATTCCGGGACGGTTCTGGATCAACCTGAGAACCACTGATCTCCACAGCAAGTACAGCCTGGCCGACTTGACCTTCCATGAGGCGATCCCCGGCCATATCTGGCAGGGCGAATACACCCACCAGATGCCGCTGATTCGCCAACTGCTTTCCTTCAACGCCTACTCCGAAGGCTGGGCCTTGTACGCCGAGCAGCTCGCCGATGAGTTGGGTGCCTATGAGGGAGACCCGGTTGGGCGGCTGGGATATCTGCAGTCGCTCGCCTTTCGCGCCTGCCGCCTGGTGGTAGATACCGGCATCCACGCCAAACGGTGGACCCGCGAGCAGGGCGTGCAGTTTTTCGTCGGGGTGAACGGATCGAATCCGCTGGAAGTGGCCAGTGAGGTGGATCGCTACTGCTCCTGGCCGGGCCAGGCGTGCGGATATAAGGTGGGCCACAGCGAGATCAACCGGCAGCGGCAGAAGGCGATCGCCGCGCTGGGATCGAAATACGATCTCAAGTCATTCAACGACGCCGTGGTGCTCGGCGGCAACGTCCCGCTCGACGTGCTCGCCAAGAACATCGACGCCTACATCGCGGGTCCTCCTGCTAAGGCCAACGCCTAGGGTCACGAGAGTCGAGAGTCACGATTCCAATCGGGAGTTGTCTCTTGTCTCGCGACTCGCGACTGAGGGCTGCGGACTGGTGACTCTCGCGCACGGGAACTCATTCCACTACCACCCTGTTACCCCACTATGCCAACCATCGAACTCGGCCTGGACACCTTCGGCGACGTCACCGCGGACGCCGAAGGCCATCTTCTGCCCCATGCGCGCGTCCTGCGGGACGTCATTGCCGAAGCCGAGCTGGCCGACCGAGTCGGCGTGGACTTCTTCGGCGTGGGCGAGCACCATCGTCCTGATTTCGCGATCAGCGCCCCCGAGGTGCTGCTCGCGGCCATCGCCGGCCGCACCGAGCGCCTGAAGCTCGGCACCGCCGTCACCGTGCTCAGCTCCGACGACCCCATCCGGGTCTACCAGCGCTTCAGCACTCTGAACGCGGTCTCCAACGGACGAGCCGAGGTCATTCTGGGACGCGGATCGTTCACCGAATCGTTCCCGCTGTTCGGTTACTCACTCGACGACTACGAGGTGTTGTTCGAGGAGAAGCTGGCGATCTTCGCCGCGCTTCGGGACTCCAATCGGACCGGCCAACCGGTTAAGTGGAAGGGAACAACCCGTCCGCCGCTCGACGGCGTCCGGGTCTTTCCGCCCGTGGAGAACCCGCCGCTCACGACCTGGGTTGGTGTGGGCGGCAGCCCTCAGTCGGTGGTGCGGGCCGCGCGGTATGGCTTTCCGCTGACCTTGGCCATCATCGGCGGCGATCCGCGGCGGTTCAAGCCCTACGTCGAGCTCTACTACCGGGCGTTGACTCAGCTGGGACACAGCTCGCTGCCGATTGGCATCCATTCGCCGGGCCACATCTCGGAGACCGATGCCCAGGCGCAGGAGGAGCTGTGGCCGGCATATCAGGTGATGCGGAACCGGATCGGGGCGGAGCGGGGGTGGGGCCCGACCAGCCGGGCCGAGTTCGATCACGAGATCGCGGCCGGCTCTCTGTATGTGGGGTCGCCCGAAACCGTCGCCCTGAAGATCGCGGCCACCGTGCGCGCGCTGGGGGCCTCTCGCTTCGATCTCAAGTACAGCGCGGGCACGCTGGGCCACGAGATCATGCTGCGCAGCATCGAGCTGTATGGCCGAGAGGTGATCCCCCGGATCCGGCAGGAGCTGGGAGCCCGGAGCTTGGAGCTGGAAGCCAGCAGGCTCTGAGCGCAGCGAAGGGAATCCAACAACGCCTGCCGGGCTAAGTGGACGCCCGGCAGGCAACACTGCATATTCGCCAAGCCTTCACCCCGGCGAGCGATGACCCACCAGGCGGTTCCGCTGCCTCCCCCTACGGTATTGTCCTCGCCGCAGTTCTCGCCGGTGGACAGCGATCATCGCTTGCACACCTTGGACATCCTGCGCGGGCTCGCCCTGTTCGGGATGATCCTGGTGCACTTCCATCAGAAGATGCGCATCGAGGTGACCGGGCTGGAGGATCTGATCGGCTGGGGCGTATGGATCCTGGTCGAGCAGAAGGCCTGGGGTATCTTTGCCTTCCTTTTCGGTGTGGGCTTTGCTGTGCTGCTGCGGCGACTGGAAGCGCGCAACGCGCCGGTCGTCGCCATCTACCTCCGCCGGCTGGCCGGGCTCGCGGTGTTCGGCCTGATCGCCCAGGTGGGCTTCGGGTTCAGCATCCTCCTCGCTTACGCTGCGTGGGGCCTGGTCCTGCTGTTCATCCGACGCTGGTCCACGCCGGCGTTGCTCGCTACCGCAGTGCTAGCGGCAGCGGCCCGCCCTGTGGCCGCCGAGCTGACCGCGCTCTACACCTGGTGGACCCACGGCACGTGGTCTCCTCCGCTCGCCAATCCGCTTCGCCAGGCTGCCGAAACCGCGGCGCAGAATGCCGATTACCTCACGCTGTTGTTGGCCCGCTGGACGCTCTTCTTAGGCGAGCTTCCGTCCGGCTGGCGCGATTTCCTTCCCGACACCAATCTGGCGCTCTTCTGCATCGGTCTCCTGGCCGTACGCCACCGCATCCTCGATGAGCCTCTGCGTCACCGCCGGATCATCGCGGCACTCATGGCCTTCGGCGCCGTGGCCTGGGCCGCGCACTGGCTTCTGCTGCGGGACCTTCCCGAGCTGCCGGTGCCGGCCACGGCGGGACCGCTGTCGGAGGGACTGGGACTGCTGCTGGATCAGTGGCTCTGTCTGACCTATATCGGCGCGGTGGTGCTGCTCCTGGCCTGGCGGCCGGTGTGGACCGAGCGCTTGCGTATTGTCGGTTGCACCGGCCGAATGGCCCTCAGCAATTACATGTTGCAGGTCGTCGTGCTCGACGCGCTCGCCTCCGGATACGGCTGGAAGCTGAGGCTCAGACCCGCCGCTTACGTCTTGGCCGCCCTGCTCCTCTTTGGCGTCGAGGCGGCATTCAGCAGCGCATGGCTGTCACGGTTCCGCTTCGGTCCGCTGGAATGGATCTGGCGAACGCTCACCTATGCCCGCGTGCAGCCATTGCGTCGTCTACCTTGACGCTGGCTCTCACTACGTGATCGCGACTGCCGGGAGCATGGGCGCTTCGCGTCCTCGCCACGATTGCATGATTGCTACCACTGCCCGTTCCTTCGCCTTGGCCTCGACATCCACCGTCATCGTGCGCCCCAGCCACGCATCGGGGAAGTCGTTCGGCTCTATGTAATCGGCGTGCGCCCGGTTGTTCGGGCCGTGCCATCCTCCCTTGGGCGACGAGAGATGACAGTACTGCTCCCGTCCTTGCCACGTCTCCGCCGCCAACTCGGTCGCGTCTTCAACTGACAACTGATCCGGAAGGCAGCGATGGTGGTGCACGTCGTAGACCAGAGGCACGCCCGAGCGCCGGCACACTGGCAGCAGAGTCCGCGGAGTAAAACAGCGGTCGTCGTTCTCGAACGCCAGTCGCTCCCGCACCCGCGGGCTCAGGAGCTCGAGTCCGCGCTCCAGACGCTCGGCGGCCGTCCCCAATCCACCGGCGGCGCCTCCGCCGTGCAGGCAGATCACGTCGGCTCCGATCAGCTCCGCGATCCTTGCCTGATGCTCCAGCTCCTCCACCCCAGAACGTACCACAGCTTCGCGCTCCGAATTGAGCACCACGAACTGGTCCGGGTGCAGGCTCAGCCGAATGTCGTAAGCCCGGGCCAGCGCGCCGGCCCATTCGAACGCTCCCGCGATCGCTCCCGTGGGATCGAGCCGGTCCAGGGTATAGCCGGTGATCGGATGAGTGGCGAGGGGAAGGACCTGGCTGTTGACTCGAAACGCCCCGATGCCGAGCTCGTGGCAGCGCTCAACCGCGGCGGCGAGCGCATCGGCATTGTGGGCCGCAATCTCGGCGAGGTATCCCCTCGCGACGCGTGACTGGAGACTCGAGACGTATCCATGCGTCGCAGTGCGGAAAGCGATGGGTACGTCGAGAAACTGGCAGCAGAGGCCCCAGCGGAGTCGGGAGTCTGGAGTCGGGAGCACTGTCACCCTGAGCGTAGCGAAGGAGCCAGAACCAGGCTGACAACTGTTCTCCCCCGACCCCCGACTCCTGAATCATAAGACTTTGACAATCCACTCACCCACGAAATACCCGATAATGGCCACGCCAAGCCCCACCACGAACATGTCGAGTCCACTGCGGAACACTCCCCGGCCGGTGAAGAAGCTCCGCGCCGCTCCCACTCCGAAGTGCGACAGCATGGCCAGGGCAAAAGCAGTCCAGATTGCGCCCGGTCCGGTATCGAACAGGAAGGGCGCCACCGGAATGAACGCTCCAAACGCCGTCGCGATGCCGGTGATCCAGGCCTCCCGCATCGGCGTGCTGGTGGCCTCTCCAATCTTGAGCTCCTCCCGCACCTTCTCCTCCAGCGCCTTGTCCGGATCGCGCATCACCTGGGTGGCGAGGGTGTCCGCCTGCCCGACCGGGATCCCTTTTGCCTGATACAGGAGACTCAGCTCCTCCCGCTCCAGGTCGGGCATCAGCCGGATCTCCTCCTTCTCCATGGCGATCTCGTGCTCGAACACCTCGCGCTCACTCTTGGCCGCGAGATATCCGGATGATCCCATGCTCAGGGCGTCGGCCACCATTCCAGCCAGCCCCGCTATCAGCACCGCATGCTCGGCTGCCTGCAAATTTCCCTGGGCTCCGATCATTCCGGCGACGAGCCCGAAGTTGGCGGTCAAGCCGTCATTGAAGCCGTACACCAGGTTTCGGAGCAGGCCGCCGGCCCCGGTCTTGTGCCACGGCTCGCCCGACCCACCGCTGATCCCCGCCAGCGTCTCCGCGTGCTCCGCCGACTCCTTGGCCAGGGTGAGCGCGGTCGGACCCGCAGTCCCGTCGGGCGACTCGCGATAGAGATTGAGGTAGCCTTTGACCTCCCGCCCTTCTTCCTCCAGCAGCATCGGCAGGAGGAGTCCGCTGCCCAGCCGCCGGGCCAGCCAGGCGCGCATTCGGGCCCCTCGAGACGGAGGCGGCACCTCGACAGTGTGGCCATGCTCGGCCAGGAGCTTCCGCCACATCTCCACGTGGCGGTCTTCCACCCCCGCCAGCTTGCGGTAAATGTCCGCCCGTCCGGGATCTCTTTCGGCTCGGGCCAGTTCTCTATAGAGGTAGGCAGCGTCAGCCTCGTCTTCGAGGTGGTGCAGCCATTCATGCGGGGGAGACTGGGGAGAAGTGGCGGTCATCGCTGCATGATAACAGCCGGGAAGCAGGTAAGCGCGGAAGCGGGACGGCTGTAAGACGAAGCGGTAAGCTGGTGGTTGCGCTGGGGGACGGCTCCTTCGGGGCACTGCAGAACTCGATGTTCGGAGCCCGGGCGCGTACGTCGTGTGGGCCCCAGCCTCGGAAGCGCGCCCGGTGTCCTCGCCTCGTTCTGACGTGCCCGCGGAGCCGTCCCCCAGCGCTGCTGAAGCCCACTCCGTGGGGGTGCACCGCAGTTTGCGACCGACTGGCGGGGAGCGCCGGAGGGCGCGTCAGCACGAGGGGAGAAGCCCGGGGCGGCCTCTCCCTGAGCCGAGATCCGCGCCGGCGGTGCCGCTCCGGGGTCCGACCGTCGAGTGCTGCAGCGTCCGGAGGCGTCCCAGCCAGTCGGGGTACGCCAGTCCGGTCCTCCGGTCGGAACTCCTGCCGGTCACTTTTACCGTTCACCTTGCTGACGGTTTACTGTTAATTGGTAGCAACGGGGCGCTGCAACGATTTAGCTCGTCCCAGCATTCCTAAAACGCTATGACAGGGACCCTGTTGATGGATTCGTCGCTGCTCGCGAATGCCGATACCGTCGTCGCTCGCGCCCGAACCGGAGATCCGGAAGCGCTAGCCTCGCTGTACCGGGCATTCGAGGTGCCGGTGTACAACCTGGCGCGTCGAATCTGTCGCACTACGGAAGACGCCGAAGACGTCCTCCAGGAGACCTTCTTCGAGGTCTGCCGGAGCATCGGCCGATACCGGGAAGAGGGGAGTCTGTGGGGCTGGGTTCGCACCATCGCTGCCAGCAAGGCGCTCATGCGGATTCGGCGGAACAAGTATCGCGATACCGACGAGCTGCACGATGAAGTGGTGGGCAAGCGCCAGGAAGACAATCACCTCAGAATGGATCTGGAAGCAGCGCTCGAGCGGCTCTCGGAGACCAGCCGAGCCGTGGTCTGGCTCCACGACGTCGAGGGGTACACCCACGAGGAGATCGCCTCGATGATGGGCAAGACCCCCAGCTTCTCCAAGTCCCAGCTCGCCCGGGCCCATACTCGGCTCCGGGCCTGGTTGGGCGAGGAGGGAGCGGCATGAGCCAGACCCATCTATCCATGGAAGCGCTGCTCAATCTCCGGGAGCCCGGAGTCGAGCCCGGGACTTCCACCGCCCGCGAGCATCTGAACCAGTGCCCCGACTGCCAGGCCGAGCTGGACCGGCTGCACCAGCGAGTGGCGCGGCTCAAGGCCCTGCAGCCGCTGCGGCCCGGGCGAGACCGCTGGCCGGAAACCAATGCCCGGTTTCGGGCGGAGCGGCGCCGGCGGACCGGTCGGTTGGCCGGACTCACCGGGTTGGCCGCGGCGGCCTCGCTGGCGGCGGTAATCGGCTTGGGCCGGATAACTCAGCCGGTCCACGCCACAGCAGAGCAGCTGTCCCAAACCATGGAGCGGTCGCAGGCACTGGAGAGCGCTCTGAGCCAGTACAACCCGGAGGGCCGGGTGCTCGATGGCCGGACCGCCGGGATGGCCCAGGAGCTGGAAGATCGTATTGCGCGGGTGGATCGGGAGTTGGAGGCCACCGAGTTGTTGCCCCAGCAAGCCCCGGAAGACCAGCTGCTCAGGCTCTGGCGGGAACGGGTAGGGCTGCTGGATGCCTTGGTGGACGTGCATGTAACCCGCGCCAGCAATGCGGGACTCTAGGGCCCGGAGGAGCACCTCTATGTTCCGGCTCATCGGTCTGGCAGCCGGCATTGCTCTGGCGGGACCATCTGCCACCGTCGGACTGGCTCAGGAGCCGGTTCGGGGCAACGCGCCCGAGCCGCTCGAGCTCCGGCTCGACCGCGGCCCCGACCGGATGCTGCAGGTGGTGATGAACCGGAGGGCTCGGCTCGGCATCAAGATCAACTTGCGCGCCCGCCAGACTGATTCGCTTGGAGCCTACGTCGAGGCGGTCACTCCCAATGGGCCAGCCGCCAAGGCCGGCATTCTCTCAGGCGATATCATCACCAAGGTAGACGGGAAATCGGTCCTGGCCGGCGGCCAGGCGGAGGGGGGCGCCAAGGAATCGCTACCTGGCCTCCGGCTGATCGAGCTGGCCGCCAAGCTCGAGCCAAACGACACCGTTCCGATCGAGTTTCGTCGGGGCAAAGACCGAAAGACCGTTTCCCTAGTCACCGCCGATGAGCCCGACGTGCTGTTCCGGGGTGGGGAGCCCGGCGGCCGGTCGTTCGCCTTCCGCTTCCGCCCCGACGGTCCCACCCGGACGGTCATGCCGCTGGACGAGGACTTGGAGGAGCGGGTCAATAACTCGGTCTTCCTGGCCGGCTCTCCCTTGGCCGACCTCGAGCTCGCGCCGCTCAACCCCGATCTAGGCCGCTACTTCGGCGCTACCGAAGGGATCCTGGTCATCAGCGTCCCCAAGGACTCCCGCCTCAACCTGAAGGGCGGCGACGTCGTCCTCACGGTGGATGGCCGGAGGCCGGCCGATCCCTCCCACCTGCTCCGAATCCTCCGGAGCTACGAGCAAGGCGAGACCTTCAAGCTGGATATCCTGCGGAACGGCAAGCGGGACACCGTTAGCGGACAGGTAATGCCCCCGTCTGACCGGTAAGTACCCGTTGGGCTAGGTTGTGCGCCCGCTCACAGATGCCGTAACCTTCCAATCCTATATCTTCAGTCCACCCCTAGCGAGGCAGCAATTATGGGATTCCTGTGGACCTTGATCATCGGATTGGTTGTTGGGGCAATCGCCAAGCTTATCATGCCCGGGCGCGATCCGGGCGGAATCATCGTTACCATGCTGATTGGCGTGGCCGGCGCCCTGCTGGCTGGGTTCTTGGGGCGGGCACTCGGCTGGTATAACAATCCGGGTGAAGGCCCGGGAATCATCGCGTCGATCGTTGGCGCGATAATTCTGCTGTTCCTCTATCGTCTGTTTACCGGACGCCGGGGCAGCACGACGGTTCCGTAACGCGGCAGTACTGCGGTTACCACAACGTAAGCGGTACGCAGTGAGCGGGGAGCGGCGGTAACGCCGTATCATCCGCTGGCTGCATACCGCTTATGATTTTGGGCTAGTCGTCAGTCCGCAGTCGTCAGGCCCCAGCTTCTAGCGCCTGACTCCCAGTTCGACCGACGTCTGTCCTTCCTCACGTTCCCCACGTTCTCCCCGCACCAGCCTCGCCAGCTCTTCGAACATGGGGAAGTCCAGACTCTGCGCCCCATCGCTCATGGCGTGCGCCGGGTCGGGATGGACTTCGACGATCAGCCCGCAGGCTCCGGCTGCTAACGAGCCCAGACTGAGCGGCGTCACCAGCGAGCGAACCCCGGCCGCGTGACTCGGGTCTACGATCACCGGCAGATGGGTTTTCTCCCGCACCAGGGCAACGGCGTTGAGGTCCAGCGTGTGGCGCGTCGCGCGCTCGAAGGTTCGAATGCCGCGCTCGCAGAGCACCACGTTGAGGTTCCCCTCGGCCAGCACGTACTCCGCCGCCATGAGCCACTCCTCGATGGTCGCTCCCGCTCCTCGTTTGAGCAGGATCGGCTTCCCGCTCCGGCTTGCCGCCCGGAGCAGGCTGAAGTTCTGCATGTTGCGGGCGCCGATCTGGAGCATGTCGGCAAAGTGGGCGACTACCGGCACCTCCTCCCAGCTCAGTACCTCGGTGACGACCGGCAGCCCGGTCCGCTCCCGCGCGTCGGCTAGATAGCGCAGCCCCTTCACCCCGAGTCCCTGAAAGTCGTACGGTGACGTCCTCGGCTTGTAGGCTCCGCCCCGCAGCATGTCCCCGCCGGCCTGCGCCACCGCCTGCGCCGTCTCCAGGATCATCGCTTCGCTTTCAACCGAGCAGGGCCCGGCAACGAGCACCGGCGAGCCTTCGCCGAAGCGCACGTCGCGCACCGCCACCACCGTTCCTTCCGGGTTTCTCCGTCGGTCCACCAGTGGCACCGCTGGTTTCTCCACCCGGTGCGCGGGAGTCGGCACTGGAGCCGACAACCGCGATCCCTCGGTCCAGGCTTCGTAGCTGCCCAGGATGATGAGTTCGGCGGCCAACGCCTCGATCTCTTCCAGCGCCTCCGCAACGCGGGGGTCCTGCGCCGACCCCTCCACGTCGACGTAGAACCGGTAGGTCCACGGCGCCGAGCGCTCGGGCCGAGATTGCAGCGCCATCAGGTTGACGCCGCGAGCGCCGAAGGCCTGCAGGGTGAGCGCGAGCATGCCCGGCTTGTGGTCCACCAGGACGATGAGAGAGGTCTTATAGCGGCTGGTCCCCCCTGAGCGTAACGTTTCTGCTGACTCGGCTCGGGTGAAGGTGAGGAACCGGGTCTGGTTGGTCGGGTCATCCTCGATCCGCTCGGCCAGGGCGATGAGACCGTGGGCATCGGCTGCCGGGCGGGCCGCAATGGCGGCCCAGGTGGGGTCCTGTTCCTGAGCCACAATCTCCGCGCTGCCCGCTGTGTCCCACGCGCTCACCAACTCGGCATCGGGCACGTGCTCGCCCAGCCAGATACGGCACTGTCCCAGGGCGACGGGATGGGAGAGCACGCGGCGGATTCCGGATACTGTTGCGCCGGGTATCGCCATCACCGTGTGGTGCACCGGATAGAGCACCTCATGCGTCAGCCGGAGCGTTCCGTCGCCGAAGGCCTCGTGCAGCAAGTCGTAGGTGGTTGTGACCGATCCTATAAGGGAGTTCTCGATCGGAAGGCACCCAGCATCGGCCCTGCCGGCGCGCACCGCGGCCACCACGTCTTTCACCTCACGGCAGGGCAGGGCCTCGAGGTCGGGCCACCGCCGCCGGGCGGCTGCTTCGCTGAAAGATCCGTGAGAACCCTGTATCGCCACACGCATGATCGCTCCAGATGAGAAATAAAAAACCCGCCAACGTGGGCGGGGCGTCGATGGATCGGGCGGTGATGCGCTAGCGCGCTCTACCTGGACCCGACGGGCATCGCGCCTCGCCGACTGCGGCAAAGAAGAACCAATAGTTCTGGCTGGGGAGCATGGGTCGAACCTACGGCTCGTTGAGGAGCGTTGTCAAGGTCGCGTTATCTTCCGGTGTGATGGCTCGCACCGGTATGCCTGTGCTATTGCTCGGGTTCCTGATTGCTGCCGCGCCCAAAGCAGCCGCTCAGGGACTCCCGGAATTCTCGCCGCTCAATCCTATGGCGAGCTCCCGTAGCGGTCTCTATTACCAGCCTTACCGGGACCCCGCGCCCGGCCGGTGGACCGCCGCCCTTTCGTTCGATTACGCCAGCGTCATCGAATACAATCGGTTGAGCCAGGCCGATTATGTGCTCGACTCGGAGCTGCTCCGAATGAGTCTGGGCCTGACCCGTGACCTGGGACCCCGGACTTTTGTCACCCTGAACGGGGGCCTCGGCGGCGCGTACGCCGGATTTCTCGACGGTTTCCTCGATTGGTATCATGGCCGGCTGGGCATCCGGATGAGCGAGCGAGAGCGCCGCCCAAAGGACCAGTTTCTCTATACCGTGACCCTGCCTGATGGGAGATCGGTCTCCCGGTCGCGACAAAATTTGTTCATCGACGACTTGAGGTTCGGTCTGGGAGTCCGTGCCGGTTCCCGGGTCCAGAGCGTGTTCTCGATGACGCTACCCACCTCAACCGGACCCCGGGGGTACGGCCGTGGGGTCCCTTCTCTTTCCGTCATCAATACCATGCGAGCGGCGCTCACGCCCCAGCTCGGCTACGAAGGGAGTCTGGGTTTGGGTTTCACTCCGGCCCATGGCGACATGACCGAAGGACAGCGGGAGCTGTTTCTCTCACTCACCTCCGGATTGCGCTGGCGCGTGTGGGGACATCAGTCGGTGTACGCGAATGTGTTCTACCACTCTCCGTACTATCACGACACAACTCTTCCTGCCCTGGACCGCAAGGAGCTGTCGCTCGACTTCGGCTGGATTCTGAGGACGAATCAGGGAGGGGAATGGAGGCTGGGCTTGACCGAGGATCTAGAGCCGGCCGGCCCCGGAGTGGATCTTATTCTCCGGCTGGGAAGGACGTTTTAGCTCCGCCCGAAAAGAGAAACTGTTCCATGTTGTTGAACAGGAACTCCTTAGCTTTAGGCTCCCGCAGATTTAATCCGTAGTGGTTGATCAGCTGTTGCTGGGTCTTGAGCCACTCCGCCCAGCAGACATTACAGATCTGATCGAAGGCTCGCCGGCCCAGTTCGTTCTGAAATGGCTGAAACGCCATCCGTTCACGTTCTTGACCACACCGGGTACAGTGCAACGTTGTCATCAGGGCAAGATAGACTTCCTGGAAAGTGTGATCCAGTCTATTGGGAGATGCCGGGATATCACATACTATGGTCAAGGCTGCAGCTGCCGCGGGACTCCTGAGTGCATCCGAATCGCCCTGGCGCCGCTGGCGGTACCCAGGCCGGTGCCGATCCCGAATGCGATGGCCGTCACAATGCTGACGAAGGGCAACAGGGCGGCGGGCCAGGCCAGTATACCGGCCAGCAATCCGGTGATCACGGGAGCCCACGGAGAGTGAACTGCGTCAACGAACCGGAGCCTGCGGCGCACGAAGTTGCGTGTAAGGATGAAACCGATGGCACCGGCGGTAATAATGAGTAGAAGCTCGAGCATAAAGCCGTCCTAGATAGGGTCAGTGCTTGGCGTTACAATACGCAACGTTGACCGGAAAGATTCAGTAGGGTGCAATTTGGGGCTGGTAACATTGTGGTATGCGAATCGCGGGCGTTTTCGCTGTCCTTGGCTGAGCTCTTTCACCTGGAAGGAGCCTACTGATGCCTAGACATCCAACTGTTGTGGTGCCGAACATCGGTCCCATGGATCACGCATGGGATCTCCTCGGCGAATGGCAGGCTGAATTCGAGCTACCGGAGACCGAATCACCAGTGCACGGCAAGGTTACGTTCCGCTCTTGGACCGATGCCGAGCTCCAGCTCGACCCGATCGAAGCCGCCATCGCGGGCATTCCGTCCAGCGTTCCGTTGGAGCGCGCGAGTGAGATCCATCTCACGGATGCTGGTGGCGGGGCGCTGCAGTGGGTGCTTCACGCACCCTCAACCAACTGGTCACTGCAGGCGACACTTTGGCCCGGCTCTTTGCACCTCTTCGTGCACGACGCCGATGACGATGAGGAGCAGCTCTATCGAGCCCGAGCCACACGCGATCAGGAGTACTATTTGAGAAAGTACCCGTTAGAGACGAAGTGACGTGGCAGACGGAAAGATGGAACGAGAGAACATGGAGAAACGACGATGGCCCGGCTCTGGAGAGTCGGGTCTTCGTGTTTCCGACCCTCCGCTAACCTTCCCGCTTTCCCGCCTACCATCTGACTGCCGCGCTCCCCCACATGAAGCCCGACCCGAACGCGGTCATCACCAGGAGATCGCCTCGCTTGAGCCGCCCCGCCCGCACACACTCGTCCAGCGCGATCGGTATGGTGGCCGCGGTGGTGTTGCCGTATCGCATGATGTTGTTGTAGACCTGACTGTCCTGCAGTCCCAGCGTCTTCTGCATCATCTCCGAGATTCGGAGATTGGCCTGATGGGCCAGGAGCAGATTCAGATCCTCCAGCCGCTCTCCGGTTGCGCTCAGCACAGCTTTAACCGATTCGGGCATTCGCACCACGGCATGGCGGAAGACTTCTTTGCCGTCCATCTCCAGGTACTGGCGGCCGGCCTCGATCTGCTCGGGAGACACCCGCGGGTGGTACATGGAGCCTGGAGCATCTACCCAGAGCTTCTCGGCGTAGGCTCCCTCCGAGTGAAGGTCGAAGGCCAGGATGCCGGCCCCGTTGTCGCCGGGACCGAGCACTGCCGCGCCTGCTCCGTCCGCGAAGATGACCGCGACGTGACGTCCCGCGCTGGACAGCTCCAGGCCGGTGGACTGGATCTCACTCCCCACTACCAGGATGTGGCGATACGGTCCTGCCTTGATCCAGGCGTCGGCGACCGACAGCGCGTAGATGAAGCCGCTGCACTGGGCCCGCACGTCGAGGGCGGGAATGGTCGAGATTCCCAGCATCCGCTGGAGGTAGACCCCATTTCCCGGCGCGAAGTGGTCCGGACTGGAAGTGGCGTAGACTATCGCGTCGAGGTCGCCCGGTTCGAGCCCTGCCATGTCGAGCGCCTGCTGCGTCGCCTTCAGCGCCATCTCCACTCCGGTTTCACCTTCGCGCACCCAGCGACGTTCCTGGATACCGGTTCGGGTGCGGATCCACTCGTCCGTGGTATCCATCAGCTGAGACAGCTCGTCGTTGGTGACCACTCGCTCGGGCACTGCCAGGCCGGTTCCGAGAAATTGCGCTCTGGTCATTAACGATCCGTTACCGGGGGAATCGGGGTAGCTCGACGTGCTATCTTGGCCCGCAAGGCTCGGCTCCGCAAGACATTCAGCAAACCGGTCACGACCCAGATCCAGGCCAGCCAGGAGAAGGCCAGCGGCCGCCCCATGCTCCGCCAGGTCTCCCACACGACACCGAGCGGGGTGAGCCACATCGGCCAGGGATCGTCGGGCCGGAGCCGGTGCCGCTCTATGATCTGTGCCCCCGGAAAGCCCTGATCCAGGCGGCCCAGGATCGCGGTGCAGAGGGTCTGTCGAGAGTGCGCGTGCGGAACCCGCACCAGGTTCCAGACCATGCTGGTGGCGCCCCAGCCATGGCTGTCGCTCACGCCCACGACGAACAGATCGTTCTTTCGGGCGAGATCAATGACCCGGTCTCGCTCGCGCCGGGTGAGCTCATTCGCCTTGGGCGAGGCGTTCACGATCTCGAAGCCATCCAGCCCTGCCTTGATCAGCGTATCCAGCCGCTCCCAGTGGTTCCGGCGATACTCCGGTAACGAGGCGAGGGACAGGGATCGATAGGAGGAGTCGCTGGTATGAAGCAAAGAGAGCAGCCCTGCCAGCGACACGCTGTAGGGAGCGCGATCGATCGGCAGCGTATCGCCCAGCAGGACGATATGCGCATGCCACGCGCTGACCTCTATACCGGGGCATGGGGTGGGACCGGCATCTCCCAATCCGGGGCTCCCAGCTCTCGATCTCTGATCGCCGACGCCCGAATCCGGAGTCCCGACTCCTGACTCCCGACTCCTGACTCGCGTCTCGCGCCTCGCGTCTCGTGACTCACGACTCACCACATTGTGATCCGTTATGAAGACCACGTTGAAACCAGCTCTCCCATGCCAGCGCAGGTTGGCCGCGAGATCGTAGCCGGACATCCAGGTGTCGCCCACGTCATGGGAAGCGGCGGTGTGGCTGTGGAAGTCTGCCACCTGATAGCCCCAGGGGACGCCGGTCAGCGAGAGCATCGGCCGATGCCAGAGCGCTCCGGCGACGATGAACGCGAGGAGCCCTGCGAGCGACCCAAGCAGGGTCCCAATTTCGTTGACCCAGGTCCTCCAGCTTTTCAGCGGCGGACGAGCCCGGATATGTCGCACGATTCGTCCGAGCACGTACAACCCCGCCAGTCCGACCAGAAATCCATGCAGCCGGCTCATGCTCAGCATGGAGATCCCGTCCCACAGCGTGAAGAGCGGCGCCAGGACGAGGTAGAGTGTTGGCACCGAGAGCTGCAGGGAGTCGGGAAGCTGGCCGCCGAGCGGGTCGGTTAGCGGAGGGACGAGGCTCAGCCGGCTGGCCAGCAGGAGCAGCGTCAGCACCCACGGTGTGGCCCCGCGAATCCCGTCAGCTCGCCGGGTCATGTATCATGCTGGGATGATTATTCCCGACGACGATCTGGATGCGGAGTTCCCCTTGGGTGACGGCACCGCCGATCTGGCGGCGGAGGTTCGTTGTCCCTATTGCGGGGAGCTGAGTGAGATCGGGCTCGACCCGGGAAGTGGAGCTCATCAGGAATACGTGGAGGATTGCCCGGTGTGCTGCCAGCCGTGGCGGATCGAGGTGCGCTACGATGACACCGGCACGGCAGACGTTTCGGTGGAACCGGAAAATCTCTCCTGACGGCCGCGGCGTCGCTCTGCGGTCAGGCCTGCAGCAGCGCCTCCGCTGAGCGAATGCCGCTGCTGAGGGCACCGGGCACCGTGGCATTTCTTCCTTCGTCCACCAGCGCCTCGCCCGAGAGGAAGAGGGTGCCGGACACGGGCCTTCGCAGTAGCTCCCGGGCTCGAGCAGCGCCCACTCCACCGTAACTATAGGCTCCTCGCGCGTAGGGATCGCTGGTCCAATCGTGGGAATACGCTGCTCGGAGCTCGCGGGCAAGCTCTCTGGCTTCCCGACCGAATATCCGGGCCGCAGACCCCAGAGCGAGCGGGATCAGTTGTTTTAGCGTTTGACCGGCCAGCCGCAAGGCCTGGGGGCCTCCGGCCCAGCCGGTCAGGTACGGCACCTCCGGCGGTGAGCTGGTCCACCAGACGGGGACAGGCTCACCTCTTCCGTGCAGGAACACCGGCGGCGGCTCCTTCTGCTCCATCCACCAGGCGCTCTCGAACCGAAGCACAATGTGCTGCGCCGCACCCATCTCCAGGTGCTCCAGGGCTTCGAGCCAGCCGGCCGGCGCCGGGTCGGGGAACAGGGCGCCCTCTTCGGAACGGCTCGCTTTAAGTGTGGTCAGAGGCACGGCAAGAACAGCCTGTGCCGCACGGAATCGAGGGGCCTCTCCCTCCGCGGTGCGCGCCTCCACCTGTACTGATCGCGGCTTCCACTCGAGACGAGTGACCACCGCCCTGGTACGAATCTGGACCAGCTCCGACTTCAGGTCCTGGGCGAGTTGCTGCACCACCTGGCCGTATCCGCCCGCGAGGCGCGCAATATGTCCGGCGTCCTCCTCTTCGGCAGCCTGATTGTCCGCCAGCGCGGTGGTGCCGAAGCGGTCGAGGTCTGCCGCATGAAAGCCCTCGAGGTACCCCGTCATTGCTTCGAGCTCATCCGGCCTGAACTTCCCGGTGCACTCCCGGATGAGTTGAGCCACTGGAATGTCACGGCGATTCGGGTTACAGGCGAGGAGCCGGTCCACCAGACTCTCCACGTTGGGAAAGTCTCTACGCCGTCCCTCTCTAGCTCGCTCATGCCACTCCGGAATCTCTTGGAGAGTGAGGCCGGCACTCTGGATGATCTCGAGCAGCGCCTCAGGCCGTCCCTGCAGGAACTCCGCACCCAATTCGACCGCGTGTCCCGTTGGCTGATCCAGAATGGTATGCACGCGGCCGCCCAGTCGCGGCCGCGCCTCGAGCAGCACAACACTTCGGCCCGCTTGCGCCAGACGCCGCGCGGCAGCGAGGCCAGCCACTCCGCCCCCCACCACAATTACATCGCCGGTCAAAGTGACGGAACTATTCGTAGCGGAGGGCGACGATGGGATCGAGCCGCGAGGCGCGTCGGGCCGGCCACAACCCGAAGAAGAGGCCGACGGCGGCGCTGAACCCAAAGGCCAGCGCGACCGCGGTAGGCGAGATCAGCGTGTTCCACTGCATGACCTTCGACAGTGTGATAGCGGCGCCGACACCGAGCAGTATGCCCAGCACTCCTCCGAGCAGGCAAAGCGTCAGGGCTTCGATCAGGAACTGCATCAGGATGTTCACCCGGGTGGCGCCGAGCGCCTTGCGTACTCCGATCTCACGGGTGCGCTCAGTGACCGAAACCAGCATGATGTTCATGATCCCGATACCGCCTACCAGGAGGCTGACCGCGGCAATGCTGGCAAGCAGGCTGGTGAATACCTGGGTGGCCTGCTGCTGGGTGGCCAGCACGTCTTGCTGATTGCGTATGGTGAAGTCATTCTCTCCGCCCGGGCGAATCTTGTGCTGCCGGCGCAGCACCCGCTCCAGATCGACCATTCCTTGTTCTACCGGCACACTGTCCTTGACCTGAATGGAGAATGACCGGAGCCGGTTGCTGCCGAAGACTCGATAACGTGCTGTCTGCAGCGGGATCAGGATCTGCTCGTCCGGATTTCCGAAGCCGCCAGCGGACCCTTTCTCTCCCAGTACACCGATGATCTCGAAGGGTATGGAACGAATCAGCAGCGTCTGGTGAATCATCCCGGCCGGGTTCCCTCCCAGCATACGCGGCACTGCGGCGCCCAGCACAGCATATCGCTGCCGGGCTTCATCCTCTCCCTGGGTGAACATCCGGCCATAGGGAATGGTGTAGTTGCGGACGTCGGTGTAGTTCGCGGTGGTGCCGACGATATTCACGTTGCTGTTCTGGTTTCCGTACTTCACTTGCAGGGCCTGCTGCATCTCCGGGACGATCGCCTTGAGCAGCCGGGCGTCACGGCGCAGGGCATCGTAGTCGTCGGTGCTGAGGATGGTGCGGTCGGTAATCCGGATGCCGCCCTGGCTGGCCTGGCCGGCAAACACGGTGAACACGTTGGCGCCCAGGGCAGCGATCCGGTCCTGCACCGCCTTTTGGGCGCCGCTGCCCAGCGCAACCATGGTGATCACCGCTCCCACCCCGATGATGATACCGAGCATGGTGAGTACCGATCGCAGCATATTCGCCCGGATCGACTGGAGCGCGACTGCGATGGTTTCGCCCAGCAGCATAGGTCAGGGCCTCGTTGTGCCGCGATTAGACTGGCCGCTCTGCTGCTGCATACCCGGGACGGCGCCGCCGCCAGTTGCCCGGGTGAACCGCTCGCGCATGTCCTGCTGTGACTGCACCAGGCTGGCGCTGGGAAGGACCAGCACCGAATCTGACGCCGTCAGTCCACTCAGGACCTCGCTGTAATCCATGTCGGTGAGACCGGTTCGGATCCAGACCGGCACTGGCCGGCCACTGCGCTTTACGAAGACGATGTACTGGGGGACGACGCCTTGTGCTTGTCCTCGCCGGCCGCGGCCGCCGAAACCGCGGCGTGCGGGGCTGGGCGACCCATCTGTTCCACCCGAAGCGGTGGGATTGGCGCCGAGGGTTGCGTGTGCGGCAGAGTCGCCGGCCGAGGCAGAGTCTCTAACGGTGCTTGAGTCTCTCGACTGACCGGGTCGGGCGGCCGCAAGCTGTTTCTGGACATCATCCGGAGGGAGACCGAGCACCTGCGCTGCGGAGGCCACGTCCCGCTGGGTTCGGAGAGCGGCATTGGGTACCGCGAGCACATCGTCCCGCCGGCCCACGTGAACCTCCACCTCGGCATTCATCCCCGGCCTAAGCAGTCCCTCCTTGTTGTCGATCCGGATCAACACCGGAAACATGGTGACGTTCTGCTCGGTTTGGGCTTGCGGCTCGATCTTGATCACAGTGCCATTAAACGGGTGCTGCGGGTATGCATCGACGGTGATTGAGGCAAGCTGGCCCGGCTGCAGCTTCCCGATGTCGGTTTCATCCACCAGAGCGCGAACCTGCACCTGGTTGAGATTTGCCATCTTCATCAGGGTGGTGCCGCCGCTCACGTTCGATGTGGCTGAGGCAATCACGCTGCCCCGCTCGACGTCCTTTTCCAGGATGGTTCCGGTAATTGGAGCGCGCACATCGGTGTCTTCCAACTGGATCCGCGCATTGTCCACCGAAACCTGCGACCGAACAACCTGAGACTTGGCGTCGGCGTAGTCCAGCAGGGCCTGCTCGTGCTCCTGCTCGGTGATCGACTGGGACTTGTAGAGCGCGTCCGCTCGCTGCTTCTGGCTGGCCGCGTTGGTGAGCTTGGCCTTGGCGACGTCGAGATCGGCCTGAGCCTGGGCCAGAGCGTTCCGGGCGTTGCGAGGATCGATGCGTACCAGGGGCGCCCCTCGCTGGACAACCTGACCGGTTTCGGCGGAGAGCTGGAGAATCTCGCCCGAAGCCTTCGACTTCACCTCCACCGTGGTATCGGGCTGAATGGCGCCGGAAGCTTGAGCAGAGACCACGATGTCTCGCCGCTCAACCGCCACGGCCTCGTACGGGACAGGCGGCGCTTCCTTCTTGCAACTGCTCAAGAGAGCGATCGCGGCCACCGTTGCCCATAGCGGGCCGAGGGAGCCGGAACTGCGCTTCATTTCCGGCCCGCCGTCTCGAAGTCGCGTTCCACCTTTCCATCCTTCAAGTGCACCTGGCGTAAAGCATGCCCCGCAATGTCCTGCTCGTGAGTTACCAGTACGATCGTCTGACCCGTGCCGTGCAGATCCGCGAACAGCGCCATGATTTCCTCGCTGGTGGTGCTGTCGAGATTACCGGTCGGCTCGTCGGCCAGGAGAATGCTCGGACTGTTGACCAGCGCCCGGGCGATGGCCACTCGCTGCCGTTGCCCGCCGGAGAGCTCGTTGGGACGGTGATTCATCCGATCAGCCAGCCCCACGTTGGTGAGCGACTGAGTGGCGAGATCCCGACGTTCCTTGGCGCCTATGCCGGCGTAGACCAGCGGCAGCTCCACATTGTGCAGGCTGGTAGCCCGGGGCAGCAGGTTGAAGGTCTGAAAGACGAAGCCGATCTCCTTGTTCCGGATGCGGGCCAGCTCATCGTCTTCCAGCTCGGACACCCGATGCCCATTGAGCCAGTACTCACCGGCTGTCGGGCTGTCCAGGCAACCGATGAGGTTCATGAGCGTCGACTTGCCGGACCCCGATGGCCCCATGACCGCCACGAACTCGTTCTTCCGGATGGTGAGATCGACTCCTCTCAAGGCTCTTACGATCTCGCCACCCATGTCGTACTCCCGCTGGAGATTGCGGGTCACAATCACAGCATCGCGAGGAACGTCGGACGGCAACATGGCCATCCGTTCTTCGGTATTCAGCATGGTGCTGGTCACAGCTTCCGTCCGATCAGCGCCTCGATCTGCGCCCTCGCGCGGAGATAGTCGAAGCGGGCGTTGACCACGTCGACCTCTGCCTGATTGAGGGCCTCCTGGGAAGTGAGCACATCCACGATGGTAGCGGCCCCCAATCGATAGCGCTCTTGCTGCACTCGAAGGTCCTCGCCGGCGGCAACGACGCTGGTCCGGGTGATCTCGATCCGGGATTTAGCTGATTCCAGTTCCGCCAGCCGCAGCTCCAGATCGGCCGCCACCCCGAGCCGGGCATCGGCCGCGGTGGCCTCGGCAACGTCCCGGTCCGCTTCGCGCTGAGTGATGGCAAGCTCCCGGTCAAAACGATCGAAGAGATTCCAGCGGAAGCCGAGGCTCACCTGACTCTGGTTCAGGAAGTCGTAGTCATTGGTCTGGCTCCCGCTCCAGTTGGTAGTCCCTGACAGCGCCAGAGTTGGCCAGTAGGCCGATCTGGAGGCACTTACCGATGACCTAGCGGCCGCGGCGTTGGCCTGGGCACTCTGAACCCGCGGGGACTTGGATTCGGCCTCGGCTCGGAGCGCCGTGGCATCCAGCTCCGGGACAACCGCGTAGAAGGCAGAGTCGTCGGCCGCCTTCACCCGGCCGGTCTCGCCGATGAGCCGCGCAAGATTGGCCTCCGCGGCCGCCAGGTCGGTCTGCGTGGTGAGCTGATCGAGTTTCGCGTTCCCCAGCGTCACCAACGACCTGAGCGAGTCGGATCGGGTAGCCGAGCCGGTGTGGAGCTTGGCCACCGAGACCTTGAGCTGCTCCTCGGCGCGCCGGACGCTCGACTCCCTGACCCGGAGGAGCTGGGCCGCGGCCAGGGCGGCCAGAAACTGGTTCGTTGTGGTGAGCGCCTGCTGAAACCGCGCATCAATAAAGGAAGCTTCCGCCGCATCCTCGCTGGCCCGAGCCGACCGCAGCTCAGACCGGCGGCGAAACCCGGTAAAGAGATCGATGCTGGCCGAGAGGCCGGTGCTGATGCTCCGGTTACTGCTGTTCCCGCCGGTAATCTGGCCGGTTACCGGGTCGAGTCGGGGGGCGCCCTCGGTGTAAAACTCATTGGCCGAAGAGTTGGCCGTGAGGGTAGGAAGGAAGGACCCCCAGGCGTTCCGCCGCTGAGCCCCCGCTGTTCGGATGGCAGAGGAAGCCCGTACAACGTCGGGCTGAACCCGCTCGGACAGGACGAGCGCGTCGGCCAGGGTGACCACACGCTGCTGGGCAGAGGCTACTCCCGCAGCGCAGGAGAGAACGGCACAGACTGACAGGGATCGGAACATGGCCATAAGGGTCAGACTCGACGAAAGGGTCAGACTCAACGAGCTGGATGGTGCTAAAGTTTCAAATTGCAATGCTATCGATCCACCCGCCGACGGAAAGCCTCGCGGCCGGCTCCCAAGGCCAGCCACGCACAAAGCACTGCCAGGACATACGCCGAAATCTTGGGGAGTGCCACGAACAGGAGGCCCAGCGCCACAAAGATCCCGCTGATCGGGAGGAACACCGAACGGCGGGCGTGGCTGGCAACAGCACGAAGAATAAGGCCGGCCCGCCTTCGCCGTTCCAGCCGACTCCCCCGGTATACGGTCCGCCGCTCGACCTGTTGGTACGCCAGAGCCGAAGGCAAGGCCTGGCTGATCCGCCGCGGCCCGCGAACGGGCCGGCTGGTTACCTCACGGCTCCGGCCCATGTCGAGGCGGAACTGGTCTTCCAGAGTCTGGGCCAGGTTCTGGTCCTCGATCAAGACGTCGAGCTCGTAATTTCCCAGCAGGCTCGAGGGGTTCAGATTGCTCGAGCCGACCCGCACCCAGCGGTGATCGCACACAATGGTCTTGGCATGAAGCATCGGACCATCCCATTCAAAGATACGGGCTCCGCTGCGCAGCAGGTCCCGGTAACCAATGCGGGAGAGGTTCCGGATCAGCGGCACGTCGCTCGACCCGGGAACCAGCAGCCGGACATCCACGCCGTCCCGCGCCGAATCGCGCAGGGCCTGAAACAGCCGGGGTGGAGCGATCAAGTAAGCATCGGTGATCCAAAGTCGCTGCACGCTGCCCGCAGCCAACAGCTCGATCACCCGGTAGGCTCGTTCCCGCCCGGGCTCTCCGCTGATAACCCGAACTCCCGCGTCGCCCGCCGGTGGTATCACGCCGGCAACCTGGTCGCTGGGAACCTTCCCTCCGCTCAGTTCCCAGAGGTTGACGAAGGTTTGATCCAACACCGCGGCCGCGGGGCCCCTCACGTCCACTGCCGTATCCCGCCACGGCTGTCCGCCGGCGTGACTTTCACCGGTCCATTCACATCCGATGCAGAGCCCGCCGAGGATGGCCCGGGATCCGTCGCCCACCACGAGCTTGCGGTGATTTCGCGAGATGTTGGACATCAGGTCGATCAGCTCCGGCGGGTGGAACGATCGCACCTCGACGCCCGCCTTCCGCAGGTAGCGCCAATACCCCCGCGACGTCCTCATCGATCCGAACCAGTCGTAGAGCACCCGGACGTGAACGCCTTCCCGGGCCCGCCTTGCCAGCAGCTCGGCAAAGCGCCATCCGGCGGCATCACTGCGGATAATGTAGTTCTCGAAGTGGATCCACTGCCGGGCCTGAGCGATGGCCTCGAGCATGGCCCGGTAGCTGTCGGGCCCGTCGATCAGGAGGTCGACCCTGTTGCCAGGTACCGGCCGTCCTCCGGCTGCACGATTGATGGCGCAGGTGACCGATTGTTCCGCGGGGCTCAGCCGCGGGTCGGTCACGGTGCTCCCAGACCGAGCCTCTTTTCGTGAGGGCGAAGGGCCTCGAGCACGAAGGCGATGTGTTGGTCCAGCGGCACTCCCAGCTCCGCTGCACCCTGCAGCACGTCCTCCCGGCTCACGCCGCGGGCAAACGCCTTGTCCTTGAGCTTTTTCTTGACACTGGAGACCTCCAGATCCTGGAGGCTGCGGGAAGGACGCACCAGAGCGCACGCCACCAGGAACCCGGCCAGCTCATCAACCGCAAAGAGCGCCCGCGCCATGGCGGTATCGCGAGGAACGCCGCTGTATGTGGCGTGACCCAGAATGGCGCGCTGCATCGGCTCGGGAAGACCCCGGGCAGCCAGCAGCCGAACGCCTTCGGCAGGATGTCCCTCTGTCGGTGAGTGTTCCTGGTTGGGGTGGCGCTCATAATCGAAGTCGTGCAGCAGACCCACCAGGCCCCAATCATCCGGGTTCTCGCCGGCGCGCTCGGCCATGGCCCTCATGGCAATCTCCACCGCGTACATGTGCTTTCGGAGCGCATCCGATGCGGTGTACTGGTGCATGAGCTCAACTGCTTCATCGCGGGTCATGGTAACCATCATCGGTTTTCCGTCACTGCTGAGGGGGCTGGGGGTAGCCCGCCGAGAGCGCAACCCGGCTGGCCAGCTCGCCGTCGAGGCTGATCTCGAAAGCATACTGGCCCGGCCGCGGCAGGGGAACATCGAACACCAGCACCGCTCCGGCCTCCACATCTACCACTCCAGCCGGCGGCTCGCCGAACTGGACGGTCCCCTCTCCTCCCAGCAACTCGTTTCCTCCGTCATCAACGAACCGGATTCGGATGGTATGCACCCCGATCTCAGTGCGCCGGCCCCGTACCCGCAGAACGAGGTGGGTGCGGGGGTACACCGCCGGAAAATTTGAGAGCCAGACATGCTGAAAGATGCCGAGTACGCTCAGCTTGCCCTGCTGGTCGATCAGGGCATAGTCGGCGACCACGGCAAAGTCGAGATGCAGCTCAGTCGACCCGGATGGATGTGATGACGTCGTTTTGACGGATCGAGTTCACGATGTCCATGCCCTGGGTGACCTGGCCGAAGACCGTGTGAACTTTGTCGAGATGCGGCTGGGGGCTGTGGCAGATGAAGAACTGACTGCCACCGGTATCTTTGCCGGCGTGGGCCATGGAGAGAGTGCCGGCGGTATGCTTGTGGGTATTCAGGTGGGTTTCACACTTGATCTTGTAGCCGGGCCCGCCGGTCCCCACCCGCGAGTTGTTGGGGTCTTTCGACAGCGGATCGCCGCCTTGAATCATGAAGTTGGGGATCACACGATGGAACCGGGTGCCATCGTAGAACTCGCTATTGGCCAGCTTCTCGAAGTTCTGGACCGTGCCGGGAACCTCCTTGTCGAACAGCTCGGCCACAATGGTTCCCTTGCTCGTCTGAATGGTAGCGGTCTTCGGCATGGACGCTTTCTCCTGAGTGGAATTGCTGGAGCTAATTTAATCCACACCTACGCCGTAAAGGCGGCTCGAAGCGATTCCAGAGTGACTTGCCAGGACGAGGGATCTCCAGCCGGTGGAGAACAGCTGTTGCCGGTGCAGGCGTAACCGCGGGGAGACTGTCCGAGGGCCAGCATGCCCTGGAGCACCGGTGGGAGACCTTCGCCAGTGGCCGCGTCCGGGGTCAACAACTGCACGCCCCGACGAGGGACAAAGCCCGCGAGCGCAGCCAGGTGCATGTTCTGCACTGCAGGGTCATGGCGGTCGCCGACCACAACCAGGTGAGTTACCGGGTTAAGGTGCCAATCGACCGCCAACAGATAGCTGGCCGCGTACAGTCCCAGCTCAGCGGCACGCCCGGCAAACGCAGCGAGAACTGCCGTCGCGCGCTCCTGCCACTCGGGCCGTCCGGTAAGCGCATGCAGCCGTAGCGCGACCACTCCGGCCACGCCGTTGGGCGAAGGCGTTGGGGTATCCTGCACCGGCTTGGCACGGGCGGGCAGCAGGCCGGCCTGATCGCTACGGCCGCTGGCGGTGTCGAAGAGGCCGCCCTCCTCCTGGTCCCAGTAATCCGCGAAGACCCGCTCCATGATCTGGAGCGACCAGTCCAGCCATTCGCGATCTCCGGTTGCCTCGTAAGCGTCGAGTGCCGCCACCGAGGTCTGCACCTGATCGTCGAGCAGTCCGGTGACGCCTCCGGGCGTATGGGCGACGGCATCCGGACTCTCGTTCTCCTGTCTGATGCGTTGCAATGTCAGCAGAGCGTGCCCGGTGGCCCATTCGTCGGCCAGGACCGCACCCGCCCGGAGCATGGCTGAGGCCATCATGGCATTCCAGCCGGTGTAGCGAGTGCGATCCACGAATGGAACCGGCCGGCGATCACGCTCGAGGCGCAACTTGCTCTGCGCCGTTCGCAGCAGCAGCTCGGTTTCCTGCTCGCTTCGGCCGGTGCGGCGGGCGATCTGGGGAATAGTCGCAGCCACAAACAGCACGTTCTTGCCGGGGTTGTGGTGCATCTCGCCGGCCGTGCCGATGTCGTAGTAATCGGCGGCCACGTCCAGCTCCTCGGGAGTCAGGACCGCTGCTGCCTCCTCCCGAGTCCAGGTGAAATAGTCACCGTCGTCCTCCAGTCCCACATCAGCGTCCTGACTGGCGGCATATCCGCCTGCGGGGTCGGAGGCGACCTCCCGCACCCAGCGCACGATGCCGCGCGCCACGTCGGCGTACTCCTCGGTCCCGAACAGCACGAACGCGTCCAAATAGACCTTGAGCAGTTCCGAGTTGTCGTAGGACATCTTCTCGAAATGGGGCACGATCCACCGTGCGTCCACGCTGTATCGGTGAAAGCCTCCACCGAGCTGATCGTGCATTCCACCGCGGGCCATGCCCTGAAGGGTTCGATCGATGATGGTCCGGACCTGATCGGATGGCTGGTCGTACCAGCGATGCAGCAGGAGACTGAGCGCTCCGGGGTGCGGAAATTTCGGCTGGCTGCCGAAACCTCCGTTTACCGGGTCGAAAGCGTCGGCCATTTGGGAGACGGCACGATCCAGTAGCGCGGGCGAGACCTCGCCTGGAGCCGCTTCATTCAACTGCTCATCGAGAACCTGTCGAATCGCCTGGGCCTGAGCCTGGACCTGATCCCTGCGGCTGCGGTAAGCGTCGAGCACACTCGCCAGGACGGTACGAAAGCCCGGTCGTCCGAATTTTCCGTCCGGGGGAAAGTAGGTGCCACCGAAGAACACTTCACCCCGGGACGTGAGAAAAGCGGTCAAGGGCCAGCCGCCCTGCTGAGTCAGCATCTGCACCGCGCGTTGATATCGCGCGTCCACATCGGGACGCTCGTCGCGGTCAACCTTGATGCAGATGAAGTTCTCGTTGAGGAAGGCGGCCAGCTCAGGGTTCTCGTATGACTCACCATCCATGACGTGACACCAATGGCACCACACGGCGCCAATGTCGAGCAGCACCGGCCGGTCCCGGGCTTCGGCGGCGGCAAAGGCTTCCGCTCCCCAGGGATACCAATGAATCGGCTGATGGGCGGCGGACTGCAGGTAGGCTGAGGACGATTGGCTCAGGTGATTAGGGCTCATGGGCGGGAATCTATCCAGCGGCTTCTGGCCACGTCGGTGATTTTCGACCGGGTGTGGGATATAATGTCCCGGTGCATCTTCCACTGATCATTGCCCTGGTACTCGGACTGCGTCACGCCCTCGATCCTGACCATCTGGCTGCGGTCTCGACCCTGCTGCTAAACCAGAGGCAAAGCCGAGTCCGGCGCGCCGCATTCCTCGGCCTGGCGTGGGGGCTGGGACACGCCACGACGCTGTTCCTGTTCGGCTTGCCGGTGGTGCTGTTCAGCAGTTTCCTGCCTGAGCCGGTTCAACGCGGGGCGGAAGTGATGATCGGAGGGCTCATCGTCGTCCTCGCGCTCAGGCTGCTGTACCGCTGGCGCCGCGGGTACTTCCATATTCACCCGCATCAGCACGGATCGTTGCTGCACGTGCACGGCCACCACCATGATGCTTCGCATCAGGCAGGGATGGGGGACCACAGCCACGAGCACGGCAACGCTCTGGACCGCTCTCCCGCGGCGTCATTCGGCATTGGACTGGTACACGGAATTGGCGGCTCGGCCGCGATTGGGATTCTGCTGATCGGGACGGCCAGCAGCAAGGGAGCCGGTGTGCTGGCGCTGGTAGTGTTTGCGGCGGCGACGGCCGTGTCAATGTCGCTGCTCTCGATGGCCGTCGCTTATACTCTGGCTCAGGGCCCCCTCCGCCGACGGTTTCCGGAGCTAATTCCGCTGCTCGGATGCGCCGGAGTGGTGTTTGGCCTCTGGTACTCGCTGGGCGCCTTCCAGGGACACCTCTGAGCTGAGCTACTTGTGGCTCAGTGAGTAAACATAGGCCGCCACCGCCTTCACTTCGTCATCGCTGATGGTGCTGCCTCCCCGGGGTGGCATTACGATGCCGCTCTTCGATTCCTCTTTCGGAACACCCTTGGTCACCTGGGCTACGATCTCCTCGTAACTGCCCTTGCTGTGGATCCACTCGGCGTCGGTCAGGTTAGGACCCACTGAGCCCTGGGCATTGGTTCCATGGCAGGCGTAACAGTTGCCCGGTCCATGAAAGATCTTGTCTCCCTGGGCGATCAGCTCGGCACTTGGAGCAGCGGAGGAAGCGCCGGCCGGAGGGCTCTTGGGGGTGCTGTTGTTTTCCGGGGTACTCTGAGCAGCGAGCGGAGCTCCGCCCAGGATAGATGTGGCAATCAACGCCAGAACGAAATGGGGCTTCATGATCGGTTCCTCAGGGGAGGTCAGACTCCGATTTAGGATACGCGCGCTTTGGCATTGGTCAAGTTTAGGGCAGGCTCAGGGTTCCGGCGGCAGCGGCTTGATCTCAACCCTGCGGTTGGCGGCGAGGCCCTGGGGCGTGGTGTCTGGGGTGCGGGGTATGGTGGCCCCATAGCCCCTGGCAACCATCTGCTGGAACGGCACACCCTTGGCTACCAGGTAGTTGCGGACAGCCTCCGCTCTCAGGGTAGACAGATGCTGGTTGTCCGCCGGAGTTCCCGCGTTGTCTGTGTGTCCCCCGATTTCCACCCGGAGCTTCGGGTTGGCCTGCAGCACCTTGGCAATGGAGTCCAACTGGACATAGGAGCCCGGCTGGAGCCGCGCACTCCCCGACTCGAAGGTCACCCCCTCGAGGACGAATGGGGCCGCGGCCGCTGCAGCGGGCACAGGCGTCACTCGGGCCGGGGGCGGAGCGGCCGCTGACGTGTCGGGCGGGGCATTGGACTGCATGCGCGGCTGCTGCCCGGCCACACAGCCTCGGGAGTTCACCGTTGCTCCAATCGGAGTGCGGGGGCAGCGGTCCAGACCGTCCAGTACTCCGTCGGCGTCCTCATCGCCGGGGCAGCCCAGGGCATCCACCGTGGCCCCCTTGGGGGTGGCCGAGCAGCGGTCCAGCCCGTCGGCAATCCCGTCGCCATCGCTGTCCCGGGGACAGCCGGTAGCGTCTACCAGCACGCCAGCCGGGGTGTCGGGACATTTATCGATGCCATCGGCTATGTTGTCGCCGTCGCTGTCGCGAGTACAACCGGCCGCATCGACGGTAGCTCCGGGCGGCGTGCTGGCACACCGGTCTATCCCATTCGGAACGCCGTCGCCGTCGTTATCTGCCGGACAGCCAAACTCGTCGACCTGTGCGCCCGCGGGCGTTGCAGCGCAGCGATCGTGGTTATTCAGAACTCCGTCGGCATCGCTGTCGGGAATGGGCTTGCTGCCGAGCATGAAGCTGAGTCCCATGTTCAGCCCGAAGTTAGAAAATGTTACCTTGTTGCGAACGGTATCGGCCGACGTGGCACCTTGGCTAACGGTGGTGCCCTTGTTCGGATTGACCACCGCCTCCGCCCGAAGGAGGATCATCGAGCTGAGGGGGAACCGGACTCCTGCACCGGCCGCAAAGGTGGTGGTGGTGCCGCAGATCTTGCCCACGAACTCCGTATTCTGTTGGCACTCATCACCGCCGGGACCGTACTTGGTGCCCCCGATCCCGGCCTTGAGGTATCCCCAGGTGCTCGATCCCAGCAGCAGGTTGTACAGCAGGGAAGCGGAGCCGACCTTGACGCTGACGTCGTTGGTCTTGGCCAGAGATCCTTCCACCTCTGCCGAAAAGTTGAGCGGCAGCCAGATGCCGAACCTGCCCAGCCCGCCGAAAGAGGTCTCCAGGCCGGTGTCATTACTGTAGGACTGGAACGACGCGGCACCGCCCACTTCGAACAGATACCTGCGCTCCTGCGCCTGCAGCCCGGCTGCGACAAATATTAGTGCAGACACCGCGATTATTGCCGGCAGCAGCCGTCGAGAGAGGGGCTCAGCGGCCCTATGGTAGGTGAGCATGGCTCCAATAGATACGACCCGGGAAGGGCTGACAAGGAGCGGCGTCACAGCCGCATCGTCCCCTTGGCATCTTCTCACGGCGCAACTACGATTCGCCCCCGGCGGTACGTGTCTCATGCCAAGGCCCAGCTGCAATGAATGTGACCATTCAGTACTGCGTGGTTTGAAACTACGAGCCCAGAGCTGCCAGTTTGGCGGCTGAGTTGAAGCAGAACTTCCCCGACGCGCAGGTCCGTCTGGTTCAGTCTTCCGGCGGATTGTTCGAAGTGACAGTCGACGGCCAACTGGTTTTCTCCAAGAAGGCCACTCGCCGACACGCCTCGCCGGGGGAGGTAGTCCAGGCCATCCAGCGGCTGAGAGGTGAAAAGTGACCGATGCGCATTGCCATCTCCACCGGGGGCGGTGACGCCCCCGGGCTGAACGCGGTCATACGCGCCGTCGTCCTGTCGGCGCATCACCGCGGATGGCATTGCTACGGCATTCAGCGGGGATTCGAAGGCCTCATCAGCTTTGACGGTGTCGTCCCCCTTGGCCCACCCCAGGTTCGCGGCATTACCCATCTCGGTGGCACCATTCTGGGTACCACCAATCGCGGCAATCCCTTTCGATATATCAGTCGCGACGCGGAGGGAAACGAGCAGGAGATCGATCGGTCCAACGATCTGATCGCGGCCTTTCAGGCCAGCGGATTCGATGCGCTGGTCTCGATCGGAGGCGACGGCAGCCTTCAGATCTCCTACGAGCTGTGGAAACGCGGGCTGCCGGTGGTATGCGTTCCCAAGACGATTGACAACGACGTAAGCGGTACCCAGCGGTCGTTCGGCTTCGATACCGCGGTGAGCACCGCAACCGAAGCGATCGACCGTTTGCATTCCACGGCGGAAAGCCACGATCGGGTAATGGTGGTGGAGCTGATGGGTCGGTACGCCGGGTGGATTGCCCTCTACAGCGGTTTATCCGGCAGCGCCGACGTGATCCTGCTTCCCGAGATCCCTTTCGATATCGAGAAGGTGTGCAACAAGATCCGGAGCCGCGAAGCGGAAGGAAGACGGTTCAGCATCGTGGTGGTGGCGGAGGGTGCGCGCTCGGTGGACGGCAATGTGGAACTGGTCGAGCGGCGCGGAGTGGGAACGGTTGACCGCCTGGGAGGAATCGGCAGCAAGGTGGCCCGGGCCATCGAGGTGTACACCGGCAAGGAGACTCGCACCCTGGTGCTGGGTCATGTGCAGCGGGGCGGGTCTCCCACCACGTACGACCGCTTGCTGGCATTGCGTTTCGGCGCTGCAGCTGTCCGCGCGATCGCTGAAGGAGCCTTCGGTGTAATGGTGGGCCTGCAGGGCGTCGGGATCGAGCAGGTTCCATTGGAGGAGATAGTGGGGCGGCCGCGGAACGTGCCACTCGATTCCGACACCATCGCGACCGCGCGCGAGCTCGGGATCAGCCTGGGTGACTAAGTCCCCTCCACTGCCGGCCAGCCGAACCCGCCCAGACTATCCGGCAACACCAACTCGCCCGGTCGAGGATGTCCTCCACGGCGAGCGAATCAGCGACCCGTATCGCTGGCTGGAGGACGGTCAGTCTCCCGAGACTCAGCGGTGGACCGAGCAGCAGAACGCCTTCACCGAGGCGTATCTCGCCGGCTTTTCCGGGCGAGAAAGAATCAGAGCGCGGCTGGAGCAGCTGCTGGCGATTGGCGTGCTCACGGCTCCCACTCCGGCGCGTGGCCACTACTTCTATCAACGGCGCGAGGGGAAGCAGAACCAGCCGGTACTCTACTGGCGCGCCGGGTCCGACGGCGTGGATCGGATCGCAGTCGATCCCAACGCACTAAGTGCAACGGGGACCACTGCGCTGGACTGGTATTATCCCAGCGAAGACGGCACACTCCTGGCCTATGGGCTGTCGGAGGACGGGTCGGAGCAGAGCGTGCTTCACGTGCTCGAGGTCGAAACTGGACGCCTGCTTGACGAGCGAATCTCCCGAACCCGTGCAGCATCCCTGGCGTGGCTCCCCGACAATAGTGGCTTCTACTACACCCGCTATCCCGGGCCCGACACCGTTCCCGCCGGGGAAGAGCACTACCACCGATCCATCTATTTCCATCGGCTGGGCACCGACATGGAAGGCGACCGTCTGGTCTACAGGCCAAGGGAAAAGGAATTCTGGCCCGGCGTTGGTTTATCCCCCGATGGACGCTGGCTGTTGATACAGGTGGCCCGCACCTTCGATGAGACCGATCTGTACCTGCAGGACCTAACTCAGAGTTCTCCGGTTGTGGCCGTGGCGGAGAATCTGCCAGCCACCTTCGAGGGTCAGATCGCCCACGGGCGATTGTTCCTCCGTACCAATCTCGATGCGCCGACCTATCGCCTGTATCTGGTCGACCCCGAGCAGCCCGGCCGATCACAGTGGCGCGAAATTGTCTCCTCCCGCGCCGAGGCGGTGCTGGAAGGCGTCACGGTAACGGCCGAACGTCTGGCCTTGAGCTACCTCGAGAGGGCCTCCTCCCGGCTCCGCCTCACAGATCTGGAGGGACGACGTACAGCTGAGATCCCGCTGCCTACGCTCGGCAGCCTCTTTGGCGTCAGCGGCGAGTGGGATGGACGCGAGCTCTTCTACGGGTTCTCGTCGTATACGGTACCTCCCACCGTGTACCGGATCGATCTTGTCACCGGTGCGTCCGAGCTGTGGCGGCGGGTGACGGCAGACCTGGATCCGGAGCGTTTCGTGGTCCAGCAGGTGAGCTATACATCGCGAGATGGAACCAGCATCTCGATGTTTCTGGTACACCGGGTGGGCGTCGAACGAACCGGTGACAATCCCACGTATCTGACCGGTTATGGCGGTTTCAACATCAGCATGACTCCGGCCTTCTCACGATCGCTTCTGCTCTGGCTGGAGCAGGGTGGGGTGCTGGCCGTCCCCAACATTCGGGGTGGAGGGGAGTACGGCGAGAGCTGGCATCAGAACGGGATGATGGGAAAGAAACAGAACAGCTTCGACGACTTCATTGCGGCAGCGGAGTGGCTGATCCGCGAGGGTTATACCACACCGGAGCGACTTGCGGCAGCCGGTGGCTCCAACGGCGGGTTGCTGATGGGAGCGGTACTGACTCAGAGGCCCGAGCTCTTTCGCGCCGTGCTGATTCAGGTTCCCCTGCTGGATATGCTTCGGTATCACCGTTTTTTGATCGCCCGGCTCTGGATTCCGGAGTATGGCTCTCCCGACGACCCGGTGCAGTTTCGGTGGCTGCGAGACTACTCGCCGTATCACCATGTGGAAGACGGTCGAGCCTACCCGGCCGTGCTGCTGGCAACGGCGGAGAGCGATACCCGGGTCGATCCGATGCATGCCCGTAAAATGGCGGCGCGATTGCAGGCAGCTTCGTCTTCTGGACGGCCGGTGTTGCTCCGCCTAGAAGCGCGAGCGGGGCACGGGGCAGGCAAGCCGCTGGCCAAAGTGCTCGACGAACTGACCGACAGCTGGACGTTTGTGTTTTCGGAGTTAGGGGTGGAGGTTTAGCCGAGCAGCTAGGAGGTAGGAGCTGGCAGCTGAAGGCAAGAACTCGGATCGTGCACCCTCACCAGGGACTGACAGCATGGCTCAGCGATCATCGCCGGTTACCATGGATCATCCCGCCGAGTGGCTTGCTCTGTTGAGGATCGTGGTTGGGCTCTACTTCGTGAAGTCACTGATCACGAAAATGACCGTCATTCTGCTGGGTGGGATCGTGCCGTGGCCGGCCGTAAGCGAACGCTGGCTGGCGGTAATGCCCAAGATTGTGGCCAAGCAGGCATCCGACAATCCGCTCACCTTCTATAAGCATTTCCTCGAGGGAACAGTACTTCCCCACAGCAGCGTCTTCGCTCACCTCACTGCCTGGGGTGAGACCGTGGCCGGCCTCGGTCTCACCTTGGGATTGCTGACCGGACTTGCGTCGGTGGTCGGGCTGATTCTGGTGATCAACTATGGGTTGGCCACTCAGTGGATGTCCCCCGGGCAGCAGGGATTCCATCTGGTGCTGTTCTTCCTGATGTTCGCGTTCTTCTTTGCTCGGGCGGGGCGAACCTGGGGTCTGGATGGTTGGTTGGCTCGCCGGCGGCCTACCTCATTTCTGACCCGCCGACCGCTTTCCTAGACTACTGTCCCACCACCTTGGGCTGCGAGCGCATTCCACCTACCACACCGTCAGCCTCGCAATACGCGTCCCGGCCGCTGTAGACAAGACAGAATACTCCATCACTGTGCCAGCGATCGTACCAGAGACGCATGGCGGTTCGATCCTGCGCTGAAAACCGGGTGGATGGCAGGCTATCCGAATACATGGCGATGTGAGTATGCACGGTACCCGACCAGGCTGGCGGCCCGCAGTGCTCCACCGATGAAGTGGCGGAGATGCCCATCGAATCGGCTTCCTCCGGCTCGAGTGCCGAGACCCGGGTCACGAAGACGGTGTCACTCCGAATGGTGCTTGCGAGGCAGGCGACGCGCTCCTCCCTTGCCGCCACGCTCTCCCGCCACATGGCCTGGAGAGCGGAGCCGGCATCCTGACTAAATCGGAAGGTTGCTTTCGGCTGATTTTGGGCGGCTGCCTGCAAGGAACCGATACTCGCCAGAGGAAGCGCGAGGAGAAGGGCTCTTCCTCGGGCTGCGATCAATAGCGCGACCGGGGGAAGATCACCGCTCCGTCGGGGCCTTCGATCTCACAGATCACTTCATTGGGGCTATACAGCAGGCAGAAGAGTCCGGCCACGTTCCACCGCCGCCACCACAGCATCATTACCCCGCGGTCGGCGCCCGAGAAGAGGGAGTAGGGGCGTTGTCCGTCCTTGAGGGCGATATGGGTGTGGACGGTGCCCCGCCACTCGGGCGGACCGCAGGTGTCGAGCGATGCCGCGGCTGAGATGCCGAGCGAGTCTGACTGACCCGAGTCGAGCGGCACCACCTGAGATATTCGCACCGTGTCACCTTCGAGGTTGGCGGCCAGACAGGCCACCCGTTCGGCCTTTGCAGCGGAGCTCGTCTCCCAGAGCCGGTGCAGCTCAGGGGTGGCGTTGAGCTCAAAGCGGAAACCACTGGGATCCGGTCCTGCGGCATCCGCCCCGATCAGGAGGGGCAGTACCAGCGCCGCGACCCAGTGGCCGGCGATCATTCCCGGGCTGGTGCGGGCCCGATTGCCACGCCCCACGGGATCTTGCCGACCGGCACGGTGGCGATCACCGCGAGCTTGTCGGTGTCGACCACACTCACATCGTTGGAAGGGCCGTTTGCGGAGTACAGCTTCTTGCCATCCCGGGTCAGGGCCAGGCCCCAGGGCCGCTGCCCGACCTTGACCGAGCCGGTGATTTGATTGGTAGCCGGATCGATGACGAGCACCGTACCACCGCGTCCGGTCGCGACGTACACCTTGTTGCCATCGGGCGAGAATCGCACGCCCATGGGCTTGGCATCCTTGGGCAGCTTGATGGTAGCCAGGACGCGATTGTTGGGCACGTCGATGACCGAAACGGTTCCCCCCACCTCGGCGGTAGCATAGGCCCGCTTGCCGTCAGGTGAGAAGGCCACATCTCGGGGCCGCCGATCTACCTTGATGCGCGCTTTGGCGGCACCGGTTTGAGCGTCCAGCACCCGGATCGAGGTGTCGCTCTCGGCCGTCACGTACACCAGCATACCATCGGGACTGACGCGAACGCCCTCGGGCTCCGCCCCCACCTTTACCGTCGTTTCTATGGTGCCCTTCTCGACGTTCACTATTGATGCGGTGCCGGCATCTTCATTCGATATATAGAGCCGTTTGCCATCGCCGCTGATGTCGAACTGTTCGGGATCGGAGCCACCGGGCAGAACCCGGGCGACCCGGCGGGCCGCCACATCGACTACGGCGATGCCGTCCTTCGTCTTATCTGCCTTCAGCTTTTCGCACTCCTCGTCCGGCATACTGGGAGGACACTTGGGAGACCCGCTGAGCGCAACGTAGACCGTCTTACCGTCAGGGCTCACTTTGACGCCGCGAGGCCGAGTGCCGACCGAAATGGTTGCTATCACACTATCAGTACGGGTGTCGATCACGGTCAGATTCTGGGAATCCTCATTGGTGACGTAGGCCAGTTCCCCGCCGGGACCAGTTGGCGATGATGTCTCTGCTGTCGTATCGCCCCTTCCGCCGAGCGCCGGCTGTTCCTTGCATCCGCTAAGGACTGCGGCGACGCCGACGGCTGTCAGGATGAGCTTCGCTGTGCTGCAATTATTTCGCATCAAATTTTGCCTTTTCCCGGTTGCGGGCCTGATCCAATCCTTCGATCCGATCGACTCCCACCGCCTGGGTAAAGTCGGCTTCGTCGATGTTGGCTTTCGCCAGCTTGGCCCCAGTCAGATCGGATCGGGTTAGATCGGCCTGGATCAGGTCTGCGTTCATGAGATTGGTTCGGACCAACTTGGCGTTCGTCAGGTTGGCATGCGACAGGTCGGCCTTGAACAGATTGGCGTCAGACAGATCCGCCCCACTCAGGTCGGCCCCCACGAAGGTGGCTCGCATGACACCCATGGACTGGTTGCCCGGATCAGCCCCGGCATTGGCATGGCGGAGGCTGGCGCCTCCTAACTTGGCACCCCTCAGATAGCCGATGATCCGGGCGCCGGAGAGGTTGGCGTTGGCCAGATCGGCTGACTCCACAATCGTGGCGAACATGCTGGCTCCCTCGAGATTCGCGCCCTGGAAGTTGGCTCTCCGCAGCACCGTTCCATCGAGGTTGGCCCGGGTCAAATCGGCATTGCTCAGGATGGCGTCGGTGAGATCGACGGTGAACAGGTTTGCTCCGGCCAGCTTGGTCCCCACCAGCCGAGCCCCGCTCAGGTTTGCCCGCTTGAAATCGACACCGCTCAGGTCCAGACCACTGAGGTCGGTTTTGCTGAAATCAGGCGGGTTGCTGTCGGTGGCCGCCGCAAGCCTGGCCCTGACCGTCTCGGAAGTGAGTCGGGTTGCTGTTGGGGGAGGTGAACCGGCCTTCTCAACTGCTGCGACAATGCGGCGGGCCAATGAGTGGGCTCCGCCCTTTGCAATATCCTCAGCAATCCCCTTCAGCTCGAACTCATCATCCAGGAGCCGGCGCCCGCTCCGGACATCACTCAGCTGACCGGAGAGATACCAGATCAGATTGCTGGTCTTGCTGAGCTTCGTGGTCACCATCCACTCGGCGCCCAACTTCTTGCTGATTGCGCGGCGACATTCGAGGCTGACGCACTCCGCGCCGGCCTTGACCGTGTCTGAGAGGGCCCGGGATAGCTGCTCTGGAGGAATGAGCCGGAAGCGTCCTGAGGCCTGAAGATCGGAGCGGAGAATGCTGTCGGTCATGGCGGCCACCTGCGGGTCGTTCTTTTCCAGCGAATTAGCGCCCTTGCCATAGAAGACGACCGGATATGATGTCAGCGGTTCTGGCCGTTGCTGAGCCTCCGCCAGGCAGGGAGAGCAGATTGTGGCGAGGGTCAGGACGATCAGGCGACCGGAACCGGTCATGCCACAGGTCATCGCTACGACCCGGTCTTCACCGCCGGTCGGCCGGGGCCGATCTTGGCGTCGCTCCGGCCTTTGACGTAGCCGTAGATCTTCTCGATGGTCGGAAGCTCCATTCCCAGGGCGCACCAGGAAGGCATTCCCTTGGCTGGCCGCCCGGCGCAGACCGTTTGAATGAACAACTCCTTGGTGTTGATGGGGCCATCCGGTTTGAGCGACAAGATCAGGTGGGGCGCGATCGTGGTACCCTGAACGTCTTCCCCATGACATCGGGCGCAGTTGAGGTTGAACTGCTTCCACCCGTCGTAGACCTCCTGAGGCACGGTGTCTCTAGGTGCTTGGTGGTACTGATCCCGAAGCTCCTGGGCGCGAAGCTTCGAGGTAAAAGCACAGAGCGTGACGACGATCCCGAGGATTACGTGGCGTCTGGCCATGCTGGAGATTCGGTCCTTTCAGCGAGGGAGTGGGCCGCTACGGCTTCGAAGCGCGAGTCGAGTCCGATGGCGGAGCCGAGGTCTTGGGACCATCGTCATCCCCCTTCTCCTCCTTCACCGGGAAGGCGGGGACTCCGTATTCTTTGAGGATGCCGAGGATATCGGAATGTTTGCGATCAAGGAGGGTCTGCAAGCTGTCCCGGAACTCGTGGTCCTTGCGGCGCACGGCCATCCCGATGTTGTAGCTCATGGGATAGCCAGTTGCCGTATCGACTTCGGTTGCCAGCGGCGTCAGCACCAGCGGTACCGCAGACTTCTTGACGAAGTACCCGGCCTGGGGACCCCAGACGATTGCCACGTCGACGTCCTTCTTGGCCACCGCGTTGATGATGGCCTCAGGGCGAGTGGTGTCGTCATAGGCAACGCTGTACCCAACCAGGTTACCCACCACGCCGTAGCGGCTAAGGGCCATTTCCGGGGGCGAGTGCTCTCCGTCCGATGAGACGAAGAGATTGACGCCGATCTTCAGCTTCTTGAGGCGCGGATCGGCGAGAGAATTGATGGTTTCCAGCCCGCTGCCCCGGCGGGAAAGAAACATGTATCCCGACCGGTAGTATGGCTTGGTCGCTCCGGCCTGGTCCACTCCGACGGGCGATTCGATCACCAGATCGCAGTAGGTGCCGTTCAGCATTCGGTAATATCCCCGGCGGATCGGCCACCAAGTGTACTCCAGCCGGGAATGCCACTCGTTGGCGATCAGCTCGGCGATCTTGTTCTCATATCCCTCGCCCTTCTGGTTAGAGAAGGGCAGGTTGTCCATGTCGGCGCAGACCCGGAGCAATCCCGGCGTGAGCGGTGCCGGCCTCTGGGCCCAGCCCGTGGTTGCCAGCAGAGGCACAACCAGGCCGGCTAGCAGGGCTCCTCGATACCAGTTTTTCGACCGTTGACGCATGCCAAACCCCATCATCAGTTGGGGTGCTCCGGACAGCGGGGTGCAGCCGGAGTCATCCCCATATAAATGAGAACGGCCCCGGAGCGAACAGCACCCCGGCGCCGTCTCTCACTTCTGCAATTTATCCGGGTAAAAGGCCGGAACGAAAAGTCCGGCCTTCCACCAGGACAGGGAATTACTTGCCCGCGGCCATGTTCTTCATTCCGAACACGGTCAGTACCCCACCCTGGGTGCTGAAGTTGCCCGCGTCACCGAACGCGCCGAGCGCGCCCAGTCCGGCAGTCGGATCTTCGGCGCCTATGCCCGCGGCCACGCCGATACCGGCCCAGCCACCGATGCCCGAGAGCACGGCCACATACTGCTGGCCATCGGGACCGTTATAGGTCATGGGGTTGCCGATGATGCCCGACGGAGTCTTGTACTGCCACAACGTCTTGCCCGTCTTGGCATCGAGTGCCTTGAGCCAGCCTTCCATGGTGCCGTAGAAGACCAACCCGCCGGCCGTGGTAAGGGCCCCGCCGTACGCCGCGAGGTTCTCCTTGTTCTGCCACACGGCCTTGCCCTTCATCGGATCCCAGGCAATGAAATTGCCGCGGTGTCCGCCCGGGCCGGGGAACATCCGCACGATCGCGCCGACGTACGGCTGACCGGCGGTGTACTTCACTTCGACGCCTTCATAGTCCATGCAGATGTGGTTTGCCGGGACGTAGAAGTAGCCGGTGATCGGCGAGTAGGCCGATGGCTGCTGATCCTTGAAGCCGATCGCCGCGGGGCAGATGCCCTCGGTGTTCTTCTTCGCGGTGGTGCCGTACTTCGGATCCTTCTCCGGCACGCCGGTGGTCAGATCGACCCGCTTGGCCCAGTTGACCGGACCATAGGGCTGCGCCACCAGAACCTTGCCGTTGGTGCGATCGAGGGTGTAGCCGAAGCCGTTCCGGTCGAAGTGCGCCAGCAGCTTCTTGCCGCCGCTCTCGAACAGCACGTTCTCGTTCACACCGTCATAGTCCCACTCATCGTGGGGAGTCATCTGATAGGCCCACTTCACCTGCCCGTTATCCGGGTTGCGGGCGAAGATGGTCATTGACCACTTGTTGTCACCGGGGCGCTGATCGGGGTTCCAGGTGCCCGGGTTACCCGTGCTGTAGTAGAAGAGGTTCAGCTCGGGGTCATACGAATACCAACCCCAGGTGGTGCCGCCGCCCCGCTTCCACTCATCGCCCTGCCAGGTGGAAACGCCCAGATCCTTGCCCTTGTGCGATGGATAGTTGGCATTGGCGTCGCCGGAGATGAGTACTTCGCTGTCCGGGCCGGTGCTGTATCCACGCCAAACTTCCTTACCATCGTTCACGTTGTACGCCGTCACCCGACCACGGACGCCGAACTCACCACCGGAGATACCGGCGATGACCAGGTCCTTGATCACGATGGGGGCGTTGGTCATGGTGCTGCCCTGCTTGTAGTCGGCGTTCTTGACCTTCCACAGCTCTTTACCGGTCTTGGCATCGAGCGCGAGCAGCTCACCCTGCAGCAGCTGGATGAAGATCTTGCCGCTGGGGTGATAAGCGGTGCCCCGGTTGACCAGGTCGCAGCAGGCGATGGGGATCGCGTCAGGCGACTGGTTGGGCACGTACTTCCAGATCTGCGGCGCGCCGGCCTTGGACAGATCGAGCGCATACACGATGTTCGGGAAGGACGTGTGGACGTACATCACGTTGCCGATCACGAGGGGGTTGCCCTCATGGCCCCGCAGCGTCCCGGTCGAGAACGACCAGACCGGCCGGAGCTCGCCAACATTCGAGGTCGTGATCTGCTTGAGCGGGCTGAACCGCTGCAGGCTGTAATCCCGACCCGTCATGTGCCATTCACCCTCGGGCGCATTCAGGGTCCAAGCCCCTGACCGCGCCTGTTGGGCGCTGGCCGACAGTGCCACGGCTACCGAAAGCCCCGCAGCGAGTCCGCCAGACACTACCTTCTGCGCAACACGGTTCATAATCTGACCTCAGGGAAAAGGGTGATTCTGTGCTGCTCCATCGGTTCTTCGTCTAGCAGATAGGTCGGGCGGCGAACAGACCTCACTTCTCTCGAGAGCCGACCCGGGCCAGGACTACAGCCGACGTTCAAACGCTGCGTGGCCTGGAGGCCCGCGCTCGACTGTCGGGAGCATCCACCGGCGAAACCCGCTCGCGGTCCTGTACCAGATACGCCGGAGCGGGGTTTGTCGGATGGATTCGGGGGCGCGATCCGGCACACGAGGCCAAGTCGCGCGAAGCTGATGCAGGAACTGAAGACGGAAAGACAGGGGAGGATACGAAGTGGAATGCTGTTGTCTGGCTGTGCGCCACCACAGAGGGTCGGGCCACGGCCGTTCCCGGGCAATGCCCCGGTGCGAATTGAGATTCGGCCAGCTCATGTCAGGAGAATCAAACAATTCCATCCCACTCCTCAGGCGCCGCTGACCCCAGTGTGTGTAACCGAAAATGGCATTGGGAGGCAGCATTCAGTGCCAAGGTGACGCCGCCGACAAGGCTCAGCCCTTCTTCGAGAACCGCCAAGTCGCCGATTACAGGAGGCTTAGAGAGGGTCAGTATACAGCCCGTAAAATGACCTGTCAATCAGTTCTGAGGGCCGCGGGACCCCTCCAGACCCGGGCCCCCCGCCCGGCAAATCCCCCCTGAAAAATCTCGCCGCTTCCACCAAGGAGCGGGCCCAGCTCTCGAGCCAAACGGGCAGCCGCCGTGTCGCTCTCGGCCAAACCGTATGCCGCCGGCCCCCAGGAGCTTTGCCCCACTCCGACTGCTCCGCCGCGTACCATGGCAGCGATGAGCTCTTCGGTAGGACCGGGCGCAAACACTCCTCCTTGCTGGGTGGCGAACCACGCTCCGGTAATCCGCTGGATGGCAGACAACGCTTCGCCGAAGCTGGCCAGATCGTCATCGATCAACGACGGAAGCAGCTGCATCAGGACCAGGTGCGCCACGCGTTCAGCGTCGCCTTCCGGTGGAGCAGGGAGCTGTTCGAAGGCGCGGGCCTCGTCCTCTCCGCTGAGACCCCGTCCGGCAGAGGGGACTGCCACTACGTAGCGCCAATGAGAGGGGATCGGCAATCGAGCGATGAGGGGCGCAATCCTGTCCCCACCGGGACGCCGCCCGCCCTCGACGATGAATCCTCCGCCGCCGAAAGCCCAGGTGCCGATGGCTGAACGCTTCCCCCGCCCAGTGGAACGTGCGAGCTCCACGGGGTCGAGGCTAAGTCCGTGCAACTCGGCCAATATGCGGGCCACCGCAAGTCCCAGCTGAGTACCCGAGCCCAATCCCGAATGGCTGGGAATGTCGCGATGCACCCTCAGGCGGACACCGCCGGAGAGGTGTTGGTGACGGAGGAACCTTTCGGCGAACTCGACGGCACGCTCCGCGTCCGGCCCCTCCGCTGAAACCCGGCCGGCTGGCTCACCTTCAAGCAGAAGCGACGGGGATGGGATCGCGGCTCCGAGCCCTCCGAAGCAGCGTCCCAGGTTGCCCCGAAGGTCGAGCACGCCGAAGTGCAAGCGCGCCGGGGCTTCCACGAAGACGCTAGCGCGATCGGACATACTCGGTCAGCAAATCCATCGCCTCCAGTTCCCGAGGGCCCGCCGTCTTGTCTACAATGATTTGCAGTCGGGCCAGCTCCTCCCGGATCTGCTCGGCCGGCAATAGATGGATCCGGGTAGCCAGAATGGCCGCTTCCAGGACAGCATGGCGAGCCCGGTTGAATCCGATGAACTCGCGCTTGACCCCCCGATGGACCACGCGGGCCTCGATCCGGGATCGAGGTGGCGTGGCATCCATTGATACGGCCTCCAACTCTCGCCAGGAACAGGCGGCATCCAGCACCGCGCCACGTATCACGGTGGCAGGGTGGGAAGGAAACTGGGGGCTGGAGATGGCCCCTTGGGCAAACAGCATCGCGTCATCGGTCAGGTTGACTATCGCTGATCCGCTCGCCCGCACGTTCCGAAAGGTGGTGGTCTCGAGGAATGGTTTGAGTACGATGGTGGTCTCCCCCCACTCCACCCCCATCGGCGCGAAGTTGATGGCTCCCTCGCTGTCCAGGCTGGTCACGATCGTTTCAACGATCACCGGACCAGGCTTGCGGGAGGGGGATTGGTGGCGATGGGAGGGGCTTCGGTCATTGGCGACACGAGTGCCCCGTCTGCCGCCAGCGGGACCGGGCGGGGTGTAGGAGGAATGCCGTGAAGGAAGTGGTCCAGCAAACGATATCCCTGCTCACTGAGTACCGACTCGGGATGAAACTGCACGCCGTACACCGGGTTGCTCCCATGCTGCACGGCCATGATCTCACCGTCCTCCGACATGGCGGTGACCTTCAAATCCGGTGGAACCGACGCGGGGGCAATCACCAGGGAGTGGTAACGGGTGGCGGTAAAGGGACTGGGCAGCCCGGAAAAGAGGCCTTGTCCCTGGTGATGAATGCGCGACGGCTTGCCATGCATGGGCCGTCCGGCGCGGACGATCTCCGCGCCGTAGGCTGCACCAATGCACTGATGCCCCAGGCAGACACCGAGCACCGGGATCCGCTCACCCAGTTGCCGCACCACCTCGGTGGAGATCCCCGCCTCCGCTGGCGTGCATGGCCCGGGCGAAATAATGATGTGGGATGGTCCCAACGCTCCAATCTCGTCTATGGTAACGGCATCGTGGCGGCGCACCAGCGGAACCTCACCCAGTTCCCGGACGTAGCGGGCGAGATTGTAGACGAAGGAGTCGTAGTTGTCGATCAGGAGGATCATCGCAGTCACCAGTCACCAGTCGCCAGTCCACAGTCTTCAGAACCAGTGCAGTCTACGGTTTACCACTGTCGACTGAGGACTGACGACTAACGACTAGTGTCTCAATCAGTCCCCGCGCCTTATCCAGCGTCTCCCGATACTCCAATTCGGGATCGGAGTCGGCCACAATGCCTCCTCCAGCCTGAAAGTATACCTGTCCCCGAAGGGCCAGATAGGTTCGGATCACGATGCTCGTGTCCATGGCACCGGAGGCGCTGAGATAGCCAATCGAGCCGCAGTATACGCCTCGCTGAGTTGGCTCCAGCTCGGCGATGATCTCCATGGCTCTCACCTTGGGTGCGCCCGTAATGGACCCTCCGGGAAAAGTGGCGCGCAGCAGATCGATGGCGTCCGCGGCCGGGTCCAGCTCTCCCAGGACAGTAGATACCAGATGGTGAACGGTGGGATGATGCTCCAGGGCAAAGAGCTCGGGCACCCGGACGGTGCCTGGCCGGCACACCCGGGACAGATCATTCCGCAACAGATCCACGATCATGACGTTCTCGGCCCGATCCTTTTCGCTTTCTGCCAGCGCGCGGCCTAACGCCGCGTCGTGCATGGGGCCCAAACCTCGAGGCCGGGTTCCCTTGATCGGCCGAGTCTCCACCTCGCGACGCTCCTGATCCAGCCGGAGAAATCGCTCGGGCGACGCGCTCAAGACCTGGAGCTCGCCGAAGTCCAGGTAGGCCGAGAAGGGAGCCGGATTCCGTCGACGGAGCTGCCGGTAGAGCTGGAAGGATGGGACTGGAAGCTGGGCCTGAAACCGCTGCGACAGGTTGGCCTGAAAGATGTCGCCCGCGACGATGTACTCGCGTACCCGGGCCACGGCGTCCAGGTAGCCCCGGCGAGTAAAGGTCGAGCGGAGGCCGATAACGTCGGTGCCTTCAACCTCGACTGCTGGGTAAGTCGGAGCGGAAGCGAAATCACGGACGCCTTTGTCGCTTCCCTGCTGCCCCGCCGCCCCGCTGCCGAGCCTAGATACCAAGCGCTTTCGCACCTGGTTCATCCTCTCCCGAGCCCGATCTTCCCGGCCGGTGCCTTGCTCGGGCAGTCCCGTGGATACCAGCCACGCCGTACCCTCGCGGTGATCCCAGGCAATCACCCAGTCATAGAGACCAAGCAGCACATCGGGCACAGCCAGATCGTCATAGCGTGCCGAAGGAAGCCGCTCCAGCACGGCTCCCCAGTCGTAGCCGATGTAGCCCGCAATGCCGCCCTGAAATGGCGGTACTCCGGGAAGCGGGGAGAGCGGCGGGTGTGGCAGAAGCCTTCGCGCCACTGAAAGCGCGTCTTCGGGGGTGCTGGACCAGGCACCGCCAGCATGTCGCACTTCGGTGTTTCGGCCCTTGCTGCGAATCAGAGAGACCGGGTCTGCGGACAAAAAGGAGAACCGCTCGAGCTGTTGGGCTTCGCCCGAGTGGGAATGACTGGAAGCGCTGTCCAGAAACAGGATAAAGGGAAGATCGACGAAACGGGCGCACACATCTATGGGGTCATCCGAAGAACCCAGAGGTTCTACCAGAGGAGCCTCACTCCGGCTCACCCTTCCGCTGCCCGCTTACGGGTCCTCCGGGAGCGCTGGGTGAGACGCACGTGCTCTGATTTGATGTCGTCTGGCGGAGTGAGATAGCCCCAGGCGAGCGCGCCTTCCTGGCGATAGGTTTTGCCCAGCGTGATGGCCAGCTTTGCCTTCAGCAGCTCACGTCCCAGGTAGAAGGCGTGGGTTGCCTCGTCCACGCCGAGCTGGGCGAAGATTGCCTGGATGTCGGTCCCGCGAACGAAGACCTCGTTGTTGAACACCGTGATCGTTTCCCGATCGGTGAAGATGCGGAAGTTGGGGTCGCGCACCGCGGCGTGCAGCTGCCGCAGCTCCGTCTCATCGTACTCCAGAATCTGAGGATCCTTGACCGTCAGCAGCCGGTCGTCCACCGCCTTCGGTACGGCGCGCTGGGTGACCGCGTAATGCATGAGTCTTCGCGCGACGTCAATCTCCCGTACGGCACCCCGAGCCCATGAGATCACTTCGGTGGTGAGCACCGCGCTGACTCCGACTTCCTGGCAGATGGCCAGCAGGACGGCGTTCACCCCGGTGGAATCGGCGCTGGTAAGCTCGGTAATGTTGCCGACGCCCATCAGCTGCCGGGCACCGGGGTAGCGGCGTTGGACCTCGGCGTATCGCTCGAGAGAAGCCATGAAGCCGAAGCCGATCGGCTCAATGACCGGATCGATGAGGTAGGGCACACCCCAGGATTCCAGCCGCTCGATGCTCGGATCCAGCGTCTCCAGGCTTTCTCCGAAATCGGGGATGACAACGACCTGAACCGGGGCGCCGCGGAGGTCGCCTGCCACTCCGAGGTTGGATCGATTGACGCTCAGGACCAGCTCGGCGCCGGCTTCAACGGCCGTCCGAATTTCGGCCGGATCAAAGCTGTCGATGCTGACCCGCATGCCGGCAGCGCGCAGGTCGCGAACAGCGGTGGCCAGCCCGGGAAATGCCAGGCCGGGAGTACAACCCACGTCGATGATATCAGCGCCGCTGGCCCGGAAGTACTCGGCTGCCGCGCGCAACTGTTCCGGTGTGAGTCGGGGGGCGTTGTTAATCTCCGCCAGGATCTCGATGGAGTAAGCGCCGTACTCGAGAGCTGTCTGCCCCTGCCCGAAGTAGCGGGGAATCTCACGAAGATCTTTGGGTCCCTTTTGAACCGGGAGGTTGAACCGCTGCTCAAGAACGGCGGTATCGCCCTCGCAGAGTCCAGGGATGAGGACAATGTCGATTTCCGGTGGGACCTCCAGGTGACGCGCGATCCAGGGAGTAGTCATGAGCGCTGCCACCGTGATCTTCAGGACGGCGACCACCGGCTCGAATGGCGGTGCCATGTCGCCCAGCACCCGCCGGAGCGCCGGCTCTGCAAGGGTACCGGTTACAAACAGTACTCGGCGGGGCGGCGGGGCAGCAGGGCCGTTTGTTCCGCCGGCTTTCTCCACGTCGCTTCCTGGAGTCACTGCCCCACTGCCCGACTGCCGCGCTGCCCTGCCTACCTCGGGTCCCCCGACCGCACCCACTTGTTGGGGGTTCCCTCCAGAGCGCCTCCCTGGGGACGCCAGAGGACGACCTCCTCGATCTTCCGAGCGAGCTCGAAATCCTTATCGGTGATCCCGCCCGCTGCGTGGTTCTGCAGCTTGACGACGATGCGGCCCCAGGTGACGGTCAGATCGGGATGATGGTACGCTGCCTCGGCCAGATAGGCGACGGCGTTCACCAGCATAGTAGTGGTGGGCCAGCCATCGGTTTTGTAGACCCGGCGAATCCACCCATCTTCGTAATACCAACCCGGCAATTCCTTGAGCCGCTCGTTTATTTCGCTGTCGTTGTAGGTCCGTTCTTTCGTTGCTGGCATTGTTTCTCCTTGTCGTTACATCACCACTCCACCGTTCACCATGATCATTTGGCCCGTCAAAAAGGATGAGGCGTCTGACGCCAGAAAGACTGCTGCTCCGGCCACATCATCCGGCTTGCCCCACCGACGCAAAGGCGTCATCTCGATGACTTTCTGGCGGAATTTGGGATCGGCGTCTTCACCAAAGGCGGTTTCGATGAACCCTGGCGCCAGAATATTGACCCGAATGTCCGGCGCAACGTCGCGGGCCAGCGACCGGCTGAAGCTCGCGACTGCCCCCTTGGCCGCTGAATAGATCCCCGGATTTTCCCCTTTCATTCCCTGGCCTACATGGTCCCAGGCCATGTTGATGATGCTTCCGCCTCCCTGCTTTCGCATCATATCAACGGCCGCCCACGACGCCAGCACTGTACCCCTGACGTCCACCGCCATCACAGTATCGAGCTTCTGAAGCTGAGAATGCCGGCCGGCGTCGCCGGTGAGAATGTCGGCCCCGGCGTTGTTGATCCAGACGTCGATCCGCGAAAAGGTACGCTGCAGATGTTCCACCAGGTGGCGGATTTCTTCCTGCTGGCTGATGTCCACCCGCAGAACCTCGGCGCGGCGCCCCTTGGCCCGAAGTTCCCGCGCGGTGCCCTCGGCTCCCTCCTGATTCTTGCGATACGTGATGGCCAGGTCAGCGCCGGCCTCCCCGCAGCGAAGAGCAATCGCGCGGCCGATTCCACTGGACGCCCCCGTGACCAGCACGCTCTTTCGCTCCAGCACGGCCGCCGCCTCCCCCGCAACTTCGGTCGATGATACCTTCTAAATCCTAACATATCGGGACCTTAGCATCTTACAAGGGAGCCGGGATGCGACTGCTGGCGAGCGTGCGCTCGGTCAATGAGGTGGAGGCTGCGGTTTCGGGAGGCGCGGACATCATTGACGCCAAGGAGCCAAGCAGCGGTTCCCTAGGCTCCGTAGCGCCTGAAGTCTTTGCTCGAATTCAAGCCCGAGTTCCACTCGATTTGGAGTTGAGCGCAGCCCTCGGCGATGCGGCAAGTCCGATGGAAGTTCGAACCAGCATCGCAGGTCTGGGGCTGGCGCGTCGCTTCGCTCCCCTATACCTGAAGCTGGGATTCTTTGGGGTCCGCAGTCCGCAGCGCCTGAGAGCTCTGCTCGAGGTGGCCAGAGCCGCGGCAGCAGCAACATGGTCTCCTTGCCCGCGTGTCATCGCGGTGGCCTACGCGGACCACGAGAATGCGGGTTGCGCCGATCCCGGAGCCGTCTGGGATACCGCCGCGGCGGTGGGTGTAGCCGGGGTTCTGATGGACACCTGGTCAAAGGGCGGTCGTCACTTGTTCGACTGGATTGAGCCCGAACGGGTGAGAGATCTGGTCGATAAAGCCCGATACGCCGGTCTCCTCACCGCATTGGCCGGCGGGTTAGGGCCCGAGCAGTTACCTGCCGTTTGCCGGGCGGATCCTGATATCGTTGGCTTTCGCGGTGCTCTATGTCCGGGGGGGCGTGAGGGAAAGGTGAGCCGAGTTCGTGTGAGGCACTTGAAGGCGTTGGTTGAAGCTTCGGGTTCTGTTCGACAGGCCGAACTAAGCAAGTGAGTTCGAGCAGGTCGCGAAACGCCCGAAGCCCCTGCGAATCTCTGCCGCGCAAGTTGACCTAACCCTCTGGGAATCAATGATTAGGGTTAGCTTATAGGGGCATAACACTTGCTCGGCAGCCGGGCTACAAGCGACCGTGACTTTCAACGGCTCTCCTACGCCCAGGCATGCATCTGACTTTCCCGTCGACTCCGCTGCGGAGCAAGTTCGGCCGACGGCTCCTCACTTTGTTTGTGGGATGTGCCTTGGTGCCCATGGCGGTGCTTGCCGTGCTGTCCTATCGGCACGTCAAGCAGCAGCTTTACCGACAGAGCGAGGCTCGGCTCGAGCAGGCGAACCGCACCCTTGGCCAGGCGGTATTCGAGCGCTTGCTGCTGCTCGACGCGACTCTCAAGAGCATTCCCCCTAGCGCGATTCTTCAGCTTACCGCGGCCAAGCGTCTCCCCCGTGTTGCCGCACCGGTGAGGCGGCCCAGACCCAAGCTCGGAAATCAAACCCAGGCCGGCTCGCTGGATGGGCGGGTCGCCATGGGTGGGATCATCATCGACCGCACACTGCGTCTTTCCGCCAACCGGTCCCGGACCGAACTCATCGAAGCCAGCAAAGCCCTGATCGCAGGGCTGGACCTCCTCGCCCGGCAGCGATTTGTAGCCGTGGAATTTGTGGGTGACGACAACAAGAGCATCGAAGTGTTCGGTCGGCTCTCACGCCGTCCCCGCCTGAGCGCGCGGGACAGTTCCGATCTGCGGCTGGGTTTGCCGCTGGTCTCGGTAGTGCACTTCGGCGGCGGTCCACGGGTGTACCTGCTGAGAAGACTGGCCCGAAAAGGTGAAGTGCGAGGAACCTTCGTGGGCGAGGTCAGCCCGGACTACCTCTGGGGCTCGGTGGAACAGAGCGTGCCCTCACCCAACACCAGGGTGGCGGTGCTGGATGAGCTGGGACGAGTGTTGTTCAGCGCGCCGAAGCGCACCGGCCGAAGCTCCCAGGCGCAAGCCACCGAGACCTGGGTAGATACGAGCGTGGCCAGAACCAAAGAGAATTATTTGACCGCCAGCTCGGCTATACCGCTCGATGCCGCCTTTGCCGGCCAGCCATGGACCGTGCTGTTCAGCGAGTCCAAGGACGAAGTGCTCGAGCCAATGGTGGAGTTTACCAACACCTTCCTCATCGTGGTCGGGCTTTCCAGCCTCGCGGTGCTGCTGCTCAGCGCCAGCCAGATACGGCGCAGTGTGTTGCCCCTGGAAGAGCTGCAGAAGGGCACCCAACGGATCGCGCAGCGGGATTTCACCAGCCGGGTGACCGTGAACAGCCGCGACGAGTTCGAGCAGCTCGCCACTTCGTTCAACACCATGGCGACGCAACTCGGCCGCCAGTTCAACGCTCTGGCCACCGCAGCGGAAATCGATCGCGCGGTGCTGTCGGCCACCGACGCCACCGCCATTGTGGATACGGTGCTTGGCCGAATCCGGGACGTGTTCCCCTGCGGCATGGTGAGCGTAACCCTGGGCATCCCCGACGGCACCAAGACGGTGACCAGCGTGGTTCAGGACTATGAGCGCGGGGGACGGCACATCGAGCGGATCTCGCTGCGCCCGTCAGATGTGCAGGGGCTGCTGACCGGTCCGGAGATTATAGAGATCAGGACCGGCGACAACGTTCCCGCCTACCTCACCCCGCTCACCGGTCTGGGTGCCACGTCATTTCTGGTGTTGCCGCTCTCCTATCAGAGGCAACTCTCCGGCATTATCGCGTTAGGCGAGCGATTCGATCTCATGCCCACGGATGACGACCGCGATCAAATGCGCCGTCTCGCCGACCAGGCGGCGGTGGCTCTGGCCAATGCGCGCATGCTGGAACAGGTGCGGGAGCTGGCGTACTACGACAGCCTGACCGGTCTGCCCAACCGGCTCTCATACAAGGAGCGGCTATCCTATGCCCTGGAGCAGGCCAGCCGGAGCCAGCGGCTGGTGGCGGCATTCTTCATCGATCTGGATCACTTCAGCCGCATCAACGATACGTTGGGCCATGAGGTGGGTGACCAGCTCCTCCGCCATGTTGCCTCACGGCTTCGGGGCTGCTGCCGGGAACGGGAGGACGAAGTCGGACCCGCCTCCAGCTCGCTGGCTCCGGAAGTGGCCCGACTGGGTGGCGACGAGTTTACCGTCATCATGCCTGGGCTTCACGATGCTCAGGACGCCGCCAAGCTGGCCCGCCGGATTCTCTCGAGCTTTGCCCAGCCGGTGCGGGTCGGGACCCACGAGATTTTCGTGAATGCCAGCATCGGTATCGCCATCTATCCGTATGATGGTGAGGACATCGAAACCCTGCTGATGCACGCTGACACGGCGATGTACAAGGCGAAGGAGCAGGGAGGAAGCAGTTATCAGGCCTACTCTAAATCCATGAGCACGACCGCGCTGCAGCGCATGACCCTGGAGAACGATCTGCGGCGTGCGCTGGAACGGAGTGAGTTTGAGGTCCATTATCAGCCGATCGTGGATGCATATACCCACACCGTCGTGGCGGCGGAGGCCCTGCTGCGCTGGCGCCATCCGGAGCTTGGCCTGCTACTGCCCTCAGAGTTCATTCCCATCGCGGAGGAGAACGGGCTCATCGTTCCGATGGGCGAATGGATTCTGCAGAGCTCCTGCCTGCAGAATCGGGCCTGGCAAGACGCCGGCCTTCCCAGGATAAGAGTGAGCGTCAACCTGTCCAGCCGGCAGCTGAAACGGACACTGGCCGAGACCGTTGGCCGGGCGTTGCAGATCAGCGGCCTGGAGGCGAGGTATCTGAGTCTGGAGCTCACCGAAAGCGTGCTGGTGAACCACCACCGGGAAGGCACCGAGGCGCTGCATGCGCTCCGCGCGATGGGGCTCCACCTGGCCGTGGATGACTTCGGCACTGGCTACTCGTCCTTCAGTTACCTGAAGCATTTCCCGCTCGATACCCTGAAGATCGACCGGTCCTTCATTCGGGAGATCGCCATCCAACCGGATGACGCGGCAATCACCACCGCCATCATCGCCATGGGCCATGCGCTCGGACTTCGAGTAATCGCGGAGGGGGTAGAAACAGAGGCACATCTCACGCTGCTGCAGAAGCAGGGCTGTGACGAAGTGCAAGGCTATCTCCTCGGACGTCCTGTGCCACCAGACCGGTTCGTGGAGCACCTCACCCGCAAACGCTCCGGCCCGGTTACTCCGGGGGTGCGGCGGCAGCGGTCTGTTCGCTGAGCCAAGCAGACAGCTCCTCTAGCCGCTCCCAGCTCACGATCAGACAGGGCATTCCGGCCGGCAGCGCGGTTCGGAAGAAATGGTCCACCGAGTCATTACTCACAGCCGGCTTGATCAAGACCAGTCGGCCGGCACCCAGCGCTCCGGCCACAAAGGCTGCAATGCTGTCGCTGGTTACCTCCCAGCTATGAGGGAGCACGTCGGCGGAACGCATCCACCTAGCCGGAGCGATGATGGGGACTTTTCCTGCCGAAAGGACCTGCCGGATTTCGCCCGGCTCTTCCACGATCACTCCTCCCGAGATCCGATCGGCGAGCACGTAGGCATACTGATCCATCGCCAGGACCGCCATCCAGTGGGAGGCAGCGGGAGACAGGGTAGTTCTGCCCTCGAAGGCCCTGACGGCATCGGCGAAGGGGCCGCCACCCGGGACCAGCAGCATTGGATGCAGCTGCGACAGCGCTTGAAGGACTGAGCACACCCGCTCCAATGCGCCGGGCAGCCGCGACAATCCTCCACCGACCTTGATCACCGAGAAGTCCGCCAGACTGTTGTTCATCGCGACTTCAAGATCAGGCTCTCACAGAGCAGGTTGGCGACGGCAAATGCCGGCGCGGTGATGCCGGCAGAGCCGATCTGGTCCGCCAGGGAAACCACGTTGAGGCCGCAGCACTCGGCAGCTTCGCGGCCGATGAACTCTCCCAGCCCGGCCAGTACGGCGGTGCCTATGGGGGGATACCGCTTCCTCAGCCTGTGCAATGCGCCCGCGATGAGATCACACTGCGCCCGGGCAAATGCGGTTGCCATGCCTGTAATCGCCGCCTCATCGAGCATCTCCCGGTCGGCGCAGACCGCTCGGGCGAGACGTTCGCCCGCGTATTCCCGGGTGGCGGGTCTGCCGTCCGGTGTAGGCGAGGTGTAATTCCTGGGGCTCAGGCGGCCAAGCCAGACATAAACGTCGCCCATCAGAGCAAATGCTTCCGCCGAGACGCCGGCGGTTCCATTCCGGAGCGGAACCTTGGTCGCAACGACCTCCACCGGGGTTCGGAGCGCGCCGGTATACACCAGCTCCCCGCTGAGCAGGCGGTCCGGATCGGTATTGCCCTCGGCTTGCACCTCACCTTCGAGGATGGGAATGAGGTCGGTTGTCGTGCTGCCGATGTCGATCAGGATGCAGTTAGATATGCGGCGGGCCAACCAGTGGGCGGTTGCGGACCAGTTCGACGCCGCGACCTCCAGGCTGCGGGTCCTCGCAGCCTCGGGGCTGACGAATTCTCCCCGCACGGTGTATACGTGTAGGCGGTCGGACGGAAACACCGACACCATCGCATCCAGCACGAAGCCCACGCCTTCCCGCTTGGTCCGGAATGCCTGGGAGAGCTCCGCCGTCATGGTGATGCCGTGTTGATCGTGCGGGGTGGCCCCGAGCTGATCGGCGGCCGAGCGGAGCACTGAAGGCAGGGCCGAGAGATCGCGCTGGAGCTCGTAGGCGATGCTGACCACCCGGGGGGCTGCGGCCTGATTATGATCGATCCGCGCGACCTTGGTGTTGACGCCTCCGATGTCCCAGCCCAGCACCGCTGAAGTCATGTGGAACCCGCAGGTGGGCGAGCACGATGCAGATCATTCCAGTTCTGGATATTGCCGGTGGAATCGCCGTGCACGCGCAAGGCGGGAACCGGAGCCGTTATGCGCCCCTGGAAACGAAGCTGGTACCCGATCAGGTCGGAGATCCAGTCGCAGTCCTGCGCGCATTCCATTCGGCCCTCGGCATTCACGAGTGCTACGTCGCAGATCTGGATGCCATCCAGGGAAACGCGGTCCAGCGCACGCTGCTGCGCGAGCTGGCGGCCTTTCACACCGGATTCTCCGGATCCTTGATCGTGGACGCGGGTACCCGTCTTCCTGAAGGCGCCCTCGAAGTCCTCTCCTGCGGCGCCAGTGACGTTGTGGTCGGGCTGGAAACCCTGCAGGCCTTCTCCGACCTTCAATCTATTGCAGACCTGGTCGGTCCTCCTCGGGTGGTGTTCAGCCTGGACCTCCGGCTCGGTAATCCGATCGTTCATCCAGCCATGCAGGATGCCCGAGGTGCCGGCCCAGATCCCATGATGCTGGCAGAACAAGCCGCTGGGGCCGGCGCCGGGTCGCTGCTCGTTCTGGATCTAGGCAGGGTGGGCACCGGGTGCGGTGTGGACCTGGGATTGCTGGAATCCTTGCGGAAGCGGTTACCCGGCACTCGGTTGTTGGCTGGAGGTGGCGTCCTGACCCGGCTGGACCTGGAGAGAATGCGCGACGCCGGCTGCGACGGAGCTCTGGTAGCGAGCGCGATCCACAATGGAAAGTTGACCCAGGCAGATCTGGCGGCAGTTTCCCAGTCAGATCAATCCGGAACCAGCGCTTCGTGGTACGTAGCGGACTGGCCGTAATTCTCTTCCACCTCGAGGTCGAGGCTGGTGAGGTGAGTGTAGCCTCGGGTGGTCAGCTCCTGCCGGACAAGCGTGCCCAGATACTGAGCCAGCATTTCCGCGGTGCTATTGGGTATGGGAATGAGGGCGCAGTCCCGCCGGGGGAAGACGTAGGTCGGCTGGCCAAAGTAGTCGACCGCTACCCGGTCTCCCTCTTCCCGAAATGTCAGTTTGGGATTTAAGGTGGGCAGCAGCACCTTGTGGTCAATGGTGTCGACCAATTGCCGGGTGATCTGCTTCAGCACGCTGAAATCGAGGACGAACAGACACTCAGAATCAACCGCACCCTCGACCGCCACGCCGACTCGGTAGTTGTGGCCGTGGAGCGACTCGCACTGGTGGCCCTTGAAGGTAATGAAGTGGGCGGACGCAAAGACCAGGTAGTCCTTGCTGACCTGAACGCGGAAGTTGCTCTGCACGGCGGTTCTCCTAACGATCCCAGCCACCCTCTAGTATAACGACAAAAAGCGCGGCACATGTGAGATCCGCGGTGGCTCCCGGATTCCGGCGGTTACGCGGGTCGCGCAGCTCACGATCCAGCTCAGCGAGGGCCTGGCGGCCTGCAGACGACCGGGTTCCTCCAGCGGCGCGCACCTCTCGAGCCCTCCCGGATACCAACTCCGCCTCCTCGACTCCCAGCTTTCGGGCGATGTGGGTGTCGGCCCCACTCTCGAGCAAGGCCAGATAGGTGTCGACTGCGGCGTCGGTCCAGGTCATCCCCTCGCGACGCGCTCCGAGCAGCGCCGGGACTCCGATCTCGAACGTCCTGGCAAAGCGGGTGACGTACTCCCGAGCTATGCTATCGCGGTCCGCGGCGAGCGCCATCGCCTCCTGCAGGGTGACCGTAGGGCGGTCGGCTACGTCCTCCGCGTCGGAGTGTCCCAACCCCCCCGGCCGGGCCTGGCGGATGGCGGCGTAGACCTCCACCGCGTCGTCCACTGTGGTCGCTGCCAGTACCCGGTCAAGCCGGTCACGGAGCGGCCCCTGCTCCTGCAGTGCGGCGCGGGCAAGCGGCGCCAGCAACAGCACGATGCCGAGGTTGGTGTTGGAGCGGGTCCAACGCAGTGTGTCTTCCACCGCGCGCCGTATGGTTCTGCCCAGAGGAGTGGTATGCGCCTGTGCCAAAGCCGGCCCGATGGCTACAGCGCTAGCCAGGAAATCCTCATACCGCGTGTCGTGAAAATGACGGTCGGGCGACACGTTGCCCGGTTTGGGCGCGCTTACTTCAAGTAGACATGCGAGCTGCCCGGCGGCGGCAACCTCGGCCGGGGCGATCACTCGCTGCGGGCTGCCAGATAGTCGAGCAGGGCTCCGGCCACATCCAGTCCTGTGGCCTGCTGCAGTCCTTTCCACCCTGGTATTCCATTGACCTCGAGAACGTGGGTTTGCCCATCCCGATCCAGTACCAGGTCGACCCCGGCGTAATCTGCGCCGACCGCAGCAGCCGCCCGCAATGCCAGAGCCTTGGCTTCTTCCGGTAGCTTTAGCGCCTGAGCGGCTGCCCCCCGGGCCAGATTAGTGCGCCACCCGGAGGCACGGCGTTCGATGGCCGCAAAGAGCTTTCCTCCAATCACGAACGCCCTGACATCAACCCCACCGTGGTCCACCGTGCGCTGCAGGTAATAGACGGCCCGAATCTGCTCGAGCGTACGGAAAACCCGGAATGCCATCTCCTCATCCTGAACTCGGACCATCCCCAGGCCCATGGACCCAAACAGCGGCTTTACGATCACGTCCTGCATCGTTCGGAAAGCCTGGATAGCTTCTTCGGGCCGCTCGCACACCACAGTCTGCGGCGTGGCTATGCCGCACTGTTCCAGCAAGGCCGAGGTCCAGAACTTGTCAACCGTTCGCTCGATGGTGCGGGGCGAGTTGATGACCTTGACGCCTCTGTCCTCCAGGCGATGCAATGCATCCACCCGGAAGACGATCTGCTCCAGTGACCCTGACGGAATGATGCGGGCGAGCACCAGATCCATAGAGTCCAGATCGGTTCTGTTGCTGCGAAGGCCGGGGTCCGATCCGATGGTTGCTACCAGTCCTTCATAAGGAAGGACTACCGCTTGATGGCCCCGCGCGGCCGCCGCCTGCTCCAGCTGCTGAGTGTGCCAGCCGGTGCGGGCAGCGAGCACGGCGAGCCGCACGCTATTTGGTCTCCGCTCCGATCAGGGCATCGAATCCACCAGTGGCAAACTTGGAGAGGTCTCCGGCTACCTTCTTGAAGCCGGGAGTGGCCACGCCCTTCTTCAGGGCCGCCATGGACGGGAAATAGAGCTCCGCCTGGCGATACCGGCTGGCCGGGGTGCCATCCAGGTTGGAGGAGAACTTGGTGAGCTCGGCCCGTTCGAAGCCGATCTCATCCTTGGCGCTGGTGACCAAGGGCAGGTGATTCTCCGAGTAGTACTTCTCGAAGGCGGCAGTGTCCTTGGGTGTTTTGTAAATCACCGTCACGATGGCGGCCGGTGTGTTGCCCGATCCGGTCTCATGGGTATTGCTGGCCGTGGCAATCATTCCGGTGAGACCGCCGGTGGCAAAGTTGGCCAGGTCGTCGGCAACCTTCTTGAAGCCCGCGGTACCCATCCCTTTTTTGAGGTCGTCCATCGAGTTGAAATACAGCTCGGCCTGCCGGTAGAACGGTGGCTTCTTGCCATCGGCGGTGGAAGAGAACCTGGTGAGGTCGGCCCGCACGAATCCAATCTCCTGCTGGTTGGCCTGCACCAGAGGAATGTGCTTGCTGGCATAGTACTTCTCGAAAGCAGCGGTGTCTTTGGGTTGGTTGTAGAGCACCGTCACGATGGCCATGGGGCCAGCCGAAGCGGGCGCGGCGGCGGATGTCGTGTCTCCTGTCCGACTCTCGGCGTTTTTGTCGGCCGCCGGGCTGCAGGCGGCGAGAGCTGAGGCGGAAACCAGCCACATCGTCAAACGTCGCATCAAAGGCTCCGAGCTAGAGGTTGTAGAGCGAGGTGTTGAGCACTTCGGGATTGAGCCGTCCTGCATGAAAGGTGCGGCCGGTTTCGGTGCTGGTCAGCCACACTTCTGCCGGGCTGAAGAGCAAGGGGTCGATCTTATAGAAGTCACCCTCATATCGCTGGAAGATCTCGTAGAAGGGCGTGCCATAGTCGCGTGACGCCGACGCGGGAACCTGCTCGGCCAATCTCTGAAGCTCGGCATCTCCCGCGCGCACCGTGAACCGGGCCTGCCCTCCGTAGAGGATACAGTCGTTGGTTCGGCCAATAGCCCGAAGATCGTTCTTGGCCACAGGAGGGAGCGGTGCCGTGCCGACCGCGCTTACCACCCGGCGTACATCGAACCCGAGCGTTTCCATTTTGTGAAGTCCGGTCTCGACGATCCGGGCTGAGATCTGGACGCCGCCAGCCAGACTCGCGGTCGGAGCAATCACGAACGTGAGTTGCGCCGGCTGAAGTTTCGCCTTCTCGGCCACCCACGCGGCGACCTCATCGGTGGGGAGCGCGCGGCCCTCCAGCACCAGCACGCCCTCGTCTGCGCGCTCTTCGTAGCCCAGTTTCTCGAACAGCTCACGCTCCACCCTTGCATGAGCTCGGAGCGGTCCCGATCCCATGGCGAAAAACTTGCCCACCGACACGGCCCACCCGGCGTACTGGGAGGCCATGCAGGAGATTGCTGGGTGGTCGGTCCAGACGAGAACGCCGGGGTGCGATTCACCGCCGATTTGCACCGTACTCATCGTCACGCTGCCCAACCCGCCCATGCAGATCTCCGCTAGCGCGAGGCCGGCCTCGATTCCACCATCCACCTCCACGCCGGCATCAATGACCCGCGCGCCCCCGGGCAGACGGAAAGTTCTCACCCGCAGGGCTTCGGTCTGATCTGCCATTCCGTCGGCGATCTCATGGGCCACCTCATTCATCCGTAACGACCCGGTATGCAGCTCCAGTGTGGTCATGTCGCCATCCATTCGAGAATCTCCCCCTTGCCCAGCTCCGCGAGATCGCCACTGTATCGGCGATAGAGCCCGGCCAGCTGTCGCTTGCGAATCCGTATTCCATATATCGTCTGCAACCGCAGAAGCATCACCCTGAGGTGGATCGGCTGATAGGTGCATGCGTACACATACGTGGCCGGAGGGGTGATGCCGCCCAGCGCGGCAATGGAACCGCGCTTGGACCAGAGTCCTGCATCGGCACCAGCGGCCCCAAAGACCACGATATTGCCGGCGATCATGCTGAGCCCGGCACGCTCTCCGGCTGTTCCTCCGATTACGAGCAGCCCGCGGCGCATCGACGCACCGGCTTCGGCTCCCGCCGACCCTCGCACGATCAGCTCTCCCCCTGTCATACCCCGCTTGAAACCGGGCGCCGCGGCTCCGGTGCGTTCCCCGGCGTTTCCTTCAATCACGAGCGCCCCTGCAGCCATCCCCAGGCCGGCTTCATTTCCCAGATTTCCCTCGACGGTCACCGTTCCTTCACTGAGGCCTGCCCCCAGGCGGTCTACCCGACTCAGGTCACCGGTAAAGCGAACTCGGCCAGCGGGACTCCCTCTCACCTCGAAGAGGTCGCCCAACGGCACCCGCCCCTCACGCTCCAGCTCCACCGTACGCATCGCGAGCTGGTCTGCGGTAAGTGTGGCCCAAGGGGTTGTGAGCGCCGCGGAGCAATCCACCCGCTGCTTCAGGGAGCTCTTCAACCGGGCGGTGAGTCCGTCGCTCATGCCGCATCCCCTTCCATGATCTTCCGCAGATGGAAATGGTGCGGGCCGAGTTTGCCACCATAGTTGCCGGCGCTGATTGCCACTACCCCTTCACGGCATGCGGCATCGATGCCAAGCCGCATTGCCGAGGCGATCGCGGTGGCGTCGGTCCCGTTGATGACTATCTCGAGAACCGAATTGACCTCCTCCGGCAAGGCTGTCTGGGTGACCGCTCGGAGCGTAGGGCAGAAAGCGTCATTGGTCGACGCGATCATCGTCTTGCTTCGCCGAGAGCCGACTTTGCTGCCACTGCGCACCACTCCGCCGGGAAAGGGAAGGATGACCCCATTCTGAGACGCCATGCTGTCAGCGGCACTCTCAGCTGCCTCGAGAGCGGCCGCAGCGCTGCGCGCGAGGATCAGGAAATTGCCCCCGCCCACCCCTTTGATCATGCCGAATTTTTCCTGCACCAGGAATTCGCCTTCCATGACCGGGATGCGCCAGAACCGCTGCCCCCCGATCACCTTGCTGCCCTGGAAACCGTCCCCGAAAAAGCGCAGGGCCGATCCCACACCAACCCGATCGGGCGCGTCCGGCAGGCCGTCGTAGCAGGCAGTGGTAGGACAGGTCAGCACAGTTTGACCGATTCGCTCGATGAGTCGCTTTCCCAGGTCGTCCTTGCTCATGGTCATCAGCAGCACACTGGTGCCGGGCCGACCATCCGGAGTTTCCGACGAAGACAGCTCCCGCTCGATGCCAGCTTCCACCTTGCACCCGATGACGGAAGTGGCAAAGCCGGTGAGCTTCAGCGCGGCAGCGCGAACCCAGCGCATGCTGCTCCCGGTGATGATGATCCGGGCCACGCGCATGGTGAAGGCCTCGGCAAAGGTGTCTTCTATCACCACGCCGCGGATCTTCATACCGGCGCTAGCCTACAGTGGAAGCGGATCATCTCGAAGATCCTGCACCGGGTAGTTCGCAAAGGATACCGTCGAGTACGCCTCGAAGTATCCGCGCAGGTCGGGAATGAGGGCATCGTCGTAACCAGGGGCCAAGCGAAGTCTCCGACCGGCGGGAGCCTTCCGGAGCTGTCCTTCTTCCACGATCAGCGTGCCGCTCTTGAGCACGAATCGGGGTGAAGCAAACATTCGGGCGATATCCGAATCCCGGCTATATACCGTGACATCGGCGTCGGCACCGGCTCCAAGATGTCCTTTGTGCTTGAGCCCCAGGAGGCGGGCTGGTCCGGCCCGGGTAATGATCGCGATCTCATTGAGGGTGTACTCACGCGAGAGACCGTCAGTCAGGGCGGATCCGGCCAGCAGCTTCGGATTGACCTGTTTCAGCCGTTCGTCGCGGACTGATTTGTCCATCAGCAGCTGAATCAGAGCAGGGTAGGACAGAAACGAGCCCCCATTGGGGTGGTCGGTCGAGAGGATCACTCGCCAGGGGTCCTGACTCAGTAGGAACAGCTCGAGCCCGATTGCCCATTGCAACGCGCTGACCGCCGCCTTGTCCTTATAGACAATGGGAACAATGCCGCAGCCCGTCTCCAGCTCGATGTCCACGTTCACCCATTTGCGCCCGCTGCTCCGATGCAGCAGATACTCCACCGGCCCGTCCGCGGTGATCGTGGTGGCGGGACCGAACATGACCTGTCCCACGTCGACACTCACCTCGGGATGAGCGTTCACGTATTCCATGATCGTGCTCGCCGCCGATCGCCAGCCGGGCCCGCCGTAGCTGTGAAACTGCAGATGGGTGAAGTGCGCCGTCCGACCCGCGAGCGCCCGCATGCTGGCGAGCGTGACGTCTACATTGCCCGGCAACCCCAGGTTATTGCAGTGGATGTGAACCGGATGAGGGAGGCCGATTTCATTTCCGGCATTCGCCAGCGTTTCCAGAATGTCTCTCGCGGTGATCTCCCTGCCTTTCAAGGGCTCGTCCAATCCGCTGAGATTGCGCTGACCCGACTTCCAGGCCTCGATCCCACCGGGATTCACGATCTTGATAGCGTAACCGCCAGCAGACCCCAGCAGCCAGGCGGCATAGTCGCGAGCCCGTTCGCGCTCACCGGCAGCAATCTGGCGGAGGAGATATTCGTCATTTCCCATCAGCACGAAGATCCCACCATCCACGCAGGGGGTGTCGTCCAACTCAGCGTGGCTGTGCCGGGCAGACACTGCCGCTACGGCGGCATCGAAGACAGTGGTGTATCCCAGTCCAGCGTATCGGTAGCCGGTGGTGAAGGTGCTGGGGACAGTCCCTCCGGTACCCGAGCGAGCGATCTCCTCCGAATTGAGGGCCGGCCCGGGTGCCGGGTCGGCGGCATGCTCCTCCGGAAGCAGTCGGCGAGCGTGATTACAACTCGAGCTCGCCAGGTGGGAGTGGATGTCCACCCCCCCAGGCATCACGACCATTCCCTTTACATCCAGCGTGGGAACTCCGTCGGGCAAGGTGGCTACGATGCGGCCGTCTTCGATACAAAGGTCACGGGCTTCTCCATCCACCTGGTTAGCTGGATCGTAGATCGTGCCACCGACGAGCCGAAGCCGGGTGGGGCTCATCTGGTCCGAGCCTGAAGAAGACGGTGAACGGCACGTGCCAGCTGCTGGAGAACGTCGGCGGCCATTCGAGGTCCGGCAAGGCAGGAGCGAAGCGCGAGGGGGATCTCATCCATCCGGTAGGCCGTGCCGGCGTCGTGGATGCCCGCCACGCCGGTATCGATCGCAATGCTGGTTGGAAACGAGGCTTGGCTGGCGCGGGGTCCAATCACCGAAGGTCGCAGGCGGGACAATGAAGCCAACGTTGGGCTGTTCTCCGGCAGACTGCCCAGCAGAAGCACCGCCTGATATCGGTCGCTCTCGATTCCGGCCGCACCACGGCGCACCGGATCGTACCGTGGGTATCCCAGAGTGAAATCAATCGCGAACGGGTATCCGGTCTGCCAAGTGAGAACGGCTTCCGCGCCTACTCGATTGCCCCCAGCTCTAAGGCTCACCAACGCAGCGCGGGTTGGGCCATTGAGCGCCTGGGTCAATGCGATCAGCGCTTCGGCTCGAAGTGGATTGCGCGCCTCCGCAGTTGGCTCCGCGTCATGCACCAGGACGGCATATCGCGCGCTCACCAGCTTCTCGGCTATGACACCGGCCGCCTGCGCGGTTCTTGTCGTAGCTCCGACCGAATTGCCCAGAACGCTGGCCCGGATCAAACTGAGCGCGGCAATCTCCTGATTGGCCGGGAGCTCGATCCGGGAATCGGCGGCTTCAAGCGCCTTGTCGGCCCCTATGCTGACCCCGATCACATGACGACCGCGGCGGCCATCCGGCACCTGAGTTCCCACCGGTTCCAGACTGTATCGCGACAGGAACCGAGGATAGCGCTCCCGCGGGTCTACCCCCCAGAACAGAAAGACATCACCCCGATTGCGCACTTCGCTCAGCGTGGCCGAGGCTCGTCCCCGGCGCTGCGCGGTGATCAGGCCGTTGGCTGCGGTATCGGAGGTATCCGAATCGACAGTGGCGCCGAGCAGATCAGCAACGGAGAGAGCCGCGCGCTGAGCCTCGCTTGTCAGATCCGGGCCCAGGTACACGAGACAGCGACCTCGCGCGCCCACCAGGACTTCGGCCAATCGGTCGATCGTCAGGTCAAGGGGGAGCGGTTGGCCGTCGCTCAGCACCTGACCAGGAACCTGGCCATCCCCGAACCAGGCTCTTCCCAGGGGGCAGGCCGGCGTTACCTCGGTAATACGGTCGTTCGACACGGTGACGGTCAGGTCATCACAGCCGCACCCACAGCCGAGACAAGTGACGTGCTCGATGCGACGGTCGGCGGTCATGCGGCTTGTTTGCCGGATGATCGCATCGCCCGGTAGATCATCCGGGCCCGGCGCACCAGGCGGCCACGACACTCCTCCGGCGTCCGTCCCCGGGCAAAAACGGTGCAGATTGGGCGTCCCTTGCGGATGTATTCCCCAGGCCGGGGCACATCTGCCACCCAGTTTCTGCCGAGCCAGGCGCGGGAGTCGCCCACCAGACTGTTCTGGCGAGCAAACACGATCGCCTTGCCATGAGCCGCGGAGCTGGGAGGCAACGGAGGTATCGCCGCCAACTCACGGTTACAGGCGAGGGCATGAACGCCAAAGATCGAGAGCCGGTGGGCCCGTTCGATCAGTTCCATGGAGGCGGAGTAACGGGGGTTTAACTCGATAGGGTATGGTATGCCTTGCCGGGCGATAAAGTCGACTCCATTCAAGCCGATCAGACCCAGCCTGGCTGCGACCACGGCGGCGACTCGATTCGCCAGCTCCAGGAGCTCGGCCTGGCGGCTGAACAGCCGGAGCTGTGGAGCGCCCAGAATACTTCCGCAGTAGCGAAACCGCCCGGCCCCGAATTGCGGGTCTCCAATCAACTGGCGGGAGAAGCCCAAAATCCTGACATTGGTCCCGTCGGCGGCAAATGAGATGGAACCCGGAGCCCCGGTTATCCGCTGCTGGATATACATGCCTGAGGGCACAGGATTCCCCGGAGCCCAGGGCGCTACCCCATGCCCGCCACCAGACCGGCGTGGTTTAAGCAGCCAGGTTCCAGACCCGGCGCGATCGCTGGGTGGCCGGCTCCGCGACCGAAGACACGGTAGGCCACTGCGCCGAAGAATTCGCATCAGCTCTACCGGATCCCTGGCTCGGCGCAATGTCTCGGGTGAATTTCCGAGGAGTTGCCGGCCCCGGGCCAGCCGGGCAACGGCAGCGGGGAAATTTTCGAAGTTGGAGGTGTACGCAGCTAAGCGTGCGGAGACGTTCGCTCCGGCATTGGCCGCTTCCATCGGGCCGTAAGGCTCACCAGGCGAGCGCGGACGGGCGAGCAGCACCTGCTCTGCTGCTTCCAGGTCGAGATCCGCAAAGGCGTCGATCGCGGTCACTCGATAGCCTGCTCGCACCGCAGACAGCGCCAAGGCACGGGTGGTAACCCCCGCAACCAGCAGGTGTGGCGCCTGTCTGCGCTCAGGCATTCTGGGCAATTCCCAGTCGCCGTCGTGCCGTGTCGGGCGAGATGAACACCAGGTGATCGAGTACGGTGCCTCCCGCTTGCCGCAGCTTCAACCGCTCGACCAGCCCGGCATGAATGCCACCACTCAACCCATCCGCCAGTAGGGCGGCACCCTGCGCTCCTTGTTTCGCCCTGGCGGCGTAGCCGCGGAGTTGGCGAACGGGGCCCAGATCTGCCAGGGCGCGGCTGAGTCGTTCGACGATGTGGGGCTCGGCACCTTTGCGTCCGGACAGAAGAATCTCCCCGGCGGAAGGGGCGGAACAGGAGAGCTGGCGTACGGCCTTCACCGCGCCCTCGATATAGGCATCGAGAGCAACCCCGCGCCTCCCCGGTTCCCGCTCGAGCATCGAGGCCACGCCACCCTGAAACAGCGCTGCCTTGGAAACGTGTTCGGCCAGGTAGGCTACTTCTCCATCGAGGGCACCCGGAGAGCGCCAGCCGATCGGTCCGCTGGATCCACCCAGGCCATCCACGATCTGACCCTGCTCAACCGCAACACCGGCGGTAAACCCTCCGCCCAGCTCCAGGAGAATGAACGACACCTCGTTGGGCGAGCAGGCCATCCTCTCGGATTCCTGGTGGATCCCGAGTGCCGCGGCGCACAGCTTGTCTGCAGTTCCGAGGTCCACCCGGTTCACTTTCCGGTGCTCGGGCACGGTGCTGAGGTGGATGACGCCGGGCAGGTAGACCACGGGCAATCCTGAGGCCCCCAGCTGTCGCGCCAAATGCCGCAGTCCGCCGATGCCTCCGGGCTCATCCGGCGGAGCAAGGAAAGCGAGACGCAGGTCGTCGTCGGTGGCCTGGGCCGATCGAACCAAAGGCAGTCCATACCCCGAGGGGCCGGCCACCAGATCGGGATGACCAGCTGTCTGGAGCAGCTCGAGCAGCCGATCCGGATGCGCCAGCGCGTCATCGGTCGGCCAGCTGTGATCCAGGTAGAGCCGCCCGTCGGCCAGGCCGCAGATATCTATGCTGACCGTGCCCGGGTCGAAGCCTACGACGCGGGTCATTAATTACTTCTTCTTGGCCAGCTCTTTTTTGGCGACCGGTTCTCTACGGTTGTCGGGTCCCCGAGCAGAAATCAGTTCCCGGGCGATATCCGCAATGGCCTCGGCGTCGAGCACGAGATCGTTTCGGGTAAACAGACGAGTGACGCACGCCTTGTGCAGCTTGGTCTTGAAGTTGCCCACCCCGAATGCCCCGAACACAACCACATTACCCCGCTTGGCTCCCGCGTCGTTCACTTCAATTCCCTCGATTCCGAGCGGAGGCACCGCGTTCAGGTCCACCGCGATTTTCAGGGAATTCGCACCAGCCCACGCCGCCTGGGGCACCATCTGCACACCCGCGGGACCGGAGTTGAGGAGCACATCCACGTCGCGCAACAGATCCGGGAGTCCTGCAGGATCGTTCATGGTGACCGCGTCGACGTGGACGCTGAACCGGGCACTAATGAACTGTCGCGCCTTCTCCCCCTGCTCTGGCTTGCGCGAGGTGATGGTCACATCGGCCCCGTCCTTTGCCAGCAGGCCGGCAGCGCGTTGACCTACCGGTCCGGTACCGGCGAGGATAAGAACCTTTTTCCCGGTGAGGTCGCCCAGCATCTCCTCGATCTTGACCACCGCCGCGACCGCGGTGGTGTTCGAGCCGTTGGAGTCGAGCATGATGGAGACGGAGAATGGTGGGAACAAGGCATCCTGAGCCATGGCGAGGAGCTGCTCACCCGCGGACATGTTGTTTCCTCCGATCCAGACCGCGGTGTTCTGCAGGTCCTTCGGGCCCCGGGTGAAGATGCAGCCGTGAATCAGATCCCGGACATCGCCTTCAGTGACTCCGCCATAGCTCAACACCACGTCTGCGCCGGCATCGTAGGCCACTACCTGGTCGAACACGCTCGGCAGGCGGGAGCTGTCGAGCTGAAGCAAAAGCTTTCGCATCGGACACCACTTCTCGTGAACGGTTGTCTCTAAAAGACGAGGGGCGCCCCAGCAGCGGGCCGCCCCTCGAAAAATACGGTATCAGCGGGACTGTACGATCAGCCCTCGGCACCACTGGCGAAGGGGTGCCGTGCAGCCTTGTAGCGCTGCAGCACCTCGTCGATCGTGGGCTTGTTCTGCAGCGCCCGCTGGATCGATTCCTTCGTTGCTTGATAATTGTAGTCGTAAATCTTCTTGTCGCTCTCGGCCTGCCAATGAATGAAGACGCCGACCAGAATGCAGAGGTCGTTGGCGCGGCCTTTGTCAATGACGCCCGAGGCCACGCTGTCCATTACCGCACGGGCCACCGCCGCCTGGGCTGGACCGAACATCTGAACCGCCTGCTTGGCACCTTTGATCGTGACTTTGTTGAAGAGCAAGGTGTCAGGCTTGGCGGGGAGGTTCGGCGTGACTACAGCCAGCAGGGAAGAGAAGCCGTCGGAGTTGTGGGAGAGCGCCTGGGTGAAGGCCAGACCAGCCGGTCCGGATTTGGAGCCAATGATGAGGTCGATGTGGGCAATCTCGTTGCCATCTCCCACGAGCGATTCACCGATGAAGAATTCCCCAGCCATACCTGCCTCCATATCCGTTTTGTTGAAGAAGGAGAGAATCCGGCGCAACATGGTTAGCTCGACGTTGGCGAATGGTGAGCTCGGATGAAGAGCAGCGCGGGGGGGAACGGACAACCCAACCACGCGATCCGCAGGGCGGTAGCTCAAGGCACTGAGTACTTGCCGTACGTTGAGGTCCCTAGTATGGAACCCACTTTTGGCGGTGTCAAGTCGAGTCGAAAGCCCTGAGAGACCGTCTGTTGCGCTGCATTTCGCGTTCGCGTATCCGCTTGAGCCGAGCATGTCTTCGGTTTATTTTCGGTATATGAAATTCTCTTCCATCCAAGCCGCGCATTGTTTCCGCTTCCTCCGGCAACTCCGGTCCGATGGACGGACCAACATGTACGGCGCCATCCCGTATCTAATGAAGACCTTCAACCTCGACCGGGACTCGGCGTTTGCAATCGTGTGTCAGTGGGTGGACCAGCAGCATGAGATGGGGACGGTACAACCGCCGAGGTCCCCCCGGGTCCATAGCAAATCAAGCTGAAATTTTCCCGGCCAAAAATCATCCGACCTGTGCTCTGGGTCACGGCTTATTCACCTCTGGCGGGCCATTCTCCCGCATGGTTCGGTTGCTCAGTGCTGGCGCTCGTCAGGCCCGGCTTCTCATCCCGTTCGTGGCTCTAATTGCAGCACCCCTGCAGGCGCAGTACTTCGGGCGGAACAAGGTTCAATATCAGGACTTCAACTTCAAAGTGCTCAAGACCGATCACTTTGACATCTACTACTACCCCGCCGAACAGGTTGCAGCGAGCCAGGCGGCCCGCATGGCGGAGCGATGGCTCACTCGGCTGTCGACCGTGTTTCATCACGAATTGTCGGGCAGGCAGCCCCTGATTCTCTATGCAAGTCCCTCGGAATTTCAGCAGACCAACGCCATTGGGGGCGATATCGGTGAGGGCACCGGCGGCGTCACCGAGGCATTGCGCCGGCGTATAGTGCTGCCGGTGGGTGGCTCGCTCGAAGACCTCAACCACGTCATTGGCCACGAGCTGGTACACGCCTTTCAATACGACATCACCGGGAGCGGACGCGCGACCAGCCTGGGTGCGCTTCCTGCGGCTACCGCACTCCCGCTCTGGTTCATCGAGGGCATGGCTGAATACCTGTCCCTTGGCCCAGTCGATGCCGCGACCGCGATGTGGATGCGGGGCGCGGTGCAGGACACCGCCAGGGACAGTCTGCCCACGTTCAGGCAGTTGGACGACCCCCGCTTCTTCCCCTATCGCTACGGCCAGGCGCTGCTGGCCTATGTCGCGGGCCACTGGGGCAACCAGGCCATTGGCCAACTGCTCCGGCAGGCCGCTCGGAGGCGAGGCGTAGACCAGGCAATCCGGCAAGTGCTGTCACTCAGCCCCGACGACTTAATTGCCCGCTGGCACACAGAGCTGCACCAGGCGTATCAACCCATCATGGCCGAGACCAGTCCGGCCGAGAAGCTGGGTCCCAGAATCGTGGCAGCTCGGGGCGATCAGAACCGCTACAACATCGCACCATCTCTGAGCCCGGACGGCAGCCGGATGATGTACCTCTCCGACCGGGACCTCTTCTCCATCGATCTGTTTCTGGCCGATGCCCGGACAGGAAAGGTGCAGCGCCAGATCACCAAGACTGCGGTTGACGCCCATTACCAGAGCCTGGAATTCATCGAATCCGCCGGCAGCTGGTCGCCGGACGGCAAGCGCTTTGTGTTTGCCGGGATTAGTGGGGGACACCCGGTTCTGGTTCTGTATGATGTGGACCGGAATAAGCGAGAGCGGGAAATCGCGTTCAAGGAGTTGGGCCAGATTCTGAACCCGAGCTGGTCGCCTGATGGACACGCCATCGCGTTCACCGGCCTGGCCGGGGGGCTGACCGATCTGTACGTCTTTGATCTTCAGTCCAATGACCTGCGGCGGTTAACCAACGATCAGTTCGCCGATCTTCAGCCGGCCTGGTCTCCGGATGGCAAGACGCTCGCGTTCGCGACCGACCGCTTCACCACCCAGCTGAGCAACCTGCAGCTCGGCTCGATCACCATCGGGCTGATGGATTTGGCCACCGGCCGGATCAGTCGAGCGGCCGACGCCGGCAGCGTTCGGCAGCTGAATCCCCAATGGTCGCCCGACGGGTCCACTCTCTACTTCCTGTCCGATCCTGATGGGATCACCAACATTTACCGGCTGACTCTCGCAACCGGCCAGGTGAACCGGCTTACGGATCTGTTTACCGGAGTCAGTGGCATCACGGCAACAAGCCCCGCTCTCTCGGTGGCCCAGCGCTCCGGCCGGCTGATGTACAGTCTGTTTCGCTCCAATGGTTATGACCTGTATGCCATTGATGCGCCGGAATCCGTGGTGGCAGAACCGTCTGTAGCCTACCGGCCGTACGGACAGTCTGGGGCCAGTGCGGCGGTGTTGCCGCCTTTGCAGCGCACGGACGAAACGCTGGTGAGTCTGCTGGACGACCCCAACAAAGGGCTGCCGCCCGAGACCGAGTTCCCGGAGCAGCCGTACAAGCCGGGCTTGTCGCTGACTTACGTAGGCCAACCTTCGCTGGCGGTTGGCAGTACTCAGTTCGGCACCTTCATTGGCGGCGGAGCTTCCCTGTATTTCAGCGACCTTTTGGGCAACCACAACCTGGTCACCGGTCTCAACGTTCAGGGCAGCCTCAAGGACGTCAGCGCAGTGGTGGGATACCAGAACATCACCCACCGACTCAACTGGGGAGCCATAGCGCAGCAAACTCCCTATATCACGGGTGCATTTGCCCAGGGAGAGGGCAATGTGGGTGGCGAGCCGGCGCTGGTGGATCAACAGCTGATCGAAAGACAGACCAACCGCGATTTCTTCGGCCTGCTGTCGTATCCCTTCAGCCCGGTTCAGCGCCTCGAGTTTCAGGCGGGCTTCAGCAACATCACCTTCGATCGCGAGCTCCAGACCCAGGCTTACTCCTTAAACACCGGAGAGCAGGTTCTGGATGACAACGTCAATCTGCCCGCCGGCCGAGCGATCAACCTCGCTACTGCCACCGCCGCCCTGGTGTACGACAATTCGCTCTCCGGGGCAACCGGGCCCATCGTGGGGCAGCGGTATCGGCTCGAGGTGTCGCCCACCACCGGCACGCTGAGCTACCTCGGAGTGCTGGGAGATTTCCGGAAGTACTTCCTGCCGGTGCGCCCCTTCACCATTGCCACCCGCGTCATGCACTATGGGCGTTATGGAACCGGTGGTGAGAGCGAACGGCTGCAGCCGCTTTTCCTGGGCTATCCCGGCCTGGTTCGAGGCTACAGCTACGGCTCGTTTAACTCCTCCGAATGCACGGCCAGCGTATCCAACCCAAACGCCTGTCCAGTCTTCGACCAGCTGTTGGGCAGCCGTATGGTCGTAGCCAATGCGGAGCTCCGGTTTCCGCTCTTTGGCGCGCTGGGTGTAGGATCCGGCTATTACGGAGTCTTCCCCGTGGAACTTGCCATCTTCGGCGATGGAGGATTGGCCTGGGACAGCCAACACAAACCTTCAGTCCTCGGCTCCGGAACCCGGGACCCGGTGTTCAGCGCTGGTGCGGGTCTGCGGGTCAATCTGCTGGGCTTTGCTGTCGCCGAGCTGGATCTGGTTCGTCCCTTCCAACGACCCGAAAAGGGTTGGGTGTGGCAGTTGCAGCTCCAGCCGGGGTTCTAGTTAGTCGGGAGCCAAAAGCGAGGAGCTAAGGGCAGTGTTTTCGAGATTGCCTCCTGCTTCCTGGCTCCCAGCTCCCAGCTATCTTCCCGCATGCATCCCAGGCGCGACCACCACCTTCCCCCCGATCCAGATGCTTACCGACACGCTCCCCATCCCAAGGGGCGATTAATCATCATCGCCCCTACGCGGGCGGCTTGTGAGACCATCGAGCTGGCGCTCGGTCTTCAGGTGGATACGCTGCTCGAGCGGGAACACGGTCCTGAGCTGCGGCAGTGGGCCGGGCAGGGTCTGGCCTTCGGCATTGTGGCGGGTACCGGGACCGGCAAGACCCTGGGCATCCGGCCTATCGCCGAGTCGATACTTCGCGAGCCGCTGTACCCCGGAGTGGTGAACCGGGAGCGCGAGGCGACCCCGGAAACGCCCAGTTGGAACATCGTCATTGTGACCACGGGGATTGCCCGGAGGTGGTTTCAGGACGACCTGATCACTGGCCGCGACACGGTGATCGTAGACGAGATTCATCAGACCTCTGCCGAGCTCGAGCTTTGCCTGGCACTGGGCAAGCGCGCTGGTTGCCGGTTCATCTGGCTGAGCGCTACCGTAGACCCCGCGTTCTACGCCGAGTACTTGAACAGTTCGGAGGTGCTGGTTACCCAGGCCTTCGATCCGGCGCTCAAGGCCAAGGTGCAGGTCCTTCCGCAGCAGCCTGAAGAATTTTTGAACGACCGGTATATCCGCCACGTCATGAAAGAAAAACGCGGTGTTGCTGTTTTCGTGCCGACCCGCGCGGAAGTGGAGAAGCTGGCAGTCAATCTCGGAGAGCAATGGCCTAGGCTGACCACCGCGTTCTATCACGGCGGAGAACCTATCCGGGTGATTCGCCCCTTTCTGGAAGACGAAGTTCCCCGGCCGTTTCTTCTGGCGATGACCGCCGCCGGACAGTCGGCGCTCAACGTCCGAGGCCTCGACACCGTGGTCATCTATGATGCCAGGTACGGCAACGTGGTGGACCGGGGGCGCAACGTGCTGCATCGGCTGTATCTCGGAGCCAACGAGATCCTCCAAATGGCGGGCCGGGTCCACGGCCGGGTGGCCAACGGAGAGGTCGTGATTCTCAGTGACCGCGAGCTGGTCTTCGAGGCGCTGCGGCCCACGCCGCCCGAATTTCAGCTCGCAGGTGATGCTGAGCGAGTGGCGATCACCTGCGCGGCTCTGGGAGTCGATGCCCGTGATCTCGACCTGCCGGTCCCGCTCGACCGCACCGCTTACAATCGCGCGCTTGGTCTCCTTACCCGGCGGGGACTCATCGAGAACGGTCGGCTAACGCCATACGGGAGGGAAGTCGAGGCCTTGCCCGTAGAGCGTTCCTGGGGAGAGCTCCTGGTCCATGCCGACGCCGAGCTGATCCCAATGGCGGCGGTGTGCTCCAACATAGAATCCCTGCACCGGATGACCCGTGAGGAACGCGATCTCCACGGTGTGGTGGTGAATGGGAGCGATCACCTCACCGCGTACAACCTGTATGCCGAAGCGGTAAACCAGCACGGGTATCTGGGAGAGGTGTACGGTCTGCCCCGTCACCTCTTCGAGGAGGAGTTGGTGGAGTGGGCGGAGCGACGTGGAGTTCTGGTCAAGGCGATCGAGGACACTGCCCTTGGGCTAGCTTCAGTTTACCGGTCGCTGGAGCTGCCCCTGCCCAAACAGCTGCCTTACGCGTCCAAGGATATCCGCCGGCGCTGGTCCGATCTGATTGCCCGGATCATGCCCTTCGATCTCGTGATCGATGAGCATACCGCCGATGGGCAGGAGGCCAGGGTTTCCAAAACCTCGATGGCAGGAAGCTGGGGAGCCGTGGCCGGAATGCTGCGCTATTTCGCCGACCGGTTTGGTACCCCGCGTGCTGCCATCGAAGGCACCACTCTCTCCTACGATCTCGTTCATAAGTTTGCGACCTTGAGTTCTCCCCGGATCGTTCTGGGCGGCCCTCGCAAGCACCAACGGCTCACGATCGAGCGGCGGCGCACCTACTTCGGGTTTGAGCTGGAGACCGAGCTGGAGACTCTGGAGGACGAGGTGCCTCCCGAGCTGCAGCCGGCAGCGCGCGACGTGCTGGCCCAGGCGCTCTGGGAGGGCGAGACCACTCATCCCGATCAGAACCGGTTGCGGCGCACAGTGGGAGAGCTGGACGAGCTGTGGCGCCGATCCGCCGGGAGCCTGGAGGCAGCATCTCCTCAGGCATTGCGAGCCAACATCCGGTCCCAACTCGAATCTGTTCGAGGTTGGCAGGACTTCCTCAGGGCGCGTATCACGCTGGACGTGGACGAGCTGGTGAATCCTTCGACCCGCGCGCAACTCGGCGAACTGCCAAGTCGGATCCACCTGCGGGGCGACGCTGTTCCCCTGGACTACGAAGTCCGGAACGGACAGGGAATCGCCCGGGTGCGTTTGCGGGAAGGTCAGGCCAAGCGTCTCCGCACCGATGAACTACCCCGGCTCGACCGTCCACTGGTGTTTGCTGTTCAGCGCGGCCGCCACCCACCAATCCTGGCCGATTCAATTCCCGACCTTCAGGCGCTCCTTCAACGACCTCTCCATGCTTCCGACGATGAGGGACACGACCGTACCCATCGCGGCGAGCGGCGCGATCATGGCGGGCGCCATCGGGGCCACCGTCGAGGCCGGGGGAACCATCGAGGCCGGCGGTAGCTCCCTTCCATCTCACCGTCACGATGTGCTTCGACCCCTCTGCTCCCATCTGATATCAGACTGGGGCAGTGTCACAATTGGGTGTCAGCCTGTTACAGCAGCGACGGTTACCAGCGCAGCGGCGCATTGTGCACCGCGGCGTCGGCTTGTCGTCTGTACTAGTAGGCCGGTGCTTGGAACCAGTTAACCCCAGAACACGTATCTTTGGACTATGCCAGAAACCTTGTCAGTCAGTACCATGCCTTCCGTGTTTTCGCCTCTGGCCAAGGCTCTGCTCGATGGCTTCAGCGAAGGGGTGGTAGTCTTCGATGTCGAGGGTCGGCTGCTCTATGCCAACCAGCCTGCCCGCGAAGCCCTGGCGGGAATGGACCTCTTCGAAGGCGCCCCTGATCTTCAGCCCCGACTGGCGGCCTTGGGTGGCCGCCTCAGCCCGCTCCGGGTGGGCGGGCTGGAGTTAGGCGAAGCCATGTTTATCCCCGGTCTGGCCGGTGCCACCACATTGGCGGCCAGGGAAAAGGAGGCTATCGTGAAGACACTGGACGCCCATAGCTGGAAGCTGGCGGAAACAGCACGCTCACTGGGCATCAGCCGCACCACCCTGTGGCGCCGACTCAAGGCCTACGGGCTTCACCGCGACGGCCGGAGTAAATGGGCGCAAACCACCTGATAATCTCCGGCAATTTCTACCCTCCTCGTTTCCGCACCACACAACTGAGCAGGCCCCAACAGCGGACTTCCGGATGACCAAGGTCCGGATCTGCTGGCTCGCGCTATTCTCGACACTGCTGGCTTGCCAACGACCGGCCAACCGGTCGGCCGGTGAACCGCATCTGGAGCTGACCTGGAGCGGAAAGGATCAGGGCAAGCTGTCCGGAACCGCCACCGCTGAGTGGTGCGAGCCTCGCCGGATTCTGGAGATCCACACGGTTCAGGGGGATACCGGCGCCGCGCTCGCGCTCTACGCTAAACGAGCGCTGGCGGCGGGAAGTTATCCGGTGGTTGACCCGCCAAAGGCCGAGTCGCTTCCGCCTGCGGCTGGGATTGCGGTGCGTTGGCTGGGACAAACGGTGGTGCAGGGGTTTCAGGGCGACAGCGGTAGCGTGATCCTGGAGCGGTCCAGCACGGGTGTCTGGTCTGGCCGGTTCGGGGCACGGGCCCGGTCGGTGGCGGATACCCAGCGAATCCGTCTGAATGGCAGTTTTCGGGACGTGGTCGTGAAGCCCGCTGCCTCCGGTTGTGTGGACCCGGATCAAGAGTCCGGCATGGATCCAGAACCCCGCGACTACAGTGTACATTGACGACATGGAGCAGACCTACTTCCGCAAAGGATTCGGCCTCAAGACCGAGATCGCCGGGCGGCTGACGGCCGACTACCACAGTGCCGTGGTCGATGCGCTCAAGAACAACGGTTATGCTCTCACCGCGGGGCACCTCACCTTTCGGCTGGCCCGGGAGTTCGGCTTCTGCTACGGCGTGGATCGCGCGGTGGAATACGCCTATGAAAGCCGGACCAAGTTTCCCGACCGGCGGCTCTTTTTGGTCGGAGAAATCATTCACAATCCCCATGTCAACGAGAAGCTCCGGGCCATGGGCATTACCCTCCTCACCCAGAAAGCGCAGGGTGAGTTCGACTTTGCCGAGGTCAGCCCGAACGACGTGGTGATCATGCCGGCGTTCGGCGTCACCATTGGCGACTTCGAACGGCTTCGCGGGATCGGCTGCGTGCTGGTCGACACTACCTGTGGATCGGTGCTGAACGTGTGGAAGCGGGTCGAGAGCTACGCCCGGGACGGTTACACAGCTCTCATCCACGGCAAGCACTATCACGAGGAGACCAAGGCCACGGCGAGCCAGGTCATGAAGTATCCGCAGGGCCGCTATCTCGTGGTATTCGACATGAACGAAGCTCGGATGATCTGCGATTACATCGAGCGTCCCGGCGACATCGAGCCCCTCAAGGCCCACTTCGCTCGGGCCGTCTCGCCCGGGTTCGATTTCGAGCGCGATCTGAGCCGCATAGGTGTGGCCAATCAGACCACAATGCTGTCGGGTGAGTCGCTCGCCATCGCGGAGGAGGTGAAGCAGAGTGTCGCCCGGCGCTACGGCGTCGATGCGCTGGAGGAGCACTTCCGCTCGTTTGACACGATCTGCTCGGCAACCCAGGAACGGCAGGATGCGGTCCTGGCTCTGCTTCAGGAACCGCTCGATCTGATGATCGTGGTCGGCGGGTACAACTCCAGCAACACGTGTCATCTTGCGGCACTGGTACACCAGCACGGCGTCCCCACTTTTCACATCGAGGACGCCGACGCCATCGACGTATCCACCGGAATGATTCGCTACCAACCTATCGGCACCAAGGTGGAAGCCAGAACCGACAATTGGCTGGTTTCCTCTCGTACTATCGGCATCACGGCCGGCGCCTCGACCCCTAACAACAAGGTGGGCGAAACCATCGTAAGAATCAGCAGGGTCGCAGGGGTCCAGCTGGGTGAATAGGGGAGGAAGCGGGGAAGCGCCTCATTCCTTTATTGACGTAAGCCACGAGATCGAACACGGCATGGTGACCTATCCCGGCTTGCCCTCGCCGCTGATATGTGACTACCTCAGCCGGGAAGCTTCGCGCAGTCGCTATGCTGCCGGGGTCGAGTTTCAGATCGGCAAAATCGAGATGGTGGCGAACACCGGCACCTATCTCGATGCTCCTTTTCATCGCTACGCTGATGGTGCGGATCTGGCGCAGCTTCCGCTGGAGTGTGTAGCCAACCTCGACGCAGTTGTGGTGCGGGCCGCCGCCGGGAGTGGGCGGTCGATTTCTGCCGGTGTATTTCAGGGAATCGATTTGGGGGGCAAGGCAGTGCTGGTGCGTACCGGCTGGGACCGCCACTGGCGAACCGACCAGTATCTGTCAGGACACCCATTTCTTACCGGTGAAGCTGCGGAGTTCCTGCGAGACAGCGGGGCGGTGCTGGTCGGTATCGACTCTCTTAACATCGACGACACGGCGGACCAGCGCCGGCCAGTCCACTCCATCCTACTCGGCTCAGGGGTTCTCATCGTGGAACACCTTTGTAATCTCCAGAGCCTTCCTTCCTCCGGCTTTCGGTTCTCTGCGGTACCCGCAAAAGTCGTCCAGTTCGGCAGCTGGCCGGTGCGGGCCTTCGGGCATGTCATTCCGGCAAACTAAGGTCTCCGGCTTTCCAGCTGTCGCTCTCCGATCCGCCGAGCTGGAATTGGTCGCCATTCCGGCCATTGGAATGAAGCTCACCAATCTCCGGCGCCTGAACGGCCGCGAATGGCTGTGGCGCAGCGATCAGATTCCGCTCGCGCTGCCGGAGCAAGGGACGTCTTATGTGGAGGCCGCGGACAGTGGCGGATGGGACGAATGCTTTCCCACGGTGGGTGCCTGCTCTGTTCCAGATGCGCCGGAGAACTCACCACCGCTGCCCGATCACGGTGAGCTGTGGAGCGCTCCCTGGGCCAGCTCGGTGTACGATCACGCCGAAGGGACCACCCTGGCCGGCTCAGCTCAGGGGAGCGTCTTTCCCTACGAGTTTCTACGGGAGGTCACCCTGGATCCCCAGGAGCCCGTGGTACGCTTCCGGTATCGAGTCCTAAACTGGGGCAACGCGCCGTTTCCCTGGATCTGGTCCTCTCATCCGCTCCTCAATGTGCAACCCGGGTCTGAGTTGACCTTACCTGGAGTAACCCAGGTGAAGCTCGATGCCGTCCATGGCCGCGACGACGTGAGTGAGAACGATGTCGTGAGCTGGCCGGGCGCCATTGGGGGTAGTGCTGATCGATTCACCTTTCCCGAGAATGGTGGCTGGGCGATCAAGCTTTTTGGCGATCTGACTGGTGAGAGTACACTCACCTTGACCGACCCACGCAAAGGCGAGCAGCTCGAGATGGTTGTACGTGCAGCGGAGGTGCCGCAGGTGGGGGTCTGGATCAACTGTCGAGGCTGGGCTCCGCCGGGGCGGCAGCCATACTACAACCTGGCGCTGGAACCTTGCATCGGCGCACCTGACCGGCTGGACGTTGCGGTAAGCGAGTGGCACACCGCGCAGGTCCTTGAGCCGGGTGAAGAGCGAGCCTGGTCGCTGGAGATCAGGCTTCCGGCCTGAGCAGCTCGGCCACCGCGGCGATGGTCAATGGGGCACTGCCCTCCGCGCGATTATTGACCAGGAGATAGGCTGGGATCTTGGTCTTCACTGCGGTCTCGACCAGGCGAACGAGGTCCCGCCGAAGCTTGGGATTAGGCTCCCGAATCCGGTCATACGGCGCGAACGCGTCCACCGCCTCGTTGTAGGTCCGCCCCGGCCGGAGCAGGGCTCGAGCAAGAATGAACGCCCCGGTTATCGAGTTCGGCAGATCGAGCTGATGCCCAATCGGCGGCATTCTGGTCCAGGAGTTGAAAACGTGAGCCACCCCATGCTCGCGAAGTACCGCGAAGTACATCGGGGTGAGGAACTCTTCATTCCGGATTTCAACCGCGTACTCGGCATCCCGGGGAAGTGCTGAGAAGAACTGATCCAGCCGGTCGGCAAAAGACTCGGCGTCCAGGCCGGCAAACTTTGCGATCGTCTGAAATTCGAAAACAAATGGCCCGGTGTTCCGGGCAAAGTAGCGGCGGTAGGGCTGGTAGATCTCTTCAACAAAGAGATCTGGGTTGAGGAAATCAGGGTTGCGCTTTCCAGCCCGAACGGGGTCCTGAGCCTTGGTGAAGGTGTGAATCGTAAGTTGACCCCAGACCTTACTGATGCAGGGAAAGCCGGGAGGAAGATTTTCCGCGTAGCTCGTCAGCACTGCTTCGGCGGGCGGCCCATAGTAGCTCGAATCAACGCCGACCGTCCCGAATAGGGGAAAAGCGGCGTACTCCCTGAGCATTCGAGCCGCGGCGCCTTTAGGGCCGTAATCCTGGTGGTACACCAGGCCTTGCCATCCCGGGTAGTTCCAGGTGGAGGTTCCGAAGCGGACCGTTGCTGGAATGCGCGACCTGAGTCGCTCGAAGACGGCCTGGTTGGGAGGTTCAGCCCCGCTTTCCATGCATCTATTGAGCGGGAATCAGCTTGAACACGCCACCGGACGAGCTGAGCACGTAGAGCTCTCCTGCAGCATCCTCTCCGAAGCTGAGGATCGAGCCGCCCGGCCTCAGGGTAGGCCAGTCAGTGAGCTCGGTGGCCTGACCCCCGCTGTACCTGAAACTCCTTACCCAGCCCTGACAGTAATCGCCAAAGAAGTAGAGACCCTGCAGAGCTGGAATGGCGCTGCCCCGGTAGACGTATCCTCCCGTGATCGAGCATCCTTGATCGTGGCCGTACTCGAACGTCGGCAGGGTCAGCCCGGTCTGGTCGCACTGGCCGCCGTTAAGGCAGTGGGCGCCCTCCATGATGTTCCAGCCGTAGTTGACACCCTTCCCGGGATTCCCACCGGCGGGTGCTACGTCGACTTCCTCGTAGCGGTCCTGCCCGACATCCGCGATGTAGAGATCGCCCGTTGCCCGATCGAAGGCGAAGCGCCAGGGATTCCGTAGTCCATAGCTCCAGACTTCAGGCTGAACGCCGGCCTGCCCCACAAAGGGGTTGTCTGCAGGTACGGTGTAAGAGGTTCCACTTTGAACGTCCACCCTGAGAATGGATCCCAGCAGGTCTGAGAGGTTCTGGCCCCTGCCTTCGGGATCGTTCCCGGCGCCTCCATCGCCCAGGCCGAGATAGAGGAAGCCGTCGGGTCCAAACAGCACCTGGCCCCCATTGTGATTGGCATAGGGCTGGTCTGCGGTCAGGATTACCTGCTCGCTGGCCGGATCGGCAACGTCGGGATCGGCCGAGACCTGAAAAATGGAGAGATGAGTGTCTCCAGCAGGGTCGGTATAGTGCACCACGAACCTGCCACTGGCGGCATAGTCCGGATAGAATGCCAGTCCCAGGAGCCCTTGCTCACCGCCGGCCGATATCCGGCCGCTCAGGTCCAGAAATGGAGTAGGCAGCAGGCTGCCGTCCTTTATCAGGCGGATGCCCCCGGTCTGTTCCACGACGAACAGACGGCTCGGGTCACCAGGGGGACTGGTCAGGTACAGCGGTGAGCTCAAACCGGAAGCGATCGACTGCAGCCGCGCTCCCGTGCCCTGCGGTATGGATGGCTCGGATGACGAGCTACAAGCATTTATGGCCGCAGCTGCGCCCAAGGAAAGTGCGAAACTTGCAAAGACATTCGGTGACATCGCTGACATGGCGGACCGGGTGGGGACTCCTGCTAGGGGGCTGCACTCCACTGGGTCTCTGGATCTACGAGGACCCGGTTGTCACGGTGTCGCAGATTACCCTGGAGCTGGGGCCCGGACCAGCCCGATCTCCGGTGACAGTTGCCCTGGCAATGAAGAATACCAACGACTATCCGCTGTCCAGCGAGCGGGTCGAGATGTCTCTGCGGCTCGATGGCATGGCCGTTGGCGAGACGAAGCGTGACAGCAGCGTACCGATGGCGATGGATACGGTCTCGACGATCGCTCTGCCCATCTCCCTGGGCCAGGCGGCCACACCGGAGCGTTTGCGCCAGCTGGGCCACGGAACTCATAGCTTTGCCGTGCGAGGCCAGGCCATCTTTCAGACACCTATCGGGAAGAGGAAGGTTCCCATTGCGCAGGAGGGATCGATGATCTTTGGCGCCCGCTCGGCCTCGAGTCCCTAGGCCGCAGCGAGCGATCCAGCCGATCGAGATGGGTTACCGTCAGGGTGATGGCCCCAAATTCTTCCTCTACCTTCCCCCGAAAGATGAAAGGCCCCTGATCGAACAGCACGTGACTGCGCTTCCGATACACGTCGGGAAACAGGACCGTCTCAATCAGGCCGCCCCCATCATCGAAGGTCGCGAACTCCATCGGCTCTTCGGTTTTCGCGTGTACCGGCTTGGCGGCGGTCAGCATTCCAGCCATCAGGACGTGCTTCCCCACATACCGGTGCAGCTCGGTGCTGCGGCAGAGCCGATACTTCCGCAACTGATCGGCGTGCAGCTGCATCGGATGGGCGTCGGTGATGAAGCCGAGGGTGATGTACTCCTCGCGCCGCCGCCGGTCGGGGGAGTACTCCTTGAGTACGGGCACAGCGGGCGGTAGATCATCGAACCAGTCGGGAGGGCGGCGGGGCAGCGGGGCAGCGGGGCCGTCAATAGCGTCTGGGAATTCTGCAGCAGGCCGTTGCTGCCGCCTCGCTGCCCCGCCGCCCCGCCGCCCCGCTGAATCAACTATCCACAACATCATCGGCCGGGTCCAGTCCTGCGCGACGGAGTCGAGAGCACCGACCTTAATGAGGAGGCGTAGATCGCCGGGCGCGATTCTGGTCCGGGCGCGAAGATCGAAGATGCTGGTAAAGGGCTTTGCTGAGAGTATTCGCTCCACCGCGTCGGCCGAGAGCCCCTTCACAAACTGCAGACCGATCCGGATATCCCGTTCCTTGCCGGTGGACCGGAACTCACTGGCATTGATATCGGGCGGAAGAATTCTGAGGCCCATACGCATGGCCTCCGCCACGTAGGCAAAAGGCTGGTAGTACCCGCCGCCATTGGACAGCACCGCCGCCATGAACTCCGCCGGATGATGAGCCCGGAGCGCGCAGGAGTGTTGCGCGATCTGGATATATGAGCAGGAGTGGCCCTTGCAGAAGCTGTACCCGGCAAAGGACATGATCATGTCCCAGACGCGCTTGGCCGCTTCCGGGTTGCGGCCCAGACGCAACGCCCCGGTGAAGAACTCCTCGGCATAGGCGCCAAGATGCTTGCCCGGACGTTTCTTGGAGAGAGCTTTGCGGAGACCGTCGCCGGTGGCCGGAGACATTCCGGCAAATGTGGTGCAGACGTTCACCACGTCTTCCTGATAAACCATGATGCCAAAGGAATCGACCAGCGTGTCCCGCAGCGAGGGATCGAGCGGCTCGTAGGGAGCGTGGTTGCGAAGCCGCTCGAGGTAGAGCTGGATGTACTTGTTCGAGGCCGGCCGGATCATGCTGGTGTTGAGCACCAGCAGCTCGAAGGTGTCGGCTCGGCTCTTGGCACAGAGCAGCCGCGAGGCTGGAGACTCGGTGTAGAACACGCCCATCGTTTGGCCGGTGCGGAACAGGGCTTTGGCGGCTTCATCATTGCCGGCGGTGGACGAGGTGTAATCGATCCGATGATTGGTGTGGCCATGGACCGCGTCGATGGCATCCCGAATGACGGCTAGCGAGCGATTGCCCAGAAGATCGATTTTGACCAGTCCGGCGTCCTCGGTGCCGTCCTTCTCGAACTGAATGACCGGCACAACCAGCTCCGGATTGCACTCCAGTTTCTTGGTGGCCGGCTCGACCGGGACGTAATCCGTCAGAGGTGTGGGAGTGATAACCACCCCGCCGGCGTGCACCGACAGGTGCCGGGGCAGACCGACCAGGCCCTCTGCTGTCCGGGCAAACTCCTCCCATTGGCTTGCCAGGTTAAGCCCGCGGAAATTGGGGTGCGTCGCGATCAGATCGGGAAGCCGGCGTTCTCCCTCTTCGAAGAATGGGATGCGGCGAGTTACCTCCCGGATCTCGCCGGCTGGCCGGCCGTACACCTTGGCCACTTCACGGAGCGCACCCCGAGCCTGGAAGCAATTGTGATTGGCCACCATGGCGGAGTGAAGCCCGGGATAGCGCCGGAAGACGTATTCCAGCACCTGGTCGCGCTCATCCCAGGGGAAGTCGAGATCAATGTCCGGAGGATCGCGGCGCTCCAGATTGAGGAAGCGCTCGAATACGAGCTTGGAGGCAATCGGATCGACGTGGGTAATACCGAGGCAATAACTCACGACCGAGTTGGCCACCGACCCGCGGCCGCAATGAGTCGGCCCGTGATAGACGATGTCGCGGACCACCAGGAAATAATCGGCGAAACCCTTGCGGCCGATGATGCCGAGCTCCAGATCCAGACGCTCCTGCAGCTCGGGCGTAATGACTGGATAGCGCCGGCGGGCTCCTTCCAACGTCAACGCCCGAAGCTGATCGAAGGCTCCCGCCGTATCGGCAATGCGGGGAGGAACCGTGCGGTTTCCGATCGGAATGGTGTAGTCGCACCGCTCGGCGATTTCTTCCGCAGCAGATAGTGCCTGGGGACAATCGGGAAAATGACGGGCCAGCTCGGGAGCAGGGCAGAGCCACGCCCGCTGCGGCCAGAGCTCGGCTGCGGGGAGGGCGGAGAGGGTGGTGTTGAGCGCAATGGCGCGAAGCAGTCGGTGGCGACTCCATTCCTCGGCATCCGCGGCCACCACCCCGTTGGTGGCCACCACTGGTAAGCCCAATCGCTGGGCAACTGTCATGGTCTCGTGCCGTTGGCTACCCGGGCGCAGCTCGGCGTAGAGATTGTCCGGTCCACTTACTCGGAGGGTCTGCTCGAGGAACGCGGGATTGCGAGACAGGAGAATCAGGCCTTCGCGGTCGGTTGCCACTGAGCCCAGCAATTTCTCGAGTTTCCGCCCTACCCCTTGCGCGTCCTCCTCCACCGGTACGTCCCTCCGGGCTTCGCTGGAATGGTTGCCCCAGTGAATTCGGGTTATTGCCCGGCACAATGCGCCCCACCCGCGCTCATTGGTTGGCAGCGCGACCACCTCCTGCCCATCTGCCACCAGGTGAGCGCCGAGGATAGGCCGGATGCCAACGGCGGAACAGGCGCGCTGAAACTCCACCGCTCCGTAGACGCCATTACTGTCGGTGCAGGCCAGGGCGCGGAACCCTTGCCGGGCGGCCGTTTCGGCCAGCGCATCCGGGCTGGATACGCCGAGGCCGAAAGAAAAGTGGGAATGGACGTGCAGGTGAGTGAACATCTTCTTAACAGAGCGCAAGCGGGAAAACAAAAGCGTGAGCAGTAAGCGGGACACATCCGCCTTACGCTGATTATCCGTTCACGCTTATCAAAAACTCATCGAGCAGATGGTCGAAGACCTCCGGCTTATCCAGCTGAATCCAGTGGCCGGTGCCCGTAATCATCCGATGGGAGAAGCCTTTCCCCACCTGGTGAAGACTGAATGGCTCATCGTTGTGAGGCGTTACCACGGACAGGATCGGGCCGCGATAGCCGGCCAATGAAGGACGAGGATCAAATCGCATGACCTCGCGAAACAGCTGCTCGATCACCTCCCGGGGTGTGGCCCGCAGCTCTCCCAGCAAACGGTCCTTGACCGTGGCGTTGGGTCCAGCGATCTGCGACCAGTATCCCTGGATGACGTTGTCGTAATCGGCCTCGAGTGCCTGGAGAAAAGAGTCGGCCTGCTTGGCAGGGATCTGGGTGCCATCGCCGATTGGATCCAGCAGCAGCAGACCTACCACACGATCGGGGTGAGCGCCGGCATAGGTCAGGGCGACTCCACCACCCAGACTGTGGCCCACCAGCACGAACCTTCCAATGCCCAAGCCATCAACCACGGCGCCGAGATCGCTCGCCAATCCGTCGATCGAATAGTCATGATTCCGGGCTGACTCGGACGCCCCATGTGCCCGAAAGTCGAACGCCACCGCGCGCCGGCTCGAGCGCAGATGCTGAAGCTGGTGAGACCAGTGCCCGGACGTTCCAGCCAGCGAATGCGCCAGAACAACCGGAACGCCGCCCTGACCACCATCGTCCAGCGCCAGTGTGCCGGTGGGGCCGGCGATTCGGGTGGCACTCATGTTTTGCCTCGCACTGACCAGGGTGGACGGAGCTCGAGGATGCGCTGGTACACCGGGCAACTGGGGGCGTGGGCCCCGGGCAGATACCCGATGCTCATCAGAAACTCATTCACGATCTCTCCACCGGTAAAACGGAAAGTGCCTTTGAAGAGCTTGACCCAATCCTCTCTGCTCCGGGGGTGATGGGCGGCCAGCCACGCGGCAAAGGAACCGTGGCTTTTCTGGAGCTCCAGAATCTTCTGCGCGTTGCTGATAGCGGCATCGATTTTCAGCCGGTTTCGGACAATGCCGCTGTCGTTGAGCAGCCGCTTGCGATCTGCATTCCCGTACGCGGCGACAATCTCGGGAGCAAAGCCGCCGAAGGCCCTGCTGAAGGCTTCACGTTTCTTGAGAATGGTGAGCCAGGACAGCCCCGCCTGATTGATCTCCAGCATGAGGCGCTCGAACAGAGCGGCATCATCCTGAAGCGGGAAGCCGTACTCCCCATCGTGATAGGGGCCGTGCCACTCGTGACCCGAGGCTGCATCGCAGTAGGTCTCAGCCATAGGGATGTATGTTACGGGCTCTATGCGCGCAGCGATTTACGAGGGAGCCGGTGGGCCCGAAGTCATCAGCATCGGTGAGGTCCCCAAACCCGAGGTCCGGCCGGATCACATCCGGGTGCGGGTGCACGCCGCTGGGCTGAATCGGGCGGACATCATCCAGCGTAGGGGACACTACGCTGCCCCCTCGGGTTGGCCGGCCAACATCCCGGGATTGGAGTACGCCGGCGAGGTAGAGGCGGTGCGGCCGGGCGTTACTCAGTGGCGGGTGGGCGACCGGGTGATGGGGTTGGTGGGAGGCGGGGCACAGGCCGAGCTGGTGGTGGTGCACCAGGATGAAGCGCTGCCGATTCCCGCAGGACTTTCCTACGCAGAGGCAGCGGCCATTCCCGAGGCATTTCTCACCGCCTACGATGCGCTGGTGACGCGGGGGCGGCTGCAGCCTCGAGAGCGGGTGCTGATCCACGCCATTGGCAGCGGCCTGGGCACTGCAGCCTCCCAGATTGCCAAACAGCTCGGCGCCACCGTGATCGGCACCTCGCGCAGCAGCGACAAGCTTGCCCGGGCCCTGGTATACGGGCTGGACGTGGGCATCGATACCAGTCGCACCCCTTTTCCTGAGGCAGTCGGGGAGCCGGTGGACGTGGTGTTCGACGTGCTGGGTGGGCCAGCGCTGGCCGAGAACCTGGCGGTGCTCGCGCCGCGGGGCCGGCTCATTGTGCTCGGCTTTCTGGCGGGGAGCCAGACCACCGCCGATCTCGGGCCGCTGCTGCGGAAGCGGCTGGAGATCGTGGGCACGGTCATGCGAACCCGCGGATTGGAGGAGAGAATTCCGCTGGTTCGGGAGTTCGGAAACAGAATGCTGCCGCTGTTCGAGCCGCGCTTCGGCCAGCCGGCGGCGCTCCGGCCGGTGTTGGAGCGGACCTACCCCATGACTCAACTTGCAGACGCACATCGGGTGCTCGAAGGCAATGCGACCTTTGGCAAGGTTGTGGTGGCCTGGTGACGGAGAGCCGGGCGGCGAGCAGTCAGCGGCACTCCCTGCCGGAGTGCACCGGCACCATAGCGAGCGTGGATGTGATCGATGGCGTGCTGGAGAGTGTTGGGGCAGCGGGGCAGCGAGGCAGCGAGACAGTCTCCGGTATCTTGACCGTTGTGCTTTTGCTGCCCCTCCGCCGCGCTGCCCATCTGCCTCGCCCATAGCTCCAGCTGCGCCTCTTTCTCTACCAGCTGATCCAAGGTGAGCGCCAGTGAACGGACTGCCAGCCGTTTCGTGTTGGCTATGGCAAAGGCTCGCCGGGCTGCATCCCAAAGCTCCGCATCGAGCACTGCGGCGCTCAGCGGAACACTGCGGGTGACGGTGGTGTAATCAGCGTAGGTGGCCTGCAGGCGCAGACGGCCGGCGGCGAGCTCCCGACGACGGAGTCGTCGGCCCAGCCGCTCGGTCAGCAACCGCAAGACCGGATGCAGGACGCTGAGATCGTTGGTGTCGCTCGACAGGGTATGCTCCAGGCAGAATAGCGACTGCTGCTCCGGTGAGAGGACCGGGCGCGGGTCGATTCCCCGGGCCCTGGCCCGAAGCACTCGGCCCTCTCGCCCGAACACCGCGCAGAGCGCACTCTCGGAGATACTCGCGACTTCCCCGACCAGCTCCAGCTGATACTCGTCCAGCCGAAACCGCATGTCGGGATCCAGCTCGGGCAGCACTTCCAGAGGCTGAGGCGCCAGGAACTCCCGTTCGTTGCCGGCCGGTACGTATAAGAGCTCATGGCCGCTGGCCCCGTCCGGTCCGCCGGTCTGCCGGTCCGCCCGAATTGCCGCCTGGCTCACCAGCTTGTTCCCAGCGATTCCAACAGAGATAGGAAAGCGGAGCCGGGCCCGCACTTCTCGCCCGAGCCGGCCCGCAACGTCCTGCGGCGGGCCGAACAGCCGACTGGTTCCGGTGAGATCGAGAAAGGCATGACCGTATCCCCGGGGCTCGATGGTCGGGGCAAACAGCCGGAGAATCTCGTGCAAGGCACGAGACGCTCGGGCATAGAGCTGCGGGTTGGGGGGCACCACGATGAGATCGCGGCAGAGCCGTTGGGCCTTTTGCACCGGCATGCCGGGCATCAACCCGGCCAATCGCGCCTCGGGTGAGAGCGCCAGAACCGTGGCCCGGTCTGCTCCCGCTCGCGCGATGGCGAGCGGGCGGGTTCGAAGGGCAGGGGCCACCAGACCTTCCAGCGTGGTACAGAAGGCGGGCGGGTCGACGAACAACACTGAACGCATGGCGCAAGGCTGCGCGAACGGTCAACGGTGGACGGTAAACAGGCTTGATCGTGGCTGGATTCTTCGTGGGAATCCCCTGTTTACCGTTTACCGTTGACCGTTCACGCTTTCTCCTTGTCGGACCATACCGCCAGCTCGTTGCCGCTGGGGTCGGTAAAATGGAAACGGCGGCCACCGGGAAAGCTGAAAATGGCGCGCACGATGGCGCCCCCCGCTTGTATGACCCGGCTCTCCTGCGCCTCCAAATCGGAGGCGTATATCACCACCAGGGGTCCTCCGCTGGTTACCCGGGAGACCGTCTGAAATCCACCGCTCAGCCGGCCATCGGCAAAGCTGGCGTATTCCGGTCCGTAGTCCTCGAAGCTCCAGTCAAACGCTTCGCCGTAAAAACGCTTAGCCTCCGGCACACTGGTGACGGAGAACTCGATGTAATCGATCCTGCGATCGTGTTCCGCGCTGCTCATGGCAATTTCCTCTATAACAGGACGGACTGCTCGGCCGCATCCACCACTTTGCCGCTGTGCTCGGCAGCTTCGAGCCGCTGCCGGCGCCGCTTACTCGCCTCATCGCCGGCAAACCCGTAGGCCTGACGCAGGGCATTGAGCCGGCGAGTGAGCGCATCCTGATAGCTCCGGCTGGCCATGTCGCTACCGGAGTAATGCCGGCGATATCGCTCGTACAGAGCCGGGAACTCGCGCTCGAGTATGGGAAGGAAGCGGCGCCGCGCCGCGGGACCGAGCCGGAGCGCCGACCCGATCACGTAGCGGGCACCTGCCTCCTTCGCTGCGTCCATGAGCCGCGCCAACCCGGCCCAGTCATCGGTGATGCCGGGAATGATTGGCGCCACAATCAGTCCGGCATACACTCCGCCTTGGGTGAGCCGCCGCAGTGCCCGCAACCGCGCCGCTGGAACCGGCGAGCGCAGCTCCAGGCGGCGGGCCAGTCGGGGGTCCGCGGTGGCCAGCGAAATGTTGACGTTTACTTCGTTCTGTCGAGAGAGCGCCTGCAGCAGGTCGAGGTCGCGGGTGACCAAGGGCGACTTGGTGATGATCTCGATCGAGAGCCCGTGATAAGAGCGCAGCACCTCCAGAATGCGCCGGGTGAGTCGAAACCGACGCTCGGCCGGCTGATACGGATCAGTGGCGGTGCCAATAACCAGCGACTGGCCGGCCAGCCGAGCAGGTTTGAGCGTACGGCCCAGCACCTCGGCAACGCCGGATTTGACCAGGATCTCTTTTTCGAAGGCCTCCCAGGCGGGCAGGCGGTCGGCCGGTCGGTCGGTCAGAACAAAGTTCGCCTTGGTTATCGAATCGTCCGCCCCTCCGCCCGTCCGCCTGTCCGCCCGTTCCATCACCCACCGATGGGTGTCCCGCGCGTAACAGTAGGTGCAGCCGAATTCGCACCCGACATAGGGATTGATGGACCAGAATCCCATATGCGTTGATGCCGGCGTGTTGAGCACGGAGCGCACCGAGAGCTGAATGAACCGGGTGCCCCGGGCACGAGTGTCGAGAACCGGCAGGGGGGCAGCGGGGGGGCGAGGCAGTGGCTCGCACAAGAGATTGGGAAGGTCGATCTGTTGGTCGGTTCTCCGCTCCGGAGCTGCTCCGCTCTCTTCCTGCCCAGCCGCCCTGCTGCCCCGCTGCCCCATCTCTATCCCCCGCATAGTCCCCATCCACATTGAGTGCAACTGAAACAACCTGATGAGGGAACCAGGGGGCCGGCGCAGTCGGGACAGCGCTGAAAGGGGCCCGATGGTCGTCGGCTTACCGGCTTTGATTCAGTTCGGGAGAGAACGCCGGGGGAGGGCGGCAGGCTGGAGAGTGCGGGGAAGAACATCGGTGGCGCCTCAGCTTCGGGGTTTATTCGGCACTACTTTCCCGAATATATCCCGAAGATGTAGCTCGTCAAGAATGAGCCCGCTGCTTCGAGCCGAGGTAGGTCCCTCGCTCCGCGTCGTACACTCGCACCTGTGTCACCAGTCCCGCCTGGTCCGGATCCACCACTCTCACGTGAACCAGCCGAGGATCCTGACTGGGCCGATACAGGATCCAGCTCTCCGGTGGGGCCGTCGGCTCGATCTGAGCACACACGCCGACAGGAGCCTGCTCCCGAACCGGACGGCCCGGCTTCCACAGACGGCAGGCACCGGCTGGAGGCAGCGCAGACGGCGGTATGCCAAGCGGCGAACGGTCATCGGTGTCCTGGATGACCAATCGATCCTCGAATACCACCGGTCCCATGTCGGGGTGCCGGCTGGTACTCTGACCACAAGCCAGCAGCCCTGCTCCAGCGAGTAGCATCAGCGGGAGGGGCAAATAATCGGGAGAAAACACGTGAGACTCCTGTCGAGACAGATCCATCAGGGTAGGGCTAATTTAGAGGGGATCGCCTTCTCTTCGGAGAGGTTCTCGTGAACTTCGCCCTGGACGATGCACTGCCGGTGCTGCGGGCCACTCCGCAGGTGCTCCGTGCCTGGCTGGAACACCTGCCCGATGTCTGGGTTCGCTCCAATGAAGGACCCGACACGTGGAGTCCCTACGACATCGTCGGGCACCTGATTCATGGGGAGCGGACCGACTGGATTCCCCGGCTCGAGCTGCTGCTGGCCGAGGGCGACTCGCGGCCTTTCACCCCGTTCGACCGCTTTGCCCAGTTTCGCGAGTCTCAGGGAAAGTCGCTGGAAGAACTGCTTGATACTTTTACCGAGCTGCGCCGCACCAATCTGGGCCGGCTGGAATCGCAGCGCCTGCAACCCTCCGACTTCAATCGTCGGGGTTTTCACCCCGAGCTCGGCCCGGTAACGCTGGGACAGCTACTGGCGACCTGGGTGGCTCACGACCTCAATCATCTGGCACAGATCGCCCGGGTGATGGCACGCCAGTATGCCGATGCCGTGGGGCCATGGGCGGAATACCTGCCGCTCCTGCATCCCCACCGGTGAACTTCGTTCTCTGATGTGAGCGGGACCACACACTTCCGATTGCCGTTGCGATAGCTATTCGGCATGTCGAATGTCGTCCGCCAGAGCTCTCCGGATCTGGCCCAGGTGGTGGACCGCAACATCAAGGCGCTGCTGGAGCAACGGCGCGAGCAGGAGGGGAGCCGGAGCCGGCAGGAACGAATCGCGGATGGGATCACCCGGTTCACCGGCAGCATGCGCTTTGTTTACATCCATCTGCTCGTATTTCGGGACCTGGATCATCATCAACCTGGGCTGGATCCCGGGTATGCCACGCTTCGATCGGTCTTTTGTCGTTCTAGCGATGCTGGCGTCGGTCGAAGCGATTTTCCTCTCCACTTTCGTACTGATCAGCCAGAACCGCATGGCGATGCTGGCCGACCGGCGGGCCGACCTGGATCTGCAAATCAGTCTTCTGGCCGAGCACGAGGTGACTCGTCTGATCACCCTGGTTGCGGCCATGGCTGAGCGGATGGATCTCGAGGCAGCGCGAGACCCTGAGCTGGCGGAGTTGTCCCAGGACGTGGCGCCGGAAAAGGTAATCGAGCAGATGGAGGCGCACGAGCGCGCCACCGGAACCTGATCGGGGGTGACGGATCAGGTCTGCTTCCGGCGGATGTTCCAGGCCTCCTCATGCGGCACCACGAAGTCTTCTTCAGTCGGGGGACGCACCATGAGGTCGAAGGCGAGAAACAGGGTTTTGGAGTAGGGAAAGAACGCGAAAGGCACCACCAGCATCAGGACAATAGTGGTGGCCTGCAATCAGATCCCACGGCGGGTCGGGCCAGGTCTCCAGCAAAAAAGCCAGAACCCAAATGCTGAAGACGGTCTCCACCGCCATCAGATTGAAGAAGTACGCGCCCAGCCAGTACCCCTCCTCCCCCCGTTCCAGGCCGAGTCCGCAGACCGGACAGTTGGGCACCAGGTGTGACCAAGTGACGAAGATCGGGCCGCCACCGCAGTGAGGGCAGCGGAGGCGCAGGGCCCGGCTGAACAGCGACGTTACTCGGCGCCGGGGTGGGGAAAGGTCTGGGGAAGCGGAAGGAGTGGTCATGGTGCCGCCGTCTGCCTGATACTACCGGACGATCGGCGACTCCGCGAGGGTCGCGGATCACCATGGGACCGGCAGGTGCGCATCCAGCCAGCGGGCCACGTCGGACAGAACCGCCTGCGAGTCGAGGTCCGCAAACAGTCCGTGATACGCTCCGGGATACTCCCTGAATTCGCGGTCGGGCTGGCGAAGCCGGGAGAAAAACTCCCGGCTCCCATCCGGCGGCACCATCCGGTCCGCCGATCCATGCAGGATGAGCAGCGGCACCGAGAAGTCTTCGGCCTGACTCTGTACCCGGGCAATGGCAGAGGTCACTTCGGTCGAGAGCCGTGCGGTGCCCCATCGGTGAAACAATGGATCCGCCAGAACTGCCTCGACGACGGCAGGGTCCCGAGCCAGTCCGCTCAGGTCCATTCCCACCCGCAGAGAGAAACGGGGCGCTACCCGCGAGAGCACCCGGCCCATGGCCATGAGGATGGGCGGGACGCCGAGCTTGCCGAGCGGCGGGGCCGCGGCGATGACACCGGCCAGACCATCGGGGTAGTGCAGGGCGTACTCCAGGGCGATCAATCCTCCGAGGCTGTTTCCCAAGAGGAAGAGCGGCAGGTTGGGATGCCGGCCCCTGAGGAGATCCAGGAAACGCTGAAGATCCTCCCGATATTCATCCCAGCTGCTGATGTATGCCCGCTGACCCGGTGACCGGCCATTTCCTCTCAGGTCAAAGGCGTAGAGCGCAATGCCCCGAGGTGGAAAGAACTCCGCCAGACCGGGATACAGACCGCTGTGGTCGCCCAGGCCGTGCAGGTTCACCAGTATGGCGGCTGGCGCTCGAGCCGGGAGCCAGCTCTGAAAGAAGAGCTCGGTACCGCCTGATCCGGTGAACCGTCCCTCGTGATGGGACGTCGGCATGCTTGACAAAGTCATCCTCCACTTCGAACATAGTGGGCGCGCTCCCTGGCGTGCAGGACACACGCGTACGGACCGAAGCTCCTCGGGACAGCTTAAACCAGCCATAGTCTCTTCCGCACGGCCTTCATCAGCCGGTACGTGCAGTCTCTCATTGGCCCGAGTCGGACGCCCGCTTTCGCAGCTGTGTCGAAGTCCTGCTCCTACTGGTTCTCATTCAACGCATAGAGGTGATGGTGATGGCGTACAACACTTGGGGCCCGAGGCTCGCCACGGTAGCGGCGCTCGCAGTCCTGTCAGTGGGATGGGCAAACCCGGCCCACGCGCAGTTCGGGAAGCGGCTCAAGGACGCGGTCAAGCGGACGGCCGAGGACAAGGCGATTACCAAGGCCACCGACGCAGAGGGCAAGGCGATCGACAGTGCCATGGCGGGCGGCGGCAACAAAGGCGATAGCACAGCCGCCGCGGCTGCTCCGGCCGGGCAAACCGGCGCGGCGCCGGCCGCCACCGCGGGCGCGGCTGGGGCAGGAGCAGCGGGGGCAACCGCCGCCGCAACCTCGCCCACCGACAAGAAGGCCTGGGCCAACTACGACTTCGTGCCGGGGCAGCGGACGCTCTTCTTTACCGACTTCACCGACGATCAGGTCGGGAACTTTCCTCAGCGGCTGGAGTTCAAGAAGGGGCAGCTCGAGATCGTCGAATTCGAGGGTGGGCAGCGCGCCCTCAAGGCCTCGAGCGATGGTGTATTCAGCATTCCGCTGCCTGAAGTGCTGCCGGAGAAGTTCACCCTCGAGTTCGACGTCATCAACCGAAAGAGCCATGGCGTGGCGGCAAACAGCATCACCATCTATGGCGGCACCGAGTCGACCGACCAGGGCATGGAAATCGGTTGGGGGCCCAACGCGCTGTCCACCAGTGGGGGTGGGCTGGAGAACCAGTGGGTCTCCACCAAGGATGCGGATAGGGACCGCTATGTGGGCCATCCCACGAGTTTCCGCATTCTCGCCGATGGCAAATACCTGAAGGCCTACGCCGACGAGAAGCGCCTGATCAACCTGCCCAAGGCAAACTTCGTCAGGGCGAAGGCGATCACGGTGAAGCTCGACGGCCGGGATGATGAAGACAATGCGGTGTACCTGACCCGCATCCGGGTGGCGGAGAGCCAGAAGAGCATCTATGACGCCTTGGCCTCGACCGGACGGTGGACTACCCAGGGTATTCTGTTCGACACCGGGAAGTCCGACATCAAGCCCGAGTCGACTCCCACCTTGAAAGAGATCGCGGCAACGCTCAAGCAGCACCCCGAGCTCAAGATTGAAGTTCAGGGCCATACCGACAACGTCGGCAAGCCGGACGCCAACCTGAAGCTGAGTCAGGCCCGGGCCGACGCGGTGAAGCAGGCGTTGACTACGGAGTATGGGATAAGCGGGAGCCAGCTGACCGCGAAGGGCTACGGCGACACCAAGCCGGCGGCCGACAACAAAACCCCGGAAGGCCGGCAGAACAACCGCCGGGTGGAGTTGGTCAAGTCCTGAGGTAAACCCACGAGGCGCCGCTCGGGGAGAGCGGCGCTCTCGTTCCTGCTACATGCCCGCGCCTTTCAGCCGGGCCGCCACCAGCTCCATATCCTTCTTTCGAAGCTCCACCGCGCGTGGCTTGACCGCCGCCACCACGTCGGGCGGCACTTCCTGCTGCATCCGCTCAATCTGCGCCTCATTTCCCTTGCGCAACTCGTCCCGCTGCGCCTGCGATAGAATGGTGGTGTCGATCCCGCCGAGGGACGGGGTGAGATAACCGACTACTGCAGAGAGATTGCTACGGATGAACTTGTATCGCTCCGGGTCTATCCCGGCCGCCTTCGCTCCAGCTTCCACCGTGGCCATCTCCTGCACGCCCATCATTGCATTCAAGGTGTCATCGCTGGTTTTCGCGCTCTTGAGCTTGGCGCCGGCTTCACGCACCGCCTGAAGCTCGCCATCCATCCCTTTGGTCCAGCGGTCGATGTCGGCTGGAGTAAGGGGCGTGGTCGTGGGGTTGCCGGTAGGCTGTGCGGCCGGAGCATCGCTGGATGAAGTGTCCTGGGCAGCGGATTCCTCGTTGGAGGCAGTGTCCGCGGAAATGTCGGGTTGAGCGTCCTTCCGGCCGCACGCGAGGAGCAGCCCAACGGCGAGCAGTCCGGCGGACGCAGCCTGAGAACCAAAGGCTCTGAACATGGATCCTCATTGGGGGAGAGTCGACGGGATTGAACGGTGCCAGTATAGAAAGTCGCGGAAGAGCTGTCCAGTTTGGACCTCACGACACCACTACGGGTTCTCCTTCACGGAGCCAGGTGTCGGCCGCAGCCCGAACTTCTGCCACGGAGCGGCGCACCGGGACGGCCACGGAACTGCTGGAGTGGTCGTGAGGCAGAAATTCGAGCAGGTACAGGGTTGGTCCCGCGTTGCGCGCGTGCTCGGCCACGAACGCCGCGAGAGCGCTGCTCCAGCCCTTGGCCGGCTCGGGACGAGGCACCGGGCCGCGGCGATGCCGCTCCAGCTCGCGGATGATCTGGCTCCGGGGGAGCCTTCGGCGCTGATAGCGGCCGCGGTGCTCTCGTTCATCGTCCAAAGAGCTCTCCTGGCGAGGCCGAACCAGATCGCAGGAGCAGGCGCCCACCAGAAGCTGAGCCACGGTCTTGGCTGATGGGTGCAGGCGACTCAGCCGGGCGCGCTCAGCGGCGGGGGCAAGATCCGCCGTCAGCCCGGCCGGCAGCATCGAGCGGACCTCGCTCAGGGTCAGGGGACTGGCAATGTTGAGGAAGAAGCACATGGGACAGTCGCGAGTCGTCAGTCAACAGTCTTCAGCTGTGAAGCATAGTTGAACTAGGCTGACTGCTGACTGAGGAGGGGACAGCTGCGGACTGGCGTCAGGGACTGACGACGACTAAATCGGCAAATCGTCTCGAACCAGCACCAGGATAGCGGCCTGTGGCACCACCAGGTACTTCCGCTCCTCGAAGGTGATCTCTACGGACGCCTTCCGGAAAAAGATGGCGTGATCGCCCACCCTGGCCTGCATCCCGCGGCTCCGGCCCTCGCGCGCATCGATCTTCCAGGGCTCATCGTCCAAAGAGCTGAGGTCGGCCACGGGGGTTCCGGGACCGGTGGCGACGATCAGCCCGGTCTGCACCTGCTGCGCGTCGATTGCGGTGGCCGGAAGGTACAACCCCACCCGGGTGCGCTCATCGCCGTCCTCGGGCGTAATGAGGACCCGGTCTCCCACCACCAGCAGCTGCTTCTTGGGAAATTCCATCAACCGTTGGTTCCGTTGCTTTTGGCCGCATTGGCCCCGGCTTCTGCCTGATGCACGGTGACCAGATCTAGGATGCGGAGATTGCGGGTGGCGGTGGGCAACCTGAGCGAGACCTCCTCGCCCACCTTTCCCCCGCCCAATGCACGGCCCAGAGGTGACGCCAGAGATATGTGGCCGGCATCGATGTCCATCATCTCGGCCAGCACCACGACGTAGGTATCGGTTTCGTTGGTGTCCAGGTCCAGGACGGTTACCCGAGACCCCAGGCCCACGCGGTCTGTCGGGGCTTCGGTATTGGCCAGCTGACCCAGCTGATTCAACCGCTGATGCAGCTGCCCCAGACGGGCCTGAACGAACTGCTGTCTTTCAAGAGCTGCCTTGTACTCGGAGTTTTCGCGCAGATCACCGAGCTCCACGGCCTGAGCGATGGCCTGAGGCAGCAGGATATTGAGTTCGTGGCTGAGCTGGTCGATTTCGCGGCCAAGCTTCTCTCGCATTTCACGGATCATTGGTGCAACCAGGCGTAAAAAGGAATGGGCCCGGAGATGAGATCTCCAGGCTTGGGAAAACTCCTGTGAAAAGATACCATCGGCAACAGCACGGCGGAATGCCGAGGGTTTTCCTTGACACCTTCGGAGGGGAAGGGTAAAGTGCTGCTGGCTCAGGCTTTTCCCTGCGACTTTGGTGGCTCTTACGAACAGGATGAACGCGTAAATGTTGAGGACCGCTGCCTGGCGCTCCCGGTTGGTCACCGCGCTCTGCCTGCTCGCCGTTGGACTAATCGGCTGTAGCCCGGAGCACTATCCCCAGACCACACTCCTCCCGCGCGGCGATTTTGCCCGCATTGCCGACCACCTGCTGGACACCACAGTCAAGTGGGCGCTGCTCGTGTTTGTGCTGGTGGAAGGAGTGCTGATCTATGCCATCTTCCGGTTCCGCGGTAAACCGGAAGATCCGGAGCCGCACCAGACCCACGGCAATACCACGGTGGAAATCGTCTGGACCGTCATTCCTGCCCTGATCCTCGCCGCCATCGCTGTTCCCACTGTCCGCGCCATCTTTCAGACCAACGCCACCCCAGGCAAGGACGCCTTGACCATCGAGGTAGTGGGCCATCAGTGGTGGTGGGAGTTCCGCTATCCGGAATACAATCTGACCACCGCCAACGAGCTGCACGTGCCGGTGGGTCGGACAGTGTCGCTCCGGATGGGAAGCGCGGATGTAATTCACAGCTTCTGGGTCCCCCAATTTGCGGCCAAGCGCGACGTCTTTGCCAATCGGGAAACCCGACTTTGGTTCAAGGCGGAGGTGGAGGGCGAGTACCCGGCCCAGTGTGGAGAATTCTGCGGAATCCAGCATGCCCGTATGGCTTACCGGATACGGGCTCAGAGCCCGGAGGAGTTCCAGGCCTGGGTGGCGCACATGCAGACGCTGGGCCCGAAACCGCCGGCCGGCGCCCAGCCTGCCGCGGGAAGCAAGCCGGCTGCGTCATCATCCGCCACCGCGGTCCAGACGGCAACCGCAGGAGCGACTGTTCAGCAGCCGGGCCCCGCTCAGAAGCCACAAGGCTCGGACTACGCCACCGGCGAGCAGCTGTTCATGACCAAAGGATGCGTGGGTTGCCATTCCCTGCAGGCGGTGAACGCCCCCAAGGGCATGGTGGGACCCAATCTGGCGAACGTCGGCGCCCGCTCCTACATCGCGGCGGGGACCCTCAAGAACACCGATGAGAACCTGGCTCGCTGGATCCGGAACCCGCAGGCGATCAAGAAAGGGGTTCTCATGCCCAATCTGGGCGTGAGCGAGCCGGAATCCCAGGCTCTGGCTGCGTATCTCCGGGGCCATCAGTAGACCCATCTGACCACAATGATGAAAAGGTTCGTATGGCAACCAGGGTTCTAGATCAGCATCAGGTCCACGCAGCGGCACACGGTGAGCACACCGGACTCTGGAGCTGGATCACCACCGTCGACCACAAGCGGATCGGCATCCTGTACGGTGCGACGGCCTTTGTGTTCTTCCTGATGGGCGGAATTGAGGCCCTGTTGATTCGGATCCAGCTGGGCAGTCCGGACAACACCTTCCTGTCGCCCGAGCGGTACAACGAGCTGTTCACCATGCATGGCACAACCATGATCTTCCTCGCGATCATGCCGTTGTCGGCCATGTTCTTCAACTACATGATCCCGCTCCAGATCGGCGCGCGGGATGTGGCCTTTCCCCGGCTGAATGCCTTCAGCTACTGGGTGTTCCTGCTGGGTGGCCTCTTCTTGAATGTCAGCTGGCTCTTCAACGCGGCGCCGGACCAGGGCTGGTTCGGTTATGCCAACCTGACCTCGCGGCAGTACTCCCCCGGCATGAACGTGGACTTCTGGATGCTGGGACTTCAAATCCTGGGCATCGCCTCCCTGGCCGCTGCGGTGAATTTCTTCGTCACCATCATCAATCTCCGCGCTCCCGGCATGAAGCTGATGCGGATGCCGATGTTCGTCTGGATGAGCTTCATCACCCAGGTGCTGCTGCTGCTGGCCTTCCCGGTCATCACGGTGGCCCTGATTCTGCTGATGTTCGACCGCTTCTTCGGCACCCACTTCTTCGTCCCCTCGGGCGGGGGTGATCCCATTCTGTGGCAGCACCTCTTCTGGATCTTCGGCCATCCCGAGGTCTACATCCTCATCCTGCCGGCATTCGGCATCATATCAGAAGTTCTGCCGGTCTTTTCCCGGAAGCCGCTCTTCGGCTATGCCGCCATGGTGTTCTCCGGGGTGTTCATCGCATTTCTGGGATTCGGGGTGTGGAGTCACCACATGTTCGCCACCGGAATGGGGCCCATTGCGGACACGTTCTTTGCCCTGAGCACCATGCTGATTGCCATCCCTACCGGGGTGAAGATCTTCAACTGGATCGGCACCATGTGGGGCGGCTCACTCCAGTTCCGTACTCCAATGCTTTTCGCCATCGGCTTCATCGCCATGTTCATCATCGGCGGCCTGTCGGGCGTGATGCACTCGGAGCCGCCTGCCGACCTGCAACAAACGGACACCTACTTCATTGTTGCCCACTTTCACTACGTCATGTTCGGGGGCAGCATTTTCGGGATCACTGCCGGAGCCTACTACTGGTGGCCCAAGATGTTCGGCCGGATGCTGAGCGAAAGATTGGGCAAGCTGCATTTCTGGCTGATGCTGATCGGGTTCAATGTGACGTTCTTCCCCATGCACTTCGTGGGGTTGAATGGCATGCCGCGGCGGACCTACACCTATCCCGCGGGCCTGGGCTTCGAGACCCTGAATCGGATCGAGACCGTGGGCGCCTTCATCCTTGGGTTGTCTTTCCTGGTGTTCCTCGTCAACGTGTTCCAGACCTGGCGAAAGCCGCGAAATGCTCCGGCCGATCCCTGGAATGGCGCGACACTGGAGTGGTCGATCCCCTCTCCGCCACAGGAGTGGAACTTCGCCCAGATACCCGTCGTCCACGGCCGGGACGCCCTGTGGGAGACCAAGCGGGAGCAGGGAAGAACGGCTCTGCCGGAGCCGGCGAGGGTGAGCGGAGCCGGAATTCATTTGCCCAACCCGTCCTACTGGCCGCTGGTGTCTGCGGTCGGAGTTGCCTCGGTATTCATCACCCTGATGCTGCTGGGCCACGACAAGGCAGGCCCGCTGCCCGTCATTGCTGCGGTGGCGCTGCTGTTCTTCGGAGTGTACCGCTGGGCCTTCGAGCCGGCGGGATGATAGGCGTAAACAGTGAACGGTTACCGGTGAAGGGGAGCATCCCTTCGCCACCGGTTCACTGGTCACTGTTTACCGTTCACGTTTTCCAGCAGGAGTAATCGTGACCGCAGTCGCGCACGACGTTCCCCATGGACTCGAGCACGCCACCGCAACCGGGTTGGACAGCCGCAAGCTGGCCATTTGGACCTTCATTGGGTCTGAATGCATGTTCTTCGCGACGCTGATCTCCAACTACCTGGTCAACAAGGGACGCAGCCTGGTCGGCCCATTCCCTCACGAGCCGTGGACCTCGCCGTCGGGCGAGCACTTCAAGCCGATACTGGAGATCCCGCTGGTCACCCTGGGAACCGCGCTGCTGCTGTTCAGCTCGCTGTTCGTGGTACTGGCCTTGAGTGGAGCGCAGCGGGGCAGCCGGAAGGCGTTGGTGGGGTGGCTCGGCGCCACCATTTTCTGCGGCGTGTTCTTCGTGGGTATGCAGGTGTACGAGTTCACCCACTTCGTGCACGAGGGACTCACGCTCAAGACCAACCTGTTCGGCGCAAGCTTCTTCACTCTGACGGGATTCCACGGCACCCACGTGACGATCGGGGTGATCTGGTTGCTGACGCTCTGGATCCTGGGTCTCAAGGGAAAAATTCCGCCCTCGAAGTCGCTCAATCTCGAGATGGCGGCGCTGTACTGGCACTTCGTGGACGTGGTCTGGATCGTGATCTTTCCGGTGGTCTACCTCATCAAGTAAGGCGCACTATGGAAGCCCACGCGACCGCCGAACACCAGGAACACGCGCACCCCCGGGCAGCCGTGTATGCCAAGGTGGGGCTCATCCTCTTCGTGCTCACCGCGCTCGAAGTAGGGCTGTATGAGATCACCTACGGCGAGCACGCCGGGCCAACCGCCTCCGCCATCCAGCCGTTCTTTGTTCCCCTGCTACTGCTGATGTCAGCCGCCAAGTTTGCCCTGGTGGCCATGTTTTACATGCATCTCAAGCAGGACAGCAAGCTGTTCACCGGGATCTTCGTCTTTCCCCTGACTATTGCCGCCGTGATCATCGTGGGGCTGATGCTCCTCATGGCCTATCACATGTGGTTTGCCCGGTCCGGGTGATCATCGACGACCGACCTCGACCGACCGGCCCATTCGACCCGAGCTGGTCACTTCATCCCAGCGTCCTCATCGGCACCGGCCTTCTCGGTGCCTTGTATTTTTATGGAATCGGTCCGCTCCGCCGCAGGTACGGCTGGGGGCCTCCCGCTTCACCCGCTCAGATCCTCTCGTTCTGTACCGCGCTGATTCTGCTGCTGGTCTCCCTGAACGGACCGGTACACGATCTCAGCGACTATTACCTGTTCTCCATCCATATGGTGCAGCACCTGGTGCTGACCCTGGTGTTTCCACCGCTGCTGCTTTATGGAATTCCCGGCTGGCTGATCCGTCCGCTGGCATTGCGTCGAGGGATTTACCCGGTGGCCCGAACTCTGAGCCGGCCCTGGGTGGCGGCGCTTCTCTTCAGTGCGTCCATCGTGGTCTGGCATCTGCAGCCATTGTACGACCTGATGATGCGCAGTCATGAAGTGCACATCGTTACTCACCTCATGTTCATGGTGACGGCAACCATCATGTGGTGGCCCGTGATGAGCTCCATCCCCGAGCTGCCACGCTTATCCCCGATGGCAGGAATTCTGTACCTGTTTTTGATCTGTCTTCCGATGCAGGTCGTAGGCGCGTTTGTCACCTTTGCCGGTGACGTGCTGTACCCGTGGTACGTAACCGCGGCGAGAACATGGGGGTTGTCGCCGCTGGACGATCAGCGGCTGGGCGGATTGCTGATGTGGATCCCGGGCAACCTCTGGATCTTCGGCGCCATTGGCATCCTCTTCTTCCGCTGGTCGAAGGAGGATGCGTGAGCGAGCCAGGAGCTGGAGCCAGGAAAAGGTGACTCGGAGCGGGAGCTAGCCGCGGGTGGACAGGGCCAGACTCAGCCAACCCAGCAGAAACGCCACTCCGCCCAGCGGAGTTATCGCACCGAGCCACCGGACACCGGAGAGCGCAAGAGCGTACAGACTCCCCGAGAACAGCACCGTCCCCGCCACAAAGAGCCACCCGGATCGATTGGGCCAGGCACCGGGCCACCGGGTTGCCGCCCACGCCGCGGCGAACAATCCCAGCGCGTGATACATCTGATACCGAGCTGCGGTCTCGAAGATGGCCAGGCTGTCGGAACCGAGCCGGCTCCGAAGAGCGTGGGCTCCGAAGGCTCCGGCTGCCACCGAGAGCATCGCGGAGAGCGCACCTAAACTGAAGAACAGGCGGTCCATCAGCTCGCCCGGGCGAGCGATCGCCGGTGCTCCCGCTCCGCCGGTGTCGCCCGCCGGTCAGTCCACGCTGCCAGAGCAGCCACCGCCAACAGAAGTACGATGTCGCTCAGGGCCACGATGCTCACGCTGGGCGGCGGCGGTCCGTATTGGCTCGCCAGATAGGTGCCCACCAGCACCAGCACGAGAACGGTCAATCTGACCGGCCGCACCGGATGGCGATGGGAGCGAAGAGCCACGTAGACGGTAAGACCCAGGCCAAGCGAAACCAGCTCCATCACCATGACAGTGAGCGGGTGTTTCCAGAGACCCAAACCCAGTTTGGGCGAATCGTTGCCGGACAGCGGAAGATCAGGCAGGTGAACCAGGACGTCGAGCACGAAGTGGGAGAAAACCGCCAGACCCACCAGTGCCGCCGCCTGCCAATGCCGAGTGGTATCGCGGGTGGGCCAGGAGTAATACAACGCAGCAGCCACCACACTCCAGACGAGGGTGCCCACCAGGCTGTGGGAGATGGGATAATCGTAGAATTCGAACGGAAGTAGCGAGGAGCCGTCAGTAACGATCCTCACGTGCTCCCAGCCCAGCAGCAGGAACGCTCCCCAGAGCACGTCGCACAGCTGCACCGCCAGAAACAGGGTACCAAGCGAAAGCTTGGGCTCCGCCCGTTTCAATGCGAGCGCAACCCCGTAGTGGCCTAGGAACACGGCGGGGCAGGGGGGAGGCGGGGAAGCTTGGAGCAAAGCTCAGAAGGCCTATCCACCTTCCGCGAAGAAGTTGAAACGTTTGGCTCGAGGCACAACCCCTCAGGCGCGATCCCCCCGCTGCCCCGCTGTCCCTCCTGCCCCGCCGTCCCGCACTGCCCAGCCACGCACCACCATCCACCACCATAATCGCGCCGGTAATCCAATCCCCTGCGGGACTCGCGAGATAGGTGACCATCTGGCCGATATCCTCTGGGGTACCCCAACGGCCCAGCGGAATGGTCTTGCTGGCGTACTGCTCCATGCCGAACAGATCAGGCGCCTGCGCCCCTGCCGGAGTGAAGGCTTTCTTTACGCCTTCCGTTGGAATAGGCCCAGGGGCCACCGCATTTACGGTGATCCGATCGCGAGCCCATTCCAGGGCCAGCGTCCGGGTCAGCGCGTCAACGCCGGCCTTGGCAGCGGTGGCGTGAGCCATCAGGGGCCAGCCCCGATAATGGAGGGTCATCGAGATGGAAACGATGCGACCGCCTCCCTGGGCTTTCATCATCGGGTACACCGCCTGGCAGCAGTAGAACGTTCCGTAGAGGTCGGTCTCCACCACGGCCCGCCACCCGTTGGGGGACAGTGTAGCGCTGGGAGCATAAAAATTCCCCGCCGCATTGTTGACCAGAATGTCCAGCCTCCCGTGCTGCTGCGATACCTGCTCGACCATGCGTGCCACCGCCTCGGGCTCGCGCACGTTTGCTTCGACAGTCGTCACCTTGGCCCCCGACGTCCGCAACTGCTCGGCCGCGGGCTCCAGGTGCTCCGGCTTGCGGCTCGCGATCGCTACTGCGGCACCGGCTGATGCGAGTGCGGTCGCGATCCCCAGCCCAATTCCGGTCCCGCCGCCGGTGACCAGAGCCACTTTCCCAGCAAGCAGATCAGGCTGAAAGATTCCCGAGCGCGGGCTCACGACCCGGCTCGTTTAGCCAGAGCCTTGGCAGTAAATGCCTGCAGGCGGCTCCGGAACTCGTCGCTCTGCAGGGCCTGCAACTGCGCCGCGCCTTCAGTGGAGAGCGCCTGCTCCAGCGCGCCAACCTCCTGGGCCCGGGAGAGTCGCTTGATGGCGCGGACGCTGGAGTGGGCGCCGGCAATGAGGGCACCGGTGACCCGGGCGACACCCGCCTCGAGCTCTCCGTCTTCAAACACTTCTTCCACCATCCCGATCGAGAGGGCAGCCTGAGCGTCGATCGACTGATCGGTCATCAGAAGTCGGAGCGCACGACCTACCCCGACCAGTCGGGGAAGGGTAAAGGTGGAGCCTCCGTCGGGCACCAGTCCCATTCGGGCGAAGGCTGAGGTAAAGGTGGCACTGCTTCCGGCAAGGCGCATGTCGCAGGCGAGGGCTAGATCGAATCCAAACCCTGCCACGGTGCCCTGGACCACCGCCAGCACTGGAATGGGCGAGCGCACGACCGCAATGATGGCAGACTGAAAGTCGCTCAGCCCATGCTGCAGGTCCGCAATGCTCGGTGTGCTTCCCAGAGAATCCAGCCAGCGCAGGTCGAGGCCGGCGCAGAAATGGCCGCCTGCGCCGGATAGCAGAATGACTCGCGCGTCGCCGGCCTCCTCGATCTGCTCGATCTCCTGGGCCAAGGCTCGGGCCAAATCGGGAGTGAGCGCGTTGCGGCGGGCCGGCCGATTGAGTGTCAGCCGATGTATTGATCCATCGAATTCAGACGACAGTTCGATCACGGTGGGCTCGCTGACTGGGGTGGCCTTACGGGCTCGTGCCCGGCGGGCAAAATCAGGCTAGTATTATACGAAGAAGCCTGAGCTCACACCCGCGGCTCCCCTGGCCGGTCCACCCTGCCTCGGCTTCACCGGGCAGCAGTGCCCCAAGCTGATCTTCATTCCCCCACCATCTCCGTCGCCGGCCTCAAGCGGCGTGCGCTCGTCGTGGATGATGAGCCTACCATCCGCACGGCGCTGGTTCGCTATCTTCGCCGGAGGGGATGGGACGCGGAAGAAGCCGAAGACGGCACTATTGCGCTCGGGAAGATCCGGCGGATTGGCTTACACGGCTATCAGATCGTAGTGTCCGACCTCAGAATGCCGAATTGCTCGGGTGTCGAGCTGCACGACTGGCTGGCCGAGCACCGGCCCGATCTCTTCGAGGGCCTCATCATCACGACGGGCGATCTGGCGTCACCGGCGTGGAGCAACTTCATTTGCCGCACCACCCGGCCGCTGATCGAGAAGCCGTTCGATCTGGCCGTACTGGCCCAACTGATCGAGGCCGTGGCTCGGGGTCGCTAGCGGCTACTTGTCTCCCTCCACCACCGCCATCCCCATGGCATGGAAGCCGTTGTCCACGTAGACCACGCTGCCGGTGATGGCACGCGCCAGCGGGCTGGAAAGAAATGCCGCGGTGGCGCCCACATCCGTGGCGTCGATGGGGCGAGGCAGGGGAGAGTTGTTGGAGGTGTAGCGGATCATGGTATCGATGAACCCAATGGCGCTCGCAGCCCGCGATGCCCATGGTCCGGCCGAGATCGCATTCACCCGCACGCCCCACCGGCGGCCACCCTCGAATGCCAGGGTTCTGGTGTCGGCTTCCAGAGCCGCCTTGGCGGATGACATACCCCCGCCGTAACCCGGAATCACCCGCTCACTCGCCATGTAAGTCAGGGAAAGAAACGACCCGCCGCTGCGCATCAGCGGTGAGAGGTGCTTCACCAGGGAAATGTTGCTGTAGGCGCTGACACTGATCGCGGAGAGGTATCCCTGCCGGCTGGTGTCGACCAGGGGAGACTTCACTTCCGGCGCATTGGCCAGGCTGTGGACCACGATATCCAGGGCCGTGTCGCCGAAGTCCTGGCGGATGCGCTCGGTCATGCCTTGAATGCTGAAGTCACCCACGTCCTTGTACCGCTTGTTTTCCCGGATCTCCGGGGGCGCATCGGCCAGGCTGTCGTAGGCGGCGTCCAGTGGAAAGATCCGCTCGAACTCGAGCTTACGGTTGCCGGCCAGCCGCATCGATTCGTCCATCTTCCCCCGCTCCAGCAGCTTGCTGAAGATGCCCAGAGCCGGAGGCCAGCTCCCAACGCAAATACTCGCCCCGGCTTCGGCCAACGCCTTGGCGATGGCAAACCCAAAACCGCCGTCGTCGGAGACTCCCGCGATCAACGCCCGCTTACCGGTCAGGTCGATTGCCAGCATGGGAAACCCTCGGGGAGGCTGTTCTATTCCTCGCGCAAGATTTCGAGCGGAGGGCGGCGAACGACGTCAAGGCTGTTGGCCAAGCCCACTACCACAGTAAGTGCCACGACGCCCGCGGCCAATGCGCTCATCCCTGCGACTGGGATCGTGAAGCTACCCTCGAAGACGAAGCGCGCAAGCGCCCAGGCGGCGAGCGTGGCCAGCACCAACGCGACCGCCGTAGCGAGCAGACCGAGCGAGAGATATTCGGCCAGCACCACGCGAAGAATCTGGGACCGGGTGGCCCCAAGCGTTCGGAGCAGGGCGGCCTCCCGGATGCGCTGAAATCGGCTGGTTGCCAACGCGCCGATGAGGACCAGAACTCCTACCGCGACGCTGAAGAGAGCCATGGACCGGATGGCCAGAGCCACGCGCTCGACCAGGCGCTCCAGGGCTTCCTGCAGGACCGAAAGATCCAGGGTGGAGACATTGGGAAGCCGCTCAGCAATTCGCCGCTGGAAGCGGCCTCGCGCCAGAGGCTCGGCGATCCGCGTGAGAACCACCAAGGTCTGGGGTGCTCGCTCCAGTGCTCCCGGAGCGAAGACCACAAAAAAGTTAGGCTCGAACCGGGCCCAATCTACCGCACGCAAGCTGGTTATCCGGGACGGAAGCAAGACTCCCTGCACATCCCAGACGATCTGGTCGCCGATTCCGACTCCCAGCTCCCGGGCAAGGTCCTGCTCCAGCGATATCAAAGCGGGTGGTCCGGATCTGGCGCGCTGCCAGGTTCCCTCGACTACCCGTTCGGTGGGAACCAGACTGTCACGATAGGTCGATCGATATTCGCGCCGGAGCGCCCACGCGTCCTCCGGCTCTTCATCGTGGGCCCCGCGGGTTAGCAGCATGGTGACGGGACGTCCGTTAATCGCGGCTATCCGCATCGGCACGATCGAGGTCGGTCCGAAGAGCGGAAGCCCCGCTCTCTGGAGCTCCTGACGGACCGTTGCCATCTGATCAGACTGGATATCGAAGAGCACCAGATTGGGACGCCCCGAGCCTCCGGTTGTCCTGAGCTGCTGCAGCAGGTTGTGCTGCATGAGATAGAGAGTCCCCAGCAGGAACGCTCCGAACCCAATACCCAGAATCAAGGATCGTGGTCTGATTCGCCGGCCGGTACAGGTTGGCCAGTCCCTGCCGCCAGACATACGGCATTCGCTGAGGAAAATGGCGCCGCAGTGTGTGGGTAAGGGCCCAGGCGGAGGCCCATAGCAGCAGAACCGTGAGTGCGGCGCCTCCGGCGAAGATGACGCCCTGACGCCAGCTGCCGACCTGATAAACCGCAAGCAGGATGATGCTGGCGGCCAGTGCCAGAGTCGCCACTCCCCACCAGAGATCATGGGCGGCACGCTCGCTCTCATAGACCCGGCGCAGCGCCCTGAGCGGTGAAATGGCGCGCACAGCCACAAGAGGGAAACTGGTGAAGATCAAAGTGATCCAGAAGCCAACCCCGATCCCCAGAGCAATGGCGTTCCAGGAAATTCCAGGGACCACCTCAACCGGCAGCAGACTTCCGAGCAGCCGGGGAAGGAGCTGCTGCAGCGCAATGCCCAACAAGGTGCCGGCCAGACTTCCGGCCAAACCCATCAACGCCGATTCCAGCAGGTAGAGCCGGAACACCTGTCCGCCGGTGGCGCCCAGGCACTTGAGAACGGCAATGGATTCGGTGCGCTGCCGAATTTGGACCACCGCGGCACTGGCCGCTCCAATCCCCGCCAGCAGTAAGGCCATCAGAGCGACCAGTCCCAGGTAGCCGGCCAGACGGGAAAGCACCTCGTCCAGGTTGCGTTGATCCTCCGCTACCGTGCGTATTCGCACTCGCTCGGTGGTGAGCTGCAATCGGTGCCGATTGGCCCACGCTTGCGCCGAGATGCCCGGGGGAAGCTTCGCGTAAGCCTCGTATTGGACCCGGGCACCAAACCCCAACAAACCGGTGGCCTGCAGCGAAGCTGCGGGGATATAGATTCGCGGCCCGAGCGCGAACCGGAAACCCACCTGATTGGGAGCACTGCGAATGGTGCCGCTGATCAGAAACTGACCTTCACCCAGGGCCAGCGTGTCACCCACTCCGGCCTCGAGAGCCGGCAGCAACGAGGGGTCTACGATGACGTTGCGTCCCATCTGCAGTGCCCGCCACGCCGCTGGAGGTTGGGTGGCGATCTCACCATAAAACGGATAGTTGCCCGACACAGCGGCGACCTGCACCAATCGGGTGCTCTTTCCCTTCGGCGCATAGGCCATCGCGGCGAAGCTGGTGAGCCGCGCCAGCTGGGCGCCCTGGCGGGCGAGCGTGTCCAACACCGCTTCTGTCGACTTTGAGAAGGGCTGCCGGGTGGTAAAGGCGAGGTCCGCGCCGAGCAGGGTGCGCGCCTGCTGGTCGACCGAGCTCCGCAGGTTTGCGGTAAAGGACACGATTGCCACGAGCGCAGAGACGCCCACGGCAACGGTGCCGGCCAGCAACGCGGCTCGCCCCCGGGCCGCTCTCAGCTCTCGACCTGCCATCCGAAAGAGAAAGGCGGGCTCAGTCACGCCCCGGTATCTCCGCTGACGCGACCATCCGCCAGCCGAATGGTCCGGCGAGCCCTGGAAGCGAGCTCCAGATCATGCGTGACCAGGATCAGCGTCGTTCCCTGATCAATGTTCAGCCCAGCCATGAGCTCGATGATGGTGGCGCCGGTACTGGCGTCCAGGTTGCCGGTCGGCTCATCGGCAAACAAGATTTTTGGGCGGGTGCTGAATGCCCGGGCCAAAGCCACTCTCTGCTGCTCGCCACCGGAGAGCTGAACCGGGTAATGGTGTTCCCGCCCGCTGAGCCCCACCCGGGTCAGCAAGTCGCGGGCTCGAGCGCCGGCCTCGGATTGACCCCTCAGTTCCAACGGAACCTGCACGTTTTCCTGAGCGGTCAGGGTTGGCATCAGTTGAAAGGACTGAAAAACAAAGCCGATCTTCTCCACCCGCAGTTTGGCTCGCTCATCTTCCGTAATCGCGCTTAGATCCTGACCGTCGACATGCACCGTGCCGCCGCTGGGCAGGTCCAGTCCGGCCAGCAACCCGAGCAGCGTAGTTTTTCCGCTGCCCGACGGACCTAGAATCGCCAGAAATTCGCCCGGCGACACATCGAAAGTGATATCCTTCAGCACGGTGAGATCGCGGCTGCCCGAGCGGTAGGTTCGACTCAGAGATCGGCAGCGCAGAATGGCATCAGACATTCACGAATGATACTCAGACACCTACTCCTCTCCGGCGTGCTCGCGGCCGTCGCGAGTTGCGAACAGCAGCCCAGGGACGAACCAGCCACGAACCCGCCAGACAAAAGCTCCGAGCGCCCGGCCCTTCTCTTTCTCGGAACCAGCCTCACCGCAGGCTACGGCATCGATCCAGCCACGGCTTATCCCGCGCTGATCCAGCAGAAGATCGCTGAGGCGGGACTCTCGTATCGGGTGATCAATGCCGGGGTGAGCGGTGAGACATCCGCGGGTGCGGTGAGACGAGTCGACTGGCTCCTGCAGCAGCCGGTCTCGGTACTGGTGATCGAAACCGGGGCCAACGACGGCCTGAGGGGATTACCGGTTGATTCGCTGCGGTCCAACATCGATGCGATTTTGCGGCGGGCTCATCAGCTGCAGCCGGCCGCAAAGCTGGTGCTGGTGGGAATGAAGATTCCACCCAACTACGGCCGGGCCTACAGTCAGCAGTTCGAGTCCATCTACCCCCAGCTGGCCCGAGCCCATGGTGCCACGCTGGTTCCCTTTCTGCTGGAAGGAGTGGGCGGAATCAGCGCGCTGAATCAGGCCGATGGGGTCCATCCCACAGCCGAGGGTCAGCGCAGGATGGCGGAAACCGTATGGCGGGTTCTGGAGCCGGTTCTGAAGGACACTGCCAAGACCGATGCCACCGAGAAGGCATCAGGCTAAAACCGAGGGGCCCTCCGCCAGGACTTCACTCAGAGCCTCAACCGCCGAGTCGATCTCTTCCCTGATGTTGTAGTAGTGCGGCGAGATACGCAGCGCCGACGTCACGTGCTTCGAGTCCATGTCGATGACCGCATCCTCGCGTTCGGGCGAGCTGGTGTTTATGCCCCGCCGGCGAAGTGCCAGTTTTACGTCGCTCGAGTGCCATCCTTCAATCTCCGCTGTGGCAATAGCACAGAGCTCCTTGCCTCGATCGAGCACCCGAACACCGGACAGGCGGGCGAGACGCTCTCGAACATAGGCCGCTAGATCCCGGCTGCGGTCGCGAGCCGTTTCCAGGCCGACATCCAGCGCGTATTGGGCCGCTGCGCCGAGGCCGAACATGAGGGCGTAGGCGAATTCCCAAGTCTCGAAGCGCCGGGCGTCCGGAGTGAGCTCGAACTTGTCGCGCTCGGTCCAGGTGGCTCCGTGCATATCGATCAGGAGTGGATAGGCGCCCCGACCAAGCATCCGATCGGATATATAGAGGAAGCCCAGACCCCGCGGCCCCCGGACAAACTTGCGAGCGGTGCCCGAGAGGAAGTCGCAGCCCAGACTGGTGACGTCGATCGGCATTTGACCGACAGCCTGGCAGGCATCCACCAGGTACGGAATCTCGGAGGCTCGGCAGATCTCACCTATGGGCTCCGCCGGCTGAACCAGACCCGAGTTGGTGGGGATCCAGGTAAGGGCAATCAGCGTTGGCCGCTGACGTGCCACCAGGCGGCGCACCTCGTCGGGATTGATCCCCCCTTCCGGAGCATCCGGGGCTCGGACGATGCGCACTCCCCTTCTCTGCGCCAGGGAGAGATACATGATCTGGTTGGAGGCGTAATCATCCTGGCTGGTGAGAATGCTGTCCCCCGGCCCGAGGTCGAACGCGCTGATGGCCTGAGCAAAGGCAACGGTCGAGTTCTGCACCAGGGCCACGTTCTCGCCGCTCGCGCCGAACAGCCTGCCTACCGCTGCATATACCTCGCGCACCTCTCCCGCGCGCAGCTCGGCCGCTTCGTAGCCGCCAATCTCACTCTCCAGGTCGAGATGCTCGTCGATTGCCTTGCGAACAACTCGGGGCGCCAGCGCTGCCCCAGCGTTGTTCAGGTGGGCCACTCGAGAACACCCCGGAGTGTCCTGCCGCCAGCGCAGTAAGTCTCGAGCCAGATCGGTCGCTATCGTTCCAGCCATGAGCCCAGCTCCTCGATTCCCCTCTCCCAGTGGTGGGCCAGTCGGTCGGCGGCGGCAACGCGATCGTTTCGCCTTAATGCTTCGATGATGCGGGCATGATGCTGGGTGGACAAGCTCACCCTGCCAGCCTCTCGGAGGTATACCCGGATGTAGCGTCGCGGCACCTGCCACAGGTTGCCGATCATCTCGCGAAGCCGGCGGTTGGGGCAGCCGAGCAGGAGGGTTTGGTGCCACTCCTCCTCCAGCCCTACCGTCCGATCCACGTCGCTTCGGATGGAGCCTAGTCCCCGATCTATCTCGCTCAGCTGGCCGAGCCGCTCCGGCGTGAAATCGGCGGACGTTTGTAGTGCAAGCACCTCCAGCGCGCTGAGGATAGCGCCACTCTCCCGCATCTCAGTCGCATCCAGCCGGCAGACGCTGAAGCCTCGGCCAATATCGGCCGCCAGAATTCCCTCGCGGGATAACCGGAGTAATGCTTCGCGAATCGGGGTACGGCTTATTCCCAGCTGACCGGCGAGCGACGTGTCCCTCACCCGAGATCCCGGGGCCAAGTCGCCGCGGTGGACGCGATCAAGGATTTCCTGGTACGCTTGATCCCTAAGGGGTTTACGGCCAATCACCGGCGATTCCTTGGATTAAGTATTTTGTATACAGTATACAGAATACCACATCGTAGGTACCAGCGCCGAGTTACTCCAGTTTGGCGTCCAGCTCCATCTGCACGTTGCCCTGTAGTGCGGTGGAAACGGGGCAGCCATTCTTGGCGGCTTCGGCTGCCTTGGCAAACCCGGCCTGGTCCAGGCTCGGAACTTTGCCCCGGACCTCCAAACGCATCCTGGTGATCTTGAAACCTTCTCCTGCCTTATCGACGGTGCAGGAGGCTTTGGTGCTGATCCGGGTAGCTGGGGTTCGGCCTTTCTCCAGTTCGGCAGAGAGCGCCATGCTGAGGCAAGCGGCGTGGGCCGCGGCAATCAGCTCTTCGGGGTTGGTGCCCCGGGCATTCTCGAATCTGGTGGCAAACGAGTAATCACCTTCGAATGCGCCGGAGGCCGCCTTGAAGTGGCCCTTCCCGCTGCGCAACACACCTTCCCACACCGCGCTGGCACTGCTGGTTGGCATTGTCTACTCCGTCGAGTTTGGGTCAGCCTCAGGTCAGTGGCTTTCCGTTGCTGTCGATCAGCCGTATGTCGCCCAGCTTCAGCTCCCGAATTCCCGGCTCGATTTTCGACCGGTCGCCCACGATGACCCAAATCAGCTGGTTTGGGTGGACCACGTCAGCCGCCACTTGCGTCAGGCTCTGTATCGTCTGGGACCGAACCTTCTGGGCAAAGGTATCATAGTAGCGGTCGTCCAGCCCGTAGCTGAGGATATCGGTGATCGCGCCCGCCAGAGCTCCCATCGTTTCCCAGGAACCTGGGAGGGTCAGAGTGAGTGAGGCCTGAGCCCGCGCGAGCTCGGCCGGCTCGATCGGTCGATCCTTGACGATGCCTCGAAGCTCCTTGTCGAGCTCGACGACCGCCTCCTTGGTCTTGTCGGTCTGAACTGGAGCGTACGCAATGAAGGGCCGCTGGCCACGAGCATCCCGAAAGAAGGTATAGGCACCGTAAGCCCAGTGCTTGTCCTCTCGCAGATTCATGTTGACTCGCGAGCCGAAGTCGCTACCCAGGACGCCATTCATGGTCTGGATCGCAACCTCGTTCGGGTTGGCCTTGGGTGGGGCGAGATTGCCGGCAATGATCACCGACTGGAGCGAGCCGGGCCGGTCCATCAGGTAGACCAGCGGCCGAGGCTGCTGTTCCACCGTGGCGATGGACTTGGCCGGCACATCACCCGGCTTCCAGTCGGCGAATAGACGCTCCAGCCTCGGCCGGATCTCCGCCATTGTGGTGGCCCCCACCACGACCATGGTGGCATGATTTGGCTTGAACCAGGTGTGGTGAAACCGGATTAAATCTTCCCGTTTGAGACGGCTGGTGGATTCCTCGGTGCCCGAGCCAGTCCAGGGATTCCCGTAGGCGTGACCCGGCCCGTACAGAAGTCCGGGGAAAACCCGGAGCGCCAATCCAACGGGGTCTGCCTTTTCTTGCTGGATCTGAGCCAGCCTCTGTTTCTTCAGCCGCTCGAAATCTTGTGGTGGGAACGACGGATGCAGGACCACATCGGCATAGATAGCCAGTGACGGATCCAGCTGCTCCTTGAGCGCCTCCAGGGAAACGCTGGAGACATCCAGCCGGGACCCGGTGCTCAGGTTGGCGCCGAGTTGCGCCAGCTCATCGCTGATTTGAATGGCGTTCCGCCGGGTAGTGCCTTCATCCATCATGGCCAACGTCAGGCTGGCGGTGCCCGGAATCGCGGACTTATCAGCGGCAAAGCCAGCGTCGAGCACCAGGTCGAACCGGACCTGAGGAATGGACGGTCGGCGGGCGAGAACAACTTTGAGTCCGTTGGAAAGCGTGGCCCTCTCCAGCTCGGGAAACTTCGCCTCTGGCGGTGTGCCCGGAACTGGGAGCTTGGAGCGGTCCGCCGCAGCGGACGCGGTTTGAAATTCGGGGTAGGGATGAACCTCGAGGGTGTACACGCCATCGGTCAGCCACTGCCGAGCCGAGCTGCTCAGTTCCGTGGTAGTGGCCTGATGCACCCGATCCAGCCGCACCTTGTAGAAATCAGGACGCCCGGCGAACACCTCACCCTGGGCCAGGACATCGGACTTACCACCGAATCCGCCTATCCGCTCCACTCCGCGAATAAAGCCCGCCCGGTATTGCGTCTTGACCCGGCTGAGCTCGGCTGTCGTAGGACCGCCCGCCAGCAGGCGGCGCACCTCTTCGTCCACCGCCTTCTCCACCCGCGCCAGCTCGATGCCCGGGCGAGCGGTTGCCTCGATTACGAAGAGCCCCCCGATCTCCCGCATATCCACATACGCCGAAACGTCAGTCGCCGTCTGATCGTCATAGACCAAACGCCTGTAGAGCCGAGATGACTTGCCGCTGCTCAACACGTCGGCCAGTAGGGTGAGGTAATCCGCTTCGGGAGTTCCCCACCCGGGGACATTCCACACCTTGTAAATGCGCGCCTGAGGCACCCGGTCCTGCATCACGCCCCGTTGAATGCCGGTCCGCTTGGCAATCCAGGCCTGCTGTCGGGCCACCGGAGGACCTGCCGGGATATCGCCGAAGTACTGCTCCACTTTCTGTTTGGCGGTGTGCACGTCGATGTCGCCCGCCACGACAACCACGGCATTGGCCGCACCATAGTATGTGGCAAACCAATCTTTCACGTCGGGCAGCTTGGCAGCATCGAGGTCTTCCATCGAGCCGATGGTGGTCCAGGAATAAGGATGATTGGGGGGATACAGCTTGGGAGTGAGAAAATCCCAGACCTTGCCGTAGGGCTCATTCTCCCCCTGGCGTTTTTCGTTCTGTACTACTCCACGCTGCTCATCCAATTTGGGCTGGCTGATGGCCCCGGTCAGATGTCCCATACGGTCGGACTCCATCCAGAGCACGAGGTCCAGGGCACTGGTGGGAACGTTCTCGAAATAATTGGTCCGGTCTTCGTTGGTGGTGCCGTTCATGTCGGTGGCGCCCGCCTGCTCCAGCGGGCCGGAAAAATCCTTGTCGTAGTTCTCGCTCCCGTTGAACATCAGGTGCTCAAACAGATGAGCAAAACCGGTACGACCCGGCCGCTCGTTCTTGGACCCGACATGATACCAGACATTCACCGCGACGATTGGGGCCTTGTGATCTTCATGAACGATCAGGGTAAGGCCGTTGGACAAAACGAATCGTTGAAAGGGAATGTCGAGAGCGACCGATGTGGTTTTCTGGGCCGCCAGAGGATGTGGCCGCTGGATCAGTGCGATAGACCCCCAAAGAAGCGCGGCGCGAAGCGGTAATGGCAACACGAAAATTCCTCGAGGCAGGGCGACAGTTGAAGCCGGGCATGTCAACACACGCCGGAATCTATCAAAGTTGCAGGCAGGTTATACCAGGGGCAGAGCGGGTCCCGGAGGCGACTGATTCAGTCTCAACCAATACTGAGCAATGGATTGGAGCACTACGCGCAGGTCCTCGAAGTGGACCGGCTTCTGGATGCAGCTGTTGGCGCCAAGCTGATAGCACTGGGCCAACTCGCGGGGGTCGTCCGATGACGTCAGGATCACTACCGGAGCCGTGCTGGTCCGGCTGTTGGTACGGATAGCTCGCAGCACTTCCAGACCATCGAGCTTGGGCAACTTGAGACTGAGCAGGATCAGACGCGGAGGCGCCGCGCCGCTGCGGCTGCGGAATCCGCCCCGCCCGAAGAGGAAGTCGAGCGCTTCTTCGCCGTCACGAGCTACGGCAATCTCGGGATCACTCTCCAGCTCACGCAACGGACGCACCGTGAGCTCCACCTCGAGCGGGCTGTCCTCGACCACGAGAATGTCGGTTGCAAGCTGGGCGGCGGGGCGGTGGGGCAGCGGGGCAGTCATTCCGAGCGGGAACGTCGGTCAGGCCGGAGCTCCTCTGCACTTTCGCTGCCCTGCTGCCCCGCTGCCCCCCTGCCCAACGTCATGTAAAACGTTGCTCCGCGCTCAGGCTCAGCCTCAGCCCAGACCCGGCCCCCGTGTTTATGCGCGACGCGCTGCACCAGGGCCAATCCCGCTCCGTTGCCCTCGAACTCATCCGCTCGATGAAGCCGCTGAAACATGCCGAAGAGTTTCCCGGCGTACGCCATCTTGAACCCAACTCCATTGTCCTCGACGGCCACACCAAGCTGGCCATCGAACTCGACCGGCCGGATTCGGATAATGGCCTGTTGGCGGGGCCGGGTGAACTTGACCGCATTGGAGAGCAGGTTGTTCAGCGCCAGCTTGATCAGGCCGCTATCGCCCTCCACGCTGGGTAACTCCTCAACCTGCCACTCGATGACCCTGCCGTTGGTCTGGGCCCGAAGCTGCCCGACCACATCCTCAACCAGCGGAGTCAGATTGACCTGCCGGCGGAGGAGATCCTGACGGCCGACACGCGACACATTGACCAGATCGTCCACCAAGCTGGACATGCTGCTCGCGGCCTGATGGATCCGTTGGGCGTGGTGGAGAGCCGATGGATGCAGCTCCGGTCCGGACTCTTCGATCAGCAGCTTGGAGAAGCCCAGTAGTTGCCGAAGTGGGCCTCGCAGGTCGTGGGACACCGAGTAGAGCACCGTTTCCAGCTCCGCTGTCGCTGCCCGAACCGCTGCGCTTCGGTCGGCCACTCTCCGCTCCAGCTCTCCCGTTTGGCGCGCCAACTCATCCCGCAGGTGGGCGTGCCGGATGGCGATGGCCAGCGGGGCAGCCACTTCCAGAGCGATGTCGCGGTTCTCTGCGTTGAATGCGGCCGGCGTACTCGACGCCAGGGTGATCTCGCCGATGGCCTCTCCCTCGACCAGCAGGGGCACCGAGAGCACCGAACGCATGCCGCCCGCCAGGAGCTGGCGGTGGAAGGGGGGGCTGTCCTCCACCTTCGAGAGGTCTTCCACATACCGGACTGATCCGCTCCGCAGGGTATCGCTCGACGCGAAATCTCCGAGCGGCAGCGGAGCGGGCTGAAGCTGGGAGCCGGCCGAAAAGCCGGCGATCATCTGCGCCTCGCTGCTGGAAAAATCAAAGAGGGTGACCAGGCACTGCTGGCACGGAATCATCCGGCGCATCCGAGCCAACGCCGCGCGGCCGATCTCCGGCAGTGACTGGGCCGACACGATCGCCTGATCCATGTCGTGCAGCATGGCCAGACGGTCGGCCGTCCGGCGGAGCTGCTCCTCCGCGTGCTTTCGTTCGGTGATGTCCGTGACCATGCCGACGGTACCCACCAGAACGCCGTCCTTTCCCAGAATAGGGCTGGACGACACCAGTCCCCAGAGCTGGGTGCCATCACGCTTGCGGAATCGCAGGTCCTGACTCGTCCCCGGCCGGCCTCCCCGCCGGCTCAGGGTATGCTTGGCGCCGGAGCGAGAATCGGCTTCAACGAAATCGTAGACCTGCCGACCGAGCATGCTGCCGTTGGAATACCCCAGGAGGTCAGCCATGCGCTGATTGACATAGGTGAGGACGCCGTGGTCATCGGCAACCCAGATCCCTTCCTGGGCCACGTCGACCAGCTGCTTGAACCTCTGCTCGCTCTCCTGTAAGGTGCGGGTGCGCTCCTCCAACCGGGCTTGGCGTCCCTCGTAGGCCTCGGCATGCCCCAGCGCTGCCCCCATCAGGCCTCCCAGCAGCCGCAGCGCCTTGGCGTCACGGTCGCTGAAGGCGTTGGGCTCCGGGGAAACGACCTTCAGAAGGCCGAGAATGCGTTGTTCATCCCGCAGCGGAACTACGAGCAGCGAGCGGATCCCCAGATCGCGATATGCCTGATGCTGGATTCGCTCATCGTTATAGGTGTCGTTGCTCCGCTGCAGCTCGCCAGTCCGAACGCCCAGCCCCGACAGACTTCCCTCCAGCTTCAGTCGGGGCGCCTCACTGCCGATGTGCAGCAGTGGCACCACCTCGTCAGCTCGCACCGATTCGATCACCGCGCCGCTCGCGCCGGTGAGGGTCTTGCTGCGCTCCGTTATCACCCGCATTACGGTCTCGGAGTCGAGTCCTGCAGCGGTGACTGCCTGCTCGACCTCTAGCACCGCCTGGAACAGCTCGGTGTCGAGGCGCATTTCCTCCTCCGCCACCTTCCGCTCGGTGATATCGAGCTCGGTGCCGAGGTACCCGATCTGCCGCCCGGTCTCATCCCGCATCGGCTCCCAGCTACTGGAAGACCAGCGGACTTGCCCGGCCCGAGTCACCACTCGGTACTCCTGGTCTCTCAGGGCTCCGCCCTGGGACAGCCGGTCCCATTCCCCGACGATGGCGGGGCGGTCGTCAGGGTGGATGTACTGCAGGAACTCCTGGTCTCGCAGCTCCTCATCCGAGTAGCCGGTGAGCCGCTCGAAGGCCGGGTTCACAAACCGAAGCTTCCGGTCCATGGCGTAGGCGATCACGCCTTCCCGCATGGTGGCGGTTACCGTCTGCAGCTGACTCCGGAGCTCATCGCTCAGACGTTGCGCCCGCCGGCGCTTCCGACCCTCACGCCAGAGCAGGATCAGCAGGATCACCGCCCCGGCCAGGGCCGCGATGCTGATGAGAGAGAGTTGGGTGGGTAGCTGGATGATCGAGACCACGGGTCCTGCGCAGGGTTGAGTCTGGAACTTCGAAGATACACCCCGTTCGGAGGTCGGTCGAGGACGGCAAAACAGCCTACGATGCTGCTGGCGGAGGGTACCCCGCGTCCCTACTCTTCCGCGATGGCATTCCTCGACAACAAGCGAGACCGAGCCGCGCTCCTGATCTTCGTCCTGGGAGTGGCGCTGGTCTGGACCCTGTGGCCCTTCATCACCGGGCTGCTCGGCGCGCCGGTGCTGTATGTGGTGTTCGCACCGGTACATCGGTGGCTAGCCCAACGGACGCGACCTCGGATTGCTGCCGCCTTGGTGGTATTACTCGGGGTGATCCTGATCCTGGGGCCGGGGGTGTCCTTCCTGGGAATCATTGCCGGCGAAGCGCAAGACATGGCATCGGGGGTTATTCAGAGCCCGCTCCTGGCTCGGATCCGGGAACTCCGGATCGGACCGTACGACGTCGGAGCCCAGCTCGAGACCTTGGGGTCGCGGGTGGTCTCCTTCGTTGGCACCAGTGCGCTCGGTCTGGTTGGCACCGCAACTCGAGTGGGGATTCAGCTGACTATCACCTTTTTCGGCCTGTACTATCTCCTGCTGGAGCCTCGCACCGCCTGGAAGCAGGTCCAGCCATTCATCCCATTCTCCCGGAACAACACCGAGATTCTGCGGGACCGCTTCCGGGACGTCACCTTTTCAACTCTGATCGGCACCGGCCTGACAGCCTCCGTGCAGGGTGTCCTGGTGGGACTCGCGTTCTGGGCCGCCGGCATTCCTAACGCCCTGTTCTGGGGCGTGGTCACCGTGGTGCTGGCGATTCTGCCGGTGGTTGGAAGCGGATTGGTGTGGGGCCCAGGCGCTCTCGCGCTGATGCTGGAGGGGAGCTACGGCCGGGCCATCGCGATGGCGCTCTGGGGCATTCTGGTGGTGGGCAACGTCGACAATGTGATTCGGCCGATGGTGTCCCAGCGCTGGGCCCGGATCCATCCATTCATCACCATCATCGGGGCCTTTGCCGGAATTCAGTACTTCGGTCTCCTGGGGCTGATCATCGGACCTCTGGCGATCTCCTACTTCTTCGAGCTCATTCAGATGTACCGGGCGGAATACCTCGATGACGAAGAAGCTGCAGAAGAGATTGCCGCCTCTACCGGGTCTTCCCCTTCCAGAACAGATAGACCGGAATCCCCAGCGCGATGAGCGTAGCTCCCTTCGCCGCATTCCCCGGATTCGACGCGATCGATCCGACGACGACGTATGCCGCCGCCAGTATGAAGATTAAAGGCGCCCCGGGGTAGCCCGGCATCCTGAATCGGATGTCTTGCGGCTCCAGGCTGCGTCGGGCCCGGGCTCGGAACACGAAGAGAGTCGCCGCGGTCGAGCCAAAGAAAATCCAGTCGCCAAAGACCACGTAATCGAGCAAGTCACCGTAATGCCCAGTCAGGGTCAGGAGAATGGCCCAGACTCCCTGAAAGAGGATGGCTGCGGCCGGCGTCCGGTATTTGGGGTGAAGCCGTGCCAGGCTGGGAAAGAAGAGCCCGTCGCTCGCCATGGTCCGGTAGACTCGGGGCGAGACCAGAATGACCAGATTCAGAAAGCCGAAGCTGGAGAGTGCGATCCCGGCGGCGATGATGCTGCCGCCGACCGGGCCGAACCGCGCGGTCATGGCGTCGGCTGCCGGCGCGCTACTCTGCGCCAAGCCGGCGATGCCGAGAGTTCTGAGATACGCCAGGTTCGCCAGCAGGTACACTGCCACCACGATGCTCACGCCTGCGATCAGGGCCCGCGGCAGATTCCTTTCTGGCTCGATCAGCTCTTCCGCGATGAAGTTGGTCTGTTGCCATCCGCCAAACGCGAACAACACCGGAACCAGGGCTGCTCCGAGCATCAGTGCCGTGTTCTGCGGCTGTAGCGGTTCCAGCTCCGCGCCACCGCTGGCAGTGGCAGCTGTGAGACCCGCGACGATCAACAACACCAATGCCGCGAGCTTGAGTACGGTGAGCACGTTCTGCGTGAGCGCGCCAGGCCTGACTCCTAGGTAATTCACTGCCGACAGCGTAATGATCGCGGCCACGGCCAGGGGTACTCTCGCTTCGGCATTCCAGCCCAGCAAGGCCGCCGCGTAGTTGGCAAAGGTCACGGCCACTGCCGCGATTGCCCCCGTGGCGATCACCAGCAGCAGTGTCCAGGCGTAAAGAAAGGCGGGTAGCGGACCATACCCGTCGCGCAGGTAGACGTATCCTCCTCCGGCTACCGGCCGCCACGCTCCGAGCTCCGCATAGACCAGTGCTCCGATAAGGGCGACCACCCCACCCAGGATCCACGCCAACAGCGTCAGCGCGGTGGTCCCGACCCGGGCCGCAACGATGGCGGGGTTGAGGAAAATTCCGGATCCGATGATTCCGCCGACCACCATCATGGTGGCCGAGAATAGTCCCAGGGTGGGGGCGTAGCCGCTGGATGATGCGGTGGTCGGCGGCTTCGATTCCGTGGGTGTAGCTTCCGGCATAGTGTGATGATTGTGGGTAGAGGATCTGGGCCGAGTAAGAGGTGGGACTGATGATAGCGACTTTGCCGACTCGGCGACTGGGCAGCACCGAGCTTCGATTGACCCCGGTGGGGTTCGGCGCCTGGGCGATAGGAGGGGGTGGTTGGGCCTTTGGCTGGGGACCTCAGGATGATGCCCAGTCCATTGCCAGCATTCGCCACGCGGTCGACCGGGGGGTGAACTGGATCGATACCGCTGCGGTATATGGCTTGGGGCATTCGGAAGAAGTGGTCCGGCAGGCGCTCGAGGACATTGCAGCGAACGACCGGCCGTACATCTTCACAAAATGCGGCATGGTGTGGGACGAGCGGAGACCCGATGCTCCTCCTCGCCAGGTTCTGGAGCCCGGATCCATCCGGCGCGAATGTGAGGCATCACTGCGCCGACTGGGCGTGGAGCAGATCGATCTGTACCAGTTTCACTGGCCCGACCAGAGCGGAACTCGGATCGAAGACTCGTGGGAAGCGATGGTCCGCCTGCTGGAGGAGGGGAAGGTCAGGGCGGCGGGTGTCTCCAATTTCGATGTGCCCTTGCTGGAGCGCTGTGAGGCCATCCGTCACGTCGATTCGCTGCAACCGCCTCTCTCGCTCATCCGCCGGCAGGCCGCAGAGGCCGAGATCCCCTGGTGTGCGGCCCACAAAACCGGAATCATAGGATACAGTCCACTGCAATCGGGGCTGCTCACCGATCGGTTTTCTGAGGAGCGAGTCGAAACCATGGCGGAAGACGATTGGCGCCGGCGATCGCCCGAGTTCAAGCCACCGCGGCTGGGACGCAATCTTGCGCTCAGAGATTCGCTTCGGCCGGTGGCGCAGCGTCATGCCACCACCGTAGGCGCCGTAGCGATTGCCTGGACTCTCTCGTGGCCTGGCGTCACCGGAGCCATTGTCGGCGCCCGATCACCAGAACAGGTGGACGGGTGGATCGGGGCCGCGACCCTGGAGCTCACCCGGGAAGATCTGGACGAAATTGCCCGGGCCGTTGGCAGTAGCAGTGCCGGGACCGGACCCGCCTTACCCAAGTAGCGAGAGGACTTACCGTGCCGATCCATCACATCACCGCCATCGCCGGCGATCCGCAGCGAAATCTGGACTTCTACGCTGGGGTTCTGGGACTTCGGCTGGTGAAGCTCACGGTGAACTTCGACGATCCCGGGAGCTATCACTTCTACTACGGCGACGAGATTGGACGTCCCGGGTCTTTACTCACCTTTTTCCCCTGGCCTGGTGCACACCGCGGCCGGCAGGGCGGCGGCCAGATTGCCACGGTGGCGCTGACAATACCCGCGGGCTCACTCGGCTTCTGGATCGAGCGACTTCTGTCTCAGGGAATCACATACGAGGGCCCCAGCCGCCGTTTCGACGACCAGGTTCTGAGTCTCACCGATCCCGACGGTCTCCTCTTGGAGCTGGTTGCGGGTGACGTCTCCACCGGCGAGCAGCCCTGGAACGAAGGTCCTATCAGTCCCGAACACGCCATCCGAGGCCTGCATGGAGCAACCATCTGGGAAGATGGAGACCAGGGCACCGGAAATCTCCTGACCGAGATGTTGGGCTTTCAACCCAGTGGCGAAGATAAAGGGCTGCTCCGTTTTCAAGCCGACGCGAACGGATCGGGAGTGGTGGTCAACCTCAGACGCGCAACCGGCTTCTGGCGTGGGGCGGGAGGGGTGGGCACGGTTCACCACATGGCATTCCGGGCGGCCAGTGACGCAGACCAGCTGGAGCAACGCTCCGCGATCGAAGCCCGAGGTCTCAGCATTACCCCAGTGGTGGACCGGCAGTACTTCCACTCCGTGTATTTCAGAGAGCCGGGTGGGGTCCTCTTCGAGATTGCCACCGACGGACCTGGCTTCACCATCGATGAAGCCTCGGCCGAGCTCGGCTCTCAGCTGAAGCTGCCTCCGATATACGAGGGGTACCGGGAGCAGATCGAGCGCGCGCTGCCGCCGCTGCGTTTGCCCCATGCTACCGCGGGGCAGGGAAGATGACGGCCCCGGAGCTCGATTTCGTGCACCGATTCGTACCTGGGCAGCGTCCTGGCACGGTGCCTCTGCTCCTGCTGCACGGCACTGGGGGCAACGAGGATGACTTAATCTCGCTGGGCCAGGCTCTGGCGCCGGACTCTCCCCTCCTGAGCCCACGGGGGCAGGTTCTGGAGAACGGAATGCCCCGGTTCTTTCGTCGCTACGCCGAGGGACTTTTTGATGTCGAAGACATCAAGCTCCGAGCGGGCCAGCTGGCGCGGTTCATCAGCCAGGCTCGCACCCGGTATCAGCTAGGAGACGTACCTCCCATTGCGGTGGGTTTCTCCAATGGGGCCAACATCGCAGCTGCACTACTGCTGCTCCACCCCACCAGTCTGAGTGGCGGCTTTCTGCTCCGCCCCATGGTGCCACTGGTACCGGAGCCGCTGCCGCAACTATCCCAGGTGCGGGTTCTCATCGCCGCCGGCCGCCGCGACCCTATTGTTCGGCCGGATCAAAGCCAGGCCTTAGCCGACCTCCTCAGCCAGGCCGGGGCGGAGGTTACCCTGCACTGGAGCGTGGGCGGCCATAATCTGACCCGGGAGGATCTCGAGGTGGGCGAGCGATGGATGGCGGCGGTCACTCTGGCGAGTTAAGCTATGAAGGTCCGATGGGCGTCTGGCGTCGCCCGATCCCACCACTTGCCGGCCGTACGCCTAGGGCGCCGGTAACTCCCGTGAGGAACTATGTGATGCTTCCTGCAGCGATTGAACAGGAGCGCCTTTTCGTGGCGGAGCGCCTCCTGTCCGAGATCGAACGTCGCCACGGTCTGCCCCATCCGTCAAACCGAGAAGTTCATCCTGTCATCGTCGACCGCTTTCTTACTGCCTACCTCCCGGAAACGAGAGACGGCCAACCGGCGCCATCCGCGCTCGAGTTTGCCTTCTCGCCCACGTTGACCGAGGCCTTGAACCTGGCCCGAGGGGTAGTAAGTGAGTCCGGCACCGGTTTTGGTGCCGCGTTGTACATCCACGATCTTGATACCAGCAATGGAGGCCCCGCCACCGAGGTCGAAACGACCGCAGCGGGGAACCAGTCGCAAACCTGATTGGATCTCGTCCTGGAGCAGTGAGGACTCTGGCCTCGGGCGGATGACGCTCGCGCGTTGCGGTCCTCACTCTCCTGCCGGCTGCTTCCCTTGTTGTCTCGTGCTCCGCCGGCAGCGCTCGCTCCCAATAGCTCTCCCAAGGTTCCGTGACCAAGCGTGATCTCCTGGCCCTCGAAGATTGGTCTCCCGAGGACGTCGAGACGGTGTTGAAACTCGCCCGACGAATCAAACAGGGCGAGCTCTCCGGTGGCCTGGAGCGTAGGACGCTGGGACTGGTCTTCCTCAACCCTGAGCCCCATATCAGGCTGAGTCTGAAAACGGCGATGTCGCTTCACGGCGGCCAGGCCGTGGAGGCCGAGGCCGAGCAACCGATCGTCGATACCGCCCGGGTGCTGGGACGGATGATCGACGCCGTTGCCGTGCGGGCCTACGAAACGAGTGGAAGCTGGGCTGCCGCTCGGGAGGACTCTCTGCTCAATACTTTCGCGCGCGAGTGTCCCAAGCCGGTGATCAACGTCGGTTCCGCCCGCAGAGATCCCTGCCAGGCGCTAGGCGACAGCCTGACCCTGCAGGAGCGGCTTGGCCGGGTTGATGGAAAACGGTTCGTGCTCACCTGGGCCTGGCACCCTCGAGCGCTGCCTACAGCCGTGCCGGCAAGCGCAGCGCTGGCAGCAGCCGGTCTTGGCATGGAGATCGTGATTGCGAGACCGGAGGGTTACGAGCTCGATCCCGAAGACACGGCACTGATTCGCAAGACAGCCCAGGAACAGGGTGGCGAGTTCGTTCATATCAGCGATGATCCGGACGATGCGCTGGTCGGCGCCGACGCCGTCTACGTGGCATCCTGGGGTTCGGTCAAGCTGTTCGGAAAAGCTGAGGAGGAGCAGGAGACGCGTTCAGGCCTGCGAGATTGGCGGCTTACACCGTCACGGCTTCGTTCCACCCGGGGTGGCAAGGGGATCGTGATGCACGCCTTCCCCTATTTGAGGGATGTGGAGATCGACGACAAGGTCCTGGAGAGCGCCACTGCCGTGGTGGTCGAGCAGGCGGAGAACCGAATGCATGCCGAGCGGGCCATCCTGCTCGAGCTGATGGGCAGATCCAGCTCTCCCTGACACCGGGCCACGTCTGGCGGTTCCATTGAAAGCTGCTCGATGGCACTCCGACCTGCTCTGATGGGTCTTCTTCCGAGAGTGTGACGTGGTGCCGCTCCTCCCACTCGCCGTACAGCTATAAAGAAGAAAGGGCGGCTCCGAGGAGCCGCCCTTTTGCGAGGAAGGTGCGGCTACTTCTTGAATGGTTTCACATTCAGCACGACGCTTAGGGGTGATGCAGTCACGCTGGTGCCGCTGGAGACCGTCAAGGTGATCGTGATGGTTCCGGTCTTGGTGACCCAGACATTGCCGAAGTCTGCTACGGCCCGAGTGTTGTCAACTTCGTCAGGCTTAGTCACCACCGAAAGCCCATTAAGTGGCGCAGGGCATTCCGGCGCCAGCGGCAGGTTGTTCTTGAGGGCTGTCGGGGTGCCATTGTTGTTGGCCCCGGTCAGATAGGCGCAGAACCGGACTGGTTCAGAGTTACCATCTGCGGTCGCGCTTACGTACGCCGAGACAGGTCGCGCCTGGCCGCTACTGGTGCCATTCCACGTGGTGCTTGGAAAAGCCGGGCTGTCTTTCCAATCGTTATTCACTGCCGTAAGCGATTTCTTGCCGAACTTGCTCTTCGGCAACGTCGAGGTCTTTCCGCCTCCGGAAGTGATCAATGTGGTGGCCAGGAGTGGCGTTGGAGACAGAGCGTCAGCCAGAACCCGGCCAAGCCTGGTCGCCAAAGCCTTTGGCCCCCAGCCCTCGATCATAGCCATTGATTGCGGGGTATCACAGATGGTGGAATTGACGAAGAAGAGTACCCCAACGTCCTCTTCATGCAGCACGGCGTTGGCAGGATTCGCATCACAAACCGAGACCACTGCGGCCGGCGTGTATGTGAGGCCTGAGGGCACAGTCGCCCACTCGTACAGCACGGGATCCTGCGGGAGGGCGCCAATGGGACTAGCATCGTAGCCATAAAACAGCACTCCCTGGCTCACTGAAGTTCCGTTCCCAGAGAGCATACTGGTCCAGTTGGCTGAAGTACTGCCTGTCGATGGGGCGATACCCGACAGATTTCCAGTTACCCCACCAGTCGTCCCAAGTATTGTCGTGCTACGTCCCGGAACGCCACCGCCGCGGACGTAATAGGCGCCACCCGACGCACTATTCAGCGCCTTGGTAAAGTCGGAGAGCCCGTCTGTCGAAGTTGGATAGGTGAAGCTATTGCCAGGGAAGATGCAACCAATGATGGCGACCGTGAGCTGCGCTCCCGCGGCGGGACTGACTGAGAAGGCGGTGTTGCGCGAAACGGACCCGATCGAATCCATCAGTTGGAATCCGTAGATTCGCTTCAGTGAATCCGTCGCCGAGCTGGCCATGCTCGATTTCACTGTGAGCATGTACGACTGCCGCGAACCCGGGAAGTAACCGGTGACGAGCGAATTACTGAACCCGCAGGCGGTGCTAGTTGACGCGAACTCCGGACCTGTCGTGCTCTCAGGCTCGTGTTCGGTACATGCGGCGAGTACGAGAGTCGCCGCCGCGGCGAACAGAAACAACGAACTGCGAGCCATTTTTATACCCCCTCAGGAATGTTCCAGGAAAAAAGGCGCAAAGACAATCCTCAATCTTCGCGCCTATCGTGAACTCAGCGTGAATTAGCCGTACATCAGAAACATCCCACGGGGTAACTTGTGGCAAGATCAGCCTACTCTGCGACGCGCCCTCTTCATTATCCTGGGTGCTCGACGCTCCTGCCTGAGTGCCAAGATGCGCTGCCCACCGTCCGGTGCTCGAACCGGACATGCACGCCAGAGAAGAAATGGCCAGCTGCTTTGGGGAAACGACCCATGATATCGCGCTTTCACCGAAAACGCAAATAATGCGCCATTGGGAGAAACCTACCTAATTCGTCCTAACCCAAGGGCTGGCAACGGGTCGCAAGCAGAAGCACCACTGACACATGTGGCGCAATCGCGCACCTATTGCTGGGTCTCGAAAACTAACTCGGGTTGGGCTTGCCAAAGAGGGTGACGAAACGGGGATCACTTCGGAGATCCCGCAGCCCCTCGTCCTTGGCGATGTTAGCACGCTGTTGAGGGTTAGCCGCGACGTACGTGCTGAGCAGCCGGAAAGCCTCGTCCCGGTCTCCGAGTTGGGTCCGCACCACCGCCTCGTAATAAGCAAGCTCACGGCCCGGGTCGACCGTAGCGTCGCCGCGACTATGGCTCACGACCGATCGGGCGCTGTCAGGGAGCCCCGCTTGCACCAGGGCCATACCAACGAGCATACGTCCATAGAGGGAGTAATAGGCCCGAAGGTTCGCGGGAGTGAGCTTCACAAACTCGGCCTGCACCTGCCATGCCTTGGCAATGTCCGGAGTTTGACCCTTCATGCTCATGAGCCACAACCGGCACTCGGCAAAGCGGTAATAGTCCGGGAACCTTTGGCCGCCTTCGTCGCACCAGTGCTTCGCCTCGACTTGATCTTCCAGGAAATAGGATGCCATGAATAGGCTGTAAAGCGTCTGCTTGGCCGAGGAAAGGTACGGGTCTGCCTCATACGAACGCACCGCGGCAAGTTTGGATTCCGCCAGCTGCCCCTGCCCCGAGAGAAGGTGGGAGAGATAGGTCCATGCCCTCGCCGCAGTCGGCTTCGCGGCGACTGCGGCCCTTAGGTCACGCTCGGCCGCATCGAGCAACAGCTTCGCCCTTGCCTGGTCGGGCTCCAGATTCAAAATCCAGCGAAGGTACTGGAGGATGCCTCGGAGTTCGAGGGCGTCTGGGTCATCCGGTTTGAGCTTGAGCGCCCGGTTTGCATCTTCGAGCCCACGGGTGGTCCACTTGGAGTAGAGCGGCTTGTCGAATCCGTCCACAAGGTCGGTCTGCCGGTACGCCAGCCAGCCACGCTCGATGGGAGGAGTAACCCACTTTGGGTCAAGCTGCTCCACCGCAGCCAGAATCGAATCCGCTGCGTCCAGACGTCGCCCAGCGGCGGCGGTATCCCCGGTGATCAAGAGGGGCTCGACGTCCTTGCTCAATTTGCCGGCCTGCTGAACCAGCTCCCAGGCCTTGGGATTCCTAGTACCCGTCCGGATTTCCTGGAGGTTGATCTGCTCTCCCAGGCGCTGGCGAAGAAAGAGCGAGACCTCCCGCGCCACATCGTCCTGCAGCGCAAAGATTTCCTCCCTTGGCCGCTCCAGGGTCTTACTCCCGATCTCCTCACCGTTCGCGGCATTAACCAGCGAGACGCTTACCCGAAGCTTGTTACCGAAGCCGGCGACACTTCCCTGAACCAGAGTTCCGACTTTAAGCGCTCGCCCGATGCTGTCGGGTGCGACAGCGGCGTTGCGATATGGGGCAACGCCGCCTCTGGAAATGACCTGAAGTGGTTTGACTTCGCTCAGCTCATGGATCAACGCCTCAGTCAAACCGTCCGCCAGGTAGCCGATCGAGTCCTGTCCGCCGCGGCTGTCGAAGTACATCACCGCGATGCGATCGGGACTGAAGCCGGGCGCCTCGCCTGAGGCGGCGCCGGACCGCCGCGACACCAGCCAAGTCGAAAGTCCCAGAACGATCAGAATGGCAACGGTGGCGATTGCCCAGAACCCCTTGCCGCGAGACCGCGCAAACGCCAGAGACTTGGCGGGAAGCCCTTTGGGCTCCGCGCGTGTGGTGCCGGTGGTGCGCCGAACGCGTTGCGGAGCAGTGCTCCGTGCTCGCATGGAGCGGGAGGACGTCCGGCGCGCCGCGGTCCCGAGATCCACCTCGGCGAGCGCATCGGCGAAATCCCGGATGGTGGCAAATCGATCGGCCGGGGTCTTCTCCAGGGCCCGCATGATCGCGTCTTCCACCTCATCCGGAATCGAATTGCGCACCACCTGCAGGCTGGGCACCGCCTCCAGCGAGTGCCGCGCCAGGATGGCCATGGCATTAGGGCCGTGGAAGGGCGGCTGGCCTACCAGCATTTCGTAGAGCATGCACGCCAGGCTGTACTGGTCGGTCCGTCCGTCGATGTGCTCGCTGGCTAGTCCTTGCTCCGGGCTCATGTAGTGCGGAGTTCCCACGGCCATTCCGGTTTCGGTCAGCTTCTCGCCTGCTGCGCTCACCGCCCGCGCAATGCCGAAGTCCGCCACCAGGGGCCGGCCGTCCCGCATCAGGATGTTCTCGGGTTTGATATCGCGGTGGACGACTTTGTTGGTGTGGGCGTAATGCAGCGCGTCGGCGATGTCGCAGGTGAGCTGGATGGAGTCGGGCAGGGAGAGCTGCTGCTCCCGCTCCATCAGGGCCCGGAGCGACTCACCTTCCACGAACGGCATGACATAATAGAGGAAATCCGACGCCTCGCCCGAGTCATAAAGGGGCAGGATGTTGGGGTGCTGGAGCTTGGCGGCGACCTTGATCTCGCGGAGGAACCGGTCGGCCCCAATGGAGGCGGCAAGCTCCGGGCGGAGGACCTTGATGGCGACCTTACGGTCGTGCCGGATGTCGTTCGCGAGGTAGACGGTGGCCATGCCACCTTCGCCGATCAGACGCTCGACGGCATAGCGCTCTTCGAGCGCGGTACGCAACAGTTCGAGCACATCGGCCACCGGAGCGCCTCAAAATGCGGGAGTGCCTTAAGATAGACGGAGTGGCTGGAGCCAGCCAGCGAGATGGTTCTAATTTCTACGATGATTCCAGAGGCGAGAAAGCAAGCGCCTGTTCCGGACTCATGTAGTGGGGTGTCCCGACGGCCATCCCTGTCTCGGTGAGCTTGTCGCCTCCTGCCTCCTTGAGCGCCCGAGCAATCCCGAAGTCGGCTACCAGGGCGTGCCCTTCCTGGAGCAGGATGTTTTCCGGCTTGATATCGCGGTGAATGATGCCCCGGCTGTGAGCGCACTGTAGCGCCTCGGCCACCTCGCAGGTGAGTTGAATCGCATCCGGCAGCGAGAGCTGGCTTTCACGGTCGAGCCGAGCACGCAGGGACTCACCCTGAACCAACGGCATGACGTAATAGAGGAATCCCCCGGCATCCCCCGAGTCGTACAGCGCAAGAATGTTTGGGTGCTGGAGATTGGCGGCGAGCTTGATCTCGCGGAGGAATCGGTCTGCCCCTAAAGAGGCTGCGAGCTCCGGACGGAGCACCTTGATGGCAACCGGCCGATCGTGGCGGCAATCTCTGGCCAGGTACACCGTGGCCATCCCACCCTGCCCGAGCAGCCGCTCGACGGCATAGCGCCCATCGAGTGCCGCACGTAAGGGTTCGAGCAGGTCGGCCAAGGGATGCCTCAGGAAATCGGGAGTGTCTTTACAAGATAGAGATGGGTATGGAGCGGGCCAGCGGAGGGGATCTGCGATTCCGCGATTACGGGACCGGTACCGCCGCCAAGGTCTCTCTCATCTCGGCCGCCGAGCGCCAGCGATCGTTGGGCGCCTTGGACATGGCCTTGGCGATTGCGGTGGCAAGCTCCGGGGGTGTGTCGCCGCGGATGGTGCGGACGTCCGGGGCCGGCTGAGTGAGGTGGAGCTGTAGCACCACGGCTTCGTTGCGGTGGACGTATGGTGCCTGGCCCGCCAGGCACTCGTAGAGTACGCAGCCCATGGAATACAGGTCGCAGCGGTGATCGATGTCGGTTACAGCGGTGATCTGCTCCGGGCTCATGTAGGTCGAGGTGCCCACCGCAATTCCCGACCGGGTCAGCTGGTCGGATCCCGATGCAACGACTGCCCGGGCAATGCCGAAGTCCAGCAGTATTGCTCCCCGAGTCGATAGCACCACGTTGGCCGGCTTGACGTCGCGATGAATGATGCCCTGCCGGTGAGCATGATCGAGCGCATCCAGCAGATCGGATCCGATCCGGAGGGTCTCTCCAATCGAGAGTTGTCGCGTGCTGTCGAGTCGCTCCCGCATGGTTTGGCCGTCCACGAACTCCATCACGTAGTAGACCAGCCAGTCGCGTTCTCCGGAATCCAGCAGCCGCGCTATGTGAGGGTGGCTGAGCTGAGAGGCGAGCTTGATCTCCCGGAGGAACCGGTCGGCAGCGACGCTGACCAGGAGCTCCGGATGCAGGATTTTGAGCGCGACCTGGATGCCCTCGGGGTCACGGGCGAGAAAGATGCGCGCGTTCCCTCCCCGGCCGATCTCACTTTCGACCTGATAGCGTCCCTCAAAGGCCTGGCGCACCAGGGCCAGCATGTCGCGCCTAATGGCGGGCTCCTGAAAACAGTGTGCTATATGGTTGTAACACGGGGACGATCTGCGCAAGCGGGCAGTTCAGAGGAGGATATCGCTGCGGATCTCACGCCGGATGGACCACCAGAGGGCGCCCCAGAGGTTGGAGTGGCGCAGCGTGACTCTGGCCTGGCCGCTCATTCCTGGCCGCCAAAAGTCGGATGCCGCCAGCCGGACTCTTCCTTCCAGTGAGTGAGACGGCTCGGCTGTGGTGGATACCTGGATGATTCTGCTGGTGAGCGCCTGTGCGGCCGCGGTATTGGGCAGGAGGCTGACCGACTGCCCCGATACCACCGAGCTCGCCCCGGCCCCCTGTAACGCAATGCGCACTTCGAGACTGTCGGACCGGCCGAGGCGAAGCAGAACCTGCCCCCTGGATACTTCACGGCCCGCCAGCTCTTCCGGTCGGGGTGTCAGAACCCTGCCCGAGCTCACCGCCCGAATGCTGAAGGCTCGGATTTGGTCGTCGAGTCCGGTGAGCCTCGCCGCGTCGACCGACAGGAGAGCCTCCATCTGGGCCACGTCGGAAGACCGATCGGCAGCCCTGGCCCGGGCAATCGCCAGAGACAGCGAATCCACCGTCCGACGAAGCACAATCGCCTCCCGCTCCAGGCCGAAGCTGCGAAGCCGAAGCAGCGGGCTCCCGGTCTCCACCCAGCTTCCCTCCCGAACATTGACCTGGCCGACGGTGCCGCTGTCCGGTGCTGTCAGGGGAAGCGATGCTCCGCTCCAGACGGTGAAGGGGCCGGAGACCGTGATGGGCCAGGGGACTAGAGCTCCAAGGATGAGGACCACGGCTGCACCGGCCAACAACCGGGACCGAGCCCGGCCGGATCTCAGCCGGGCAGTCAGCTTGTGAAATACGGCTGCCAACGAATCCTTCGCAGCCAGGAGTTGCCGCCGGACGGCCAATAAGACCATACCCGCAAAGATCAGGGTTCCGATGCTGCCAAGCGTGCGGCTGAGCCAGCCATAGGTGTTGACGGCGCAGAAGGCCAGGATCAGGGTGATGTACCCGGCAGCGAGGGCGCCATAGATCAGGAAGATGCGCCGTTCCCGCTCGTCGGCCGGAGGCTCTGGCAGATCCAGACGGAACACCCGGGTTTTGATCAGCCAGGAGAGATGGCGGCTGGCGCGTTGCCGCAGGTTGGGAACCTCGAGATAGTCGCTCAGGGCATAGTAGCCATCCAGCGGGATCAACGGATTCAGGTTCATCAGGACCGTGGTGAGCCCGCCGATGAGAACGGCGGCAAACGCCACCTGCGAGATCAGGGTGCCAGGGTTGACCGCCCACCAGACGATGGCGGCTATACTAGCGAGTACCAGTTGAATCCAGGAACCGGCTGCGGTAACCCAGAGCCGGGCGCGCAGCTCTGGAAAGGTCCAGGCATCATTGACGTTGCAGAAGAATGCAGGCTCGAAATAGATCAGCATTGCACCAATCTCATGCACTTCTCCCCCGAAATACTTGCAGGTGAAGCCATGACCCAGCTCGTGAATCGCGATGATGACGGTGCCGGTCATCCACAGCACCACCAGGTCCCCCAGACCCACTCTGAGCGTGTAAAGGTTTGCCAGTGCGCTGGAAAATTCCGACCACTGGAGGCCGATGATCAGGAAATAGACGAGGAATAGCGCAACCGAGAGGCCGAGGAATGTGCGAGAGAAGCAGAACCGCAGACGCGGCAACCAGCGGTTCAGCAATTCATCCGGATCACCGACCGACCACCTGATCCGGAAGATATCGCCCTGAAACACTCGAGGACTCAGCCGCCGCCGCCGTTCGGCGCGGAGCCGTTCCATCAACAACACCGATTGCTCGGCCAGCGTCCTCTGGCAGAGTCCCATCCCGGTCAGCTTGGCGGCGAACTTCTCCACGGCGGCTGCGGATACCGGGACGCCGTTGGCCCGGAGCAGGTCCGCTGCGGCCGCCGGTGTGTGCTGGCCGTCCAGAGTTTGCATTACCCGGACCTCCAGCGGGCGGAACCGGTAGTACTTGCGGGTCTCCGGATCCTTTACGATGAAGCTCTGCTCACCACGGTAGGTCTGCTCCACCAGGACGAGATCATCGCGAAGCTTGGGGCCGGTGCTCATTGGGCGGTCCGGACCACCTTCTCTCCCGCGGCGAGTCCACTCAGTACCTCAACCCTACCGTCGCCCAGCTCGGCGCCGATGGTCACCGGGCGAAGAACGGTCTTCTCATTATCCCAGATCAGGGCGTAACCGTCCTGCGCAACCGCCGTTCGGGGCACTACCACGACCTGTCGGCGAGTTGCGCCCAGCTGAATGGTGACGTTGTTCCCCGGGGTGAGGCCGGCCGGCTGTCCGACAAGTTGCAGGATGATTTCGCGAGTGCCGCTCCCCGCGTCCAGCACGGGCGAGGCTCGCAGGACCCGGGCAGAGACCGTTACCCCGTTCGGGCCTACCACCTCAGCCGAAGTTCCGATGCGGATCACCCCTGCCGAAGCCTCCGGTACCCGAATAGCTGCGAGTAGCGGACTCATTGCCGTGATCCGAAACAGCGAGTCGCCTGAATTGACCATCCGGTGGATGCGCGCGGAGCGAGCGGTGACCATCCCGGCAAATGGTGCGGTAATGTGAGTCAGATCGAGATCGCGCTCGGCCTTCCGCAGATCCAGGGATGCCTCGCGATATTCGCTCTCTATCCGTTCGGAGTCGGCCTGGGTGACGACGCCCGCCACCTTCAATGCCCGCTGCCGCTCGACTGTCTGTTGGGAGCTGGTGAACTTTTCCCGGGCCTGGGACAGCGCAATCTCCTGATCCGTGGTCTCCAGCTGCGCCAGCAACTGTCCGGCTCGAACGCGGCTGCCGAGATCGGCCAGAATGGATTGAACGACCCCCGAGGATCGGGCGAACACCGCCGCGTCGTGCTCCACGTAGAGCTGGGATGGCAGCCTGAGCGGCACCTGAACCGTCACCGTCTCAACCGAGACGACGGTCGGCGGGTGACTGGCCAGCGAGGCAGTTTCCGTCCCCTTGGCTGGAACATGGGCGCCGGGCTGCTGACCGCAGGCCAGGAGGACAGCTACGAACGGCAGGTATCTCATGGACGCATCTTCCACCACCATACCCTGAGCCATCGGCCCGGCCCTCGGAGCACTCGGTCGAGCGCGCTTTCCGGTGAGGTGAGCACCCTGGCGTATGCTGCCATCTGTGGCTTCAAGAGACCCTGAGGATTGGCCACGACGGCCCGGACCGGGTAGTGCACCGTGGAACCGCTGTCGAGTGGAATCAGGCCGACCGATGTTACCCGGGCGTCGAATGTGCGCTGAGGCAGCGCGTCCACCCGCAGCAGGGTCGTCTGCCCCGGCGTCACCCGGGCGATGTCCCTTTGATCGACCCCGAACTCGAGCTCCAGCGTGTCGGTCCGGCCCAGCGTCAGCAGCAGATCACCTTCCTCCAGCGAGCTGCCGACCTGCTCGCCGACATGAGGGGTGAGCACCATGCCCGCTGCTGGTGCTCGAACGGTGGTGAGGGCCACCTCCTCGTCCAGCAACGCCAGCTCCTGGCGCAACGATTCACCGCGGATCTGCTGCATCCGCTGCTCTGCGGCATCCCCCCGGCTCGCTGCCAGCGCGGCGGAGCGCTCCGCCGCCTCCAGGTCTGCGGCCCTGGTGGCGCGCTCGGCCATGAGGTCGGTGGCGCGCAGCGTCGCGAGTGGCGCGCCGCGGGAGACCGTGGAGCCTTCCTGAACCAGCAGCCGTTCGACCACGCCAGCCACCTGCGCTCGCACCGGAGCGTAGCCAGCCGGCCGGAAACTGGCTCCGCTCCCCGATACACGAAGGGGCCAGCGGAACAGGGTCAATGCGGCCAGGGCGACTAGGGCAACAGCGAGGTACAGCTGTAGCTTGCGGCGGGGCAGGGAAAGGAGTGCCTTCTTCTTGGCGGCGAGCGCTCCCAGCGCGTCCACCATGGGCACCTCATGGTAGAGCTGGGCATTGCGGAGGGCGACCGCGGTCTGATTGGCCAGGATGGCGGCGACTTCGAGCTGGCTCTCGGTGGCGAGGTCAGGCTTGCCCGACTCGAAGACCAGAACTCCAACGACTCCCTCTTCATCCTTGAGCGGCAAGTACAGCCCGCTCTCGACTTCATCCGACTCCAAGTCCTGGCCGAAGATCGAGACGAACATCCGCTCGGCATCGGAAGCAGGGTTGGTCCGGTCGCAGAGATAGAGCTGCTCTCCGTGTCCTGCTGCCCACGCCGCGCGGGCTATCAGGTCCTGCAGCTTGGGGTCATCGGGGTCCACTTTCTCCTGTCCTGCCACCGCCCGGATCTCGCACTCACCCTTCTGATACAGACCCACTGCTCCGCGGTCGAACGGCAGGGCCTGAGACGCGAGGTTCACCACCGAGCGGAGCACCCGGTCGAGGTCGAGGGTGGCGGTGATCTCACGGCTGATCTCCAGCAGGACCGCCAGGTCCCGAGCCCGGCTTTCGACGCTATGGAGCTGCGCGTTGCGGAGGGCAGCGGCTGCACTGGCGGCAAGTCCCTCGAGCAGCTCCCGGTCGCGCTGATCGAAGATGCCATCGCCGGTCAGCTTGTTGGCTACCTGAATCGATCCGACGGTGACCCCGCCGGATACCATGGCCGTGGCCATGACGGTGGTGGCGAGAACATCTCCCGAGTCGAGGGCCGGCTGGTAGCGCGGATCTTCTACGGCGCGGGTCACGATCGTGGTCCTCGGCCGCTGGGCAACGTCGCCCATGAAGCCAGTGCCGATCGGTACCCGGGCGCCAATCAGCTTCTTGCCGGCCCGTCCCTCGGCCAGTCGGCAACAGAGCTCTTCATCCTCCGCGATCCAGAGGGACCCACCCTCGGCGCCGAGGGCTTCGAGCACGCGATGAAAGATCCGGGGAAGCAGCTCGTCGAAGTCCAGCGACGTGCTGAACTCGAGGCCGATCGCGTGGATCAGTCGAAGGCGGGCTACCTCATCCCGGAGCTCTTCGAGAGAGCTTTCGGGGGAGCTGATGATGTCCGGCATGGGATCGAGACTTGTGAGGACGTTCTAAACTGTAGCGTGAATACCATATGCACCAGACGGCCGGATCCGGACCCGTTCAGGTCCGGACCGGTCGTCGGCCGGGCCCAAGCCGGTACCTTGGCTTGGGCCACCCAGGATTACTTGGGTTTTGGAGTCAGCTTGCTTGGCGCAATCCGCTCTTCCAGCTCCTCAACCGAGAGCTCCACAGCCTCAGCATCCTTGCCGGTTGCGTGACGAACCTGATTTTTCTGGTCCGGGGTCAGCTCGATGCGGAACTGATTCTTCTGGTCTTTCATGATGTCCTCCGGCAAGATGTTTTTATGCGTGTTGTGACTGGTGTGGCGAAACGATGGCGCAATCTGCACAGCTTTCGTGAAAGTTCCGTGAATTTTTACTTGGGGTACGCGCTCCGCTTGCCGGCGATAGTCATGGGAGCGATGCGCTCTTCCAGCTCTTCGGCGGTTAACTCGATGGTGTTCGCCTCTTTCCCGGTTGCTTTACGCACCTGTTCCTTCTGCTCAGGGGTCAACGTGATCCGGAAGGTGTCGCTGCCTGACATGATGTGACCTCCTTGGGTCGGGTGTTGAAGTCGGAGCATAATGTGACAACCCATCGTGAATCGATCGTGAAAGACCCCTTGCCTGCCCCGGTTTTCCTCTCCAGCTTGTAACATCCCCTACAGGACCATTTACGGTGGCAGACGTCTGCCTGACTCTGCTCGGTCCACCCATACTCGCCCGCGCCGATACTGGTCGGCTGGTGCCGCAGCCCAGCGCCAAGGCGCTTGCCCTTCTCACCTATCTCGCTCTGGAACCCGGGCTTCACACCCGCGAGGAATTGGCCGGACTCCTCTGGGGAGAGTCGTCTGATGACGAGGCGCGGGCGTCCCTCCGACAGGTGCTAAAACATCTCCGGGGTCAAATCGGCGAGCTGCTCCGCATCAGCCGCGCGAGTGTAAGTCTGGAAGGCGCCCTGGATTGCGAGGTGTGTCAGTTTCGCCGCCGAGTGGCCCAGGAGCCCGCCGTTGCGCTCACCACAGAGATTCCGCGCTTCCTCTCCGGCTTCTCCATTCGTCACTCCCCACGATTCGAAGAGTGGGCAGCCGAGACCCGGCGCGGCCTCATGCATCAATACCAGGAAGCCCTGAGCACACTGACCCGGGAAGCAATGGGCCAGTGGCGCTGGCGCGATGCCATCGCGATCGCCGACCGCTGGCTTGCGGGTGAGCCGCTATCCGATGACGCGGTGCGGCTGGCTATCGAGGCGCGCTATCTGGCCGGCGACCGGGGGGCCGCGCTCGGACGCTACCAGGAATACCGAGCAACTCTGCTGCAGGAGACCGGGTGCGAGCCCAGCCGGGGGTTGCTCAACCTGATTCGTCGGGTCGAAGCCGATGTCTCTCCCATCAATGCTCGTCCCATGTCGGATGAGTGGTATGCCCGGGCGCCCAGCTTCGAGGCCAGGCTGATCGGGCGGGAAAACGAGTGGGGATCCCTGCTGGAAGCATGGAAAGAGGTGAAACGAGGCCAGGGCAGGATCGTGCTGCTCGAGGGGGAGGCTGGCGTTGGAAAATCGCGCCTGGCCGAGGAGTTTCTCCGCTGGGCCGTGGCCAATGCGGGCAGCGTCTTGCGGGGCCACGGGTACGACGCCAAACCCGGCATTCCCTTTGAGCCGGTCATGGAGATGCTGCGCGATGCGCTCAGCATGCCCGGCCTGGCCGGTGCACCCCCCGAGTGGCTGGCCGAAGTGGCCCGCCTGCAGCCAGAGGTACGGCAGCGGTTCCCCTCTCTCCCTGAGCTATCGCCGCCGGTGGACACCTCCTCCTCATGGCGGCTGTTCGAGGGCGTGGCTCAGGTGATTCTCGCCCTGGCAGCCGAGCGTCCGCTGATTGTTTCGATCGACGACATCCAGTGGTGTGACGGCGACAGCTGTGAGCTCCTGCGGTACCTCGTCCGGCGGACCGAAGAGGCCCCGGTGCTCTGGCTGGGTACCCTGTGTTTGGGAGAAGTGGAGCGAGATGCACCCTCGGTACGACTGTGTCGGGTTTTGCGGGCCAAGTCTCAGGCTGCGGTCATTTCGGTTCAGCCACTGAGGGAGGAAGAGCTCTGGCGGATGATTCATGAGATGGGCCATGTGAGCACACCCACCGGTGCCAGGCGATTCGCCAATCGGATCTATGGAGTGACCGCGGGCAACCCGTTCTACGTCATCGAGCTGCTCAAGACCATGTTCGCTCAGGGCCTGCTCGCGGTGGACGACGAGACCGGCGAGTGGACTGTCTCCCCTCAAGCCATGAGCCAGCAGGGAAGGGAGTTTCCTGTCTCCCAGACCGTGCACGATGTCATTGCGGAGCGGATCGAACGGCTGCCCGACGAGCTGCGGGAGATCCTGATGACGGTCGCAGTAGCCGGGTTGGGGTGCCGCTCGGAGGTGCTCTCGCACGTGCATGGGATCTCGCGACTGCACGCAGCGGGAGTGGCGGACGCGCTGGTTGATCGGCGGCTTCTGGTTGAGGAAGCGGGCTCTTACCGCTGCGCTCACCCGGTCATCGCCCACGTGGTGCGGGATGCATTATCCGACGCCCGGCGGGGCGAGGTTCACCGGAGCCTGGCCCTCGCGCTGGAGCGGGTGGTCGGCTCATCCGGCAGCGGCGAGTTGGCTCGCGAAATCGCCCGGCACGCGGATAGAGGAAGCGAGCCTGCGCTCGCCTATCGCTTTGCCCGAATCGCCGGCGACGCCGCGATGGAGCGGTATGCCTTTGCGGAAGCGCTTGCCTGGCTCGACCTCGCCGCGGCCAACGCAACAGGGTCGGATCAGGCGGACGCGGTGAACCAGCTGACCGCGGAGGTATTGGAGGCCGCAGGGTGGAGCGAGGCGCCCATGCCTGAGCGACAGGGGGGGCCGGTCACCCGAGGTCTTGCCCGGGAAGATTTCGATCTGCGGGTGGGTTTGCCGGAGTAGGGAATCTGCTGACGGACTACACGCCGGGTCGATAATAGCTTGACCTTATGGGCCCGACCCAAGTAAAGTCACTGCCCCGTTGCCATGACCACTTTGGGGTGTAGCTCAATTGGCAGAGCGCCCGGCTGTTAACCGGGAGGTTGCTGGTTCGACCCCAGCCGCCCCAGTGGAGCTAGGAGCTGGGGGACCATCAGCTCCCCGGTCCTAGCTCAATCTCTGATACGCCGCCAGCGTCAGAAACTCAGGAAAGTCTCGCGCCGAAAACATCGTATCCAGCAGGTCGGCCGCCGCACTGAGCCGCGGCCCATCTCCCCCCTCCGCTTCCAGTCGCTGCCGCTCCTCTGCCAGAATCGCCCGGCACCACTCCACCGTGATCTGCTTTCCGCCATCGGTGGTGGCGCCGTGGCGAATCCACTGCCATAGCTGCGACCGAGCGATCTCGGCCGTCGCGGCGTCCTCCATCATGTTGTTGATGGCAACTGCACCCGAGCCTCCCAGCCAGGCCGCAAGGTACTGCAGTGCGACGCTCACGTTTCCTCGCAGACCGGACTCCGTAATGCGACCGCCGGGAATACGAATATCGGTCAGCTGCTCCCGGGTGACTTCTACGTCGTCGCGCTGACGATCTTTCTGGTGGGGCTTGCCCTGGAGCACGGACCCGAACACGTCAGCCACGACCGGTACCAGGTCGGGATGTGCCACCCAGGCGCCATCATAGCCGGCCTCTGCTTCCCGCAGCTTGTCTTCGCGAACCTTAATCAACGCTGTCTCATTCACCTGTGGGTCTCGTCGGCTGGGAATGAACGCAGCCATTCCACCGATGGCGTGAGCTCCCCGCCGGTGACAGGTCTTCACCAGCAGCTCGGTATAGGCCCGCATGAACGGAATCGTCATCGTCAGCTGGGAACGGTCGGGAAGGACGAAGTCCGCCCGATCCCGAAAGTTCTTGATGACGCTGAACAGGTAATCCCAGCGGCCGGCGTTGAGACCGGCCGCGTGATCCCGTAACTCGTAGAGGATCTCGTCCATCTCATAGGCCGCGAGGATCGTCTCGATGAGCACCGTCGCACGCACTGTTCCGCGAGGGATGCCGAGCGCATCCTGCGCCAGATCGAACACCTCGTTCCACAGCCGCGCCTCCTGGTGATTCTCCAACTTGGGCAGGTAGAAATACGGCCCACTGCCGCGGGCCAGAAGCTCCCGGGCGTTGTGAAAGAAGTAGAGCCCGAAGTCGAACAAACTGGCCGATATGGGCTCGCCGTCCAGCAGCGCGTGCTTTTCCTCGAGGTGCCAGCCGCGTGGCCGTACCACCAGTGTCGCGAGCTGGTTGTTCAAGCGGTACCGTTTGCCCTCCGGACTTACGTATTCCAGGGTCCGGCGGACCGCCTGCATGCAATTGAGCTGCCCGGCAATCACGTTCGTCCAGGGCGGAGAGAGCGCATCCTCGAAATCCGCCATGAAGACCTTCGCCCCGGAATTGAGCGCGTTGATCATCATTTTCCGCTCCACCGGTCCGGTGATCTCCACCCGCCGATCGTTCAAGTCCGCGGGTGCGGACGCCACCTGCCAGCTGCGCTCGCGGATCGGCCGAGTCTCTTCCAGGAAGTTCGGCAGCTCGCCCCCTCTGAGGCATCGCTGGATCTCCCGCCGACGCTGGAGCAGCGCCTGGCGACGAGGCCCGAAATGCCGGGCCAGCAGCTCGATAAAGGCCAGAGAGTCCGGGCTGATGACCTGGCGCGATTCAGGAAGGTCTGGCGCGCGAATCTCTAGTTCATTCATCTCACGCCACGTGGTAAAGCATGAAGGCGAAGTGACACGCGCTGCCTATGAGTACGAGGATGTGCCATATCTCGTGATGCCCGAACCATGGCAGTGGGTCGGGGCGGCGGCAGCTGAAGATGACAGCGCCTACGGTGTAGGCGGCTCCTCCTGCCACTAGCCAGAGGAGGCCTCCCAGCGACACCGCCCGCGACAGTGGAATCACGGCCACCAGCGCGAGATATCCCATCGCAAGGTAGGTCGCCGTAGAAACCCAGACCGGTGCGTCGAGGAAGAAGAGCTTGAAGGGAATCCCCGCCATCGCAATCAGCCAAACGACTCCCAGCAGAGCCCAGCCTAGCCGGCTGTTCAGGGTGAGGAGCGCGATCGGGGTGTAGGTGCCCGCAATCAGGAAATAGATGGCAATGTGGTCGAGGGTCCGGAGGGCTCGGAGACGAGGTTCGGACAGAGGGAGCGAGTGATACAGGCTGCTGGATCCGTACAACAGAATGAGGGTGCCACCATAGATGGCGAATGCAGCCAGCTGCTCCGGGCTGCGCGCCATCCGGAGGAGGAGAATGGTGCCGACCCCCGCGAGCAGAAGGCCGAGTAGGTGAGACGCTCCGTTGACAGGTTCCCGGATCTTCATGCGAGGAATCTAGAACCTCCCCTCCCACCTTGTCGGCTATCGGGCCGTGCCATAGCCTTCTCCCATGCGCATCGCCCTGTTTTCCGAGGTTTACTGGCCGATGGTCAGTGGGGTCGGCGTTACCCTGCTCCGGCTGACGAAGGCACTGCAGCAACGGGGCCACGTCGTCCGGGTGTACTCCGCCAGCTACGCGCTGCCCCCGGGCCAGCCGGATCGCCCTGAGGTGCACCGCTCGCCCAGCGTGCCACTTTTCCTGTATCCTGATGTCCAGTGGGCATTTCCCCGTCAGCGCGACATCGTGGAAGACCTCCGCGCCTTTCAACCGGATGTGGCCCACGTCGCCACTGAGTTCGCGGTTGGCTTGGCTGGGCTCAAGGCCTCGCGCCAGTTACGCCTGCCAGTGATCGCATCGGCTCACACCGACTATGACAAGTACGCCGCTCGGTACGGGGTGGAATGGGCCGTACGGCTGGGGTGGCATTATCTGCGGTGGTTCTACGGCCAGACCTACCGGGTGCTTTGTCCCTCTCACATGTACCAGCAGCACCTCCGGAGCCGCGGAGTAATGCATACCGGCATTTGGAGCCGGGGAGTGGACCCTGAGGAGTTCCACCCCCGGTTCCGCAGTGAGGCTTACCGCATGGCTCTCGGGCTCGGCCCTGAGGATCTCCTGGTCACCTACATCGGCCGCATAGCCCGAGAGAAGAATCTGAGGCAGCTCCTGACTGCCTGGAGCGCACTCCGTTCGGAACGGGGATCGGCTCAGCTGGCTCTGGTAGGACGGGGTCCGCTGGAGGACAGTATCCGGCGGCGGCAAATACCCGGAGTTCATGTGCTCGGTCTTATGCACGAGCAGAGGCTGGCCGAGGCCTACGCCTCCGCCGACCTCTTCGTATTCCCTTCCACTACCGAAACATTCGGGAACTCGCTGCTGGAGGCCATGGGATCCGGACTTCCGTGTCTGGCCGCGAACGCCGCGGGAGTGCTGGAGTTTGCCCGACACGGCCAGAACGCGTGGCTGGCGGCGCCCAACAGCTCAGCCGCAATCGGACAGGGTCTTCGGCGCTTGTTGCATGATCCCGGTCTGCGGCACCGCTTGGCCCAGGGTGGCCTGGCGACCGCAGCCGAACGGACTTGGCATCAGGTGTACGATCGTCTGCTGGAGGATTATCGGGAGGCGATCGAGAATCGAGGCCTGATTCAGGCTGCCTGACTGCTGATGCAGATTCGTTAGATCCGCTTACTCAACACCAGATACGCCACCGCAGCAATGGCGGCGCTCATCGGCATGGTGAGAACCCAGGCCCACACGATCCGCCGAGCGACGCCCCAGCGCACCGCGGAGAGCCGTTGCGCGGCGCCCACGCCCACGATAGCGCCGGTGATGGTGTGCGTGGTACTCACGGGCACACCCAACCGCGAGGCAATCAGCACCGTAATTCCACCCGCAGTCTCTGCACAGAATCCGCCGAAGGGACGAAGGCGGGTGATCCGGGTTCCCATGGTCTTCACGATGCGCCAGCCGCCGAGTGCGGTCCCGCAGGCAATGGCGGTGTAGGCGGCGAACTCCACCCACAGTGGAATTCGATCGGCCGTTGCTACGTAGAAAAAGCCCAGCCAACCCTGCTGATTCAGGAACAGATGCTGAGTGGAGACGAGTAGGCCGACGATGATGCCCATCGTTTTCTGCGCGTCGTTGGCCCCGTGACTCAGCGAGTAGAGAGCGGCGGATACCAGCTGCATCCTTCGGAACGCCTTGTCCAGCGGCCCCGGACGCATGCTCCGCAAGAGCCAGGATAATCCTACGGTGAGCACCAGTGCGATCGCCATACCGAGGAATGGGGAGACCACGATGGCGGCGACCGGCAGAACCCAGCCTGAAAGAATCAGGGCTCCGAACCCCGCCTTGGCGATGGCTGCCCCGCCATAGCCTCCTAGCAGGGCGTGGGAGGATGAGGTAGGAAGTCCAAGAAACCAGGTGATCAAATCCCAGAGAATGGCCCCTAACAGTCCGGCGAGCACCACGCTGGGATCCACAACCATGGGGTCGATCAGCCCCTTGCTCAGGGTCTTGGCAACCGCCGTTCCCACCACGAATGCCGCCATGAAGTTGAAGAACGCCGCCCACACCACCGCTACTCCAGGGCTCAGCACCCGGGTCGAGACTACAGTAGCGATCGAGTTGGCACTGTCGTGGAAGCCGTTGATGAAATCGAAGATCAGCGCGACGCCGATGATGACGAGGACATAGAGGACGTCGTGATCCATGCTCAGCCGTGCTTGATCGAGATGGACTCCAGCACGTTCCCGGCATCTTCCATGTGGTCCAGCGTCTTCTCCAGCGTGTCGTAGATCTCTTTCCACTTGATCACGATCAGAGCATCAGGAGAGCCATCGAACAGCCGGGCGACCCATTCGTGATAAACCGAGTCTCCCTCCTCCTCCAGCCGCTTCACCTGGGCGCACGCGTCGAGTACCACCCGGTCCTTGTTCTTCTCCAGTCCCATCACTGCTACCCGGAGTTGTTGCGTGGCCCGGAGCACGACATCAGCCATGAGAATGGCGCCGGGCGGAGCTTCGCCGGCCTGATACATCTGGACCCGGCTGGCGGTCCCGTCGATCAGGTCCATGACATCGTCCAGTCTGGAGGCCAGCAGGTGAATGTCTTCCCGGTCGAGCGGGGTGATGAACACCCGATCGAGTCGGGTCACCACCTCATGGGTGACCTGATCGGCCTGGTGTTCCAGTCGCTTGATGGCCTCCGCTATGGCGCGGCGGCGCATCGGCTCGGTCTTGAGCAGGTCCACCTGAAGCTGGGCGGCCTCGACGCTGATATTGGCGACGGAGCTGAAGAGGTCGAAGAACTTCTCGTCGCGGGGAAGAAGGCGCATGAAGAAACCCTTGGTGACGAGGACAGAAGCGGCGGTAAAATAGCCCCCGAGGTGAGGTTGGCAAGCGGCATAGTTCTAGCGGAGAGCATGCCGCCAAGTACCTTCCACGTTGGGCATTACGTCGGGCCACAACAGAACCAACCGAACTAGCAAGCCTGAACCGTACAACACAACCTGCTGAAGTGTCGGGGGATAGGGCTCGCCAGTCATGACCCACAGTTTGCTCCTCCGCCCCGACCGCCTGGCAGCGCTGCGCCAAACCGCCCTGCTTGATACCCCGCCAGAAGAAGGATTCGACCGGCTCACCCGGATGGCTGCCCGGTTGTTGGGAGCCCCGACCTCGCTGATCTCTCTGGTCACCGACGAGCGCCAGTTCTTTAAGAGCACCACGGGCTTACCCGAGCCCTGGGCAACCCGACGCACCGCTCCCCTCTCGTTCTCCTTCTGCTCTACCGTTACCGGCACCGGGGAGCCTCTGGTGGTCGAAGATGCCCGCAGGCATCCGTTGCTGCGCCATAGTCAGGCACTCCGGGAACTAGGATGGGTTTCCTACGCCGGCGTCCCCCTGGTTTCGCGCGAGGGACACGTCCTGGGCAGCTTTTGTGTCGTCGACCGTACGCCACGATTGTGGTCGGAGCGGGACATCGCACTACTGCAGGATCTTGCGGCATCGGCGGTTACTGAGATTGAGCTTCGCCGGGAAATGGCTCAGCGGGGTCAGGCCGAGTTGGGCCGCCGGGACAATGAGGAGCAGCTCTACAGCACGTTTGAGCACGCCGGCATCGGCATGGCGCTGCTTTCACTCGATGGGCGCTGGATCAGGGTCAACCGGGCCCTGGCAGATCTGTTGGGGAGCTCTCCGGATCAGTTGATCGGTTTCCCCGCCGAGACCCGGACTCATCCTGAAGATCTGGCAGCGGAACAGGAGGCGATGCGGCTCCTGCTCGTCGGGGAGAGTCGAAACTATACCCTCGATAAGCGCTATCTGACCTCCACCGGAGACGTTATCTGGGCGCTGGTCAACGTTTCCGTGGTGACCGGGCCCGAGGGCCAGCCCTCCCATTTTATCGCGGCTATCCAGGACATCACCCAGCGAAAGCAGGGCGAGCTCGCGCTGCGGGAGCGGGAGGAGGGTTACCGCTGGGTCATCGTCGCTTCCGGCCGCGCCGTCCGTCACTGGGAGCTCTCGACCGACCGGCTGACCTGGGATCGCGAAACGGCGCCGCCTCTCGACTACCAGTGGTTTGAAGTGGGTGAGACGCCCGATTGGTGGTACGACAGGATCCATCCGATCGACCGGGAGCGGGTCGTCCAGAGTATGGATGCAGCCATCGCCGCGGGTGAGAGCGCCTGGTCGGCCGAATACCGGTTCCGCCGAGCTGATGGAGGTTATGCGGTGGTGCAGGATCGGGCGTCGGTGGTTCGCGATGCCGAAGGTCGGCCCGCAGGAGTAGTTGCTGCTATGGCCGATGCCAGCCAGGCGGGACGGGGCGAGCGCCTGCTGGAACCCATCCTCGATGCGCTGCCATTCGGAGTGTGGGTGCTGGATGCGGAAGGCGGCGTCATGGTAGACAACTCATCGAGCCGGGCGGTCTGGGGCGAGAAGCCCGAGAACGTAGCACAGGTGCTGCAATACGGTCCACACTGGACCACGAGCGGGCAGACGGTGCAGCCGGATGATTGGGGAGTTTCGCGCGCACTTCGCCATGGCGAGAGCACGTTTGATGAGGAGCTGACCGTCGAAATCACCCCCGGGACCAACCGGGTGCTCCGGATGTCGAGCATCCCGCTCATTGCTGAGACTGGAGACATTTCCGGCGCCGTCGTGCTTCTGGAAGACGTCACCGAGAAGAAGGCGCGTGAAGCCGCCGAACAGCAGCGGGCGGAGCAACACCAGCAGTCCCAGCGGCTGGAGGCGGTAGGCCGGCTGGCGGGCGGCATAGCGCATGACTTCAACAACCTGCTGACGGGAATTCTGAGCTACAGTGACCTGATTTTGCAGGAGCTTCGTCCGGCTGACCCCATACGGGCCGACGTGGAGCAGATCAGAGATGCGGGGCATCGGGCGGCTGGCCTCACTCGGCAGCTTCTGGCGTTCAGCCGGCGACAGCTGCTTCGCCCCCGTGTGGTCTCGCTCAACACGACGGTGCAAGAGCTCGAGCCGATGTTGCAGCGGCTGCTCGGCACCGAGGTGAATCTGGAGTCTCAGCTTCAACCTGAGCTCGGCACCATACTGGTTGATCCCGTCCAGGTGGAGCAGGCCCTGGTCAACCTGATTCTCAACGCGCGGGATGCGCTGCCTGCCGGTGGTCAGGTCCGTGTCGTCACCGCAGATGTGGAGCTCGATGAAGAGCCCTACGTGAGCATCAGCGTGACCGACTCCGGCATTGGTATCGACGAGGCTACTCAGGGAAGGATCTTCGAGCCCTTCTTCAGCACCAAGCAGGGTGGCGGCCGAGGACTCGGACTCTCCACCGTGTACGGTATTGCGGAGCAGGCCGGCGGTCGTGTTACGGTGGAGAGCGCGCCGGGCCAGGGCGCGACCTTCACCCTGTATTTCCCCCGCTACTGGGGACCCGAGGCTCCGATCGGCACCGTTCCCCAGCGGATGCCCGAGATCGGAACCGAGACCCTGTTGCTGGTTGAAGATGAGGCGGCGGTTCGTTCATCGGTTCGCCGACTGCTCGAGTGGCATGGGTACACCGTGCTCGAGGCTCGCAACGGCGCGGAAGCGCTGCAAATCTTCGACAGCCATCAAGAGACGATCGATCTGGTTCTCACCGACGTGATAATGCCGGAGATGGGAGGGCATGAGCTGGTAGAGCGGCTTCGGTCGCGCCGGCCAGAGCTTCGGGTGCTCTTCATGTCCGGCTTTGCCGAGCGTGCCTTTAGCAGCGATGGCTCGATGCCTGCCGGCGTTGCTTATCTGGAAAAGCCGTTTGCGGTGGAGACCTTAATGCGGAGACTCAGGGAGGTCCTCGACGCACGCCTGTGACTTTCCCCCCCACCGCTTACGCGTGTGCTCCCCCCGCTCACCCTTTCTCGATCATAAGGCCGACCAGATCCTCCGGTTTCTCCAACCAGTAGTCCGGAGTGGCACTCTCCAGATGTGACCTCCCGAAGGGCCCCCAGAGGGCCGCGGCCGTCTTGACCCCGGCAGCTCGTCCGGAGTGCATGTCGTGAATGCTGTCGCCTACGTAGACGGTGCGCGCGGGATCGGCTCCCAGCAGTGCCACGGCCTTTTCGACCGGTTCTGGGTGGGGCTTGGGGTTGCTTACTTCGTCGGCGCAGACCATCACGTCCATCAGCGCTTCCAGACCAACCAGCGCCAGCCCACGCAGGGCTCCCTGCCGGTTCTTGCTGGTGACCAGGCCGGTTTGGATTCCTGCCGACTTGATCTCTCTCACCGCCTCGACCACGCCGGGATACACCGTCACCATTCGATCATGGTGCTTGAGATTGAACTCTCTATAGGTGGCAATCATGGCCTCCAGCATCTCCGGGGAGTCATGCCACTCCGAGAATTGGACATGCAGGGGGGTGCCGACTCCTCGAAGCCACTCCTCGTCCGATCGGGCCGGAAGATTATGCCGCGTGAGGGTATGGTGATAGCTGTCGAGAATGAGCCTGATCGAGTCGATCAGGGTCCCGTCGAGATCGAAGAGAACCGTTTGGAGCTGGGACATGACGGAGAAGCTACCGTGGCCATCTCGGTTTTCGCAGGGCCGAAGAGCACCAGCCCAGTGAGTTTCACCTCGAGGTGATCAGGGCTCGGCCCTTCCGGGGGGAGTGTCCGGATGAGAGCCTTGAGGTCACCTCGCCGCGACTGGGCCAGCCGCTCCATCAGCGCGGCCTCACCTGCGGTGTGGCCCCGGGTAACAAAGTCGATTGCCCGCTCGAGCCACGCCAGAGCCGCCGGGTCGTGGCGACGCACCGCTTCTCCCACCAGCACGTGCAACTGGGCCAGAACCACTCGCGCTGCGGGACTCGGGTCGGGGACAGTCCAGCGCCGTCCGGTTCTCAAATTGAGGCGCTCCCGTATGACTTTCGCTAGTATGGCGAAATAGCGCCGCAGCTGGGCAGGATCAGGTTCACCGGAGCCTGTTTGCGTGGCGGCAGACTCGAGTCGTGACCCTATAATTTCGGGTGACTCGGTCCAGTTAGCCTGGTCATCGATCCAGAGAACGGTGCTGCTCAAGCCAGTGGTGCCGCCCGAGGGGGAGCAGACAAACCCTGCGAGAAGACCGCTCATTGAGCTCACTACCTGAGCCAGGCCGGCAGCCCCAGGGAGCTCCTCAAACCGGCTTGCCAACTCGCTTCGCCAGCGCCAGACATGTTTTCCAGAGAGCCCCAGCCCCATGACGGCAGGTAGCTTGTTTTTCCGGGCCAGTGTGGAGTTGAGCCGGATCCGACGTTCCAGCGGCTCGGGGAGAGCCAGGGTAACGACCTCTACCCGCGCGTGGCTCGAGCCGAAGCGCACAGCTCGACCTTCTCGTTGCTCCACCCGCATAGGGGTCCACGGAAGGTCGTAATGGATTACTCGGGCCACGCGCTGCAGATCCAACCCCTCAGCTGCCACGTCAGTCACAACCAGGTGTCTTGGCGCCTCGGCCAATGAGGTAGTTGTCCGAAACCAGCCGAGCACATTTTCTCGCGGTAATGGGGCGAGTCCAATGCCGGCCCGATCGCCGGTGCACCATGCCACGCGGAGATCGGACAGTGCGTCGCGCAAGTAGCGTACGGTGGCTCGGCTGGTGGCAAACACCAACGTTGGGGTGCCATCTCCCAGCAGGACCCTGAGCCGTTCCAGCTTCGGGTCTTGTCGCGAAGCTGCATCTTGGACCTGATGGATCATCATCTCCAGCTGCTCCAGGTCGCTCAGTTCGATCTCTGATTCGGCCCGGGCCACAGGCAACAGCTCCCACCAGACCAGTTGGTCGTCCAGTTCGCGAGTGAAGTGTTTCAGCTCCCTCCTGTCCAGGCTCTGCCCGGCCCTCAGCGCGTCCCGCGCGTGCAACAGTAGCCGCCGATAACGACGGAGGCTCTCCTCAAATGCCGCCGGGCTCGACGACGCCGCCCGCAGGAAAACTCCCCTGATCAGCTCGGCGGTTGTCTGACAGCGGGACAGCTTGAGCGTATCCACCTTCGCGAGCACTTCCTCGGCGGCACAGGACTCTCTTGGATCAGCCGCTTGGCGCCGGACCACACGCTGAGGCCTGGACTCGATTACTGCGTCGTTCTCGAATACCAGCTCGCCCAGTGCTGGAGCCGAGCAGCCCTGTTTGAGCAGGGTACGGAGTGAGCTCACCCCCTCGAGGGTCAGCGCATCATCTCGGATGGACAACAGCAGCTGAGCGGCGAGATCTGCCGCTCGATTCACGATTGGTGTAGCGGTCAGCAGCAGGGCGGAGCGGCCAGCCAGCCAGGGAGCGAGGTGCCGATAGCGTCTGGTGTGCGGATTTCGGAAGTGATGACTTTCATCGATTATGACCAGTCCCCGGGTGCCGCGCGGCAGCCGCCCACGGCTGACCTGCTCGTGAGAGCAGAGCTCCACGGGAACACCGAGCCGGGCAGCTGTGGCATGCCACTGGGACATCAAGGAGGCAGGGACCAGGCACGCGGTCGTCGTCTGGTTGAGCTGCGCCGCCATGGCCAGGGCAATGAACGTCTTGCCGCTTCCCACAGGGTCTGCCAGGAGTGCACCACGGTAACGCTCTATTGCCGCTAACACCCGGCGAAAGCTCGGATGCTGGCATGTCAGCAGCCAGGAGGGCGGTTGAGCGGGAGACTCAACCGGGCCAAGACTGCGCGCCAGGTGAGCCGCGATTTGAGCCGGCGAGGCCATAGGTCCGGGGCGCAGTATGGTGAGAAGAGCGTCCGGCACCTCGACCAGCGCTTCAGCGACAATCGATGGCGCAGCTGCCCAATGCATCACGAAGCGCCTTTTGCGCGGATTCCGGGAGACTGAGATGATGCGCGACCAGCGCGTCGATCTCTGTCCCGACCGGCTTGCCGGCCCGGCCCTGGATGGCGAGCTGGCCGAGGTCTCGATCTCCCAGTGCTGCAGGTGGGAGGGGGAGGGCGGTGACAACCCCGGCATTGAATCGAAAGAATCCGCCCGCAGCCGGCACCGCGCTCAGCATGGCTACCGCGCGGATCCAGGTGGAATTCAGCCAGGCCGCCAGGGCGTGAGCCTGCAGGGCACTTGCGACCGGTGCCACATAACAGGTGTTGAGCGGGATACACTGGCTATCGTTTCGGGTGGTCAAGGCGGCGGCTTTGAGCTGGCGGGACAGATCAGACCACACAACCCGGTAGCGTGCTACCGCCGGGGCCGCCCGGAACACCGTCCAAAACGGCTCCCGTTGAAAATCCCGGCGCGACCGAAGTGCATCGGCATGTTGATTGAGATGGGTCTGAGCCCTGGGTGGAAGACGGGATAACGGGTGCCCACCGGCATCGTGAGTCCAGAGCAGCTTCAATTTGGGACAGCAGCGAAAGGGCCGCACGTCACGTCCTCGAAGAGCCCAGCGGAGGAACTTCGGCTCGACATCTGCCGGTGGATTCAGAAACGCCTGGTTCAGTCCGGTTTTTACCCCCAGATGACATGTGATGTATTCGGCGAGGTGAGGCTGCTGCTGTTCCAGCTCGACTAACACCGCCTGGATACCGGAGTGCTTCAGGATCCAGGGTGCCCCGCCGCGGAGTTCGGTTTGCACGAGGCAACTTCTCGGGTCGTGAGAGAGATTTGTGCGAACCAGCTGGTTGGGAGGCGGCGTCGAGTTTTCGGCAACCAGCGCCAGTGGATACACCGTGGCATCGAATGCTGCCTCACGGGTTCCGGTGACGTCGGCCAGCATATGAAGTGTCGTGGAGCTGGCCAGCGCATGACGGACAACCGCGCCATAGCCGGCGGTAGCGATCTTTGCAGGTACCAGCATGGCTACTATGCCCCTTGGTCGAGCCAGCTCGAAGGCTCGCTCCAGAAAGGCGACGGCCAGATCAGGAGACTTGCCGTAGCCAATGCCGGGGCATCTCCACCAGCGATACCGGGCAGCGATCTGTCTCCGAGTGTCAGCCGGGATTGCTTCGGAACGGAGCCAGGGTGGATTACCGATTACCAGATCAAACCCTCCGTGGGCAAAAACATCGGCAAACGCGCTGCGATAGTGAAACCAGGGAACTTCGTCGTGGCGGGACAGCTGCCTGCGGGCCTGACGCAGCCGGCGGAGAGCGGCTCGTTCCTGGCTCAGGCCGGCGCGTAACTCACGATCCAGTCCTCGCTGGCGGCCGAACAGATCCGGGGCCCGGGCCAGCTGCAAGTAGCTTGCAATAACACCGCTATGTTGTTCCTCAGCCCGCCGCAGGGAGTTGCCAAGGGCTCGGGCTTCGAGCTGGCGCAGTTGGCGAACCCATCTCCTTTTCTGTGATCCCGTGGCGCCAATTACCTGTTTCCGCACCCGCGAGATCTCGATCACCAGTGTCGGGTCTTGGCCCGACGCGGCAGAAAGCAGGTCGAGACCTCCCGGATCGAACAGGCTGTCTCCCTGACGGATCAGACAGTCGAGGTTGGGGAGGGGCTGCACGGCGTGGGCAGAGTTACTGGAGTCATCGGCAATGACCGACAGCCAAAGGCGTAACTCTGCCAGACGTACTGCCGCCGCGTTCCGATCCACGCCGAACAGGCTTTGCCGTAGAACGCGCCGCTTTCGACTCGCGTGCCCCGAGGGTTTGCCCGTAATGGAGAGGCGGTGGAGTGTGCCCAGGAGGAAGGCCCCGGAACCCACTGCCGGGTCGAGCACCGTTATTCCGTCGAGCATGCGGGCGGCAGCAGGATCTTGCTCGATCAAGAGGCGCTCGGCTTGCTGCTCGCTGCACCGCATTCGGATGGCGAGTACCACCGTTAATGCTGCATCCACCAACCGCTCAACCATAGAGGCAGGGGTGTAGAACGTGCCTGAGGCCTGACGATCGTCGGGGTCCATGACACCTTCGAAGACGTGGCCGAGCATGTCGGGGGCGACACTGCCAGGTTTGGTGCCTTCGGAAACGGTGAAGTGGAAACGTTCGAAAAGCCGGTCGAAGGCATCACACCACAGTGGATTGGGGATATCGGCCCGATAGCGCCGCTCGAGCAAGTGAGGCTCGAAGAGGCCGCCATTCAGAAACGGTATGGCCCCGAATTGGCGAGCCATCCGGCTTCGGTCGGGCCCCGGTTGGTTCAGGGTGCCGAAAAAGAGTGGCCGCAGGAAATCGCGGTGGATACGGCGGCCCCGGCTGAGACAACGGTCAACCTCCTCCGCCAGAAACCGGTTTCGCTGTCCGAGCCAGCCTTTACTCTGGATGAAATAGAGAAAGAGGACGCGCGTCAGCTGGAGCAGGACAAGCGCGTGCCGGTCTGCTCTTGGCATGGGCTCGGGCAGGGCCGCGGCCATCCGATCGAGCGTTCCTTTAAACTCGCGGAAGAAGCGCCTTCCCACCGATTCGGTGGAGAGTGCATCAGCGGCTCGAGCGGCAAAGGCGAGTGCGCCGCCTTCTGGCGTGCCTGCCAGCCGCTCCAGAGAAGCCAGAGATTCTGCATCGGGGGTGCTGAGGCTGACCCGTAGGCCGGGAGCTCGGCCAAACGCCACCGAGATCCCGAGCTGGCGGCCTTGGCTGTCCAGCGCCAGCACCACAGCGAGCTTGCCACGGCGGGCAATCCGCCGGGCCAGCAGGACCGCATCCCGCTCAGGTTGCGTGCTGTTTATGGCGAACCAGGGAAGACCAGTGGTCTGGCCTACCAATGTTAAGTCGAAGGTACGTGACCCCGGCTTGTTCCAGGCGGAGTGCGGAATTGGCTCCAGCTTGGCGCAATGGCCCAGCGTGGTGATGAAGCCGGGCAAGTCGGCGATGGAGCCAATCGACTGCAGTGCGTGCTGTAGCTCCATCCGTGACCCAGTACCGAAAGCGGATGCCCACGGTAGCTGCCGCCAGGTATGCGGATGTCATCGGAATCTTGCGACTGGGATCGAATTGACTCCCGGAACCCGGCCGGGGACATTTCCGCTATGAAGACACTACTTATGCTTGCAGTCATTGCGCAGATCAGGACTGGGGATCTTTCGGCGCAGGCACCCGCGGACAGCGGTTCGTTCCTGGTTCTTCGCGGTCAGGATACGGTCGCGACCGAGCGGTTTATCCGCACCGCAGCCAAGCTCGAGGGCACCCTCAATATTCGGAACACCAAGGGCACCTCAGAGCACTACGCCGCAGTGCTTGCGCCGGATCAGAGCGTCCCTCTGATCGAAGTGACCGTTCAGGAAGGCGCCGACAGCGGAACGAGCAGGCCGAGGATCGTGCAGCGGGCCCGGGTGATCTTCAAGGAGGACAGTGCCGCGGTGGACGAGATTGGTAGGAGCGGGCTGGTAACTCGGGTCATGGGAACGGAGTCGGGTGCTATTCCTTACCTCAACCTTTCGTTCGCGCTGATCGAGCAGGCCGTGCGGCGGGCGCGGGCGGCCAACCATGGGTCCTCCGTCCCGTTTTTCAACCTGGGAGGGGGGCAGACGCTGGTTGCCAGGCTCTCCCCCGTGAGCGCCGACTCGGTGCGGATGGATATCGGCGACACCCGCTATGATCTGAGACTCAATGGCAACGGACGTCTTCTTGGCGCCAGGATTCCGGCGCAGAATGTCGTGGTAGACCGGCGATAGACTAACGCGTCCGCGTTGGTCCCCTCCCACTTTGTCCGTGCCTTATTTTTCGCCGTATACTCGTCCTCTCCACTCTATCCGCCGGTTACCCCGCCAGGTGGACCGAAGAACAATGTAGAGCGCCATGAGCGCGCCAAGAGGGTAGCCCAGACCGTAGAGTGGCGGAATCAGCATCCCGTAGCAGATCAGAATCCAGAATGCCGCTGACAAGCCCACCGCCAGTGCCGCGGCAGAAAGCACAGCCCAGCCTTCGGCGGCACTCCCGATAAGGAGGGCAGGGGGAATCAACCAGAAGACCATTGCAATGATCAGCATCGCTGGAACGAGAGATCTCTGGAACGGCTCGTCCGGGAAGGACCGGCGTCCCCCCAGATAGATGTTCTTGGACCACCCTTCAATCAACGAAGAAAGCCCTTCATACATCCTGGTCTCCATCAATCGCTCGGCAAAGGCAAAGTGGAGCTTGAGACCTTTGCCGACGTACGTCTGGGCGAGGGCCAGGTCTTCCGCCACCTCGTGGCGAACGATGGCGTGCGTGCCGGCCGTTTCGTACGCGGTTCGGGTGGTCAGAATGAACTGGCCGTTGGCTATGACATCGCGAGGGCGCCGCGCCCGGTTGACACTTCGCGGAGTGTACCGGAGCGCCAGCAGAAACCAGATCTGGGGCATGACGATCCGCTCCCAGAAGGTGATGCAGCGCTGGCGTGGAGAGACCGTTACCAGGTCAGCGCGTTGGGTGAGCAGCGCCCCTACCGCCCGCTCCAGGAGCTCGGGGTAGTGTCTGGTGTCGGCATCGGTAAAGAGGAGCAGGTCGCCCCGCGCGGCGCGATATCCTTGAAAGCAGGCCCAGGGCTTTCCGTACCACCCTGTGGGCAACTCCTCACCACTGAGGAGTCGGAGTCGGGCATCAGAGCTAAACCCGCGCACCAGGGTAGCGGTGTCATCGGTGGATCGATCGTCCACCACCAATACCTCGAAGGGCTGATAGGTCGATTCCAGCACCGATTGGATGACGGTGCGTATGGTCCGCGACTCATTGCGGGCTGGGATGATGATCGACACCATTGGCCCGGAACTGCGGGGCGCATCACTGAGGTTGGGGGTACGACGAGCGAGCCGGGGCAGGGTAAGAAAAGGGAGCAACCAGGGAGCCGCGGGCAGCAGCTCCGAAAGATCCGACAGCGGCACCCGGTAAAAGTGCCGCTATTTGATCGGCGGGGAAACGGCTTGGAGCTCTTGCTCCAGGAAATCGAGTTGCCGCTCCACTTCGGCCACGTCCTGGTTGGTACTGCTAAGAGGCACCCCATTCTGGGAAAACAGGGTAGCCACTAGAGCATCAGTATATCCCACGACGGCAACCGCCACGCCTTTGTCTATTACCCGGTTCAGCCGCAGCATGATGGCCATACCCTGGCGAGCGCGCATGGCCACCAGGATCGGCGCCAGCTCGCGAATAAGTAGCTCGCGCAGAAACTGCAGTTCCTCAACGACCTCACCAGCTGCCAGTCCTCGGGCCGACGCCACTCGGCCGTAGTGCTCGCAGACGTGATGCCAGACGGTATTGACCTCGCGCCGCAGCGGGCCGACCATCTCGGTGAGGACATCGAACAGGAGCCGGAACTCCCGCTCCACCGTAGACCGCGGTATCGTGGGAGCGGCCGTCATTCGGTCTCCCAGCCAATCGGCCCATTGAGAGACCATCGAATCGCGCATCTCAGCGATGATGCGACCGGCAGCAAGCAATGCGGGCTGCGAAGCACGCAATGGCAGTGTACTCCATGATTAGGTGCGTCAATCTACTTCGGGATCAACAATGCGGGCAAAAGCACTGGTCCAGCCTCCCCGACTCATGCCCGGCAATCGCATTGCCTTGGTTGCTCCCGCTGGCCCCGTATTGGAGAGAGACGATCTAACACGGGCCCAGGAGCTCTGCCGTGCGCTGGATTACGAACCGGTCCTAGGTCAAAATGCCCATAAGCGCTACGGCTATCTGGCCGGCTCTGACGAGGAGCGACTCTCCGATCTTAACGCGGCGCTCCAGGATTCCGCTATCGATGCAGTTTGGTGCATTCGCGGAGGCTACGGCAGCATCCGGTTGCTCGATCGGGTGGATTTCGCGGCCATAGCGCGACGCCCCAAGGCGCTCATCGGATTCTCCGACATCACTACACTGCTGAACGCAATCAATCGGTGTACGGGTGTCGTCACTTTTCATGGGCCGGTCGCTCGCGCGGCCATGCCCACCTTCAGCCGCAGCCATTTCTCTCGGGTGCTTACCTCCGCCCAGCCGGCTGGCCGATTGGACCGGCTCGAATCACTCGAGAAGGCTGTGGCCCCTCAGGAAAGCCGGATTGTCACCCTGACCGGCGGAATAGCCGAAGGTCCGCTCATCGGCGGCAACCTCACCCTGCTCCATTGTCTTACCGGCACCTCGTACTTTCCCGAATTCGAGGGAGCTCTCCTCTTCCTGGAAGACGTAGGCGAGGATCTTTACCGGGTTGACCGGATGCTGGCCCACTTCAGGACCTTGGGTGTTCTCCACGAGCTGGCCGGAGCAATCATCGGGCGCTTTACCGAGATGGATCGCGCCACCTCCGATGGGGCCCTCGGCTTCGACGAGGTGTTAGGTACCTATTTCGGACCCCTTGGGATTCCGGTGGCCTACGGGTTTCCGATCGGCCATATCGAGGCCCAATGGACGCTCCCTCTCGGCGTTCGCGCCCGTTTGGATGCCGATGCTGGAGACCTCGAGCTGCTGGAGCCGGCAGTCCTGTAACCCGACTACCATTCAGCGATGGCTACACCTGCGCTTACCAAGCATTCTCTTCCCGGAGTGCTGGGTCAGATTCTCATCGACGTCCGATCGGCGAGTCGAAAAACCTCCCGACCGGCGGTGGTTGTTGTCCACGGGTTCAAGGGTTTCAAGGACTGGGGAATGTTCCCCCACCTGGCCGAGCGTCTAGCCCGGGCCGGATTCACCGCGGTCACCTTTAACCTCAGCGGGAGCGGTGTGGACGACGCCGGTGAGTTCTCCCTGCCGGATCGCTTTGGACACAACACCTTCTCCGCCGAGCTGCAGGACCTAAAGAGCGTTCTCGATGCACTGATGAGCGGCGCATTGGACATCGCGGTGCCGAGTACGCTCGCTCTAGTTGGCCATTCGCGCGGTGGTGGCACCGCCGTTCTGCAAACCGCTCGAGATTCCCGCATCCGAACCCTGGTGACCTGGGCGGCCATATCCCGAGTGGAGCGATGGCCAGAGGACCAACGCAGCGCCTGGCGCGCTCGCGGGCAGACGGAGATCCAGAACGCCCGTACCGGTCAAATCCTGCCGTTGTACACCGACGTGCTGGACGACATCGAGCAGAATGCCGAGACGCTGGATATCGAGGCAGCGGCGGCACGGATCCGGGTTCCCTGGCTCATCATCCATGGTACCGAGGACGAATCCGTACGCTTCAACGAAGCCCAAGTGCTCGCGGCGGCTAGCGGTCTCAAGGAGACCAGGTTGCTGGCTATCGAGCGCGGCGGCCATACCTTCGGGGCAACTCACCCCTGGCGCTCAGCCACTCCCGAGCTGGATACCGTATTTGACGCCACGCTCGGGTGGCTGGCGGCCAATCTCCAGTAATCGTCCCATGCCCGCTGAGATGACCGGCCGAGTCTGTGTGATCACCGGGGCCAGCCGGGGCATCGGCAAGGCCAGCGCGGAAGCCCTCGCGAGTCTGGGTGCCAGTCTCACCCTGATTTGCCGGCAACAGGCAGATGGAGACAGGGTGGCCAGCGAGATCGCTGGTCGGCACCCTACGGCACTCGACGTTGTTGCGGCCGACTTGTCTTCCCAGAGCGACATCCGAAGAGCGGCCGCGCAGATCCGGGAACGTCACCCTACTGTCCACGTCCTGATCAACAATGCGGGGGTGTTTACCCGCCGGCGCGAGCTCACGGTTGATGGCCTGGAGCGGCAGTTTGCCGTCAACCACCTGGCCTATTTCCTGTTCACGAATCTGCTGCTGGACTGTTTGAAGGCGGCCGCTCCGTCCCGAATCATCAACGTCTCGTCCGGCGCCCACAGTGGATCGCACCTGGACTTTGCCGACCTCCAGGGCGAGCGGCGCTACGATGGAAACAGGGCCTATAGCCAATCCAAGCTGGCCAACATCCTGTTCACCTATGAGCTGGCGCGGCGCCTGAGGGGCACCGGAGTCACCGCCAACTGCCTGCACCCGGGCGTGATCGCCACCAGGCTGCTGGCTGACTACATGGGAGTGCCGGCTGCTGGAGGTGCGCTCGCTCGCACCTTCGGTGCCAAGCCGGAGAAAGGAGCGGAAACGATCGTCTACCTGGCCTCATCTCAGGAAGTAGAAGGCGTTACCGGGAAGTACTTCGTCAACCAGAGGCCGGTGGCCTCGTCGCGTGAGTCCAACGATGAGGCAGCCGCGCGACGTCTATGGGAGGTCAGCGAGCGGCTAACCGGAATTTCCCATTGACAGCACCTCATTCAGTGACGCTTCGGGTAGCCCGCCTCCGGGCTCGCCTGGCCACCCGAACTGGTGGTTCCAGCGATGACGATCCCTCCCTGCTTTGGGCAGCCGTCGCCATCATCCTTACCCCTCAACCCGATTCCATCCTCCTCATCCGCAGGGCGGATCGCTCGGGAGATCCCTGGTCCGGCCATATGGCCTTGCCCGGCGGTCGACGCGAGCCAAGCGACTCAGACCTTGCCGCAACTGCCATGCGCGAAGTTGCCGAGGAGGTTGGGATCCAACTGAGTGCCAAGGTCCTTCTCGGCAGTCTACCCGACGTCATCCCTCGCACCCCTGTACTCCCGCCCATAGCGGTACGGCCATTTGTATTTCTGCTGCCAGGGCGTCAAGGCTTGCGGCTCAACGCTGAAGTGGCCCAGGCTAGCTGGGTGCCGGTGGACTACCTGCTCCGTCCCGACACCCATCATCCGGTCCAGCTCGAGGTTGCGGGCCGGAGCCGGCAGGTCCAGGCGTATCAGCTCGAGAACGCCATCATCTGGGGAATGACGGAACGGATACTCACCAGCTTTCTGGCCGAGATACGGTAGCACTTCAACTCGGTTAAACTTGACATTAGGAGGCTCACACATCACTATTAGGCAAGCCTAAAACGGAGCCTGTTGTGAGTGCTGGAACCCTGTCCGACAGCCTGACCCGGTCAGTCGAAGACTACCTGAAAGCCATATATCAGCTGTCCCCCGAGGGTCGTCCCGCTTCAACCAGCGAGATCGCCCACCTGCTCGCGCTGTCGCCGCCGTCGGTTACCGGGATGGTCAAGCGGCTTTCCGAGCACGGGTTGCTGGAGCACATCCCCTATCGCGGGGTCCAGCTGACCGATGAGGGTCGCCGGGCAGCTCTGCGGATGGTTCGCCGGCACCGCCTGATCGAAGCCTATCTGGTGGAGTTCCTGGGCTACTCCTGGGACACCGTCCATGATGAGGCCGAGCGTTTGGAGCACGCGGTCTCCGACACCCTGGTCGAACGGATGGCCAACTCCCTGGGCAACCCTGACGTTGATCCTCATGGCGACCCCATCCCTTCGGCAGACGGCTTCGTCCACGAGCTTTCCTGCACACCGCTGTCCGATATCCCTGTAGGTGACACCGTCGAGATCCATCGGGTTCATGAAAATCAGCCCGAGAGGCTGCGCTACATCGCTTCATTGGGCATCAAGCCGGGCGTCCAGATCACCGTGCTGGACCGGCAGCCGTTCGACGACCTGGTCACCATCGAGGTTGGCGGACAGCGGCACGTCATCGGTCGCGAGCTGAGTCACGTTCTCCAGTGCGCCTGCACGGGGGCCGTATGAGCGCTGCCTCGTCTGAGCCCGTCCGCGAACTCGGCGCATGGCGCTATCCACGCACGCTACCGAGTCTGCCCGAGTCCTATCACACGGTCCATGTGCCCAAGGGCGTTTCCTTCTGGCGCAAGGCGCTCGCCTTTGCCGGACCGGGCTATATGGTGGCCGTGGGCTACATGGATCCGGGGAACTGGGCAACCGATCTGGCCGGGGGAGCACGGTTCGGGTATACCCTGCTGAGCGTCATCCTGCTCTCGAACCTGATGGCGATTCTCCTTCAGGCGCTCGCCTTGAAGCTCGGCATTGCCACCGGGCGGGATCTGGCGCAAGCCTGCCGTGACCACTACTCGCGGCCGGTCAGCTTTGTGCTCTGGGTCCTCTGCGAAATCGCCATCGCGGCCTGTGATCTGGCGGAGGTGATCGGTTCCGCTATCGCCCTGAACCTGTTGTTCGGAATTCCGCTGGTATGGGGTGTGTGTCTGACCGCGTTCGACGTGCTGCTCATTCTGTTGCTGCAGCACAAGGGGTTTCGCTACCTCGAAGCGCTGGTGATAACGCTGGTGGCCACGATTGGTGTCTGCTTTGGTGCTGAGCTGATCATGGCCCGGCCGGACCTCTCCTATGTTGCCCGGGGCCTGATACCCACCTCACAGATCGTGACCAATCCGATGATGCTATACATCGCCATCGGCATTCTGGGCGCCACGGTCATGCCCCACAACCTTTACCTGCACTCGTCCATCGTGCAGACCCGCAAGGTATTGCCCGATACCGCGTCCAAACGAGAGGCCATTCGTTTCGCCACTTTGGACTCCACCGTCGCCCTGCTGTTCGCATTCTTCATCAACGCGGCCATTCTGATTCTGGCCTCGGCGACGTTTCACAACACCGGGCATCAGGAGGTGGCGGACATAGGCGATGCCTACCGGCTGCTAGCGCCGCTGCTGGGCACCACAATGGCCGGCACCCTCTTCGCCGTCGCCTTGCTGGCATCGGGTCAGAATTCGACGATCACCGGGACTCTGGCCGGGCAAATCGTCATGGAGGGCTTTCTCAACATTCGGCTGCCGGCTTGGCTCCGTCGTCTGATTACCCGGCTGATTGCGATCGTCCCTGCCGTCATTGTCACCGCGGCCTACGGTGAGCGCGGCGCCGGCGGGCTCCTGATTCTGAGTCAGGTAGTTCTGAGCCTGCAGCTGTCTTTCGCGGTCGTACCCCTGGTGTACTTCACCAGTCAGCGTTCGAAAATGGGCCAGTTCGTAAACAGTCGTGGACTGGCTGTACTGGCCTGGTTGGTTGCCGGGGTCATCATGGGGCTGAATGGCTGGATGCTCCTTGGAATCTTCCGCGAGTGGCTGGCGTAGATACAGGAGTAAGTAGTTAACGGGGGCTCATGGACTTCCAGAGCGGTCGTCTCCTCCTCTCCCTTTGGACAGTACCGCTCACTGCTTACTACTCACCACTCACCGCTCAAATCCAGGACAACTCCTTTCTGCTGGAAGAGGCCTACAACCAGGAAGCCGGGGTCGTTCAGCACATCAGTAACTACGCCCGCACCGGTGGAGACTGGGCCTTCTCCTTCACCCAGGAATGGCCGCTCGGCGGCATCCAGCACCAGCTCAGCTACACCATTCCCTTCCTGAATACCGAAGGTCGGGGAACTGGCCTGGGCGACGTCGCCCTCAACTATCGGTATCAGCTGTTGGGCAATCCCCAGGCGCGCGTCGTCGCCGCTCCCCGACTGAGTCTCTTGTTACCTACTGGTAGTGAAGCGGCGGGCCGAGGAAGGGGAGGAGTGGGGGTTCAGGTCAATGTCCCGTTGACCCTGGTGCTGAGCGAGGCTCTCGTCACTCACTGGAATGCGGGAGCCACCATGACGCCGTCAGCCCGCAATGCCGCGGGCGACCAGGCAACGACGTATGGGTTCAACCTGGGCGGCAGCGTTATCTGGCTGGTTCGGCCCCGTTTCAATTTTCTGCTGGAGACAGTCTGGTACGAAGTGGGCGAGGTCGTGAGCGAGGGGAGGATGACCGAGGCATCCACCTGGGTTCTCAACCCTGGAATCCGTACCGCCATCGATTTTGGTCATCTGCAGGTCGTGCCCGGAGCTGCATACAGCATTGGGTTGGGGCCGGAGGGAGATGATGCAGAGGGCCTGTTCCTGTACCTGAGCTTCGAACATCCTTTTCGAAGTCAGTAGCCTACGATTCTCCTCAACTCAGCCAGCCGCTCGTCTCGCGCGCCCTTGAGAACATCGCCCTCGCCGTCGTAGGCCCGCTCGATCAATCGAATCAGCTGCTGATGCTCGGCCGGCGGCAAATAGAAGCTGGTGTCACCTTCCCAGCGCGTTTCCAGAGCCCGCAACAAGGCGCTGAGCTGCGCCGTCTGCCGTTCGCCGGCCTCGAGATAGGCCGTCTGAAACGGTCCGGCCGCGGCCCAGCGGGCCGCCAGGCCGGAGGAGACCAGGATATCCACGTCCCGCACCTCCAGCACGCCGTCCAGCACCAGCCGAATGCACTCCCTCCATACCGCAACTGCAATTCGTCCCGTGGCGTTACCGGGCACTTCCTTCCGCAGAACGATCGGTACCCGTCCCAGTTGGCGGAGCCAGGTTCTGAGCTCGTCCAGCACCGCGGGATCAGTCAGTGTGCCCGGCACCACTTCGACCGCAAGCACGTGTTCCACCGGATCCAGGGCATGCGCCACGACGAGCCGAGTGGGCCGGCGAAGGCGGGCACAGAGATCTGTCGGTGAAAGCCCGGGAACCCCACAGGTCACGATGGCTGCCATGCGTGCCGCGCGCTCGATCTGCTCCAGGAGCCGCTGGCGGTGGAGCAAGTCGCCCTGAGTGGTATCGATGATCCAGTCGGCGTTACTCACGGCGTCCAGAAGGCTGCGTCCGAGCCGGAGCTGCCCCGGGGCCGAGTCGTCCCGGTGGTCACGCATTGCTGGCAGGCCGACACCCTGAGAGTGACGTTTCCGGGTCGCTATATCATCTTCAGCGCCGTGAAGCAGTGCCGCGTCCGGGTCGTAGATTGTCAGTGGCCAGCCGGCGCCCGCCACCAGCGACGCCCAGCCCCTGCCGGACTCGCTCATGCCCACCACGGCAATCCTCGGTTGGCTCTCACCCGTCATAGACGTTCTGCTCCAGGCATTCCCAGAAAGGAACCGTGCGGCAGTAGTTTCCTTTATGACCACTCTGACCCGACGCTTAAGCGCCCTGCTGTTCCTGCTTTCCGTCCTGGTCCGGTCGGCCGTGGCCCAAATGGGCGGGGTCGCAGTCGAGCGACAACTGGCTCAGGAGCTGGGGCTCTCGGTGGGCGACACCGTCCGACTGGGTCCTCGGCCGGATACGGCCGGAACCCTGATGAAGGTCTCGGCCATTTACGAGCCCAGAGCGGATCCGGCTGAGATCGCCAAACGCGAGCGCCATCTCCGGATGCATCTTCCTGACCTGGCGGCCCTCCTGGGGTCCCCGGACCGGGTGGATCGTCTAAGTATCGGTCTCAAGGCCGGTATTTCTGCAGATTCGGCCAGCGCGGTTCTGAACCGGAGTGCCTATGGGTTCCAGGCCTACCCGTCGGCCAGCATCGCCGCGGAATCCTCCCAGACCTTCCGGGTGGTAAGCCGCTTTCACCGGGCGATTGCGGTGATCACCATCGTAGCCAGCACGGTGTTCGTCCTCTGCATCATGCTCCTCAAGGTGGAGGAACGGCGGCTGGATGCCGCCGTCATGCGATTTGTGGGCGTGCGGCGCCGCACCATATTCGGCGCCCTTCTGCTGGAAGCCATGCTGGTGGCGGCTCTGGGCTGCCTGCTGGGAACCGGACTGGCCTACCTGGCTGGTGCGGCCACCAACGCCTACTATCGCCGCTTTTTCGATACGGTCCTGACCTTCTCAACTATTACGCCTGACATCGTCTGGTTCAGCGTTGTGCTGTCGCTCGTGCTCGGAGCCGTGGCTGGTGCCCTGGCGGCCTGGAGACTGGTCCAAACTCGTCCGCTTGTGCTGTGGGGGCGCGGGTGACAGGGCTGGGCTGGAGTCTCAAGAGCCTGGGGCGACATCGACTGCGAACCGGCCTCTCGATCGCGGGCATCGCGGTCTCGGCAGCCATGCTGCTGGACATGGTGATGCTGAGCGGTGGAATCGAGAAGTCATTTGCCGAGCTGCTTCTGGCCAGAGGATATCAGATCCGGCTGACCCCCAAGGGAACGCTGCCGTTTGATACCGATGCCACGCTGTCCGGCGCCACCCAGTTGGTTACATCCATCCGGCATACGCCGGGCATTGCCGCGGCGGGAGCGGTGTTGGGAATCTCGTTGTATGGCCGGCGCAGAGACAGCCTGATCACGCTGTTTGGCTACGGGATACAACCCGAGGCGCAGGCCCTCTACACGATTATCTCCGGAGGAGACCTGAGTCCCCGCGACAGCATCGGTGTGCTGCTCAGCCTGCCGGCGGCGCGAGTCCTTCAGGCAAAGGTCGGAGACAGTGTCACCCTGGTAGGCCGCCTGGATCCGCAGGTCGTCACCGCCGCGGTGGGCAGGACGATGGTAGTCAGGGGTCTGGTGCGCTGGGTGTACGACTACCGGGACCAGCCGTCGGTCGGCACGGTACTCCCGGTGATGCAGTCGTTGGCGGGCAAAAGAGTGGGTGATCAAGCCTCTCTTCTGATGGTGAGGGCCAGGGAGGACGTTGCCGCTCCCGCCGTGGCGAAAACTCTGCGTGAGCGATTTCCTCAGATCGAAGTGAACAGCGTGACCGACTTGGTGCGCGAGTTCAAGCAGCGTTTGGTCTACTTTCGGCAGCTCTCCTACATCCTTGGCAGCATGAGTCTGATCGTGACGGTGCTGCTGATCGCGACGCTCCTTACCATCACGGTCAACGAGCGACTGGGAGAGATCGCAACGCTGCGAGCCATCGGTATCAGCCGTGCAACCGTGGTCCGCGAGGTTCTGCTGCAAGGACTATCTCTCACTGCGATCGGATCGGTTCTGGGGATCGTGCTCGGATTGGTTACGGCCCGCTACCTCGACAGCATCCTGACCAGCTTTCCTGGCTTGCCTGCTGCGTTCTCCTTCTTTGTGCCCCGGCGGGAGAGCCTTACCAGAGCGGCGCTGGTCCTGTTCCTGACCGGATCTCTGGCTGCGCTGTATCCGGCGTGGCTCGCTTCGCGAACAGCCATCGCCGCAGTGCTTCGCGCGGAGGCAGCATGAGCCGGGAGGTGTTGGTCGCACGCAACCTCCGGAAGGATTACCCGATGTACGGCCAAGCCGTGCGCGCGTTGCGAGGGGTGTCATTGGAGATTGGCGCCGGTGAGTACGTGGCAGTAGTTGGCCCCTCCGGCAGCGGCAAGTCCACCTTGCTGCAACTCCTCGGCGGAATCGATTCCCCGACCTCGGGTACGGTGGAGATTCTGGGTACGGTTCTGCAATCCCTCTCCGATCGCGAGCTCACCCGCCTGCGGCTTACTCGGCTGGGCTTCATCTTTCAGCGATTTCACCTGCTTCCGGTGCTGACGGCGCAAGAGAACGTGGAGCTTCCCATGGCGGAAGCCGGACTGCCGCGGCAGCAGCGGCGCGCTCGCGCCCTGGAGTTGCTGGGCTATGTGGGGTTGGACCACCGAGCCCGGCACCGCGCTACCCAGCTCTCCGGCGGAGAGATGCAACGAGTGGCCATAGCTCGCGCCCTGGCCAACCGTCCGGCGCTTCTCCTGGCCGATGAGCCAACCGGCGAGCTGGATGCGGCCACCGGCCACGAGATCCTCGATCTTTTCCGTAGGCTGAATCAGGACGGCACGACGCTGGTGGTGGTCACCCATGACGACCGGCTGGCAGAGCAGGCCGATCGGATAATTCACATGCTGGACGGCCACATCGTCATCCCCGAGCGCGCGGAATCTTCCGCAGTTCCCGGGCTTCCCGCTTCCACCGCGTGATAGCCACTCTGGCTTTCCGGCATTTGCTGGTCCGGAAGCTCCGTTCTCTCTTCCTGCTCCTCGGTTTTTCCCTCGGGGTGGGAGTCATGATCGTCCTCCTCTCCGTTGGCCAGGCCATGCTGGACCAATCGCTCGATGTGTCTTTGGTTGGGGGAGGGGAAGTGACGGTCCTGCCTCAGGGAATCGATGTGGAAGCCATGAGAACCGGTGGAATCGGCAGCATGTTCTTTGGGGTTGACCGGGCCCGCTTCCTCGTCCGCCAGGTGTTCGGCGGAGTGCGTCACCAGAACTGGGTACGGACCGTTTCCCCCACGGTCGAGGGCAAACTTCTCTATCTGCAAAGAGCTAATCGTGTGCTCCCCGTCAGAGCGGGGGGGAAATTCCGAGCCGGGCCGCGAGCGTTGGGTCGGGATTGAACCTCATTGCCGGTTCGTGGAAAGACACGCCGACTGATTCGGCGTACCTCGTACCTTCGAGCCAGCAGCTCTACGACGAGCTCGATCGCTTCCACATTCCACCTGTTGCCGACTCCACCTGGGGCGAGTGGCATTACTTCAACATTGTTCCGTCGGAAAACGAGTGGTGGTACATCACCTATCTGGTGGGGGGCGAGATCCCACAGGATCAGAACGACCCGACGGCAGCGGGCCGCTGGGGTGGCCAGCTGCTGGTGACTCACCGACAAGCCGATGGCAAGTACCACCGTTTTCTGCTGCGGGAGCCGTCTCAGCGGGTACGACTCGACACCGCCCGAGCAGACTTGATCGTTGGCGGAAGCTCCGTGACGCAGCGTGATGGCGAGTACCGTCTGATCGGCGGCGCGTCAGGATCCGCGGGGGCGCTCCGAATCGATGTTACCCTGCAGCCCGCGCCCAACCGCTATTTCCCGCCGCTCGAGCTGCGGAGCGATGAGTTTGTCTCCGGCTACGTCGTCCCCGGGCTGGTGGCTCGCGCTTCCGGCTCCATCTGCGTGGCTAAGCGCTGCCAAAAATTCCGTCAGGTTCCTGCCTATCACGATCACAACTGGGGTGTCTGGCGGGACGTCACCTGGGAGTGGGGAGCGGGGCAGGGAAAGCGCTTGGCTCTGCTATATGGCGGGGTATATGGGCCGGAGCGGAACCAGAGCGAAGTAACCGGCGTGCGCTCTCCGTTCTTTCTGACTCTGGAGGACTCGCTGGGGGTCAAGCAGGTGCTGCGCTTCAACACCATCCATTACAGTGGATCCGGTCCGGCTCGGGGGCTCCCCGGGGTCACTGCTCCAAGCCAGTTCAATCTGGTGGCAACGCGGGACCAGGATTCTCTCCGCCTGGCGGTGAAGGTGGAAGATGCGCTGGCAACCCCCAGCAATGCTGAGGGGTTTCGGCGAGCCTTCCTCCAGATGCGGGGGCGCTTCACCCTGCGGGGGAGAGTATTGGGGGAAACTGTGAGCGATTCAGGCGCGGGCTTCTTCGAGACTTACGTATCGCCCCGCTGAGCCGCCCGGTCTTCGGTCGCATACTCCTCAGCACCGGGGTCTCCCGGAACGCTCTCTCTACGCTGCTCGTAGTCGATGGTACGCCTGAGAGCCTCTTCCTCGCTCACTGCCTCCGCATATTCCAGCTTGACGCGAATTCCTCGGCTGTCCATCACCAAATCCTGCCGCGCGTCGCGATTAAAGGCCGATCCGTGCCGTCAGCCCCGCGGCCCTGTAGCGGAAGGCTCCGGTCGTGCTGCTGACAGCACTGTTGGTCACCAGTCCGAACAACTCGATTTGGTTGCCATTGCCCCATCGCGGCCCAACCCGACCTTCGAGGTGCCACTCGGATTGCGCTGCTCCGTCCTTACCGATCTGCTGGGCGCCAAGTCCTCCACTGAGACTGGCGCCCCAGTTTCCGGATTCGAGGGAATAGCCGGCCGTTCCCTCGAGCAAGGAGAAGCGGTCAGGTGAAAAGTACCCTACTCCTCGCTCCTCGTAGCTCAGTGTTCGGCCAAAGACGCCCACCGAGAACTTGCGCGCGATCTTCTGGGTCAGACCTGCCGAGAAGCCGGTCCGGCTGTTTCCGTCTGTGAGCCAGGCGGCGCCCGCCCCGGCGTACAGGCTGAGGGTGGTTGTTGGTTTCACGTCGAGCCCCGCCTCCAGCGACTCGATGTCGAGCCCCTGCTCGATCAGCGCCGCGGTTTCGTCGAACGGCTGCCGGGAGTACCCCAGACTGAGTCCCAGACGAGACACCGGCCGATAGCTCGCCCGAGCGCGGTAGGTTGCGGCGGTCCGAGGGGGGGCACTCTCCGGTGTAAGTCTGCGGGCTCCCGCGCCACCCTGCAGCTGTACCTTTGCGGTGCGATACGAAAGTCCCGCCTCTCCGCCGACCCGGGTTGCATCCCGCACTGGATCGCTAGTCTCGAGCGCATTGACCGATCCGAACACCCATACGCCTTGTCCCAGGGTTGCTGTGGATCCCAGGGTCTGCCAGAAGCTCGTGTTCTCATCCGAGTCGTTGCTCCAATTCAGCCCGGCATCTACCGAGGGCTGCGAAGCCTTCCGGGCAACCCGATACAGCTCCTGGGCGTCTTTGTGGTTCGGATCAATGGCCAGAACGTAGCTCGCCTGGCGCTCGGCCGCGGCCTCTCTGCCCTGCCATAGGTACACGTAGCCCAGGCCAACTCTCGCCTCGAGATCGCGAGAATCCCTGATGAGCAGCTGGTGATAGGCCTCTTCGGCGGATGCAAGATCGCCGCTCCAGGCGCTGACCCGTGCCCGCCCCAGCATGGCTTCCACATCGGTGGAGTCACGGGCCAGAATCTGCTCATAGAGGGAGCGCGACTGTTCCAATTTTCCCGCCCAGGCGAGCGTCTGAGCTCGTCCGAGCGAAGCCTCGCGCAAGCCTGGGTGAGTCGCCAGAACACTGTCGTATCGCAGCAAAGCCGCGTCGTACTGCTGGTCCCACGCCAGGACCTTGGCCTGAATCAGCCGAATCTCGACATCTGCCGGATCCCCAACGCGCGCCCGCGCCAGGTACATCAGCGAAGAGTCGAGCTTGTTCTCCCACGAGAACATGATGGCGATTCGAAGATTGGCTCGTACGTTCCCGGGCTCCTGCACCAACACCCGCTGATATGCCGCGCGTGCGGCCTCATACTGCCTGTGTGACCAGGCTTCATCCGCCTGGGCCTGTTGGGCAGGTAAAGGGCCGGCGACCAGCAGGGTCAGGCAGCCGATCAGAAATCCGCAGCTCCCGTAGGCCGGGCGCGTTTTGCATGGACCCCGGCTTACAGTCCGGCTCTCGGGCTGGGCCGAATCCCGCAATGATTGTCGACTCAAGGAGTTGCCTGTTCCGCTTCGGCAGAGGGCGAGGGAAACGAAAGCTGCCTCGCAAGTTTAGAGCCCGCCTCCGGTTACTCTGAGAGCTCTCCGCCCAGGTGGAACTGGCTGTCTGCTGGGAGTCTCCTGTCACGAGAGCAGCGGTACAACCGATCGTGGTCCAGGGATGTAAGTTCAGGATCATGGCGGCAGACCAATCTACCGGGGTCACTCGAGCGCTGGGCCGCTCACTGGTTGACACCTTTGGACGTGGCTGGGCGACCGGCGACATGAACCTGTTGATGACGGTGTACGCGCCCGATGCGGTGTTCATCGAGACCCCGTTTACCGCTCCAATCCAAGGCACCGACGCAATCCGCAGGTATTGGAATGAGGTGCCTTACAACCAGTCCGAGATCACCTTTACCTCCGGCGAGATCTACGCGGCAGGGCCCTGGTTCTCCACCGAGTTCAAATGTGTGTTTCGGCGCCGGCGTACCGGCGAGTGGGTTGAGGCGCGGGGAGCGATCTTCTGTGAGACTCAAGCCGACCGGATCACCGAGATGCGGATGTACTGGCATAGATGGAACGGTGGGCGAGAGACTTCAATTGCATGAAAAGAGGACACTTTTCCTGAACCATAATTCTCAAGGAGTTATGTTATAAGCACATACACGGTGGCACGCCGTTCGCAGCGGTGACGAAGCCAATGCAGTAACCGCCGCGGTCCATCGTGGTTTGAGGATGTTCGGAGGCCCCTATGATCAACGTTCTGCTTTTACCTTTTCTGCTCGCAGCGGATTCCGGCTCGACTCAGCCGCCCGCGGAATCGCACGACGATCCCCCAATCCAGCTCTGGCTCAGTAACGACGGACGTTTCCTCCCGGGCGATCACGCCACGGTTGAGGTGCGAACGGAGGAGGACGGCTACCTGCTGATCCTTCAGGTGGATCCCGAGGGCTACCTCCGCGTGCTGTTTCCGGTCGACCCCGACAAGGACAATTTCGCTCGCGGTGGAAAGAGATATGAGGTAAAAGGGCGGGGTGGCAGGGCTGCCTTCGAGACCGACGCCAAAGGCCGTGGCACTGTGTACGCCGCCGTTGCACGAGAGCCATTCCGGTTCGAGGGATTCGTCACCGGCGACCACTGGGACTATGGAGCGCTTGCGCCCTCGCGGCTCTCGAAAGATCCGGAGCAGGAGCTGAATGACCTGGTCCGCCGGATGGCTCCAGGCGACTTTGATTACGACCTGCTCAACTACGACGTGGTTGAGCATACGGAATACGCGGCCGACTACACCTCACACTATCACGGGTCGGCGTACTATGACCCCTGGTGCTACAGCTTCTGTGGTGCGGCGTACTATGGATCGCCCTTCGGGGTCTCGATCGCATTCGGTTGGCCTTATCGCAGCTACTACTACGACCCGTACTTCTACGCCTATAATCCGTTTTATAACCCGTTCTATTACAACCCTTATTACTACGCTCCGGCCTACTACCCCCACTACGTCCATCACCGTCCGTACTACTCTGGCTATTACTCACATGGTGGTGGCTGGTATTCGCCGTACGGCTATGGAAACTCCTATGCAGGTAACGGCTTCGGTGGCCGGTTTGGCGGGTACCGCGATCGCCGTAACGACATCCGGTCGGTGAACACGGGCTACCGTTCGCCTCTCTCCCCGAGCCGATTTGGGCCAGGCATTGCGGGACAGGCCCGTCGGGTTGCAGAAGGACCGACTGCTGCCCTGCCCGACGGTCCGGCGCCACGGCGGCTGATCGACAATGCATCGCGGGTCCAGGGTCGTCCGGTGGCAAGACGGGCGCGGCCTGCGGAAGCGAGCGATGGGCGCTCCGCTGGGGAACCTCGGCTGATTCGGCGTGAGATCGAAGCAAGACCTTCGCGCGGGGCTTCTGGTGAGCGGAGCGCCGGCGATTCCCCCCGCTCTGCCGAGCGGGAGCCCATCAGAGAAGCCCCTTCCCGGCGAGAGGTCGACCGGGGAAGCTCAGCGCCGCGGTCCAGTGGCGGTGGTGCTCGGCCGGAGGGACGGAGCTCTGGTGGTGGTGGCGGGGGAGGTGGCGGCGGCGGCCACGATGGAGGAGGTGCTCGATCCTCGGGCGGCGGAGGCCATGGAGGAGGAGGGGGGTGGCGGAGGTGGTGACGGTGGTGGCGGACGCCGTCCACGCTAGAAATCTGCGGGTCGGGTCGCGGTCAGGCCCGACCCGCACCTTTTTTACCTCTGATCCGGGGGCTGGTGCCTCCGGGCGTAATCCAGACCCCATTCCATCATCTCGGCGCTGCGAAGTCCCACCTGCATCGCCTGATCCACGGCATCTTGTTCCTCCATGTGCTGGTCGAGTATGAGGTAGGGAATTAACGCCCCGCCGACTCGGTTACCACTCCCGCAGTGGCAGAAAATCTTTCGTTCGCCCGCGCCTCGAAACACCGTCAGGATTCGGTCCAGCGTGTCGTCGTTTAAGGCGCCTGCTCTGACCGGGACGTTGACGTACTCCATGCCGAGCTCCCGCACTACCCCTGCCTCATCCACTGGGCGGGGCTCCATCGGGTCCCGGAGATCCAGCACGACGCCTCCACCTGCCTCCTTCAAGGCGCGAAGTTGCTCAGCATTGGGCTGACCACCGGTGATCACATTGGTCAGGATCTGACAGGCGTTGGGGATGCCATGCAGGGCGTGAAGCAGATCGGCCATTCGCTAAAGGTAAGAAGTCAGAGCTGACAGGTAAGAGGTAAGAGGCCTCTCACTTATAACCTCTCACCTCTTACCTTTAGTGGGTGCTCCGACTTGCCATAGCCCAGATACGGCCCTACAAGGGTGCGTACGAGCAGAATCTCTGCCGGGTAGGCGCGCTGTTTCGGGAAGTGGGCCATTGGCCCGAGCCGCCGGACCTGATCGTTGCACCTGAATCCACGCTCACTGGATACTTCCTGGAGGGCGGGGTCCGCGATCTCGCTGTTCCAGCCGACCAGCTGTTCGACGATTTGAGCCGGCAGCATGCTGAAGCCGGCGCTCCCTCCCTGGACATCGCGCTGGGTTTTTACGAAGTCCACGGAAACCGACTCTACAACTCCGGGCTTTATGCCACCCTCGGAGGAGCCGACGCCGGTATCCGCCACATCCATCGCAAGATCTTTCTTCCGACCTACGGTGTCTTCGATGAGGAGCGGTTCGTCGAGGCCGGCCGCAGTGTGCAGGCGTTCGATACCCGCTGGGGTAGAGCCGCTATGCTCATCTGCGAGGACGCCTGGCACTCCTTCACGCCGATGCTGGCGGCACTGGATGGCGCCCAGCTGATCATCATTCCGAGTGCCAGCCCCGCCCGCGGGGTGGTCAGCAGCGATGACACCGCGGGCCGACCGGTGAGTCTCGCCCGTTGGGCCCGGTTGGCTCAGGACATTTCCGGTGAGCACGGAGTGTATGTCGCGCTGCCTCAGCTGGTGGGATTCGAGGGCGGCAAGGCATTTCCCGGCGGCTCGATCCTGGCCGGACCGCGGGGAGACATCCTGGCCCAAGCACCGGTGTTTCAGGAGGCGATCATTCCCGCGGTGCTGGACTTCGAGGAGATTACCCGCGCCCGGGCAGATCTTCCGCTCCTTGCCGATCTCGAGATGCGGCTGCCGCATCTCTTGGGATCGCTGCATCATGCCAGACGGGAGAAGGGAAGCGGGGAAGCAGGGAAGCGGGGAGGTCAAACTCCCGTACCTGACGCCCGGCGCGGCGGCTCGCCTGCCTCCTCGCTTCCCCGCGTCGCCGCCCTTCCGCCCTCACCCGCCCGTTTTCACCCGAAGCAGGACCCGCTCGCTATTGACCCGGATCTGACCCGCCGCTGGCTGGTCGAGTTTATCCGCGACGAGGTGCAACGTCGACGCAAGTTCGACCGGGTGGTGATAGGTCTCTCAGGAGGAGTAGACAGCTCGCTGGTGGCATATCTGGCTGTCGAGGCCTTGGGACCGGTGAACGTGATGGCGATCCGGATGCCCTATCGGACCTCGAGCCGGGAGAGTCTGGACCACGCCCAGCTGGTAATCGATGCGCTCAAGATCCCCAGCAGGACGGTGGAGATCTCGGCGTCGGTTGATGCTCTGGCTTCGGCCATCGGCGGAGAAGTGGAACCGGCGCGGCTGGGGAATATCATGGCGCGCACCCGCATGATCACTCTCTTCGATCTCTCGGCCGCGTTGCGTGCTCTCCCGCTGGGCACCGGAAACAAGACCGAACGATTGTTCGGCTACTTCACCTGGCATGCCGACGACTCGCCTCCGGTGAACCCCATCGGCGATCTGTTCAAGACCCAGGTCTGGGCTTTGGCCCGGCATCTCGGGGTTCCCGACGTGATCGTGGCGAAGCCCGCCAGCGCCGACCTGATCAAGGGTCAAACGGATGAGGGTGACTTCGGGATCTCCTATCCGCGGGCCGACGCCATTCTGCACTGGATTCTTCTGGGCTACCGCCAGCCGGAGATCGCCGCGCTGGGCTTTGAGAAGGCGGAAATTCATCTGGTCCGCAGTCGCCTCGATTCCACCCACTGGAAACGGCGGCTGCCCACCGTTGCGATGCTGAGCGGGACCGCAATCGGCGAGTACTATCTCAGGCCGGTGGACTATTAAGCGGGCCCCGAAGACAGAGACACCGGAGCCGACAGAGCGGTCGGAGTCGCGACCGATGTCCTACTCTGTCGGTCAGATCACTACCTTCGTCATGCCGCACATGCAAAACGTTCGGGGCGACCTGTTCGGTGGTGAGCTGATGGCGCTGGTCGACCAGGCGGCCGCAGTGGCAGCCATTCGGCACGCAGGCGGTCCGGCCGTGACGGCCAGCATCGAGCGCGTGGATTTTCGGGAGCGCATTCCGGTGGGCGCGCTGGTGACGTGTATGGCGACCGTGGACTACGTCGGCAACTCGTCCATGGACATCACGGTGGAGGTCTACGCCGAACGGGTCAGCAGCGGAGAGCGGCGACACACGCATACCGCCCACGTGGTGTTCGTCGCGTTGGACGAGGAGGGCAGGCCAACCCGGGTGCCACGCCTGGTGCCGGAGACCAGCGAAGAGCGCGACCGCTACGCCCGCGCGGAGAGCCAGCATCGGAGGAAAGAGCGGTCTTGACCCGCACGGCCGCGGTTGTGCTCAGCGGCGGTGGGGCCAAGACCGCTGCCCACCTGGGCGCTTGCCGAGCCCTGAAGGAAGCAGGCTTCGAACCGACTTGGTACGTCGCCAGCTCGATGGGAGCAGTAGTGGCGGCGGGTCTGGCCAGCGGGATGGGCAACGATGAGCTGCTCGAGCGAATGGCCGAAGTGGGCCCACGCGGCATTGTACGGGACCGGTGGACGCCGGTAGCCGGACTGTTCCTTCGCTCCTTGCTTAAGCCGGCGCCGCTCAGAGCTGCGATCGAGGCCATTGTTCCGGCCCGCCGCTTTGCCGACCTCATCGTTCCACTCACGGTAACTGCGGTGGATCTCGATACCGGGGAGCTGGTGCTGTTCGGCTCCGGGGCCGGCGATGCTCCGCTCATCGACGTGCTGTGCGCCACCTGCGCACTTCCCATGTATTACCCTCCGGTGATTATGAACGGTCGAAGGTTTGGGGACGGAGGCCTCCGGGCCGTCGTGCCGTTCGAACCCGCCGCCGACCTGGAGGTTGAGCTGGTCCTTGCGGTGGATGTGGGACCCGGCTTTGACCTGACACCTTCAGCCAACCCGCCACCCACGCCTCCGCTGCTCCGGGCCCATGATGACGCAGTCGGAATTCTTATGGCGGGAAACACCCAGAGCCAATTAGCCCTGTGGCGGGCAGACTCCGGTCGCCCGCCACTGGTGTACGTCAGGCCCCGCGTGGAACGACATACCACGTTCCGGGTTGATCGGGTGCGCGAGTACGCACATGAAGGGCGCCGCGCCACACGCGAAGCTCTGGAACGCTGGGGCGCCGACTCTTGACCCTTGCCTCATTGCGGTCAAATTGAGCCCATGAAAGCCTCTGAAGCGATGGTTGCAGATCCGCATGTCGCGGTGGCGGGAGCGATGGCGAGCGAGGTCGCCATCATGCTGAAGACCCGGAACATCTCCGTGGTGCCGGTGGTGGACGATCATCGCACCCGCCGCTTCCTCGGGACCCTCAGCGATCGCGATCTGGTTACCCGTTGCCTGGCCGAGGGCAAACATCCCTGGCATACCCGGGCCGATTCCTTGATGCGGACCAACTCGCCGGTAGTGCGGCCGGATCGGGAGCTCGACGGGTTCGAGGTCCGGATGGATCTGGATCCAACCGAGTCCCATCTCAGGCCGACCATCACCGTTGTGGACGAAGCCGGCCGGGTTGTAGGGTTCATCAGTCACCCGGAACAGATACCGGCCGTGAAGATCGTATGGGGGTAGCGCGACGGAGCGGGAATGTCTGAATTCAAGCTGTTTACCCTGCAAGAGGCCGAACGCACGCTGCCGTTGGTCCGTCGGGTGGTCGCGGATCTCACGGTGGAGTACCCGGCGTGGCGCGCGGCGGTGGGCCGGTTCGAGGTGCTGACCGGCGGGGCTCGCGCGGACTGGGGCGAGACCCAGGAGCTCGTCGCCGCCCGGGAAGAAGTGACCCGTCACGCCAATCGCATCAACCAGTATCTGCAGGAGCTCGAGGCCATTGGCTGCGTCTTCAAGGGCTTTGAGGGCGGGCTGGTGGATTTCTATTCCCTGCGGGACGATCGTCCCATTTTTCTCTGCTGGCGATTGGGTGAGGACCGGATCAGTCACTGGCACGAGATCGATACCGGCTTCTCCGGTCGCCAGCCGATTGACGGAGCGATCCTTTCGGCAACTCCTTCGTGAGTCGCGCCTGGCTCTTTTTTCACCTGCTGGGCTTCACGCTGTGGCTGGGCGGAGCCATCGCCTCGATGGTGGTCGGCATCGCCGCCAAACAGGAGGAGCGGAGCGGACTCGGGGCGATAGTTCGAGCCCAGTCCAAGCTGACCAAGGTGGCAATAGCACCCGGCTCTCTGCTCACAGTTCTCTCGGGAATCATCCTCACCTTCCAGATCAGTGGCGGTGAGATGGCCGGGTTCAGTATCTGGCTGGTCTTGATGCAGGGCGCCGGGGTGGTCGCCGCGCTGATTACGCTGCTCATTGCCTTGCCCACTGCTACCCGGCTGGGACGGTTGGATCCTACCGGTGAAGGAGCCCGCTATTTCGACGAACTGCGAGCCCGCCAGCGGATTGTCGCCTCGATTGCGGGGACTTTCGGCCTGGTGGCGCTTTTTGCCGGGGCGATGCTGAAGTAGTCCTCCCTGTTTCCCGGACAGCCGTCTGACACATTGCCCGCACCGGACAGGTCCCACAGTGGGGCACCCGTGCGGTACAGACCAACGCTCCCAGCTCCATAATTGCCTGGTTGAACATCCAGGCTTTCCTGCCGCCTCTGGGCAGTAGCATTTCCGCCGACCGTTCGAGGCGTCGAGCCAAAGCCTTCGATCTCGCTCGGGAATGGAACACCCGGCGAAGCACCCGGGACACATTGGTATCGATCGGGGTGACCTCGCGCTCGAAAGCAAAGCTTGCGACTGCCGCGGCGGTGTACCGACCGATCCCCGGCAGTCGGCGCAGCTCCTCGGTCTCCGAGGGAATGACGCCTCCTCTGTTCTGGATCACTTCCTGTCGCCAGCCGGTGCAGGTTGACTGCTCGCCGATAGTAGCCCAATCCCTCCCAGCTCTCGCGTACCATGGCAGGCGGGGCTGACGCCAGATCCTCCAGGGTGGGGTAGCGCGCCAGAAACCGGTGGTAGAACCCCTCCACCCGCACGACCTGAGTCTGCTGCAGCATGAACTCCGACACCATGATGTGATACGGATCGCGGGTACGCCGCCAGGGAAGGTCCCGGCCGTTGCGGCCAAACCAGCGCAGCAGACGCCGCCGGAACGCAGGCGCGTGAAGTTGCAGGTACTGCTCGCCTGACGGCGCAACCTGAACGGAATTAGCTTTGGTCCCCATGAATCCCTTGGCCTGGATTGGCCGGCTGGTCTTGGATGGCGCGTCCCACGTGGGACGGTTGACCTATTTCATCGTGGAAGCCATTCGCGGCCTCAGCGAGGTCCGAATCTGGTGGCCCAGAATGATGGTAGAGGCCTGGAACATCGGCGCTGGAAGTCTATTCATCGTGCTGCTGATCTCGGCCTTTGCCGGGGCCGTCACCGCGCTGCAGACCGGCTATCAGTTCACCGGTGCCATTCCGTACTATGTGGTCGGCACGCTGGTGGTCTCATCCATCATTCTGGAGCTGGGTCCGGTGCTGACCGCGCTCATTTTGGCCGGCAGGATCGGCGCCCGTTATGCGGCCGAGCTGGGCACCATGCGGGTAACCGAACAGATCGATGCGCTGGAGAGCCTGGGCCGTTCGCCCGCGTCGCACCTGGTGATCCCCCGAGTGCTGGCCGGCCTCCTGATGATACCCGCCCTCACCATTCTGGCGAACCTCTCCGGGGTGGTATCAGGCTGGATTTCGGTCAAAGCCGTGCTGCCGGTGACGGACGCGGATTTCATCTATGGGGCGCAGTACTACTGGCGACCGTGGGATGCCTGGTATTCGGTGATCAAGGCCTTCTTCTTTGCCGGTTCCATCACCGTGATCTCCTGCTACATGGGGTTCAACACCCAGCAGGGCGCGGAGGGCGTGGGCAAATCCACCACCACGGCGGTGGTCGCCAGCTCGGTGCTGATTCTCGTGCTCGACACGGTGCTCACCCGACTGCTGTTGAATCAATGATCGAGCTTCGCAACGTCCATAAGGCGTTCGGCAAACAGGTGGTGCTGAACGGCGTCGACTTCGAGGTCCGCGAGGGGGAGACGGTTGCGCTCCTGGGGCCGTCCGGAACCGGCAAAAGTGTGCTGCTCAAGCACATCATTGGTCTGATCCGGCCGGACGTAGGCGAGATCTACGTGGACGGCAAGGACGTCTGCCGGCTCAAGCGCCGGGACCTGTCCGAGCTTCGCTCGCACATCGGTTACGTCTTCCAGAACGGAGCGCTATTCGATTCGATGAATGTGTTCGAGAACGTCCGGCTCGGCATCACCGACGAGGACCGCTACGCCGACCTGGAGTACTGCCAACAGCGCGTCGCCGAATGTATCCGGCTGGTCAATCTCGCGGCCGAGACCATCGAAAAGTTCCCCGCTGAGCTTTCCGGGGGCATGCGGAAGCGGGTCGGCATTGCCCGCGCCATCGCCGGAAATCCGAAGTACCTGTTGTACGACGAGCCCACCTCCGGGCTCGATCCGGTGAACGCCGACATCATCGACGGCCTGGTTCAGCGGCTCGACCATGAGCTCGGCGTCACCAGTGTCATGGTGACCCACGACGTCCGCGGCGCCTTTCGAGTGGCCGACCGGTTGGCCCTGTTGAGCGAGGGGAAAATCGTGATGCAGGGCACCCCGCAGGAGTTCCTCGACTCGACGAATCAAAAGGTGCGTGAGTTCCTGGAGCGTGACTTCGACAATCCCTCGTTCGCGGCCTGAGCCCCATGGACTTTCGCTATTCCCGTGAAGTTATCGTCGGCACAATTGTGACCGTAGCCATCCTGGTCTTCATCTTTGGAACCATGTGGCTGAGTGGACGGTCCATTTCCGCCGACAACCTCGCCCACATTCAATTCGCCAACGCGACCGGCCTCAAGCGCGCCTCGCCGGTGCGGGTATCAGGAGTCAATGTCGGCAGGGTGGAAAAGATCGACTTTCGAGGTGTCGGCAACGTGCTGGTGACGGCCAGTCTTCCATCCAACGTTCGCCCTCGGGTCGATGCCGAGGCAAAAATCGTCTCGGTAACGTTGGTGGGCGACTACGCCGTGGACTTCGACCCAGGAAGCGCCGCCGAATTCTTACCACCGGGCAAAGTCATCCTTGGGACCCAGGACCTCGGGCTTTCCGGGCGGGCCCTGGAGTTGAGCGACCGGGCGGATAGCATCCTGGTCGGGGCCCAGGCCCTCGTGAACAAGGAAACGGCGGACCAGCTCCGCTCGATGCTCACAGCCATGGAGGGTACTCTCAAGGCAGCGGAGCGGACCATGCGGATCTACGGCGATTCCACCCACGGGCCAACCGCGGAGCTCACTCGCACCATGGCGTCGTTCCGGCAGCTGAGCAGCCGTCTGGACAGCACGCTGGCCAATCCGGCGCTGGGCCGCGCGTTAACCCGCGCCGACACGCTTACCGGCAACCTGGCCGCCATGACCGCGCGGCTGGATTCCACGCTCGCGGCCATCAACCGAGGCCAGGGCACTCTGGGCAAGTTCGCCACCGACAGCGGCCTGTATTACGACATGCGGGATGTGTCCAAGTCCTTGAAGGAGTTGCTGGACGAGCTCAAGAAGCACCCGGGAAAGGTGCCGGTGACGGTCAAACTGTTCTAAGAGCGTAGCTCTCCCGCTCACGCTTTTAGCAGTTCCCGTTCACGCTGTATCTTCCCCGGCATGCTGAGCATCACCTTCCTGGGAACCAGCGCGTCCATCCCTACCATCGATAGGAACGTGGCCGGTCTCGCCGTACAGCGGGAGGGCGAAACCATCCTCTTCGACTGTGGAGAGGGAAGCCAGCGCCAGATGATGCGCTACGGCGTCGGCTTCAGCTTTCGGGAGATCTTTTTCACCCACTATCATGCCGACCACATGCTCGGGGTCACCGGTCTCCTGCGTACCCTGGGGCTACAGGATCGGTCGGCGCCGGTGATGCTTTATGGGCCGAAGGGTGCCCAGCGGGTACTCGGCGCGGCCATTACGCTGGGTATCGAGCGCAACAAGTTCCCGGTCGAGATCCTGGAGGTCAAACCAGGGGATCGGCTGGCCCGCGACGAATATGACATTGTGGTCTTCGAGACCGATCACCGGGCCGATACCGTTGGGTTTGCGCTGGTGGAGCACGCCCGTCTCGGCCGCTTCAACCCAGCCCGGGCCCGCGAGCTGGGCATTCCTGAAGGTCCGCTCTGGGGGGACCTGCACCGGGGCAAGCCCATCACACTTCCAGACGGCCGAACCATCGGCCCCAGCGACCTGGTTGGTGCCCCTCGTCGGGGACGGGCCCTGGTCTACACCGGGGATACTCGCCCCCACCTCGCCGTGATCGAGGCCGCCCGTGGCGCCGATCTGCTGGTGCACGAAGCCACCTTTGGCGGTGACGAACAGGATCGGGCGAAGGAGACCGGCCACTCGACGGCTGCGGAAGCAGCCCGGGTCGCGGTGGAAGCCGGCGTCCGCCGCCTGGCTCTTACCCATATCAGCTCGCGCTACAACCGGGACGCCGCCGAGCTCCTGGCCGAGGCCAAGGCGGTGTTCCCGGAGACCATTATCGCGCGCGATGGCATGACGCTGGATGTTCCGTACAGCGATGGGGATTGAGGTGGAAGTGTGGCTTGGCCCTACCCTTGCAGATCGATGGGGCAAGCCGATCGGCGACTGCATCTCCCTTGAATCTGGGTTTATGGACCGCTCCTCCCCGGCCCCGTCCACCTTGCGCTCTACCATCATTGTCGCATTTCTCACCGCCGTCCTGCTCGGCTGCGGCAACGCCCCCGCTCGCGCGGTACAGCAGCAGGAGGACCTGAAGCAGGACTGGGAAGTGCAGCCGGCGCTCTGGTCTCCCCGTCCCATTCTGATTCCCCGCAGTGCCCCCGCCGATTCGGCGGCAAGCGATACCGTCACCCTGCTCGACAGTCTGCTCACCCATAGCCGCTCGGCGCTCGGCGACTCGGCCAGGCGGGACAGCGCGAAAGCAGCGGTAAAGAGCGCCGCGGGTGGTTCCAAGAAGCGGGGACTGTTCAACATCAGTCCCAGTGACTCGGCACTGTGGCCGGTCAAGGCTCCCCCACCGTTGCCGGGCTCGATTCTCCCGGAACACCGGATCGTGGCGTTCTATGGGAACCCGCTCTCCAAGCGCATGGGAATTCTGGGCGAGCTCCCGCCCGAGGAAATGCTGGTTCGCCTCGAAAAGGTGGCTACTGAATGGGCGGCAGCGGACAGCGGTTCGAAGGTGCTACCGGCATTGCATCTGATCGCCACCGTGGCTCAGGGTTATCCCGGACCGGCGCGGAAGTACCGGCTCCAGATGCCGGATAGCGTGATCCGCCGAGTGGCGGGCTGGGCGGAGGAACGGGGCTGGCTGATCTTCCTGGATATTCAGGTTGGCGTCAGCAATGTCGAAGACGAGCTCAAGGTCCTGATGCCCTATCTCAAGTACCCCCACGTGCAGTTAGCGCTGGACCCCGAGTTTGCCATGAAGGACGGCAAGCGGCCGGGGACCGATTGGATGGGCCGGATGGACGCTTCGGAGGTCAACCATGCGATCGGCGTGCTGGCCCGGATAGTCGAGGAGCAGCAGCTTCCGCCCAAGGTCCTGGTGGTGCACCGGTTCACCCGGAACATGTTGACCAATGCGTCCCAGATTCGCCTGGACCCGCGGGTTCAGGTCGTGATCGACATGGACGGGTGGGGCACACCGGGCAGCAAGATGGGCGCATACCGCTGGTTTGTCGTCCGCCACCCGGTGCAATACACGGGGTTCAAGCTGTTCTACAAAAACGACAAACCGATGATGACACCGCAGCAGGTCCTGGAACTGTATCCCAAGCCGCTGTATATCCAATACCAATAGCGGGGCAGCGGGGCAGAGTGGCGGCGGGGCAGAATAACTAAGTCTCCCCGAGGCTCAGATCTCCAGGAGTTTTCATGCGTGGGTCCTTCGTTCTTCCCATTGGATTACTTCTCCTCTCCTCTGCCGCCCCGCTGCCCCACCGCCCCGCTGCCCCGCCTCAGATCACCGATCTGACCTGGCTCGAGGGTACCTGGCACGGCAAGATCGGTGGTCGCGAGTTCGAGGCGCATTACACGGGCGTGAATGGGGGGCAGGTTCTGAGCGCCAGCAAATACACCGAGAACGGAAAGCCGGCGGGGTTCGAGTTCGAGCGGTTCCAGCAGCAAGGCGATACTCTGGTGTTGACACCGTTTCCCGAAGGAATGTCTTCAGTGTCGTTCCCGCTGACCGAATACGACGCCAAGGGCAAACGAGCGGTCTTTGAAAATCTGGCGCACGACTTTCCCACCAGGATCAGCTACCAGCGAACCGCAGGAAACCGGCTCACCATCCTTGTTTCAGGTCCGGGCGAGGACGGTAAGGAGCAGGTCCTGACTTACGATCTGCAGCGCAAATAGGGTTTACACGGACTGACCTGGATACTGATATTTTCCCGTCGTGAGCTCTACACCTCTTTCAGCCGACTACCAACCCTCTCGCCGCAAGGCCTCCGCACCCGACGGTGCCGCCGCTGAACGCCAATTGGCGCGGTGGATAGCCGAAGGGGACGAGGCCGCATTGGGCGAACTGTTCGATCTGCTCGGCCCTTCACTCTATGCAGTGGCGCTCGGCATCAGCGAGGACACCCGTCACGCCGAAGGTGCCGTGGAAGAATCGTTTGCCGAGCTATGGGAAAAACGGGCCTGGCTCAGTCAGCTTCCGGCGGTTTCACCCTGGCTGCTGGAGCGGTGCCGCAGCTGGGCGATCGCGCTGAGGACCGGAACGGCGGTGCCAAGCGCCCGGGCGCTCCACGATCGAACGGGAGATGTACCGCTGACTCGCCGGCTGCTCCGGTGTCCGCCGGAGCTTCGAAGCTCCCGGGTCAATCTGGCTGTGGATCGGCTTGGCTCCCAGCAACGGGAAGTGCTCGCCCTGGCGTCGCGTGGCGGTGCCAGCATCACGGATATCGCGGAGCGACTTGGCATTCGGGCAGATGACGTGCTGGCATCACTGGGGGAGGCGCTGCAGCTGGTCCGGGCGGAGCTGGAACATTCTCTCCGACGCGAGGCGCCATGAACCATCCGCCCGAGCTGGGATATCGCCTCGCGGGGTTGGCCTTGGGCCTGGCGGATGCCGATTCAGACGGCAGCCTTGCGAGTCATCTGGATACCGGTTGTGAGAGCTGCGCCACGGAGCTCCGGCACTACCGCGAGACCGCAGCCTTGCTTGCCCTCGGTATCGAGCCGCTCCATCCTCCTGAGGCCTTGCGGCAGCGAATTCTGGATCGCGTCGGAGGCAACAGCTTTGCCTTTGTGCTGAGCGGGGCTGGTGAGTGGCGAAAGGAAGACGGGCTCGAGGCGAAGGTGTTGTTCGATACCCCGGAAGGACCATTGACGTCGCTGCTGTCGCTGCCCACAGGATCCTGGCTGGCTGACGCGTACCGCCCGGGGCATTTGGGCTACGTGATCATGCGAGGCGAGCTGGATGGCGAAGGAATGCGACTCGGCGTCGGCGACTTTCTGCCCGCAGCCGGCAGGGTACCCGGACGTCAGATGGCCGTGGTGATGGACACGGTTCTGCTTGCGGTGGCGGGGTCGGCCACCGCCGCGCCGCTCGATTCACCTCGTGCGGTCCGCTCCGGAAAAGCGGCCTGGAACCCGATGGAGCCGGGCACGCTGGCCTTGCCCTTGAGTGGCAGCGAGGAAGAGGGGGTGGAGATCTCCCTGCTGCGTTTGGAGCCTGGCGCAACGATCGCTCGCCACCGCCATGACTGGGTGGAGGAGCTCTGCCTGATCTCGGGAGACTGCCGTTGCCAGGGCATTGAGCTCGGGCCGGAGGACTACCATCGGGCCAACCCGGGCACCACCCATGACGCAACCACCAGCGTGGGCGGATGTACGCTGGTCTACATCATCCGGACGAGCACTCCAGAGTAGTCGGCAAACCGCTAGTCATCGAAGCGCCAGCTTTACATCCGCCGTCTTCCACGCCCGCTCGAATCGTTCATCGATTTTCTCAGCGGCCTTCAGCTTGTTCTGAGCTCGAAGGCTCTGGGCCAGGCCATATAACGACCACCCGTTTTCCGGGCGCCGATCCAGATCGTCGCGAAAGATCTTTTCTGCCTGCACCGGTCTTCCTGCCGCCAGCAGAATCGCGCCCAACCGCTGCCGAACGGGCATGTACCAGGCTGGCGGCTCATCATATACCAGCTGGTCTTCGGCGTGGATCGCAGCTTGGAGCTGAGCGACAGCCTCGTCGATCTTTCCGTCTCGAGCTGCCATTTCACCCGCGAGATGAGCCTTGGCGATCGCCAGCAGCGACTTGCCGGAATTCAGATTCAGCATCTGGTCAGGCGGCACCTCGTCGGCAATTGCGACCATAGAATCGCGCTCGACCGCTGCGGAGTCGGTCTGGTCCCGCGCGGTGAACGCCAGCGCGCGGGCATAGTGCCAGATCGCGGTGGTGTAGCGGAGATGAGCCGCCGGCGCCGGCTGGCCCAGGATGTCGTCCCATCGGGAGAAGCGCACCAGGGTATACAGAACCGCGGGCGAGAAGTACTCGAGTGAAGGCGTTTGCTTGACGACCTCCGGCGAGATCCGATCTCCGATGGTTCGAGCTGCTTTCAGCGCGTCTTTGCTCCGGCCCAGCATGTTGAGGGCATACCACATCACATGAAAGTTGTGGGTGTAGTAGCCCAGCGGGTACACGCCGGTTGGATGACGCTCATTGATGAACTCCTCGTCGGCGTGCAGCGCGTGCGCATTGTCCTCCGCCGCGAGATCCCATTCGCCCAGCTTGATGTAGATGTGGGTCGGCATGTGAACCAGGTGCCCGGCTCCGGGCATGAGACCGCCCAGCCGCTGGGCACAGGGAAGCGCCTTGCGGGCCTCGGGGGAGGCCTCGAGCGCGTGGATGTAGAAGTGACAGCCCCCCGGGTGATCCGGACTTCGTTTCACGATCTGCTCCAGCACCCTGACCTGCTCCTTGGTGCTGGGCGCCATCGGTTTTCCCGCAGTAGTCCAGTAGTTCCAGGGACGCAGGTCCATCAGGGACTCGGCGTAGAGAACGGCTGCATCGTCGTCATCAGGATATTTGCGGGATACGGCACCGATGGCTCGAGCCCAGGCCGTGTCCAGCGCAGCGCGGTTTGCCTTGGGGTCGGCCGAGTAGCGCTTGCTCAAGGCATCGATGTAGGCCTGTTCCTTGGGTGAGACGTTCACCGACAGCCGCACGGCGTTGTAGGACGCGTCCCAGGCCGGACGCACCACTGAGCTGTCCATCGGCAGGTTGATGTTGGGCCCGAGCGCGTACGCGATGCCCCAGTAGCACATGGCACAGGTGGAGTCATAGACGAGCGCCTGCTTGAACGACTTGATGGCCTCATCATGGTTGAAGGCATAGGTCAGCCGGAGACCCTGATCGAAGTACTGCTGCGCCTTCTCCGACTGGGTCGTCACCGTATGGTGCAAACCACCGAGGTTCTCATAGAGTGGCGTTGGGCCGGAGGCGGACTCGGCGGTCGGCATTCCAGGCGGGTGCTGATGTTCCTGTGCGTCGAGTTTCCCTGGAACAACCAGCCAAAGCGCAACACATCCAATGGACCACCAGAGTCGCTGCTGCGTGTCATGGGGCATGGAAGTACTCCTTCAGTAGCTCAGCGGGAGAGCTGAGTATCCGACAGCCTCCGGAATAAAAGCCAGACTCATGAGAAGGAGTCCCGGCTGAGGAGACGGGCAATAGCGCGGGCGAGCCAAGTGCCCGAATGGCCAGGGTTGCTCAAGGCCTCCGCGAACTCTCCAGCCGTTTTGAATCGATCGTTCGGATTGATCGCCATGGCCTTTGCGATGGCGTGAGTCAGCCACCGGGGCACCCCTGTCCTGCGCTGGCCGATGGCCGGAGGGGGACTATGCAGGCGCTGAGCGATCACGGCCTTTGGAGTTCCGGTGTAAGGCGGTCCTCCTGCGAGCATCTCGTAGAGCACGCAGCCCAAGGCGTACACGTCGGCTCGTCCGTCCACCTGCTGCACTCCGCTGGCTTCCTCCGGACTCATGTAGGCCGGCGTGCCGACCGCAAAGCCGGTAGCCGTGAGACCCTCGCCGGCCGCCTTGTCCAGGGCGCGGGCGACCCCGAAGTCGGCGATGACCGCGTGCTGCTCCTCGATCATGATGTTTTCGGGTTTGACATCGCGATGCACCACACCGCGGCGATGAGCGTAGTCGAGAGCCGACGCCACCTCGCAGGTGATGCGCACCGCATGCTCAACTGGCAGGATGCGCTCGCGGACCAGTTGCTGCCGCAGTGTTTCCCCTTCGATGAACGGCATGGTGTACCAGAGCTGGGCTGCGGCCTCACCCGAGTCGAACACGGGGAGGATGCGCGGGTGCCGCAACTGGGCAGTGATCCGCACCTCATGCAGGAACCGCTCGGCGCCGACAGAGGAGGCGAGGTCAGGCCGCATCACTTTGAGCGCCACCAGCCGGTCATGTCGCTGGTCGCGGGCGAGATAGACCGTGGCCATGCCACCCTTGCCCAGCTCGCGCTGAATCGAGTAACGACCGGCAAGCGCGTCCTGAATCTGGAACAAAAGGGGAACGGTCGGACCGGAGCTCCTGGTTTCCGGCGGTGTTGGAGTTCTCGCTGGTCGGGCGGCACCCAACTTGTCCAGGGTGCTGTGGGCATCCTCGAGTGCGAGGGAAGCTGGCTCCCGGCGTCCCAACCGGTTCAGGCTCTGGGCCAGCTGAAGTCGCGACCGGGCGGCCTCGAATGGCGTCTCATTCCGCTCGAACAGGGACGCGCTGGTCTCTAGCCGCTCGCAGGCGCCCTCGTGGTTACCCTCGGCGGCAAGCAGGCAGCCCTCAGCATGCGCGACGATCGCCTGCAGCGGCTCGGTCCCCACTCTATCAGCGATGGTCCGCAGCTCAGCGATGGCAACCCGGGCTTGGTCCAGCGAGCCTTCCCCGATACATGCCCGGGCCAGGACGTCGAGACCCGGTACTCGCTCCGTGCGGTCGGCCGTCGGCACCCGGCGGAGGTACTCCTCGGCCAACTCCGCCGCCAGGCCCATCTCGCCCCGATCATGAGCCAGCTGCGCCCGGCCCAGCGCTGCCAGTAGATGGCCCCCGCTCTTGGCCAGCAGGTCTTCGGCCTCTTCCCAGCGGCCCTGCCGGCGGCGAAGGTCGGCCAGGCGGATCTGGGCTATCGGCACCAGACGGGGCTGAACCTGTTGGACGTGGCGTCGCAGGGCCTCGATCTCCTCCTCGGCTTCGGCCCACGCTCCTCTGATCGTCAGAAGGCCGGCGTACTGGATCCGGCAAGCGGAGAACAGTCCGGTCAGATTCCATCGCCGGCTGAACTCGCGCACTCTGTGGCACCATTGGGCCGCACGGTCATAGTCGTGCACCTGCTCGCAGGCGCGGATCAGGTAGCAGCATGCGGTTCCCACCAGCGTGGGGTCGTTCAACTCGCCACTGAGGGCGGCCGCGGTGGCTTCGTCCAGACGGCTCATGCCCTGAGCCACCTCGCCCTCGTTCACCATCGCCAGGCCCTCGAGCGCCACACCCAGCATCTCTATGTCGGCGGGGCCAACCTTCCTGGCGATCTCCGCCGCCTCGGCGCTTAGCCGGCGCGCTTCCACCGGATCACGCTGACCCATGAGGGCGTTGTGCGCGTTGATCTGTGCGAGCAGGGCATGTTCGGGTGATAGGGGAAGCTTCTCCAGCAGCCGCTCGCCCCGGCGAAGCCAGCCATTGGCGACCGCGGTTTCTCCCCGATATTCGGCGTAGTCGTGACTGAGCCAGATGGCCATCCGGGCGGCGCCGAGCATGTCGTCGCGGGCGCGGTAGAGCCGGTAGGCACACTCGCGGGCTTCGATGCCGTTGGCGTACTCCTCCAGCCACCAGCACGCCATCGCCAGACCTTCGAGCGCCTCGGGCGAGTCGCGCTCGGGGCTGGCGGCCTCGAAGCTGCGGCGCGCCGCCTCCCAGTTGCCTTCGGCGAGAGCGGCTCGGCCGGCCTGAAGGGGGTCTGCGGGCGGGGAGTGAGGTGTCGTTGTCATGCCGGCTTGGGGATATTGGTGTTGGACCCTCTAAGCTAGGACTTTCGAGGGAACCTGTCACCCCAACTGGGGAAGGCGGGATTCAATTTGGTTGACGTCGGTGGGGGGCAATCGGTAAGTTTCGCGGCTTCGTGGCGGGTCCACTGGCCACCATGGGGCTGTAGCTCAGCTGGGAGAGCGCTGCAATCGCACTGCAGAGGTCAGGGGTTCGATCCCCCTCAGCTCCATGACATAAAAACTGCCCCTTGGTGTAACTGGCAACACGCCTGACTCTGGATCAGGAGAGTCCTGGTTCGAGCCCAGGAGGGGCAATGCCCACGGTGAACAACCGTGGGCGTCTTTTTATTGGACCTGCTCGTCCCCCTGCATCAGAGATCTCAGAGCAACAGTGTTGCGTTCGAGTGTTAGGTATCTCGACGAAGCCGCTGCAAGGCCTCCCTGGCCTCGGCGACCATGGGCTGGAGATCGGTATCCGCGTGCCGCCACACCCTTACGACATAGCCGTACCAGTCCTTCGCCTTCTCCCGCTCACCCAGTTTCTCCGCCAGGCGAGCGCGCTCGAGTGCCCAGATCCCCTGGCTGCCTGTTACGATCTCCACAGGGAACTCGCGATCCAGGACTGCAAGCGCCTCACGCTCGTGACCCGTGGCTGTGAGCAGGCGAGCCTGCGTGAGCCGCTCGAGCCAGATTGGCCCGATCGCATCGGGCAGGGCGGCGAAGCGGGCGAGCGCCCCTGCAGTATCCCGCCGTGCCAAGGCCAGGTACGCCTCCGCCGCCCCCAGCCAGTAGGTCGGCACCGCGGCGTTCGGACCGGTGGTCCTCCGCGTTTCTTGCCTCAACCGCTCGACCCATTGCCTAAGCGAGGCCGAATCGCCTCGGGCGGCCCACCATACTGGAGCTCCCATGAATCCATTCTGAATCGGCTCTTCGCCTGATGCCCAGAGCGGCTTTCTACTCAGACGCCGCCGGTAATAGGCGTCCGCCGTTTCGGCGGGAATAGCGCCGGCCAGCGCGAGCTCAGTGAAAAGCACCCAGCCGGCAAGTCCAGGTTGGGCGCTGACCAACTGCGCGCTCTCCCGGAGATGCCCACGAAAGGCGAGCTCCGCCGCAAGAAGCCCGTCGCCATTCGCCTTGGTGCTTAACCAGACAGCACCCGTGGCCCGGCGATCAGCCAAGTGGCGAGCGAGGTCGACGCCGATCTCGGCCGGATCTGGGGTGACCCAGAAATTGGTCCATGCCGAGAACAACACCTCGCTGGGGATCGTATCGAGCGCACTGTCGAGCTTAGAGGGTGACAACGCTGTATCGAGCAGCAGGCTCGTCGCCTGCATCGCCAGCGCATTCAACCCGCCAGGCCGCAGCCTGAGGTACCGCGCCGCGTATCGCTTCGCCGCGGGTTGATCACCCAGCCTGAGCGCCATCTCGACGAGATGGATGTAGGCCGGTGCGTACGACGAGTCCAGCATGACCGCCCGGTCGAACGGCTGAAACCTCATTTCTTCGCTCACGCCCATGCCATGCCCGAAGTGGTAGCGCGCTTCGCCCAGCGCCATCCAGGCCTCAGGGTCGGTGGGGTACAGCGTCGTCACGCGCTCGGTCGTGCTGAACAGGCGCCACAGATTCTGACGACCAGCCGAATCAGGGAGCCATCCACCCCCGAGGGAGCGAAAGAGCGAGTCGCATACGACCAGGAGACTTTCCCGCGGAGGCAACCCGTGGTTCAGAGCCGCCGCGCGCTGGGTATAAGCTTTGGCGAGCGAATCCTCCATGCTGGACTTCCACGCGCGTGTCGCACCAAGTTTCCAAAAGGCAAGGGCGAATGCGCTGTCCAGGGTGACAGCGCGCTCGTAGCTCGTCTCAGCCGAATCCCATTGAGCTCGGCGGAAGAACTGTTCGCCGTGCAGGAAAGATCGGAGCGCCGGAAGCGAGCGCGAGCCGATGCCGCTCGAGCGGGATGCGGCAATCGGTCGCGTGCGGCCCAGCTCGCGGAGGACTCGCACGGTGAGGGAGTCGGCGAGCAGGTCCATCCGGCTCACACTGCCGCGGACCTCGGCCTCGCCGACCACCTCATTGCGGCCCACGGCGAGCACATTCGCCGTGAGCCGCACGGAATCCGGTCCTGTTCCCACCAGCGTTCCGTAGATTGCCAGCCCTGCGCCGGTGTTTGTCGCGAGGGCAGCGGCAGAGACTCGATCTGCCCGACCCTGCCACCGTCGCACCACCACTGTGGGTGAGACCGTTCGCAACGGGCCGGCACCGTCCAGGTTACGGGCCAGCAGGTCTGCCAGCCCTTCATGCCAGAGCGCGAGCTTTGGGTCAAGTACGTCAAACGGCGCAACAGCGAGCAGGTCTGCGTCCAGTGTCGGTGGTGCCTCCCGGGAGCGGACAAGCAGCGCCGATGCAGCCAGTCCCACCCCAAGCAGTGTGGCAAGGCCGAGACCCACTGGGCTGACCCGTCGTCTGGCTGCCTCGGGGTCGCGCTGGGCCATGGGTGGGGTGAAAGCCGCAGCCGATACCTTGGTCTCCAATGCTCGAACGAGTTCCGCCGCGGTGCGATATCGGTCGGCGGGGGCTTTGGACAGCGCTCGGGCGAGCAGTTTCTCTATCTCCTCGGTTACACCTTCGCGAACCCGCCGGATGGAGGGCACAGGATCAGTGAAGCGCTTCGCGATGAGTGCTTGTGGGGTGGGACCGGTGAACGGGGGCTCGCCGGCGAGCATCTCGTACAGCACGCAGCCCAAGGCGTAGATGTCCGAGCGGGCGTCTACCGGGCCACCGCTTGCCTGCTCCGGGGCCATGTAAGCCGGCGTTCCCAGGGCGAGTCCTGTTTCGGTGAGTCGCCCTTCACTACCCTGCTCGAGCGCGTGCGCCACGCCAAAATCGGCCACCAAGGCTTGGCCGTCCGAGAGCAGGATATTCTCCGGCTTGATGTCGCGGTGCACCACGCCGTGGCGGTGGGCATAGTCGAGGGCAAGCCCCACCTCCCGGGTGATCGCGATCGCGTCCTCAAGAGGCAGTTGGATCTCTTGCCGTAACCGGTCGCGGAGGCTCTCACCTTCCACATACGGCATCGTATACCAGAGCACGCCCGCTGCCTCACCCGAATCATGCACCGGTAGTATATGGGGGTGCTGGAGCCGAGCCGTCGTGCGGATCTCTAGCAGGAAGCGCTCAGGGCCGAGCACGGCTGCGAGCTCCGGACGCAGCACCTTCAGGGCCAACGGTCTATCGTGGTGAACGTCGTGGGCCAGATAGACCGTGGCCATGCCCCCGCGCCCGAGCTCGCGCTCGATCGCGTAGCGGTCGCCCAGGGCGTCGGCCAGCTGGGTGGGGATCCCCTCGGTCAAGCCCAGTCCTGTGGTGCTGGAGGGGCGGCAGACTCTGACATTTGAGCGAGTAAAAGTACAGCGAATTCAAGCATGAAGGCCAGCAAACTGCAGCATCGGGGTGACACGAACTCGCGTAAAGGGTAGCAAGTTGCTGGAGTTTGGCTGCTTACAGCGGTCCCTATGGGTCAGGAGAGGTCCAGCTGCATCTCTCAGTGCCGGCCCGCGGCACGAAGGAGTTTGGTCAGCTCGATTCGGACCGTGTCAGCTTGAGCCCTGAGCCGGGGCTCGGGGGCACTTCGAAGCGCGAGATAGTGACGATAGGCCCGGATCGCGCCCGCCGTGTCACCCAGTGACGCGGCGAGGCGGCCCTCTTCCCGGCGATAGCGTACGTAGTGAGGATAGGTGGCGTTGCCGATGACCCGCCGGCGGACGGCGGCCAGCGCAGCCGCCGTGTCGCCGGCGTCCTCGTGGAGTCGCGCGGCGACCAGGTTGCCATAGGTGAAGAATGGGGGTCTGCCGAAGTCGAAAAGGTCGAGAGACCGCGGGTTCGCCAGAACGGAGTCGAGCTGCCGCAGGCGCTTCCGGGCTTCGGGTGAGCCTTCGCGCGCATCGAGCTGAGCTTCGAGCAGTAGCGCAAAGGCGCGAGGCTCGTCGGCCTGCCACACGCTGTCGGGGTGGGGCTGTGCCCGGCGGAGGTCGGCGATGGCGAGACGCACCGGGCTCAGGTGACCGGCCTTCAGGTTGTACTGTCCCACCGCGTAGCGCGCCAAGGTTGCGTCGCGATCTGCGGCGGCGAATCGTGATCCAAGCTGCCGCTCCAGGCTTCGCGCCCCCTCGGCGGCTTGCCCGGAATCACCATCGGCAAACAGCCCGTCGAGCACCGCGAGACTCTGCCGGCCGATGCCTGGCCAATCCCTTGAGAGGGGGGGCGATTTGCCGGGCCGCCCAGAGGTCAGCTCGTAGCGACTCCAGATCAAGGCAGTGAGCTTCCGTTCCTCCGCGGTCGCCGCCTGAGCGTACGCGCGTCGGTATAAGTCCTCCACGCCGCCGGTGTCGAGAGGCACAGCCCCTTCCAGGGCGTAGACGAGCAGATTTGTCGGCATGACGCCGAGGGCACTGTCACTCGCGAGCAACCGCCGGACCTCTGCGGTATCACCCAGCCAGACGGCGGGATGCAACAGCCGCGCAATCGTGAAGGACGACACGGAGTCTATTCGCCGGAGGAGGGCTCGCCCGCGAAGCACGCCGGCCGTGTCATCAAGGAGCGCTGCGACCTCGGTCAAGTGCTGAAGGGTTGGGGCGTAGCTCGAGTCGAGCGCCAGGGAGCGCGCAAACGCCGCGACTGCCCGCGGAAGTGCCTCGGGTACGCTGGCCAAGGCGCCAATAGTGAAAGAGGCCGTCGGCGAGCTTGTACCACGCGTCCGGGCTATCCGGAGCCAGCTCCACCAGGCGCTCCGCCGTTTCCACCATGTCGCGCGCCGCCCGAGGTGCGGGGTACCTCGGGCCGAGGTCGACGGTGAGGCGGGCCAGGTCTCGGGCCGACAAGCGATCGCGGTGGCGCCAGGCAGCCTCCACGGGTGCGTCGCTTCCTCTAGTCGTCTGCCACTCGTCGGCTCGCGCCGTGCCCACGCCCGCGAGCGCGAAGGTGGAATCGATCTGGAACGCGTCGAAGAACTTCTTCGACGCTTCACCGAACCTGCCTCGCCTCAGCAGCGCCTCTCCGTCCAGGTAGGCGCGCAGCGCCGGCAGTGACGTGCTGGTGAGTCCCGCGAGCCGCTGCTCGCCCTCCCCCGAGCCGAGCGCCAGGAGCGTCGCGGCCAGACGGTCCACGAGCTGCGTCAGGCTGTCCGGCGGGCCCTCCGCCGTCGTGCGGGCACGGACTGACCCGCTCGGGACGTCCACGATGCGGGCGCTCATGGAGATCCTGCCGCGACTGTCGACGATTTCCCCTTCCACCATCCGCCCCGCACCGAGAGCTGCAGCCACCCGGACCGCGTCGTCCTCAGGCAGCTCACCGCCTTCGCGCGCGGCGCGGCCCCATGCGGCCAGGAGGGTTCGCGGGTCGGCCGGGCGCAGCGCCGCCGTGCCGCTCAGCTTGGTCGACAGGAGGTCTACCATGCCCTCCCGCAAGTAGCCGAGCGACGAATCCGCACCGGCGACCCGGAAGGGAGCGACGGCGATGACACCCCGGTCGAGGGCCACCGGTCGCTCATGGCTTCGCATGAGCGCCACCATGGCCACGAGCGTCAGGGCCGCGACGCCGCCTGCCACGAGCCAGCGGGTGCGGTGGGACCCTTCCTGGTGCCGCGCTGGAGCCCGCTCGAGGACACGGGTGGCGGCCGGCGTCGCGACGCTGGGCCGAAGCGACTGGGCCATCTCACCCGCCGACGCGAACCGGTCCGCCGGCGTGCGGGCGAGCGCGCGCTGCACGACGTCGTCCACGTCAGCCGGCACCTCGGGCCGCGTCACGCGAACGGGCGTAGGCGAAGTGCTGAATCGCTTCGCCATGATTGCCTGCGCCGTAGGTCCCGTGAACGGCGGCTCACCGCAAAGCATTTCGTACAGCACGCATCCCAGTGAGTAGATGTCGCTTCGGGCATCGAGCTGGCGCTCACCTGCCGCCTGCTCCGGGCTCATGTACGCGGGAGTGCCCACGGTGAGCCCGGTCTGGGTCAGCGCCTCCTCGCTCGCGAGCGCGCGGGCCACCCCGAAGTCCGCGATGAGCGTGTTGCCGTCACGGGTGAGGAGCAGGTTCTCGGGCTTGATGTCGCGGTGGAGGACGTCGTGCTCGTGGGCGTATTGGAGGGCCTGTGCCGCTTCGCGCCCGATCCGGAGGGCGTCCTCGAGCGAGAGCTGCCGGTCGCGCGTCAGTCGCTCGCGCAGGCTCTCGCCCTCGACGTACGGCATGGTGAACCAGAGCTGTCCACCCGACTCGCCCGAGTCGAGCACGGTGAGGATGTGCGGGTGCTGCAACCGGGCTGCATAGCGGATTTCGCGCTGGAAGCGATCGGGACCGAGCGCGGTGGTAAGGTCAGGGTGGAGTACCTTCAGCGCCACCGATCGCTCGTGCCTGAGGTCGTGCGCGAGATAGACCGTAGCCATGCCACCACGGCCGAGCTCGCGCTCGAGCGTGTAGCGGTCGGCCAGGGCGGCCTTGAGGCTTTCCAAAGTCTTGGTCAGAGAGACCGTCGGAGTGGAGTACCTCTAGGGTATACTTGAGGGCGCTGACTGACCAGTCCACCGCAATTGTCGATGTTTTGTGCCACAGTTTCTCCGGTGGGCTAGGAGATCGGGCATATCGGTTGAGAGAGGGTGCTTGAAGATGGGGGCGGATGCGGGCCGATGGCTACCCATGTCCCGAAGAACGCGGCAAACTCCCACATTTGAGTGAGTAAAGTACGGCAAAGTACGACATCGAAGTCAGCAAACTGCAGCATCGGGTGACACGAACTCGCGTAAATGGTAGCAAGTTGCTGGAGTTTGGCTGATTACAGCGGTCCCTCTGGATCAGGAGAGTCCTGGTTGGGCCCAACAGCCCGCCTGCGGCTCACCCCAACAGGTGGCCTGCGGCTCGAGCCCAGGAGGGGCAACTGAAAGCGCCGCATCGGAGTTTCCGGTCGCGGCGCTTTCCCACGAATGAGCGCGAGACCTGCTCAGCGGCTCTATTCCTTCAATTTCTCCTTCGCGCTCGGTTCCTCTCCGGGCTTATAGCGCGGCTTGGGCTGCGGCAGCAGGAAGAAGGCGACGCACAGCAGCGTGATCGCCACGCCGACGCGCGGCGCCGCGATCGCGACCGGAACTGCGGCGATCTGGATCAGCGTCGCGATGCCGTAGCGGCGCGTCATCTGCCGGAGGAAATCGGGCGCGAGCCGTTCGTCCATCACCCGGCGGCCCGGCATTCCGTAGAACCACTTCGCCATCCAGGTGCAGGCGGTCAGGGCGAGGCCGGCAACCAGGGTCACCGACGCGACGGGCTCGAAGCGCGTGCCGAGGTGGAAGCACCAGACGCGGATCGGATAGGGAATGACGACGATGGCCAGCAGGAACAGGAGGTTGAGCGCGCCGAACCAGTGATCGCTCTTGGCATAGATGCGGCCCGAATAATGGTGCTGCAGCCAGTAGGCGCCGATCACGACGTAGCAGAGAACCAGCGCGAGAAATTCGCGCCACTGCTCGGCCATGGCGCTCGACCAGGTCGCTGTAGCCATGCGGACCGTCGGGAGATCCGGGGACCTTGATCTCGACGATCAGCAGGGTCAGCGCGATTGCGAAAACCGCGTCGCTGAACCCCTCGAAGCGGTCGAGCCCGCGCACGGCACCGTGCGTTTCTAGGTCGCCGCGTTGGCTGGGGGTTTCAGGTGGCATCAGGTGAGTCTTGTCGCTGGGGCAGCGGCGCGGCAGTCGCTAGAGTAGACACGCTATAAATCACCCGAGGAGCGCGGCCCAGTCAAGCTCAAAGGGTGAGAAGCTCAGGTAGCATGCAAAAACTCGTGTCGAATGGTTACAGGGGCCCTCTGAATCAGGAGAGTCCTGCTTCGAGCCCAGGAGGGCAACTGAAGGGCTGCCAAGGGTTCTTGCCTTGGCGGCCCTTCTGCTAACAAGGAGCCTTCGTCCAGTAGGTGGTCCATATTGTCGAATGGAACGGCGGAAAAGCAATTGCTGCAGGGTTCGGCGATCTCGGTGATGGCTCGCGCGACGAAGGCGCCAGAGATCTTCGCTCGCCTTCATCCATAGGCTGTTAAAGTTTTACTTACTCGCCACCAGCCGCTCGAAGCGTGATTTGCCCCGGAGCGGGTCAAATGTGGGGTCGATCTTGAGCCAACCGGGCGAGAGGTAGTACGGGATCTTGAGCAACGGCTCAAGCTGATCGAGCGCCTTCTCGGGGTCGCCCACGAGGAGGTAGATGCGGACGAGCTGGAGCTGGATATAGGACCCGAGCAATGCATCCCGGCTGACGGGCATCAGCGCCACGCCCCGCTCCCCTTCCGCGCTCGCCTCGGCCTTGCGGCCCAGATAAGCAAGAGCCAGACCGCGGAGCACATGCCTCTGGCCGTCATCCGGTGTGGCCCGGAGCTGCTCCGCGAAGGCGAGTTGGGCCGAGTCGGCGTACACTCTCGCTTTGGCCGGGTCGTTACGCAGGTAGTACGTCTGCGCACGTATAATGCCCCAGGGCCCACGATCGTTATCGAAGGCACTCGCCGGAAGCGCAAGGAGCTGCTGCTGCTGAGCGTCGTCCAGCACCCAGTAGAGATCCTGATAGTTGCCGAAGAACGCGAGCAACTCGGCCGGGTCCACGGCGGGCATGGCGGTGCGTACGACGGCTCGGGCTCCCGCGAGATCGCCCTGGGCGAGCGCAACCAGGGCCCGCTCCTCGATGATGATGAGGTTCGCCGGGGCGAGCGCGAGCCCGCGCTCCGCGGCGGCCTGCGCCTCGGGATAGCGCCGCAGGAAGATCAGCGCGCGGGCCATTCGCCGGGCGGTATTGACCGAGCGAGGGTCGAGCTCGGACGCCCGCGTGAGATGCTGAAGCGCTGCCTCCCAGCGGCCGAGCGCCTGCTCGGACAGGGCCGCGCTCACGAGCAAATCGACGTTCGTGGGCGCTAGTTTGAGCCCCGGCTCGAAGGCCTCCAGCGCCTGGTGGTTGTCGACCGACACATTTCGGTAGTAGTCACCCAGTGCCAGCTGCCCTTCGGGCCGGTCGGGGCCGAGGGCGTGCGCCCGGTTCGCCGCCTCCCGGGCCTGTCCCGCCAGCTCGGGCGTCGGCGTGCCGTTGAAATACAACAATGCATAGGCGCGGGCGAGCTGGGCCCAGGCCAGCATGAATCGGGAGTCCAGCGCGACCGCCTGCTGATAGAAGCCGATTGCCCGGCGCGCGCTCGCGGGATCCACCGATGCCATGGCTTGTGAGGCGGCCTCGCCTTTGAGATAGGCGTCGTAGGCCGACAGGTTCGCGGTCGGTTTGGCCGCGAGCTCCTGGCGCACGCTGTCGCCTAGAGCCGCGTTGAGCGCACTGGCCACTTTCGTCGCGATATCGGCCTGAACCTGAAAGACGTCGGTCAGCGAGGCGTCAAATGGTTGCTGCCACTTCGTCGTCGGCGCTGCCCCCGGCTCGACCCGGATGAGCTCGGGACTGACCCGCACCCGGCTCGGGCCGCCCGCCGTCTTTTCCCACTGCACGGTGGCGGTTAGCAGGTAATCGGCCCCGAGCTCGCGGGCGATCTGCTGCGGCGCCTTGGTCGTCTTGCGGTACTCGTTCGAGCTGGCCCGCGCGATGACGGCGAGCCCCGTGACCTGGGACAGCTTTCCCCGCACTTCGTTGGTGATCCCATCGGCAAAGTAGGCGCCCGCCGAGTCGCCCAGGTTCTCGAACGGGAGCACGGCGAGCCGCTTCAGGCCTGGGCTGTCGTCGGCCCCGGCATGTGCGCGTCGCCAGGCGAAGAGGACGCCCAGGCCGATGAGGAACCCGAGGGCCAGCGTTATAGCCGCAAAGGGTAGGCGCCGATCCGGCCGCTCTTGGGAGGGGCCACCACCTGGCGCAGGGGCCTTGCCCGACACCGGCTCGGTCAGGCGCGTCGCCACGCTCCTGCCTCCCCCACCCGGTGCCGCAAGTGTTCGAACGAATTCGGCGGCCGAGCTGAACCGGTCTGCCGGGACGGGAGCGAGTGCTTTCGTGAGAGTCTGCTCTACCGCCTCTGGCACGCTCGGTCGCACCTGCCGCACCCGGGGCACCTCGCCCGTAAACCTTCGGGCCAAAATGGCCTGCGCCGTGGGGCCGGTATAGGGCGGCTCTCCCGCCAGCATTTCGTACAGGACTACGCCCAGCGAGTAGATGTCCGTCCGCCCGTCTAGCCCACGCTCACCGGCGCCCTGCTCCGGGCTCATGTAGGCCGGTGTCCCCACCACCATGCCCGTTTCGGTGAGCTTCTCTCCCGCGGCCGCTCCCAGGGCGCGGCCAATGCCGAAGTCAGCCACCAGGGTGTCGCCTTCACCCGTGAGCAGGATGTTCTCGGGCTTGATATCCCGATGGATCACACTGTGTCGGTGGGCGTAGTCCAGGGCCCGGGCCACTTCGGTCGTGATGCGGAGCGCCTCCTCGACCGGAAGCTGCTTCTCGCGCATAAGGCGCTGCCGGAGTGACTCGCCCTCGACAAAGGGCATCGTGAACCAGAGCTGGCCCGCCGTCTCGCCCGAATCGTGAACCGAGAGTATGTGCGGGTGTTGCAACCGGGCCACCAGCTTGATCTCTCGCTGGAACCGCTCGGGCCCCAGGGCATGAGCCAGCTCTGGATGCAGAACTTTCAGCGCCACCGGCCGTTCGTGCCGGAGATCCTGCGCAAGGAAGACTGTGGCCATCCCGCCCCGGCCGAGCTCGTGCTCGAGCCGGTAGCGATCCGCCAAGCCGCGTTCCAGCTGCTCGCGCAGGTCAGCCATTCAAGACTCTGAAATGAGGAGGGTTAGAGGCACTAAAGAATACCGCCGCGGTGCAGCGCGGGCTAGGAGAGGTGAAGGCAGCGGTTTGGCTCGACTCGGGCTTGAAGGACAGGACACTTTTTCTTCGCGAGTTGGAAGCATCAATGGTAACGCTGAGTGGCATCTGACGATTGGGGACTATGATGCGGGCCACCAGATCTTGTTTCACACTCCCGTGTCAGGGTGCTTGGCAGGCCGGCAGAGGGCTATTTCCGAAATTGCACGGTATCAGCCCCTGGTCTGACATACGTCGTTCGAGCCGATTGACCGAACAGCGCAAGCAGGTGAGGGTACTCTGCTTTGGATTCAGCAAACCTCGACATTTGAGTGAGTAAAGTACGGCAAAGTCGAGCATGAAACCCGGAAACTCCAGCATCGGGTGACACGAACTCGCGTAAAGGGTAGCAAGTTGCTGGATTTCGATTGGTAACAACGATCCCTCTGGATCAGGAGAATCCTGGTTGGGCCCAACAGCCCGCCTGCGGCTCACCCCAACAGGTGGCCTGCGGCTCGAGCCCAGGAGGGGCAATGCAGCGCGACAACGCTTGTAGTCGTTGCTGCGCTTTTGTGTGGTCCAGTTTCGTAGTCCAGTTCGGTTCGCTGACCAGTTGGAATCCCGGGAATATGCGGCCCGGCTTTCATCGGCACGATAGGTCCCTTGCTCCCGCGGTGGCTTCGCGGTGATGACATCGAGCGTGCCCTCACTATCGTATCAGCACCTCTGCGGTCCAGATATCGCTCTCCCGCTTGTCCAGCGGAAAGTAGACCCGGTTGCCACTCATCGCGAACCTCCCCCTCCCGAAATCGGTCGCCGGATCGTCGGGGCGGACCCGGAGGCGGGGCGCCCCGCCGGTCAGGGCCACCGACCAGAGGCCGGCCTGGCCTCGGGCGTCGTGAGCGAGGTAGTACACCAGCCGGCTGTCCGGCGACCACACCACCCTCTCAGCCACTGGGTGGGCGAGCGAATCGCGGACGTCAACCAGTGTCCGCGGCTCACCGCCGGACGGCGGAATGATTTTCAGTGACTGTCCCCCAACGTAGGCGATGAACCGGCCATCCGGCGACCAGCGGAAACCTCCCCCGGTACGGGGAAGATCTGCCCCACCAGTCAATCGTCGGGGCGTTTTCCACTTCCCGCCCTCCCGCGAGACGATGTAAACCTCATACCTGCCGGTCTGGTTCGATGAGAAGGCGAGCTGCTGCCCGTCGGGCGACCAATCGGGCCCCCGTTCCTGGGCGGGAGTGGCGACCGCAGGCTGGGCCGGACCCCCAGCCGCCGGCATGACGAAGATGTCGCGGTTGCCATTCCGGAACGAGTGGAACGCGATCTCCTTCCCGTCCGGCGACCAGCCGGGCCCGAAGTCATCCTCGGGGTCAGTGGTCAGCTGTTCGGGCTCCCCACCGGGCAGCGGCATCTTGTAAATGTCCTGGTTGCCGCTCCGATCCGAGTCGAAGGCCAGCCACCGGCCGTCCCGGGAGACGTCGAGACCCTCGGTGATCTGCCGGCCCGTCGTTATCGCGGTACCCTGGGAGACGGAGACCACGTCGTGCCGCGGGATCGGCACCGCCCAGACATTGGCGGTCTGGGTGAAGACCGAATAGGTGAGCCGCTTGCCGTCGGCGGAGAGGCTGATGGTGTGGGCGTTCAGGCCGGCGGTGAGCCGGGTCGGCGGCCCCACCGGCTGGCCCGAACTGCGGAGCGCCACGCGGTAGATGTCCCGGCCCCCATCCCGATCGGAGACGAACAGCAGCTGCCGCCCACGGGGAAGCCAGACCGGGCTCACGTTCAGCGACTTGTTGTCGGTGACCGGAATCGGCTGCCCGCCGGCGGCCGGCGCCAGCCAGATGGCGCTGGGCGCGAGATTGCCGAAGGTGTAAGTGCTGTAGACAAACTCAGGATTCCCGGAGACGTAGGCGATCCATGCCCCGTCGGGAGACCATGCAGGAGAGTGCATCTCAAAGCCGGTTGCAACCGGTCGTAATGTCCCTCCTTCCAATGCTCTGGTGTACAGGGTGTCCCGATGCCGGTACGCAATGCGCCGGCCATCCGGAGACCAGGCAAAGTCGGTGGCGGGACTCGCTCCATCGGCTCCGACCAGCAGCTTGGGGATCCCCCCCAGTGCCGTGACGGTCTCGATCCCGCGGGGGGACTGGAAGGCGATCCGGGCACCGTCGGGCGACCAGAGAGGCCGGCGGAGGTTGCCCGTGAGGTCTGAGCTGATGGGAATGGTATTCCCGCCCTCGAGCTGCCGGACGAAGAGCTTCATCAGGCTCGTCGGACCGGCAGCGTAGGTGATGAACTTCCCGTCCGGGGATATCGCCGGATCCACTTCGAGACCAGGATCGAGTGTCACTTGGGTCCGTCGCCCGAGAGTGACCTCGGCGGACCGATGAGTCCACAGGAAGATGGCGATGGCTGCCGCGGCCAATGGCACGACTGCAAAAACGATCGCCGCTCTTGCGCTCACCGTGGACGGGCGGACCGCCGCAACTGGACGGGTCTCCGCGGGCGTGGTGCCCCCGCTGGGCGTGAGGAGCGGCTCGAGCTGGGCCAGCAGCTCGTCGGCGGTCTGCCAGCGGTCGGCCGAGCGCTTCGCGAGGCACTTCATCACCACCGCGGCCAGTGCCGGCGAGATGCTGGGGCGGTGAGCCGTGATCGGCTCGGGCGGCTGGGTGACATGCGCCGCCAGCACCTGCTGCGGAGAGAGGCCAGTGAACGGCGGCCGACCGGCAAGGAGTTCGTAGGCCATCGCACCGACAGCGTAGATATCGACCCGGTGATCGAGGTGCGGATCGGCGCTCGCCTGCTCGGGAGCCATGTAAGCCGGGGTGCCTAGGGCCACGCCTGCCGTGGTGAGCGACTGCCGTCCAGTCGCCTCGCTCACCGCCTTGGCCACCCCGAAATCCATCACCAGCGCGTGGCGGCCAGAAAGCATCACGTTGTCCGGCTTGATATCCCGGTGGACCACGCCGTGCGCATGGGCGTAGGCAAGTGCATCCACGATCTCGCACAGGAGCTTCACCGCCTCCGGTACCGGCAGCTCACCCTGCCGCACCAGCCGGTCGCGGAGCGAGTCTCCGTCGACGTAAGGCATGACGTAGTAGAGAAACCCGTCGGCCTCACCGGAGTCGAGGAGCGGCAGAATATGGGGGTGCTGCAGCTGGGCAGCGATCTCGATCTCGCGAGTGAACCGTTCGTGACCGAGGGCGGCGGCGAGCTCGGGCCGCAGCACCTTCACGGCAACCTTACGATGGTGCTTCAGGTCCTCCGCGACGTACACCATTGCCATGCCTCCACCGCCCAGCTCGCGCAGCACGGCGTACCGCTCAGCGAGGGCCTCCCTCAGACGATCGAAGCGATCCGGCGTCGGCATCAGTGTGCTCGGCCGCGCGGGAGCCGTTGGAGCGCAGCCTGCGCTTCCTTGACTACCCGCTGCAGTGGTGAAGCCGCCTCAGACAAGAAGCCACTCACAGTTTTGGAAGCCTCACTGACCGGCGTCGGCCACGTCTCGCGTAAGCAGGATGGCCGAGGTCGCGCTCGATCGCATCGCTGTCGCGCAGGGCATCAGCTACTCTGGAGACTGTCCCCCCGACCACGGCGAGACCTGAGGGTTGAGGGACGCTTCGAATCTGCGCGGCTGAGCGCCTTGCGGCTAGCGCAGGGGTGGTAGGGCCGGTGCGGCAAACTCTGACATTTGAGTGAGCAAGGTACGGCAAAATCGAGCATCGAATCCAGCAAAGTCCAGCATCGGGTGACACGAACTCGCGTAAAGGGTAGCAAGTTGCTGGAGTTTGGGCGGTTTCGGCGGCCCCTCTGGATCAGGAGAGTCCTGGTTGGGCCCAACAGCCCGCCTGCGGCTCACCCCAACAGGTGGCCTGCGGCTCGAGCCCAGGAGGGGCAATGCCCAGGGTGAAAATCCTGGGCGTTTTTTTGGGCTTGACCTTCGGCTCGAGCAGGAGGGGCAATGGCCGGTGCAACCGCACCGGCCCTTTTGTCTAGACTGGGCCCTCGGCGAGAGCATCAGCTCAGTGCCGCCGCGGCGGCAACGATTCACTCCACACCGAGTCGCGCCAGCCCGTCGCGCGCTTCCTTCACGAAGGGCCGTAGCTCCGGATCTGCCCGGCGCCAGATCGCCGTCACGAAGCCATAGCACTCGGCCGCCTTCCGCGTGTCCCTGAGCCGTTCGGCGATACGGCCGAGCTCGAGCGTGGCGAGCACGAATGATGGCGTGCTGCCGCCGCTCCACCGCCAGCGCTCCAGCAAGGCGCCGGCGCGCCGATCGTCACCGCGAGCCGCCAGGAGCCGCGCCAGTGTCAGGTTCAGGTGAAAGCAATTGGCGGTGAGCCAGTCGGCCAGGCAGAGCGTGTCGGGGATGGCGCTCAGCTTTCGGATCGCCGTACCGGTATCGCCCCGTGCCAGATCGAGGAATGCGACACTCGTCTCTCCGAGCAGTCGAGCTCGCAGGGCCACGCGCGGCGTGGCGGGTGCCCGCGCTGTGCGAGCCGCCTGGGCGCCGAAGCGTGCCAGGGCGGCCGTGTCGCCGCGCGACAGCCACCAGGGCACTCCCGTCAAGTGACGGGGAGTGAAGGGCTGCCAGGCGGCGGCTGCCTCGAGGGAGCGACCGAAGGTCGCGCGGGCCAACGAATCCGGAACGATCCCGAGCAGGCTGAGGTCGAGGAACGTGTCGAGGAACCAGCTCCAGGGTGAGGCGGAAGGCTGGCGCAGCAGCCGCTCATCCACGGCGGAGGCCTCGCGCAGGTGGCCGCGGAACGCGAGCACGTGAGCCAGGTAGTGTGGCCACATCACCGTATCCATGACCCAAGGGAGGCCTCCACCGGCGCTCCGGCCCGGCTCGCCGAGGCGCCTCATCAGCCGGACGACTGTCTCGGCGGTGTCGGGCCAGAACGCCAGTGTGCTGAAGGTGAGGAAGAGCGTGAAGGCCGAGGTGGTATCGAGGAACCGTTCCACTTCCGGACTCCCAGCGGTATGGGGGTCCAGCAACAGTGCCACGAGGCGGGTCTCCGACCTGTTCGGGGAGGTCGGATCGAGAGCCAGGTGCATCTCGGCATTCCGTTTCGCCTCTTCCGGGCGACCCAGTCGCACTAGAAGACCCGGCACGGCAGTGTAGGCGGGGGCGAAACCAGGATCCAGCGCGATCGCGCGGGCGTACGCGTCCATTGTCGTGGACGGGGGCGTCTGAATGGGCCACGGCGCGTCATTCCGCTCCTCGCCGAGCCAGTACCACGGCAAGGGGTCTTCGGGGTACCGGCGCACGGCCTCCTCCACCGCGGCCTGCGCTCCGAATTGCAAACGGACAAACGAGTCGGGGTCCGCCGTCTTCTGCGACGCAATTCTGAGCGAGTCCGAGGCGATCAACAGGCTCTCACGCGCCGGGAGACCGTGATTGTGAAGGGCCGCACGCCGCATGTATTCCTCGCGGGGCCGGTACGCGCCGGTCGTCGGCGGGTTCCAGCCGAGCACCGTGCCCATCTGTGAGAGCGCGAGCGCGAAGGTGCTGTCGGCGGCGATGGCCTGATCGTACCGCGTAAGCGCGGAATCCCACTGCCCTCGTCGATAGAACTGTTCACCCTGCAGGAATGCCTTGAGTGCCGGAAGCGACCTCGCACCGATCGATGTGGAGCGGACAGACCCGATCGGCCGGCTCCGCGAGAGCACGCGCAGGATCCTGACTCCCAGGGAGTCGGCGAGCTCGCCTATCCGAGTGGCCTGGCCCGCAACCTCCACATCGCTCTTGATCGTCCCGCCACCTCGATCGAGCAGGGCGGCGCGGAGTGTCACCGAGTCCCGGCCCTGCGGCACCACCGCGCCGTAGACCACCAGTCCCGCTCCGGTCCGACGGCCCAACTCGTGGGCGGAGGCCTCGTCGGCTCGTCCGCTCCAGCGTCGGAGCACGACCGTCGGTGAGACCGTCCGGACCGGACCCGCGCCGTCGAGGGTGCGTGAGAGGATGTCCCCCAGCCCCTCCCGCCAGAGCTGGAGCGACGGGTCGAGCACGTCGAACGGCGCGACCGCGAGGAGGTTCCTATCCGTCGTGACGCCGGTCGCTGGTCGGAGCCGCAGGTAGAGACCGGTGCCTACGGCTGCGATCACCAGTGCCCCCGCGATGGCGAGAAGGCGATGTCGCGTCGTGCGGCTCGCGTTCAGTTGTGGGGCACTCGCCCCCTCCTCCAGCGCCCGCGCGAAGGCCGGCGCGTCCGCGAACCGGTCCGCCGCCGCGCGGGCCAGCGCCTGCCTGACGGCGCGCTCGACCTGCCGGGGGATGTCACGCACTGTGCAGAGGTCCGGAACGGGCTCCGCGAGCCGGCGGGCGATGAGGGCCTGCGCCGTCCGTCCGGTAAACGGCGGCTCGCCCGCAAGCATCTCATACACCACGCAACCGAGCGAGTAGATGTCGCTGCGAGGGTCGAGATGTCGGTCGGCGGCGCCCTGCTCCGGACTCATGTAGGCGGGCGTGCCCAGCGCGAGGCCGGTCTCCGTCAGGCGCTCGCCGGCGGCATCGACGGCCCGGGCGACGCCGAAGTCGGCGAGCACGCATCGCTCGCCCTGAAGCAGGATGTTCTCCGGCTTGACGTCGCGATGGATGATGCCCTGCCGCTGGGCGTATCCCAGCGCGTCGGCCACCGCCCGGGTGATCCGCACCGCGTCCGCCAGCGGGAGCTGGGGCTCGCGCGCCAGGCGGTTCCGGAGCGACTCGCCCTCCACGTAGGGCATGGTGAACCAGAGCCGGCCGGCCGTTTCGCCGGAATCGTACACCGGGAGGATATGCGGGTGGTCGAGACGCGCGGCGAGCCTGATCTCGCGGATGAACCGCTCGGGACCCAGCGCGTGCGCCAGCTCGGGATGGAGAATCTTCAGGGCGACCAGACGGTCGTGGCGGAGATCGCGGGCGAGATAGACCGTGGCCATGCCGCCGCGGCCGAGCTCGCGCTCGATCACGTAGCGATCACGGAGAGCGCTGGCGAACTCCTGGTCGACCAACGTCGCACCACTGCCTGAGGGGAGGTACTGCAATGTGGCGGGCGAACTCGGGCCCCGCCAGCCACGATGTGATATGACGGGGTCGATCGGCCGTGGTATGGAAGGTTTCGAATCTCTCACGGAGGCAGTGGCCCTCCTGATCCCATGAATCGCGTTCGGTCAACGCTGTTCGCGGAAATGGATGCAGGAGGCGAAGCACTGATCGACATTGCTATACCATGTACAGTTTAGACGTGCCATCGTTCGCGATGTTGCGGCCTGGAGGGCGGTCGCTACACCAGCCATCGAGCAGCTCGCTTCACGGTATAGCAAACTCTAACATTTAAGCGTGTAAAGTACGGCAAAGTCGAGCATGAAACCCAGCAAAGCTCAGCATCGGGTGCCACGAACTCGCGTAAAGGGTAGCAAGTTGCTGAGTTTGGCTGGTTTTTAGCGGCCCCTCTGGATCAGGAGAGTCCTGGTTCACCCCAACAGGTGGCCTGCGGCTCGAGCCCAGGAGGGGCAATGCCCACGGTGAATAACCGTGGGCGTCTTTTTTGGGGCAACTAGAGGCGCCGCTGCGGGAGCCACGCTGTGGGCGGTGATTGGTTAGTAGCAGCCGAACCAGACGAATCCTGCTATTGATCTGCACCGCTACATGGCCGGAGGTGCCGTCCGCTTCTCCAAGACGCGCTGGACCGCCGCGCTGAGGTCCCCGAGGTGGAAGGGCTTAGTAATTACCGCTCGGTCGAGTGCTAGGTCGGAGCGAAAGGCGGATACAAAAATGACTTCCGGTGGGTGAGGTAATGTCGCCAGATGCGCCGCGAGTTCAAAGCCATCGAGCTGGGGCATCAGCAGATCGCTGACCACGACGTCGACCGCCATTTCAGACCGCTCCAGCACAGACAGCGCTTCCACTCCATTCTCGGCAGTCAGAACGCCAAATCCGCCCTGCTCCAACTCTCGCGCCAAAATGCGGCGAACAGCGTCATCATCGTCGACCACTAACACCGTTATCGTTTGGAGCTGAGGCGCAGGGCTATCCAGGTGGACGGGCTTCAGTACTGCCGGTGGAGCTTGATGCCCTTTCACCCCCGGCACTCCCCGAATGCGAGGCAAGTCGTGAATGGTCGCATTGTCGGGGTTTCTCCAAGTGAGGGATGGCGCACCGCTTGTGGTGCGCACTGTACTCTGGCCAAAGGGACATCCGCCCAATGGTGGAACTCGATTTCTTCCGTTGTCACAAACAGGATGGATCCGCCCCGCCTGTTTGGGCCGGAGCATCTGTGGCGCTCAGAGGTTGGCAGCGGAGGGCAGAGGACGGGACAGGTTGGGCCTTAAACAACCTACCCGTTCGCACACGCGATAGATAGGCCGAAGAATGGTCATAGCACCTTCAAGAGGATCTCGGTACCCACTCTCAGACCGCCTTGCTGGCTGACCACCAGCCGAGCCTCTGGCTTGGCGCGTATCGCCGAAGCGCGCCCTGAGCCGATCGAGGTGGGCAAGGATGGCCGATCCTGGGTAGGTCTTGGGACCGCCCGAGAGATACCAAGGTTGGGCAGTCTCGACTATTTCGTTGTTCACAGCGCCAGCCATAGACTCGGCTTCCAGATCCGTATTCCGTGCCGTTTACCTTCCAGCCGCGTGCCAGCATCCATTGACGGATTCTGTGTCCACCGCCACGGATGGCCTCCAGGAATGGCTATCTCGATCTTTCCCGTCGCATCATTCCGAGGATCGCCCGCCCAAGAGAGACCTACCCGTGTTGACAATTGTGGACAGGTTTTGTTCTGTTAGCACCCCCCAACCTACCCTGCAAGTTCTCCAGGCGATCCGGGGAGCGGATCAGCCTGCCTCTTCTGGAAGCGGACGGACGGAACCTTCCCGTGCTACGCTCCCCCGCGAAGAGAGCGAGTTGATGTTCCAAGGAGCTGATACACCCTTCCCCCCCTGAAGCACCGCCGAAACAGCTGAATACCCCTTCCCCTTGAAGCACCGCCGTACAAAGGAGCTTAGAAGTGTCGGTTTTTACGGAAGCACACGTGGTGAGGGAGCGTTTCGCTCTCGAGCCGCTGAGGCCCTCCCGCGCTATGCGAATTACGGTGCGCGAAAGGCTCCGTGGGAGGCGTGGCCACACTCTCCCGCTCATGGCCGTGCTCCTCGTCCCGGCCTTGGGCTTTCTCGCCCTCTGCATGGATCTCGGCCGCGTCTACACCCTACGGGCCGAGATGCAGCGCGCCGCCGACGCCGCAGTCCTAGCTGGCGCGCAGGAGTTCATCACCGGGGACTCAGTCGAGACCTACGTCAGGACTTACTTGGAGAAGAACCCCGTAGGGCACCAGGTCGCCACGATTCAGCAGTTGATCATCAACAGCGATTCCGGCCGTGTGGAGCTCACGATCGGCTATCAGACGGGCCCCGTGCTGCTGGCACCTGACGGGGTGGGCCTCCGGGTGCGCTCGGGGGCAGAGGTTCAGCTCACCGACTCAGGTGAGGTCGGGAAGCCGATCCCACCGGGCAACGCTTACGGCTGGTACCGCAATGAGAAGAACTCGACCCCTGGGAAGGACTCGGCCCTAGTGAGGCTCACCTTGTGACCGAACCGTATGGGGGAATCCGTTGGTTGTCTCTAAGGCAGTCCTGGCGACGGGCGACACCTGGTTGAGCATCCGCTGGCCAAACGCGATCACCACTATGGTGTCCTTTTCTCGTGGGAAGACACTGGTCCAGATTTGGTCCAGTTTGGCCGGAGAATTCCCGGTACTAAGCCTGAGCAGCGCGGGGGAACTCCGGTCTAAGTGATCGAAAAGCAGGGGAGGGCTATAAGGTCCTCCGTGGGGCCTACAACTCTGGATCAGGAGAGTCCTGGTTGGGCCCAACAGCCCGCCTGCGGCTCACCCCAACAGGTGGCCTTCGGCTCGAGCCCAGGAGGGGCAATGCCCACGGTGAACAACCGTGGGCGTTTTTTTGCTCTTCATCGCAGCCGCCGCTGGCAGCCGGCCTGCCGGCCGGATACATTTTGCTCTCCCTCGAACAAGTCGAGCTAGTTGACGGACCTGCGCACGCAGCTGCAAACGGCCCTCGCCGCGTCGTATACCCTCCAGCGCGAGCTCGGGCGCGGCGGCATGGCCACCGTCTTCCTCGCCCAGGACCTGCGCCACGATCGGCCGGTCGCGCTCAAGGTACTGCACCCCGATCTCGCCCGCGCCCTTGGACCGGAACGCTTCCAGCGCGAGATCAGGCTCGCTGCCCGGCTCCAGCATCCGCACATCCTCACGGTCCACGACTCGGGGGAGGCCGCCGGCCAGCTCTGGTTCACTATGCCGTTCGTAGAGGGCGAGTCGCTCCGCGACCGGCTTCGCCGGGAGCGGCAGCTGCCGGTGGACGCGGCGCTTCGGATTACCACCGAGGCCGCCCGGGCGCTGGAGTACGCGCACCGGCATGGCGTGATCCACCGGGACATCAAGCCGGAGAACCTGCTTCTCACAACAGACGGCTCTACGCTCGTAGCCGACTTCGGCATCGCGCGGGCGCTCGCAGGGGCCGATGATCGCCTGACCCAGACCGGCCTTGCGGTGGGCACGCCGGCCTACATGAGTCCGGAACAGGCGGCGGGTGACAAGGCGCTCGACGCACGCACCGACGTCTACTCGCTCGGCTGTGTGCTGTATGAGATGCTCGCGGGCGAGCCGCCGTTCACCGGGCCCACGGCGCAGGCGATCATCGCGAAGCGCTTCAGCGGCGAGGTGCCGCGAGTGCGCCAGGCACGGTCGAGCGTGCCGGAACAGGTGGACGCGGCGGTGGCACGGGCGTTGGCCCCCGTGGCGGCGGACCGTTTCTCCACTATCGGTCAGCTGGCCGAAGCGCTCCAAGCCGCACCGGCCATCCCAAACGCGTCAACGATCCCGATCCTGGCCGCGCCGACCGCGCCCGCAGCGGCCGGCAAAGGCGCGGCCCCGCGAGCACGCCGCATTCCGGTCGCCGCCCTCGCGCTCGTGCTGGGCCTCCTGATCGGGGTTGGTGTGCTCTTCGCATGGCGCCGCGGTCATCCGGAGGCTGCGTCCGGCGACGACGAGCGTAGGATCGCTGTGCTTCCGTTCCAGAATCTGGGCGACTCGGCCGATGCCTACTTCGCCGACGGTATTACCGATGCCGTCCGCGGCAAGCTCACGGCGCTTCCGAGCATGCGGGTGACCGGCTCGAACAGCTCGGCGCAATACCGGGGGACCACCAAGACGCCACGGGAGATCGGGCGCGAGCTGGGTGTCGACTACCTGCTGGTGGGAAAGGTGCGCTGGGCGAAGCGCAATGACGGCGCTAGCCGGGTGCAGGTAAGTCCCGAGCTGATCGACGTGGCGACGGCCGACGCCAAGTGGCAGCAGCCGTTCGACGCCTCGCTCACCGATGTGTTCCAGGTACAGGCCGACATCGCGGGCCGGGTGGCGCAAGCGCTCGACGTGGCGATCGGCGCCCGACAGCAGCAGGTGCTGGAGAACCGCCCGACGCGGAACCTGGCGGCATATGATGCGTACCTGAAAGGCCAGGCGCAGCGCGCTCTGGGTAACGCACCGGCTCCGCTGCGAGAGGCCGTCAGATACTTCGAGCAGGCCGTGGCGCTCGATTCGGGTTTCGTGGCGGCCTGGGCCGCGCTGTCGTTTGCCAATTCGCTGCTCTATAGCAACGCCACACCATCACCGGCGGTAGCGGACCGGGCGCGGTCCGCGGCCGAGCGGGCGCTGGCGCTGGATTCGCAAACCCCGCTGGGATACTGGGCGCTCGGCAGCTACCATCGTCTGGTTACGGCCGCCCACGCGCGTGCCGCAGAGCAGTACACCAAAGGACTCGCACTCGCACCGAACGACGTCGAGCTCCTCCGTTCCGTTGGTCTCTCCGAACAAGAGCTCGGACGATGGGAGGATGCGGTCGACCACTTCCAGCGCGGACGAAGCCTCGATCCCCGATCGGCGGCCCTCACGAACGTGCTCGGGGTGGCACTTCTCTGGCTCCGTCGGTACGACGAAGCGATGGAAGCAGTAGATGCCGCGGCCGCGCTCCAGCCGTCCAACCTGAGCCTGGTGGAGGCCAGGTCGATGGTCCGTCTCGCCCGCGGGGACTTGGCCGCCGGGCGGGCCGTGCTGGTCCAGCCGCCGGCCGACGTAGACCTGCCGACGTTCGTAGCGTATATAGCGACCTACTGGGATCTCTATTGGGTGCTCGACGACGAGCAGCGTGCGCTGCTCAAGCGGCTCACGCCGGCCTCCTTCGACGGCGACGCGGGGAGTTGGGGTCTGGCCCTGGCCGGTGTGTACGAGATGGAGCGGGACAGACGGCGTGCCGCCGCCTATGGCGATTCCGCGCGGGCTGCGTTCGAGCAGCAGCTCTATGCGGCGCCCGAGAATGCCCAGCTGCATGCTCTGCTCGGGGTGGCTCTGGGGTATGCCGGGCGGAAGGAGGCGGCGATCCGCGAAGGCGAGCGGGCGGTGGCGCTGGACAGTAGCCAGACCCAGCAGGGCAAGTATTTCCAGCACCAGCTCGCCCGGATCTACATCCTAACCGGGGAGCCTGAGAAGGCCCTCGACCGGCTGGAGCCCTTGCTCAAGAAGCCCTATTACCTCTCGCCTGGGTGGCTCCGGATCGATCCCACCTTCGCGCCGCTCCGGGGCAACCCGCGCTTCCAGCGGCTAATCGCGGGCGGATAATCTTCGTTTCGCTTCGGGTTCGCCACTGCTCGGCCATGGCGCTGACCAGGTCGCTGTAGCCATGCGGGCCGTCGGGAGATCCGGGGACCTTGATCTCGACGATCAGCAGGGTCAGCGCGATTGCGAAAACCGCGTCGCTGAACCCCTCGAAGCGGTCGAGCCCGCGCACGGCACCGTGCGTTTCCAGGTCGCCGCGTTGGCTGGGGGTTTCAGGTGGCATCAGGTGAGTCTTGTCGCTGGGGCAGCGGCGCAGCAGTCGCTAGAGTAGACACGCTATAAATCACCCGAGGAGCGCGGCGCAGTCAAGCTCAAAAGGGTGAGAAGCTCAGTTAGCAGGACTTCCCAGCACCGGATCCTCCGCTGCGGCTCACCTCCCAAGATGCGCCAGTGCCCGGCGAACCGCCGCGGTATCGCCGTGCAGTGTTCTCAGCCGGTCGAGCACCCCGGGCAGCGCGGCGCGCAGGCCCTTCAGCTCCACCGCGGCACTCTCGGGTTGCAGGGTGATGCGGTTGCCCGTCTGCTGCAGCGCCACTAGCGAATCCGGCGGCCAATCCGCGGGCCAGAGCCCTTCGAGGATGTGAATGGCGCGCTCGAGCCGCGAGAGGGTAGAGGGTACGCCGTCGAGCAGCGAGTCATTGCGCCCGAACGGCAGCTCGACCTCGAGCGTGGAGGCCGTACGGATGTCGGCCTCTGGTACATGGATCACGATGGTCGCCGCGTTGCCGTCATAGTTCCAGCCAGGGGCTGACGGCACCCGCTCGGCATCGGGACCGCCGGTCGGGGTCGCAATGGCAAGCCGCTGCGCCGCGGCGTCCGCCCCCTGCTCGCCGCGAACGTAGCGGATTTCCGTTCCGTTCCACAGCACACGACGCGGGGGCCAGCTGCCCACCAGCTGGATTACGTAGCCGCGCCGCGCGGGGAGCCCCTCGAACTCGCCGGTGGTTGGTCCGATGTGCAGGTGCACCTTGCCATCGGCGTCACGCCGCTGGCTCACGGGTGTCCACGCGAATTTCCCCCTCTGGTAGCCCAGGTCATCACCAGCATCCTGGTAGACACCGGTGTTCCCGGAGTCGCCCGGAAAGACGGTGAGGGCAAGTAGGTTTTTCGGCTGCGCGTCGCTGCGGAGCGCCGTGGTCGCCATCGGGACGATGGCGCCGGCCCGGACATAAACCGGTATCTCGTCCAGCGCGAAGGCGCGGGTCACCACCGCGGGCCCGTGGAGGCGCGTGCCGGTGAACCACTCGTACCAGTCCCCCGGAGGAAGCCACAGGCGCTGGTGCGCGAGCAGTGTATCGGGTGACATCGGCGCGGTTATCGGCCGCACGATCATGTCGGGGCCGAAACCGTACTCGTCCGCGAAGTCATATGCTGCGCTGTCGGCCGGCCAGTCATAGTAGAGCGGATGCACCGGGGCCACGCCGGTCTCGTACGCCTCCCGCGCCGCAGTGTAGATGTACGGAATCATGGCGTAGCGCAGCATGAATGCTTGACGCATGACCCGGAAATATTCCGTCGGGTATGCCCAGATGCGGCGCTCGGCGTCCGGATTCTTCGTGGTGTGCGTGCGCAGAATCGGGCTGAAGATGCCGAACTGGATCCAGCGCGTGTACAGCTCGGGGGAGACCTCGCCGTTCAGGTGCCCGCCGATGTCGTGACTCCAGTACCCGAAGCCCACGTTCGCGGCGGTTGCGGTGAAATACGGCTCGAAAGCGAGCGCGTCCCATGTGGAGAATGCGTCGCCGGAGAAGCCGATCTGATAGCGATGGTTGCCCAGCCCGCCCCAGCGGTGGAAGATCAGCGGACGCCCCTTGCCTTCCGCCTCCATGTGGGTGAAGAAGAGGTGATTGATCCACCAGGTCGGGTTGAGCCCGGCGACGGCAGTCGTGTCCCATTGCTGCCAGTCGAGCCACCAGAAATCCACACCCTGTTGCTCGAGCGGGGCAATGATGTCCTTGAAATAGTTCGCGGCGAACCGCTTGTCCGTCGGACGGAACGGCACGTACCGCTTGGTGGCGGGATCGATCGCCATATCCCGTGCCATCTCGGCATAGTGCCGTCTCCCACGGCTGGATGCCGCTGGCGGGATGCAGGTTGAGCGGCGTGCGCAAGCCGTGTTTCGCCGTCCAGTCGAGGAATGCTTCGGGATCCGGAAAGTAGGCAGAGTTCCACGAGTACCCGGTCCACCCCTTGGATTGTCCCGCCTGGTCTTTGGGGGCATTGTCCCACCGCAGCTCGAACGTGTTGTGCCAGTCCATGTCGATCACGAGCACGTCGAGCGGCACGTCGAACGTGTCGAACTGGTGGACCAGGTCCCTGAACTCCTGGTCGGTGTAGGCCCAGTAGCGCGACCACCAGGCGCCGAACGCGAAGCGGGGCGGCATCGGCACGCGACCGGCCACCTTGATGAAGTCGGCCAGTGCGCCCTTGTAGTCGTGCCCGTAGCCGAAGAGATAGAGGTCCTGGCGCTCGCCCGCCGGCCGCGCGACGACCCAGCCGGTCCTGTCAAACAGGGGTCGCCCGCCGTCATCCACCACGGTCCAGCCTGCGCGCGACAGCAGGCCGGGCTCCAGGGAAACCGGACCCTTGGCACCGTCCAGCGTGCGTGTCGTTCCCTTGAGGTTAGCACTGTCTGACTCGCTCGGACGCCAGACAACGTCGCCCCCGTCGACCCGCAGCCGCACCTCGAGGTTGCCGGGCCGAAAGCGCCCGCTGCCGAGCCGATAACGCAGGGTGAGATTGTCGGTCTGTACCGTGAGCCAGCCGGCGGCGCGGCGCACCGTGTGGTGTGGGACGGCGAGGCGCCGGTGGATGAAGACGAGCGAGGCCCGATTCTCGAAGTGTCCGTCCGCGCTCCACTCCATTCGTACCAGCCGCGGCGTGAGCAGGGTGAAGCGCGCACCGCCCTCGATGACCGTAGCGGCCGGGTCGGCTACCGGATCAGCGCTGGCGACCTGTGTCCCCGCCAGGACAGCCGGGATTTGCGGCCCTGACGGCGTCTGGGTCGTCGCGCGCGTGGCGGCTGCCGTCATCAGCGCGAGGACGGCAAGGGAGAGCAGCGCGACCGTACGCATGCCGCGACCTCCTAGGCTACTTGTTCGCCGGATGTGGCTCCGGTTTGACGAGGCTGCAGCCAGCGTTCCAGGTGGTCGGCGTGGCCCCTACAACTGCCGCTCCGCCACCTCGCGGAAGGCGTCGGGAACGGAGCAAGGGGCCTCGAGGGCGACGAGCACCACGCCGCCCCCGACCGCGATCGGCTTCCCCTTGAGCGACGGATCGAGCATCTGTTCGACGAAGCGTAGAACGCGTCCAGGTCCGCATGAAGGATTGTGGCCGTGTCCATGGCGAGGCGTGCCCGCGGCGGGAGTGTGGGGTGCTGGGTGATGATGAATCTACAAGAGAACATAAGAAGAACATGACTGGCGGCTGTCAAGCGTCGGGTTACTTGTGCGGTGGGCGAGTGCCGCCGGGTTGGATCCCTGAGCTTCTATCCATCAGCGATGCAGAGCGATATGCTTCTCAGCGGGACCTATTCGCGGGCCCCGTAGGCAAATCCCACCACAATCCCAGTGCGCCTACAGTAGTTTGGCTTAGCGCGCTGTCGATTCGAGTCCTAAGGAGGAACCTCGTGGGCATCCATGACTCGTCCCGCACCCGAATCGCGCCGGTGTTCGGGCGCCTGCAGTGTCTAGATCCATCCGGTAGACTGTGGCTCCAGGGACTCCTGGAACTGGCGAACACTCGAAAGTTGCCGAGGCCCGATGCCGGCGCCTCCCGTCTGAGGCTAGCGAAGTGGTGGCCGAGGGAGGCGAAACTAGCCGCTCCGCCGGGGCTTCTTCGATGGCTCCTGGAGAATGCGGAGGAGCCCCGTGATGCGGCGGCATGGGGTCGCAGGCCGGAGGTGATGGCCAACCGGCGCCGGGTCGTCGATCGAGATGCCGATACGCTGGCTGGGGCATTGCAGAGTCTTCAAGAACGCCGCCCCTCGCCTCGCGCCTGGTACGTGCTCGAGGGGCCAAGTCAACCAGACGTCTATCTGGATTCCGCCGCCGCAGTGATCGTGGTAGAGGGGAAACGAACGGAGACCGCTCCGACAACTTCCACCGCCTGGATGCGTGTCCGGCATCAGATGCTGCGGCACCTTGATGCAGCCTGGGAGCATCGACAGGGTCGGCGAATCTATGGCTTCTATATCGTCGAGGCGGAGAGTGGAACCAGTTCCACCGAACCCCCGCCCACCTGGCACCAGGCAGTCGAGTCTACGATCTCGGACGAGGTGCTCAGGGCTAGCCTGCCGCACCGCACGGCAGACGAACAATCGCAGATCGCCAGTGCTCTGCTCGGGGTCACTACCTGGCAAGCCGTCTGCGACGAATTCCAGATACCTCGTGAAGTCCTCATCCCGGAAGTTCTTGATGACACTCCAGCGAAGACTACGCGTAGGAAATCGGGGAGAACTCTGCAGCCTCCTCCCTTGCCTGATGACTTGGATCAGCCGCAGGAATCCCAGACGGCCGCCAGCTCGGCACCATCCTGAGCGTTTGGGCGACTAAAAGTCGGCCTCGCGTTTTGGTAGCAAGTTGCTGGAATTCGGCTGGTTCTGAGAGTCCCTCTGGATCAGGAGAGTCCTGGTTGGGCCCAACAGCCCGCCTGCGGCTCACCTCAACAGGTGGCCAGCGGCTCGAGCCGCTTTTCCAGGTGGTTACGCGAGTTGCCGACGCTAGGCGCGCGGTCGACCTGGCTGAACAACGATTATGGTCTGTTTGCCATGGTGGCGGAGCGTTATCGGTAACCGTGGCACCTCAGCCTCCAGTCGCTTCCGAACAGCCCCATCGAACCAATCGGTATCATCCACAATCAGAAATCCGCCCGGTATGATTCTGCGCAGGAGGCACTCGATCTCAGTCCAGACCACGCCAGGGTCATGGCTGCCATCCAGGTAGACCAAACTGAAGTGATTGAATGGTACGCGGCTGCCGTATCGCCAGATATAGAGATGATCCAACTGGCTGAGAAACAATTCGGAATCCATCATGTAGTGAACATGGTTGGCGTATCTCGCCAAGTTCCGTTTCATGGCACGGTAGTGCCGATCATCGTATTCAAATGGGGCGCCCTCATACGGGCGCGACCCATAAGGATCTACCGTGAGTACCAGCGGCCGGCGCATTGATCGGGGGTACACTAGGTCCAGGAGCCTGAGTATCAGCAGAGCTGAACCCCCTGACCTGGTTCCGATCTCAAGGAAAGGGGGCGGATCATTACTCCAAGGTGTCGCCACCACGGCGTGCGCCAACTCCAGCAAGAATCGGGTTTTTGTGTCGCTCTTTTGACGGCATCGGAAGACTTCCCACCGCAGGCGAAGGTCACCGACTCTTCGGGGATGCCGGTTCGGACCGGAATCCGAAGGCTGGGGGTGCGTCACGAGGGGCAGACCCACATGGTTGGCCTCGTCTCAGGTGATTGAATTTCTTCGTTCGTAGCTGCTAACTCAGACATTGAGTGAGTAAAGTACGGCAAAGTCCAGCATCAGGCCCGTCAAAGTCCAGCCTCGGGTGACGAACTCGCGAAAGGGTGGCCGGTCCGAGTGAACATGACCGCGAGCAGGAGAGTCGAAGCCAGCGGGAGATACTACGGTAGCGAGACACTCACGAAGTGGCACACAAACTTCTGGAGGGCGCTGTCATGCATGTCGATCTCTACACCAAGTCCATTCTTACCATTATCGCCGTGTGTCTTCTGGTTCTGGTCTTTCGGGAAAATCTCATCGTCCGCCCTCTCGCCGCTCAGCGGGAATTCACCTGTCATGGGGATATGACCGCGAACGAGTATGGGGGAACCCGAGCAAAGGTCGGCGGGTATCAGTTCGTGGTCAGCTGTCCCTAATAAGGCTTGGAAGCCGGCGAACACACAGATCAAGAGGCACGGGCCTGGATGACGGCCAGGGGCTGGGATGCCCGCCTAGTTCAGGAGAGTCCTGGTTTACCCCAACTGGTGGCCTTCGGCTCGAGCCCAGAAGGAACAATGGCCGGTGCAAGTGCACCGGCCATTGTTTTTGGGCCTCGTCCTTTGACTATGCCCCAGCCGCCGCGACCGCGCGTGGCTGGTACTCGGGCGCGTTGTCGGCGTACCCCCACATGAACGGTGGCTCTGCGCCGCAGCAGCGGGCGAAGGCATAGAGCTGGCCGCGGTGATGGAGGAATTCGTCGTGGAGAACGTGGAACGCGACATAGCCGGGCCACGTTGAGTTCCACGGCGTGGGAACCATCGCCGCAAGCTCCGCGTCGCCGATCCGCTTGACCGCCGCGTCCGCCTGCTCGAAGCACTGCCGGGCAAAGTCCACGAGCGCGGCCTTATCGCCTAGCTCCGCCGCGACCTTCTTTTCCGATGATTCGTCGGCCGTGATGCGGCCCTTGGCCACGCCCTCCGCGATGTCGCGCACGATCGATGAGGTGTGTACCGCCAGCTCCTGCGGCGTGCGCATGCCGGGGACCGGGTGGGTGGCGTAGCGCTCGGTCGGTATCGTCTCGAGCAGGCGGAGATACACGCCGTATTTCTGCCGGAACTGGTCCCACATTTGATCGAGGGTGGCCTTGTCCATAGTCAGTCTCCTCCATAGGGAGATCGGGAGTTCGAGATAGCCAGCGACAACTTCGATGCCCTGGGTATGATGGGAGTCGCAACTTGCGGCGCGGATCCTCTGCCGTCCAGTGGTCGCACGCGACACCAGCCAGGTCCTGTCGCTTGACGGAACCGGTATTTGCCCGCACCCTACAGCACACTTTCCATCGAGGCCCCATGCGAACCTCGGCCCAGCGCCGATTCTGCGGCACCCTCATGCCTGTCCTCGGCTTGGTGGCGCTGTTGAGCTACCCCTGTTGCGCTGTCGCCCAAAGCTACGGGCACTCCGGCGGACCCACCGAGCTCTCACCCGAGCTCCAGCAGGCCCGCGCCGGGCTGGAGAAGTACCAAGACCCGGTGGTTGCGGTCCATGACGGCTACTTCTCGACGCTCGCCTGCGTGGAGTACGTGAAAGGCGGCGAGGGCAGCATGCACTACACGCCGGGCGGGATGGGCGTGCACTTCCTCAACCTGCAGACTCATCGAGTCAGACGCTGGATCCAGCCAAGCCTCAGGTGCTGATCTACGAGCCGGTCGGCGACCGGCTGCGTCTGGCCGCGGCGGAGTGGTTCGTGCCGACCGAGGTAGCCGGCACTGCTCGTCCCGCGATTTTTGGCCAGGAGCTCCAGGGACCGATGGAGGGACACGTGCCCCTGCAACCGAAGGGTCTCCACCACTACGACCTGCACGTCTGGCTCTGGAAGAACAATCCGGCGGGCGTGTTCTCGGCGACGAACCCCGCAGTCAAGTGCCCCAAGGGGAGCTACTCCTTCACCGAGCAGGCGCCGAAGCTGGTGGACGCGGCGGGACACTGAGCATGCGGGACGCGGTACGACTCTCCATCGGCGCCGACACCGTTCTTCGTGATCTTGGCGCGCAGCTCCAGTTCCACCCGCCGGCGTAGCCCTTACAACTGACGCTCAGCCAGCTCGCGGAAGGCGTCGGGAACGGAGCGGCGGGCGTCGAGGGCGACCGAGGCATAACCGACGGATTCCCAGCCGAAACGGTCGCGGATCGCGTCGATGGCGCGGTCGGCCAGGAGGCGCGCCATCCCTCCCTTAGCGCCCGGGCGCCACGCCTCGTCGGCGAGGCCGAGCGGCAGATCGAGTTGCACCACCGGCTGCTTCTGAATATGCGATACCGAGATGGCAAGCAGAGAGATCACGCGTTCTTGGGGATGGTTCCTGAGGACGGCTCGCACCAGGTTCTCGGCGATCTCGGCGAGGATGGCAGTCGCGGCGACGGGTTGCGGCAGCGTCACGGCGTGTGTGACCGAGCGGAGGTCGCCGAAGCGCACCCGCACCGCTACAGTCCGCCCGCACTTGCCCTTCGCCCGCAGGCGCGAGGCGACCCGGTCGGCAAGGTGGCGGAGCGACCGGCGGATGACTGGGTCCTCCACGGGCCTTCGGCCGAGCGCTGATTGCGCTCCGACTGAGCGGGCCTGGACATGGGTCCGGATGGCGCGAGGATCGCGGTTCCAGGCGAGGGCGGTCAACCTCTGGCCCGCGGCACGGCCGAGAAGCCGGGCAATCGCGCCTGGCGAGCTCTTGGCCAGATCGCCGATGGTAGCGATGCCGCTTTCGGCCAGTCGCGCCCTGGTTGCCGGGCCGACGCCCCACATCATCTCCACCGGCAAATCATGAAGGAAGGCGAGCTCGGTCTCCGGGTCGACGACAACCAGCCCGTCCGGCTTGGCGACCTGAGAGGCGATCTTGGCGAGGTGCTTGGTGCGGGCGACGCCGATGGAGATGGGAAGGGCGAGTTCGTCGCGCACGCGTCGGCGGATCGCTGTGGCGATCTCGGCCGGCGTGCCGAAGAGGTGGGTGCAGCCTGCTACGTCGGCGAAAGCTTCGTCGATCGAGATCCGCTCGACCAGCGGCGTGAAATCGCCCAGTACCCTGATCGCGGCGTCGCCGAGCCGTTGGTACTCCTTGAAGTGCCCGCCGACGAAGACCAGCTCGGGACAAAGCGCTCGCGCCCGCCGACCCGGCATGCCGCCATGGACGCCGAAGGCCTTGGCTTCATAAGATGCCGCGAGCACCACGCCGCCTCCTACCGCGATTGGCCTTCCCTTGAGCGACGGGTCGAGCATCTGCTCGACGGAGGCGTAGAACGCGTCCAGGTCCGCATGAAGGATTGTGGCCGTGTCCATGGCTAGGCGTACCGTTTCGCGCTCAGTGTCCGGAACGTGCCGAAGTCGACTCGGATGACGGTGCAGTTGCCGCAGGGCGGGGTCCCGGCGGCAGGTTCTGCTCCAGATATCGCGTCAGCAGCGAGAAGAGGTGCAGCGTCGTTCCGTCCCCTTCGCAGATGCAGTGGCTCCGGTTGGGATACTCCATCATCGTGAACGGCCGGTTGGCCGCAACCAGTGCATTGATCAGCCGCTCGGTCGCCTGATAGTGCACGTTGTCGTCTCCCTGGCCGTGCACCACCAGCAGGTTGCCGCGGAGCTTGTCCGCGTAGCTGATTGCCGAGGCCTCCCGGTACGCCTCGGGACTCTGCTGCGGTAGGCCGAGGTAACGCTCCTGATAAATCGTGTCATACATCCGCACGTCGGCTTCAGGCGCGACCGCCATGCCGGTCTGATAGAGCTCGGGGTGACGGAACATCAGATGCAAGGTCATCGAACCGCCGCCGCTCCAGCCCCACACGCCGATTCGGGTCGAGTCTACCCATGGCCAACTCCGCATGGTGCGGAGCGCTGCCGCATGATCGCCGACGTTGAGTACTCCAATCTTCTGGTAGATGGCTTTGCGAAACGCGCGGCCGCGGGGAGCCGGCGTACCGCGAGGATCGACCGAGGCGACGACATATCCCTTCTGGGTCAGCATCAGATCCCAGAGGTACCCCTCGCCCGTCCACATATCCAGGACGGTCTGCGCCGCCGGCTCGCCGTAGACCTCGAAGAAGACCGGATACCGCCGGGTGGAGTCGAAGCCTGGCGGTTTCATCACCCAGGCATCCAGCTGCAGTCCCGGCCCGGCGGCGACCTTCACGAACTCTGTTCGGCCCCGGCTCAGCTTGGCCACAGCATCTCGGAGCCTCTGGTTGTCCACCAGGGTCCGGATCACCTTGTGCTCGGGAAGGGTGACCAGCTCGGTGATGGGGGGAGTGCCGAAGGAGGAGAGGTTGTGAATTGCCCACCGCCCATCCCTGGAGATGAAATATCGGTGATAGCCGGACTGATTCGTGGGAGTCAGTCGCTCCGGTCGGCCCTTTCCATCGATACGGCTTCGAAAGAGATACAGTTGGGTGGCGTTCTCGGGCGAGGCAGTGTAGTAGATCCAACCACGGGCTGAATCCTGTCCCACCACCAGCGGTTCGCCAAAAGCACTGGCAGGATTGTGCAGGTCGAAGCTGCCTGGAGTGAGCAAACGCTGCTGCTTCCCATCCCGTGAGATGAGGTACAGGTGCCGGTAGCCGTCCCGTTCGCTGATCCAGGTGAAGCTCTTTCCTCCCTGTAGCCAGCGCAGGTCATTCCCCACATCCACCCAGGCGCTATCCCTCTCCGTGTGTACGGTACGCACCTGGCCGGTCCTGGCATCTCCCAGCATCACCACCAGCGTATTCTGCAGCCGGTTGAGCTGCTGGACCACGACCTCAGCCGAGCTTCCCGCCCAATCGAGGCGGGCGATGTAGTTGTTGCGGGGATCGCCGGGAACACGGAGCCAGACGGTGTTGCCGCCTGACGCGCTCACCACGCCAACCCGCGCGGCCGAGTTGGTGGTGCCTGCTTTGGGGTACTGCACCGGAATGGTGAAGGAGTACAGCGAGTCAGTGTTGTTGATCAGGAGGAAATCGCGGACGCCGGATGCATCGAGCTGCCAGTACGCGATGCGAGCGCCGTCAGGGCTCCAGCGGAAGCCATCGCGCAGATTCAACTCCTCCTCATAGACCCAGTCGAAGGTCCCGTTGATGACCGTGCGAGAGCCGTCACGGGTGAGCTGAGTGATGCGCCCGTCGTCGAGATTCTCCACGTACAGATTGTTTTCCCGGACATAGGCGACCCGATTTCCATCGGGCGAGAACTTGGCGAACATCAGCGTGGAAGGTTTGGCCTGAGCGCCGCCCAGCTTTCGAAGCTGCCAGGTCGATAAATCGAGCGACCAGAAGTCGCCCCGGGTGTTCTGTCGCCAGACCTTCTCCGAGTTGGTGAAAATCAGGAGCCTGCGCTCGTTCGGCGAGACCGTGTAGTCCTCCACGGCGAGCGGCACCGAGTCACCAGGTGGCACCAGCCGCGCGGCGGGTATCCAGACCTCCCGCCTACCCGAGACGGCATCATAGCGCACGAGTGCCTGACCGCCGGGCGTGGTGCTGTCCGCCTCCAGCCTCACATACGCGGCCTGCTTCTCCAGCCAGCGAACCCGGCCCAGCTGCTCTGGGGCGAAGTCCCTGGAGTTGAAAATCCGGTCGACTGTAAGACTGTCCTGGGCGGCAGCGGGTGAAGAGCAAAACAGCAGGGCCAAGGCCCAGGCGAAAGATCGAGAGACGGACATCGAAATTCTCCGCACAGGTGTAGGTGTCGCGGCCGGCTCAGCTCAAAGCTACGCAAAAGCCCAGCTGAAGGTTACAAGTCGCGCCGCAGGCCAGAAAACCCTTCACCCGGCGGCGGCTGCCAGCTTGTACTCTACGGCTGCCGGGTGGGATCGAGGCTATAGCAGTCCCCGTCGGGCGTTTGCGACACCCAGTCCCAGCACTCATCTTGAGCCTTGTTGTTTTCCGCATTGATTCTGAGGAGCAGGGGGACCTTGAGGTCGCAAAGCGCGCCAGGAAGGCGGTATCCAATGGCCCCAGATGAACAGGAAGCCGATCGCTCATCGATCACTGAGCTCCTCCTCCAAGTCCGTGAGGGCGACCCGGAGGCAATGAGCAACCTTTTCCCCCTGGTTTACAGGGAACTCCGTCGCCTCGCTCATTGGCAACTGCAACAGGAGCGAACGGGTCATACGCTCGACACTGGTGCCCTGGTGCACGAGACCTACCTCAAGATGGTGGATCAACCGCGGGTTCATTGGCGCGACCGTGCGCACTTTTTTCGGGTCGCTTCTTGGGCAATGCGCCGGATTCTGGTGGACTACGCCCGCCGTCACCGGGCCCTGCGCCGGGGTGGCGGAGTATCCCCACTCTCATTGGAGGACGAGGTCGCAGTCGCGCAGCAAAGCGACCGGTTGGTCGCGCTGGATGAAGCGCTGGAGCGCCTAGCGATGGTAGATGAGCGTCTGAAGCAGGTGGTAGAGTGCCGCTACTTTGGCGGGCTGACCGAAGCAGAGACCGCGGAGGCGCTGGGGATCACGGTGCGGACGGTGCAGCGGGATTGGAGAAAGGCGCGGGACTGGTTGGCGCTGGAGCTTGGCAGCTGAGCTCCACCCTGACCCGCGCCTCAACCATCAGCGGGCAATCGAAAGCTGGTCCCCGGAACTGTCTCGGGTCTGCACCAGCAGGAGCCCATCCTGGAAAGTCGTTCTGTAGCGGTTCGCGGCTTTCTGGGCGCTGATGTACTCCACGTGAACCACCTGATCAACCGGAATGGTTCGTAGCACCTCGATGCCGCCAACAAGAGTATTGTCTACAGCGACCGCAGGCCTCTGAGCGTTGAAGAGCATCAGCGAGCCGTTGTCCCTCGAGCGAAACAATTCAGGCCGGATATGACGAATCGCCTGGTAAGTATTTTCGGCCCGGCTGCCGGCCAGCTCCGGGGCAGTGATCACATTGGCATCCTGCGCTGTGGCGACACCAGAAACGCAGGCGAGCAGGATTGGGAGTGACGAGAGGGCTCCCGCGAGTTTGGAGAAGGTGAACCGCATGATGACCTCCAGAAAGAGGGCAGGCTCGAGTTTAGATCGCCTATCCAGTAACGCGCGAAATCGGCGCCAAACCCGACATCGTCCTCAGGTCCTCTTCACCAGCCACTCGAAGCGGGCGACTCCGATCACCCCTTCGTGGCCGGCTCGAGCCGGTAGATCTCCCGGTGCCCGCTGTCGATCAGGTCATGGTAACCCACCATGAGGCGCTCGAACTCCTTCGTGTCCGCCTCGCTCATCCCCTCGCCCTGCATCATCTTCTCGAACTCGGCCATGCCGGGTGTCTCGAACTCGGCAACCAGGGTCCAGTAGCGCTCGCCGCTGAAGTCGGTCATTAAGCGCATGTTGCCCTGGCCTGCATTGGCCATGATGCGATTCATCGCCTGAAACTTCTCCAGCAAAGGGCGGACCTTGCCGGGCCGGCAGTGGAATACCTCGCGGATCAGCAGCATCGTGACGCTCCTGTGGATGGGGGTCAGTGGTGCTCTCTGTACGAGCAGCGCTTCCTTAGTTGTCGAAGGGCGGGCATGGTATTCGACAGTGGGCGCCCACCAGCCGCCGCTGGCAGCCGGCCCCACTCACGGCTGACCCAGTAGCGCAAACCTACACCAACATCCAAGGTGTTCGCCCAGCCCGGTGTTCCTACATTCGACCGGTCGGGCAGCCGGCTCTGCTACTTCACCTGCGTCTTTCCGGGGAGAGCATGAGACCTATCGTGCGTGCTGCCTGTCACTTGCCGCATTCCTCAGGTTCCTGAGGGAACAAGGTGTCCCGGAACTCCTTCAGGGGACCTCCGGTAGGCAAGGGCTATACGCGCGGGGCGTCGGTCAGGGAGGCCGTCGCCATCAGGACCGTACGCGAACCCCAATAGGAGAGCTTTATGCGAAAACTCAGGATTGGCGTACTGGTGGTGGTTCTTCTCGCGGTGGCAGTGGCCCACCCGGCTGTGGCCCAGCTCAGATTTTCCCTCGGCGGTGGTGTCACCGTGCCCGCCGGGACCTTCGGTGACGTGGCGAGCACCGGCTGGCACGGTGGGGCGGCGCTAGGCTTCCAGCCGGCCGATTTCCCGATCGGTTTTCAGATCGATGGGACGTACCATCGCTTCGGTTTTGAGGCGGCCAACGTGGACGCTGACTGGCAGATGATCCAGGGCACCGCCGACATCGTGTTTGCGTTCAATCGGTCCGAGGAAAGCAAGCTGCATCCTTACCTTATCGGAGGTGTCGGCGCATACAACGTGAAAGCCGTCGGCAACGATGCCGAGGGCATCGACTCGGACGAGACGGACTTCGGAGTGAACGCCGGCTTAGGGCTCGATTTCGATCTAGGTAGCCTCGCTGCCTTTGTGGAGGGCCGATATAACGCCGTCTTCGGTGGCACCCTGGATCCCGAGACCCTGGATGACGCAACCGCGAGCTTCGTCCCGATCACAATCGGTATTCGATTGGGCGGCGGCAAATGAGTCGGCTCCGTCCTACTTGGTGTTCTTTGCGATCTTGGCGCGAAGCTCGTTCATCCCCGCCGCGATCTCGGGGCCGAAGTCCTCCGCCTCCCAGATGGGACGGATCTCGAGATCGCTCGGACCTGGCATCGGGTTGGGGCACCGCTTGGCCCACTCGACCGCCTCTTCCATAGACCGGACCTGCCAGATCCAGAAGCCCGCCACAAGCTCCTTCGTCTCGGCGAAGGGGCCGTCGGTCACCGACCGCTTGGTCCCGTTGAAGTGGATCCGCTTCCCGAACTTGCTCGGCTTGAGCCCGTCACCGACGAGCATGATCCCCGCCTTGATTAGCTCCTCATTGAACCTCCCCATCTGCTCGAACATCTCGTCGGTCCCTTCGATCTCGAAGGGATGGGATGCCGCTTCCGAATCCTTGGTTGCCTTCACGAGCACCATGACCCGCATAGGACCTCCTCTATGGTGGGGAGCTGCCCTTGTGGCTGCTCTACCCCTACGTCGTTCGGGGCTATTGGAAATCGACATCACCTGCCGGCAAGAACTCCTTGAAAAGTACCCGAGACTCTGGCTGGCCTAGAATTGGGTTAAAGGTTCGGCCAGCAGTCCAGGACGCCGGCCTCTTGCGCTCGAACTGCCATTGATGTATGATGATCGTCATATGAGCGCTGCCACCTCGAGACGACCTGCCCCCAGCCGCAAGGAAGCCACCCACGAGCGCATCGTGGAAACCGCAGCACGCGCCATCCGGCGGACCGGCTACGGTGGGGCCGGCGTGGCTGAGATCATGAAGGAGGCCGGGCTCACCCACGGTGGCTTCTACGCCCACTTCGACTCGCGCGAGGGGATGCTGGCCGAGGCGGCCGACCGGGCCGGTGCCGATACAGTGGCCTTCCTGACGCGGGTCGCCGCTGCGGCACCGGCCAAGCAGGAGCTCGAGGCCATGCTCCGGACCTATCTCTCGAAGGAGCATGTGGAAGCGCTCGAGGGCGGATGCGCCGTCGCCGCGCTCGGCTCGGAGATGCCACGCCAGTCGGCCAAGGTGCGCCGGGCCGCCACCAGGCGGATCAAGGAGATGATCGATCTGGTCGCTCGCCAGTCGCCCGACTGGGGCCAGCCTGGTGCGCATCAGCGCGCGCTCGTCACCATGGCTACGGCGCTTGGAGCCCTGGTCCTGGCCCGCGCCGTGGATGACCCGAAGCTCTCCGATGCAGTGCGCGAGGCGGCTCTGAACCATCTCACCCGAACAGGCTGATACCATGCGCCAGCGCCACGTTTTGCGTTTGCTTAGAAATATGATGAGCATCATATCCGAGTAGAAGAATGGACCCCCAACAGAAAGCGAGCACGGAATGTCAGGCAATCAGCAGCAGCAGACTCGGCCCGTGGCGATCGTGACGGGCGCATCCGGAGGGATCGGCGAGGCCACCGCGCGGGCGCTTCACGCCGCTGGCTATCGGGTGTTCGGCACCTCACGCCGGGCGCCGGCGACGAAGTCACCGGGTATCGAATACCTGGTGTGCGATGTGACCAGCGACGAATCGGTGCAGGCCGCGGTTGGTGAAGTGCTGTCCCAGGCCGGCCGGGTCGATCTCCTGGTCAACAACGCCGGGGTAGGATTGGTCGCCGGTGCGGAGGAGTCGTCGCTGGAGCAAGCCAAGTCACTCTTCGACGTCAACCTGTTCGGGCTGATTCGCATGACCAAGGCCGTCCTTCCCACCATGCGGAAGCAGCGGGCGGGACGGATCGTCAACCTCAGCTCGGTCATGGGCCTGATCCCGGCGCCGTTCATGGCCCTGTACGCAGCCAGCAAGCACGCGGTGGAAGGCTATTCCGAGTCGTTGGATCACGAGATCAGGGCCTCTGGTGTCCGAGTGGTGCTGGTCGAGCCCGCCTACACCCGCACGTCTTTCGAGGGCAATGTCTACCAGGCAGACCAGCAGCTCGACGTGTATCGATCGGCACGCACTAACGCGGAGGGAGTCCTGCGGGACGGGATGAAGACCGCGGACACACCGGAGCTGGTCGCGAGCGCTGTGGTGAAGGCCTCCACCGAACTCAATCCCCGCCGCCGCTACACCGCAGGACGGGTCGCGCGGCAGATCAGTATGCTCCGGCGCTTCGTTCCCACCGCGGCGTTCGACAAGAGTCTGCGGAAACAGATGCGCTTACCCGCTTGATGCTATTCACGGTTACTCCTGAGGAGGTCACCAATGTTTACCAGAATCCAAAGTCCCGCGTTTGTGGTGCTGAGCCTGGGGCTTGTGTCCATGGGAAATCCGCTGCACGGTCAGAGTGTGAGTCCGGCCGATACGGCGAGTCAGGATAATAAGATTGAGCTGTCCTATCACGTGAAGGCGATCAAGCGGGACAGCTCGTCGGGACAGTACACTATGTCGGGCACGGTGAATGGCGAGCGGCAGGGTAAGGCCACCCTCGTGTTCGGCTTCGACGAGAAGTCGTCGGGCCAGGCCGGCAAGATACCGGTTCATTCGTCCTGGGTAGTCACCACCGTGCCGGCTTCAGAATCGTTCAAAGCCAAATTGAGCGGCACCGTCGAGGCAGTCTCGGGTCAGACCCACTTGGTCGGCAAGATCACCGAAGGCTCTAACCAAGGGCGTCGGGTCGAGACCAGCAGCCGGCTGCTCGACTTCGGTCCCAACCATTCGCTCAGTGATATCGACGGCAACATGACTATTGACACCAAGTAAGCGGAGCGTTGAACCCGGCTGCGCGAGTACGCATCAGACCGCCACAGGGGACCCCGCGGTGTCCCACCGGGGTGCGACGTTGGCGCCCCGGCCGCCCATGTAGCCGAGCCAGATGTTGAGCATGCCGAGCGGCTCTAGATAGCGGGCGTTGGCCAGCGGACCGGCATCCACAGGCTCGAACCCGATGCTCTCGGCCAGCCGGCGCACCGTATCTTTGGCCCCGGCATCGCGCTCGAGACCGAGAAGTCGGACGCCGACGGGAACTGAGCCGCTCAGGGCGAAGTGGATGCCGCTCTCGAAGGGGCCGGGCCGAAATGACTGGGCATAGTATCCAGGAGCTTCCGAAACCTGGGCGACTCTCGAAGCGAGGCGAAGTCCGGATCTTTCTCTGCCCACTCCCGCCGCCCGAAGCCAGCCTGAATTCCCCGCTCGAGGGCGTCAAGCGCCTGCTCGTCCTCGTGCAGCAAGGCATAGACGCAGGCGATGCCGTATAGCACAGCTCCGTCCTCAGGATCGAGCGAGACCGCACGGTCTACCCACTGCAAGGCCTTCTCTGGCTCACCCAGTCGGCTGAGTTCAGTGGCCCCACTATACCAGGCGCGAGCATCGTCGGGGTAGAGTTCGAGGTGTTGCTCCAAGATTTCGAGCGCCCGCCCAGAGGCCGAATCGGCTTCGGGTTTGCGGCCCATCGCCACGTTCGTCATCGCTAGGTAGCAGAAGGCCTGGTAATCGTCGGGTCGAAGCGCAGCGGCCTGCTCGAAGAAACGCGCCGCCTCAGCCAGCTGGCCTTTCTCGAAGCACACTCGGGCATAGAAGTACCAGGTCTCGTAGAGTCGCGGATCGAGCGCGATGGCGGACTCGAACTCCCGCTGCGCGGCCTCGAAGCTTCTCTGCAGTGTGAGCACGAGCCCGCGTGCCGCATGGGCCTCCGCGATGTCGGGGCCGAGCTCGAGCGCTCTCAGGCTCAGGGTGTCTCCCTGCTTGAGGTTGGCCTCGGTCGCCTCGAAGTACATGTACAGGATCGAGCTGCAGTCCGCCGCTCCGGCGTAGGCCAGTGTGAACCCGGGATCGAGCTTGATAGCGCGCTCGAACATGCCGCGTGCGAGCTGAATTTGCTTTTTGCGGAACTGATGGAAGAGTTGACGGCCCCGGAGGTATGACTCGTACGCGTGGACATTGTGGGTACGGGGGCGGTCGATTCCCTTGCCCCGTCCGCCGGTCTCCCCCATGACGATGGACAACGCCCCCACAACGCTCCCTGCGATCTCATCTTCGACGGCGAACACGTCCGCCAGCTCTCGGTCATAGCGCTCGGACCACAGCTGATAACCGTCCGTCGCATTGACGAGCTGTGCTGTGACCCTCAGACGATTGCCTGCCTTGCGCACACTGCCACCGAGAATCGTGGTGACCTTGAGCTTCCGGCCGATCTGGCCGACATCCTCGTTTCGCCCCTTGAAGGCGAATGAGGAGGTGCGCGCCGCGACACGGAGCGCGCCGACTCTGGTGAGCGCGTTGATGATCTCCTCCGCGATACCATCGGCCAAATACTCCTGATCGCGTTCGGCGCTCATGTCGCTGAACGGAAGCACAGCGATGGAGCGATCGCTCATAGCGCCATGAAGGGCTGGAACAGTGTCCGCTGCGGTTGCGTGATTCGGGTCTATTGCCGCCCCAAGGCTGCTGGCGAAATCGGTAACGCTGGAGAATCTGTCGAGCGGGTCCTGCGCGAGCGCGCGCGCAACCGACGCCACTACCGGTTCGGCAAGGTCCGTCCGGCGCAGACGCAAGGAAGGTGCGGGTCTGGTGAGGCGCTGCGCGAGCACGGCTTGTGGAGTCGGCCCCGTGAACGGCGGCTCACCCGCGAGCATCTCGTAGACAACGCAGCCGAGCGCAAAAATGTCGCTCCGGGCGTCGACGACGTGCTCTCCTGCAGCCTGTTCCGGACTCATGTAGGCCGGTGTCCCGAGTGCGAACCCGGTTTCGGTGAGTCCGTCGTCTCCTGCCTGCGTCAAGGCCCGAGCAATGCCGAAATCTGCGACAAAGGCATGCCCCGCCGACAGCAGGATATTCTCGGGCTTGAGGTCGCGGTGGATGATGCCACGGCCGTGAGCGTAATGCAGTGCGTCAGCCACCTCCGTGGTGATTCGAAGCACGTCCCCGAGCGGCAACCGCCTGTCCCGCCGCAGTCGGTCCCGAAGCGACTCGCCGTCCACATACGGCATAGTGTACCAGAGGAGGCCCGCAGTACCGCCGGAATCGTGAAGCGGGACGATGTGCGGATGGGTGAGGCCGGCAAGAAACTCGATCTCACGCCGGAACCGCTCGGGTCCCAGCACGTGGGACAGGTGGGGGTGAAGAGCCTTGAGAGCAACGGGCCGGTGGTGCTTGAGATCCCTTGCCAGGAAGACCGTAGCCATACCTCCGCGCCCGAGCTCGCGCTCAATGGTGTAGGCGCCCGCGAAGCCGGGTTCTAGCAGAGTTCGAAGGTCTGTCACTGTGGGCCTGGCTCTGGGAGGGATTTAACGACTCTTAGGAGCATACACGACGGGACGGTGAAGGCCAACTCCGACTCTTCCCGTGTGCCGCGCATGAGTGGAGATTGCTTGCACTCGCTTCATAGTCTGCCCCGGAGCTTTAACCATGGCGCGACTGCTGGTGCTGTTCGTGACCGCCTTTGTGGACATGGTGGGGCTCACCATGATCGTTCCCCTGCTGCCGTTCTACGCCACTGAGCTGGGTGCCAACGCAACGGTCGTGGGACTGCTGGTTTCCGCCTTCTCCGTAGCTCAGCTGGCTGTGGCCCCGCTGTGGGGGAATTTCTCCGACCGCTACGGCCGCCGCCCCGCCATTCTCGCAGGCCTGCTGCTCACCAGCTGTGCCTATGTCATCTTTGGCTTCGCCGGATCGGTGCCGGTACTGCTCCTCTCTCGCCTGGTGCAAGGTTTGGGCGGCGGCACGATTGGCGTGGTGCAGGCATACGTGGCCGATGCATCATCGCCGGAAGAGCGGACCAAGAGCCTGGGCTGGCTCTCGGCCGTGACCAGTCTGGGCGCCGTGGCCGGCCCCGCGTTCGGGTCGGCGATGATCAGCATTGGAGGCAGGACCGCGCCTGGAATCGGCGCGGCGGCCCTGGCGCTCCTGGTTGCGGGTTTTGCCGCGCGCTTTCTGGCCGAGTCGCACCAGACTCGCACGGCTGGATCCCAGCCTACCCCCTCCAGCACCAGCCCGCGCCAGGCTATCGGACGAGTCCTCTCCCACTGGCACGAACCGGCCTCGCGGCTCATCTGGATCTACACCATAGCCATCGGAGCCTTCTATGGAACCATCCAGGTCGTGCCGCTCCTGCTCATGAACCGGCTGGATGTCACCGAGCGGAACATCGGCTACTTCGTCATGTACCTGGGCGGCATGGGCGTGGTGGTGCGCACGCTTTTGCTGGGCCGCATGGTGGAATTGCTAGGTGAGGCGCGGCTTTCCAGACTGGGTCTCGTCTTGTTGGCGATGGGCCTGGGCTGCACGGGTTTGGCCAGACACGGCGGGATCATTCTTCTCGGCTTTACTCTCATGCCACTCGGCACCGCATTTCTCTTCCCTTGCATCACCGGGCTCCTGTCGCGGGTAGTGCCGGCCAACCAGCGCGGGATGTACATGGGGGTCCAACACACCTTCGGCGGAGTTTCCCGGGTGCTATTCCCGATTGCCGCGGGCGTCCTCATGGACCGTCTGGGAGTGGGAGTGCCGTTTTGGATAGCCGGACTCCTGGTACTGGCTACCCTACCGTTCGCCTGGGGGCTGGCCCATTCGTTGGCGCCCGAGTCCCCCGCCTCGGTTGCGGTGCTGACCGTTTCCTCCGCCGATGTTACGGGCGAGTTCTCGGTGGAGAAGGTGGCGGAGGAGGAGACAGAAAGGCCTCAGCGCTCCTGACGATTTCGACCGACGGATTGCCGTCATCGCAGGCCAGGGAACCTCGTAAGGGTTCCATCCGGTCGCGCCACGCATGGTCGTCAAACTTGAACCCGGTCTCGCACACATAGAGCAAGCCGCTTTCCCGCTCCGGCACGATGTCGTGGGCATAGAATCCAGTTCCCAGCCTGGATCCGATCCGCTCACAGATGGAGTGAATCTCGTGCATCCTGGGCGCCACAATCTCCGCATGGAGATAGTTCAGGAGCTCGCGATCGATCGGGGTGTTCTTGTTGTGAACCGAGGGGCTACCCTCGCTGACCGGGCGCGCCCTCACGTAGACTGCGACACAGGTGGGTCCCACCGCCATCACCCGGAGCGAGACGTGATACGCCCGCTCCCGGTAGTGATGTACCGAATCGATGTAGCGGGTGTTATACCGAGAGGGATCGAGCCTGCCGGACTCTTGGAGCTGCACCGGCCGGTTCGATCCCACGATTTCATTGGAGAACACGGGTACCGCTCCCACCTTTTCGGTTACCAGCTCCGGCATCCGGATACCAGCTGGAACCAGCAGGCCGCGGGTGGCCAGCTTGTCGGCAAGAGCGAGTCCAATGTTAGGCGGATGAACCACTGCGGCGCCGAGCCGCCGTGCGCGCTCGAGCACCTTCTGGAAGGTGTGATCCAGGCCGGCACGAAGCACTCGAACCTCGCTGTACACCAGAATCACCGTGGCCGGCTGGGCCAGATCCTTCCTGGAGAGAAAGTCTTCCGGATTCGGATACGCCAGGAGCTGAAGTCCCCGTTGGGCACAGGCCCGAGCGAAGATCGGGAGAAATAGGCCGGCAGTGAGCTTGCCCGGGATGAAGCCATCTTTCCTGGTGCCTACCAGGACAATGGCTCCTGAGCTGGCTCCCTCGACCAGGTTAGAGAAGTCGAGCGGACGTCGGCTCCGGAAAAATGCCGGGAGAGATGCCAGAAACTCCCGCCGGCGACTCATGAGGCGAAGAAGGCGGCCAATTTTGATTCCCTCGATTACATGCGCAGAGTCGGAACGCTACCCCAAAGTCTACTGTCCGATTTCCCGGCCGTTTTCTAAACTGCCAAACTGCAACTGGCAAACTGCGCTCCGGCGTCCCGCAGATGGATTATTCGCCCATCGGCCGGGCGGCTGTGCCAGTGAGCAGTCGCATCACGCGATCACTCCCGTCCAGTCTAGCTCACGGATGTCCAGGGGACATATGCCGCAGCCATTCGTCACATTGAGACTGATGAGAACTCTCGCCGGTGCTTTTCTGGCCGCCGCTCTTGTATTGGGATGCCGTGGTCGGTCCGGCACGGGCGGTGCCGAGGTCTCCCGCGATCCCACCTCATCCGCGGACTCCGGCGCACTCGCCGGCACGGCGGATTCCGCCAGGTCCGACTCCGCGGTGCGGCGCGACGCCGTACCCACCGAGGTAGCACCGTTCGTCAGGCCGCTCGCCGATGCCTGGACCGGCGATCTCGACAGCATGATCGCCCGGCGGGTGATTCGCGTCCTGATCACGCCCACCCGTACCCAATACTGGATCGATCGCGGCCGGCAGAGCGGCGCGGAATACGAACTGCTCCGCGCGTTCGAGGACTGGCTCAGTAAGAAGTATTCGGCTCGGCGGCACGTAAATATTCATGTCGTCTTCATCCCCACCTCGCGCGACGCGCTCATTCCCGATCTCCTGGGCGGCTTTGGCGATATAGCCGCCGGCATCCTCACGCTCACCCCCGAGCGTCTCGCCAAGGTGGACGCCGGCGGTCCCTTCTTTCGCGGGGTCAAGGAGGTGGCGGTCACGGGACCCGAGTCGCAGCCGGTGAGCTCGCTGGACGACCTGTCAGGCCAGCAGATCGTGGTGCGACGGTCTTCGAGCTACTGGAGCCATCTCGAGCAGCTCAACGCGCGGTTCGCCAGCGAAGGCAAGCCGGCGATCAAGCTCGAGGCAGCCCCAGAGGACCTGGCGGATGACGACCTGCTGGAAATGGTCAATGCGGGTCTGATCGACCTCACGGTCGTGGATCGCTACGCGGCCCGGCTCTGGAGCAAGATTCTCCCGAACCTCCGGGTGCACGAGGAGGTGCCGATCAACGAGGGCGGGGAGGTGGGCTGGCTGATTCGCAAAGGAAGTCCCAAGCTGAAGCAGGAGATCGACGAGTTCGCCAAGAGCCATGGGCAGGGCACGATGCTGGGCAACTCACTGGTCAAGAAATACACCGGTTCGACCCGTTTTTTAACGGATGCCAGGTCCCCCGATGCCAGCAAGCGCTTTCAGCAGGTGGTGGAGTTGTTCCGGAAATATGCCGACCAGTACTCACTCGACTACTTACTCGTGCTGGCGCAGGGCTACCAGGAGTCGAGGTTGAAGCAGAGCGCGCGAAGCCCGGTGGGCGCGGTAGGCGTTATGCAGGTGATGCCGGCCACCGGAGAGGAGCTCGGGGTTGGCGACATCAACCAGGTCGACCCCAATATTCACGCCGGCGTCAAGTATATTCGCCTGATGATCGACCAAAACTTCGCCTCCGATTCGATCGATCCCCTGAACAAGACGCTGCTGGCATTTGCCGCCTACAACGCGGGACCGGGCCGGGTCCGGCGGCTTCGGTCGGAGGCCGCAAAGCTGGGCCTCAACCCCAACGTGTGGCGCAACAACGTCGAGCTGGTCGCGGCCCGGCGCATCGGCGCAGAGACGGTCACCTACGTCGCCAATATCTACAAGTATTACGTGGCCTACCGGCTGGTCCAACTCGAGCAGGAGCAACGGGAGCAGGAACTCGAGCGGATGCGGTCGCGGCAGAAATCGCCGGCTCCGAAGTGAGCTGACCTCCTCCAGGCCACGTGCGCGACACCCATGCCACAACCATTCCATTACGCCTTCTTCGTTCGGGATCTCTCCTCAACCCGCCGGTTCTACGGCGACATCCTCGGCTGCAGCGAGGGACGCAGTACCGAGACCTGGGTGGATTTCGATTTCTTCGGAAATCAGATCTCGGCGCACACCACCGGTCCGGTGATGCCGACCGAGAACACCGGCCAGGTCGAGGGCGTCCAGGTGCCGATGCCCCATTTCGGGGCGCTGCTGGACTGGGATGCCTTCTCGTCTCTGGCCGATCGCATTCGGGCCGCGGGAATTCCCTTCATTCTCGAGCCCAGAATCCGCTATGCCGGACAGCCGGGAGAGCAGGCGACGATGTTCCTCCTGGACCTCAGCGGCAATGCCCTTGAGTTCAAGAGCTTCAGACATCCGGAGCACGTCTTCACCGGATGAGGACGGCCTCGGTCGTCATCATTGGTGCGGGCGTGATCGGCGCGAGCGTGGCGTATCACCTGGCGCGCCGCGGCTGGCGCGAGATCCTGGTGCTCGATCGCTCAGACAGCTCCGGTCAAGGCAGCACCGGGAAGGCCACCGGTGGCTTTCGAGCCCAGTACGCCACGCCGATCAATGTGCGGCTGTCGCTGCTCTCACGGGAGAAGCTGCATTGCTTCACGGAAGAAACCGGCGGGAACGCGGGATACCATCCGGCGGGTTACCTCTGGCTCGCTTCCACCGCCGCCGAGCTCGAGGTGCTCCGGTCCGCCGGGAGAGTTCAGCATCAGCAGGGACTAACCGAGGCGGTCGAGGTCAGGACGGAGGACGTCGCCCGGCTCAATCCTGCGGTCAATCTGGACGAGGTCATCGGAGGAGCGTTTTGCCCCAGCGACGGTTTCATCCGTCCCTTGGGCATCCTTGAAGGGTATCTGACTGCGGCCCGCCAGCTGGGGGTGGAGGTGGCGTGGCAGGTCGAGGTCACCGGGCTCAGGCTCGGGCCAGGCAACCACGCAGCCGGGGTGGAGACGTCGCGCGGTCCGGTTTCCTCGACGGCGGTGGTGAACGCCGCCGGCGCGTGGGCCGCACAAGTGGCGCAGTGGGCCGGTTTCGATCTTCCGGTTGCGCCGCTCCGGCGACAGGTGGCCGTCACCGCACCGACCGACCTCCTGCCCGACACCATGCCTATGACCATCTTCACGGTTGACGGTTTTCATCTGCGGGTGCGGGAGGGACGGATTCTCCTGCTCTGGCCCACTCCCGGCGTGCCGGGACGACCATTGGATACTGGGGTGGACCGTGAGTGGATCGAGGCGGTGGTTGAGAAGGCGCACCGGCGAGTGCCGGTCCTGCGTCGCGCGGCGATAGACCGAGGTGCCTGCTGGGCTGGACTTTACGAGGTCTCGCCCGACCAGCACGCCATCCTCGGCGCTGCCCCGGGCTGCCCCAACCTCTTCCTGGTGAACGGCTGCTCGGGACACGGAGTGATGCATGCGCCGGCCCTGGGCCAGCTCCTGGGGGAGGTAATGAGCGACGGCGCGGCCTCGACGATGGACGTCAGGCCCCTCCGGCCGAGCCGGTTTCTAGAGGGTGATCTGAACTCGGTTTCGGAGATGTTGTAAAGGGAATGGCTCCCGCTTTCGCGGGAGCCGTTTTGTATGGGTTCAATCTTCCGGCGGCAATCCTTGGGCTTTGCTGCCTGCAAAAGGTGCGCAGCGAGCCTACGGCCGAGCCGGCCGCTGCCCCAGCAGGCTCTCGAGCATCCCGTGCATCGTGTGGGCGGTTCCGGACAGCAGCTCGAGGAAGTGCCGGCGCAGTGCCTCTCTGCGACTCGCTGTCTGCTGCCACCGTAGGGTCCAGCCTGTAATCGCCTCACGACCCGATTGAACGGCCCGAGCGGGCCACTCGATCCGCCGATACCAGACGACTGGCGCCGGCGAGCGGTTGGTCAGGGCCAAGGGCGGGACGGATCGGGCTTCCTCCAAGAGGGACTGGAGTCGGGCTTCGGCCAGGAACGGCGAGCCCGCCGGCACCACGGACGTGAACAGCGACTCGGTCGCCGAGTCGAAACGGAGGTGGCGTCCCGGTAGTTTGGTGGCACGTCCCCGTGGCCGCCGCGGCGTCTCGGGAGCGCCCTCGACGTATGCCAACCAAGGCGATCCGTCGCGATCCCTGAATTCCATCGATAGAGTAAGGGGGTTTCCCCGCGGATAGAACCGCGCGAGTGACACCGTGGGGATAGCCTTCCGGGCGTGAACGGGGGAATGCCTCTTAGGCAGGGGCGCTTCTGGGACTACGGAGCGCGCTGCTCGCATATCCTCGGTCCATTCTGCCAGACAGTGGATCAGCTTATCGACGTCCTTCTCGGTTTTCTTGTAGTTGACTGTGGTCTCAGGCCCGTTCTCGGGCTTCCTCTGACTTCGGCGACCCTTGGTCACCTTCGGCTCCGCCGGCCCCGGCGCTGCGTTCCTCCCGGCCATTGCTCCGTCTCCTCTTAAAATGATTGCACATCATGCTATGTGGGCCGCCACGACGGCCCGGGGCTATATGACCATCCCGCACTCGCTGGACCTCTCGCTGCCTTCCGCGCTGATGTTCTTGGTAGGCCTGGTCTCACGAGGAGGGCGTTCACGCGTCGTATTCTGGTGATGGGGACTTACGGCAGGCCGAAGCCTGAGCATCCCTGGCTAAAAGCCAAAATGGTGGCGAGATGGAGGGTCAGATACTGGACTTTGGTACCAGCGAGGAGGGGCGAGCCTGACCCCCCTCCCGGCCCAGAAGTGGATACCTACACTAACATCGAGGTGCTGGATCAGCTCCTAGACCCTACATTCGGTCACCCGGCCATTCGGTCTCCCATTTTCAACTGAGTCTATGGAGGAGGGCATGAGCACCTATCGCGCGTGGTACCTATCACTTGCCGCGTTTATGCTGGTCGCCGGCCCCAGGCCGGTACTGGCACAGAACGATGCACCACTCAAGATGGTCTACGCTGTCTGGAAGGATCCGGGATCTGCGGCCACCATAATGAGGAACATGAATAAGAAGACTTACGACGTGGTCGAAGCCTACGCCGTCATCGTTAAGGACAAGACCGGCAAGGTGGAGGTCACGCAGCGGCACAATAAGGCCGGTGGCTCGGACCGGGCCATGGTGGCCAGCCAGACCATCGACACCTCGATCGCAAGGCTGAGCGCGCTGCCGGCGAATGCTGCCGATTCCGCCAAGGCCTACGCCCCGAAGAGCGGGCCGGCCAGCCGTCTATCCGAAAAGGACTTGAAGAAGGTCGTCGGGATGCTCAAACCGGGAAATTCTGCGGTGCTGCTCATCTCGCCGAAGCCGAACGTTTCGGAGATGGAGCATACCCTGGGTATGGGTGGGCAGGGGACTCCCGAGGTCGTCGAAGTGGATATCAACGAAGACTAGGAAAAGGCATGTATCGGGCGGCGGCCGCATGGTCGTCGCCTTTTTTTTGTCCGTTGAGTCGCTGTGTTTGCCGAGTCATCCATGTCGGAGCATCCTGCGAGCTCAGACCTATTGGCCGTGGCGGAGCAACTCCGGGCCACACCGGAGGATGGCCAGCGGCATGTGCTTCAGGGCTGGGCCCGAAGGGTCGGCTCGCCTTGAGGGCGATCGTCCTCACCCGGCACGGCGGGCCCGAGGTGCTGCGCGTTCGCGCTGTTCCCGACCCGACGCCGGGGCCAGGAGAGGTTCGGGTGCGGATCGAGGCGATTGGGCTGAACTTCGCCGAAGTCCTCTCCCGCAAGGGGCTGTACGGGTGGGCGCCGGCTATGCCCTACACGCCCGGGATGGAGGCGACCGGCACGATCGACGCGCTTGGCGCTGACGTCGAGGGACGCGCGATCGGCGACCGGGTGATCGTCGGAGCGCAGCACGGCGCGTATGCGGAGAAAATCGTGGTCCCGGTCCGGCAGGCACTACCTGCCATCGCCGCCTATTCAATCGAGGAAAATGCCGCGATCGCGGTGAACTACCTCACCGCATGGGTGGCGCTCATGGAGGTGGCCCGGCTTCGCCCAACCGACCGCGTCCTCGTCACCGCGGCCGCGGGAGGTGTCGGAACCGCGGCCGTCCAGATCGCGACCCGCTTCGGCTGTGCCACAACAGGACTGGCCGGGAGCGACTCGAAGCTCGAGGCGATCCGCGCCCTCGGCGCCGAGTCGGCTGTGAACTACCGAGGTGCCAACTTTCAGGGGCGACTTCAAGCGGCCGCCGGCCCGAACCGCTTCGACGTGGTATTGGAGCTGGTCGGGGGCGAGGTCTTCCGCGCGGTTTGGCCAGTGCTTGCTCCATTCGGCCGCGTGGTGTCCGCCGGATTCGCGAGCCTCGCCCTGAATCGGTGGAATCCGCTCTCTTGGCTCCGCACCTGGCGCGATCTGCCCAAGGCAGATATCCGGTCCCTCGCACCAGGGTCGCATGGCTTCATGGCAACGCACATCGGCTATCTCCTGGACGACCCGCCGCGGCTCGCGCGCTGCTGGGACAGCCTGATGGCGTTCGTGGCGGCGCACGGAATCCGGCCTGTGGTAGGGGCCATCTTCGCCTTCGAGGACATGCCCAAGGCGCACCGACTCATGGAGTCGCGGCGCAGCGTTGGAAAGATCGTGGTCCTCCACTAGACCCACTGCAAGCTGGTCCTTCCAGAAAAACTCGAGCACTCGGCACGTTATCTGCCAAGCACCCAGTACTCGTACTGATCGATGTGTTATATGCGCGATCGGCGAGAGATCTGGTGCCAGTTCTGGCGTTCTACTGCAGGTGCTTGCAACTCGTTCTCGTCCGGCGACCGATCAAGCCTGCGCCGGTACCAACACTTCATAAGGAAATTCGATTATGCATGGAATCATCAGACAGACCGGATTTCTGATTGCACTGGGGGCTTTGAGCATCGGCTGCGGAAGCCACAAGCAGGTTGAAGAGCCAACCCCCCAGCCCGAAGCACCCTCGTCCACCCCAACGATCTCGTACACCCCTGTCAGTGTGGAGAAGATTCCCGACGGGCTGCTGGACGACGCTCACCGCATGATCCTGGAGCAGCGGATCTATTTCGGGTTCGACCAGTCCGACCTAAGTGCCGACGCACGACACTCGCTTCAGGAGAAAGCGGAAGTGCTCCGCACCACCCCCAGCCTGTCACTTCGAATCGAGGGACACGCGGACGAGCGTGGCTCCGATGAGTACAATCTCGCGCTCAGCCAGCGGCGCGCAGCGTCCGCCAAGCGGTTCCTGGCCGGGCTCGGCATCTCGGCGGACCGAGTGGAGACTGTAGGCTATGGTGAGGAACAGCCGCTCGATCAGGAGGAGTCCGAGGCGGCATGGGCCCGTAACCGGCGCGACGAGTTCAGGGTGACCTCCGGTCCGATAGCCCAGCACTAACCCGAGCTGCATCGATTGAAACCGCCCGCGACTTTCACCGTGGGCGGTTTCATTATTATGACCGGTTCAGGCTAGCCCTCGCAACAAAGTGGACATCCCTGCAACTCCCGCGGCAAATAGGAGGATGGCGGCGCACCCCTTTTTCCGCGAGGGGTTGGCATGCGACTGGACCGATGAGCCGGCCCTCTCTCGTCCGGCCAAAGCGTCGGCAAATTCGGCGGCGGTGCCGTAACGCTCCGCCGGATCCTTGGCCAGAGCGCGGACGATCGCGGTCTCCACATGTTCAGGTATCTCGAACCGGGGCCGAAGCGGCGGGGGAGGGGCAGTGAAGCGGAGCATCAGCGTGACCTGCGGGGTGGGCCCCTTGAATGGCGGCTGGCCGGCCAGCATTTCGTAAAGCACGCAGCCTAACGCGAAGATATCACTCCGGCCGTCGATTGCCTTATCGCCGCTCGCCTGTTCCGGGCTCATATAGGTTGGTGTTCCGACGATCATGCCTGTGGCGGTGAGCTTCTCCGCTACTTCACTCACCGCGCGGGCCACGCCGAAGTCGGCGACCAACACCTGATCGCCTGAGAGCATGATGTTGTCGGGCTTGATGTCGCGGTGAACTACGCCCTGCGCGTGGGCGTAGGCCAGTGCGCCGGCCGCCGCGGTGCCGATCCGGAGCGCCTCGTGAACCGGGAACTGGTGCTCGCGTTGGAGCCGCTCATAGACGTTTTCACCCTCGACCAGCGGCATGGTGAACCACAGTTGCCCACCACCCGCTTCGGGCCGGCCCGTGGTCTCACCCGAGTCGAGGACACCAAGGATGTTCGGATGCTGCAGCTGCGCGGCCACGCGGATCTCCCGCTTGAAGCGGTCGGCGCCCACGGTGAAGCCGAGCTCGGGGTGGAGCACTTTGAGGGCGATGGCACTCTCGTCTCGGAGATCGCGCGCGAGATAGACCGTCGCCATCCCACCTTTGCCGAGCACACGTTCGACCTGGTAGCGGTCCACCAGGGCGGCTTGAATACCTGCCAGGTTATCTCGCAAGATGGCCAGTTCAGATGGGGTGTTCCAAGATGGATGCGTACGGAGTGATCGGCTAGCCGCTATCGCTAATTCTGTCGCCCGCTCAACCGGACCATCGCGGTTTTGGCTTCTTCCACCAGTTCCCGATGGGCGGTTACTGGCCGGTCATAGCGCCTCAGAAACTCGCGGTAGTAGTTCCGGGCCGAGCCGGTCCGTCTCCTCTGCTCCTCAATCCGGCCGCGCTCGAGATTGACCAATGGCGTCAGCATCAGGCTGTATACCGTACTGGGATGAACGGAATAGGGACCGTCTACCCAGGTCAGCAGCCGTAGAGCCCCTTCGGAATCGCCCGAGGCAGCCAGCCACCGACCTCCTGCCAGCCGATCAACTGCTATCGTGTAGGGATGGCGGCTGAAATCCGGCGCGGAAACCTTCGCCTCCCGCCACTCGAGAGCCGCCATCGAGGATCCCGCGGCCGCCGTGTCGCCGGCAAGCGCGGCATCGAAGGCCGCCAGGGAGTGGTCGAGGGCGTTAGAGCTGGAATCTCCCATTGCTCGAAGTGCAGCCCGCGCCTCGGCAAGGCTCCGGCGATCGCGTCGACCGACCGCGGTTAGTCCGTCAAGCCAAGCCACTTCGGAGCGGGCCGTGTCGTTCGCTCCGGCCAGTGTCACCGCGGCCTGGCGCCGCAGCTTGGCTTCGCGTTGCTCTACGGCTCCGAGCCATGCTCCCACGACCGCCAGCCCATACGACTCGAGGGCCGCACCCGAATCGATCTCGCTGGCCACCAGACGGTCCATGGCGATCAACGCCGAATCCCACGCCCCCCGCTGCACCCACGACAGTGCCAGCAGCCTACCATGTGTTGCTCGGCGAGCCGGACGTGCCCCTGACTGGACCACCTTCCCACTCACCTGAATCTGCTCGGACGGGAGGCCATGGCGATATGCGTCGTAAAAGCTCCCATCCGGCACAGCTTCCGGCTCGGGGTCGTGGGCAATGCTATCGGCCAATACCCGAGTGAGCAGACTATCGCCCCGCTCAACTGCAGCGAGAAAGCGAAACTGCAGCATTCTGTTGCCGTAGCCGTCGGCCGTGAGGCTTGGGCCGGCATCGAGCCGCGTGAGCTCCCGTAGCCCCAGGGCGGCCGCTGCCGTGTCTCTGTCCTGGAGCGCCAGTAGCATCAAGTGTTCGTGCACCGGGATCAGGTTCGGATTGAGCTCGAGAGCCCGCAGGAAACCAGCCCGGGCCTCGACTCGCGAGCGGCCCAGCAGCGGGCCATTGTGAAACAGCTGGTCGGCGTAGGTCAGCCACCCGAACCAGGAGTTCGGATCTCGCTCGGTGAGCTGGCGCGCACGTTCGAGGGCTAGGGCGACGCTATCGCGCGACCAAAGAATGATCGCCTCGGCCAAAAGACGCTCGGGTTCCGGCAGCTCGAAGCGATGGCGCTGGAGCGAGTCGATCAGGATTTCCAGCGGTGGTTTTACTGACCACTGCATCGCATAGTGCTGCCGAGCGTAGGCCAGCCAGAAGGCTGGATCCGCCTCCCTGGCGCGACCGTATGAAGCCGATGCGCTGTCCCACCGACCGCCCACAATCTGTCGTTCCCCTTCCAGGAATGCGCGCAAGGCCGGAACCGAGCGAGTCTTGAGTGCCGCGTCGAGACTGGGAGTAGGGGCAGATCCCCGAGTCCAGATCTGTCGCAGGAGAACGTGGACCGCGGAGTCGGTGAGCGCAGCGACTGAATCGGATGCACCGGAGACCGACGCCCGAGCCAGAGGGGTGGCGCTGCTATCGGTCGACCGTAGAACGAAGTCCAGGCGAACATCGGCGCCTTCTCGCACCAGACTGCCGTGCACGAGGCTGCCCGCCCCAAACCGACGGGCCAGCGCCGCTCCCTCGGCGGGAGAAAACAGGCCGTCCTGTTTCGAATGGGCGAGAACGGTGTGGGCGTCTACCACCCGAATGGCGGCCAAGCCGTCCAGCTCTGCGCTCAGGGTAAACACCAAGTCGCGGCCCAGCCGCGAGAGCCCGGTGTCGGAACCGCTTGGCGTGAATGGCAGGATGGCGATGCGTGATGCTGAAGGACTGACGTCCGACCCGGTTCTCCCGGACCAGAGGCGAAGGGCAAGAGCGGCAGCAACCAGGACGGCAACCAGTATCGCCGCGGCTCGCCAGCGGCGGCCAGTACCGCTCGAGTCAGGCACCAGTGGCCTGCTCTCCTGGGCGGAGAGAGCGTCGGCGAACTCCTGCGCTGTGCCGAACCGGTCCGCCGGAGTTTTAGCCAAGGCGCGGGTGATGGCACGCTCTACCTCATGGGGAACGCTCTCCCTGACGGTTCGGATCCGGGGTACCGGCTCCAGCATGCGTTTGGCGATGATGGCCTGGGCGGTGGGCCCAGTATAGGGAGGCTCGCCCGCGAGCATTTCGTAGAGAACGCAAGCCAGGGCGTAGATATCCGCCCGCCCGTCCACGCGGTGGTCACCCGATGCCTGTTCGGGACTCATGTAGTGCGGTGTGCCGAGCGCGAGCCCGGTCTCCGTCAGCCGCTCGGCGCCCGCAGCGGAGAGCGCTCGCGCAATGCCGAAGTCGGCCACCACAGCCTGGCCGCCGGAGAGCAGGATGTTCTCGGGCTTGATGTCGCGATGCACTACGCCGTGTTCGTGCGCGTACCCCAGCGCTGCCGCCACGTCGCGGGTGATATGTAGAGCCTGATCGACCGGCAGTTGGCGTTCGCGTTCCAGCCGGTCGCGAAGTGACTCGCCCTCGACATAGGGCATGACGTAGTAGGGTGATTCGGCAGGCTGCAGCGTTCCCGAATCAAGCAATGGAAGGATATGTGGATGCTGCAGGCCGGCAGTTACGGCGATTTCCCGGAGAAAGCGCTCCGGCCCGAGTGCGGGAACGAGCTCGTGCCGCAGCAGCTTGAGGGCAACCAGGCGGCCATGCTTGAGGTCGCGGGCCAGATAGACGATGGCCATTCCACCGCGGCCCAGCTCGCGCACGAGCTGATAGCGGCTGCCGAGGGCTGCCTGAACTGACCCGAGGAAATCTGGCAAGCTGGCATCCATGGGTACTGCAAAAAATGAGACGGCTTGATTGGACTGGCTAGTCACCTTTCCTGCCGGCTCGACATACATAGAGGGACAATGTATAGTACAGCAAGGTACTGATGTCTTCTTGCGAAAGAAAAACATGGACATCAACAAGGATCTTGTGGCGGCTTCGGCTACACCGTTGGTCCTCGCCATTCTGGCCGAGGGCGACTCCTATGGCTATGCCATTCTCAAGCGGGTAAACGAGCTCTCCGGCGGAGATCTTCAATGGACCGACGGTATGCTCTATCCGGTCCTCCACCGGCTCGAGCGGCAGGGTCACATTAGGGGCAAGTGGGACACCTCGGACACCGGTCGCAAACGCAAGTACTATCACCTTACGGTACAGGGCAAAGCACAGCTGTTCGAGCAGCGACAGCAGTGGCAGATGGTGGACTCTGCGCTGCGGAACATCTGGCGTACGGTGTCGCTTTCGGGGCGGTCAGCGCTGTCACCGCGGCCGGCCCATGGCTGAACGCGCCAAAGAAGAGCCGTCGACCCACTCGCTCGAGGAGCAGGTCGAGCAGTGGCGAAGCTACCTTCGCCGCCGCCAGGCCATACGGCCGGTCGACGTGGAGGAGCTGGAGGATCACCTCAGAGGGGAGGTGACGGTGCTGCGTGGGGCCGGTCTCTCCGAGAACGAGGCGTTCCTGGTGGCGGTGAAGCGGATGGGTGCGCTGGACGCCATCTCCAACGAGTTCGCCCGGGAGCACTCGGAGCGGCTCTGGAAACAGCTGGTGATATCGTCAGCTGTCAGTGTCCGCTCCGGCGCCCAGGAACAGACCGAGGCGATCGTCGTCCTGGCGCTGACGGTACTCGCGGCACTGGTGGTCAAAGTACCGTCGTTATTTGGTCTCGAGTGGGGCGTAGACAAGGCCTTATTCCGGAATGCCGCCTTCTTCGTGCTTCCCATTCTCACCGGGTATTTCGGCTGGAAACGGCGGCTGAGCCCTCGCATCTGGACGGGTCTGGCGTTGGGGTTCGGCGCCGCTTTCATCTTCGCGAACGTCTATCCCTTCAAGCCCGGCAGCGACACTGAACCACTCACCATCCTGCATCTGCCGATCGCGATGTGGTTGCTCGTGGGAGTGGCCTACGCGGGGAAACGTTGGGGCGAGAGCGCCGGACGAATGGATTTCGTCCGCTTCTCCGGTGAGCTGTTTATCTACTACGCGCTGATTGCATTAGGCGGCGGCGTGCTGGTCGGATTTACGATGGGAATGTTTCAGGCAATCGGGATCGATGCGCAGTCACTGATCCAAAAATGGCTGGTGCCGTGCGGAATGGCCGGGGCGGTGATCGTCGCCTCCTGGCTGGTCGAGGCAAAGCAGAGCGTGATCGAGAATATGGCGCCCGTGCTGACTCGGATTTTCACGCCGCTGTTCGCGCTGACCCTGCTGGCCTTTCTGGGAACCATGTTCTGGACCGGCCACGGCATCGACGTCGAGCGCAATGCGCTGATTGCTTTCGACCTCCTGCTGGTGCTGGTGTTGGGCCTGCTGCTCTACTCCATCTCCGCGCGAGACTCCGAGACGACGCCGGGCGCTTTCGATCTGCTGCTCGTGCTGCTCCTCGTCAGTGCGCTGATCGCGGATGCCTTCGCTCTGGCAGCGATCGGAGCCCGCATCTCCGAGTTCGGCTTCACCCCCAACCGAGTGGCCGCACTGGGCGAGAACGTGATCCTGCTGGTGAACCTGGGCTGGTCCACCGTGCTCTACGTCCGGTTTCTGCGCGGCGGTTCCTTTGCCGGCCTGGAACGCTGGCAGACAACGTACTTGCCGGCGTACTCTCTGTGGGCCGCGATCGTGGTCATCGGCTTCCCACCGCTGTTTCGGTTCAATTGAATAGAGGGGCGGTAGGGCGCCACCCAAAAAAACAACGGCCGGTCCCAGAGGAACCGGCCGTCATCCATCGACGAAGACTTACTTCGCGATCTTTGTGACGTTCTCTGCGGCGGGGCCCTTCTGGCCCTGCACGACATCGAATTCGACTCGATCGCCTTCGGTCAAGCTCTTGAAGCCCTGACCTGAGATGGCCGAGTGGTGCACGAAGCAGTCCTTCTGACCGTCTTCGGGCGTGATGAATCCAAAGCCCTTCGCGTCATTGAACCACTTGACCGTGCCGGTGGTACGTGCCATGTCCTACTCCTGAGACTGGTAATCGGAGCCGGACGTGCCGCACTGCCGACTACGTTGTACGTGGGTTCAGCCCCCCACGCGGGCCGGCGACAGCGGCGCTACTGCGCCAGGAACTATCGCCCAAACAAAAGGGACCGGCGCCAAGCCAGTCCCCTGTCGTCGCTGGCAGCAATGATAGCATACTCTGCCTACGGGGGCAATGGATTTTCTCCTGCCTAGCGGGCCACCCGGTTCAACCGCGTTACTGCCGAGAGCACGACAGCCGGCTGCTCTTCCTGAATAAACTGGCCCGCCCCGCGGACGGTTTCGGTGTTGAACGCGCGAAGCTTGGTCTTGAGCAGCTGCCGCTGTTCATCCGGTACGCCTGAGGGGTGATCTACCGTTCCCACCAGCAGCACCACGGGGGCCAAGCAATGCTGGAGCCGATCGGCCAGCGAGGTGTTCTCCTTCGACTTGGCCATTTCATGGAAGGCATCAATCGAGCCGCCCAGGTCGGCGGTTTGGCCGGCGGTGTAGCTGCGAACCACCGCGTCAGTGACCCAGCTCGTGTCGCCCGAGTTCTTCACGATCTCACGCCGCACCTCATGTCTCAGCCTGGATTCGTCCATGGTGAGCTTGACCAGCCCGCCGCCGAACTTGAATGCCTTCTTCATTCCCGGCGTGGCCGCGCTCTCGGCCGGCCCGCCATCGATGGAGAGAAAACCCCGCACCAGGTCGGGCCGCTTGACCGCGAGGCGAAAGACGATGGCGGCCCCGCTGGACTGGGCAACGAAGAGTGCGCGCTTGATACTCAACTGATCGAGGGTGCGGGCCACGCGGTCGCTCTGAGCCTCGAACGAGTAGTCCGCTTCCTTGGGATGAGAGGAAAAGCCGTAGCCGAGTGGCTCGATCACGATGGTACGATATCCCTGAGCTACCAGTGGGCCGGTGATCTTCCGATAACCGAATGCCCCTCCAAAGATGCCGGGAATCAGAATGATGGGCTGACCGGTCCCCACCGAAGTAGTGCGGAGGGTCTCACCATCGGCGACTTTAATATCTCGCACCACCGCGCTGTCGACGGGGAGCGTGAGAAGAGCCAGGCTAAGCAGGAACATGGGGGTCTCGAGAAGGGAGAACATCAGAAGGAGCTGCCACCCGGGTCCGAAGAGACGGGCAATTCAACCTACTACTTCAAAGCCTCAGCGTCGGTGATGGCTGGCCGCGGAGAATGCCTACTTCCACGTTGGCCTGGTCATCGTGAAAGAACAAGGGAGCCGAAGGCACGGCTAGTATCCAGCGGTTAAGACGGGTATACTTCAACCAGTCCTCTTGCCCAGACCGCATTCCCGAAGGACACTCCCTTTTTACGACGAGAACTCGTTGCCCGAGCATCAGTCCGGCTTTTCACATTCCGCCGGCCCCGAGCCTCACCGCGACCGCACCAAACAGATACTCCGCCGCCATCCTGAGATTCGGAGCCTCATTGGATCGAGCCCGGTCACGTTCTGGTGCATCCTGGGGCTGGTGAGCCTGCAGTTTGGCGTGGCCTGGTTTGTGGCGGACCGGCCGATCTGGCTTGTACTTGCTCTGGCGTACACCGTAGGGGCGTTCGCCAGCCATGGGCTCTTCGTCATGATCCATGAATGTGCCCACCGTCTCGTGTTCCGGCGGCGCTTGCCGAATGTTCTCACCGGGATCGTGGCCAACCTCCCGCTGTTTGTGCCGGGCTCCTTCTCCTTTCAGAAGTACCACCTGAAGCATCACGCGTTTCAGGGCGTCTACGACCTGGATGCCGACATACCAAGCATTTGGGAGGCTCGGCTGGTTGGCCGCTCACCCCTGCGGAAGGCGCTCTGGCTGATGTTCTATCCGCTGTTCCAGGCGGTGCGCTCGTTTCGGGTCAAGGCGGTGCCACCGCTGGACGCCTGGACCGCCACGAACCTCGCTATCCAGATCGGCGTCAACTTTGCCGTCTATCTGATGTGGGGACCTCGGTCGTTCGCCTATCTGGTGCTGGCGTTCTTCTTTTCCATCGGCCTCCATCCACTAGGCGCCCGCTGGATCCAGCGGCACTACCTCGTTGATGGCGGCGATCAGGAGACTTTCAGCTATTACGGCAAGCTGAATCTCCTGACGTTCAACGTCGGATACCATAACGAACACCACGACTTTTCCTCGGTTCCGTGGCATCGCCTGCCCCAGATCCGGGCGATCGCGCCCGAGTTTTATGCCGATTTGGCCGCCCACACCTCCTGGACCCGGCTCCTCTTCCGATTTCTGTTCGATCCCGAGATCTCGCTGTATTCACGGATGACACGGGAGTATGCAGCGGGAAGAGGTTTGGCTGGTCCCGCCCTGGCAACTCCAGCCTCGGCAGACACGAGAGGTTCATAGCACCAGGCTTAAGGGTTTTCCGGATCGGGGCCGGCCTGCCCGAGCCTAGGCAAGACAATGAGAGGCGCGATCGAGCTCCGGCCGGTCGCGTCTCTTCTTTCTGCCCACCCTTCTTCCATCCTCATTGGACAGTCACACGACTGTTACGGTTGCGGTCGATCTCCGACGAAACCATTTGGGCCATCCGGCCGTCCAAGGCTAGTGACCCCCGATGAATGGAAAACGACACAGGGAAAGGATGAAGGAAATGGCCGTCAAATTGCTTGTTCCCGCAGCCGTGGCCGGTCTATTGCTCAGCGCTGTCGCAGGCGCTAGCCCCGCAGCGGCCCAACAGCCAGTGTCGCTCGCGGCGGACAGTGTCTTCATTCAGACAGCGGGCAGTGTTGGTCTGCTTCAGGTGAAGCTAGGGAACCTCGCGGAAAAGAAGGGCTCCAGCTCGGCCGTAGTGGAGTTTGGCAAGAGGATGGTGAGCGACTACTCCAAGACCAACCAGGATCTGGCTACGGCAGCCAAGCAGGCTGCCTTTCCGGCCCCGGTTCTCATGAGACAGGACCAGCAGGCGTTCGACCGCTTCAGCAGGATGGGTCGCTCCTCTTTCGATAAGGCATACATGACCGAAATGGTCACGCGGCACGCTGACGAGGTACGGCTATTTCAGCGGGAATCCGAAAGCGGAAAGGTGCAGCTGCTGAAACAGGTAGCCTCCACTATGCTGCCCGATCTGCAGCAGCGCCTCAACCTCGCCACGCAGACCGCCGGTTCGATCGGGGTGAATGTCACCGCATCGACGGCGGCGGCGGGGCAGGGGTCGACCGGCAAGTAACGGAAACACCTGGGATTTCAGACATAAAAGAAGAGGCGCCACATCGGTGTTCTGGTGTGGCGCCTCTCTGTCTTGGCAAGAGTCCAACGGCTTGAATACGCCTCAGTGCACCAGCGGGAGCTCCGCGGCCACTTCCGTCTGGGCCACCAGGGAAAGTCGGCGATCGATCTCCATGGCTCGCACCGCCATCTTCGTGGGCAGGACCTTCTGGAACTCGGCCAGCCAGTGTTTCCGTAAGGCGGTCATCTTGGCGTCGCGATCGAGGTGGGCGTTGAACATGGCCAGCGCCCCTGCGTCGTCCAGCGTGTTGTAACCTTCCACATACTTGTGGATGCTCTTGAGCTGAGCGTCCATGATGGTGTTCTGCTCTTTTTGATAGTTCTGAAAAACGGGCCAGAACTTGGCCGCCTGATCGGCGGTGAGCGTCAGGTTCTTTGCCATGATGTCTGCTCTCGTGCCCTGCATGTCGGCCCGGTAGCTCTTCAGGGTCTCCTCCAGCGAGGGGGTAGACGCTGTGGTGGCCGAGGCCGGCTGGGCGGTGGTCTGAGCCTGCGCCGAACTGACAAGCAGACAGGGTACCAGGAGCCATACCAAAATGCGGTGCATCGCTATTCCTCCAGAGTAAGGGGCTGCCATAACGCCCCGCCGATATTTGACCAGCTCAAATGTCTGCCTCCAGCGCTCACAAGGCACTGGACTTTGGTATACCTCAGCACTCTGATCCTTCCTGAGTATCGGCCACCAGTCCTGAGGTGGCTTTACACCCTGGCAACGGCGCGCATCGCAGGCCGTTTTCCCAACTCTTCCCTGGCGAGCGCAATGTGGCTCTTCAGGATGAACAATCGCTGGGAGAAGCGGAGCGGGACCGAGAGGTGGTTTGCCCGCCTGGCTAAATCCTCCAGCCTTGTTGCCAGATCGTATGGGGCTGGTTCGGAGCCGCTGTCCAACTCTGCTTCCAGCATCATCAACTCGCCGTAAAGTTTGTAGATCCGGCGCTCGATGATGTACGAGTAGATGGCCGGCAGGAAGCGGATCGCGGGAAATACCACTACAAACAATGGGATAAGGAGGATCAGCAGGCGCTGGGTTATGCCCGCTAACCACAGTGGCAGGACCTGGTAGACAAACGGCAAGCCGGACTGATAGAACTCCCGTGCCGGTCTACTCAAGGACAGGTTGATCGCTTCGGCGGCCGGGAATCGGCCGGCTTTGTGAAAGATGTCCGGACCACCATGGATTTCGGATGCTGCCTCGAGTAGAAGGTACTGCAACGCAGGGTGGAGGTTCTTCCGTACCACCAGGCTGGTCTCCACAGCGAGCAGCGTCACGTCGCGGGGCGGAATATTCTTCGCCAGATCTGCCACGCCCGTGGGGAGCACCACCTTATAGAGACTGGGAAACAACGCGACGTACGCGTCCGCGCGAGGATAGCTCTCGAGCACAACGCCGTCGGCCACGAGCAGCCTCCGCACCACCGGTGACCGCCACGAGCTCAGCATTACGGCGCCGTCGATGTCCCCATGTAACAACGCTTCGGCACTTTGTTCCGGCGGGAGCCCAAGCAACACGACGCTCGTGTCTGTTATACCGTTGAGCGCCAGCAGCCTTCGAGCCAGAACTCGGGTTGCACTACCCTGGGGCTCGATCGAGATGCGCTTGCTCGTGAGTTTTGCCCGGGCCCCATTCCCTTGGGTTCCGCCGCGAAAGAAGGACCAGAGGGGCTGGAGCGAGACCGTGCCCAGTGAAAGGAGGTCTGGAGACTCCTTCTGGCTGGTCAGTCCACTCTCCAGGAAGCCGACCTTCACTCCCGAGGCGGGGTCCTGCAGCCGTGCAAGGTTCTCCACTCCGCCTGCCGTCCGGATCACCCGAAGATCGATTCCCGCCCGCCGAAGCACCTCCTGATACTGAGCGCCGAGCTCATCGTAAGCGCTCCCAGGGGGACCGGTCACCATTGTGAACGTACGTGGAGGGAAGGGGCTGCCCACCGTCAGGATCATCCAGACCCCTGCACCGAGGACAGCAAGACCGGCGAGGGCAGCAGCGAGCCGGCGGGGAGGCAAGGGCAGTTACATCAGCGCGGCGGCTGGAATGGCCAGGAGGGGTGCGACCCCACTGCGCAACACGCGCTCAGTAGTGGATCCGCGCAGGGCGTCGAGGAAACCGTTGCGCCCGGCCGTGGTCATCACAATGAGGTCGGCGGCGCACTCGCCGGCGACGGCAACGATGGTATCCACTACGTCGCCCTGCCGGGTCACCTTCTTCCAGGTCCAACCGGGCTGCTCTTCGGCTTCGACGGAGGGGATTTCGCCGCGGCCCACGTGCAGCAGAGTGAATGTGATCTCAGGACAGTGCAGAGCCCACGCCAGCCGCCAGGCGGCCTCTATTGCCGGTTCCGGCCGGGGTGCCGAGTCAACCGGCAGCAGGATGTTCCGAAGAGAAGAGCTCCCGTCGGCCTGAGAGATAAAGCCCTCGCATCCGTAAGGCAGGAAGAGCGTAGCGGCAGAGGCTGCCTTCGCGATCGGCTGGGACACCGAACTGCGAGTCCAGTGGCCCTGGTGGGCGTGCGCGGCAAGCACCACCAGATCGGTAGGGTTCTTTTCAAGAAACCGTTCCGCCGCCCGGACCGGATCCTTGTCCTTCATCACCACCTTCCGCACATCGATTCCCAGCGAGGCAACCGCTTTACGCGGGCTGTTGGGCGCCAACAGCTGCCAGCGCTCGAGGGTTCCGCGGACACCGGGGAATTCGGTCCAGCCCTGATCCCGCTGCTCCGACACGTGCAGCATGTCGAGCCCGGCTTCGGCCGCGAGGGCGATCTTGAGCGCGTGCGCAAAGGCCACCTCGCTGCCTTCCGAGAAGTCAGAGGGGTGGAATATCGACTGGATGGGGCGGGAGGCAGATACCATGATGTCCTATTTTCAGTATCCGTGAGTCCACGCGAGTCCCAGGCCGAAGCTCACGTACGACTGATCGTCGACGTTCCCGGCGGACAACGCGTAGTTGTATCGACTGCTCAGCACCGCGGACAGTCCCGGGCGGACCGGAATGGCAAGGCCGGCTTCGGGTCCGAATCCAAAGTGCCAGTTCGTTTCATGGATCGAGTACAGACCGACGTCCATACGTTGCTCCAGGACATAGGTCCCCACGTTGGCGGCAAGGTACGGCCGGAGCTTACCCGGACTGCCGAGGAAGTAGGAGACATTGGCCAGCATCGGAAATGAGTTCACATAGCGGAACTGATCCCCGCTGATGTCCACCCCGAACGCGGACACCACCTGATCGGTCTGCTGGTCGAACACCTGCCAGCCGAAGCTCAGCCCGAGCGCGATGTTGTCGCTCATCTGCTTCTTGAAATCGAGCCCGATCCCTCGCCAGCCAAACCCATCAGTGAACTCCTGGGTGTTTGCCAAAGGCTGGGCGGGCTGATAACTGAGAGCCGTCCACCATTGGGCGGAGGCCGGCGTTACACTGAGCACCGCAGGAAGAAGGGCAAACGCCATGACCCGCCGAATTGCCAGCATGGTGTGTCTGCTCCTCTACTGATGACCGAGGTAGGGTGACTGAACGAAGGCGCGATCGATGGCCTGATCTATCCGGAACGGAGCATCGGTGGCTGACCCTTCGAGCAGTCCACGAAGCGCTGCGGTCCAGATGGCCGGTACTGTTTGCGCCGTCGCATCGCTCCGCCGAAGATCCCACATGTCGATCACGATGGTCCCGACGTCATACTGCGAGGCGCTGACCACGGGATATCCCACTCCCCAGCCGGGGCCGTAGCAGCACGGCCAACCGTACCATCCCCAGTAGCCCCACCACGGATAGGTGACATAGATGTCGGTATTTCTGACCGCTACGCCTTTGATCAGCACTGCGACGTCGGGCGGATTACCGGGATCGAAACTCGGCAGCCGGGTGTAGCCCAGGGCGGTCATCTGCGCCGCAACTCCGTCCAGAATCAGCTGATCGTAGGTGTGATCGAAGGGCAGAGTGGTCGCCACGCTCTCCGGCGGAACAATTGCGACCACCGAGTCCGGCATGACGAATGTGCCGATGCTGGCAAAGTTGACCGTGTCATCGTGGGCTGTAGCGACGACATCCAGCTGGGCAGGGCCGGTCGGTTCGCCGGGATGGCAGGCCGTGGCAAACGCTATGAGTGCCAGAAAGCAAAGCAGCAGAAGGCTGTAGCGAACGCACCAAAGGAGCGTGGATGAGCGCATCACACGAGGTCTCGTCAAGACGCGAGTCAGAATACACCCAATAGGGGGCAAAAATGGTGAGCGCTGGAGTACCGGCCAATTACACGAAAGGCTAGGTCAGTCAGGTACCTACACTAACATCGAGGTGCGGAACTGGTTTTCTGTTCCTAAATTGGACACTGCGTGAAAACCATCCCCCCCTTTCCAACCTGATGGAGAAGAGCAATGAGCACCTATCGCGCGTGGTACCTGTCACTTGCCTCCTCTCTTCTGGTTGCGAGCCCATGGGCGGTGCAGGCCCAATCTCAGGCACCGGTCAAGATGGTCTTCGCGGTCTGGCACGACACAACCGGCGCCGAGGCCGCTGTGAAGCGCATGAGCACCTCGTCCAAGGACCACATTGAGGCCTACGCGGTTCTCATCAAAGATCCGGCAGGCAAGGTTGACACCCGGCTCAGACACCATCGAGGAAATTCCGTGACCGGGGTTCAGTCGAGCCAGACGGTAGACAGCGCAATTGCGCGCCTGAGCAGCCCCAGCGACTCGGCCCAGGCCTACGCCGTAAGTAGCGGGAACAGCCACTTGTCGGAAGGGGATCTGAAGAAAGTCATGGGGATGTTCGATGCCAACGAATCGGCGCTGGTTGTCGTGACGTCAAAGCCGAATGCCGTGGAGATCACACATACCCTGGGCATGGGGGCCTACGGTCACCCCGAGGTCGTGGAGTTGGAGGTGAAGCAGTAGCCGGCAGACGGGCAGCTCCGGGTCAGGAGCTTTCGGTAAGGCTCCTGACCCGGGCTGCACTGTCCCACCGCGCAGGAACCCTTACCCGCAGGGAATCACTCCAGACGTTCTTCCCCACGCATCTCATCCGACATATCGTACGTGGGCGTCAGCCGGGTGCTCGGCCAGCCTGGGGGTGTTCTTGCACCTGGGGTCTCTCCACTCGTTCTGTCAGGAGGTAGACAGATGGCGCCTGTGCCCTACCGGATTACGGTTCACAACATTGAAGCCTGTTGCTGCGACACCGCCTGCGGCTGCCAGTTTTCCGGCTTCCCCACCTCTAACGACGGAGGCTGTGAGGCCCTGATCGGAGGAGAAGTAAAGGAAGGTAAGTACGGCGATATTGTGCTCGATGGCGTCCGCTATGTGCTGGCCCTCGACTATCCCAAGGCGATCCACCAAGGGAACGGGAAGGTCGCGGTATTCATCGACGACAAGGCCAGCGACCAGCAGGCCGAGGCGATCGCCATGATCCTCTCGGGTCAGGCTGGAGGGATGCCGTTCGAGGCATTGGCGGGGACGATTGCGGTGCTGGAAGGACCGGTGCGCAAGCCGATCGAGATGAAGGTGAACGGCACTCGCTCGAGCTATCGAATTCCCGGCGTGCTGGAGCTCCGGCAAACCCCCATCCGCGATGCCGTATCGGGTCAGTACAAGGAGGTGCAGATCGTCTATCCCAAGGGTGGGTTCTTCTGGAACACGGGCAACATCGCGACCACCGAGGCGCTCGTATTCGATTACGGTCCGGTCAAGTTCCGCCACGGGGGCGGATTTGCCAGCTACGCCCTCACGACTTGGACCAATCAGCGGTAAATCCCCCTGATGAGTAGCACCACGGCCGGTCCAGGGCTCATCGACCAGGTCCTCCGCCGGAACCGGCTGGTGGTGGCCGGCGGCCTCGCCTTTCTGGCCGCTCTGGCGTGGGGATACATCATCCACATGAGTCGCACGATGTCCCCCGGCATGCCGGCGGGAATGGCGATGCCGCTGACGGGCGCAGCTAGCGGTTCTGAACTACTCTGGCTGGTGCCGATGTGGATCGTGATGATGGTGGCAATGATGATCCCTTCTGCCGCTCCCATGATCCTGCTCTTTGCCGGCGTCGCCCGGCGAAGGCAGGTGAGCAATGTCGCCACCGCCTCGACCGCCGTGTTTACTCTCGGGTACCTCCTGATCTGGGCGTTGTACGCCACGGTCGCGGCCGTTGCGCAGTGGCAGCTGCACCGGCTCGCCCTCCTCTCTCCGGCCATGGCCGCCGCAAGTCCAATCCTGGGTGGCGGACTACTCCTCCTGGCCGGCATCTATCAGTGGCTGCCGCTCAAGGCCGCGTGTCTCTCCCACTGCCGCTCTCCCCTGGGGTTCTTCTCAACCCACTGGCGGGAGGGCAATCGAGGTGCCCTCCTGATGGGAGTGGAGCACGGGACCTACTGCGTGGGCTGCTGCTGGGCGCTGATGGCGCTGCTGTTTGTAGCGGGAGTGATGAACCTGCTCTGGGTGGTGCTGATCGCCGGTTTCGTCCTGGTCGAGAGGCTGTTGGCTGAGGGCAGACTGTTTCGCCGCATCAGTGGCGGATTACTGGTAGTCTCTGGTCTTTGGATGATCCTCGCAGGCCTGAGCTGAGCCGGTCCCTACCTCATGGCCAAATCCACCGGTAAGAGCTCAAAAGGCAAAGCCCAAGGGCCCGAAGTTCTCAGCGTCGACGGACGTGAGGTTGTGGTTACCAATCCGGGAAAAATCCTGTTTCCTGACCGGCAGTACACCAAGCTCGACGTGGTCAGATACTATCTCGCGGTTGCCGACGGAGCTCTGCGCGGCGCTGGAGGCCGGCCCAACATGCTGGTGCGCTATCCCAACGGCATCGCCAGCGAGCACTTCTATCAGAAGCGTGCCCCCGAATCACGGCCTTCCTGGATCGAGGTCGTTTCGCTCCGCTTTCCCTCGGGTCGGAGCGCCGATGAGGTAGTGCCGAGAGATGCCGCGGCTCTGGCCTGGCTGGCCAACCTCGGCTGCCTCGAGCTGCATCCTCATCCGGTCCGGGCCGACGACCTGGAGCACCCCGATGAGCTCCGGGTCGACCTCGATCCGGTGCCGGGTGTGAGCTGGCAGCAGGTGCGTGACGTCGCCGCAGTCGTGAACCAGACGCTCCAGGACTTCGGCCTGACCGGGTGGCCCAAGACCTCGGGCTCGCGCGGCATCCATGTAAACGTGCGGATCGAGCGCCGGTGGAACTTCGATCAGGTGCGGCGCGCCGCTCTGGCCCTGGCACGGGAGGTGGAGCGACGCGCTCCCACGATCGCTACCAGCAAATGGTGGAAGGAGGAGCGGCACGGGGTATTCGTGGACTACAACCAGAACGCCAAGGACCGCACCGTGGCATCCGCCTATTCGATCCGCCCCAAGCCCGAAGCGCCGGTGTCTGCTCCGATCAGCTGGGAAGAGGTGGCGACGTGTGAGCCAGGTGACTTTACCCTCGCCACCATGCCGGCTCGCTTTGCCAGCATTGGCGACCGCCATGCCGCCATCGATCAGCACGCCGGATCACTCGATCTTCTCCTGCAGCGGTCGGCCGAACACGAGCGCGAGGGTTTGGGCGACGCTCCCTGGCCGCCCCACTATCAGAAACAGGAGGGTGAGCCGGCCCGGGTGCAGCCCTCCAGGCGGCGAACTTCGAAGTTTCCCTTGATCGAGATCGGCCGTGCCCAGCGGAAGGAAGACGCGCTGGCCGGACTGGAGCGCTGGAAGGAGCGGCATCCCCAGGCGGCATCACACCTGGAGCCCGCCGACGTGCTGGTCGACGCCATGCGCGGGCGATTCACCACCTGGACCCGGATCCGGGTTAACCTGCAGCACGTGCCGCCCGATCTCCGGCCGGTTCAGGAGCCGCTCGACCCCGACGAAAAGACTTTCTCCAAATCGTAGGCTCGGGTGACCTCGAGCTGATCGTAGCGGCAGTCCTTCGGATCTTTATCAGGTCTCCAGCGGAGGAACGTGGTGGCGTGGCGAAAGCGGTCGCCTTGCAGGTGATCGTATTTGACCTCTGCCACCCGTTCGATCCGAAGCGGTTCCCAGGAGAGATTCTTGCCCGCACTCCAGCGGCTCTGGGCGCCCGGCATGCGGTCGGTTTCACTCCCATCGGCCTGGGCCCAGTCCTTCCACGGATGGTGCTCGAAGGCGTTTTTCTGAAGGGGTGCCAGCTCGGTCGCGAGCTGCCGCCGCATGGCCATGGTGAATGACGAGGTCACGCCGACGTGTTGCAGGACGCCTCGGTTGTCGTAGAGACCCAGCAGTAACGATCCCACTACGCCCTTTCCCGTCTTGTGCCAGCGGAACCCCGCGACGACGCAGTCCGCCGTGCGCACATGTTTGATCTTCAGCATGGCCCGCTTGCCCGGCTGGTAGCGGCTGTCGGCGGGCTTTGCTATCACGCCATCCAGCCCGGCGCCCTCGAACTGATCCAGCCACTGAAGCGCTTTTTTCCGATCCGTGGTTGTGGGTGTCAGGTAGACGGGAGGGCCCAGCTTTGCCGCCAGGCGCTCCAACTGGCGCCTTCGCTCGTGCTGCGGAGCGTCCATCAGACTCTTCCCATCTATCGCCAGGAGATCGAAGGCCACAAACGAGGCCGGCGTCTCCCGCGCCAGTTTGGCTACCCGCGAGGCGGCCGGATGTAACCTGAGCTGCAGCAGGTCGAAGTCGAGCCCGTGCGGGGTCATGATCACGATCTCCCCGTCGAGAACACATCCGGGAGGTAACTCCTTCAGCAAGCTGTCGTGCAGCTCAGGGAAGTAACGATCGAACGGCCGCAGGTCCCGGCTCTGGATGTACACGTCGGAGTCGCTGCGAAATACGATCGAGCGGAACCCATCCCACTTCGGCTCATACAGAAAGCTGCCTTCCGGCGGGAGGCCCTCGGCCAGCTTGGCGAGCATCGGTTCGATCGGAGGCTGTGCTCCGGCAGTGTCTCCGGACTTCGGACTCATGAGTCTCAAGTTACTCCGGCTGGTTCACACCGTAATCCCATTGGGTCTGGTGATGGCGCTCGCGGCGGGTCAGGACCGTTCCGGTCACACTGAGCCATGCCTGCTGGCGATCTCCTGCCCCGGGCCACCCTGCGGGACACACTCGGTGTGCTGGGCGGGATCGTCGGGCCCACAGGTATTGCCGGAGCCGGCGAAAGCGGCGATGCATCGCCGGGAGACCGAGCCTGGATCGGGGAAGAAGCGGTAGCGCCTACCAGCTCAACCAATAACTCGCCTTGACGGCGAGCACGTTCCGTGACTCGCCGCCGGCGAAGAGCGCGTTCACATCCCGGCTCAGCTGCAAGTTTCCGAACGAGTCGTCATTCGCGCGGTTCTGCTGCCATACCAAGAACAGCGTCGACCCGGGGCTCCACTCCCAGCGAAGAACCGCATTGGCTCTAAGCGAGCGGATGGTGAAATCCTGGGGGGGAACGGTGAACGAAGCTCCTCCGTCGCCCGGGTCGATCTCGGTTCCTACGCTGGTCTGGGTCAAGGTGCCCTTGTCTCGGCCGTACACTGAGAACTCGTAGGTCCGGGGTCTGGCGAATTCCTTCAGGTCGGTAAACTCACCCGCCGAAATGAGCGGCTGGAAGAAGAACTGCAGGCTGAGTGTGGGAGTAAAGGTCCAGTCCAGGCGGGCAATCATGGAGAGCTCCCGCTGGTCCAACGTCGCAAACACATAACGCGAGCCGAAAGTCGCGGCGGCCGCCGGGTCAGCCACCGTCGTCACATACTGTGCCTGGGTTTGGTTCAAGGTGAGCGCGGGACCCAGGCTCAGGTGAAAGGCCGCTGAAGGCCGAATGCCGACGGTCAGGTCCGCCTTGGTCTGCTGCTCGTCGGCAGCGGTCCACGAGTGGGTAAAGTTTCCCGTCAATCTGGTGGTTTTTCGGCTGTCTGAATTCACCGTCACCCGCACGTCGCGGGAGTGCGGCTGTCGAGCCAGCGGTCCACCTCGGGTCAGCCGGTCATCGTAGATCGGCGGCGCATAGTCGCCGCGCAGCTGGAAGTTCCAGAAATTCCTGAGCTCCGCTGCGACGATGAGCCCGTAGGACCCGAAGATCAGATCGCCGTCGAAGTTCCACTGGTGGTTGGTAAACGGGAAGATCTGATAGTTACGGAACACCTTGCCGGGCTGATGCTCATGGTACTCCAGATCGGTAGAGATGCCGCGGGATGACGCATCCGACTGGAAGCCCAGGTCGTTCGACTCGAAGGCGGGACTAACCTCCTGATACACCAGGCCGCCCTGCCAGTGGCGCCCACTATTCTTGCCCAGGGCGACCTGATAGGAGTAGCCGGTGAACGAGGTGCGGGTTGAATCGTAATGGAGGCTGGAGGCGTCGGGCCGCTGGAAGTACCGCGCGCTCGACCGCTGAGTTCGAGCGATCGCGTCCGGGCTACCGCTAACCGTACTGAATCCCTACGGAGCCGTCGAGTGACCAGGCGCGATTAGACCAGGAGTTGGTAAAGTCGGCGCCGAACAGGTACGCGCTACTCCGCAGGAGCGACATGAGCTGGGCATCACCCTCGTCCCGGTTCACCGCGGTGCCGATCACGCCAAGCGTGGTGTTGCCTTCCCGAAGATCCTTGCGAACCCTCCCGACGAAGTAGTTGGTCAACGGTTCGACTGGAGCCGTTACTCTCGCCCCCAGAGCGTCCACGTACCGGGCCTGCTCTCCCGCGGTCACCGCATCCAGCACGCCAAGAGACCAGCCGGAGTGGGTGCGCCCGGTCAGCTTGGCGGCCGTACGAATCGAGGTTTCGTTGGGCCGGTCGAGGTAACTCACACCATCGCCTTCGAGATTGCGCTGCGGCTCGCGCCCGATCCTGCGGCTGAAGAAGGATTCTGGAAAGTTGAAGCTGTTGTTGGCCCGAATCCCGCCGAAGCGAAAGACATCGGCACCCTCGACGAAGAAGGGCCGCTTCTCCGGATAAAACGTCTCGAATGCGCTGAGATTCACCACCGCCGGGTCGACTTCGACTTGGCCAAAATCCGGGTTCACCGTAGCGCTGAGAGTCAAATCGCTGGTGACACCGTACTTGAGGTCGAGCCCCGCTGAGCCGTTATAATCGTGCCCGCTCTGAAACGGGTCGCCCGGCACTGCGGGCTGGTAGGCTGCCCGGGCCAGCAGGTACGGCGCCAGCTCCACCCGCCGCTGCGGCCGCAGCTTTCCCAAGCCCACCAGATGGGCGTAGCGGCTGACTCCGCCGAACTCGCTCTTGGGCACGAAGGAAAACCAGTCTTCCTCGCCCTTCCGCAGAATCTTGCGATACAGCTGAATGCCCCAGACGCCGTTGGCGGTGGAGTTGTAGCGCAGCTGGGAGAGCGGGATACGGAGCTCCGCCGTCCAGCCGAGGGAGTCCACCCGGGCGGCACTCTCCCAGACCGGGTCCCATGAGTCGTCTTCATCGCTTCCCTGCGCCGAAGAGCCCAGGATGCCATCCAGAATGGCGCCTCCTGGTGTTATCCGAAATCGGACTCCGCTCAGGTGGTCGTGGAAGGTGTCGAGGTAGACGTCGAGCTCGTCCGACTCCACATCGTCGTCGCGGCGGGCCAGGACTGCCTTGACCCGTCCCGGCGCCCCGTCGTAGAGCCGAGCTCCGATGTAGAGCGCATCGGTGCCGATCAGCACTCGCACCTCGGTGCGCTCGCTGGCCGGGTTGCCTTCGACCGGATCGGTCTGGGTGAACCCCGTTGCAGGCTCTGCCCGCTCCCACGCCGAGTCATTCAGATGCCCATCTATCTCGACGCTACCCTCGAGCTGGGCAGCACGGATCTGCCGCGCGTGAGCGTGCCTGCCCCCGGTACGAAGCGAATCGCTGGACTGGGCGGGCAGAGGGTTTTGCTGGGCGACAACTATGATAGAAGCAAGCGGGATGAAAATTCCGCTGAGCATACTACTCCTCGGCTGATGGCTTCCTGACTGCAGGGGTCTTTGACACGCCGCCAGGCCGAAAGGTTGTCAACTAGATTGGCTGAGTTTCCGAACCGGAGCTTCTAATGGAGGAAAGGGCTACCCAGGACCGCCTGCCTCGCGGCCAGGTGCTTACCAGGAAATGGCCGGTCCTCACCTATGGCGAGACGCCTAGGCTGGATCTTGCCAACTGGACCTTTCGCTGTTTTGGGCTGGTTCAGGAGCCGGTGACCTGGACCTGGAAGGAGTTCGTGGAGCTTCCCCGGGTTGAGGTGACCTCAGACGTGCATTGCGTGACCCGCTGGAGCCGCTTCGACAATCGGTGGGAAGGCGTGGCGGTTTCCGAAATACTTCGCCGGGTACGGGTCCACCCCGAGGCGAGCGCGGTGATGGTCCATGCGGATCCGGATTACACCACCAACCTCTTATTGACGGACCTGGTCAGCAAGGATGCTCTCCTGGCTTACCGGCACGATGGGGCACCCCTGCCGGTGGAGCATGGTGGTCCGTGCCGGCTGGTGGTACCCCAGCTGTACTTCTGGAAGAGTGCCAAATGGGTGCGTGGGTTTGAGTTTCTCGACCACAACGCGCCCGGGTTCTGGGAGCAGAACGGCTATCACTTGAGGGCCGATCCCTGGAGAGAAGAGCGCTATGCGGCCCAGGAAACCAACGCGATGCAACGGATGCGGGCAGAGTCCGCCCGGCGCCGCCGGGGACTTTGATCGCAAGAACCGGAGCGCGACATCGGGCGGGAGCCCGTAAACTGATCGTCATCTGAACGGACCTGAAACTGAAAGGACGATCAATGAGCGTTCCAGCCATCACTCGACAGCCAGCCCGGCTTCACTATGCGATCGGTCAATGTTCCCTGGGCTCCGTCCTGGTCGCCGGGGGAGAACGGGGCATCTGTGCGGTTCTTCTGGGCGACGATCCGGAATCCGTCACCGGCGAGCTGGAGAAACGGTTTCCCCACACAGCTCTCCTTCGACGAGACCAGGAGCTGGCGCAGTACTTGTCCCAGGTGGTTGGGTTGGTCGAAGCCCCGGCCCGGCCTCTCGACCTCCTGATCGATCTCCGCGGCAGCACGTTCCAGCAGCGGGTCTGGCAGGCGCTCCGGGAAATCCCCGTGGGCACCACCACCACCTATGCCGAGGTGGCCACTCGGATCGGAGCGCCCAAGGCCGTCAGAGCGGTGGCTCGGGCCTGCGCCACCAATCCGCTGGCGTTGGTGGTCCCCTGTCATCGGGTGATCGGAAAGAGTGGCGGTCTTACCGGCTACCGCTGGGGCCTCGAGCGAAAGCGGATGCTGCTGGAGCGGGAGTCTCAGCGGTGAGCGCGCCCGTGGTTGTCGCAACCCCGTGTGACTGGCTGGAGGTGGAGCGGGATCTCGACACCCAAGGGAACGCGGTGCTGCAACAACTCATCTCCCCCGAGGAGTGCGCCCAACTAGCCGCACTCTACGATCGGGAGGGCGGCTTCCGGTCCCGCATCGTGATGGCGCGGCATGGCTTTGGCCGGGGCGAGTACAAGTACTTTGACTACCCTCTGCCGCCGCTCATTGCGGAGCTCCGCTCCAGTCTGTACCGCCAGCTGGCCCCGATCGCCAATCGGTGGAACGAGGCCATGGGCATCGGGGTGCAGTACCCTGGTAGCCATGCCGAGTTTCTGGAGCGTTGCCACCAAGCAGGGCAGCGAAGGGCCACCCCGCTTCTCCTACGCTACACGGCCGGGGACTACAACTGTCTTCATCAGGATGTCTACGGTGAGCACGTCTTCCCGCTGCAAGTCGCCATCCTGCTTTCCCAGCCGCAACAGGAGTTTACCGGGGGTGAGTTCGTGATGACGGAGCAGCGCCCCCGGATGCAGTCTCGGGCCGAAGTAGTGCCTCTCGGCCAGGGCGATGGCGTTGTCTTCACCGTGCGACAGCGGCCGGTGCAGGGCTCCCGCGGAGTGTACCGGGTCAATCTGCGCCACGGCGTGAGCCGGATCCGCTCGGGCCGGCGGCACACACTGGGCATCATCTTTCACGATGCAGAGTGAGCGGGACGGTCTGGTCCGGATGAAGCGGCTCGTTGCAGCAGCAGGTCGCGCTCTCTGGCATTCCTGGTAAGCGCGGCCGCACGCTCGAACTCGTCCCGGGCCTCCTCGTTCCGGCCCAACTTGGTGAGCAGGTCTCCCCGGACCGCCGGCAGCAGATGATACTCTTCGAGCACCGGATCGGTCATCAGCTTGTCGGCTAGCTCCAGACCGGCCGCCGGTCCGTATGCCATGCCTACTGCGACAGCACGGTTCAACTCCACGACGGGAGAAGGTGTGAGCTGCGCCAGCCGCTCGTATAATGATGCGATGCCGGCCCAGTCGGTCTCTTCAGCCGCTCGGGCCCGGGCGTGACACGCGGCAATTGCCGCTTGCAACCCGTAGGGGCCCAGTGAGCTGCCCAACGCCTCCGCCCGCGCAAGCGCCGCCAGACCCCGCCGGATCAGCAGCTGATCCCATCGGGCCCGATCCTGTTCCAGCAGGAGGATCGGTTCACCCGTGGGACCGGTCCGGGCGCGGAGCCGAGAGGCCTGAATTTCCATCAGAGCCACCAGGCCATGGACTTCCGATTCCTGCGGGGTCAGCTCCGCCAGGATCCGCCCCAGTCGGAGGGCTTCTTCACAGAGCTGGGGGCGCATCCAGTCGTCTCCGGCCGTGGCCGAATAACCTTCATTGAAGACCAGGTAAAGAACGCCCAGCACCGATGAGAGACGAGCCTGGAGCTCGGTTCCCCGGGGAACCTCGAACGGCACGTGAGCGTCGGCCAGAGTACGTTTGGCGCGAACGATTCGCTGAGCCACGGTGGGCTCCGCAACCAGAAAGGCCCGCGCGATCTCTGGGGTGGTGAGGCCACCCACCAACCGGAGGGTGAGCGCGACTCGTGCTTCCATCGACAACACCGGGTGACACGCCATGAACATGAGCCGGAGCAGATCATCGCCGATATCGTCATCGAGCGCCGCGTCGAGATCAGAAACCGCGGCCTCCTGGCGGATCTCCATCTCGTGGCCGACCTGCACGTGCTTTCGGTCCAGCATCTTGCCTCGCCGCAGCTGATCAATGGCGCGATGCTTGGCGGTGGCCATGAGCCAGGCGCCCGGCTTCTCCGGGATGCCCGACTCCGGCCAGCGCTCCAGTGCGGCGACCAGCGCATCCTGAGCCAGGTCCTCGGCCAGGCTAACGTCTCCAACCAGGCGGGTCAGCCCGGCAATGAGTTTGGCGGATTCGATTCGCCAGACGGCGTCTATGGCTCGGTGGGTATCGGCAATGGTCACGAGTCCCAATTTAAGAAGAACGGGGGAAATCATGCGCTGCGCAGCGCTGATTCCATTGATGATGGTGCTTTCGATCAGACCTGGCGTGGCCCAACGGAGGAGCGCTGTGGCTGAGCCGGCCGGCTGGGCAGCCTATACCAGGGCATTCGACGCGTTCGCTCAGGGCGACAGCGTCGTCGGCGCCAGTACGCTGTTTCTCAATGATGGGAGGATTACGGCTCACCATGTGTACGGCTGGGCCGACCGGGAGCGGAAGCAGCGGGTGGAGGAGCGAACCATTTTCCACTGGGCCTCGATCACCAAGACGCTCACCGCCATCGCCATCATGCAGCTGCGCGACCGGGGCAAGCTCTCGCTCGACGACAAGATCACACGCTATGTCCCGGAGCTGCGGCAGGTCCACGACAGCTTCGGGTCGGTCGATGAGATCACCATTCGGATGCTCCTCTCCCACTCCGCCGGCTTTCAGGATCCTACCTGGCCATACCGACGGGGCCTGCCCTGGGAGCCATTCGAACCGACCCGCTGGGAGCAGCTGGTGTCGATGATGCCCTATCAGGAGATCATCTTTCGGCCGGGGTCCCGGTTCGGCTACAGCAATCCCGCCTTCATTTATCTGGCGCGGGTCATCGAGCAGCTCACCGGAGATCCGTATCAGAGCTACATCCAGAAAAACATCTGGACGCCCCTCGGTCTCGGCTGGAGCTATTTTGGGACCACGCCGTATCACCTGGCCCACTGGCGGTCGAACAACTACGCGGTCCGCCGGGACAGCTCAGATCGTGTCTGGGTGCAGGGAAATAGCCCGGACTTCGATCCTGGGGTCACCATTCCGAACAGCGGCTGGAACGCGCCCCTCACTGATTTAGCTGCCTATTTGAGCTTTCTCACCGGCGCGAGCCGGGGAGACACCGCACTGGCAAACCGCTATGAGACGGTTCTGCGGCGCTCTTCGCTCGAGGAGATGTGGCGAGTGGTGGTACCCACCGGCTCCCAGGACGACATACCCGGTTCCGTGGGACTCTCCTTCTTCATTTTCGGACGGGGACATAACACGTTGGTGGGACACACTGGAGACCAAGCCAACTTTCGCTCGTTCTTTTATCTCAGGCCCGACAGTCGTACCGCAATCGTCACCGTGCTCAACACCACCAATGAGGCCGAGCCGGAGAAGGAGGAGGCAGGCTGGACCGCCACCAAGCGAGCTGCCATGGCGCTGCTGGCCCCATGAGGAGGCCAGCAGCATCCAGTCGTTACTTCTTGGTGGCTACCTGCTGGCGGATTCGCTCCTCCTGTTCTCTTAGCTCGGGAGTGAACTCCGCTCCGAAGTCCTCCGATTCGAACACCTGACGGATCTCTACCTCTCCCTCCTGGAACGGCGCCCGCTTGAGCCATTCGATGGCCTCTTCCTTCGATCTCACCTGCCAGAGCCAGAACCCAGCGACCAGCTCCTTGGTCTCCGAAAAGGGTCCGTCAATGACGCTTCGCTTGTTGCCTGAGAATCTGACGCGCGCGCCCTTGGAGCTCGGCTGGAGACCCTCGCCGGCCAGCATTACGCCCGCCTTGGCCAACTCCTCATTGAACTTTCCCATCTCGGTGAGCAGCTCCTTGCTCGGCAGTACCCCGGCTTCGCTGCTCTTGTCGGCTTTGACGATCACCATGAAACGCATTGTCTTATCCTCTTGATGTGGTTGCCGCTCTCTTCCCCGCCTCCCTGCCTCGTATATCCATCGAACGGGCGTCCGCGGAATCGACAAGGATGCCTTAGGCAACCTGGGCTTTGAGGGATCGCTCCAGCAGGCGACCCTCCTTGAACCGCTCGGTCATGGCCGCGAAACCAGGAGTCGGGCCCCCCCAGCGCAGCTCCTCCACGCTGGAGAAGAGCGGAGCATCGGTGACCAAGGTGGCCAATCGCTTGAAGAGCAGGGCTAGTTCCATTCTTTCTCCGAGAACAGTCGCGGGAAATTCCTCGATAGGACCGTATTGGTTGAGCAGGCGGGCCGCCGTGTTTTTCCCGATCCCTGGAATGCCGGGATAGCCGTCTGCCGCATCGCCCACCAGGGCGAGGAAGTCGGGAATCAACACGGGATCAACCCCGAACTTCTCGCGAACCCCGGCCGCGTTCCTGATGTTTCGGCTCTTTTGATCTACTTGAACTACCCGGTCGCCCTGAACGCATTGCCCGAGATCCTTGTCGGGAGTCCAGATACACACCTTCTCCACCGATTCGTCGCTTGCCGCAATGGACGCGGCGGACGCGAGCGCGTCATCCGCCTCCAGCTCGACCATGGGCCACACTACCACGCCCATTGCCGCCAGCGCCTCTTCCAACGGGTGAAATTGTGCGAGCAGGGCGGGCTCGATCCCCGCACCGGTCTTGTACCCGGGCCACAGGTCGTTGCGGAAGGATTCAATGACGTGGTCGGTGGCCACCCCGATGTGGGTGCCTCCGCTCTCGATCAGCTGCAGCACCGTATGGAGAACGCCGGCCACTGCACCATAAGGCCGGTCAGTGCCCTTGGTGAAACGGCGCAGGCCGTAGAAGTGCCGGAACAGCTCGTAGGTCCCATCGAGAAGATGAACGATCATGCGGCAGGCCGGGTGCTAGCGGGGTTCGCGGAAGTTTCGGAAGGTAATGGAATAACGCAGGCTATCCACCGCTGGGATGCTGTGCTCCCACTCGGTTCGCGAGGGGCCGCTCAGCAGATACGCCGAGCGCGGCTCTGCTTTCAGCGACACCCTCTCCCAGCCTGGTCCTGCCTTGCGCCGAAACCGGAAGCGGCAACTGGAGAGGAGGGAGATGCCGATGACCTCGCCGAAAACCGGTTTGTCCCGGTGCCAGCCGATACTGGCCCCCGGCCCGTATTCGATCACCAGCACCTGTTGAAACTGGGACGCGGGCAGCCCAGCGAAGGCGCCGGCCCGCTCTCGAAGCGAGTACAGAAACGAAGGTATGTCGTCGGCCTTCTGAAGTCTCCGCTCATTGAAATCGTAGCGCCAGCCATAGGAAACCGTGCGCCGCTTTCCCACAAAGCCCTGAAACTCGAATTCCTTGAACGGCAGTCCTTGTACCTGCTCCAGCAGGGCTGCCTCTTCTTCCGGAGGCACCACGTCCGCCTGATACCTGAAACCCTCGGGCCACGATTCGCTCTTGCCGAAAAGAGAGAGCTGCTTCCTGGCCATCGGGTCAGCCGCGCAGCGGCCGGGCCACCGTAATTCCGCTGGCTCGGTGGATAGCGGCCACATACTCGGGAAGCGTCGCTCGGGTGATTGCTACTACTCCTCCGGACAAAGGTGCATGGCACACCCGCAGCACTCCCTCCCGATCCCGGTATGCCAGCGCCGAATGAGTCACATCCAGCCCCTGGATCTCCGTGGCGAAGGCCAGAACGTCTCCGGTCTGGATGCGGTCGACGATCGCGGGGATCTGCTTGGTGGGTACAACATGACGCGGCCGGCCATCCAGGCTCCGCTCGATCCGCTGGATCTCCTGGAACACGTGGTCATCCTGCAATGCCAGGTACTTCGCCCGATGCTCCGTCATGAATCGAAGCGGCCGGGTATCTTGGGCTGCGCCCAGCTCCGGCCCCATCTCTCTCACCAGTCCGCGCCGCTCTCCATCGCTGATCCATTCACTGAAGTAGTGCAGCCGGGAGCTATAGCCCAGCCGCTTTCCCTCGCGATAGCGCATCCGCTCCACCTCGCGCCCAAACTCCTCCCAGCTTGGCGGCTGCTCCGTGGCCGCTACCCGGCTTACCGCCAGGCACGCCTCGACCAGGGTGACGCAATCGAACCGGGTCAGAGAAAGCGTCAGCGGCTCAGCCGAGGGGTCGCCTCCGTGCTCGAGGTAGGCCTCGAGGGTGAATGGTACATAGGGACTGCCACCAGCCAGCTCGCCCACGCGGCCTATGCTGGCACCCATGGGGAACTGGGCTTTGGTGAGCCCTTCGGCACGCAGAAAGTTCGTCCAGGAGAGCAGGCGCTCCTGATCGGTGTCGGCTGTGCCGGGGCCGGGCAGGCGCGATTTCCCCCGGCAAGCCAGCAGCGGGGCGGGGAAGGCCAGCACTGCGGCCGCGGCCGCTGCCTGTCTGAGCAGTTCTCTCCGGGAGAGGGTCGAGTCCACGGGCATCTCTGGATGGAAGTCAGGCGGAGAACCCAAACGCACCGTCTAGAACTATAGAAACGTCACCTGTACTCGCCAGGTGACAGTGATCTCGCCTGAGGGGACGCAGGAGAGCATTTAGGGCTTTTGTGGAGCGGCGAACGCTAATCCCATATGCGCGGATCACAAGGAGTTGCACCGTTTGGCCCGATTTTGGTCTAGGAGTTGCTAGAACCGCTGCGCCCGCAGGTGAGGAACGTGGTGCTTGCCATCACATCTCAGGGCGGGTCAGAGCCCTATCCTCACCTCTATGTGAAAGATCTGGCGCCGAGTGGCGCGGGCGTTGCCGAGCACTTGAACGAAAGGAAGGTCGAATGTCAGGACCGAGAATCATGGCCGCGGCCAGCGGGCTGATAGTCGCCCTTGCCGCCGTGCCTCTCGCCCCGATCCACGCGCAGGGGCAGATAAGCCAGTTGAGCCAGGACAGCAAGCTCATCTTTCAGATGGCCAGCAGCAACATCATGGAAGTGAGGCTGGGACAGATGGCCCAGCAGAAGGCCAGCAATGCCGCCGTCAAGCAGTTCGGCCAGCAGATGGCGACCGATCACACCAATCTGGAAAACCAGCTCACCGGTCTGGTCTCGAAGAACGGCACCAACTTCCAGCCTGCGATGAGCAAGGAGAACGAGGCCGAAGTCTCCCGGCTGGAGAAGCTCTCTGGGGCCCAGTTCGATCAGCAGTACATGACCTCGATGATTCAGCACCACCAGCAGGACATCTCGACCCTGCAGAGCCAGAGCCAGTCAGCCAAGTCGGGCGAGGCTCGGCAGATGATCACCGCATCACTGCCGGTGCTGCAGCAGCACCTGACCATGGCCACGCAGGTGGGTGGACAGGTGGGCGCGAACGGTGGAGTGGCGGTGGCTACGCAGCCATACCGCAATCCCACTACCACTGGGACTACGACGTCTCCGACCACGCAGAATCCTCCGGTGAGCACCCAACCGGGGCAGGTGACCACGCAGGCGCAGGGCAACATCAGCGCCGACATGCCCTTTGTGCGTGAGGCGGCCGGCGGCAACCTGATGGAAATCCAGCTGGGGCAGATGGCCCAGAACAAGGCGTCCAACCAGGCGGTGAAACAGTTTGCCCAGCGGATGGTGGCCGATCACAACAATCTGCAGAATCAACTGACCAGCGTTGCGTCTACTGGAGGCCAGAGCTTCACGCCCACGATGGATTCTCGCCACCAGAATCAGATCAACCGGCTTCAGGGGCTCTCGGGCGCCGAATTCGATCGCAACTACATGAGTCTCATGATCCACGCCCATCAGCGGGACGTGAACAACTTCCAGAGCCAGAGCCAATCGGCCAATTCCACCCAGGTACGTACCCTGGCGAGCAACAGCCTCCCCGTGCTGCAGCAGCATCTGAGCCTGGCCCAACAGGTCGGTGCTCAAGTTGGCGCCGATAGTACCGGGAACTATGCCGGCGGGAACGGCGGCAACCAGGGTGGCGCGAACGGAGATATCAAAGCCGACGCAGGGTTCGTCCGCGAGGTGAACTCGGACAACCAGATGCAGATCGAGCTGGCTCAGCTGGCGCGGCAGAGATCCAAGAACGCGCAGGTGCGTCAGTTTGCGGAGAAGATCATCACCGATCACAACCGGCTGCAGAACCAGTGGACCGCCATGGCCTCCCAGAACGGCGTGACCCTGCATCAAGGCCTGGGCCCGCTGCACAAGGAGAAGATCACCGACCTGAAGAAGGCGAGTGACAAGAACTTCGACAAAGCTTACATGATCACCTTGATCCAGCAGTACTCCGATGAGACCAGCTACTGGCAGAAGGAAGGTCGTGCGAGTCAGTCAAGCCAGGTGCGGCAGCTGGTCAATGCCGGTCTGCCTACGTTGGAGCAGAATTTCAACGAGGCCAAGCGCATTGGCCGGCAGCTCGGCGTAGATCCCAACGAGGCGCTGAAGAACCGGCAGGATGTAGAAAAGAACAAAGGCAAGAACAACGAGAAGAACGACTAAGAGTCTTGACCCAGGAGAGAAGGGGTGTCCTCCGGGACGCCCCTTTTTTCTGCCCTCCCCCTGGCCACGATCTCGAACGACCGCAACCGTGCCCGGTGATCGAAGATCTGCGACGTCAGCATCAGCTCGTCGGCGCCAGTCCGCTCGGCGAACGCCTCTAGCCCTTTCGCGACTGTCACTTCTGTCCCCACTACGGCGGAGCTCAGGGTCTGCTCCAGGATGGATCGCTCCAGCATGCCCAGCCGATCGGCGAACCCTCTCTGGGGAGGCGGCAGCTTGCCTGGGCGTCCGAGGCGAAGATTGATGAATGCCTGCTGCAGCGAGCTGAAGAGAGTCTGAGCCTCCTCTTCTTCGTCCGCGGCAAACACGTTGACGCCCAGCATGGCGTAGGGATGCTCCAGCTGATCCGAGGGACGAAATCCGGAGCGATAGAGATCCAGCGCCTGCTCCATCAGCGCCGGGGCAAAGTGGGAGGCAAAGGCAAAGGGAAGCCCCATCGCGGCCGCGACCTGTGCTCCATAGAGACTGGATCCAAGAATCCAGATCGGGACTTCGAGACCGGCGCCCGGAACCGCCTGAACCTTCTGCCCGGGCTGCACCGGCTGGAAATAATGCATCAGCTCGGCAACATCATGAGGGAAGCTGTCGGCGGCGGATGGATGCCGGCGGAGCGCCCGCACGGTGAGCTGGTCGGTGCCGGGAGCGCGACCCAGCCCGAGATCGATTCGCCCGGGAAAGAGCGAGGCCAGGGTTCCGAACTGCTCGGCGATCACCAGCGGCGAGTGGTTCGGTAGCATGATTCCGCCGGCCCCTACGCGTATGCTCGATGTGCCTCCGGCGATATGACCGATCACCACGGATGTGGCCGCGCTCGCGATTCCCGGCATGCCATGATGCTCGGCTAACCAGAAGCGGCGGTAACCCCAGAGCTCCGCGTGCTGTGCCAGATCCAGCGAGCGTCGCAGCGCTTCCGCGGCATCGCTGCCCTCGGGAATCGGAGCCAGATCCAGCACAGACAGCGGAGCCATGCTACCGATCCACCGTGGCCATCATTTGTTCGTTGTACCGCGGCCCTGCCACCTTGTCGGGCGGGAGTGCCGCATCGAGCTGCGCCACCTCGGCAGGACTGAGCCGCACCTCAGTCGCCGCAACGTTCTCCTCCAGATACTTCCTCCGCTTGGTGCCGGGAATCGGAGCCACATCGCTTCCCTTGTGTAGCAGCCACGCCAGCGCGATCTGCCCCGAAGTCACTCCCTTTCGCCGGGCCAGCTCCTGAACCTCGGAGGCCGCCCGCATGTTGGCATCGTAGTTCTCACCCTGGTATCGGGGATCTCCCCGGCGGTAGTCGCCCTCGGGATATTCCTCGGCCCGCTTGGCGCTCCCGGTCAGGAACCCTCGCCCAAGCGGACTGAACGGTACGAGACCGATACCGAGCTCCCGGAGGAGCGGGATGATCCTAGGCTCCAGGTTCCGTTCCCAGAGCGAATACTCACTCTGCAGCGCGGAGATGGGGTGCACGGCATGGCCTCGGCGGATGGTGCGCTCTCCCGCCTCGGAAAGGCCGAGAAAGCGCACCTTACCCTGGGTGACCAGATCGGCCATGGTTCCCACCACTTCTTCGATCGGAACTTGAGGGTCTACCCGATGCTGATAGAGCAAATCGATGCGATCGGTGCCCAGCCGGCGCAGTGAGCCTTCTACCACCTCGCGGATGTGGGACGGCCGGCTGTCGAGACCCGCGATCTTTCCGCTTTCGATCTTGAACCCAAACTTGGTGGCGAGAACCACCTGGTTGCGCTTCCCTCGAATAGCCCGCCCCACCAATTCCTCGTTGATGAAGGGCCCATAAACCTCAGCGGTATCGAGGAAGCTGCAACCCAGCTCGAGCGCCCGATGGATCGTGGCGATCGATTCCCGTTCGTCCCGCTCCTCTGCCGTTCCATAAGACTGGCTCATCCCCATACAGCCGAGGCCGAGGGCGCTGACTTTTAATCCTTGACTACCGAGACTTCGCTGTGATAGAGCCATGGAATCCTCACGATCGAAGACGCACACCCCACGATTTCCTAAGCTAATCCAGTGCACTCGCAAATGGTTTCTGAGTCTGACGCAGCTGTTGAAAATGTTTGAAATGTTCACGTAAGTGGATAACTATCACCCTCTTGCGCGATCATATCACTCTTCCTATGTTGTCTTCGCCAATTCGAAAAAGATCATTTTCGTGTTGGGTTGTTGAGACCAATCGCGCGTCTCATCCACGCTGCAGTAGCGCGGCAGCGTGCCGAGCAAGAGGTTGATCCGCGATTCAGCCGACTTGCAGCGCACACGCTGGTGAACCGAGTGGTCGCGCAAACCATTCGGGAATAAAAACCGGAGCTCTCGAGGCCACACCGCAAACGCTCAGTTTAGGCGGTGGCCGAAAGAAGAAAAACGGAGGAGTGAATCCTCCGACTCCGGATAACCAGCGTGAAAACGGCCCGCATTTCCTCCCGGAAGTGCGGGCCGTTTTGTTTGTGATTCACCTCACAGAGCCCGTCGTGCCTCGCCGCAACACTGAACTCAGTGTCTAGCCAGGAGTGCAGTGTGAGTAAGGTGAAGGATCCGGTCTGCGGGATGTGGATCGAGGCAAGCGATGCCGCGGGCAGCACCACATACGAATCACAGTCAGTGTATTTCTGCTCTGACCAGTGCCGGCGGGACTTCGAGTCAGACCCAGGGCGTTACTATGACCGGTTGGAGCGAAGACGTAACCGCATTGGCGTTACGAACAGTTAGCGCACCCGGTATCCGCGTTCATGTGGCATTACATCCTTAGCCTTGCGGTTCTGGCCGCCCCGGTGGACAGCATCGCCGTTCGCGACATCCAGGTCGCCAAGGGCGAGACGCTGCGGATCACCAGCATGGGCAGCGGAAAACCGGTGGTCCTCATCCCCGGTCTCTTCGGTGGCGCATACAGCTACCGGAAGATCACCGGCCCGCTCGTCGCTCAGGGCTATCAGGCCATTGTGGTCGAGCCCCTGGGGTATGGCGCCTCTTCTCATCCCAGGAAGGCCGACTATTCACTCGACGCCCAAGCCGAGCGGGTTGCCCGCACGCTGGAGCAGATGGAGATTCGCCGGGCGCTGCTCGTTTCTCATGCCAATGGCTCGGGGATCGGCTTCCGGCTGGCGGTGGATCGCCCCGATCTAGTGCGCGGGCTGCTCTCCATCGACGGTGGTCCAGCCGAGACTGCTGCAACCCCCGAGCTGCGACGGGTGTTCAGGTTCGGGGCCTTTCCGGTCAAGCTGGTTCTCGATCCGGCACGCGCTCGATACGAGCTCAAGGACGAGCTGGCCTCGAGCTCGGGCGACCGGACCTGGGTAACCGATGAGGTGGTGCGCAAATACTCTGCGGCACAGATCCGGGATCTCAACGGCTCCATCGATGCGCTGAATCAGATGGCAAAGGCCAAAGAGAAGGGCTCACTGGCTGAGCGGCTGCAGCAGTGCGGAGTCCCGGTGATGCTGCTGGTGGGGACCTCGCCCCACCGGGCCATGGTTTCCGCGGAGGAACGCGACCTGCTTCAGCACCGGCTGAGACAGGTGGAGATCCAGGATATTTCTGGGGCGGGGCGTTACATCCAGGAGGAGCAGCCGCAAGTGGTGCTCGATGCGGTTGCCAGGTTGAATCAGATCGCCGGCTAGCTTGGAGTGTGGTGGGTCGAGCGTAGCGACCGGCCCCGCACGGTGTAACTTGGCTCCATGTCCCAACGCCGGCTGATCCTGACCATTGCCGTCTTCGCCTTTCTGGCGGCGATCCTGTTTCCGGCACTGACCGGTCTTCTGACCGACTGGTGGTGGTTCCAGGAAATCGGCTACCAGTCCGTCTTTTCTCGGCCGCTCCTCACCAGTCTGCTGCTCTTCGTTGGAGTCGGCGGCATCACCTTCGGCGTACTCTATGGCAACCTCCGGCTGGCCCAGCGGGGGTTGGTGCCATATCCGGTGGTGCTCCGCTTTGCCCAGAATCAGCCGCGGGTAGATCTCACCGGGCCGCTGCGCCGCGCCAGCCTGCCGGTGTCGCTCGTGATTGCCGTGATCGCGGGATTCGGTGCGACCCCGGCCTGGGACCTGGTGCTCCGGTTCATCTACGGTAGCCCATTCGGTATCCGCGATCCGGTCTTTTCCCGGGATATCGGCTTCTACGTTTTTACCCTGCCCGCTCTGTCGGCTGTTTTAGGGTTTCTGTCGACCCTCGCGCTGATCTCGCTGGTGATAATCGTTCCGGTCTATGTGGTTCGGGGCGACATCCTGATTGGCCCGGGCGCGCGTAAAGCACCGCGACTTCGGATCGAGCCCTCAGCCGGAACCCACATTGCGGCTCTGTTGAGCGCCGAATTTCTCTTGCTGGCTCTCAGGCTCTGGCTGGTGGACACCTCGAATTTGCTCTACTCCACCACCGGTCCGCTGGTGGGCGCCAGCTACACCGACCTCCACGCCACGCTTCCTGCTCTCAGAATTCTGTCCGTCTTGTCCGTCATTGCCGCGGTGGCAGTGATCTTCGGCGCGGTTCGACGAGAGCTGGGGCGCTACGCCTTGCTTGCGATCGGCGCCTACCTGGTCACGTCCATCGTCGGGCGAGGACTGGTACCGAGCTTTGTGCAGAAGTTTCTGGTCTCTCCCACCGAGCTCACCCGGGAGACGCCCTATCTCCGCTCGCATATCCTGGCCACGCGGCAGGCCTGGGGACTGGATAGCGTCGAGACCCGCGAGCTGACCGGCGAGACCAACCTCAGCATGGCGGATATCCGAGCCAACGGGGCCACCATCGACAACGTGCGGCTCTGGGACCGCGATCCGCTGCTACAAACCTTTGGCCAGCTGCAGGAGATACGGACCTACTACGACTTCGTCTCGGTGGACGACGATCGCTACTGGATCGACGGGAAATACCGCCAGGTTCTGCTCTCGCCCCGGGAGCTGAATGTGCGGTCGCTCCCGACCCGCACCTTCATCAATGAGCATCTCACGTTTACGCACGGCATGGGGCTCACGATGAGTCCCGTCAATCAGGTGACCACCGAGGGACTTCCGGTGCTGTTCATCAAGGATCTGCCGCCGGCCTCGACCACCTCCCTCAAGGTGAACCGGCCGCAGCTGTATTACGGCGAATTGGCTAACGACTACGTCTTCGTGGATACGCGGCAGCGCGAGTTCGATCATCCTTCGGGCGAGAAGAACGTCTACGCCTCCTACATGGGTCAAGGCGGAGTGCCGATCCGTAGTCTTTTCCGACGGGCAGTGTTCGCCGCCCAGTTCGGCTCCTCCAAAATTCTCTTCTCTGGTGACATCACTGATTCCACTCGGGTGCTCTACAACCGAGACATCGTCCAGCGCGCCCGCAAGGCGCTCCCCTTCATCAGCTTCGACCGTGATCCCTATCTCGTGGTGGCGAACGACGGCACCCTCAAGTGGATCCTGGACGGCTACACCAGCACCACCCGGTATCCCTACGCCGAACGGCTTCGGAACGGCATCAGCTACATGCGGAACAGCGTCAAGCTGGTGGTGGATGCGTACGACGGTACCCTGAGGGGCTACGTGAGCGCGCCGGGCGATCCCATCATCCGGACCTGGTCTCGGGTCTTCCCCGGTATTTTCGCACCGCTCGACCGTATGCCCGCCGATATTCGGGCTCACATCCGCTACCCCGACCAGATCTATCGCATTCAGGCCGGTTTCTACACCACGTATCACATGGACGACCCGGTGGACTTCTACCACCGGGAAGACCAGTGGCAAATCCCCGAGGCCACTGAGGCAGAGGGCAAGGTGCCGTTCATGCGGCACATCGTGATGCGGCTACCCGAGGAAAAGAACGCGGAGTACATCTACATGGTCCCCTTCACGCCCCGGGGAAAGGACAACCTGGCGGCGTGGATGGCGGCCCGGAACGACGGTGCCGAGTACGGCCGGCTTCGGGTGTACCTGCTGTCGCGCCAGAGTCTCGCCTTCGGGCCGCAGCAGATCGTGAACCGGATCAACCAGAACACCGAGGTGTCCCAACAACTTACGCTGTGGGACCAGCGTGGCTCCCAGGTGATTCGGGGCGATCTGCTGGTGATTCCGATCGAGGAGGCGCTGATGTACGTCCAGCCGATCTACCTCCGGGCCGAGGGCGGCCGGATCCCCGAGCTCAAGCGGGTGGTGGTGGCGTATCAGAACCGGGTGGTGATGCGGGAGACACTGGATGAGGGTTTGGCCGAGATGTTCGGGGGCGTCGCGAGTCGCGAGTCGCGCGTCCCGAGCCCAACCGAGGCGGCTCCCGATACCGGCAGGGCCGGGGGGGCTGCGACTCGAGACTCGCGACTCGAGACTCTTCTCAACGACGCGCAGCAGCACTACCAAGCCGCAATTCAGGCTCAGCGCGACCTGGACTGGGCTCGCTACGGCGAGGAGATGCGGCAGCTGGGCGAGGTCCTCAACCGGATGAGCTCCGGACCTCGCCGCTGACCGGGTTGCCGAGTTTCGGGTTGATCTGCATACTTTAGTGAACCGCAGGATCCAGGAACGTTCCCAAAACAAACAATCGAAGTCGTCGGAGTAAGGTCCTATGAGTAGTATGGCGTGGGTCGGCAGACTGGCCGCCTCCGCGGCTCTGGCTGTGCTGGTGGGCTGCGGCAGTGAAGAATCTACCGCTCCGGAAAAGCCACTTTCGGCGGATGTCTCACGATCAGAGGTGCACGCGCTGGCAGCCGAGGTTCGGCTGCTCACCGCAGGACGAGGTATCACCGCGCTAGCCAGGCCACCCCAGGTCCGTCCGGCGCTGGTGCAGCTGGGTCAGGCCCTGGCCTTCGATAAGATCCTGAGCGGCAACCGCGACATCGCCTGCATGACCTGCCACCTGCCGTCGTTTGGGACCGGTGACGGCCGGAGTCTGTCGATGGGTCAGGGTGGTACCGGTTTTGGGCCGGCTCGGACCAACGGCGTGGTGATCCCTCGCAATTCACCCGCGGTGTTCAATCTCTTTGCCATCAGCGAGCTCTTCTGGGATGGGCGGGTGAGCCGGGACCAGGCGGGGAACTATCACACTCCGGCCGGCGCTGCTCTCACTCCGGCAATGACCAGTGTCTTCGAGTTCGGCGCCGTCTCCGCGCAACCGATGTTCCCAGTCCTATCCCGGGAAGAGATGCGCGCCTTCAGCGGCAATGAGCTGGCGGCAATTCCCGACGAGCAGCAGCAGCAGATCTGGGCCGGTATCATGGCCCGCCTCGGCGCCCTCCCGGAATACCGCCACATGTTCGAAAAGGCGTACCCGGGCACCCGCTTCGACCAAATGACCTTTGCTCACGCCAGTAACGCCATTGCGGGCTTTATCATCGACAAACTCTCGTTCAATAATTCGCCCTGGGACCGGTTCCTCCGGGGGAACGATGAGGCCATGACCCAGGTGCAGCTCCAGGGAGCCAAGGACTTCATGAGCGCGCGCTGCTCCATCTGCCACAACGGCCCGGCACTGACGGACAACAAGTTCCACAACGTGGCGGTGGCCCAGTTCGGTCCGGGCAAGGGTGGCGAGGACGGCAGCGACGATTTCGGCCGTTTCAGGGAGTCTCATGTCGCAGCGGAGAAGTACGCCTTCCGAACCCCTCCGCTCCGGAACGTGGAGCTCACCGCGCCGTACGGCCACGACGGCGCCTTCTTCAGCCTGCGGGATTTCGTGGATCACTACAGCGAGTCCGACACCAAGCTGATGAACTTCGACGCCTCCCACCCGGACATTCCGGGGGTGCTGAACAACAAGACCGATATCCTGAATAGTCGGGATCCGTTGCTCCAGGGAGTGGTGTTCGCCCCGCAGACGGTGGATGAGGTGACTGAGTTCATGAAGGCGTTGACCGATCCGGCCGCCCGCAACATGGCCGGCGTGGTGCCGGGGCGGGTACCGAGTGGCCTGCCGGTGGAGGGAAAGAGATAGATACTGCGGCTATCTTGGTCTATGGCCGCAACTCACCGCTGGTCCCTTCGGCTTGCTGCCGAGTTCGGCCACGCCGACATCACCCCCGAGCTGGAGAAGTTTGTCGGGAACTCGGGGGTGAAAAGCGGGACACTCACCGTAGAACTGATCGGCTCGACTGGAGCCATCACCACCATCGAATACGAGTCGGGCGCCCTGACGGACCTCCGCCGGGCGCTCGACCTGCTTGCACCTGCCGACGCCGATTACGCCCACAATGCTCGCTGGGGTGACGGCAACGGGTTCTCTCACGTGCGCTCCGCCCTGCTCAAAACCAGCGTCTCACTGCCGGTCGTCAACGGTGAGCTTGTGCTCGGCACCTGGCAACAGGTCGTTGCCATCAATTTGGACAACCGGAGCCGTGACCGAGAGCTGGTCGCGGTGCTGGTTGGCTGACCTCGAGCCGATGTCTCTCGAGCTCACTGACTCAACCGCCACTCTGCTTCTGGCGGCCGCCAGCGTCATCGGCCTGCTGCTGATCCCGTTCGGCTTGCCCGGTCTGTGGGTGATTCTATTCGGCATCATCGGATACGGCTGGATCACCAACTTTCGAACTCTGAGTACCGGCTTCCTGGTCCTGGCGATGGCCCTGGCGCTGCTGGGCGAGGTACTCGAGTCCTGGGTCGGCTTCCGCTTCGCTAAACGCTACGGCGCGTCGAGCAGGGCGGGGTGGGGCGCATTGGTCGGAGGACTGGTCGGTGCGGTTGTCGGGGTGCCGATCCCGGTTATTGGTTCGGTCATCGGCGGCTTCGTCGGTGCCTTCATCGGCGCGGCGGTGTTCGAGTACACCAAGGCCCGCCAGGCCCAAGGCTCGGTCCGGGCCGGCTGGGGCGCCGTGCTCGGCCGGGCGGCCGCAGTGGCCATCAAGATGGGATTGGGAGTGGCAATGGTGGTTGGTGCGGGATTCGCCGCCCTGTCATCCTGAGCGAAGCGAAGGATCTCTCTACTACGCTGTTCGGGAAATCCTCTGAACTTCGATGGCGAAAACCCGGTGTGCTGCCGGAACATGTTGGAGAAGTGGCTCTGATCGGAAAATCCCGCTCCCAGCGCAATCTCCGCGAGCGACAGATCGCTGTCGGCCAGTTGCATCGTTGCCCGCTCGATCCGAAGGTTGCGGACATACTCGCCCACACTACAGCCAAACGCCTGACGAAAGCCCCGCGCCAGAGTTACCGGATGCACGCCTACTGCGCCCGCCAGCTCGCTCAAACCCGGCCTGCCACCCAGCTCCGCGTGGATCCGCTCGCGCGCCTCCTGCAACCAGCGCGGCAAGCCCCGGCCATGGTGCAGTGGGACCTTCAGCCGCGAGGCTGCAGCCACCAATTCCAGCAGTAGACCCTCGATCGCAAGTGGCGCGGTCGAGTCCATCACCTGCAGCTCGTGGTATATCCGCCAGCCATAGGTCGAGAGTGGTCCGCCCTGGAAGGCCTCTCGCTCGTCCAGCACCGCCGAGTGAGGCCGGATGGCGGCAACCTGCCGTTGATCCGCTTCGATCAACAGACCGCTCACGTCTCCTCGATTGAATCGGTCCCAGTGACGTTCGCCCGCCGGCGTGATCTTCAGGGTTGAGCTGGTGCAGGCGATCGATCCCCCGCGCCACGCCTCCGTGAATGCGCCCTTGAGCACAAAACAAATCGTGGGCGTCGGGTGGTCATGCCAGGGCAACTCTGCGCCGTGGCGGTGGATGCCCTGGGTGACGGAAAACCCGCCTGCGATGATTCGCCGTAGCCTGTTTGACTCGGGTTTAAGCCTGCGGACCATGACCGCCCTCCTGCCCCTAAGGCGAGATCAAAAGTGTGTGTTATGCGCCTAACACACTGCTTGTTGAGACGTCGCTAAGCTTCCGGGGAGCACTAGACCCGTTCAAGGGAGCTATCCGCTTACAAGACCATGGTCAAAGTCCGGGCTACCGTCAAGAATCGATAGCGATGAGCTACGGCCGGACGCTCCTTAGCCGGGAATTTTTCCGACGGCGGGGGAGTAGGTCGAGTAGTGGCGTACCCGCTGCACGAAGCGGCATTCTTCAATTTGGAGATCCCATGAAATACCTGCATCTAATCCTTGCGGCGGCGGGCGTTGCTGCCCTGGGCTGCTCGGGAAGCGACAGCCCCAGCGCGCCAACCGGCGGCGGGGCCTCAACTGTCACCGTTGGAACTCCGGCTGGGGGACTGGTTTTCACTCCAGCCAGTATCACCGTTGCGCCGAACAGCACCGTGACCTGGAACTGGAATTCGGGGGGCGTGACCCATGACGTCACATTCACGGACGGCAGTAACTCGGGCCCCAAGAGCTCGGGAACATTTCAGAAGACGTTCCCCACCGCCGGCACGTTCAACTATATCTGCAGCATTCATGGCTCCATAATGAGCGGAACGGTCATTGTCAGCTCGTCGTCAGGCGACAATGGTGGGTCTAACGGCGGGAGCGGCGGTGGTGGCAGCGGCGGAGGTGGCGGCGGCGCCTATCCCTGAGCGGTGATTCCATTCTACCTCTAGATTCCCTGAAGCAGCCTTCTCCTTCAGGGAATCTTTGTATGGTCGATCGCGAAGTCGCCTTTCCTGTTCTCAGCCCGGCCGATATCGTCGCCCTGACCGCTCGCGGCAAGCCGCGTGAGGTGCACGCCGGCGACACCCTGTTCACCGAGGGGGAGCGCAATCGCTCTTTCTTTGTGGTGATCGACGGGGCGGTCGAGATCCTCGAACACTCCCGGGGGGACCCGCACCAGGTCACCGTGCATCACTCTGGACAGTTCACCGGCGACATCGACGTGTTCAACGGACGACCCGCCCTCGTCACCGGCCGAGCCATCGAGGATGGCAGGCTGGTGGAGCTGAGCCCTGCCGATCTGCGCCGCGCAGTGGACGAGCTGCCCGACCTGGGCGACATCATCATCAACGCCTTCTTACGTCGGCGCGAGCTGATGAACCAGGCCGGATTCGAGGGGGTCAAGATTATCGGCTCCCGGTTCTCCCAGAGCGCGCACCGGCTCCGCGACTTCGCCCAGCGCAACGTCATACCCTATCGCTTCATGGACCTGGAAACCGATCCGGAGGCAGAGGTTCTGCTGCGGGAGCTGGGCGTTCCTCCAGCCGATACCCCGATCGTGGTGGGACGGAAGGGGGAGTTCCACCGCAACCCGACCAACGAGCAGTTCGCCAACTGTGCTGGCCTCACGGTAGAGCTGGAGCCCGGGCATGTCTACGATCTCGTGATTGTTGGGGCCGGCCCCGCCGGTCTGGCGGCCTCGGTCTACGCCGCGTCGGAGGGACTGGATGTACTGACATTGGATTCCCTGGCCGCTGGAGGACAGGCCGGCACCAGCTCGCTGATCGAGAATTATCTCGGCTTTCCCGCCGGCGTCACGGGCCAGGAGCTCATGGGCAATGCCATGATCCAGGCTCAGCGGTTTGGGGCTCAGATCTCCATCGCGTCCCCCGTGGACTCCCTGGGAGTAGAGGGCGGAGACCGGAGAGTCAACCTGGTGGACGGCACCCGGCTCAAGAGCCGCTGCGTGCTGATCGCGAGCGGAGTGGAATACCGAAAGCTTGCGGTGCCTCGCTTCGGCGATTTCGAAGGCGCCGGGATCTATTACGCGGCGACTCCAATGGAGGCCAAGCTCTGTCAGGGCGAGGAGGTAGTTGTGGTTGGGGCAGGAAACTCAGCCGGGCAGGCCATCGTCTTTCTGGCCAAGAGTGCCGCCAAGGTTCATCATCTGGTGCGGGGCAACGATCTGGGCGCCAGCATGTCGCGCTACCTGGTTGATCGGATCAGCAAGCTCAGCAACGTTCAGCCATACCTGCGAACCCGGGTCACCTCGCTCGAGGGGAACGGTCATCTGAGTGCGGTATGCGCCCAGAGCGCCGACGAAGGAGAGCTGAGGTTCAACACCAGCTCGTTGTTTCTGTTCATCGGAGCCGACGCCAATACCGAGTGGCTCCGCGACTGCGTCGAGTTGGACAGCAAGGGGTTCGTGGTAACCGGCGACGGTCTCCCTCCCAACATCGTGGGCAACGACCGCTGGCGTGGCGCCGGCCGCGCCCCGTTTCTCCTGGAGACCAGCCTCCCCGGGGTCTTTGCCGCCGGCGATGTTCGAAGCGGTTCGATCAAGCGATGTACCTCAGCCGTCGGCGAAGGAGCGATGGCCGTGAGCTTCGTTCATGCTCACATCGGCAAGGTGGTCTAGTCCTCCGGTAGGTCCATCCGCTCGCATGACGAACCGCATCCTCGTCTTTCTCTGGCTTCTGCTGGCGGCCTCGAGGCTCCCCGGTCAGTCACCCGTCCGGGTCGACACTGGAGTCGCTGTCCCCATGCGCGATAGTGTCACGCTCCGGGCCGATCTCTACCGTCCTCCCGGCAACGGACGATTCCCGGTTCTGGTCTACCGAACCCCGTATAGTCGGATCGAAGCTCCGCCTGACCCGCTGGTGCCCGAGGCGGTGCGCCGGGGGTACGCGGTACTGCTGCAGGACGTCCGAGGCCGCTACGGTTCCGGTGGCGTGTTCGAGCCCTACCAGCAGGAGGGCCGGGATGGGTACGACACCATCGAGTGGGCCGCGCGCCAGCCGTGGTCTAACGGTTCGGTCGGGACCTATGGTCTCTCCTACCCGGGCGCGGTGCAGTGGCTCGCCGCCGTGGAACACCCGCCATCGCTCAAAGCGATGGTACCAGCGATGACCTTCTCCAGCCCCGAGAGCTTCTGGTATTCGGGCGGGGTGTGGGATGGATCCTGGCTGGACTGGACCTGGCTCAACATCGCTCCCGATCTCCGCCGCCGGCTCGGTGTCGCAGGACCGAAAACCGACGAGGAGGCCGCCCGCAGCTGGGACCGGGAAGGAGCCGCCGCTCGCCGGTACCGGCCCATGCTCGAGCTGCCCCAGCTCCAGGGTGTTACCCCGTGGTATTTCGAGTGGATGCGCCATCCGCCCGGCGATTCCTATTGGAGCTTTGCCCGCCTGGGCGGCCGCTACGGCGGGGTGGACGCAGCGGTGCTCAACCTCTCCGGCTGGTTCGACGAGATGTATGGGCCGGCCGGGGCGGTAGAGAACTTTCAGGGCGCGGGCGATGCGCTGGTGTTGGGCCCCTGGACCCACGGCGTCGCGTCTGTCCAGCGGAGCAAGGCCGGCGAACGGGACTTCGGACCGTCGGCGGCGCTGGATTACGTGGCGACGGTGCTGGGCTGGATGGACCGTTACCTCAAGGGAGATTCACTCGAGGCTCAGCCGACGGTACGGGTGTTCGTGATGGGCGCGAACCAGTGGCGAACTTCAGATCGCTGGCCGCTGGCGGGCGTGCATCCCGACACGTTCTACCTGGCGAGCAGTCCCAAGGGCAGCAAAAGGCCGGGGGTCCTGGTACGCCGGGCGCCTGCGAACGGCGACGGCACAACTGTGATTCGGTCCGACCCCGCCCATCCGGTGACCGATCCGTTCGATGGCAGGTTCGGGGCGCACGATTACCGCTCCCTCGTGGCCGGTCCCGGCAGGGCAGTGTTCGAGACTGCCGCATTCAGCACGCCGGTTGAGATCATCGGCCAGGTGGTGATCGAGCTGGCCGCGAGTGCCACCGTGCCTGACTTCGATCTCTGGGCCCAGCTCTACGACGTGGCGCCGGACGGGACCGCCTGGAATCTCTCCACTCCGGGGACGGCACTACAGCGCGCGAGCTATCGGGAGGGTGGGCCCCAGCGGCTGCTGGTAAAACCGGGCGAGACGGTAAAACTCTGGATGGACCGGCTGGTGACGGCGAATCGTTTTCTCCCGGGGCACCGATTGCGCCTGGTCATCACCCCGCAATTCTATCCCGTGTTCTCGATCAATCCTCAGACCGGACTGCTGGAGTTCGAGAGCGACAGCGTCAGAGCGGGGGAGATCCGAGTCGGACACTCGGCCAACGGGGTCTCGCGCATTGTTCTGCCAGTGGTCCCTGTCGCGAAGTGAGGCCGGGGCATGCGACGTAGCCAATGCCCGATTTGTACTGCACATTCGGCCGGAGCATTCCGGTCCCACCGCTGAGGAGGCATTGTGAGAGGTCTGGTTCCCATCGGCATACTGCTGGTTGTTGCCTGGGTGGTCGGTTTCCTGGTCTTCAAGGTTGCCGGGATCCTGATTCATCTCCTGATCATCGTCGGGATCATCATGCTGATCATCGGCTTCTTCCGGAAGGTGAGCGGCCATGTCTGATCGTCGGCGATGACTGAGATCCGCACCCGAACCGATCGGACGGATTGGGCTGATGTCGGCTCCGACCCGCTCGACCAGCTGATCCATCTCTCCCACCTGATCGGCCGCGACGCCCGTCTGGTCCAGCCCGGCGGCGGGAACACCTCGATCAAGGAAGACGACACTCTGCTGGTGAAGGGGAGCGGCACCGATCTCCGCAGCATAGGACGCGGCGGATTCACTCGGCTCTCCCTCTCCCGCCTGGCCCCGCTGCGTGAGGCGGAGGAGATGAGTGACGCCGAAATGATGCGGCTCATGGCGCAGTGCATGGTGGAAGATGGCCCTGCGGCCAGCGTTGAGACTCCGCTCCACGCGCTGCTTCCCTACAAGGTCATCGCGCACACCCATGATGTCCCCACCATGAGCCTCACCAACATCAGGGACAGTGAGGCAGAGCGGCTGCTGGGTGAGCTGTTCGATGGCAGGGTGGTGTACGTGCCCTACGTCCGTCCGGGATTTCCCCTGGCCCGGGCAGTGGCGCGACTCATTGACGGAGGGGCGAAGGGTCGGAGAGGCGGAGGAATTCCCGAGCAGGCAATCGCCCTGGCTTTGGCGCATCACGGGCTGGTCGTCTGGGGTCAGGACGCCGCCGAATGCTACGACCGACTGGCCGAGATCACCGCCAGGATGGATGAGCTCATCGCGACCAAGCGAGCCGACCGTCCCTCAGACCTGGCATCGCTGCGCCCGGTGCCGCCGCACGTGGAGCGGCATCAGCTTGCCGAGCTGGTGCTCCCGGTGATACGCGGCGCTCTCAGCGGGAACGAGCGGGTCGTTCTCCACTTCGATGATTCGGACGAACTGGTGCTGGCGCTGGATGGTGAGGAGATCCCCGAATTGGTTCGCCGCGGGATGGCCACCCCAGAACACCTGCTCCGAGCCGGACGGCTGCCCGTCATCCTGAGCCCCTCCGATCCCTCCACCATCCGCGCCGCGCTGGCCACTGCCCGCAGCGAGTACGAGGCCTATCACCGGAGGTATGCCAAGAGCGCCGAGCCTCCTCTCGACGACTGGGCCAAGGTCATTCTCATTCCCGGGCTCGGCATGGTTACCGCCTCGGCCGATAAGCGTGGCGCGGTCACGGCCAACGTCTGCTATCGGGCGGTGCTCGAGAGCATCGAGAACGCGGAGGCGATCGATCGCTTCGAATTCATTCCTGATGCGGATGTGTTCGAGTTCGAGCATTGGCCGCTGGAGCGGCGCAAGATCGAGGAGCAGATCGCGAGGGACCGCGCCACCAAACTCCTGGCTCGCCATATCGTCGTGATCATCGGCGGCGGCAGCGGCATCGGACAGTCGGCGGCAGAACGCTTTGCCGAGGAAGGCGCCCACGTGGTGGTGGCCGATCTTGATGGCGAGCAGTGCAAGCGCGTCGCGGATGGAGTGGCCGCCAAATATCCCGGGCGTGCGATTGCGGTGCCGGCCGACGTGCGGGACGACGCCAGTCTCGATCTGCTGTTCCGAAAAACGGTGCTCGAGTTCGGCGGCCTGGACTGCCTGTTCTACACCGCGGGCCTTCCGCCGCGTTTTGCTCCAATCACGGAGATCAGCCGTGACGATCTCCAGCGGCAGCTCGAGGTTCACTACCTCGGCGCAGTGCGCGCGATCGGCCGAGCGGCGGCGATCATGCAGCGCCAGAAATTGGGTGGTTCGATCGTGGCGTCGGTCTCCAAGGCCGCACTGGTGCCGGGTCGAGACGCGGTGGCGTACGCCGGCAGCAAGGCCGCGCTGCTCCAGGCTCTGCGGGTCGCCGCGGTGGAGCTGGGACCCCACGACATCCGGGTGAACGCCATCAACGCCGACCAGATCGAGACTCCGCTGTTCATGCAGTTCGTGCGCGAGCGCGCCGCGAGCCGGGGCGTTTCCGTCGAACAACAGCTGGAGGCATACCGGAGCCGAAACCTGATGGGAGCCACGCTGATACCGGCGGAAGCGGTGGCGGATCTGGCCGTGCTGCTCGCCAGCAAGCGGTTCCGCTTTACTACCGGAGACATCCTCACTGTCGACGGAGGCCTCCCCGAAGCCTTCCCCCGGTAGCTGAGTTTACGCTCGGCCTAGAATGGCAAGCTGCTGATCAGTTCTCGAATTGAAATCCGTTCCAGGAACGGCAGGCCTACGCCAAACGCGACGCGGAAGGGCCGCGAGCTTCCGCCCGGCTGGTCGCCGAAGTGGAGGCGCAGGACGCGCTGCTCTACCCTGACCGAGAGGCTCACCAGCTGGCGGAATCGGTACCGAACGCTGGTGCCCACCGAAGCCGTCAGGGTGGACCCGTCGAGAAGCTCCATGTAGGATGGCTGCCCGCCGAAGACGAGTCCCATCCCGGAATGCACCTCCCAGCCGAGTGGCCGATCCGGCGGCCGAATCCAGTAGTGCGCCACCGTGGTCTCGGCCAGTGACTGTGCCCCGGAGCTCACCTCGACTCGCTTGGTGGAGCCGCTCACCGCGGCGTAACCCGGACTATACGTGACCGCGTTGGTCACATCGAAGCGCTCGTTGAACCTGACGTTCATCTGGGCGCCAAACCTGAAGCCCACCCGCTGGCTCACGTGAAGCGTGCCGTCGTGGAGCGAGAACTTGGTGGGGAGGGAGAACTTGGTGACGGGTCGAACTTCGATTTGCTGGGCTTCGAGCGGGACGGCGGGAGCGGAGATCAGTATGGCTGCGGCGCCAAGGAGCAGCAGCCCTCGAACTCTCGTCCCAAGCAGCCTCGCCCGAATGGCCATCGCGCCTCCAGCGCTGAGTAGATCGTGGAAACAATATGGCTCGTGGGACCGGATGCCGTTGTGGGCAGGGTCACCGCTTTCGGACGGGCTCTGGTCAGCTGTGATCCAAGTCGCTGACGAGAGATGGCTTAGCGGCCAGTGTGAGGCGGGCTTGACTGGTGCTTGACTCGCCTGGGCTATCCTCCCCCCAACGACTTGGAGGCTAAACCAATGCGGATACTCAGCGTAGTGCTCTCGTTTGTAGTTGCTATGTCCCTGGCTGGGGCCGGTCTGGCCTACCTGGTGAGCCGGATAGGGGAGCAGCGTATCACGGTGCAGGACTCCTGGATCTCATCGGGTGAGGAGAAGGGTTATCAGGCCTATGGAGTCGATGTAGCGGCAGGAGACACGCTGGCTGTTCGCTGACCGTATTCTGCAGCACTAGCACTTCCGCCTCTAGGCCTGTAGCCTAGAGGCCACCCCTCGCAGGAATTCCAGCTGACCGATACCGTCATTCGCCGGGAACGCGCCACCGGTACAGGCAAGCTGCGCCGAGTGCTCGGCCTCTCCTTCGGTATCGCGCTGCTGGTCGGAAATACCATTCTCATCGGGATTCTGCGGACACCCGGCGACGTTGCGGCACAGCTGCCCCATCCTGCGCTCATCATTGGGATCTGGATGATAGGCGGGGTGTATGCCCTGATTGGGGCCATCTCCCTGGCTGAACCGGGCGCCATGTTCGCCCGATCCGCCGGTCAGTACGTAATCGTACGTCGAGGTCTGGGAGAATATCCTGCGTTCGTAGTGGGCTGGAGTGATTGGATCTCCACCTGCGGACCGATCGCCCTCGGCGGCATGGTCTTCATGGAGTATCTCGAGCCTCTGGTTCCAGCGCTGGCCGGGCGAAGAGTGCCGGCAGGCGTGGGTTTGGTGCTGCTCTTTGGGCTGCTGCTCTGGCGCGGGATTCGGATTGGCGACCTCTCGCAGCAGGTCCTGAGCGCGGCCAAAGCACTCGCATTCGGCTGCCTGATCGCGGTCTGTCTTCTCGCTCCAGTGCCGGGCGCGGCCGGCTCGGTCGGGTCGTTGCCCTCTGGCATCGCCCTGGTCACGGCGATCCTGCTCGCGCTTCAATCCGTCATCTATACCTACGATGGCTGGACCGGACCGCTCTACTTCGGTGAGGAGACGAAGAATCCGGGCCGCGACATCCCGCGTTCCATGGTGATGGGAGTGCTGCTGGTAATTCTGATCTACGTCATGATCAACATCGCCTTCGTGCGTGTGCTTGGCCCCGCGCGAATGGCCGGCGATCCTTTCGTGGCCGCCAGCGCAGGCAAGGTCTTGTTCGGCGCGCGCGGTGACCTCGTTATCCGGTTGATCGTGCTGATCTCCATCCTGAGCGGCATGAACGCCTGCACGCTGATGGCAGCCAGGGTCCTGCTGTCGATGAGCCGGGACCGGCTGCTTCCCCCTAGCCTTCAGACCATCAACCCTGGCGGCACCCCGACGGTAGCCCACTGGACCACCATCGGGGTTGCTGCGGGGTTCATCATCTCGGGAACAGTCGCGACGGTGCTCGCCCTCTGTGCCTTCTTCTTCGTCTTCAACTACACCATGTCGTTTGCCAGCGTGTTCGCGCTCCGGCGAAAGGAGCCCGACACGCCGAGACCGTTCCGGGTGCCGGGATACCCGGTGACCACTGCGGTTGCCCTGCTGGGCTCGCTGGCTTTCATCGGCGGCTCGCTGGTCAGCGACTGGACCAACAGCCTGAGATCGGTCATCCTGCTGGCGCTCAGCTACCCGGTGTACCGCATTGCAGTTGCCCGGCGGCAGAAGCCAGAGGCCACACCCTAGTCTCAAGGCTTTAGACGGAGGACTCTAGACCAGATCATGCATTTCACCCGCGCTATCGTTCGGCCACCCGCCGCCACTTTTGCCACCGGGATCACGTCATCCGACCTCGGTCCGCCCGACCTGGGGCTCGCGCTGGAGCAGCACGAAGCCTACTGCGAGGTGCTGGAGCGCCTGGGCCTCACGCTCGACCGGCTCCCGCCCAATCCGGATTTTCCCGATTCGACCTTCGTGGAGGATGCCGCCATTGTCACCGACCGAGGCGCGATCCTGACTCGGCCCGGTGCTTCGAGCCGAGCCGGAGAGGTGCAGGCGATGGGCGCGGCGCTGGGCCGGTGGTTTCCCCAGCTGGACCGGATTACCTCCCCGGGCACACTCGACGGCGGCGATGTCTGCGAGGCGGGCGACCACTTCTTCATCGGGGTATCGCACCGCACCAACGAAGCGGGGGCGGCTCAACTGGCCCGGTGGCTCGGGCAGCGCGGCTTCGGCTCGAGTCTGATCGATATCCGGGGGATCTCAGGGATGCTGCACCACAAGACCGGGATCTCCTGGCTCGGCGGTCGCCGGCTGCTGGCGTGGCGCGGAATCGCTGGACACGAGGCGTTTCGGGGATGGGAGGTGGTGGAGGTGCCGCAAGGCGAGGAGTACGCGGCCAACTGCATCAGGGTCAACGACACAGTCCTGATCGTCAAAGGGTTTCCCAAGACCGCGGCTCGGCTGGGCGATCTGGGGTACGACACCCTGCCGATCGATATGTCGGAGTACCGGAAAATGGACGGGGGACTGAGCTGTCTCTCGGTGCGCTGGTGAGCGGGGCGACAGGTTCATGGAGGACAGATAGCGCGCGTGCGAAATCCTACAGGGGAAGCCGTTTAAGCACCCTCTCCGGTAAGCTGGTGAGCACGCTCATGATCGGACGCCAGAACCAGGGCAGGTAGACGACGTCCTTGCGCCCCACGATTGCACGGTGGATACCGCGCCCGATGCGTCCGGCATCGGCAAAGAGCGGATTCTTTTTTACTCCCGCGGTCATCGGCGTATCGACGAACCCGGGTTTGATCGTCAGGACAGTCACGTTGCACTGGAACAAACGGGCGCGGAGACCCTGAAGGAAGATCTCAACTCCTCCCTTGGCTGCACCATAGACATAGTTCGTCCGCCTGCCCCGGCTGCCAGCCACGGAACCGATCACCGCAAGGCACCCGTGCCGCTGGGATTCCAGCCGATTTGCGAGCAGCGTAAGCAGAGCAATGGTCCCAGTGAAATTGACGTGCAGCGCTTTCACTGTCTCGTCTACCCGCTCCTGGCAACGCTCCTGATTCGGAAGAGTCCCATGCGCAACCAGTGCCACGTCGACCGCCCCAAGGGTAGCGAAGGCCGCTTCGATCACGGGGCTCTGAGCGGCAAGGTCGGCAACATCCAGGACAGCTGTCTCGACCCGAGCCGCTCCCCGGACCCGAAGGTCGTCTGCCACAGCGGCCAGGCGGTCGGCATTCCGACCGGTCAGGAAAAGATGGGCGCCGTTCTGGGCGAATTCCTTTGCCGTTTCACCCGCGATGGCCGACGTCGCGCCCACGATCAGCACCCTGGCGGGCGCGTCACGCCGCGCTGACACGACGCCAGAAGGAGGAGGAGAACTTGGGGTCGATCTGGGACGCGAATGATTCCCAGTTGGGGAAAAACCGCTGGAAGCTCGGGCCACTCATTCGCGCGTCTTTGGCGGGATAGACCGCTCCGCCCGCTTGGGCCACAATATGATCGAGTCGCTCCAGGAGGTTCAGGGTGCTGGTGCCCCGCATCGCAAAATCGATGGCGAGGGTTATGCCTGGCCGGGGAAATGAGAGCATTCCGGGGGAGGGAATTCGGCCGAACTTCTTGAGGACAGCGAGGGATGGGGTTTCATCCGAGCGCGCTACCTGTTCCAGCAGGTCCGCCATCGCGCTCTCCGAGTCTCCCGCCGTCACGCATTGATATTGAAGGAATCCCTTTCCCCCATAAAGCCGGTTCCAGGCTCCGATGCCGTCCAGCGGAAAGAAAAACGGTTCGTACGAAAGCGTTCTCCTCTGCGTCCTTCGGACTTGGGCATGATAGTAAAAGGTATTGAACGCCCTCACTGTGGCCCGGCCGATCACGCCGGAAGGGAGATCGATTGGAACGCTGATGGCCGGACCCTCGTCAGACTTCCCCCGGCTGGCTCCGGCGGCATGATCACCCCGCAGGAACAATCCGCGTCCCAGAGCTCGGCCCCGCGCCAGGCAGTCGATCCAGGCGACAGTGTATTCGTATTCCTGGTCATCGCGGGAGAGCTGAAGGAACTCGGTCAGGTTGGAGAATCGAATCCGCTCCATGGCGATCCGGGGACCGGATATGCGCTTGAGGCGGAACTCAGCCCAGAGGACGAGGCCGGTCAGACCGAGTCCGCCGATGGTGGCCCGGAACAACTCGATGTTGCGGTCCGGCGAGCACAGGATTCGCTCGCCGGTGGATCGCACCAGCTCGAAGCACGTCACATGAGCTCCGAAGGTTCCGGCCCGGTGATGATTTTTCCCGTGAACATCGTTCGCTATTGCCCCGCCAATGGATACCCACTTGGTGCCGGGAACCACGGGAAGGAACCAACCCCGGGGGACGATGAGTGCCAGGACTTCCGCTAGCGTGACGCCGGCCTCGCAGCGCAGAACTCCGCGAGCTTCATCGAAACTGATAAACCGCCGCAACCGAGACACATCCAGGAGGGCGCCTCCGGCATTCAGGCAGCTGTCGCCGTAACTGCGTCCGTAGGCATAAGGGAGCAGCTTCCCGGAAACTTCAGACAGTGCGGGCGGCTCGGAACGCCAGAGAACCGGGACGACACTGGTGTGTTCGGCTCGGGGGTACCGTCCCCAGGACTGGTGCACTTGGAAGGCTGGTGGGTTAAAGGGGATAGGCTGCAACGTACATGATCAGCGCCACCAAAGCTCCGATGCCATAACTGGCGGGATCACGGACTGCCGCGACGATGGGATCCTGATGGATTCGACCCCGGTGAGCCAGCAGCCACATCCGACTGATCCAGAGAAGGAGCAGTGGACAGATCAACCAGAGCAGCAATGGACGATGGTACAACGCTACGACCTGATCGCTATTGATATAGAGCGCCAAGACCAGAACCGATATGTAGCCACTGGCGCCGCCCATCGATGCGAGCCACTCGCGGTCACCCCGGAGATACCCGCGCCGAGCCACAGACTCCTCCGCTCCTTCCTGAAGCTGGCTCAGCTCGGCATACCGTTTCAGGAATGCGAGACTCAGGAAGAGAAACATCGAAAATGCCAGGAGCCAGGTCGAGAACCGTACATGGGTGGCGGCCACCCCGGCCAACACCCGTAGGCTGTAGAGTCCGGCCAAGAGCAGAACGTCCAGGACCGCGACCCGTTTGAGAAAGACGGAGTACGCCGTGGTCAGCACCACATACAGCGTGAGCAGCATGACGAATTTGGGCGCCAGCGCCACGGAACACAGCAGGGCTGCAGCAAACAGCAGCGGCACCATCAGCACCCCGAAGGGACGGCTGAGGGTCTCCGCCGCAAATGGGCGGTGGCGTTTGATCGGATGATGTCGGTCGGCCCTGCTGTCGAACAGGTCGTTCATGATGTACGCGCCCGACGCTGCACAGCAGAATGCGGCAAAGGCGATCAGGGCTTTGAGCACCACAGCGGGATCCGACAGCTTATGGTCCAACAGAACAGGCACCAACACCAGAAGATTCTTGACCCATTGATGGATCCTGAGAGCATCGGCCAGTGCAAACCACTGGGATCTTGCGGGCGTTCTGAGATCGAGTGTGGTCATGGCAGGGCTCTCGGATTCTTTAACGGGTTCGCGCTGGGCATCGAGCGCAGGCGAAAGTTTGCGATGGACTCGGGCAAGTCCGATGACTGGCCCAGCTTCCCGAGCAGTGCGCTCCCGGTGGCTACGCCGGAGCCCAGGGCGGTGCCGGTCGATACAATCGAAGGGAACGTGCGGTAGTTGCCGGCGAAGTACACGTTGCCCCAGGATGTGCTCGTCATCGGCGGATTCCGGAACCCACGATCGAACACGGGCGAATACATCGGTACTCTGGAGATGTGAGTCCAGAACGGCTGCAGCTCGAACCCGAACACCTCGCGAAAATCGTCGGCATATCGGGCCATCAGCTGGTCTTTCGGTACCCTGAAGAGCGGGTGGTCACATCCGGGGAGATGGGTTACGAAATTGACGCAGGTATCTCCGTCCCGGCCTATGGTGGGATTGAGGGCACTGAGCAGGAAGATCGCTCCCGCCGTTCGGTCCAGTGACGCCAGGTTGTTCCAGTATGCCTGCGGCATTACGGTCTGACGGGTTGCACAGATGGCAGAGATCAGAGCGGTGTAGCGAATCCGGCTGAGCTGCGGCGTGCTATCCTCCGGCACCCACCCCAGGTAGATGCGGGTCGGAACGGTACTGATGAAGAAATCGCCGGCAACGCGCTCCCCGCTCTCCAGCTCCGCTTCTACTACCCGAGCCTGGCTGGTGTGAAGCCGGGCAACTGGTGCCCGGAGTCGGATCTGGATGCCAGTCTCCTGCAGCAACTGGGTGACGCCGTCGCACAGCACCTTGGTCCAGTTGGCGTGAGGGATGTAGCCCAGTGGAGCGGAGCCTTCGCGGAAATGGAGCCGGGCACCGAGCCATGCCCCGCTGACGTCCTGGCAGGGCAAGTCGAACTTCAGGCGAGTGAGAGGCTCGAAGACTGCTTGCCGGACGCCCGCACTCCCGTAGTGATCCACCAGCTCGGCGGCACTTCGATCCTGCCAGCCGGTCCAGTCGGGCTGGCTGAAGGTCTTGACCATGAGGCGGGCGAACCGCGCTTTATCGGCCAGGCTCATGGGAAAGCGCAGAAAGCCGCTCGGGCTGGCGAGATCATACGACTGCCCACCGAGATGGAACAGCATCTGAATGCGGCGCCACACTACGTCCGGAAGAGCGCCGATCAATTCGAGGAAATAGAGGAGCGCTCGGTCGCGGTGAAGGATGTGATGATACCCTAGCGGGTAAAAGTGATCCTCCCGCTCGAAGCTCCCCGCCAGACCACCGAGGGCGCCACCTGCTTCGAGCAGGGTGACCTCGCCGATACCGGCGCGCGCCAGGGCATAGGCTGCCGCCATGCCGGAGAGGCCGCCTCCCAGGACCACCACGCGAGGAGTCCCCATGGCTAGAGCTCTGACTCCAGCGTCTGGTTGACCACTGGCTCTCTCCCTATTTTCACGGTCAATGAATCTCCCAGTTGATCCGGAGCCGATCGCTTGAGTCCTCGATCGAGGCGCATGCTTTCGGCTCTTCTCCTGTTCGGTGTGGCACTCGCGCTGCGTCTCGTCCTCGCCGGCGAGCGGGGGCTCTGGGCCGACGAGCTGTTCTCCCTCGCCATGGCTACAGGACACAGTCTGGAGCATCCCGCAGCTGACGCTGATCCAGCTCTGGGTGACTTCGTCGAGCAGCCCGACGCTCAGCCGCCAGCCGCGTACGCTCGGTACCTGGAGCATGAGAACCCGCCGGCCGGCGCTCGCCGCGTCATCCGGGCCGTCCAGCTCTCCGATACGAGCCCACCGCTCTACTACTTGCTGCTGAACCTGTGGACCCGGGTGACGGGTACCTCCGACCTCGCCCTGCGTCTCTTTTCGGTGCTGTGGGCCTTGGCCGCCTTTCCCCTGATCTGGCTGCTCGCCGAACGAATCGGAGGTCGATCAGCTGCGTTCTCGTCTGCGCTCTTATATGCACTGGCGCCGGTCAGCCTGTATTACTCGGTCGAAGGGCGCATGTATGCCCTACTGTGGTTTCTGGCCGTGGCGTTCATCTGGCTCACCTTGAGACTGCATGAGCTCGGCACCCGTCGCACAACTCTCGCTCTGTGGATCCTTATTGGCGGGGCCGGGTTTCTCACCCACTACTTCTTTGCGTTCGTCTGGTTCGCCGGTGTGCTCTGGCTCGTGTTGCACCCCGGACGCTCCCATCGCTCTCACCTGGCCGCGGCGGTTCTCGTGACCATTGCCGCGCTGCTCCCATGGTATCTCCAGCTGCCCACGAGTCTGAGCCGCTGGCGAGTGACCGGCTCCTGGCTCAACGGACCGGTCTCCTTCGCTCAGGCACTGAGCGCCCCCGTACTCCTGGGTTGGAACCTGCTTGCGGGCCGAGGGGTCTGGGGCGGCTCCCACTGGTCAGACCGGTTTCTCGCCGCCCTGCTGCTGGTACTCGCCTGGGCGGTGTGGCGGCGTGGTCTTCGACCCCTCTTCTCAACTCCGGTTCAGTTGCTCTGGCTCTGGCTGCTTGGAGCCTGTTTTGGGCCGCTCGCGTTCGATTTGCTGCGAGGCACCTTTGCCTCCCTGATCGGTCGCTATGCTCTTCCCGGTTTGCCCGCCGCGATCCTGCTCCTTGGTTTTGCGCTGGGCCGCCTTCATCCCCGCCAGCAGTTGGGATTTCTCGGCCTCATCATCGTTGCCTGGCTGCCCGGGATCCGCGCGGTGTTTCAACATCCGCGGGCATGGGAGCCTTACGTACAAATCGGCCACATCCTATCCGCCGAGGCCCACCCCGGAGACCTGGTGATCGTGCACTCCATTCCTTCAGGAGTGGTCGGGGTGGCCCGCTACATGACGGCCAGCGTGCCACTTGCCGCTTGGGTCGGTCAGCTCAATCGACGCCGGATACCCCAGGATCTCGATGCTCTTCTTCCCGGCCACGATCGGGTCGTACTGGTTCGAGTGCATGAGGTCGGTGAGCCCGCGCCAGAGGACGATTGGTTACGCCGTCATGCCAGATTCCTGGGACAACGAAAGGTCCGCTCGACCGCTCTCCTTTACTTCGCTCCCGAAAAGGGTACGACCTTCGAGGCAACTGCGGCCGCATCCACCCGCCGGTAAATTCGGGACGTGCTGTCTGGCGACGAATAGATCAATTGCCACTCCCGGGCGTATTCCCGTGCGACCGGTGCGGCGTAGCGTCGGGTTACGTCGAGGAACTCCAGCCCGTCCACCACCAAGTATCGGACCGGTACGGCGTCGAGGAGATCACGGGCGGCGCGAACATCCGCTTCGAACGGCGGAAGGATGGCGCGGGAGCCGGTCTTGAGGTATGCCCAGTGTGGAGTGGAGGTGGCGATAACGTCTTCAGGTCGCGCGACCCGACGCAGCCAATCCAGCGCCGCGTCGTGGGTTCGCCAGGCCTGGGTATAAAAGAAGTAGCGCTGCTCATGGCGCCCGCCCTGGCGATCCTGGTACTCGACGTCGCGGTGTTGTTTGGTGTACACCTTGTGAATTACGAATGTCTCCTGGCCGATGACTCCCACCAGCACCGTTACCAGAATCAGTCTCCCGAGCCGACCCGCCCAGGGCCGGCTGCTTGTGGAGAGCCGTGTCCTCAGGGTCAGCAGACTCAGGAGTAGCGTCAGGGCGAGAATGGGCGTGAGTGGGGCCAGGTACCTCTCGAACTGCCCCGGCCACGGCGTCAGACCCATCAAGACGATTGAGCCGAGGACGTACAAGGGGATCAGCCACTCGCCGCTCTGGGCTAGCAGCACCAGGCCAGTCAACGAGAGCACACCCAGCAATACCAGAGGGACCTGTACGATCCACACTGGGATCGGGATGGGGTGCTCTTGGGCGTTGAGTCGCCGGATCTCAGACTCCGACCATTCCGCTCGGGAGCTCACCGCTTCCCCCAGGCTGGCAGGCATCTTGACCAACGCGGCGCCCATTCTCGCAGCCATGGCACCGGCCGAAACCGTGCCCAGTTCAGGCGCAAAGGGGTCGACATAGCGGAGGTTTTCCAGATAGCTGACGTTGTAGTACTGATAGGGGGCGCGCTGGTACGCATAGGCCGGATGAGCGTACTCTGGACTGGCCTGCACCTGTCGGATGTAGAGCTGCCAGCCCAGTAACGGAATGAGGGACACCACTCCTCGCGCAATCAGCTGCCGGGGGTTACGCCGCAAGAAGCTTTCCGCTACCCAGGCAGCGAGCGCGGCGACGCCGATACTGCGGAGCAGATAACCAGCGGCAGCGAGTACTCCTGAAAGGCCGGCGCGGACCCGGCCCCGGCTCGAGGCGGCCAGCAAGAAAAGCACGGTGGTCAGTGCGAAGGGGATCTCGGTGAACAACAGATCCGACATCCAGGTGGTATGGACCTGGAGCAGAGTGATCAGCCCGGTGATGAAGGCGAACCAGGCCGGCAGAAAACGACTGGCCAGAACGTACACGGCCGCGATGTATGCAACGAACACAACAGCATAGGTGATCCGAAGCCAGTGGCCGACAATCACCGGATCGCTGGTTCCGGCAAGTCGCTGGTGTACGGCTACCACGGCCGGGAGAAGCGGTGGGTACTGTACTTCCTGGATCGACCCGGGCTCGCTGAGGAGCCGGTAGCCCCGCCCTTCGGCCAATGACGTGCCGAGGACGTAGTACACTCCGGCGTCATAGCGGAGGTCGAGCGGCCCCCGCAGGCGGGGGAGCCAGAGCGCGACCGAGAGCGCGATCAGAGTCGCCAGGTATGCCCGATGTCCTCGCGCCATCGGACTAATGCTCCTGCCTCTGCATCGACATGGCCGAGATGAACAGGGACGAGAAGAGCGTGCTGGCTCCAATGATGAAGAGCGTGGCTCCCAGCGACGCCCATTCCGGGCGAGGCAACGGCAGCATGGCCGCTCGCAGCCATTCGATGACCACTCCGGCCAACACCCCGCCGCCGAGCAGGAGAAGGGCTCCCCCCATTAACAGCCCGGCTTCCAGGTTGAACCGACGATAGAACCGCTCGAGGGAGCGGTTGTGCCGGTCGAAGCGGCGAGTCCAGGAATAGGTCTTGGTATGGAGGCCCAGACTCAGGATCTGAAAGCCCACCACGCTCAGGATCGTCGCAAACACCCCGGTGACCCCGGCTGCGGGGCGTCCATCCCACCGCACGAGCCCAAGCAGCACCGCCAGATGGATGGCAAAGCCGAGCACGAGAAGCAGCGAGCCGGGCAGCAGAAACAGCAGGTTGGGCGAGTATAGCAACATCATCCTGAGGCTCCGCCATCCGTCGCGGAACGTCCGCAGCTTGGATTCACCCTTCCGGGGAGCGAGCTCGATGGGAAGCTCGGTGACTCGCAAACCGGCCAGCCCGGCGTTGATCGCCAGCTCGAGATTGAACTCCATGCCCGGGCTCAGTGGCCGGATCAGGTCATAGGCTCGCCGGCTGAATCCCCGAAACCCGCAGTACACGTCGGTGTATCGGGTGCCGAAGAGGCTGTTGAGCAGCGAGGTCAGAGCCGGGTTGCCGAAGATCCGGTGCAACGGAGTGATGTTGCGGTGACCGCCATTGAGATAGCGACTGCCGGTCACGAAGTCGTACCCCTGCGTGGTGAGCAGCTCGAGCAGGCTGGGGATGAGGGTAAAGTCATAGGTATCGTCGGCATCGCCCATGATCAGGTACTGGCCGCGGGCGCTGGCGAAGCCCTTCAGATACGCATTGCCGTAGCCGCGCGACGGCTGATGGACCACCCGCGCTCCCAGGCGCTCCGCAATGGTGACCGATTGATCGGTAGACCCGTTGTCGCAGACCACGATCTCTCCGTCGATCCGCGCCTTGGCGAACGTGGCCTGAATCTTCTGAATGCAGGCCCCGATCGCGGCTTCCTCGTTCAGGCAGGGAAGCACAACCGAAACCAGCGGCTCCGACATCGTGGCGGTCACCTGGCTCCTCGTCTGTGGTTGGGTGAATCCTTGGCAGCATAGGCCGCGAGCACGGGGCCCACGGCGCCGTCCATCCGGATCGCTCCCTGTTCCAGCCACACGGCTCTGGAGCAGAGCTGGCGTACCTGATCGATCTCGTGAGAAACCAGAATGAGTGTGCCACCCCCGGCGTGATATGCCCGGAGCCGGGCAAGGCACCGCTCCCGGAACGCCTGATCTCCGACGGCGAGCACCTCGTCCAGCAGGAGCACATCCGGCTGCAGGCAAATCGCTACCGCAAAAGCGAGCCGGGCCTCCATGCCGGAGGAGTAGTACTTGAGCGGGGTGTCCATGAATTCCCGCGTCTGCGCGAAGTCGACGATTTCCTCGTAGCGGGCCAACAGCTCCTTGCGGCCGAGACCCAAAACCGCGGCATAGAGACCGACGTTATCCGCGCCGGTAAGCTCAGGGTGGAAGCCGGCGCCCAGCTCGATCACCGCGGTCAGACGGCCCTTGGTCTCGATCACGCCACTCGAGGGGCGGTAAATCCCCGCGATGAGCCGAAGCGCCGTGCTCTTGCCGGAGCCGTTGGAGCCGATCAGCGCGACGGCTTCGCCGGGAGTGATGCGAAGATCGAAGTCGCGGAGGGTGAACTCCGCGCGCCGGATGTGGAGAGGACGGCGCAGAACCCGTCGGATGAACCACTCGCGCAGGCTGCTCGTGCGGTGCTCGTAATAGTAGAACCGCTTCGAGACTCCCCGAAGCTCGACGGCGGCCTCTATGGCGCGCTCAGACGATTTCGGGAAAAACGCTGGCGTAGCGATGGAAGATGCCATAGCCGGTGAGGTAGACCAGGAGGGCTGCAGCGAACATCCCCAGAAGCCACGTGGCAGAGGGGACGTGGCCGGCATAGAGGATCTCTTGGTAGAGCGACAGCAGGCCGGCAAGAGGGTTACAGAAGTAGAACGCCCGAGCCGCCTCGGGTACCATGTCCGCCGGATAAAAAACCGGTGACAAGTAGAACAACGTGGTCAACGCAATCGGGAGCGCGTGCTGGACGTCGTAGTAGAAAACGGAGAGCGTCGCGATAGGGAGGGCCACGCCGATCACCAACAGCGTCTGGATCACCAGCAGCAAGGGAAGCAAGGCAAAGCTGGCGGGAACGTGGTGATGACGGAACGCGACCAGCAGGATCAAGACCAGCGTGATCTCCGCTACAAACTCCAGCAAGCGGGAGCCGACGGCCCCGAACACCAGGATCTCGCTGGGAAAGGCAACGCTGCGGGTGAGCCGTGAATGCTCCGCGAAGATGTAAGTGCCGGTGTTCAGTGTCTGGATCACGCAGTTCCAGACGAAGTATCCGCTGAGCACGAATGCCCAGTAGTCCGGCAGGGGAATCCGCACCACATGACTGAACACCAGAACCAGAATCCCCACCGTGAGGAGCGGATTCAGCATCGTCCAGACGAAACCCAGCAGTGAGCGCTGGTATTTCACCTTGAGATTGCGGATGACCAGACTCCGCAGCAGCTCACGAAACCGCCAGAGCTGCCCTAACCGGAAGGGTGCCTCCGCCGAGGTGCCAGGACGGGCCAACTGGAAGGGGACGCTCATGCGGCGTATTGCTCCCGCCGAGTTCTGGCGATCCGGCAGGCAAGTGGATAGGCGCCCAGGCCCATGAAGCAGTTGCCCCACATCCGCAGCAGTACCCCGATGGGGAGTGGATCCCGACCCAGGCTGCGCCGCACCAGCCGTACGCCCGGCTTCAGCAGTCGCCAGCTCAGATACACCACCAGAGGCAGCGCGCCTCGGAGAGAAGAGTGCGATACGTGCTTGCACAGAAAGGCGAGTAGGGCTCGTTGATGCCCGACGATCTGCTCGTACGCGGCCTCAGCCTCGCGACGGTGCTCGTGCCAGGCCACGGCCTCCGGCTCATATACGACTCTCCAGCCCGACTGCAGCGCGCGCCAGAGGAGATCGTGGTCTCCCCCTCCGGGCAATGCGCCTCCAAGGTCGAGCGCCTCATCAAAGCCGCCCAACTGCAGGGCCACCTTGCGCCTCACCGCATAGGCGCAGCCGCAGCCTACGCTGATGGCCCAGGCGACCAGCGGCACGGGCCACCCATGGAGCCGTTTGGCAGCATGGTCGGGCAGGCGGATCCGGTGACTACCCCGGGAAAACCCCCCGTTCAACTCGAACAGAAGTTGTCCCGGGCTCGCCAGCAGCAGCGGCTCGACTCTTCCGGTGCACACCGCAACGTCCGGAGCAGACGCGAACACCTGCTGCAGTGCCCGGCACCAGTCCCGGTCCGCCACGGCATCGTCGTCGAGAAAGGCGACGATCTCGCCCGTGGCCTCTCCCAGTGCCCGATTGCGGGCAAAGTCGAGTCCTGGCACCGGCTCGCGCAGATAGCGGACTCCGAGAAAGCGCTCGGCCACGAGAATCGCCGTTGCCTCATCGGACGGCGAATTGTCCACCACCATGATTTCGGCTGGCGCCATCGACTGAGCCAGCAGCGATTCGAGCGCCCGAGCGAGCTGGACTGGGCGGTTCCGAGTACAGATGGCTGCCGTCATGGTGGGCGACGTCATTCCCAACGAGCTCTGGTGGCAGGAGCGAGCGTTCCGTAACGAATCCAACGCACCCCACCCGCGGCGAGGCCCATCGAGTAAGCCAGCCGGGCGGCAAGTACCGCGGGTAACATCAGCAGTGGCTCCGCAACACCGGCGCGCAGCCAGCAGCCGACGATGTAGCCGGTGCTGGCGATTGCCAGGGGAATGCTGGCCACCACCAGGAGCGCGGGATATCGATAGAGCCATGCCATTCGGGCCGCCTTGGTTGCAGCCTTACTCTCGATGGCGCTGTAGCCCCAGCGGTAGTTCCGTTTGAGCAGGTTGGCGAAGCCCGGCCGATTGTAGTGCCGGACCACCGCGGCAGGCTCGAAGACGATCGCACCGCCCGATCGCTGCACTTCTCCCTGCCAGGCCAGCTCCTCATGGGCATAGGCTACCGGCTGTTGCTCGGTAAAGCCGCTACTCCTGACGAACACCTGACGGCGCACGCTCAAGTTGCCCGGCGGATGGTTCGGAACGGCCCCAGACGGTCGCTTCGAGTGAACGTGATACCACCCGCAGTAGTAGTCGCAGCGTGCGGTAAGGGGCACACCTTGCGGCAGATCCAACGCACCCCCGACCACCGCAGCTCCCGCGTCATGGGCCACCAGCAACCGGGTGAGCCAGCCTGACTCGGGAATGCAGTCGGCGTCGAGAAAGACGATGGGATCGCCCTTGGCTGCGGCAGCACCGAGATTCCGGGCTCGTGCCGGATTCCCGCCATCGGGGCCGGACTCCAGTACCAAGGCTTGTGCGCCGGCGGCCCGAACACTTTCCGCTGTTCCGTCGGACGATCCGTCGTCTACTACGATGATTTCGAGATCCCAGCCGGCAGGAGTCTGGGCCTGGACGGCCTGGATTACCGTGGCGATACCACGGGCTTCATTGCGGGCCGGAATGATCACGGAGACGAGGTTGATGCCGGGCACGATCAGCTCAGGCCGACTTCGCAGGCGCATGCTGGTGCACGGCCTCGTACAGAGTGCCCAGAGAGTCGACGAATCTCGCCCACCCGAGGTGCTCTTCCGCATACCGCCGGCCGGCACGAGCCAATCGGTCGGCCCGCGACGGATCCAGCAGCAGACTCAAGATTCCTCGCGCGAGCTCGGCGCTCTGGGTGGGAACGAGCACCGCCCGGTCTTCGTTGAGCACCGTACGATGCGTCGGGATATCGGTAGCAACGATGGGGCGGCCGGCCGCCAGGTAGTCGAAGACCTTGAGGGGAAGGTTGCCGCCGTATGAGCGGGGCGAGACCAATACGTCGGCGAGACCGAGATAGCGGGGTATTTCGTGCCGTGGTTGACGATCGATGACATGCAAGGCTCCCGACTGGAGGAGCGCAGCTCCTTGAGCTCGAACCGCCGCACCAGTTCCGTTCTCGGCTCCTACCAGCACGAACGTGGCGTCCGGCACCACCGCTCGTACCGCCGGAATGGCCTCGATCAGCTGTCCCAGTCCCTGGTAGCTCTCAAAGGTCCCGCCATAGAGCACAACCGGCCGGCCCGGTGGAATACCCAGCCGCTGGCGAAGCTGCTCCGCGTCAGCACGCGCGGCTGGGACCATGACGCTCGGGTACTGCCACTCATGCAGCGGAGTCTGGGGAGCGACTTCGCGTACCCTGCTTGCCAAACCGGCGCTGCTGACGACCAGGTCGGCTCGTCGCAGAAGCCACGATTCCAGCTGCTCCAATAGGTATCGGACGGGTGTGGCACCTAACCCGGGATGTGTGGCGAGCTGCTCGGGAAGGCTGGACTGCATGTCGTAGATCACCGGCACTCTGTAGTGCCGGCCCAACAAAACGGCGGGGAAAGCCGCTTCTTCGACGGCGTGAATGCAAGAGTATGCACCGGTGCGAAGGCGAGACAGGAGCGCCACAGTAAGCGGGATGTCCAGCAGGATCTTCTTCACCGAAAGACCAACTGGAACGCTCTTGAATCGAAGCGGATTTGCCGTCCGCATCAGTCGCACGCCCGGTACCTGGATGCCGCTGCCGACAGGGTAAGTGAGGAGATCGACCGAATATCCCAGCTGACTGAGGCCCTCCACTACCTGGCGAACCGCAATCGGAGTCCCGCGATCCTCGTAGAATGGTTGGGGTGCAACAACTAGCACCCGGCGGTAGGCAGGAGCGGACGGACAGCCCTTCAGGACGGGAGCTGCGGTGGCTTTCGCCGGTTCCGCGGCCTGGTGAAGTGCACCGGTAACAGCATGTCCGGCAACCAGCTTCACGGCACGCCTCGGCGAGTTGACTGTCAGACTGCGTAACCGTCCGGTGAGGAGCCGGCAGAGGCTCCAGCTTACCTGGAAGGGTCGTTTGTCTTGTTTGTGGGATGCGGCACCCAAGTGCAGTGCGGTGAGTCGCAAGAAGCCTGCCTAATGCGGTCGAGACTCAGGCGGAGGTGGCTCAGCCTTTCTTACATATTATCGTCGGCGGCAACCTCCTCCGGCTCGGGTACAACGCTGCTCACCCGCTGCACGCTTACCTCGTGCCGAGCCCCGTCGTCCATCAGGCGAATGCCACCGTCGGCTGACCGGCTGCCGTCCACCGTCACCTCCACCCCTTCGCTGAGCAGTCCAGTCGGATTCTTCACCTCGATCACGTAGACGCTCGTGCCGAAGCGGTATTCAATGGTGTAGCCTGCCCAGGAGGTCGGGGCTCTCGGCTCGATGAACAGCCGGTCACCCCGCTTGGTGAAACCGAGGATTCCCTCCAGTCCCACCCGGTACATCCAGCTCGCCGAACCAGTGTACCAGGTCCATCCGCCTCGTCCCAGTTGCCCTTCTGCGGTGTACACATCGGCCGCCACGACATACGGCTCGACTTTGTAGGCCTCCACCTCCTCCGGCGTGCGAGCGTGAGTCAGCGGATTGATCATCTGATACAGCTCGAACGCCCGGTTTCCGTTGCCCTGGAGCGCGATGGCCAGCACCGCCCAAAGCGCCGCGTGGGTGTACTGCGCGCCGTTCTCCCGCACGCCCGGCAGGTAGCCCTTGATGTATCCCGGATCCTTCTCGGTCCTGTCGAAGGCGGGGGTCAACAGCATGATCAGTCGGGCATCCTCGCGCACCAAATACTTCTCCAGCGACTTCATCGCGGCTCGCCTCCTCTCCGCTCCACTGCCCCGCTGCCCCGCTGCCCCGCTGATCACACTCCAGCTCTGCGCGATCGAATCGATCCGGCATTCTTCGTTCGTCCGCGAACCCAATGGCGTTCCATCGTCAAAGTAGGCCCGGCGATACCACTCTCCGTCCCACCCGTGCTGCTCCGCCGCCATCAGATAGGTCGCCGCCTGACCCCTGAACTGCGCTGCGATTGCCAGGTCTCCCCGGGAGTCGGCCTGCTTGGCAAACGCCTTGAGGGTCGTAGCCAGGAACCAGGCGAGCCACACACTCTCGCCTTTTCCCTGGACCCCGACCCGGTTCATCCCGTCGTTCCAGTCCCCGATGCCGATTAAAGGCAGTCCGTGCTCTCCGGTGGTGCAGGCCCGTTGGAGTGCCCGAACGCAGTGCTGGTAAACGCTCGCGAGCTCTGAGCTCACCTCCGGCAAGTCGTAGATCTCGTGCTCATCCGGACCGAGCTGTCGCATGGTAAGAAACGGAACCGGCTCATCCAGCACCGAGGAATCGCCGGTGACCCGGACGTACTGGTCCACCACGTAGGGCAGCCAGGCCAGATCGTCCGAGAACCTTGTGCGCACGCCTCGGCCACTGTGAGGATGCCACCAGTGCTGCACGTCGCCTTCCACAAACTGGCGGCCCGCGGCCCGGAGGATGTGCTCCCGCGCCAGTCCCGGCTCGGCATAGAGGAAAGCCAGCACGTCCTGCAGCTGATCGCGAAATCCGTACGCGCCGCTGCTCTGATACATCGCCGAGCGACCCCACATCCGGCAGGAGAGCGCCTGGTACAGCGTCCAGCGGTTGATCATCGCGTCGAAAGTCGGCTCCGGCGTCTTCACCGTGATCACCGAGAGCCGCTCGCTCCAGCGGGCAATCGTTTCATCGATCGCGGTCTTGACCCGGGCCAGCTCGCGATACTGGGTGGCCAGCTCATACGTCTTCAGGTCGGTCTCCGCTGCGCCGAGTACGATGGCGATCTCCCGGTCTTCGCCCGGCGCAAGCTCGATCGAGCACTGCAGCGCGGCGCAGGGATCGACTCCGGCACCGGTGATGCCGGAGAGATTCCCGCCATCCAGCAACGCGGCTGGGTTTGCCACCGAACGGTTCCGGCCGATGAAGTCCCGGCGCCCGGACGTGTATGCGATTACCGGCTCGCTGATGCAATGAAATCCCGTCCAGCCGGCAAAGCTGGGATCGAAGTAGTTGGTCGCGAGCAGCGTCTCCCGCTCCCGATCGAATCGGGTTTGTACCTGGTGCTGGGTGTGCTCCCGGAGCACTCCCAGAGCCCATTCCACATATGTGGTGATCCGGAGCCGGCGGACCTTGTCGCCCCGGTTGCTCAGCCGCAGCACCGAAAGCTTGACTGCCGCGTCCGGGGCCAGGCCCAGGATCAGGTCGCTGGCGAGGTCGCCGTGCTGGTGGGAAAAGGAGCTGGTGCCCGGTGCGTGCCGCACTGTGAAATGATCTCCTCGGATCGGAGCCGGAGTAGCGCACCAGAGGTCGTCGCTCTCCTCGTCCTGGAGATAGATCACCTCGCTCACCGGGTCTGATATCGGATCGTTGTGCCAGGGCGTCAGTCGGAAGAAGTAGCTGTTCTCTGCCCAGGTGCACCCGCCGCCCCGCTCGGTGATCATGAATCCGCCGTGGCGGTTGGCGATGACGTTTGACCACGGCGCCGGCGGTACGCGATTCCCGTTCACCCGAATGTGATAGTCCCCGTCCCGACCGATCCCCCCATAACCGTTGTCCAGTCCCAGTCCACCGCCACGCCGGCGGTCCGGAACATGGGGCCGGCGCTCGGACGGCGAAGCCAGCGGCACCAGCAGGGAGGGGAGGGTTGCGCCGATCCGGCGAACCACCCGCGCCATCCGCGAGTCGCTCCGTGCCGGCGTCCGGAGCGGTGGAGCGACCTCCTCCAGCTCCTCATCCAGCGATTCGTCAGGCAGAGCTGTGGCCAGGACTCGGCCCAGTGCTTGCCCCTGACAGGAGAGGTGCATTCGCGCCGTAGCCCGGAGCATCAGCAGCTGGTCGGCGGTGAGCAGGTCCTGCCGCCGCACGAAGACGCCACCGGGAACATCCGCGAAACTGGGATCACTGGCCGAGAAGACAGTGGACGTGATCCGGTCGGCCATGTCCTGGACGTAGCTCGGCGGATGGGTGTTCAGCACCACGAGGTCGATCTTCATTCCCCGGCGCCGCCAGTAGTGGTGGGCCTGGAGCACTTGGCGCAGAGTTGGAAGTCCTGCGTCCGAATCGATGGTTGCCAGCAGGATAGGCCAGTCGCCGCTCACCCCAATAGCCCAGAGCAGTTGCTGCGAGCCGCGGTTCCTGCGGAGCTCCGACTGAGGAGCGCGGAGAGACAGGCTGCCGTAGAGCAGGATCGCGGCCAGCTCCTGAAACACCGCCGCATCGCTGGGGGTGAGATTGAATTCTCTGAGCTCCACCTGACTCGAGGTCCAGGCCAGGTCGAGCGCCCGCTGCGACGAGTGCGGATCCCGGTAGCGGTCGGCCAGCTCGAAGGCTCGTTCCTGACTGGTCGCGACCAATGTGGTGAACCCGACCGAAGCCGACCGTCCCGGTCGGAGCCGCACCCTGGTCCGAAGGGCAAAGATCGGATCCAGCACCGGGCCGATGCTGCCCGAGAGTGGGCCTTCAGTCTCCAGGGCTACAGGATCGCGGGTCGTGCGCCCCCGGCCGACAAACCTGGCCCGGTCGGTCTCGCAGCTCACCAGGCCGACCCGCTCCGGTCCCTCGTCCACCACGTGCACGCACCAGAGCGGCTGTTCCTTGGACGATCGGGCGCGGCGGGTGGCGCTGATGGCGTTACACCAGTCGTGCCATTCGGTCTCCACGAAGAGATTGCTGAATGCCGGATGCGCTCGGTCGCTCTCCGGAGGTGCCAGCACGGTCTCGCCATAGCTGGTCAGCTCGATCTCTCTAGTTTCATCGCTGTGATTGGTGATGGTAATCCGGCGGACCTCGGCGGAGTCTTCCGGCACCACCGCGATTTCGGTGCTGGTTTCGATCGAGCCATCGATCCGGTGGAAGGTCACTCGATCGGTGGCGAGCAGGGCCTGGTAGCTGTCACCAGCCACGCATACCGGCTGGTACGCCGCCGACCAGATCCGGCCGGTGGAAAGATCCTTGAGGTAACAGAACTGACCCGTGAAGTCCCGGGTCCCGTCCGATTGCCAGCGGCTCACTGCCAGCTCCTCGTAGCGGCTGTACCCGGCGCCACAGTGGCTCACCATGATGGTATAGGGAACGTGACCCAGTAGCGCGATATGGGGCTGCGCCGTGTCGGGCGTGTCCAGCTCCCGAACCGACGGACGCTCGATGTCGGCTTCAGGCATCGCCTCGTCGGGCCGGAGGTCCTGCGCCTCCTGCACCACCAGCCGGCGGGGGATTCGCTCATGGAGCAGCAACTCGGCGGAGCGGACAATCGGGTCGGCGTGAAACCGGCGCTGCCAGATGTTGTTGCTTAGCACGTTGGTCATCGCGATCAGGCTCATCCCGATGTGGTGGGCGAAGAACGCGCCCACCAGGGCGTAGCTCATCTCGGGATCGGGCCGGGTGTAGTCCAGCGATTCGCGGAAGCCGTACGGACCCAGTGCGCCGAGCCGTTCCAGCTCCCGCAAGTTGGCCAGCGCCCGCTGGGGATCGATCATCGCGGCCAGCAACGAAGCGTAGGGCGCCACCACCAGCTCCCGGCCCAGGCCACGCTTGAGTGCCAAGTCGGGTACGCCGAAGGGCCGGTATTGATAGGTGTGGTGCCGGTCGCGCACGTTGTAGCCGCTCTCGCTCACGCCCCAGGGCACGCCGCGCTCTCCGCCGTAGGCCACCTGCCGCACCAGCGCGCCCTTGGTCGTTTGCGCCAGCACCGTACTGGGGAACGAGCGCATCACCAGCATCGGCATCAGATACTCGAACATGCTCCCGCTCCACGACACCAGCGCCGCCTTGCCGGCGGCGTAGGTCAGGGTGCGGCCCAGACGAAACCAGTGGTCCACCGGCGCATCGTTCTTGGCCACGGCGAGATAACTCGCGAGCCGCGCCTCCGAGGCGAGCAGGTCGTAGTACGAGGGATCGGGAGTGTGGGTATTGGCCGCAAGGCCGATGGTGAACAGCTTCCGCTGCTTGTCGAACAGAACCCGGAAATCCATCTCCATGGCATAGCGATAAGCCCGCTCCGCGATGGCCTCCAGACGGCGGAGCACCTCGGCCGCGAGCGGGGAGCCCGTTGCCAGCTCGCACAACGTCGGCCCTGGCCTATGCGGGCTGGTCCCACTGGTGACTCGGGACTCGTGACTGGCGACTCCCGACTTCTCGTCCCACGATTGATGCGCTCCAATCAGCCGCAGACTCCACGAGGTCCACTCCGTCAGCGCCTCCGCCAGACCCGCCCCGAGTCCCGCGGAGTTGACCTCCGTCTCATACTGTCGGAGTGCGTCGCCTACCCGGGCCAGCCTGGGGCTTGACGGTGTATGCCGCCCGAACTGTGAGACCAGCTTGAGCGCCGCCCGCAGCTGCTTTCCCGCTGAGTGATTGGGGATGAGCTGCTTCCGTCGCTCGTCGGCCAGCAGCAGCGCCACGTCTACCCCCCGGCCGATCCGTCCATCCAGCGGCTGCTCCACCAGAGCGAGGCACGCCTGCCTGAGCGCAATGAGATGTCCCGCCAGATTTCCGCTGTCCACCGTGGATACGTAGGCCGGCTCCAGCACTCGGAGGTCGGTCAGGTCGTACCAGTTGTAGAAGTGGCCCTGCAGCCGCCGCATCCGCTCCAAGGTGCGAAACGCGAGCTCCAGCCGGCGGGCCATATCATCGAGAGTGATGAACCCCAGGTCGTGGGCGCTGACCGTGGCCAGCAGCTGGAGGCCGATGTTGGTGGGTGACGTCCGCAGTGCCACCACCGGCTTGGGATCTTCCTGGAAGTTGTCGGGAGCGAGCCAGTTGGTCTGCTCGCTGACGAAGCGGTCGAAGAAACGCCAGTGGAGCAGGGCATAGCGGTGCATCTGCCGCCGTCCGTCGGCCCCGAGACGCAGCTCCTTGGGCAGGGCCGGGGCCGCGAGCGCTTTCGCGATCAGGGGCGACGCCATCCAGGAGAGCGCCAGCGACAGCACGCCCACCACGTACTCCCAGTTTGGCATCACCAGGCCGGCCCGGCGCCAGGTCACCAGGCTGACGACCAGCACCGCCAGCGCGACGCCGGGCCACATCTGCCGCCACACCGCTCCGGTCGTCTTCCCGGTCCCCTGCTCGATCTGCGATGCGGTCTGCCACTGCAGCAGATGCCGATGGCTCACCTTCATCCGCCAGATCGTGCGCACGATCGCGTCGGCCGAGGCCCACGCCTGATGGGACAGGAATGCCACCGCGAGAGCGATCTGCTGGATGCTGGTGACGAAATCGTTCCCGACCGCCGCATAGTAGGCCCGCCACGACTTATCCAGCGGCGGACGCACCAGCGCGAGCAGGAGAGAAACAATCCAGGGCGCGGCGATGGCCCCGATGCCGAGCAGCGTCCACCTGATGGGCGAGCCAGGGAAGAGAGTCCAGGCGGCCACCAGGAAGACCAGCTGCGCCAGCTCCACAGTGCTGCGCCGGAGGTTGTCGATGATCTTCCACCGCGACAGCATCGACAGCCGGTTGCGCTCGCGCCCCTCGGGGCCCGGCACCCAGCGGCGGAGCCAGGGCAGGAGCTGCCAGTCCCCCCGGATCCAGCGGTGCTTGCGCCGCGTGTACGTGAGATAGCTGGTGGGATAGTCGTCGTACACGATGACATCGGTGGCCAAACCGGCGCGGGCGTAGTTGCCCTCGATCAGGTCGTGCGACAGTAGCGTGTTCTCGGGGAAACGACCGCGGGTTGCGCGCTCGAAGGCCTCAACGTCGTAGACCCCCTTACCGGTAAAGCTCCCCTCGCCGTAGAGGTCCTGGTAGACGTCGGAGACCGCGGTGGTGTAAGGGTCCACGCCGGGGTGGCCGGAGTGAATCGAGGCGAACAGCGAGCGGTGCGCACTGGGTAACGAGACTCCGACCCGCGGCTGCAGTATGCCGTACCCGCTTACGACTCGACGCAGCTTTTCATCGTACACCGCGCGGTTGAGCGGGTGGGCCAGCGCTCCCACCAGCGCGGGCGCCGCGTCCGGTGGCAGGTTGGTATCGGAATCGAGCGTGATCACGTACCGCACCGATCGGAGCAAACTCTTGTCGCCCACGATGGCAGAGAAGCCGGTCTCCTCGCCGGTCAACACGAACCGGTTGAACTCGGCGAGCTTCCCCCGTTTCCGCTCCCAACCCATCCATACGCCTTCGACCGGATTCCAGCGCCGCGGCCGGTGGAATAGATAGAAGGCGTCTTCTCGTCCAGCCGCGTATCGGGCGTTGAGTGCGTTGATTCCGGTGACCGCGGTCTCCAGGATCGCGGCGTCGTCTTCCCGGGTTTCGCTAGTCGAGTCGGTGAAGTCGCCCAGCAAGGCGAAATGCAGATGAGCTTCCCGGTTGGCCAGGAACTCTACTTCCAGGTTCTCCAGCGACTCCTCCACCGACGCCACGCTGGGAAAGAGAGTGGGGATCACTACTGCGGTGCGATACTCGGCCGGCACGCCGTGCTCGTGCAGGTCGAGCTTGGAGAGCGGGCGCGGCTGGAGAAATGCTGTCACCAGCTGGTTCACCAGGCTCACCGCAATGTCGGCGGCTGGAAGCAGGCCAATCAGCAGCACCCAGGGCCAGACCGAACGGGCCGCCGGCCCGGCGAGCCAGAGCACGGCTGCCAGAGCGACGACGGTGGCGAGAATGATCCCACCCACGAACACGACATTGGGATGGCGCCGCACCCAGCGGTCAACCCTCTCGCCGGGAGCCGGAGTGTACTGGGCCAGGCCCTCCAGCTGGGCCAGACCCTCGTCCACCAGGTAATAGCCCACGTGCGCGCGACGCTGGTCTCCCGGGTGTTGTTCCAGGCCGGAGCGGGCGCACTCGATCGTCTTCTCGGCCACGGCCTCCTCACTGAGCCGTGTCCGTTTGGCGATGCGCTCGATCGAGTGGCGATAGCGGTCGCGAGTGGCGAAGGTCATGCTGCCATAGAACCCGGACGGATCGTTCCGCAACACCCGCTCGATCCGACTCTCCGCCTCGACGAAGGTGCGCCACTCCATCCGACCCACCGCGCGGAGGCTGGTGATGCTGTTGGCCATGACGACTTGCGTGATGGCCATCCGTTCGGTGCTGCGGGTGGTGGCCTCCTGCGGGGTCATCGCTTCTTCGGCGATCCATTGTTCCAGCAGCGTGGTAGAGGGGTGACCACCGGCCTCCTGGCGAAGCTGCTGCACGAAGCGGGAGACGAAGGTCGGGGTGAGCGTCGGTGGGTTGGAGAGGAATCGATTGAGCTCGGCATCAACCGCACTATCACCTTCGAGGCGGGCGGCGCTGAGCCGGGCAGCGGCCGAGTCGGCCGACTGGACCTCGTCCACCCGCTGGACCGAGCGCAGAGCCATGCGGCGCACGTTCTCGATCAGTCCCAGCCGGAGCATCGCGGGGATGGCCCACAGCTCGCCGATGGTGAGCACGGAGATCTGCTGGAACGCGGCGACGAATCCGCTCACGTTGTCCAGCGCGATCCGGCCTTCGGTATGGGAGATCAGGGTGATCGCCAGCTCGTACACCCGGGGATAGCCGGCCAGGGGGCCGCCGGCGAGCACCGGCAGCTCGCGGTAGTAGCTGCTCGGCAGGCTCTCCCGCACCTCGCCGACGTGCTCCTGAATCACATGGTAGTTGTCCAGCAGCCACTCACCGGCGGGACCTACGCCGATACCGCCATCCGCCGCGGCGTTGAGCCGGGTGTAGGCGTCCTCCAGGATCTTCCGGTTCTGCTCCAGCCGCACCAGCAGTGGCGTCCGGCGGCGACGCCGTCGGGACGAGAGCCGCTGCGACACGGCCACCATCTGGGCCCGTTCAGCCAGGTGCTCGACGCCGAGCAGCTCGCCCCGAATCGGGCCGGCCAGGAGGTCCTCGCGGGCGTCGGACCGGAGGAGGGGAGTGAGGATGGTAAAGGACCGGCGCAGATCGAGCGGGATGGTGGGTCTCGCTGTGCTATGGGCTATAGGCTATGGCTATGGGCTCCAGGTGTAAGGTACATGGTGGAGGGAGAGAGCCAAGCGGATTCCGCACGTTCCGTCGCTCCTCACGTTTCGTCCTTCCGTCCTTCCGTCTCTCCGCCCGCTTCTTCATACGCCGCCTCCACCGCCGGTCTCACGAAGAAGCTTCGGAACAGGAAGTTCATCCACTTCTCGTCCTTGGTGACGGACTTACGAACGTCGTCCAGAGTGACCTTCTTCACCACGGCGCTCAGCGAGTCACCCCGGGCCCGGGCGGCTGTCGTCTCCCGGTTGATCCGGGCCAGCCACTCTCTTAACGAGCGAACATATCCGAGGTCATGCAGCACCGGTCCGTGCCCCGGAACGACGACCCGGGGCTTCAGCGCGATCAGCGAATCCAGGACCTTCACCCAGGACGCCGGATGGGAACCGAACGCGAAAGGCACCGGCGCTCCCACCAGATCTCCGCTGGCCACGATCCCTCGACTGGGCAGGCAGACCAAAAGATCTCCTCGGGTGTTCGCCTGGCCGAACCAGAGCAACTCGATGCGGTCGCGTCCCGAGCCCAGCGTCATCCGCCGGTGCACCGTGTCGGTTGCCGTTACGGGGCTGAAGCCGGGCGCTTCCTTCACATACTGCCGGACAATCCGAATCGCGCTCTCCAGGGCCAAACGCTCCACCGGTGTCACCGGAGTGCTGTCCAGCCCCAGTCCCAGGTTCAAGAGCCGCTCGAACCGGTCGGCTACCGGGGGTGCGCCCTCGACCTGCTGCACTCGATTGGGAGCGCCGAGCTTCACCAGATCGACGGCGGTGTTCTCCTGCATCACGAAGCGCACATCGGGAAAGCTGTCGCGGTATACCTGGTCGCCCGCGAGATGATCGTCGTGCCAATGGGTGTTGATCACGTAGGCGACCGGCTTCCGGGTGATCTTCCGGATAGCAAGGATGGTCTCCTCAGTAGCCATCCGGGTGAACTGCGCGTCCACTACTACCACATCGCTGTCGCGCACCACAATCAAGGAGTTCGAATTGACGGCTAGACTCAGCGGATCCTTGCGCACCGCGGCATATGCGCCGGAGTCGAGCCGAACCAACTCGAGCCCCGCTGTGCTGTCACTTTGAAACGGGAGGATGGCCGCGAGCAAAAGCAGATGAAGCATCGGGCCAATACGCAGGGCAATGGAGCGGGGTTTCCGGCAGAGAATCTCTTATACTGTGAACCCTATGACTCCCGACTTCCGACTCCCGACTGGCTCCTGACTCGCCTCTCGTGATTCGCGACTTGTACATCGCTTTCGCCACCCACACCGGACTCGATGGGCTCACCCGGAGCGACCGCATCGCCGCCGACGAGCTGGAGCGTCGAGGCTCGGCGGTGTTGCCGGTGCCCTGGAACGCGTCGCGCGACTGGACTCGCTTCGATGCCGTGGTCATCCGGGCCACCTGGGACTACTACAAGTGTCCGGCCGACTTCCTCGCCTGGCTCCAGAGGCTGGAGCGTGAGCGAGTCTCCCTCTGGAACCCGGCCCGGCTCGCTGCCTGGAACATGCGGAAGAGTTATCTGCGGGACCTCGAGTGCGCCGGCGTTGCGGTAGTGCCCACCGCCTGGATCTCCCAGTCGGGTGCAGCTGAATCGCTGGCGAAGCTGGTACGAGCGCGGGATTGGAAGGACGTGGTGGTGAAGCCCGCCGTCTCCGCCAACGCCGACCGAACCTGGCGCACTCAGGGGACAATTTCCGATCAGCATGAGCGTGAATTCGCGGCACTGGTTGCCGCCGGCGACGTGATGGTGCAGCCACTGATCGAGTCGCTGGTCCGGGATGGCGAGTGGTCGTTCATGTTCCTGGGCGGCGAGTTCAGCCACGCGGTGCTCAAGCGGCCGGCATCGGGCGACTTCCGGGTTCAGAGCATTCATGGCGGAACGGTGTCCCGCGCCAACCCCACTGCCGAGTGGGTGAGCCAGGCGCGCGCTGTTCTGGAGCCGGTCACCGGACCGTGGCTCTATGCCCGGGTGGACGGCTGCATCGTGAATGGGCGGTTCGTTCTGATGGAGCTGGAGATGCTGGAGCCGGATCTGTTCTTCAATCTGGCGCCGGAGGCGGCGGTCCGGTTTGCGGATAGTCTAGAGTCTAAAGTCTAGAGTCCTTGTCACCCCGAGCGCAGCGAGGGGGCTGAAAAGTCGTTCTCGCCGAACAGTAGGCTGACACGAATAACCATGGCCCCCTCGCTCCGCTCGGGGTGACAGTTCCCAGCCCACCTAAAACTCTATTCCGATACCCAGATTGACCTGCACACCCGACTCGGTATCCACCGGCGGCGCATAGTCGGTGCGAATCTCCCGTGCCTCCAGCCCGATCACGGCCGGCAAGGGTCGCCAGACAAGGTGTCCGCCGTAGGCCAGGTTTCGAAGCCGGGACGACGCAAGCAGGTCTTCATCTTCGGGATCGTCGATCCCACCGCCGGCTCCCAGCTCCCAGCTCCCAGCCCGATAGTTCAGCTGCACCCATCCCCCCTTGGCTTCGACCGGCACGCCGTTCCGTACCATGTTCTGGCCGATACCGCCGCCTCCCAGTCCGGCCAGCGCCTGCCCGACGAAGGCTTCGCCCCGGAGCTCCAGACCCCCAACGATCGGCGTCCACACGCTCACTGCCAGCGCCTTCGAGTCGATCCGGCCGCCGGTGCTGTCCTCCAGCCAGCCGTAGTGCCCACCGAAGCTGATCTCGCCGAGCCGGTCGCCCTCGCCCCAGCGGGCTCGCAGTCGTCCCTGGAGGTAGGGCCGGCCGCTCCGCTCCGCGGCATCAGGTTGGGTGAGAAAAGTCTGCTGCGGCTCGCCCGAGGTCGGCGCCAGTGCCGCGCCCTCCAGCCCTAAGCGAACGCCGCCTATCGGGGCGAGATCGGCGCTCAGCCGGATCTGCGGGATCCAGAGCCAGAGGTTGCCGGCACCGGCGAAGAGCGGAAAGCCGATGCTTGCGATGGATGACGGGCTCACCTGGGCGATCGGCGGCGACTCCTGTCCCACCAGAATCGCGAAGCGCGCCCACGTCAGCTCGGCGAACGCTCGGCGGATTCGAAGCAGGGGAAAGGTGCGCCCGCCGGTCGACGGCTGCTGCCCGCCGAAGAAATCTACGTCCAGCTCGCCCGTCAGCGTGCCGTCGGCGAAATCCTGGGCCACACCGGTCACCGTCACTCGCGACTGCCGCACCGTGGCACTGGTGGTGGTCCGTGCCGGCTCTCCCGCCGGGAGCGCGAACTGGGGCACGTCGCTGTTGTTCATGTCGTCGCTGGTGTAGAACCCGTTCATCAGGATCAGCCCGTGCACGCTTGCTTCGAGCTTCGGCTGTTCCTGCGCGGCGAGGAGCCGGCTGCCCAGCGGCAACAGCAGCAGTGCCAGCAACACGCGTCTCGCGACTCGTGACTCGCGTCTCGTTACTCGTGACTCGCGACTCACGTCTCCTGCCTCGTTGACGCTCTCAGGAGCGCACGGTAGCGTTCCGGCATGCGAGCCAAGATAAATCGCGCTCCGCCGCTTCTGGGAGTGGCGGCGATTCTGATGCTCTCTCAGTCGCCAGTCAGTCATCAGTCCCCAGCCCCCAGTCGTCTTCAGGCGACAGTCTCTAGTAAAGCTTCCAACACTCTGGCGGCTGAGGACTGGCGACTGGCGACTCTATCCGGCCATCTGACCCTCCTCGACAAATCCGACAAACAGGCCGAGGACGTTGGGCAGGCAGTCGTTTGGCTGATGGCGGACAAGCCGGTCCCGGCTCCCCCGGTGCGCGCCGAGATCACCACTGCAGAGAAGCAGTTCTCTCCCCACGTGCTCGTGGTGCCGGTCGGCTCCAGCATCAGCTTTCCCAACCACGATCCCTTCAATCACAACGTCTTCTCCCTCTCCGAAGAGAATCCTTTCGACCTCGGCCTCTACGGCCGGGGCGAGACGCCAGCGGTCAAGTTCGAGCGAGCCGGGATCGTACGGGTCTACTGCAATGTCCATTCGCAGATGAGCGCGCTGGTGGTGGTGCGGGACAATCCCTGGTACACCCAGCCCGCAAGCGACGGCTCGTTCACCATCTCGGCGGTGCCGCCCGGACGGTACACCCTTCACGCCTGGCACGAGCGGTCGCCCGCCGTCTCCCGGCCAATCGAAGTGCCGGCCGCTGGTCTGCCGAAGCTCGAGCTTCAGCTCGACGCCCGGGGTTACCAGTTCAAGCCCCACCTCAACAAGTTCGGCCGGCCCTATCCCCAACAGGGACGGCGGTACTGAGGTGAGACTCCCACTCGGCACCAGGATCTTCCTCGGTACCGCCCTGGTGGTTACTGCAGTGCTCGGTATCGCACTGCTCATCACCAAGCGTCAGGCCGACCGTGCCGCCGAGTCCGCCGCGCTTCAGGCTCTGCGAGCGACTCAGGCCACGATCCGCGACGCGCTGGGGAGCCGGAGCCAGACCCTGAGCCAGCTCACCGCTGCGCTGGTGCAGGTGCCGGTCTATGTCTCCCGGATCGGCGAGTCGGTGAGGACCGGCAACCGGGCCGATCTGCTCGATCAGGCGGACGAGCTGCGAAGTCAGACCGGCGCGGACTGGGTGCTGATCACCGATCCCAGAGGCGGGCTGCGGGCCTGGACCTCGGAGCGCGATTTGTTCGACCAGGACTTCTCCCGCGGCGCCTTGATCGGCCGGGCTTTGGAGGGGAAGACCACATCGGGACTGTGGGTCGAGCCGAGTGATGTGGGCGACCAGCTGTACCAGGCGGTGGCAATGCCGGTGTCGAGCCCGGGGTCGGCTGCCCCGCTGGCGGTGGTCGCCGCCGCGCTCAAGATCGACAGCACCTTTGCCGCCCGGCTCCGGCGGAACACCAACTCGGAGATCGTGTTCTTCTCGCTCGATACACTAGGGCTGCCCTATGTTGCGGCCACTACCGTTATGGCCAACCAATCCCGCAGTCGACTCAGCGAGGCCCTTCGCGGCCTTCGCATGGGAACGGGCCCCCGCACGGACTCGCGCATCCATCTCACCCTGAACAAAACCGACTACGAGGGCACCGTCGGCTCGCTCACCACGGCCGACAGCATTCCGGTTGGCGGATATCTGGGACTTCACTCGCGCGACGCCGACCTGACCGCCTACCAGCAGCTTCGCCGGACGATCCGCTGGGCCTTCCTCATCGGGCTGTTCCTTGCGGTGGGGTTCTCCCTTATTGTCGCGCGCCAGATCGTCCGCCCGGTTCAGCGTCTGGTCGCCGCAACCCGCAAGGTCACCCAGGGCGAGTACACCGGCCCGATCGAGGTGGGCACCAAGGACGAGATCAGCGACCTCGCTCACGCCTTCGGAACCATGGTGGAGGAGCTCAGGGAGAAAGACCGCCTGGTCCAGTATCTCCGGACCGGCGCCGCCTCAACCAGGGTATCGGGTGGCGAAGGCAGGCGCGACGATCAGGGCCTTTTCGCCACTGGTCACCTCTTCGCCGGCCGCTACGAGATCCAGGAGTCGCTCGGCGCCGGCGGGATGGGCGTGGTCTACCGCGCGTTCGACCGGCAAGTGGGCGAGACCCTGGCCATCAAGGCAATCCGGTCTGACGTCGGGCAGCTGGATCCCACCCTGCTGGAGCGCTTCAAGCAGGAGCTCCGGCTGGCCCGGCGGATCACCCACCGGAACGTGGTGCGCACCTTCGATCTGGGCGAAGCCGACGGGATCTACTACATCACCATGGAATACGTCCGAGGCGCGACCGTCGCATCGCTGATCAAGGAAGCAGGGCGACTCGATACCGCCGCGGCGCTCACCATCGGCAAGCAGGTCTGTCGCGCGCTGGAGGTGGCGCACGAGGCGGGCATAGTACACCGCGACATCAAGCCGCAGAATCTGCTGGTGGATCCCAGCGGTTTTCTCAAGGTGACCGACTTCGGCATTGCGCGATTGGCTGGAGCCCAGACCGATGGCAAGGCACTCACGGTGGAAGGAGTGATCGTGGGCACCCCGGCATACATGGCGCCGGAGCAGCTGCTGGGTGAGCCGGTGGACGGCCGGACCGACATCTATGCGACCGGCGCTGTGCTGTTCGAGTGCGTGACCGGTCGGCGGGTCTTCGAATCCAGCGGGACCCTGGCACTTGTGGCGCATCATCTAAAGCAGGAGGAGTCGGACCCGACCAATCCGACCGAGCTCAACCCCGAGGTGCCGGAGTCGTTCAGCCGGGCCATCGTCAAGGCGCTGGCGCGAAGGCCCGAAGCCCGCTGGTCCTCGGCATCGGACTTCTTGCGGGCGCTGGAGGCGGTCGAGACCCATGCCGTCTCATCCCGGTCCATCTGAGCTCCCGACTCCCGACTCCCGACCGGGATCAAACGGGAACCTCCGTACGTTATGCTGACGTCCCCCACTGGAGTCCCGCAGTTATGACTCGTTCGCTCGCCCGATTTGTCGGTCCTATCGCCTTGTCATTGCTGGGTTTGACGCTTTTGGGCCTCAGGCTGCCCGGCGCCGCCCCGGCTCGCCACGCCCAGTTCGCCGCCTTGCCGGTCCCGACTGGGGCCCAGAAAATTGCGATCTTTGCCGGCGGCTGCTTCTGGTCGATGCAGAAGGCATTCGATGGCGTGCCTGGCGTAGTCGAGGTGACGGCCGGCTACGCCGGCGGCACCCAGCCCAATCCGGACTACGAAGCCGTCGAGACCGGTAAGACCGGCTATGCCGAGTCGGTGCAGGTGATCTACGAGCCGGCGCGGATCTCGTACGATGGGCTGCTCGACATCTATTGGCACCACATCGATCCGACCACGGTCAACCGGGCCTTCTGCGACACCGGTCCCCAGTACCGCTCGATCATCTTCTACCGCGACTCGGCCCAACAGCGCTCGGCTGAGGCCTCGAAGCAGGCGCTCGACCGCTCGCACCGGTTCAGCACTCCGGTAGTTACCGAGATCCAGCGGGCGACCAAATTCTACCCCGCCGAGGAATACCACCAGCAGTTCTACAAGAAGAATCCCGAGCGATATCGGGCCTACGTGATCGGCTGCGGGCGGGAGGAGAGAATGAAGGAGTTGTGGGGCGATCAGAAGCAGGCAGGAGTCACGACACAACCAGGAGGATGGCAACCAGTGACCTTCAAGAAACCCAGCGAGTCCGAGCTGAAGCAGAAGCTGAGCCCGGAGCAGTACCAGGTGACCCAGCATGAGGGCACCGAGCGTCCATTCAGCAACGCCTACTGGGACAACCACGAGCCCGGCATCTACGTGGACGTTGTCTCCGGGGAGCCGCTGTTCAGTTCGCTCGACAAGTACGACTCGGGCACCGGATGGCCCAGCTTCACCCGTCCCCTGGAGCCGGCCAACGTCGAGACCAAGACCGACCACAAACTCTTTGCCGAGCGGACCGAGGTGCGGTCGAAGCACGCCGACTCCCACCTGGGACACGTGTTCGATGACGGTCCCGCGCCAACCGGTCTGCGCTACTGCATGAACTCGGCGGCGCTCCGATTCATCCCGGCCGACAAGCTGGAGGCCGAGGGCTACGGCCAGTACGCGGCGTTATTCCAGAAGGGAAGCCAGAAGGTCTCCCAGAAGTAAAGTGTCACCCTGAGCACAGCGAAGGGGCCGAGGCAGTGTGGCTTCGGCTCCTTCGCTTCGCTCAGGATGACAGCTCCCAGCTCCCAGCTCCCAGCTCCCAGCTCCCAGCTCCCAGCTCCCAGCTCCCAGCTCCCAGCTCCTACCGCCGCTCACGATCTCCGTCACCCACACGTCGCTCTCTGGATCGCCGATGCTGACGTACATCCGGTCTCCCCGAACTCGCAGCACCGAGCGGCTGAAGCCTCCCGGCGGGCCGTCGTACCAGGCCACCGGCTGCGATGCGCCACCCGCTGCCGGCACTCGCCAGATTCCCGCTCTCTGATTGGAAGACTTGTTCAGGATGTAGTAGACGAATCGACTGTCACGGGAGAAGGCCCAGCCGATCCCTCCATCGGCTTCATCCTGTGGCGTGCCAATCACCCTGGGTGATCCGCCTCGGGCCGGCACCACTGCCACCGCGAACTTTCCTCCGCTTATCGGCATCTGCGTCGCGATCTCGGTTCCGTCGGGACTCCATACTCCGGCGGCCGCCCTCCCTTGAGCAGCGTTCGAGGGGCGCCCCATCGTCCGCTCTGGTCCCGCGTTACGATCGCGGTCTCCTGCTCGGGCGAGACCGCATTTCTGACATAAACGATCGAGCGCCCGTCGGGTGACCAGTGCGGCGATTCTGGAGTGAGTCTTTTCACTGGTGACCTGCACCGGGGTGCCACCTTCAACCGGCATCACGAAGATCTGGCGCACACCGTCCCGAAAACTGTGAAACGCCAGTTCGCGCCATCGAACGACAATGCCGCCGCGAGAGAGGGCGTGTCCCCGCTGGTGAGCTGCTCCACGTCGCCACCCGGTAGCGCCATTCGATAGACCTGCTGAGCTCCGCCTCGATTGGAATCGAACGCCAGCCAATGACCGTCTGGCGAGGGATCGAACCCCTCGATCTCCTGGCTGCCGGTCGTCACCGGCTGTGCCCGGCTCAGGCTCACCGTCCCGGAGCGGGGAATCGGTATCGACCACACGTTTGCGATTCGGGAGAAAGACGCATAGGCCAGCCGGTTGCCGGTTCTCGCTACACTCACCGTCGCGGCGTTGAGCCCGGTGCTCAGCCGGACCGCCTCGTGGGCCGGCCGTCCCGAACGGCCGAGGTCGACCTGATACAGGTCCCGCCCGCCCTCCCGGTTCGAGATGTAGAGCAGGGAAGATCCACCGGGGAGCCAGGCTGGGCTGGTGTTCAGCCATTCATCGTCGGTTACCCTGATCGGCGCTCCGCCGGCGGAGGGTATCACCCAGATGCTGCTGGTGGCGACGTTGCCGAAGTCCTCGTTGCGCACGAACTGGCTGTTGCCCGAGACACAGGCGATCCGGCGTCCATCGGGCGACCAGCTGCAGGAGTGCGCCTCGTTGAGCCGGGCGAGGCCTCGGACCGTCGTTGCCATCCACCGTTCGCACCAGCACCGAGTCGCCCAACGCGTACACGATCGATTTTCCGTCCGGCGACCAGGCCGCATCGAGCCAGTCCCGCCGGCCGGCGCTGTACCAGCACCCGAGGTGTGCCGCCCAGTGCAGGAATCAGCTCGATTCCCCGGTCGGAGCTGTAGACCAGCCGCTGCTCCGTCGGGCGACCATCGCGGCATCCGGGCAAAGCCCTGGCCTTCCGCGGTGATCGCGACCGGATTGCCGCCGCCCTCGACCTGCCGAACGTAGAGCCGAGTTCGGAACAGCGGACCGGTGACGAACGCCACCAGTCTTCCCGTCGGAAGAGAGCGCGGGATCCAGCTCCAGTCCGGTGGCCAGCGTGATCTGCAGCCGTGCGCCCGAGCCGGATCTCTCGCGAGCGATGGTTCAAGGCGAAGACCAGCGATCCGACCACGACGAGGAGCAGCGCCGCGACGACGAGCCAGCGCTTGGAACCGGAAGCCACCGGGAGCGGTACTCACCGACTTCATCGGCCGAGTCGTCGTCGGCGTGGTCCCGCCGCTCGGCGTCGCCAACGGCTCGAGCTGAGCCAGCAGCTCCTCGGCGGTCTGCCACCGGTCGGCCGGCCGCTTCGCCAGGCACTTCATGATCACGTACTCGAGCTCGGCGGAGCAGGCCGGGCGATGCTGGCACAGCGGGACCGGCGGCTGGGTAACGTGCGCCGCGAGCACTTCCTGGGAGGTGCGTCCGGTGAACGGAGTCCGGCCGGTGATCAGCTCGTAGCCCAGAATCCCGAGGGCGTAGATGTCCACCCGCTGGTCGATGTTGGGCTCGCCCGCGGCCTGTTCCGGCGCCATGTAGGCCGGTGTGCCCAGGGCGACGCCGACCGTGGTCAACGCCTGGCGCCCGGTAGCTTCGCTCACCGCCTTGGCGACGCCGAAGTCGGTCACCAGTGCGTGCCGGCCCGAGAGGAGGATGTTCTCCGGTTTGATGTCGCGATGCACCACGTTCTGGGAGTGGGCGTAGGCCAGCGCATCGGTCACCTCGATCAGGATCTTTACGGCTTCGTGGATCGGCAGCTCGCCCTGGCGGCTGATTCGGTGACGGAGGTTGTGCCCGTCCACGAAGGGCATCACGTAGTAGAGGAACCCCAGGGCTTCGCCCGAGTCGTGCAGCGGCAGGATGTGGGGATGCTGCAGCCCGGCAGCGACCTCGATCTCGCGGAGGAAGCGTTCCGGTCCCATGGTCGCCGCCAGTTCGCCGCGCAGCACCTTCAGGGCCACTTTGCGCCGGTGCTTCACGTCCTCGGCCAGGTACACGATGGCCATCCCGCCGCTGCCGAGCTCGCGCTCGACCCGGTAGCGGTCAAGCAGCGCATCGGCGAGAGCCGCATTGATGTCGGTCACGGGCCTGCCTGGTTGTTAGCGTGGGAGATCAAGGCAGGGAAATTGATGGGATAACCAGAATTGCGGGAGGGGGCACATTTGTCACCCCGAGCGGAGCGAGGGGGCGGAGTGTAGCTTCGGCTCCTTCGCTTCGCTCAGGATGACAACAGTCCCTGGATGTGACGGATCGCCTTGACTCTAAGCTCCAGACCCGAGACCGTACGCAGATGAAACGCGTCCTCGCCATAGTGGGCGGCCTGCTCGCCCTGGTGCTCGTTCTGCTCCTGGTCCTCCCGCTCCTCTTCAAGAGCCAGATCGCCTCCAAGGCCAAGGAAGCGGCCAACCGGAACGTCAACGCCAAGGTCGACTGGCGCGACGCAGGGCTCACCTTCTTCCTCCACTTCCCCAACCTCACGCTGCGGCTGGACGACCTCACCATTGCCAACAAGGACCGCTTCCAGGGCGACACTCTGGCCGCGATTCGCCATCTCGGCGTGGTGCTGAGTCTCCCCAGCGTAGTGAGCTATGCGGTGAGTGGAAAGCCGATCGTGGTGCGGGGAGTCGAGCTGGATCAGCCGAAGCTCAACCTGATTGCACTGGAGGATGGAACCGCCAACTGGAGCATCAGTCGCGAGTCCCCAGCTGCCAGTCCTCAGACGTCAAAAGCCATGTCGGTGAGTCTGCGCCAGTTCGAGATAAAAGATGGCGCCATTTCATTCGACAACCGCCGAGCCAGGCTCAAAGCGACCCTCAAGGGCTACAGCCAGTCGCTCAGCGGCGACTTCAGCCAGAAGCAGGTTGCGGTCAAGACCAAGGCCGACGCCGACACCGTAAGCGTGAGCTTTGCCGGCTTGCCCTATCTCAACCGGGTTCGCCTGGGTCTCGACGCCGACGTCGCCGCCGACCTCGCCAACAAGGTATACACTCTCAAGACCACCGACCTCAGTCTCAACGACCTCAAGCTCGGCGTCACCGGCTCGGCCCGCTCGGTCGGGAAGCTTCTCGGGCTCGATCTCGCCTTCAGGGCCCCCAGCACCAAATTCATCAGCATCCTGTCGCTGGTACCGGCGGTCTACGCTCACGACTTCGACAAGGTGAAGACCTCGGGCGGGTTCACTCTCGACGGCCGGATCAAGGGTGAGTACGGCGACAGCGCCTTCCCCGGGTTCGCCATCAACGCCAAAGTGGACAACGCCGCATTCCAGTATCCGGATCTCCCGCTGCCGGCGCGCGACATCGTGATGGACTTGGCGCTCACCAATCCCGGAGGCAGCGCCGACAGCACCGTGGTCAACCTGAGCCGCTTCCACCTCCGGATGGGCGCAAACCCGGTGGATGCATCGCTGGTGGTGCGGACGCCGGTATCCGATCCCAACGTGGATCTCAAGATGAAGGGCAAGGTGGATCTGGCCGACGTGCACCGCACAGTCAAGCTGGACAAGGTGAACCAGCTGACCGGCACCATTGCCGCAGACGCGGCGGTGAAAACCCGGATGTCGGCGATAGACAAGCAGCAGTACGACCGGGTCGGGGCGAGTGGCACGATCGACGTCACCGGTCTCACGCTGAAAGGCGAAGCGCTGCCCCATCCGCTGTCGATTCAGCAGGCGTCACTCAAGCTCGCTCCCGAACGGGCCCAGCTCACCCAGTTCACCGGCACTGTAGGGAGTAGCGATCTTCGGGCGACCGGCGCGATCGACAACCTCATCTCCTACGCTTTCCGGGACGACACCCTCAAGGGCAGCGCGACCGTTCAGAGCAACCATTTCGATCTGGACGAGTGGCGCTCGGGCGAGGGCGACCTGCAGATCATCCCGGTGCCGCCCAAGATCGACTTCGGGCTCAACGCGACGGTGAAAGAGCTGACCTACGACAAGCTGAAGATGACCGACGCGACCGGAAAGCTCAGGATCAAGGATCAGCGGGCGACGCTGCAGGACTTCCGGATGAACACGCTGGGTGGGCAGATCGTTCTGAATGGATCGTACGACACCAAGATCCTGGCCAAGCCGGCGTTCGATGTCGGGCTCAAGATGGTGAAGATCGACATTCCCTCCGCCTTCCAGGCGTTCACCACGGTGCAGATGTTCGCCCCGGTGGCCAAATACGCCTCCGGCACAGTGAATACCGACATCAACTTGAGCGGCGCCCTGGGCAAGAACATGATGCCGCTGTTCAACGCTCTCACCGGCAAAGGAATCCTTCAGAGCCAGAATGTCGCCCTGCGAAATTTCCCGGGGATGGAGAAGCTGGTGGACGTGACTAAGCTCCAGATCCTCAACAACCCCACCATGCAGGCGATCAAGACCGGATTCCAAATCAAGGACGGCCGCCTGGTCACCCAGCCGTTCACCGTGAAGCTGGCCGGCACCAGCATGAGCGTGGCCGGATCCAATGGCATCGACCAGACCATGGACTACACCCTGGGGCTGAGGCTGCCGAAGTCGCTGGTCGGCGGTGCCGATCAGGCGTTGGCCGGGCTGGCGTCGAAGGCGGGCTTCAATCTGGGTGCGGCCTCGGAGGTCCCGCTCAACATCGGGCTCACCGGCAAGATCACCGATCCCAATGTCAAAGTCGGCCTCGGCAGCGTCACCTCGAACGTGGCATCGGGAGCCCAGCAGGCGGTGACTCAGGCCGTCACCCAGAAGGTGGACTCGGTGGCGCTTCGAGCGAGTGGCGGAGGCGGAGAAGCAGGCGGCGGCCATCCGACAGCAAGCGGAGTCGCTGGCTGCGCATGTGAAGCAGACCGGCTATCAGCAGGCCGACTCGCTGATGGGAAGGGCGGGCGACAATCCGTTGCTCCAGGCGGGAGCGAAGGTCGCGGCCGACAAGGTGCGGCAGGAGAGCGACACGAAGGCCGCGGGCATTGTCAGCGAGGCGAGCAAACGGGCCGACAGCCTGGTCGCTGCCGCTCGAAGGCAAGCCACTTCTAAGCCTTAGGCCAGTCCCCAAACTAGACTCTAGACCCTAGACTCTAGTCATGTCCCCCGAGCTGTCCGTCGTAGTTCCCGTGCACAACGAGGCCGACAACCTGCGCCGGCTCACCGGCGAGATCCGCCATGCGCTGGAGGGCAGGGTGGACTACGAGATCGTCTACGTGGACGATGGAAGCAACGACGGCAGCGCCGAGTCCCTTGCGCAGTTGGCGAGGGAGGAGCCGAGGATCAGACTGGTGCGGCACCGCGAGCGGGCCGGTCAGAGCGCCGCGATCGCCAGCGGAGTTGAGGCCGCCCAGGCGCCCTGGATAGCCACCCTCGACGGCGACGGGCAGAACGACCCCGCCGACATCCTCCCCATGCTGGAACTGGTCCGGACCTCCACCGCCACTCCGCCTCTCAGTCCCTCCGACCGCCCGACCGCCGGACCGGCCGCGCGCCCGCCCCTCCGCCTGATCATCGGCAACCGCCACCTGCGCCGAGACCGCTGGGACAAGCGGATGGCTGGCCGGATTGCCAATGCCATTCGGAGCCGGGTCCTGGGCGACGGTACGCCGGACACCGGCTGCGGCCTCAAGCTGTTCGAACGGTCGGCTTTCATGTCGGTGCCGCACTTCGATCACATGCACCGCTATCTTCCCGCGCTGTTCCTCAGGAGCGGCTGGGGGGTCGCCTCGGTTCCGGTCAATCACCGGCCTCGTGACTCCGGCCACTCCCATTACGGGGTGTTCGACCGGCTCTGGGTCGGCCTGCTCGACCTGCCCGGGGTGTGGTGGCTCATGCGCCGGCATATTCGGCCGGCTCTCGCGGAGAATTCCCATGACACATGACCAGCTCTGGCTTGCGCTCGGCTTCATCGGCCAGGCCCTGTTCGCCATGCGCTTCCTGGTTCAGTGGTGGCGCAGCGAGCGGCTCGGCCAGAGCGTAGTACCGATCGAGTTCTGGTACTTCAGCCTCGGTGGCTCTCTGATCCTTCTGTTCTATGCCGTTCACCGGCACGACCCGGTGTTCTTCGTGGGCCAGCTCAGTGGCTTCCTGGTGTATCTGCGCAACCTGCAGCTGATCCACCGGCCCCGTCGTGCCGAGGCCTGATCGGCAACGGAGATTTCCAAACGGTTGGACTTGGCTGGTTCTGTGGGGTATAGCGGTCGCCCTGGCTCTTGCGTTGCGCCCATTACTCGCGATCGACGAAACCCGCTACCTCTCAGTCGCGTGGGAGATGTGGCTTCGGCACGACTGGCTGGTCCCCTACCTCAACGGCAATCCCTATCCCGACAAGCCGCCGCTTCTCTTCTGGGGGATGCTGCTGGGTTGGCGCCTCTTCGGGGTGAATCAATGGTGGCCTCGTCTGCTGCAACCGATTTTTGCGGTGATCAGCGCGCTGCTGCTGGTGAGACTGATGCGCCAGCTCGAGCCGGAGCTGCCCGACGCCGCAGATCGTACGCTCCCGTTCCTGAGTGGGCTGCTCTGGGTGACGTACTCGACCCTGGTACTGTTCGACACCCTGCTCACCTCCTGCGTGCTACTGGCGCTGCTGGGTCTGGTGCAGGTCTGGCGCGGAGGGGCGCTCAGGGGATGGATGGCATACGGCGCCGGGGTGGGACTCGGTCTTCTGTCGAAAGGGCCGGTGGTCCTGATTCACGTGCTTCCCGCGGCGGTGCTGGCGCCGTGGTGGACTCTGAATGCCTCAGAGCGCCGCTGGGGTAGTTGGTATCTCGGATTAGTATCGGCGCTCGCGCTCGGCGCCGGGTTAGGTCTCGCCTGGGCTCTCACCGCCTCGGCCGACCAGGGTGGGGCCTATCGCGACGCCATACTGTGGGGCCAGACGGCGGGCCGGATCACCAAGTCGTTCGCCCACCGCCACCCCGTGTGGTGGTACCTCCCGGCTTTTCCGCTCGTACTCCTGCCCTGGAGCCTCTGGCCGCAGTGGTGGCGCTCGCTCGCCGGGGCCGTCCGCGTACCGACGAACGTCATGGTTCGGTTCGGGCTTGCCTGGGTCATTCCTAGTTTTGTCATTCTGTCGCTGATCAGCGGAAAGCAGCCGCACTATCTATTTCCGCTGCTGCCGGGTGTGGCGCTGCTCGCGGCGAAGGCGCTGCCGTCATATCGGCGACAGACCGCGATCGCGCTGAGTCTGGTGAGTCCGCTGCTGGTGATACTGGTGGAAACTGCGGGGAAGGGATATCTGGACCGGTCAGATCTTCGGCCGGTCTCGAGCTATCTCCATCAGGCGGAGGCCTCAGGACGACCGATCGCATTCAAGGGGCAGTATTCCGGTACGTTTCACTTCTTGGGACGGCTGGAGCACCCGTTTGCTCAGCTGAGTTGGGAGCAGGTCCCCCAATGGGCTCGGGAGCATCCCACCGGTCTGCTGATTCGGTCCACGCGCTCGCCGGCTGACACCGTGGGCGCCGTCTTTCACCAGCCGTATCGGGGGGGAGCGATCAGCGTCTGGCGAGTTACAGCGCTGCCACCCCGAGGGTTGTCACCCTGAGCGCAGCGAAGGGGCCGAAGCCTCTGTAGCTGTCACCCCGAGCGTAGCGAGGGGGCCGAAGGGTCGGGATCGCAGTGAAGCTCGCGTACTCGAGCAGTTATGGTCCCCTCGCTGCGCTCGGGGTGACAATTGGACCTACAGTCCGCCTGACCGCCTGACCGCCCTACTCAAAGAACCCTTCCACCTCATCCCACGGTGCCGCCTTCGCCAATCCGGTGAACTTCCCTTCGCTCGCGATCTCCCTAGCCGCCTGGAGGAACCCGCCCCATGCCGCCCGCGCCAGCGCTCCACCCACGCTGATCCGCCGCACGCCCAGCTTGGCTAGCTCATCAACCGTGGTGAAGTCGCTCCCGACCAGCACGTTCACCGGCTTGGGCGACACCGCTTTCACCACCGCCGAGATCTCCTCGCGACTCCGGATCCCCGGCGGATAGAGACAGTCCGCCCCGGCCTCGGCGTACGCGGTGAGCCGGCGAATCGTCTCCCGCAGATCGGGCCTTCCCACGATGAATCCTTCGGACCGGCCCACTAGCAGAACTCCGCTGCCGCTCTGGTCTAATGCCCGGCGCGCGGCCCGGATCCGCTCGACCGCGAGCTCGAATTCAAAGAGGGGCTTCGCCGGATCGCCGGTGGAGTCCTCGATCGACAATCCGGAAACCCCGGTCTCGATCGCCGCCGAGACGTTGAGCGCGACGCCTTCGGGCTCGACTGCGAATCCGCCCTCGAAGTCGGCGTTGATCGGGAGATCGACGGCCGAGGCGATCTCCTGCATGTGGGCGAGGGCCTGGTCCAGCGTGATGTGGTTGTCTCGCCGTCCCTGGGACCAGGCGAATCCGGAGCTGGTGGTGGCGAGGGCTGGGAAGCCGAGCCGGGCGAGGATCCTGGCGCTGCCGATGTCCCACGGGTTGGGGATCACGAAGCAGCCGGACTGGTGCAGCTCCCGAAAACGCTGCCGTCGTTCTGGGAGGGAAGTCATGCCAGAAGATACTACGTGAGGAACGGGAGAACGGGAGGAACGGAAGGAACGGGGAACGACGGAAGGTGTAGAGGAGGAAGCTCCTCATCCCGAGGGAGTAAGACGACCGAGGGATCTACTCCAAGCCTTGCTTCAGCTGGAGTGGATCCCTCGCTTCGCTCGGGATGAGGAGACTTGGTTGCAGCCTGCCTCGTTCCCCACGTTCCCCACGTCTCCTAATCCGGGATATTCGGATTGTTGTTTCGCTCCACGGTCGGCAGTGGGAAGCATACCTGAGTTCCATACTCACCCGACGTTCCCGCACCCACCGTGAAGGGCGTACCCGGCGCCGGATAGAGGGGCACGCCGTACCGGATGATGTCGCCCAGGCGCTGGCCTTCGAGAAACAGCTCCCGCCGCCGCTCATCGATGAGTTGAGCCAGCACTTCATCCGGAGTTCCGCCCCCGTAGGCGGGAAGTCCGGCATTGGTGTGCAGCGTGTTGATGATGCTGACTGCGCCGCCCACGTCACCCGCGGCCAGGTCTGCCTCTGCCAGGATCAACTGGGCCTCTTCCCATTTGCCGACCGCGATCGGCGCGTCGATGCTGGCGTACTTGGCCGGGGCAAAGATCTCGGTGGCAGCGTCGGCTCCGGTGGTACCGAGATCGATCACCGTCACCCGGGGATCGGGCACATCACCGAAGGTAAGATCCCGGAAGGGAACGTCCACCGTAAAGGTGAGATCCCGATACATGGAGGTGAAGATCAGATTCTCCCGCTGGGTCTTGGTGCTGGATCGGGTCGCCGTAACCAGAAATCCCTCCGGAACCAGTGCGGCATCGGCGCCCGCACCAGGTTTGTTGCCCAAGTCGAGTCGTGCCCTGGCTCGGCCTAGCAAGGCCAGATTCAGGGTCGAGTTCAGGTTCAGGCTGTCAGCCGCTGTTGGCGCCGTGGTGAGCGCCGCGGGTACCGCGTCGATCGCCCGAGTGAACCGTGCTTCGGCCTCGGTCAGGATCTGCACCGGCGTCAGCTCCGGGCCGACATCGAGCGCCGCCGAGCACATTCCCTCGCCGAGCAGCACCAGGCTGTATCCGGCATACGACGCGGCCGTCGCAATCAGTCCCGTGCGTCCTGGCACCTGCTCGTCCGTCCAGCTGTCCAGCAGTTGGAGCGCCTTGTCGGCGTCGAAGCGGGCGGTGGACAGCACGGTGTAGACGGTGGGATTGCCATCGTCGCAGGCATCGGTCGAGTAGTTGGCGAGGGTGGGAACAATGGTTCGCCGGTCGAAGTCCCACAGGATGTTCGCCAGATTGGCGTTAGCCAGCTCGTCACTCACCGCACCGGCAGCCACGATGTAGTCGTTCAGGGCGCACTCGAAGTCGCCCACCGCGCTTTTTACCAGCAGCGATGCGTTCTCCGGTTTCTCCAGATCGCTGGCCTTGACCCGGCTGGGAGACTCCTGCTCCAGCGACGTGATGTCGTGACAGGCCGCAAGAATCAGGCAGAGCATGCCGGCACACAACAGGCCCAGGCACCGGTCCAGCCATGGTGACGATTTCTGTGTCATGGTCGTCTTCTCCGGTTCGCCGGGCGCTAGAAGTTGAGGCTGATGGTCATGAGGAACTGAGCCAGAGGCGGAGTGACCGCCTGATCAAAGAAGTCGAGCGGGGCCGATTGTCCCTGGGGGCTCTGCCGCTCCGGGTCGAGCCCGGTATAGCTGGTCCAGGTGTGCAGGTTACGTCCCGTGGCGGTAACGACGGCTCGCTGGGCTCCGACCGCCGCGGCCCACCGATCCGGCAGCGTATAGCTGGCCGAGACCTCCCGCAGCTTGAAGAAGCCGGCGTCCTCGATGAAGGAGTTGATCGTCTGCAGATCGGCGCCCATCGCGATGTCGGCCAGCAGCAGGGGATCGCGGCCCGCCGGCGTCGCTGCCTCCTCGCAGTTGCTAAAGACGTCGCAGCGGATCCACCTGTCCGTATTGAAGCGCTTGTTGCCCTGCTTGAAGTCCACCATGCCATAGACCCGGAGGTTGCGGAATAGAGTCAGCGTCGTGGTGAAGGCGCCGGCGACCTTGGGGATCGGAGTGCCCGCGAACACCAGCGGTGCCGACGCGCAGTCGACCGGAGCCTGGCCCGGCCCCCCATCGCAGAGCGCGCTGGTCAGTGTTCCATCTGGGTCGGCCGTGGCGCTCACCACCTTCTTAATGAAGTACGACGCGATGGGATAGCCTTCCATACTGCTCTGCGGTGGGAAGGTGCTGATGCTGGGAATTCCGCCCAGATCCACGATCTCGTTGGAGGCGGTAGCCACGTTGAATCCCAGGTCCCAGCTGAAATTCGGGTGGGTGATCGGCTGGGCGTTCACCTGCAGCTCGATTCCCTTGTTGCTCACCTGCCCGATGTTGACGAACTGCTCTCCGGGAAATCCGCCGGACGGGGGAACACCCCGCAGCAGAATCGCGTCCTTGGTCTGCTTGGAGTACACGGTGAAGTCGATGCCGACGCGGTTGAAGAGACCGGCCTCGAAGCCCAGCTCGACCTCCTCTCCCCGCTCCGGCTTGAGGTCGGGATTCCCCACGAACTGCGGGGTTACGATCGGCTCGTCGTTCGGCCCGGTGCTAGGCTGGTAGGTTCGGAGAGCGGCAAAGGTCTGGGGCTGTTCGCCCGAGGCTCCGTATGCCGCGCGGAGCTTGAGGGCGTTGACGAAATCCAGCCCCCAGAACCCCTCCTCGCTCACCACCCAGGTGCCGCTCAGCTTGGGATAGGTGGCAAAATCGAAGTTGTCACCGAATGCGCTGTTGTTGTCGACCCGGACAGCGCCGGTGAGGAAGGCCCGATCACTCAGTCCGAACTGCTGCTGGGCAAAGAGACCGATGGTCTTGTTGGGAACGAACTCCTGGCTGCCGGGAGCAATGGCCGTGGAGCTCCCGGTCACGAACCCCGGGGCAGGGAACTGGGTTCCCGTTACCGAGATCGAGTCGACCCGGCGCTGGTAATACTGCGCACCTACCGAGGTCGCGGAGCTGATCTTGGAGGACAGGTTGAAGCGGCCGGTTGCGGAGTAATCCGCGGTGTAAAACGAAATGTCCTGGCGATTGATCGTGATCTGCCCCCGGGCCGAAATTGGGTCATAGAATTGAGCCACGTCCGGAGGCATGAACTGCGTCAGGGCCTGGTTGTCCTCGCCGGTCTGGTCGAATCCCAGCGTCAGCCGGTGACTGAACCAGCTGGACGGACGATGATTCGCGGTGACGCTGCCGGTGAAGCGGGCGAGATCCTGGGTGTTGTCGAACACGCCGGAGTAGAATGCCTCGGGCGGGGTCTGCAGGAACCCGCGAGTGGGAGAGGACTCCAGGATGGGAAGGCCGTAGAGAGTATTGAACAGGACACCGTCCCCGTAATCTATGCCCAGGTGGTAATTCGCCTTCACGTAGTTGAAGCTGGCTCCGACGTCCAGTTTCTGGTTGATAGGAAAGGAAAGATTGGCGTGCCCGGCAAAACGGCGGGCCTTATTGGTCGGCTCGATCCCGTGGTCGTCATCGTAGTTGCCCGAGAGATAGTACTGCACCGCGTTGGAGCCGCCCGTCGCCGAAAGACTGTAGCTCCCGCTGTAGCCGTTGTTCCAGATCGGCGTGCCCCGATCGCTCTCCTGCTGCACCAGATCCTGGGACGACACAGCCCCGGTTACCGGATCGCGATAGAAGTTCGTCGGGATCCGGCCCTCGGGATTCTGAAACCAGTTGGTGCCCTGCCGGGTGGTGAAGCTGATCTGGGGACGGCTACCGGCCCGGCCCTTCTTGGTGATGATCTGGATGACGCCGTTGGATGCTTCTGTTCCATAGAGCGTCGCCGCCGCGGGGCCCTTGATGATCTCCATGCTCTCGATGTCTTCCGGTGCCACGTCGTTGAGCCGGGAGACCACCAGCCCGCCGGCCGATTGCGGCCCGCTGCTCACATCGTTGTTGACCCGAACGCCGTCGATGTAAACCAGCGGCTGGGTGTTGAGCGAGAGCGATCCGAGGCCCCGCACGGTGAGGCTGGGACCGGCGCCTATTCGACCCGAGTTCGGTACCACCGTTACCCCGGCAGCCCGCCCGTTCAGCAGCCGGGTGACGTCTTCCGCGCCGGACAGCTCCAGCGCCGCAGGGGCATCGATGGTTACGATCGAGTTGCCCACCGCCCGCCGTTCCGTTCCTTCCGCCTGGCCGGTCACCACGATCTCGTTCAGCTGGACCGCCGCCTCCCGGAGCCGGATCTGGATGTTGGTATCTCCCGTCCGGGCTACGACGGCCGCTGGCTGATAGCCGACCCGGACTATCCGCAGGGTCACCTGGGGTGCCTCGACCCCGCCAAAGCGAAACCGCCCGTTCGCGTCGGTGGTCTGGATCAGCGGGCTGCCGTCGATGGTCAGCCGGGCGCCTTCCAGCGGCAGAGAGCTGGTGGAGCTGAGGACGACGCCGGCCAGCACCGAGTCCTGGGCTCGGGCCAGACCGGTGGGTCCGAGCAGGAGGATGCTGAGCAGAAAGACGGCGTGCGAGGCGGGATGCTTGGCCATGGTCCGGTTCCGCGGGAGGTCGGGGACGGTGAACAGTGTCTTGCGAACGGATGGAGCTGGCGTAGCTTCACTGTATACAATTTCAGCCACAACAATGGATGCCAAGCCGGGATTGCGCAAGGCGTCCCGTTGAAACGGCGGCCCCTGCTCGACAACCCTCTCTCGGGAGTAGTATCGTTGCCCAACTCATCCAGCTCGGAGACGGCATGGCCCTGAAAGCTCCTGCGTCGCCCCGGAACTCCCGGCCCCGCCGCGCGGCAGAGATGGTCCGGGGGGAGCGTCCCCTGGTGGTGTACGAGCGGCTGCGGCATCTCATCGTCCACGGCGTGATGGCACCCGGCAGCCGGATCGTGGAGAGCGATGTCGCCGCCCGGCTTGGGGTGAGCCGCACCCCGGTGCGGGGAGCCCTGCAGCGGCTGCAGCAGGAGGGCTACATCGTAGACCCATCAGGCGGGCGGTTGGCGCGGCCCACGGTGGCGCCGCTCACCAGCGACGATGCCCGCGAGGTCTTCCATATCGTGGCGGAGATCGAGGGACTGGCCGCGCGGTGGTCCGCGATGCTTCCTCAGACCGAGCGGCGGGCATTGGCCCGCTCCCTCCGCGCCATCAACGCCGACTTCCGCCGCGAAGCCGATGTGCGCCGGCCCGACTACAATCGGCTGCACGACCTCGATAGCACCTTTCACCGCACCTACGTCGACGCCGGCGCCGGACGCCGCCTGCTGGCGCTCCACACCACCATCAAACCCCAGGCGGAGCGCTACGAGCGGCTCTACCTCAGCCTGCTGGTGAGTGATCTCAGGACTTCCGCCGCCGAGCACGACGCGATCGTCACCGCCATCGACAAGGGAAACGCCGATGTTGCCCAGCGCGCGGTGCAGACCAACTGGCGGAACGCCGCTGAGCGGCTCGAGCGGGTCATCGGCCGGGCGGGCGAGAGAGGGAGCTGGTAGCCTGCCGCCGCTCGAAACGAATGCCCTGAGTCCTGCCCGAGGCCAGCGTGAAGCCGCTGACCTTCCCACCGGTGCGGATGAAGTTCAGGGTCAGCCCCATGCTCGCGTATTCGAACTCGTCCGGGATGGTGGGCTCGAGCGGAGTAGCTGGAAGGTTGCGGGCATGAAGCACCAGCCCCTGTTTCTCTGGAACCACCCGGTAGGTGCTCGCCAGCTCGGGGCTGAAGTACTCGCCCGCAAACTCGCGCTGAGCCTCGGCGGAAGGATGAAAAGGAGGCACTGCCTCGAGTACCGGCTGGTCGAGTCCCGCGCCGATGAGCTGGATGCTGCGCGGACGGCCGCCCTTCGCGGGGTTGAGCCGGAGACTGACGCCGAGATCGGCCAGGCGGAACTCGGTGCTGCTGACCGGCTGCAACGCGAAGGAGCCGCCGCCGTACTTGAGGGTGAGCTTTCCGTCGAGGAGAACGATGCGTCCCACTTCGCCCAGCTTGGCGTTGCGATAGGTGCCCACCGCATCCTGCAGCCGCTCGGGCGGCACGACGGGCGAGCCGGCGCCGGCTACGGTGTCCGAGGACGTCGCCGCCTGCTTGGGGGCAGGCTTGAGCCGGTCGGCCAGATAAACGTCCGCGACCCGCTGCACCAGGTCGGTGGGTCCGGCAGTCCCCAGATTGCAGAGGCAGGCCACCGAAACGTGCTCGGTGGGAAAGCGCATCAGCTGGGCCCGGTAGCCGGCCCAGGCGCCGCCGTGCTCCACGATCTTGAGTCCGCGGTATTCGCCCAGGAAGAGACCCGAGGCGTAGTCCAGCACCTTCCCGCCGGCCAGCTTACCGGGCTTGATCATCTCGGCCAACACGCTCGGACCGCCCACCTGACCGGTGTAGAAGTTCTCGTCCCACTTGACCAGGTCTTCCACCGTCGTGAGCACCGAGCCGTCACCGGCCTGCTCCCAGTCCGACATCTCGATCCGGAAGGGTCCACCGCTGTCGCTCGGGATGTAGCCGATGGCGCGATTGGGAACCACCATCGTGTGGTCGTCGTGGATGTGGGTGTGGGTCATGCCCAGCGGCCCGAAGATCCGGCCCTGGGCAAAGCGTCGGATCGACTGTCCGCTCACCCGCTTCACAATGACCGACAGCAGGAAGAAGCCCGAGTTGCTGTACTGCCATTCGCTGCCCGGTTTGAAGTTGAGCCCCCGCTGCCGAGCCAGGATGTCGAGGGCGTCCTGGTCGGTGGTCCAGTTCTCCGTAGGATTTCCGGCCAGCACCAGTAACGTGGTGTAGTCCCTGAGGCCGCTGATGTGGTGCAGCATGTCCCCGATGGTGATCCGGGTACCGTAGTCGGGCAGCTCGGGCAGGTAGGTGCGGATGTCGTCGTTCAGGCTGAGCTTGCCGTCCTGTTGCAGGAGCAGAATGCTCATCGCGGTGAACTGCTTCGAGGTCGAGCCGATGTCGAGAACCGAGGCCGGCGAGAGCGGCACTTTCCGCTCGAGGTCGGCGCTGCCGTAGCCCCGGTCGTAAACGATGCGGCCGTCGCGGTACACGCCCAGAGCGCACCCGGGTGAATCCGGCCCGAACTTGGTGAAGACCGAATCGATCCGGCGGGCCACGCTGTCCGGCACCGCGCTCTGGGCCTCGAGGACAGCGCCCGGAGCGGCGAACCCAACCAGCACGACGAGGGTGAAGATGGCAGATCTGCAGTTCATATCCGGCGGCCGCCCGTGTAAAGTGTATCCGAGAATGTATACACTGCTGGCACTCGCGGCCATCCTGGCCGGTCTGCTTCCCCGCACCGCCGGGGCCCAGGCCACTGTGGAGCCGGACCCTCGCTATCAGGAGGTGGCCCGGGCGCTCACCGCGGTCGTAGAACAGCAGCGGGCGGAGCACAGGATTCCCGCGGTCTCGGTGGCGCTGGTGGACGGCAGCCGAGTGGTGTGGGCCCGCGGATTCGGCTGGGCCGATTCCGCCGCCGGAGTTCCCGCCACGGCGGCGACGGTGTATCGAGTGGGGTCGGTCTCCAAGCTCTTCACCGACATCGCGGTGATGCAGCAGGTCGAGCGGGGCAAGCTGAGCCTCGACGCTCCGGTTAGCCGGTATCTCCCCGACTTCCATCCCCGAACTCCCTTCGGCGGTGAGATCACGCTCCGGCAGCTCACCTCCCATCGTTCCGGGCTCACCCGGGAGCCGCCGGTGGGCCACTACTTCGACGACACCGAGCCGACCCTCGCGGCCACGGTCGCCAGTCTCAATCAGACCAGCCTGATCTATCCCCCCGGCAAGCAGACCAAATACTCCAACGCGGGCATTGCTGTGCTGGGCGAGGTGCTGGAGCGGACCCAGGCTGAGTCCTTCTATCCCTACCTGCAGCACGCGGTGCTCGAACCACTCGGCATGCGGGCCAGCGCCTTTCAGCCGACCGCCGAGGTCCGGGCCGGGCTGGCCAAGGGCTACATGTGGACCGTAGATGGCAGACGCTTCGAGGCGCCGACCTTTCAGCTCGGGGAAGGTCCGGCCGGCAGTCTCTACACCACCGTCCTCGACCTCAGCCGTTTCATGTCGGTCCTGTTCGACAAAGGTGCGCTCCCCGGCGGCAAGCGACTCCTTGACCGGGCAACGCTGGATTCGATGTGGACTCCCCAGTTCGCCGATTCCGGTGCCACCACCGGGTTCGGCATCGGCTTCGGTATCGATACGCTGGACGGGCATCGCACTGTGGGACACGACGGTGCCATCTACGGCTTTGCCACCTCGCTCGAGGCGCTGCCCGACGATTCCCTCGGTGTGGTCGTGGTCGCAACACTGGACGTGATTAATCCGGTGACCGATGCCATCGCTGAGTCGGCGCTCCGCATGCTGCTGGCGGCCCGCGCGGGCAAGCCGCTTCCCACCGTTCCCACTCCGGCTCCGCTGACCCGCTCGCAGGCCATCGCGCTCATGGGCCGCTACATGAAGGGCGACACCGGCGTGGACCTGGAGGAGTATGAAGGCACACTCTACCTGACCCCGGTGCAGGGAGGGATGCGCTCGGAGCTGGGGGCCGGCGACTCAGGCCTGGTCCTCGCCGACCAGCCGGGTCAGGGCGGCAGCATTGTCCCGCTGCCGCCTGGGCGGATCGCCATCGGCAAGGACACGCTGAAGCGGCTTCCCACGCCTGGATCCAAGAACGTGGCCATGGCTCAGCCCAAGCCGGCCGCGGCCACCGATGAATTCGCCGGGCTCATCGGCGAGTACGGCTGGGACCACGATGTGCTGTACATCCGGGAGAAGGACGGCAAGCTCAACGCGCTGATCGAGTGGTTCTTCGAGTATCCGCTGCGCCGGGTATCCCGCGATGTCTATCGCTTCCCGGACTGGGGACTGTACGAGAGCGAGCAGATCGTCTTCCGGCGCGATTCCAAGGGCAAGGCGACGGTGGCCGTGGCAGGATCGGTTCCCTTCAAACGGCGAGCCCTGGCCGGCGACAACGACGAGGTGAGCTTCCGGATCACGCCGGTGAAGCCCGTCGAGGAGCTCCGCACTGAAGCGCTGGCGGCCAGTCCTCCTGAGGAAACCGGAGACTTCCGGCCCACCGATCTGGTCGAGCTCCGGAGTCTCGATTCCACCATCGCCTACGACATCCGCTACGCCACCAGCAACAACTTCATGGGCGCGCCGTTCTACACCTCGGCCCACGCCTTCATGCAGCGGCCGGCGGCGGAGGCGGTCGTTCGCGCTGCCCGGCGGCTCCGGCCCCTGGGCTACGGGCTGCTGGTGCACGATTCGTATCGGCCGTGGTACGTGACCAAGATGTTCTGGGACGGGACGCCGGTGGATAAACACCTCTTCGTCGCCAACCCCGCCGATGGGTCACGCCACAACCGCGGCTGCGCGGTCGACATCACCCTCTACAGCCTGAAGACCGGGAAGCCGATCCGGATGACCGGCGGCTACGACGAGATGAGCGACCGATCCTATCCGCTCTATCCTGGCGGCACCTCGCTCCAGCGATGGCACCGCGATCTGCTGCGCCACGCGATGGAAGCGGAAGGCTTCAACGTGTACGAGGCGGAGTGGTGGCATTTCGATTATCAGGACTGGCGGCGGTACCGGATCCAGAACCTCACGTTCGAGCAGCTTGGTTCCGGCGCCCAGCAGAATCACCCCTAAAACGACAGGTGAGCGCATGACACGATTCCTGGTGGGGCTGCTCCTCGCGGCATTGACACTCGGACGGAATGATCTGGCAGCCCAGCGTCCGGCGCAGAGGCCGCCGGCGCCTTCGATCGAGCGAGCCGGACCGGAGGGCCCTCCGGCTGGCGCGGCGCAGCTCACCCGGGCCGACGTGCAGGCCTGGCTCGATGGCTTCCTTCCCTACGCGCTACAGCGAGGCGATGTCCCCGGCGCGGTGGTGGCGGTGGTGAAGGACGGTGAGGTGCTCTTCAAGAAGGGCTACGGCTACGCCGACCTCAAACGGAAGAAGCCGGTCGACCCCGACCAGACCCTGTTCCGGCCCGGCTCGGTCTCCAAGCTGTTTACCTGGACCGCGGTGATGCAGCTGGTGGAGCAGGGCAAGCTCGACCTGGACAAGGACGTCAACACCTACCTCGACTTCAAGATCCCCTCTGCCTTCGGCAAGCCGATCACCCTCCGGAACGCGATGACCCACACGCCGGGCTTCGAGGAGGTGGGCCGCAACCTCTTCTCCGACGATACCACCAAGGTGCAGCCGAATGGCGACTGGCTGAAATCCTGGACCCCGACTCGGATCTATCCGCCGGGGACGGTGCCCGCGTACTCCAACTACGCCACGGCCATGGCCGGGTACATCGTCCAGCGGGTGTCGGGCGAGCCGTTCGAGCAGTACATCGAGCATCACATCTTCCAGCCGCTCGGAATGGAGCACGCCACCTTCCGCCAGCCGCTGCCGGCGTCACTGCGCAAAGACATGGCGGAGGGTTATGAGAGCGCCTCCTCCGGAGAGGCCAAGCCTTTCGAGATGGTAGTGGGCGCGCCGGCGGGAGCCCTGTCCGCCTCCGGAGCCGACATGGCGCGATTCATGATTGCCCACCTGCAGAACGGTCATCTTGGCAACGCTACGATTCTTCGCCCGGAAACGGCCAGGATGATGCACACGACCGCGCTCACTCTCATGCCGGCGGTGAACCGGATGGTGCTCGGCTTCTACGAGACCAACCGCAACGGTCACCGGGCCATCGCTCACGGGGGCGACACCTTCTGGTTCCACAGCGATCTGCATCTCTTCATCGACGATGGCATCGGCATCTTCATCTCGATGAACAGCCCCGGTAAGGAGGGTGCAGCGGGTCCCATCCGCACTGCGGTGTTCGAGCAGTTTGCCGATCGCTATCTGCCGGCTCCCGATACCGCCACTCCTCTGGACCGGGCGGTCGCCTACGAGCATGCGCACCAGGTGGCCGGTCAGTACGAGAGCTCGCGCCATTCGGTCTCCAACTTCTTCGGCCTGACCGATCTGATCAGCCCCAGCAAGGTCACAGTCAATCCCGACACGACGATCACACTGCCATACCTCACTGCTCTCAACGGCGAGCCGAAGCATTGGCGCGAGATCAAGCCCTTCGTCTGGCAGGAGGTGGACGGCACGAACGTGGCGGGGGCCAAGGTGGAGAATGGACGGGTCGAGATGTTGAGCGGGGACGAGATCTCCCCCTTCATCGTGTTTCGGCCCACCAAATGGTGGAAGTCGCCTTCGTGGCTGGTGCCGCTGGCCGAGCTCAGCCTGGCCGTGCTGCTCCTGACGCTGATTGCCTGGCCGATCGCCGCGCTGGCACGCCGGCGGTATGGGGCCACCTTCCCGCTGCAAGGCCGGGCCCGGTCAGCCTACCGCTGGGTTCGCGTCGCGGCCCTTGGTCTGCTGCTCCTGCTGGCCGGCTGGACCTGGCAGATCCAGCGGATGAGCACGGAGGTCTCGGCGCTCACCTCCAAGAGCGATCCCTGGCTCTGGCTGCTCCAGCTGCTCGGCTTCGTGGTGTTCCTGGGCGCGGCAGGCGTGGCGGTCTGGAATGCCCGGCTGGCCCGGAGCGGCAAGCGGCCGTGGAGCTCACAGCTCTGGAGCGGACTGCTCGTGCTGGCCACGGTGACGCTGCTCTACATCGCGGTGGTGTTCAAGCTGATCGCGTTCGACATCAATTACTGATGCGGGAATTGTTGTCGTTATGGCCGCTTCGCTGCGAGAGGAGGGGTTGTCACCCCGAGCGGAGCGAGGGGGCGGAGCCTCAGATGAACAGTTATGGCCGCTTCGCTGCGCTCAGCGTGACAGTTATTCTCGCGCTCTCTGCAGCGTGCGCGAGTCCCACCTCAACTCAGCCCACCCCGTCCGGTACGGAGTACGACCTCGTCATCCGGAACGGGCGGGTGCTCGACGGTGCCGGCAATCCCTGGGTGCGGGCCGACATAGGCATCACTAAAGGAAGAATCGCGAAGCTCGGTCTGGTAACGGGTAAGGGCCATCGGGAGATCGACGCCGGCGGCCACTACGTCTCACCCGGCTGGATCGACATGATGGACCACTCGGGCGAAGTTCTGCTTCAGAGTCCCGCTGCGGAGAACAAGCTTCGCATGGGAGTCACTACTCTCATTGGCGGGGAGGGTGGGACTCCAGTGCCGGCGGAGAGCATCAGCATCTACTTCTCCCGCCTGGAGAAACAAGGCATCGCCGTCAATTTCGGCAGCTATTACAGTGCGGCCCAGGCTCGGGTCCACGTGATGGGAGACGGCGCCGGCACCCCCACGCCGGCGCAGCTGGCGAAAATGAAATCCGATGTCACCCTCGCCATGCAGTCCGGTGCCCTCGGCATCAGCAGCGCGCTCATCTATCCGCCCGACAGCTACCAATCCACCGCCGACCTGATCGAGCTGGCCAAGGTCGTGTCGCCCTGCGGTGGCTTCTACGCCACCCACATGCGGGACGAGAGCGAGAATGTCGTCTCCGGAATCCGCGAGGCAGTGGAGATCGGTGAGAAGGGAGGCGTGAAGGTCGAGATCTTCCACCTGAAGGCGGCGTTCGCGCCCGGTTGGGGCCGGCTGATGCCTCAGGCTCTCGCCGAGATCGATTCGGCCCGGGGCAGGGGCGTGGACGTGGCCGCGGATCTCTATCCCTATCCGGCCGGCGGGACCGGCCTCAGCATCACGGTGCCCAACTGGGTCTTTGCCGACGGCGAGGAGAAGGGCTACGCCCGCCTCCGTGACCCGGCGGTGCGCGAGCGGCTCAAGCGCGAGGTGGTGGCGGGATCCCAGCCCGGCTGGTCCAACCTGGTGCAGGCCTCGGGTGGCTGGGACCACGTCGTGTTGGCCAATCCTTTCAACAAGAAGTACGCCGCCTACCAGATGAAGAGCATCGCGGCCATCGCCACCGCTCTGGGACGGGACCCCGCCGATGTGGCCTGGGACATCGTGCTCGAGGCCCTGCCCAACCGGGCAATGGCGCTCTTCTTCATGATGGACGAGGGCGACATCGCGCTCGCGCTCCGCCGGCCGTGGACCAGCATCGGCACCGACGCTGCCTCCGCCGTGAAGTTCGGGGAGGTCGACGCGCTGGGGCTTCCGCATCCGCGAGCCTACGGCACCTTCCCCCGGATCATCGCCGAGTACGTGCGCAAGCGACATCTGCTCACTCTGGAGGAGGCGGTCAGGAAGATGACCTCCTGGCCGGCCGCCCGGATGGGCTTTGCCGACCGAGGCGTGATCCGGGAAGGGATGCGGGCCGACATCACCGTGTTCGACTACGACCGGATCCAGGACAATGCCACCTGGGAGCGGCCCACCGCAGCGCCGGCGGGTATCGACTACGTCGTGGTGAACGGAGAGGTCACGCTGGATCAGAGCGGCTATACCGGCGCCAAGGCCGGTCGCGTCCTCCGGGGCGGATGTGGAGCTCCGCAAAAGCTTTAACACGAAGGAACGAAGGCTGTCCCTTCGTGCCCTTCGTGTTAAATGCGGCTCCCAGAGCCGTGTGCGCAAAGTGAGCGCGCACCAACACGGATGCCTGAGGAATCGATCACGTGAGGAAGACATGAGATCTGTCCAGCTGCTGCTTGTCGCTCTATTGCTCGGCACCCCCACGCTCTCGGCGCAATCAGGCCCGCTCAAGGGACTCGACGATTATGTCACCCGCAGCATGGCGGCGTGGCAGGTGCCCGGTCTCGCAATGGCTGTTGTTCACAACGACTCCGTTGTGCTCGTGCGCGGTTATGGCGTACGAAAGCTGGGGCAGCCTGACCGAGTAGACGAGAACACCCTGTTCGCCATCGGCTCGGCCAGCAAGGCATTCACCGCGACGCTGGTGGCAATGCTGGTGGACCAGGGCAAGGTGAAGTGGGACGACCCGGCCACGAACTACCTCCCGGGCTTCCAGCTCTACGACCCCTACGTGACGCGCGAGCTCACGGTGCGCGATCTGCTCACCCACCGGAGCGGGCTCACCGCGGCCGACCTGATGCTCTTCGACCCGCGCTACACCCGGGACAGCATCCTGTACCGGGCCCGCTACGTGAAGCCCACTTACAGTTTCAGGTCGCACTTCGGGTATTCGAACATCATGTACCTCGCAGCCGGGCAGCTCGCCGCGCGACTCACCGGCGGCAGCTGGGACGACGCGATACGCGATCGGATCTTCAAGCCCCTCGGCATGAGCGCCAGCAACACCAGCGTGACCCTGCTCGACCGGCTGCCTAACGTGGCGACGCCGCACGACGAGATAGACGACACGGTGCGCACCATTCCCTACTTCAATCTCGACCCTATCGGCCCGGCCGGCTCGATCAACTCCAACGCGCGCGACATGGCGCAGTGGGTCCGGTTCCAGCTCGCCGGCGGAAAAGTTCGGGGCAAGCCACTCCTCAGCGCGGCCGCCTTCGATGAGACCCGGTCGCCCCAGACCATCATTCCATTGGAGGGATTCTGGAAGATCGCGGCCCAGGACGCCCACCTGATGACCTACGGCATGGGGTGGATGCTTCACGACTATCACGGACGGCTGATCGTGCAGCACGGCGGGAACATCGACGGGATGAGCGCGCTGGTGGCGCTGATGCCGGAGGAGCAAACCGGACTCGTCGTGCTCACCAATCTGGACCAGGACGATCTTACCTACGCGCTGATGTACCGGGTCTTCGATGCCTACCTCAAGCGCCCGGCAAAGGACTGGAGCGCGTCGATGCTCAAGGCCCACAATGAGCTGGAAGCCCAGGCCAAGCAGGAGATGAAGAACCAGGAGGCGACCCGCGTCAGCGGCACCAAGCCGTCGCTGCCGCTGGAGAAATATGCCGGGACCTACAGCGACACCATCGCCGGAGATCTGACAGTCAGGCAAGAGAACTCCGGCCTGGTGCTACAGTACGGCAAGCTCGTTGCCGACGTCTCCCACTGGCAGTACGACACCTTCCAGGCCAGCTGGCGGCAGCGCCGCCTGGGAAAGGTGTTGGTCACCTTTGTGCTCGGCGCCGACGGCAAGGTCGAGGAAATGCGGATGGACGATCTGGGCAAGTTCACCCGCAAGCCGGAGCCGCCCGACACCACGCCGGGCATCCAGCTCGCGGCCTCCGAGCTCCAGCGCTACACCGGGAGATTTGCCTCGAGCTCGCTTCCAGTCAGTGCCGAGGTGCAGGTGGTGGGCGGGCAGCTGAAGCTGACTATGCCCGGACAGCCGGTCTACAGCCTGGTCCCATTGACTGCCACCAGGTTCCGGCTCACCGGCGAAGATGTGCCGGCTGGTTTCTTCCTGGACTACACTTTTGCCTCGGATCGGGTGAAGCAGGTCACTCTGGTCCAGCCGGCGCCGCAGCCCAGCATGTCGCTCTTACCGAAGGCGGGCAAATGAACTTTCATAGAAATTCACCTCATCCCGAGCGCAGCGAGGGATCTATCCTGAGATTACCGGATCTTCGAAGCAGATCCCTCGATCGCTTCCGCTCTCTCGGGATGAGGTGCTATCGCCTTGCCGCCGCTCGCCGGGCCGTCTCCGCCAGAACCGCTGCGCCGACGAAGATGCTTTCCTCCGCTACCGTGAACCCGGGTGAGTGGGCCGGCAGCCAGGGACCTCCCGGCTCCCTGGCACCGATGCGGAGGAAGCAGCCCGGCATCCGCTCCAGATAGTAGGCGAAGTCCTCTCCTCCCATGTTGCTGCCGGCCAGTGGCACCAATGCCTTCTCCCCCAGCACCGCGCGCACCGCCTCCCTGGCCCAGGCGGCCGGCTCCGCATGGTTCACCACCGGCGGCGTCCCGGTATCGAAGGTCACCCGCGCCTCCAGCCGATAGGCCTGCGCAACCTGGACGCTGATCCGCTTGAGTTCCTCCACCAGGAGGTCGCGCGACCCGCGGGTCACCGCCCGGATGGTGCCGGTCAGCTCGGCCCTCGAGGGAATGATGTTATCCGCGGTCCCGGCGTGCACGGTTCCCACGGTGACCACTCCCGGAACGGCGGGATCCAGTCGCCGAGAGACGAGCGTCTGCAGGGCGGTGATCAGCGCCGCCGCGCCCACGATCGGGTCGGCAGCTTCATGGGGCCGCGCAGCGTGGGCTCCTTGTCCGGTCAGCTCGATCGTGAAGTTGTCGGTGGACGCGGCGAGCGGTCCCTCCTGGGCCACCACCTGTCCCACCTCGTAGCGCCGGTCCACGTGGCCGCCCACGATCGCGTCCACACCATCCAGCGCGCCGCTCGCGATCACCGCGGCCGCACCCTCACCCATCTCCTCCGCCGGCTGCAGCAGCACCAGCACGTCGCCGTCAGCCGGCGCGTTTGCCAGCAGCATGGCCGCGCCGATGGCCCAGGTTGCGTGCACGTCGTGCCCGCACGCGTGCATGACGCCCTTGTTGCTGGAGGCGAAGTCGAGACCGGTGGCTTCCTCGATCGGCAGCGCATCGATGTCGCCCCGGATCGCTACCGTGCGGCCTTTGCTCCGGCCGGGGATTCGTCCCACGACTCCGGTTCCCACCACGCGCCGGATATCCGAGGCGCCGAGCGACTTCAGCTCGGCCTCCAGGCGGGCCGCGGTCTTCTCCTCTTTCCAGGACAGCTCGGGGTTCCGGTGCAGGTCGCGGCGGAGCGCGGTGAGTCGGGCCGCCGCTTCGTCGCTGAAGCCGAGCTTCTTCACCAGGCTCAATCGCTGTCCAGGGTGAGCCGGTAAAACCCGCCGGCGGGAGAACGCTCGAATCCGGTCACGCGGTATCCGTCGGCCAGAAGGCGAAGAAAGGCGGGGCGAGTAGACTCCCGCCACTGCCGGGCGGCCGTCGGGTCTGCGGCGATCAGCTGCTGGATATCGTGCGGAATCTCCACCACAACCTCCCTCTCGCTCCCGAGCCGCCTGGCGTCCTTACCTCCCCGCATCCCCGCCTCCCCGCTTCCCCTCTGTCCTGCTGCCCCTCTTCCATCCCCACCACCCGCCCCGCTGCCCCGCTGCCCCGCTGTCCCGCTGACATCCCACGCCACCACGAACCTGTCGGTCCCGATCCCCTGGTGCAATGCGCTTCCGGTGTCGGCGCCGTACATGTCTGGCACATAATCGGTGACCCGGGCGCCCAACGCGTTGAGGTTGAGATGCGCGTTCCGGGAGACCAGAGGATCGAAGGTCCAGAGAATCTGGGTCACGCCCAGCTCTGCCACCAGCGAGCGCTGGTACAGCTTGAGCCGGCGGCCGATGCCGTGGTCCCGCGCTTCGGGCCGCACCGCGAGCATGTCCGACCAGTGCACCAGCTGCCCATCGCGAATGCCGGTCATCCCGAAGACGAAACCCAGGATTCTCGCATCGTCTCCAACGCCGTCGAAAGCCGCCGCGGTGACGCCGCCGAGGTATTGCGACACCTTGAGAATCGCGGAGGGAACCCGCTCGCTGAAGCCGGCGCCCCAGGTTTCGTCCTGGATCCGGACGCACTCCTCGTATTCGGCCTGAGTCTCCACCCGGCGAATCACGATTCCCTCACCGGTCACAGGGTGCCCCGGCCGTTTCGCCACTCGCCGTGGCCGATGGGAGTGACCCCGCGCCGCCGCCAGATCAGATACGCCGGCGAGCCCAGCACCAGCACCCCAAGGCCCACCGCGGCACGCCCCGGCTGCGAGACGATGGTGTTCAGCACGATGGCCGCGGCTGAGGCGACGAAGAGAATCGGCGTCACCGGGTAGCCCGGCACCCGGAACGGCCTGGGCGTGTTCGGCTCCTTCTGGCGGTAGCGGAAGATGCTGAGCGCGCCGACGCCGTAGAAGATCCAGCCCACGAAGATCACGTAGGTGAACAGCTGTTCGAAGGTGCCGCTCACGGCCAGCACCATCGACCAGATGGAGCAGGTGACGATCGCAACCGCGGGCGTGCCGTAACGGGGATGAATCTCGGCCAGCCCGCGGAAGAAAATCCCATCCCGCGCCATCGCAAAGAATGCGCGGGGCAGGGTGAGCACTGTTCCATTGGTCGCGCTCACGATGGAGATCAGGATCATCACCGCGATCAGCTTTCCCGCCGCCGGTCCGAACAGGGTGGAGGTCGCCTCCGCGGCCACCCGGTCGGAGCCCGCGACCCCTGCGGGGCCTAGTGCGGCGATATAACCGATGCAGGCGAAGAGATAGATCGCTACCAGCGCGGCGGTGCCGGCGATGATCGCGCGGGGAAAGGTGCGCTGCGGGTTCTTTACCTCGCCGGCAGAGTAGGTGACGAACTGCCAGCCTTCGTAGGCCCAGAGCGTGGCGATCATCGCCAGCCCGAATCCGGCCAGGAGCGATCCGCCCGGCACCGGCGTCGCCGCTGGAGGCGTCGCTCCGCCGAGCCCGTGACCGCGGAGGAGAAAGAGCGAGCTCAGAACCACGATGCCGCCCACCTTGAGCCAAGTGGCCCAGCTCTGGAATCCGGCGCTCTGCCGCGTGCCGCGCACGTTCAGCACCATGACCACCGCCAGCATGGCCACCGCGGCGAGCCGGCTGGTGAGTGGAGTCAAATGTATGAATTGCCCCAGGTACGCCGTGAACGCCACCGCGAGAGTGGCGTTCGTGCCGCTCCCGGTGATGAAGAACATGGTCCAGCCGAAGAGGAAGGCAGGGAAGGGACCGAACCCGTCCCGGATGTAAATGTAGAGTCCGCCGGCCTCCGGCTTCATCGCACCCATCTCGGCGTAGGTGAGCGCGCCGAGCAGCGACAGCACCCCGCCGGCCACCCACACCAGAAGCGAGAGCGGCACCGAGCCGCCGGTCTGCCGCATCACCGCGCCGGGTACGATGAAGATGCCCGACCCGATCACCGTCCCGATGGTGATCGCGATCAGCTGGCGAAACCCCAGCAGCCGCGGCAGCTCCTTGTGCTCACTCATCACGACTGCCCCGCCGTCCCGCTGCCCCGCTCTGTTACTGCCCCGCTGCCCCGCTGCGCCGCTGCCCCGCTGACGTCGCTTCCCCGCCGCTTCGGTGCCCATCTGCCCCGCCGCTGCAGTCCCGCACCTCCCTCCTTCGCCGCTTCCAGCGCCAGCTCCCTCACCAGTAACCATTCAACCCGCTCCCGATCGACCTCCACGCCGATCCCCGCCCCGGTCGGTACCGTCATCATTCCGTCCTCCATGGTCCATTCGGGCGAGACCACGTCCCGCTCCCAGTAGCGCGAGCTGGGCGAGATGTCGCCCGGTTTGGTGAAGTTGCGGAGCGAGGCTAGGGCGACGTTGTAGGCTCGGCCCACTCCACTCTCCAGCATCCCGCCGCACCACACCGGAATCCCCTGTGCGGCACAGAAGTCGTGGATCGCGAGCGATGCGGCGAACCCGCCCACCCGTCCCGGCTTGATGTTGATCACCCGCCCGCTCCCCAGCTCAACCATCTCCTGGGCGCGCTCCAGCGATGTGATGGACTCGTCCAGGCAGATCGGTGTCCGGAGCCGGCGCTGCAGCTCGGCGTGCTGCCGGAGATCGTCCCAGGCGAGCGGCTGCTCGATCATGATCAGATCCAGCTGGTCCAACTGAAGCAGCGGTTCCGCTTGTTCCAGGGAATAGGCGTTGTTGGCGTCGGCCATGAGCGGGGCCTTGGGCCCCAGCGCGGCGCGGACCGCCCGGACATACTCGACATCGGCGCCGGGCTCGATCTTGAGCTTCACCTTGCGGTAGCCCTCCTCCAGAGCACGCCGAGCCCGCTCGACCAGTGCGCCGGGAGACGCCTGAATGCCGAGCGAGATCCCCACCTCCACCTGATTACGAGTTCCGCCCAGCAGGGAGGCGAGCGAGACACCCCGCTGCCCCGCCGCCAGCGCCCACATTCCCATCTCCACCGCCGCCTTGGCCATCAGATGTCCCCGGAAATTGTGCTGCAGGGCGGGAAACACCTCCGCCGGACCGGCGAAGGAGCGGCCCAGCACCCGCGGCGCCACCCATTGCTCCAGGGCGATCCAGGCGGTGTCGATGGTCTCCCCGTTGTAGTTCGGCTCCTCCGGCGCCACGCACTCGGACCAGACCGTAGTGCCCTCGGCGTCCTCCAGCTCCAGCAGCAGAATGCGCCGGCTGGTCTGGGTTCCCGACGAGATCCGGAACGGCTCGTTGAGCGGCAGCAGCAGCTCGCGCAGCGTGAGCCGCTCTAGGCGCACGGCTTGCAATCCCTGGCCAGTGGATTCAGAATTGTATACATTGGCCTCAAGAATGAACCTCCTTCGCCGCCCACGCAAGAGCGCCGATCTGTTTCGGAGCGGACCATGAGAATTTTCTCCCGTCTTCTTGTCATCCTCGCACTCGTCGAGCCCAGCGCGGCCGTCGCCCAGGCTAAGCCGCTGCAGGGTTTCGACGACTACGTCACCAGGAGCATGGTCGACTGGAAAATTCCCGGGCTGGCGCTTGCGATCGTGCGGAATGATTCGGTGATTCTGGCCAAAGGCTACGGCGTGAGGACGCTGGGCAAGCCGGACCGGGTGGACGAGCGCACCCTGTTCGCCATCGGGTCTTCCTCCAAGGCCTTTACTGCGATGGCCGTGGCAATGCTGGTGGACCAGGGCAAGGTCAAGTGGGACGATCCGGCAACCAAGTATCTGCCGGGGTTTCAGATGTACGACCCCTATGTCACCCGCGAGATCACCGTCCGCGACCTCTTGAGCCATCGCAGCGGGCTCGCCCGGGGAGACATGTTGTGGTACGCCGCCCAGGACCTGCCGCGAGACAGCATTCTCTATCACGTCCGCTACCTCAAGCCCAGCTGGAGCCTGCGCTCCCGCTTCGGCTACCAGAACATCATGTACCTCGCCGCCGGGCAGCTGGCCGCCCGGGTGAACAACAAATCCTGGGACCAGGTGATCCGTGAGCGGATCTTCCAGCCGCTCGGCATGAGCTCCAGCAACACCAGCACCAAGGATCTCGAGCGGCTGCCCGACGTCGCCAGTCCGCATGAGGAGATCGAGGACACTGTTCAGGTCATCCCCTATCACAACATCGACAACATCGCTCCGGCCGGCTCGATCAACTCCAACGCAGTGGATATGGCGCAGTGGGTCCGGTTCCAGCTGGCCCGAGGCAAGGTCGACGGCAAGCCCCTCCTCAGCGGAGGGGCGTTCGATGAGATGCACACGCCGCAGACCATCATGCCGCTGGAAGGGCCCTGGAAGCTGATGATGCAGGATGCGCACTTCGGCTCCTATGGCATGGGCTGGATCCTGCACGACTATCACGGCCGGAAGATCGTGCAGCACGGCGGCAACATCGACGGCATGCATGCGCTGGTGGGACTGATGCCGGAGGAGAAGACCGGTCTCGTCATCCTGACCAACCTGGGCGGCAACTTTCTCACCTACGCCCTGATGTACCGGGTGTTCGACGCCTTCCTGAAGAATCCGCCCAAGGATTGGAGCGCTCAGCTGCACAAGGGATTCGAGGAGCTGGTGGCCCAGGGCAAGGCGGAGGAGAAGAAGCGGGAGGCCGGCAGAGCGAAGGGGACCTCGCCCTCCTTGCCGCTGGATAAATATGCCGGCACCTACGCCGACAGCATGTACGGCGAAGCGTTGGTGAAACAGGACGGCGGAAAGCTGGTGCTGCGCTACGGCACCATGGTTGGCGACCTGGAGCACTGGCAGCACGACACCTTCCGCGCGATCTGGCGGGAGAGGAGTCAGGGAAAGGGCTTCGTCACCTTCGATCTCGATGCCGACAGCAAGGTGGACGAGATGAAGATGGAGGATGTCGCCGAGTTCAAGCGCAAACCCGATGTCGTGGACACCACGCCGGCGGTGCAGCTGGCCCAGAGCGATCTCCCCAAGTACACCGGCGCCTTTGCCGCCTCGGGCATTCCCATCACGGCAGAGGTGCAGATCGTAGGAGGGCAGCTCAAGCTGACGGTGCCGGGACAGCCGCCGTACACCCTGATCCCGGTGAGCCCCACCCGCTTCAGGTTGAGCGGTGGAGACACGCCGGCCGGCTTCTTCCTCGACTACACCATGGACGGCAGCAAGGTGAAATCGGTGAAGCTGGTTCAACCCGAGCCCCAGCCGACGTTGACGCTGATGCCGAAGGGAAGATGACGGGCGGACAGGCGGACAGGCGGACAGGCGGACAGGCGGACAGGCGGAGAGTCGGAGAGTCGGAGAGGCGGAGGGAGCCGGCGATGAGTACGAAGGATGTCACCCCGAGTGAAACGAGGGGCCGATGAGGGAGGCTGTCACCCCGAGCGAAACGAGGGGCCGATGACGGAGGTTGTCACCCCGAGTGAAACGAGGGGGCCGAAGCTGCGAGTTACCCTCGCAGTCACGCTGTCTGCGGCCTTCGCCTGTTCCTCGGCGGTCACCTCCGGATCAGTCGGAATCGCTCCCCAGTCCAGCTACGACGTCGTCATCAGTAACGGCCGAGTGATCGACGGCACCGGCAACGCGTGGTTCTACGGCGACGTCGGCGTGACCAAGGACCGGATCTCCTGGGTCGGGCCGGCCGGCTCGCTGGCCAAGGCCAAGGCCGGACAACGGATCGACGCCAAGGGCATGGTGGTGTCGCCCGGGTTCATCGATATACAGAGCGGCTCCTATGACAACTTCCTGGTGGGCGACGGGCGCTCGCTCAGCAAGGTGACGCAGGGCGTCACCACCGAGATCATGGGCGAGGCATACACCCTGGCCCCGTGGAACGACTCACTGGCCTCCTTCGTGGGCTTCTTCTTTCTCGACGAAGACACCACCGCCGCTCGCGCCGCGCTCAAGAATTTCGGGGGACCGCACGGCTTCGGCGCCTGGCTCAAGGCCATGGAGCGGCACGGCAACTCGGTCAACGTCGGCTCCTTCGTCGGCGCCACCACGCTCAGGACCTACGTGATGGGGCAGGCGGGCGGCGCGCCTAATCCGGCGCAGCTCGACTCGATGCGCGACATCATGCGCGGGGCCATGGAAGACGGCGCCTTCGGGCTCGGCACCGCGCTGATCTATCCGCCGGGGAACTACGCCACGACCGAGGAGCTGATCGAGGTGGCCCAGGCGATGTCGCCCTATCACGGGGTCTACATCACCCACATGCGCTCCGAGGCCGACCACTTCCTCGAGGCGATGGACGAGGCAATTCGGATCGGCAAAGACGGTGGGGTTCCGGTGGAGATCTACCATCTGAAGGCCGCGGGCAAGCGAAACTGGGACAAGGCTCCCCAGGCCATCGCCAAGATCGATTCCGCTCGCGCGGCCGGTCAGGACGTCTCGGCCGACATGTATCCCTATACCGCCGGCGGCACCGCGCTGGCCGCGTGTTTTCCGCCCAAGGCCTCGGAGGACGGCAAGTTACTGGAGCGACTGGCCGACCCGGCCACCCGGGCCAAGATCAAGGCGCAGGTGATGGAGGTGCAGTCGGCCGACTGGGAAAATCTCTGCCAGCTGGCTACTCCCGAGGGCGTGCTCGTGGGCGACTTCAAGGAACAGAAGAACAAGAAATTCGAGAACCAGAGCCTGGCCGCGATCGCGCGGGCGCGGAATCAGGACTGGGCCGACGCGCTGATCGACCTCACCCTGGAGGAGAAGGCCCGGCCCGGCGCGGTGTTCTTTCTGATGTCGGAGGACAACGTCGAGCTGCAGCTGCGGCAGCCCTGGATCAAGTTCGGCACCGACGCCGGCGCCGCCGATCCGGCGAACACCCACGGCAGCGAGACCCATCCCCGGGCCTATGGCACGTTTCCCAAGATCCTGGGCCACTACGTGCGCGAGCGCCGGGTGATGCCGCTGGAGGATGCGGTCCGCAAGATGTCGTCGGCGGTGGCAAACCGGCTATCGCTGCAGGATCGCGGCTTGGTGCGGGAGGGGATGTACGCCGATCTGGTGGTGTTCGACCCGGCGACGGTGATCGACCACGCCACCTATGAGAAGTCGCATCAGCTCTCGACCGGAATCAGAGACGTACTGGTGAACGGAGTGCCGGTGGTTCGGGAGGGGAAACACACCGGCGCCAAGCCGGGTCGCGCGCTTCACGGCCCCGGCTGGACCGGAGCCATGTGATCTATGGTCGAGCAGCTCAGTGGGTGTGGACCACCGTCCTCATCCAGGGATGAATGCAGCATTCGAAGAGCTGCGTGTCTTCGGAGCCGACTTTCTCCTCATAGGTCCCGCCCGGGGGGACGAAATCGTCGTCCTCGAGCTTGGTGCATTCCGTAGCCACTTCGAGATTGCCTGAGAGCCGATTCAGATCCGGCACCAGTCCGCCGCCGAACTGGCTGACCCGGGTGAAGGTATGGACCTCACCGCCGTTATTGGTGGCCAGCAGGGTCTGTCCCTCACGCGCCGTGGTGTTGGGAGGTGCGAAGTGCCAGGCGCCGGCCTTCTGGGTGCGGGTCAATTCGGCGATGAACTCATCGAACTTCATGCCGCCGTGGCGGCCGACGCAGGTTCCCGGTTCGACGTTCTCATTGAAGGTGGCGGGGTCGCAGGCATCCATCATGAGAATCTGCCGGGCCGGCAGGGAGGCGCCGGCCGGTGCTCCGGGATGGTCCTGGGCTCCGGGATCGTCGCCACTTCCGGAAGTGACTGAGGTGCCGGTGGTGGAGGGCTGGGTCGGCTGAGAGGATCCACCGCAACCCAGTATGAGCACGAGCCCGGCCACGGCGGCGAAAAGAATCGGAGCACGCATGATGTTCCCCTTCGATGGTCTCTTGCTAAGATGTGGACTCGGTCGGGACTGCGGAAGAGGATAAAACTTCGCGAAGTCCGAAGCTGTTTCGCGAGAGATGTCATCCCGAGCGTAGCGAGGGAGCAAAGGATCGGTGTCGCAGAGAAGCTTGGGGGCTCGAGCAGGTATGGCCCCCTCGCTGTGCTCGGGGTGACAAACTTATCGACCGCCTGACCGCCTGACCGCCTGACCGCCTGACCGCCTGACCGCCTGACCGCCTGACCGCCTGACCGCCGCTGCCTGATCGCCTGACTACTTGCACTCTAGCCGACTTTTCCCTATAGTAACTCTACAATCGATCCTCGTGGTGATTTGCGGCGTATTGCGGCCACGTTAAACAACTGCTAAAAGGCCTCGCATCCCGCGTGTCTTTTTAGGCACCGGGATTTTTTCTTCCGGGCCAACCGGACATTCGGCGATGCGGGCGGAAAGGAAACTCCCGTGTCTCCCGTCGGAATCGCCTTACCTCCCGAGCCCTTCGCTCCCGAGCTCCACCCCACCTCGTTCACAGTCCTGCCGCTCATCCTGCGCCAACTGCGGTGCGGAGTTCGATGCGGCGCCGATCGCTGTGTGCGAGCACTGCCTCGGCCCGCTGGAGCCGGTCTACCCCGACGGCCCCCATCCCACCCGCGACGCCATCGCCCAGCGCGACCACTCGCTCTGGCGCTACCGCGAGTTCCTTCCGCTCGACGGAACTCCGGAGCTCTCACTCGACAGCGGCTTCACTCCGCTGCTCGAGTCGCCCGCGCTGGCCCACCGGCTCGGCGTCGCCCGGGTCTGGCTCAAGAACGACGCCGTGTCGCACCCGTCGCTCTCCTTCAAGGACCGGGTGGTCGCCGTCGCCCTCAACGCTGCGCGCGCACTCGGCCTGGACACCGTGGGCTGCGCCTCCACCGGCAACCTGGCCAACGCAGTGGCGGCCCAGTCGGCCCGCGCCGGCCTCCCGGCCTGGATCTTCATCCCCCACGATCTCGAGCCGGCCAAGGTCATCAGCACCGCGGTGTTCGGTCCCCATCTGGTTCGGGTCCGCGGCACCTATGACGACGTCAACCGGCTCTGCACCCAGGCGGCCGACCGGTTCGGCTGGGGCATCGTCAACGTGAATCTCCGGAGCTACTACGGCGAGGGATCGAAGACGGTGGCATTCGAGATCGCGGAGCAGCTGGGCTGGCGTCTCCCGACCGCGGTGATCGCGCCGATGGCGGGCGGCTCGCTGGTGACCAAGCTCCGGAAAGGCTTCACCGAGTTTCTCGAGGCCGGACTGGTGACCGGCGATGTTCCCCGGCTCTTCGGGGCACAGGCCGAGGGGTGCGCGCCGATCGTGCGGCTGGTGCGCGAGAATGAGGATGTGATTCAGCCGGTCATTCCCGATACCATCGCGCGCTCACTGGCCATCGGCAGTCCGGCCGACGGTCTCTTTGCGGCGCAGGCCATTCGGGAGACCGGCGGCTGGGCCGCGGCGGTGTCGGACGAGGAGCTGACTGCGGGGATCCGGCTGTTGGCGGAGACCAGCGGCGTGTTCACCGAGACCGCGGGCGGGGTGACCGTCGCGGCGGCGCTCGCGCTGGCGGAGAGTGGGCACCTGAAGCCGGACGACGAGCTGGTGCTCTGCATAACCGGAAATGGACTCAAGACCGTGGACGTCGTAGGCGGCGACACCATTCGCGACCTGCCGACCATCGCGCCGAGGCTGAAGGAATTGACGGCGCTGGTGGAGCAGACGCACTCAACCTGAGGAGATCGAACCATGTCAGTGACATTCAGTCTTCCTACGATCTTGTCCCGGCTGACCGATGGCCAGAGCACGCTGGAGGCGGACGGAGCGACGGTGGGCGAGGTGGTGACCCAGGTGGCCGACCGGTTTCCTCGGCTGGCGCCTCGGCTCAAGGACGAGAACGGCGGGCCCTATCCCTTCGTGGGATTTTATCTGAACGATCGGGACACCCGGTTCCTGGGCGGGTTCGAGGCGCCGGTTTCCGAGGGCGACGAGATCACGGTGGTGGTCGCGGTGGCTGGAGGTTGATGTCATCCGAGCCCACGCCCGATTGTCACGCCGAGCGCAGCGAGGGGGCCGAAGCTTTACTCCTAGCACGCCACCCGACGATCCGATTGACCAAATTGGTCAAGCCCGCTAGGATCCCGTCAGGAGGTACGCCATGCCACGGAAGCGGATCGTTCGGGAGACCGTCACCCTGTACCAGGCGAAGACCCACCTCTCCCGCCTGGTCGACCGAGCCGCGGCGGGAGAGGAGATCGTGATTGCCAAGTCAGGGCGGCCCCGGGCCCGGCTGGTGCCGTTGGAGGATACCCGCGCCCTGCGGGTGCCTGGTAAGGGGAAGGGCCGTTGGCGGCTCCGGAAGGATTTCGACGCTCCGCTCCCGCGCGAGGTGCTGGAGGACTTCGAGGGCCGGTGAATCTCCTGCTCGACACCCATGTCCTCATTTGGTGGGACGAGGGGCGCCGGCTCTCGGCCGAGGGCCGGCGGGCGATTTCCGAGGCGGACCTGGTATTCGTCAGCGCCGCCTCCGCGTGGGAGATCGCGATCAAGATTGGCCTGGGCCGACTCCGCCCGTCGCGCACTGTCGAGCAGGCGGCTCAGGAGTCGGGCTTTCTCGAGCTTCCGGTCACCTTCCGGCACGCCGAGCTGGTGGCCAGCTTACCGTTGCATCACCGCGATCCTTTCGACCGCCTGTTGGTGGCCCAGGCCCTGGCGGAGCAGCTTACCCTGGTGAGTCGCGATCCCATCTTTCGGCAATACGAAGCGCCTCTGGTATCGGCCTGATTCTTTCCGGCCTCCTGCTCCTGATTCTGTTGTTGCCGTTTTTGACCGGCAGGATCTGATGGAGGGCCGAAACGGAGTGTCTTCCTGAGCGCAGCGAAGGATCTCTCAGAGTGCGAGCCCTACCGCCCAGTCGGTCTCCAATCGAAGACCATCATTAATCGGCCGCCCGAGAGCGGCTCGATGAAGACGAAACGGCCATCGGGCGTCACGTCCCAGTTCGCATGGTTGCTGACGGGATCGTAGTGGAGCGGGTCGATGACAATCTCCCGCGAGGCCACCCGCGGCGGTGCGCCTGGCTTGGCCCGGTCGATGCGCGCGGCAAGGAGCCGGGACGCGGCCCCCTGATGCTCGATATAGTAGAGACGCCGGCCATCGCGGCTCCATACCGGCTCCTCTCCGGGCCCCTCGGAGATGAGGGTGCGGCCTCCCTGACGGCTGAGCCCGCGCACATACACCTGCCTGAGACCGGTCTCGTCGCTCATGTATGCCATCAGGCGGCCATCCGGCGAGAGGGCAGGCGAGTGCTCCTCGTAAGGCGACGTGACCACCGGCTCGGGCGGGCCCCCGTCGGCATTGAGTATGACAATGTCGCTCGGTCCATTCTCGATTTCCCCAAAACCGGCCAGGTAGCGCCGTCCGTCGGGAAGCCACACGCCCGGGTGGACCAGGCCGCGGATGGTCATGTGACGCTCTCCGGGATCCCCATCTGCCGACGCAGTGAAAACCGGCCCTTCTGAAGTTCCGAGGGATAGGTAAGTGACGTGATGTCCATCGGGGGTCCAAACTGGGTCGTGGGCATCGCCCTTATAGGTGACGCGGCTCAACCCGCGGGTGGTACGGTCGAGGACCCACACGTCCCGTCCTTCCCGGCCGCCCACGTTCCGATCGAGCACGATGCGTCGGCCATCGGGAGAGACTCGCGGGTTATGAAAGGTGCCTAACTCGGTAGTCAGCACCTCGCGCCGGCCGTCGGGCGACAGGATCACGACCCGGTTGTCCGGCCGCTGGGCGGAGACCAGGAGCCCCGTACCCGCGGCGAACGCCACGCGGCCGGTCCGGGCGATGAGAGTCACGTCCCCGGTCGGCACGACCGCGCCGCGAGTGCGCGCCTTCACTTGATCGAAATCGATTGCGTGGAGGGTTCCATCGGGGCGGGTGAAATAGAGCCGACCATCGGCGAACTGTGGACGCAGGGCGCTCTCGTCCAACAGGGTATCCACCTGCCGGGACCGCAGGTCCAGGGAAAGGATACGTGCGCGCGTGGGCGATCCCCGCATCGAGCTGAACAGGACGTGGCGTTCATCAGGCAGCATTTGAGGCTGCAGGAAGTCCACCCCGGGCGGCGCTGGGACGAGAAGCTCGCGCCGGGATGATTGTGGCTGCAGGAGCACAAGCCCGGCGTTGTCGATGGCCACCACGCTGCCGCCACCGCCATCCGCCGGGAAGCGACCGCTGGCGAACGACATCGTCACTGCGTCAGCGCCATCGAGCCGCTGCAGCACCAGTTCTCCCCGCCGATGAAAGCCGATGTGGGTGCCGTCCGCCGACAGAAAGGGTTCGACCGCTCCCACGCTGCCAGGCACTGTGATGAGCTCCAGCCGATCGACTCGGCGGACCACGAGTTGTCCCCCATCGGTCGTGGCGATGGTACGCCCGTCGGCCGATGCGGCGACCTGAGCGCCTCCTACCTCGAACTGACCCGCCATGCTGAACTCGGCGCGCCGGATGACCGGAGGAGTCGCGCGAGGGTTGGTCTTCCAGTTCCACAGCGCGATTCCTGTGGCTGCAACTGCCAGGGCAGTGGCGGCGAGCGCAACGGCTCGCCAGCGGCCCGGGACAGTACTGGAGGCTCTTGCCCCGGGCCTGCTGAGCGGACGGGACCCATCGGCGCTGAGCGCGGCGGCGAAATCCGCGGCGCTGGCGAACCGGTCTGCCGGCAGCTTCTCGAGCGCCGTGAGCACCGCCGCCTCGACCTGGTCGGGGATGCTCCGCCGATGCGCGGTGAGCCGCGGCGGATCCTCGGTGAGCATCCTGGCGATGATGGCTTGCGCGCTCGGGCCGGTGAAGGGCGGCTCGCCTGCCAGCATCTCATAGGTCACCGCACCAAGCGCGTAGATGTCGGCTCGGTGGTCGACGGTTCGCTCCCCCGTGGCCTGCTCCGGCGACATGTAGTGCGGGGTTCCCAGCGAGAGCCCCGTCTGCGTCATCCGGTTGCCGCCGGCCTGCTGCACCGCGAGGGCGATCCCGAAATCGGCGACCAGCGGACGGCCGTCGTGGAGGAGGATGTTCTCCGGCTTGATGTCGCGATGTACCACACCATGCTTATGGGCGTACTGCAGGGCGTCGGCTACCTCACAGGTGATTCGCACCGCTTCGACCACCGGGAGCTGCTGCTCTCGCTCGAGCCGGCGCCGGAGTGTCTCGCCATCCACGAACGGCATGACATAGTAGAGAAGGCCGTCGACTTCACCGGAATCGAAGAGCGGAAGCACGTGGGGGTGCTGCAGGTTGGCGGTGAGCTCGATTTCCTTCAAAAAGCGCTCGGAGCCGAGCACTGCCGAGAGCTCGGGGTGGAGCACCTTGAGTGCGACATTGCGGCGGTGCCGAAGGTCCCGTGCGAGATACACCGTGGCCATGCCGCCTCGGCCGAGCTCACTCTCGATGACGTACCGGCCGCTCAGAGCGGCAGACAACCGGTCTGCGGCGCTGGTCACGTCTTATCGCCCAAGGCTGCGTCGACTTTAGTCACGGAATTGCCAGGTAGGGGCGCTTCAATGTGTCTCGCACTCGGAAGGAGCGCCAGTCGCAAAGGATCTCTCCGGTCCAGAGTCAGGATAACGACTTAGCTCGCTACTGCCCCTTTGGCGGCAGAATTTGGCTTGACGGAGTGTGACTACGCTCACGCTTTCCAGTTGGCCATTGTGCTATACATGTGGGCTGGAATCATTCTTCCTGAACAGTAAGGAGCACTACATGGCACGAGTTACTGCCGTATTTGACGACCAGGCGCGGGCTGAAAGAGCTGTCACCGAGCTGCGGCGCTTGGGCGTGACCGATACCGATCTGTCATTCGTCGCTCGCAACGAAGAGGAAGCTGTCGCAGCAGGCGCCTCGGCTGACACCGCAGGTAAACGAGCCGCCAAGGGCGCGGCCGCTGGGGCGGGCGCCGGCCTACTCTTCGGGCTGGCAGCTCTCGCGATCCCAGGGGTGGGGCCGTTTATCACCGCAGGGGCTCTCGCTTCCGCCCTCGGGACGACCGGTGGTGCGCTGGCCGCGGGCGCAATCGTGGGTGGCACCTCGGGTGCCATCGCCGGCGGGTTGAGCAAAGCGGGGTACAGCCGGGAAGAGTCCGAGTTCTATGGCCCGGCTGTCGAGCGTGGCGGAGTGCTGGTTGCCGTTGACACTGAGGGCGGGGTTTCGTCGGATCAGGCACGTGAGGTTTTGACCCGAAGTGGCGGGCGCACCTACAGCCGCTAAGTAATACACTAGTGGAAGCCTGAAGAACGGCGTGAGGGGGGCACTCGTCTCCCACACGCCGTTCGCTTTATGTTGCGAGAACCATGCAGCGTCGCGGAAGAGGCGTATCAAATAGTCTTATGGGATTGCCACGATTCGGGAGATCTGACCATCGTGGACCTCCCACACGAAAATTCCCGTATTCGTCTTCCCTCCCGGCAGCCCCGTCGCCGTTTCCCGCCACACGACAAAGTCACCGTGAGTGATCCGAGCTTCTACCGTGGCGTGAACGTGCGGGGCGGTGGCGAACAACTTCCCGAACCGTTCTCGTAGAGCGGCGCGCCCTTCGATGATCAAGGAGTCGGGGAATCGATAGACGCGCACGTTTGGCGCGTGCGCGGCGACGAACGCCTCGAGATCATGGTTGTTGTACGCGTCATACTGCAGCTGTACCACGCGCTCGGCTTCTGAGGAGGGCTGCTCCTGACGTGTTGCAGTGGCTGGAGCTGGCCGCCGATCGGCAGTACGACAGCCGATTGCCACCAGCATCAGTAGAAGAGTGTTCCACATAGTGAACTCGACTACTGGAATGATTCTGATTCTCCTGAGGTTTCGTGGCATGACAGTCCCTCGTTGCATAGTCGAAGCTGGTGCTTGCCGTGGCACGTGGCTGAGGACGAATCACCAGAATGGCTGGAGCTCCGGTAGCGCTGCACCACATGCGCAGGTGCGGGAATCCTCCTCAGCCGCCACCATGCGATCGCAGGAGGAACACCGCAGCCAGCGGGGACTGATCCTGTAAGGGACCCAGATGCTGCTGTGGAATGCGGTGCCCAGGTTTCCCTTGAAGAACGCTGCCGAGGCTTCCTTGTGCCCCCCCTCGAGCATTATTCGATGGGCTTGCTCCGGCTCGCTCCAGGCGCTCACCGTATAGAGCCGGCGTCCCACCACCGCTCCGAGGAAGGTCAGAAACCCGGGCATCGAGGGCATCTGCAGCATGATCCGGCGACTGTACAAGCGGATCTCCTGCACCTCCGCGTCTGAACGGGCGTCCACCATGGTGAGGCTGAAGGCGCCCGGTGTGGCGGAGTTTTCCGATCGAACCCTGGTGCTGACGCCGAACGTCACCGGCCCGATTTGATGAGGCTGTACCACCACCTGGAGTCCGAGCTGCTCCAGCATGGTCTGCCGGTCGAAGTACCCCCGCAGGGTGGCGATACGCTCGCCCTTCACCTGGATTACGTCGATGCCCGGCACGGCGACTCTGGCACCCGTCGGAGGTAGGCCGCGCAGGCTCCCGGTATTGGTCCCGCTCATCAGCCATTCGAGAACGACACCGGTAGCCGTTTCGACGTTGCTGGTGATCTCGAAACCAAGGTCGGGAAACGCGACCCAGAGCGCTGCGACATATTGGGCGATGGCATGCCCAGTTAGCGGACCGTTGGTGACTGGATCGCTGTAGGTCCCGTTCTCCAGGAACATTTCGACGATGGCCTCTGAGGATCGGGCGTTCCAGGCCTCGATATAGCGTCGTGCCACTTCCGTCGCCTGCATCACCGTTACTGGCATGATCCCCTCGAGGACGGGTCAGCTATGAGTGGGGAAGGTTCAGTTTATCCAGCATCCGAATCATCCGCGGATGATTGCGAGAGACCTGCCAGCCGATGTCGATAGCGATCCAGGGAAGCAACGTCGAGTGCTGCTCGTAGGCTTGTTCTACCAGATCAAAGGCGGTCGTTTCATCTCCGAGGGATAGGTGGGCGAGAGCGAGCTGGTACAAGGGGACGTGCTCCCTCCGGGACAGCTCGATCAACTCTCCCAGCAGTCGCCTGGCATTCTCCCTTTCGCCCAGACGGTTCAGCACCGACGCCAGTTCCACCAGGATCAGCGGCTTCCGACCGCCAATCTCCTCTGCAGTTCTGAGAGCCGTCAGCGCGTCGGTATAGCGCTCGAGGACCGCGTAGGTTTGGGCCAGCATCACATAGGTGGTGAAGAACCCCGGGTCGAGAGCAAGAGTTCGCTGAAACTGTTCGATCGCGTCCTGGTAGCGGCCCGCCTGGTGATAGGCTCGTCCCGCATTCTGGTTGATGATGATCGAAAGCGGATCCAGCTCCTGGGCCTTCCTGATCTGGGCCAGCGCCTCTCGATGGCGGCCCTGGGTCGACAGAAATTGCGAAAACCAGTGATGCGCCGGAGCGTGGCCAGGATTGATTTCGATGGCCCGGCCGAAGCTAGCCTCTGCTCGCTCCCAGTTCCATTCGAACAACATCCGGATAATGGCCTGAGCGGTGTGAGCTTCCACCAGATCCGGATCCAGTTGCAGGGCCCTGGTGACGGCAGCCCGAGCTAACGGCATAGCCTCGAGCGCATTCATCCCGCCGTACCAATCGAAACCGAGCATCGTGTAGGCGTGAGCGGTGCCCGCATGCGGGAGTGCGTAACTGGGATCCTTGGACTGAGCCGACTGAAAGAATTCGACCGCGACCCGGTAGCCCTCGAGAGTCCGGCGGTTCAGGTGATGCAGCCCCTTCAAGTAGGCGGTGTAGGCGTCGAGGTTTTCAGTAGGCGGTTCGGACACCTGCTCTTGATCCGGTGTGAGCCGGACCTTGAGGCTTGCGGTGATGGCGCGGGACAACTCGTCCTGCACCGCGAATACGTCGGCCATCCCTCGGTCGAAAGTTTCCGACCACACGTAGAATCCGTCGGTCGAATTGATCAGCTGGGCGGTTATCCTCAGCCGGTCGCCGGCCCGCCGGATGCTCCCCTCCAGCACCGCGACGACGTTGAGTCGCTGGCCGATCTCCCGGACATCCACATCCTTCCCCTTGAAGGCAAAGGCCGATCCTCGCGCGGTGACTCTGAGCCCCTTCACCTTAGTCAGCGCGCTGATGAGCTCTTCGGTCATCCCGTCGGAGAAGTACTCGCTTTCCGGGTCGGAGCTCAGGTTCACGAAGGGGAGCACCGCGAGAGTGACCACCTGGGGGATCGGTACGATGCTGGTGGGCGTGGCCTGCGGCTGCGACAGCTCGCTCTCCACCTGCGCCAGCTGGTCGGCCATTTCTGCCGCGGTCCGAAATCGCTCGCTGGGATCTGGAGCCAAGGCTCGCGCTACGAGGTTCTCCAGGCGGGACGAGGCGGACACTCCGCGGTCGCTCAGTCGCGGGGGAGCTTCGGTGAGCCGCCGAGCCAGAATCGCGAGCGGCGACGTACCGGTGAACGGAGGCCCACCGGTGAGGAGCTCGAACAGCACGCAGCCCAGCGCGTAGACGTCGCTCCGGCCATCGACCGGCTGTTCAGTCGCCTGCTCCGGGCTCATGTACGCCGGCGTGCCCACCAGCAAGCCTGCCTGGGTGATCCCGCTGTCTATCGCTTCGCTCACCGCCCGGGCAATCCCGAAGTCGGCAACCACCGCGTGACCTTCGTCCAGCAGGATGTTCTCCGGCTTTATGTCGCGATGGACCACGTTGCGGCGATGGGCGTAGTCCAACCCTTCCGCTACCTCTCTCGCCAGCCGCAGCGCGGTCGGCATCCCAAGCCGAGTTTCCAGGACTGAGCCGGTCGCGTAACGAGCCGCCTTCCACGTAGGGGATCACGTAGTACAGCGAGCCCTCGGCGTCGCCTGAATCGTAAAGCGGGAGGAGATTGGGGTGCCGGAGCTGGGCCGCCACCCGGATTTCCCGGAGGAAACGCTCCCGTCCCAGAACCTCCGCCAGATGTGGCTGCAGGACTTTCAGGGCGACATCGCGATCGTGCTTCACGTCGCGCGCGAGATAAACCACCGCCATCCCGCCGTGGCCGATCTCGCGCCGGATGGTGTAGCGGCCGTGGAGGGTGGCCGTGAGCTGGTCCTGCAGATCTGGCAAAGTGGGTATCCGGAGGGCTCTCTGGTAGCATACCACCCTGGGAGGAGCCCAGCCAGATGCCAGCTGCAGTCATCCAGGCGTCGATCTAGCGCCGGGCGACTTGGTGGATCGCATGCGCCTCCTGCGGTTGCGTTCAAGCCAAGGATGGGCTCTCTACTTTGTCCCGGATCCGTTGGAACCTTGGCTGTCCTCTGGCATTATCCCAGAAGCCATGGATGCCGAGCCACGGGAGCATGGTGGACCGCTGGTCGTAAGCCCTCTCGAGAATATCCAATGCAGCCGCTTCGTCGCCCACCGAGTAGTGAGCCACCGCAAGATGATACAGCGGGACGTGCCCGCGGTTTGAAAGCTCGATGAGCCTTTCGAGGACTCGCCTGCCATCCTCCATCCTTCCCATTCGGCCGAGCACAAACGCGAGCACCATGAGGAGAAGTGACCTTGGCCCCGCAACTTCCTCAGCATCCTGGAGCACCGCGAGTGCTTCGTCATCCCGGCTGAGCATCGTCAGCGACTCGGCGAGCATCGCCTGCGTGCTGAAGAATCCTGGTTCCAGAGCCAGCGTTCGATGGTAGTGCTCGATCGCCTGGTCGTATTGACCAGCCAAGTGATAGGCTCGCCCCAGATTTTGGTTGATGATCAGCGACAAAGGATCCAGTTCCCGGGCTCTCTGGATCGCTTCTATGCTCTCCTGGTGCCGATTCCTGGTGGATAGGAACAGGGAGAGCCAGTGGTAGGCCAGGGCAAGTCCGGGATTCAACTCGATGGCCCGACGGAAACTGGCCTCAGCCCCTGTCCAATCCCACTCGAACAGCATGCGGACCTGCCCCAGCGCCATATGCCCCTTAGCGAGGCTCTCATCGAGCTGCAACGCGCGAGTGGCTGACAGTTTTGCCAGCGGCATTGCCTCACAGGGTGCGGCGCCCGCGTACCAGTCGAAACCGAGCATGGCATAGCAGTTTGCGATGCCGGCGTGAGGGGGAGGGTAGAGGGGATCGATCAGCAATGCAGCCTGGAAAAACTCTATGGCCTGCCGGTAGCCCTCCACGGTGAAACGGTTCACATGGTGTAGACCCTGCAGGTACTTGGTGTAGGCATCGACATTCACGGGCGGCGGCTTGGTATCCGCGGTGAGCTTTACCTTCAAGCTGGCGGTAATCGCGCGCGCCAGCTCGTCCTGGACCGCAAAGATGTCCGCCATCCCCCGATCGAAGGTCTCGGACCAGACGTAATACCCATCGGCGGCATTGACCAACTGCGCCGTGATCCGAAGCCGGTTTCCGGCCCGCCGAACGCTTCCTTCCAGAACCGAGGTGACGTTGAGCTTCTGCCCGATCTCCCGGTAATCGACGTCCTTGCCCTTGAAGGCGAAGGCCGAGGTTCGGGCCGTCACCCGAAGTCCGGCTACCTTGGTGAGGGCATTGATCAGCTCGTCCGTCATACCATCGGAGAAGTACTCGTTCTCCGGATCCGAGCTCAGGTTCACAAAGGGAAGGACCGCGAGTCCCGCCGGCCGAGTTGCCTGACGAATGGCCGTTGGGGTTCCCGAGGCCGGCGTGGCCTGGCCGGTGTTCATCGAGAGCAGGCTGCAAAACTCGGCCGCGGTCTGCATGCGATCCTCGGGCTGCCGAGCCAGCGCGCGACCCAGAATGTCTTCCAGGTACTGGGGCGCCGCCATGCCGCGGTCGCACAGCCGGGGAGCCGCACAGTTTACGCGCTGGGCCAGAATGGCGAGGGGGCTACTTCCGGCGAAGGGAGGAGCGCCGGTTAGTAGCTCGAACAGGACACAACCCAGGCCGTAGATGTCGCTCCGGCCATCGATCACCTCGTCCGTGGCTTGCTCCGGGCTCATGTACGCCGGCGTTCCCACCAGCAGACCGGTTTCGGTGATTTGGCTTCCGGCCGCTTCGCTGATCGCCCGGGCAACCCCGAAATCTGCGATCACCGCATGGCCCTCATCCAGCAGAATGTTCTCCGGCTTGATGTCCCGGTGCACCACGTTCCGGCGGTGGGCGTAGTCGAGTCCGTCGGCGACCTCCCGAGCAATCTGCAGCGCTATAGCCAAAGGAATCGGCGACTGCTGGCGCAGACGATCGCGCAGGGAGCCGCCCTCGATGTAGGGCACCACGTAATAGAGCGAGTTGTCGACCTCGCCCGAGTCGTACAGCGGCAACAGGTGGGGATGGCGTAGCCGGGCTGCCACCCGAACCTCGCGCAGGAAGCGATCCGCTCCCATCGCTGCTGCCAGATGCGGGTACAGCACCTTGAGCGCCACCTCGCGGTCGTGCTTGAGGTCGCGCGCCAGGTACACGACCGCCATGCCACCGTGCCCGATCTCGCGCTCGATGGCATAGCGATCCTGCAGAATCGCCGTCAGGTGATCTTGAAGTTCGGGCAAACCGTTTCCGGGAGGGCTGTATGCTACAATACCACCCGTAATGCAGCCCAGCCAGAGAGCCCCGGATTCAGGCCTTCATCGCCGCGGCCAGCACTCCGGGCACCTTCGTCCAGCTCGCGTTTTCTTCCAGCGCCGTCATTCGTTGCATCAGGACACGAGCGCTCCGATGTGACGGGAAGTACGAGGGCTTGGGCATCGCGGTGATCGGATGCCGCAGCACCGCCTTCTCGATCCCCTCCAGCATCGGGGTGTTGTGCACCCAGCCGCGGCCGCTCTGAATATCGGCAAGGGTCGAGCTGGGATGCGCGCCCCAGGGTGGCGATCCGAAGGCGAACGCGTAACCGGACCAGGCGTTCACGTTGACCGAGCCGTAGCGCAGGTTGGTGATGGCCCGCTCCATCGCCGCGCCAAGTGTGGGGTCCTTGCTGGTCTTGGGATGAACCACCAGTCCGGCGGAGAGCGTTCCCCAGAGCCGCTCGTTGGCAAAGGTCACCGCCTGGTCCAGGAATTCGACCGGATCGGCGCTTCCGATCTCGGCCTGAAACAGGATGGGGCAGAACGATTCCGAGGCGAAAGCGGGTTCGTCGCGGTTGCTCGGATCGACATCGCGCACCACGGTCCAGGGGAGCACGTCTTCCGACTCGGAGCCGAAGCGGCGGATCGTCGAGTGCCCCTTGGAGTAGGCCACCCAGCGATCGCGCGCCCCGGGATAGTACGCGCGGCGGGCGGCGGCTTTGCTTAGGGCGTTCTCCACTCCAGCCAGGAACTTCTCCCGCTGGTCCCAGCCCTTCGGGAGGATAAGAACCTTGTTGGCGTTGCAGTCGAAGGAGGCATTGAACGTGAGCCCCGCGGCGACGTCTTCAGCCTGATAGGCCAGCTCCTTGTCGCTGTAGGGGCCGGGCACCACGATGACCGGAGATACGTTACCCAGTTCCGCGGTGACCGGCTTCTCCAGTACCGGTCTCCCTTCAGCCTTCCGACGCTCGCGATCGGATCCCGGCGGTCCCCACACGATGTAATCGAAGGTCTTGTCCGAACCGGTGAGGTGCACTTCGTCGACGTCCCGATGGTTGGCCAGGTACGCCCCCTCGCCGGGGCCGCCGTAGACCACGGCGAGGAAGCCCTGCCGGATCGGGTCGGCGAAGGCCTCCTCCAGAAACGGGCCGAGATAGGCGTTGACCGGGTTCATCTTGAGGACGCACACCTTTCCCTCGTTGAACATCTTGGTGAGCAGGTCCTTGGTGGGTATTCCGCTGATGTTGCCGGCGCCAAGCACCAGCACTACTCGGCCCTCGTGATCGGGGGACTTGTAGAACCTGGCTCTACTGGCATTCATCTCCTCTTCGGTGATTCCCGACTGCAGGTGCACGTCTACCCTGACTCCCTGAAACAGCATCCCGTCTATGGTTCCCGCGGGAAAGACCTGCACTGCGATCCGCTGGTCGACCGTGCGGCCGACCTGCCCGATAGGAGTGTTGCCGGTGTGCTTGAGGGCGAGCAGCGACTGGCGGATCAGCCGGAGCTGCCGCACGACGAACCAGGGCCCAAGGGTCCATTCCTCCCCCTCCAGCGGACTGCCGAGAGGGATTCCCTTGGCCGCGCAGGCGGCCTCGACACTGGCGCGGGCGATCCGGAGATAACCGGCCTGCATCGAGCGGGCGAGCTGCGCCCGATCGTCGAGCGACAACCTGGTGAACTTGCGGGCGTTCTCGCGGAGCCGAGCTACCGCGGCCTCGAGCTGCGACTGCCCGGTGGCGGCCGGAGTGGAGACGGGAGACGCGCGGGTCTGCCTGGGTGACGCTGCGGTCGAAGTCATGGTCCATCCCTCCTAGTAGGAGATCTCGCCCACCATGGTGAGCTCGTCTTGCGTCGCTATCGGCGTCTGAGAGAAATCGGCCCGCTCGGTACCCGAGATCGTGGTGGTGCCGGTTACTCCGGTGAACCTCCCCGTGCCCCCGGTGAAGGTGAGGGTACCGGTGATAGCGAAGATTGCAACTGGACTCGGCGGCTGAATCACGCTTGCGCTGCCGACATAGGTGCCGAAGAGCTGATCGCCGCTGGCCACCGTCTTGACGAACGTGCCATTGGTCAGAGCGCCGGTCGCCGGATCGAGACAGTGAGAGTTCACAATATCGTACTTGCCGGTGTGGGTCGCAGTACCCCCACCCCGGTAGCTCTCGAGGAGAAGGGGTGACGGGCACTGGGCGGCTGCGGTGATCGTGCCGGTGGAGTGGTACGACTCCTTCCAGGGCCGGGACCCGGCCGAAGTTGCCATGGGGATGTCGGCCGATGAGGCACCAGATGGTGAAACTGGGGAGGAGGACTGGTCGCAGCCGATGAGGAGGCTCAGCGCCGCCAGGCCGCCAAGAGGGAAACGATGACTGCGCATGAGCCGCTCCTGATCAGATGTTTGCTTGCCGGGTGAATGAACGAGGGCTACAATAGCCGGAACTCATCAGAGCACTATCAGACCAATGTCAGAAGCGGATGCCCCCAGGCTAAGACTGAGGACTTTCGGCGCCCCCGCAGTGGAGGGGCCGGACGGTACGTTGGGCGGGACTGCGGCGCAGCCCCAGTCTCTGGCCTTGCTCACGCTGCTGGCCGCCGCGGGCGAGCGGGGGATGAGCCGGGACAAGATCGTCGCGCTCCTTTGGCCCGAGTGCGACGACAAGCGTGCCCGCCACCGGTTGAGCCAGCTCGGCCATGCCCTGCGGCGCAGCCTGGGCGAGCACATCTTCGCCTCAGCCTCTGCCGAGCTCCGGCTCGACTCCGCGCAGATCACCAGCGACATCGCCGAGTTCAGGACGGCGTGTGCCAGGGAAGACTCAGCGGGCGCGGTGGCCTTCTATAGCGGACCGTTTCTCGACGGGTTCTTTCTGGGCGACGCTCCCGAGTTCGAGCGGTGGGCCGAAGCTGAGCGGGTCGCGTTTGCCCGGGCATTCACCGAGATGCTGGAGACGCTCGCGATCGATGCCGAGCGCCAGGGCGATCGCCCCGAGGCGGCCCGGTGGTGGAGCCGGTTGGCGGAGCACGAGCCGCTGAGCTCGCGGGTGATCATAAAGCTGATGTCGGCATTGGCCGCGCATGGGGACCGTGCCGGTGCATTGGAGCAGGCTCGGCGCTACGAGGACGAGCTCGGCCGCGAGCTGGAGGCGGAACCCAATCCAGCCGTGGTTGCGCTCGCGGATCGACTGCGCGCGGCACCGGTGGATACTGCTTCGTTTCCGGCTCCAACTAGGCGCCGCATCCTTGTCAGCGTAATGCCCTTCACCAAACTCGGGCCGATCGGTGACGACAGCCTCGCCGATGCGTTAAGGGAGGAGATCACCCACGGCCTGGCGCAGGTGGAGGGCGTACGGGTGATGTCAGGAAGCGCACCAGAGCGCATGAGCGCAGCCGCGATCCTGGAAGGAACTATCCGACAGATCGGCAATCGATTACGGCTGATTGTTCGGTTGGTCGATTCCTCGGACGGCTCTTATCTCTGGTCCAGCCGCTACGAGCGAGCCGTGGACGATGTGCTTACTCTGGAGGAGGACCTGAGCAAAGCCGTGGTCGGTGACTTGGAACTGTTCCTAAGACGCTGAGACGCTGAGACACTGAGTCGCGAGTCGCGAGTCGAGAGCACCTCATCCCGAGCGCGGCGAGGGATCTAATATTCAGAGGCGGAGTGACCCAGAGAGAAGGTGTGGTTCTAGTCACCGGTGCCACCGGTTATGTGGGAGGACGGGTCCTCCGGGCGCTCGAGGCAGAAAGCCGGTGGCCGCTCCGCTGCATGGCTCGGCGGCCGGAGTATCTTCGCGCCCACGTGGGTCCTCAGACCCAGGTCGTGGCGGGCGACGTGCTCGATCCAGCCTCGCTCGGCCCGGCGCTCGAGGGTGTTCACACCGCGTACTACCTCATCCATTCCATGGGCTCGGGTCGGGAGTATGCCCAGAGCGACCGGGAGGGCGCCCTGAGCTTCGCCGAGGCCGCCCGTGCCGCCGGTATCGCTCGCATCGTCTACCTTGGCGGACTGGGCCACGGAGAAGGGCTCTCCCGCCACCTTGCCAGCCGGCAGGAAGTCGGCCGGATCCTCCGCGAGTCGGGAGTTCCTACCGTCGAGTTCCGCGCCTCGATCGTCATTGGCTCCGGCAGCCTCTCGTTCGAGCTGGTGCGCGCTCTGGTCGAGAAGCTTCCGATTATGGTGACGCCAAGCTGGGTGGACACTCCCACCCAGCCCATCGGGATCGAAGATCTGGTGGCTTACCTCGTGGCCGCGCTGGATCTGCCGGCTGACAGGAGCGCGATCTATGAGATCGGCGGACCCGATCGGGTATCCTATGGCGACCTCATGCAGGAATACGGCCGGCTCCGCGGCATCCAGCGCCGGATGCTGCGAGTGCCGGTGCTCACCCCGCGACTCTCCAGTCTCTGGCTCGGCCTGGTGACGCCGCTCTACGCCGGCGTAGGTCGGGAGTTGATCGAAGGTGTTCGGAACTCGACCGTGGTACGCGACACCCGGGCGCTCCAGGACTTCATCGTCCGCCCGCGAGGAGTCCGAGAGGCGTTGGCTCGCGCGCTGGTGAACGAGGATGTGGGCTTTGCGGCCACCCGCTGGTCCGACGCGCTCTCCTCCCGGCGCATGCCCCGCTCCTGGGGCGGGGTCCGGTTCGGATCTCGCCGGGTGGATTCCCGGGCCGCGTGGGTGGACTGCTCTCCCCGGGAGGCATTTCGCCCCATCGCTCGGATCGGCGGCAGGACCGGGTGGTATTACGGTAACAGCCTGTGGCGGCTGCGGGGTCTCCTGGATCGATTGGTCGGGGGGACCGGAATGCGAAGAGGACGACGGGACCCCGAGACGCTTCGTCCTGGTGAGGCGCTGGACTTCTGGAGGGTCGAGGCGGTGGAGCCAGACAGCCTGCTGCGGCTTGCGGCCGAGATGCGGCTGCCGGGTCGGGCCTGGCTGCAGTTCGAGGTCACGCCGGAGAAGGGTGGGAGCCTGATCCGGCAGACCGCCGTTTTCGACCCGGTAGGGCTGATTGGACTGGTGTACTGGTATGCTCTGTGGGGGATCCATCAGGTGGTCTTTGCCGGCATGCTCCGCAACATCGTCGGCGCCGCCGCGAAAGCCGAGTCGCGCTCACCATGAGTCATCGCAATGACTCCGTTGTTCACCTGCATACCGTCGCGCGACGCGGCAAGATCGTGGTGGTCGACGACCTCATGCAGCGGGGTTATCGCTATCGCCTCGCCGAACCTTCCGGGCGGAACTTCGATCCCCGTTTCCATCCCCAGCTCACGCCCCACCAGATCCTTCGGCTGGGCGTGTTCGGGGGCAAGTACATGACCGACTGCGGGGCCGAGTTCCCGGCGAGCTGGTTCCGGGGCGCCAAGTTGTCGCCGGAGTTTCGTGATCCCGAGCTGAACTACTTCGGGATCAATGCGTCACAGCCGCTCTCGGTGTGGCGGAGCAAGGGCTGGATCAGGCCGGAGGATCCGCGCGGCTGGTTCCAGTGGTACTGCCGCTACTATCTCGGCCGCCGGATCGATGATGACGAGCGTCAGATCCGGCGCTGGCTCGCCATGCGGCGCCACCTCAATCAGCTCCGCCGCGCCTGCCGTCCTCGCGATCTCGACTGCCGCCCGCGCCAGCGGCAAGCGCTGCTGCACTGGGCCTATGACACCAGGAAGATCTGAAATCCACTGAGTGGTCTATCGGTGCGATGGTGAGTACTGGCGGAGCGTCAGTCGCGAAGGATCTCTCCGTTCCCCGGTCGGACAGAGCCTACGCCAACAGCGGCAAGTCGATCGAATGCGACAGCTAGTTCATCAACTCGATAAGTCTCCTGATCTGCCGGGAATGCGTGCCCACATGAAGCTGCCCCATATGGAGCGTTTGCCCGACGTTCATGGGACCGGCGACAGGATGCGCAAACACGGTTCTTCCGAAACCCTCCCGGTCGAGAGCGTTCACATAAGATCGAAGCCACCGTTGACTCTCGTCCCACTGGCGTCTCAAGTCAGCCAGCGAGGTGTTGCTCTTCGGAAGCATCCTCGGTGATGGCGCCTTTACCGAAATCCCGCATTTCAAGACGATCATCACCATCGGATAGGCAAGGTGAGCCTTCAGGCCGCGTCTTCGCGCCACTAGTTCCGACGGTTCCGCCAGGTTCTGCAAGACTTCCCTCTCGGCCAATACCAGATGCTCCACGATCTCCAGGATCGACCACTTACCAGGGATCGGCCTGGCAACCAGGCTTTCGGCGCTCAGGGCCTCGACCTGGTCCAGCAGCGCGCAGCGCCTTTCGTCGAAGGCCTGGAGCATCTTCTCGAACCTCGCGTCCATGACTACCTCCGCCGTTGCCAACAACTCGCCTTCCCCTTCGGCAGCTCGGCGTTCGTGGGCTCCTTCGTGGCGTCGGGGAGTGAAGCGTCGCGGAGGAGGCGAGGACCCGTGGCTTTGCGGCCCCGGCTTTGGCCGGGTGTGCCTTGTCGAGGGACGTGGTTGAGTTACGGGATGGTACGGGAGCTGTCAAGCGATCAGCCCCGCGCGGCTCGACACGGGGTTTCTCGAGTCATTGCGAACTGCGTGCACCGGAGCAATCTCCAGTAGTCCTGCCCCCTTCGTCGCTGGCGCTCCTCAGAGCTTGCCCTGAGCTTGCCGAAGGTGCAGGCTCTGCGCGCGGCGAGGGATCTCTGCGATTGGCCGAGCTGCATGAGGAGCCGGCCACGCTAGTCCCTGTGCTGTAGCGTTATTCTGACGGTCTCCAATTGTGGTCGGGCGTAGGTCCGGATCGCGTGAGGCGTTATGGTAAGTTGGCTGGTCACCTGAGACGAGGGGATTTAGACTGCTGGGGTCGCATTCTATTTCTAGTTAGCCCACCACCGACATCGGCTTGCAGAGGAGGTATGCTATGCAATGCTTTTCGATCCTTCTCGCAGCCCAGCTATTGGCCTTCGTCGGCCCAACCGCTGCGATGGCGCAAGGCGATCCCCAGGTGCCCGAGAATGCCCGCCAAGCGGCCGAAGCCATGGTTACGCGGTTCGTAGACTCCTGGAATCAGGCCGACGGCGCTGCCTATGGCGCGAACTACTGGCCTGAGGCGGAACTAGTCAACCCGTCCGGCGTGATTAGCCGTGGCAAAGCGGCCATCGTCCAAGAGCACGTCGAACTCTGGGCAGGCATCTTCAAGGGAAGTCACGTTGCGGGGAAAGTGCGTCGCATCCGAATGCTCGGGTCAGACTTCATGATGGTGGATTTCGATGCTGACCTCGCCGGTGTGAAGCAGTTGCCCCCCGGCAGTCCTGCCGATGCTGCCGGCGTCCTGCACAATCACCTCAAGCACATCATGGAGCGCCGGCAGGGGGTCTGGAAGGTGTTGGCTGCTCAGAACACGTTCATCGCCCAACACTGACACCATCGGCGGGCTGGAGTTGGTAATGTGCGGATTCACAGGCAACAGCAGGAACGGAGCCAGCGAAAGTGCGCCACCCTCCGCGAGTACCTCATTCTCTCGATTCGCTGCTATTGCATGCGCGTACCCACGCTCGGCCGCCGGGCGACCGAGTCGCGCCCGCCTTTGAGCGCATAGTGCGCCTCGGTCACGCCCACCAACTTGCCATCCTGGAGTCGGCTGACGGTGCGCGTCGTGACCTGGACGCCTTTCAGGATGAAGCTCTCGTAGGGACCTGACTCGGTGACGATGCTATCGCCCGCGACTGCGGCCACGCGCACCGGCACGGGTTTCCGCTTGGGGGCCGTCATCGTCCAACCGGAGCTGTCGGCCGTCGCGTTCAACACGGCCTCGACGCCATGGCCTCCGCTCTCATCAGTGGTGCGCATCTTCCACTTGCCGGCGATGTCTGCCAGCGAAATCGTGGCTGCCGGCGCAGGCGCAGCCTGAGCGGCCGGCCCGGCCTGTGCACTCGTATCCATCGCCGCGTGCTCATCGGCAGCGCGGCTTCCGGGCTTGCCGCACCCCGCAAGGATGGCTGTGGCACAGATCAGGGGGAAGCAGCGCATAGGCACCTCCGAGGTGAGACGTGGCGGGACAGACAACGCGCAGCGCTCGGCAGCTCGGCGGTCGTGAGTCCTCCGTGGCATCAGAGAGGGCGCCCTGGAGGAGGCGAGGACCCGTGGCTTTGCGGCCCCGGCTTTGGCCGGGTGTGCCTTTGTCGAGGGACGTGGTTGAGTTACGGGATGGTACGGGAGCTGTCAAGCGACCAGCCCCTACGTCGCCCGAATCCCCACCAGCTTGAGCGCTGTCATTCTGAGCGAAGCGAAGAATCCCTGCTCGGGAAACGGAGAGATCCTTCGCTGCGCTCAGGATGACGTCTACTCATTGCGAACTGCGTGCAGCGGAAGCAATCTCCAGTAGTCCCGCCTAGCGAAGGATTCACCTTGCTCCACCGAAGCATTGTCGCACTCGGTCTTTCCCTCTGCTTGGGAGCGTCACTCAGCCCGCTGTCTGACGCCGTTGCCCAGGGCCGCTCCGGCCCCGGCATGAGGATGCCGACGCGGACCCGCACTCGGCGGCTCCGGCCCTCCCCCGCGACTCGCCCTTCCTCCCAGTAACCCGAATCGGCCGGGAGACGGCGTGCACCGGCCCTTCTTTCCGTACTTCCCCTATTTGCCGTACTGGCCTGACGGCTACTACGGCTACGATGATTACTTCCCCGACTCGGCGGGCTACACTCCCGCCGACTCCGCCGGCCACGGGCATTCCGACGTCTATCCCGCCGAGACCCAGCACGTTCCGGTGCAGGCCGCACGCGAGGTCTATCCGGTCTACGACACGGTAACGGCGGTAGGGCCGCTGGTGGTCTCCTCGACGCCGGTTTCCCGGACCATGGTGCGGCTCAGCTGGAAGGACCGCGGCACCGGTGCGAAACAGGTGGCGTTCTTCCTCGCCGATTCCGCGCGCAACGTGCTGGCGGCAGAGACCGTTCGTGCTCCGCCGTTTGTCGCCGTCCTCCAGCCGCCGGCCCAGACCGCCTACGCCGGGATGACCGTAGTGTTGCCCGGTGGAGCTCTCGAGACTCAGTACGTCCCCTATCGTAGACCAACACGGTAGTAGATCGGAATCGCCTGTCCGCCTGTCCGCCTGTCCGCCTGTCCGCCTGTCCGCCTGTCCGCCTGTCCGCCGTCCGCCGTCCGCCCGTCCGCCTTCGCTGAAGCTTCGGGTTGACAGGCTCGGGAGCCGATGTACTGTGGGACTCTCTCAGAAGCCATGAAGCGGCGCGCGTTTTTATGGTCGCCCGAGCGCGTCGTGGAGCCAATCGCGAAACCGGCTGAGTGTTCTCCTGCTCGCCGGTTTTTTGCCGACTTGTAGCTGCCAGCTCTTAGCTGTCTCCAACCAACCAGGAGGAAGGATGTACGCTACTATCCGGCGTTACTCAACCAAGACAGCAGCCAGTACCGACACGATCGATCAGTTCAAGCGCCGCATCGAACAGAACTTCCTGCCGATGCTCCACGATGTCCGTGGCTTTCATAGCTATGGGATCTTGCAGTCGGGCGACAAGGAGATCGTCTCCCTCACCGTCTTCGAGGATCGTCAGGGAGCCACCGAGGGCACCCGGAAGGCAGCGGAGTTCGTGGCGAAGGATCCGTTCAGGGATCAGCTGAGCAAGCCCGAGGTGATCGAGGGCGAGCTGCTACTGCTGAAGGAGGGGATGGGAGTTCGTTAGCTCACGAGAACTATCGATCACTGGAGCCGGACGGACACCTCGTCCGGCTCCGGTTTTCGTCATTGCCGACGGTCTCACCAGCATGCTTGTCGTCCCTTAGTTCGAGCGTCGCAACGTTACAACTGTGTGTCATGAAACACGGTTTCTCCCTCAGCGTAGTAGAATCAAGCTCTAATATTCCAGCTCTCTTTCGCTGAGGGTCTCATGTTCGCTCGCCCTCCTGGTCTCGCAGTCGTCGCGGCACTGCTCTCGCTGACGCCACTCCTCTCCGTCCGGGCCCAATCGAGCCCGCCGGCCGCGCCCAAGCGTGAGGTGGCCGACACCTACTTCGGTACCATTATCGCGGACCCCTATCGCTGGATGGAGACGCCGGTCGGAAGGAACCCGCAGTTCATGGAGTGGCTCAAGCAGCAGAACGCCTATACCCGTGAGGTGCTCGACCGCCTGCCCGAGCGTCCCGCGCTGCTGGCGCGACTCAACCAGTTGGCCGACGTCATCACCACGGTTCCTACCCTCTCCTCGGCCGACCACCAGTGGTTCTATCTCAAGCTCGAGCCGGGGCAGCAGGTGGCGAAGCTCTATCAGCGCGACCTCGCCACCCAGCGCGACCGGATGCTGCTCGATCCGGACACGCTCCCCAAACCGGAAGGGAGCCATTGGTCCATCGATTACCTGGCCCCGACGCCGGACGGAAAGCTGGTCGGGTACGGTGCATCACTGGGCGGCTCCGAGCACACCACGCTCCATCTGATGGATCCCGCGAGTGGCCGGGTTCTGCCGGACTCGATCTCACGGGTGCAGTTCGGGATTGTCAACTGGGAGCCGGATGGCCGCGCGTTCTACTACAACCGGCTCAATGCCGCGGGCGACACCAACCCGACGCTCCGCTACCGGAACAGCGCCGTGTTTCGCCACGTGGTGGGCCAGCCGGTCGAGCGCGACCAGCTGTTGCTCGGGCCCGGCTCGACGCCATCCGTGGACATCGGGCCGGATGATTTTCCCGCCATCCTGCCGGTGGAGGGCTCGCCCTTCGTCTACGCCCTGATCGGTCACGGGGTCAAGAACGAGATCACCCTGTATGCCGTCAAGGCGAGCGAGCTTCGGGGCACGGGGACATCCTGGCGCAAGCTGGTGGACGTGGACGACGCCGTCACCGGATTCGACTTCCGCGGCTCGGACGTGTACCTGCTCACCCACAAGGACGCCCCCAGGTTCAAGGTGATCCGGATCAAGGCGGATGCGCCCGATCTCAGCCAGGCCGAGGTCGTTGTGCCGGAGCAGCCCGGCGTTCTCACCGCGGTGGCGGTGGCGAAGGATGCGCTGTATGTGCGGGAGCTCGAGGGTGGTCTGGGCCGGGTGCGACGGGTGCCCTTCGGCCAGCGAGTTGGCGCGAGGATTCAGCTCCCGTCGAATGGCGCCATCTCCACCATGGTGGTGGATCGACGGAGGCCGGGAGTGCTCTTCCCGCTCGAGTCCTGGACCCGCTCGCGGCTCTGGTATCAGTACACGCCGGGTCAGCCGCAGCCGAGCGATACCCGGCTGGTTGCGCCTGCCAGGGTGGATGTGTCGGATTACGAATCGGTCGAGACCGAGGTGCCGAGCCACGACGGGGTGAAGGTGCCCCTCTCCATCGTGTACCGAAAGGGCATCAAGAAGGACGGCAATCATCCGCTGCTGTTGGATGGTTACGGCGCCTACGGCATCACCTACGATCCCAACTTCAGCCCGACTCGGTTGGCCTGGCTCGAGCGCGGGGGAGTTCTTGCGGTGGCGCACGTACGGGGCGGGGGCGAGTACGGGGAGGATTGGCACCAGGCCGGACAGAAGGCAACCAAGCCGAACACCTGGAAGGACTTCATCGCCTGCGCCGAGTATCTGGTGAAGGCGGGCTACACTTCCCCGGAGCATCTGGCGGGGACCGGCGGCAGCGCCGGAGGAATCCTTATAGGAAGAGCGATCACCGAGCGACCCGACCTGTTCCGGGCCGCGGTACCGCGGGTCGGCGCGATGAACGCGCTCAGGGCGGAGCACGAGCCGGGTGGACCGGCCAACATCCCCGAGTTCGGCACCGTGACAAAGCAGGATGAGTTCCAGGCATTGCGGGAGATGGACGTGGTCACCCACGTGAAGGACGGGGTGCGCTACCCGGCCGTGCTGCTGACCGCGGGAATCAACGATTCCCGGGTCGAGCCCTGGCAGCCGGCCAAGATGACGGCGGCGCTGCAGGAGCACGCCACCCCGGACCGTCCGGTGCTGCTCCGAGTCGCCTTCGACGCCGGGCACGGCATGGGGCTCACCAAGGATCAGCGGGTGGCCGAGACGGCGGATATCTATAGCTTCCTGTTGTGGCAGCTGGGAGCGAAGGAGCCGGCGGTGCCGTGAGGGCCTCGGGCCACGTCTGAACCGCAAGGTCGCCAACGGGAGGTCATCCGCCATGTCAGCCAGCCGATCGGTCCACTTCACCGGCCTCCAGTTCGGCAACCCCTTCCTGCTCGCCTCGGCGCCACCGACGGAGTCGGAGAGCAACATCCTTCGCGCCTTCGAAGCCGGATGGGGCGGTGTGGTGACGAAGACGATCGGGCTTCACCCGGTCGCCAACGTGGTCGGCGCCAAGGCCAAGTTCATGCGCACGTCTCCCGAAGACTCCTACGTCTCGATGAAGAAGCGCCCCGGCGCGGCACTGCACTCATCGTGGAATTGGGAGCTCATCTCGGACAAGCCACTCGACTGGTGGCTCCCCCGCATCGGACGCATCAAGCAGGCCTTTCCCGACCGCGTCCTCATCGCCTCGATCATGGCGGGCTCCGGCAACGACAAGGAGCTGCAGAACTGGCAGCGGCTCGCCCGCGATTGCCAGGATGCGGGCGCGGATGGGCTCGAGCTCAACTTCTCCTGCCCCCACATGGACCGCCGGGACATGGGGTCCAACATCGGAAAGGACCAGGGGCTCTGCTCGGTGGTCACCGAGGCGGTGAAAGCGGTGGCCACGGTGCCGGTCTGGTGTAAGCTCACGCCGGCCACGCCGGAGATCGAAGTCGAGGCGGCGGCGTGCTTCCGCGGCGGAGCCGACGCTATCGTCTCGTCCAACACCTTCCCTTCGATACCGGTGATCGATCCCGACACGCTGGAATTCGAGATCAACGTGGACGGCCTGGTGTCGACCGGCGGCCTGGGCGGGCCGGCGATCCTCCCGCTTTCGCTGGCGAAGATGGCCCAGATGACCCGGGCGTTCCCCGACAAGAGCTTCTCCGGGATCGGCGGGATCTCGGATTTCTCCCAGGCGCTCTCCTACATCCTCCTGGGGTGCGGCACGGTGCAGGTGTGCACCGCGGCCATGCTCGATCAGGCGGTGGGCCCGAACGTGATCAAGCGGCTGCTGGCGGGGCTCGACGCGTTTCTCGAGCGACATGCCGCCGACGGCTGGACCGGCATCGAGGATTTCCGCGGCCTCCGGCGCGATCGCGTCGTCGCGCAGTCGGAGATTCGGCGGCCGGACAGTGCCGACTACCGCTCCGGCTACGAGGTGACCGAAGGTTACGCGGGTGCGGAGGCCTAGCCCCCTGGCATCGTCACTGCTCCGGTGACGCAGACAGCCGCCGGGCCCGACGACATCACCCGAAGTCCCCTCTGGAATCCCGACCTCGCCCCGACACCTCCCGAGCGACGCACCTGGTCCACCTACAACATCGCGGCGCTCTGGATCGGGATGAGCGTGGTGATCACCACCTACACCCTGGCCTCCGGCCTCATGGAGCAGGGGATGAGCTGGTGGCAGGCGATGCTCACCATTCTGCTGGGCAACAGCATCGTGCTGGTGCCGATGGTCCTCAATGCCCACGCCGGGACCAAGTACGGCATCTCGTTCCCGGTGCTCTGCCGGGCGAGCTTCGGCGTGCGGGGCGCCAATCTGCCGGCGCTTCTCCGGGCGATCGTCGCGTGCGGCTGGTTCGGGATCCAGACCTGGATCGGCGGGGTGGCGCTGAACGCGCTCTTCCGCGCGGCATGGCCCGGCTGGGCCGAGGTGGCGGGCGGCAGCGCCATCACCTTCATGCTGTTCTGGCTGATCCAGGTCGTGATCATCCTCAAGGGGACGGAGGGGATCAAGCAGCTGGAGAGCTGGTCGGCTCCGCTGCTGCTCGCCGGCGGAGGCATCCTGTTTCTCTGGGCCATCAGGGTCGGCGGCGGCCTGGGTCACCTGCTGACCCAGTCGGAGCGGCTTCGGGGCGGGAATGCGACGTTCTGGGCGCTGTTCCCCTCGGCCCTCACCGCCTCCATTGGATACTGGGCCACGTTGAGTCTCAACATCCCCGACTTCACCCGCTACGCCAGAAGTCAGCGCTCCCAGATGCTGGGCCAGGCGCTGGGCCTCCCGACGACGATGACGGCGTTCGCGTTCATCGGGGTGGTGGTCACCAGTGCGACGATCGTGCTCTTCGGGAAGCCGATCTGGGACCCGGTCGCGCTGATCGCCCGGATCGGCGGGGCAGGGGTCATCGTGTTCGCGGCTCTGGTGATCCTCCTGGCGCAGCTCACCACCAACATGGCGGCGAACGTCGTCTCGCCCTCGAACGACTTCTCGAACCTGAGCCCGAAGCGGATCAGCTACGTGACCGGCGGAATCATCACCGCGGTGATCGGCATCCTGATGATGCCGTGGAGGCTCTACGCCGACGCCGCGGCTTTCATCTTCACCTGGCTGCTGGGCTACTCCAGCCTGATGGGCGCGTTGGGCGGCATCCTGATCGCGGACTACTGGATCGTGCGCCGGCAGCGGCTGGTGCTGGACGACCTGTTCCGGGAGCGAGGTGCGTACAGCTATTGGAAGGGCGTCAACTGGCGGGCGGTGGCGGCGTTCGTGATCGCGGTCCTGCCGGTGGTGCCGGGTTTCGCGCGCGCGGCCGTGACGCCGGGAGGGAGCGTGGCAGACCCGAACTTCTTCGACCTGCTTTACGCGTATGCCTGGTTCGTCACCTTTGGTCTGAGTTTCCTGGTTTACCTCGGGCTGATGCGCCGGGTGTCTCCGGTTTGAGCGAACCCTGCCCTCGACTCCGCCACGAAGGCCAGCACCTTGCCCCGGTCCTTCCGCCCGCTCGCGTCCTCGACGCCGGTGTGGACGTCGACGCCAGCCGGCCGAACCTCGGCGATGGCCTGCCGCACGTTGGCCGGCGTGAGGCCGCCGGCGAGGATCACCGGCTTCGGCGACAGCTGCACCAGGCGCCGGCTCACGGTCCAGTCGTGGGTTCGGCCGGTGGCCCCCGACGCGCCGGTCTCGGGCGCGTAGGTATCGGTGAGGAACCCGTCCACCAGCGGCGCCAACTCGACCACGAGCCGCTCGAGTAGGGATGCGGGGTGCAGTCCGACGACCAGACTCTTGATGATGGTGAGCGGTGGGTCCAGCTCGCGCAGCCGCTCGAGCTCTGCCCTGGCGATGTCGCCGTGCAACTGCACGGTCCGGGCACCCAGGGCGCGGCAGAAGTCGGCAATCGCTCGCGCCTCGTTCAAGTAGGTGATGAGCACCCCGCGCGCCGGAGGCTGGAGCGAGCGGATGATGTCCGCGGCGTCCGCCTCGGTGAGATCTTCCCGATTCACCGGCAGCCGCAACGGGAAGCCGAGGTAGCGAATGCCGCACTCCTGGAGCAGCACCGCCTCGGCGCGGTCGCAGATCCCGGCGACCTGGATCAAGGGGATTTCGAGAGGAACGCTCACGGACTAATAGTACTTGGCGACTCGCAGTCTTCCTCAGTATTCTGGCACGTCGTGATATTCACCTCACCCACTCGGCGAGTGACGCCGAGCTCCCCCTATGCCACCTTTTGTATGGAGGATACATGTCGTCTTCGATCCGAGCGTTTCGGCGTGGTCTCGCTGCTGCTCCTGGCCGGTTGCTACCATGCGACCGTTGAGACAGGAGCGACGCCGTCGACCGTGCGTCATCGACCAGTCCTTTGCTTCGTCCTGGATCTACGGGCTGGTCCCGCCGAAACTCGTTTCGACTACTTCCAAATGCCCCAGCGGCTGTGGCCAAGGTCGAGACCCAGCATACCTTCGTGAACGGGTTGGTGGGCGTGCTCACGTTCGGCATCTATACTCCGATGCAGATCAAGGTCACCTGCGCGACCGGCGAGCTAGCTGTTGTCACCGAGTCCTCGCTGCGCTCGGACAACTCGCGAAGTGGCTGGGAAAGGCTTGTCACCCTGAGCCCTGCTAGGCTCGGACGAATCCCGACGGGGGCCAGCAGAGTTGTCACCCCGAGTCCCTCGCTAGGCTCGGGATAAACTCGCGAAGGGGGCCCGAAAAAGGTTGTCACCCCGAGCGGAGCGAGGGGGCCGAAGTAAATTAGGGAAGACGGTCCGTTCGTCTTAGCCTCGGAGTCCCTATGCTTGTCAGGTTCCTCCTCATCCTCGCCGTCCTCTGCTGGAGCTCCGGCCCCGTCTTCGCGCAGCAGACCAAGACCCAGAAGCCTCCCCTCCACGCCAAGCACTGGCTCGCCATCACCGGCAAGCCGCTCGCCGCCACCGCGGGCGCGATGATCTTTGCCAAGGGCGGCAACGCGGTGGATGCCGCCTGCGCCATGCTGGCGGCGGTCACCACCATGTGGGACGTGCTCTCCTGGGGCGGCGAGACCCAGGCGCTGATCTATCACCCGGGGCTCAAGAAGGTCATCGGGATCGACGCGCTGGGCGTGGCGCCGACCGGAGCGACCGCCGACTTCTATCACTCCAAGGGCTACCGCTACCCGCCGGAGTACGGCACGCTGGCGGCGGTCACTCCGGGCACGCCCGGCGGTCTCATGACCATGCTGGCCGAGTACGGCACCATGTCGCTGGGCGACGTGCTGGCGCCGGCGATCCAGATGGCCGACGGCTATCCCATCGAGGCGGAGACCGCGAACTTCATCGAGGCGATCAAGGACACCATCAAGCAGTGGAAGTATTCCACCGCGGTGTTTCTGCCGCACCGGGGTGAGAAGCGGGAGGCGCCGGCGGCGGGCGAGGTCTTCGTGCAGAAGGACCTCGCGGCCACGCTCCGGAAGCTGGTGGCGGCGGAGCGCGAGGCGCGGAAGGCGGGCAAGACCCGGAAGCAGGCCATCTACGCCGCGTACGACCGCTTCTATAAAGGAGACATCGCGCGCGAGCTGGTGCGCGGGGTGCAGGAGGAGGGCGGGCTGATCACGATGGGCGACCTGGCCCGGTGGAAGGTCCGGATCGAGGAGCCGCTCAGCACCACGTATAAGGGGATCACCGTCTACAAGCTCCCCATCTGGCAGCAGGGGCCGGTGATGCTCCAGGCGCTCAACATCCTGGAGAACGCCGACCTCAAGGCCATGGGCTACAACTCGCCGAAGTACATCCACACCCTGTATCAGGCGATGAACCTGGCCTACGCCGACCGCGACTTCTACTACGGCGACCCCTACTTCCCGCCGGCCGAGCCGGTGAAGGGGCTGCTGTCGAAGGAGTACGCCAAGGCGAGGTATGGCCAGATCAACTGGACCCGGAACGATTCGACGGTCAAGCCGGGCGATCCGTATCCCTATCAGGGCGGCACCAATCCGTTCGCCCAGCTGCTGGCGGGCTGGACCAATGTGGCGCGACCGGATAGCACCGCGAGCGCAGCCCAATCTTCACTGCAACCCGAGCTCCGACCGTCCGACCGCCCGACTCGCCCGACCGCCTGACCGCCGCCTCTCCGCCACTCCGGCACTTCTACTCCGGCACCACTTCTATAGAAGCGGCCGACGAGAAGGGCTGGGTCGTGTCGGTGACGCCGAGCGGGGGCTGGATCCCGGCGGTGATCGCGGGACACACCGGAGTGGGACTGAGCCAGCGGGCCCAGAGCTTCGTCACCCGGGCGGAGGACGGGCCGTACAACGTGATCGAGCCGGGCAAGAAGCCGCGGGTGACTCTCACGCCGACGCTGGCGATGAAGGAGAGCAAGCCTTATCTCGCCTTTGCGGTGCAGGGGGGCGACTCGCCAGGATCAGAACCTGCTTCAGTGGTTCCTCAACATCGTCGAGTTCGGGATGACGCCGCAGCAGGCGGCGGAGGCGCACAACATCAACAGCTATCAGATGCGGTCGTCGTTCGGGGAGCATGAATCGGAGCCCGGCCATATGCTGGTCGCATCGGCGACACCGGACAGCGTGCAGGACAGCGCTACAGCAGATGGGGTATACGCTGGAGTTCGAGGAGCGGACCTCGGGGCCGATCAATGGGATTCTGTTCGACCGGCTCCATGGCACGATGTGGGGTGGCTCGAGCAATCATGGGGAGGATTACGGGATTGCATGGTAAGACGGTGAGCGGTAAGGGCGGTGAGCGGTGAGCGTGAAGAGGTGAGCGGATATTTGTCCCGAGCCGAAGATGCTTGTCACCCCGAGTGCAACGAGGGGGCCGAGACTGAAGGGGTTCGAGATTGCCGAAGGGGTCGTAACATCGCGCGACTTCGGCCCCTTCGCTCCGCTCAGGGTGACATGCTTCTCATGGCCTTAGCCTTGCCCCTCAGCTCTCCCGCAGCACCGCCCGGGCGACGATCAGCGTGATGTTGTCGGTCCCGCCGCCTGCGAGTGCCTCCTCCAGCAGATCCTCGCAGACTTGTTGGGCCGACGTCATCGAGCTGAGCCGCTCGCGGATCCGGTCGTCGGAGACGTGTTTGGTGAGCCCATCGCTGCAGAGGAGGACGACATTGCCCCAATCGACATCGAGCCGGGTGACCGTCGGCGCGCTTTGGTGACCGCCGATCGAGCTGGAGAGCGTGTGCGCGAGCCGGCTTCCCGAGGCCTCTGCATGACTCATGACGCCGAGATCGACCATCTCCTGCGCCATGGTCTGGTCGCGGGTGATCTGAGATAAGACGCCGCGCTTCAGCAGGTAGCAGCGGCTGTCGCCTGCCTGGAGCAGGTAGGCCCGAGGCCAGACGCCGAGATAGAGCGTGAGCGTGGTGGCCATGCCGCGGTACTCCGGATCGATTTCGCCCCGCCGCAGCAGCTCCACATGGGTCAGGAATGCCCCTTCCTGGAGCGCCTCGTAGAACTCCCGATCGTCGGCTGCGCCGGCGGCATAGTAGCAGCGCATCCCGTGCTCGACGTACTGCGTTACCGCCTCGACTGCCGTCCGGCTGGCCGCTTCGCCTTTGACCCCGCCGCCGACCCCGTCGGCGACCATCATGAGAAAGGCGAGCCGCTCGGGCTCGGCCCTGGTGCTATGGTATTCGCCCAGGCTGGTCAGGCGGATTTCCAGCTGCTTCTTCAGGGCACAGATGAGGAAGTGATCCTGATTCTCGGCGCGAACCTTTCCCGCATGGGTGAGGCCCCAGACATCGATCTCCTCGTCGTGCGGCTTGCGAAGGGGACCCGCGAGGGTGGGTTTGGTTGTGGCCATTCCGGAATCTGCGGCGGAGTCCCCGGTCCCGCCAGCGAGCCTGCCCTTCTACGCCCGACCGCCCGATGCCTGACCTCCTGACCGCCTGCCACTTGTGAGTCCCATCACCGAGGCTCAGAGTCCTTCACGGCATCCTCCATTCATACCCAGCTCAGGAGGATGGAATGAAAGCCAGCGAACTGATGACTCCTCAGCCCGCCTGCTGTACCCCGGAAGACACCATTCGGTTGGCGAGCCAGTTGATGCGGGAGCACGACTGCGGGTGCATCCCGGTGGTGGAGGATAAGGAGAGCAATCGGCTGGCGGGCGTGGTAACCGACCGCGATATCGCCTGCCGCTGCACTGCCGAAGGCAAGGGACCCGAGACCAAGGTGAAGGAAGCCATGACCCGGGATCCCAAGTGCTGCCAGGGCGACGATGACGTGGCGGTGGCGGAGAACATCATGGCCGAGGCGCAGGTCCGGCGAGTGCCGGTGGTGGACAGCAAGGGCTGTTGCGTCGGCATGATCGCCCAGGCGGACCTGGCCACCAATACCCGGGCCGCGACCGACAGCGAAGTCGGCAAGGTGGTGGAGCGGATCTCGGAGCCGGCTCATGCCGGCGGCTCGAGCATGCCCGGTCCGGTCTGGTAGAGGAGTCGCCGTAGGACGCCGGGCCGAGGAGGACAGATGTCGGGGACTGAGGAGGAGAACACCGGGAGATTCCCACCCGCCTGCTGGGCCGGACCGGCGAGCGGGTGTCGGCCATCGGACTGGGCGGCTGGCATCTCTCGCTCAAGCACGTGGACGAGGCGCTGAGCATTCGCCTGGTCCAGAGCGCGATATTGTATCCTGTGCCAAGTTACTCGTACCCTCGATACACCAACCCCTACTCATTACCTGAGTCTAACGATGACGAGTGAACGCTATTTGCTGTGGGCACACTGAGCGGGGGCCTACAAATCCCCGTTCCGCATCTGCCGCTGCTTGCCCCAAGGTGTCGCGAATTCGCCGTCATTGACTCGGTTTGCGACATAGTACGAGACTGGGCACGCTAGCTCTCGCCTAGCATGTCACTCCTTAATCGTTCAGGAAATGTTGACCCAATCAAAATTCTTATGTAATGTCTAAAATACTCATCAATCGCGCCTCAACAGGAGGCTTTTGTGCAGATCCCGAATGGGTCAAATCCCTCACTTCAATACTATCTCGGCGTGAACGGCTCTTGGTTCTGCCTCCCGTCGCTCTGGGGGCTGCGATTGCTTCCATACCAGCCGGAACGGTCTTAGCCCAGACCAAAGCACACGCCGAAGATATCCAGAATCCAACGGACTCAGGGTTTACTAAGAAGAACGAAAAGTTCCTGTTAACCTCAGCGGATTCCTTCGTGATCAGAAAGCGGGATACAGTTCGTTTTGGGCGCGAGGGTAACGTTCCAGTGCAGCAGGCTGCGCCCAGTCCAACCTACGTGGCGCCCCCAAGTAGCGGGCACTACTCTCATAGCTCCCACGCTTCACACAGCTCACACAGTTCTCATCGTTCCGGTGGCATGTGAACGGTTCTTGGTCCTGACTGCTCTCGATTGTTCCAGGTAACAGCTAATTCCTCCCCGTTCTGCCACGACTTCTAATGAACTCTGACGCACCCTCCTGCCCATCGGCAAGTGCAGGCCACAGTGCACCCACTTTCGTAAGATACCGGGTGGATACAGCCTTGTACTCTAGGGAAGCCATCTTTCGTGCCTGCTATGTGTTTACTGATCGATGTTTTTGTTTCTCGAGCCCGGGGATCAGGACAGCATCTGGGTAGAGTTCCGGAAGCGCGCCCCGAGCGCTGACCTCCGTGAGATCCTCGGCTTTTTCGCCAATGAACTGATCAATCAACGAGTCCGGGCAGACATCGCGCGGGAAACTCAATCGATCAGGGAGTTGATTGTGTCACAGGCGTTCTCGGGAGCGGACTTTCATGAATAGCGAAACTAGAACGGTGCGCCTGTCCCATGACTTGTACCCTTTAGAGGCGATCGACAAGGCGAAAGTAGCATTCGAAACACTATGTGAGATACGAACCGAATTGGCGCAGTCGGGTCTGATGCTCAGCATAGAGCCTTTACCAGGTGCCCCGTCCTATATCGTGGACGAGTTTCTTTCCTACGCTCTCTCCGCAGCACTGGAAATGCACTTGTCGCAAGAATCCTAGACATGGAAACTCTGTTCTTCGAGCCACAACACTATTTGGCAGATAGTGAAGGATACCGGTTGCTGCCGTTCCGATTCATGGATGTCGATGACCGGAAGCTCGTTGTAAACGAAGCCGGCGAGCATTTATTCCTCGATCCGGACGTGTTTGAGGCCTTCATCACGCATTCCCTCCCGCCGGACTCCGACTCGTACTTCGACCTGAAAGGCAAGCACTTCCTGAAGGACTCATCCAGCTCCATACCGGAGCGGTGGTTGGCGCTCAAATATCGAACCAAAAGGAGCCTGCTGGCTGAGTTCACCCGGCTGCACATCTTCGTCGTTACGCTGCGCTGCGATACTTCTTGCCAATATTGCCAGGTGTCGCGGGTAAGCATCAACCGATCCAAGTATGACATGACGCATGAGGCCGCCGATAAGGCCTTGGACCTCGTGTTTCGCTCTCCGGCGGCGACACTAAAGATCGAATTCCAGGGCGGCGAACCGCTGCTCAACTTCGAGCTCATTCAGTACATCACCTTGGAGGCGCAACGAAGGAATCAGGTTCTTGGAAAGAACCTGGAATTCGTGGTTGCCACTAACCTATCCTTGGTGTCTGACGAGCTCCTAGCGTTTCTAAAGGAGCATAGAATTTGGGTATCTACCTCCTTGGATGGCCCGGCTCATATCCACAACAGCAATCGACCACGTCCAGGAAATAATGCCTACGAGACAACCATCCACGGGATCGAGAAGGTTCGGGCGGTCCTAGGACCGGATTCGATAGCCGCATTAATGACGACCACGAAGCTCAGCCTTGAGTACCCAGAAGAGATAGTGAACGAGTATGTGGATCGGGGATATAGCTACATGTTCTTGCGTCCACTCAGCCCTTATGGCTTTGCTGTTAAAACGCAGAAGAGAACGGGATATGACCTCCAGGCATTCCCTCTCATTCTACAAGCGAGGTCTTGACCGAATCATTGAGGTGAATCGTAGCGGTCGTGCCATGCTTGAGGTCTATGCGCAAATCTTACTGACGAAGATTCTGACTCCATTCCCGACGGGATATGTGGACCTTCAATCCCCGGCGGCTTGCTGTGGGGATCGCTGCCGTGGTGTACAACTACGATGGAGATGTATACGCCTCTGACGAGGCTCGGATGTTGGCGGAGATGGGCGATAAGACGTTTCGACTCGGCAATGTCTTTGAAAACACGTACGAGGACATATTTGCTGGGCCGATGATAAGAACTCTCGTTGCTGCTTCGTGTGTGGAATCGTTGCCGGGATGTGCAGACTGTGCCTTCCAGGGCTTCTGTGGCGCCGATCCAATCGAGAATCACGCTACTCAAGGAGACATCTTCGGCCATAGGCCAACGAGCAATTTCTGCGGCCGAAATATGGAAATTGTCAAACACCTGCTGCGACTCTATCACGGAGAAGACCCTTTTATCCGTCGGCTGTTCTGGTCCTGGGTCCAGAATACCCCTGCAAAGGCCCTTTACCCGGCTGTGCCTGCTTAGCCTATGCGGCTCCATGCCAATGGAACTGCCGCCAACGTAGTCGAGCCGGTCTTGGGCAAGCTGACCTTGCTTCCTCGTACGTTTGATGAAGGCAGGTCCGACTACATAGCATACGGCTCGTCGAATGCCTGGGGCAGTTCCAGAATGACTGGTCGGGTTATGCCGGAGTTTTGTGCTCCGATCCGTGCATATCGGACGCCCCCGTTCCGCTGCCGGCGATCTATGGTGCGCCCAATCTGGGCTACCTTGGAGCTGAGGATGTCGTGGCTCTTTACCCATCTGGTTTGGTGAGCGTCCTGTACCGACGGTTTTCACCCCACAATACAATTCTTTTAACTGAGCGGTGCAACAGCTACTGCCTGATGTGTTCTCAGCCTCCCAAAGAAAAAGATGACTCGTACAGAATTCGTCAAACCCTTCGTTTATTGGAACTTGTCGACCCTGCCACAGTAGAGCTTGGTCTTAGTGGAGGAGAGCCCACGCTCCTGGGCAATGGGCTGTTAACCATTATAGGCAAGGCTAAGGAGCGCCTCCCTTCCACCGCCCTGCACATTCTGACAAATGGCCGGCGTTTTAAGGAGGCGGCCTTTGCGGACCGATTCGCAGCAGTCGAGCACCCGGATCTAATGCTCGGCATACCACTTTATTCCGACGTCTATACTCTGCATGACTATGTGGTCCAGGCCCGCGGCGCGTTTGAAGAGACAATGCTGGGCTTCTACAACCTGGCGAGACGGGATGTAAGGCTCGAGCTAAGGGTCGTTCTCCACAAACAGACCTTCGCAAGACTCCCTAAACTGGCCGAGTTCATCGCCAGGAATCTCGCATTTGTAGAACACGTTGCGCTAATGGGGTTGGAGATGTTTGGCTTTACTCCAAAAAACCTGGATGTGCTCTGGATAGATCCCGTTGAGTATCAGTCACAGCTTGAGGAAGCAACGCTGTATCTCGCCGGGAACGGCATGAAGGTCTCCATCTATAACCACCAGCTCTGCACAATTCCGCGTTCACTTTGGCCGTTTGCGCGAAAGTCGATTTCAGACTGGAAGAACGTGTACGTTGATGACTGTAGTCAGTGCAGCGTTCGGGGATACTGCGGCGGGTTCTTCCAATCAGCTACCAAGAGACACAGCACCTTCATAGCGCCTTTGCCGCCGCTTTCTTCAGAGGCAGATGTCTTCATGCAGAGCCTCCACCGCTCTACGGATCCTGGCAGCGGGCAGCAGTTTGACCGCTAGTGCAACCAATTTGACACCGAAGATCGATTGCTTCCGGTGTGGGCGGCAGGTGCCCTGGACTGAAAAGAGCTGGGACGCTGCGGCGGGGTGCTGCCGCGAGTGTACTCGGGCCGGGCAACAAGACGTGGAACGAGAGCTCAGTCCCAAGGAAATCGTGGCACGAAAGATCAACGCAAGAGCCGGAGCAGAGCCAGCAGCGCGGGTCAGGGTGACCGGAGTTGATATTCCCTTTGGAGATTTGGTCGGGCTCCTGGTAAAGATAGCGTTCGCCAGTATCCCGGCAGGGATCATCGTGGGGCTCGTTGTTGCGCTCTTCTACTTACTCCTCAAGGTCTTTTCACCATAGCTGGTCAGGTGGGGCGGATCCGCGACTCGCGAAGGCCGAGTACCAACAGATGCGATTCGCCAACACCGATAATGTGTCGATCTGCTCGAACGGCAGCCCCGCTCCATGACCGCCAGGTCAGGTACTCAATTAGAATCCGGTCTGCTCCGTTACCTCCAGCCCTCCACCAAGCCCGCGTCCAGGTCCGGGTTCGATATCCGGAAACACCATTGCCCACCCCCTTCGACACTACAAGTCACCACGAGCAACTGCGAGATCGCCGAGTTTATCAGGCGAGGCCAAGGTCACCCTGATCGTGGCGGCCGGTCCCGAAAAGCCGTATATATCTGCAGATAGTTGGTGCCGTATTCGTCTCTAAGCAGGGAATACGTACCCTCTCTTCGGTATGACTCGCTTGACCGAGTGAGAACTGGCCCGTACGTTGGTCCCTTAGTCAGAGCCCTCTCTTGTCTTCTCGTCACTCACAAAAGATTGGAGCCTTCCATGGGCCCACGAACACGACTGTGTCGGTCGGCGATTGGCGCGATGGCTTTGGTTTGGGGAATCGGTGCGTGTGGTGATGACAATCCCGTCACCGGACCTCCCAGCTTCGATCCCGTGCGCGGTGGTAACCCACGACCAGTTGAAGGCCGCTCTTATGCAGGCTGTCGGGGTGAGCGCGGATGCAGTCCCCGACGGCAACGCCGGCCTCAACCTGAACATGTGGGCGACGGTGGTGGACACGGCGGGCGTGGTGGTCGCGGTGGTCTACAGCGGAACGGGCGAAGGCGACCAGTGGCAGGGGAGCCGGATCATCTCGGCGCAAAAGGCCAACACCGCGATGAATTTCAGTCTCGATGCCGCCTACCTCGGCTTCGGCGGTCTGGCGCTCTCTACCGCCAATCTGTATACGGCGACACAGCCCGGCGGAAGTCTCTTCGGTCTGCAGGAGGCAAACCCGATCAATGAAGATGTGGCGTACGGAGGCAACATCGAGAACTATGGCACGGCAAGCGATTACATGGTCGGAAAGCGCATCGGCGGGACCAACGTGTTCGGCGGCGGCTTTGCGCTCTACGACGCAGCCGGCAATCTCGTCGGGGCCGTGGGGGTGAGCGGCGATACTTCGTGCGCGGACCACAATATCGGATGGAAGACTCGGTTTTATCTCGGACTGAGCAACGTTCCTGCGGGGGTCGCACCCAGCGGCACCGACAACATCATCTACGACATCGATGGCAGCGGAGTCAGCGCCAGCGGCTTCGGCCATCCCCATTGCCTGGATGCGGCGGCCGAGTCTGCCGTTAGCGATGACCTGCCGAACAGCTTCCCGGTGGGAGCTCCCGCCACCTGACCAAAGATTGTCCTCCTGGGCGAAGCGAAGGATCTGTCGCTTCGCTCAGGATAACAATCGCCGTAGAGCCCGACTGACCGTAACGGTCACCCCGAGCACCGCGAGGGGCGGAAGGATGTCACCCCGAGTGCAGCGAGGGGACCGAAGTGTCGTTTGTTTGCCATCCCCTTCGTCTATCCCGAACCGTTCTTGTTTCGGCCCCCTCGCTGCGCTCGGGGTGACATGCTCGCTGACCGCCCGACCGCCCGACCGCCTGACCGCCTGCCGCACAAGTGCCCGACCGGTCTGTTCCGCCGCGTCATGATTCACGGCTGTTTCACGCATCCGTCTATAGTATCTAAAAGCGCAGTACATCTAAGCGACAGGTACGAGAAACTCAGATTCAAGAATTTGCGAGTTTGCCCAATTCGAGCATTCGGCATACCGCTGATCAGGAACAGCCCGCTTCAGTACGTGTCCGGCAGATGCAGATCCATGTGGATTGGAAATCTCTCCCGAAAGTGGGGTAGTTATGGGCTATGTCATCCAGAGTTCAGGCGGCACGCTTCCTCAGGAGGCCATGCGCAGCATTGTTGAGGCGGTCGATACCTGGCGGGGTCAGACAGCGGCGTTTGTCGTTTTTCAGAATAAAGCACCCTACGAGATCGATTCGGTACACCGGACACTTGACGAGGCCCGCGCGGTGGCCGACGGGCGACCCGGTCTGGACTACTTCGGTCCTGTGGCTCCGCGTAACAACATTCAGCTTCCCATCATCGTCGCCAAGGTGACTGGCTGCGGTTTCCTGGCAATCAATCGTGCCGTTTCCAGGATCGTGTTGTTCGAGGAGAACCGTGAGGTAAGGCAATTTACGGTGACGGGTCGTGGAGCCGTTCCGAATCCTGGGTCTGACGTCGAGGCCATCTTCGTGACTGCATCGGGCATCGACAAATTCATGATACCGTTTCTGACGAGAATGTTCGGGGTCGAATACGCCGCCGCCAAGCGACGGGAATGGATCAAGGAATAATGTTGGCTCACGGGCGCCGCTGGGTCATCGCAAGGAAAGCGGGATTGCCATGGAGCGAACGGAACCAGGGGGTACGAACGATGTATCCGCGTTGTGCCCAGTTATAGTGGAGAAAAGTCTTGAGCAGCGCGAGTGCCTCGTCTTGCTGTCCGACCAGCAGTCTCACATAGGCCTCGTCCGATGCAAACCCATCGATGTCGACTCCGCCTTTGCGGGTAGCTACGAAGGTGCGCAGAAGTGACTCCGCGCTGTCCCGGTACCCCGCGCGAGCGAGGATCGCCGCCGTCATCAGGAGTTTGGTTCGGTAGACGTCACTTCGCCGTGCCGGTGTTGCCAGATTCTCCGCCTTACTCGCCAGCTGCCAGGCGCGCGTGGCGGACTTGAGGTCGCCAGCGTACCAGCCCAGAATCATGTACTGGCAATTCAAGAAGGCAAAATTCAGAGGATACCAGCGGGCCCCCCGAGTACAGGTCTGCTGGGCATCCTTGTAATCGTCCAGATTGAGATCAGCCAGAATTTTCCAGCGAAGTACGGTCGGCTCGCTCAACAGAAACGCATCGGCCTGCAGTGCCTGGGCTATGGCCTGTCTGCCTTCCCCGAACCTTCCGATGAGGAGGTAATAGGTACCCAGCGACTCCCAGGCTCGTGCCACATTGAGATTCAGCGAGATGGCCTGGCGCAGCGCGCGTTCAGCCTCCTCACCTATGCTGTCCGCTTCCTGAGAGGGTGTTTCGAACCACAATCCAACCAGGGCGACCCCGCGAAGCTCGTGGCCATCGGCCTCGGCTGGGGCGATCCGGATCGCCGAATCTGCGGCCGCAATCGCCTCACGATACGCGGAAATCAGGACCGAGTCTCGCTGGCCTTCCGAGCCAAGAATCGAAGCGCTGCCCAGGTAGGCCCAGCCGCGGGCGAGATAGGGACCGACCCATCGGGGATCCCGGCGGATCGCTTCACCCAGCAGCGAGTCAGCGACAGTAAGTCGATCAGCGATCGACTTCGGGAGGGCGCCCGCCTCAGGTGAGCTGATCGCGTCGATGATCGACATAGCGCGGGCCCAGGAACTCCGAGCAGCAGAGTCCTTGGTTTCGCCGGCGACAGCCCGCCGCCTCACTTCTGTGCCCACATACTTCCGAACAAAGCGCACGATGAGCTCGATCAGATCCGCCTCCAGCACGGGAGCTGCGCCAACTGTAGCCTGTTGTGCCCGAGAGAAGAGCTGGATCCTTGATTGACCTTCACTGACCCTGCCTGTGGCCTTCAGGTCGTTACCTCTCCTCTCCACCGATCCGGCTACGAGGAGGCTAAGCTCCGCCCTATGAAGCAGTGAGTCGGTTTCGCCTGGGGTCTCACCAGAGGTAGGAACCGTTCTCACGCCGCTGATGGTAGCGAGACTGTCGATCATCGCTTGGGACAGTGACCGTGCCATCGATTCCGCGAGCGTGTCGTCGCCACTAGCCTGGAATGGCGAAACGACGACGACGGGGGAGCCCAGGCCGCCGGGGCCTGCCCGCGCCCTGTGAGAGTCTCTCATTGTTTTCGCTATTAGAACGAAGACTCCAGCCGTGACCATCAAAGCAGCCATCCAAGCAGCCAACCATCGCACGGCACGCCCGATCGGCCACGGCCGATCACCACTCGCGGACACCGGCCCGGGATCGCTTGGGGTGGCCCCCGCCCTTAGCGCAGCGGCGAACGCTTCGCCGCTGGGGAAACGATCCGCCGGGGCCTTGGCCAGCGCAGTCATCACCACCTGGTCGAGCCAGGCGGGAACCGTCGGTCGTAAGACTCTCAGCGAAGGCGCCGGGCAACCGAGATGCTGGGCGACGATCGATTGTGCATCCGGCCCCGAGAACGGGGGCTGACCAGCCAGCATTTCGTATACGGTGCAACCAAGACTGTAGATGTCGCTTCGCCCATCGATTACCTCGTCCGGCTGAGCCTGCTCGGGACTCATGTACGAGGGCGTTCCAATGACGAGGCCGGAATCGGTTATTTCCTCGCCGGCTGCGATCCTGACTGCCCGAGCCAGGCCAAAGTCCGAAACGACTGCTTGGCCCCCTTCGAGGAGGACGTTCTCGGGCTTGATATCACGATGAACGATATCGTGAGTGTGAGCCCAGCTCAGGGCCGATGCGACGTCGGCTGCGATCTGGAGAACCTGGTCGATGGGCAGCCGACGTTCTCGTTGGAGCAGAAGCCGCAGACTATCGCCTTCGACATACGGCATGATGTACCACAGGAGCTCACCAGAGCCGCCCGAGTCGAGCAGAGGAAGAATGTGAGGATGGGTGAGGCCGCTGACGATGTCGATCTCGCGCAGGAACCTGTCTGCTCCCAGACAACGTGCAATCTCGGGCCGGAGTACCTTGATCGCTACCTGGCGATGATGACGGCGATCCGTGGCGAGATAGACAGTCGCCATACCGCCGCGCCCGATCTCCCGCTCCACTGCGTAAATCTCAGGCAGAGAGCCGATAAGATCTTGGAGCAGATCGGTCACAGAGCGTCCTAAGGTAAGGAGGGCCACCCCTCGCTCAATGGCTCGGGGCAGGCTCTCATGGGTGGCCCGATGCAGATCGAATGCAGACCAGAGGTCGCGCCCATATCGCGTTCAGGGTATCCCCGCACCGTGAGGTCGCGAGCTACCCCAACGTTCAGTGGTTAAGCCGTGTCCCACCTTCTATTATACAGCGCAGTCCCATCCGTTCGCCCCCAAACACTGACCCTGCTGCTTACCCAAGGGGGGCATATGCCCTCATTCGACGTTCCCCATGGACCCATCTGGCACGGAGCCACCGTGCTGGTCGTGGACAACGAGCCCGCTCAGCGGCAGCTGGTTCGCCGCCGGCTCGAGGCCGAAGGCTTCCACGTCGAGCTCGCCCCCGACGGCGAGGCAGCACTGGCCCTCATTCAGAGCCGGGAGGAACCGTTCGACCTGGTGCTGACCGATCTGTCGATGCCGGGCATCGATGGCCGGCAGGTGTCGGAGACGCTGGCCCGCTACCGGCCCAGTGTGGCGGTGCTCTGCATGTCGGCCAATCCCGACGCGGTGCCCCACATCGGCCCGGCAGACATTCCGGTGCGGGTCATGCTCAAGCCGTTCAATGCGGACGATCTGTACCACGCCGTGCGCGACGCGATTACCCGGAGCACCGATCTGACCAGCGTCGCCGAAGCGGAGATCGTCCTGGCGCATGCGGGACTGAGCCGCCTGGCCCAGGCCCTGGAAGCCAGCCGGACCATGCGGGTGCACACCCTGGATCTGGTGGTGGCTGCGCGCGAGCTGCGCCGGATCAGGGAGCAGGAGTGACTACCGGACAGACCAAGGGGAAGAGCCACCAAGCAGCTCTTCCCCCGGTCCGAACACCTTCGCCGGCTTGTTAGATAGCGGCGGCGGTCTTGTGGGCGGTCGAGAAAGCAACCTCGTACGTCCGTACCTGCGGCGTGCCCTCGATGACTCTCGCTAGGGTCTTGAGCACCTGGGGGTAGGTCTCGCGGTTGTACTTCTCCGCACTTTCCTTGCTGTCCCACGAGCTGATGGCGAGTACCTGCCGGCCATCAGGATCCACAAACACAACTTCGTCATTGAAGCCATTCTGCTTCTGCAAGAGGGGCAGAATCTCCCGGTCGAACATCTGGGTTAACTCTTCCCGCTTAATCGGCTTGAGATGGCAACTGACGTGACGTGAATACATGAGAGCTCCTTGAATCTATGGTTGAATAGTGGGGGCTCCACTATGTGATGTACTTAACAGACAGCAACTTAGCCTGCTTTACTACATTTGTCAAGTAACAGTCTTCAGCTTGCTCAAAGGCGCCCATCCGATTAACTTAACTCTGTTAATCAACCCCAGCTCAGCCCGAGGACCCACTGTGGACGTCTCCTTGATCATCCGGCAACGATTGGAGGAGTTCGGCCTGGAGCAGCGAGAGCTCGCCCGCGCCGCCCAGGTGACCGAGTCGTACATCTCCCAGCTGCTGACTCGGCGCAAGGTGCCTCCGGCCCCCAACCGGACCGACATCTACGAGAAGATGGACCGGTTCCTCAAGCTGCCACACGGAGAGCTGGCACGGTTGGCCGATGTCCAGCGCAAGCGGGAGCTGAAGAAGGAGCTGGCGGAGGACCCGGCGCCGTTGTTTCGCGAGGTTCGCGACGTCGTCCTCCGGAAATGTGCGCCCGAGAAGTCGGCGGATCTCCGCGCCATCTTCGAAAAGGAGTCGTTCGGCGAGCTGGAGCGGCTGGTCACCCAGACGCTGCTCGACGTGGTCAAAGGAGTGGCTCGGCAAGAGCTGGAGAATGACCACTGGCTCCATATGGTGGCCGAGCTGAGCCACCGAAGCTACGAAGAGACCCGGGTGATCGTGCTGGAGTTCCTCGACACCGACATCTTCCACCTCTCCGCCGAGCACTGCGTCTCGTTCCTCGATCCGCTGATCGAATCCTGGAGCATCGACCTCGCGACCTTTGCCCTGGACATCGTGTTGAACCAGCGAGTCGTCTCGGGGCACGTCAAGCGATTCGAGTTTGTCGAGAAGAAATCCGGGGACCCGGTCGGTGAAGAGCCCGGCCTTCGAGAGTTCCTGGACGACCCGGCGCTTCGGGGTAACGCGAGCGATGAAGAGATCGCCTTTCTCAAGCGGCTCAAGTTCAACGGCAAGCGGCCGACGCCGCTCTACTACTACCGGGAGTTACAGAATCTCCGAGACGCACTCCACTTTCAGTCTCGGTAACGCCCGGTCACCTATCACGCAGCTCAGATTGGAGAGTTCGATGCCCACTGCTATGAAGACCAGGCCCGGGATCAAGATCCATCCGTTCGAGGATCGGGTCGTGATCCTGCCACTGGAGGATTCGGAAGCGATGCGGGGAGGGTTGTACATCCCGGACACCGCGAAGGAAAAGCCCACTCGGGGCGAGGTGATCGCCGTGGGACCCGGGCGGATCGAGAAGGGCGATCGGATAAAGATGGACATTCACCCGGGCGACCAGGTGATCTACGGCAAGTACAGCGGGACCCCCTACGAGGTCGGCGGTGATGAGCTGATCATCATCAAAGCCTCCGACGTTCTGGCCAAGATTGGCTGATGCAGCTTACTGAGGAAATGAGGACATATATGGCATCGAAGGAACTTCTGTTCAGTACCGAGGCACGCGCCAAGCTGAAGCATGGTATCGACCAGCTGGCAGACGCCGTCGCGATCACGCTCGGACCCAAGGGCCGCAACGTCGTCATCGATAAGAAATTCGGTTCACCCACCGTCACCAAGGACGGTGTCACCGTGGCCAAGGAGATCGAGCTGAGCGATCCGATCGAGAACCTGGGAGCCCAGATGCTGAAGGAGGTCGCCAGCAAGACCAGCGATCTCGCCGGCGACGGGACAACCACGGCGACGGTGCTCGCTCAGGCGATCTTCCGTGAAGGTCTCAAGAACGTCACCGCGGGCGCCAACCCAATGGAGCTGAAACGGGGGATCGACCGCGCAGTCGAGGCCGTGGTCGAGCAGCTCCGCAGCATCTCGGTTCCCTCCACCGGCAAGAAGGAAATCACCCAGGTGGGCACCATCTCCGCGAACAATGACAAGGAGATCGGGAACCTGATCGCGGAGGCGATGGGGAAGGTGGGCAAGGACGGCGTCATCACCGTCGAAGAGGCGAAGGGTTTGGAGACCACACTGGAGACGGTGGACGGGACCCAGTTCGACCGGGGTTATCTGTCGCCCTACTTCGTGACTGACCCGGAGAAGATGGAGGCGGTGCTGGAGGATCCCTACATTCTGATCCACGACAAGAAGGTCTCCGCGATGAAGGAGCTGCTCCCGCTGCTGGAGCAGGTGGCGCAGAACGGCAAGCCGATGCTGCTGATCGCGGAGGATGTGGAGGGCGAGGCGCTGGCGACTCTGGTGGTGAACAAGCTTCGGGGGACGCTGAAGGTCGTGGCCGTCAAGGCGCCGGGCTTCGGTGACCGCCGCAAGGAGATGCTCCGCGACATCGCGGTGCTCACCGGCGGGCAGGTCATCTCCGAGGAGCTGGGCCTCAAGCTGGAGAACGTGACCCTCGAGGGGCTGGGCCGCGCCAAACGGGTGGTGATCGACAAGGACAATACGACGATCATCGATGGCAAAGGCAAGGCGGAGGAAGTCCAGGGCCGGATCGCCGAGATTCGAAACGCTATCGAGAAGAGCACCAGCGACTACGACCGTGAGAAGCTGCAGGAGCGCTTGGCCAAGCTGGCCGGCGGTGTCGCCATCATCAACGTCGGCGCGGCCACCGAGACCGAGATGAAGGAGAAGAAGGCTCGGGTCGAGGACGCGCTGCACGCCACCCGCGCCGCGGTCGAAGAAGGGATCGTGACTGGCGGTGGAGTCGCGCTGCTCCGGGCCCAGAGTGCGCTGGATCGGATCAAGGGAACCGAGGACGAGAAGACCGGCGTCGCCATCATCCGGCGGGCGCTGGAAGAGCCGATCCGGCTGATCGCGGAGAATGCCGGAGCGGAGGGGTCGATCGTGGTGAGCCGAGTCAAGGAGTCGAAGGACAAGAACTTCGGCTACAACGCCGCGACCGATACCTACGAGGATCTGGTCAAGGCCGGGGTCATCGACCCGACCAAGGTCACCCGCACCGCGCTGCAGAACGCAGCGTCGATCGCGGGCCTGCTCCTCACCACCGAGTGCGTGCTGGTGGAGAAGATAGAAGACAAGCCGTCGGCTGCGATGGCAGGCGGTGGAATGGGCGGGATGTACTAACATCGGCCAGGCTTACGGCGGGGCTGTTTACCGCCGTAAGTCTGCGGCCGATGTAGTATCCTGAGCGAAGCGAAGGATCCCCCCATGCGTCCAACCAGAAGCCGATCCCACTTCACCCGCTTTGCCAAAGGCACGGCACGGGTGACTGGCCGGCCCGCCGCCTTCATTCTCGCCGTCGCGGTAATTCTCACCTGGTTGGTGACCGGTCCATTATTTCATTTCAGTGATACCTGGCAGCTTGTCATCAACACCGGTACGACGGTCATCACCTTCCTGATGGTATTCCTCATCCAGGCCACTCAGAACCGGGATGCCGAGGCGGTGCAGGTCAAGTTGGACGAGTTGCTACGGGCGACGGCAGGGGCTCACAACGCCTTGCTGGATCTGGAGGAGCTGGAAGAGCATGAGCTCGACCAGATGCTGGATGGCTACTGCCGTCTGGCCGAGAGTGCCCGGGCCACTCTGCGGACCGGAGGACATGACACGGGCGCGCCGGAAAGGACGTGATGTTCCCGTCTTAGGCTAGTCGCCATTCCGAGAGCGAGGCATGCGCCTGGCCCCGGCCCTGATCGGGGATAATCGTCAGCTCCAGCGCGGTGACCGTGGGAAGATCGACATTGAGATCCTCGACCTCACTGGTCGACCCCCGCGGACTGAAGGTGTACTGTTGCCGCACGATGTCGCGAGACGAGCGTCCGCCATCCGGAGACCAGGTCAAGGCAAACTCCTGGGTCCGCTCGGCCGCTGGTTCATCGAACCGGAGCAGGATCCTCCGCAGTCGCTGCGGCTGGTGAAACAGGAGCCGGATGCTCTGGCTTCCCGGCTCAGCAGCTCGCCAACCGGACTGGCCATTCGGGAGCAAGGCGCCCTCGATCGGGCTCGCCGGGTCTTCCGACGTCAGCTCCACCTGCGCCATGGCCTCGAGATCCAGCCAGCTCTCCTCGGTAATGCTGCGCTGCTCGGGGACACCTACCAACCGTTTCTGCATTTTGGATCCTCGTGGTCTCGTGGCCATCGAATTCTGTTCAACGTTGACCTTTAGTTCCCCGCTTCCCCGTTCCCGCTAGTCCAGCAGCTCGAGCTCATCCAGGAAGCCGGCGACGGTGACCAGCGACGCGAGAGTGGGCTCCGCCCGGAAGTTGTAGGCAGCATCGCGCAGCCCAGGCACCACCGGGCCTCCGGTCTGCTTCCGATAGCGGCGGTAGGAGACTCCCAGTTCGTGGAATACCCGTTTGAGCGATTCAGTGTCCCGGGTTTCCTCCATATCGGGCGAGGCCGGATCGGCCGGACGCGGCTGCCCCCGCCGTACCTTGGGCCTGGTAGCACTCGCGCGCTGGTTGGCGTCACGGCGGGCGGCTTTCACCCGCGCCAGCATACGATCGGTCAAGGTGTCGGGCGACGCGGTCATTGGGAAAGGCCTCAGTTTGGGTTCGACTTTCCGACTATAGAGTGGGCGGCGCGAGATTGCCGCAGGCGACGGTCATCGCTTCGTTTTGCGGCCGTGCTATTGACCAAGCGGTTAATAAATACTACCGTTTATTAACCATATGGTCAATAGCATCCACACTGGGGGCTGAAGATGCCAGGGCAGAAGGAAAGCCAAGCGACCCGACGGGAACAGATCCTCGAGGCTTCATACGAGGTGGCGCTGCGAAGGGGCATCGATGGTCTCACCGTGCGGGCCGTTGCCGCCCGGGCCCACCTCAGTCACAGCCTGGTGTTGTTCCACTTCAAACGGAAAGACCAGCTGGGGCTGGGATTGCTGGACCGGGTGCTGGCCGGCACCCTCTCGCTCACGGTTCCCAATGAGGTTCGTAGCATTCGGAAGCCACGGGAGCGGCTGCAGGCATTGGTGGGTCAGGAGCTCCGGCGCATGTCACAGGAGCCGCGCCGCCTCCGGCTGCTCCTGGAGTTCTGGGCCCGAGGAGGCCACAACGCCGTCATCCGGCAGAAGATCGGTGCCGGCCTGGAGGCATACCGGACCGCATTCCAGGATGTCGTCTCGGAGATGTCCGAAGGAAAGCCGGGCCGCGGAACCAGCTCGGCCGGACTGGCGGCGGTGGCGGTGAGCCTCATCATCGGCTACCCGGTGCAGACGATGATCGATCCCGAGTGGGTGGGGCCGGAGGAGTACCTCGCGTCGGTGCAGGGCGTGCTGGAGCGTCTCGGCAAGGCGGCCTGACGCGCGGCGAGACTTCGGCCCCCTCGCGTTGCTCGGGGTGACATGCTCGCCTGACCGCCTGACCGCCTGACCGCCTGACCGCCTGACCGCCTGACCGCCTGGCACCTCTACCCCCACTCTGGGCCCAGGCTACGGAGTAGCGTCCGGAGATCCGTCTTGGGTTTTCGGCACACGAAGATCGGGACGTCCTGCTCCTCCTCGACGCCCGTCGGGTTGCGGGATCGCGCCGCCTCTCTCACCTCGCCCCAGTATTCCCCCAATCGCTCCGCGCTGCCGCCGACGACGATGACGGTCTCGCCGATCGGCCGGTCGAGACTCCACTGGTAGAAGTCGCCATTGCGGCTGATCGGGTAGGGCAGCCCCAGCTCGGGTCCGAACAGCGCCAGCGCACCGGCCCGGCCGTAGTTGACGGCCAGGATCGTCGCTCGGCTCCGCTCCGCGGGAGGAAGCTCGCGGAACACGGTCGCCACCGTGGCGACCTGCTCCCTCCAACCGGTCATGTCGGCGTAGTCCTGGGGGAGCGGCAGAGATTCTCCCATGTTGGTGCGAGTGGCCTGCGCCACACCCAGTCGTTCCGCGTACCGAGACATCGACTCGGGCGGGAGGATTGGGAATTCCGAGGGGCAAGAGCACGATCCCAGCGAGCAGGAGGAATGCGACGATCGCGGCGAAGGCCGCAGTCCGCCAACGGCGGCCCTCGAGCCAGACCTCCAGCATCACCGCGGCCGCGGCGATGAGCAGCGGATGCAGCGGCCCGAAGTAGTAGTCCTTCCCCCGAGTTGCCAGAAGCAGCAGAAACACCGTGAGCGCCAGCAGTCCGAGCGGCCGGAAGGGCCGAAGCCTGGCGGAGACGAGCAGGACGACCAGTCCGATGAGCCAGAGCGGACCGCCGGGCCCGAGCAGGAGGAACTGGCCCAGGAAAAATCCCAGCGGATCCACGTGGCCCAGCTGGGTGGCCCGGAGCTGCTCGGCCTGGGCCACGAAGGGCCAGCCCCAGGTGATCTGGCCGGTCAGGCTGGGCAGGGCCAGCACTGCCGAGAGCGCGGCGGCGAGCCAGGGCCAAAACGTTCGAAGGTCTTGTCTGAGCGGGGAGACGGCGATCGCGACCAGCACCCCGGCCGCCAGAAACACCATGCTGAACTTGGTCAATGCACTCAGCCCCAGCGCCAAGCCCAGGACCAACCACCAGCGGCGGTCTCGGCCGTTCAGGAGCTTGGCCAATGCCAGCGTCGCCAGGCACCACCAGAGCTGTTCGAACACTACCGGTTGAAACAGCACGCCGGCGCGAAGGAAGAGCGGCGCCACCAGTATGGCCAGCGCAGCGAGGAACCCGGCTCGCCTCCGGCCTCCCAGCTCGCGAGCGATCATCGCTGCCAGCAGCGGCAGGGCCGCGCTCGCCAGGGCCGGGATCAGCCGGACCGAACGGAGCAGGTCGAGGGGAAGGGAGCGGGCCAGCTCGGCCAGCAAGGCGATGAGGGGAGGAAACTGCATCCGGAAGAGATCGAGGTGCTGTCCCATCGCGAGGTAGAGCAGCTCGTCGCGATGAAAGCCGTATCCCGGCAGTGGCAGGAGATGCAGGATCAGTGCGACGAGCGCGATGCCCCAGACCTCGGGCGCTCTAGGCACCAGTCTCGACGGCAGCTCCCGCGTTCTCCTCCACCACTCGGGCCAAGGCTCCCCAATCGTTGTCTCCCCAGCCCCGGGCCATCGCCGACAGGTAGTGGTCCCGGATCAAGCTCCCGAGCGGCATCGGCGTGGTCACTTCTTCGGCGGCGCTGAGCGCGAGCCGCACGTCCTTGAGCCCGTGGCGCAGCTTGAATCCGGCGGGCTCCCACCGTCGCTCGGCGATCAGCTTGCCATAGTTCTCGTAGATCGGTGAGCGGAACAGCCGGCCGTTCAGGATCTCGAGGAACCGGCCGGGCTCGATCCCGTACTTCTGCACCAGGGTAAAGGTCTCGCCCATCGCCTCGATGGCGGAGGCGAGAAGGAAGTTGCCGGCGAGCTTGAGCACGTTGGCCACCGGCGGATCGTCGCCCACGATCTCGATCCCCTGTCCCATTGCGGCGAACGCCGGCCGGCAGAGCTCGATCGCGTCGCCCGGTCCCGCGGCAATGATCCAGAGCTTGCCCCCCGCGGCGGCCTCGGGCCGGCCGAACACCGGCGCGGCCAGGTAGTGCTGCCGGCGGGAGCGATGCTCGTCGGTCAGACGGCGGGAGAGCAGGTGGCTGATGGTGCTCATGGACGCATGGGTCGCGTTGGGCTTGAGCCCCGCGAGCGCTCCTTCGTCGCCGAACATCACGCTTTCGACCGCCGCGTCGTCGGCGAGCATCGTGAGCAGGAGGTCGGCGCTCTGGGCTGCCTCCCGGGGTGAGGCCGCGACTCGAAGGTTGGTCTGGCCGAGCTCGTCAGCCCGGCTCCTGGTCCGATTGTAAACCGTGAGCTCGAAGCCGGCGTCGAGCAGATTCTTGGCCATGGGGAGACCCATGCTGCCCAGGCCGATGAAGGAGATCCTCATATCTCACCCACTTCCTATATGGGCCGGAAGAACTCCGGCAGATTCAGCACGAACGGCTGGCCCGCCCCTGCGGGATGCCAGCTCAGCCTTTCGCGCTCGACCAGCGGGAAGGTGTCGACTGGCGTCCAGACCTCGACCTGCCGGCCATCCGGATCGATCACCCAATAACACGGTACGTTCTGCCGCTGATATTCGATTCGCTTGGTGAACCGATCGGCCCGTTTGGAGGACGGGCTCAGCACCTCAGCGACCAGCAGGAGAGTCTTGACCCGGCTCCAGTCCAGACTTCGGACCTCGGCAAGAGGCGCCACGAAGACGTCCGGCTGGATCAGGGTATCGGGAGTCCACGAGATGTCGGACCGCGACCCGAATACGTGACCCACAGGATAGGCGCGGAGATAGGCTTCGAGGGCGACGGTCAGGCGGAGAACGATGGCCTCGTGCCAGATTCGGGGAGCTGGGGTCACCAGCAACTCGCCCCGTACCGTCTCATACCGGTTGCCGTCGTCCGGCAGGGCCCGAACCATATCAGCGGTGTAGAAGACCGGGGCAGCCATGCCCATAGGATGTTCTCTCTGGTGGAAGCTCCGCAAGCTCCAGGCATGGGTCAAGCTGCGGACTCTATCCTTTCTTACCATCACGATTCTGACGCAGCACGGATCGTACTGTCACACCGTATACGGTGCACCAGGACAAAACGCGTTACCTTCGTAGCGTGACCTCCGAGCCGCTCTCCGACGAGGCCCTTCTCGCTCGTCTCGTCGCCTTCGACACCACCAGCCACAAAAGCAACCGCGGGATCGCCGACTTCATCGGCGAGTATCTCGACCGCCCCGGCGTGCGCATCACTCGGCACCCGACCGCCGACGGCGCCAAGCTTAACCTGATCGTTGCGGTCGGACCGGAAGATGGCGACCGTGGTCTGGTGCTGTCCGGTCACATGGATGTGGTGCCGGCCGAATCGGAGGGCTGGAAGTCCGACCCGTTCACCCTGACCCAGCGCGATGGATCCTACGTCGCCCGCGGCGCCGCCGACATGAAGGGCTTCCTGGCCTTGGCCATCAACCGGCTCGCCTCGGCCGACATCCCGCGACTGCGGCACCAGCTCGTGCTGCTCTTCACCCACGACGAGGAGACCGGCACCCTCGGCGCCCGTCGGCTGTTGGACGACCCGGCCGTGGTCCCGCCGCTCCCGCGGGCCACCATCATCGGCGAGCCGACGTCGCTCCGCGTCCTGCGCATGCACAAGGGCCACCTCCGACTCCGACTCTCGTTCACCGGCGTTCCCGCCCACAGCGGCCTCCCCCATCTCGGGGTGAACGCGGTCGAGGCGGCCGGCCGGGCGATCGTCGCCCTGACCGAGCTGCGTCAGGCGCTCGAGCGGGAGCGGCCGCCCAACGCGGAGCACTTCGGCGAGGTCCCCTATGTCACCCTAAACGTCGCCCGAGTCTCCGGCGGCGGTGCCATCAATGTGGTCCCCGCCGACTGCGTGCGTCGACCTCGGCGTCCGGTTGCTGCCCGGGATGTCGGCCGACGAGATGATCGCGCGCATACGAGCGGCCGTGCAGCAGGCGGTGTCCCCGGTGCCATTCGAGCTGACGGTGCTGGACGAGACCCCGCCGATGATCACCACAGAAAACGCGCCGATCGTTCGCCTGCTCGCCTCTGAGCTGGGGCAGACCGAAACCGGCAGCGCTCCGTTCGGCACCGACGGCGGCTGGCTCAGCCGGCTCGGACTGGACTGCGTCATCTGGGGGCCAGGCTCGATCGAGGTCGCCCACAAGCCGAACGAATCGCTGCCGGTGGCGGAGTTCGTCCGGGCCGGAGAGCTGCTGACTCGCATCGTCCACCGCGCCTGCGCGACAGAGTCGGCCTGAGCGCTGAGATAATCGGACGCGCAACCATTTGGCGGCCGATTCGGTCAAACGATCGTGCAAACCCCCACCTCTACAGCGTTGCTTGCCCTGCAGTAATCCGGACAGAGGAGCCCCGACGATGAGGCCCAACGTTTCTTCCATGTGCGCGCTTTCGCTGCTTTGCATTGCTCTGCTTGCCGGCTCGACTCCGGTCCTGGCGCAGGACAGCAGCGCGTCAACGGCAGGTGCCAGCACCGCCGATCTGTCGGGGCTATGGAGCGCGAAGAAGTGGTTCGGCCCCGAGGTACGGGGCCAGCTCATCATCGAGCGTACGAGCTATGGGCTTCTTGCCGACATCGCCGGGCGCGAGGCGCCGGTGACTCAGAAAGGCCAGGAGCTCACCTTCGAGCTGCCGGGAAAGGAAGGCAGCTTCAGCGGCCGCTTTGAAGGACCGGGCCTGATCCACGGCCTCTGGCTTCGGAAGGATCGGCCGAGCGCTTCGCCGGTCACGCTGAAGGCCGACAAATCCGGTAAATGGCTCGGTACAGTCGATCCGGGCGAGGACGAATTCTCCTTCTACCTCTTCGCTCGGCGGCGAGCTGACGGCTCTTACGATGCCGTCCTGAGAAACCCCGAGTTCGATCTCGGTAACCAGCGCGGAGTGCGCAGGCTTATCCGCAGCGGCGATGCCGTGAGGCTCATGGCGGGCGCCGATAGCGCTTCCGAGCGGGTACTGGCCACCGGCTTCGTTCAGCAGGAGATGGACGGCTTCTCGCTCCTCTTCCCCAACCGAGGCGGGACCTACGATTTCTCGCGCGACGACAGTTCGAGCCTGGTCTATCCGCGGCGGCCCGGCGGTCGGTACCGTTATTCTCCGCCGCCTTCTCTCGGGGACGGGTGGCCTACCTCGACCCTCGCCGCCGAACGGATCGATCAGCCGGCGATGGAGCGCCTGGTCCAGTCGATCATTGACATGAAGATGGACGAGGCCGACGCGCCGGAGATCCACGCCCTCCTGATCGCCCGCCACGGCCGGCTCCTGCTCGAGGAATATTTTCACGGCTTCTCGCGCGACAAGCTCCACACCCTGCGTTCCGGCGCCAAGAGCCTGACCGGCACGACGATCGGCGCCGCGATGTACGCCGGGGCGCCCCTTCGGCTCGACAGCCACGTGTACCAGGTGATGAATGGTGGAACCTTCCCGGCTGGTCTGGAGCCGCGCAAGCGGGCGATGACGCTGGAGAATCTGCTTACCATGTCGTCGGGTCATTATTGCGACGACACCGATGAGAAGGCGCCGGGCAACGAGGACTACATCGGAGACGAACTGCGGCCGCCTGACGTGATCGCCTATTTCATGTCGGTTCCGATGGCGACCGATCCCGGTACGAACAGCGTCTATTGCAGCATGCAGCCGCACTTGGCGCTCTCTATGCTGGGCGAAGCGATGCACGAGTCCCCGGTTCGAGTCTTCGACCGCCTGGTCGCTCGCCCCATGCGGATCACGCACTATTCCTGGCCCCTCGACACCAACGGCCGGCCCTACGGCGGAGGAAGCGTGGCGATCAGGGCGCGTGACTACATGAAGTTTGGACAGCTGATGCTGAACGGCGGCACCTGGGCCGGGAAGCGGATTCTCGGCGCGAGCTACGCGAAGGCTGCCGTCGCGCCCCAATATCATTTGCGCAACATCTATTACGGCTATCTCTGGTGGATGGAGTATTACCCGTACAAGGGCCGCCAGGTATTAGGCTATTCGGCTCGCGGAGCGGGCGGTCAGATGGTCTTCGTGGTGCCGGAGCTGGACCTGGTTGCGACAGCCATGGGGGGCAACTTCTCAAATCGACGCGGGGGGAGATACCTGAATAACTTCATTGCCACGTCCATCCTGCCGGCGGTCCGCGAGCCGGGCGATGATCCGAAGGCGCTGGTCAAGGATCTTGATTGGGTGTCGCCTTATGGTCCCTCGAAAGATGGGAGTCGGGTCAGTCCACAACCTTGAAGCCCTGAGCGCGAAGATCTTCGCATCGCTGCTCGGTGTTCTCCTCGCCGCGGGATCCCTCGGTGCCCAGTCGAGTCCTCAGGCATCGCCGTACTACCCGCCTGCCGGGCAGTGGGAACGGCGCGCCCCCGCATCGGTCGCCATGAATGCGCAATTGGTTGACTCGGCAATCGCCTTTGCCAAGTCGATGGAGAGCACCGCGCCGAGAGATCTTCTGGCCGAGCATTGGGCCAGCCCGTTCGGCCGAGAGCCGCTGCCGGATCCCCTCGGCCCATTCAAAAGCCGCGGAGAGATGACCGGTATCATCCTGCGGCATGGGTACCTGGTTGCGGAGTGGGGCGAACCGGAGCGGGTGGATCTGACCTTCAGTGTCACCAAGAGCTTCCTCTCGAGCACGGTCGGCCTGGCGTGGGATCGCAAGCTCATTCCCGATCTCCACGCCAGGGTCAAAGACTATGTGAAGACGGGGGAGTTCGACTCGGAACACAACGCGAAGATCACCTGGGAACACCTGCTGCGTCAGACCAGCGATTGGGAGGGCACGCTCTGGGGCAAACCCGACTGGTCGGACCGGCCACCTGATGGGGTGCCGATCGAGCAGTACAAGAAACGGGTCCACGCGGAACCGGGCACGACCTACAAGTACAACGATGTCCGGGTCAACCTGCTCGCCTATGCCGCACTGATGGTCTGGCGCCGTCCCCTGCCCGAAGTCTTGAAGCAATACCTGATGGACCCGATCGGGGCTTCTAATACCTGGGTCTGGCACGGCTACCGCAACTCGTGGGTCGAGATCGGTGGCAAGAGGATGCAGTCGGTGTCCGGTGGGGCGCACTCGGGCGGCGGCATGTGGATCAGCGCGCGCGACCTGGCGCGGTTCGGGCTCCTCACGCTGCGCCGAGGCAAATGGAAGAACCGTCAGATCCTGTCGGAGGCGTGGATCGCCCAGGCGCTGACCCCCACGAAACCCGAGCCGACCTACGGCTTCATGAACTATTTCCTGAACTCCCCAGGTGCGGACGGACAGCGACCGTGGCCTGATGCCACGCCCAATACCTTTTGCCACATCGGCCACGGCACCAACGCGGTCTGTGAGATACCCGAATACGATCTGGTAGTGGTCGCCCGCTGGATTCGAGACGATGCGTTGGACGGGTTGCTGCAGCGGGTGATCGCGGCGAGCAAAGACCAGTAGCGGGGTGGCGGAAGGGGTTGGCGTGGCTAGGTTGAAGTGAAGTTCCCATTACCCACCACAGGATCATCCCATGAAGACGTGTCTTCTCCTCCTCACATTCTGGGTGTACACCGTGCCGGCCGCTGCCCAGAGCAGCTCGGCTCCGGTAGCCGATGCCTTGCGCTCTCTCACCGAGCGCAATGGGCGGGATCTCGTCGCTGCGGCGGAGGAGATGCCCAGCGGCAAGTATGGCTACAAGCCAACCCCGGCGCAGATGAGCTTCGGCGACGTCATTGCCCACCTGGCAGGAGGCAACGACTATCTCTGCTCCACCGTCGCGGGCGTGGACGCGCCCAAGCGCGCCGAGCTGAAGGGCGCCGCCGGCAAGACCAAGCTGGTGCCGGCGCTCAAGGAGTCGTTCCAGTTCTGCGAGTCCACACTGGCCAAGGTGGACGACTCCAAGCTGGACGAGCAGCTTCCCTGGTTCGGCGGCCGGAAGCTCTCCCGGGCCGGCGTCATCTTGGCGACGGCTCAGGACTGGGCCGACCATTACAGCCAGCTGGCCAACTATCTCCGACTCAACGGACTGCTTCCGCCTACGGCCAAGCGGAAAGAGGAGTAGCGTTGGTGATCGGCCGCCGGCGCGCGGCGACCCGGGCGTGAGCGCGAGGGTTATCGAAGCGGAACTGACCTGGACCGGCCGCCGCTTCGAGCCCGGACTGCAGGTGGTCGTGGGCGTCGACGGCCGGATCGAGGCCGTGACTACCGGCCGGAAGCCCACCCACCGTCATCGCCGCTGCGCGCTCCTGCCTGGCTTCGTCAACGCCCACTCGCACGCGTTCCAGCGTGGCCTCCGCGGTAAGGGCGAGCGGTTCCCGGCCGGGATGGGTGACTTCTGGACCTGGCGGGAGGCGATGTACGCGCTGGTCGAGCGGCTCGACGAGCGTGAGCTGTTCCGGCTCTCGGCCCAGGCGTTCGAGGAGATGCGCGACGCCGGCACCACCACCGTGGGTGAGTTCCATTATCTCCACCACGCGGGCAACGGCACCGACTACGAGTTCGACCGGGTCGTGCTCGAAGCCGCGGCGGCCGCCGGCATTCGCATCGTGCTGCTCCAGACCTACTACGCTACTGGCGCCATCGGCCAACCACTCGGCCCGGCGCAGCGGCGATTCCGGTCAACCAGTGTGGACGCGTACTGGAAGCAGATGGACGGGCTCGACTCCGCTCTCGATCGGCGGACCCAGAGCCTCGGCGCGGTGGCCCACAGCGTTCGTGCCGCAACTATCGAGGATATTTCGGCGCTCCACACCGAAGCGAAGCGGCGGGCGCTGCCGTTCCACATGCACGTGGAGGAGCAGCGACGAGAGGTCGACGAGTGCGTAGCGGCGTATGGCCGGCCACCGATGCGGGTGCTGCTCGACACGCTCGACATCGGGGGAAACCTGACGGCGGTGCACTGCACCCATACCGCACCGGATGATCTGCGGCACTTTCTCGGGGCCGGTGGGGCCGTGTGCGTCAATCCGCTTACCGAGGGTAATCTGGGTGATGGGCTGCCGGTGCTGGAGCCGGTTCCCCAGCTATTGGAGCGGTTGAGCCTGGGATCCGACTCCAATGCACGCATCTCACCGCTCGAGGAGATGCGCTGGTTGGAGTACGGGCAGCGCCTCCGCAAGGAGAGGCGTGGGTTGTTGCGGGGTGGGGAAGGGGAGGTAGCCTCCGTCGTGTTCGATGCGGCGACGGCCGGTGGTGCCAGAGCGCTGGGACTCTCTGCCGGTCGGATCGAGGCCGGTCATTGGGCCGATCTGACCGTGATCGACCTCGAGCACCCATCGCTCGAGGGATGTGAGTTGGAGACGCTGGCGGAAGCGCTGGTCACCGGCGCCGACAATGGGGTCGTGCAAGGCACCTATGTGAGCGGCAACTGGAGAAAGAGCCGCAGCTCGTAGAGGCTTCGATCCGAGGGCGCGTTGATTTGGTTACCTGATTCGCCGAGCGTATGTTAAGATGTGCCGGTTCATCCTAAGGAGCAGCAGGTGCCGGTCCTTCCAAAGCTGTCCAACCACCGAGCCGATCTTCGCGAGCTGAACGAGCTCAATTTCGCCCGCTTTGACGCAAAGCTCGAGCAACGGTTGGCGGAGCTGCGAGGCGAGCTACGTACCGAGATTCAGCAGGTCCGCATGGAAATCCAGCAGATGAGGAGCGAGCTACTTCGCTGGATGTTCGGCTTCTGGGTAACCACCTTGCTCGCTTTGGCCGGCATGGTGATCGGCCTGAGATAAACTTCCTCGCTTCCCGGCTTCCCCGCTTTCTACCCCTGAACCCGTCCTCCTGGCTTGGAGCCCTTCGCCTCTCGGCTCTAGCCGCCTTTGGGCTCGCGTGTGGTGGTACTGCAACTCAGGGCGGCTCTCCTGCGGCTGTTTCCCCTGCAACCGTCTCCTCCGACGTCCCCCTCCTCTATGAAGCGCAGCAGCAGGTCGAGGAGTACATCAGCTCGGGCCGGTACGACCGGGACTTCTCGGCGGTGGTGGCCCGGGCGGAGGAGTGGCTGGAACAGCGGTCGAAGACTGCAAAGAAGCCCGCCATCGTGCTCGACATCGATGAGACCTCCCTGTCGAACTGGCCTGCCTATCGCCTGAACGGGTGGGGTCGAGTGGTGGGAGGAGGGTGCGACCTCGAGCATGGTCCCTGCGGACTCCGGGCCTGGCAGGCGCTCGCCCAGTCCAAGGCGCTCTCGCCGACCCTAACGCTCGCCCGACGCGCGCACGAGCTCGGCGTGGCGGTGTTCTTCATCAGCGGCCGTCCGCCCAACCTGCGCGACGCAACCGAGCGAAATCTCCGGGAACAGGGCTACGAACCAACCGCGGTCATCCTGCTTCCCGAGGGGGCGCACTTCAAGAGCGCGGTGGACTTCAAGGCACCGGAACGGCGGAAGATCGCCGCGCAGGGCTATACCATCATCCTGAGCATGGGAGATCAGGAGAGCGACCTCGCCGGCGGCTTCGCCGAGCGGACCTTCAAGCTGCCGAACCCGGTCTACTACCTGCCCTGAGCCGGGCCGAGTCCCGCTCAAGACCAAAGGCCAATCCGCGTGATCAGCAGGAAATGGCACACAGGCCTCGTTCTTCAGGCTGAGCCGTTGACCAGCTGCCGCTGCCAGATTGCGATCCATAGGCTCAGTGGGGAGTCGAACCGTGCTCCGCCCGCCGTGGCGCTGCCGCTCTCGATCTGCTTGGACATGGTGCTTTCTACCTCTTCCCCCTCTCGCTCCTCTTCCGGGCGGTCCGCCCAGCCGTTGTAGTCTGCTGACATCGTGTGCCTCCGCGTGAATGGTCGGCCTTTGAGGCGCCGGCTCGCCGGTTCTGACGACTCCGGTCAGATTGACGACGGACAAGCTACGGGCCGCCATCACTCTGGAATCACCGGAAACTCAACAGCTCGGAATCAGCCGGGCTAATTCTTGATTCAGCAAGGAGATAGAAGGTGGGGCAGCGGGGTAGAAGAAGCGTCAGCGGAAGGTTCCGACGGTAAAGAAGAAGTTCTAAGGGCCACCGCCGTGGTGGCCCTTTCGACATCCAGGACTGGGATGATCGGAGCTGCTATTTCACTACGGCCGCGCTCGGACTGAGATTGACTTGCGCTACCAGAAGCCGGGTGTTCCCGTCCGGCGTGGTGACGAACTTCACCACTCCGCTGAACTGTGCCTGCCCACCCCGGGTGAGCTGTACCACTCCTTGAGCCCGATATCCGTTCGAGGATTCCGTTCGGAAGTCCTTGAGGTTGAAGACGACATGTGCCGTTCCCCTGGCCACGATCGGAGCCGTTGCGAGCTGGGCGCAGTAATCCTCGATCGATCCATTGATCGCCCCCGCGTAGATGATCACCGGCATTTCCCTGGCCTGAAGCAGAAGGGCCAGTCGGCCTGTGGGGCTGAAAAGGAACTGGAGATCCTGGGTCGGGATCGTAACGGGTGCTGGCTCGCAGAAGGCGGAGAAGCGCTCCACGATTCCCACGCTCGCGGTGAGTTGCGCGTTGAGGTCGGGGAAGAGGAAGACGAACCAGTCGGGCTCATGGAGCCGGAGGATGAGGGGCCCCGGTGTCGCTGGCCCGTTGGCGAAGTTGTTCGATGGTGAGGTGAGGTCGGGCGTCTTTTCTTCAGAGCAGCCGACCATGATCAATGTCGCCAAACCAATGATGGCGACGAAGCGGTGCGAATTCATGGGCCTCCATGTCGTTTCTGTGAGGACGCCCGCTCAATGATGTGGGGCTTACCCTATAGAACGGACAGGCCGCCAGCCTTTGCGGTTTACACCCGATACTGGCGTATCCGGTGCTTTGAACCCACTTGAATGCCGGCCCCGTCCATAGTTCTCGCAGCCACTCTGCAATCTCTACGTTGCAGCTGCTTTAATGGCGCCCCTTCTCCGCGTCCGCCATCCACAAGTCGCTCTGCCGATCGCCCACGGTGAAGTAGAACCGCCCGCGCCGAGTCTTGAACCCGAATCGGTGCCACTCGCGTGTAGGGTCGTCGAAGCGAACCAGGAGCCGCGGTGTGCCGCCGGCCACCGGCACCGACCAGATCGTCGCCCGCTCCGCCGGATCGATCGCCAGGTAGTAGACGGTGCGGCCGTCCTCGGACCAGTCCACGTACACCGCTCGAGGAGCTGCTCCGTTACTTCGCGGCACCAGCGTCCGCACCGAGTCGCCATCCGAGCGCACCACCCGCACTGCTCCCGCATTGGTGAACGCAACCAGCCGTCCGTCGGGTGAGGGGAGCGGGGGATAGGTCTCGCCCTTGAATACCGTCCGCGGCGAAGACCATTTCCCGTCCTTGTCGCGCGTGAGCGCACGGATCTCGCTTCCCGGTCCGTTGAAGTTGCGCAGATAGTACAGCGTGCGGCCGTCCCCACTCCACTCCGCCGAGCGATCATCGTCCGCCCCGTCGGTGATCTGGTGCCGGTCGCGCCCGTCGGCATCCATCACGAAGATATGACGGCGACCCCCGTGAAAAGCGTGGAACGCGATCCCACTGCCGTCCGGCGACCAGGTCGGCTGGAACTCCTCGGCGTCGTCATCGGTGAGTCGCTCGGCCTCCCCGTCCGGTAGCGCCAGCCGGTAGATGTCCTGGTTGCCGTGCTGATCGGAGTCGAACGCGAGCCAGCGTCCGTCGCGCGAGACCTCCAGGCCCTCGATAACCTCGGTGCCGCGGGTGACCGGCTCGGCGTCGCGTACCGACACGGGTCCTCCGGCCGGGATCGGCAGCGAGTACACGTTCGATGTCTCCTGGAAATCGGCGTACGCGAACCGCCGGCCGTCGCGGGAGACACTCACGGAGAGAACCCGGAGACCATTGGTAAGCTGCCACGGTTCCCCATCGGGCCGGCCATTCCGCCGGAGCCGCATCCGATACAGATCTGCTCCGCCTCCGCGATTGGAGATGAACATCAATGAGCGGCTGTCCGGTCCCCACACCGGGCCCGAGCTGTAGTACTGATCCTCCGTAATCTTGAGCGTCGCCCCACCTGCCGCCGGAATCAGTCCGAGCGCGGCAGTACCCATGTTGGCGAACAGGAATCCCGGCTGCTGCGCCTGTCGATTCCCCAGCACGCAGGCGATCCATCGCCCATCCGGTGACCAGGCCACCGAGTGCATCTCCCCGCCATGCGCGAGCGCCCGAGGTTTGCCGCCGTCCAGAGCCTGCGCATAGAGCGTGTCGGCCCGGATGAACGCGATGGACTTTCCGTCCGGCGTCCAGCCGCCCGGCATGAGCAGGCCTGCGCTGCCCCAGGGGTCTGCATTGGGATCGGGCACGTGGGGGACGACGACCCGGGCCGTCCCGCCGAGGGCGGAGACGATCTCGATGCCGCGAGGGAGATCCGAACATGATGCGACTTCCATCGGGCGACCACGAGGGCCAGCGCTGGGGACGCTCGCTCCGGTCCGCCACCGCGATGGCAGCGCCGCCGTCCACCTGGCGCACCCTGATTTCGAGCGAGGGCATGAGGCCGGCCGCGTAGGCGACCAGGCGTCCGTCGGGCGACAGAGCAGGCTCGATCTCGAGGCCGGGGTCTCGGGTAAGCGGGACTCGTCGGCCGAGCCGGAGCTCCGGCTCATCGCGACCACGGAGCAGCAGTGCTCCAGCGAGCCCGGCGAGCAGCATGCCACCCAATCCCGCCGCGACGAGCGTGCGCTTCCGGCTGCCGCCCCGCGATGCGGCCCGCCGCGTGGTCCCCGATCCGGCGACCAGCGGCTGCAGTTGCGCGAGCATCTCCTCGGCACTCTGCCACCGGTCTGCCGGCCGCCGCTCCAGTGCGCGCATGACCAGGTGCGCGAGCTCGTCAGGTACTCCGGGGCGTTGCGTCCCGAGGTCCGGTGGTGTCTCGGTCATCTGCGCCGCGATGATCGCCTGCGCCGTATTTCCGGTGAACGGCCGCCGCCCGGCGAGCAGCTCGTAGGCGACGACACCGAGCGAATACAGGTCAGCGCGGCCGTCGACTTCCTTGTCCGCTACCGCCTGCTCCGGCGCCATGTAGCTCGGCGTCCCCAGCGCCATGCCTGTCGTCGTGACGAAGGACGGCTCTGCGGATGCGGTCACGGCCTTGGCCACGCCGAAGTCGAGCAGCAGCGCGTGCCGCCCCGCGAGCATGATGTTGTCGGGTTTGATGTCGCGGTGGATGATGCCCTTGCCGTGGGCATAGGCTAGCGCGTCGAGCAGTTCGGACAGGATGCGGACGGTCTCCTCCACCGGGAGCTCGCCCTGGCGCGCGAGCCGGTCGCGAAGTGACTCGCCCTCGACGTACGGCATGATGTAGTAGACGTAGCCGTCTAACTCGCCGCTGTCGTGCAGCGGCAGGATCGCCGGATGCTGCAGCCGGGCCGCCACCTCTATCTCCCGAAGAAACCGATCGGTCCCCAGGCCCGCGGCCAGCTCCGGACGAAGGACCTTGAGGGCGACCTTGCGATGGTGCTTCAGGTCCTCCGCCAGGTATACCGCGCCCATTCCGCCTTGCCCCAGCGTGCGCTCGAGGCGATAGCGGTCGTGTAAGGCTTCTGCCAGGCGGGAAGGGATGTCAGTCACGAGGATGGGGAGTGTGCTCCCAGCTTCCGTCCATGTCAACCGAGGGGGACGAGCCTTTTGCTTACAGGACTGTCACTTGATCGGTGCTTGACCGGCGAGGGATAGCATGATCGGTAGTCGGCACGGCGAAAGGAGGTGGCTGGAACATGCGCAGCAGCCTGAATTTCCGTCCCCGATCCTACTGGGAGCATCTCGATCCGGTCTCGGCCATTCTCTCCAACATCAAGGGCCAGAACCGGCGGCAGATGATTGCCGCAGTGATCACCGGCCGGGCTCCGGCGCACGTGGGCGAGATCCCCAGCGGTTTCCTGGAAGCGAGACTGGACGACTCCACCCGCGCTGAGCTCGGTGCCACCCACCCGTCATGGTTGGGTGGCGAGTATCTCCCGGACTATCTCCCGGGCGAGGTGGAGATCGCCCGAATTGTGCTCGATTCCGTCAACCAGGACGTGATCAGCTTCCGCGCTCGGCGCCGCCGGCATGGGCGACGCATTCTGTATCGCGTGGTGGACGAGTACTGCGACAATGAGATCGGGCCCTGGATCTGCAGGCCCGCCTCCTCAGCGCAGCCGCTCACTTTGGGCGGCATGGTCCAGCTGATAGACACGGCCAGGAGTGCCGATTTCGCCGAACAGAAGGGCTCGCTTCCCGATCTCCTCCGCGGGATCCAGGAGGGATGTGATCCGGACGAGCTTCGCGAATTCGTGGCGGTGGAGTCGGACTTCTACCCCCAGCTCTCCGGCCACTATCGCAGACAGGCGCGGCGTTGGCTCGAGCAGCAGCGGAATGGCACGGCCTGAGTTTCTTGGTCCTGCAGCTGTGCCGTTACACTATATAAAGGAAGGGAGTGAGGGCATCCCGCCGCGAGCAGCAGAAAGGGCCACTCGCGATGAGTAGCCCTTCTGATTTCGCTGGACGGTGACTGGTGCGATCAGTTCCCGTGATGATGCACCACCCGTGCTTGCTGACTCGCCGGTGCGTTGGCGCAACTCACCTTGGGGTTCCAGGGAGCGTAGATGCCGCTCGGGTTGTGGCGGCCCACCCAGATGTGGAGACCCCATACACCGAACTCGGGCACCTGGGAGAAGCTCTGACCGAGGAGGGTCGGTGGCGCCGCGCTCGCCGGATGATCGGTGAAGGGCACGATGTACTCCACACCGACGAACCTGAGCTGCCCGTTCTTTCCCGGCTCATAGAGCAGCAGCTCGGGCTGGGTCAGGTTGACCACGCCCCCGTCCTGGATGAAAGCCAGCTTGCCATAGTGGAAGCCCATCGCTCCGGCCCCGGGTTGGCTCGGCAGGTCGGCGGCCACCAGGCAGGGGGTGATCTGCGCCGACCAGCCCGCCGCCACCGCCTTGTCGAAGTTGTGGAAGGGCGCCACCAGTCGGCGGAGCCGCGCGATCTGGCTGGCCGCCGTCGAAGCAGAGATGGTGGGCGAGTTCTCCGACGCTGCCCCATTGGGTGCGAGCGGAGCAGAGCGATCGCCGCTGCAGGCGAACAGAAGCGTAAGCAGGGTGACGCCGATTGGAATGTGTGTGCGCATAAGACGTGTTCCCTGAAAGAGCAGAGGTGTTGAAGGAACAGCATGGGGCCAGCTTTCGCCCAACATATTGCTGACCGACCATCCCGCAAGGGTTCGCTGGTCGCGTTGGGTTGCGACAGGTAGTGCCCGACGCCAATACGTCCTCACGAAGCTCCTATCGACTCATCGGAATCAGTTTGATATCGCTCCGATTGCGCCGCGAGGACCGGAGCGACCTGAGGATCCGGTTCAGGCGTCCCCACCAACGGGGCCGGATTACTCGAACGTAGAAAGAGCACCTCACCAGCGGGCTAGATCCCTCGTTCCACTCGGGATGAGGTGTCTCTGGCCTGCATCCCTATTTATCCTCAGTCTTTGGAAACCAGTCTTTTGCGAGATCCAGCCACCCCGCATTCACACTCTCGATCAAGCGGAGCTTCTTGTGTCGGGACCAACCCTTGATCTGACGCTCCCTTTCGAAGGCTGAAATCGCGCTCGAGGTCTCCTCGAAGTACACCAGTCTGTTCACGCTGTATCTACGGGTGAATCCAGGAATGTCCCCTTGGCAATGCTGGTAGATCCTGCGGCGGAGCTCGCGGGTGACACCGGTGTACAGGACGCGCGATTGGCTCGCCAGGATGTAGACAAAGAATTGTCCGTGGGCCACGAGGCAACCTGACGCCTGAGCATCAACCGAGTTCAAATTCACTCGATCAGAGTCTCAATAGGCCTCCGGATCAGCGGGCTAGATCCCTCGTTTCACTCGGGATGAGGTGCTGTTAGTCGGCACCGGCTCCTTTCCGCTGCCGGCTAGGGTCCTGCAGGCTTCCAATCGACAGCTACTGATGGGCGGGACGCTGCCTTACCGGGCAGCCGAGCGCGGATAACGAAGCGTATACACCGTAGGATCGATCAACTCAAAAGATCGAGCTCGTCCAGAATGGCGGCGACTGCCACTAGAGCCGCCAGGCTGGGCTCCGCCCGGAATCGGTCGGTGGCGTCGCGCAACCCGGGTGCCACCGGACCTCCTATCCTCGTCCGATAACGACGGTACAACAGAGCCAGGTCACGAAATACCTGTTTGAGCGACTCGGTCTCGTGGTCTTCGACCAGGCTTGGTCCATCGGGATCGGCCGATTGAGCTCTTCGCGTGCGCTGCACCTGGGGGCGGCTGGCCTTGGCCCGGCGGTCCACGGCACGACGGGCAGCCTTCACTCGCGCGCGCATGCGCTGGTCCAGGGTGTCGGGTGAGGCTGTCATCCGAGCTCCAGATTCCGGGGTGGGTTATTGACCAAGCGGTCGATAAAGTGTAGTCTTTATTGACCATACGGTCAATAGTCACTCCAAGGAGGTCCGTCATGCCCCGCCAAAGGGAAACCGAGGCGACTCGGCGAGAACAGATCCTTCAGGCTGCCTATGAGGTCGCCCTGCGCCGCGGGATCGACGGCCTCACCGTGCGCGCCGTTGCGGCCCGGGCTCACCTCAGCCACAGCCTGGTGCTCTTCCACTTCAAGCGGAAAGACCAACTGGGACTCGCCCTGCTGGATCGGGTGCTTGCCGGCACCCTGTCGCTCACCGTGCCCAATGAAATTCGAACTCTGCCCCGGGCCAGCGCCCGGCTGCAGGCGCTATTCCGCCAGGAGCTGCAGCGCCTGTCGGAGGAGCCGCGCCGGGTGCGGCTGCTGTTGGAGTTCTGGGCTCGGGGCGGCCACAATGCCGTCATTCGTCAGAAGATCGGGGCCGCACTCGAGAATTATCGAACTGGCTTCGACGACTTCGGGGGAGAAGTTTCCGGCGGGGCGAGGGGCCGTGCGGACAAGGTGGTGCCGGCCGGAGTGGCGGCAGTCGCGGTCAGCCTGCTCCTCGGATATCCGGTACAGGCCATGATCGATCCCGAGCGCGTCGGGACCAAAGAGTATCTCGCCTCGCTCCGGACTGCCTTGGGGCAGCTGGGGCTAGCGGCGTGATGGCGGGCGGAGAGGCTGACGGGCGGACGGGCGGACGGGCGGACGGAATTAGCTACTGGCCTTACCGCCCCGCTGCCCGCTGCCCGCTGCCCCGCTGCCCCAACGCCAGCTGTGCCGCGGCATAGCCCCGCCAGGGCCGCCAGCGTTCAGCTATTCGGTGCAGCGCCTCCGTACTCCGCACGCCAACCGCGCGTTGGAGCTCGGGATCCGCGGCCCAAAACGCGTCGGGCCAGTGGAGCGCGCGCATCACGATCGCCGTGGAACTGCGCGCACCGATACCTGGGATCCGGGTCAGTGCTTCCAGCGTGGCTGGTACTTCGCATCCCGGCTCCAGTCGCAGTGCGCCATCGGCCACCAGCTGCGCTAGCGACGCCAGTGCCTCTGCCCGCCGGGGCGGAACGCCTAAGTGGGTCATGAACCGGACCGCCTCGGCGACGCGGTAGGGAGTCAGTCCCAATCGATCGAGCGACTCGATCCCGCTGTCGAACGGCTCTCCCAGCTCCTGGGTTACTCTGCCGAGCAGGTCGGTCCCCAGCAGCTCGCGGGCAGCGACCTCGAATCCATCGAAAGCCCCAGGCAATCGAAGCCCCGGCCGCTGTGCGACCAGGTCGGCGAGCCCCTCCTGTTCGAGATGAGCGTCGATGAGGGCCGGCTCCGCATCCAGATCCAACAAGTGCCTGAGCCGCGCCAGCAGGGGCATGAGCGCAGGCAGCACCGATGCTGAGAGGTCCACGTTGACCTGGGATGCCTCCGGATCCGCCGCCACGAAGATCACTCCGCGACATCCCTCGAGCGCCACGGTTCTGCCGTATTGGGTGCCTTCCATCGATCCGACCCCTGGTGGAGTATCCGGGGCGATGCGATGGATCAGCGCCTCCCAGGCCAGCGGAGCGCGGTATCCCAGGGTCAAGCGGATCCAGTCGCCCGGCAGGTTCGGCGCTGGTGACGCGAGCTTCGGCCGACGTCGCTGCCGCAGCATACTCGGACTCAACCGGTAGCGCTCCTGGAACACGCTGTTGAATCGCCGGAGACTCTGAAAACCGCTGGCGAACGCCACCCGGGTCACCGGCAGATCGGTGTCGGTCAGCAGGCGCTTTGCCATCAACAGCCGATGGGTCTGCGCCAACTCCACCGGTGACACGCCCAACTCTCGCTCCATGGCTCGGCGTAGATGTCGCTCGCCTATGCCGAGCTCCTGCGCCAGCGCCGCCACGCTGCTGCCGTTGAGGGCACCCGCGGCGATGCGCATTGCCGCCGCCCGGGCCGACCGGGGGACTGCATCGCACACCGCCAGCCCCGGCGCGAGCTCCGGCCGGCAGCGCAGGCAGGGCCTGTACCCCTCCTGCTCCGCGGCGGCCGCAGAGGGAAAGAACCTTCTCCGCTCAGGATAGGAGATCCGCGCGGGACATACCGGCCGGCAGTAGATCCCGGTGGTGCTGATGCCAACATAGAAAACGCCGTCGAAGCGAGGATCGCGGGAGACGACGGCACGGCTCCAGGCGCCGTGCTCGCGGGAGGAGCTGCCGGAAGCGATGGTTGAGGCCGTCATCGCCGCAACGGAAAAAGGGCCCGCAGGCGTTCTTCCCGCAGCGTGATGCCGCCCCAGACCAGCACCCCGATATAGATCGGAAACAGAGTAGTGCTGAGCAGGGGACTTCCCAATCGCAGTTGGGTGGCGACGGCACCGCCCAGGTATCCGGTCAGCAGGATCGCACCCAGAACCGACGTGCGCGGGACCACATAGAGGATCAAGCAGACCAGCAGGATCATTCCGATCAACGGCACACTGGACTCGGGATAGCCCAGCCGAACCGTAAACTCCACCGCCGGAGAAATGGGAATCAGCTTGCCGAGGCTGTCGACCAGCAGGAACAGGGTCGCGATCGCGGTCATGACCCGGCCGAATAGGCGGTGAACCTTCGAGTTCGGTACGTTGGCATAAACCGAATGCGGCACCGGTCGGGGCTTCAAAATAGACTCCATGTGACTCCCTCCAATTCAGGCGACGTCTGAGACCCCTCTGCTTATACGTGCCGCTGACAACATCGTAGCGTGCACCACACTACTCATGCTGGCCGGTTTCGGACCTGGAATCCGACTCGCTCTTGACACTCGCAGTCCGGGCCGTATCCTGGGATTTCACCTCAGAAGCTATGAAACCCCGCGCGGCAGTTGCTGGTCGCCCATGCGCGGAGTGGAGCCAATCGCGAAACCGGCTGAGCAAGTTCTCTCAACCAGGAGGAATCGATGTACGCGACTATCCGTCGTTATTCGACCAAGACCGCAGCCACCACCGACACGATCGATCAGTTCGTGCGCCGTATCGAGGAGAAGCTCGTTCCCACCCTGCACGATATCCGCGGCTTTCATAGTTACGGGGTGATGAGGACCGGCGGAACGGAGATTCTCTCGATTACCGTGTTCGAGGATCAACAGGGGTCGACTGAGGCCACCCGCAAGGCGGCTGAGTTCGTCCAGGCGGATCCGTTCAAGGACCAGATGGGCAAACCGGAAATCATCGAGGGCGATCTGTTGCTGCTGAAAGAGGCGGGGATCGGAGTTCGTTAACTGAGGTAAGCGTCAGCAGGCGTCCTCCGCGGCTCACCGGGACCTCACCCAGCCCGGTAGACCCGTGGCGGGGGCCGCCGCCGGATCTTTTTTTTCTTATACCTTCTTTACTCACCACTTACCGCTTGGCGACTAAACTCTCGAATTTCTCATCTCCTCGAAGAGGAGCCCAGCGGGGGTCGTTCCGCAACAAGCCAACGCTCACCTCCGAGGGCACCGAGAGCAGATACTTCAACTGGTCTACTGCTTCTGATCGCATGCCGACGGTCGCATAGATCAGGGCCAGCGCCGCCTGGATATTGGCGCCACGGTACGCCTCCCGGCTCACCGGCAACAGCTTCACCGCGCCTTCACCTTCCCGCACCGCGTCCGCCTTTCGTCCCTGATTGGCGTACACCAGCCCCAGTCGGGCATGGAAATTTGCTTCCTCAGGATGTGCCTTGATCTGGGACTCCAGGATGGTGCGCGCCGAGTCGAGGTAGGCCCGGTCCAGCGCAGTCCGGCCCCGAATGCGATACAACTCGGACTTGACCACGTATAACCCGGCGGTGTCGGAGACGTCGGCGGTTGTCAGCGCCTCGATCCGGGGCTGCACGGTGGAATCGCCGACGAGGAGAAAGCTCGGCACCACGGCAAAGCTGGCAATCGCTCCGGTTCCCGCAGCCATCCGACTCATCTCCACGAGGCCTGCGCTCTGCAAAGCCGCGCGCAGCGCCTGCCTCGCCGACTCCAGGCTGTCCATTCCGATGAGGCATTGGAGCTTGAGCCAGCGGGGGAAGGACAGGTCGGGGGTGATCTCGATCGCCTTGTCGGTAGTTGCACAGGCCAGGTCGTACTTGCGAACCAGAGTATAGGTCTGCGCCAGGTTCCCGATCGCATCGGCCGATCGCGGGTTCAGCTGTACTGCCTTCTCGAAGTCCGCGATGGATCCCGCCCAGCGTCCCTGGCGCCGCTGGACCGCCGCAGAGGCCATGAACAGCTCTGCGTTGTTGGGCTGTTTCTGCCGCGCCTGCGCCAGCTCCTGCAACGCGCGATCGTAGTCCAGCTTGCCCCAGTAGTAGTAGTAACCCATCGCCACATGGGGCTCGGGAAGATCGGGACGCAGCCGGAGTGCGCGCTCCGCCGCGGCTTTCGCCTCCGCCAGGGCGGCTTCAGTTCGATCGTAGAAAAACCAATACTCGCTGGAGCGTCCCTGAGACAACCGGGCCCAGGCTTGGGCGAAGTTCGGATCCAGATCAACCGCCCGGCGGAACATCTGAACCGAGTTGCCAACGTCCTCTCGTCCCGGCCCGCGGTTGGCGTACTCGATGCCCCGCAGGTAAAAGTCATAGGCCTTTGTGTCGGCCGTGGGCCGCTCGTTGATCGCCTGCTTTTCGGAGGGATCCAGCGCCAGGTTCATCGCGCTGGTCACCTGCTCCGCGATGCTCGACTGCACCTGGAACACGTCGGCCAGCTGCGCGTCGTACCGGTCCGCCCACAGGTGCCGGTCGTCTGCCACCCGGATGAGCTGAGGCGTGACCCGCACCTTGCTGCTGCCGTCGGTCGACTTCTCCCAGCGGACGCTGCCCTCCAGGATGTAGCCGACACCGAGCTCCTGCCCGATCTGCCGGATACTCTTGGTCGATCCTTTATATGGATCGGTGCTGGTGCGGGAGACCACGCCGAGATCGGAGACGCCGGCCAGACGGCTGGTGATCTCCTCGGTGAGCCCGTCGGCAAAGTACTGGTCGCCCGCGGCGCCCATGTTCTTGAACGGGAGCACCGCCAGCATCTTGGTGCCGGGCGTCTCGACCGGACGGCGGCTCCGCTGCCAGAAGAACATCCCCATCGTCGCCGTGACCAGCAGTCCGAGCACGAAGGTGAGCCACGCGGGAACCGGCTTGCGACGACGTATCGTTGGAGCTGCGGAAGTTTCGGCTGGCCCCGCCGGAGTCGCGATGGTAGGGAAGGAAGTCATCCCTGACACATTGGGTGACAACGCCTGCGCCAGCTGCCCGGGCGTGGCGAACCGGTCTGCCGGAAGCGTCGCCAGGGCGGTGAGCACGACCCGCTCGAGCTGCTCCGGCACCGACGGCCGGAGTCGTCGAAGGCTGGGGATCTCACCGCTCAACCGCTTGGCGGTGATCGACTGCGCGCTGGTTCCGCTGAACGGGGCCTCGCCGGCCAGCATCTCGTAGAGCACGACGCCCAGGCTGTAGACATCGGTCTTGCCGTCGATGTCGCGCTCGCCCAGCGACTGCTCGGGGCTCATGTACGCCGGGGTTCCGACCGCGAATCCGGTGTTGGTGATCTGCTCGTTACCCGCCTCACCCAGCGCTCGGCCAATGCCGAAATCGGCGACCAACGCCTGACCGTCGACCAGCAGGATGTTCTCCGGCTTCACGTCGCGGTGGATGATCCCGTGCCGGTGGGCGAAATCGAGGGCGAGCGCCACCTCCCGGGTGATGCGAACCGCTTCGTCGACGGGGAGCTGCCGCTCGCGACGCAGCCGGTCGCGCAGACTCTCACCTTCGATGTACGGCATGGTGAACCAGAGATGCGTTGTCCCGCGGCCCTGCTGGCCCGCAGCCCCGCTGTCCGTTGTCCCGCTGTCATGCACTGAAACGATGTGGGGATGTTGCAGGCGGGCGGCGAGCTTGATCTCGCGCAGGAATCTCTCGGTGCCGAGTGTCTCGGCCATTTCCGGATGGAGCACCTTGAGCGCAACCGGGCGGTCGTGACGAAGGTCGTGGGCGAGATACACCACGGCCATGCCCCCGCGGCCGAGCTCGCGCTCGATGCGATACTGGCCGGCGAGCGCGGCCTGAAGGCGACTCAATCCATCTTGCAAGTGGGTCCTGGGAGAGGTGTGGCGGAAGGTTACAGCCGTGGGAGAGACGGCGGAAGGTACGGCGGCCTCTGCCGCACCCTCCGATTAGCCTGCCCAGCGCTAATTGACGTCGGCTAGCAACAGCAGGTCGAACGGCGCTCCGCCGCCGGACGCGTCGACCGCGATCACGGTACGCACCTGCCCCGCGACCAGAGGTAACGTGCCGCTATCGATCACCACTATTTTGCTGCCCGCCGGCGTCACCCGAAGCTGGTACTCGCCTGCTGGAATCGCGAGATAGCCGGATGCCGTACCGAATGGGACGCTCGTCAGGGTTGGAGTCGCCACCGCGAGGTCTGCTCCGGGCGCCGTGACATAAATGTCCACCGCCGGAGCACTCGGCGCGCCGTGAACCGCCCGCACCTTGGCGTTCCCGGTCGGAGGGGCCGAGCGATCGTCCTCCACCACGATCGGCGCTATGTCGGAGACCAGGCCCCCCGCGATTACTGTGTAGTCGGCCCCGGCTGTCAGCGGAACGTCGGCATCGATCACCGTCGTGGTGGTGCCTGCCGCATTCACCTTGATGTTCCGGGTTCCGGCAGGGACTTCGAGGTAGCTCGAGGAGCCGAGGTAAGGCACCGAGCTCAGCACCTGGGCATCATCCACCAGGACGTCGACGTTGGGTGCGTCGGGTGAGGCATGCACCACCCGCACGCCCGCTTCGGTGGCGGGAGCGGTGCTGCTGTCGTCATCGCTGCAGCCGGCCGCGAAGGCCGCCACAGTGAGCCCGAGAGTGAGCAGTTTGAGATTCATGGGGGTACTCCTAAAGTTTAGGGGAAAGTATCTGTCTAACTATCGTCCAACAAACTACGCTTGAAGCGGTCTTTGTCAAGCTCATGTACAAGTTATCCTCTTGACATTAGTTAGACAAACCCCTAAGATCGTCGGGTGAGCCAAGACTCCAGCTTCGACACTCCACGACATCCCGTTAGGCTGGTGGCGAATCTCACCGGCCTGTCCCCTCACGTCCTCCGGGCCTGGGAGCGGCGCTACGGAGTGGTAGCCCCCCACCGCTCGCAGGGCGGGCAGCGACTCTATTCCGACCACGACGTCGAGCGGCTCAGACGGCTGAAGCAGCTCACCAGCCGGGGGCACAGCATCTCCAGCATCGCCCCACTTTCCCTGGCGGATCTGGAGCGCCTGGAGCAGCAGGTCCCTCCGGCACCGGTGGTCCTACCGCCAGGGCAGATCGAGGGCTCCGCCGCGCCGGAGGTAGTGGGCGAAGCGCTCGGTGCCGTCGGCCGCCTCGACGCCGAGGAGCTTCAAGCGGTGCTGCAGCGGGGGGTCATCACCCTGGGCGGGCCCGTGTTTCTGGATGAGGTGGTTGCTCCCGCGGTCGAAGCGGTGGGACACGGCTGGTCCAGCGGAGCACTGTCGGTTGCCCAGGAGCACATGAGCACGGCGGTGTTCCGGCGGGTTCTGGAGTGGCAGTTAGGGGTGTACAGGGTGGAAGCTGATATGCCGAGACTGCTCGTCGCGACTCCTCCGGGCGAGAAGCACGAGCTGGGCGCCCTCATGGTGGCGGTGTGTGCGGTTTCCGAGGAATGGGGGATTACCTACCTCGGCCCTGACCTCCCGGTCGCCGAGCTGCTCGCGGCTGCCAGGGACATCAAGGCCGCAGCCGTCGCGCTCAGCAGCGTCTACTCCACCGATGACGAACATTTGCTGGCGGCGGTCAGGGTCGCTCGGGAGGGACTGCCCGAGCCGACGCCGTTGATGATCGGCGGAGCTGCTGCAAACCGGTTGCGAAGAGAAATTCAAGCCTCCGGCGCGATCGTGCTGGACTCGCTGCCCGAGCTTCGGGCAACGCTCCGGGAGTTCAGAGATGCCCGGGTGAGCCAGAGACACACTGGCGCCCCAGGGGCTTCAACTAGAATCCCGGTTCCGTCCCGATCTCACGCTCCCCCTGCCAGGATCCCTCGATAGTCTGAGCCAGGTGTCGGCCCCGCCGATGCAGCATCGCCCGCGCCCACAGTGTCTCTCGAGCCTGGCTGTCCTACTCCCGAAGATTCCTTTATTACCTGTCCCCGAACCAGAAAATCGCCCGGGTCGAGGTGTGCTACTTCCCCGATCGGGGAGTGCAAAGTCTACTCTCGCCGGGAATCGTGCCCGGCCGGTCCGCTCACGATCTTGTGCCTCATCATCGCAGGATCGACCAATCAAGAGGAGGGGACCCATGAGCACACGATTGACCATCGGCGGAATCACCCTCGCCGGCACGATCTGGGGTGTGGCAACCATGATCGCCTGCAGCGGCGACTCCACTGGCCCCGGCACCACCTCCACCACGTATGTCGCCCAGTTGAGTGGTGTGAATGAGGTTCCCGGAATCACCGGCGCTGCCAGCGGCACCGCGACCTTTACCCTCACGGGAAAATCGCTCAGCTACGTGGTGAACGTGAGCGGGCTCTCCGGCAACGCCGTCGCATCGCACATTCACGGTGGCGCGGCGGGAACGAACGGCAACATTCTCGTTCCATTCACCGCGGCTGCGGTGCAGTCGGGGCAGGTGGCCTCCGGAACGATCGACCTCAGTCAACCGATCTCCAACGGCGGCACTGGCAGCATCTCCGGCGACTCGCTGCTCACGCTGCTCAACAAGGGCCAGCTCTACACCAACGTTCATACTGCAGCGCACCCTGGCGGAGAGATCCGTGGTCAGATCGCCCTATCACAAGGCTCGGCCAGCGGGGGCGGCAGCAGCAACGGCGGGGGTGGGAGTGGAAGCGGCTACTAGGTGACGTAGACCGATAGCCCTCCATTGCGGGACTCCGCACTGGGGGCTGCTCCTTCGGACGCTGCAGCACTCGACGGTCGGAGCCCGGACGATCTCTCCCACGGTGAGCACCTCCGATTTGTCCGGTCTCCTCCCCCTCGTGCCGACGCGTCCTGCGGAGCAGCCCCCCAGTGCTGTCGAGTACGCAGGGCCGACCGTATAGTCCCGGCACATTCAGTTAGTGCAGAGTCTCGTGTGCAGTGAGGTAGGTCGCGACTGGCGGGGGACTCCGAAGGAATCTCCGCCAGTCGCGGCACAAGACCCTCACTCGAGGTGCACCAATCCGCGCGCTACGGCGATTCGGACCGCCTCGGTGCGGGTGGTCACCTTGAGCTTGGCGAAGACGCCCTTGAGGTGGATCTTCACAGTCTCATCCGTCCGCCCGATCGCGACGGCGATCTCTTTGTTGCTCTTCCCCTGCGCCATCAGCCCCAGCACCTCCAGCTCCCTCGGCGTGAGCCGGTCGCGCTCCGGATGCCGCGCCAGGCTGGCAGCCACTACGGGCGGAATCACATATTCGCCCCGGCACACCGCGCGTATGGCGGCGATGACCTCGGTCATCAACATGTGCTTCAGTAGATAGCCCCGGGCCCCGGCATCGAGCGCACGCCGTACATCGCCGTCGCCCTGATAGGTCGTGAGCGCCAGGACGCGGGCATCGGGAAACTCGGTAGTGATCCTTGCGATGGCCTCAACCCCGCCGAGCACCGGCATCCGGAGATCCATGAGAACCAGGTCGGGCCGGTGCTCCCGATAGAAGGCAACCGCCTGCTCGCCGTTCTCCGCCTGGGCCGCGACGAATAGATCGTCTTCCGCCAGGATCATGGCCGCCAGCCCCGCGCGCACCGCAGGATGGTCGTCGGCAATGAGAATGCGGGCCGAGTCGTTGCAACTGGATCGAAGTTGATGCTGGGACACTGGGCCTCTCGTAAAGACTCCAAGAAACGGCTCCGGGAGGGCTGGAGCAATTCCCCATTCGGGGAGAAGCGCGCCTTAACCCCGCACCGCGGCCGGTGTGTCCACGCCCTCGGGAATGCGAAGCGCGACCCAGGTGCCGCGACCGGGCGAGCTCCGCACCGTCAGTGTCCCGTAGAGGTCGGTGGCCCGCTCCTTCATGCCGAGCAAGCCCCAGTGCCCGCCGTAGGCGCGGAATTCCGGATCCACCTGAAAGCCTTTACCGTCGTCCGAGATGCTGAGTCTGAGACTGTCCGCACGATAGGCAAGGCGCACCCGGATCATGCAGGCTTCGGCGTGCTTCACCGTGTTCGCGACGGATTCCTGCAGCACCCGGGCGGCGGCCGACTCGATCTTGGCTGGGAGAGGCCGCTCTTCACCCCGAATCTCGAAGTCGATGGCGAGATCGGTGCCCTGGATGCCGTGCTCGGCGATCTGCTGGAGCGACGCGCTGAAGCTCCCGGACACGAGCATAGGGGCGCGCAGGTCCCAGATCGCCCCACGGGCGTCGTCGAGGGTCCGCTGCGCCAGAGCGATGACATCAGCCAGCGCGGCAGCGGTTCCGGGCTCCGTCACTCTTCGCGCCACGGCGGTGAGCTGCAGGGCGACCCCGGTGAACCCCTGGAGCAGCGTATCGTGGATTTCCCGGGCGAGTCGGGTCCGCTCCTCCAGTGCAGCGGAGAACCGAGCTGCGAGCGCCCGCTCCCGGGAGCGGCGGGCCTGCAGCTGCGCCCGCCGGGTTGCGGTCACGTCCATGACCGCGCCGATGAACTCGACGCCCCCCGCGTGCTTGGCCGCCCGGGCCACCACGTGCACGTGTTTCACCCGGCCATCCGGCATCAGAAGGCGGTGATCGAGGTCCCAGTCCTCCTTGTCGTGGGTGACCCGGTCGATCTCCTTCTGCACGGCATCGAGGTCGTCCGGGTGCACCCGCCGCAGTACATGATCCACCGTGGGCCGGTCGGTCCGGGAATCGTATTCGAAGATGCGGAACGTCTCCTCCGACCAGCGGAGCTCCGCGCGCGACAGGTCCCACCCAAAGCTTCCGGTCTGACTCAGCTGCTGCGCTGCCGCGAGATACGCTTCACTGTCTCGTAGTCGGGCCTCGGCCCGCTTGAGATCGTCGACGTCGGTGCCGGTGCCGTACCACTTGACGATCTCGCCCTTCTGGTTTCGAAGCGGCACCGCCCGGCGCAGCACCCAGCGATACTCGCCGTCGGCCGCCCGCATGCGTGCATCCGCCTCATAGGGTCGTCCTGCAGCGATCGCCGCGTTGCGGACCGAGTGCAGCCACTCGGCCTCGTCCGGATGGAGTGTCTCCATCCAGCGCGCTCCCACCGCTTCAGCCTCCGAATAACCGGTGAAGTCGCGCCAGGCCCGGTTCATAAAATCCACTGTCCCATCGGGCATGGTGCTCCACACGATAGTGGGGATGGTGTCGATTGCCAGACGCAGATCGTTGCGCGCTGCGCGCGCGTCTTCCAGCGCCCGCCGACGGCGTGACTCGAGCACGATGACGGCCACGGCACTCGCCTCGAAGCCGGCGAGAATGGCCGCTTGCTCGGGAATTGTGGCCACCGGCTCGGGGTGCAACGGCCCGCCCAACAGCAGCAGCGACCCGATGCCGAGTAGCGACAACACGAACGCTCCCGCGGTGCCGATCACTGGAGTGACCCAGGCGATGAGTAGAAGGCCGAGGAAGGCGGACAGCGCGAGGCCGAGCCGGAGGTAACTGCCCAGGCCCACCAGTAACACCAGCCCGATCGCCGAGATCATCGCTGCCACGAGCGAGTCCCGGCCGGGATTGCGAATCCTGTGCACCACCAAGCTCCCGCGTTTCACTGGATTAGTGATGGATACTACCCGGTACGGGGGGCCGCAACATTCCCTAAATGGGGAGGATCAAGACTCCACGCTCCGGGAATGGTCGGGTCACCGCTCAGGGGCAACATTGCTCGCGTGACGGAACGCGGGGCGGCGAGCAGCGGGGCTGGACTACTTCAGGAGGTCAGACATGCGTGGAACGCGAGGATTTTTCAGCGGGGTGTTGCTAGCGGCGCTGTTCGCCGGATGTGGTGGTGGCTCGTCGGCACCCACCGCTCCCAGTAATCCGTCCACTGGAGACGGTGGTGGAGCGGGAGGTGGTGGTGCGGGAGAACCTCCTTCCGCTTCCGTCAGTGTGAGTGTCGGGAACAACCTCTTCCGGAGCGACCGGAACAGCACGGTAAATCCTGCGGTCGATACCGTTCTCGCGGGGGGAACAGTGACCTGGACCTGGGTCAACACCGGGGTGGTGCCGCACACCGTGCAGTCGCTTGGCACCCCGAGCTTCACCAGCAGCGCTCTCGAGTCGAGCAGCGGGAGCAGCTACCAGCTGACGTTCAACGCACCCGGCAAGTACCAGTACAACTGCGCTGTCCATGGCAACATGATGACCGGAGTGGTCGTGGTGCTGGCGCAATGACGGGCGGACGGGCGGTCCGTCGGTCGGGCGGTCACGCTTACCGTTTTGCTGCCCTGTTTGCGCTCCTGTCGCTGCCGCCACAGGTCGCGGCGCAGTACGACGAGTGCCGGCCCGGCAGCGGATCCCACGAGGCACAGACGCTCGGCATCTTCTCGGTTCCCCTGGCCTTCAGTGGGACCAGTGCTCCGGGCAAGCTCACCCGGGTCACCCTGGGACTGGAAGGAGCCCGGGTGCCCTCGGTCGATCCGGTGACCGCTACTCCGACCATCTGCCGGCCGGGCAAGGGCCCCGAGAACACGGATGCGCTTCCCGCGTTGGCCCGGCCACGGATCGCAGTGCCGCTGCCGCTCGGGCTCGCGCTTGAGGCGTCATGGATCCCGCCGCTCCGGGTGAACGGGGTGCAGGCGAATCTATTCGGGTTCGCGCTGAGCCGGAGTGTCGGACACAGCGGCGGTCTCACGGCGGGGCTTCGGGCCCACGCAACCTTCGGCACCATCAAGGCACCGGTCACCTGCGATGAGAATGGGATCGCCGATCCAGCCAGCGAGTGCTTCCAGGGCCAGGTGTCGGACGATCGTTATTCGCCGAACATCATGGGCCTCGAGTTGAGCGTGGGCTGGGCTATGGCGGGTGGAAGACTCCGTCCCTATGTCGGCTCGGGGTACAACCACTTGCAGCCCCGCTTCCAGGTGAACTTCACCAACCAGTTCGGTCAGACCGATACCACCCCGGTCGAGGTGAATCTCGATCGAGCCGTCCTCTTCGGCGGAGCCTCATGGCAGCTCACCCGCCACCTCGATATCAGCGGTGAGATCTACTCCTCGCTGTCAGACGCGGTGACCGGCCGGTTCGTCATCCGCAGGGCCTTCGGGTCCTGACCACACAAAGGAGTATCACGATGCCACCAAGCCTCAGGCTGCTGCTGCTTCTTCTTCTGACCCGCACAGCTCACGCTCAGCAACCCCAGAGCGGCGACTCGGTGGTGTACCGGTTGGCCTCGAGCAGCCGGCTGCAGGTGAAGACCGGTAAGGCAGGTCTGTTCGGGTTCGCCGGCCACAGTCACGTGATCGAGGCTCGCTTGTTCCGGGGGGAGATTGTGTACTACCCGGGTAACCCATCGCGCTCTCGTCTGGACATTCGTGTGCTGGCCGACAGCCTGGACGTCCTGACTCCCTCGGATACAGCGGAGCGGCGAAAGGTCGCGGAAAACATGCGGACCCACGTGCTTCGGACGGGCGAGTTCCCCGAGATCCGGCTTCTCTCCCGCCGGGTCGAGAAGAACAACGAAGGGTTCCACCTCATCGGGTCACTAACCCTGGCGGGGCAGACGCGGGACGTGCCGATCGATGTCGCCGCCAAGATCGGGGCCGATACGCTCGAGGCCAACTCGACCTTTTCGGTGAAGCAGACTGACTTCGGCATCAAGCCGGTGAGCGCCGGACCTGGGGGAGCGGTGAAGGTCGCGGACAAGGTCACGTTCGAGATCAGGGCTGTCGCCGTACGTGTGGCGCAAAGCCCGGTGCCGCAGCAGACCACTTTTCGGTCGAACGCAAGAGCAAAGCTTCTGAGGCTGATCAACTAGTTGTTCGATCTTCCTGAGGTACGCGGCAGCAATGCGGTAGGCAATACAGCCTCTTCTAGCGCCAGCCCCGGCACCCGGTCAAATTCCCGTCTCTCAATGACGACGCCTGTGACCGGCCCATTACCGACCCTGCCTCTCGGTGGTGAGTACCAGCTCGAACGGGAGCTGGGACGCGGCGGCATGGCCACAGTGTATCTCGCCCGCGACATCCGGCACGACCGCCTGGTCGCCTTCAAGCTGCTTCGCCGCGAGGTCACCCTCGCTCTCGACAGCAAGCGCTTCCGCCTCGAGATCGCCACCGCCGCCCGTCTCCAGCATCCGCATATCTGCTCGGTCTACGACTCGGGTGAGACCGAGGAGCAGCTCTGGTATACCATGCCGTACATCCGGGGCGAGTCGCTCCGTGAACGGATGCGGCGGGAGAAACGGCTGAGTGTGGACGACGCGGTCCGCATCACCTGCGACTGCGCCGAGGCGCTCGCCTACGCTCACCGGAACGGCGTGGTGCACCGCGATGTCAAGCCGGAAAACATCCTCTTGACCGAAGACGGCAATCCCATGCTCGCCGACTTCGGGATCGCGCTCCAGCTCGATCACCCGTCCGGAGAGCACCTGACCGAGGCGGGATACGGCATGGGCACGCCGCTCTACATGGCGCCGGAGCAGGCGCTGGCCGAGCGCGCCGACCCGCGGGCCGATCAGTACTCTCTCGCGGCGGTGTGCTACGAGATGCTGGCCGGGCGGCCGCCCCACACCGGGCCCACGATCCACGCCGTTATCGCTCGGCGGGTGACCGCGCCGGTGGCGGGAGTGCGTACTTTCCGTCCCGAGACACCGATCGCTGTGGAACAGGCGCTCGCGCGGGCATTGTCACTTGCGCCGGACGACCGGTTTCCCTCCATGACCGAGTTCGCGAGGGCATTGACCGCCAAGTCCCCACGCGCCTGGCGCGTGCCGCGAAAAGTCTGGATTGCCCTGGCGACGGTCTCGACTGCATTGGCGGTATTCCTCGGGGTGCGTCAGGCAGGTACACCCCGATCTCCAAGGTTTGATGTGGTGTCGCTCGAACCGGCCGTCGCGCCCACCCGTCTTGCCGTACTCGCCTTCGAGAACCTGGGAGACAGCGCCGATGCGTACTTCGCCGAGGGGATGGGCGATGAGGTGCGGGCCAAGCTCGCTGGACTTCCGGGATTGGAAGTGATCGCGCGCGGCAGCTCGAGCCAGTACGCGGGGAGTGGCAAGACGCCGTCCGAGATCGGAGCCGAGCTGGGGGTACCGTATCTGCTCACCGGCACCGTCCGATGGGACAAGGGGCCCAAATCGAATCGGGTGCGGGTCAGCCCCGAGTTGATCGACGTGCGCACCGGTGTCACCCGGTGGGCTCATCCGTTCGACGCTTCCTTCACCGATGTCTTCGCGGTGCAGGCCGACATCGCGGGTCAGGTTGCCGGCGCGCTGCATCTGGCTCTCACCGATTCATCCCGGGCCCATCTGAGCGCGGTCCCCACCCGGAATCTCGAGGCGTACTCCCACTATCTCCGAGCCCGCGAGCTCCAGTCAGGAGACTGGACTCCGGAGACGCTGCGCGCGGCTATCGCCGAGTTGCGGGAGGCGGTACGGCTCGACACCGCGTTCGTTGCCGGCTGGGCCGAGCTGGCTCAGGTTCAGATTGAGGCTTTCCGCCAAGGTGGGCTCATGGTGGGCGACGCAGACAGCGCCCTGGCCTCGCTCGACCGGGCCCGGGCGCTGGCGCCGAATGCGCCCGACGTGCTCGCCGCCAGCGCGCGGCATCATCTGAGGGTGATGGGTGACTTCCCCGCGGCCCTGAGGGATTATCGGGATGCGCTCCGTACCCAGCCGCACCGCAGCGATCTCCTCACGGCGGCCGGCATCGTGGAGATGGAGCTGAACCGTTGGCCTGAGGCCGTCGCCGATCTGGAGCACTCGGCCCGGGTGGATCCCCGCTCACCGGATGCGGCGTCCTGGCTCGGCGTCGCCTACATGAGGCTGCGCCGCTACCCCGAGGCACGGCGAGCGTTGGATAAGGCACTGAGCCTCCGGCCGACCAGCCTGACACTGGGATACATGCGGGTTCGGCTCTACATCGCCGAAGGGGATCTTGCCGGAGCCCAGCAGCTGTTGCGGGAGTTGGAGCGGATGGCCGGACCGCGGGCGTTGGCGGCGTATGTGGCGCTGCGGGAGGATCTGATCTGGACCCTGCAAGACGATCAACTCCGGACGATGACGACTCTTACTCCCGACGATCTCGACGGCGGCCGAGCCGACTGGGCGCTCGCACTGGCGGAAGCGCACCGCTTCCTGGGAGACAGTGCGCAATCAAGAGCCTATGCCGACACCGCAGTGAAGGCCCACGACGCAGTCCTCGCCACCTGGGGTAATCGGCGCGACCGAGGGCAGATCGAGGTGGACCGGGCGCTGTCTCTCGCGCTGGCTGGCCGTCTGCGGGAGGCTCGTATCGGAGCCGATCGAGCGGGCAAACTGCAGCCGTTGGGATCGGGACTCCAGAGCGGATACGTCGCGTACATCCGAAGTCGGATCGCGGTCATGGCAGGAGACCCCGACAGAGCGGTGGCGGAGCTCAAGGCTTTGCTCGGGCAACCGGCCCAGCAGTCGCGCGGGTCCATCGCGATCGACCGCACGCTGCAGCCGCTCCGCGGCGACCCCGAGTTCGAGGCATTGCTCAAAGGTCGTTAGGGTGGTACCCTTGCCCGTTCCCCCCGAACCATCCTCCGAGACGCCGGCTCTCCACAGCGACGCTACGAAGGCTCCTCCTTTTTAGGAAGGTGCACTATGCGTCGTGTAGACTCTCTTGCCCCACTCTTCCTTTTTTCCTTACTGGCCGGTGCACTCACGACCAGAGCCCAGGCCCAGGGTTATCCCACGATGGGCGATCCGATGCCGGATGCCACCCGGGCCAGCCTCGCCGAGTCGGCCATGCGGTTCAACGAGCTGGCGCCGAAGCTGGTTCAGTCGGCTGGCATCAAGCCCGGCGATCTCGTCACCATTAGCGGCGGTCTCCTCATGGTGCGTCAGATGGAAGCGCTCGGCGCCGAAGTGCAGAAGGCCGGCGGCCGCCCGCTGCTCCTGCTGAACAGCTCGCGACTGACGCGAGAGCTTTATGCCACTGTTCCGGAGGAATACATCGCCAAGTCGTCGACTTCATACGAGAAGTTCGCGGCCCACAACGTCGCCGTCGCGTTCGTCCTGCCCTCGGGAGAGGATTTCGCCTCGGTGCGCTCGGTTGACCGTCGTCCCCAGGTGGACCAGGCACTGGCCAAGCTGGGCGCGGCCACCCAGCCGGAGCAGGACAAGGGCATGACCCGAACTCTGTTCATCGGCATTCCCACGCCTTCCGACACCGCATCGATCCAGATGGACTACCCGGCCTACGCCGAAATGACGTGGACCGCCGTTGATGCCGATTACTCCGCCATCCGGGCAAAAGGCGAAGCGATCAAGCAGATACTTGAGGGTGCCAAGCACCTTCGGGTCACCTCACCGGAGGGTACAGACTTCACGGTTGACCTGGGAAAGCGGCCCGTCATCGTCAGCGCGGGCTTGGTTCCAGCAGGAACCAAGGGCAACGAAGCGCAACGCTCGGCCGGGCTTCCCGGCGGGACGGTACGGTTCGCTCCGATCGAGACCAGCGCAAATGGCAAGCTTCGCGCAGCCGAAGATCAATGCAGCAAACCGGTCAAGGATGAGGCCATCGATGTGAAGAATGGCGTCGCCACCAGTGTGACGGCGGCTTCGGACGAGGATTGCCTCAAGCAGTCCATGAAGAACGCCGGCCGATTCGGGTCGATCGTGATCGGACTCAACCCCGCGATCCAGTACAGCCACATTCCAAGTTATGGCCCACAGCTGGAAACCTCGGCCGGTGCGGTATCGCTGTCTTTTGGCGCCAATCAGGCATTTGGGGGGAGCAACCCGCCAGTCGGCGGCGGCTGGACCGTGCCGCTACTGAAGGCGACAGTCGAAGCCGATGGGAAGGTGATCGTGAAGGATGGAAAGCTGGCGCCCTGAACCAGGCGTAAGCGAGTCGCCTTAACGTTCTCCCGGGATCGCCCGGGCAATGACCATGGTGATGTTGTCGGTTCCGCCATCTGCGAGTGCATCGTTCAACAGATCCTCGCAGACCTGGCGGGACGATTTCATGGTGAGCAGCCGCTCGCGAATGCGCTCGTCGGACACGTGCTGGGTAAGTCCGTCGCTGCAGAGCAGTGCCACGGTGCCCCAAGTCTGCGTGCGCCGGGTGACCACCGGCTCGGTGTTACGCCCGCCGATCGCGCTGGATAGCGTGTGCCCGAGCTTGCTGCGCTTGGCATCCGCCGGCTTCATGACGCCGAGATCGATCAGCTCCTGCGCCATGGTCTGGTCGCGGGTGATCTGGGTCAGTTGCCCCTTCTCGAGGATGTAGCAGCGGCTGTCCCCCACCTGCAGCAGATACGCGCAGGGCCACACGCCCAGGTAGAGCGTCAGTGTGGTGGCCATGCCCCGGGAGTCCGGATCTTTCTGGCCCCGGCGCATCAGTTCCCCGTGGCAGCCGAGTGCCGCTTCCTTGAGCGCCTCGAAGAACTCCTCGTCGTCCTCGGCCCTGGCGGCATAGTAGCAGCGCATGCTGCGCTGGACGTACTGGGTTGCCGCTTCCACTGCTACGCGGCTGGCCTCTTCGCCTTTAACCCCGCCCCCGACGCCGTCGGCGACCATCATCAGAAATGCGAGCCGCTCGCTTTCCCGAGTGATGCCGTCAACGGTGGGAAGGCTGGTTTGGCGGACTACTATCTGCCGTTTCAGCGAGCAGATGAGGAAGTGGTCCTGGTTGTCCTTCCGGACCTTTCCCGTATGGGTGACGCCATAGACGTCGATCTCGTCGTCGTACGGCTTGCGCTGGGGTCCGGCTATGGTGGGGGCGGTCATGGCGACTCCGAATCTGCGGCGGGGACCTGGATCGCGCCAGATAGACCATGGGCCAAGGAACGAACTCAGCCCGTTGGACCCTATTTGACCCGCCATTCGGCCGGTACATTCTCTCCGGTATCCCACCCGGCGCTCTGATGAATGGCACTGTTCCTCTGGAACTGAACCGCCTGCTCCAGGCGTCCGATGCGCCTACCCGCACGGCCGCATGGGAGGAGCTTGTTGCCCGGCACAGCCGGCTGCTGCTCCACGTAGCTCGGTCATTCGGCGGCGGACATGACCAGGCCATGGAGCGTTATAGCTACATTCTCGAGAAGCTCTACGACGGGAACTACCAGCGGCTCCGCAGTTTCCAAGACGATGGCCGGGCTCGATTCTCCACTTGGCTCACCGTCGCCGCTCGCCGGCTCTGCCTCGACTATCACCGAAACCGTTATGGCCGGGATCGATCGTCCGCTGGGTCGCCTGCTGCGACGGATCGCGTCGTTCGGCGGAACTTGCTCGATTGTCTCGATCACGGTCTCGACACGACTGAAGTCGCCGATCCGACTCAATCCTCCGCCGAAGCCGACTCGATCCGGAGGGAGCGAGACAGCCGTCTTCGCGCCGAGCTCGGCGCACTTCCGGCCTCGGATCGCCTGCTGCTGGTCTTGCGCTTCGAGGATGATCTCTCTGCGGCCCGCATAGCAGACCTCGTCGGGCTCCCCACGCCGTTCCATGTCTATCGCCGCCTGAACACAGTGCTCGCCCGTCTCCGCACGGCCCTGCAAGCCCAAGGCATCGAGGGGGTGGAGGGCTGAGATGCTCCGCAATCCTGCCGCTGCCTGCCGTGTAACTGTTACAGATCGTGGCGTAACTCAGTCATTTCGCTCCCGATGAACGCGGCGACGCCCGCGGGAGAGCACATGAACGATACGGAGCTGGCGGCATACCTGGATCGACGGCTGACTGGGCCCGAGCGCGAGCGAATCGAGTCTCATCTGGCTGGATGCGCCGAGTGCCGGCATGACCTGCTGGAAACCCGACAACTGATGCGACGCACCCGGCGACCCCGAACTCTGGCCATCGGCGGATTTCTGGCGGCGGCGGCAGCGCTTGTTCTCGTGATCAGGCCTACAGTGGAACACCAGAGACCCGGTGCGGGACCTCTGGTTCGGGCCTCCGCTGAAGTCGGGGCCATCGTGGCTTACGGGCCGATCGGTGAGATTTCCGCGGCGCCTCCCATTTTCGCCTGGGCGCCCGAGCCCGGGGCGCGCAGCTATCGGCTCACCCTTACCACGGGCGGCGGAGCCACTCTCTGGTCAACCAGCGCCACCGATACCATCGCGGCGTTGCCGCCTCGCGTTCGGCTCAAGGGCGGGGAACGGTACCTCTGGGTGGTCGATGCGGTACTGGATGACGGGAGCACCCGGTCCACCGGCCTCCGGGAGTTCCGGCTGGGACCATGAGCGCTCGCCCGGCGGCCTCGCTCTCGCTGCTGCTGTTCCTCCTTCACGGAGCAGCCTGCGAAGAGCGAACCATGCCTGCCCAGAACATTACTCGGAGCGAGTCCTCCACCCTCTCTTTACCGCACAACCCTTCTGCTCTCGCCGCGTTACTCGGAGTTCCCGCGGAGTCACTGCTCGCGGCGGGCCAGGAGCGCTATGGCCGACAGGCCTATGACAGCGCCCGCGCCATCTGGGCGGTACAGCTCGAGCGCGCTCGCGAGCAGACGGATTCCGCGGTCCAGGCCCGCACTCTGATGTGGCTTGGCCTGGCCGAGTGGCGGCTGGGCGATTATCCGGCCGCACGGAACCACGGAGCGCAGTCGCTGGCTTTGAAGCGCCGGCTGAACCTGGACGCGGAGCTCTCCCGCTCCTATAACGCGCTCGGCCTTTTGGCGTGGAACGAGGGCCGCCATCGCGAGGCGTTGCTGAGCTTCGACTCCGCCGTGGCGACCTCACGCCGAAACCAGGATCTCGCAGGTGTCGCGCGAGCAAGTGCCAACATTCCGCTGGTCCAAGTCGAGCTCGGGCAGTATGAGGCAGCGCGCCGAGGACTCCTGACCGCGATCGAAGCCGGCCGGAAAATTGGTGACGATCGCACTCAGGCCAACGCTCTGGCCAACCTCGCCATGCTGGACATCAGGTTGGGCGACCCCACCGGGGCCATTCCGCTTCTGGACCAGGCTCGCCGGCTTTACCGAGCCGATGACTACTCCACCGGCGAGGCCAATGCGCTAGGGCAGCTCGCCACCGCGCTCTCGGCGCAGGGTGACCTGCAGCGGGCCATCGCTGCCGCGGACTCGGGACTGGCCATAGCCCGCTCCGACGGGCTGCAGCAGGAGGCGGCCTCGATCCTCGAGGTCTTTGCCGATCTGCATCTCCAAGCGGGTAGCCCGCGGCTGGCGCTCCGAAGTCTGCGCCAAGCCGATAGCCTGGACGCCGTCATGGGGTTAGCGGTGGAGCGAGGCAACAACCTTCGCCGTTCGACGGTGATCCTGCTCGAGCTGGGGGAGGGACCGGCGGCAGTAAGCCCGGCAAGGCAGGCCCTGGCACTGCACCAACAGGTCGAGGCCGAGGAAGAGGCGATCCAGGATCGGCTCCAGCTCGCGCTCGCGTTGCGCCAGACCGGCAACCCCAAAGCTGCGCGCGCGGAGCTTGATACCGCACTCGAACAGGCGGACCGAGTTCAGAGCCCTTCCGTCAAAGTGGACGCTGCCCTGGTGGCGGCTCAGGTCGCCTTGCTCGATGGAGATCCCGAATCAGCCCTCCGCTACACGGACCGGGTACCAGTTTCCCTGACACCAACGGGCTGGCGTCTCGAGGACCTCCGGGCTCAGGCGCTCCTTGCCCGAGGCAAGCTCGATGAAGCGAGAGGGGCAGCTGAGCGCGCGATCGCTGCGCTCGACCAGGAGCGCGGCAGTCTGGGGACGGGGCCGCTCCGCTCCACCTACTTCGCCAGTCGCATCGGTCCTTTCTCGCGCCTCGTGGCCATCGACCTCGCGCGCGGTGACACCGCTGCGGCTTTCGAGGTCGCGGCATCATTGCCGGGGAAAGTGCTCGCCGAGCGCCTCGGAGGTCTCCCGGGCGGTCAGGCCGGCGCCGTGCAGCTGGTAGTTGAAAGGGAGCGACTGCTGCTGCGGGCGGCAGCGCTGGAAGGGGAGCTGGCTGAGCTTTCCGGCCTTGGGGCCGATCTCGAGCGGCGAAAGGCGATACAACGCGAGCTGGATGCGGATCGCGCAGCGTACGAGGAGCACCTGGCGCACGACGCGCTCTCGCCCTCAGCCCGATTACTCGGTCTCGCCTCGCCGACGCTGACGGCAGTCGAGGGGCGTCTGGCTAACGACGAGGCGCTACTCCTGTTTCTGGCCGGTCCTGAGCGGCTGGATGTTTTCGCCGTTCGCCGAGACCGGGTCTACCAACAACAGGTCGGAAAGGGAAGCCGGGATCTGGCGGTAAAGCTGCGGGTCATCCGCGAGCTGATGGAGCGTTCGCCAGTTGATCATCAGGCGTGGGCCGCGCTGGGTGAGTTGCATCAGTGGTTGATCGAGCCTCTGCTGCGACACGGCGCTTTCCAGGGAGTACGCCGAGTTCACATCGTGCCCCACGGTCCGTTGTCGGCGCTTCCCTTTGCCGCGCTCTGGAACCGGAGCACAGGGCGCTTTCTGGTGCAGGACTTCATTCTCGACTATCTACCCGCTGTTGCCGCCCTGACCGATACCGGACCAGAGACGCCCGGCACCTTTCGTAGAATGGCCGTCTTCGCACCGTTGCCGGATTCGCTCCCGGCCACCGAGCGCGAGGCGAAGATCATCCAGCGCTTGCTGCCGGATGCCATCCTCCGACTGGGACCCGCGGCAACGGAGAGCGGCGTCCGGGCGGCGCTCGAGAGAGGAGGTCCGGTTCACCTCGCGAGTCACGGATCCCAGAACAGGCAAAACCCACTGTTCTCCCGGATGATCGTCGGCCGGCCGAAGGGCTCCAATCCGGCCGACGATGGACGGCTGGAGCTACATGAGATCCTTCAGCTCGAGAGCCGAAGTCCGTTGGTCTTCCTGTCAGGCTGTGAGACCGGATTCAGCGGAGCCGCGGAAGCACCCTTTGCAGAGACGATGGAGGAGGGCTCGTTGGCCCAGGCCCTGCTCGTTGCCGGAGTCCAGACGGTCGTGGCCACCCTGTGGCGAGTACCGGACCAGGGGGCGGCAAAGATGGCGGAGCGTTTTTACCGTGAGCTCCTCGGATCGGGCTCGTCCGCGGAAGCGCTGGCGCAGGCGCAGCGGCAGGCGATTGGGGCAGGCGAAGGCCTTTCCTGGGCGGCGTACAGCGTGTTCGGAACCGGGAGCCGCAAAATGAGCGTCGCCGTCCGTGCTACAGAACAAACACCCTAGATGAGCCCGTGCCCATGCACAACGGGGCACATACTACCTCTTCAGGAAGACTCCCCATGGCAACTCGAGCGGGTCGTTCATCCCGGCTTCCTGCCGGCGCGCTGCTGGCATTGGCGCTGGTAGCGGCATGCACTCAGGAGTCTACCACCGGGCCATGGAGCGGGACTTCTGAGGCAGCGGGTGCCACGGCTCCCACGGTGACGGCTGCCGATCCGGCTGGGGCCCCCCAGGACACTACCCTCGATGTGCGCGTGCTGGTTCCGGGTTCGACCTAGGTTCCAAGGCGGAGTTTGCCCTGGACGGAGTGGTGGGTCCCTCGGTGAGAACCAATCGGACCACCTATCGCAGCGCGAAAGAGCTGGTGGCGAATATCACGATCGCTGTGGACGCGGTGCCGGATCGGTACGACATCATCGTGACTACTTCGAAGGGGAAGAAGGGAATCGGGACCGAGCGGTTTGCGGTGTTGGCCATCGAGGAACTCGCGGCGCCGGCGGGGACCAGCTCTGCCTACGCGGTGAACGGAAGCGGGCTGATCGTTGGGTATGTGAGCGCTGGGCCGTGTGGAAACGGCCGTCTGCCGACGGTGTGGTCCAACCCGGTTACCAGGATCAGTCTTCCCCTGCCGGCGGGCGGATGTGAGAGTATCGCTGCCGACATCAACAGTAACGGCGTGATCGTGGGGACCCTGAGTGGCAACCGCGGCGTTCGCTGGCTCTCCGATGGCGCCGGCGGCTGGACCGCTGCGCTACTGGGTTCGGCACCAGACGGGTTGATCCCGGGGCCACCGCACTGAACGATGCCGGACAGATTGTCGGAGGGGTCATTCTCTCGAATAACACCACCCGCTCTTACCTCTGGTTCGAGGAAACCGGCTGGCGTCAGCTGCCCACCGATCCCCTGCTCGCCTGTAATCCCACGGCGATCAACCTGGTGCAGCAGATCGCAGGTAGCTGCTCTCAGCCAACTGGACTCGCTGGTCGTGCGGTGGTCTGGTCCAGCCCAGGGTCACCACCGACCTTCCTTCCAACCCCAGCCGATGCGTCTACCTCGGACGCGGCGGACATCAACTCGGATGGAGTGATCGCTGGGACGGTTCGATCTGGCTCCGGCCGAACCCTCGTCCGCCGAGCGGTCCGCTGGGTTCCTGTTGGCGGCTCGTACACGATGGAACTCCTCGGCGACCTGGGCGGCGGTCAAGCCAATGCAGTGGGGATCAATGACGCCGGACAGATCGTGGGCCGCAGCAACATCAACGCCAACGACGAACACGCGTTTCTGTGGAATCCAAGTGCCGGCATTCGGGACCTGGGCGCGCTGGGAACCCAGCGAAGCCAGGGGAATGGAACCAATACACCCGGCTTGGGCGGGCTGCTGGTCGTCGGGACCAGCCAGAGCTCGGCCGTAACCAGAGCCGTGGTGTGGCGCCCCTGAAAAATGGGCCGCCGGAATTCCGGCGGCCGCGGCCTCGATCGCGCCAGCTAAACGATCGTCCAGTTGGCGGCTACATTCCCATTAATGGCTACTTCGTTGGACGATACCCGGGCTCCCTCCCACCCCCGGGTTGGGCGGACCGGCCTCTTCCTGGCCGGCGACGTGGGCGGGACCAAGACCGCTCTGGCGGTGTACTCCCCCGAGAAGGGCCCCCGCTTGCCGCTGGCCTCCTGCCGGTTTCCCAGCGCCAAGTATCCATCCCTCTCGGTGATGGTGCGGGAGTTCCTCAGCGGTAGCGGGCTTACCGTGGCCAGCGCCTCCTTCGCCGTGGCGGGACCGGTGATCCGCGGCTCGGCGCGGGTCACGAACCTGTCGTGGGATCTCAGCGAGACCGAGCTTGCCGCCGAGCTGGACCTCCCATCGGTGCATCTGATGAACGATCTGGAGGCAATCGGCGAAGCGGTGCCGAGCCTCGAATCGTCCGAGCTCATCAGTCTCAACGCGGGTGAGCCGGTGGAGGGAGGCGCCATCGCGGTCGTGGCTCCCGGCACCGGGCTGGGCGAGGCCTTCCTTATATACGACGGCACCCGCTACCGCGCCTTTCCCTCTGAGGGTGGCCACGCGAGCTTCGCCCCCCGGGATGAGCTCGAGGCCGGGCTGCTCGCCTACCTGAAGCGCAGGTTCGATCACGTCAGTGCGGAACGGGTCTGTTCCGGACCCGGCCTTCTCCACCTTTATGAATATTTGCGAGACTCGAGCTACGCCCCCGAGTCGCCCGAGATGGGCCGCGCCCTGGCCGCCGCGGAGCACGCCCCGGCGCTGATTGGAGGAGCCGCACTGCGATCCAATCCCGACCCGCTTAGCCACGCCGCCCTCGCGCGCTTCGTCTCCATCCTCGGCGCAGAGGCAGGGGACCTTGCCCTCAAGGTGCTGAGCCTTGGTGGGGTCTATCTCGCGGGCGGCATTCCGCCCCGGATTCTCCCAGCGCTGCGGGACGGCGCCTTCTTCAGCGCATTCACGGCCAAGGGCCGGATGGCCGGGCTACTCGGACGGATGCCCATCTCCGTCCTGACGCTCGAGGCGGCGCTCCTGGGTGCGGCGCTTCGGGGGTTGGAGCAGATGAGCAGCACAGGTAGAGATTCTTCGCTGCGCTCAGAATGACAACGCCAAGCTGCACCCCCGCTCAGCGTTCACCGCTCACCACTTACCAGATTTCCAGTACATTCCCAGTATGCAGCTAGGCATGATCGGCTTGGGACGGATGGGTGGCAACATGGTGCGCCGGCTGATGCGCGCGGGACACGAGTCCGTGGTCTACGACGTCCATCCGCCGGCGGTGAAGACCCTGGCCGGTGAGGGTGCCACCGGCGCCGATTCGCTGGCCGCCTTCGTCAAGGCGCTCCGGCCCCCGCGATTGGTCTGGCTGATGGTCCCGGCGGCGTTGGTGGACCAGACCCTGTCGGCGCTCTCGTCCCTACTGGCCTCGGGTGACATCGTGGTCGACGGCGGCAACTCCTATTATCACGACGACATCCGGCGGGCCGCGGAACTGAAGGCGAAGGGCATTCATTATGTAGATGTGGGCACCAGCGGGGGGGTCTTCGGACTGGAGCGAGGATATTGCCTGATGATCGGCGGTGAGCCGGACGTGGTGAAACGACTCGATCCCGTGTTTGCTACTCTGGCTCCAGGTATGGACGCTGCGGCCCCCACTCCCGGGCGCAAAGCCGGTAAGGGCACCGCCGAGCGAGGCTATCTCCACTGCGGTCCTGCCGGGGCCGGCCACTTCGTGAAGATGGTGCACAACGGTATCGAGTACGGCCTGATGGCCGCGTACGCCGAAGGTCTCAACATCCTGCACCACGCTGGCGCGGGGCTTCGTACCCAGGAAGCCGACGCCGAGACCACGCCGCTGCGCCATCCCGAACATTTCCAGTATCGCATGGAGCTGGGTGAGATCGCCGAGCTCTGGCGCCGCGGCAGCGTGATCAGCTCCTGGCTGCTCGATCTCACCGCCCGCGCCCTGTACGAGAGTCCCGACCTGGCCGACTTTGCCGGGCGGGTCTCCGACTCTGGCGAGGGGCGTTGGACCATTGCCGCCGCGATCGATGAATCGGTTCCCGCTCCGGTGCTGAGCGCCGCCCTGTTTCAGCGTTTCAGCTCCCGAGGTGAGGACGACTTCGCCAACAAGATCCTCTCCGCCCTCCGCTACCAGTTCGGCGGGCACCAGGAAAAGGGCCCCGGCTAGGATCCCACGATGGCGCAACTCCCCGTTCCCTCCGACGCACTCGTCGTCTTCGGCGTTACCGGCGACCTCGCCTTCAAGCAGATCTTTCCCGCCCTGCAGGCGATGGTCCGCCACAAACATCTGAGCGTACCGGTCCTGGGCGTCGCCCGCTCCGACTACAACCTGGAGCAGCTCCGGGCACGGGCTCGCCAGAGTGTGGAGCAGCACGGCAGCTTCGAGCCCGCCGCGTTTCAGAAGCTGTGCGGCCTGCTTCGGTTCGTGGGCGGAGACTATGAGGACCCGGGCACGTACGAGCGACTCAAGGATGCGCTGGCCGGCTGCCGCCGACCGCTCTTCTATCTGGCCATTCCGCCCAGCCTCTTTCCCACCGTAGTCTCCGGCCTGGCCCGGGTAGGCATCGCATCCGACGGGCGGGTTGTGGTGGAGAAGCCGTTCGGCCGCGACCTCGCCTCGGCTCAGGAGCTCAACGCGACGCTGCATCAGTACTTCCCCGAACCCTCGATCTTCCGGATCGATCACTACCTGGGCAAGGAGCCGGTGCAGAATCTCCTCTACTACCGGTTCGCCAACAGCTTCCTGGAGCCGATCTGGAACCGCAACTACGTCGAGCGGGTCCAGATCACCATGGCGGAGAAGTTCGGGGTGGAAGGACGGGGAAAGTTCTACGAGGAGGCCGGGGCGATCCGCGACGTGCTGCAGAATCACCTGCTCCAGGTGGCCAGCTTGTTGGCGATGGAGGCACCCTCCACCCGAGGCACCGAAGCAGTTCGGGACGAGAAGGCTCAGGCGTTCCGGTCGATGCGGCCGCTCGAGCCGTCCGACGTGGTACGGGGACAGTTCGATGGCTACCGACGCGAGGAGGGAGTCGTCGCCGATTCCAATGTGGAGACGTTTGCCGCGGTCCGGCTCCAGATCGACTCCTGGCGCTGGGCCGGCGTGCCGTTCTACATCCGGGCCGGGAAATGCCTGCCGGTCACGACGACCGAGGTGCTGGTCGAGTTGAAGCGACCGCCGATCGCGCTCTTTCCCGACTGCGCCGCGGCGCCGCCGAACCACTTTCGATTCCGGCTCAGCCCTCACGTGGTGCTCTCTCTCGGTGCCCGGGCCAAGCTGCCGGGTGAGATGCGGGGCGAAGACGTCGAGTTGATCGCCTGCCACGACCAGAGGGACGAGATGGCGCCCTACGAACGATTGCTGGGGGACGCGATGCGGGGGGATCAGATGCTCTTCGCCCGGGAAGACTCGGTCGACGAGGCGTGGCGCGTGGTGGAGCCGGTACTGGGCAACGCGACTCCGCTCTACCAGTACGAGAGCGGCACCTGGGGACCGGCCGAGGCCGATCGCCTGCTCCAGAACGGTGCCGGGTGGTTCAACCCGGAGCAGGATTGGGCTTGCGATTGAGGATCTGCGGTGAACCGGCGCTGGGGTCTGCTCCTTCGGACCCTGCAGCACTCGACGGTCGGAGCCCGGGGGGCTTCGTGCTCCCTCAAAGCTCCGTCACCGAGACCGACGCATCTACTACCCAGAGCATGGTGCTGGACCGATATGTGTCGGGCTCCGACCGTCGAGCCCTGCAGCGCCCGAAGGAGCCCATGCCAGTCGCCAAACGCCCGGTACGTAGGCTGATCTGATGCCCTTAGTCCGGAGCGAGATCGTCTTCTTGTTCGATGTAGACAACACCCTGCTCGACAACGACCGGGTGATCGCTGATCTCCGGCGATATCTCGTCCGCTCCATCGGTTCCGACTCGGCCGAGCATTATTTCAGGATCTTCGAGCAGCTCCGGTCCGAGCTGGGCTACGCCGACTATCTCGGTGCGCTGCAGCGCTACCGGGTCGCCTATCCCCGGGATCCCTGTCTGCTAGAGATCTCCTCCTATCTGGTGAACTATCCCTTTGCCGACCGGCTCTTCCCGGGCTCACTCGACGTGCTGGAGCGGTTCGCGGTATTTGGCCCGACCGTGATCCTTACCGACGGCGACGTGGTGTTCCAGCCCCGCAAGATCGAGCGCTCGGGATTGGGCGACGCGGTCGACGGTCGGATTCTGGTTTATATACATAAGGAAAGGGAGCTCGACGACGTCGCGGCCCGCTTCCCCGCCGACCACTACGTGCTGGTGGACGACAAGCTCCGCCTTTTGGCCGAGTTCAAGGCAGCCTGGGGACCCCGAGTCACCACCGTCTTCGTCCGCCAGGGCCACTACGCCCTCGACCCGCAGATTTCCGCCAACTATCCGCCGGCCGATGTGACTGTCGATCGTATCGGTGATCTGTTGCAGTATGACCTACCCACGCTGCTCGGCGCGACCACCACGCTGAGCGAAGAGAAGAGAGCATGACCAACCCCACCCAACAGCTCAGCGCACTCGGCCAGAGCCTCTGGCTCGACAATATCACCCGAGAAATCCTGAAGCAGGGCACACTCAGGTATTACATCGACGAGCTGTCCGTCACCGGACTCACCTCCAACCCGACCATCTACGATCAGGCCGTGGGCGGGGGCGACTGGTACAATGGGCAGATCCAGGAGCTGAGCGCAGCCGGGCTCTCCGGTGACCAGCTCTTCTTCGCCCTCGCGGCGGAGGACCTCACCCATGCCGCCGACCTCTTTCGGCCGGTCTATCAGCGAACCAACCACCTCGACGGCTGGGTGTCGCTCGAGGTGTCGCCGATCCTGGCGCATGACACCCGGCGTACCCTGGACGAGGTCAAGACGCTGCACCGGCAGATTGAGCGGCCCAACGTCTTCATCAAGATTCCGGGCACGCCCGAAGGACTTCCCGCGATCGAGGAGGCGATCTTTGCGGGCATCCCGATCAACGTCACCCTGCTTTTTTCCGCCGAGCAGTACCTTGCCGCCGCCCGAGCGTATCAACGCGGGGTGGAGCGTCGGATCGAGAAGGGACTGAACCCTGACGTTGTCTCCGTTGCCTCGGTATTCATCAGCCGCTGGGACAAGGCGGTGCAAGAGCGGGTTCCGGCCGGGCTCAGAAACCGACTGGGAATCGCGATCGCGGGGCGGACCTATCGGGCCTATCGCGAGCTGCTCGCCTCGCACCATTCCGAGTGCCTGGCCAGCGCCGGTGCTCGGCACCAGCGGCTGCTCTGGGCCAGCACCGGGACCAAGGACCCCCGAGCCTCGGACGTGCTCTACATCGAGGCCCTTGCTGCGCCCGACACTATCAACACGATGCCGGACGCGACCCTGCTCGCCTTCGCCGATCACGGGCAGATTGGGGGAGTGATGCCGGAGGATGGAGGCGAAGCCGAGTCGGTCCTTGCCGAGTTCGAGCGCGCAGGTATTGACGTAGGGGCGCTTGCGGAACAGCTGCAGCGGGAAGGGGCCCAGGCGTTCGTGAAGTCGTGGAATGCGCTGCTGGAGCGGATCGCGGCCAAGTCGGAGGCACTGGCAGCGTCATGACCTCCACTCGAGCCGCACCGGAAAGTGGCGCGCGCACCACCGATTGGGCGGAGGTGGACCGGCTCTGCATCAATACTATTCGCACGCTCTCCATGGATGCGGTGCAAGCGGCCAAGTCGGGCCACCCCGGCACGCCGATGGCGCTGGCGCCTGCCGCGTACACCCTGTGGCAGCGCTTCCTTCGCTACGATCCCGACGATCCCCGCTGGCCCAACCGCGATCGCTTCGTCCTCTCCAACGGCCACGCCTCGATGCTGCTGTACAGCCTGCTTCATCTGGCGGGAGTGAAGGCGATGAACGAGTCGTACGAAGAAGTGGGGCAGGGACGATTGGCAGTGACGCTGGACGACATCAAGAACTTCCGCCAGGCGGGAAGCCGCTGTCCCGGTCATCCCGAGTACGGCTGGACCTCCGGCGTGGAAGCGACCACCGGCCCACTGGGTCAGGGGGTCGGCATCAGCGTGGGCATGGCGGCGGCAGGCCGCTGGCTTGGCGCCACTTACAATCGTCCCGGCTTCGATCTCTTCGACTACAACGTCTACGCCTTCTGCGGCGATGGCGACATGATGGAAGGGGTCGGTTCCGAGGCCGCCTCACTCGCCGGCCATCTCCGGCTTTCCAACCTCTGCTGGATCTACGACAACAACCGGATCAGCATCGAGGGCTCGACCTCCATCACCTTCACCGAGGATGTCGCCGGCCGGTTCCTGGCCTATGACTGGAACGTGCTCCGGGTGGCAGACGTCAACGATCTCCACCTGCTGACCCACGCGTTCGACACTTTTCTCGCCACCCGGGACCGACCCACGCTGATCATCGTGGACAGCCATATCGGCTACGGTGCTCCGAACCGGCAGGATACCAAGGAAGCCCACGGCGAGCCGCTCGGCGCCGACGAGGTCCGCCTGGCCAAGGAGTTCTACGGCTGGGATCCCGACGCGCAGTTTCTGGTTCCTGACGAAGTGCGCCCGCACTTTCAGGCCGAGCTGGGCCGCCGGAGCAGGGAGGCGCATGTGGAGTGGAACCGGCTGGTCGCGGCGTACCAGAAGAAATTTCCTGACGCTGGTCTCCAGGTCGACTGCATGCCGAGACACACGCTGCCGGAGGACTGGGACAAGGACCTTCCGGTATTTTCTCCCGACTCCAAGGGCGTCGCCGGCCGGGACGCATCGGCCAAGGCGCAGAACGCCATCGCGCGGCGGGTTCCCTGGTTATTGGGCGGGTCGGCCGATCTGTGGCCTTCCACCAAGACGCTCCTGACCTTCGAGGGTGCGGGCGAGTTCGAGCCCCCGGAATACGGCGGGAGCTATGCCGGCCGGAACTTTCATTTCGGTGTGCGCGAGCACGCGATGTGCACCTTCGTGAATGGCATGGCTCTGTCCGGACTCCGGCCCTATGGCTCCAGCTTCCTGGTGTTCAGCGACTACTGCCGCGGTGCGCTTCGGCTCAGCGCACTGATGGAAGTACCCTCCATCTTCATCTGGACCCATGATTCGATCAATCTGGGCGAAGATGGGCCGACCCATCAGCCCATCGAGCACCTCGCTTCACTCCGCGCCATGCCGGGAATGATCGTGCTGCGGCCGGCGGACGCCAATGAAGTGGTGGAGAGTTGGCGGGTGATCATGGAGATCAAAGACCGGCCGGTCTGTCTGGTTCTCTCCCGCCAGGCGCTGCCGGTGTTCGATCGCACTCAGTACGCGGCGGCGAGTGGAGTGGCTCGAGGCGGGTACGTACTGGCCGACGCGCCGGCGGGGAAGCCCGATGTGCTCCTGCTCGCGACCGGAAGCGAGGTGACGCTCTGCCTCACGGCCTACGAGCGGCTCCAATCCGAGGGGATCTTTGCCCGGGTAGTAAGCCTGCCCTCGTGGGAGATCTTCGACGAGCAACCGGAGGAATACCGCAATAGCGTGTTGCCGCCGGAGATCACGGCTCGGGTGTCGGTCGAAGCTGCTTCGACCTTCGGCTGGGCCAAGTTCACCGGAACCACCGGTGCCATCCTGGGTATGCGCTCCTTCGGACTCTCCGCGCCGATGAAAGTCGTGGCGGAACACTTCGGTTTCGAACCCGACCACGTCGTGCGTGCTGCGCGAGAGCAGGTGGCGGCTTCGCGACGGGGCGGTGGGGAAGCTGGGCAGCGGGGAAGAGCGAACCGGCGTGACGATTAGTCGATACGCTCCAGTGGTGGACTCTAAAGTGCTGCCGTGAGCCAGCAGGACAGCTACAAGCAGGAGGCGGCGGAGCGGGCCGTCGAGCTGGTCCAGTCCGGCATGGTGATAGGACTCGGCAGCGGCGAGACCGCGACCTACGCCATCCGGCGGATAGGCGCGCTGCTTCAGGCCGGCACCCTCGAGGACATCGAGGCAGTAGCGACCTCGCTTGCCACTGCGGCCGAGGCGGTGCGCTGGGGGATTCCACTGCTGGAAGACTCGCGCGCCACGCCGACCGACATCACCATCGATGGCGCGGACGAGATCGATCCCGTCTTGAATCTCATCAAGGGTCGAGGCGGTGCCCTCCTGCGGGAGAAGATCGTCGCGCAGACCAGCCGCCGGGTCGTGATCGTGGCCGATCAGAGCAAGCTGTCGCCGATACTGGGCACGCGGAGTCCGCTGCCGGTCGAGGTGGTGCCCTTCGGATCGCGCTACCAGCCCGAGTATCTCAGGGGACTCCTGCCCCAGGCCAAGATCTCCTTCCGGATGGGACCAAGTGCCTCGCCCGTCCGCACCGACCAGGGGAATTTCATCCTCGACTGCGTCACCGGACCGATCGAGCAGGCGGAAGAGCTGGCCGGCCGGCTGCAGGCCCGGGCCGGCGTGGTCGCTCACGGGCTTTTCCTGGGCCTGGCGACCGATGTGATCATCGCCGGTCTGTCCGGGATCGAGCACCGAACCCGAACCCGCCAATGATTCAGGTTTTTCCGACACCGGATGCTCTGGCCGATGCTGTCGCCGCCCACGTCGCCGACTGTGCCAGCGCAGCTATCTCTGCGGCGGGCCTCTTCACCATCGCACTGAGCGGTGGCTCCACCCCGCGAGCTGCGTACTCCAGACTCGCGGCTCCCGACTCCCGACACCCGACTCCCGACTGGCGACTGACCCATGTCCTCTGGGGCGACGAGCGCTGCGTCCCGCCCGACGACCCCCGGAGCAATTACCGGATGGCGAAGGAGGCGCTGCTGAATCGGGTGCCGATACCGTCGGATCACATCCATCGGATCAGGGGGGAGGACGACCCGGAAATAGCCGCGGCTGAGTACGAGCGAACGCTGCGCTCCTTACTTGGTTCTCACCTGGAGCGCAGCGAAGAGGCCGGAAAGCCACTGCCAGTTGACCCTTCGAGTTCCGGCTCCCTCGCTCTGCTCGGGATGACAGACTCCCTAGATGTCGCCCTTCTTGGCCTGGGCGAGGATGGACACACCGCCTCCCTCTTTCCCGGCCAGCCCGCTGTCCACGAGATCGATCGGTGGGTCGTTGCGGTTCCCGGAAGTTGTCGCTCATCGCTCACCGCTCACCTGATTCTCTCTCGGCGAGTCACTCTCACTCCGGGAATCCTCAATCGGGCGAGAAACGTCACCTTCGTCGTGTCGGGTGCCGACAAGGCTCAAACGCTGCAGCGGGTGTTGGAGGGACCGTTCAATCCCCAGATCCTTCCGGCGCAAGCCATTCGCCCGGGTGAGGGACGGCTCACCTGGATGGTTGATGAGGCAGCCGCCGGAGCACTTCGACTGCACCGCGCCTCGACGTGACCTCGGCGCCTAAGTCGAATGCCATCGGCGACTACGCGGCGATCGGCGATGGCCGGTCCCTCGCGCTGGTCGGGCGCGACGGATCGATCGACTGGCTCTGCTGGCCCCGATTCGACAGTCCCTCGCTCTTCGGACGCATCCTCGATCCCACCGCAGGGCACTGGCGCATCGCACCGATTGCGCCCTTTAAGACAGAACGCCGCTACATCGAAGACACCAACGTGCTGCAGACCCGGTTCATCACCGAAGCGGGAACGGTGGTCCTCACCGATCTGATGCCGGTGTGCTCGGAGGAGGAGAAGGAACATTTGCTGTTGCCGGAGCGGGAGATCCTTCGGCTGATCGAGTGCGAGCAAGGAGAGGTGGAGATCGAGTGGTCCTTCGAGCCACGTCCCGGCTACGGACTCCGGACCGCGGCGGTGCGTCAGGCCGGACAGTTGGGACTGCGGGCCGAAACCGGCGCAGGTCTGGTGAACCTCGGGACAGACCTCCCGCTCGAGTTCACCAGCTGCGGCACAGCAGGTGGACGCGCCCGTCTCTCTTCCGGGGCCGCTGCCTACTCATCGCTCACCTTTGCCGCCGAGGGGCCGGCGGTGCTGCCGCCGCTGGGCGAGCGGTCGCGGGCGGCGCTGTCCCGCACCCTGCGCTGGTGGCAGAACTGGGTCTCCACCGCGCACTACGATGGCCCCTGTCGAGAGGCGGTGATACGGAGCGTGCTCACCCTCAAGCTCATGGTGTTCGCTCCCTCGGGCGCGGTAGTGGCGGCGCCGACCACATCGCTGCCCGAGCGACTCGGCGGTCCTTTCAACTGGGACTACCGTTTCTGCTGGCTGCGCGACGCGTCGCTCACGGTTCGCGCGCTCACCGGTCTGGGTTACATGGATGAGGCCCACGCCTTCGTCAACTGGCTGTTGCACGCGACCCGGCTGACCCGGCCCGAGCTCCGGGTGCTCTACGATGTCTTCGGCAACATGCCGCCGGATGAGCGCGCGCTGGATCATCTGGCGGGACACGGCGGGTCGCGGCCGGTCCGAATCGGCAACCTGGCGGTGGAGCAGCGGCAGCTCGATGTGTACGGCGAAGTGATCGACGCGGTGACCCACTTCGTGCAGGCCGGAGGCAGCCTGGACCGGGAGACCCAGCGGGTGCTGCGGGGCTGGGGCGAATACATTTGCCGGCACTGGGACGAGCCGGACGAAGGCATCTGGGAGCCACGCACCGGCCGGGCTAACCATACTCATTCCCGGGTACTGAGCTGGGTGGCACTGGACCGCCTGCTACAGCTGCACGCCAAGGACCATGTGCGCTGGGCCCCTAGGGCCAAGTTCGAGGAGAATCGCGAGGCCATCCGCCGGCAGATCGAGACCCGGGCCTGGAATTCGTCGCTGGAAAGCTATGTCGCCGAAGCGGAGGGCGACCGCATGGACGCGACATCGCTGCTGCTCGCCTGGTACGGATTCGAGTCCGCTACCTCCGAGCGGATGCGGCAGACCTACCAGCGGATTCGCGAGCGGCTGGGCGCTGGCGACGGGCTGCTCTACCGGTACCAGAGGATCAAAGCGCCGGAGAAAGAGGGAGATCCGGTCTCCCCTGGTGAGGGCGCGTTCGGCATCTGCAGCTTCTGGGGAGTGGAGTACCTCGCCCTGGGCGGCGGGAGCGTGGACGAAGCTCGACAACTCTTCGAGCGGCTCTGCGGGTACGCCAATGACGTCGGGCTCTTCGCCGAGGAGATCGATCCCAAGACCGGCGCGGCTCTGGGCAACTTTCCCCAGGCATTTACCCACGTGGGACTGATCAACGCGGGGATCTCTCTGGCCCGGCGGCTCGAGGGCGAGACGCCGATGCCGCGGCAGGTGCCCGAGAAACGGGAGGAGCCTAAAGCCGAGGAGGCGCGGGTATGAACTGGCGAGACTGGCTGCTCGGGAGCTTCCTGGCGACGCTGGCATTGACCACGGTGCTGGCCGCCGGCCAGGGGCTCGGACTTACCCGGATCAATCTCCCGTTCATGCTGGGCGCCATGTTTACTCCCAATCGCGAGCGGGCCAAGCTGGTCGGGTTCCTGGTTCACCTGCTGAACGGCTGGATCTTCTCGCTGCTCTACATCGCCATCTTTCACGTGTGGGACCGAGCGACCTGGTGGGCCGGCGCGGCGATCGGAGCGGCACAGGCCCTGTTCGTTCTGACCGTCGGGATGAGCCTGCTGCCTGGGCTGCATCCCCGAATGGCGAGCGAGCAGAAGGGGCCCACCGTCACCCGCCAGCTCGAGCCGCCTGGATTTCTGGCGCTGAACTATGGCTACCAGACGCCGCTATCCGTGCTGCTGGCGCACCTCATCTACGGCGCGATCCTCGGGGCGTTCTACTCGATGCCCGTCAGATGAATCATCCCTTTTCGGTCTCCAACCCGCAACCAACCATCAAAGTCTGGTAAAGGACCTGTTACTTCTCGCCCGCGGGTCCACACGTTTTGTGGTTAACTCCCCGATTCTTCGTCCGACCGCCTCTCGGCCCGTCCTCCGGTCTTTTCAATCGCCGTCCCGAGATCCTTATACGCTTTGGGATCGACTTCTTGAAACGGCGTTGCTCGATAGACGATTTTCCCGTCCGGCCCCACCACGAACAAGTTGCGGTTGGTCATCCCGGGATTGTCGGCCAGAGCGCCGTATTTTTTGGCGACGGCCGTCCCGCTGTCGCTTGCGAAGAGAAACGGAAACTCCGAATCCTTGGCCCACGAGGCCAGCGCGGTGTCGGGATCGGCACTGATGGCGATGAGCACCACACCCTGACCATCCTTGAAGAGCGTCGCGTACTGATCACGGTACGCGTTCATCTGGATGGTTCAGCCCTTGGTTCGCGCCTTGTAGAAGAATGCCAGGACGACGGTCTTTCCCTTGAAGTCGGACAGGTGCACCGGCTTGGCCAGGATGCCGTAGCGAGTGGCGCCCTTCATACTGAATTCGGGTGCCGTCGCTCCTACCTCGAGCGGCTTGGATTGCTGCGCGGCGAGCACCGCCGGCAGAGCCACGAGAGATACAGCGAGGTAAAGAGGTCGCATGCGCGCTCCGTTCTCTGAAGAACCCCAACATACTGCGAGACTGCGGCGCTCGACAATTCCCCCTGGCGCGCCGGGCTCCGGTGTGACGATCTTAGTGTCCCCGTTTCAGTTTCCCCGTTTCCAGGAGTCATTTCGATGCTTACTCCGCGCCGAGCAGCGATTCTCGCGCTGCTCTTGCCCGGCTCAGTTGCAGCCCAGGACAATCCCTTTGCCCTTACCGGCGGCTCGGTCAAAACCGCCTATATCGTATACGAGGTGAGCGCCCAGAAGCAGCAGGCCGGTGCGGCCCCTACCTATGAACTGGGAGTCGCGGCGGACCACATGATCATGAGGATGATCATGCCGTTCGAGGCCTCCGGAAAGAAGGACACCCTCCGCTCCTTCGTGGTCGCGACCAAAGACTCCCAGTACACCTACAACAAGATGGGTGGTCAGCAGGAGGGTGAGGTGAGCGCCTTATTGAGGCCTCACCTTGCCCGGGAGTATGCCGCACTCGATGCATCCGGCAAGGCACGGTTCCGGGAGAATATCCGGCTGGCCACCGAGCTGGGCGGCGGGAGCGACGCCGACGCGTACGTCACCCTGTTCGGGGAGCAGGCCGGTTCGGAGACCATCGCCGGCCAGAAGTGCAACGTCTACAAGATGAAGAAGGGCAGTGCTTGCGTCATGCCGGGGGCTCCCATGGTCATGCTCCGGTGGGTCGATCCCAGCCAAGGGGTGACCCTGGTCGCCAAAAAGGTCACCCTGAACGGTCCGCTGCCGCCGGCATCGGGTGTCCTCCCCAAGGGCGTGAGCTGGAAGAAGACTGAACCCAAGGACGCCGACTTCATCACCAACGTGTGGGCGCTCAAGAACCAATCCTCGGACCCGAGCAAGGTCCCGCCCGCCACCATGGCAAAAGATGCGGTCCGGTACCTGGCCAGTGCCCAGGCTGGGGCCGAACTCCGGGAGATGGGTGCGGGTCAGCCGCAGGAGCAGGAGACTGGAGAAGCGGAGTCCGACTCGACCGGTCAGTAGCTGGAGAACGTCTTTAGGTATTTCCTTGCCGTGGCCAGCTCCGGACGATTCCCATCGGCGCTGGCCATCAAACCAAGAAACTCGCGATAGCCTGCGGCCGCAGCCTCGCGGTCGCCGGACAGCTCCGCCGCTCGCGCCCCGCCGAACAGACTCCGGGCGCGGTTGGGCTCCCGCGCCAGCGTTCCTTTATATGCAGAACCAGCCTCGGCATAGCGCCCGGCCAGCAGCAGCATGTCGCCCTCCAGCTCCCGCGCCGGGAGCAGCTCTCCGGGAGTGACCTGATGTTTGTCGGTAACCTCCTCCGAGTCGGCGGCCGCCCGGGCCAGCGCCAGCCCGCCGGCGCTGTCACCCGCCGCCCAGCGCGTCCACGCCTCCGCCACATCGTGCTTGATCCGGACCACCCGCGCCCAGTAAGGCTCTCCCTTCTGCTCCAGCTCGGTGGCAATTGAATCGAGCGCTTTCACATCGGGACGCGCCGCCTCGGCCCGGCCGCTTCGGGCGCTGCCGATTGCGCGGGTGAACCGAAACAGGGCACTGGCTACCGGGCCGAGCGATTCCGCCGGTGCCCTGAGCTCCGCCGCCGCGGACCAGTCGCCCCGTTCCAGCGGAACTCTCGCGGCCATGGCGGTTCGGTTATAGTCGCTGACCAGGCCTCGAAGGCTGGGCTTCGCTCGCATCGCCCTGGTCACCGCCGCGCGCGCCGCCGAGTCTTGGCCCCGCTGGAGATAGCCGTAGACGGCGTAGTCCATGGCGTGAAACTCCTCCATCGTGCCCGGAAGCCCCATCGCCTTGGCATACTCATAGCTCGCCTGATACGACTTCCAGTTCGACGTGATGGTCTCGTTCCAGAGTCCGAGGCGGACGAAGATGTGTGACGGCATGTGCTGAGCGTGGGGCGCGGCCGGGGCGATCTTCGCATAACGCCGTGCCGCATCGAGCCCGAGCCGGGCGAGGCCGGGGCTGTCGGTGGCGTGAATGACGTAATGGGCCAGACCGGGATGATCCGGATGTTGCGCGAACAGCGGATCGAGGATGGCGATTGCCCGCTTCTGTTGCGCGAAGGTGGTGTCGGTGCGTGGCGCCGTTGCCACTTGGCTCAGCGCGTAGTAGATCGCGACCTCCACGTCCTTGGGAAACCGCTGATAGAGCCGGCCCATGCTGTCGGCATAGCTTTGGAGCCGCGCCGAGTTGGGAGTGGAGTCGGCATTGCGGTAGAGAGCCGCGGTTGCCGCGATGAATCCGCGCTCCCGTGCGGTCCCTGCCGGGAGCGACGAAGCATGCCGCGCGGCTTCGGCTCCCTGCGTGAGTGCGGCGCCGGTGGGCCCGCCGGCGAACGGATTGCCCCAGGCGTTGAGCGCCTTGCCCCAGTAGGCCATGGCGCAGCTGGAGTCGGCCTCGAGCACCTGGCCGAAGGCGCGGTCGCCCTCCTCCCACCAGAACGAGTGAAGCAGGGCCATCGCGTGCTCGAAGCGCTGCCGGGCCTCTGGGGTGCAGGAGACCGGAAAGACCACTCGGCCCAGCTGGCCGATCTGGTGATGATGATCGTGTTCCTGCGCGACCAGCCTTGCGGGCTGCACGAACGTTGTGACCATGACGGCGAGCAGTGCTATGCGCTGATGCATCGCGGATTGTTTACTCCGCGACTACCGTATCCGGCGGCAGCGGTGGAGGTGGATCCCATGACCGCCAGGTGAGCCTCACGCCGTCTATCTCGCTGGCGCGCATCGCGAGGTTGTGAGTGCCTTCGGGCCCTCCCCGCGACTCGGTGACCCCGGTGGGCGGATCAAAGCGGAGTGCGTCCACCTTCATCGAGAACTCGAAGCGGTACCGGGCCGCGGCGCAATCGAACTGAGCCCAGTCGAACGTCGCGCGATCGGCGGTGCAGCTACCGCCCGAGCTGACGATGTCGTTGGTCTGGGTCCCCTCTACCGCGTACCAGCTCCCCACATCCCGCACCAGATACTCACCCATGAAGCCGGGGAACTGCCCGGGCTCGCCACCGCTCCCGCTGCCGGAATCGGGCGGCGCGGTCGGCGGAGAAGGATTGCTGGAACCTGGAGGGAGACCGGTCATGACGTCGGGTACGCCGGGCTCGACTCCGTTGGACCCGAGGTACGCCACCAGCCGGACCACCTCATTCAAGTGCTCCGGCTCCCAGGCGATGAGCGTCCGCATCGAGAAGCTCCCCTCCTCGTGACACTCGGGAATGGGAGGCGGGCGGATGACGCCGCTGTCGACCGGGATGGGAGGCATGGGGGGAAGCACGCCACTGTCGATGGGCGGAATATGGATCGAATCGGGCGGTAGCGGCGGGAACACGCCGGTCGTATCCGGCAGCGGCACCCCGGTCGTATCCGGCGGCGGAGCGACGCCGCTGTCGGTGGGCCAGGTGCAGACCAGATTGGGAAAGTCGATCTGTTCGCCCACAGAGAGGAAATCCTTGGCGACTCCGTCGACGCTCACGCTGACCGGTGTGGCGTGGCCGGTAAGTCGCACGATCTCCGCGGCGTGACGCAACGCCTCGGCGGCAGGCGAGTAGCCGCCGGCGTCTACCGAGTCGGCCAAGCCGTCGAGTTGGCCGGCCAGCCGAGCGCCATCTCTATCCGGAGCGGGCCCGGGCCCCGCGCCGTTGTCACCGCAACCAAGGGCAAAACCGAGGGCGGCGGCCAGAAACAGGAAGAGTCGCATTTGCTTGAGTATACCGGTCGGCCGAAGGTACCGCGAGGTAGGATCGGCTGACCTGATCCTGCGAACGTTTCTCTATTAGACGCCCGGCTTCACCGGGCCTTGATGCTCGGCAGCTTGGCCAATTACGGGGCTCATCTGAGCGCCTGGACCAGTGCGTCGGAGCGCGATACCCAGCCGAACAGCGTCTGAATCACCAGCAGCGATGCGTCATGATTGCTGCGGGATAGACGGTAGCCGATGGGCTCGGCGCAGCAGTCCCTCAGAACCAGACAGCAATAATCCCGGAACATCGCATCCCGAACCGTAGATTCCACGCAAACACTGGTGGTGCAGCCGGTAACGATCAGATACTTGATAGCCGACCGTTTGAGCTCGGCGTCGAGCTCGGTCTCGAAGAAGCCGCTGAAGCGGTGCTTATAAAGTTGAAGGTCGCCCGGCTCGGGAGCGAGCTCCGTTATTACCTCGGTGCCCCAGTTGTCCCGGATCAAGACTCTGGCCTGGGAGCCGTCCGGCGCTAGAACCTGCTGGCCCACCCCCAGAAACAGGTGGCGGTCGCGATTGGGTGCGCCAGCGGGCCCCGCATCCTGGAGGCTGGGGCGAAATCCCATCTTCAGGTAGACGATCTTGAGTCCCGAGCTCCGGGCAGCGCTGAGGCTCCGTCTGATCGGTTCCACTACCTCTCTTATGGGAGTGATGTCGATGCCGGCCCGATGAAACATTCCGCCCTGGGTCCCAAAATCGTTCTGCATGTCCACGACGATGAGCGCTGTTTGTGCCGGATCGATCGCAATCGGCTCAGGCTCCGCCATCACGGTCACCACATTCGCGGTCGCTGCCCTGGATGTCGTCGCCACGATTCTCCCCCCGCTGTAGAGCGCCCTCGCGAGACTAAAAACCTCACAAGCTGTACCTGCTACCCTACAGTCTGGGGAAGCAGCGGTCCAGTAGGTCGGTCGGGTGTCTGTCCCTGGTTGAATCCGCCGTGCCCGGGCTGCATGGTAGATCGAATTCCGCGGTCCTGACCAGCATCGCTCTGTTACGTTCACCCGGAGGGTCTCACCATGGCGTCCGTTCTCATCACCGGAAGCAGCTCCGGTATCGGCCTGGCGACGGCCCTCGCGTTCGGCCGAGCCGGGCATCAGGTCCATGCCACAATGCGCGACCTGAGTCGCGGTGACGAGCTCCGGAAGACGGTGGAGCAGGAGAAGCTCCCGATCTCCATCTCGCCGCTGGATGTGGATTCCGACTCCTCCGTCCGGGATGCGGTCGCTCGAGTCCTCAGGGAGAGCGGACCGATCGATGTGCTGGTCAACAACGCCGGCTTTGCACCGATCGGCTCGGTGGAGGAGACTCCGCTGGGCGTGTTCCGGGCGGTGATGGAGACCAACTACTTCGGGGTCATCCGCTGCATCCAGGCGGTGCTGCCGGGCATGCGAGAGCGGCGGAGCGGCTGCATCATCAACGTCTCATCCATCTCCGGCCGGATCGCGATGGCGCCGATGACGCCGTACCAGGCCAGCAAGTTTGCGCTCGAGGGACTGAGCGAAGGTCTGGCCCAGGAGCTGAAGCCATTCAACATCCGGGTCGCCATAGTCGAGCCGGGCATCATCGACACGCCCGCCGCCCGGCTCATCGCCGATTACCACAGCCACTCGTCCTACCCGCACGAGCAGCGCTTTGCCGCCCTGTTCACCGCCAGCCTTCAGACCGAGCGTCCGGCCTCGATGGTGGGCCAGACGATTCTGGACATCGCGGAGAGCGGCACCACGCAGCTCCGGCATCCTGCCGGTCCCGATGGCGCAGCCTTCCTCGACTGGCGGAAGAGCCTGAACGACGAGGAGTGGGTCGCCTGGGGGGCGTTGGACGACGATGCGTGGTATCAGAGAATGAAACAGGACTTCGGAATGGACCTCAGGCCATTGGCCCCGACGGCGTAGCGGTCTCGGCCTCTCCGTCTCTCCGTCCCTCCGCCTCAATCAGGTCCGACGCGGCTCTTTCCCGCCGGGCCAGCATGAGGAACGGCAGCGCCACCAATTGGATCGCCGCACTCACAACGTACGATCGGGCGTAGCCATAGACGTCCGCTACCCGGCCCAGCGCCGGCTGAGCCGCGACGCCACCCGCGGAGCTCATCAGGCTGTCGAATGAGAGCACCGTCGCTCGCTGCCGGCTGGGGATGATGCCGTTGATGTAGGTCTGGCGGATGGGCATCTGGATTGCAAAGCTGAGTCCCCAGATCACCAGCAGCCCCACCGCAACCGAAAAGCGCGATGTCAATCCCAGCCCAAGGAGGCATGCGGTGCCGGCGGCATAGCTGGTGATCAGAGCGCCGGTGCGGCGGCGAAACACCCGTCCGACATGGGGCGCCAGGAACCCGGCGAGCATCTGGGTTCCGGCCACGATCGCGGCAGCCAGGCCCGCCACGCCGAACGCACGGGGGTTGCCGTAGAGCTGAAGCAGATAGGGCTGCAATGCGTAGAAGGCATAGATGCCAACACCGCCGGCGAACAGCGCCCCGAGCATCAGCCAGCGGACCGGTGGGTTGTGCCAGCCGCTGTCGATGGAGACTCGGAGCACCTGACTCACCTCATTTACCAGCCCGCTGCGCCGGTTGGGCGTAAAGCCGAGATCCTTCATCCAGACCAATGCCGCCACCAGGGTGAGCCCGAGCATCACCGACCGCATGATGTAGGGGACGCCCAGATTGGTGGCCTGGGCGACCAGGCCGCCGAGCAGTGAGCCGCCCAGCATGGCGGCGCCGCCAACCACCTGTCCCCGCGCGAGCACCGACGGCAAACTGTCCTTCACTCCGGTAAAGGTGAGCGCGTCCACCAGCCAGGCTTCCGTCGCTCCGGAGAAGAAGGTGAAGCCGAGACCGAGCAGCACCGACGCGATTGCCCAGCCCCAGAGCGGCGCGTGGGTGTGCCACATCCAGAGGTAGAGCAGGGTGGAAACCAGCAGCGTCGCGGCCCCGAGCAGGTAGGACGTGCGGCGGCCCCAGGTGTCGGCGACCACGCCGGTAGGCACCTCGAACAGCACCATGCCGCCGGTGAAGAACGCATTCGCCGCGAACGCTTCGGCGTTGCTGAGTCCGGCGTCGAGCAGGAAGAGAGTGTTGATGCCCCATATGAAGGAAGCGGAAAGTGTGGAGAGCAGGGTGAGCAACAGGTAGGTGCGCTGGACCTGCTTTCCCGGATTGGGCATGGCGGAAGATACGATGGAACCACGGAACGACGGAACGTGAGGAACCGAGCCGAAGGCGAGGTCGGTGGAGCCACCCGAGCCGAAGGCGAGGTGGGCGCCGCCAACGTGAGGAACGTGGGGAAGGTGAGAACGTGGGGAACGATGCGCGCTTGACGCGGTTCGGTTTCTACCCTCTTATCAGAGATGCTAATACTTCTCGTCTTAATACTAGCGATGACTGGGGACGAGCTAGTCGCTCAGACACCTGATTCGCTCGCGATCTCGACCCAGGAGCTGGCAGCCCGGCTCAAGTTCTTCTCGTCCGATCTGTTCGAGGGACGGTATCCCGGGAAAAAAGGGGAAGAGCTCACCACCGCCTACCTCATTTCCGAGCTGCAGAGCTTCGGCCTCCAGCCGGGCGCCGCACCCGCGCCGGGAGACACGAACCCAAGCTGGCTCCAGCCGGTGGAGCTTCTGGTTCAGAGCCCCGACTCGGCGTCGCCTCCGGTCGAGGCGCGGGTCAGCGGCCGGATTTCCGGCAAGCTCGCGCCGGGAAAGGATGTCACCTTCGTCAATGCTGGGCGAAGACCGGACGTCGAAACAGCCGGTGACCTGGTGTTCGTCAGCTACGGCATCGACGCGCCGATGTATAAGTGGAACGATTTCGCGGGGACTGATCTCAAGGGCAAGATCGCCGTCATGCTCTTCGGTGAGCCCACCATTCCAGGCGACACCGTCCGCTTCAACGGCGTGCGCGCCTCCCGCTTCTCCTGGTTCAGCGACAAGCTGGCCGATCTCGAACGACGGGGCGCCGTGGGCATGCTGCTGATTCGCCCCAACGGCGCGTTCACCCAGGGCCCCGTGCGATTCGGGCGCTATCTGGCGGCAGACGTGGACGACAATGGGCTTCGCTTCCTCGGCGGCATCACCGACACCGCACTGGCTCGGCTGCTGCCGCCGAAGTCAGGCTCGCTGGCGGCGATGCTCAAGGCGGCGGAGAAGCCTGGCTTCCGGGCCGTTCCTTTGGGGGTGAGGCTCGGGGTCAAGTTCCGGACCCGGACCAGTACGGTGACGTCGCACAACGTCATCGCCACCGTGTCCGGCAGGGAGGGATCCCACCGGCAGCAGCATGTGGTGCTCAGTGCGCATTGGGACGCTTATGGTATCGGCAAGCCGGTTGAGGGCGACTCCATCTACAACGGCACACTGGACGACGGCTCCGGGGTAACGGCGCTGCTCGCGCTGGCCCGCGTGTTCGCCAAGCATCCGCAGTCGCGCTCCCTCACGTTTCTCTTCACCACCGCCGAGGAGTGGGGGCTCTTCGGAGCCTACGCCTTCGTCTGCTCCGGACCGATTCCGCTCGATCGGATAGCCGCCAATCTGAATCTCGACGACGGCATCGAGTTGCTTGGTCCCAAGAAGGACGCGGCGCCGCTGGGCGTGGAGCTGAGCACCCTGGGCCAGACTGCGCGGAAGACGGCTGATCAGATGAGGCTCAAGCTGTCACCCGATCCCTATCCGGAGGAGGGGTTCTTTCTTCGGGCGGACAATTATCCATTTGCCCGGGCCGGCGTCCCATCGCTCTACATGGCGATGGGGACGGAGCCGGTGCAGGGATCGAAGCAGTTCGTCGATGCGAAGGTGAAGGAGTATCTAGAGCAGCACTACCACCAGCCGAGCGACCAGTGGGGTACGCTCAAACCATTGAACCTCGAAGGGTCCAAGCAGTTCGCCGAGTATGTGCGGGACGTGGCGATCGCGGTGGCGAATGATTCCGCGATGCCGCAGTGGCTACCCGGCGGCGAATTCCAACGCCGTAACGGCCCGAAGCCCAAGAAATGCGCCAGGTAGCTACGATTGGCTACACGCCGCGAGCCAGGCTAATTCTCGCAGGTCGAACACCCGGGAGCGGGTGAGGAACCTGACGCCGAGCGGAGCCTCGAGGGAGAAGCCGCTGCCGCAGCCGGGCACCAGGTCGATCAACAGCTGGGTATGCTTCCAGACCTCGTACTGCTGCCCCCCTATATAGAAGGGTGTTCCCTCCAGCTTCCCCAGCAGCACATCCCGCTGTCCCACTCGAAACTCCCCTCGGGGAAAGCACATCGGGGAGCTCCCGTCGCAGCAGCCCCCCGACTGGTGGAACAGCAAGGGACCGTGCTGCGCCTCCAGCTTGCGCAGCACGGCCGCGGCCGCATCGGTAATGGCGACGCGGGCCACGCTCTCCATTAGAAGAACCCCAGCTTCTTCGGGCTGTAGCTTACCAGCAGGTTCTTGGTCTGCTGATAGTGCTCCAGCATCATTTTGTGGTTCTCGCGTCCGATGCCGCTCTGCTTGTAGCCTCCGAACGCCGCGTGCGCCGGATAGGCGTGATAACAGTTGGTCCAAACCCGGCCCGCCTTGACCCCCCGCCCCACGCGATAGCAGGTGTTGATGTTCCGGCTCCAGATGCCAGCGCCCAGACCGTACAAGGTGTCGTTGGCGATCGAGAGCGCGTCGTCGAGGTCCTTGAACTTGGTAACCGCGAGGACCGGCCCGAAGATCTCCTCCTGGAAGATCCGCATCCGGTTGTTGCCCTCGAAGATCGTGGGCTGGACGTAGTAGCCGTCCTCCAGCTCGCCCTGGTGGACCCTGCGCGCACCGCCGGTCAGGAGCCGGGCCCCTTCCTTCTTCCCGATCTCGATATAGCTCAGGATTTTCTCCAGCTGGTCATTGCTGGCCTGGGCCCCGATCATGGTTTTCGGGTCGAGCGGGCTCCCTTCGACGATCTGCTTCACCCGGGCGACCGCCCGCTCCATGAACCGATCGTAGATCGACTCCTGTACCAGGGCCCGCGACGGGCAGGTGCAGACCTCGCCCTGGTTGAAGGCGAACATCGCGAACCCCTCCAGCGCCTTGTCGAAAAAGTCATCGTCGGCGTCCATCACGTCGGCGAAGAAGATGTTGGGCGACTTGCCCCCAAGCTCCAGGGTGACCGGGATCAGGTTCTCCGAGGCGTACTGCATGATCAGCCGGCCGGTGGTGGTCTCACCGGTGAAGGCGACTTTTGCCACCCGGGGGCTCGATGCCAGCGGCTTGCCCGCCTCGACCCCGAAGCCCTGCACCACGTTGACCACTCCGCTCGGCAGGATGTCGGCGATCAGCTCCATCAGCGCCATGATCGAAACCGGGGTCTGTTCCGCCGGTTTGAGGACCACGCAGTTTCCGGCCGCGAGAGCCGGCGCCAGCTTCCAGGTGGCCATCAGGAGCGGGAAGTTCCAGGGGATGATCTGGGCGACCACGCCGAGCGGCTCGTGGAAGTGGTAGGCGACGGTGTCCTGGTCCAGCTGGGACAGCCCTCCTTCCTGGGCCCGGATGCAGCCGGCAAAGTAGCGGAAGTGATCCACCACCAGCGGCAGGTCGGCCGCGGTGGTCTCCCGGATCGGTTTGCCGTTGTCGAGGGTCTCGATGAAGGCGAGGGTCTCGATGTTGGCCTCGATCCGGTCGGCGATCCGGTTGAGGATGTTCGCCCGGTAGGTGGGCGACGTCTCATTCCAGCTGACCGCGGCCGCATGCGCTGCGTCCAGCGCTCTGTCGACGTCCTCCTGGGTCGAGCGCGCCACTTCGCAGAGCGGCTGCCCAGTGACCGGTGTGGGATTGACGAAGTACTGGCCCCGGAACGGCGCGGCATACTCGCCCCCGATCCAGTTGTCGTAACGGGCCCGAATTGGAATACTCGGCTTGAAACCGGCCGCCAAGCGGGGGAGGGTGGCAAATCTTGCCTCCCTGACTGCAGTGGTCATACGAACTCTCCTGTAAGGGCTGGCCCAGGATAGCGCGGCAGCTATGAGGAGAAGATGAAGAAGCCGTGAGTTGTGTCTTAGACGAGCACGTCCTCCAGCCTGCGACGAGGTGTGTGCCGCTCATCGTTTCGGGAGGAGAATCCCACCCGGAACAGGTGCTGGGGCACCCAGCCCGCTGAGGGTAGCAGCTCCGCGACGGCGGCCCGAAGTTCCGGGTGGCGCATGGTCTGGCTCATCGGATGAAGGCTGACCCCCGCCGAGGTGGCGGTGAGCCAGAGCCGCTCGAACAGCTGTCCGGTCCGGACGTGCAGCAGGTGGCTGTCGCCGGAGGCACAGATCAAACCCAGCAGCGACGCGCTCTCCAGCATATCATGATCCTGCCGTGCCACCGGCTCTCCCAAATCCACGTGCGAGACGACCATACCCTCCAGTCCAGCCATCAGCCGGGATGACCCGAACACTCCCTGGCCGATCCAATAGCTCAACTCCCGGCGAAACGCCGGATCGGCGAATTCGGTGCGATCGGCCTCGATGGTGAGGGCATCGATCCACCGGCGGAAATGCCTGTCATCGGTGAGATGGACGCGAAGCTCCGGCTCGGTGCAGCAGGCCACGAGCTGCGTCCGAATGGCTTCGGGGATAACAGCCGGACGGAAGACGCTGTTGTCGTTGTGCCGCTGGACGATGGCGCTCAGCCGAGCGCCGGCCCGGGCAAGGGAAGGGATTCCGTCGCCCGCGAAGGTCACGCTCGCGACCAGCTCCTGGTTCTCCGGCTCGGGGAAGTAGCTGATGCCGTGGCGGAAGCCAAAATGCTCGGCGGCCACCAGGAGGTTCTCCAGCGCGCAGCCCAGGCTGATGTACAGCTCCCGCTGTCCGGGATCCTGAAGCAGCTGGCGACGCCGCATATCCGCCAGGAGGTGGATCCGGTTCTGCCGGACGGCGAAATACCAGGGCTGGCTGTTCTTGGCGGAAGGGGCCAGGATGGCGTAGCGGAGCAGGAAACCCAGCTGGGTCTCGATTGGGGACGTAGACGGGAAATCTTGCTCCGAGACATCCCAGACGTCTTTGGTCAGCACGGACATGTCATCCTCCAGAAGCCGTAACTGAAATCTCGATCCGGCAGCTTGAGGAGACCATGAAGAACCGGTGAAGATTCCTTATCTCAACGCCTGTACCACCGGCTGCCTGGCGGCGCGCCGGGCGGGGAAGAAACCACCGATCAGCCCCATCACCACAGCGAAGATCAGCCCTGCCAGTAGCAGCCCCGGGGTCACCCGGAAGCTGAAGGCGATCTCGCTGAAGCTGGCCCAGTTGGTGGTACTGGTTACCAGCCCGTTGATCGGGAGCGCCAGCAGCGCGCCGATGATCCCTCCCACCACCGCGATCAGCGCCGACTCCGCCAGGAAGCTGGCCAACACGCTCTTGGGCGGAAAACCCAGCGTGAGCAGCACGGCGATCTCGTGCCCCCGCGAGGCCACGGCGGCATACATGGTATTGATTGCACCGAAGATGGCGCCCACCGCCATGATACTGGTGATCATCAGTGCCAGAATGGTGAGAATCCGCCCCAGCAGCTGCGACTGCTCGGCGTAGAAGTCCGACTCCCGGTGCACGTCCACCGTGAGCCGCCGGTCGGCCTCCAGCGTGCGTTTGGCCTCGTCGAACGCGCCCGGATCCTTGAGCCGGAAGATGACCGACTGGAAGGCATCGCCTCGAAACACAGGCATGAACTGCTCGTTCTCGCCCCAGATCTCCGACTCGAATGCCGAGCCGTTGGCGCTGAACCGGCACACGACGTTCCAGTTCCGCCCGGCGAAGTGCAGGGTCTCGCCGATGCCGGTGTGATTGAATCGGCCGGCCATCTTCTTACCGACGCAGATCTCCGGTTTGCCGCTCTCTGGTTTCCGTCCCGCCTCGATCTTCACGTTGTTCCGCACCGTCCAGGCGGCCGGGCTGATTCCGCGCACCACCACGTTTGCCAGGCCGGTGGTGTCGCTGCCGGAGCTGGCTCGGGGCAGGGGGATGATTACGTACACCTCGGGACTGAACATCGGCCGCCCATCCGGTCCGTTCGCGATGTGAGGCGAGGATGCCAGGATGCTCGCGGTCTGCCGGTCGATGCCGCTCGACAGCTCGGAGTCGGCTCCCCGGCGCAGAATCATCACGTTCTGGGGCGAACCAGTCTTGACCAGCGCCGCCCGGAATCCATTCGCCAGCGCGAGCATGCCGATGAATACGGCAACCACGAGTGCGATGCCCAGCGCGGTGAGCAGGGTGGAGACCGGCCGCTGCAGCAGGCTCCGCGCATTGTACTCCAGCGGGATCTTCATTCGACGGTCCGGAGCGCCTGTACCACCGGGAGCCGGGCCGCCCGGATGGCCGGTACCAGGCCGCTCGCCAGCATCAGGAGTAGTGCGATCCCGGCGCCCATCAGCAGGGTGTCGGTGGTGACGTCGAAGCCCGGTAGAAATCCGGCGGCGTTGAAGTTGGTGGTCTTGTACAGCAGCTTGGCCCCGCCCAGGCCGATGATCGCGCCGATCACCGTGATGATCCCGGCCTCCAGCATCACCATGGTGAACAGCCGCCCGTTGCCGAAGCCGATGGTCTTGAGCACCGCCACTTCCTTGGTGCGCTCCCGCGCGTTCATCATCATGGCGTTGGCGGTCACCAGCAGAATGGCGAACACGACCGCCATGCCGATGGTGCCCATCAGGAGGCTCACGTTGCCCCACATGGTGGCGAAGCTTGCGTTGAACGCCTGCTCGGTGCCGGTTTTGGTCGGGGCGTTCGAGTTCCGGAACTGGTCGTCCACCATCTTCGCCATACCCGCGGCGTTGTTTGGATCGCTGATTTCCACCACGTACCAGCCGGCTATGCCCGGCCGGCCAATCTTCTCTTCCAGGTAGTCGTGATGGAAGAAGAGCACATCGTCGTTGATCACCGGATCGGTCGGGGTGTAGACAGCCCGGATGGTGAAGGTCCAGTCGCCCGGAAAGATCGTCCCCTGAATGGTGACGTTCTGTCCCAGCTTCCAGCCGAACACATCGAGCAACCGGCGGCCGATCATCGCGGAAGACCGCTCTCTAATGAATGCCTGCTTCTGGTCCTCCGGCACACTGATCTCGGGATATATCGAGAGATATGATGTGGGATCGATGGCAAACTGGGCGAAGAAACGCTTGCCATCGCCGTAGCGGCCACCGAACCAGTTGGCCCAGCTCACCTGGGTGATGCCCTTGTCGGCCTTGAGCCGGTTGCCATAGCTCAGAGGAAGCGGGAAGACCAGGCCGGTGGCGTTCTGGACGATGAGCCGGCGGGCGCTCCCGAACTGGGCCGAGCGGGCCAGCGTGGTGACGACGGTTCGGAGCGAGGCAAAGAGGAAGAGCGCCAGCGCCACGCTGGATATCGTGAGGAAGACCCGCCGCTTGTGCCGGCCCAGATTGGCCAGCACCAGAGGAAGAAATTTCACGAGACCGCCGCCTCCCGCTCGATCAGGGCACCCTTCTCCAGGTGCAGCACCGTCTTGGCCTGCTCGGCGGCGTGAGCGTCGTGGGTGACGATGATGATGGTTTTCTTGAACTCGTCGTTCAGCCGTTCCAGCAGGCCGAGCACGTCCTGCGAGCTCTTGGCGTCGAGCTGTCCGGTGGGTTCGTCCAACAGGACCAGCGTCGGATCGGCAACGATAGCCCGCGCAATGGCCACCCGCTGCTCCTGTCCGCCGGAGAGTTGCCGGGGATAGTGCTTCAGCCGATCCTGCAGCCCGACCACGCTGAGGGCGAGCCTCACCCGTTCGTCCCGCTCCTTCTTGGAGAGCCGGGTGAGCAGCAGCGGCAGCTCCACGTTCTGATAGGCGGTGAGCACCGGCAGCAGGTTCAGGTTCTGGAACACGAACCCGATGTTTTCCGCCCGCCAGTCGGCCAGCTGGCCCGGTGTCATCGCGCTCACCTCAGCTCCGGCCACCCGGATGCTGCCGCTGGTGGGTTTGTCCAGTCCGGCGAGCAGGTTGAGCAGGGTGGACTTGCCCGAGCCCGAGGGGCCCATGAGTGCGGTAAACGATCCTTCGGCGATGTCGAGCGTGAGGCCGGTGAAGATCTCGATCTTCTCGGAGTCGCGCTGAAAGATTTTGTAGACGTTACGGATCTCTACCAGGGCCATTTCATCTCCTGAGTGGGCACAACTGATAATTCACCACTAAGGCACAAGGACACAAAGGCATCGCTCGTCCAAAGGGATCGCCAGTCGCGGTGGCCGCCATTGGCATTCTTTTTCGGGTGGGGCGGCCCCAACAACATCATCCGATGCCAGCCTCCGCGATGGAGATCTTCGTAGGGTCTAGATCCCTCTGTGCCCTTTGTGCCTTTGTGGTGAATCCTTTGTTTTACTTCTGTTTCACCCGCATCCCTGCCTTCGGCTCAGCAACGCCAGCCGTCAGCAATAGCTCGCCACCGGAGAGCCCCGAGCGAATCTCCCTGAACCCCCCGCTCACCGGGCCCGCGTCCACCTGACGCGACTCCAGCCGTGCGTTCCGCACCAGCCAGACCACGCTTTGGCCATTGAGCTCGCGCACCGCTGCCGCGGGCACCCGGAATCTGGGTGGCCCGCTAGGTGCTCCGCTGGCGACGTGAGTGGTATCGAGAAAATCCACTCGCGCTCCCATTTCCGGAAGGATCCGGGGATCCCGCTCCACGATTGCCACCTTGACCTGCACCGTGGCCCGCTGCCGGTCGGCCGTGGGAACTACCTGGCGCACCCGGCCACGAAAGGACGTGTCGGGATAGGCATCCAGGGTAATCTTGGCCGGCTGTCCACCGGTGATCCGGGCGATGTAGGCCTCGTTGACATCCACTTCGACCTCGAGCGTGGTCAGATCGGCCATCGTCACCACCGCTCCGCGAGTCAGTCCTCCTCCCACCGACGGCGCGACCACCTCCCCCACCTCGGCCTCTTTCCGGAGAACAGTGCCGTTGAACGGCGCCCGAATGACGGTGTTCTCCAGGTTGGCCCGGGCAAATCCGGCCGCGGCTCGAGCCGAACCGATCCGCGCCTCCGCCGCCTGTACTCTTGCCTGTGCCTCCGATTCTCTTCCCTGCGCCGCGTCGAAATCCTGCTCGGCGACGGCCTTGGAATCCTGGGTTCGGATGTCCCGCAGCCGCTTTGCATCACGCGACGCGGTGGCCAGGCTCGCCCGGGCCTCCATCAGATCCGCCCGGGCGGTAGCTTCCGCTGCCTGTGCCTGAGCCAGTTGCGCCTGGTAGTCGGCATTTTCCAGCGTCGCGATGATCTCGTCCTTCTTCAGCGTGGATCCCTCGCTGACCCTGAGCTCCGCGATCCGCCCGGGCAGCTTGGCTGAAACCGAGGCCCGGGTCCGGGCGACAACGTAACCGTTGGCGGTGACGCTGGAGCTTCCCGCGTTGTCGGCCGAGCCACCCGCGGCGAGCGGCTTGGCCACGACGGTCTCCACCGTGACGACGCTCCCGCGGCGCCAACCCAAAAATGCGCCGATCAGAACAATCAGGGCGACGAGGCCGAGGATCATATTGCGCCGGACCGCGCGGCTCAGGCTGGGCGGCGGTGCGTCGCGATTGATCCGGAGCTTGGAGAGGTCGGGCTGCGCTGGGGAGGTCATCGGGCAGAAATTTACGTGAGGACCGGGGAGAACGTGAGGACCGTGGGGACGTGGGGAACCGCCGTTCCGTCCTTCCGTCCTTCCGTCCTTCCGTTATATACAGAATATTCTCGACTACCGTGACACTCCGGAGAGCAGCCATGCCCAGCCTACGTCCCGACCCAACCTTCTATCCCTCCGCCAAACAGGCAGCAGAAGCGCCCCCCGAAGAGCTCGCCTATCTCGCGATGCTCAACCCCAGGACTTCACAGCCCGACGCGATCGGGGTAGTAGACGTGAAGCCGGGCTCCAAGTCCTACGGCCGGCTCGTGGGGCAGTTCGAGATGCCGAACAACGGCGACGAACTGCACCACTTCGGCTGGAACGCGTGCAGCGCGAGCCTTTGCCCCTGGGCGCCGCACCCGCACGTGGAGCGCCGTTATCTCGTGGTGCCGGGAGTGAACTCGTCCCGAATTCACATTCTGGACACCAAAGCGAACCCGCGGAAGCTCGAGCTGGTCAAGGTGATCGAGGCCGAGACTGTGGCCAAGAAGACCAACTACAGTACGCCGCACACGGTGCACTGCGGTCCCGATGGGATCTACATCTCCGCCCTCGGCGCTCCCGACGGCGAGGGGCCGGGCGGGATCTTCATCCTCGATCACGACAGCTTCGAGCCCAAGGGAATCTGGGAGAAGGATCGTGGTCCCCAGCGCTTCGGCTACGACTTCGCCTGGCATCTGGGTCACGACACCACCATCACCAGCGAGTGGGGCTTCCCCAACATGGTACGCCAAGGTGTCGTCCCCGAGATGCTCCTGGGCGGGAAGTACGGCAACGCACTCCACGTCTGGAACCTGCGGAACGGGAAGCACCAGCAGAAGCTCGCTCTGGGCGACGAGTACCAGATGACGCTGGAGCTTCGCCCCGCCCGCGATCCCCGTAAGGCCTACGGGTTCGTGGGCGTAGTGATCTCGCTCAAAGATCTGTCAGCGTCAGTTTGGCTCTGGTATAAGGAGGGCGGACAGGCGGGCGGGCGGACTGGCGGACAGTCGGCCAGCGGCAACGGTTCCGGCGAGTGGAAAATCAAGAAGGTGATCGAGATTCCGGCTGAGCCGGCGGATACCGCCGACCTGCCGCCGCTGCTGCAGGGCTTCAAGGCGGTGGCGCCGCTCATCACCGACATCAATTTGTCATTGGACGACCGGCAGCTGTACGTCTCCTGCTGGGGAACCGGTGAGCTGCGGCAGTACGACGTCAGCGATCCGTTTAATCCCAAGCTCACCGCTACAACTCAAATCGGCGGGATCGTGCGTCGCGCGGCGCATCCGGCCAATCCGGGCAAGCGGCTGAACGGCGGCCCCCAAATGGTTGAGCTGAGCAGGGACGGGAAGAGAGTGTATTTGACCAACGGGCTGTACTCGCCCTGGGACGACCAGTTCTATCCGGCGGGCCTGGAGAGCTGGATGGTGAAGTTCGATACCAAGCCCAACGGCGGCATGGCGCTCGACCCCAAGTTCTTCCTGGAAATGGAGCCCGGCGTCCGCTGCCATCAGGTGCGGCTCCAGGGCGGCGACGCGTCGTCGGATTCGTTCTGCTTTTCGTGAGGGAGGAAGGACGGAACGACGGATTGACTGAATGATGGCTCCATGACTGGATACTGGGCCGGCCTTCTGGCGCTTGGCGCGGGTCACGGTATCAATCCGGCGATGGGATGGCTCTTCGCGGTTGCACTCGGGCTCCAGCGCGGCAGCCGAAAGGCCGTGTGGTCCGCGCTGGGCCCGCTGGCGATTGGTCACGGCATGGCAATGCTGCTGACCATCGGCGCCGCTGCGGCCCTCGGATCGCTGCTCCCACTCTCAACTCTCAAGTGGGGAGTGGCCGGCTTACTGGTTGCTCTAGGACTATATCGGCTGATCCGCTCCCGCCACATCGTCTACGGCGGGATGCAGGTGAACAGCCGCGAGCTGGCAACCTGGTCCTTCCTCATGGCGACGGCGCATGGCGCCGGACTCATGGTGCTGCCGCTGGTGCTAGGTCAGCTGCCCTCGACCGAGCATGTGCATCATCTGTCGGCCGGAATGCTGGGTGAAGGAATCGAGTGGAGCGGGGTCACCGCCGCGGCCATACATACGGCGGGCTATTTGCTGGTGACCGGAACGGTCGCGGCAATCGTGTACGAGAAGGTGGGGCTCAGGTTCCTGCGGACCGCCTGGGTTAATCTCGATCTGCTTTGGGCCGTGGCCCTGGTGGCTACCGGTATCGCGACTGCACTGTAATAGAAAAACGGAGCCAGTATGCTCCAGGCTCCGTGAGGTCCGGCGCGAGTGCGCTCCCACGTACAGCTCGCTCTACGCGAACCCTGAACCGCTGCCGGTTTCGGAAATGTTGTAGTAAACCCAACCCCATGCCGACTTTGTCGAACCATCGCGATCCGCTTTGGTCAGTGGTGCCGCCGGTGCCGCACCCGGGGCGGGATGCACGGGCTGCTCGACGGAAGCGTTCTGACCTCCTCAGCCGTGGTCCGTTCTGTCAGCGTTGTATCCATCACTCTCTGCAGCAGCGCACCCATTTGACCCAGACAGAATCGCTCCGACACCCGGAGGCCTCTGGTCTGGTGCGGCAGCTTCACAATGAGCGGCACCCAGGTCCTGGCCTCCGGCGCGGACCACAACGCGGAGTCGGTCTCGGTCTTCCAGGAGTGGTCGGAGGTCACGATCACGAGCGCACGATCCAGCAGACCCACTGAATCCAGCTCTGCAAGCGCCTCACCTAATACCCGATCCAGAAAGACGAGGTGCCGCCGGTAGTCCTCCGGTGTGCCCTCCACCCGGCTCACCTTGAATGGTCCGTGATAGCTGCCATCCTCGTTCAAGACGAACGGCCCGTGGGGCAATGTCCAGTGTACCATGGCAAAGGTGTTCGCATCGGAGCCCCGCACGAGATCGCGGACAAATCCGCGCCAAGCCCGGTTGATGTACACCCATTTCTCGCTCACCCGGGGGGTGTTCCATCTGTTCCAGAGGAGCTGGCTCAGCGGGTCAGCCAGGAAGTAAAGGTTCCAGGCGCTGAACAACAGCAGCCGTTGCCCCAACTGGCGACCCGTAGGCTCGTAGGACTGATGGACGATATGGTCCACTTGATCGCCCAGGACGGCGCGGTAGGGAAAGTAGAAGCCGATTAGCGAAGTGTGGTAGCCGCGGTCTCGGGCGGCGGTGAAGATGCTCGGCAGCTTGGCTGAGGGCACGGTCGTATCTCCCTGCTTCCATAGGGCAACGCCGTTCTTCGGTATCAGTACGCCGTCGCGCTGGAAGATGAAGCGCGGTACGGAAGGGTTGGTCGATCCGGCAAGCGAGTGGGCATCGGTGAACTCGAGAGAATGGCTGGCCAGCGTCCGGAGATTTTGAAAGAACGGCTGTAGTTGGTTGTGGTCATAGCTGCGTTGAAACGACCATTCGTCAAACAGGAAGAGGAACACCGGTATCCGGGTACCGGTGGTCTGACTTGGTGTGCTCCCTTCGATAGTCGGCCGCACGTCCCAGGGCTTCCAGAGCAGCATCTGCAACAGCAAGATCGGAGCGAGCCACGCCAGGGCGGCCAGGACGGTTGTGCCCCGGTCGAGCAGCCGCCAGCCCGGGCGGGACGCGGCATACAGCCCGATGCCGGCCAGGCCTGCCCAGGCTGCGGTGAATGCGGCAGCGTGACGGCTGATCCTCCCCGCTCCGGCGTAGCCGATGAAGATGTCAGCTAGCAGGATGATGGTGAGCCAGCGGAGGACTCTTCCGCCTCGAAAGGCTCGCCTGACGATCCAGGCGGCGAGATACAGTAACAGCGCCATTCCCAGGAGACTGAGGGCGAGTGCCAAGGTGTCTGTCCGCTGCCAGTGGGTGTAGAACCGGTTTCGAGGCACGGCCCACATGGCTATCTGCCGGGCGTACAACAGAGTTGCCAGCGACAGGGAGAGTGCCAGCACGGGGGACTTGGATCCCGACGGGGCCGCATTCGTCATCTTATCCTCGTTCCGTCCTTCCGTCGCAGGGTAGGGGAGCTTTGTTGATCGAACTGTGCTGTGGGACACGGGGCGGTCCGGCGGTCAGGCGGGATTGGTTCGCTCACCCTCCACCCTCCACCCTTCACCATTCACCGTTCACCGTTCACCGTTTGATCGCCTTCACCTGATAGATGGAGTCAAACCGGGTCTCGAACGAACGCCGGGCGCCCCGAAGATATAACTGCCAGATCCGGACCCGCTCCTCGCCGGCCAAACGCACTGCCTCCTCATGGTGCTGGTCCAAACGCCGGATCCAGTGAGACAGGGTACGGGCGTAGTCGGCGCCAAACTCCTCCACGTGCTCGATCATGAATCCGGCCCGTTCCAGTGCGAGTATGACACGCGAGATGTGCAGCGGATCGGCATCGGGAAAGACATAACGGTTGGTGAAGGCACCGACACCGGTGTAGGAGTGGTGGAGGTGGGCGATCCCGTGGTTGAGCAGCTTCCCGCCCGGCTGGAGCAGACTCGCCAGACGCCGGGCGTACTCGTCGATTCTTCGCTCGCCCACGTGCTCCACCATGCCAATGCTGGCTATGGCATCGAACGGACCATCTTGGACGTCGCGATAATCGAGCACCCGGATTTGGATCCGATGATCGAGCCCCGCCTCGCTTACCCGCTGCCGGGCCAGACTGGCCTGCTGCTCCGAGAGCGTGATCCCGACCGCGCTGACACCGTGGCACCTGGCGGCATGGATGACGAAGCTGCCCCAGCCGCAGCCGACGTCGAGCACCCGCTGTCCCGGCTGGAGCCCAAGCTTCTGACAGGTGAGTTCCAGCTTGGCCCGCTGCGCCGATTCCAGCGAGGTGCCGTCTCGAGAGAAGAAGGCACAGCTGTAAGTCATGCTGGAGTCGAGGAACAGTCCAAAGAACTCGTTGGACACATCATAGTGGTGCCGTACGGCGAGGACGTCCCGACGGCGGGAGTGGAGCGCTCCGCGCGCTCGCATCTCGGTCGACGGGCGGGGCGAGAGTACCCGGGTGCCACTCGCCCGCGCGGCCGCGAGCATCAGCTGGAGCCGCTCTCGGCGAGGTAGCCGCGGTGGCTCCCACTCGTAGAGCATCTTGTTCAGCACATCGAGATTGTCCACCTCCAGGTCGCCTGAGACGTAGGCCCGAGCCAAACCCAGCTGTCCGGGAGCGCCGAGAAGCCGGCCCACCGCACGAGGGGATCGCACCGAGAACAGTGGTCCCCCATCCCGGGTTGCCGGTACGGAGCTTCCGTCCCAGAACTCGATGCTGAATGGTCGTTCCGGGATCAACCGCTGAATAGCTTGTCGGAGCGGTGCAGTCTCAGGGCGGGGCATCGTTCACTATCGCTTCCGGTCAGGACTCCAGACTCCCTGGCTACTTCACCGGTTGGTACTTGTCCAACCAGGACAGCGTCTCCTGAATCAGGCGGGTCCTCGGCACGAAGTGACTTCCTTCATCCAGGACATAGCGCTTTTGATCCGGCGGAGTCCCTAGCAGCTGGAACATTGGCCGAGAGCTGGTCTCTGGGGGGAAGAAGAAGTCATACTTACCGTTGAGCATTAGTGTGGGAATCCTGACCCGGGAGATAAAGTTGATTGGGTCTACTTCGGGCCGAGCGGGCTCGAAGGGCAGCCCGGCCACGTAGAGCACGCTGACCTTGATGCGGGGTTCCACAGCGGGAACCAGGCCGCCCATGTGGCCGCCCCAGCTCACGCCATAATAGGCCAGGTTTTTCAGGGTCACCTCGGGCCGGGTCTCCAGGTAGTTCAGGCTCTGGCTAAGATCCTTGACCCACATGATCGCGTGGTCCCGAAACAGAATCGTGCTGTCCTGATCATCACTCTTTAAGGCATCCTTCCGCTGCAGTGTTCCCTTGAATACCGGCTGTACCACGGCCCGTCCGCTGGTCAGCAGGAAGCTGATCGCTGTGGGCCGGGGCCGCGGAGCGATGTCACGCACGACATTGGAGCCGGGCCAGAAGACCACGACCGGAAACGGCGTGTTCCCGCGCTTGGGCAGATACAGGTAGGTGAGCAGCGTGTCATTAGGGTAGGCCGCGTTCATCCGGACCAGCTGGCGCGTCCAGTCTCCCTCATCCACAGTCTCTAGGATCCGGGCGTCCAGCGGTCCCTTATCGTACTCGTACATCCTCAGGTAGGCGGCGAACACCGCGTCGGATGCGGGTCGCTCTTTCATGAAGTCGCGGCTCTTCCGGTGGAGCGGCGCCATTGACTGGGCCAGGGTTGAGTCGGTCCCCAAATACCTCACCAGCCGAATACCGTTGATCGGCGACCTGTCGAATGTTGGTTGGGTGTATGTGTCGGTAAACTGGTAGGGCAGGTCGTTCCATCCGCCGCCCAGAATGAAGTGATTGTCCCCGTCCTGATTGTAGCACCACTCACGAACGTTGCCGGCCATGTCATAGGTGCCGAAGGGGCTGATGCCGCCGGCGCCCACTCGCCAGGGCCCCTGGTTGGCAAAATTGCTCAACGGGACAATCGACGCGCTGAGTTGCAGTCCCGCCGCCCGGTTCCAGTGCACCAGGGTGGGCAGCGCCTTGCCGGCGTACCTCGCGTAGGCCGCAGCCTCGTACCAGCTCACGCCGCCTACTGGGTACTCGTCTTGGCCAGCGGGATAGTCGCCGGCCTCCCAGGTGGATGGGCCGGGACGTCCGGTGCGGTCCACCATTCTCGAGATTGCCTGCTCCCAGCTGAGCCTCTTGCCGTTCAGATCGAAGGAGTGCTCCCACAACTGCTTACGTTTGTAGCCGCCGTCGTTCACGAAGCGCTTGAACTCCCGGTTCGTCACCTCGAAGCGATCCATCAGGAAGTCGCCCACGCGGAGGTCGGTTCGCCCGAAGCGGAAGAAGGTGACGTCGAGGTGACCTCCGCTCACCCGGACCATCTCCCGCGGAATCGCCTCCTCCCGGTCGAGCCGGATCACTGAGTCAAATGGCAGACCGACCAGCTCCAGAGTTCGATAGCCTGGAGCCCGAATCCGAAGACGATCGGTGGTCCCGACTGCACCGCCTCCTGCCAGCGACAGGATCGCTCGATCCAGCGGTGTGCGACCCAACGGTACCCAGCTGGAGTCCCCGGCGCCGTACGCCTTGCGGAACACTTGGGCGCCGGGAGGGTCCGTTCGGATGCTCACCGGCCGGACAAAGCGGGAACGAAGGACATTGTACAGCGAATCGTTTGGTGCCACTTCCTCTACCCGGCGAGCCACGGCGTACGTCTGCTCGTTATCGCCGGCCTCGCTCAGGGCCATCATCCGGGGGATGGCTTCCTCCCGTACCCAGTGACGCTCCCGAGAGGGCCTCGCCAGGCCGAACCATGCGGCCGCAATCAGTAGCGGCAGCACCGCCAACCCGGCCAGAAGCGGCTTCCGGATCCTGCCGGTCCGGAGCGCCGAGAGTTGTTCCAGCCGGGATAGCATCTCCTCGGCTGAGCTCCAGCGCTGCTCCGGCTCCTTCTCCAGGGCGCGCATGATGATTTCGGCCAACTGTGGCGGCACATCGGGCTGGGCCTGGACGAGCGAGGCAGGCGTCCTGGTCACTTGGGAGGCAAGGATGGCCTGCGGAGTCAGTCCGGTGAAAGGCGGCTTTCCGCTCAGCATCTCGTAGCCCAGCACTCCGACCGCATAGAGGTCGGAACGGGCATCGACGTTCGACTGTCCCGCCGCCTGCTCGGGCGACATGTACGCCGGAGTCCCCAGGGCAAAGCCCATGGCCGTCAGGGTGTCACCGGGATGATCCTGACTCTCGGCCAGCGCCTTGGCGACTCCGAAGTCCATGACTAGAGCGTGGCGGCCGGCCAGCATGATGTTCTCCGGCTTGAGATCGCGATGGACGATGCCGTGGCGGTGAGCATGGATCAGCGCGTCCAGAAGGTCCTTGAGGATCCGGACTGTCGTCTCCGGTGAAAGTTTGCCCTCGCGAGTGAGCCGTTGCCGCAGAGTCTCTCCCTCCACGTACGGCATCACGTAATACAGCGATCCCCCCGCGTCTCCACCTACGGAGTTTGCGCCGGAATCGATCAGGGTCAGGATGTGGGGATGCTGCAGGTGGGCGGCGATGCGAATTTCGCGGAGGAATCGCTCGTCTCCCAGTACCTGCGCCAGCTCGGGATGAATCACCTTGATGGCGACAGACCGATCATGCTTCAGGTCCTGGGCCAGCCAGACGGTCGCCATGCCTCCGCGACCAAGCTCTCGCTCGACCCGGTAGTTGCCGGGAAGCGCGGACTGTAGCCGGGTAAGAACGTCGGACACGCGATGATCCGGGTTGTAATGGATGGCTTACATTACAGCGGTCGCCGCTCCCCGCACACCCCCTCCCAGGGCTGTGAATCAGGCAGCCTGCTCGATTGCTCCCAACTCGCCCGCCTTGAGGTATACCGGCAGCATTCGGTCGACTTCGTCGTTCACCGCCTTGATGTAATACTCGATTCGGGCGATCACCTCACTTCGCACGTCCTCTTCCAGGCGTAGGTCGGCCAGCGAGGGGGGCTCTGCGAACATTGGCCGCAGCGCGGGCTTCTGCATATTCGCTGATGCCTGCCCTTCCCGAACCCGAGGGTTCAGCTCGCGGTACCGGCGCACCAGGCTCTGATGTACCCCGGCCAGGTGCTGCAGATAAACCAGATATTCCTGGTGAGTGCTCCACCGGCCCACCACGGCTCGGACCAAGTGACGTTCCGCCTCCGCGATCAGCTGCACCGCCCCTCGAAGATCGTCGACCGTTCGATTCCTCAGCTCCAGAATGTGGGCCAGAGAACGGGCGCTCTCCTGAGCATACCACTGAACCGCCCGCTGCCGCGCGATCGCCACTCTGGCGTAACCCGGATAGGGGTCCCGCCGGGCCGCCACGTTGAGCACAGCCGCAAGACCTATGGAGCAGCCGAGCAGAATGAGGATCAGGGATCCGGCGTCGCTCAATAGGATCCGGTCAGCCATGAGAGATGAATCCCGGACCTCCGCGATCGCGATGTTGAGACGAAGCAGCGCGATGACGTACAGGAGCGTGACTGTTACACCCACCAGCTGCAACAGACGTCGCTGATGAATGAGGTAGGGATAACCATGCCGGGCGTAGAGGGCGGCGACTCCCCCATTCAGGAGCGACAACAGTACCGCCTGGAGCATGCCGTCATGGAGACCAGCCTGCACCGGAACAACGAAGAAGACTGCGGTGAGGCCGGACTGGAGCAGGACAAGCGTGAGCAGGATAAGGAGCAAGCGCCTGCGCTCGTCCGGGGAAACGTATTTGGGTGGACGGGTAATGCCGTGGTGCTGACGGAATTGACGGAACTCATCCTCGCTATGCCTGAACGCCTGCAGCAGCAGATTGAGCTGATTCTGGTGAAGGAGGAGTTGCGCTTTGATGCGGGCCAACGCCGATGAGCCCGCCGCCTCGATTTGTACCCTGAGACCCGCCGGGGCCACCGCCCGGCGCATGCGGGCCTCGTAGTGATCGACCCGGGCCAGGTAAACCTCATGGGCCTTGCGGGCAAGCCGCTCGATGTGGTCTAGGATGTCCAACTCAGTCGTGTCCGCAGCTTCGGCCTTGCCGGCCCGCTGCTCCAGGCGCAAGTCGCTGATGATCTGGTTCATGTCTGGAGGGGAGAAGTTCGGCAGAAGGAGCGGCTCATCGTCACCTGGCTCCATGACACTGGCTACCAGTTCCCTGACGGACCTTGCCATAAAAACTCCCGATGGCGTCTACCGCAGGCCAGCTATGATGGGCCAGCCACGACTGGCTATTGTGTTCGGATAAATGCCTTATCTTGGCTGCCGTGGAGAAGATGTCCGCTGGCCGGCAAGAGGAAATCAGTCTATGCACACAAACACCATCGCCCATCAATTCGGGATCTCCAGCCGGGTCCTGGAGAAGAACCTGGAAGGGGTTTCTCACGAGGAGAGCCTGGTCAACCCTCAGGCGGGTGGCAGTTGTCTGAACTGGGTGTTGGGACACCTCACCCGCTCGCGCAATCAGGCCCTCGCCCTGTTCGGCCAGAAGCCGATATTTCCCACCGAGGAGTTCGACACTTACGACGACAACGGTGGGAAGCCGTTCCGGCCTGAGACCGCCGTTGCGTTCGATGAGCTCAAGCGGCGTTTCAAGGCGCTGCAGGAGCCCTTGGTGAACAGCTTGAACGCCTTGGCTCCTGAAGCCATGGACCGGCCGGCTCCCTTCAGCCCGACGGGTAATCCAAAAGAGACTGTAGGCAGCCTGCTGGTCTCACTCGCATTTCATGAAGCGTACCATGTCGGACAAACCGGCATCCTTCGGCGAATCGTTGGGCGAGAAGGGGTTATCAAGCCACCCCGAATACCGGTGGCTCGGTAGGCTGCAAGGTTTAGTTTGACTGCGCGGTTCTTGTCACAATCACCCTGAGGGATATGGCATGTTTGGTAGACGAGTATCGATCCTGATTGGCACGTTCGCTCTCTCCGTGGTTGCTGCGAGGGTAGCGCCGGCCCAGGAAACCTCCCAGAGTGAGCTCGGCACCGAGAAGCTTCCGGCCGGCTTCATCAAGGAGTTCGGCACCATGTGGACCTTCGAGGCGCCGCCGCTCGACTATTGGAAGGCGCGCTACGGGTTCACGCCCACCCAGCAGTGGCTGGATCACGTCCGGTTGGCCTCGATCCGGCTGCCCAACTGCTCCTCCTCCTTCGTGTCCTCCCGCGGATTGGTGATGACCAATCATCACTGCGCCCGTGAGTGCATTACCGCGGTCTCGACGCCGGACTCGAACTTCCAGGAGATCGGCTTCGTGGCAAAGACCCAGGCGGACGAGCGTAAGTGTCCCGGCCTGTACGTCGACCAGTTGCAAGGCATCGAAGACGTCACCCCGAAAATTCAGAAGGCCATCACCGCTACCACCCCCGCTCAGCAGGTGTCCCAACGCAACGCCGCGATAAACAATCTGGAGAAGGCGTGCGAGACCGGGCCCGACGTTCAGTGTCAGGTGATCACGTATCACCAAGGTGGTGCCTACTCGCTGTATCGGTTCAAGCGCTTCAGCGATCTCCGCCTGGTCATGGCACCGGAGGAGGCGATCAGCTTCTATGGTGGCGACCCGGACAACTTCACCTATCCCCGTTACGACCTCGATCTCAGCCTGATGAGGGTCTACGAGAACGGCCAGCCCTACCAGCCCAAGGATTACTTGAAGTGGAGCCGTGAAGGAGCGAAGGAGGGCGATCCTGTCTTCGTAACCGGAAACCCGGGGTCAACCGGCCGCCTGCTGACCGTCGCGCAGATGGAATATCTCCGGGATGTGCAGTACCCGGCCCAGCTCAGCTCGTACGACCGCAACCTGGCCGTGATGGAGGAGATGTCGAAGCAGGATGAGGAGACCAGGCGGGCGCTGGAGAATCAGATCTTCAGCCTCAAGAACTCCAAGAAGGCGGTGACGGGCTATCTGTCCGGCCTGCAGGACTCCTCCGTGATGGCCAAAAAGCGCGCCTTCGAGCGCGACTTCCGGCGCCGGGTCAACGCCGATCCCAAGCTCAAGGCCCGGTACGGCGCCAGCTGGGACGCCATCGCCACCGCCCAGCGGGAGCTGGCCGGCATAGCAAAACAACAGCGCTGGTACAGCTTCAGCGGATCGCCGTTACTGAACGTTGCCGGCGGGCTGGTGCGTATTCCGGCACAGGCCAAGCTCCCTGACTCACTTCGGCTGCCGCAGTACCGGGCGGGCGGCATCGACCAGATCAAGGCCTCCATTGCGGGACCGATCGAAACCGAGCCCGACGCCGAAAAACAGATGCTGCAGGCCTGGCTGACTCAGGCCAGCAAGGACCTTCCGGTCAACGATCCCTATCTGACGGCATTTCTGGACGGCCGGAGTCCCGAGGTGGCTGCGGAGGCGGCGATCAACGGAACGAGGCTGGCCGATTCCACGGTACGGGCTCAGCTCCTGGCCGGCGGCTCGGCCGCGGTCGCCAGCTCCAAGGATCCGCTGATCGTTTTGGCCCGGAAGCTCAATCCGATCGCCATGCGGGTTCAGCAGCGGGCAGCCCACCTCAGCGACGTGACCAACGCCAATGCGGAGAAGGTCGGGCGGGCCATCTATGCGGCCTACGGCCGGTCACTTCCGCCCGATGCCACGTTCAGTCTGCGAATCAGCGATGGCGTGGTGAAGAGCTATCCCATGAACGGCACCATGGCTCCGTACAAGACCAGCTTCTACGGACTGTATGCCCGATCCGCTGAGTTCGATGACAAGCCGCCGTTCCAGCTGCCGGAGCGGTGGAAGACCCATCGCACCCGGCTGGATCTGAGTCAGCCGCTGGATTTCGTGACCACCAACGACATCATCGGCGGCAACTCGGGAAGCCCGGTGATCAATCAGAACGCCGAGGTGGTGGGGCTGATCTTCGACGGGAATATCGAGCAGCTGCCCAACCGTTTCCTCTATACCGACGAGGCGGCCCGGGCTGTGGCAGTTCACTCCCGGGGTCTGACCGAGGCACTCAGGAAGGTGTACGAGGCGGACCGGATTGCGGACGAGCTAGAGGGAGTACAGGGCCAGGCAAGACAGATTCCAGTCCGAGGTGACAGTCTCCGGATGGCGCCGACGGCTCAGGACAGTTCGAAGGCAGGGCAGGGCAAATAGGAACACTGAAGAGGATCGGCCCCCGAGACGCCGATCCTCTTCCAAAGCCGAGTTCGAAGGAGCAGGTCAGGATCCGCGCGTCGCCTTGAAGCTGCCCTTCAGCACCTTGCCGCTCTTCGCCTTGGCCTGGTAGCTGCCGACGAGGGTGTCGCCCACCAGCTTCGCCAGGGTCCGGGTGACCACCCTCGCCTTCAGGGTGGGACTCTGGTGCGGATCGGACTCGTAGACGAACGTGCTGTCTCCGGTTGAAACCATCTTCACGTTGTACTTCTCCCCGCCCGCAAACGCGACCATTCCGGCCAGACTCCCGTCGGGAGACCGGCTCCATGTCATGGTGAATGGCTGGGCTCGGCTCGAGCCGTCGTCGTATCCCTTGGCCGTCCAGCTGCCGAGCAGGCGGTCGGCAACGGCGGTTGCGGCTGGCGACGCCGACGCCGACGTCGACGCCGTGTCCCTGGCCATGACGGTATCGGCGGTTCTGGCCGAATCTGCGGTGCTCATGGCTTCGCGGTCGGTCCGCTTCTCGCAGGCGACCAGGGCGAGGGCGGTGGCAGTGACGATCAGATAGCGCATTGCGCCTTCCGGTAGGGGGTCTCTCCAAGATACCGGGAGATTTGCCCGTCCGCCTGTTTGCTACAGTCCTCCGGTGACGCCGCCCACCGTACAACCCGCATCATCCCCACCGACAGGCCAAACCCGCCAGCCTACCATTGAGGTGCAATCCAGCCACCAACGCCCGGCACCGTTCGGGCACAGCGAGGGGCACCTCGAGGGAGAAGCTATGGAACCGCGCGTCTTTGCCCATTCACAGAGCTACCGTCTACGGGAACGGATGAGCGACGCCCAGATCAAGCACGGCCAGGAGATCCGGGCCGACCTGACCGGGATTCGCGTTACCGCCGCAGTAGATGGCTGGCGCACTCCTGCGGTGAACGGGGACATCGGTGCAATCTTCTTCTGCACCATGGGCCCGATCCGGATTCGCGAAGTACTGACGGAGGGAGACACCGAGCCGTTGCCGCGGGAAGTCCTGCTCGACGGCCTGGCGGTGCCCGGCCCAGGCACCTACGACATTCTGAACGCGATCGTGCACTCCAATGGATCGCTGCTGGTCCGGGCCGACGCGAACACCCAGGTTGTGCCGCGGGCGCTCAGTCCGGATTTGCCCTGGGTCTGATCCGAGTTGCAGGGTCAGCATAGCGCGTCATCTCCAGTGCCCCGAGAACTCGGCGAAGAGCCGACTCTCTACCGCGCTCGGGATGATGCGCTGCTTCACGCAGGTGACTCTCGGTTGCGGAACTCCGCGAGATCAGCAGCACTCCAGCCACGACGACAATTCCGGCGAACACAGTTCTGAGCGCGAACGGTTCATCTCCCACCAGCCAGGCCAGCGCCAGGGCGACGATCGGATTCACAAACGCGTAGGTCCCTGCTGCGGCAGTGGAGGTTGCCTGCAACAGCCAGGTATACGCGCCGAATCCCAGCACGGTTCCCCCCAGGACCAAAAAGCCGACTGAAACCATACCTCTGACGCCCACCTGCGCGACGCTCCAGCCGGAAAGCTCGCCGGTGGCGGCGCTCAGCAGCAGCACCACCAGGCCTCCTCCCAGCAGCTGCATGGCGGTTGATTGGGCCACCGATACATGCTTGGGGCCGTCTCGGCCGATGAGGGATCCTGCAGCCCAACTGAGTCCGGCGCCAATCAGCGCCAGCCGGTCGCCGGTGGAACCTGCCCAGGCGCCCTCTCCGCCCGTCAGCAGCGCCACGCCCGCGATCCCGAGGAGCAGACCCGCAACCACGAGACGGTGCGGCGCCCGCCGCTCACGCCAGGAGGAAAGGAACACCATCCAGAGCGGAGTGGTGCTCATGTAGAGCGCTGCCTGCCCGGACGAGACCCGCTGTTCCACCCAAGCCAACACACCATGGCAGCCGACGAAGAGGAACCCACCCGCAAGCGCCGAGGTCAGCCACTGTGATGTGGTGGTTGGGCCCAGTTTTCGGCGGGCGCCTAACCAGGCGTAGAGAACCAAGGCCCCACCGATGCATCTGGTGCCGATCGTAAGGAGTGGCGGCACCTCGGCTACGGCGTATCGGAGCGCGAGAAATGTTCCGCCCCAAAAGAGATAGATGATCGCAAAGGCGCCGATCACCGCCCACTGCGGCGCGGGTGCGTCAGCTCTGGGCGATGGGTGCCGAGTCAAAGACCACCTCGTAGTGGGTGACGTGATCGTCACGATCGATCAGAAACCGGTCATCCTCGGGATAGAACACTGCTCGGTCAATGTCCGGCCCGGCGAACTGCCGGACGGCGCTCTCCGAATCCCACCGCGACAGAAGCAGGAATTCGGCCTTCCCCTTTGCCACCCGCCGGAGCGCAAGCACTCCGCGGTTCCCCTCTATCTTCCGGTATTCAGCCAGCCCGGTCTGCTGCAAGTATTCCAGGTAGCGTCCGGCATCTTCCGCGCTGGTTGCGCCGCGCCAGGTTCGAGCGATCATGACTTCCTCCAGGAGTAAGCACCGGTATAACCTCCTTTACTGGTGCAATGCTACCCGTTAGATTTGCACCTGTCAAGAGCCGAATACTGGTGCAGGTTACACGGGCCTAGAGAGGGAGGGTGCGGTGGCAGAAGACATGCTCCCGTTCAAATACATCGGCGGGGATCCCGCGGTCGATCTGGTGAACACCGTCGATTGGACTCGTGATGGCCTGAAGGACGAGCGGCTGGGCGACTACCAGCGCCTGACGCGGTGGGCTGAAGGGTCGGGCGTAGTTTCACCCGACCTTGTGGCGAAGCTCCGGCGGCGAGCAGCTAAGCGGCCGGCGCACGCGAGCACCGTCTACCGTGCCGCGCTTCAAGCCCGCGAAATCATCCGGCGATTGTTTCTCGAGCTTGTCGGAGGGTCAGCAGTCGCCGGGACGGTCGCGGATTTCAACCGGATCCTGGCGCCTGCGCTTCAACACCTGAGGGTGACGCCGCTCGGCACCGCCCCTCGTCTCCAGCTTGGTTGGAAAGATGAGGAGAACAGACTGGACTCGGTTCTATGGCCGGTGCTGTGGTCAGCCGCCTCGCTGATCACTTCCGAAGAGGCGTCCCGGATCCGGGTGTGTGGGGGCGAGGATTGTGGCTGGATGTACGTTGACCGTAGCCGGAACGGCCTCAGGCGATGGTGCCAGATGGAGAGCTGCGGCACCCGCGAAAAGACTAGGCGGAGGCGTCAGGGCGCCGCAGCAGCACCGCAGTCATAGCTGCGGTGCCGAGCGCGATGGCGGCACTAATCAGAGCAACCACTTCGAAGGAGTGACTGAAAGCCGCTCGTGCGGCCAGCACCAGCTCGGAGCCGGCGGCCCCGGGCAGCGCTGCAGCGGCAGCGACAGCCGCTCCCAGGGTGCCCCGAGCAGACTGGGCCACCGAGACAGGAATACCCGCCGGCACATTGTTCAGCATCATCCCTCGATAGACCATCCCGCCGATGCTGCCGAGCACCGCGATGCCCAGCGCGCCGCCGAGCTCCGAGCTGGTCTCCGACAGAGCGGACGCGGAGCCGGCCCGCTCCATCGGAGCACTGCCCACGATCAGGTCGGTAGCCAGAATCACCACTGGCGATAGACCCAGTGAGTACACAATCGAGGCCACCAGGAGCAGCGCGAGGCTCGGACTGTGGCCCAGGCGAGCCAAAAGGAGGAATCCCAGGACCGACAGGATAAAGCCTCCACTCATCACCCGGGCAGAATCGAATCGCTGTGCCAGCGCGGGCACCAGCAACGATCCAACGATGTACGCGCACATCAACGGCACCATCCAGAGGCCGGCCTCGAGAGGAGACAATCCCAGTACGAGCTGAAGGTACTGGGCGATGAAGATGTAGCTCCCGAACGAGATGAAGGTTGCGAGGGTGTACGCGGCGAGTGAGGCGCTGAATGCCGCAGAGCGGAAGAGGCGGAGATCCATGAATGGGTCATCCAAGCTGCGCTGACGGCGGATGAACACCATACCCACCAACACGCCGGCTGTCGCAGTGAGGCCGGATAGCCAGCTGAGGCCGTCGGCCGCGGACCGCTTGAGGCCGTAGATCACCAGCAGCACGGCCACGAGGGAAAGAGCGGCGCTCCGGATGTCGAGCCGCCGGGCCTGGGGATCCTTGAATTCCGGCAGAAGACTCGGGCCCACGATCAGAAGCAATACCATGACCGGAACGCCGATGAGAAAGACCGATCCCCACCAGAAGTACTGCAGGAGGATTCCGCCGAGTATGGGCCCCAATACCCCGCCCACGGCGTAACTGGTGACCCAGACGCCGATCGCGAAGGTCCGCTGTCCAGGGTCGAGGAACATGTTCCGGATCAGCGACAACGTCGACGGAGCCAGGGTCGCTCCAGCCAGCCCGAGCAGGCCACGAGTCACGATCAGCATCTCGGCGCTGGTCGAGAACGCCGCCAGGATCGAGGTGACACCAAACACAGCGGCACCGATCAGGAGGAGACGCCTCCGCCCGATTCGGTCGCCCAGGGTGCCCATCGTGATCAGGGAAGAGGCCACCAGGAAACCGTAGATGTCGAGAATCCAGAGCAGTTGAGTGCTGCTGGGCTGGAGGTCGGCGCTGATCGCCGGGACAGCCAGATTCAGGACCGTGAGGTCCATGGAGTAGAGCAGGCAGGGCAGGGCGATGACCGCCAAACCGATCCACTCGCGCCGGCTCGCCTTCATTGCCCTCCACTCACGATCAGCGTCACTGCGGCCAACGCGCAGACCACGCCCGTTACCTGCCAGATGCTGAGTCGTTCGTGGAGGATGATCCGGGCCAATAACACTGTACTGGCAGGATAGAGCGAGGTCAAAGTTACCACCACGCTGAGCTGACCCTGACGCGATGCCAGCAAGTACAGCGCGTTGGCCAGCATGTCGATGACACCCGCGGTGCACGCGAGCGCCGCTACCCGCCGACTCATTCGAAATGATGCCCGAGTGGCAATCGCAAGTGTTGCAAACAGGAGCACCGAAACCACGCGCGCCATCAGCAGCGGCCACATTCCAGCTTCGCTCCTGGTCCGAGCCAGTGAGATAAGGAAGAACCCGATAGCCACGCCGGAGACGAACGCGGTGCCCACGCCCGGTGGCAGCCGTGCTCGGTGAACTCCAGTTCGCTGCTCGGCAGTGCGTTCGGTTTGTTGCTGGCTCACCAGAAGGATGGAGACGATCCCCAACAAGATCCCGGCGATGGCCAGCGGCACCGGTCGCTCACCCAAGACGACCGCAACCAGCACCGGAATGGCAACGGCGCAGACGGCGGTCGTCGGAGCCACCACAGCCATGGTGCCGATGGCGAGCGCGCGATAGAGCAGAGCAACCCCTACGCCACCAGTCAGGCCGGCCGCGGCACCCCATAGCAGATCGGCACGCGAGGGAGAGGCGGAGGGAAGAACAGGAATGAGTAGAGCGAGCAGCAGCAGCCCGCTGAATTGCGAGATCAGCACAACCGGAATGGCCCCGGCTCGCCGGCTGCTCAATCCACCCATGAAGTCGGCCGCACCATAGAACAGCGCTGAGCCCAGTGCGAGCAGATAAACCATGAATGTAGGTGCGCTCTAGGGTGTCGGTCTGCGGTTCAGCCGAGCTCGGTTCCTCAAGGCATCGACGCTCCAGGGCCCGGCGCCGGCCGCGGAGAGATAGAGGAAGAGAAAGCAGAACATGATCGCCGGATGTCCCTGATTGAGAACCGGCCAGAATCCTTGAGGAGCGTGACCTTTGAAGTAGGCGATGGCCATTTCGCCGGAGAGAAGAAAGGCCACCGGCCGGGTGTAGAGCCCGACCAGGAGGAGTGACCCACCGTAGGTCTCGAAGACGCTGGCATACCAGACCAGGCTGCCGAACGGGGCCGTTCCACCTCCGGGCATGATCGGGGCGGGGAAGCCATAGAGCTTGGCGGTGCCGAACTGGATGAATAGAAAGGCGCCGATGATCCGCAGGACGCTGAGGAGATACGGCGTCCAGGAGCGCCACCGTTCGGCAATGGTCGGTGAGGTTCCAAGGGCAGTCATTGCGTCCTTCTCCCTTCCTGATCGAGGTCCACCGTGATCGTCCGCCACTTTCCCTGGTTGAACCGCGCCACACTCAGGGCGCATCGGGTGGCATGACCCACGAGGATCGCGATCCAGATATCGATCGGGTCGAGCCTGCCGGCCCGACGGATGAAGAAGCAGATGCCCAGCGGCACCAGAATCTGGGACACGATCGAGATGTAGAGCGGACTCTTGGTGTCTCCCGTCCCCTGGAGTCCCCCGGTGTAGGTCAACGCAGTCGCAACCAGCAACCCGGACAGGCTCAGAATGCGGAGCAGCTGAGTTCCGATCTCCACTACGGCGGGCTCCTTCATACCGAAGATGGCCAGCAGCTCGCTGGGAAAGAAGAGGAAGAAGACGCCCACCAAAGCTGCCCCCGTCACCCCATACCGCGCCGCGATGTGGACCGCGCGGTCGGCCCGATCCGGGTGGCCCGCGCCCAGATTCTGGCCGGCCACCGCGGCAGCAGCACCCATGAGGCCCACTGAAGTCCAGGTGATCAGCGAAAAGAGCTGAGTGTAAGAGATGGCGAAGGCCGCCTGTGCCGCGGCACTCTGCGCCAGAGATCCGATGAAGCCGAGCATGAACACGCCGCCGATGTTCATGGCTATGCCCTGAATTCCCGCCGGCAGTCCGAAGCGAAACAGCGAGCGGATAATGGGCCAGTCGGGCCCCAGGCCGCGGGCCCGGGGAAAGGATACCACCCACCCACCGGTCCACAGCTTCCACAGCGCGTACAGTGCGAGCACTCCCGAGGCAATGACCGTTCCCATGGCAGATCCGAGAGTCCCGTAGGCGGGGATGGGCCCCAGGCCCCGAATCAGGATCACGTTCAGGACCAGATTCGAGATAGTCAGCACCAGGCCGAGGATCATCGGGGTCCGCGCGTCGCCGGCAGAGCGAAGCGCGCCGCCCAGCATGAAAAAGACCAGCATCCCGCTACTGAACAGGAACATGACCCGGAGAAACGGCAGCGCCTCGCTCTTCACCGCGGGTGCGGCGTTCACCAGATCGAGCAGCCAGGGCGATGCGAAGTAGCCGATGGGAGCCAGCACCGCGAGCGAAAGAAAGATGGCGGTAAGAAATGCCTGATACACGACGCGGTCGACTTTTTCCGAGTCTCCCGCCCCGGCAAACCGAGCAACCAGCACGCTCATTCCGGTAAACAGAGATCCGATGAAGACGATCACCACCAGCATGATCTGCCAGCTCACGCCGATAGCCGCGTTGCCCTGATAGCCGACCAGGTGCCCGACCAGTACGTGATCGACGATCCCTTGTAGACCTCCTATGACGTTGGTGACCATCGTGGGCCAGGCGATGTTCCACACGGCGCGGCCGAGCGGTCCTTCGACAATCGAGCGGTCGTAGGCACGGCGCGGCGCTGAGGGGTCTCCCTCCACCGCTGGGTTGACCGGGGCGGTGGCGGAAGGGGTGGGAAGATTGGTCGAAGTCATTTGTTCGATGGCCGGCGCATCGGAGCGGATCAGCCTGGCATCACCCTTTCATCGGCGCTATCTCCGTACACCGCGGGCAGTAGCGCCCCAGTCTGCCGGAGGTAAACCGTGAGCTGACCACGGTGGTGGTACCAGTGATTCAGCATCACGGAACGAAGAAAAGCCCCGCGTGGAATCGACCAAAGCTCGCGATCCCCCTGCATCATCCGCCAGGGCGAAGACAGCTTGGCATCGTCCATGGCCGCAAGAATCTTTCGAGCCCGGCCCATACTGGCCTCGAACGTTTCGAGAACCTGGGCGGTGCTGTCCGCCTCGGGTCGGGGAACCGGAGTGCTCACATCGAATGATGGAGCGGCCGAAACCTCCGCAATTGCCCCGGGCAGATTGGCCACGTGCATGGCCAGTTGGCCCAGGCTCATGGACTTCGGATGTGGTTTCCAGCCGAGCTTGTTCCCCGGCAACCGCTCCAGCACCCGACGAGTGGCCTGGGCTTCTTGTTCCAGTTCCTGAAGGATGTCATTGACGGTGATCATGGAGGCTCAGCCGCTGACCAGCGCGTGAATGTTGCCGTCGGGGTCCTTGAACCAGGCCGCCTGCATCCCTTGACCCTCGTGAATGTCGCCCTTGAGCGTGAGGCCCGGCATCTGATAGTGCTCGAAGGCAACCCCTTTGTTCCGGAGCCCTTTTACCACTTTCTCCACATCGCGGCCGAGCAGCCAGGTGACCGCGGTTGCCTTGTTGCTGCCGGCGAACTGGGAGCGATACACCAGTAGTTTGGCGGCTCCGGCCTGATAGGTGACCGCCTCCTGTTCTTGCGCATCGGTCTGTTGCAGACCCAGCGTGCCCTCGTAGAACTTCTTGGCAGCCTCCAGGTCGCGGACGGCTACCGTCGCCATGGATTCCTTACCTCCCAGCATCACTGGCCTCGCCGGCCGCGGCTCCAGACATCGCCGAGCTCATATCGGTTTCCCAGACGGCGATCAGATTTCCCTCTGTATCCTTGAGCTGAGCAAACCAGCCCATACCCGGCACCGGCGTCTTCCCCATCAGGACCTTGGCGCCCAGCCGCTCCGCTCGGCTGACCGACTCGTCCACGCTCTCGACGTTGATGTAGTTCACCAGAGGTTGGTTGGGATACATCCGGCGCATCAATCCGCCGTTGACGCCTGGAACGGTGGGCCGGCCCTGGCCATCGGTCGGAACGGTCCGGACCATCCAGTACTCCATGCCTCCGGCGACCGATCCCTCGAACTGCTTGATGTCCCAGCCGAACATCTCTCGGTAAAACGCAGCCGCGCGCTCCGGTTGATCGGCGGGGATCTCGAAATGCACGATCGTGTGTTCCATGATGCACCCTCCTCGGATGAGCCCTGCGAGAACGATAGTCACTCCGTGGACGAACATACCAACCGGTATGTAATACGTTACCGCCTTTGTTCCGTCAACCCGGTTGACAGGGGGAAAGCGGGATCGTTACATACCACTTGGTACGAAACACTTTCTGGAGCAACATGGCCAAGCAATCCATCTCCCGGCGCAAGCGGCAACCGGACGTTACGCGGAAACGTCTGCTACAGGCCGGCTTCAAAGAGATTTACCGCCGAGGATTCCAGGGCGCGAGTCTGGATACCATCCTGGACCAGGCCGGAGTAACCAAGGGCGCGCTCTATCATCACTTCCCCGACAAGGCGGCACTGGGGTACGCCGTGGTAGATGAGGTGGTCAGAGAGCTCCTGCTGCAGCGATGGCTTGGTGTGCTTCAGGCGGAGCCGGGAGACCCGATTACCGCCCTGCAGGGAATGTTGAAGCACCGCGTGGCCCAGCTTCAGCCCCATGAAGTCGAGCTCGGCTGTCCCCTCAACAACCTGGGTCAGGAGATGTCCCCGCTCGACGAACGGTTTCGCCGGAGAGTGGCGGCGACATTCGAGACTTGGACGCACGGCTTTGCCACTGTCCTGCGGCGAGGCCAGACCAAAGGCTCGGTCCGGAGGGATGTGGATCCAAAAAAGCTGGCGACCTTCCTGGTAGCAGCGATCGAGGGCTCATTCGGCTTGGCCAAGAGTGCCCAAAGCCCGGCAATGCTGCGCTCCAATTTGGAGGTCCTGAGGGGTCTACTGGAATGCCTGCGTCCCCCAGATAAGGTCCGAAGGAAGCGGAGGCATCCCAGACAGAATGGGTGAAACTCTGCTGGAGGGTATTGACGAGACACACGCTATTTCTTACGATATATCGTAAGACAGGTCGTAAGAAGTATCTTGTCATTCTGGAGGTTTGAGATGTGTAACCCACGCGATGACTGGGGTTTCGGGCCGGGGTTCCCATTCGGCGGCCGCTGGTGGACCGGTGCCTGGCAAACCCGGGGGCGCGGTCCCCGGCGGCGGAGCCAGATGTTCGAGTCCGGGGAAGTGAAGTTCGTGATCCTCCGCCTGCTCAAAGAGAAACCGCGGCACGGCTACGAGGTCATCAAAGCGCTGGAGGAGAAGTTGGGCGGCTACTACACCCCCTCGGCTGGCACCGTTTACCCGACGCTTCAGCTTCTGGAAGATGAGGGCTATGTCCGGGCAGTCGACACGGAGGGAAAGAAGGTCTATCACGTCACTCCCGAAGGTGAGCGATACCTGGAACAGCACCGGGACATGCTGGAGGAGATTCTGGATCGCGTGCGCGAGACGGTACGCGACTTCACCGGCGGCGGCATCGGCGAGCTCCAAGGCGCGTTCGTGCACCTCGCGGGTGTCACCTTCAAGCGGGCATGGCGCCGAGGACCTGAGGATCCCGCACTGAAACGCGTCGCGGAGATTCTCCGTAAGGCCGCGGACGAAATCCAGCAGACCTGGGGTGGGGAGGGAGTGGGGCAGGGCGGAAGCGGAGCGGAACAAGCAAGCTGAGGACAAAATGGGTTTCTTCGGAATGCTGTTTTGGGTCCTGGTGCTCTGGTTTGTGTACCGCGCCTGGAAGCGGTCGGAGCGCTACGTACCGGTGGGGCCAAGAGGCAACTGGTCGGGATGGTACTCCAGGGATCGTTATGCACCACGAGACCTGCCGGGTCCTCGGGCGCGTGCGGATTATCGACTGGACTACATCGATTCGCTGGAGAGTCGAATCAGCGAGTTAGAGGAGCGCCTGGATTTCACCGAGCGTCTCCTGGCCAACAGACGGGAAAGCACCACGTAAGAGAATGATTTGATCGAAAGCCCGGCGAGGGATCTTCCGGTGGCGAGAAGATCCTTCGCCAGGCTAGCATGAGACGTATTTTTTCCCCGTTTCCCCCCTTCCCCGTGCCAAACTGGTCCGAAATGATTACCGCGGCCAGAGCCAGCCGAAGGTACCTGCTGTTACCAATCCATACAGCAGGCCGTCGAACATTTCCTTCCAGGTAATCTTCCAGGGTTTGCCCATCCAGATGGACGGTGGAACCAGAGCGGCGGCATAGGCGAGAAATCCCACGGCACCCACGATGCGGAATACCTCGAGATATCGCGCCCCAGCGGGTATGGCGTGGGATGCGATGTAGGCAATGAGGAGGGAGACGATGAGCGAAAACAGGAACCAGTTGGTGAGTGGCCGTCCCATGTTGGGGACACCGGGGCGCATGATGTTGATCACGGCGACTGGGCCTTCAGTGAACTTCTGTTTCATCTCCGGACTTTCCATCTGCTTCATCTCGGCGCAATGCGGAATGATGTACTGCGCCGGCGTCGGACTCGCCTTGCGAAGGACGCTCCGGATGGCATCCTCGTCCGGAATCCTGGTGTAGTCACTGTTATGGTACTTCAACACCATGTGAACCAAGGCGCTGACGATAAAGACGAGCACGGCGGAGAGGAGGACAGGAAGCCAAAGCGAGCCCAGGCTGACCATGGGACCTCCGATGCAGATGGGAGAGTGGTGGAATGGCCGATAAACTATGCCTTTGCCTCTCGCTTCGCGATAGTCCGCGCAGTTTCTAAGAGGACAGTGATGCTCCGGACACCTCAGCTCGTCCGATCGTGTTGTTGTCGGTACCGAACCAGATCTGACCGGCGCGGGCATCGAACATCATATGCCGCACTGTGCCGCCGCCGCTCGGAATGGGCGTGATCCCGAAGAATTTCTCGGTCTTGGGATCGAATCCCACCAGCCGGTTGGGCTGCGAGCCGGTCTCCACCAACCAAATCCTGTCCTTGTCGTCTGACGTCATGGCATAAGGAAGAGCGGCCGGGCCACCGGGCAACGCCCATTCCTTGAACTGCTTCGATGTGGGGTCGAACCGGCCGAGGAAGCCGCGGGTGTAATCGACGTACCACACGCGATCGTCGCTGGTGATCGCCATGCGCCGCCCCCTGGACTTGGTATTCGGCAGGTTATACTCGCTGATCTTGAGGGTGGCTGGGTCCACCATTGCGATCTTGTCGCTGCCGAACTCGTTGAACCAGGGCCGGCCCTTGGAGTCCACTTTGATACCATAGGGCCGTGCGCCCGGCGTGGCCACCTTGATCAGGTTCACCTTGCCGATGCGGGTAACCAGCCGTCCGACGAAGTTGCCGTTCTGCACCGTGAACCAGATGTCACCCTTCTGATCGAAGACCAGGGTGTGCGGATCTTGCGCCTCCGGGTCGGGCATCGGATATCGAGTGATCTTACCCGTCGCCGGGTCCAGCTTGCCGATGTGACCGTTCCCGTTGCCGGCATACCAAACCATGTCGTTCCGGTCCACGATCAGATTGTGGGGCAGGGTTCCCTCGCCGATCTCGTAACGGCGGAACTTGCCGCTCGCGGGATCGAGATAGGCGATGTAGTTCCCCACCTGTCCCACAAACCAGACCCGGTTCTGGCTATCGACATATGGGTCACGGGGCCGGGAGCTGGAATACGGAACCGGCCATTCCTTGATCGGCACCTGGGCCAGGACGCTGGCCGGACGAGACCATTGGGGGAACAAGCCGAGTAGAGCGGGAACCACCCAGAGTGTTACGCGCATCTGATGTCTCCGCGATCAATCGTGCTAAAGCTCGATTCCGGTCAAGCGCCGGTACAGCTCCTGCACGGTGCCTATGGTATCTGCCTGGTCCGCGGTCTTGTCGCCGCGGTACCGTTTGATTCGGGCAAAGCGAAGCGCAACTCCGCCGGGATATTGCGTGCTCCCCTGTACCTCGTTGAACGCCACTTCAACCACCAGCTCCGGTCGGACGTAGACCGTGATCCCGTCTCGGGCAACCTCCAGCTCGAGTAGCCGTCTGGTCTGCCACTCGAGCATCTCGTCGGTCATGCCCTTAAAGGTCTTCCCCAGCATTACGAAGGCGCCATCGGTTGGGTTGCGGGCGCCCAGGTGAAGATTGCTGAGCCAGCCCTGCCGCCGCCCGTGTCCCCACTCTGCCGCCAGAACCACGAGATCGAGTGTGTTAGCCGGCTTGATCTTGAGCCAGTGCCGGCCCCGGTGCCCCGCCTCGTAGGGTGCCTCCAGAGCCTTTGCCATGATGCCTTCATGACCCCGCTCGATCGCCGTATGAAGGAAGCGAGTCGCCTCCTCTGCCGACGCAGTAACCAGACGGGGAACCATCATTGAAGGAGAGACAATCTGGGATAAAGTCGAGAGTCGCTCGCGCGCTGCCTGGTCGATCAGGGCGCCGCCATCGGCGTAGAGCAGATCGAAAAAGAATGGGGTGAGTGGCAGTTCCCGGTGCAACCGCTCGATGTCGAGCTTTCGCCCGAACCGGCTCATGGTTATCTGAAACGGGTACGGTGTGCCATTGGGCCGGAGCGCGATGACCTCCCCGTCCAGAATGAGCTCCCGGGCCGGCAAGGCTCGAACGGCCTCCACCAGCTCAGGCACTGCGGCGGTAACATCGTTCAGCCGGCGGGAATAGACCGCAACCTGCTCTCCCGCCTTGTGCACCTGAATGCGCGCGCCGTCGAGCTTGTACTCCAGCAGGGCCTCTCCCAGTTCATCCATCGCAACCTCGGCAGCGTCAGCCGAGCCGGCCAGCATCGGGTGCATTGGCCGAAAGAGCTGAGTGGCCAAGGCGCTCAGCATGCTCTCCCCGCCGGTCAACGCCATCCGGGCCACAGTGGGAAGATCGCCGGCCACCATCCGGGCCCGCCGAACCTGTTCCGGCGGTACCTTAGACGCACGGGCTATGGCCTCCAGCATCAGCCCCTCCACTGCACCCTGCCGGAGCTCCCCCACCACTAGTCGAAAGAGGAAGTCCTGCTCGGCCGCCGTCGCCCGGACGAAGAGCTCATTCAGGAGCCGCTGGCGCTCGGCAGTAGATCCCTTTCCGGGCGGCACTCTCGCGATCCGCTCAAAGATGGCATCCACCTCCGCGAGCCCCAGGCTGGGCAGCTCCGCCGAACGGCCGCGAGAGGCGGTCTGCAGTGCGGCATAGCCGATGTTCAGCTTCGATTGTCGGTAGGAGCCGGACAGGAAGGCAACTGCAATATCGATTTCTTCAGCAGACAGGTTACTCAGCAGAGCGGCGAGCTGTCCGATCTTCTCTAGCCTGCCGCTGGTCTCGGCCACCCGCATCGAGGTCTCAACCAAACGCTCCAGCTGCATTGCCCTAGCTCATTACTTCGGTTGCGCCACCTCGATCGCTTCGTTCAGGTTCTCGACCGAGCGGATCACGCCCTTTCTGATCTGCTCCCAGTTGGCGGCAGTTGCAGTATTTACCCGGCTCAGGTCATGCTCTACCGTCCGGCGTGCGGCCCGAACGTTGTTGAGTGCGCGGTCGCTGACAGCGCCACCCCGTGATTTGGCCTGACCCGAAAGCTCCTTGATCTGGCGATCGATCTCGGTGAGCTGCTGCCGAATGGATTGAACGAAGCTCTGCCGCTGATCGAAGGCGAACTCGGGAGGAGCACTGGCCGTATCAACGGCCGCCGGGGCTGGTGCGGTGGTGTCTGCGGCAGGCGTAGGTGTGGTGTCGCTCACCCCGCCGGTTTCATTGGACCGCTGCTTCCGACAGCCGAGGGTTACGATCAGCACCAACGTGGCTGCGGCAAAGGCAAATCGGCGCATTCGTGCTCCTGGTTTGAGAGGCCGGATCAAGGGAATAGTACGAAGCGTCCTCCGCCAGTGGTCGCGATGACCAGACACATGGTGACGAAGAGCAGATCGTAGTGCCAGCCATCGCTCGATTTTCCCCAGAACCCGGTATGCCAGACAAACATCTTTTTTTGAATGGCCCCGGCCATGACTAGGATGAGTCCCAGTGCTGCCAGTTGAGGCAGAATGCCGAGCGCGACACCAGCCCCGCCGGACAATTCGGCGAGCCCAAGAAAGCGGGTGAACCCTGGACTCAAGCCGATGCTCTTCCCCCGGGTCACTGGATCTTTGGCGTGACTCCATCCGCTCGAAACGAAGACGGCACCCACCAGGAGCCGCATCAGCAACAGGGCGAGATCACCGAACTGGGCCAGGAATGGGAAACGCATAAGGCTCACTCCGTCGCTTGCCGGGTCGGCGGTTGAGGGGAACAGAAGCAGCGGGAGCCCCGGTCATTCCGAGATACGACCTGAGCTGAACCGTGCTTTGCTTGCGCACCAGTGCATGCACCAGGTCGGCTGTGGGCTCCGGCTCACCGATCAGCGATCTGATCTGTCCCGCTTCACGAGCCAGGATCGGCACTCCGTCTCTGTAGAGCACGCGATTGCTGGTGAGGGCGGGAATCCGGTCTCCGGGGGTGACGATGCCCGTCAAGTTAAGCGGATCGGCAGCGCTGATGCCGACCAGCTGGCCGTTTCCTTCCAGCCGTCGGATCGAGCGGAGCTGGCCCACGGCTTCGGGCAGTGCGAATTGCTCCCCAGACATCCCGGTCACGAAACGCCCGCCGCGAATTTCGCCTCGAGCCTCGAGCCGGCGATACACCATCAGCAGCTCCCGCCAGAGTGGTGCACTCGATTCGCGCGCGAGGAGCCGCTTGTAGACCACTCCGTAACGGCGGAGCAGAGTTCGAGCTGCCAGCTCCACCCGATCGCCCGATTGATCGCTGCCTTTGGTGCCAAGCAACGACCATCGCCCAGCAGTCTCGATCCCGTGGGGAGCCGTCCGGTGCCGCCGGCGGGCTCCGCTCAACGGCTTGCGCTTGCTCGACGGCGTGATCAGGGCGCGCAGACCGGCAAAGCTGTCGGAAGTTACCAATCCAGTGCCGGCCAGTTCGGCGAGCCCTTGTTCAACCTGGGTGGGCAGGAGACCGCTCTGAGCCACGAGCTCGTGGAAGAACGAGGCCCCCCGCTGCTCCAGAACTTCCCGCACGCGGTTGGCGTAGCCGGAGAGCTGCACCTCGCTTTCCGTGCCCGAGGAAATCCAGGAGTCTGCGTGTTCCCGAAGAAAGAGGGCGATGCTGGTCGAACGGATCGGTCCGGTCGTCCCGCCGGTTCGTTGTGGCGGTGTGAGCCGGCCCCAGGCCACCCTGCCGGTGAGGCAAAGGCTGTCGAGCAGTGCGGGATCGTACTCCTCGCAGCGGGAGGACAACACGTCGGCTTCCCAGGCTGCGGCCGGCAGCTCCATACCATCGAGCTGTCCGAGGAGCGAAGCCAGTCCTTCGAGGCCTGCCACCCGATATTCCGGATCGATCCGTTGCCAGGCGAAGAGGAAGCGCATGAAATCGGCGGCACTGACCGGCTCGATTTCCGCCCGCAGGCGATTCAGCGTGTAGCGGTGGATTCGGGAAAGCAGCCGGCGGTCGCACCACTCGAGCTGCGATGACCCCTGAGTAAAGTGGCCCCGGAGAACGACACCTTCGGCTTCGAGGGCGGCCAGCGCGATGTCTGCGTCGGTGTCATCGATCTCGAGCGAGGCCGCCAGCTGTGAGGCGGTCACCGGACCGACGATGCCCATGCGTCCCCGGATCAGTTCCTGAACGGCAGTGTCGCGGCTGACGCTCGGCCCCTCGCCCGGGCGGTCAATCACCGCCCGAATTTCAGGAAGCCTTTCCGTCGCCAGCCAGAGCGCGTAGCCCGAGTCCAGAGCAACGCGGTCCGCCCTGCCCGATTCGACCAACTCGCGGAAGAATGGCCCCCAGGAGTGTTCGGCTCGACCAGAGAGACCCTCGACTTCGGTCAGGAAGCCGGAGGTGAGCAACGCGTCGTGCAGCTCGTCCGCATTTTCCACCTCGGGCCATGCCTCATCCCGCACCTGCTCGATTGCCGCCGGATCCAGCGCACCCAGGTCGTCGGCGGAGGAAGGCTCGAAGGCTCGTCTGGTGTACACCGCCTGCGTGCGACGCTCTTCCAACGGGGCATCGTCGAGGAAGGCGTACGGTCTGGCGTTCAAAATCTCGTGCGCCAGCGGAGAAGGCTCGGGAAGATCCCGGGCAACCAGTCGGATCTCACCTGCTTGAATCCGCCGCAGCAGGCCGGTCAGACGATCGAGGTCCATGACCTCGTGCACACAGTCATCGATGGTCTGCTTGACCAACGGATGCTCGGGGATCTGCCGATCGCCGGGAATGTTCTCCAGACAAGCGGCGGCATCGGGGAAGGCTGCCGCGAGAAGATCTTCCGCTTGCATGCGCTGGATCTGGGGCGGATTCTTTCGGCCTCCCCGGCTTCTCGGGATAGCCAGCGCGATGTTGGCGTTCCACCGCCAATGCGTGCCGAACATCGGCGCGTCAAGGAGGGCCTGGACCAGGATGTCTTCCACCGTTTCCGGATTGAGGAATCGGAAGACACTCTCCAGTGGAAAGGAGTGCTGTGGCCCAAGTGAGAGAAGCAGCGCATCCTCGGTAGCGGCAGCCTGCAGCTCGAAGTTGAACTGCCGGCAGAACCGCTTGCGAAGGGCCAACCCCCAGGCGCGATTTACCCGGCTTCCGAACGGAGCGTGAATCACCAGTTGCATGCCGCCGGCTTCGTCGAAGAACCGCTCCGCAACAATGGTGTGCTGGGTGGGCAGGCTTCCGAGCAACCGCCTCGATTCAGCCAAGTACTCAACCAGCTGGTGGGCAGCCGCGGCCGATCCCGGTCCGCTCAGCAGGGCGGTAACCCATGCCTCAGCCTCATTCCGGTTCTCCAGCCGATTCTCCACTTCCAGCCTCAGATCCGACACCGCGGCGGACAGCTCATCGCTCCGGGCAGGTGATTCTCCCAGCCAGAACGGAATGCTGGGCGGCTGTCCGTGCGCGTCCTCCACCCGGACGGTACCCTGCGATACCCGGAGAATGCGCCAGGAAGTATTGCCCAGCTGGAAGATGTCGCCCTGAAGACTTTCGACTGCAAAGTCTTCGTTCACGGTGCCTACAAAGGTGTTCTCCGGCTCGAGAATAACCCGGTAGTCCGCGTTGTCCGGTATCGCGCCACCTGAGGTGATGGCGAGCATGCGGGCGCCGCGCCGGCCTCTGATTCTGCTGTTGATAGCGTCGTGATGGATTAGAGCAGCCCGGCGTCCACGCCGGGTGGCAAATCCCTGGGCCAGCATGAGAACGACTTCGTCGAACTCGGTGCGCTGCAGGTTGCGGTAGGGATAGGCCCGGCGACAGAGGTCGAAGAGCTCGTCCTCCGCCCAGTCCTCACTGGCGGTCTCGGCCACGATGTGCTGAGCCAGCACATCCAGCGGCTTGTCCCGAATGACGATGCGGTCCAGCTCTCCCCGGTTCACCGATCGGATGATGGCCACACACTCGACCAGCTCATCCCGGGTAAGGGGAAAGAGCCGGCCCTTTGGAGTGCCATGCACGGTATGCCCCGAACGGCCCACCCGCTGGAGGAAGGTCGAAATGCGGCGGGGAGTCCCCAGCTGGCAGACCAGATCGACATGCCCGATATCGATTCCGAGCTCCAGCGATGCGGTTGCTACCAGCGCCTGAAGCTGTCCTGTCTTGAGCCGCTGCTCCGCATCCAGCCTGGTCTCTTTCGACAGACTCCCATGGTGGGCAGTCACTGCGGCTTCGCCCAACCGCTCGGCGAGATGGCGGGATACCCGCTCGGCTAGGCGCCGCGTATTGACGAAGACGATTGTAGTCTTGTGCGCCTTGATGAGCTCGGTGAGCCGATCGTAGATCTCGTTCCAGGCGTCTCCCGAGATCACCGCCTCCAGGGGCGAACCGGTTAACTCGAGAGCCAGATCCGTAGTCCGCCGGTGTCCGGTGTTGACCAGGACCGGAGGGGTTGCCGGCTTGAGCCAGCGGCCGACCTCTTCGATCGGCTTTACCGTGGCGGACAATCCAATCCGCTGAACCGGCTGTGACGCCACATGGCTGAGCCGCTCGAGCGTAAGGGCTAGGTGTGCTCCTCGGCGCGACTCAACGACCGCATGGATTTCGTCCACGATTACGGTCTTGACCGTTCGTAGCATCTCCCGGCTTCGCCGGGCGGTCAGCAGCAGGTAGAGCGATTCTGGGGTGGTCACCAGGATGTGGGGCGGTTTCCGCAGCATGGCCGCACGCTCAGCAGCCGGAGTATCACCCGACCTGATGGCCGCGGTGATCCGGGGAGCCTCCAGGCCGGACTCCTCGGCCAGACGGCGGATTTCTCGCCGGGGCTCTGCCAGATTCAGATGAATGTCGGCGCTGAGTGCCTTGAGTGGAGAGACGTAGACCACCCGGATCTCGTCGGGCAGCGGGCTCTCCAGCCCCTCCCGGAAAAGTTGATCCAGCGAGTAGAGGAACGCCGCCAGCGTTTTGCCCGAGCCAGTGGGAGCCGAGATCAGGGTGTCCCGGCCAGCACGGATGGCGTCCCAGCCCTGGCGCTGCGGCGCAGTGGGCTCGCCGAACCGCTGCTCGAACCAGCGGGCAACTACCGGATGGAAGGCGCTCAGCGACATCCGACAAATATAGCCGCCCGGGTGGGTAACTCGCTATTCTGTTACGAGATAGGTTGGGCAGTGTTCGGGGGACTGGCGTTTCCGCCCATTTGGGATTAATTTCTTCTCAAATGGTCAGCCGGAGAGTCCATGGCCAGCTATCCAGATGTGCTGAAAGTCGCTCAGAACCTTGGGGGGTCCAAGGTACTCAGGGAAGACGTGGCGTCAGTCGCCGATCTCGAGCGGGCCGTGGGACGGGGTCTTCCGTTTGCCGCCCTGAAGTATGTTGTCCGCCATTTTCCTCAGCGGCAAAAGACCCGCGTTCAGCAGATTGTGGTGCCCCGGTCTACGCTGCAGCGGCGGGAAGAAGAAGGGCGGTTGAGGCCGGCCGAGAGCGAACGCCTCGAGCGTATTGCGCGGCTGGCAACGCTGGCCGAACAGGTCTGGGAGTCACCGGATGAAGCCCAGCGCTTTCTCACCGCGCCTCATCCCCAGTTGGAGAATCAGGCTCCGATCGATCTCGCCGCCACCGATCTGGGTACCCGCCGGGTAGAAACTCTGCTGTGGAAGCTGGAGCACAGTCTCCCAGTCTGACGTCGGCGTCACCCCTTGCCAACCGTCTTTCGCCTGGCCAAGCGCCGCTACCCGGTCTACGATGGAAGTGGCGCTGCCCTCGAAGGGGCCCGGTGGAATTCACCGGGCCGCGTCCTGATCTATGCTTCGGAGCATTACGCGACCGCCCTTCTCGAGAAGCTGGTGCACGCGGGTCGCACCCAGCTGCCCGGAGCGCATCACGCTGCGGCAATCGAGATTCCGGACGACTTGCCAGTAGAGGTGTTTGATCCCGACACGGTCTCCGGTTGGGACTGGGAGGAATCGGCCACGGCCCGGGCATATGGAGATCAGTGGCATACAGCGGGGCGCAGTGCTGTCCTCGTGGTTCCTTCCATTCCTGGGCAGCCGGTGGAGCGAAACTTCGTGATCAATCCGGCGCACCCGGACGCAGCCCGCATTCGGGTAGGCCCTTCCTTTGACGTGGTCTGGGACGGCCGGCTCTTTGGTCCTCCTGCCACCAGACGCAACCTATGAAAATTCCACTGCGTAGTCTCCCAGCGTGCGCCTTGATTGTCTTGTCGCTCGCTAGCGGAACCCTAAGGGCCCAGAATCGGCCGGACAGCCTCACAGCACCGCTGCTCCTGGTGCCTGACGCCGTGTGGGACGGCGTGTCGCAAGTCCCGCGCACCGGCTGGGTGGTGCTGGTGCGGGGGAATCGGATCGAGTCGGTTGGTCCGGCCGGCAGTCTGGCGGCTCCGGAAAACGTGGAGCGGGTGGAGCTCCCGGGTGCGACTCTCATTCCTGGGCTGATCGAAGGACACTCCCACCTGTTCCTCCATCCCTATGACGAAGCCAGCTGGGATGACCAGGTCCTGAAAGAACCCGCTGGTCTCAGAATGGCAAGAGCGGTGGCCAGCGCACGAGCAACTCTACTGGCTGGAATAACCACAGAGCGAGACCTGGGCACCGAAGGGGTTTTCGATTACGACGTACAACTCAAACGGTCGATCGATCAGGGGATCGTGCCGGGTCCGCGGTTGATCACGGTGACTCGGGCCATAGTAGCGACGGGGAGTTATGGTCCGAGGCGGGCGGACTATTCTTTCGATCCGGGCCAGGGGGCCCAGGAGGCAACGGGTCCTGAGGAGATCGCACGTGTGGTTCGCAGCCAAATCGGTCATGGCGCCGACTGGATCAAGGTCTATGCGGACTATCGCTGGGGCCCGGGGGGCGAGGCTCGGCCCACCTTCAGTGAAAGTGAGCTCAAAACTCTGGTCGAGACGGCTCAAGGCAGCGGCAGGCCAGTGGCCGCCCACGCCACCACTGACGAGGGAATGCGCCGTGCGGTGATGGCGGGTGTCGAAACGATCGAGCACGGAGACGGAGGCAGCCGTGAGGTCTTTCGGCTGATGCGCCGGCGAGGCGTTGCGCTGTGCCCCACGCTCGCAGCGTCGGAGGCATACGCGCAGTACTTCGAGGGCTGGAAACGCGGCTCACAACCGGTGCCCCAGTCGGTAATCGACAAGCGGGCCAGCTTCCGCGTTGCGCTGGACGAAGGCGTCACCATCTGCTTTGGCGGCGATGTGGGAGTGTTCAGCCACGGAGACAACGTCCGCGAGCTGGAGGCGATGGTTGCTGGGGGGATGACCCCACTCGATGCCGCGCGCGCGGCAACCAGCGGCAACGCCAAGATCTTTCATCTCAGTGATCGAGGCCGAATCGCGCCTGGATTGCTGGCCGACCTGGTTGCGGTGAAGGGCAGCCCTACCCAGGATACTGGCGCTCTGAGACGCATCGTGATGGTCATGAAGGACGGCCGCCGCGTCCGTTAAGGCTGGTGACCCCCGTCACTTACCTCCGTGTTCACCGCTCCCATGTTCCACCCGTACCGGAGGTAAGTCCGAGCTCAACCTAACGGTGAATACGATGGCGAATGCGCGTACCGGGATCGTCGGTCTGTTCAAGAAGAGCGTCAGCGACTTCATCGCCGACGATTGCATGGACTCCGCGGCGGCCCTTTCCTATTACACAATCTTCTCGTTGCCGGCAGTGCTCGTGCTGTTGCTGCTGATTGTCGGCGCAGTCATGAATGCCAATGATGTGCGCGGCGGGCTCGAATCCCAGATGCAAAGTCTTATGGGACCAACCGCCGGCGAGCAGGTTCGAACCATCATCGAGAAGGCCGACCAGAAGCCACACGGCAGTGGCGTCCTGCCTACCATCCTTGGAATTGCCGGACTGATCTTCGGTGCGACGGGTGCCTTTGGCCAGTTCCAGAAGAGCCTGAACCGCACCTGGGACGTCGAGCCGGATCCGGATCAGGGCGGTATCAAGGCGTTTCTCAGCAAGAGGGTCTTCTCGCTGGGAATCATTCTGGTGGTCGCATTCATGCTGCTGGTGTCCCTGGTGATCAGCACGGCTCTATCAGGTATGGGCGACCGGCTCGGATCGTTTCTGCCTTCCGGATTATCCGAGCCGGTGCTTCAAGTCTTGAACCTTCTGATCTCGCTGGGAGCCATCACTCTCCTTTTCGCAGCGATGTTCAAAATCCTTCCTGATGCCAAAATCTCCTGGCGCAGCGTATGGGTAGGTGCCCTGGTTACCGCAATCCTCTTTGTGCTGGGCAAGTACGTCATCGGGCTGTATCTCGGAAAGAGCAATCCGGGGCAGGCGTATGGAGCTGCAGGCTCTCTCGCTGTGCTGCTGCTCTGGATCTACTACTCCTCGCTGATCGTGCTGTTCGGCGCGGAGTTTACCGAGACCTGGGCTCAGGAGCGCCGAGGCGAGACCATCGAGCCTGAGCCGGGCGCAATCCGGGTCAAGCGGGAAAAGCAACGGGTCGAGAGCTCAGCGCCTCGACCCGCCTGAGAGCTCAGACTTCCCAACGGAGACGGAACCTTACGGCGCCACCAACGGCGCCGTAAGCACGAGTACCACCGGGGTCTTTGGCTTCACCACCACGTCCCGGGTTGCGGTCTGCGATGCTACCACGGCGCCGGCCGCTGCTCCTGCGACCCCGCCAATGACAGCGCCTTTCGTGTTGCCCACCGCTCCCCCAATCACCGCACCAGCTGCGGCCCCGCCCCCCACTTTGGCGGCCTCGCTTCCTGTCACTCCCCGACCGCGGAGCTCACGGGGAACCGGCTTGACCTCCGCCTTGACCGATTGCAACTGGTCACTGAAGGAGATCCCTTCAGCCCGAAGCGCGAGCCGGCCCTGAGAGCTCTTTGACCTGGCTGGACGGATCTGCGTAATGGTAAAACGGACCGGCGTCCCCGCCGCAATCAGAGTACGGCCATCCGGCCCCTTCACGTTCTCCATGACATGACCGTCGACCTGGGCTCCAACCGTGTCCCGGCGAGAGGTGATCGAGTCATCGAGCGCCGCATGGATCTCGGTCCCGATCGGGAGCGTGCGGCTGGCGGCGCTGCGGGTTTCGCCGGCGCTCACCGATGGGATCACCGGCGGTGCGAGAGTGTCGGTTGTGTCAGGCGTCGCTCGCGCCGTGGTATCGGTGGTGCGGGCGGTATCGACGGATCGCGCCGGGGCGGAGTCCCTTACTGGTGCCACCTCCCTTGCGGGAGCTGCGGTATCAGCGCTGGCGGGGCGACTCGTGTCCGGTCTGCTGGTGCTCGTCGACTCTGCGTTCGTCTCCAGCGCGCTCGCGACCGTGTCCGGCGCCGAAGAGCTGGCGCTATCAGATCTCTGCTTGGCTGGGGCTGCCGTGGCAAGCGTTGCCGAGTCACCCTTCGCGGAGCTGTCGCTAGCCGCCGAGCTGTCGCGCGCGCCACCAGGGGCATAGGCCCGAACAGTGGTGTCCTCCGCCTCCGCCGTGGATGTCGCCACTGCTGGGTGGCTGCGGTGCCGGACTGTGCTCGAAGACCGGGTCCTGGCGGGCTTGGGGGTCTGAGAAACCGAGGGCGCCGGCTTTGTAGCTGGGGTGGCCGGCTCCGCAGTCCTGGACGACAGCGTCACCGAGGTGTCCTTCCGACTCAGAGTGTCGGGCAGAGTCAGGTCTGACTGTTGCGCTACTCTATCGTTCACGGGCACGCGCTGTTCCCGTCCGCCGGAGCAGGCCGACAGTACAGTGATCCCGGCAAGTACCACTTTGAGTTGCTTCATCGTTCCTCCCGAAGGTCAGCCACAGCAGTTTCTCATTCCCCACAATGTGATTCTGTGTGGTGGCTCACCCGAGGGCACAGCCCTTGCTCCTTCACTCCCCACGCTACGCTGTAACTCGTTTGGAGTACTGCACGTCCAGGAAGGCCGCCGGCCTAACCTGCCGTGCCGTTCCCGGAGTCCGCCATATGATGCCGGGAATTACCAGAGCATTGAGCCTCTGGTCTAAACCTCATCAAAGCCTGGAGACCGATGTACCACGCTGCGGTCGGAATCCTAAGGGTAAATCCGGTGAGGAGAGAGGCACTCGGTGAGTGAGTGCAGCAGGTGCCATACGCCATTGCCGGCGGACGGAAAGTTTTGCGCCAACTGCGGAACTCCTTCGGGGGAGATCGCGCATAGCTTCCCTGCCGACCCAACCGAGGAGTTGAAAGCTCGTCTAGCTCGCACACTGGCTGGCCGCTATGAGATCATCCGACTGCTCGGCCGGGGAGGCATGGCGCTGGTGTTCCTGGCTCAGGACCTGGTGCTCGAGCGGCAGGTGGCCATCAAAGTGCTTCCGCCTGAGGCATCGCAAGACGCTAAGGTGATCCATCGCTTCCATCAGGAAGCCAAGACCGCCGCCAAGCTCGATCATCCCAACATCATTCCGATCTATCGGGTAGAGAGCGAGGCCGGGCTCAACTACTTCGTCATGAAGTACGTCAACGGCAGCTCACTGGAGCAACGCCTGGAGCAGGGTGCTCTGCCCATTGATCTGGCTCGACGGGTTCTCCGGGATGCTGCCATGGCTTTGGATCATGCCCACAAGCGGGGCATCGTTCACCGGGATGTTAAGCCGGCGAACATCATGCTCGAAACACACGGAAGGGTGGTCCTGACGGACTTCGGTATCTCCAAGGCTCTGGACGGCGGGTCTGCCCTGACCGGTACGGGAAACATTATCGGGACGCCGCACTACATGGCTCCCGAACAGGCAAAAGGTCTGGAGGTTGACGGGCGAGTGGACCAGTACGCCCTCGCGGTGGTAGGCCACCAGATCCTGACTGGTAAACAGCCATTCGAGGGTTCCTCGCACAGCCTTCTTTACAAGCACGTGTTCGAGCCGCCTCCCCGTATTTTCGAAAATCGTCCCGATGCCCCGGCCGATCTTTGTGCTGCCCTGGACCGGGCGCTCTCGAAAGAGCCGGGCAAGCGTTTCTCCGGTATGGAGGAATTTGCTGCCGCGGTGAGCGGAGAGCGCCCCGGTCCACCTACCCTGGTGACTGCTGGTGTGACAGCATCAGAGCAGAGGGCCGCAGTGAAACGGCCGCACGGTCGGAGCAGGGTCATAGCGCGGCGCGGCATCATGGCTGCGGGTCTCTGCGCCGCACTGGCCGGCGTGGCCTGGGCCGCGTGGCTTCCGTTCCAGGAAGCGGCGCAACCGAGGGTGATCAGCCCTCCACTGCTGACCTCGACGCCGCCTCCACGCGAGTCGGTCCCGCCGTCGATCAGCCAGCCGAATGTTGTCACTGATTCCACTCGCGCCACCGAGCTGGAGCGGCCCAAGCCGGCTAAGAAGGAGTACGCGCTACTGACTGTCACCTCCGAGCCTTGGGGGACCCTCTTCGTAGGCAACAAGGAGATCGGGCCAACGCCTATTGCCGATTATCCCCTGCCGGTGGGAACCCATCGCATCAGGCTCGAACAGGAGGGCTACCTCACCCGGACCGAAACCATCGTGGTGACTGGCTCCAGTCAGATCCGGCGGCGCTATGATCTGGAGCCGGCGGGACCTCAGTGACCGAGAATCCCTGGCGTGCGACCTGCCCGGTGGCCTCGCACCTCGCGAAGCAAGCCTTTCGATATTCCCGTCTCCGCCTCCTGAAGTTTTCCCGCATAGCTCTGCAATCTCTTGCGCCAGTAGCGATTTGCGCCCGAGCCCGCTCCCATCTTCGATCCTCCAAGCCAAGCCGCGTCTCGGGGCACACGCGTTGCAGTTAGGGGGCGGTCCGCCTGCGTGCTTCATCTTCACCTCGCGAGTGATCTGCGACTGCCAGAGCTCTGGCCCTAGTTCCGACCGATCGCGCGCGCATTCCTTCGGAGTAAGCCAATGGTCAGTTTCCTGAAAGGTCGCCGCCGCGAGGACGACTCCGTTATCGCCATCGACTCGAGTGGGCGCGATATCACCGTGGCGCTCGAAGCACTCGTTGCCCGGGCAGAAACCGCCGCGAACGATCTGCGTTCGCTGGGTCCGACGCTCGAACGAGCGGCGGAGATCGGGGCGCTGCGGGAGCGTTGCGTGGAGCTCGAGGGCCAGGTCGAGGGTCTTCTTCGTCTCGCTGGTCAGATGGCCCTGGCTGAAGAGCAGGCCGAGCGGGTGATCAAGACCCAGGCGGCCACGGAAGCTCGGATTGCGCATGCCGGCGAGGACGTCGAGCGGCTCCAGGGCCAGATGAGCGCCCTCAGCGACAAAGTGGAAACCGCACTGCTGCTCCGGGAGCAGGTCGAGTCCTTCCTCAGCCTTCAGGGCCCCCTCGCCGCTCTCCGCACCGATGCGGACGGCCTAAGGGGACAGCTGAGTGAGCTGGCGGAGAACGTCACCCGGATGCGGTCTCAGCACGACGATGCCCTTACCGCCCACCGGCACACCACATCCCGATTGGAAAACTTCGATCAGGACTTCCAGGCCGCCACCGGGAAGCTGGAAGACGTCGTCCGCCGGGTGCAGTCAGTCGAGCGCCAGATGGAGCCGATCAATCAGGCTTCCACGGCAATTCCGGACATCCAGCACCAGTTGGCGGTGTTGAAGGCATTGGCGGACCAGGTAGCTCAGAAGACCACGATGCTGGAACAGGAGCGTGAAGCGATTGACCGGGCCGCGACTCAGATCGCGCAGCTTACCCGCATGGATCGGGAGCTCGACGCCTGGCTCCGCCGGCAGGAGGAGCAGATCCGCCGGTTCGGTCCGATCGAGGCCAAGATTACCGAGGTGAAGACGATCCAGGAGAAGGTCCTCTCCCGTACCGAGGAGCTTCAGGCCACCTCGCAGAAGATCGAGGATGCCCAGCAGTCGGCTCGTCAGGCGCTCACCGACGTCAAGGAGCAGATGCGGAAGAGCAGCGAGGCCTTCGAGCTGGAACACCGGAGTCTCCACGCGGTGAGCGAGCGTATTGCCGACCTGCGCAAGGCCGTCAAGGAGTGCGAGGCCCGGGTGGGCGAGCTGGATGTCGCCACCCAGGGCACGGCGGCCGTGCAGAACCAGGTGCGGAGTGTCGGCGATCAGATCGCTGATCTCACGAAGGAAGTGAACGCACTCTCCCAGGAAGCCGCCCGGGCAGGCTCGTTGCGTCAGGATGTGGGCCGCCTCGATACCATGGCGACCGACCTCGCGGCCCGTATGCGCCGCCTGGATGAGATCAGACCCGGGGTCGAGCAGGCCGTGGAGCAGCTGTCCACACTCAAGGGAACTCGCGAACTGCTGTCCGACGGTCTGGAGCAGATGCGGGTAGCCTATGAGGAGATGACCCGACTGCGTGAAGGCCACGGAGAAACCCAGGCCTGGCTGGCCAATGCCGACGTCTGGACCAGGAAGGTGCAGACGCAGGTCAAGGAGCTCAGCGCGATGGAGCCGGCCGTCGAGCGGATCCGGGCCGAGGTGGAGCAGGTCAAGGGTTCCATGGCGCAGGTTGAGTCGAGCCGCGAGATGGTGCACGAGGTACAGCGCGGCCTGCTCGAGGTCGGCACTTTGGGTGGTGAGCTCAAGGATCGGATGGAGGGGCTGCGGGGCCGGATCGACGCGGCCGAGTCCCGGTTTGGCCAGCTCGCCAAGCAGGCTGAGAGCGCCCAGCGCCTGAACGACACCATCTCAGTGGTCACCACTTCGGTGGAAGAGGCCGAGCGCCGAATGGTATCGGTGGATGAATCGGTTCGCGGGCTGGAGAGCCGGACCCAGCAGATCGATCAGGTGGAAGAGAAGGTCCGCCTCCTGGGACAGGAGCTGGATCAGCGCCAGGGGGCGCTGGACAAGGCCACCGAGCACCTCACCCGCGCCTCAGCCCTGCGGAAGGAATCGGCGGAGGCCGCGCAGCGGATGGAGGACATCACCCGGACGGTCAGCGCGACATTGAGCCAGGCGCAGGACCAGGCCGGCACTCTGCAGCGGCTGGCGGGCGAGCTGGAGACGCGGGCCTCCGCCCTCAAGTCAATCGACCGGCAGCTCAGCCACTTCGAGGAGTTGCTCAGCAAGTGGGAGTCGGCGCAGACCGAGGCGGCCAAGGCACTGGAACAGACTCTGGCCCGTCAGGCCGGCGTCGAGGCCATCGAGGCGCAGGTCAAGCACGTCTTCGACCTGGCCGAGCGGACCATCGAGGACGTCCAGACCATCGGGTCGGCCCGCCGGGAGATCGAGGATACCCGGGCGATGCTGCAGGCCACCCAGGATCAGTTCAAGGCCACGGAAGAGACGCTCAAGGGCTTCGAGTCTCGCAAGCGTCAGCTGGAGCGCGCCGAGCAGCGGCTGGCTCGGGCCGAGGCTCTGGCGATGGGGATTCGCGCCACGGTCGAATCGCTCACTGCTCAAAAGACGGTGGTGGACCATGCGATGGAATCGGCCGGCGCGCTTGGGTTCCAGATGAAGCAGGCCGAAGCATTGATCGGCGCCCTGCGTCGGGAACGCGATCTGGCCTGCGATCTCAAGGCGGCCATCTCGGCGCTAGGCGACGAAGGCGAGGAGGAGGTTGCGGGCAACGGCCAGGTGCGGCACCAGGTCTGAGCCGGCAGGTTGTGAAAAGGGCCCGGGAGTGATCCCGGGCCCTTTTTTCTTGCTGAACTTGTTGCTTAACCGCTAAGCCTTACTCCTCGTCTTCCGATTCGACTCCGACAGCCGCAGCCGCTTCGTTGATGCCCGATTCGCCGAGCTCGGTCAACGTTTTGTCGGTGGCCTCTTCCTCTTCCAGCGTCTGTTGCAGCAACTGCACCGCCTGGTCCATTCCCAGCAACTCGGCGTAGGTCCGGAGACAGCCATAGGCGGCAATCTCGTAGTGCTCGACTCGCTGAGCCGACGCGATCAGCGCCGCGTCAATCACCGGCCCTTCGCCTTCTTTTTCCATCACCTCTTTGCCTTCCTCAACCAGGCCCTGCATTCCCTTACAGGTCTTGCCCCGGGCGGACTGGCCCAGCTGCTGGAAGATCTGCTCCAGACGCTGAACATGGCCCTCGGTTTCCTTCTGGTGCTTGGTAAACGCCTGCTGCAGCTCTTCCGACTCGGCGGCCTTCGCCATTCTCGGCAGTGCCCGCACCAGCTGCTTCTCGGCGTTGTATACGTCCTTCAGCTCCTCGATGAAGAGCTTTTCCAGTGAGTCGAGACTCATGAGTTGCTCCCGGGGGTAGACCCCGACTTCTTTGCCGCATCCTTGGCCTCGTTCTTTACCCGACGGGCCGATTCCTTCACCTGCTCCTTCACGTTCTGACCTGCCTCCTGCATCACATTCTGGAGCTCGGGCTTGTGCTGCTCGATTTCGGACTTGACCGTCTCCTTCACCTGCTGGCCGGCCTCAACGGCTGCGTCCTTGGCCCGCTCGATGGTTTCTTCCGCGCGATCGACTAACTGGTCCCGGGCCGACCCCATGATCTCGTCTTCCCGCTGGGTGCCCGGCAGGAGCAGACCTAACGCGAGACCTACCACCGCCGCGCCGATAGCCAGCGCCAGGGGGTTCTCCTCTGCCGCATGCTCCAGGTTGGTCTTCACCCGCTGAGTCTGCCAGCGAGCCTGACCGCCGATCTCCTCCATCCGCTCGCCGACGCGCTCCTTCAGCTCGCCTGCCCGCTCGGCCACTCCACTGGCTGCTTCGCTCACCGAGTCCTTGACGCCGCTGACGCTACTACCGATTCGCCCGGTGCCACCCGAGCCACTCTGCCAGTGACGGCCCTGACGGCGCTCCGGGCCGGTGTATGCATACCGCGCCATCCGGTCTCCCGACACATCGCTGCGGGAGCGCTGGGTGAGCAGCCAGGTTACGCCGGCGCCGACTGCGATGACCGGCAGCGGGTTTTCCCGGATGACCTCTACCAGCCGGGAGCTGGTCCGCCTGGCCTGCTCGCCGACATTGGACACGGCGCCCTGAGCGGCATCCTTGATGGCGGTCTTGGCCTCTTCTTTCAGGTTACTGGGACTGAGCTTGTTGCCCAGTTCGTCGATGTCCCGGCTCAACCGGCTGCGGGTCTGCTCGATCTCCCGTTCGATCTCCTCGGGACTCTTGTCGCCGCGGGTGCCGTAGTCCGAGCCGACCTCCTGGGCCGGCGGCTCATAGGCGAGATCGCGGTTCTGCCGTTCGTACTCACTCATGACCGTTGCTCCTTTGCCCATTGGACGTCGTCTTTGATGGACTGGACGTCATCTTTGATGTTCTCAACTGAACGGCGCGGAGCGAGCTCGACTTGCTTGAGCTCCTTCAAACCGCGCTGCAGCATGACATAGCCAATGATGGCGAGAATTCCGCCGACGATCAGCGCGGACCAGGCCAACGAGATATTCGCCAGGTCCCTGACTGCGAGGATGAGCGCCGCCATGAGGGCAAGGCCCCCCAGGTACGCGACAAATCCACCAGCACCCACCGAGATCAGATTAGTGGTGAGCTTGGACAACTTTTCGGTCATTTCCGTGCGCGCCAGCTGGACCTCTTGCCGGACCAGCAGCGTCATGTCCTGGGTGAGCTGACCGAAGAGCTCCCCAATACTGCGTTCCTGCCTAAGCTCCGGCATAGCCGCCTCCGTATCCGCCCTCGGTGCCGCCGCTGTACCCGCCACCGAAGTCCCGCTCGGACCCGGTGTAGCTGCCGCCTATCTGAGCACCCCTGGTGTACGGCTGGTTGTACCCGGTGTAGCCGAAGCTCCGCTCCCGGCCGAACCGCTGGCTATCGCCGTAACGGCCACCCCGGCGCTCGGAGCTCTTGAGGAAACGGGCACCGATCAAACCGAGCACCAGCGCACTCCCGATCATCAGAGCGGGCTGCCGCCGGGCCAGATTCTCGAGGTCCGAACGCATGGCGCGAGCGTCGTTATTGCGGAGATAATCTGCGACTTGCTCCACCTGACGGGCGACCGTTTCGGTAATCCCCGCGATCCGCGGCTGATCCTCCGAGCGGAGGTGCTCGGTGGTGCGCCTCAGCGCATCCGCCATGGTGCCGAACTGATCGGCAAACTGGTTCTTGCTCTCTCCCAGGCTGCTGCTCGCCCGATCCCGAGCCTGCTGGAACGTGTTCTTGGCCTGATCTACGACTTGGTTCTTCACGTCCCGGATCTGGTCCCGAGCGTTCCCGCCGGACTGCTGGCCGGAGGTCTCGGCTCGGGAGCCGGGGGCTTGGGTGTTTGGCGTCGTCATGTGGTGCTCCTTTGGCTGACAAACCGTCACAAGAACAGCCGCCGAACGCGGCGGGACTGAGCGATCGTGTGAAGTCAACAAAAAGCTTCCATAACACTTATGCTGCCGTGTCACAGATCACGGTTCTGAGTCAAAAAAGGCGGGGTCCTGGGCGGATTTAGTGTTCACCCGCCTCGGACCCCGCAAACCTGCTGCTGTTACTGAGCTTGATCTAAAACGTTCTTCCGCCGCGACCGATCCGATCTTCTTCAAACCCGGCCATCTTGTCGGTGTCTACATCGTGCTGACCGGTGATCCGGTGCCAGGCGTCCTTCACTGCATCTTTGACACTCTCCCAGGTTCCCCCGGCTCCCTTCCTCCCTTCGAACTTTTCCCACCCGGAGCGCAGATCCGGCTCCACGTCGCTCCAGTTCCGGCCCAGGTGGTGCTGGCCGGACTCGAAGCCGTACTGGTAGGCAGGACGGAAGTCTTCGTAGTTCCGCCCCGTGGCGTAGGGACGCGACGAGAAGTTGCTGCGCCACCAGTTGTCTTCGTCGTTCCAGGTTCTATTCTGCGCCATCATATCCTCCTTGGTTGAGGTGCCTGAATCCAAGGACTGGTAGACTAGCGCAAGGACAGGAGGGAGGTCGTGATCCTCATCACTTCATTCAGCGCTGCCGCACGATCTGCTGCAGCTGCTCGGCCGCGGCGGGTCCGGTGGGACTTCCTTCTTCATGCTTGAGAAAGACATAGACTTCGTTCCATGGCTGCTCCCGTATGCGAGCAGCCCACGCGCTCAACTGTGTCAGGTCGTAAGCGATCCGCCGAAGCCGCAGATAGCCCCACCCAGCTGTTGGCACCAGCGGAGCGCCCTCTCCTTCATCCTCATCGACCGCCACAAGTGCCACGTCCCGGTGGCGGAGCAACTGATTTACCTCCTCGTCGAACCAGGATTGGTGGCGAAACTCCATTGCGGCCGGCCATTGCCGGGGCAACCGGCTCAAGAAGCTCTGCAGCCTGGGTGCGTCCTTCTTGAAAGTGGGTGGGAGCTGGAAAAGCGTGGGGCCCATCAGCGGCCCCAATGGGTTCACTGCCTGGAGAAAGTACTCGAGGGACCCGTCCTCGTTCTTGAGACGCCCGTTGTGGGTTATTCGACGCGAGGCCTTCATGACGAACCGAAACTCGGGCGGAACCTGGCTGGACCACGAGGCCAGAACTCGATCGGAGGGGATGCGATAGAAGGAGTTGTTTACCTCGACCGTTGAGAACCGCGCGGCGTAATACGGCAACATCTCATCGGCGGGGATTTTGGGAGGATAGAAGCTCCCTTTCCATTCCTTGTAGGACCAGCCACTGGTACCGATGTGGAAGTGCATGTCAGGAGTCACGAGTCACGAGGGAGACTCATGTCTTGCGACTCGGGACTACTCCACCAGCCGCTTATAGGCTCGGAGATGCCGAATGGCTTCAGTCCGGTGGCCGAGCTGGTCGTAGAGGCGGGCCAGGTTGAAGTGAGCATCGGCAAAGCTGGCCTCAGTATGGATAGCCTGCTGGTAGGCGGCCAGAGCATCGCGCCAGCGACCCAGCTCCTCCAGGGCGGTGCCCAGATTGAATGGGGCTGTGGGATCGGTACTTCCGGCCTGAATAGCTGAGAGGTAGTGCTCCACTGCTTCGTCGGTGCGGCCGGCCAGCTGCAGCAGCCGACCGAGGTTCACATGCGCATCGGAGAGGTGGGGATTCCGGGTCAGGGCTTGGGCATAGGTCCGAAGGGCCGCTGCCGGGTCGCTGACTTCGAGTTCCAGAGCTGCATCGAACAACTCCCACGCGTCCGGAACCTGGTGTCTGGACCGGGACGGAGGCGGCAGAGACTTGGCGGCATGTGCGGCAGGGACCTTCGGAGCCGATCCAGCGAAGTCGATTTGGACCTGACCGGATTCCGGATTCCAGGCGGTCCCGCCCTCGTGAACCAGGACAACGTCGCCATCGGCAACAATCCGTATTTCGCTGAGAGACCGGCCTGTGGGAAGGCCTCGGGCAAGCCCGCATAGGGCGGTGCGGATCCGGCGCAGGGGGATCCTCGCCTCCGCCAGCTCGCGGGCGGTGCGGAGAAGCACCAGATCTTGAAAGGAGAAGCGGTAGGTGTTGCGGGGGCCGCGCTCGAGAGTGAGGAACCCCGCCCGAGCCTGCGATCGAACTTGAGTCTCGGACAGGCCCAGCAACCGGGCCACATCGCGAGTGGAGAAGGACTCCATGAGCCAACAATTTACGACACTCCGGCTCGGTGGAGAACTACCCGCGTCCTACGGCCTTCCTCTTCCTGGGAGCAGCTTCGGTGTCATCAGACTTCGAGGGGGCCCGCTTGGCAGGCTTCATTTCGTCCGTGCTGGCGCCCTTCTTGGCCAGACTGGCCTTTAACGCATCCATCAAGTCGATGATCTTGGTCTCGGGCGGGGCCGCGTCTGCGGTGATCTCCTGGCCCTCGACCTTGCTCTGAATTGCCTCGAGCACGCGTTCCCGCACCGTGTCGTGATAATTTTCCGGCCGGAATTCGTCGGTAGAAGACTGCTCGATCAGCTGCCGTGCCAGCGCGAGCTCCGCTTCCTTGACCGGAGTCTCCGGGTGGGGAACCTCGGCGACGGGCTTCAATTCGGCGGCGTAGTGCAGTTGCTCCATTACCAGCACCCCGTCCAATGGACGAACGAGCACCAGGTGTTGCTTGCCTCGAGCGGAGTACTGCCCTAGAGCCGCGCGGCCGGTTGCCTTCAGCGCTTCGCCTAGGAGCCGGTATGCCCGATCTCCACCCTTATCGGGGCCGAGATAGTAGACCTTGTCGAGATACATCCGGTCGACCGCGTTGAGCGGCACGAACTCGGCAATATCGATGGAATTGGTGGCCTTCTCGTCCAGGGCTTTGATCTCTTCGGGAGTGAAGGTGACGTACTGACCTTTGGCGAACTCATAGCCTTTGCTGATGTCATCCTTCTCGACGATTCCGCCCTCTTTGGAGCAGATGTATTGCTGCTTCAGCCGGCTGCCGCAGGACTTATGCAGCATGTTGAAGCTTACCGTCGCTGACGATTCGCTGGCGGAATACAGTGACACCGGGACAGAGACCAGCCCGAAGGAGATGGTGGCGTTTCCGATTGATCTGGGAGGCATTGGCACCCATATACGCTGCAAATCGGGAGCCCGCAAGGAGCCGCCTTCGAACCGAGCAGTGAACTAGTTGACTCTCAGTCATTTGCCGAGATCATCTACATTCGGCGTGTCGCGCCGGCGCATCATGCATCGCGCGGCGACTCTCTTAACTTTCCTCCAATGCCCTCGTCACCTGATCGCCTTTCGCCCTACCGGGACAAGCGTTCGCTCGACCGTACGCCGGAGCCTGCAGGTTCTGTTGGCGAACGGCCGGAAGCCGGAGGACTGTTCGTGGTGCATAAGCACGCCGCCCGCCGGCTGCACTACGACCTACGATTGGAAATGGAGGGAGTTCTCCGCTCGTGGGCGGTGCCGAAGGGCCCTTCCTACGACTCAGCCGACAAGCGGCTGGCGGTCCTGGTGGAGGATCATCCCCTCGAGTACGGTGATTTCGAAGGGCTCATCCCAGAGGGCAACTACGGAGCTGGTGCGGTGATTGTGTGGGACCGGGGGCGGTGGGTTCCGCTTGAAGATCCGATCGATGGCCTCGCCAAAGGCAAGCTCCTGTTCGAACTCCAGGGAATCAAGCTGCGAGGCGTGTGGACTTTGGTAAAGCTGAAAAAGGGGGAAAACGAGTGGCTCTTCATTAAGGAGCGCGACGGATACACCATTTCCACGGGAGGTCTTTCCGAGCAGTCCGTGCTATCCGGTCTCACCGTTGAAGATCTGAAGACGGGGAGAACGCCTGCCCAGGAGATACGAGCTGAGCTCTCACGCCTGAGCGTACCCCCGCGAGATGTGGATGCCGCCACGGTTCGTCCTATGCTTGCGGAAGCGCAGGAGAAGCCGTTCAACGCCCCGGGATGGCTCTTCGAGCTCAAGTTGGACGGCTATCGGACCCTCGCGTCTCGACACCAGACTTCGCGGCTGCTGTCGCGGAACGGCAACGACCTGTCGGCCTGTTTCCCGGAGATTGTGCAGGCCCTCAAGGCACTGCCATTCGAGCGAGTGCTGTTGGACGGCGAGCTGGTGGCGCTCGATGAACACGGTCGCCCCAACTTTCAGCGCCTGCAGCAACGCGCGCAGCTTCGGAGAGCACTCGATATCCGCCACGCGGTGGTGGACTGCCCCGTGACATTTTACGCCTTCGATCTGCTGGCTTTCGATGGCTTTGATCTTCGCGGGCTGCCCTTGTCTACCAGAAAACGGCTGCTCCAACGCGTAGCGCCGCTGACCGGCGTCATCCGCTACCTGGACCATTTCGACGATGATGGCATTGTTCTCTACCAGCAGGTTCAGAAGCTCGGGCTCGAAGGGATCGTGGCCAAACGAGGTGATTCGCCGTACAAGAGCGGCAGGTCTCCCGTTTGGATAAAAGTCAGAACCCGGCGCACCGAGGATTTCGTCGTGGTGGGGTTCACTGAGCCTAAAGGGAGTCGGAATGGTTTCGGCGCCTTGCATCTGGGGTCCTACCACGATGGAGAGCTGCGATACAGCGGCCGGGCCGGCAGCGGCTTTAGTGAGAAGCAGCTCTCCGAAGTCCGGCAAACCCTGCAGTCGCTCCTTCTCGGAGAGGCCCCTTGCTCCGGGCCGTTGCCCCAAGGCGACGGGACCAGGTGGGTAGAGCCTCGACTCGTCTGTGAAGTGGAGTACACCGAACGCACCGAGGAAGGCCTGCTCCGGCAACCGGTGTTCCTCCGCTTCCGCGACGACAAGAAGCCGGAAGAGTGCGTCGCAAGCGGGCAAGGTGGGAGGTCGGGAAGCGAGGACGTACCGGTTCGACCCAGCCGCGAACCGGCCCGGGTGAAGACCACGGGGAACCAGGAGCGGAGTGAATCGACAGCCGCAAGCGAAACCCAGTTCACCAATCTGAAAAAGGTTTTCTGGCCCGAGGAAGGGCATACCAAGGGAGACCTGATCGAGTACTATCGCAGTGTGTCCCGATGGATTTTGCCGTATCTCATCGACCGGCCGGTGGTGCTCACCCGCTTCCCCGACGGGATTGCGGGGAAGTCCTTCTTTCAAGTGGATGCTCCGCGCTTTGTTCCCGAGTGGATCCGAACCGAGCGACGCTGGAGCGAGCAGGCTGCCCGCGAGATCGACCATTTCGTGTGTGACGACGAAGCCTCCCTGCTGTACCTGGTGAACCTGGGGACCATCCCTCTCCATATATGGAGCAGCAGAACCGCCGATATCCAGCGCCCTGATTGGTGTGTGCTCGATCTGGACCCCAAGGGCGCCCCCTTCAGCGATGTGGTCACCGTAGCTGAGGTGGCACACGCGCTGTGCCAGAAGATCGGGCTACCCTGTTTGGTTAAGACCAGCGGTTCCTCAGGCCTCCACCTGATGATCCCGCTCGCGGGCCAGTGCCTGCACGATCATGCGCGCACGCTGGGTGAGCTGTTGGCCCGACTCATTGCCGCGGAGCTCCCTGACAAAGCGACTCTGGCGCGTCAGGTCTCTCGGCGAGAGGGCAAGGTGTACCTGGATTACCTGCAGAACGGTGCCGGCCGTCTCATCGTGGCGCCGTTCAGCGCGCGGCCTCTGCCCGGAGCTCCGGTTTCCATGCCGCTCCAGTGGGGGGAAGTGACTCCGCAGCTGGACATCAAGTCCTTCACCATAGCCAACGCTCCGGACCGGATGCGGAAGCTGAAACGAGACCCGCTGCGCGAGCTTCTCGATTTGCAACCAGACATCAGCGCTGTGCTGGAGCGGTTGGGGAAGCGATAGATGACCACCGAAGCGGCCGATTTCCGGCTGTATGTCTCTCCTACCATCGGAGAAGTCCCCGCCTTCCTGCTTCGTCCCCCAGACGCATGGCTGCTCTACGTCATGGCCCATGGCGCCGGCGCGGGAATGCGGCATCAGTTTCTCGAGCGGATATCAGCATCGCTGGGCGCCAGAGGTGTAGCGACATTTCGCTATCAGTTTCCCTACATGGAAGCCGGCCGCAACCGGCCCGACGCGCCGCCGATTCTCGAGGAAACGGTCCGGGCGGCGGTCACGAAGGCGGGCGAGATCGTTCCTGAGCTGCCCATTGTAGCGGGAGGGAAATCTCTGGGTGGGCGCATGACTTCTTCCGCCGCAGCTACCGCTCCACTTCACCGTGCCAGAGGGCTGGTGTTTCTGGGCTTTCCGCTGCACCCTCCAGGGCAGCCCGGCACTCGCCGGGCCGATCACCTCCAAGCCGTAGATGTCCCCATGCTTTTTCTCCAGGGAACCCGGGACGCGTTTGCCCGGCTCGATCTGATCACGGATGTCACCAGCCGCCTGAAATCGCTCGCCACCCTGCACCTGGTGGATGGGGCCGATCACTCGTTTGGTGTCCCCAAGCGGGTGGGTCGATCTCAGGACCAGGTCATGGACGAGCTCCCCGAAGCCATTGTCGGCTGGGCTCGCGCGCTCAGCGGGAATGCCCTCGGCCATGAGTTTTGAGCCTACTGTTCAGCAGCGTCGGGCCATAGAGGCCCCACTGGGTCCGGTGCTGGTCATGGCGGGGCCGGGTGCCGGCAAGACCTACTGTCTCATCTGTCGGATCCAGCATCTCATCCAGGAGCTCGGAGTTACCCCTCGCAGAATCCTGGCCGTCACCTTCACCAACAAGGCAGCAGAAGAAATCGCCCTGCGGCTCCGCGAAGCGCGGGGTTACGCCGCGGAGGACATTACTCGGGGAACCCTCCATGCCCTGTGCTTCAAGGTGCTGCGCGACTTTCCCGAGCAGTGCGGACTACGCCCCGGTTTCGGGGTAGCGGATCAGGAGTACCAGCTCGGCGTGCTGAAGCGATTGCGGGTGCCGGAAAAGCGACGAGCGCAGGTGCTGGCCTTGTTCAGCCTCTATCGGTTGCAGGGCCGGGTGCTCGGGGAGCGTGGCACGGCCTTGCTGGCCCGCTACCAGGAGCGTTTGCGCGATCGCAATCTGGCCGACTTCGACGATCTGGTCGTCCTGACCGAGCGTCTCCTGCGAAGTGATTCATCGGCGGCAGCCCAGCTTCGCGGCCGGTGGGACTACGTGCTGGTAGACGAGTTTCAGGATTTGAGTCCAGTTCAGTACGGCGTCGTTCGGCAGCTGGCGGAGGGACATCGCAATCTCTTCGGGGTAGGTGACGACGAGCAGGCGATCTTTTCCTGGGCCGGATCGGACCCACACATCATCCACCGATTCCGCGACGATTTTGGACTCACCCATCCCATCGTGTTGGACCGGAACTGCCGCTGCTCGGTGCAGATCTTCGATGCGGCAAAGCGGCTGATCGCCTGTAACCCTCGTCTGTTCGAGAAGCAGATCGAAGCTACCCGGGACTCACGGTTCGACGTGCAGGTGGAAGGGTTCGATACCGATGAGGACGAGGTCGCCTGGCTGATCGAGGATATGCGGAGAGATCAGGCCGAGCACGGTGGCGGCTGGGGAGACATCGCGGTGCTGTACCGGTCCCATCGCCTGGGGCGGTACCTGGAGGAGCGGCTGGTCTGCTCGGGGATTCCCTGCCGGCTAGCGCAGGGACACGCGCTCACCGACGACAAGATAGTCGGCTGGGTAATCGCCTCGTTGCAGGTAATCCGGTCGCCGGACGATCCGGTTCGGCTCGGAGTTCTGGCCGAGCATGCCCTGCCGCCGGCTGTCCGGCAGGAGGTAGCGAAGACCTTCGTTCGGGGAAAGGACCTGGTGACCAACCTGAGGAACTTTGCTGCCTCCCGTCCCCGCGGCGATGCGGATTCCAGGCGAGTCTGGCGGCTGATCTACCATCTCGAAAATCTTCGAGGCATGGCGCGCTCGCATCACACCCTTCCCGGGCTGGTGGACGAGCTGCTGACCCGCCCCATTGGGGCGGGCCGCAATCCCCTCGAGGAGCACCACCACGATCTGAGCGATCCGGGAGCATATCCGGGTGCCGCGTTCCTCGCCGGTCAGATAAGCCGCGCTGTTGCCGCGGGCCAGCGGATCAGCGTGGAGCCGAGTGGAGGGCTGGAGATCCCGCTGGTAGCAATGCTGCGGGCGGCTGGCGTGTCGCAGGCCCAACGGCTCTCCGGCCAGGAAGGCTCCGCGGCTTCCGATCTGGTGCTGAGGCCCGCTGATGGCAAAGGGGGATGGCCGATCCGGCTTTTCAAGGCGCTTCAGCTGATTCAGACCCGCGGCCTCAAGAGCGACTTCGATGATTTCGTCGCCTTCGATTTGGAGACCAGCGACTTCGATATCGAGACCTGCGAGATCGTGGAGATCGCCGCAGTGCGGGTGCGTCAGCGGGTGGTGGTGGAGCGCTTTCACAGCCTGGTCGCCTGCTGTCGGCCCATCTCGGCGCGGGCCACCGATGTCCATGGTTACACCGATCAGGATGTGGCCGGAGCACCTCCGCTGGATGAGGTGTGGGCCCGGTTCCGCGCGTTTGTGGGCACTGATCTACTGGTGGCCCACAATGGACAGGAGTTTGATGTCCCGGTGCTTCGCCGGCTCTGCCGAGACTTTCCCGGCATCGACGACCTGGTGTTCTACGACACCCTGCCCCTCGCTAGGTCGCTGGTCGAAGGCAGCGCCAGACTGACCGAGCTGGCTGCCCGATTCAATGTAGAGGTCGGTCGCGCGCACCACGCCTTCGACGACGCCTATATGCTGGCGGGAGTGGTGCCCGCGCTCAACGAGCTGAGAATGAGACGGGCCCGGAAGATCGCGGCGGTCAATCTGCTCGACCAACTGGGGCTGGCCCTGGGGGTAGATCCCAGCCGCGGAGATGGTGAGGAGGAAACTCTGCTTCGCGATATCACCCGGCCTTTCACCCTCGGCCGCTACAGCGATTGCCTAGAAAATTACGCCGCCGAGGTTGCTCTGGGCGTCATAGGCCTCTCGATCGAGGAGGTGGTGGAGCGACTCGGCGGGCAGGCGCTGATGGAGCGCCTCCGGGCGGAGAGAACGGTGTCGGAGCGCTATCCCGTGGCCGTCGAGCGTCTACGGGTGCTGGTTCAGGCCAGTACTGGAGAGTCGGTTGCTCACCAAATCGATGATCTCCTGAGCAGAGCGGCGCTTTCCACCAGCGCCGGAGCAGAGACCCACCCGGATCGAGTCAACCTACTGACCCTCCATTCCACCAAGGGGCTGGAGTTCTCCCGGGTCTACATCGTCGGCGTCGAGGATCAGCAAGTGCCCGGATGGAAGGCTTTGGAGGAGAACATCGAAGCCGAGATCCAAGAGGCCAGGCGCCTGCTGTATGTCGGTATGACCCGGGCCAAAGACCGGTTGATTCTCACCCGGGCCCAGCGTCGCGCAGGCTTGCCCACCGGTGGAAGCCTTTTTCTTGCCGAGGCGGGACTCATCGGGCACCAGAGTGGCATACCTCCTGCATTAGCCGCCCCCGTCACATTCAGGTAGGTATCCAATGAAGCTCGTCGCTTGTGCCCTGCCGCTTCTGGCTGGGGCTCCGAGCGTGATGGCTGCGCAGGTCACAATCGCTCTTCCGCATGTGCAGGGTCCGGTGGTGACGGCAACGCTTGGTCCGGTAGCCGTGGTGGCAACGCTAGGCAGACGCGGGGTGAGCGTTCGCGCCAGACCGGGCAGCACCCACCCAACAGCTCCCAGCAGCACTGTCACCAAAGGCCACGCAACTGCCGCCGGGATTCTGACCACAGCCAAGCGTTATCTGGGAACGCACTATCGTTATGGCGGTGAAAGCGCCGTCTCCGGCTTCGACTGCTCGGGTTTCGTCCAGTATGTGTTCGGTCGACACGGTGTCAAACTGCCGCGCACGTCCCGAGAGCAGGCATCAGCCGGTCACTCGGTACCTCTAGACGTGGCGTCCCTCCGTCCGGGCGATCTCCTTCTCTTTGCCAGCACCGGGACCACTGTCAACCATGTGGCAATTTACGCCGGCAACAACAGAATTCTTCACTCTGCTGCGGGGGCGGGTGGAGTAGTCTACGACGATCTCACCAGCGCCCGGGGAAAGTGGTACCTGCAGCGGCACGTGGCCTCGCGCCGAGTCCTTTAAGGAGGTAAACTCACCTCTTCTTCTCCGATCTTCCTGATCTCCATAGATTGATTCGGGTCGCTGTCACTCGCCCGGAGCCTGCCACCATGCCGCGCATCGCGCCACTCGAGATCGAAGCCGCGCCCGCTAATGCCAGAGCCGCGGCCGAAGCCCACGTTCGCAATCATGCCCGGATGACCAACATGAAGCGTACGCTGCTTCACTCGTTGCCCGCATTCGAGGCACTAATGCAGTGGTATCCCCTGCGCGATGCGGTTCAACCCATTCTGGGCGAGCGATTGACTACGCTGTTTGCCCACGCGATTTCCTCCGAAACCGATTGCCTGATTTGCTCCACCTTCTTTCGCCGGATGCTCATCCAAACCGGGGAAAACCCTGACCGCCTCAGACTGGATGAACGGGAAAGCGCGGTGCTCGACTTTGGCCGAGCCTTAGCTGTGTCTCCCTTCACGGTGTCCGACGAGGTATATCAGCGACTCGCCCCTCACTTCACCCCGGCTCAGGTCGTGGTACTCACCGCGTTTGGGGCCCTCATGGTGGCTACCAATGTCGTGAACAATGTCCTCGAGGTGGATCTCGACGAATATCTCCAGCCCTATCGCAAGGGCGTACGGGAGAGTGCGGCCGGCACGGGTCAGCAGAGATGAGGGGAGAGTTCGCCGGAAAGGTCGCCTTCGTCACCGGTGCGGCACACGGCCAGGGAAGAGCTACCGCGCTTGCTCTGGCCCGAGAGGGCGCCCGGATTGGGGCCTTCGATATCGCCCGTCCGCTGAGCTATCCGGGCTATGACATGGGTAACCGCGACGACCTGGACTCGCTGGCAGAAGAGTGCCGACGGCTGGGTACCGAGTGCCTCACATTTCAGGGCGATGTGCGCGACGATGCTGCTATCACCGATGCGGTCGACGCGGTGGTGTCTCAGTTCGGACGGATCGATGTTCTCTTCAATAATGCCGGCATCTGTGCCTACGGCCTGGCTCACGAGCTGACTGAAGAAGCGTGGGACACCATGCTGGACATCAATCTCAAGGGGTCCTGGCTGGTGGCTCGTCGGGTGATTCCCGTAATGATTGCCCAAAGGTCCGGCGTCATCATTAACAACTCCTCGGTTGCGGGACTCAGGGGGATGGGCCGGCTCAGCCATTATGCCGCCTCGAAGTGGGGGCTGACCGGCCTGACCAAATCGTGGGCCATCGAACTGGCACCGCATAACATCCGGGTTAATTCCCTGCATCCGACAGGCGTAAATACCCCGATGAACGACGGCTTGGCCGCACTGGAAGGGCTCACTCCGGCCCAGATCGCCGAACGTTCGGCCGGCAACCTGCTGCCGGTTCCCTGGGTCGAACCAGAGGACGTAGCGCAGGCGGTGCTCTACCTGGCATCGGACCGTGCCCGCTATGTCACCGGTGCACCCCTGATCCTGGACGCGGGCCTGCTCAGCCGCTAGTAATCTCCCGCCCCGGCACACCGCAGTTATGTTGCAAGGGTGTAAAAGGCTCGAGGAACAAACAGATGTACGCCACTATCCGTCGGTACAGCCCCAAGAACGGCGCAGTCAACAAGGCTTCGCTGGAGGTTCTGCGCCGTCAGATTCACGATGAGTTTCTGCCCATCCTGCAGGAGATCCCCGGTTTCAGAGGGTACTACGTCGTCAGCGTAGAAAACCGGGAAGTGCTGACCCTGAGTTTCTACGACACCCCGGAAGGCTCCGCCGAGGCCGGCCGGTGCGCCGCCGAGTACACGTTGAGAAACCCATTGGTGTTCGAACTGGGGAAGCCTGAGGTCACCGAGGGCGAAGTGCTTACCGGCGCGGAGGCCACAGCTCCGGCTGAACCGGCTGGAGCGGCTGCCGCCACTGCGCTCGCCTTGTGGTACGAGGAATCGCGGGGTATGCTTCTCTCGGCACCGGAGGGGTAGCCGACCTGACTCACCCTTCCTGCTTCCAGGGGGCTGGCACTGGCGCCGGCCCCTTTGCTTTCTCTCTCGATGGGGGCCCTTGAATGACTGAAGTGAAGCTGAGTGACGAGGACAGCTTGGAGCGCGCGCTCAAGGTTTTTAAGCGGAAGCTTCAGAAGTCCGGTCTCTTCGGCGAGCTCAGAAGGCGCCGGCACTACGTAAAGCCCAGTGAAGCTCGTGCCATCAAGAGTGCAGCTGCCCTGCGGCGCAAGAGGAAGAAAAAGGTGACCAGCGATTCCTGGTAGGGAATGCTGAACGTCCCAGGCAGAAAAAAATCCGGAGCCAAGTTGGCTCCGGATTTCGTGCTTTAGGGCTGGGAATTATGCTAAACCGCAGCGGCCCGTCGAGTCATGGCTCCGGCGAGCATTTCCGACAGATAGCCCAGGATCGCTCCCACTACCAGGGCGATCACGGTCTTGCTCCAGCTGCCATTGGCTCCGACAACGACACTTACCGCGGTGGCGGCGCCCAGGAACGAGCCGGGGATGAATGACAGAGCCGGGATTTTGGCCTGGAGAACCATGAAGAACGCCGCCACTCCCACCAGTACAGAGAGAACCGGCACCCCACCCCCGAAGCTCTTCCATGCGGTCAGTGCCAGAAAGGCCCACAGCACTCCGGATAGATTGGCCGCGATGGTCTTACTCAGTCCGGTGGTCTTACCGCCGGCAGCGAAGAAGCAGCCCCACGCCACGATACCGGCCCAAACGGGCAAGGCTGCCACCCCGAGCGCAACGTACGTCCATCCAGTTATCAGAATTCCGATACTGATGGCAAGTGCGACGAGCACGTCCATGGGCCACCTCCAGCTGAAGGGGACTGCAATGGTCGATCCGTCACTCAAAGCAGGGAAAGACCGGACGTAACACCTTGAACTCGTTCGGTGGGAGTGTTGGCTAGGCTACCACCCGAATCCTAGGCCGTCAAGACGATCCATTTCGCCTCATCGCTTCTCGACCTCGGTGCGCAGTCGGAGCAGGGCGTCTTCGGTAGCAACCAGCTCCGAGCGGGCCTCATTGAGGCGCTGCTGTTGGCTCTGAACGAACCTGCGGTACGGCCCTATGGCCTCATTGATTCGCGCGCTGGACTGCTCCAGCTCCAGATGAACCTGACGGGTAAGAGCGTCTTTGAGCCCTGATCGGAGTTCGGAGATTCGCCGCTGGAAGTCGCGCTGAGACTGGCGGCGCTTGCGCGGAAGCACGTAGAACCCGCCGACTGCCAATGCCGCTGCCAAGAGGATGCCGGTCACATCCGCCGCTGCGCCGGTAACCACGGTGACGACAATGGTCCCCAGCCCGAGCGCACCAGCCTCGGCAAGCGCGGTGGTGGCAAAGGCGCCCTGAATCTCATTGGCAATGGTTCGCGACTCGGCTTCCCGGTTATAGCTGCCCACCACTTCACGGGAGACGCGTCCAATGGAGTCGAGGAGGGCCTGGCGATTGTAGCCGAAGCTGGGACCGACATCGCCGATCATGCCCTCGTGGTGTCGGGTGAGCTGCCGCCGCTCGATGTAGCCGCTGATGTCCTGCCACAGCCGGTGATTCCGTTCCACGATCCAGTCGATGACCCGGCCGACCTCCTCCTCGATCGACTTCGGTGTATCCCCGATGACCTCGCGTTCGAATGATCGCTTGATGCCCTCGCTGTCCATCAGGCTCCGGATCCGCCCAATGCGAATAGTCTCCTCGAAGAATCGTGTCCCGCGGTTCTCCATCTCTCCCAGCAGGAGGTCGAGCCGGGTGAGTCGGGGCTCGAAGTCGCGCAGCATCTCCTGATGAAAGATTGCGAGCTGCTGGTCGATGTTTTGAAGCGCCTCTACGTCCTGGGCCAGCAATTTGAGCCGCTCAAAGGTGGCATCCTTGTACTTGGAGGCTAGACGCAGCCCGACGTTCAGCGGATTCAACAGCTTCAGGCGGACCCTTTCCTGCTGGTCCAGCGTGTTGAGGAGGTAATCCTCGACTCGTTCGAAGCCGCTGTTCTCCCAGAGCTCTGAGGCTGCCGACTCGACCTTACCGGCTCGGGCCTCGAGTGCTTGCCGCGCACTGACGGCGAAAATCTCGGGGATTTCACCCAGCAGGGCTCCCGCATTTTCTCCTACGAAGCGAATGACTTCCTCCCGCTCTTCGGTCCGTAGCAGAATGTCGATCTTGTTGACGATGAAGACGATCTTCTTGCCCCACTCCCGAATCTGCTCCAGGAACGCGCGCTCACTCTCGGTAAAAGGCCGGTCGGCCGAGGTCACGAACAGGACCAGGTCGGATCGGGGAACAAAGTCCCGGGTCAGTTCCTCGTGCCGCCGAATGATGGCGTTGGTGCCCGGTGTATCGACGATGCTGATCTCACGAAGCACCTCGGCGGGATGGGTACGCTCCAGCAGGTACGCCTCGCGCAACTGATCGGTGATCTCCGGCCCGTGCCGGAGAACGTTGATCCGATCAGTTGTTGGAGTTACGCCTTCAGGCAAGACCCGTTCGCCCAGGAGGGCGTTGATGAAGCTGGATTTGCCGGAGTTGAACTCGCCGGCCACAACCAGCAGGAAAAGACCAGTGAGCTGTTCCCGTGCTTCCTGGAATCGCCGCAGGTCGTCGGCCGCTACGTCCGACCCGAACCGCTCCAGCGCAGTCGCCAATCGCTGCAGCAGCTCCTGTTCTTGCACCCGGAGCTCCTGCTCTCGCTTGGACAGAATTCCTCTTCGCGCCAGCAACCTGCCGATCACGGTGCCTCCGATCACGGGGTCAGTTCTCCGACTCAGACAATGGTGCAGCTACGAAGGCGTTGGGGTAAGGCTACTTCATACGCTTGAGATAGGCTGCCACTTTCTTGAGGTCGGCAAAGAACTCCCGTCTTGCCTCCTCCCGAGCTTCCGCTGGGGCCCGAAGCACGGCCGAGGGGTGCACCGTAGCCACAACGGCGTCGGCAAACTCTGTCGGAATCGGCCTCCCGCGATCCTGAGTCACGCGGAACTGCTTTCCCAGCAGCGCTTGCGCGGCGGTAGCCCCAAGAGCCACCACCACTCGCGGCTTCACCAGACGGATCTCCTCCTGAAACCACGGGTTGCAGGCACGCACTTCGGCGGCGTTGGGTTTCTTGTGTAGCCGGCGCCCCCGCTCGATCACAACAAACTTGAAATGCTTCACGGAGTTGGTGACGTACACCCGAGTCCGGTCGATTCCCGCTGCCTCCAGCGCCGCATCCAGCAGCTGACCAGACGGACCGACGAACGGATGGCCCTGACGATCTTCTTGATCCCCCGGCTGCTCTCCAACGAGCATCACATCCGCTGTGCGCGGCCCCTCACCAAAGACTGTCTGGGTGGCGTTGACCCAGAGATTGCAGCCTCGACAACCCGCGGCGGCGGCTCGTAGCTTGGGCAGCGTAGGGTGAGGCGGAATGAAATCGGCTGCTGATCCGGTGGACAGGGGTGTGGTGCTCGCGCGCTGAGGACACATGCTGAGATGCTACATGCCGGAAGCAGCAGATGTAGTGGCGCGGGTCACTAGCGGAGTCGCAAACGCAGGCGTATCATAGATCAGGCGAATGTTTTCAGTTTGCCATCCCACACACAATCGAGGCGTCCGGCAGGGGTATGCTCCTTGCGCGTCAGCTAGGGGACGCAGCGCAACTTCATGCGCGAATGTCCGTTGACAGCCGCCAAGAAGAGCTCTCGAAGCTTCGGCGGATAGGCTCTGTACGGTCAGCTCCCCGGCGGAATCCATGAATCAGCCACTCAGCAGATTTTTGATGGCACTGGTGCCCTCAGTGTGCGTGGCGCTGAGCCTCCAGGGTTGTGGTGGGGTATCTACCTCTACCGTTGATCTCACCCCCGGTCCGGAGCCGATCGAGCTCACCGTTACCCCCGAGGTGATCCAGGCCGGCGGGTGGGCCGAAGTAAAGGTGGTAAGCCCGTCTGCCGACAGCATCGGCATTGAATCTTCCAACGGACTGGATCGCTACTGGGAGCGTGGATCTCAGATACGCGCCAGACTGGACAGCGACTTCGGAGACAGCCTCCCTCCCATCAGCTACGCGGTGCGGGAGCACGGACACCTGTTCAATGTTTTGAAGAAGCCGATGAAGGTGGTGGTATGTCGCAAGAGCTATTGTCGGGAATACTATCACGAGATCGCTATCCAGCTCCCCGAACGCAATGAGCGGTCGGTTGCAATCACGGGAGGCTGGAGCAGTGCCTTCACCAGGCGGGCGGTGACCAGCGCGGACAAGTCCGTTCTGCTCAAGGAAGCACTCAACCACACGGTCTGGAACCTCCAGGCCGAGGTAGCAACCGGAAAATTCAGCGGGAAAGTACAAGGCTTTTACGGCGCCGACGAGCGCGGCGGATCTCTGGACCTATCCCGGGAGATCAGCAAGATGGGCGAGGGGATGAGCTACGGCTTGGCCATGCACGTCTCTGCCACCCACGCGGAATGGTTACCCACTGACCGGAACGCGGTGCTCACCACAGGCACCGCCTACCGAGCCAGCTTCGGACCCAGCATCATGGTCAGGGGTCTCACAGCCAGCTCTCAATTGGGCATTTACACCGATGGACGGGAAACGCTGCAGGAGGTGAGCACGTTTGTCTCGCTCAACGGTGGACTTACCGAAGTCCGAAGCCCGGTAACCGTCACCCTGGAGAAGACCTTCGCCTTCGGCGGCGAACCCATGATTCCTCGCCGCAGTGACCAGCTGGAGAGACTGACGCTGGGTCTGGACATCGTCAGGAACTTCGCCCTTCGGTTCGGCATGACCACTCATCGGAGCGCCTGGCCGACTCAGGATCGGGGTAGCGATCTACGGGCCAGCGAGGTGTACTACACCGTCGGTGGGCAGTATACGCTAAGCTGGTAAATGAGAAGGACTTAGAAAGATCCCCCCAGCAGCCCTGGGCTGGGGAGGCCGAGGCCGAAGCTCATTCGAGCTTCGGCCTCTGTCGTTCAACGTGCACCATGCGACGGGGAAGGCGTCTCAGGCAGTATGTAAGAGTCTGCGAGAACAGCAGCTGGCATATCAGTAACCGCTTCCGCCAGGGAACCCGCTGGAGCCACTGAATGTTAGCTGTAACAGACATTTTGTCGTTTCCAGCCCCTGAAGGGGGCTCAATTCGATGGGAGCAGCGAACGTGGCAGGCACTAAGAAGACACGCCGTCGGTCGGCTCGCCCTGCGGCTTTGGCCCGAGCGGTGGACGAGGGACGTGAGAGCCTCGATTTTTACCTCAAGGAGATCAGCCGGATTCCTCTGCTTAAGGTGGAGGAAGAGACGGCTCTGGCTCGGCGTGCGTTCAAGGGGGACGTGGAGGCCCAGGAGCGCCTCGCTCGGCACAACGTCAGGTTCGTGGTTTCGGTCGCCAAGAAGTTTCAGAATCGCGGTGTTCCCCTCATGGATCTGATTGGGGAAGGGAACGTGGGCCTGATGACCGCGGCGCGAAAGTTCGATCCTGACCGTGGAGTCAAGTTCATCTCCTACGCCGTCTGGTGGATTCGGCAGGCGATTCAGGCGGCTATTGCCCGGCATGGGCGTCCCGTGAGGCTGCCGCTGAATCGCACCGCCGACCTCACCCGGCTGGGAAGGGTGACTACCCTCCTGACCGAGAAGCTGGGGCGGGTGCCTACGACCGAGGAGCTGGTTTCAGCCACCGGGCTGACGCCTGAAGCAGTGCGTTCCCTCGGTGCGCTTCACATCGAGGCGCTGCGGCTGGACCAGCCCATGAGAGAAGGGGAGGATAGGGGTCGGCTGGACCGTTTCGTTCCTCTTACCCAAGAAGGGACCGACGCCTCAACCCTGGCGAGCAGCAGAACCCACGATCTCGAGCTGGCACTGGCGGCCCTGCCGCCTCGCGATGCCAAGGTGCTCCGGCTGTATTTCGGCCTGGATGATGGCAACAGCCGGACTCTGGAAGAGATCGGCCGGATGATGGGAGTAACTCGGGAGCGTATTCGTCAGCTTCGCGACCGGGCGCTCCGGCAGCTGAGGGAGGAGCACGGCGACATGCTGCGGGAGCTGGCAGCTTAACCTCAGCTCAACAGAGTAGAAGGGCCCACCTGAACCGCGGGTGGGCCTTTTACTTCGTGCCCTCCAGCATCGAAAGCACCTGTTCGAGCTGGGCTTTGCCGGGCAAAACCCCCTGCGCCATGGTGCTGGATCCGCCTCCTCGGCCGCCGGCCATGCTAACCGTCTCCTTCAGAACTCCGGCTGCGTCGATGCCCGAATCCGGCGCCGCACTCAACAGCAGGGAGGGGGGACTATCAATAGCCCCGATGAAGACCGCTCGTGGTAAGCCGGCAAACGCCAGAGCCAAGCCTCGAAGCGCCTCCAGCCCGCCGTCGGGCAAACGAACGGTGGCCCGCCTGATCCCCGCAGGATCGGGCAGCGCCGAGGCATACAGCTCTTGCGCGCGGTACCTGCTGAGATTGCTTTCCAATTCTCGCTTTGAAGCCGAGAGCGCTTTGACGTCCGCCCTCTGGTTGGCTACGACGCGAGGAAGCTCATCGAACGAGCTGGAAAGCTCGGCGGCAAGGTTGGACAGAACATTGAATTCCATGCGACTTCGCCCAACAGCTCTCAGCCCGCAGAGAAACTCCAGCCGAACTCCCTTTCGCATCCGCTCTACCTTGCGCACTAGAAGAGCGCCGATCGCGCCTGTTGCCGTGACGTGGGTACCGCCGCATGCGCTTCGATCCAGATCTTCGATGCTCACGATTCGGATGGCGCCAGAACGGCTGGACGGCTTCCGCAATCCCGTGGCCAAGCTGGCGTCCTCGAAGGTGATCGTGACGGGACGGTTCTCGCTGATGATCTGGTTGGACCTCTCCTCAGCCTGGGCGACCTGTTCTGAGCTAAGCTGGGGGGTATCCAGGTCGAGCGTGGAAGTGAGCTCTCCCATGTGGACCGAGGTGGTGGAGTAACCCCAGAGGTCGGCCAGGACGGCTGATAGAAGGTGTTGGCCGGTATGCTGTTGCATGTGGTCCATGCGGCGAGGCCAGTTCAGTTCGCCCCGGACCGCCGGCCCCAGTGGCAAGGGCTCGGTCAGAATGTGGGCGACTCTCTCGCCCTCATCGACCACTTCGGCCAGTTCGACCCCCTCCAACCGGCCGGTATCGTGGAGTTGGCCTCCCGAAGTGGGATAGAAGGCCGTGCGGTCCAGATAAATCCGCTTCCCCTCCTCGGCGCGCTCCACAACGGAAGCCTCGAAGTTGCGCAGATACGAGTCCAGGTAGTAGAGCCGCTGCGTCACGGAGAGTTAGTCCTGAAGTGCGGTGTTGCCCGAACTCTACGCTATGTCTTTCAGATGGAGAATAGAGGACGCTACTGCCAGACGGAATGACGGCGGTAGGAGGACTAGAGCGCTCGAATCGAGGTGTCAACCGGCAGCGTCAACTGGTCGAGAACCATCCTCTGGATTTGTTCGGCAAAGTCCAGAACAGCCGAAAGTTGGAAGGCCAGATCGTGGAGCTCCGCGGGCGCTATGGCCGGGTCTTGCCCCAGAGCGGCGGCCTGCTCCTGCAGCATTACCAGCCCGGCGTGGGCAAACGCCATCCGCTCCCACAGCGGGAGGACCAGATCCAGCTGGTTGGTCGATAACGCCGCCGTGGTGTTCTCGAAGTCACCCTCCAGCGGGGTGATGAGCCGAGCGAGCTGATCGGCCAGTGCCCGGGCCCGCTCAGCACTGGCCGGCTGCAGGGTGTCGGTGGCAGCGAGAATGGCCACCGTCCACTGCTGGAGCTCTCCGTATTCCTCACCCAGACTGGCCAGGGCGGCCTGGCTGCTATCGGGTCTCAGCTCAATGGGAGTGGGGGCCAGGCTGCCGAGGGTAAAGGTCAACGCGGCCAGACCCGAGAGTGCAAGAATGCGCAGCAGAAAGCCTCCGAGTCCAGGTGGGACAACGCAATGGGCGGAGAATGTGTCTCCGCCCAATCTGTCGTCCCGCAATCCCTCTGTCTGTGATGTTGGCTACGCCTGCGATTTTTCAGATGTATCCCTCAAAAATGAGAGTGTCAAGCATTGTGACTGCCCCAGCCGCGGAGGGCGCGCACGTAGTCGTGGAGGACGAGAAATTTTTCGAAGAGGATGACCCCTTTGCGCTTTCGGCCAAACTCACCAAAGAGGTCACGCAGTCTGCCGCGGCGGGTCACATAGAAGCGGAACGTTTCCGCAAAATCTTCCTGCGGGTGTTTGGCTGCGTAGGCACTGACGTGATTCGACGGCGCGATTGCAATCCTGCGCCGCTGAAAGTACACCCAGGTATTGTCCATGCCGCGATACGCCTTGTCTACTTCGCCGAAAGCTCGGCGAAACTGGCGCGTGCGGGTCCAATCCCAGTGACGATAGAGGAAGCTGTGACCCAGCTCGTGAGTTATCAGGCCAACCAGCATGGTCCAGGGGATTTCATCACGCCGGCGTTTGCCGACAACATAGCGCTGCTCGATCTCGACCATGTCGGGGTACTTCGGATCAACTCCCGACACGCCAGGGCGGAGCAGTATCCGGTAGTTCCAGTCCTTGATTCTGCTGACCAAGAGCAGACGGCGCACCCGGGTCAGTGCGCGCGGAATCAGATCGCGCCCTGTGGAATCGCCGCCGCACCACGGACAGCTGTTCATCAAATCGTCCACGCCTCGGCCACAGTGAGGGCACGTCCCCTCGAACAACGCTTCCTCGTTCCATTGTTGCGGCCGGCTGCACCAAGGGCAGTACTGCATGGGATACTGAACCCCACCGCCGCAGCCCCAGTCGCATCGCGCGTCCTTGCGGAAGCCCCTCGGAGCTTGGAGCGGCTCCTCGCTGGAATAGCCCTCCTCGTGGATATCGACGCCGCACCAGGGGCAAGACGAAAATTTGTCGGACACGGCCCAGCCGCATTTATAACATTCCGCGCCGGTCAGGCCGCCTTCGTCTCCCCAGCGGTACGCTCGACCACACTCAGAACAGAACCCCATGTAGCGCTGGACCCGGTGTCCGCAAACGCAGCGTACATCCCGGGCCCACGCTCGAGCGCGCCGCCTACGTGCGGTCATACCGGGCAACGGCGGCGTCTACAATCCGCTGGATGAAGTCACAGTATTCCATTCCTGCCTTGGCGGCGGCGTTGGCCATGTCGTGGCCATAGCTAATGAACGGGTTCGCATTGGCCTCGAGCACCCAGACACCACCGTCATCAGTCAGACGAATGTCGAGACGGCCGTAATCCCGAAGCCACAGCGCCCGATAGGCCATGCGGCAGGTCTCGGTGATTCGCTCGCGCACCGCCTTCGAGAGAGGACGCGCCAGGACGTTCCGGATTCCCTTGCGCTCCCGGTACGCCTCGTCCCACTTGGCGAACTGGGTGGCGATCCGTTCTTCCGGGCGGGTCTTCCCTTTGTCAAACACCATCTCCGTGATCGGGAGAATCTCCAGGCTGTCGTCATTACCGATGATGCTCACGTAGAGCTCGCGTCCGTCGACGAATTCTTCGGCAATGGCACCCTGGCTGAACCGCTCATGGATGAACGCCACCCGCTCCACCAGAGATTCCTGGTCCTGCACCACCGACGCCTGGGCAATGCCGGCCGAGGCGTCGGTCTGCAGCGGCTTGACGATTAAGGGGAAGGTGAGCTTCGGCGTGCGGTCGACTTGTTCATGCAAGCGGTAGCTCACGAAACCTGGCACCTGAATCCCGAAGTAGGCGAGAACCTTTTTGCTGATGGCCTTGTTGCGGGTCATCTGCAACGCTAGGGGAGGAGCGCCGGTGTAACGATAGCCTTCCGCCTCGAGCAAGCCGGGGAGTAGGTATTCCAGTGATTCATCGCCCCGGAAGGCTTCGGCGCCATTGAAGACCAGGTCGGGTTGCCAGTCGCTCAGATTGCGTAGCAAGTACTCCAGGTCGTCCCGCACCCCGAGGAGGCGGACCTCATGGCCACACTCCAGGAGTGCGTGAGCAATCTGGTACTCCATCTCTGGCTCGTCGGCTTCCCAACCCGCAACCTCGCGCTCCATCTGACGAGCGTGCTCGGGGTAGTCCCAGCCGGAGTAGGGAGTGTCAAAAACAACGGCGACGCGCATAATGTGTAGCAAGATTTCCGGACCCGGCTCGTAACGCCAGGCCATTCCTGCTGTTGCCCCTCCAAAGTCTCCTCGCGAAATGCCCGCTCACCAGTGCGGAGCTGGCTGGTAAGTGTTTGTCGCACAACGCAATCAGCAATGGCTCAGCGATTGCTCCTCCGACAGGCAGAGCACCACTTCTTGCACAACCGCTAACCTATCGAGCCCAATCGCATGCGCCGACGTCTGAGCTGGACGCTCGCTTTCTGTGCTCTGAGCAGCCTCACCGGCCGCGTCGCCGCGCAGGACCTCACGCCCGCAGAACGGCTTAGGGTCGACGACTGGTATCGAAAGACGAGCGATCGTACCACTGATGGCGAGTGGGGTATAGCCATTGGCACGATGGGTGGGCGTGTGCTCTGGAGCGTCAATTCCGAGCTGCAGCTCATTCCGGCATCGACCGCCAAGCTCTTCACCGTGGGATTCAGCCGGGCACGCGCCGGCGGCGGGGCTCGTATCTCGACCCGGATCATCGGCCGCGGCACTCTGGATTCCACCACCGGCCGCTGGAGAGGCAGCTGGCAACTTGAGCTGGGGGGCGACCCCACGCTGGAACGGTCCGGCCGGGATGGGCCCACTCTGCGGGAGCTCGCCTACCAGCTCCGGGCCCGAGGTATTACCCAGCTCGAGGGTGCGTTGGCCCTGACCAGCCGGACCGGTCCGGCAGCCTCCCGATATCCTGCGGTGTGGTCGGCCGAGTTCGTGGGCCAGTTGTACGCCCCTCCGGTGGGACCTGTCACCCTGCATGAAAACACGATTTCCCTCACGTTCCGTCCCGGTCAGGACGTGGGATCGCCTCCCACTCTGGTATCAGCCTACCCTGCCGGAGTCGACCGGCTGGTGCGAATGAGCGCCACAACGGTGGGCGGCAGCCGCCGGCGTCTGGTACTGATAGCCGACCCCGATGGAGGGTGGACCCTGGGGGGAACCATCGGGATTGACTGCCGTGTCGCCGGGATATCCGCGGTCGCCCATGAGCCGACCAGTGTCCTGGGTTACGCCTGGGCGGCGGCGCTCGACCGAGCTGGAATCCAGTGGGTGAACCGGAGCTCCCCACCCATCGTCTCGCCCGGGGTTCCCGCAGTCCTTGCCAAAGTGGAGTCGCCGCCCTTCGACAGCGTGGCGGTCGAGATCAACCGGAGAAGTCTCAACATCGGCGCAGAGCTGGTACTGCAGTGGGCGGCTGCCAGCCAGACCTCAGGCCCCGATCTGCTGAACCAGCATGTCCGAGAGGTGGTGGGACCGCTGGCCCAGATCCGGCTGGTGGATGGCAGCGGCCTGAGCGAGCTGGACCGGGTAAGCCCGATGACCCAAATGCTCTATCTGGCCCGGTACCCCCAACTGCGTGGTGCAGAACGCTATCCGCTGCTGCTGCCGGCCAACGGAATCGGCACGTTGAGGGGTCTGCGCTACGGTATGGGTAAGGGTGTGGTTCACGCCAAGACCGGTACTCTGGATCGGGTGGCCACCCTTGCGGGATATCTGGGTCGGCCGGATGGCGTACTGGTCATCTCCCTCATGTATAATGGCCGCCGGACCCATGCTGCACGGGCCGCCGAGTGGGAGCTCTTTCGTTTGCTGGGTGCCGAAGGGGTCAATCTGAGCGGCGCACTGGAGACCCAGATGGGTGGCACCACGAACCGTAATGATGAGACCGAAGATGCGGCCCGGGTGTTGCGGTGAGTTCGTGAGGTCGCGCGCCCCTGGTGCTGTGCACCGGGACCGCGCATTATCTCTCTCCCCCAAACCGCAGCAACTGTTACTCCGGAGCAGGTAATGGATTCAACGGCCCGGCAGGCCAGACTCAAACCCGAATTCGCCGAACTCTACCCTCCGCTCACTGCCGGGGTGTGGGAGCCTGCTGCCGAAATGGGTGCCCGCGTACTGCTATGGCAGTTGCAACAGCGCGGCACCGAAGCGCTGGGGACCCGGCTGCTGGATGAACGCCACTTCGACTTTCAGGGCGGCTGGCACCGGGGCCAGGAAACCGACTTGCGGACCCGGGTGTGCGACCCAGCTTTCAACGGGCCGTTTTAGTACTGCTCGATCAAGGCCTTGGCCAACCGCTCGAAGCCTCTTCTTAACAAGGACCGTTTTTTCCACTGCTCCAGCAGGATCTCCCTGGAGCGGCCGTAATCCTCGATTAGTCCTCTCTCCATGCTAGCGGCAAACTCCTTGTCCGAGATCCCGAGGACGTTCTCTTCATTGAGCTCCATGCTGCGCTCGTCCATGTTGGCCGATCCCACGATCGACCAGGAGCTGTCGATCAGTACCGTCTTCGCGTGCATCATCGCCGGCTGATACTCGAAGATCCGTACGCCACCCTCGAGAAGCTCCTGATAGTAGCTCTGCCCTGCGGCCTGAACCGGTATGGCATCAGTGTGATTGCCGGGCACCAGCACCCGCACATCCACTCCGTTTCGCGCGCGATCGATCACTGCTTTCCTGAGACGTTTGTCCGGAATGAAGTAGGAGTTGCTGATCCAGAGCCGGTGATGCGCGTTGATGAAGCTGAGCCAGAACAAGAGGCGTATCGGCTGCATGGCGTCTGAGGGGGAGCTCACCACTGAAAGCCCGCAGGGACCCTCGCCGGGCGGTGCGTGGGGGAAGAATCGGGGCCCCACCAGCACCTCGCTGGTACAGTAGACCCAGTTCTCCGCGAATGCCGATTGAATCCCCGCCACCATGGGTCCGGTGACCTGGGTCATGCTGTCCCGCCACTCGTGGTTATTGGTCACATTGCCTTTCCACTTCTTGGATACCGCGGCCCCACCGGTGAAGCCGATCCGACCATCGATGACCGTTGCCCGGCGGTGCTCACGACGGTAAAGCCGCACCAGGTTCCGAAAGGCAAGAGGCCGGAAGCGGACCACCTTTACTCCCGCGCGCTCGAGGTCTTCGCGAAAACGTTTCTTGAGCTTGGATCCGCCAAACCCGTCGATCAGAAGCCGCACCTCGACCCCGTTCCGGGCTCGGTCCTTGAATGCGTCGATGAACTGTTGGCCAATCTCATCCGGCTCGAAGATGTAGGTCTCGAAATTGACTGTATCCTTGGCGCCCCTGATCGCGCTGAGCATGGCCGGATAGAACTGGTCTCCATTCTGGAGGAGTTTCACCTCCCCACCCCGAAACAGCGGGGAGTTGAGAAAGCCGGCGGTCCACTCCACAAAGCGATCGGATCCGGGATCGGCTTCGAAGCCCATGGTGTAGTCGTCGTTCGGCCAGTCGGGGAAAAACAGCGCCCCAAGAACGCTCACGAAGGCAATGAGGCCGATGATCATGAGAGCCCAGGCCCACCAGGGCAGATCGGAACCGAAACCGAGCAACTCACTCATGGGAGGGAAAACCGTTGGGGTGAAAGTCTATGCGGCCAAGTAGCGGATGATGATCGGAGCCAAACACCCGAGGACCCCGATCCTGGGGGTGCTCGTCCAACCGATGGACCCGGGCCTGCCGAATCAGTCCGGAACCGTCGCGGACCAGAAGGTAGTCCAACACCAGCCGGGGCAGGGCGTGGAAGGTATGGCGCCACGATGGCGTTGAAGGCGGGACCCCGAAACTGTATCCGGCGTCGGTGAGCGCCCGCCACGCCTTCTCATACCGGCCCCGCCCAAGGTTGAGGTCGGCGCCGAGCACCACCGTGCCGTCCGGTATCGAACTGATCAGATGGCGAGCCTGGCGCTCTCTCCCGCTGGTGCCCAGCCAGCGGTGCCCCGGGGGACCGCGGGGGTCGAGGTGTGCACTGACTACACGAAGTCTCCGACTCCCCAGCGAGAGCTCAGAAGAGACCGCAACCCTGCGCTGCAGGACCAGCGGCAACTCGATCGCATGAGTGTCGATGAGAGGCAGCGTCGAGAGAATGGCGTTGCCTCGGTCACTTGACAGCACCCCGTTTCTCATCGAGGGCGCATAGCGGAGATTCATCCCCTGAGCCCGAGCGGTTTCGACCACGTCCTCCTGGGGGCCGAGTTGCGCGGTCAGAACACGTCCAGCAGGACCTGAGGCGACTGGTGGAAGGGTAGGGTCGCTTCGATAAGCCTCCTGGACCAGGACCAGGAGCGGGAGATCCGGCTCCGCGCCGAGACGCTCGAAATCTCCCTGGCGGATACGTGAGATCACCGCCTGCAACCTGCCTCGTCCAATCCACACATTCCAGCTGAGGACTACCAGGCTCTGGGGTTCACCCATGGCCGACTCCGCCAGATCAAGGGCAACTGGGGCGCCGACGTTTTGTCGCCAGCCCTCCAGTCTGAGCCGTTGATCGTGGTGGTGCTGGATCAGGGTGAATTGGGATGGAACTGCCAAAGGTCTACCGCACAACCTTGAGACGGTTGTTGACCTCCCGAACACCGGTGCCGGAGTTCACGAGGTCTTCTGGCAGCCACCTGGCATCCGGGCTGTCGATTGTTCCCGTGAGCGTGACATCGCCGTCCTCGACGCGCAACTCGACCTCGGTGTCCCTATCAGGATTATTGGTGAGCAACTCCCGGATCTCTTCGTAGGTCATTCGCAACTCTCCTTCAATGGTCGAGACTATTATGCGAGCCCAGCTGCAGGGAAGGTAGAGGCCAAGCCTTGGCGCCACGTGTATGTTCTACCACTTCAAAGCCGTGGGACAGCCACTCTCCTGGAGCCGACCTGATGAAGGCCACAGATATTCGTCGCGGACACGTCATCTACTACGAAGGCCAACCCTGTCGGGTGATGGAGTTCACTCATCGAACCCCGGGAAATCTGCGAGCCTTTGTCCAGGCTCGAATGCGCAACCTGAGTTCGGGTGCCACCTTCGAGCATCGCTTCAGCGCCACCGAGTTCGTGGAAGAGGCTCGGCTCGATACCAGGCAGATGCAGGTACTCTACCGGGATGGCAATGGAGTCCACGTCATGGACGCCGACAGCTATGACCAGTTTACCCTGGACGAGGAAACGGTAGGAGACCAAGCTCAGTGGCTGGAGCCGGGCATGACCTTTCAGGCCGAGTGGCTGGGTGGCCGCCCCATTGCAATCGAGTTGCCGGCAGTGGCTGAACTGGAAGTGGTAGAAACGGCACCGGTGATGAAGACCGCAACCAAGACCGCCAGCACCAAGCCAGCACGCCTGAGCAATGGCGTGATGATCCAGGTTCCGGAGTTCATCAGCGAGGGTGAGCGGGTACGCGTCAATCCCAGAGAAGGCGTTTACCTCGAACGTGCGAAGTAGCGGGACCCCGGCATGGACGCCATAGCAGCCATTACTTCCCGTACCTCCGTCCGCCGCTTTCTGGGCCAGTCGGTTCCCCGACAACTGATTCAGCAGCTGCTCGACTGCGCGGTCAGAGCGCCCAATCACAAGCTGACGGAGCCTTGGCGGTTTGCGGTTCTAACCGGGTCGGCCAAAGATCGCTTTGCCGAGATCCGAGCGCACCACCGGCTCAAGCGCTTCAGCGATCCTGCGTCGCCCGAGGCGCAGGCAGCGGCCGAAAAGGTGCGACAGGATGCGCGAGTTACCCCGGCGTATATCGTCGTGATGGTGGCCGTGAGCTCGGACGAGATCACCCGGGAGGATGATTATGCTGCGGCGATGATGGCCATTGGCAACCTGATGACGGCTGCCCAGTCGTTTGGGTTGGGCACCTACCTCAGAACCGGGGGGGTGATGCGTAATCCAGCCCTGCTCGAGTTGGCCGCTGTGCCTGATGGTTTTCGGGTGGTGGGAATTATCTCCTTGGGGTACCCGGCCGAAGTCGATACACCCCGGCGGCGGCGTTCGGCAGCGGAGCTGACTCAGTGGTTTGACTGATCCAGCAGCCGCTCGATAGCCAGCGCATCACGGATGGCAAAACCTTCCCAATCGTTGTTGAAATAGAGATAGACCTCTTTCCCGGCGTCGGCGAGCGACCGAATCTGACCACTCCAGCTCTTGAGCTCCTGACGGGTAAACCCACCAGCCGGCTCTTGTCCCCGGTGCATCCGGATATAGGTGAAGCTCGCGGTTGTAACGCGGTCTGGATGAACCCCGCCACCAACCGGAATGCAGAGAGCCACGCCATGCTCGGCCAGCATTCGGTAGGTCTCGCTGGCGTGCCAGCTGGGATGCCGGAACTCTACCACCCACTGGCGCCCGGGTTGGAGTAACTGAAGAAATCCCCCGAGCCGCGGAAGGTCGATCTGCTGGTTGGGCGGCAGCTGAAACAAAACCGGGCCCAGCTTCGGCCCCAACAGCTCGGCCCGCTCCATGAAGAGTGCGATCTCGTCGGCCACGTCCAGTAACCGCTTGATATGAGTGATGTAACGGCTCGCCTTGACGGCAAAACGAAACCCTTCAGGAGTGACCTCGCGCCAGCGGAGAAACATCTCCGGGGTGGGCAACCGGTAGAATGGATTGTTCAGCTCGACGGTGGGAAAGCGGGCCGCGTAGTAGGCGAGCTCTTCCCGCTGTTTGAGCTTGGAGGGGTAGAAAACGCCTCTCCGCCAGTGGCGGTAGACGTATCCCGAGGTGCCGATCCATACCTTTGCCCGACCGGACATGTGACAATATACCGTTGCAGCCGCGCGAGTTCGGGAGTAAAATTGCGAGCCCTCTCCCCTGAGGGGCGAAACTGCCGGGGTGAGTCACGTCACTGCCCCAAAACCCGAGGGGTGACAGCCTTTGAGGGCTGGATGGCACAGGCCGGCCTGGCCGCGAAGGACGTGGGCCTAGGCCAGGACGACTTTTACATCTACTCGGAGGGACAGATGAAGACCGTACTCACAGCTTTGGCGCTGGTCGCCGGAATAGCCGCATGCAATAAGGGCGGTACTGATTCCGCGCGAGTCGGGGAATCGGCCGACACCATGGTCACTCCTCGGACCACGCAGGACACCACGATTGTGACCAGCGACACCACCGTTCGCGCGGACACGACCGTGAAGGAAGGCGATGTGAAGCGGAATGGGACCATGAAGCGGGACACCACCAAGCACTAGTCACGTCTCCGGGCGCGAATGTTCTGTGGCAATCCGCCCGCCGGCGCCGGGTAACCGGCGCCGGGCAGGTTCCCCCGCAGGTGTTGAAAGGCTTATCATTCCCCCCGTGCCTTCGCCCCCCCGCTCATTGCGCTCCGAGCAGATCCTGCTGTTTGGGCGCAATTTTCTTAAGCATCCCAAAATGCTCGGCAGCCTGATACCGAGCTCCCGTTTTCTGGTAAATCACGTGCTTTCGCAGGTGGACTGGAATCGCGCTCGAGTCTTCCTGGAGTACGGCCCGGGTGTGGGCACTTTCACTACGGAGATCTTGCGGCGGATGCGTCCGGACGCCGTTCTCGTGGTGCTGGAGACCAACACCGATTTCGTGCGATTCCTTCGCGCCAAGCTGCAGGATGACCGGCTGCACGTTGTTCACGGCTCGGCCGCGGATGCCGGCGCCGTCCTGGCGCGGCTCGGGCTGGACCGGGCTGATTACGTGATCTCGGGCATTCCCTATACCACTATGCCGCCCGAGCTGCGGGAATCAATTCTGCGCACCACGCATGCGGTCCTCGATCCCAACGGCGCGTTTCTGGTGTATCAGTTTACCCGGGCCGTGCTCCCGCACCTGCAGCAGGTCTTCGGCTCCGTGTCTCAGGAGTTCGAGCCACTCAACGTGATGCCGGCCCGCCTCTTCTACTGCCGACACCACGTTGATAGAAGCTCAGGGGATGGGAATGGCCGGCGATCTAAACGTTCCGGGCCACCGAGGTCTCTTCAGCCTTCGGCGCCTGATCAGACTGCGAATGCCAGATCTGCTCGATCGTCCGGCTGATCTCGGGCAACACATCCTCCCGGACCGGCAAACCATCTTCCCGGAGAAAGCGCACCACGGCGCCAGGAATGACGTTGTGTAGCAGCGTCACCGCGTGGGCGTAGTCGGAGAAATGCTGCCGAGCCAGATCCGCGACCTCCTGCTCGCCCAATGAGAGCGCAGTGGTGTGAAGCATGACGTACCCTACCGTAGCCAGGCTGAAGGCCGTGTAATCATCGCGCAGGTTCTTGGCCAAACCCTCTTTTCTCACCAGATCAACCGCAGCTGCTCCAAGCCCTAGCAGAATAGAGCCGGCACGCTTGATTGCGTCGGTCGCGCCCTTGGCACCTCGCCGATCACTCAGCTCTTTGAGGTCGGAGATGTGCTGTTCAGCCTTCCGTAGCACCTGCCGAAGGTCACGGGTGACCTCCGGGTAATCGGCCAGATCCTCTAATTGTCCGCTGACCGCCTTCTGGAGGTGCTCTTCCAGAGACAGCATATCGGTGATGTAGCTGTTGATCGCTTCGTCCTTGTCACGCGCCACGTTAACCTCCAGGAGCAAGAATACAGGAGAATTTTCGAAGTGGGTATAATGGCTTTGGCACACACGATCATCTGTGCCTACCATCACGTTAAGGAGCCCGCGTGACGAGATACCTGGGCGCGCACACGATCGCAAATGGAGGCATCAGCATGGCCGCGCTTCGGGCGGGAAGCGCGGGTATGAAGGCGCTCCAGATCTTCACCGCTCCCCCTCAGTACTATGGGGACAAAGCCACCATGAAGCCGGACCGGGTCCAACGGTTCCGAGCGGCGCTCGACAGCGTTGGAATTGCCCCGGAACAGGTTGTCGTTCACGCGGCGTACGTTCTCAACACCGCTACGGAGGATCCGACCAAGTCGGCTAGAGCGCGGGCCGGTCTTACCAAAGAGCTGGAGCGCTCCACCGCACTGGGTGTGGGCGGGATCTGCTTTCATCCTGGTGCCGCCATCGGAGGAGACCGTTCGGCCGCCGCGTCACGAGTTGCCGAGGCCATTACCGAGGCATTGGAACAGGTGGAGGGGAAAACCCGAGTTCTGGTCGAGAACACGGCGGGAGCGGGCACCACGATCGGCCGGACGGCGGAGGAAATCGGCGCCATCCTTGCCGGCGTTCCTCAACGGCTCAAGCACCGCACCGGCTACGGCTTGGATACCTGCCACCTGTTTTCGTCGGGACACGATATCACCCGCTCGGAGACAGAGTTCCGGAAAATTCTCGACCTGTTCGAGGAAGCAGCCGGATGTGCTCCCTCATTCTTCCATTTGAACGACAGCGAAGGCGCGCTGGGCTCGAACAAGGACCGTCATGTGCTGATCGGGCAGGGCAGGGTTGGGACAGAGGCGTTCCGCTGGCTCCTTCGGGACAAGCGGAGTGAGGGCATCCCCCTGATTCTGGAGACTCCACAACAACATTACGATGTTCCCGATGACGACCTCTCCGCTGATCCGTACGATCTCGCCATGATGAGCCTGCTCGCGTCGCTCATGTAAGCAGTTGGCTGGCAGGTCGCCCGGCCCATGGCATCCGCTTTTCAAGCAACAGTGGTCTAGCTTTGGCGCCGCAAGCTCTTACCTTGCAAGCCTCCCCGCCCTTGGACGCCTGCCTCGACAGCACTGTGCACCGCTTCTTGCGTAAATCCGGCCCCGGCGCACGCTCAATTGCGAAAGGGACCGGATCATTTCTTACCTGTCGAGTGGCTCAGCTTGGACCCAGCTCAGAAAGCCCAGCCGGGCGTTTCTGACATTGCTGGCCGCAGCAGGTTTTGCCGGGGCTTTGCTGCTGACGCCCAACGTCGAGTTTGCGGTGCCTTCCATTCCCAGCGGGATCTCGGCTCACCCGCTGATGCCGCGGCGTACCGCCGGCGCGGCAACCAGAGTTCCCGTCGATAGCACCACGTGGGAGCGGGAGGTCGTCGCCCGATACGATCATCTACCCCTGGCGCAGATTCTCAGCAACTCGGCCGACCCGGCAATGGCCAACCGGGTTGCTCGGGCGATCGTGAAGGAGGCGCGCGAGCTGCAGCTTTCGCCCAGCCTGCTTACCGGCGTGCTGCTGACCGAGAATGCCCGGCTAGAGCCTGGGACGGTGAGCAATCGAGGCGCGGTAGGATTGATGCAGGTGATGCGATTCCATGCGGGGGTCTTCGACTGTGATTCCGACGACCTGCTCCAGGTCGAGGCAAACATCTGCCACGGCGCTCGCGTTTTTGCCAGCTATCTAAAGCAAACCAGAGATGTGCGATCGGCGCTGCTGCGCTACAACGGATGCGTGAAGACCAGAGCAACTCCCAGTTGCCGCCGTTATCCGGGAAAGGTTCTTCATCAGGCTGACCAGATCAGGCACCAGCTACTGCTCTATTTGCCGCGGGAAAAACTCAGCAGTATTGGGACCTCGTCACCAGCGCTCTGAGATAAAGCGGTGTGAAATTGAAAACGGCCCCGTAGGGCCGTTTTCTTGTCAGCTTGCCTGGGGCGTATCGTCCGAAGGGGGCGTTCCGGCCCGGCTTTCCGACCTGGGTTCCTGATCGGCTGTACTCTCGCGGCCCTGACGAAAGCCGCCCCGCTGAAATCGATCCCATTGATCGCTGGCCCGCCGCCGCATATCGGAGGCTGCGTCCTGCACCCGGGAACGTACCGGAGCGGCCCTATCGCTGGAAAGGAAGTAGGTGGCAGCCACACCGGCCGCGAGCGCGACAATGGTGCCGAGCGGACTCGAGTCCTCCTCATCCTCTCCGCTCAGATCGATGTCTCGAATTCGATCTTTGGCTTTGGTCCAACGCTCCCCCACGTCCTCCCATTCCTCACCGGCGTCCTCCCGGAGCTTGGCCAAACGTTGTTTCGCCCGTTTCCGAACCTTGCTGCCCGCCTCTTGAACGTCTTCCAGGCTGTCGCCTACGCCCTCTCCGAGGGCCGCCAGACGTTTCCGCAGCAGCTTGCGAGTCTTGGTTCCAGGCTGAGGTGCGGCCAATAAGCCAATGCCCACGCCGAGGAGCGTGGCGAGAAGAAGCGAGCCGGCTCCTGTTCCCCTCCGGTCACGAGCATCGAACCAAGGATCGAGCGGGTCTCCGCTCCCGCGCTGTGATGAAGCCATGAATCCCCCCAATCCCGCCCGGCAGGGGGCGAGCGTGATTGAACCGGATTGGTTCCGGATCTGCCAGTCCGAAACGTGGTAATCGCACACTAATAAATACCCCAGAGTAGCGAAACGTCTTGCATTACACAGTCTGGGGTCGAAAAACGCACCAATTTGCACTGGCACCTATCCGATGCGCTCTCCCTGCCTGCGGACTCTCGAGCCGGAGAAGATGGCAGGTGCTCAGGACATAATGCCGCAAATTGATTGAGCTTACCAGTCCGGCTCCAGTCCTATCGCGCTGACAGCTCAGGGCGATCCCGAAATAAGCACGGAATTGGCACCCCCAGCGGACAGTCCTCGGAGCGGCCGGCAAGGCCGTTCGATCCTTTTCCCCGGGCCTGGACAGCGTGCCAAGTCCCACGAACCACCGAGTGTAAGCCATGTACCTCGTCGAACTCCGGCCGGGCAAGGAAGAACTCTATCGATCCAGCGACGAACTCGCTCTGGCCATCCGCAATGGCGATGTAGACTCGCGCTCCCGGGTCTATCATCGGGCCACAGCCAAGTGGATCTCCATTACTCTGCATCCGCAATACCGGGCGATAGTTGCGGCGGCCAAGGAGGATTCAGGCGGCCGGCCGCTCCGACGGGTGTGGGGCATGCTGAGCGGCGGTGGTGTCAGCGAACAGGGCCTGCCGCCACAACAGCAAGGGCCGGCGACCGGACCCACCATTCAATACCGCTGGCGTCGGCCACTCGCGCTGGGCATCTCGGCGCTGCTGCTGATCTCCGCTATTCAGCTGGCCTTTTCCGGACCACGGCCTCAATGGGGCAAGCCCGGTAGAGTTGCCATCGTGACTAAGCCGGCGCAGAACACGCAGAGGGCAGTCCCGGCCGAAAGAACAGTGCAGGACGACGCCGTAGGCGACGAGACGGCCAGCGGGCTGGTGTCCCTGGCCAGCAACAGCACCGTTTGGGACGAGCCGGCAGATAGCATGGAAACGGATAACATTGAGCCGACACCGGCCAAGCCGCTGCTGCCCCGCGCGCCAACGCTGCGCTCCAGTTCACTGAAGGACGCGTTAGCCCCAGGCGCCGCCACCACCACCGCGAAAAATTCTCTGCAGGGCCTTGTGGCTCGCTATACTGCCGCGCACGACGCCGCGCAGAGCCGGCTGGAGACGGGGATGCGAGTGGCCCGGCTGACCAAGTTGTTTGCTGCATCACGGCTGAGTCCCGACGGCGGCATCACCGATACCCGGATGAGCCTGGCAGGTGCAGCCAACATCATCAGGGTGTACCGGCAGCAACAGGCGGCCATCGAGAAGGCATACCAGGACACGGTGACGTCCCTGGCGCGGCAGCAGAACTGGTCTCCCGGGAAGGTGCGCCAGTGGTATTCGCGGCCGCCGAGAAAAGAAGCGCCAACGCTCGAGCTGATCAGCGGCTCGCTTGTGTCCAGCTTTGACAGTCTTCTGGGAGTTCTGAACGCTCAGGCGGGGGCCTACAAGATCCGGGGCACCGCTATAGCCTTCGAGGATCCGGCGGCAAGTCAGGCCTATGGTGCGTTGCGCCGGAGGATCAAAGAGCAGATCGACGCGGCTGTTGCGGCGGGTGGTGCCACGTCTCCGGGCGTAACCGGTCTCCTGCTGCAGGCAATCGGAACCAGCTCATTACCGCGGGAGACCTGAAGCGGAAAGTTCGTCCCCTAGCACCCTGCCAGGCACTTCACTCATCGCCCGCTCGGCCAGCACCCGCTCGCCTCGGGCGATAAGTGTTTGTGCCGCCTCCAGGGGTGAAACGCCGCGACGGCGGTTCCCGTGGTGGTCGGTTGCCAGGAGATCTACCAGACCGGCGGCGATCATCTGCCAGGCCAGCTGCTCCGAGCCCGGACTCGAGCCCTGGTAGTGGCCGGTCAGGCTGCCCACATTGACCTGCAGCAAGGCTCCCATCTCTTGCCACGAGCGCATCACGTCGAGTGGCTCATGCCCCGGCAAATAACGGTATCGCTCCGGATGAGCGATCACGATGTGCCGACCAGCATCGGCCGCTTCGCGCACCACATCATTGTGGTTTCCCTGAAGGTCAAAACCGAACTCGACCAGCAGCGATCTCCCGGGGAGTCCCACACCATACCGCCGCACCACTCGTCGAAGCGCAGCTGCGTCGGGCGCCCATATTTCCTGACCCAGCCAGAGCTCGGGCAGATCGGTCCGCCCACCAGCGGCGGTGGCAAGCTCGTCGAAGGCCCGTCGGTGGCGTGCCAGCTCCCGGTCCACGTCTGCGGAGGTGCCCAGGTGGGGAAGCAGCAAGTGGGGCGTGGTCACGACGGATCGTACGCCCTCACGGTAGAGTCCGGCCAGCGAATCCAGCGACTCAGCCACGGTACGGGTGCCGTCATCCACACCGGGGACCAGATGGCTGTGCAGGTCGATGATCGGAAACGTGGGTTGGCTCTGATCGGTCATGCAGCGAGTCTAAGGCAACGATCGGGCCAGCAACAAGGTGGTCCCCCCGACCGGGGACGTATAGTCTTCAGCACCCTACCACCAGAGCGGAGTCTTACGTGAGCACGGCTCGTCGCACCCACGGGTTTCGCGAATCGGTTATCAGGGGGATGACCCGGCTTGCCCGGGAACACCGGTCCATCAATCTGGCACAGGGGTTTCCCAACTTTCCGGCCCCGGAGCTGTTGAAGGAAGCGGCAAGGCAGGCGATTCAGGATGACATCAATCAGTATGCGATCACCTGGGGTGCTCAGCGCCTCCGCGAAGCCCTGGCCCGCAAATACCAGCATTGGTACGCAATGGAGGTAGATCCGGAGCGGGAAATCACGGTAACCTGCGGTGCAACTGAAGCGATGATTTCCGTTCTGCTGGCCTTGGTGAATCCCGGCGACGAAGTCATCGTGTTCGAACCGTTCTACGAAAATTACGGGCCGGATACCATTCTGGCCGATGCGAGGCCGGTGTACGTCCCCCTCGAGCCCGGCCGTCCGTTGGACCTTGACCGTCTGGCTGCAGCATTCTCGGCTAAAACCCGAGCCATCATCGTCAACACTCCGAGCAATCCGGCCGGCAGAGTACTGAGCCGAGCGGAGTTGGAGGCCATCGGAGAGCTGTGCATTCGACACGATGCAATCGCCATCACCGATGAGATCTACGAGCATATCCGGTTCGAAGGAGACCACATCCCGATCGCAACGCTGCCGGAGATGCGAAACAGAACGGTCACCATCAGTGGGGCTTCGAAGACCTTCAGCGTAACCGGGTGGAGAGTGGGTTGGATCATCGCTCCTCTGGCGATGACGGACGCGATCCGCAAGGTGCACGATTTCCTGACCGTAGGCGCACCGGCGCCGCTGCAGGAAGCAGTGGCAGTGGCTCTCGAGGAACTGGGACGCGAGTTCTACGACGGGCTGGCCCAGAGCTACCGCGCTCGCCGAGACCTGTTGCACTCCGCACTCACGGAGACGGGCTTTCGGTGTACTCCGCCGGAAGGGGCGTACTACATCCTCACGGATTTTTCCGGACTGCGCGACCTGGTACCTTCGGGCCCGCAGCTCGACGACACCGGGTTCGCAGTGTGGCTCTCCCGGGAGATCGGCGTGACGCCGGTGCCCGGCTCGAGCTTCTTCCGCCAGGGGGGAGGGCAGAGCACTGTGCGGTTCGTGTTCTGTAAGACCGACGATGTTCTGCTCGAGGCGACCCGGCGGCTCCGCACGCTTCCTTCCCGGACTGGTGTCTCGGCGGATCGCCCGCTCGAGCCCGCCACCCGCAGCGGACTGCAGCGCTGACGGTCGGCTCCGTGCCTGAATCGACCCGGCCCCTGGCCTTGGTCACCGGCGCGTCGGCTGGGATCGGCAAGGAATTCTGCCGGCAACTGGCCAGTGCCGGCTACGACCTGATGGTTGTTGCTCGGGATGCGGGCCGACTGGAGGCCTTGCGGGGCGAGCTGGAAAAGCAAGAAATATCGGTTGACGTTTTTCCGGCGGATCTCACGCGGGACGACGACGTAACTCGGTTGGTGGGAATGATCGCTGCATCGCCGAGGCTGGAGCTGCTGGTGAATAACGCCGGGTTCGGCACTCGGGGAACCCTCGCGGATGCAAGCCCATCACAGCAGGAAGCAATGCTTCGCCTGCATACCGTCGCTCCTATGCGGCTGAGTCAGGCCGCGCTGCCCCTAATGCTCCAGCAGGGCCGGGGAGCGATCATCAACGTTTCTTCCGTGGCATCTTTTGTCTACTCGGCCGGAAACGTCAATTACTGCGCCACCAAGGCATATCTCACCAACTTCAGCGAGGGACTGGCCGCGGAGCTCCGGGGCACCGGGGTTCGGGTTCAGGCTCTCTGCCCCGGCTTCACCCATTCCGAGTTTCACCAGCGGATGCAGGCCGATGCCAAGCAGATACCCAGACGAATGTGGCTCTCGGCCAGTCAGGTGGTGAGATCCTCGCTGCGGAATGTGCGCCGCCGCGGGCCAGTGGTGTGTATCCCCGGCCTGCGTTACAAGCTGATCGTTTTTGTGGTCCGCCACTTACCCCGTTCTTTTATCGGCTGGGCGTCCCGGCACCGGTCCACCGGGATGTGAAATATCCTTTCTCAAGCGCTCAGCTTTCTGCGGACCATGTCGTGATTTTGTCGTTGCCGATCCGGCTGCCGGTAATGATGGATCTGGTGATGCTGGAACGACGGGCACGGTGATCAAGGAGCAGCGACGACCAAGTGCAACTACCTGCACTATACGTCATATTCGGCAGTACGCTTCCAACACCCCCGGAGACACCGGGGGTCTTTCTTTGAGCTCGACTCCACCTTTTCGGCCTCAAGACCGATACTCCCGGATGAGGACGGTGCCTGGCTCTTTGACCGCAGTGGCGTTGCTCTTGCTGTCTGGAACCAGCTTCGCCTATCCAATCAGCGTCCCCAGGTCGAGCAGGAGGTCGGATGAGGTACATCGCGCTTCTCGGGATTTTGGCCATCGCGGCCACCGGATGTAATCGCAGCAAGGCCGAGCTGGCCAAAGCACTGGCTGAGTCCAAGGCCGCGGAGGCCCAGAAAGACAGCCTGCTGACCGAGGTTCTCGAGACCACCCAATTTGTTGGCGACCTGAATAGTGAGCTGGCTAAGGCGAAGGTTATCTCGGCCTCGGCAGAAGGGGCCGATCGGGGTATGCCCGGGGCGCAGCTTGATCGTGAAGAGCGCAAGGCCACGTTGGAGCGAATTCAGCAGGTAATTGCACGGCTCAACGAGAGCGAAGCCAAGCTCATTGCCACCGAAAACCGCGCTAAGAACGCCAAGATCCGCAACGCAAGACTGCTGGCGCAGATCACCACGTACAAACAGACCATCGAAGACCTAAAGACAGCCGCCGAACAACAGCGCGCCGAGCAGGAGGCGATCATTGCCGATCAGCGCAATCAAATTGCCAATTTGTCCGGTCAAGTGGACGAGCTGAATGTACAGACGGCATCTCTGCGCGATACGGTTGTGCATCTGACGGCGTACAAGAATAGGGTCTACTATGCTGTCGGAACCAAGGACGAGCTGCTGAAGAATGGTGTCGTGATCAGGGAGGGAAAGAAGTTCCTCTTCTTCGGGGGGACCCGCCTGGAGCCGGCGCGCAAGCCCAACCTCGATGCCTTCACGATGATCGACAAGACGCAGACTATTTCCATACCACTTCCCCGTCCGGACAAGCGGTACAAGATCATCTCCCGCCAAAGTCCTGAGTATCTGAGTGGTCAGGTGACGGAGAATGGAGAGGTTCAGGGAGTCGTTGAGATCGCGCAGCCCGAAGAGTTCTGGTCCGCGTCCAAATACCTCATTCTGGTCGAAAACTAGAAGTACTCTCATGGGCAACTTGGGCGGGAGACGGCTGGCCGTCTCCCGCTACTTTTTTGCACTGTTGTGATGCACATCACAAAGCCTGACATGGATTTACAAACAATTTTGTCAACATCCTCGACATATGTTGATGACGTTGAAGATCGGTTTCCGGTCTACCCAGGCCGGTGATGCGTAGCACGGCTAACGCTGGAGAGATTTCCATATTGGGCCAGTTACCGGTCCAATCACTACTCTCTACCGGAGGCTGCTCGTGCGGAACTTCACGCTTGCCCTTGCGTTCGCTGCGGTTTGGACCCTCAGTGGCTGCAAGAAGACTGGAGATGGACAGTACGAAGTGCAGAAGCCCGTGGTGGGCACCGAGACGGACACGGTAAATACGCCGACAGTCGAGACCGGCACGGTCAAGGACACGGTTACCGTTCCCAAGGTCGAGAGCGAGAAGAAGGAAGTGACGGTCCCCAAGGTTGAGGTCAAGAAGTCCAATCAATAGCCGATCTCCAGTTCGCCCTCTCGAAAATCCAGCGATATATTTGCCGACACCGTGGGGGACACCGCCCCCGCGGTGTCTGCTTTTCTGCTCGAGCTTCTATGTCACGCCTGATCCCACATCTCATGCTGTGGGCGATTGCTGCGGTTGCGCCTTCGATGGTTGCTGCTCAGGAGCGGGTCGCCTTACGGGCGGGCCGACTGGTGGACGTCGATCGCGGCGAGGTCCGGCGGGATCAGGTGGTGGTGATCCAGCGCGGAAAGATCGAGGCCATTCAGTCCGCCTCCGCTCCGCTTCCCTCCGGCATTCGGGTCATCGACCTCACCCGCTACACCGTACTCCCCGGCCTGATCGATTGTCACAGCCATCTGATCGGTGAGGCCGCTACCGCAGATGTGCTGCAGCCGCTCGAACGCTCCGAGGCCCAGGAGGCGTTCAGTGGAGTGCGCAACGCTCGGGCGACACTGTTGGCGGGATTCACGACGGTCCGTGATGTCGGGACCTATCGCGCCTTTGTCGACGTTGCCCTCAGGGATGCGATCAACGACGGGACGGTTATTGGCCCCCGAATGAAGGTGGCCGGAGCATACGTGACGGTCTCGACCGGTGCGGGGGAGTTGGTCGGGGCCGCTCCAGACGTAACCATTCCCGCCAGTTTCCGGTTCGGGGTGGCAAACTCAGTTGACCAGGTCCGGGAGCGGGTTCGCGCCATTCTGAACGGCGGGGCCGACTTCATCAAGATTCTGGCCACTGGTGCCGTATTTACCCGGGGCACCAAGCCCGGTGTCTCTGAGTTTACCGAAGAGCAGATCCGGGCGGCGGTGGAGCAGGCCGCTGAGTACGGCACCTTCGTTGCCGCCCACGCTCACGGAGCAGAAGGGATCAAGCGAGCGGTGCGGGCCGGCGTCCGGTCTATCGAGCACGGCTCCCTGATGGACGACGAAGCGATTGCTCTGATGAAGCAGCGCGGCACCTGGCTGGTCGCCGACATCTGGAACGGCGATTACACCGACAGTGTAGGACGTGCCGAGCGGTGGCCGGAGGACATTCTGCGCAAGAATACCGAGACCACCGAGATTCAAAGGGCAGGGTTTCGCAAAGCCGTTGCTGCAGGAGTTAAAATCGCCTACGGTACCGACAGCGGGATCTATCCCCACGGACTCAACGCCATGCAGCTGCCTTACATGGTGAAGTACGGCATGACCCCAATGCAGGCGATTCGCTCGGCCACTCTTTCCGCCGCCCAACTGATGATGTGGCAGGACAGCGTGGGCTCCATAGCACCTGGGAAGTACGCCGATATCATTGCGGTCGAGGGCGATGCGTTGGCGGATTTGAGACGTTTTCGAAAGGTTGCCTTCGTAATGAAGGGCGGAGTTGTCTACCAGCGCCCGTGAGGAGATTGTGAGCACAAGTATCGGCAGGAGCCGGTCACGGACATCCGGCCTGACACTCATCGGGATCTTGATGGCTGCCACCAGCGTCGCGGCGCAGACGACGGCACTGCGCAAGCTGACCCTGGCCGACCTCTACCGGCTTCGGGAGGTCAGCGCACCGGAACTCTCACCCGATGGTGGGTGGGTCGCGTATACCGTGGGAACCACTGACAGCGTAAAGGACCGCACCACTCGCGACCTCTTCATGACCAGCTGGGATGGGCGGCAAACGCTGCGGCTTACCACATCGCCTTCGAGCGAGGGCACCCCGCGCTGGAGCCCGGATGGCCGCTACCTGGCGTTCCTCTCCGATCGCGAGGATTCGCACGAGGTGCAGCAGGTGTGGCTGCTCAATCGTGAGGGAGGAGAGGCTGAGCGGATTACCGATCTGCCGGGCGGAGTCAGCCAGTATGCTTGGTCGCCCGACAGCAAGCGGCTGGCCCTGATTGCCAGCGACCCGAATCCCGACACGGTGGCAACGGGCAGCGACACCAGCACACGGCGGACTCCCCCCATCGTGATCAACCGGTTCCAGTTCAAGGAAGACGAGACCGGCTATCTGGGAAAGGAACGGGACCACCTGTATGTCCTCGACCTGGGGAGCCGTAAGGCAACTCTCCTGATGCCGGGCAGCTACAACGAGCTGGCGCCATCCTGGTCACCGGATGGAAAGCGTATTTCGTTCGTGAGCAAGCGCCAGGAGGACTTCGACCGCACCAACAACTGGGACCTCTATGTGGTCGACGCGACTGCGGGCGCTACACCCACCCAGCTGACCACGTTTTCGGGCCCGGACATGGACCCGGAATGGGGTGGCCGCGCTCCTACCTGGAGTCCGGACGGCAAGTATTTGGCGTACGTGCAGGGAGGGCCGCTCAAGCTGATCTATTACGCCGGACAGAAGCTGGCGGTGGTTCCCGCAGCGGGAGGGCCGGCCAAGGTGCTGACTGCCGCGCTGGATCGCAACGTTCTCTCCCCTCGATGGTCGGCCGATGGCTCCAGCATCCTGTTCCTGCTGGAGGACGACCGAGTCACTCAGCTCGCCAGCGTTCGGGCCCAGGGAGGCCCAGTGCAGCTGCTCACCAAGGGACGCCGGCTGGTGAGCGACTACTCCGCCGCGGGCAGTCGTGTAACGGTGCTCGCCAGTACGCCCGGTGCTCCCGCTGAGGTGTTTGCCCTCGACAACGGCGAGCTGCGGCCGCTATCCCGGCAGAATGACGGCTGGCTTCGTGGGGTCCAACTGGCTCCGGTCGAGGAGATCTCCTTTCGCAGCCGGGACGGCACGGCCATCAATGGATTTCTGGTGCGACCGATCGGGTTTCAGCAGGGGAAGCCTGTTCCCGCCATTCTCCGAATTCACGGCGGTCCGGTATACCAGTTCTCCAATGAGTTTTCCTTCGAGTGGCAGCTCCTCGCCGCCGAGGGGTTTGCCGTGGTCGGGGCCAACCCACGGGGCAGCTCGGGCCGGGGAGAGAAATTTTCAACCGCCATCTGGGCTGACTGGGGAAACAAGGACGGGCAGGATGTTCTCGCTGCCGTGGACTACGCCGTGGCCCAGGGAGTGGCGGATTCCACCCGTTTGGGCGTGGGCGGCTGGAGCTATGGCGGAATCCTGACGGACCAGGTGATTGCCCGGGACCGGCGATTTAGGGCGGCAATCAGTGGTGCGGGGCAGGGAAATGCACTGGCCGGGTACGGTACCGATCAGTACGTCAGAGAATACGAAGCGGAACTGGGAACCCCGTGGGGAAACACCGAGACCTGGCTTCGGGTGTCCTATCCGTTCCTTCATGCCGACCGGATCGTGACGCCCACTCTCTTCATGTGCGGGGACAAAGATTTTAACGTTCCGCTACTCAACTCGGAGCAGATGTATCAAGCGCTGAAGAGTCTGGGCCGGGACACCGAGCTGGTGATCTATCCGGGGGAGTACCACGAGATCAAGAAGCCTAGCTACGAGCGGGACCGGCTCCAGCGGTATGTGGAGTGGTATGGCCGACACCTCAAGAGGCAGGCAGAGCAGGCAGCAACCCACTAGGCCGCGTTTCCTGATTCAACCGATCCGGCTCGCGGTCCTGGTGGGCGCCCTGGTATCTGCAGTTCCGAGCTGCGGCCTGATCTTCCCGCACAACCACCCTGCGACCAAGTCGTCAGCCGAGCCAAGCTCCGTGTCGGTGGAAGTCCAGAGTCACAACTGGAGCGACATCACCGTCTACTTGATGGCCGGTGGTCTCCCTCAGCGCTTGGGTATGGTGACGGCTCTGGGCGCCGCCAGCTTTGATTTTCCCTCCCAACGGCTCAATAACAGCGCCGGGGTCCGGCTGCGTGCCCTGCCCGTTGCCGGGCATCCGTTCACCAGCGAAAACATCCTGGTGTTGCCGGGACAGGTGATTACCTGGACTCTGGAAAACAACCTCGACCGATCCAGCTTCTCGGTGTACTGACGACCAATTAGGGATTTCGATCGAGACAGCCCTGGGAATTCGGGTTGTTTTGTTCCTCGATCGGGATCGGCAGGTTCACGTCCGTCCCGTAACTACCCCCCTTGTGATAGGCCCCGGTGGGAAACACCGTGTCAGGCGATCTCTGATACAGCCGAACGAGCCGCCGCATGTCACCCAGGCGATGGCCGGTAGCAAACAGCCAGAACGCCCTTTCCGCGAACAGAAGATCCTGCGCCTCCACATCGGTGCCTGGAGTAGCCAGATGTGACAGCTCGAGATCGGGGAAGAAGTCCCGCAGATCGTTGAGGGTTGAGGTCATGCCCGAGCGGCCTCCGGCCTGAAGCTGTGCCTCGGCTTCGATCAGCCGGGCCTCGATGCCGTCCGCCACCGGTACCGGGGCGCTTGCGTCCGGGTATTTGTCGAGGCTGAACTGCGGCGTAATCAGGTCGAGCCCCACGTCCTCGAAGTCGGTCCAGAGAACCCGAGGGTCTTCGCTGCTGCGGTACGGAAGACCAACCACACCCTCGCTGTCCGATACCGACCAGAGGTACCCGTTGGTGTAACTCCAGATTGCATTCTGAAGTCGAAGCGGGGTCTCGGCGTGCTCGGTGGCGTAGACAAAATCGGTGGGCACGGCTGCGACGGCAGCTGCGGCCTGGGGAAAGCTGTCCATGTCCAGGAGCGCGCGGCCCTTCCCCACGGCGGCGAGGTTGGTGATCGAACCATCATCGAGAGCCAACCCCGGCTGCGCCAGCGCCGAGTCGAACTTGCTGACCGCGAGCGCTAGAGTTTGTGAGGTGGTTTGGGGGGCGCCAAAGATCAGACTGTCTCCGCTGACCTGGCTGAACGGAACCCCGGAGCAGAAGTCTTCCGCGAAGTAGACGTAGCTGTACCCCGCCAGGGCCTGCATCTCGGCAATATCCGGCGTGCTGTCCGGCTGGAGCAGATACTGCCGCAGAGCAGTGGCGGCGTTCTCGGCTCCCGCTCGGGCCTTGTGCAGGTTGCGGTAGACATCAGAAAGGCTGGGATTGATGAGTGCGGTGGTGCGCTGATCTATCTCCTGCTCCGAGGGCGGCGTGGTCGAGTGAACAAATTCATCGGACAGAAGTCCGGAGACCAGAATGAGCCCATCGTCGAACTGGGTGCCATCGCCGTCCTTGACGAAGCCGAAGTCCGAGATAGCTCCGAGTCGGAGGGACTGAGCCCCTTCCGGAGAGTTGATCGTCCCCGGATCGATGATGTTCGGTTGTTCGGTATCCAGCAGGCCGCAGCCGGCCGCGAGGAATAACAGGAGCAGAGGCGCCGAGCGGCGCGCGCGGGTGGAATCGAAGGTGGTCATTGGCAGATCCTCAGAAGCCCACGTTGACCCGCGCGGTCCAGTAGCGCACCTGGGCCTGCGATTCAAAGTCGGAGGATGCAAAGTTGTCCTGGGCAAAGGCGTTCACTTCCGGGTCTACTCCTGTATAGTCGGTAATGGTCCACAGGTTCCGGCCGGCCAGGGTAAGGCTCAGGCGATTGGCCCGGACACTTCGAGCCCATTTATCTGGCGCAAAGAAGGTCAGCGAGAGCTCCCGCAGCTTGATGAACCAGCCCGGCTCGAGGAAGGCAACCGAGTTGCCCCCACCTGGCAGGAAGGTGGCCTGAGCCTCCGCCTGCTCCGCAAGCGGAGCGGAGCGATCGTACAGGCCTCGGCAATTGACCACGGAGAAGCAGCGGAACTGTTCCAGGGAGTTGTCCACCAGATGCCCGCCCCGGTAATCGAACTGGGTGCCGACCACGACGTTGCCGCCGAAGAAGGCCAGCAGGCTGTTGAGCGAGGCTTCCCGGGTAGGCAAGGCGCTGCCCCGGAACACCGCGCTGTCACTTAGCGCTACTTCTGCGTCGTCTAGCACCCCATCCCGGTTGGGGTCGAGGTCGATGATCCCGTCGCCGTTCGCGTCGTTGTAGGTAAAGGTGGGTGCCCAGAAGCCTCCGGCCGGATACCCAGCCCGATGCTGCTGATAGAAGCCTACGAAGATTGGGCTGACTCCTTCGCCTAGATCCAGGATCTTGTTGTGCGCGGTTGAGCCGCTGACCGTGAGGTCCCACGCGATGCTCTTGGTGTCGATCACCCGCGTGCTGAGCGCGAGCTCGATGCCTCGGTTCTGAATCCGGGACAGGTTGACGAACTGGAACTGGGAGGCCCCCAACGAGGGAGCAATATCCCGCTGGATGAGCGCGTCGCGGGTCAGCTTGTTGTAGAAGGTGAATTCCAGTGAGACTCGATCCTTGAACAATCCGGCATCGAACCCCGCTTCGAACTCGTAGGAGCGCTCCGGCTTCAGGTCCGGGTTCCCCAGACTCGCGAACGATACGCCCGTGGTGGGAAGTCCCAACTTCTTGCCGGGTGTCGCGTTCAAGAATTTGAGCGCATCTGTGGTCCCCGGTTGCTGCCCCGACACCCCGTACGCGGCCCGGAGCCGGAAAGTATTGATGAAGCCGATATCGAAGAATGATTCGTCGGACAGAAGCCAGGAGGCGCTCGCCTTGGGGTACACAGTGGCGTCGAAGTTCTGACCGAAAGCGCTGTTGTCGTCGAAGCGAACTGCCCCAGTCAGGAAGAGCCGCTGGTTGAGGTTGACCTCTTCCTCGAGATAGGATCCGACCGAACGGGACTCCACCGAAGTATCGCGGGCCTCCGTGGTGCGAGCACCGTTAATGGTAGAGGAGCCCGCCGGAAGTCCGCGGCCGCTGGCATAGTTGCCCCGGGACAAATCACGGAAGAACTGGGCGCCCACCGACGTGCGTGATCCCAGGTTCTCGGTAAGCCTGAACCGGGCAGATGCACCGAGATCGACCGACAATTGCGAAACGGTGAATCGATTGTCCGTTCGGGCGCCGTTCCGGTTGGAGTTGTCGCCTCCAGGGTAATCGGCCACTTGGCCGGTGGGAAAGAATTGAACGTCCTGCCGGTTCACCACGTCGTAACCAACGGTGGCCCGACTGGTGAGCCAGTTGATCGGGGTCCAATCGGCATTGATCCCGGTGGTGAGCCGATTGGCGTTCTGATTCGCCAGCTCGGCAAACAGCTCCGCCGGTATGAAGTACCAGGCCCGATTCACTTCCGGAACGTTCCCGCTGGCGGTCCCGCTTCCGTTCACCGTGAGGAAGCTGTTGTCATTCTCGATGAATCGGGTGTTGCTGGTGAGAAACCCCACCGAGGTGTTCAGATTGAGGGTTCGGCTCAGCTTCGACTGTAGATTTGCTCGCAGTCCGATCTTCTCCAGTGCGTTGGGCCGCCGCTGGTTGTCGGGCACGTCTCCGCGAAATGCAGCCACCGAGTCGAACTCGAAATCAGGCAGCCGGAACGCACCCATTTCGTTCTCATAGTTCCCGGACACGTAGTAGTTCACCTGTTCGCTCCCTCCAGAGACGCTGGCACCGTACTGCTGGCGTAGCCCCGGCTTGTAGGGGCGAGTGGCGGGGTCGTTCAGGGGTTGGTAGCTCTGCAGCGAGGTCTGGGTGCAGAAGCCATCCAACTGGCTCTGGATGGTGCAGAATCCGTCCCAGCCCTCATCGATTCCGGTCGTGGTAGTGTCGCGCCCGTAGTAATTGAGCGGGTAAGTGTTGTTATCCGTGACCTCCCCCAGTTCAGAGTAGAGGCTCCATTGGGGTGGTCCGGCTACGCCGTGCTTGGTCGAGACCCGCACCACACCGTTGGAAGCCTGAATGCCATAGAGCGTGGCCGCCGCCGGGCCCTTTACGATCTCGATGTCCTGGATGTCGTCCGGATTCAGGTCGTTGATCCGGGAGGGGCCGGCCCCGATGCCGGAACCGAAGCCGCCGATGTCCAGCGTGCTGGAGGTGGGATTGCTCTCGAGCCGGATGCCGTCGAGGTAATACAGCGGCTCATTGGACAGGGAAATGCTGTTGGAGCCGCGAATCCGGATCCGGGTTCCGGTGCCGGTCGTGCCGCTGCTCTTCAGCACTTGCACGCCGGGAGCTCGGCCAGAGATGAGGTTGGTGAATTCGGTGATGGGAGCCTGCTTGGCCACAGCGGCGGCGTCGATCGTCGTAACCGCGTTCCCGATCTCCAGCTTCCGCTGTTCGCCGGTGGCCGTAGTAACCAGCTCGTCGAGCTGGACCGCCGCGGGCACCATGTTAAATGTCAGGGAGACGGTTTGTCCGGCGGACACACTCGCCGTGTGTGTGACCGGTCGGTAACCGACGCGCAACACCCGAACCTCGTAGTTACCCGGTCCAACGTTGCGAAAGGCGAACTTTCCTTCTCGGTTGGTCGTCTCGATTCGGTTAGTTCCGGAAAGCACCACCTGCGCGGCTTCCAGGGGGGTGGCGTCGGCCTGGTCCAGCACCTGGCCGGTGATGGTCCCCTGCTGCGCCTGCACCAGTTTAGGTGTGGTCACCCCAAGGATTCCCAGCAACAGACCCACACCACATAGCCTCTGACAAAGGTCAGATTTCATGTTGTTCTCCTTCGGGCAACGACTCTCCCGGCGGATCAGGTGAAACCGTGCTTCACATGTTGGATTCGGGCAGTGCGATTAGAAGAATTGACGCGCGGGGGTCCTCCCTCTGCACGCCAGAGCCAATGTGGGGAGCGACTACCCGCTTGTCAAAGGGGTACTGATGGCTTGACGCTCCAGCGAGCGGATCGTATTTACATAGCTACCCATATCAGTATGCTGGTTCCTTGAGGTGCGCGCGTCGGCGGACGCCCGTGACCGTCCTCTTCATCCTGCCCCTATATCTCCCTCGGAGGTCCCTGTGCTGAGACACGTCGTTCGAATCGTGGCTTACGCATTCGTCCTGGGCTGCTTCGCCGCTCCCGTTGCCGCGCAGGCCGGTATCATCCGGGGGACGGTGAGAGATAGTAGCGGAGCACCCCTGGCAAACGCCTCACTGACCATCGAAGGCAGCACGGTCAAGGCTACCAGCGGTAGCCAGGGGGACTACGAGCTGAGGGGGGTACCTACCGGACAGGAGACGGTGCGGGCCCGTCTGATCGGTTATGCGTCCTCTACTGCTTCAGTAACCGTAGTAGCCGGTCAGACGGTGCGCCAGGATTTCACTTTGGGACGAAATGCAGTAGAGCTGGCTCCCATCGATGTAGTTGTAGGCTCCCGAGCGCGGCACACGGCAGCCGAGGAACTGGCGGTACCGGTGGATGTCTACACCTCCCAGGACATTCAAGAGCAGGGCACGACGGAAACGAGCCAGGTGATCGCCTCGCTTTCGCCTTCGATCAACTTCCCCCACCAGACGGTAACCGACGCGACCGATATCGTCCGTCCGTTTACGCTGCGGGGCCTCTCGCCCGATCACACGCTGGTGCTGGTGAACGGCTGGCGCCGTCATCAGACCGCACTGCTCAACACCTTTCCGCTCGGCTCGCCGGCAGGCTCGAGTGGAGTGGACCTGAACGCCATCCCCTCGAGCTCCATCGAGAGAATCGAAGTGCTGCGGGATGGGGCATCCTCCCAGTATGGCTCTGATGCCATTGCGGGCGTCGTGAACATCGTGATGAAGGAGGGGCAGTTCACGCCTTTCATCAATACATCAGCCGGCCGCTACGTCACCGGCAAGGGGTTTGCCGACGACGGCACCACCGCGGACATCAACGGAGGGGTGGGTTTCAAGCTAGGCCGGGGCTCGCTCGGCCTGTTCGGACAGTTCATGAATCGCGAGCCCACGAATCGAGCCTTCCCGGACGGTGGCCTTCAGGACCTAAGCGGCGTCACTGACTCGGTCGATGTGAACACGGGTGAGATCCTCCAGAAGCGCAATGGTGTGCCTCAGCCGGTCAACCATCTGGGGGACGGGCTGGAGCGAGACCTGTTGTCGTTTGCCAATTTGCGGATGCCCTTAGGCCAAAGCGGGAAATCCGAGTTCTATGCTTTCGGCGGGTTCAGCAATCGGGTGGGAACCGGAAACGGGTACTACCGCGCTCCCCTGAACAACCGGAACTGGCCGGCGATCTACCCTAACGGGTTTCTTCCGGAATTTCGTCCCAACGTGAACGACTACTCGGCTGCAGGCGGATTCCGTTCCAATATTTCAGGTTGGTCGCTCGATGCGGGCGCTTCCTACGGGCGAAACACCTTCGATTACAACCTTAAAAATACCCTGAACCCCTCTCTCGGTCCTTGCCTGGAAACCGCCTGCGCTCCCGGGCTCGACGGCGTTCTCGGCACGGCGGATGACCCCGGGATACCAAATCAGACGGAATTCGACGCCGGCAGTCTCAGGCGGGGTGAATTTCTCGTTGGCATCAACCTGGTCAAACCCATCCAGTTCCTCCTGCCTAACCCGATCAGCGTGGCCTTCGGTGGGGTGTTTCGGCACGAGAATTACGAGATTGTGGCCGGGGAGACCGCGTCGTGGATCAACGGCGGCCACCTCTCTCAGGACAGCGTGAATACGCCGGGAGACCTGGCCCCCGCCGGCTCATCGGTCTTCTCGGGATTCTCTCCCACTGACGCCAGTAACAATTCGCGCGACAACGTGGGGGCCTATCTCGACCTGGAGTCGAATCTCACGAAAGGGATCCTGGCTAATGTCGCCGGCCGGTACGAGCACTACAGCGACTTCGGGTCGCGGGTAACTGGTAAAGCCGCGCTCCGGGTGCAACCGGGCAAGAGCCTGGTGCTACGCGCCGCGGCAAGTACGGGGTTCCGGGCGCCGAACCTGCCCCAGAGCTGGTTCAGCCATGTGACCACGAACTTCATAGCCGGGAGCCTGGTGGAGATCGGCAACTTCCCGGTGAGCAATCGGGCCTCCCAGATCTTCGGGGCCCAGCCTCTCAAAGAGGAGACGTCCGTCAACTTTAGTGGCGGCCTGGTTTTCTCTCCGAGGGACAACTTCATCCTCACGCTGGACGTGTTCCACATCCAGATCAACGACCGCATTCTGCTCGGCGCCACGTACGATGCGGGAGACAGCGTTGTGGCTCGGATTCTGGCCGACTCCGGACTCACCACCATCGGGGGCGTGCAGTTTCCCACCAACGCGGTCGACACCAGAACCAGAGGGGTGGACCTCACGGCGGATCTGAGACTGCCGGCGGGGAACGGCACCCTCGATCTGAACGCTGCGGTCAATTACACCAAGAACGAGCTCACGCACGTGGAAGGTCTACCCCCCATTCTGGAGGGGACAGCCACGTCGTTTACGGGCTCACTGGATTTGATTACCACCCTGGCCATCACCGAAGAACGTCCCGACTGGCGTGCTACCTTCACCCCCACCTGGTCGCAGGGCCGTTTCCATGCGCTGGGCCGAGTCCTGTACTATGGCTCGGGGCGGTCAGCCGAGTTCGGTGGAGTGGCGGCGGATACCTTCGATCCGAGGACGCTTTTTGACGCCGAGGTGGGCTATCGGTTCGACCAGGTGAACATCTCTGTTGGGGCCAGGAACTTGTTCGACACGTACCCCTCAAAGATGCAGGATCTGGACAACAACAACGGTTATACGTTCCCCTGGGCGGTGGCTTCGCCCTTTGGCTATAACGGCCGGTATGTGTACGCCAGGACTGAAATCCTGCTAGCCCGGTAACACGCTCGGCTGATTATGACCCAAACGTACGATCTCATCGTGATCGGCGGTGGCCACAACGGCCTGGTCACCGCCGCCTACGTCGCCGGGACCGGCGCCGACGTTCTGGTGCTCGAGCGGCGAGAGGTTCTGGGTGGCGCCTGCGTTACCGAGGAGCTGTGGCCCGGCTTCAAGGTGTCCACTGCCGCGTACGTGAACAGCCTGCTTCGGCCCGAGATCATCCGTGACCTAGAGCTGAAGCGGCACGGCTTCAAGATGCTGCCCCGCAACCCGTCTTCATTTACCCCGTTTCCAGATGGCCGTTCACTCCTGCTGGGTCCGAACAAGGCGCAGACTCACAGCGAGGTTTCCAAGTTCTCCGCCAAGGACGCTGACGCTCTCCCAAAGTATGAGGCCATGCTGGAGCGGGTGGCCGCGTTTATCGAGCCCACACTCACGCAAACCCCGCCGAACCCGTGGTCTTTCAGGCCCGGCAACCTCGCGAAGCTGGCCAAGCTGGGGATGAGCTTCGCTCGGCTGGGCAAGGATGGTCAGAAAGCCATCGAGATCCTCACCGGGGCGGCCACGCCCATCCTCGATCGATGGTTCGAATCCGAACAGTTGAAGGTCACCCTGGCAACCGACGCGATCATCGGTGCCATGGCATCTCCCTCGATGCCCGGAACCGCGTACGTCCTGTTCCATCACGTTATGGGAGAATGCGACGGGATCAGGGGAGTCTGGGGGTACGTGCGGGGCGGCATGGGTGGAATCAGCAACGCCATCGCCTCAGTTGCCCGGGAGCGGGGGGCGCAAATCAAAACCAACTCCGAAGTCAGCCGCATTCTGGTGCAGCGGGGCGAGGCGGTCGGGGTAGTGCTCAAGGATGGAACCGAGTTTCGGGCTCGAAGAGTTGCCTCGGGCACCGACGCTCATGTCACATTTCTCAAACTCCTGGATCCTCGAGAGCTACCGGACGACTTCGTTCAGGACGTCCGCAACATCGATTACAGCAGCGCCAGCCTGAAGATCAACATCTCGCTGAGCGAGCTACCCGACTTCAAGGCGGTGCCGGGCACTGAACCGGGGCCGCAGCACCGGGGGACCATTCACATATCGCCCACCATGCAGTACATCGAGCGGGCGTATGACAATGCCAAGTATGGCTGCCCCTCGGAGCATCCGATTATTGAGGCCACCATCCCGTCGGTGCTCGACGATACCCTGGCCCCTCCAGGCAAGCACGTCATGTCGATGTTCACCCAGTACTTCCCCTACAAGCTGGCGCCAGGCCTCACGCTGCAGGAGGAAAAGGAGAAGTACGCCGAGCGGTGCTTCGATCTGATGAACGAATACGCGCCCAACTTCCGGCGGGCGGTGCTGGGTCGGCAGGTGCTCACGCCGGTTGATCTCGAGCGCCGCTTCGGCCTCACGGGCGGCAACATCATGCAGGGCACCATGTCGCTCAGCAGTCTCTCATTCATGAGGCCGGTGCCGGGATACGCCGACTACCGGACGCCTATTCGTGGACTGTACCTGTGCGGCGCTGCCACCCACCCCGGTGGCGGCGTCATGGGCGCCTGCGGGTACAACGCCGCTCGAGAGATCATGCGCGACATGCGAGCTCGGCCGGTGAGGAGGCCCAGCGGGCCGGCTTGAGGAGTCCACCGACGATGGAACGCACTCTGCACCGCGACTACTACTTCTCGGAGAAAATTTTTCAGCAGGAACGAGAGCGGATTTTCCACCGGGAGTGGTTCTGCGGTGGAAGAGCTGAGCAACTGGCCGGGCCCGGTGACTACATGGTGCTCGATGTTGCCGGCGAAAGCGTGATCGTAGTGCGCACCCGCGAAGGCCGGCTGGCGGCCCACTACAACGTTTGCCGGCACCGGGGCTCGCGGCTGGTTCCGGAGCAGAGCCGAGGCACCTTCTCCAGCAGCATTCGCTGCCCCTATCACTCCTGGACCTACAACCTCTCGGGCGAGTTGCGAACGGCTCCCCACGTGGCGCCCGAGGAGTGTGACAAAGCCCGGCTTGGCCTGTTTCCGGTAGGGGTCGAGGTCTGGGCCGGATTCCTCTTTGTGAATCTTTCACCAGAGGAATCAGCCTCCCGGGGCTACACCCTGAAAACCCAACTGGCTGCCGTTCCCGAGCGGCTCAGCCGGTATCCACTGGCCGAGCTTCGGTCAGGGCATCGGATCACGTACGAGGTACAGGCCAACTGGAAGGTGCTGCTGGAGAACTACAACGAGTGTTACCACTGCGGCCCGGTTCATCCGGAGCTTTGCCGGCTGGTTCCAGCCTTCCGAGAGGCCGGTGGATCAGCTCTCGATTGGGACCGAGGCATACCTCACCGAGAGGGAGCGTGGACCTTTACCGAGACTGGCACCTCGAACCGACGCTCCTTTCCCGGCCTGAGCGCCGACGAGCAGGTGCGCCACAAGGGCGAGCTGATCTACCCCAACTTCATGATCAGCCTCTCCGCTGATCACGTGACGGCGTACACACTTTGGCCCGCCAGCCCGCGCCGGACTACGGTGCTCTGTGACTTCCTCTTCGAGCCGAGAGAGATCGAAAGACCTGACTTCGATCCGACGGACGTCGTCATTTTCTGGGACCGGATCAACCGGCAGGACTGGGCCATCTGCGAAAATGTCCAACGCGGCATGCAGTCCCGCAGGTTCGAGTACGGCTTCTACGCTCCGATGGAGAGCGCCAGCCTCGACATTCGCCGTTATGTCGACGAAAAGCTCGCCTCGGATGACGCCAACCACGCCGAGGGCCATGAAGCAGGATTACGAGTACGTCGTTCTCGGGCTGGGCGGCTTCGGCAGCGCCGCGGCGTACTGGCTGGCGCGGCGAGCCGGCGGAGAGGTGCTCGGCCTGGAGCAGTTCGAACTGGGCCATGTTCGCGGAGAGTCACAGGATCATTCCCGAATCATCCGGCTCTCCTATCACACCCCGGGATATGTCGAGCTGGCCAAGCACGCCTACCGCGCATGGGCTGAAGTGGAGCAGGATGCAGGCGAGCAGCTGATTCTTCGGACCGGCGGATTGGATTTCGGCCCCCGGGTCAGTGCCATACCTCTCAGTCATTACGCCGACAGCATGGCGGCGGCTGGAGTGTCCTACGAGACGCTCGACGCTCCGGAGATCATGCGTCGCTGGCCCGCGTTCCACCTTTCGGACGATATCCACGGGCTCTATCAGGAGCAGAGCGGCATCGCCATGGCAGCTCGGGGCAACGCCGCACATCAGCGGATGGCAAAAGCTCACGGTGCAGTGCTCCGGGAGCGGGCTGACGTTCGCTCGATTCGGCCAGTCGGACGGAGAAATCGAACTGGACATGGGGGGCCACCGAATCCGCTGCCGCCGGTTAGTGATCACTGCTGGGGCATGGTCCAACACAGTGCTGGCCGCGTTCGGCTACCGGCTGCCTCTCACCGTCACTCAGGAGCAGGTAACCTACTTTGCCTGCTCTCGAGCCGGCGGATTTCCAGCCCGGCCGTTTTCCGATCTGGATCTGGATGGACGATCCCTGCTTCTACGGCTTTCCTGTCTTCGGTGAGGCCGGGACCAAAGCGGGGCAGGATGCCGGCGGCAGAGAGGTGACGGCCGAGACCCGTACATTCGAGCCGGACCAGGCGGCACTCCGGCGGGTTTGTAACTTCCTGAGCCGACACATCCCCGGCGCCCTGGGGCCGATCATCTACACCAAGACCTGCCTCTACACCCTTACGCCCGATCGCGACTTCGTGCTCGACCGCCTGCCGGATTACCCCAACGTGCTGGTGGCGATCGGTGGTGGGCATGGCTTCAAGTTCGCCTCCATCGTAGGGAAGATCCTGACAGAGCTGGCGACGGACGGCCAGACCGAACAGGAGCTCACACCCTTCCGCATCGATCGCGCAATTCTTCAGCTCGAGAACCCGCCCAAACACTACATGGTGTGAGCGACATCGCCGCCAGGAGCGGAGGAGCACCCACAGCTCCGCCGGGTCATGGGGTTCCGCGATCTGTTGCTGTTCTACCTGGTTACTGGTTTTACCGTTCGATGGATCAGTACGGCTGCAGCCGCGGGGCCCAGCTCCATCGTAGTCTGGCTAATGGGGTGCGCGGCGTTTTACCTGCCGCTGATGTTCACTGTGCTCGAGCTCAGCTCCCGGTACCCCAACGAAGGCGGCTGCTACGTCTGGAGTAAGCGCGCCTTCGGGGAGTTTGCCGGCTTCATCACCGGATGGACGTACTGGACCTGTAACCTTCCCTACTTCCCCGGGTTGTTTTATTTCACCGCGTCGGCGGCGCTCTTTCTGGGCGGGCCATCCTGGCGCAGTCTGGCGGCAAGCCCCCCGTATTTCATCGGCTTCTCCCTCATCGCACTGGGAATAGCCGCTGGGCTCAACGTTCGCGGCCTCTCCCTGGGCAAATGGCTGCACAATCTCGGTGCCGTAGGCCTGTGGGTGCCCGGATTACTGCTGATGGGTCTCGGGCTCCTGGCGTTTGTACGATTTGGCTCTGCCACCAGCTTCACCCCCGGGACAATGCTCCCGAGCACCCGGCTCAAGGACATCGTCTTCTGGTCCACGATTGCCTTTTCGCTCAGTGGGCTGGAGGGCGCCTCCATGCTCGGGGAAGAGATTCGAGATGCCCGACGGAACATTCCTCGAGCCCTGCTCGCGGCGGGATTGCTGATTACCGTGCTCTACATCCTTGGGACGCGTAGCCATGCTGGTGGCTCTGCCCCAGCAGCAGATTCAAAGTCTCCAAGGGCTTCATGCAGTCTATCGAGGCCGCCAGCAGCCGCCTCGGCCTGGTCTGGCTGGTCGCACCTGTTGCCGGACTGATCGTGCTGGGTGGGCTGGGACAGGCAGGCGCCTGGTTTGCTGCCGGTGGGAGGCTCCCATTCGTTGCAGGCATCGATCGATATCTACCAGCAGCCTTCGGAAAGCTGCACCCAAAATACAACTCGCCCTATGTGAGCCTGATGAGCCAGGCGGGTATTGCCGCAATTTTCATCTTTCTTGGTCAGGCAGGAACCACGGTGAAGGGCGCGTACGACGTGCTGGTCAGCATGGCCATTATTTCCTACTTCATTCCGTACCTTCTGATGTTCGCCTCCATGATCCGGCTACAGGGTGAGCCGGCAGGTCCCGAGGTTATTCGGGTGCCTGGCGGCCGTCCGGTCGCGATCGGGCTGGCAGGTCTGGGATTCGCTACCACCGTGCTCTCCATCGGTCTGGCGCTCATCCCCGCTGAAGACGATCCCAACAAGCTGCTGGCGGTAAGCAAGATCGCGGGTCTTACGCTCCTGCTCGTCGTCGCCGGCACGCTGGTCTACGCTCTCGGCCGGCGGCGCCGCGACTAACCTCACTCTTCCAGCTGGGCCCGCGCGGAGCCCAGTGACTTCAGTACCTCACGGTCGAACTGCACCGACAGACTTTCCCGCTTCGAGTACGGCCCCGGACGATAGGCCCGCGACTGGACGCCGAGCTGGCTCTGCTCGCAGATGTGCCAGTCCTGCCGGTTGGTCATGTCCCAGAACTGGATCCCGTCTTCGGGATTGTGCTCCGGATTGTTCAACGTGTCCGGATGAAAAAGCCAGGAGCAGGAGATCCGGGTACGATCCGGCGCTTCCGGCCACAATGTATGAAACATGACGTAGTCGGGATGCAGGCTCAGCAACATGTTGGGGAAAATGGCGTAGTAATACACCCGGTTGAGGTCTTCCTCGGGCAGATCTCCCACCATGAGCCCACAAGAGCGTCCGCTCATCGTCAGACTCTGGTGACCTTCATTGATCACCATGAACCCCCCGGTAAAGGGCCCCTCGATTAGGTCGTTCTCCCCGCTGGTGGGGGGCGTCAGCTTGGCCAGCGGCGGGTGTACCGGACCGCAGTGGTAACACTCGGAATAATTCTGGAACAGGAGTTTCCAGTTGGCCCGGACGTCGTACTCGATGGTCCGCGCCACTGCGAGATTGGGGAGGTTAAACCGGCTGAACCGGCCGATCAGCGGCTGATACGCTTCGCTGAAGGCCTCAGGATCTTCCGTCAGATTGATGAAGAGGAAGCCTTCCCAGGATTCGATCCAAACCGAATGGAGCGGATAGTCGGACTTGCTGAAGCCCTCGATGTCCCCTGAAGAAGGCGCGCCGATGAGGCGCCCTTCGAGCGAGTAAGTCCAGGCGTGGTAGGGACACTGTATCGTCTCGGAAAACCGCCCCGTGTGCTCCTCGCACAGCCGGGTCCCCCGATGGCGACAGACATTGTAGTACGCGCGGAGAACGCCGGCTTTGTCGCGCAGCACAATGATGCTTTCCGGCCCGATCTGCTGCAGGAAATACTGGCCGGGCTCCCGGACCTGGTCTTCCCGGCCGACGCAAAGCCAGCGTTGCATAAAAATCTGCTCGAACTCCGCTGCGAGCACCTCAGGAGCAACGTAGTAACGGCGGGGAAGGGTTCTGGCGCCGCCAATGGCGATCTGGGTCGTCTTGAGAAATTGGGTCACCCTACCCTCGATGTGTCCATATGGCTGAAGTATGGCCGGAGGCTCAAACCGGCGGAAGACGGTGTTGACGCGGATTACCGGTCGCTGGTGACCTAGGTTGTGGCTCACGGTACCGTCGAAGAGTACTCTAGAGCACTTGCCGGAGATGGTTATCCACGGTTTTGACGGAGGCAACATGATGGCGATCAATGCGAGAGTACCGATGCGCTGGCTGGCCGCGCTCGCAGTAGCTCTGCCGGCAACCGGTTGTCTCGCGGCCGCTGCCGCCGGAGCCGGTGCCGGGATCTACCTGACCTCCCGAGGAGCGGAGTCGCTCATTGACGGACCTATCGATCAGATCGCTACCCGGGCGCGCACGGTCATGAACGAGGAGGGCATTGTTCCGGATGCTTCGAGCACCGAGAATGGCGGACAGAACCGTGAGTTCAAAGGCAAGAAGGGCGATCTCGACGTGACCATTCAGATGGAGCAGAAGAGCGACAAGACCACGAGGGTCGAGGTCACCGCCCGCAAGAACCTGGCAGAGTGGGATAAGGACTACGCCCAGCAAGTGCTGCAGCGTATCGTGGAAAAGACCTAGCTTGCACAGCTGAGAGGCTAGGCCGGGCTCACTACTCCCCGGCACTCACCCAGACCAATCCGGACCGCACCGGCCCGCTCGCAGAAGGCCCGCAAGATCACCTCGTCTCCATCCTCGAGGAACTTGCGGGTTTCTCCATTTGGCAGCTTCAGCGGCTCTGCTCCACGCCAGGTCAGCTCCAACAGACAGCCCCGGGATTCTCGAGAGGGGCCGGAGATGGTTCCGCTGGCGAACAGATCGCCGGGACGCAGATTGCAGCCATTGCTCGTGTGATGGGTAAACATCTGCGACATGGTCCAGTAGAGATCAGCCAGGCGGCTCCGACTCAACCGGACCGGCTCCAGTCCAGCCGCCCGCATACCCGCCGACCCGAGGTAGACCTCAACAACTGCGTCGATACCACCAGCAGTACGATCCCGCTCGGAGTCGAGGTGCGGCAGCGGGCGGGGATCCCCCGCGGTCCGCTGAAAAGCCAAGGTTCGATACGGCTGCAGCGCCTCGAAGGTGACCACCCAGGGTGAGATCGTGGTGGCAAAGCTCTTGGCGAGAAACGGTCCCAAAGGCTGGTACTCCCATGTCTGGATGTCCCGAGCAGACCAATCATTCACCAGGCAGAGCCCGAAGAGGTGGTCCTCGGCCCGGTCGAGTGGAACCGGTTCTCCCAGCTGGTTCCCCGGGCCCACGAAGCACCCAATTTCAGACTCGTAGTCCAGTGCCCGGCTCGCCGCATAGACCGGAACGTCTGCCTCAGGATTCTTGATCTGTCCTCGGGGCCGCCGAACCGGGCTTCCGCTGGAGACGATAGACGAGGCGCGCCCATGATACCCGATCGGGATCCACTTGTAGTTCGGCAGCAGAGGGTTGTCCGGCCGGAACATGCTGCCCACGTTGGTGGCGTGGTGAATCGAAGCGTAGAAGTCGCTGTAGTCGCCGATTTGGGCTGGGACCAGCAGCTCGGCTTCGGCCATCGGAACCAGGATCCGTTCGCTTAGTCGCGGTTGATAGAGGGGAGATCCGGAGGCAAGCAGGCCACTGATCTGCGCCCGTAGCTCCGACCAGTACTGCCGGCCCAATCCCATCAGCCGGTTCAGCGAGGGCTCCTGGCAAGCCGAGGCCAGCATACCGTCTGGAGTCCGCAGCGCCTCAGCGGATGCGGTGAGGTCCAGAATCTGATCGCCGATGGCCACACCGATCTTCGGTGCGTCGGCCCCGTCCCGGCGAAAGACCCCGAACGGCAGGTTCTGAATTGGGAAGTCCGGATGGCCCTGAGCAGATTCAACCCATGAGGTCAGTCCGGGATCATGGGTCTGATTCACGCCTGAGGTACTCTCGAGTGAAGCAGGTGAAGATCGTAGAGCTCTTGCAGCGGCTCGGTAAAGGAACAGGAGCCGAACGACACCATGACCTGCTCACGGGTTTGCTCCAGATCGGCCAGACCCACCCGCCGGCCATGCCAGGATATCGCGTTCTCGTCGACCTGAAATGCGTCCAGCGAGCCTTCTTCGAGCACCCGTTCTGCGCTTCGTTGGTCCAGCCCCAACCGGACGAAAGCCGCGGCAAGAAACAGGTTCAGGAATCCGAACATGGTCCCGCGGGGACTGTCGGGGGCATAAGTAAGTGGATAATCGGCTCTGAACGCGTGATGCAGCCCCGCAGTAGCCTTGAATGGTACGGCGGTCCGAGCACAGTTCACGATGAACCGCGCCAAATCCGCTGCTTGGGGAAAGGCCTCCGATTCGGTCCCCCCGGTCCGCACCTTGGCTCTGCGGCCTGCCCGGTTGATCATCCGGATCAAATCTCCCGGGTCGCCAGCGATGGGGATCTCGATATATGCTTGCAGATGCCGGGGAACTCGATCCAGGGCATTCTGTAAGCCGCCGGTGGAATCGGCCTTCAGCTCGACGCTGTCGATCACGGCAACCGCGTCGCTCCGGGATTCGCTGCGCCGGTTGAACGCGGCAACCGCCGAAAGATCCCGCTCCAAATCGGCACCGAGGAGCGCAGAGAGCCGCCAGGACGGAGAGCCCGGCCGGTTCAGGTGTGGCTGAGCGGCCGCTTCGAATTCCCCCAGCCGCTGAGCCGGAACCACGAATCGGCCCAGTGCCCAGGAGCTTCGGTCGCCCATGTAACGGGCGAAGTTGTCGACCGCCTCGCGCATACCAAGCGCCGCGGGAGGAAACAGTCCGGCGTAGTCGATACTGTGGCGCAACAATGCGTGAATGACACTCATGCTGGATCATTATAGCGAAAGAAAGGCAGCTGGGGCATGACTATCGCAACCGTCAACCCCGCAACCGGGCAGACCATCCGCACCTTCACTCCGCTCTCAGAACCGGAGCTCGACGCCCGATTGCAGCGTGCCGCTGATGCCTTCCTTCACTACCGGCGTACCCCCATCGCCGAACGAACCCGCTTGTTGCAGCGTGCCGCCGAGATTCTCGATGCGGACAAGGAGAAGTTCGGGCGGATCATGGTGGCCGAGATGGGGAAGACTCTCAAGGCAGCCATCGAGGAAGCGGAAAAGTGTGCCTGGGGCTGCCGTTATTACGCGGAACAGGCAGAGCGCTTTCTGACCGATGAGGTAGTGGAAACCAACGCCAGCCGAAGCTTCGTCACCTATCAGCCGATTGGACCGGTCCTGGCCATCATGCCCTGGAATTTTCCGTTCTGGCAGGTATTTCGCTTTGCCGCTCCGGCGCTGGCCGCGGGAAACGTGGGTCTGCTCAAACACGCGTCTAATGTCCCTCAGTGCGCTCTCGCAATTCAGGACATATTCCGGCGAGCGGGTTTTCCGGAGGGGTGTTTCCAGACGCTCCTGATTGAGACCGATCGGGTCCGGCGAGTTATAGAAGACCCGAGGGTGGCCGCTGCAACCCTCACCGGCAGCACGGGGGCGGGGAGCCACGTGGCCAGTGCCGCCGGAAAACAAATCAAGCGCACCGTCCTGGAATTGGGTGGGAGCGACCCGTTTATCGTGATGCCCTCGGCCGACCTGGACGCTGCGGCTCGCACCGCCGTCAAGGCGCGCACCATCAATAACGGCCAGTCGTGCATCGCGGCCAAGCGGTTCATTGTCGCCGAACCAATCGCAGACGAATTCGAGCGCCGGCTGGTGGCGGGGATGGAGAAGCTCGTGGTGGGCGACCCAATGGATGCCGCAACTGATGTTGGCCCCCTGGCGAACGAGGCCCAGGTCAGGACACTTGCCGACCAGATTTCGCGCTCCGTCAGTCTGGGGGCCAAGCTGTTGACTGGAGGGCGGCGGCTCGACCGGCCCGGCTTTTACTTCAGTCCCGGCGTCCTCATCGGGATCACCGAGAACTCACCGGCTTACCGGGAAGAGGTCTTCGGTCCACTGGCATTGTTGTTCCGGGTTAAAGACATCGACGAGGCCATCCGGGTGGCCAACGATACCGAGTTTGGCCTCGGCGCCAGCGCCTGGACCCAGGTTCCCAAGGAGCGCGACCGCTTCGTGGCCGAGCTGGAGGCGGGTCTCGTCTTTATCAATGCCATGGTGGCGTCAGACCCGCGGCTTCCGTTCGGGGGGGTGAAGCAATCGGGCTATGGCAGGGAGCTGAGCCACTATGGAATCCACGAGTTCGTCAATATCAAGACCGTCTGGATCCAGGATGGTGCCCAGGGCGCCGCTCCGGGCCGTCTTAGCCACTCCGAGTAGTCCCTGTGGTCTGTCTCACTGACGATAATCCCGGCGGACCGTTACACTTCGTTACCGTTCAGGAAGCAGCAGACTGGCATCCCACCTACTGGGAAACGGACCAATGTATATCGACCCCACGACTGGAAGCCTTGTGCTCCAGTTCATTGCCGCCGGCGTCCTTTCTGTCCTTGCGATGGTCGCCCGGGTTCGCGAAGCAGTTAAGTCCTTCTTTAGAATGCTGGTTCCCCGCCGCCGTCGATGAGCTGGCAAGCCGTAGAGGGGTCGTTTCGGGATCCCAGCGGCTTCGTCTACACTCGAGACGGCACTCTCTTCCGCCAAGTCAATACCGGCTTCCGTCAGACCTTTGAGGCGTTCCTGGCCTCGGGCCTTTGGGACGAGCTGGTGCGGGACGGACTACTCGTGCCCCACGAACCGGTGGGTCTCGAGTATTCCGCCACGCCCGAGGCTTATGCGGTGCTCCGCCCGGAGCGCCTTCCGTTCATTTCCTACCCCTACGAATGGTCCTTTGGACAGCTGCAGGACGCGGCCGCGCTGACGCTACAGATTCAGGAGAGAGCCCTACGCAAAGGGTTCACCCTGCGGGATAGCAGCGCGTACAACATTCAGTTCCAGGGCGGCCGGCCGATATTCATCGACACCCTCTCATTCGAGCCTTGGGAGGAGGGAAAGCCGTGGGCTGCGTACAAGCAGTTTTGCGAGCATTTTCTGCTCCCCCTGACTCTGATGAGCGCGACAGACATACGCTGTGGAACGTTGTTGCGGTCCTATGTAGACGGCATCCCTCTGGATTTGGGCAGTCGGCTCCTGCCGCACCGCAGCTGGACCTCCTTGAGTGCCGTGCTGCACATTCACCTCCACGCCTGGGCCCAGGGACGATACGCCGGCTCGGCCGTGACGTCGGCAGCCAAGGGGAAGCGCATGAGCCAAAGCTCGCTTCTCACTCTGATCAAAAATTTGAGCACCGCTACCCAGCGCCTCTCCTGGCGTCCCTCGGGCACCGAGTGGGCCGACTATACCACGGATAACAACTACAGCGATGCGGCCAGCCGATCGAAACGCGAGATGGTCGTTGCGCATCTCGCGGCAGCGAAGCCGAAGACCGTATGGGATCTGGGAGCGAACACGGGGGAATACAGCCGGGCCGCCCGCGAGTTGGCCAGCTATGTGGTGTCTTTCGATGTCGATCCCGCAGCCGTCGAACGCAACTATCGGCGGGTTCGATCGGAGAAGGAGACGGGCATTCTACCGTTGCTGCTCGATTTGACCAATCCCTCGCCAGGCCAGGGCTGGGCTGGCCGGGAGAGATTGTCGCTCGAGGAACGGGGTCCAGCCGATGCCGTGCTCGCATTGGCGCTGGTGCATCACCTGGCGATCGGAAACAATTTGCCGCTCGAGCGTATTGCCGCCTATTTCAGCCGGTTGGGACGCCACCTCGTCATCGAGTTCGTCCCCAAGAGCGATTCTCAGGTCTCCCGCCTGTTGCTCAGCCGGCCGGACATCTTTCCTGGTTACACCAAAGAGGGATTCGAAGAGGCATTCCAGCGACATTACCACATTCAGTCCGTGGCCCGAGTGGCTGACTCGGAGCGTTGGCTGTACGCCATGATTGCTCGCGCCTCGGCGGAGTCATGATCGAGCGGCTCAAGCCGTGGTATCCGTTTTTCTTTGCGTTGGTCCCCATTCTCAACATTCTCACCCGCAATCCGGGCGGTTCTCGGCTCGACGACACAGCCGTGGTGATGGCGTGCGCGCTGATCATCACCGGAGCCGTATACCTGCTGGCGACACTCGCGCTCCGGCGAGCGCCACGCCCCCTGGTGCCGGCCGCGGTGCTTGCCGTCGTCCTGCTCGTCTATGGGAAAACCGCTCTGGGTGGTCTCAGCCGGCGTGTTGCCGGAGCGTCTCCGGTCGTAGTGCTGGCCGGCGTCTGTGCGATTCTGCTCCTGGGCCTTCTGTGGCTCTCCCGGCGGCCCATCGCCCTCGACCGAGCCAACACGTTTTTCACCCTCACCGGAGTGCTCATGGTGGGGTGGTTGGGATTTCGGCTGGTAACCGACTTGCTCCACGCCCGTTCGGTGGTGCAGCACAGCGTTCTGGCCCAGCAGCTAGCCCGGCCAATCCCGGCCAGCGTATCACCCGCCGCGAAGGCAATTCAGCGAGACGTGTACCTGATTGTCCTGGATGAGTACGCCAACGCTGGCGTCCTCCGGGACGTTCTCCTGTTCGACAACCACGTGTTCGAGGACAGCCTGCGCCACCTGGGCTTTACCATCCCTCGGTCGGTTCATAGCAACTATGTCCACACCTTGCTGTCATTGCCTTCGCTGTTGAACTTCAGCCACCTCACCCGGCTCACCGACGAGGTAGGCCGCCACTCGGTCGACGCAACTCTGCCCAACTACTTGCTGGAGAACAATCGGGCGGTGGCTTTCTTCAAGCGTCAGGGGTACCGTTTCCTGTTCTTTCCGTCGCAGTGGTGGCCTTCAACCGTTCGGAACCGGAACGCAGATTGGCAATTCGACGCCTGGCCTGGATTTAACCCGGCCCGTGCTGCCACACGCTCCGATCTTCGCCGCTCTCTCCTCGCAACTACGGCCTTTGCCTTCCTCAAGCGGGATGACCACTGGGACGCGGACTATATCCGGCGTACTCTGCGCCGACTGGAGCAGGTACCCACTCAGACCGAGCCGACGTTTACGTTCGCTCACGTGGTGAGCCCCCATTGGCCTTATGTCTTCAGGCCGGATTGTCAGGTATCCCGGCAGACGTCGGTGGACGGGCGGGTCGGGCGACGACAGGCGTACACCAGGCAGCTGCAGTGCCTCAATCAGATGGTGCTTCACACCGTCACCGAGATCCTTCACCGATCGCCCGTGCCTCCGATCATCATTCTTCAGGGCGACCACGGAACCAATCTGCTGCGTTACTCCGATGCGAAGTCCGCATCTCTGGTGAGTCCGGCCCAGGCTCGAGAGCGGTTTGGCGCTTTTGGCGCCTATTATTTACCGGACGGCGGAGGGTCGCTACTCGCGGACAGCGTTTCCGTGGTGAATGTCCTTCAGCGGATTCTCAGTCACTACTTCGGTGCTTCGGTCCAACCTTCAGGGGATGACTTCTATCTGTCTCTGGAACGAACGCCCTACGATTTTGTGAAGCTCGATCCCGGCACCCTGAGGCCGCTCGGTTCGGCGGGATCAGGGAGTCACTGAACGCCGCTCTCATCTCGCTATGCCGTCGGGCCATCACGGTAACGCCCCCGCAAGACGAAGAACTCGCATTACTGTGGGAGCGCTCGGAGTCATCTTTTGGCGCTCACTGTCCGGCTGGTGGAATGACAATGTGCCCCGCTTGGGCGCCTCCCTCGCGTACTACACCCTGTTTGCTCTGGCACCGATCCTGGTGGTCGCCATCGCCATCGGTGGCCTTGTCTTCGGTCCTGAGGCGGTGCGGGGCGAGATCGTGGGTCAGATTCAGGGACTGATTGGTCGGGAGGGTGCTATGGCGGTTCAGGCCATGCTGGAGGGCGCTTCCCGGCGGAGTTCCAGCATTGTGGCAACCGTTGCCGGCATTATCACCTTCTTTCTCGGTGCCACCGGCGCCTTCCTCGAGTTGCAGACAGCCTTGAACAGCATCTGGCACGTCGAGCCCAAGTCCGATGGCAGCTTCTGGCGGGAGCTGATCATGCAGAGGGTGATCTCGTTCGGCCTGGTAGTGGCGATGGGATTTCTGCTGCTCACATCCTTGCTGGTGAGCGCAGCTCTGGCGGCAATCCATCAGTATTTGGGCAATGCGTTCCCTGGGGTGGTGGTGCTCTGGGAAGCGCTGAATGTGATCGTGTCTCTTACCGTGATCACGCTGCTGTTCGCCTTGATCTACAAGGTGCTGCCGGATGTACAACTATCCTGGAGAGATGTCTGGGTCGGGGGCCTGGTGACGGCCGGCCTCTTCACTATTGGAAGGCTGGTGATCGGTCTCTATCTCGGTACTGCCAGCATCGGCTCGACGTATGGTGCCGCAGGCTCCGTCATCGTCATTCTGGTGTGGGTGTACTACTCGTCTCAGATCATCCTGCTGGGCGCGGAGTTTACCCGGGCTTACGTCGATGAGTTCGGTCGCCGGCCACCGGCCGAAGAATATGCGGAAAAAAAGAGCGTAAAGCCCGGCAAGGTCTGATCGTCCCGTCTTCCCCTCTATCTATGCGTCCTTCCCATCAGCTTTTCGCCCTCCGGCGGCGCATAGGAGCGGAGACGGTCGAGGAGCACGCCGGGATCAGACTCGACGATGATGGCCTGCCGGTGGGCTTCGGTCAGGAATCCTTCGCGCACTGCGTGGTCCAGGAACCCGGTCAGGCCATCGAAGTATCGCTCGACGTTGAGGATGCCGGCTGGCTTCGAGTGAATCCCCAGCTGGCCCCAGGTCAGGACCTCGAAGAACCCCTCCAGCGTCCCGATTCCACCGGGGAATGCTATGAACCCGTCGGACATGTCGGCCATCTGCGACTTCCGCTGGTGCATTGATGCCACCACGATCAGATTCCGGATACCGGTATGGGCCGCCTCCTTCTCCATCAGCTGCTGGGGAATGATCCCGGTAACGTGGCCGCCGTGCTCCTGTACCGAGTCGGCCAACTCTCCCATCACCCCGACACTCGCCCCGCCATACACCAGCTCGATGCCCTGTTCGGCCAGGACCCGGCCCAGCTCGCGAGCGGCCACCCCATAGGCCGGGCGTGATCCGGCATTGGTCCCGCAGAAGACACAAAGTCGATTAAAAGTGCGGTTGGCCATGATTGGTTGCCTCGGTCGGGCGAGTCGACTATTTCAGACAAGAGTAGAGTCTAGAGGACTGGAGTCCAGAGTCTAGAGCCGTACACGGAGGACACCAATGGAACATCGCGCGCTCGGCCGTCAGGGTCTCGAGGTATCCGCCCTGGGTCTCGGCTGCATGGGGATGTCGGACTTTTACGCCGGCAGGGACGACAATGAGTCTATCGCGACCATACACCGGGCGCTCGATCTGGGCATCGATTTCCTGGATACGGCCGATATGTACGGGCCGTTTACCAATGAACGTCTGGTGGGCAAGGCAATCCGCGGCCGCCGGCGAGAAGCCATCGTGCTGGCCACGAAGTTCGGCAACGTTCGGGGTGAGGACGGCAGCTTTTTGGGCGTGAACGGTAGACCGGAGTACGTGCGCCGGTCCTGCGATGCTTCGCTGCAGCGGCTGGAAGTGGACCACATCGATCTCTACTACCAGCATCGGGTGGACCGCTCAGTGCCAATAGAGGAGACCGTCGGTGCCATGGCCGATCTGATCCGTGAGGGGAAGGTTCGCTTTCTCGGTCTTTCGGAGGCGGCTCCGGCTACCATACGGAGAGGAAATGAAGAGTATCCCATCTCCGCCCTGCAGACCGAGTACTCCCTCTGGACCCGGGACCCGGAAGACGAAGTGCTGCCCCTCTGCCGCGAGCTGGGCATCGGTTTCGTGCCCTATAGCCCTCTGGGGAGAGGGTTTCTCACCGGACGTTTCCGCACCTTTGAGGATCTGCCCGAGGACGACTATCGGCGTAATTCGCCCCGTTTCCAGGGCGACAACTTTCAGCGCAATCTCGATCTGGTGCAGAAAGTGGAGGAGATCGCCCGCCGCAAGCAGTGCACCCCGGCGCAGCTCGCGCTGGCCTGGCTTCTGGCCCAGGGTGAAGATGTGGTTCCCATTCCCGGAACGAAGCAGCGCCGTTATCTGGAGGAGAATACCGGCGCGCTCGATGTCCAGCTGAGTGCCTCAGATCTCCAGGAGATCGAGGAGGTTGCCCCGAAGGGCGTGGCTGCCGGCGAGCGTTATCACGAGGCCGGCATGCGCACTATCGACGGCTAGGCGCGCTCTTCCTACTCCTCGAGGTCTCCGCGCGGGTCGGAGATCGCCTCGACAATGCGGCCCACCTCCTGGTCGCTGGCGGCCCCTTCCTCTCGGGCAATGTCGGCCTGAGCGACGATGCCGACCAGAGCTCCATCCTCGTCGACCACGGGCACCCGGCGCACCAGACTGGCTACCATCACTTCTCGAACGGTCTCCACTTCGTCATCCGGCCCGCAGGTCACTGGTGAGGGTGTCATCAATTCGCTGATGCGCACTTCGGGACTCCGTCCTTCCGCGACTCCCCGGATTGCAAGGTCCCGATCGGTGACGGTACCGACCAAGTTTCTGTTCTGCTCGCTCTGAATTACAGGAATTGAACCACAATCGTGCTCCCGCATCAGAGTCGCGGCTTCACGCGCGGTGCTTGCCGGCGTGCACCACGCGGGATCAGGAGTCATGATATCGCGTACTCTCACTAGTCCTCCAAGGTTATGGACGCCTCCAATGTGGGGTCTCTCCCCAGGCCCGCCGTGACCTGCGTAACTTTCCCCCGGCCATGCGCCTCCCCGGCAGCATTCTCCAGGGCATCCTGGCTCGCGCGGCACTCACATTCCTTCGGATTTGTCTGGGGGGAGTGCTTGTGCTGCAGGGCTGGCTCGGATCTCAACAACATGAGGTGAGCGGCCTTGCTTTGCTTCCCCGGGCCGAGTTGTTGGTCGGAAGTACGCTGATTCTGGGACTGCTGACGCGGTTATCCGCCGCTGGCGCGCTTCTGATGACCGTCCAGCCCCTCTTCACCCAAGGATTTCAGCTGGGCCTAATACTGCAATCGGAGCTGGCCTGGGGCTGCGTGGCAATGGCCTTGATCATCGGAGCCGCCGGCCGAACCTTCGGCCTCGACGCCCTTTTAGCCAAGCGTTGGGCCCGTTCGCCGTTCTGGTAAGGGCCCTCTATTCCATCTCGAGCACGTCGAGGATGAAGGCATACTTGAACGCCATCTCCCGCAGGAGATCGTAGCGGCCGGAGGCGCCTCCGTGCCCCGCACCCATGTTCACCTGAAGCAGCAGCCGATTTTGGTCAGTCTTGGTCGCCCGGAGCTTCGCGGTCCATTTGGCTGGCTCCCAGTATGCCACCCGCGGATCATTCAAACCGGCCGTAACCAGCATGTGCGGGTAGTTCTTAGCAGTGACGTTATCGTACGGCGAGTACGACCGGATGTAGGCATAGGATTCGGGGTCCTGGGGATTTCCCCATTCATCGTACTCGATCACCGTCAGTGGCAGAGAGGCGTCCAGCATGGTGTTCACCACGTCCACGAAGGGCACTTCCGCCACTACAGCGTGAAACAGCTCAGGTCGTAAATTGGTGACTGCACCGATCAGAAGGCCCCCCGCGCTGCCGCCATTGATCACCATTCGCCGAGAGTTGGTGTACCCCTCGGCCACGAGGTGCTCCGCCACCGCAATGAAATCGGTGAAGCTGCTTCGTTTGCTGAGGCGTCGCCCCGCCTCATACCACTGGCGACCCAGCTCCTCGCCTCCACGCACATGCGCAATGGCTACCACGAACCCCCGGTCCAGAAGGCTCAGAACATTGGACGAGAACGCCGGGTCGTAGCTCAAGCCATAGGCTCCATACCCGTTCAGCAGCAGCGGCCGGGTACCATCCAACTCCAGCGGAGCCCTGTACACCAGGGAGATCGGGATCTCGACTCCATCCGGGGCCCTCGCGTACAGCCGCTCGCTTCGATAATGGCTCGACTCGTACCCGCGCACCTCGGTGTGCTTGCGAACCGTCCAGGTATGCTGGACGAGGTCGTAATCAACCACGCAGCTCGGGGTGATCAGCGAGGTGTAGGTGAAACGAAACAGGGTAGTGAAGAACTCCCGGTTGGCGTGGGGCCTTACCGTATAAACCGGCTCTGGGAACGGAATCACGTGGTCCAATCCCGTGGTGAGCTCCAGCACCCGAATACGAGTCAGTCCGCTCTCGCGCTCATGGACGACCAGGTGATCCCGGAAGGCATCGGCGGAGTCCACCTTGACGTCCGGGCGATAGGGGAGCACTGGAGACCAGTGTTCGCGTGATGGGTGCTCTACCGGAGTCTCCATCAGTCCGAAATTTTGCCCGGCATAGTTGGTGATAATGAAAAAGCGATCGCCATGGTGAGTGACCGAGTATTCCTTCCCGCTCTGACGAGGCTGAATCACCCTGAAGGGCTCGTGCGGATCATCCGCGCTGGCAAACCAGACCTCCGAGCTGGAGTGGCTCGAAAGGTCCAGCAGCAGGTATCGTCCGCTGCGAGTTCGGCTGATATCGAGATAGAAGGAGGCATCGCGCTCAGAGTAAACCAGCTCATCTTCGTGCTGCGATCGTCCCAGCTGATGCCGGTACAGCTGCCAGGGTCGTCGGGCAGCATCGAGCAGGCTGTAGAAGATGGTCCGGCTGTCGTTTGCCCAAGCCAGACGATGAGAGGTTCGGTGAAGCCGTTCACCGAGGTGCTCACCGGTAGTAAGGTCTTTAATGAAGATGGTGAACTCTTCGGCTCCGCAGGTATCAACCGTATATGCCAGCAACCGGTGATCGGGGCTCACCTGCATCATGCCGATGCGGAAGTAGTCGAACCCTTCCGCCAATGGATTTTGATCCAACAGGACTTCTTCCTGCCCGTCCTGGGTCAGGTGCTTCCGGCAGAAGATCGGATACTGGCCCCCCGTCTCAGTCCGGCTGTAGTAGAGGTAGTGGTCCAGGCGCTCGGGCACCGACAGGTCTGCCTCCTTGATGCGCCCCCGCATTTCCTGGAAGAGCTGTTCCTGCAACGTCCCGGTGTGGCGCATGGCCGCTGCGGTGTGCCGGTTCTCTGCCTCGAGATAAGCCAGCACTTCGGGATCATGACGATTGCGCAGCCAGTGATAATTATCGATCCGGGTTTCCCCATGAGTGATCTCCAGGCGCGGTACCATTGCCGCCACCGGCGCGACCGCAGGCTCGGGGGGAGCAACAGCAGCAAGATCGGAGTAGGGCAGAGGGCGGCGGGAAGGAGCGAGCGCCGATGCCAGAGTACGACGGGGGTTCGACATCCAATACAATCAGTCTCCGACCGCGGAATGCAGCCGGACAAGCGTTCAGTGGACCACCGAGGATTGGGTCCTAGCGGTGAATAACGACGCTCTTTTTAGGCAAGTCAAGTCCAGCGTAAGTGTAAGCTAGGTAGTTGGTTAGCCTATCAATTCCTGAGTATCTCGCGGGTCTGCGGTCGGCGGGGAGCAGATGCGAACCCGCATCTGCAGAACGGACCATCAGATAGGACGTGTCATCGGTCAGGGGCTGCAGCCGCGCACGTCCTTCTGCTCCAGGAAACTCCAGGATTTGGGCTTAACCCCTTGCACCACAACAACGTCCACGGGCTGGGTCAGGGATGAGGTACTAAGGCAGTTGGGTCCAGGGCTGGTTTCGCGGACCTCGACCCGGAGCTCGCCGTTCACTGGGGTTACCTGGTTTATGGCGATCTCGTAGCCACCGCTGGGCCGCTCGCCCGCCGCTACTGCAATAACGACGTCTCGAGTGAAGTCCACCGCCGGCCGGTCGCCTACCCCCAGCTCGGACCAGAACTCCGCCCAGGCATTGGCATCCTGAATGACCATCCGCCTTCCTTCCCTGATCCCAGTGTGGCTCCACTGTCCAATGCGGCGGATCTCGAGATTGGTGGCGCTCTCGTTGGCAGCATAGGGCGCATAGCCCTGTTGGGCCCGGACCGTGTCCTGAATGGGCTGGGGAGACGGGCTCGAGTCAGGCGGCGACTGCAGAGTTGAGTCGGGAGCGCCCTCGGGCTCCGGTGCCAGCGAGACGGGAGCGTCGTTCCCCGATTCTCCGGGCGCCACTCGCATGGTACCTCCACCGCAGGCGGTCGCCAGCCAGACGAGGAGGAGATTGCGTGGGTGCATAGGTGCTCGCGGTTGAGATAGTCAGCGGTGCTGTTCAGCCGATTACCAAAGCTAAGAAGAAGATGTGCCCGGCGCGAACCGTGAAGATCCCTTTGCTGGCGTGATTCCGATCACCGTGTTGCCGCTCTGGACGCGCCTCGGTTCCTAGGGCATCATATCACGTCGCTTTTCTCTTCGCTCCGTTGACTTACCAAGGAGAGCCTGATGAGCCTCGTCGATCGCGTCAAGCGTATTCTGATGTCTCCCCGAACCGAGTGGCAGGTCATCGACGCAGAGCCTACCACCCCGGCGCAGTTGTACACCGGCTACATCGTTCCGCTTGCCGCGATCGGACCCATCGCGCAGCTGATCGGGTACTCTGTCTTCGGCATTTCGGTGCCGTTCATGGGCACGTATCGGGTGCCCATCGGCTCGGCGATCACCAGCGCGCTGGTTACCTACATACTCTCGCTGGCCGCCACCTACGTTCTGGCTTTGATCATCGACGCCCTGGCTCCCACCTTCAACGGTCAGCGCAGTCAAATCCAAGCCCTGAAGGTGGCTGCCTACTCGAGCACTGCAAGCTGGGTGGCCGGTGTATTCCATCTGATTCCGGGCCTTCGTCTGCTGACCATCCTTGGCCTCTACAGCTTGTACCTGCTCTACCTGGGTTTGCCGATTGTCATGAAGGCTCCCCGTGAGAAGGCGGTGGCATATACGGCTGTCGTCATTCTCGCCGCCATCGTGCTGTTCATGGTCATTGGTGTGATCGCTGGGCGTTTCATGGCGCTGCCTACCGCTGGAATGACCGTTCCCTAAGCGGCACGGGCGGGTCCGCGTCTTGCATGAGGGGGACGCGGATCACAGCCCGGGTCGGTCGAGCGGTTTAGTGTGAGCACTGGCCCGGCGCATAAGCCGGCGGCTCATCGTGAGATCCGGCGATAGAACGAGAACCCAGGACGACCTATGACTCCTCGCTTTGGTTTCATCTCGCTGGCTCGGCGGCGCTCGCTCCTCCTCGGCGCCGGCCTCGCTGCCGGACTCCTCAGCTGTGCCCGCAACCCCGTCACTGGCAAGAGCGAGCTCGCGCTCGTCTCTGAATCGCAGGAAATCCAGATGGGCCAGCAGGCCTCCAAGGAGGTCGCTCAAACAATCGGCCTCTACAAGGATCCCAAGGTCGAAGCCTATGTGGCGGAAATTGGTAAACGGATGGCTGCGGCTTCCGAGCGGCCCAACCTGCCGTGGGAGTTTCATGTGGTAGACGATGCTTCAGTCAATGCCTTCGCGCTCCCCGGAGGGTTCATTTACGTCACCCGTGGGTTGCTGGCGTCAATCAATGATGAGGCCGAGCTGGCTACCGTCGTCGGTCACGAGATCGGCCATGTCACCAACCGGCATTCAGTGCAGCAGATCAGCAAGCAGCAGCTGGCTCAGCTGGGTCTGGGCGTGGGCAGCATTCTGTCCTCCGACATCGCCCGCTTTGGTCAGCTGGCCAGCGCCGGACTCAACATTCTGTTCCTGAAGTACGGCCGTGACGCCGAGAACCAGGCCGACCAGGCCGGCTTTCGGTATGCACTAAATCAAGACTACGATGTGCGGGAGATGACCAAAGTGTTCGAGACGCTGGATCGGATCAGCCAAGCCAGCGGAGGCGGCAAGCTGCCCGAATGGCTATCCACGCACCCGGCGCCGGAAAACCGGATCCAGCATATCGAGAACATGCTCGACACCCTCCACCGAGATCCGACCAAAGGGATCGTCAACCGGGAGGGCTATATCCAACACGTCCAGGGCATGACCTACGGCGTGGATCCTCGGCAGGGCTATTTCGAAGGTACGCACTTCTATCACCCGCAGATGCGGTTCCAGATGAGCTTTCCCGATGGATGGCAGGTACAGAACACCCCATCGGCGGTGGCCTCAATGAGTCCAAACCAGGATGCCATCATTCAGCTTGCGCTCGCGGGACAGACCTCGCCGCAGCAGGCAGCGCAGCAGTTCCTGTCGCAGCAAGGCATACAGGCGGGACAGTCATCCACCTCGAGCATCAATGGGCTCCCGGCGGCCTCGAGCTACTTCCAGGCGCAAACCGACCAGGGATCCATCCAGGGCATCGTGTCCTTCATCTCATATGGCGGAGCCACCTTCGGACTGATGGGCTATACGTCGGCCGGAAAGCTCAGCACCTACGATCAGGCCTTCGTGAGCGCCATCAAGAGCTTCAGTGAGCTGAAGGATCAATCCAAGATCAACGTCAGTCCGGCCAAGATCGAGCTGATCAAGCTCAATCGCTCGATGACGCTGGAGCAATTCAACAGCCAGTATCCCTCATCCATTTCCGTGCAGGAGCTGGCGATCATCAACGAGATAGAAGATCCAGCCACTCCGCTTCAGGCAGGGCGAACGGTGAAGCGGGTAGTGGGAGGAGTTAAGCCCGCAGCCTGATCAAAGATTTAATCCGGGAGCCGTAACAGGAGCCGATCCTTGCTCCCGGCAGTCTTTGGCTCGATCTGCGCGAAGATTGTGATACTTGCGGTGTTGGTTGGGGCGCAGGAATACGGGACCAATCCGCGCACCTCGATCTCTGACCCATCCTCTTCCAGAGTCCACGATCCTGCCCGGCGGCCAGTCCCGGCCGCCGTGCAGCGACCGATTACCCGCACGCGTCGGCCCAATAAGCTGTCAGCCGTCAATGCCTCGTCGATCCGGACCAGTGGCGCCTGATCCGGGCGTACTGGGACCGCATCACCGTCAGGTAATCCGCCGGCTCCCTCGGCCGCAGGGTCCACTGGAGCAGGGTTGACGGTGCCCGGCTGCGCAGCCGGATCGGAGACCGGCGCAGGACTGCCGGGATTCTGAGCCACTCCTCCCCGAGGGCCGCAGCCGGCTAGGAAAAAGGGCAGGAGTATCCAAGCGAGGGGGGTACCGCGACCAAAGCAGCCGGGAGATCTCCGGCCGTGAGTTAAGTCAGGACACACGCCGGGTCTTACGCTTCATGAAATCCATCAAAATGAATTGCCCTAGAGTCATGGTGTTGGTGAAGTAGGCCTTTCCCTTGCAAATGGACGCGACCTGCTTCACGAATTCCACCAGGCTCCGGTCTCGGGCCAGCATGAACGTGTTGATCATGATGCCGGAGCGGCGGCAGTTGGCAACCTCGCGGTAGGTGGCCTGCAGGATCTGGGGATCCAGCCCCATGGAGTTCACGTAGATTCGGCCATCCGACATGGTAAGGGCAGACGGCTTACCATCGGTGATCATGATGATCTGGCGCATGTCCTTCTTTTGCCCCAGCAGAATGCGCCGAGCCAGTTTGAGCCCCTCGGCGGTATTGGTGTGATAGGGACCGACCTGAGCCGTCGCCAGGGCGCTCAGAGGAATTTCCTCGGCCGAATCGTGGAACAACACGACGCGGAGACTATCTCCGGGATATTGCGTTCGAATCAGGTGGGTCAGCGCGAGGGCGACCTTCTTGGCCGGGGTGAACCGGTCTTCCCCGTAGAGTATCATCGAGTGAGAGCAGTCGAGCATCAGCACGGTGGCCGCTGATGAGCGATACTCGCTCTGACTCACCATTAAATCGCCGTACTCGATGTTCAGCGGCACGCCCAGACCCTCGCGCGCGATCGCGTTGGTGAGCGTGGCTGGCACATCGAGATTCAACACATCTCCGAATTCATACTTCTTGCTGACTCCTTCAGCTTCCACCCCGGTAGCCAGGTAGGGCGTGTCGTGCGCGCCAAAGCTCGATTTTCCGACGCTACCCAACAGGTTTTTGAGTGTTTTGTACCCGAGAAAGTCGATGCCTTTCTCGGTGAGGTTAAACTGGACCTGTTGGGCCGCAGAATGAGCCTGTCCTCCGGGCCCGAACATTGATTGATAGCCCTGGGGCACCTGGGGGGCCTCGCTCACGTTGAGGTAACCCTCGTCCATAAGCCGTTGAACGATCCGGTCGAGCAGTTGGCTCAACTGGGCCTCGATCTCTTTATCCCGAGCCTCGTCTCCGGTGCTTTCGCCCCGCAGAACCTTGAGCATCTCCGGCGTGAGCTGGCCTGACTCCATGAGAGCCTGGAGGATTGCCTGCCGCAGACCTTCGAGCGAGCGCTCACCCTCACCCATGTCGTCCTGCCAGAACGAGGGAGAGTTGCCAGCAAAGCCAGACTGTAGCAGGAAGTCGCTCAGCTGATCGAGCAAACCCTGCAGGTTGACCGTGTCGGCCAGCTCGGGGTGGTACTTGGAATAGGTGGTAAAGCGCATGAGTTCACCGGTTACGGTTTACCGTTCACCATTATCCAAAACTTATTCCGCCCTTGCCGTACCCTGGCTCACGCCGCTCCGGCTTTGCCCGGGAGTACCCCAGCTCCTCGCTCCGGCTGATCCGCTTCTGGGAGGCCAAGCCTTCCAGCACCAGTTCGCATGCGGCGACCTGGCGGGGTGCGTCCTTTGATCCGGCAAGACCGAACTCGGTGACGGTCTCAACCAGCCCTGGAACCACGCTGAACCCCTTGAGACAAATATCGGATCGCTGGTCGCCCGAGACCTTGAGAGCGCCTCCCTGGTCGAACCAGGTCACGATTCTGCCCAAATCGGCCCCGCCCATTCGCTCCTCCAGCACCCGGCCCGCAGCTCGGCGGATCAGATCCCGGGCGATGATATCGCCGCCCTGGAGCTCGCCCTCGTATTCCAGCTCCAGTTTTCCAGTGATGGAGGGGACGGCAGCATAGATATCGCTGATCCGGGGAACGACCCTCTCTTCTCCCAGCGCGACGGTTCTTCGCTCGGCGTTGCTGATGGCGTTCTCCAGCGTGCTGATCGGAAGCCGCTGACTGACGCCGGAGCGCTTGTCTACCCGTTTGTCTTCTCGAGCCTCGAAGGCCACCCGTTCGATGACTTCGAGGACAAACTCCGGTATGTCGAGCGGCTTACCACCCCGGCGGGTCCAGGCTTCCTGAGCCGTTATCTCCATCCCCAGCTGTACCGTTCTCGGGTAGTGGGTGATGACCTCTGACCCGATCCGGTCTTTGAGCGGAGTGATGATCTTGCCCCTGGCGGTGTAGTCCTCGGGATTGGCGGTAAAGGCAAGCAATACGTCCAGCGGCAGCCGCACCGGATACCCTTTGATCTGGACATCGCCTTCCTGCATGATATTGAACAATCCCACCTGCACCTTCCCGCTCAGATCGGGCAGCTCGTTAATGGCAAAGATTCCGCGGTTGGCTCGGGGCAGAAGACCGAAGTGCATGGTGAGCTCATCCGAGAGCAGGTGGCCGCCGCGGGCCGCTTTGATCGGGTCCACGTCGCCAATCAGGTCAGCGATGGTTACGTCCGGAGTCGCCAGCTTCTCCACGTAACGTTGCTCCCGTCTGAGCCAGGCAATGGGGGTGGCCTCGCCACACTCCTCCAGGAGATCGCGGGCGTACTTGGAGATCGGGGCAAAGGGATCGTCGTTGACCTCGCTCCCCGCAATGATAGGGATCTTCTCGTCCAGCAGCATTGTGAGGTCGCGGAGAATGCGGCTCTTTGCCTGGCCTCGAAGTCCCAGCAGGATGAAATGATGCCGGGCCAGTAAGGCGTTGATAATTTGAGGAACGATGGTGTCCTCATACCCCACGATGCCGGCGAACAGTGGCCCACCGGATTCGAGACGTTTGAGAAGATTGCTCCGGATTTCTTCCCGGACGGTGCGTCCCCGCAGCGGAGCCTCCGCCCACCGGCTGTTCTTGAGTTCACCTATGGTGCGTGGCTCGATCATGATTGGATTCGCTCACGAACGGGAAACAATTGGCAGAACAGAAAGTTATCTGATTTCATGAACTGGTTCGCTGACCGGTAGCATGGTTGATCTTGACAAAGCGATGCTGCGACGTACCTTCGCCGTCGCGTCCCTGTCCGGCGACAGCGACGGCCATGGACCCGGTTCATTCACCGCCGACTAACCTTACAGGGAGTGACGATGAAGACGATCCTGGCGCTAACCGCGGTTCTCCTGCTCGCGGGCTGCGAAAAGAAGGCCGCCACCCCGGCGTCCGATACCTCGGCTGCCGCACCGGCTATGTCCGACACCGGCATGGGGATGACTCATTCGGACTCGACCATGGCGCGGGATACGGCTAAGAAGTAGCGGATCACCCGTCCAGATCTTCGGGGCCAAAGGGAAGCGCTACTACGGTGGCTGGTTGACCCCCAGCCACCAGCTCCTCGCCCACACCCACCTCCCGGCGAATCAACCCTAAGCCAATCGCTCGGTCTTCCAGCCTTAGTGTCGATCGCACGCTCCCCACTTCCCGCTCTCCCTTCTGGATCGACCGATTATCGAGCGGCTGAGCCCTGCGCCAGCGAAGTCCCCGCAGCTCCCGATTGGTGTGCCCCCGAAAATGCAGTCGGGCGACGGTCTCCTGGCCGGTATAACAGCCCTTGGTGTAGGAGACTCCGCCGATCTGATCGTAACGCACTTCCTGGGGCAAGGTGCGTTCATCTATCTCAGCCCCCAGCGCCGGCCAGCCGCAGAGAATGCGAGAGGCATGCAGGTCGCGCTCATCACCTTGAACCGCTCCTGCAGCCAGGAGCTTGCCCGTCAGCGCCGCAATGGCCGCCTCAGCCCCCACCGCGAGCGCGACGAATGGTGCCGTCTCCGGAGCGAGGGCCAGGGCTACCGGGCTCACCTCGCCGCCGACCGGGACAACCCGGCCGGTGGCCTCCGGGAGCGGAACTCCAGAAGAAGCCAGCGTCTGAAAACCGTGCGCTCCGAGCAGCCAGGCGACTCTCGCCTGGTCGGTCTGATCGGCAACTTTGGCCAATCGCGGCGGCAGCTGGCGGCGGAACAGGTCGAGCGAGGGCTCCTGACCCGAGCGCGGTGCGATGAGGGTAATGGCTTCCGGCTGACGCAGTACCCAGTAATCGACTACCACCGCGCCCTTTGGAGTCAACAGGGCGCCATAGACCAGGCTGTTGTCACCGGGCTTCACCAGATCATTGGTGAGCAGGCCCTGAAGGCAGCTGAGGGCCCCCGTGCCCTGGACCCGGAAAACCGCGGAGTTGGTGGTGACCACGACCGCGCCATGGCGCACCTGGCCGAGGCGGTGACGGTCCAAGGTCAGGTCGAACTCAGACATGAGCCCACGGTAACTGCGACGCTTCATGGCCCACGAAGTCCCGCCAGACAAGGTCGGCCTCACGACAGATCGTCTCGGGGTGAGACGTGGTCAGCATAGCGCATCGCATCCCAGCGGCCCGTGCGGCCCGCAGGCCGGGAAGTGAGTCTTCTAGCACCACGCAGCGGGCTGGAGCGAGCTCGAGCTTTTCGCGCGCGCGATTATAGCCGGTGGGGTCGGGCTTGCAGACGGCGACATCCTCCGCCGCGACGAGCTCGGCAAAGTGAGGCCTCAACCCCACGGCCTCCAGGATCGTTTCCAGCTCTCGCCGCAATGCTCCCGACACAACAGCCAGCTGGAAACCCTCCAAGGCCGCGTTCTCGATGAAATCGGCCACGCCGGGCACCAGGCGCACCCCTCCGCTGATGGCTTGCTGATAGAGGGCGTGTTTACGCGCCACCGCGTCTCGGAGAGAGCCGTCATCCTGCGGACGGCCCATGCGCTCGAAGGTGAACCGGAAGCACTCGCGGTCATCCAGGCCCAGATAGTCCTGATAGTACGCATCGCGACTCAACGTATAGCCGTACTCGGCTAGCGTCGCCGTCAGAGCGTCGCAGTGCTGGGCTTCATCGTCGACAATGACACCGTTGAAATCGAAGAGTATACCGGAGGCCATTGGGGAAGGTATAACGGGGTAGCAGGTGAGAAGTAAGAACTCAGCGGGACCCCTTGCAAATTTCGACGGGCCTTGATCGGCGGATTACTCAGCGGGGTAGTATCCCGCCGTACTGTAGGACAGATCCAGGAGCTCTACCGGATGCGCCACCCCGATCGGCAAGTCGGCGGCCCGAAGTCCCGCGCCGATCTGCATGATGCACCCGGGATTCCCCGTCACCACCAGCTCCGGGCGGGGGTTTGCCGCCTCGACTGCCGCGATCTTGCTGTCGAGCACCATGCGCGCCATGTGCGGCCGGAGAACCGAGTAGATCCCCGCGCTGCCGCAGCACCGGTCGGCGCCTGGCAGCAGCCGGAGACGCAACCCGGGTATGGCTCGCAGCAACGCGAGTGGGGCATCGTGCACTCGTTGGGCGTGTTGGAGATGGCAAGGCGCATCGTAGGCCACATCGAGCTTCAGAGGGGCGCCGGGTCGGGGGCCGCGATCGGCCAGCAGTTCCGACACGTCACGAACCGATGCTCCCAGGCGAGCGGCTGTTTCCGTTCCCAGCAGATGACCGTAGTCCTTGAGCAACGCGCCGCATCCGGCGCTGTTGACCACCACGAAGTCGGCCTGGTCAACCAGAGCTTCGAGGTTGGCCGCTGCGAGCGCCCGCGCCCCTTCTCGGTCTCCCGCATGCTCGTGCAGGGCCCCACAGCAGGCCTGACCCGCCGGCTCAACCACTCGATATCCATTCGCTTCGAGAGTCCGCTTCGTGGCCGTATGCACATGCCCGAACAATGCATCCATGACGCAGCCTCGGAAGAGGGCGACCGTAGGAGCGGACGAAGGCAGCGAAGGGGGAGGTGGGGTGGAAGCACCGGCTTGAGTTGTTGGAGTGACCTCCGACCTCAGCACCCACTCGGGCCGCTCCTTCATCTCCGCACTCGACGCCAGCATTCCCATGCCGAATCTCAGCGGCCCCTTGCCGGCAACAAGCTTGGGCAGGCGGGTGGCCCGAAACGCTCGAGCGAGTGAAAACAGCGGTCGCCACAGTGCGCGATAGCGGAACACGCCCAGCACCGTCTTGGCCAGGTTCGAGAGGCCGCGTTGGGCATGCAGCTGCTCGCGTGCGGCCTCGAGTCCCCGGCCATACCCCACGCCGGAAGGACAAGCGGGCTCGCAGCCTCGACAACCCAGGCACGCATCCAGGTGGTTGGCCAGTGCCGCATCGTCGGCTCCCATCTCACCCCGCTCCAGGGCTCGCATCAGAACAATGCGTCCGCGCGGGCTGTGTCCCTCGTCGCCGGTGACCAGGTAGGTGGGGCATGCCGGCAGGCAGAAGCCGCAGTGCACGCAAGGATCCAGCGAGGAGTAGTCAGGCATTATCCGCCCCCTCCAGGGCGACATTCAGGCACTGACCTGGATCGAAGGTGCCCCGCAGACGTCCCACAATCTTCCCGACGCCTTCACGGTATGCTCCGAAATGGCCCAGGGCCCGACGGATGACCCAGGGAGCCCGCTCCAGCGTCATCGGTACCTCGCGCGAGGCTGCCGCGCGCCGAAGTCCCCGCAGCCGTTCCAGCGGTGCATCCCCGGTCCAGCGGATCATCCCTTGCCCTGCGCCGGCGGATACCAATCCCTCATCCAGATCGTGGGCCAGCAAGTCGATGGCCTCGTCCAGCCCGTCGCTCAGAACTCCCAACCTGAGGGTGACGGGACCGCCCAGAGTTCCCCGAGCCACCGTGCTCCAGAAGGCTGCCGTCCGATCGGCCGGGAGCTGCTGCCAGCTGAGATCGGCTGAGGAACTGAGCCGACGCACATCAGCCTGAACCGCGGCTTCCGTCCCCACGAACCTGGTTCCAAGAACCCAATCAGGCTCAGCTGCGAGCGCCGGTGAGAGCAGCTCGAGCGTAGCGGGCAGCAGATTGGCCGCCACTACGTCCCGGGCTCCCGAGGTCAACGCGTCTCGAGCCCCCCGAGCCAGCAGAGTCACATCGGCCCGGGGCAGGGCTCTGAGCCGCAGATGGACCTCAGCGATGATCCCGAATCCGCCGAAACCCCCGACCTGCAGCTTCGTGAGATCATAGCCGGCCACGTTCTTCACCACCCTGCCGCCGGCATTGACCAGGCGCCCATCTCCGGTAGCGACGCTACAGCCGAGCACATGATCCCGGACCGGACCGAAGCCGTGCCGCAGGGGCCCTGCAGTTGCCGTGGCGATGACCGAGCCGATGCTCCGCTCCGGCCGGCCGGGGGGATCGAGCGCGAGCCACATGCCGTAGTCGGCCAGCCGCCGGCGGAGTACCTCCAGAGGAGCTCCGGCTTGCACCGTCGCGACGAGGTCGGCCGGGCTGACCGAGACCACTTCCTCCATTCCCCGGGTGCTCACCACCAGGTCGGCTGGAGCATCCGGCGGGAGCCAGGTGGCTCGACCTTCCACCCGAATCTTCCAGCCTTCTTCATGAGCCAGGCGACACACCAGGGAAAGCGCGTCCGGCGAGTCGGGAATGGCCCGGGGCATTCCCTGGGGGTCCCGCTCGACTCCGGTGGTTCCCAGCAGGGCTCGCAGCCGGCCGAAGATCACATCACTCATTGCCGGGTGCTCCGCACCGCGGTCCACTCCCGACAGGCGTGAACCGGTACCACCTTCCCGGGGTTGGCCAGTTCGGCGGGATCGAACGCTCGACGGACCGCCCGCATCGCCGCGAGCGTCTCGGAATCGAAGATCCAGGGCATGTAGTCGAGCTTATCGTTGCCCACCCCGTGCTCGCCGGTGATGCTCCCGCCAACGGCGACACAAGCCGCCATGATGTCCCGGCACGCGGCACGAACCCGAGCGGCGACGGCCCGGTCGCGTCGGTCGAAGCTGATGTTCGGATGCAGGTTTCCGTCGCCAGCGTGAAAGACGTTGCTGATGGTGAGGTCGTAATGCCTGCGGATTCCTTCGATCTGGTCCATGATCGCCGGAAGGACCGAACGGGGGACGACGGCATCCTGTACTGCGAGGTCTGGAGCGATCCGGCCCATGGCGCCGAATGCCTTCTTCCGCCCTTGCCAGAGTCGCGCCCGATCAGCCGGCGTCGAAGCGCTGCGCACGTCCCGAGCCCCGCACTCGCTCAGAATCTGCTGCACCACACAGGCTTCGGACTCTACAGCGTCGACCTGTCCGTCCAGCTCAACCAGGAGAACCGCGGCGGCATCGGTGGGATAACCTGCGGCATATATGGAGGCTTCTACCGCCGCGACGCAGGCACGGTCCATCATCTCCAGCGCAGCCGGCACGATGCCCCCCGCGATGATGGCCGACACGGCCTCGCTGGCAGCCCGCACGGTTGAGAAGTCGGCCAGCATGGTGCGGACGCTCTCCGGAATTCGCTCGAGCCGAACGGTAATCTGGGTGGCAATGCCGAACATTCCCTCGCTGCCAACGAACAGTCCCACCAGGTCGGGCCCCCAGGGCTCCCCCTGGTCCGAGCCCAGACGGGCAGTGGAACCGTCAGCCAAGACCACTTCGAGAGCCATGATGTGGTTGGTGGTGACGCCATACTTGAGGCAATGAGGTCCCCCGGCATTCTCCGCGACATTCCCACCCACGGTGCAGGCGGCCTGGCTGGAGGGGTCGGGCACGTAATACAAGCCCAGGGGGAGCACCGCATCCGAGAGCCGGGCGTTGACCACGCCTGGTTGCACCACCGCTCGGCGGTGGACCGGATCGACTTCCAAAATGCGGTTCAACCGCGTGAGCGTGATGAGGACTGCATTAGGGTCGGCCAGGGCGCCGCCACTCAGCCCAGTGCCGGCCCCACGGGCGACGAAGGGCACGCCGACCAGATGCAGCAGCCTGACGATTTCCCGCACCTGTTCCGGATTTGCGGGCATGACCACCACGCCGGGGGTCGACTCATGAGTGGGAAGACCATCCATGGCGTAGGTAGCCAATTCAGCCCGCCGGTGGCGGACCCATTGGCGTCCCACGATGCGACCAAGACTGGCGAGAAGCGATTGATTCATGAGCTGGTGAAAACGTCCGGAATCGTGCCGCCCTTGCCGTTGGTGTGAGCCCGACGATGTACGGTGATCCCTTTCTCGACGGCGCTGTTCAGGACGGGGAGCAACATCATGAGCGCTTTCACCCGGCCGGCAGTTGAGCGTTCGGCCAGCAGGCGCTGCTTCACTCCAAGGTCGCACTCGATACTGCCGGCAATCTGAAAGGAAAGACCGGCGGGATCCTCCGGCAGGGTCGGCTGCTCCGGCGGTTCATCGTTCATTTCCCGAAGGCCGTTGAGATAGATGGTGGAGAGGTCCCGCAGCGCCGCGATCTCCTCGCCGCTCGGCTCGCTGCCTTCATCATCGTCAAATCCCTGAACCATGGCGACGAGGTAGGGAAGTGACTCTTCGAGCACGCGGCCGACCACAAATCGGGTCCCTCCCACCACCACGATATTCGATCTCCCGTCGGGCAGTTCCTGATTGAGCCGCACTTCGGCTACACAGCCGATAGCTCCCGGACCGGGTGGCTCGGCCCCCTCCGTGGCCGGCGTGATCCCGAAGCGGCGATCGGCCGCCAGGCAGTCGGCGAGCATTCGCCGGTAGCGGGGCTCGAATATGTGGAGCGGCAATGGATTCCCGGGGAACAGCACGACCGAGAGTGGAAACAAGGGTAGCCGGAAGGGCATAGCGGAATTTAGCGGGGAAGGGGGGAAGGGGGGATGCGGAAAGTCGAACGAACGAAAGGCCAGAAAAAAATAGAGGCCGGCGGAATGCCGCCGGCCCTCTAATTTCCTCGCCCCCCGCTTACCAGCTCCCCGTTCTTTACGCTGCTCCCCAGAATCCTCGCAGACCGCGGACGTCCGGCGAGTCCCGCAGCTTCTCGAAAGCTCGCTCCCGGATCTGGCGAATGCGTTCCCGGGTGACTCCCAGCAACGCTCCGATTTTCTCCAGTGTGAGTGCCTCCGAGCCCTCTTCCAGCCCGTAGTAGAGCGAAAGGATTTTTCGCTCGCGGGGGGTGAGATGGCGCTGGAAGATGCGATCGATGAATTCGCGCTGAAGGCGCACGTCGGTCATCTCTTCGATCTCCACCCCACCGGTACCGGCCACCCGTTCGCCAAACGTGCTCGCTCCGCGGTCCTGACGCTCCACTGGAGCATCCAGCGAAACCTCGGTAGAGCTCATGCGGTGAGCCGAGCGGATGTTGTCCACTGAGTCGTTCAGCGCGATTGCGATCTCCTCATCAGTGGGCTCCCGCCCCAGCTCCTGAGCCAGGAAGCCCTTGGCCCGGGACATCCGGACCAGCGCCGAGTTTTGATTCAGGGGTATGCGCACGCTGCGGGTCTGTTCTGCCAGAGCCTTGAGCACGGCCTGACGAACCCACCAGACGGCGTAGGAAATGAACTTCACGCCATGATCAGGGTCGAATTTCTTGACGGCCTTGAGCAATCCTTCGTTGCCGATGGCCACCAGCTCAGAGAGGTCGAGTCCGTGGCCCTGGTACTTCTTGACATAGGAGATCACGAACCGGAGGTTCGCGGTGACCAGCCGCTCGGCCGCCGTCTCGTCTCCGGCAACGGCCTTACGGGCAAGCCGTTTTTCCTCGTCCGGATCCGAGATCATGGGGAGCTTTTGGATGTCGAGTAGGTATTGGTCAAATGCGCCGGAAGGAGCGGAGCGGGCAAACGGGCGGGCTTTCCCGGTGCGGACATGCGTCATAGAACAACCCCGGCAGAGGGAGCGGGCTACATTTTGTGAAGCGGTGACCGACAATCGGAGAGGATTGAATAGCGAATATAGGAAGTTCCGCTCATGCGGTCAAGCAAGCCCCTGTTTCCACATCACAAATTATTTGTTAATAACTGCTTTGTCGCTTTTGTCCACTACGGCTCATGGTTTGGTTGATAACCCGGTGAATAAAGTGCTGCAAGACGCAGCATCCTCAGTAGTTGAAGCGCTAATCTTGGGAGATCTCGCTAGCTGGACACGAGGGCCCTCAGCGCCTTTTCCATGTCATCTCCAGCGATCGGAGTGGTCCAGCCGCCGATGTAACGCATTTGTCCCAGGTCAGATACCAATGCGCAATGAATTTGGGCGTTCCGGTTCTTCTTATCGACTGACATCCGGCGCATGACCGTCGAATAATCCAGTGACGGCAAACGAACCGGCAGGCCCAGCCGCTCCAGCAGCGCCCGGACGCGAGCTGAAAGGCCAGGTTCGGCGACACCCATCAGCTCAGCCAGGGCGCATTCGGCCACCAGCCCAAGCCCCACAGCTTCCCCGTGCGACAACCGGTAATCGGAGGCTGACTCCAGCGCATGAGCCACCGTATGTCCTGCATTCAGGATAGCCCGCCGGCCTGACTCGCGTTCGTCCTCGCTGACCACTTCTGCCTTGATCTCCACGCTGCGGCGGACCAGGTGAGCCAACGCCGCGGGATCTCGGCCGAGAAGGTCCTCAGCGGCAGATTCGATCCACTCGAAATACGATCGATCGGCGATCAACCCGTGTTTCACTGCCTCCGCCAGCCCACCGCTGTACTCCCGGTCGGGAAGGGTGGTCAGGGTTTGTGGATCGGCTATAACAACCACAGGAGGGTGGAACGCTCCGATCAGGTTCTTCCCCTGCGGGCTGTTGACCCCGGTTTTGCCGCCCACGGAGGCATCCACCATGGCGAGCAGGGTGGTCGGAGCGAGCGCGTAAGGAACTCCCCGCATGTAGGTGGCGGCGACAAACCCCGTAAGATCGCCCACCATCCCGCCGCCCAGTGAGAGCAAGCCGGTGTCCCGGCCAAAACCCTTTTCCAGCAACTCGTCGGATAAGCGAGCCCAGCTCTCCCGAGTCTTGGATGCTTCGCCGGGTGCTACCTGGAGGGTTTCGCCGTTCCACGCCGGAGCTCCAAGGCTCCCGCTTTGAAACAACTCGTACACGGCGGCATCGGCGATCAGGGCAATTCGACGATCCGGAAGATGTTGCTGGCAGAGCTCGGCCAGCCGACTCAGAATGCCGGGCTCCACGTACACCGGATAGCTCCCGAGCTGGTGTCGTACCCTGATAGGCTGTGGGGTCACCTGCGCTCCGAGTGTGCGGTTTACCAGGTGGAATCGGCCACTCCGTCCCTCTGGTTGGCCACGCGGGCAAGGGTGAACAGCAGGTCCGACAATCTGTTGAGATAGGTCAGGAAGAGCTGAGGCACCGCTTCCGTGTGCGCCAGATGAACCACGCTTCGCTCGGCTCGGCGGCATACCGTGCGAGCCACGTGGAGTGCCGCAGCGATCCGGGTTCCGGCCGGCAGCACGAAGGCCCGAAGCGGGGGTAGTGTATTGTCCGCCTCGTCCATGATCTGCTCGAATTCGCTGATCCGGGCTGGCGAGAGTGAAGCCTTCTCCAGTGCCTTACGCACCCGCTCGGGATCGGGCGTGGCCAGATGCCCCCCGATGGAGAACAGGTCACGTTGGATCGACTCGAGCAGCTCGTCGAAGAAGCTCTGATCCGCAGCTGCCCGGACCAGGCCGAGGCTGGAGTTCAGCTCGTCTACATCGCCATATGCCGATACGCGGGGGTGATCCTTCGGCACCCGGCCACCTCCGAACAGGCCGGTATCTCCTTCGTCTCCAGTGCGAGTGTAGATCTTCATGGGCGACAGCCAACGCGCATGCTCATGGCGGACCAATGTGCCGGGTCCCGTGGCGGCGCGAAAGGGCTTAAGCTTCAAGGTTACCGACGAGAATACCTGATGAGGAGCAATCGTGGTTGAACATGAGCTGAGAGACATCTCCATCATCGGCGGAGGGCCCACGGGGCTGTTTGCGGCCTTTTACGCCGGGATGCGGGGTGCCTCCTCCAGAGTCATCGATGCCCTGCCTGCGCTGGGCGGGCAGCTCATGGCGCTATACCCGGAGAAATACATCTTCGATGTTGCCGGCTTTCCCAAGGTGCTGGCCAAGGACCTGGTCCGAGACATGGCCGTCCAGGGGCTGCAGTTCGGTGCGACTACTCATCTGGGCGAGATCGTTACCGGTTTGCGCAAGGTGGAAGACGGAAACGGCGGGCGCTTCGTGCTGGAGACTTCCGAAGCGGACTATCCGTCCCGGACCATCATCATAGCAGCCGGGATCGGTGCCTTTGAGGCCCGGAAGTTGGGAATTGAGGGAGAGGACCAGTACGAAGAGAAGGGGTTGTACTTCAAGGTGCTCGATCCCCGGCAGTTCACCGGCAAACGGGTGCTCCTGGTGGGCGGGGGGGATTCGGCCTTTGACTGGGCGGTCAATCTTCAGGGTGTGGCGAAGTCAGTGATGCTTATTCATCGTCGCGACGGGTTCAGAGCCCATCAGGCCACCATCAATCAGGTGCAGGAGCTGCAGCGTCTGGGTGCATGTGAGCTTCGGACCTTCTGGGAGGTCAAGGCTCTGCATGGAAACGGAAAAGTCGAGCGGGTCACCATCTTCAATAACAAAACCAAGGAAGAGGAGACCCTGGAGATCGATGCGGTGATTCCCCTGCTCGGCTTCCATTCGGACCTTGGCGCGATCAAGGAATGGGGGCTTGAGACCGAGAAAGCGGATATCAAGGTGGACCAGGTGATGGAGACCAATGTTCCTGGCATCTACGCTGCCGGCGACATCACCAGCTACCGGGGAAAGCTCAAGCTGATCGCTACTGGAGCTGCCGAGGCGTGCATCGCGGTGAACAATGCGGTGCACCGGATCAATCCCAAGACCAAGGTCAATCCTGGCCACTCGTCGAACATGGCCATCTTCGGCCAGAAGGATGATTGATCCGCAGCACCGATCGGCTTAGCGCTTACCGCCCTTTCCCAGCTCGACCACCACGCTGTCGATCGCGTTGAGCATGACCATGCCGCTCTCGGCGTGGTGGTTGGCCTCAACCGAAAAAGTCAGGTTTTTCCCGCCGCCGAGCTCGATGTACCCGGAGAGCGACTGAACCCGGGCAATGCTCCCGGTCTTCGCCCGCACCCTCCCGTTCAGCGGAGTACCCAGAAAACGATTGCGGAGGGAGCCGGCCAGACCCGCTACGGGTAAGGCGGCAGCAAACGTCGCGGAGCGCGGATGCGTTCGCATGAACCGAAGTACCTGAGTGAACGCAAGCGGGGTCACCAGGTTGCTGCTGGAGAGACCTGATCCGTCGCTCAGCGAAAACTGGGTAGAGTCCACCCGGATCGAATCGATCAGAAAGCGGCGCTCCACCGCCAGCCCCTCTGGCCACGATCCCGCCTTGCCGAACTGCCGGCCGAGCTGCTTCAACAACATTTCCGCGAACCAGTTCTGACTGGTATTCAGGATCGGAAAGATCCAGTCGCGTAGCGGCCGGGACAACACCTCCGCGAGCGGGGGAGACGCTCGGAGGTGCGCATACAGCAACGAATCAGTAGTGGAACGGGTGGTACCCGTAACCGCGATGCCCGCATCGGCTAGCGCCTGTCGGAGGGCTCGCGCCGCGAAGAGGTTGGGGTCAGGCACCGCAAAAGATTCGGTACGACGGGGATTGTCGAGCGCTACAGTGCCTTCGGCCCAGATTTGCAGGGTTCCCGGCTGCCGAAAGAAGCGATCACCGATATCTGACTCGCCGCCGGGAGCTACCGTCAGCGTTCGATTCTCGAATCCGACGTCGCCGAGATCCGGCGTGATCGCAATGACGGCCGGCGCACCCACAGCCGGTCCCGGTTGCCAATCGAAATCGATGCTGTTGTCATGAAATCCCAAACCTGAGACCGGCGCCGCATACCACCAGTTGAGATCGAACGCCTCCCAATTCGGATGCACCAGAGTGGGCTCGAAGTAGCTGCCGTCGCCGACGACGTCGCCCGACACGACGCGAACGCCTTTGGCACGGAGTCCCTGCGCTAACTGGCGCATCCGGACAAAGGGATCGACGTCGCACACCCCAGCCAGGGTGCTGTCCGCGGCGTAACAGCGCTTGTCCATGGTGGGGTCGCCCCGTCCGTAGAGCACGAGGTCTCCCTGCAGGACACCGCCCACCACCGGGCTACCGTACACGCCGGTCTTGACCCGCCAATCCGGAGGAAACAACGCCGACGCAACCGCACTGACGATGAGCTTGGTGTTACTTGCCGGGATGAACAGCCGGCTCTCATTGCGGCCATAGACCAGGCGGCCATTCTGATCGAGGAGCGCGATTCCCCAAAGCTGTCGATTGAAAGGCACCGTATTCAGGCGGGCGTCGACGCGCCGGCCAAAATCGGCTTGCGCAAGGAGGGAATGGACGGGAAGCAAAGCAGTCAGGAAGCAAAGCAGCCAGGTCAGGCTCGACCTAATCATACGCCACCCTCGGATCCACTCGAGCATAGAGCAGATCGGTGATCAGGTTTACCAGAACGAAGATTAGGCTGAGAAAGAGAATGCTTCCCTGAACCGCAGGTAAATCGCGCTTGTCGATAGCCGTCAGAACGTAGCGCCCCACGCCGGGCCAGGAAAATATGGTCTCGGTCAGGATCGAGCCGGTGAGATAGCTGCCGAAGTCCAGTCCGAGAACCGTGAGGACGGGAAGCAGCGCGTTGCGAAAGCCATGCGACAGCACCACCCGAGTCTCCAGCAGACCTTTGGCACGTGCCGTGCGCACGAAATCGCTCTGGAGAACCTCCTGCATTGCCGCGCGGGTCATGCGCGACAAAAATGCAACGGAACGCATTCCCAGCGTCAACGCCGGCAGTATCAGATAGACCAGACCTCCCGAGCCTGACGGCGGCAGCCATCGGAGATTTACCGCAAAGATCAGGATCAGAATCAGTCCGACCCAATACACCGGAAACGAGATCCCCAGATAGGCGCCGAAGGCCGCCACCCGGTCGAGCACAGCGCCCGGTCTCCAGGCGCCGAATATGCCGATGCTGATCCCGGTCAAGGCCGCGAACAGCATGGCTGCTCCGGCCAGGCGGAGAGTTGCCGGAAAACGCTGGAGCAGATCGCGCAGGATCGGACGGCGGGTGATGTAGCTGGTGCCCAGATCGCCTCGGAGCACGCCACCCAGATAATGCGCGAACTGTTCCGGCAGCGGATCGTCGAGGTGCAACTCGGCCCGCAAGCGGGCGAGTGTCTCCGGGTCGGCCCGTTCGCCAACCATGGCTTGCACCGGATCGCCCGGGGCGACATACAGCAGCAGGAAGGTGACGATCAGGACGCCGAGCAGTGTGGGAATCAGCAGGAGCATCCGCTGCAGCAGAAAGCGACTCACCGGGCTCGCTCCGCCTCCATCCAGCGTTGCCCGGTGAAGACCAGGGGAAGCTGCCAGCCTCGTACATCTGGCTGCATGGCCCAGATATCGACCGGAAACCAGAGGAAAATCCAGGGCGCCAGATCGAACACCCGCGCGTCGATGGCGCGGGCCAGCCGGACATTTTCGGCGCTGTCGGTCGTGGCGCGGGCCCGGCTGATCATCGAGTCGAGGGTGGGATCGCTCAGGAAGGCGTAGTTTCCCCCGGGTCCCTTGTTGCGGGAGTGGAAAAGCGGGTAGTTGAAGTTTTCGGGGTCGGGATAGTCAGCCCACCAGTCGGTGAGGAAAAGGTCGGCTTCGCCATGGCGCACGGCTTCTCTCGCGCTGGAGGCGTCGCGCTCCACGATTTCCGCCCGGATGCCGACCTCCGCCAGGTTCTGCTGGATCGACTGAGCCAATCGCGCGAGCTCAGCCCGCTGGGTGCGCCAGAGTTTCAGAGAGAAACCCGCGGGGTAGCCGGCCTCCTTCAGGAGCCGCTTGGCTTCCGCCGGATCGTAGGCATAGGGCGTGCGGGTGGAGTCGTAGCCCGCAATGCCGGGCGGCAGAGAACCGGCGGACCGCACGCCCCGGTTCATGAACAGCGTGCTGAGCAGCGTCGGTACGTCCACGGCGTGATTGAGCGCGCGGCGGACGCGGGGATCCTGAAGTGGGCCTCGCGTGGTATTGATCGCCACGTAGTACTCCCGGATCACTGGACGTCGCTGCAACTCCTGTCCGTGGGCCTGCTCCCAGCGCCGGGTCTCTCCAATGGGTACCTCGACAACGCTCAGGTGGCCCGACTCGTATTCTGCAGCCTGGGTCAAAGGCTCAGGAATGATCCGTATGCGCAAGCTGTCGGACCGCGGGGCGCCACCCCAATAAGTCTCGTTCCGGGCCAGCACGATCGCGTCGTCATGAGACCAGGAGACGAACTTCCAGGGACCACTGCCGGTCGGTTTCTGATCGAAATCCTTTGGAGTGGGGCTCGGCACGACGGCTGCTACCGGCATGGCGAGCAGCTTGGGAAATACGTTCAGCGGCTCTTCCAGGGTCAGGATGACCGTAGAGTCGTCGGGCGTGGCGATACCGTTGACTTCCTTGCTCTGACCGGAGGCATAGGCCCGGGCACCCCGAATCGGATACAGCGGCCAGCTGCGTCCGCCAGTGGTGCCGGGTGCGAGCGCCCGCAGCAGCGAAGCCCTGACATCGGCGGAACGGACCGGACGACCATCATGGAAGCGGGCGTTGGTCCGAAGATGAAAGGTGTATACTCGGCCATCGGCGCTGGCTTCCCAGCTGCGCGCCAGTCCTGGTTTCAATCGCGCATCCGCATCGAACTGGGTCAGGTTGTCGAAGAGAAGGGTAACGACCTCTCCGGTGGGCACGTCGGTGGACAGGGCGGGATCCAGCGACCGCGGATCGTAGCTGAAATAGTAGTCGAGAGTTTTCCCGCCCCCCTGGTCAGCACAGGCCGGCAGGACCAGAAGGGCGGAGAGTAGGAATCGGCGCATGGTGAGTCGAACGGACCCCTCGCGGCGGATGGGAAGGGCAAGCGCAAACGGCGCACCGGCGAAGCAAGGGGACACCGCCGATTCACCAACGTTGACACTGCAGCGTAAGGCGGTCAAACTACCGGGCTTACCCCATGCCGTCAATCTGGTCTTGATGGGCCAACACGTCGAGAACCCTCGTCCAGGAGTGCGGCATTCTCCTCCCGTCGCATTGATCGCACCACCTGCGCCTCACCCACTGTGCCCGTCAGTGCCGGTGATCAAAGTCCGCTTTCGACGGCTGGGTCTTCTCCTCGGCCTGGTCGCGATGGTCAGCTGGACCGGCGCTGGCCTGGCTCAGCAGCCGTCGCAGAGGGTGATTCGACAACTGAAGTTCGAGGGGAATCAGGCGATCAGTGATGAAATCCTGGCCGCCGCCATCGTCACGACCAACTCCAGCTGGTTTGCCCGTGCCTTCCTGTTCCGCTCGTTCAAGTTCCTCGGAACCAAGCGGTTCTTCGACGAGGAAGAGTTCCGGCGCGATGTCGTCAGATTGAGCGTGCTGTACAAGCGGAGCGGCTACCCTGATGCGGTGGTGGATACGCTGGTCAGTCGAGCCCCGGAGGATGTGTACATCACTTTCAGGATCACCGAGGGCAATCCGATTCGCGTCACCAGGATGATCACAACCGGTCTGGATTCGCTGCCACCCCGGTTGCGTCGCTCCGTGCTCCTCGACCTCCCCCTCCAGGTGGGTGATCCGTTCAACCGCTTCGATATGCAAGCGAGTGCCGATTCGCTGATTCGCCGTCTGCGCGACCGGGGCTATCCCGCTGCCGCGGTATTCACTTCCTTTGAGTCGAACCGGGAGGCCAAGAACGCATCGGTGACCCTGGACGCGGAGCCGGGCACCCGGGCGGTTATCGGGCGGGTCGAGGTCATCGGAGCGAAGCGCGTCGACACCACCGTAGTCCGGCAGCTCCTGGTCTCCCGCAACGGCCGGCGCTACTCCCAGGAAGAGCTGTTCGAAAGCCAGCGCAATCTCTACGAGTCGGACCTGTTCCGCTTTGCCTCGGTGAATATCGACTCGGCATCCTACCATCCGGGGGATTCTACCGTGCCTCTGGTGGTGCAGGTGAACGAGAGCAAGCCGCACCGGGTTCAGAGTGGAATGGGTTATGCAACCTATGACTGCTTCCGCGGGTCGCTCGGGTGGACCACTCGTGATTTCCTGGGCGCCGGCCGCATTCTCGATCTGACCAGCAGGGTCTCGAAGGTAGGAGTGGGCGATCCCGTGGATTGGGGCCTCGACCAGAACATTTGCTCGACCTCGCGGGAGGATAAGGTTGGATCGGCGAAGGTGAACTACTACTTGGGAGCCTCGATCCGCCGCCCGGCGTTTCTCTCGCCGAATAACGCCGTCACCGTGTCGCTGTTTGCCGAACGGCGATCGGAGTACAAGGTCTACCTGCGGCAGGAAACCGGTGCCAGTGTAGCGCTCACCCGCACCACCCCGCGGCGGCGAAATCCGCTCTCGCTTACCTATACCATCTCGTACGGAAGAACCGAGGCGAGTGCGCTCAGCTTTTGCGGAGTGTTCGGGGCTTGCACCTCCGACGTGATTGAACCCCTGCGGAAGAGTCTGCCGCTCGCTACGCTGACCGCGCTGGCGACCTTTCCCCGGATCAACAGCCCGATCGATCCGTCTCGCGGACGCATCGGATCGGTGGAGGTCACCTACAGTTCCAAGTACATCGGCTCGTCCAGCTCGCAGCAGTTCACCCGCCTCGCGGGGGGAATGTCCTGGTACCGCCCCCTCTCTCGTGACGCCGTGCTGAGCTGGCGGGTGCGCGGCGGGCTCATTTTCTCACCCACCCTAGAGGTGGGCAACGTTTCGGGGGCATTCATTCCACCGGACCAGCGGTTCTATGCTGGCGGGCCTAACGACGTACGGGGATACCAGCGTAATGAACTGGGGCCGGTGGTTTATGTGGTGCCGGTTGCAGGGATCCGCGGAGATACCATTGTCGCCGACTCGGTTAGCGTGGCGGCCACCGGCGGGAACACCTTTGCCCTGGGAAACGTCGAGATTCGGTTGCCTTCACCCATCTTCAGTTCGCGGCTGAGATTCGCCGGCTTTGTCGATGCCGGGATGGTCTGGCAGCGGGAGGGCCCGCCTTCCGAGCGGAAGCTACGGGTAACCCCCGGAGTGGGCATCCGCATCGCTACCCCACTGGGGCCGGCCCGTCTCGACGTGGCGTACAATCCCTATGAGCTCCAGCCGGGTACGCTATTTCAGGCAGATACCCTGGGGAATCTCACTCCGGTCCCCGGTCAGGACGCCTACGTGCTGCCTCGCGATCACAGGTACACCATCCATATCGCCGTAGGGCAGCCCTTCTGATGCGGCGTCAGCTCGCCCGCTTCCTCTTCGTGTTCGTCATTGGGTCCGTTGCCATGGTGCTCGGGGTGGTCACGTCGATGACCCTGACCCCGCCGGGACGGGATCTCCTGGCCCGGACGGTCTCTAGGCTGTTGGATCGGATCGTGATCGGTTCGGTGAAGGTGGGCTCCATCTCCGGCTCCTTCATCTACGATCTCACACTGGAAAACCTGATCGTGCGCGACACCAGCGGGGTGCTGCTGGCTAACCTGCCCCGGGCGCGGGTGAGCTATCGGTTGCCCAACCTGATCGCCGGGCAGGTGGTGTTGAGCGGCATCCAGCTGGAGAGCCCAACCATTCAGCTGATCAAGCACCGCAATGGCCGCATGAACTATGAGGAGGTGCTGGGCATCGGGAAGGGCTCGAAGGGGGGCAAGTCGCCGCTGGTCGAGTTCCACGACGTCCGGATGACCGAAGGCACCCTTCGAATAGCTCTGCCGTGGAACCCTCCCCGGACCGCCATCACCGAGGCCAGTGTGGATTCCGCGGTTCGTGCCGAACGAGCGAAGCCGGGGCGGGTGATCGAAGACACGCCCGAAGGCCGGCGCCGGGTGATCCAGCTTTCCGATCTCGCCACCCGGATCTCCCGGCTCCGGATCGCCACACCTGACCGGCAGCCATTTACCATCGATTTGGATTCGCTGGCCACACGGGTGAGCGATCCGGGGGTGACCGTTCGCGACGCAGTAGGCCGAATTCGGATTCGAGGCGATAGCGCCGTCTTCAGCCTAAGTACCGGGGCGATGCCCGACAGCCGGTTCTCCGGCGGCGGCGCCGTGACCTGGCCGCGCGATACCATCCTGTTCGACTTTCAGGTAGTCTCGCCTCATGTCAATCTGGTGGATCTCCGCTGGGTGTCGCCGGGATTTCCTGCGATGACAGGCCGAGGGGTATTGGCGGCACGCTCTGAAACGGGAGCCCGGACGGCGTACGATCTCCGCGATCTGCACCTGCGAGGAGCTCTGGGGCAGGTGGATGGCGAACTGGTCACGATCACCGACAAGCGGCGCGGTCTTGGCGTGCGGGACATGAATCTCCGGCTGACCGAGCTCAACCTGGACGCCGCCCGGCCCTATCTGGATACGCTTCCGTTCGCCGGAACCGTTACTGGGAAGCTGGCCGGATCCGGATTCCTGAATGCCATGGACCTGACCCTGGAGTGGGCCTTCCGGGACGCCGCCGTTCCGGGAAATCCGTTGACCACGATTTCGGGCGATGGCGGTGTCGGCACCTCACCCGACAGCGGACTGACGTTCACCAATTTCGAGGTCAGGCAATCCGACATCGATCTGCGCACGGTCCGCCGAGTGGCCCCGGCGGTCATCCTGCCGGGCAGAGTGATCGCGGTGGGGACGCTCAACGGACCCCTGCACAACGTTGTGTTCAACGGCACGGCACAGCATCAGGACCAGGACCGGCCGCCCAGTCTCCTGGAAGGGACGGTGCACCTGGACAGCCGCTTCGAGGTTCTGGGGCTGGGCACCGATGTGAGCCTGGACCCTCTTTCCTTTGAGGGGATTCGCCGAGCCTTCCCAGCGCTGAAAAGTCGAGGGGAGGTGCGGGGGCGATTCCGGAGTCAGGGCAACCTCGAGCGCCTGCTCGTCGACGCGGCGCTCTCCGGGCAAATCGGAACAATCGAGGCACAGGGCTACGCCACGGTGCGACCTCCAGTCTGGGGAGCGGAAGGGCTACATCTGAACTTTACGAATCTGGATCTGGCGTCGTTGACGGGACGGCAGATTCCTTCCCGGCTCAACGGAGAGCTGACCATCACGGGGAGGAGCGACACCCTGAATGCGCCGGAGGGAGACCTCCGGCTCGCGCTCTCCACCAGCAGGATTCGCGAGTGGACTCTGGACAGCGTCAACGCCACCGTCGGGGTGCACGACAGCGTGATTCGACTGGATACTGCGTATGCCCTTTGGAAGGGGGCACGGGTCGGGGGCAGTGGAACGCTCGGGTGGACTGCTCCTCACGATGGCCGCATGGCATTCAGTCTGGCCGCGGACAGCTTGATCGCCTTCGACTCATTGCTCCTGGCCGTTACCGGCCAGACCCGCGGCAACTCCCCGGACAGCCACCCCCTCGGCGGGACCGCTCAGGCGCAGGTGCGGTTGACCGGCAGCCTCGATACGCTCGAAATGAGCGGGGATCTGCTGCTGCAGAAACTGGAGTGGCAGCGCATCGCCTCACCTCGCGTCACGGGGACGTTCAGCTGGGTCGGCGGTCAACGGCCGCGGGTGACCGCGTCCGTTGGATCCGATTCGGTCAGCGCGGACAAGTGGGTGTTCCACGGACTCAATACTCAGGTAAGCGGCTGGGCTGACTCACTGGAGTGGAGAGCGGGCTCGGGGATCGGAACTGATTCCCGGCTCGATGGTTCGGGACGCTGGTGGCGTCATGAGGACACCCAGGTGGCGATGTTCGACAGCCTGGCTTTCACCCTGCCCGTGCACACCTATCGGCTGGACGAAAGCTTTGCGGTTACCCTGACCGATTCCGCGCCGGCGATCAGTCCGGTAACGCTGCGGGCTACGGATGGCTCGGGCATCGTTCAGCTGGGAGGGCGGGTGCCCGGCAACTCGGAGGGCTCGCTGGCTCTGACCATTCTGGGAATGGATCTGCACGACGTATATGGAGTGCTGCAGCGTGACACGGCTGCGGTCGGGGGACTGGTTGGCCTGGATGTCCGAATGGGGGGGACAGCTCAGGCCCCAACTCTCCGAGGAACCACCACCTTGAATGGGGGAAGATTCGGCGATTTCCAGGCGCCCTTCCTGCAGGGTGTGGTGAATTACGCGGGCCGAAAATTGGAGGCCAATCTGCAGCTCTGGAGGACCGGCGAAAACGTTCTCCGGATCGAGACCAAGCTTCCCTTGGACCTGGCGATCAAAGGCGCCGGGCAACGCCGGGTGGCCGGTCCACTCAGCGTCCACGCTCGCGGCGACAGCGTGGACCTGGGCATCCTCGAGGCGTTGACGCCAGCGGTGAATCGAGTGAACGGCCTGCTGGCGGTAGATATGAACGTCAGGGGAACCTGGGAGAAACCCGAATTTGCCGGCGGACTCCAGATCAGGAACGGGGCCATGTCTCTTCCAGGGCTGGGCGTCCGGTATGATGGCCTGCAAGGGCGAGCTCGCTTCGAAGGCGACTCCCTGGTAATTGACAGTTTGTCGCTGCGGAGCGATGGAACGCTGGGAATAACTGGCTCGGTGCAGCTGGCGAACTTTTCGCGTCCAGAGCTTGACCTGGCATTCGAGGCGGAAGCTTTCCGGGCACTGGACGTACGAAATTTTCTCACATTCACCGGTACCGGCCGTCTGGGCCTTCGCGGGCCCTTGTTTCAAGCCACCCTGGGCGGGGACCTGAAGGCCAACAGCGGAGTTCTCTACTTCGCCGACCTGGTGAGCAAGCGAATCATCGATCTGGAAGATCCGACCATCGCCGATCTGGTCGACACCACGCTGCTGCGCAGCCAGAATCTCAGTATCGCCGCCAAGTTCCAGAACCGGTTTCTGGATTCCCTTACGATTCAGAATCTGCGAGTTGTGCTGGGCTCCGATGTGTGGCTTCGGTCGAACGAGGCAAACATCCAGCTCGGCGGTGAAGTCCGGCTGAGCAAGACGGAAAAGACCTACACCCCTTCAGGCACCCTGGACGCACTGCGGGGTAGTTATACCCTCCATATCGGCCCCATTACCAGAGACTTCACGGTGGACCGGGGATCGGTCCGATACTTCGGCGATCTCAACGCTAGCCTCGACATCCGGGCAACCCACGTCGTTCGCGCTGTACGGGGTGAAGAAGTCCCGGTGATTGCCAACATCACTGGGACGCTGTATGCCCCGAAGGTGGGACTGGAGAGCACCTTCAATCCGCCGATCTCGGAAACCGATCTGGTCTCGTACCTGGTAACCGGGTATCCAGCCAACGAAGCTGCCCGTTTGGGGCAGACGGATTACCTCCAGACCGGATTGTCCTACTTCTCCAGCGCCCTGTCCAGTGAGCTGGAGCGCGCGCTGATCCAGGATCTGGGCGTGCCGCTCGACTTGATCGAGATCCGGCCGGGTGTGGCCCATGGCCGTGGGGTGCAGTCGCTCACGCAGTTGGCTGCGGGGTGGCAGCTCGGCAGCAAGACCTTCCTGACGCTGAACGCCGGCTTCTGTCCCGAAAATCTCGGCCAGTTCAGCTACAACAATCTGGGCGCGAGTCTGGAATTCCGGTTCAGCCGGGAATGGAGCCTGCAGACCAGTGTGGAGCCTACCCTGACATCCTGTCGCAAGGATTTTGGAATACTCACCACGAATACGTATCAGATTGGCTCCGACGTTAAATGGGAACGGGAGTTCTGAGGGTGACCCGTTTGTTGCTCATCGCCAACCCGGCGGCGGCGCGTACGGCACGGGTCAGCATCGACCTGGTTGCAAACACCTTGAGGGGAGGAGGCTGGGAGGTCGAGGTGCTCGCTACCACGGGCCCAGGCCATGCGAGAGAACTGGCCGAATATGGCGTGGCCAACAAAGTGGACATCGTGGCGGTGTTCGGAGGAGATGGCACTACCATGCAGGCGGCGGCCGCGCTAGTTGGGACCGATGTGCCGCTGGGCGTCATTCCCGGGGGAACAGGAAATCTTCTTGCCGGCAACCTGCGCATCCCACCCTCACCGGCGCGCGCGGCCCGGGCACTGCTGAGCGCCCGGCCTTATCCGCTGGACCTGGGTCGCATGGAACGCCCCGGCGGATACCAATACTTCGCGGTGGCCTGCGGAGCCGGGTACGATGCCCGGGTGATGGCCGCAACCCTGTCCCAGCACAAGCGTCGTTGGGGAATGGGCGCCTACGTTGCGACCAGTCTCAGACTCATCGCCAGCATCCAGAGCAGCCTGCATGTGATCACCATCGACGGGGTGAGGTACGAAGTCCATGCCGCCATGGTGTTGGTAGCCAACTGCGGCGAAGTCATTCCCCGGGTAGTTCGGCTGGGGCCCGGCATCACTCCCACCGACGGCCTGCTCGATGTTGTGGTCGTCCGGGCCGACAATCTCCCGCAGAGCCTGCGGGTGGTCTGGGACCTGCTTCGCATCGGGCCGGCCACCCTGGGAGACGCCACCTCCCTGGGCCACGCCAGAGGCCGAGAAATTCAGGTAGAAGCGGAAGAAGTCCAGCCGGTTCAGCTGGATGGCGAGCCGGGCGGCGAGACTCCCTTTACCGTGAGCGTCGTTCCCGGAGCTATCCGGATCCTGGTTCCTTCCGGCAGCAAGGCCATGGCGTAGCCCTCGCGAGTGACTAATTTTTGGGGGGCTCCACCCCTCAGTCCGGGAATTCATCATGGCCGGCTCGGTCTTGCTGATCGATGACGATGTCGATGTTCTACGCAGCATAGGTAACTACTTCGAGCGCTTCGGCTATGAAGTAACCCGGGAGCTCAGCGGCGAGGCGGGACTCGCCACCTTCGACCGCCTGCGCCCAGAGGTTGTCATTCTGGATCTGGGGTTGCCGGGGATGGACGGGATGGAGGTTCTCGAACACCTGCGCCAGCGGGACGCCTCGGTGATTCTCCTGACCGGGCAAACCGACGTGGCCACCGCCGTTCGCGCCATGCAGATGGGTGCCGAAAACTTCCTCAGCAAACCGGTAGACATGGAGCACCTCGCCGCCGCTACTGCCCGAGTGGCTGACAAGGCGCGGCTCCGCCGAATCAACGAAGCCTTGCTGGTGCAGAGTGCGCCGGGCCATGGGCTCGATTCCCTGGGCACATCCTCAGGCATGCAGGACTTCGCCCATCAGGTGGCTCTGCTGGCCCAGAGTGAACGGACCACGGTGCTCCTCAACGGTGAAAGTGGAACCGGTAAGGGCTGGGTGGCCCGGATGATTCACGACCTCAGCCCGCGCTCCAAGGCCCCGTTTGTGGAGGTGAACTGCGCCGGACTCAACGCCACCTTTCTCGATTCCGAGCTGTTCGGCCACGAAAAAGGCGCCTTTACCGACGCTAAAGACCGCAAGCAGGGTCTCTTCGAGATTGCGGACCGAGGAACCATTTTTCTGGATGAGATCGGCGACCTCGCTCCGGAGCTTCAGCCAAAGCTGTTGAAGGTTCTGGAAACGAAGACGTTCCGTCGGCTCGGAGGTACCCGCGAGATCACGGTGGACGTGCGTCTCGTGGCCGCCACCAACAAGAATCTTCAGGCTGAAGTCGAAAGCAGGGGTTTTCGCGAAGACCTGTACTATCGCCTCAGCGTCATGCCCTTAACCCTGCCGGCGGTGCGGGATCGTTCCCGGGAGGACCGGCTTGCGCTGCTGACCAGAATTCTGGGAGACCTGCAATCGGAGCTGCCCGAGGGGCCGGGCGCACTGTCCAGCGAGGTGCTGGAGCGGCTGCTCGTGTATCCCTGGCCGGGGAACGTGCGGGAAATGCGCAACGTACTGGAACGGGCCCTCATCTTGGGGCGGGGGCAGCCTGCAGTGAGCGTGGAGCATCTGCCAGGAGAGTTCCGGGCTCGGCCAGGAATAGGAGACCGGCGGCACACGCCACTTAGTCTCGAAGACCTCGAGCGCCAGCACATCGAGCGCACCCTCAAGCACCACGCAGGCAACCGGACCCGCGCCGCTGTCGAGCTTGGTATCTCCCGAGCGACGCTGATCAACAAGATCAAACGCTACAACCTCACCACCTAAAGCCCCATGCCCGAGCTCAATGAACACGACGCGATGACATGTCGCGCTTGCGGCCGGGAGGAGCGCGCCTCCGAGGGCTATCCCTGCGCCAACTGCGGTACCTTCCTCTGCCTGATCTGCAACTTTCGCGGAGTCACGCTGTGTCAGGATTGCTCGAAGAAGGCGCCGCCGGAAAAGAGCGCATGAGAATGCTTCCGTGCCCGCAGTTATAGCACGTTCCCCGCTGGCGCCCGTATTGGCGAATCCCACCGCCCGTGCCGAACAGGTCACTCAGCTGGTTCTGGGAGAGACCGCAACTGTGCTGGAACGGAGCGGCGAATGGAGACGGGTCCGGACAGACGCAGACGCCTACGACGGGTGGATCCACCTGGGTTATTTGTCCGAGGTGGAGGATCCAGCTGGTGAGGACTGGCGCTCCCAGGTAAACGCCTGGAGTGAGGGTGCGACGCTTCGAATCGGTGGATCCGCGCTTCCGATTCCGCTGCGCGCCCGGGTCATTCTGGATCGGGAGGTGGTTCGTTTGCCCGACGGGAGGCAGGGACGGGTGGTGGGAGGCTGCATTCGAGAGCTCCAGCAGAGCATCTCCGGCGCTCGCGCCAAAGCACCGGAACGCTGGGCGTTCGAGCATTTTGGCGGCACCCCATACGTGTGGGGCGGGGTCACCCCCTGGGGCGTGGATTGCTCCGGTCTGGTTCAGACCACCTTTGCCGCGCGGGGTGTGAGCCTGCCCCGCGATTCGGCCCAGCAGGTCACCAGCGGAACGTCGGTTCCCGTCGATGCTGTTCGGCCGGGTGATCTGCTGTTCTTTCGTGGCGAATCCACCGCCTCGATTACGCATGTGGCCTTTGCCGGCGAGGCTGACACGCTGGTGCATTCCACGATTTCCTGCGGTGGCATGGTAGTGGAGCCCTGGCTTCCTGGGAGCCGGGCGGCCTCGCTCCGCGAGCGACTGGTCGCGGTGCGGCGCCTGGAGGAAAGGTGAGTGGGGCGATGCCGGCTAGAAAGCTGGTTCTCTTCGATATCGATGGTACCATCCTCTTGAGCTCCGGCGCGGGCCGCCGCGCCATCGTCAGCGCAATTGCCGAGCACATCGGCGACGCCGGTGCTCCGGGCCACATACAGTTCGGCGGCAAGACCGATCCACAGATCGTGGCCGAACTGCTCGCAGCAGCAGGACACCAGGAACCGCCTACGCCCGACCGGCTCGATGGGATCTGCCGCCGTTACGTCGAGCTGTTGGCCGACGAGCTCGACCGGCCCACCACACGCACCCATGTCATGCCTGGCGTTCACCAGTTGCTCGATCGGCTCGAAGCGGAGCCGGAAGTTGTTCTCGGACTCCTTACCGGCAATCTCGTTCAGGGAGCCCGACTCAAGCTGCGGGCAGCGGGAATCGATCCCCGCAGATTCCAAGTCGGAGCTTACGGGTCGGATGCGGCACATCGGCCCGAACTGCCACCCATTGCCGCGCGGCGGGCTACACGCTATTTCGGCCGGGAGCCTCGAGGAGACTCGGTCGTCATTATTGGTGATACCCCGGCGGACATTGGCTGCGGCAGCTGCATTGAGGCTCGAGCTATTGCAGTTGCCACTGGTGACTATTCAGTAGCCGATCTGGAGGCCTGCGGGCCGCACTCGGTCTTCGAGGATTTGGCCGACACCGAGAGCGTGCTGCATTCTATCCTCGCCTGAACCCAGGCCATCGTGGTGACCCAACCTTCCGCCTCTACTGAAACCTGGGTCGTGCCCGAGCTCGGGCCGTCACTGGGCCGGCTGGGCGATCCGCCGTCCACCCCGGACCACTCCGGCGCGCTCGGCGTGGTGCTCGAGGACATTCGACTGGAGCTGGTCAGCGGAATATTCGACATGGCCGGCGCGGCCAGGTCGTTCATGGCGGCGGCCGACCGCCACGGTGCCATAGCCTCGCTTGGTCGGGTAGCCTGGCTGGACCGCTGGGAGCGGGCAGTAGCGGCAAGCGCACAGCGGTTAGCCGATGTGGTCAACGCGCGTATGCGTGCGGCCGCAGTCGAGTCCCGGCTGCCCGAGCGACGCCTGCAGCCACTCCTGTTGACGCCCGAGGATATCCGCGCGATCGGGTCACGACTCGGCAGTGGAGGTGCCGGCTTTGTCAGCGCGCTCGACGCGCTGGAGCAAACCGTTCCGGCTGCTTCCGCGTCCGGCTCCCGCGGCCGTATGGGGCAGGAAGAATGGCAAGTCGCTCTTGCCGCTGCCGCGCGCCGGCTCGAATCCGCCTGGCTGGCTCTCTGCGAATCCGCCTGGCGAGAGCAGGAGCGCTGGAAGCAGGACATCGAGCGGGTGAGAACCTGGAAGCGGCCTACCCTGGTACTCTGGCTGGCAACGGCTCTGGTTCTACTGCTGCTCGGCTACCTCGGATTGGTGTTGGGCGGTTATCTGCCTGCCCCGGGACCGCTGGAGGGGCTGGCCAATCTCTGGTGGAATCACCTGTGACCTTCGTTGGGGTCGGGATTGACCTGGTGGATCTCCAGCGCGTCCGCGACCTCCTTGCGGACAAAGGTGAGCAGGCGATGAACAGATTCTTCTCTGATCACGAGCGACAGTATCTGGCCAGCCGTCCCGACGCGACGGGACATGCGGCAGCCCGGATCGCGGCCAAAGAGGCCGTTTACAAAGCGATGCAGTCCCTGCCTGGGGCGAGAGGCGTCGGCTGGCGGGAGATCGAGGTATCCAGGGATGCTGAAGGACGTCCCGCCATTCGCCTTTCCGGGCTGGCAGCTCGCATTTCTCAGGAGCGAGGGGGTCTTGCCATCAAGATCTCGCTCACCCACTCGGCCCTCTCGGCCGGGGCCATTGCTATTGTCGAGGCTCCGTAGGGCCGCTCACCTTTCAATTCCGACCATCTTACTCTAGTTTGAAGCAGCGATTTCAAACTGGATGAAAATGATTCTCAGCGCGGCCGCCATGGTTGTATCCGCCCTCGCTGCTCCACTCCCAGCCTATGATTCTGTCCCGGACGTCGCACCAGTAGTTCGCCGGGTTGCCGCTACGGCACAGCTGGCGTCTCAGGAATACCGGGTTGGCATCGTTAGCGGCCGGGTTGTTTCTCAAGCAGAAGTGGACGAAGCTCGGCTGTTCCTTCAGGAGTCTCGCCGAACGGCGGCCCTCCTGCCTGCCAAATTCCGCCTCAGCACTATAAGTGGTATCGATTCGCTGTTAGCCCTCGTGAGTGCGGCCGGCTCCCCCGACTCCGTGGATGCTCGAGTAAAGCGGCTTACCACCTCTCTGTCGACAGCACTGGGCGTTCCGCTCGATCAGGTGCCAGCAGAAGTGCCGTCGCTGGCTCGAGGCGCCGAAGTCTTTCGCACCAACTGCGCCTCATGCCACGGGGAGCTCGGCCGCGGCGACGGTCCGATGGCGAAAGGGATGGAACCCAAGCCCGCCGATCTCTCGGATGCGGCTGAGCTCCGAGATCAATCGCCCCTGGACTATTACCGGCGAGTGAGCATCGGTGTCGTAGGAACAGCAATGCCCGCTTTCGAGACCAGGCTGCCGGCGGAAGACCGCTGGGCCGTTGCGCTCTATGCCAGTGTGCTTCGTCTGCCCGATGGCTCGGGGAGCGTCCCGCCCGCGCTTCAGTCGTTTGGAAATACCGGTCGCATGTCCGACTCCCAGCTGCTCGCCGCTGTCGGTGAGGGGAATGACCAATCAAAGGGTCTCGCCAGAGTGGCGGCCGTCCGGCGATTTCGGGCTGATGGCAGCGCCGCGGCCGATGCCCGGGTGTTCACTCAGGTACGAGCCCAAATTGAATCGGTGTATGCCCTGGCTCGGACGGGGGACACGTCCGCGAGCTCACGGGCCTTCGACGCCTACATGACGTTCGAGCAAGTAGAGCGGTCAGTCCGTGCCAAGAATCCAGGGTTGGCCGCGGATCTGGAGGCCGGATTCGCGTCCTTGCGTACCCGCGTGGCCGGAGGCGCCACCGGCGCCGAGCTGGACCGAATTCGCCGGCAGCTTGACGCCGACCTGGAAAACGCCGAGCGGACACTGGCCGACCAGCCGTCCGCACTGAACCTCTTCGTACAATCATTTGTCATTCTGTTGCGCGAGGGCTTCGAAGCGATTCTGCTGGTTGGCGCTCTGATGACATTTCTCGCCAAGATGGGCGCTGCTCATCGCAAGCGCGACATTCACATCGGGGTGGGTGCCGCCGCTGTGGCCAGCCTCCTCACCGCCTTTGCGCTGGAGACCATCTTTCACCTGACCTCCGCCAAACGCGAAGCGCTGGAGGGTCTGACGATGGCCCTCGCCACGGTGGTGCTCTTCTATGTGAGTTACTGGCTGCTCTCCAAGATGGAGGTGGCCAAGTGGAACCACTTTGTGAAGAGCAAAGTGCAGGACGCGCTAACCAGCGGCTCCGGTCTCGCGCTTGCGTCGGCCGCGTTCCTGGCGGTGTACCGCGAAGGCTTCGAAACAGTACTGTTTTACAAGGCTCTGTTCGTCGCCGGCGGTTCACCTGCCGCCACCATGCCTATCCTTGCCGGAATCCTGCTCGGATCGCTGATCATGGTTGTGGTGTACCTGGCCATCAATCGCTTTGGCCTGCGGCTTCCATTGAAGCCGTTCTTCGGCGTGACCAGCGGATTCTTATACTACATGGCATTCGTCTTCGCCGGGAAAGCCGTGGCCGAGCTCCAGGAGGGCGGCATGATCTCGACCACCATCGTTCTGGGCGCGCCCCGAGTCCCCGCACTGGGTATTTACCCTACCGTCGAGTCGCTGCTGGCCCAGGCTGTCCTCCTCGCTCTCCTCATCCTCGCCCTTGCCTGGACCTTTGTCATAGAGCCCCGCCGACGTCATCGCACTGAATCGGCGCTACCCGAGCCGCTGCACCGGGAGCCGGTTGTGGCGATTCCCGCCCCCGTCCCGCCCGAGGCGAGTCGCGACCTGCTCCGTTCCCTGGAGCGGATGGAAGCCGACTTGAGCGAGATGCGCTCCGAAGTCGAGCGGATGAAGGGAAACCTCACCGACGCGCCTGAGTCGCGCTCTCGCAAGACCTGAGTGGAGTTCACCACCGCCGATCTGTGTGATGGATACCCTGAGCTGGTGCAGGTTGCCCAGCCGGAATTCCGGGAGTATGGCGGCTTGGCGAAGTTCAGCGGCCCCATCGAGACTCTGAGCGTCTTCGAGGACAATGCGTTGGTTCGGCAGATTCTGGAGACCGATGGCGGGGGTCGGGTGTTGGTAATCGATGGGAGCGGCTCGCGTCGTTGCGCGCTGGTGGGCGGGCGGCTTGGAACGGTGGCTTACGAGAATGGCTGGGTGGGATTGGTCATCAATGGCAGCGTGCGGGACACCGCGGAGCTCAGTCAGATTCCCATCGGCATCCGGGCCCTCCACAGCGTACCGCTCCGCAGCGGCAAAGAGGGAGCCGGCCAGCGAGGCACCCCGCTCACCTTTGCCGGCGTGGCATTTGTCCCCGGCTCATTTCTTTATGCCGATAGTGACGGCCTCGTGGTGGCCCAGCGAAACCTGCTTGCCTGAGGCTCTTGCCTGAGGCTCCAGGGGAATGCAAACGGCCCGTCATCTGACGGGCCGTTTGCGTAAGTGAGTGGTAGATCGCCCCCTGAGTTTACGGAGACGGGCCGAAGTGCCCGCTCCACCCTTCTTCGACCTACCACCTTTTCGTGTGAAGCCCTTGAGCTTCCCGGGCAGTAGTAAAGCAAGGGCAGTGCCATTTCGGTCACCTAACCTAAGCAGCTTTCACTATGTGACTTAGGCGAAAAAGCCAGAGCGCTGCGGGAGTGCAAAAGTCGTAAAGATGCTGTACGGAAATTCGAAAGACCGAGCTAAGTCTTCATCACTCAGCAGCTTACCAAGGCGACTAGATCTTTGACGGCGCTGGCTTCCTGCCAGTTTCCAGATAGAAACCGGGCAGGGGACCCTCTCCTTTTCTCCAAAGCGTCACCAGCGCTGCCCCAATGAGCACCAGGATCACGCTGGTGAGCTGAGCCAGGGTGAAGGGCCCCAGAAACCGGTCGTCTTTAGCGCGTACGATCTCAACCAGGAAGCGCTCCACTCCTGCAAAAATCAGGTACAAGCCGAAAAGCCAGCCAATCGGTTTGCCCTTCTTCCGGAGTACCCACAGAACGGCGAAGGCCAGCAGCATGGCCGTGACTTCATAGAGCTGAGTGGGATGGACGGAGAGAACCGAAGACGGATCAGTGCCGGGCGGGATCGGGACCCCAAAAAGTTGGTGCAAATTCCCGGCGGTTGACGGGGGCAGCCCGTCGGGGAAGCGCACGGCCCAAGGCAGATTACTGGGTCGTCCATAATCGTCATTCACCAGAAAGCATCCTACCCGACCGAGCGCATAGGCCGCTGCCAAGGCTGGAGCTGCGATCTGCATGGTCCACCGAAGTGGCACCTTCAACCGCCAGCCATTCAGGATCACCGCAACAGCTCCGCCAATGAACCCACCGTACCATACCAGTCCGCCGCGGGAGAAGAGGGCGCCAGGGTCTCGGGTGAGCGCGACGTACCAGAGTTTGGCTCCGATTATTCCACCGATGACGGCCGCGGCCACCATGTCGGCGGCGTACTCCTCCCGGAGCTCCCGCTCGCGAAGCTGGCGTGCGATCAGCCAGCCTCCCATGAGGAAGGCGACCATCAGCATCAGCCCGTATCCCGTGACCTCCAGTGGGCCCAGGTGAACAATGAACGGGTAGATCGTCATCAGACTAATCCAGGTGAGTGGAAGGTCAGGCCGGGAAGTGGAAGATCGTCGCGTGGCTCGAGATCGAGGCCGCTCCGTTCGCCCCGAGCAAGCCTCCAGGCTCCCGCCGCCGCGATCATAGCCGCGTTGTCGGTATTGAGCCGCGGTGAAGCTACGCTGACCTGGGCTCGTCCCGCCAGTCGCTCCCGCAGCTGGGCGACCAAGGCGCGATTACAAGCCACGCCACCTCCTACCATTGCCCGGCCGTAGCCACTGGCCTCGACCGCATGGGCGGTTTTCGCGACGAGTACCTGGATGGCAGCATCCTGAAATCCTCGTGCTACATCGGCCGGGTCGATCGTGGAGGGATTCCCGCCGGAGTCGTCCCGGACTGTGCGAAGCACTGCCGTCTTCAGACCGCTAAAGGAGAAGGCGTACCGGTTGGTCCCCTCGCGATCGAGCTCCTGGAGCATCGGACTGGGGAAACGAAAGCGCCCGGGCTGACCTTCCCGGGCCAGCCGCTCGATCGCTGCTCCTCCCGGGTAACCGAGGCCCAGGAGGTTGGCCACTTTGTCGAATGCCTCGCCCGCTGCATCGTCGAGAGTTTGTCCCAGCAGGCGGTACTCACCCCACTGGGGAACATCGAGCAGCATGGTATGGCCGCCACTCACCAGCAGTCCGACGAACGGAGGCTCGAACTCAGAATCTTCCAGGGTGGGTGCAAAGAGGTGTCCCTCCAGATGGTTGACCCCGATCAGCGGGCGATCGAGACTGAACGCCAGCGTCTTACCGTACATCACGCCGACCAGCAGGGCGCCCACCAATCCGGGACCGGCGGTGACCGCTACGCCGTCCAGATCGTCAAACCTGCAATCGGCTTCTCTCAGGGCCTGCTCGACCACCGAGCCGATGGCCTGGATGTGCGCACGGCTGGCCAGTTCGGGAACCACTCCTCCGAAAATGCGATGGACATCTTGAGAGAGGATGATCAGCGAGGACAGTGAGGGTACACCGTTCTCCCAGCGGACCACCGAAGCGGAGGTCTCGTCGCACGAGGTCTCGATGCCAAGTACCAGCATGGACATACTACTGTCCGGTCTCGTCGAGTAGTCGCGTGATCAGCGCGCGATTCACCGGCGAGTTCCAGTCGTGGGCACCGATCACGCGCTTCACAATGACGCCGTCTCGATTGAGTAGGAAGCTCTCGGGAACGCCCGTCGTCTGATAGATCTGCTGCACCTTGGTGCTCCGATCCTGGAGCAGGTCGAAGGTGAGACCGAGGTCCTGGCCAAAAGCCCGGACATCCTCTGGTGGTCCCTCATCGATGCTCACGGCGGCGATCTTGAATCCATGCGGAGCCAGGGAACTATAGAGCCGCTCCATGGCCGGCATTTCGATCCGGCAGGGCTCACACCAGGTGGCCCACACGTTGACCAGCGTCACCGCTCCTCGGTAACGGCTTCGCAGGGTGACCGAATCCCCAGTGGCGAGATCTACGGCGTGAAAGTCCGGCGCCTTCGTCCCGACTGCGACCTGCTCCACGTCTGGCCCGTATCTAGTCAGGATGGTTGCGCCGATGGCGAGGCTGCTCACGATCAGGCCGACCAGGAACCAGGGACGGGTCATGGAGCTAAACCCGAACCGTACATTGCCGCTTCAGTTCGCGGATCGCCTCAGCGGGATCGGAGCTTCCAAACACAGCGGTACCTGCAACGAAGGTATCAGCCCCAGCGCTCCATGCTTCTCCGATTGTCTCTGCGGTGATGCCGCCGTCTACTTCCAGCGACGCCCTGCTGCGACGCTGATCCAGCAGGCCCCGCACCCGCCGGATTTTTTCAGTGGAGTGGGGCAGATAGCTCTGGCCCCCGTACCCGGGATTTACCGACATAACCAGCACCAGATCGATGTCATCCTGCAGCTCATCCACGATGCTCACCGGCGTCGAGGGATTGAGCGCCAACCCAGCCATCATCCCGAGTTCCCGGGCGGCGGCGAGATGGCGCTGCACGTGGACCGTCGCCTCGGGATGGATGGTGAACACGGTGGTTCCAGCTTGGGCGAATTCCGCCAGATAATGCTCGGGCCGCTCCACCATCAAATGCACATCGAGCGGCAGGTCGGTGATCCTCCGGAGGGCACGAATGATTGGGGCGCCGAAGGTCAGGTTGGGAACGAAATGTCCGTCCATGACGTCGATGTGCAGCCACTCAGCGCCGCCGGAGATGACTTGTTCCACTTCCTCTCGAAGGCGCCCCAGGTCGGCGCTCAAGATGCTCGGCGCAATGATGACGCTCATGGCGAATCAACTTCGTCGCCGCGACTGACGACCAGAGCAACCGCGGTGCCGCGTGGCCGCCCGATTCCTGCAGCGGGCCGGGTGGCGAGAACCACTCCCGCCTCGCGTCCACCGGCCGTCGAGTCCACGGCTCCAACCCGCACGCCAGCAGCCATCAGGATTTTGCCCGCCTGCGGCACGTTGAGCCCAATCACATCGGGAACGGCCACCAGCGTGGGACCGGTGCTCAGCACCAGCTGGATCACCGTACTGGGCTTCAGCACTGTGCCGGGAGGAGGGTCCTGCCATATCACAGTACCCGCTGGGAAGGCATCGCTGGGGCGCTCCGCTTCGATGCGGGGACGAAAGCCGAGGTCGGTCAGCTTCTGTCGGGCTTTGGATTCCGGCATCTCCAGCACGCGGGGGAGTGAATGGTCCTTGCTGAACAGGGACCCGGGCGTTAGCCAGAAGACGGAAATGCCGTAGCCAATAATGAAGGTAGCCAGAATCAGCCCTATATCGCGGAGAAATCCGCGCCAGGGAGCAGACGCGAAAAGCGGTACCCCTGACGTGACGTGCCGGCGGGCTCTCATCCTATTCGCCTAAGTCGGGCCGCGTACGCTCCGTCCATGTCGTGGAGCTGCGGCAGGATCAACAGATCTCCCTCGGGCGAGCACAGCTCGGGTGGGAAATCCGGGGCCGGCTCGCGGCGAAAATCCCCATGCTCTTTCAAAAATCGCTCGACCTGGGCGACATTCTCTTCCCGCTCGACTGAGCACGTCGAGTACACCATCAAGCCGCCAGGTTTCACTGTGGCAGCGGCGCTGCCGAGGAGCTCGGCTTGGAGATCAACGATGTGCTTCAGCGCCTTCGCCGATATTCGCCACCGGGCATCGGGGTGGCGAGCAATGGTGCCGGTACCCGAACAAGGGGCGTCAAGCAGAACGATGTCCAGGGGCCGTAACGGCGGTTGCCGGGCGTCCGCTACGATGACGTACTCACGTCCGGTGCCGGCTCGGCGGATGTTGTCCCTGAGCCGGCGGACCCGTAGAGGGCTGACGTCGCCGGAGACCACTCGGGCAGTCCGCCGGCCTAGGGCAATACTCTTTCCACCCGGAGCAGCGCAAGCATCGTATACGGTAGCTTCGGGCGGTGGATCCACGAATTTCACCAGCAACGCCTGGGCCGGATCCTGGATCACAAAGTTGCCCTCACGATATCCCGGCAGTTCGGTCGGCCGGGTCCGGGCTACGATGAGGCCTGCGTCAAACGCAGCGGGCTCGAACTCCAGGCCCGCCTTGTTCCAAGCGGCTGCCAGATCAATCAGAGATTGGCGGGCAGGCTGGGCGACCAGTCGCGGACGGGAATTGTTCCATTCGAGCAGGGCTGCGGCTTGTTCCTGGCCGAAGGCATTTATCCATTTTCGGACCAGCCACAGCGGGTGGGAATACTCGCTCGCCAGCCGATCAGCGGGCTGCTGCGGAACTGGAAGTATCTCTGGTCCTGCCTGGCTGAGCCGCCGCAGCACCGCATTCACGAAACCGGCAGCTCGAGCTCCGCCACTCTGTTTGGCCAACTCGACACTCGTGTCCACCGCGGCATGGGCCGGGACGCGCTCGAGCGCCGTGATCTGATAGGCTCCCAGTCGGAGGATGTCCTGCAGCGTTGCCGCAACATCTGTCCATTCCCGGTTCACCAACCGGGCGAGCTGGGCGTCGAGCGAGCTTCGTTGACGGAGCACCCCGGCCGCCAGCTCGTGGGCCAGTCGGCGATCGGGCTCGGTCAGCTGAGCTATCCCGACACTCAAGGCGGCTTCGAATGGAACGCCGTCACGGACCTGCTCCAGAATCTCCAGTGCTGCCCGTCGCGGCCGGATACCGGCCGACTCGCCCATTACACTCACCCGGGAGAGCAGCTGAGCTACTCCAGCATTCCCCGAGTGGGACTCGAGGGCATGGCGATCTCGCGGCGAGGCATGCGCCCGGCGAGAAATGCCAGGCGGCCGGCTTCGACGGCACATCGCATCGCAGTGGCCATGGAGACGGGGTCGTCCGCCTCGGCCAACGCGGTGTTCATCAGAATGCCGTCCACTCCTTGCTCCATGGTCAGGCATGCATCGGAAGCCGTGCCCACCCCGGCGTCCACGATCACCGGCACCGAAAGTCGTTGCTTGATGGTTCTGATGCCGTAAGGATTCAGCAGACCGAGGCCACTCCCGATGGGAGAAGCAAGCGGCATCACTGCGGCGCAGCCGGCATCTTCCAGCCGGAGTGCGGTGATCAAGTCGTCATTGGTGTAGGCCAATACCGCAAAGCCCTCCTTGGCCAGCGTGCGAGCCGCGCTGAGCAGACCTTCGGTGTCGGGGAGCAGGGTCTCCCGGTCACCAATGACCTCCAGCTTGATGAACTCGTTGAATCCGGCCTCCCGGGCCAGCCGAGCGTAACGCACCGCCTCGTCGGCCGAGTAGCAGCCGGCAGTGTTGGCCAGGAGGAAGTATTCCTCGCCGGAGAGATGGTACAGCATCCCTTCTTCCTTGGTCCGGTCGAGGTCTACCCGGCGGACCGCAACCGTGACGATCTCGGCGCCGGACGCTTCGATGGCCCGGGCCATTACCTGGTTGTCGCGGTACTTGCCGGTGCCCACCATCAAACGAGAACGAAATACGCGTCCGCGGATGGTGAGTGGAAGGTCGGTTCCGGCCGGAGCGGTGATCGTGCTGGTCATCTGAGGCTTCCTTGGGTTCGCAGCGATACCGAAAGATAACCGGGCAACCGGTCACCCTCCGCCGACGAAGTGCACCAGTTCCACACTGTCTCCCGGGTTGAGTGGGGTGGTGCTCAGGTTTGCTCGACGAACGATGGATCGGTTGAGCTCGACGACTACAGTCCGAGGATCCAAGTCGAGGTGCTGCAGCAGATCGGCCAGGCTGGAGGGTCCGGGCACCCGGCGCCGTTCACCGTTGACGATGATGTCGATTTCGTTCATGGCTGATTAGCCCAGGGTTCCAGTAAGGCGAGTGTCGCAGCTGCCGGATCTGAAGCGTGCCAGAGGGCGGCGATGGCGGCGACGCCATAGGCGCCGGCCGAATGCGCCTCCCAGGCCCGCTCGGGCGTAATTCCTCCGATCGCGATTACCGGCACTCCCACACCGATCACCTGGCGCAGCAAATCCAGGCCCGCCGCCGCTTGCCCGGGATGAGAAGCGGTCGGGTAGATGCTGCCAACCACAAGAAAATCTGCGCCTTCCTGGACCGCGATCGCGGCTTCCTCCCTGCTGTGAACCGATCGTCCGATCCAGCCTTGACCCAGCACTCGTCGAGCGTCGGCCGGGCTGATATCATCGTGGCCCAGCTGCACGCCCTGGGCGCCCAGGCCCGCGGCTATATCGGCTCGTCCGCTTATGAGTACGGCCGCCTCAGGTGGGCGAGACAGCGCCTGTAGCCGGCGCGCGGCAGTCGTGAGAAAGGCCGCGCTCTCACCCCGGGCGCGGGCGTGCAATGCAACCGCCGATCCGCCCGCCGCGATCGCCGCGGCCCGGATGCCCAAATCGGGATGGGAGAGCAACTCGGCGTTGGTGTAGGCATGCACCCGAGCCAGTGGTCTCATTCGAGACGCTGGCCCGGAGACACTCCACGGCCTCGGACCCACGCGTCTACCCGAAGCCGGCCGCGCCCCGCGGGCTGAACCTCCTGCACCGCAATGGCTCCTCGTCCGCCTGCCACCACCAGCCGTTCTCCGGCCGAGAGAACGGTTCCAGGCTCTCCGGTTCCAGGCACCTCCCGAGCGCCGAACAATTTGAGTGGACCCCCATTCAGCGAGGCCCAGGCTCCCGGTGCCGGGTCGAAAGCCCGTACCTGGCGCACTAGCGTCGTCGCATCCAGCGTCCAGGACAGCCGAGCCATGTCCCGGTCGATTTTTGGGGCAAATGTGGCACGGGTGGGATCCTGCGCCTGAGGGCGAGCAAGGCCCGCGGACATCAGCGACAAGGCTTCAATCAGCGCGGTGGCTCCGAGCTCGGCCAAACGGGCGGAAAGCGAGCCGGCCGTCTCATCGGGCTCAATCGGGGTGCTGACCCGGTGGAGCACGGGACCACTGTCGAGGCCGGCCTCCATCTGCATGATGCTGACTCCGGTCTCGGTCTCTCCCTTCAGGATTGCGTGTTGCACCGGAGCTGCTCCCCGATATCTGGGAAGCAACGAGGCATGCACATTGATCATCCCTCGCGGCGGTATCGCCAGAATCTCCGGCCGCAGGATGTGACCATATGCAACCACGATACCGAGCTCAGGTTCCAGCCGGCGAAGACTGGCGGTAAACACGTCGCCGATCGGCCGAACCGGCTGTAGCATGGGAACGCCTTCGGATTCAGCTACAACTTTCACGGGAGGAGGGATGAGCTGGGACCGGGAGCGTCCCTGAGGCTTGTCGGGTTGGGTGACGACGCCGGCGACCTCGAAGCGGCTCTGGAGCAGCGCCTGGAGCGATGGCAGGGCAAACTCCGGCGTCCCGAAAAAAACGATCCGCATCAGTCCGACCGAGCAGATGCTCCGGTGACCTCCTTGGTAAATCCCGCGTCGTCCTTGTGCTCGCGTCGCCACTTGGCGAGCAGCATTTGCCGCCGAACCAGGCTCAGGTGGTCGAGAAAGAGGATGCCATCCAGATGGTCGATCTCATGCTGGATAGCGCGCGCCTTCAGCCCTGTGGCTTCCTTCCGGTATGGCCGTCCTTCTGCATCCAGTGCCTCGACCACTACCCGGTGCGGACGGGTGACATCCGCATAGATGTCCGGAATGGACAGGCAGCCCTCCTCCGCCGATGCCCGTCCCTCGGTCTCCACGATGCGGGGATTGACCATGACGAAACGGTCCTCGTCCACGTCCACGACCGCTACTCTGCGCGCGATCCCAACCTGGTTGGCCGCCAGGCCTATGCCCTTCGCGGCATCCATGGTATCGAACATGTCCTCAATCATGCGCCGTACGTCTTCATCTACCGACGGCACCGGCTCGCTATGCTGCCGCAGCACCGGTGAGCCGAGTAGGTGGAGTTGCAGCAGGCTCACGCGGCCGGACCTGCAGCAGCCACGCTGTTACCTACCCGCACGATTCTCGACCGCTCCACCACAACCGTTGCGGTGCCGCTCTCGACCGTCACCCGCACTTCGTTGAGACCATCGGCCTCGATTTCCTTGATCTCGCGAACCCGGCCAATGATCCCTCCGCTGGTCATTACCTCGTCCCCCTTCTTGAGCTTGGTCAGCAGCTCGGCGTGCCGCTTCCGCGCCTGTCCCGATGGACGCAGAATCAGGAAGTAGAACACCAGACCGATCGCTGCCATCTGGAGGACGAGGACGGAAAGGCCGCTGCCCGATCCGGTCTGTAACATCAGGTGTTCCTCCCAGCGTAGTAACGGCCGAGCCACTCGCGGCTCCACCGGTCGAAAGTACCGTCGAGGATTTTAGCCCGAGCCTGTTCACCCAGTCGGACCAGAAAGCGGATGTTGTGGATCGAGATCAGGCGGAGCCCTAGGATATCCTCGACCACAAACAAATGCCGCAAGTATCCGCGGGGGTAGGTGGTGCAGGTCTCGCAATCGCAGGCAGGATCGAGCGGCGCCACTGACCCTTTGAGAGCCGCGCCCTTTACGTTTAGCCGGCCGGTCTCCAACCAGGCGGTGCCATGGCGGCCGTTACGGGTAGCCGCCACGCAGTCAAACAGGTCGATCCCTCGAGCGATCCCCTCCAGCAGATCCGGCGGAAATCCGACGCCCATAAGATAACGGGGTATTCCAACCGGCAGCGCGGGATGGAGCAGCTCCAGCACACGATGGAGAACCGGCTTCGGCTCACCCACCGAGAGCCCTCCGATCGCTACACCGGTCCAGGGACCTCGTTCCAACGTGCCTTCCAGCGAGCGGAGCCGAAGCTCGTCGTGCACGCCGCCCTGAATGATGGGCCAGAGCGTCTGCGGGCCCGCCAACTCCTCATGCTTTGCCTTGCAGCGGTCGAGCCAGCGTAAGGTCCGCTCCATCCCTTCGCAGGCAGCGTCGAACGAGGCTTGCCCCGGAACCACGTGGTCAAATGCCATCGCCACGTCCGCGCCGAGCTGCCGCTGGATCTCCATGACCCTTTCCGGCGTGAGCATCCGGAGAGTCCCGTCGATGTGGCTCTGAAATTCGACGCCGTCCTCTTCGATGCGTCGAAGTCCTTCGAGTGAAAACACCTGGAATCCGCCCGAGTCGGTCAGCATCGGTCCGCTCCAGGTGGTGAAGCGATGGAGCCCGCCCATGGACTGCACCACGGCCTCGCCCGGACGCAGGTGCAGGTGATAGGTGTTGCCCAGGATGATCTGCGCTCCCGTTCGGCGCACATCACCCGCACTCAGTCCGCGCACCACCGCGTGGGTGCCCACCGGCATGAAGGCTGGGGTTTTCACTGTGCCATGGGGGAGAGTGAGAGTGCCCGCCCGGGCACAGCCCTGGGTGGCTTCCAGGCAGAACTCGAACATCAGCCAGCCGAAGCCAGAATTCGGTCGATCTGGCGCCTATGCACCAGATCATGCGCTCCCATGAGCCGCAGGATGTGTCGTGCGCTCTCCGGTCCGCGTTCGCTGTGTATCCCGGCGCGCTGGAGCTGATCGGGGGTCAGCCGGCTCCACAGTCGCAGATTGGCGGTTCGAAGCGAGCGGAGTTGATCCAGCGCGGCGGCAACCGGCACCTCGTCGTACTGAAATTCTCTGGCCCATCGATCCTGGTCGTAGCCCTGCAGCGGCGGAGAATTCTCCGCCACCACCATCCGGATGCGGTATCCCGCCACCAGGTCACTGTCAGCCAGATGCTGAACTACATGAGCCACCGACCATTTGCCAGGCGCCTCCGGCTTCCGAAGTGCCGGCTCAGAGATGCCCGAAAGCCGTGCCTCGAGCCAGGGGAGCAGTTCGGCCATCACTTGGAGGGGATCCTGGGGGCCGAGAAGGTCCAACAGGGCTCTGACATAGCCGCCTGCCGCAGCCGAGGCATTCCCCGCCGGATTGGAGAAGGTCATCGAGAGCACCGGGTCAGATGATCACCATCGCATCGCCGTAGGAATAGAAGCGGTAGCGTTCCGCCACGGCATGACGATATGCCCTCAGGATAAGCTCCCGGCCGGCAAAGGCGGATACCAACATGAGCAAGGTTGATCGAGGGAGATGAAAGTTGGTGATCAGCCGGTCCACTCTGCGGAAGGTACAGCCTGGCAGGATCATGAGCTTCGTTTCGGCACATCCCGGCTGCAGCGTACCATCAGGCAGCGCCGCACTTTCGAGGGCACGAACGACGGTGGTGCCAACCGCCCATACTCGGCCTCCCTGAGCCCGCACCTGGCTGACACGCTTGACGAGCTGAGAGCCGATCTCATAGCGCTCGGGATGCATCTGGTGCCGCTCCGGATCTTCCACCTCTACCGGCTTGAAGGTGCCGGGCCCGACCTGAAGGTCCAGGCCCTCGATCAGAACACCGGCCGACCGGAGACTGCGAAGCAGCGCTGGGGTGAAATGGAGGCCGGCCGTGGGAGCGGCAACGCTCCCTTCTTCTCGCGCGTAGACCGTCTGATAGCGGACCTCATCTTCCTGATCTGCAGCCCGCTCGATATATGGTGGAAGCGGCAACCGTCCGTAGCGGGTCATTGCTTCCTCCGCACTCAGTCCGAGAAAGCGCACCAGCCGATTTCCATCGGCGAGTACTTCCACCGTCTCCACCGCAGCGTCCTGCCCGAGTTGCACCCGTTTGCCGGGCCGGAGGGCAGTCCCCGGTTTCCCCATGGCGATCCAGGTATCTGCCGGTCCCGGCTGAATAAGCAGTATTTCCGCTGGTGCCCCCGACGGCCGCGTGCCCAGCAACCGGGCATGCCGCACGCGCGTGGTATTGAGCACGAGCAGATCGCCGGGGGAGATGAGTCGGGGAAGATCGGCAAATTGCGCGTCCTCGAGCGCAGTCTCGTACCCGGCTGTGCGTCGCACGACCAGAAGCCGACTGCCACCCCGGTCGGACAATGGTTTCTGGGCAATCAGGTCGGTCGGAAGGTGGTAATCGAAATCGGAGGTCTGGAGCCGCTCAGCCGTCAAAGATGGTCGCTTGCACTGCGGGGGGCTTGAGCCCGAACCGGCGATACGCCAGCGCGGTTGCGCATCGTCCGCGAGGGGTGCGCTCGAGGAAGCCCTGTTGAATCAGATAGGGCTCGTAGACGTCCTGCAGGGTACCGGCATCTTCACCCACGGCCACAGCTACCGTCCCCAATCCCACCGGGCCACCACCGAATTTCTCGATGATCGTGCTGAGAATTCGGGCGTCCATGTCGTCCAGCCCGAACTCATCCACGTTGAGCCGCGCGAGGGCCGAGGCGGCAACATCAGAGGTTATGCTGCCATCGGCTTTAACCTCGGCGTAGTCGCGTACCCGGCGCAGCAGCCGGTTGGCGACGCGCGGGGTTCCCCGGCTTCGCCGGGCAATCTCATCGGCGCCGGCCGGATCGATCGGCACACCCAGAATCGCGGCCGAGCGAGTAACGATCTGGCGGAGCTCCTCTGGAGGGTAGAAACTCAGGCGCTCGACGATCCCGAAGCGCGCTCGCATGGGCGGCGTCAGCAAGCCGAAGCGAGTCGTGGCCCCAATCAGGGTGAATTTCTCCAGCGTCATGGGAATGGTTTGGGCGTGGGGACCCTCGGCTATCCGGACATCGATCCGGAAGTCCTCCATGGCGGCGTAGAGAAACTCTTCGAGCGCCGGCCGGAGACGGTGAATCTCGTCGATGAACAGCATGTCGCCAACGGTGAGCGACGTGAGCAGACCCACCAGGTCGCCGGGCTTTTCGAGGACCGGACCGGAGGTGGTGCGAAGTTGCACGCCCATCTCCCGTGCCATCAACATCGCCAGCGTGGTCTTCCCCAGGCCGGGAGGCCCGAAGAACAGGATATGGTCGAGGGTTTCCCGGCGCTTCTTCGCGGCGTCGATAGCAATCTGGAGCGAGGCCTTGACCTGGCTCTGACCCACGAACTCATCCAGGCGTGAGGGCCTGAGGGCGGCGTCAGCGCTGCTTTCCTCGGGGATGGCCTCAGGGGTCGTTATCTGGAGTCTCGTCATGGCAACCTCAGTCCTCTGAACGCGCCCGCCACCGAACCGGACGAGTGTCCAGCTCCACCATGTGTTCAGCGTGACAGGTGACGCATCGATCCGCGGTCTGGGTAGTGCGGAGCGGAACCAGCTTCCGATTGGTAGCACCGCAACGGGTGCAAATCCATTCGGCCGTCGTGGCCGGAGTCACCATTGTCTATACGCCTCCACGAGACGGAGTGAGTTGCTGCAGTGCCCGACGGATGAGCTGAGGTGTTTCCCGAGGCGCCCCTTCCGCCAGCGCGGTGCGCACTGCGTCATCGGCCGCCGCGATGCCATAGCCGAGCCCCACCAGTGCCCGTACCGCATCCTCCGACCCTTCAACTCGGGGCAGCTTGGCCTCGACCACCACATCGCTGAATCGATCCTGAAGCTCAAGCACCAACCGTTCCGCTTTCTTCCGTCCGATCCCGCTCACCGAACTCAGTGCGGAGAGGTCCTTAGCTTGAATGCTCCGAACCGTGCGTTCGGGACCCAGCGCCGACAGGAGAGCTAGGGCGAGCTTGGGCCCGAACCCGCTGGCACTCAGAAGGTGGCGAAACACCAGTCGCTCCATCGAGGTGTCGAATCCGTACAGCGACCAGCCATCTTCCTTCACCACCAGTTCGGTGAAGAGACTCACGCGAGCGCCCCGGGATGGCAGGCGCTGGGCGACGCCCACCGGCACGCTCACGGCATAACCGACGCCACCGTCGGTTTGAACCACGAGCGATTCGCCATCGCGCTCGGCCACGAATCCGGTCAACGTGGCGATCACAGGCGGCTCGCTACCTGTCGGGCGAACACGGCACGGCGGGTGGCGATCATGAGGTGGGTAAGAGCCACAGCGACAGCATCGGCAGCATCTTCAGGCGAAGGTGGGGCGCTGAGCCGGAGGAGCTGCGCCACCATGTAGCCGACCTGAGGCTTCAGGGCTGCGCCCCGTCCTACAATGGCTTTCTTAATCGAGGCCGGAGCGTACTCGGCCAGATCCACCCCGGCGAGTTCGCCGGCCAGCAGGATCACTCCGCGCGCATGACTCAGTACCACCGCAGTGCGAACGTTGCGCCCGTAAAAGGCGCTTTCGACGGCCAATGCTCCAGGAGTGTGGCGGCGGAGCAGCTCACTCACGCCCTCATAGAGCACGCGGAGGCGGACCGGAAGCGGGGCTCGAGACGGGGTGGTCAGTGTCCCGCACTCGACCAGCACGGGGTGCCGGCTCGATCCGTCTTCGACCACCCCATACCCCAGCACCGCGGTTCCCGGATCGATGCCAAGCACCCTCACCGGGGTGCCCTCAGGCTTCCGCCTCGGCCAGCTGCGCTGCGTCGATATCGAAGTTGGAGAAAACCTTGGAGACGTCATCCAGCTCTTCGAGCACATCCATGAGCCGTACAATGCGCTCGGCGTCCGCCCCCTCCACCCGAACCGTGTTGCGGGGGACCATTGCGAGCTCGGCCGAGTCAATGGTGAACCCGCGGCTGCGGAGGGCATCCTGAACCGCGTGGAGCTGAAAGGGAGTGGTGGTGACGAAGTACTGGTCGCCCTCGCGAACGAAGTCTTCAGCGCCGCTCTCCAGGGCAGCCTCCAGAGCACCGTCTTCATCGTGGCGCGCGGCGTCGAGATAGATCTGACCCTTACGGTCGAACATCCAGGCTACCGAATTGGAGGCGCCTAGATTTCCACCGTTCCGGCTGAAGGCGTGACGGATTTCCGCCACTGTTCGGTTGGGATTGTCGGTGGTGGCCTCGATAAAAATGGCCGCTCCTCCCGGGCCATATCCTTCGTAGGTCAGCTCTTCGTAAACGCTCCCCTCCAGCTCGCCGGTGCCTTTCTTGATAGCTCGGTCGATGTTTTCCCCCGGCATGTTGACCGCCTTGGCCGCATCGATAGCTGTCCGCAGGCGAGGGTTACCCCCCGGATCGCCGCCGCCGCTCCGGGCAGCCACGGTAATTTCCCGGATCACCTTGGTCCAGGACGAAGCCCGCTTGGCGTCGGTGATCGCCTTTTTCCGTTTGATCTGCTTCCACTTGCTATGGCCGGCCATGAGCCGAACTCCTTGAAACCGCGGATGGGAGATTGCGGAAAGCGGTGCGGCTGGGGAAACATAAGCGGCGCACCCGCTTGCGGCAACGAATTCACTCCGCTAGTCTCACCCCTCTATGCTCAAAACACGACTCCTCCTGTTGGTCCTCTGCGTAGTGCTGCTGGCCTGCGAGTCCGAGTCACGCAAACCAAAGTCGCCTGCCTTCCAAGACGCTTTCTCCACCCTTCCGCTTCCGCCCAATCCGGAGCTGGTCTCTCAGGTTGGCGGAGCCGGGGCCCTGCAGCTCACCATTCACACGCCGGCTGAGGAGCAGGTGGTCACCAACTACTATCGCAGGCTGCTCACTCAAGGGAAGTGGCGGCTGGTCAGCGACATCAAGGGGAAGGATGGGGTTACCGCGCTGTACGCGGAGCACGATGGGCCCCCGCTGTGGGTGAGGATCTGGCGGGCTGACAACCGTTCGGGCTCGATGGTTCAGCTGACCGGGGCCGCTCTGGAGAAGGACTCGACCGCGGGGCATCCAAAGGCGGACAGCGCCGGCACCAAGAAGCCGCGAAGCTAGACGTCGCTCTGGAAATCAATCAGGGTCGAGCATGTCAACGAACCGCAGCCACCGCGGATAGAAGTAGAGGTCCACAAACCCCGTCGGCCCATTACGGTTCTTGCCGACGATGAGCTCCGCCGCGCCTTCCACGCCCTGTCCCGGCCGGTACATCTCTTCCCGATAGATCATCAGCACGACATCAGCGTTCTGCTTGACTGCACCGAAGCCCCCCAAGTCGTCTAGGGTAGGCCGGGGGTCGGGACGGCCGGGCCGAAGGCCCGGGAGCTGAGCCGTGACCAGTACGGCCAGATCCCATTCTACTGCGAGTGCCTTTAAGGCTCGAACCGCGAGCGCCACTCGTTCCTGAAGCCGGCCGGCGGATCGGGGCGGGGTGGTGAGCTGAAGCGAGTCCACGATCAGCAGACGACGCCGGGGGACCATATCAATGGCCAATCGCACTTCATCAAAGCTGGAGCCGAGCAGCGGCCGTACCAGAAGCGGAGCGTTCCGCAGCCGCAGCGCGGCAGCGCCGACCGCCGCCCGGGCCGAATCATCCAGGCGCCGCTGCCGTAAATCGTCGATGCTGGTGCGGCCTTGGATTGCCAAAGCCCGCTCGAGCACGCGATCGGGGCTCATCTCACCCGACAGGTACAAGGTGGGTACCTGCGCGGCCGCGGCTCGGATCCCGATTTCCAGAGCCAGCGCCGACTTTCCGCTGCCGACATCGCCGGCCAGAACGACGAGATCCTTCTGCCGCAATCCACCAGCGAGCACTTTATCGAGCGAAGGAAAGCCGGTGGGGACAGTGTCGGCCGCAAGGCTCTGGCTCGAATGTCTATCGATCTGGCCTACCAGCTTTTCCAACATCGAATCCGTGCCGCGGCCGACGCGTTTGGAGGGACGGGGCATGATTAGGTCTCGCCTCTGATCTGCTGCTTGGCCTGACGCACGGCCAGGGTAAGAGCTTCCGCTGCCTCGCTGCCCTCGGTCTCCCGCGCCGGCGCAACCAACTGGCTGAGGATCTGGGGAATGGTTTCCGGTCGGAGATCCCGGAGCTGGCCCACCGCTGCCGCCAGTGCACGCCGCAAGGGCGCGGGCATCGCTAAGCTCGACAATCTTCGTTCCAGCGCCTGAACCCGGCGGCGTTGAGCCCGTTCCTGGGAAGCCCCATCCAGCAGAACATCCTGGGCCACCCTGAGAGTGAGCCACAGGGCAAACAGGCCGCCCCGCTTAGGACCGCGTCCTGTTTGGGTCAGCAGCGAAAGCAACGCGATGGTTGCCGGATCCCACCCGTTTACAACACGGTCCGGCATAGCGCCTCGTGCACCAGATTCGGAGTGACGTCCCGCAGACAACGATGATGGCCCAGAGGACAGCGGGGGCCGCCCTTGCTGGTGCAGGGCCGGCAACCCAGCGGGAGCTCCAGGACGCTTGCCCGCTTGGTGTAGGGAAAGAATCCGAACGGCTGGACGGTTGGCCCGAAGAGCGCTACCACGGGAGCGCCCACCGCCGTGGCCATGTGCATTACCCCGGTATCGCCAGACACCACGGCGGAGCTTCGTTGGAGCAGAGCTCCCGTTTCCTGCAGCTGGAACTGCCCTGCTGCGTTGTGCACTCGATCGGGAGCCGTTCGAGCAAGAATGGAACCTAGAGGCGCGTCGTCGGACCCCCCGACCACCGTGACGTGGCATCCCTGCGCCACCAGGCGCCGGGTCAAGTCTTCCCAGTGCTCCAGAGGCCAGCGCTTGGTGGCATGCGCCGCTCCGGGAGCTATGGCAACCGGACGGACGATGTCGGGGATCCCCGCTTGTTGGAACCACTCGAGCACCCTCCGCTCGGCTGTCGGATCCCAGAACAGATCGGGCGGCCTGCCGTCCGGCTGGACGTCCAGCGCTCGGGCTGCCGAGAAGTATCGTTCCGCCACTGGGCGAGGATCTCGATACACGTTCCGCTTGGTGTGAATCAGGATGGCACGCGCCATTCGGTGCTTCGGGTAGCCGGACCAGTTGCCGGGCACCAGGAGCCGTAGGGCCCGGGAACGCAAGCTGTCATGCAGGTCCAGCAGGTGGCTGAAGCGCTTGCCCCTGACCTCACCGGCCACGTCGCTGAGGCCGCGGTCGCGCGACATCCCCATTACCTCGTTCACATGGGGGTTGGCGCTCAGCAGGGAAACGTATGGTTCCTTAGTAAGAAAAGTGATTCGGGCCGAGGGGTGGCGGGATCGCAAGGCCCGCAGCAGTGGCGTGGTGAGCAACACATCGCCGATGGAGCTGAAACGCACGGCGAGAATGTTCGGCAAAGAGTCGGAGTGGAGCACGCGTCAAGGTACTGCGTGAACGCGTTTTCACCTATAGTTTACGACATGCCCCGTCCCAAAAGCATTCTCTGGGTGGACGACGAGGTCGAAAGCCTCACGTCGCACATCATGTTTCTGGAAGAGCAGGGATTCGCGGTCGAGACCAGCACTCACGGCGACGATGCGCTGGTTTTGCTCCAGCGGCAACCCTACGGTGTGGTGCTCCTGGATGAGCAGATGCCGGGCCGCCGAGGCCTCGATCTGTTTCAGGCCATCCGGGCCATCGACCATGGCATGCCCGTGGTGATGGTGACCAAGAGCGAAGAGACCGAAACCCTCAAGGATGCGATCGGCGCGGAGATTTCCGACTACCTGATCAAGCCGGTGAATCCCCGGCAAATTCTGTCCGTGGTCACCCGGTTGTTGGAGGGGGATCGGATCCGGCAGCAGCGGCTCTCCCGGGACTTCGCTACCCGGTTTCGTGAATTGGAGGCGCGGCGCGGGGGGCCGCTGGCATGGCGCGAGTGGGTGGAGCTCGTGGTGGAGCTGGCCGAGTGGGAGGTCCGGCTGGGTCAGGCCGACGAGCCCGGGCTGCAGGATGCGTTACGCACCCTGCAGGAAAGTCTCCGCCAGGATTTCGCGCGGTACCTGCAACGAAACTATGCCAACTGGCTGCACGACGGGGGTAGCGACCGTCCGCCTTTGTCGGTCGACATCGGGGCAGAGTTCCTCCGCCCGGTGCTGGACCTGCACGGCCGGGCCATGCTGGTCGTGGTAGACTGCCTTCGCCTTGATCAGTGGGCAATGATCCGGCCGCTGATCAGTGCGCGATTCGACATCGAGACCGCGCATTACTTCTCGATTCTACCGACTGCTACGCCGTTTGCCCGTAACGCGATCTTCAGCGGACTCTTCCCGGCAGAGATCAAGGCCCGCTACCCGCAGTGGTGGAACGACCACGAGGACGCCAGCCTGAACGCTCACGAAGCCGAGCTATTGAGCGAGCACATGCGCGAGCTCACCGGCCGATCCGTCCCCATCCACTACGAAAAAGTGTTCACGGCGGCGGACGGAGAAGGTTTGCTCAAGCGCCTTCCCGCCCACCTGGCAAAGGAAGGCGTGACTGCGTTGGTATTCAACTTCATCGATCAGCTCACCCACGGACGGACGGAGAACTCCACCCTGTTCGAAGTGGCCCGGGACACGCCGGCGCTCCGCAACCTTACCCGCACCTGGTTCGAGCGCTCCCCGCTGTGGGACGCGCTCCGGGAGGCGGAACGGCGGGGGGTGCCCGTTCTGCTGACCACCGATCACGGCTCGATTCACTGCCATACGCCGGCCACGGTGTTCGCCAAGCGGGACACTACCTCCAATCTCCGATACAAGTTTGGTGACGATCTTAGGGCCCAGGATCCCGACTCCGCCCTTGTCGTTGATGATCTGTCCAGCTTTGGACTGCCGACCCGGGCGCCCGGAACCCGGCTGCTGCTGGCCACTGGTGACCGTTTCTTCGTCTACCCGACCAAGCTCCGCGAATATCAGGCGCGATACCGGGGCGCCTTTCTCCATGGCGGAGTTTCGCCGGAAGAAGTTCTCCTACCTATCGCCTTGTTGACTCCCCGACAGGGCTAGGCGTGCGTACCGAGCTCCGGCTCCTCCGACTGGTACGGCCCTATCGAAGCCTTTTGGCCCTGGGTCTGATCACAACTTCCCTGGCCTCGCTGCTCGATGGATTCACCCTCGTTGTTCTGATCCCTCTCCTGAAGCACCTGTTCGGCACCGCCGGCCAGCTTCGCCCTGCGTCCACGCGATTGGAAGCGCTGATGGACAACCTGGTCGAGCCACTGGTGGCTGGACTCAGTCCCGGTCAGGCAGCGGGCCGGCTAGTGGTGCTCCTGGCTTTGGGGCTATTGCTGAAAAACGTTCTGAGCTATGCCTCGTCCCAAATCTCCGTCCGGGCGCAGGAAGGTCTAGTGAAGGACGTGAGGTCGCGCCTGTTCTCCCATCTGCTTACGCTGGAGCTGGATTTCTTCCAGCGCACCCGTGCCGGTCAGCTGATTTCCTCCATGATCACGGAGGTGGACCAGACCAAGACCGTCATCACCGCTTCGCTGCTATCACTCTTCCAGAATCTCGTAGTAGTGGGAACTACACTGTTCATTCTGAGCCAGATCTCGGTCCGGCTCACCCTCCTGACGCTCGCCTTTGTTCCGCTGCTGGTTCTTGGGCTGCAGATACTGCTACGGCGGCTCCGAAGTCACGCTCAGGCTCGGGCCCGGGAACGGGGGGAGATCACCGCCACCATCACCGAGAGGCTGGGCGCCATCCGACTGATCCGGGCGTATGGTGAAGAGGAACGGGAGAGCTCTCGATTTCATGCCCAGGCCGAGCGGTACCGCAAGCGGGTTATCCGAACGCAACGTTTCTCTTCGCTGACGAGCCCGCTGAGCGAGATCTTCTCCGGATTTCTAGTCATCCTGATTATCTGGGCCGGAACCAAGCCCGGCCTGGTAGGGCTGCAATCGGCACTCGCGCCCGAGGCGATCATCGTATTCCTGATGGCCGCCCTCAAGCTCTCCTCCCCCCTCAAGACCATAGCGTCTTTTCCGGCCTCAATGGCGGTGACCCTCGCCAGCGCCGAGCGGGTGTTCGACCTGCTCGATCAACCCCCCACCGAGCTGGAAGTACCCGGAGAGGAGACGGCCAAGTTCGAGCGCGAGATCGCGTTCGACAACGTCTCCTTCAGGTACGGCAACGGAGACCTGGTGCTGAGCGAGGTTTTCTTTCGAATGCCCCGAGGCAAAGTCGTGGCTTTGGTCGGCCCATCCGGGGCAGGGAAGACCACTGCGGCCGACCTGCTGCCTCGGTTTCATGACCCCACCTCGGGGCAAATTCTGATGGATGGCGTGTCCCTCACCAGATTGACCCGGCGCTCGCTGCGGGCACTCATGGGAGTGGTGAGTCAGGAGACAGTACTGCTCAACGACACCGTTCTGGCCAACATTGCGTACGGCTCCCCGGGCGCCACTCGCGAGCAGGTCGAGGATGCGGCAAAGGCGGCAAATGCTTCGAGCTTCATTGCAGCGCTGCCCCAGGGGTACGACACCATGCTAGGCGAGCGAGGAACCCGACTCTCCGGCGGCCAACGACAGCGGATTGCCATCGCGCGGGCGCTGCTGCGGGATCCTCCCATTCTCATTCTGGATGAGGCCACCAGCGCTCTGGACACCGAATCGGAGCGACTGGTGCAGCAGGCGATCGAACGACTGATGCACCATCGCACAGTACTGGTCATCGCCCACCGGCTGGCAACCGTTCGCAACGCCGATGAAATCGTGGTGCTGGATGCGGGGAGAGTAGTCCAACGCGGAACCCACGAAGAACTGTTGCAAACCAGCGGACTCTACCGTCGGCTCTACGACCTGCAGTTTAGGGATGAGGAACCGGCAACAGCAGAGGTCTGAGTTGGAGGCGTGAGTCAGCTCGTCGGGCGACCCTTGGGCAGCGTGCCTGACGCAAGATAGTGTCGGTACATCCGCACGTACTCCTCCGCCATGCGGGTATGGGTGAACCACCGCTCCGCTCGCCTCCGACACGCGTGCGGGTCGAGCCGATCGATCGCGCCACGACCCGCGATCACCTCCTCGAGAGTGTCCCCCAGCGTACCTACTTCCTCTGAGACGATCTCAGGCAGCGCTCCGCGCCTAGTGCCGAGTACCGGCGTTCCACTCATCATGGCTTCGACCAGGGTGAGGCCGAAAGGCTCCTCCCACAATGCCGGCATCCAGAGACAATCCGCGCCAGCGAGCAACGCGGCCTTGCGCTGGCCGTCCACGGATCCCACAAAACGGAGGGAGCGCCTGAGGCTCGGTCGCCGCCAACCTCCGGCGACGATCAGTTGCTTCTGAGCGCGCTTGGCTCCGATGATGGCCCAGCGATATCCTTTAGCCCGGTGAAGTCGACCCAAAAACAGATCGTAGCCGGATTTCTTGGCTCGAAACGTGTACTCGGACGGATCCACCCCATTGTACACAAACGCGCTTCCACCGTGCCGCTCGGCATGATCGGCACTCAGGAAAATTGTGTTGGCGCTGGCCGAGGGGGGCGAGCGATTTCCATGAAGCGTAAACACGTTGGGTTGGGCAGGAGGTCGAGCCAGCGGGGCATGCAAATGCAGGATGTCGACGCTCTCAGGAACGAAACGGGATAGGTCGAAGCGCGAGCCAGCAAGATCCCTTGGTCGCAGCTCAACCACCGTGCCTTCCGCGACCTGCGAGCCGGCGGGCGCTAGCAGCGTGACCTCGTGCCCTAGCTCTGCCAGGCCGCGAGTCAGCCAACTCACCACTCTCTGGGTGCCGCCATATCCTCGGACCGGCACGACACTATGGGTATACAGGGCGACGTGCATCGGCCCGCAATGTATTGCCGATATTTCGTATTGCCGATATTTCGATTGACCAAAGGAGTCTGAGCCGTGGCCTGGTCGGTGATGCAGGTACTCCATCAGGGAGGGGGAGCCGGGTCAGTCACCTCCACGTTGCACCTGAGCCTCGGACTGGAGCAGGCCGGCTTTCACGTGCGCTTTGTCTGTCCTCCGCACTCCGAGGTTGAAGGCCTGGCTCGGGCCGGGGGCCTCGAGGTTCATCCGGTCTCGCTGGAACCTGGAGCGCGCCGCATCAACGCCGCCAAACTGGAAGCTCTCCTTCGTCGCTTTCCGGTGGATCTCGTCAATTCGCAGAGCTCGAGGGATCGGGCAGCACTGGCCTGGCTGGCGTGGACGCGGCGGTTGAACGTCCCCTTGATCGTGACCCGCCGGCAGATGCCTCAGACCATGATGCTGGAAAACTGGTTGGTCAGCAGGATGGCCACGCGAGTGGTGGCGGTGAGCCGGCACGTCGCTGAAGCGCTGCGCCGGCGCGGTACCGGCCGGAACAAGCTGGTGGTCATTCCCAACGGCTTGATCGTCAGCCGGGTGGATGCCCCGGTGACAACGGCCCAAATAGATCAGTGGCGGGACCGGATTGGATGGGAGCCTTCCCGACCTACCCTGGGGATTGTCGCTCGGCGGAAGGATCAGGAGGTTGTTATTCGAGCTCTGGGCCAAGTGTCCACTCCGGTTCGCCTGGTGATGGTAGGTCTCATGGCGGACGCCAGGCTGAGTCAGGTCCTGGGGCAACTCCCGGGCCGACACGCCGTAGCGATGCTTCCCTTCACCCCTGAGGTCCGTCCGCTCTATGAACTGTTGAATCTGGTGTTGCTCCCCTCGCGCATGGAGGGATTGTCTCAAAGCCTGCTGGAAGCCATGGCCCTGGGCAAGCCGGTAGTCGCCGCCGCAGCGGGGGGGAACCTGGACCTGATTACGGACGGCGTGAACGGCCGGCTGGTTCCTCCTCGGGACAGCGCAGCGTGGGCTCGCGTCATCGACGAGCTTCTCTCAGACCCTGCGGCAGCGAAGCGTCTCGGGGAATCCGCGCGGTACACCGCCCGGGAGGAGTACCCGTTGGAGCGAACGGTCGAACGCACCGTTCAGTTGTATTCCTCCGTGTTGGCGACAAGTTGATATCTTGGTGAGGTCCGCGCCTCGTCGCCGATTTTCATCCGATCTCTGCGGAGCCTGCTGTGGTCAAGATTTCGGGCTTTACCATCGTTCGGAACGCCATCAAACTCGATTTCCCGGTGGAGCCGAGCATCCGCTCGATCCTGCCGATCTGCGACGAGGTCGTAGTGAACGTTGGACGTTCTGAGGACGACACGCTTGCCCTGATTCAGTCGATTGGTGATCCCAAGATTCGCATACTCGAAACCGAGTGGGACATGAGCGGCGGAAATTCCGTACTCGGTTTCGAGACTCACCGTGCCATGCAAGAATGCGCGCACCCGTGGGGGATTTATATCCAGGCGGATGAAGTGCTGCACGAGGAGGGAGCGCCGGATCTGGCAGCCGCCATTCAACGGTACGACGGCGACCAACGGGTGGAGGGGCTGCTGGTCCATTACGTGCACTTCTATGGCGGGTTCGACACCGTGGCCACGCACCGGCGGTGGTACCGGCGAGAGGTACGGGCGGTCCGACTCGCTCCAGGGCTGGACGTAAGGCCTTATCAGGGGGCGCAAGGTTTTCGGATCGGGCCGGAGCACCGGAAGATCAGAGCCCGGCTCACCAGCGCAGGGATGTTTCACTACGGCTGGGCTCGTCCCAGCCAGGCTCTCCAGGAAAAGCGGAAGCTGGGACGGACCATGTATCCTTGGCGGAACGCCGACGAGAGTCAGCCCTTGTTGGCCTGGATTCCTGGCCTTCGCCGATTCAACGGCAGTCATCCCGCCGCGGCCCGGGCCTGGATCGAGGCCCGCCGGCACGATCCCAAGCGCGTTATTGAGTCGCGCCGCTTCCGGTTGCGCTTTATCCGGTACTACATCTCCAGCTTGATCGAGCAACTGACGGGCGTGAGGCTGTTCGAATTTCGGAACTACAAAATCGTCGGAAGGGGGTAGTCCTTTCCCGCCAGCAGGAGCTTAAGCCGGTGGGCATAGGTGTGTGAGGCGAGCGCATGTGCCCGACCTGCCCGAGCGATGCGGTCCCGCTCTTCTGGCCGCGAGAGATACTGCCGGACCAGTTCAGCCGCATGGCTCGCGTCCCCATACCATGCGCAGTGCTGGCCATCCCGGGCAAAGCTTTCGATTCCTTCCACATGACGGCCGAGATAAAATCCGCCGCAGCCCAAAATCTTCCACATGCGATTGGACGCCGAGAACCGATCTCGATCCTGCCCCGGGTAGGAGCTCGCGCCCAGCGAAATCGCCGCGCCCCGAACGACCTGGGCCAGCCGGCGGCCGTAGACTGGCCCCCCCGCAACGGGGAGGTCGGCGGGAGCCCGATCCCACCCGGGACCTCGGATCTGCAGCCGGCTCACCGCCGCAACCGCGCGCAGCACCTCGTATCGATAACTGGACTGCCCCGAGCCCACGAACGACGTATCGCAGTGGTAGCGCCGTGGCGCATCCGTCGCAGGGACGTCACTGCCAGGGTCCACGCCTTGGGGCAGGAAACCTACCTCGCCCACTCCCGCCGATTTGTACGTTTCCAGTTGCCCGAAGTAGGTCACATACATTTTGCTGACCAATCGTCCGAGGCGTACGACCTGTTCCCTGGGTTCCAGATCGAAATACCAGAAGACCGAAGGTCTGTTCCGCAGCAGCATGCGCAGGGTGGTCTCACCCACCTCAGAGGCATGACGGGTAACGATCAGAAAATCCGGGTTGAATGCCTCGGTGAGATGTCGGACGATTCGGGAAGAGAACGCGCCGGTGTAGCGGCTCCATCCAACCACATTGATTAAGCAGCACTCGTGCCCCAGGGCGCGCGCCGCACGGATGATCGCCAGCTCGGTTCTCCGGCGGCCGCCGGCGCCAAGGACTGTTATCCGCATCCGGTATTATAGCCCAATGCGCATTGCCCTCATGACGTCCGTCAAAGGCTGGCGGGGCTCGGCAGCAAGCTATGCCAAGCTCGCTCTGGGTCTCATCCACCGGGGGCATGCCGCGCACCTTATCGCCGCTTCGCAACGGGTGGCAGCCAGATACAAGGAGCAGGGGCTACCAGTCACGCTGATTCCCGCCCGGAACACTGGACCACAAGAGGTCAGAGCCTTGTCGCATGTCTTCCGAGGATTGAAGGCGGAAGCTGTGGTTGTCGATACGCCCCGGGATCTGAGATTGTCCGCGTGGGCCGCGCTGCTGCAACCGGCGAAGATCGTATACCGATACAATTTGAACTATCGTCCTGCTCGGTCACATCTGGCCGATCGGTTGTACCTGCGAAGAGTCAGCGCTTTCGTCTTCCAATCCCGTTTCATTCAAGACGATGCGCTTCGCCAGCAGCCCTGGATTAGACGACTGACCCGGTTCCACATTCCCAATGGGTACGACACCGTTCGGTTTTCGCGTTCGCCAGCGAAAGGAGCCGCATTTCGCCGCCAGTGGGACATACCCGCGGATGCTCCGATCGTAGTTACCACCGCCAAGCTCGAGCGAAACAAAGGACACGAAATCGCCATCGAAGCCCTCAGTAAGCTTCACCGGAATGGCCTGAAACTGATTTATGTGATTTGCGGCGATGGATCTCGGGATGCGACCTTGCGGGCGGTTGCCTCCCGGGTTGGCTTGCCGGTGCGTTTTACCGGCCTTCTCGATGTTGATGGCCTCATTGCTGCACTCTCAACCGCCGACGTGGTGCTCCACCCTTCGGTACAGGAGATCTTCCCCAACTCGGTCGGCGAGGCCATGAGCTGCGCCTGTGCCGTGGTTGCCGCGGACGCCGGTGGGACAGGCGAACTCCTCGGCCGGGATGGGAAAACCGGAGCCCTGGTGCCGCCAGAGGATTCTGAGACAATGGCTGCTGTGGTGGGTGAACTGCTCCAGGATCCGGGCCGTCGCGCCAGTATGGGCGTAATGGCGCGGCAGCGGATCGAGCTCGAGTTCAGTCTGGAGCGCATGGTCGCGGGGTACGAGTCGGCACTGCGGCAGGTGGCCGGCGCGCGTGAATGATCTCCGGTGGTTCGCACCCAATCAGTACACCAGACTAGTGGCCTCTGAGCTGCGGAAGCACGGCTTGGTTATAGCGCTTGAAGGATCTGAGCCGGCGCGGGTAGCTCTATCGATGAGCGGCACAACTGCCCAGAGCGCCTGGCAGTATGCGCGGACCTTCGGTTGTCCGCTGGTGCTCTATATCTGGGACCTTCCTCCGGCAGCTACCGCGTCTGGATCGTACGATCCTGTCTGGGCGATCGGGCGGAGCTTGATTCGGATTCCGCGCTTCAGGGAAGGGTTCGCCCGGCGGGCGGGCTACTATAGTAGGCTCCGGTACATTGCGCACAAAGCTGCGGAGGTATGGGCGCCCAGCAGTATGACCGTGGGGCTTTTGAAGTCCCGCTTTGATCTTGACTCACGCCAGGTCCCGTACTGTTATGATTCCGCGCGATTCATGCCGGCGAACACACCTCGAGATCTCCCGCCGACGTTACTGACGGTCGGCCGATTCAAACGACACAAGAATCAGGAAGCAACCCTCCGGGTCGCCCGCCGCCTCGGAGAAGACGTGCAAGTGCGATTGATTGGGATGGGCCCCCAGGCCGAACCACTCGAGCAGATGGCCCACTCATTGGGGGTTAAATGTCGAGTCGATACCGGGGCAACTGACTTTGCTGTAGTCGATGCCTGCCGTCGCGCGCGAGTGGCGGTTTGTCCCAGTCGCTTCGAAGGATTCGGTTTGGCTCCGCTGGAGGCAATCGCCTGCGGTACCCCCGTGGTGGCTTCCGACATCCCTCCGCACCGGCAGTTCGTGGGGAGGACAGCTCGCTTTTTTCCCCTTGACGACGACGCTGCACTCGAAGCCGCTGTGCGGGACGCCTTGAATGGTGACGCCCCCGATCCTGCCGGACTGGAATCGCTCACGATCCCAGCTGCCGCCGAACGGTTCAGGTTGGCATTGCGCGCCCTTTTGTAATGGAAAAGATGGGGCCGCAGCTCCTCCTGAGCTACGACTTTCCTCCCATGGGAGGCGGCATCGCTCGGTGGATGGGAGAGCTGGCGAAACGCTACCCACCTGGCAGGCTGATCGTGTCGACCGGCCAATTCGGCGAGGGCAACTTGGGGGACCAACAGTTCGTCAGCTGCATCGATCGCCTGCCGGTGCGCTCCAGCCGCCTCCGCAGCGTTCCGGGACTCCTGCGCTGGTCACGCCGCGCTGAGGCATTGGCGAGAAGACACAGGGCGGCGTTCGTCTGGTGTGGCAACCTGAAGCCGGCGGCATACCCGGCCAAGTGGGTCAAGACTCGGGTGGGCGTGCCCTACGGAATACTCCTGCACGGTGGAGACCTGCTGACCGTTCGGCATCAGGTCAGCCGATCTTACGCCAAACGTCGCGTGGCGCGATCTCTCCTCGATTCCGCGGCCCTCTTGGTGTGCAACAGCGGCTACAGCGCCTCACTCTGCCGCTCGATTCTTGACGACCTGCGCGTGACGGCTCCCCACGACCGGGTGCACACTGTTCCCTTGGGAGCCGACCCAGAAGTATTCCGACCCGGGCTTGCCACCTACGACGTGAGACGACGCTACGGGCTCGACGGTCGTCGATGGTTGCTTTCGGTGGCTCGGCTCACCCGGCACAAGGGCATAGACGTTGGAATTCAGGTACTGGCTCAACTCGCCCGGGAATATCCGGACCTCGGGTATGCTGTGGTAGGCACCGGCGATGATCTCCCGGAACTGGAGAGCTTGGGACACGGGCTGGGAATTGCCGACCGGATCAAATTCCTGGGCCAGGTTTCGGAGGCTGATTTGCCTAAGGTGTACAACTCTGCCGAGATCTATCTCGGATTATCCCGGATCATGCCTGAGAGAGTAGAGGGCTTCGGCATTTCGCTGGCGGAGGCTTCTGCCTGTGGATTGCCAGTCATTGCCGGAACGAGCGGCGGGATCCCGGAGACCGTAGAGGATGCAGTGAGCGGCCTGTTGGTGGATCCAGAGCAGGTCAACCAAGTAAGTGCGGCGGTCCGATCACTTCTGAACGACCAATTGCTGGCTTCGAAGCTCGGTGCGAAGGGTCGGGAACGGGTCGAACGGTACTACAATTGGGATCGGGTGGCGGCAGAACTGTCCCGCCTGGGATATGAACACGGGGCCCAAGCTCAGGTCCCGTAGCTGGGGTGACGAGCGACAGATGGTCCCGACTCACGCGCTGGCCGCGGAATACGATCGTCAATACCTAACCTGGGTCCATCGCCAAGGCCCTGAAGCCCTCGATTTAGAATGGCGTCTGGAGCATCTGCTGTGGAGGCAGCGAGTTCTGCTCCGGCGTTATCCGCCCGCCCGCAAACATGTGCTCGACTACGGGTGTATGGACGGCGTCTTCACCATACGGCTGCAGCAGCTGGGAGGCCAAGCGCATGGCTATGATGTCTCCCCAGTGGCGATAGCTCAGGCCGAGAAGTTTCGGGGAGACTCCTCTGGGCCTCGTTTTAGTACCGTTCCGCCTGCTCCCCGGCAGTTTGATATCGTCTACTGCAACGAGGTGCTGGAGCATATCACGGACGATCGTAGCTTCGTCGGGGAGCTGACGCGATTTCTGGTGCCAGGTGGAGTTCTGGTGGGAACGGTACCACTGGGGCGGTCGTTTTGGGACCCAGATCATAAGCGGGCCTACGACGAGGCCTCTCTTCATATGGCTCTGGCCCCGTGGGGCGCGGTCTTAATCCGGCGCTACTACCGCTCTCGACTTCGGAACTTCCTGCCCCTGAATCGGCGAGGAGCTGCAGTATTTCTTTTCGAGGTCAGGCCGCTGAGTCTTCCGGACGCACGCTAATCGCGTAAGTAGGACAGTTCAGCACGTACGCCCCATCAATGGGTGACCAGGTCTGAACCGGGGTAAGCACCTCGGCCTTGCCCCGCGCGTCGAGCCGGAACACCTGAGGCGCCTGAATGACACAGCTGCCGCAGCCAACGCAGCGCGATTCGTCCACCAGAACCCGGAGCCGCCGGGTCGGGTGCATGCCGGAGGTAACGCCGCTGAGTCGAGTGCCTAGCTGGTCCAGAGTGCTGGCCGCGGCCCGGTAACCTGCCTCGATCAACTCTGCAGTTTTGTCGAACGCGAACATGGAAATGTGCTCAACCCGGGGCTGTACCATAACCAGGGGCGGACCCTTCCAGTCCCGAAGCTGGGCCTCGATCTGGGTTTGCATTACAATCTCAAGGCCCCGAATGTAGGTGGCGGCAAACCCACGGGTCTCAATTTCGGAGCGGAGCACGCTGGTAGCTGCTACGTTGATAGCGAGGATCGGGCCCTGTCCCAGTGATGCGGCCATTCGGACCGGTAGGTTCTCGACCACCGCACCGTCTACATAGGCGCGGCCATTGATCTCCATGGGGGGAAAGATCCCGGGCAGAGCACATGAGGCCGCCACTGCATCGGCAACGCGGGTGCTGCGGAGTCCCGGAAGCCCCCACATCACCTGCATGCCGGAATGCAGGTCTACGGTGTTGATCAGCAGGCGGCGGGGCAGATCGTTGAAGGTGACGTTGCCTACCAGGTAATCGATCAGCTCCTGCAGCGGTTCACGGCGATAGAGAGCGGGAGCGAGGAGACGGCGAAAGGCGACATCAGCGCGAGCTACCTGGAAGACGTCGCGCCGGCGGACCAGACGGGCACGAGCCTCCATCTGCGGGGTGGGCACTCCGGCGGCCCATGCGGCAGCGATCAGGGAGCCGATGCTGGAGCCGACTACCAGGCTGGGCACCAGCTCGCGCTCTTCCAGGGCGCGAAGGACCCCAATGTGGGCCAGCCCTTTGAGCCCACCGCCGCTCAGGACCAGAGTAAACGGACTGTCGGGTATCACCGGCCAGCACCCCCAGAAGTTTGCGACATCGCACCGAAGCCAAGCTGGTTTGCAAGAATCATGCGCCGTATGGGCAGGAGCACAGGTCTGACCGGCCCCCGGCCATTGGGCATTCAAGGGGCGTAACGCACGTCACAGGAGCAGGATGCGACAGAGTCCCCTGGCCGATAAGCTCCGGGCCGACCGATTCTTTCAGCTGGGCGTGCTGTTTGTTTCCCTGGTGGTGGCAGCAGCCGTGCTGGCACCGTGGTTGTCTCCTCATGACCCGCTCACCGGCGACTTACGGGGTGCTTACCTGATCTCGCCCGGGGCCCGGTTCTGGTTGGGCACGGATACTCAGGGGCGTGATGTTCTCAGCCGCGTCCTCTATGGCGCCCGGCTGTCATTGTCCGTGGGACTCATCTCGCAATCGGTCTCGGTGACCATCGGTGTCTTGCTCGGCTTGTTAGCGGGCTATTACGGACGTTGGGTCGACGCCCTGGTGATGCGCCTGGCCGACATCACTCTCGCCTTCCCAACTCTGCTGCTCTTGATCGCCGTAGCTGCTGCGGTAAAGCCGTCGCTTCCGGTTGTGTTCGTTGTGATCGGAGTCGTAGGGTGGGCCGGCATGGCGCGACTGGTCCGGAGCCAGGTGCTGGTGCTTCGTCGCTCGGAGTTCGTGGCTGCCGCCCAGGCGCTCGGCGCCCGTGACCGGAGAGTCCTGCTTCGCCATCTTCTACCCAATGTGCGGACCCAGGTGATCATAGCGGCGACGTTGGGCATCGCGGGTGCGATCATGGCAGAGGCCGCCCTGTCCTTTGTTGGGCTGGGAGCTCAGCCTCCAACGCCGAGCTGGGGAGCCATGGTGGCTGATGGGCGAGACCTGCTGCGAGTGGCGCCCTGGATCTCCTTCGCCCCCGGCCTGGCCATCGGTATCGCGGTGCTCGGGTTCAATCTCGTGGGGGATGGGCTGCGCGAGGCCTTTGATCCCCGCCTTCGGACTGAGCGATGAGTCCCGCCACTCACGTGGCTCCGGAGTACGACCTGGCCGCTCTCCGCCAACTGGAGTTTCCCTGGACTGCCGAGACCGTCTACCTGAACCACGCCAGTGTCGGTCCCCTTCCAGAGCGCACCAGAGTCGCCCTCGAAGTATTTAACCGCAAACGCTCTGCTCCATTTCAGCTTCCCGATCGCGATCTGATGCATACGCTCACCGAGTCGCGTCGTCTCTCGGCTCAGCTAATCGGCGCATTGCCCGAGGAGATCGCGCTTACCCTGAACACGGGGTTCGGGCTGAGTCTGGCCGCCCGGGCCCTTCCGCTCCGGGCCGGAGATATCGTCCTAACCAGCGATAAGGAGTTCCCCGCCAACGTGTACCCCTGGATGCTCCTCAAGGAGAATGGCGTCATCCTGGAGCTTGCTCCCACCACGCCAGAGGGCTGGCCGGATGAGGATTACCTGGTCGAGCGGCTCCGGGATCAGCGAGTCAGGGTACTGGCCGTATCGCTGGTCCAGTTTAGCAACGGCTATGCTGTCGACCTGGCCCGGTTGTCCGCGGCCACCCGCGCTGCCGGGACGTATCTCGTGGTGGACGCTATCCAGGGGATTGGCCAGATTCCGGTGGATGTGGGCGCAACGCCGGTGGACCTGCTGGCCTGCGGGGCGCAAAAGTGGTTGCTGTCGCCCTGGGGATCCGGGTTCGTCTATGTGCGTCGCGAGCTGATCCGCCAGCTGACGCCTGCCATAACCGGGTGGATGGCGTACGAGGGCACCGATGATTTCAGCCAACTTACCCAGTACGACGACACGCTGCGCGGAGATGCTCGTCGGTTCGAGCTGATCACTCTCCCTTATCAGGACTTTGCCGGCATGAATGCCTCGCTTGAGCTGCTGCTGGAGCTGGGCATTCCGCGGATTCAACGTCACCTCTGCGCCTTGCAGCAGCCGGTGCTGTCGTGGGCCGCCCGCAGTGGCGCCCGGATCGTCTCACCCCAAGGCGAACGGTCATCGGGGATCCTCTGTATCGCGCCGCCGAACGTGGGCGAGGTCTTCCGGGCCCTCAAGGCGGCGCGAATCATCTGCAGTTTACGGGAGGGTGCTATTCGGCTCAGCCCCCATGCCTATAATGATCCGAGTGATATGGGGCGCGTAGTCGAGGTGCTGGAGTCACTATGACTGCATTTACCGACATGTTGAAGGATGGGTATGGCGGCGATGAGCCGGGCCTGACCCTGGGCGCTGCCCTGGAGGGAACCCGGATCTACCAGCAGCCGAAGATTCGCTTGCCGCTAGCCATGGCCACCCGTCACGGCTTGATCGCCGGGGCAACCGGAACCGGCAAGACCAAAACCCTGCAGCTGCTCACCGAGCAGTTGTCCCGCCAGGGGGTTCCGGTCTTCGTGGCCGACATGAAAGGCGATTTATCCGGACTTGCCATGCCGGGAATTGCTGACGAGCGGATTCGCGCACGGGCATCGGACACCGGGTGGGACTGGAAGCCCGAGGGCGTACCGGTGGAGTTTGTCAGCCTGACCGGCAAACTCGGGGTGCAGCTTCGGGCGACGGTGAGCTCGTTCGGGCCGTTGTTGCTGGGAAAGGTGCTGTCGCTGAACGAGACCCAGACCAGCGTGCTCACCATGGTCTTTCGTTATGCGGACGATAATCATCTTCCGCTGCTCGACTTTGCCGATCTGCGCTCCCTGCTTCAGTTTCTCGCCTCAGACGCCGGAAAATCAGCGCTGGACCAGTACGGTGGAATGTCGGGGGCAACGGTGGGAGTGCTGCTCCGCCAAATGGTGGAGCTCGAGGCCCAGGGAGCCGGACAGTTCTTTGGCGAGCCCGAATTCGATGTCAAAGACATGCTGCGGACCACGTCCGAAGGACGAGGGATCGTGACTTGCCTGGAACTACCCGACGTGGCAGACAAACCCCGGTTGTTCTCCACCTTCATGATGTGGCTGCTGGCCGAGCTGTACCACAACTTGCCTGAGGTGGGTGACCTTCCCCGGCCGAAGCTGGTGTTCTTTTTCGACGAGGCCCACCTCCTATTTGAGGAGGCGCCTAAGGCGTTTCTCGATGAAGTCGAGCAGGTTGTGAGGCTGATCCGATCCAAGGGCGTCGGCGTGTACTTTGTGACCCAAACTCCGAAAGACGTACCTCAGGACATCTTGGCCCAGCTGGGAAACCGGGTCCAGCATGCACTGCGAGCGCACACGCCCGACGACGAAAAGGCACTTAAGGCGGCGGTTCGTACCTTTCCCAAGACTTCCTTCTACGATTTGGCGGAGACACTCACGTCGCTCGGGATCGGTGAGGCGGTGGTGACGGTGCTCGACGGCCACGGTGTACCGAGTCCGGTGGTGGCTACCCGGCTCATTCCGCCGGCTTCACGAATGGCCCCGCTCAGCCCGGAAGAGCTCCAGGCCGACATCCGGCAATCGGATCTGATGGCGGAGTATGGCCAGCCAGTGGATCGGGAGAGTGCGCGCGAGATTCTCGCCGCTCGTATTGCCCGAGCGGCGCCCGGCGAGGCAACGCCGGATGCCGCCCCACGTCGCGGATCGGCTGAAAAGAGCATGGCGGAAGTGGCGGGTGACGTGGTCTCATCGTCGGTGGGCCGGACCGTGGTCCGCGAAGTGGTTCGCGGACTGTTCGGCCTGCTGGGCGCCAAACCCCCTCGAACGAGCTCGCGCCGCTCAAGCCGCTGGTGACGGGCTGCTCAGGGCAACAGCACCAGCCTGACGTAATTCTTTTTCCCCTTGCGCAAGATCACGAACTGGCTCTCGGGCGTGCCCCGGAGTTGGTCGTCGGCCAGGTGGAGGTCCACGGCCTCGATCGGCTCGTCGTTGAGATAGAAGCCTTTTCCCTGAATGCCACGACGAGCATCGGCTTTCGAGCTGGCCAGACCGCTGGCAACCAGCAGATCGATCACCGACATTCTTTCCCCCAGGACGGAACGGGAGACTTGCCGGGTCGGCATTTCGGGGAACAGCCCGTCCAATCCTGAGGGAGTCCTCCCCTCGAACAATGCCGTGCTGGTACGGACCGCCTCCTCCGCAGCATCCTTTCCATGCACTCGCTCAGTGACATCGAATGCCAGCTTACGTTGCGCCGGTCGCTTGCCGGGATCGGTGGCCTGGGCTGACATCACTTGCGCGATGTCATCCAGAGGCAGGAAGGTGAAGAGCTTGAGATACCGTTCGACATCCCGGTCGTCGGTGTTGATCCAGAACTGATAAAACTGGTACGGGCTGGTTTTCGACGGATCGAGCCAGACATTCCCCGCCTCACTCTTGCCGAATTTGCTGCCCGAAGTGTTGGTGATCAGCGGAAACACCAGGCCATAAGCCTGCCGGCCCTCGCGTTTGCCGATCAGCTCGATGCCGGCTGTGATGTTGCCCCACTGGTCGCTGCCGCCGATTTGCAGCTCGCAGCGCTCGGCCCGGAACAGATGCCAGAAGTCGTAGGCCTGTATGACCATGTAGCTGAATTCGGTGTAGCTGATGCCGGTCTCCAACCGGCTTCGGACACTCTCCTTCTGCAGCATGAAGCTGAGGGTCAGATGCTTCCCGGTGTCGCGGAGGAACTCCATCAAGCCGAGTGGCCGAAGCCAATCGGCATTGTTGCTGAGCCGCGCCGCAGTCGGTTTCGCGCTCTCGAAGTCGAGAAAACGGCTCACCTGGCGTCGGATAGCTTCGGCATTTCTATCGATCTCTTCGATCGGCAGAATAGGCCTTTCAGACCGCTTGCCGCTGGGGTCGCCGATCATGCCGGTTCCCCCACCTACCAGCACGATCGGCGTATGGCCGTAACGCTGCAGCCAGGCTGCGCCGATAATGGGAACCAGGCTGCCCACGTGAAGCGAGTCGGCCGTGGGGTCCAGGCCGACGTAGGCCGTGAGCGGCCCCTGCTCCAGTCGCTGCTCCAGCCCGGCGGTGGCGTCCTGAAGCAGCCCTCGAGCCGTCAAAGTTTTGAGCAGTTCATTCATAGGACGTTCATGGTACCCGCTGGAATCGAGCATAGCAATTGGCTAGCTTGCGCGTATGACCCACCCACCGGATCCGCCTGATCCTCTGGATCCATTCGATCGGCCCGTCGACCCCGCGCCACCGCGGGAACCTCCGTTCCGGCGCTTCGGCCGCCCGCCGGTGAAGTCCGGAGGCTCGCCCCTGAAATGGTTCAAGGGGTTTCGGTTTCGGCTGTCTCCGCGAGCCCGGCGGAACATTCTGGTCGGTGTACTCGCCACTTTCGCCCTTGGATTGGCCTTCCTCGCCGCGGCATGGAGTCGGGCATGCGCAGGGAATACCTGCCCCTCGATCGACGAGCTGGGAGGCTATGACCCGAACCAGGCCTCCAAGGTCTATGCCGCAGACGGACGGCTCATCACCGACCTGGGCCTGGAGCGACGAACCGTCATCCCGCTGGGAGAGATGTCGCCCTATGTGAAGGCGGCTTTTCTGGCTACGGAAGACAAACGGTTTTATCAGCACCACGGGATCGACTGGTACCGTGTCTTCGGTGCCATCAAAACCAACATCTTTCAGCTGCGCTTTGCGGAAGGCTTTTCCACCATCACAATGCAGCTGGCCCGGAACATCTGGGACGAAGACATCAGTGGGCGGGACAAGTCGGTAAAGCGGAAGCTGAGGGAAGCGCACGTCGCCCTGGAGATCGAGCGCAAGTATCCCAAGGACAAGATCCTCGAGATCTACCTGAACCAGATTCCCCTCGGGAATGGCGCCTACGGGGTCGAGGCAGCATCGCAGCGCTACTTCGGGAAGTCGGTTCGGGATCTGAATGTCGCCGAGGCGGCAACACTGGCGGCCATTCCCAAGGCTCCGTCCCGATACAATCCTCGGCGAAATCCCAACGCCAATGTTCAGCGCCGTAACACTGTAGTGAACCTGCTGCGGGACAACGGGCTCTTGAACACAGAAGAGGCGGAGCGGTGGAAGGCCTATCCGCTGCTTCTGTCGTCGCACTCAGATTACAGCGGCGTCGCGGAATACTTCGTGGAGTACGTACGGCAGCAGCTCGAGGCTCGCTTCGGTCGGGATCTATATACCTCGGGCTACCGGATCTACACCACGCTCGATCTCGACATTCAGCAAGCGGCAGAGCGCGCGCTCGAGGCTCGGCTGGAGGCCATCGAGAGCGGCGCCGACGGGAAGTTCCCCCACGACACCTATCGTCAGTATCTCGAATCCAAGAGCGACAACAACGACGATAACAACCGGAGCACCACTCCCTATCTCCAGGGTCTGGTCGTCACGCTCGAGGCCAAGACCGGCTACATCCGGGCAATGGTAGGCGGACGAGACTTCGAGGACAGTAAATTCAACCGCGCTACCCAGGCGCTGCGTCAGCCGGGCTCTACGTTCAAACCCATCGTCTATTCAGCCGCGGTGGAGGCAGGATATCCGCTCTCCCACGTGATGGTGGACGATCCGCTCAGCGTGGAGCTCGACCCTGCCCAGCCGCCCTGGGCGCCGCAGAACTACGACCTCGAGTTCGATGGTCCAATGACGCTGCGAAGGGCGCTCTACCTGTCCCGGAACATCATCGCAATCAAGTTGGGCATGGAGGTGGGAGAACAGGCAGTGATCGCCGAGGCACAGAAGTTCGGGCTCACCACCCGGGTGCCGGCGTTCCCTTCGATTCACATCGGCTCGGCCGATGTGATCCCACTGGAGATGATCGCGGCCTATACCACCTTTGCCAATCTGGGCACCCGCACCATGCCCAACGGCATACTCCGGATCGAAGACCGGAGCGGCAAGATCGTTTGGCAGCCACCGATTCGTACGGCAGCCGTAATGGATACTCTCCACGCCTGGCTCATGACCGACGCGCTGCGGGATGTGGTCCGGCACGGCACCGCCGTAGGGTCGGTCGGCTCCCGGATCAACTTCCCGGCGGGCGGTAAGACCGGCACTACCAATGACGGGTTTGACGTCTGGTTCATCGGCTTCACCCCTGAAATGGTAACGGGCGTGTGGATCGGGTTCGATCAGCCGCAGAAGATCAAGGGCAATGCGCAGGGAGGTGTCCTGGCCGCGCCGGCCTGGACCGCGATGATGCGCGAGGTGTACGAGCGGCGGAGCATACCTGCCGCCTGGGCGCGGCCCGCGGGACTGACTGCGTTGGACGTGGACAAGACTACGGGTTACAAGGCGACGCCCTTCTGCCCCAAGGACGTCCACTACATCGAGTCCTTTATTCCGGGCACCGAGCCGACCGCGTTCTGTCCGGTGCACTCGCCCTTCGGCTCGATGGGTGGGGTCATGGGAGGTAGCGGCCCCGATGCCGCACCAGCACCGGGAGCGGCTCCAGCTGTGCCGCCGGCCGGCTCGCCGGGCACGCCGCCTCCGAGTGGCGGCACCGCGACCAGTGGTGGTACGGCGGGAGTTATGGGGGGAACTGGCCCAGTTCCCAATTCCCCGCACTGAGGTGCGCCAGCGGCGGATAGCCGCAGGCTGGGTTCTTCCCATGGTGGGTGCGCCGATCGAGCGGGGCGCAATGCTGGTTGATGCTCATGGCCGAATTGAGTCGATCGGTCCCGATCACGTAGTGCCTCGGCCTCCTGGCGTACCTGCCTCCGAATTTCCTGACGCTGCACTCCTTCCCGGCCTGATCAACGCCCACACACACCTGGAGCTCACCGGCTTCGAAGGCCAGGTGGCCGATCCGGAATTCCCCGCCTGGATCCGGAGTTTGCGGCAGCTCAAGACTACCCGCACCCCCGACGGTTATCTCCAGAGCGCCCGTCGAGGTCTGGCCGACTGCTACGCGGCCGGCGTCACGACGATCGCCGATACCGGAGACTCGGGATCCGTCATCAGGGTGCTTGCCGAGACAGGCGGCTCCGGCATTGCGTACCAGGAGGTTTTCGGCCCTCATCCCGCTGAGGCAGAGGACAGCCTGGCTGGCCTGCAACGCCGCGTCCAGGAGCTTTCTCACCTGACTTCGTCGCGGGTCCAGATCGGGGTCTCTCCCCACGCACCCTACACCGTAAGCGCGGCACTCTTCAGGTTGGTCGCCGCTTGGTCGAAAGAGGAACGCCTTCCGCTGGCCGTGCATGCTGCAGAGTCGCCGGAAGAAACCGAGTTTCTGCTGGCAGGCTCCGGGCCTTTTGCCCGGGCGTGGCGAGAGCGGAATATTCCGCTTCCAGATTCGCTGGGTATAGGCCCGATGGCATGGTTGTCGAAGTACGGGGTACTATCTCCGCTGACGCTGTGCATCCACGCGGTACAGCTCGGGCCGGCAGATATTCGTGTCCTCGCCGACTCCGGCGCGGCCGTGGCACATTGCCCGCTTTCCAATCGCGCTCACGGTCACGGCACGGCTCCCATCGCAGCCATGGTTGCGGCCGGTGTTCGGGTTGGGCTGGGAACCGACTCGGTCGTGAGCATTGGCCGCCTTGATTTGCTGGCCGAGGCGCGCATGGCCGGACAGCAGGCGGGACTCACGGCCAATCAGCAGCTGGAGCTTTGCACTATTGAATCGGCTCGAGCTCTCAACCTTGAGGCTGAGGTAGGAAGCCTGGAGGCGGGAAAGTGGGCCGACTGCACTGTGATCAGACTGCCCCACACCGGTGAGACTCCGGACCAACGGGTTCTGGCCAGCTCGCAGGCTGATGTACTGCGAACGTATGTGGGTGGAAAGGAGGTGCACCGGTCCCAATGAAAACCCAGCGTCAGGCGGCAATCCTGCGGGTCATCCGCGAACGCCGAATCGAGAGTCAGGATGAGCTGAAAGACGCTTTGGCTTCCGTCGGCATCGTCGTCACCCAGGCGACGCTCTCCCGCGATGTCCGAGAGCTTGGCTTGGCCAAGCTGGCCGATTCCGGAGGGGCTTACTACGCTCATCCCCATAGGGGTGCGGTGCGGCCCGAGCTGGGTCAGGTTCTCCCGACGTTGCTTGTCAGCATCGACGGAGTGGGACCCTTTTTGGTATTGAAAACGGCAAGCGGTTCAGCCGGCACCGTGACCGAGGCTCTCGATCAGGCGGGTTGGACCGAAATCATCGGCACCATTGCGGGCGACGATACCGTGTTGGTGATTACGCGAAATCAGCGTCTTCGGAAGGCGATCGCCAATCGGATCGAGGCGCTGGTGCGGTAGCGGCGGCCAAGCTGTCCAAAGGTACGATGGTTTGGGCCTTACCGTTCGGCGCCAGCGGAATTTCGTCCACCAGCTCGAGCTCAACCTGCAGGCTCCTACCTAGCTTACCCTGCAGACTCACGCGAATCTGTTCGAGGCTACCTTCGCTCCACTCCCCGGTGGGAACCAGTAGTACGCGCAGGGCATCCGTGGCAAACTGCCGAGCCTGCCAACGGCGGACTTCCCGAAACGGCGAGATACAGGAGCCCACCTCAGCCGAGTTGAGCGTCCGGCCATCGGTGGTTCGAATCGTGTGCTTGGTTCGTCCGACGACCGGTCCTACCAGGCCGAGACCGCGGCCGCAGGAGCAAGGTCCGGGAATCCGGTAGCCCAGGTCTCCGATTCGATAGCGGATCAGCGGCTGCGCAAAGCAGTTCAATTGAGTAATGACTATTTCGCCCACCTCCCCGTCCGGAAGCGGTTGCCCATCCACGTCTACCACCTCGACAATCTGAACGTCATCGTTGAGATGCAGTGCTCCCGGGCGCTGAGGACACTCCCACGCTACCGGACCGATTTCCACGGTGGCGTACACGTCGAGCGGACGGACTCCGAACGCTTCCTGGCAGAGTCGGCGACAGCGGTCACTCAACGCCATAGCGCTGCTGTAGACCAAGCGGGGCTGGATGTCCCGCACGCGGGCCTCGAGCACCGCCTCAGACAAGTCCTCCAGAGCAACGGCGTACGAGCTGATCATCTGCGGTTGAACCCGCCGGAGAAGATCGACCTGCTTCTCGACCGGGTCGAAGCCGGAGAGCTGATGCAGCGGCGGAAGAACACCCAGGTGGCGCAGCATCGCCACGGGTCCCTGCTTTCCAATCGGCCGGCCACTGCCGATGTTCACCTGGCGATCCCGCCGGCGACGCCCGAAAGCCACAAACAGCCGATCCCAGACCGCGGAGATCTGGGCTTGGTCGCAGTCCGTACGGAAAACCCGGTGCGGCTCACCGGTGGAGCCCGAGGTCACGACCTCGAAGCCCGCCTCGTTTGCCAGGCCGGCCCGATCGAACTGTTCCTGCAGGATGGGCTTGGTCAGGAAGGGAAGCTGCTGCAGCACCGCTTCGTCGCGGAAGTCGTCGAGCTGCAGTTCGGCGCGGGCGAAGGTTTCCTGGTAATAAGGAACCTTCCAGGCTCGCTCGGCGAGGCGACAAAGCCGGCGCGTCCGAAGCTGCCTGAGACGCGCCGGCGAGCCCCACTGCTCAGCCCCGCGGCGCAGGGCGGCATGGTACAGATACCAGAGACTGGATATTGAGATGGCCAGAAAATAGACAACTCGGTTTCATCCGCCAAGCGGGGTCTAAAGCTTTCGCCCGCCGCTTGGCCTCATTGGGAGAGAGCGGTTATCGCTGCTCCCCCAACGAGCTATAGAGCGCCTTGAGCTCACCCGTCATAAGTCCGTGCGGTGCGGGCATCTGGATGAGAGATGGGGACCACTCCTCGTTACCCTCGATCAACACTGGTCCCCGATCAGATATCGCGATGTCCCAGCCGATGCTGCGGGCCCAGGGGAATGCTTTGGCGGCCCGGAGTGCTAGGTCCTTTACTTTTGGCCAATCAGGAAGCTGGAATCCCAAGAAGGAGGTGGTTGTTCCAGGAATGACCGTGATGTCCTCTAGACTATCCCTGGTGCGTCCAGTTCCGAGGACCCCCGAGTCGAGATCGACCCAACATCCGACAGCGCCATAAATCAGCTGGTCCACCCCGATCGGCTTTGGCTGCAGCTTAAAAACGGCTGCAATGATGCTGGAAGTGCCGTTCAAAGCCATAATTGTCTGCACGCGTACTGAGCACAGCGTTGGCCCTACAAAAGCTGCCAGTGCAGGATGGGGATGAATCCGTTCTTCGATCAGAAATGCCGTCGTCACGGCTGTTGGCCGATGCAGCTGGAGCTCGGCTGTGTCTTTCGCAAAGGCAGCCAGGCTCTCCGCATCGTAGTGGTCACCAGACAACGTTGTGAAAAGATTCGGATTCTGTCTCTCCGGTCCGGTGAAAACTAAGACGCTGTGCCCCCTGACTCCTTCGAATGGTTTGAATACGAAGCCGCGATGACTTACACTCGGCAGCCAATTCCGAAGGTCGCTCGCGCTTCTGAGCGGCTGGCCATCCACCGTTTGACCCAGTGCTGGGTCATAGATCCCCAGGATCCTGGCCAGCGGCAATCCGGCCGCTCTGAAGAAGTGATTGAAGATCAGTTTATTGGCATACAAGCAACCATATTGCTTTGGGTTCAGTGTCGACCAAAGTCGGGCATTGGCCCAGGGCGTGTCGGCCAGGTATTCACGCTTTTCTTCAGAGCTTAATGCAGTGCTGAAGAGTCGGTATTGAAAGTAGGGGCGTATTCCCAGGGAGTGGGTCGCATTCAGCACTATCAATTCCCGCATGATGCGGAGAGGGCTCACACCGATTTGGCGGGCTACTTGCCGGGTGTCATGCCAGGCGGCTTTCAGCTGCTGAGTTGCCTGTCGCAGCAGGAACCCTACGCGCACCCACCTATTCTGCATGTCCTTCGATAGCCATATCCAGGCTTTCAATTCGTCATCCACAGTCGTGATTTGCGCGACCAGCTAGGGAGCCATGTTTCCCTTGCCGGTGTATATGGGCCTTATTACGATATTATCACGACTTACGAAGTTGCGCCCAGCCGTAGCTCCGGCATGTTTTTCGCGAGGGGCTACAGGTCACGGGCCGCCGGAGTCGCTGTCTCATCCACCGAAGTGATGCGGGAGAGTGTCCGTGCGGTGTTTGGCGTTGAACGCCTCCTTTGAACCGCTTACCATGGTCCCGGTGCGGCGTGCTCTCAGGTTGGTTATCGAGGGCAAAGCCGAGATCGTCGAATCGGATGACGGCGACGTTGTCCGAAGCGAACGACTGGTTCTTCCCAAACCTGCAATCATTCGGCTCGTCAAGTTCGTCCACGTTCCCCGCCGCTTCCGTCGTCAAGTCACCAACACATTCCTCTTTGCTCGAGACGGTTACCGCTGCCAGTACTGTCATCGCGGTCAATCGGATCTGCGCCATCGGGAGTGCCTGACCCGGGATCACCTGATCCCGCTCTCCCGCGGCGGAGACAACGACTGGAGGAACGTGGTGACCGCCTGCAGCTCCTGCAATACACGCAAAGGGAACCACCTCCCGCAGGAATGCGGTATGCATCCGGCGGTACCACCACACGAGCCGCACTTCGTACATCTCTCCTGGGCAGTTCGCCGACTCTCTGTTACTCAAGCCAAATACATCAAGCTCTTCTATGGTGAAGAGGCGTTGCGGGCATTGGGAGGAACGATTTAACGGGATTTCAGCGAACGACAAATGGCTGGCTTCTCGCTTCCAATCTCAAGCTGGGAAGACCGGCCAGTCGGAGCAGGAATCGAGTGGCTTCGCGTCCTAGCGCATCACCTAGATTTCCGTTCCGGTCCTCGGCCTGACCCAAGTCTCCCGCCAGAAATCGCTCTAGCTCATCCAGGTCTGCGTCTGACAGCGTAGTCACCTGCAGACTTCCCGCGTAATAATAGCGGCCCGGCTCGGCCGGCCTCACGTTGACCTGATAGGCAAAGGCGACGGCGGCGCCTAGGGCGTCGATCGTCGCGTAGCGCCGCTCCTGGCGGGCTCTCCCGACGAAAGTGACCAGGGTGTACTGATCCAGTAGCGGCTCATGCCGAACCAGGACATCCCATTCAGCCTGCCGCTCGAAGCTGTCGAACCAGGCGCCCCGCGATCGCCACACCTCGACTCGATAATGCAGCCGCACGGGCAGCCCTGATCGCAGGGCCGAAAGCCAGCGGCTGTTGTCTCCCAGCATATTTTGCGAGCGTACGATGGGAGCGCGGGAGCCGCTGGGTGCGGAGTCCGGAGCCAGCGAGATGATCAACCGAATGTCTCCCGATTCCTGAGCCCGCAGCGGCAAAGGCCTCATGAAGAGCGCCCCGGCGCTTACCAGCGCACAGGTTCCCCACCGAAGAAAGCGGAGCAGCGGATCCGGCGAGAACGACACTAGAAGCGGCGTTGCAGCCTGACAGTAAACTTCACCGACTCGTCGGAGGAGAGACTCTTGGCCAGGTACGCCCCGATCTCCCCGGCATCGAGTCCGACCCCTACGTCGAGCGCCCACTCGCTCAGAACCGGAATCCGGTTAACCGGCACCTGTCCCGGTCCATCACCGGCCAGCCAGGATTTGCCGGCGTCGCTGAGAAAAACCAGATCTGCCTCTTCGATGCCGATGAACCGGCCGGGCTTGTTGGCCCCGCGATCCGGCAGTCGATATCCCAGGTTGAGCTTCAGGCGGGTACGCACCTCCACCTGGGTGGCAATCGATCGGTCGCAGAGCGCTGTCTGGGCCGGATCGCTGAATCCACTGGGCGCGCAGCTAAAGGCTCGGAAGTCGAAGCCCGGCAACACGTCGGTCCCGCCGAGGGATAGCCGTCGCTGCAGTGGTAGCCGATCTCCCGCAATCCAGCCATCGGCCCGGACCCGCGCGTTGACCCGAAGCGCCGGTGTGAGTCTGGCGTACCGTCTAAGGTCGAAGGAAAGCCGGTCTGTTCCATAGCCACCCCCGGTCGGAGGGGTGGGGCGCACCACCGGTGGCAATGCCACGGGAGCGATGTCATCGCTGGTCAGATGCTCGTATTGTCCGCTCAGCCACCAGCCGGTTGTCGGCAGGTCCCGATCGTTGCGGGTGTCGAACTCTGCTAGAAAACCGGTGCTGAAGAAGTGGCCGTCGTCGATCAGCGGATTACGTCGCCAGCGATCGCTGTTGCGAAACAGCGACCAAGGATCGCTCGCGCGGACCGATGACTCTGCGTCCCGGCTCAGCGAGAGCTCCAGCCGGAGGGTGGAGATCGGAAGGACGTAGGCCGAGCCCGCGATGCCTTTCTGCTCGTAGTAGTCGCGATAGTCCCTTTGCAGGAGGAACGACGCCCATCCGTTTTCCCCGATGGAGAGGGGCTGGTTTTCGATCGGTTCGACTTCACTGTAAAGCCGGCCACTCAGGCCCCACTCGGTACCTCCGGCGAAGCGCACATCGCCCCTGACCATGTAGCCGAAGTCGCTGCGCGAGTCGGTACTCTGCCCGGCGGTCCGGAGGATGCCCCGGACGTCGAGCCGAGTATAGATGCTGGGAGAAGGACGGTATTCGAAGAGTGGACCGAAGTGGACCGGAAGCCCCTCGATTCGGTTGTAGGTGCCGCCGGTTGATAGCGATAGCGTGGTGCGGATCTGACCGGCTTGAAATGTCGCGCTGGCGGTGGCGATCTCGCCCAGCGGCCGCCGCCGCTCTCTCAAGGTGAGCAGGCCATCACTGCCTCTGACCACAGGAGCGGCATCCCAGTACACCCGTTCCGGACCGGGATGCTGCACCTGCTCGGATCGGAGCAGCCGGCCACCCACGACCAGGATCTCCCCCTCCACCGCTGATCCAGGCAGCAGATACAGCGTACCGTTCGCTACTGCCACGGGTCCGGCAACTCGTCCCGCAATCCTCAAGGACCCGCCGTACAGGGCCAGCTTCCCGTCGATTCTGGTACCGGCGGGAATGGTGACGTCACCCTGCATCCGGGTGGTGGCCGAGTCGTTGTAGAAGGCGATCAGGTCCGTGACCACGTCGGGCGGGGGGCCGCCGCGCACGAACGAATCGCTCGGCCGCGCGTTGGGGTCGATGACTATAACGCTGTCCTGAGCCGACACTGGCCCGGCAAGCGCGAGCAGCAGCCCCGCGATGGTCAGACGCATGAAACGGGTCTCGCGGCTGAAGGGATTTACAGCTCGACCTCGGCGCTCTTTTCCACGCCTAGCCGGCGCATCCGTCGATAAAGGTTGGCTCGGTCGGTTTGAAGGATCCGCGCGGCCTCGGCCATGTTTCCCTGCGCCTGAGTCAGTGCGGCGGTGATGAGCTCCCGTTCGTACTCGTCCAGGGTATCTGTCAGAGAACGGCCCAGCACGGCCGACGGCTGATTGACAGGAGCCGATGTGTTTCCACCTCGGAGCACCTCGCGGACCGCAGACGCGTCGATCAACGGTCCGCTCAGAATGCTGAGACGTTCGACCAGATTGGCCAGCTCCCGTATGTTGCCGGGCCAGGAATACTCAGACAGCGCGGCGAGCGCAGCGTCGGTAAAGCTCACGGGATGGCCGGGCCTGACCCGTTCCGCCAGGTGGCCCACTAGGGCAGGGAGGTCCTCCAGCCGCTGCCGCAACGGAGGAAGCTCGATCGGGAATACGTTCAGCCGGAAAAAGAGGTCTTCTCGAAAGGCTCCCTGTTGTACTGCGTCACCCAACTGTCGATTGGTGGCCGCAATAACCCGGGCATCAATTCGGGTGGTGGCTTCAGCTCCGATGCGCTGCAGTTCACCCGTCTCCAGAGTCCGGAGCAGCTTGGCCTGAGCCTCCTGACTCAGATCGCCGACTTCGTCCAGAAACAGTGTTCCACCATGGGCCAGCTCGAAGCGACCCAGCCGGCGTTCGGTGGCTCCGGTAAAAGCCCCACGCTCATGCCCGAACATCTCCGACTCGACCAGATCTCGCGGAATTGCCGCACAATTGACGGTGATGAACGGCCGGCCTTTACGGCGGCTGGAACCGTGGATAGCCGCGGCGACGAGCTCTTTCCCGGTACCCGACTCACCGGTGATGAGCACCCGCGCGTCGGTGGGGCCCACTCGTGCAATGAGAACTCGCACCTGCTGCATGGCCGGGCCTTCCCCAATGAGGGTTGCCCGGCGGCCCAGCTCTTCCTGCAGAGCCCGGTTTTGCGCCCGGGTCCGATTGAGTTCCAGCGCTGCGCGAACTGTGACCAGCACCGCCTCAGGGCTGAGCGGCTTCTCCAGGAACTGAAAAGCTCCCAACTTCACTGCGCGGACCGCGTCGGTCAGCTGGGCTTTGCCGCTCATCATGATGACTGGCGCTCCGGTTCCACGGTCCCGCAGCTGAGTGAGGGTTTCCAGGCCGTCGGGTCCCGGCGGCATCAACAGATCGAGCAGCACCACGTCGGGATCGATCTCGTCGAGCAGCAATAATGCGGAGTTCCCGTTTGGCGCCTCGGACACTACGAACCCTTCGGTCCGAAGGAGCGCTCCGAGCATCCGGCGAATGTTGGCTTCATCGTCCACCAGCAGGACCTGAGCCCCGTCGCTCATGTCGGCGCCATCTGAACCACGAAGGTGGCTCCGCCGCCCGGGGTGTCCCCCACCTCAATGGAGCCGCCATGCATCTCGATGGTCTGTTTCACCAAAGCGAGACCAAGACCGGTTCCTCCGGCCTTGCCGGTGCAATACGGGTCGAAGATGCGCTGGGCCATCTCCCGAGAAACACCCGGACCGTGATCCCGGATTTCGATCCGAACTCCGCCGCCATTGTACGGCGATGCCACGATCTCGAGCTCGCCCTTACCATCGCACGCTTCGGCGGCATTGCGTAGAATGTTGCTGAACGCTCGGCGCAGGGGATCGTAGTAACCGAGTAGCACGGGAGTCTCGGGGTCGAGCTGTAGCCGTGCGGTCATGCTGGGGGGGAGTGAAGTGCGGGTGAGCTCGGCCAAGAGCTCGGTGAAATCCACTGGAGCGGCCGGACCCTCCGGTAGGCGGCCGAACTCCGTGAACTCGCGGGCCAGTTGCTCGAGCCGATCTGACTCTGCCGCCAGAACTTCTATGGCCTCAGCCTGCTCGGGTGCGGCCGACCGGCTCAGCTGAGCTATGGCGAGGCGGATCGGAGTGAGCGGGTTACGCATCTCGTGGGCAACCCGTCTGGCAGTCTCCCGAAACGCTCGCAGCCGCTCCGCCTCGATTTCCTGCGTTCGGGCCCGCTCGAGCCCGCCCGCCATTTCCCGAAGCGCGGTTCGGAGGGCAGCAAACTCGGGAGCGCCCCGCCTAGGGCGGTCCGGTGGCAGCGGCTCCATACGACGAATATTTCCGGTCCATCCGATCAACTCCTCGATGGGGCGGCTAAGCTGGCGCGACAGGTGTCCGCCGAATCGCACCGACGCGTATAGGAAGGCCCCACCCAGCAGGAGGATGAGAATACCGAGTCCAGCGTAGTAGTACCGGTTGAAGGTGTCGGCACGCTGAAACTGACCAATCGCGGTATTCAGCTTGCTCGCGTGATCGGCGAGAGCATGGCGTTCCTCCGGCTGCAGCCTGGTGGAGTCTATGCTGCGCAACAGCACCCGGCCTGATTGGGCGACACCTTCGATTGCGTCACGGGGACCTGGCGCCTGGGTTGTTGAACGAAGGGTCAGACCCCACCCAAGCATGGCCAGTGCGGTTGGCACTGCCCCCAGGCAGATCAGGATCAGCAGGATTCTCTGGTGGAAAGACAGTCGCATCTCGCCTCAAAATAAGCCGTGCTCCGATACCCAGCCCCTCCGGTAGCAAGCCCCAGCAGGGCTCCCAGCCACTCCGAAAACGAAGCCGGTGGGTAGCCCGTAAGGAGCGGTACCAAACCCAGCCCGAGAGCAACCAGCAGGAGAGCAGCACCTGACCTAAGGAAAGGTCTCCCCGAGACGTGCCACGTCCAGTACCCGAGCGGGAAGAGCCATGCGGTAAGCCAGACCATCGTTAGAAGGGAGGTCTCCCGCCCATAGGCATATCGAAAAGGCGCCAGCAGGCTCCACCCCAGGCTCGGGCCGAGTGCCTGCCTGACCACGTGGCTCGAGCCGGAGCTGGTCCATTCCGCCTGGAGGGAGAAGCCTTGGTCCCGCGCCACCAGGGTAAGCTCGGTGCCAGATGGCGACTGCAAGGCGCCAGGGATCCGGAGAGCAGGCCGTCCCAGGCGAAGTTGAGACGATCGCATGGGTGGTTGGAACGCGAGGTCTCCTCGGTTCGCCTCGACCGCTACGACCGAGCCTCGGCGGCCCAGCACCTCGACTACCGAAGACCATTTCCCGGATTGGCCGGATCGCAAACGAAGCTGCAGGTCGAAGCGCCCATTTTGAACGTGCTGCGCCATCTCAGGAGTGACAGGCTCAGAGTCAGTGGGAATCGGAACACCCGAAAGAGTGGCTGAAAGGACCTGCCCGTCGAACCGGGGGTGTCCGTAGACCCGGCGCGCCCAGAATCCCCTCAGCTCACCAGCCGGTGCCCAGGGCTGAAGCAGCAGGGCGCTCCCCAGCTGAATCGTCAGCCACAAGGCACCCCAGCAGGTGGCTAAGCGTACACCGGTGCTCTTGCTCGGTCGCAGCAGCTGGACCCGGTATGATCCGACCATTGCGCCGACCAAGCTGCCCAGGGTGTTCGTCAGCACGTCGCTCAGACTCGCGTCCCGTCCGGCCACGACACCCCATTGCAGGAGCTCGACGCTCAACGAGACGAGTCCACCAGTGACAACGACAGTCCGCGAGGGCAACCCGGCCAACCGGAGGCCGAGCGCAAAAGGAATGAACAGCAGAACATTGTTTATCACGTCCTGGCCCCCATGATCTCCACAGATCAGGCACCACCAGGGGGTCAAGCGGGAGGCCAACTCCTGCTGCGGAATGGGCACCAGGGTAGTTCCCGCGATGAAGAACAGCCCGGCACAGGCCAGAAACCGTCCCGTCAGACGCGACATATGCTGGTGTGGAGGGAGAGCTGCCGAAGTAGCCGGCGAACCAGTCGCGATTATCCGGCGGCCCGGCGGTCCGCCCGCACGATTACCGGTGAACCGAATCGGCGGGTAAGACCAAGCCAGCGGCCCGGCACTTCGGCCGCCTTGCTCAGAAGTAATTGGTTGGCAAGTCGGTGCAAGACCATCGGCAAGAGAAATTGCGGCTGCTCCGCATGCACCACGAAACCTTTATCCGCGAAGGCAGCACGGATCTGGGGGGGCGAAAACGTCAGAAAACGCCTGGTGTTCAACTCTATGCCTTTCTTGACCTCGAAAAACCTCTCAGCGACAATGTTGACGCTGCGCACAGAGGGATAATCGAGGAGTACCGAACGGGATGATACCCGACACAACTCACCGATCAACCCGGTCCAGTCCACACTGTGAGGAAGTAGCCGTAAACAGACCACCGCATCGAAGGCGCGGTCGGGATAGGGGAGCGCCCGAAGGTCAGCTACCTCGAACTTGCACCGGCCATTAGCAAGCCAGGGCTGAAGTCGGACGCCACAACAAGGGTCGCTCCCAACGACCGTGACCTCATAGCCGGCCTCGAGGAGCGGTGGGGTGATCTGAGCATGCCCTCCACCCACGTCCAGGATTGAAGAGCCTGCCGGAAGGGTACTGAGAAAACCGAGCGTTATGCGCGTTTGGGTCTCGATGAACCATCGCCCTGCTGCGCCGGTGAACCGCCGAGCGTAATCTTCCGACGAGGTGGCAATGTCAGCATCCTCCACCAAACCATTCTCGTATCGGCCGTTGCCCGTCATGATCGGAAGCTAGGTCCCGATGGAAGGCCTGTCCACCAGAGCCCGGCGCTTGCCTAGCTGAATGGCTGGTAGTCACTTACAATCCGGCGGATCGCAACCTCACCTTTTGGATGCCTATGAGAATTCTGGTAACGGGAGGCACAGGGTTTTCCGGGACGGCGCTGGTCCAGCGGCTGCTCGTCATGGGACATTCTGTCGTCGCATTTGACTATAAGGAGGGGCTGCATTCTGACGCGCTCCGCTCTCAGGGCGCCGAAGTGCAGATCGGATCGGTAACCGATCCTCTTGCAGTAAAGCGGAGCATGGACGGCGTGGACTTCGTGTTTCATCTCGCCGCCGCCTTCCGCGAGCTAAACGTGCCGAATTCGTTCTACGACGAGGTCAACGTCGACGGCACCCGCAACGTTCTGCATGCCGCTCGCCAAGCCGGCGTGCGCAAGTTCGTCTACTGTAGCACTTGCGGCGTGCACGGCAATGTTGAGCACCCGCCGGCCAATGAGGATGCTCCTATTCGGCCGGCGGATTACTACCAGCGCACCAAGTACGAAGCCGAGCCGATGGTCAAGCGCGAGGCGGGAGATCTGGAAGTGGTGATCCTTCGTCCTGCCGCCATTTACGGGCCGGGTGATCCCGAGCGGTTCTTCATGATCTTCCAGCGGGTTGCCAATGGCACCTTCCCGATGTTCGGCTCCGGGCGAACGTTGTACCACCCGCTCTACATCGACAATCTGGTGGACGCATTTGTGCTGTGCATGCCACCGGGAGTAGGAAGCGGGCGGGAATATCTGATCGCCGACGAGAAGTACTACCCGATCGAGGAGATCGTCCAGGCGGTCGCGCGGGCTCTGGATGTGCCGGTTCGAATCCCGCACTACCCGGTTCTCCCGGTTGTGGCCCTGGGTCACGTCCTGGAAAAAATCTGCCGCCCCCTCGGATTCACACCGCCGATCTTTCCCCGGCGGGTGGACTGGTATCGTCAGAACCGGGCATTCGACATCTCCCGCGCCAAACGAGAGCTGGGCTACGAACCTCGCATACAGCTCGATCAGGGCCTTCGGCTCACCGGGGCCTGGTACCGCCAGATGGGATACATCTAATCTCCTTCGGGCGCTCACACGGCAGCCTGGCACGGCGATTTGCCTCACCCTGCTCCGGAGTCTAGCCGCAACAACGTTGCAACCTGCTGCGCTGCTTGAGGGATCTGGCCGAATCCGAAAGCCAGGCCTCTATCAGGCCTTCGGGGCACGGGAGTCGCGAGGGAATGGCTGAGCTATGCCGGCTCTCGTTTGAGCATTCGGGAACTGATTTCGGAGGTGAGGTGCCGCAGGGCCATGCTCCCGTACCGGCCCGCAAATGGCGGGTAGTTCCAGCACAGCACGCCAATCAAGCTCAATGTGACGGCCCCAGTGAGCATTAACCGCAGGAACGGGCCGGCTCCCGCAGCGATGAGCGCCAGCCGAAGACTATAGGATACAGCCGCCGTGAGCAGTCCCAACCCGATGCCGGGAGCCTGTGAGTGAGCGAACTCGCGCCAGCTGGCGCCGAGCAGATGGAGACTCATTGCCGCACCAATGAAGTAGTTGATCGCTATGGCAAGAACTACTCCAGTGGCCACTCCGGTCAATCCGTATCGGGCGCCGATCAGGCTGGCCACAATGACAGCGAGCGCGTAGATGCCATCGCGCAGAGTCCGGTTGCGCATGCGTCCCAGCGCGCCGTCCAGGCAGTATGCCATGAGGTACACGTTTCGGAACATGATGCCCGCAGTCAGAATCTGAAACGGGACAATGGCGGGGGCCCACCTCGGGCCCAGCATCACCACAACGATCTCGGGCGCGGTAACTACCATCAGGGCCCCGAGCGGAGCGCTGACCAATCCGAGTACCGCGGCCCCGGTGAGGTACGTGGATCGGAGTCGCTCCGGTTGGCCCTGTAGCCGGGACATCACGGGAAACAGAACCTTCGTGACGACGATCGCGAAGTACGTCACGAGAATCATCATGAGCTTGAACGCGCGGCTGTAGTAGCCCAACGCCAGGATTCCAAGAACCCGACCGACCACGAGGTTGTCGCCTTGGCCGGCGCCGTAATTGAAGGCGCGCGCCACGGTAAAGCCGGAACCGAAATGAAGCAGTTCGCGGATCTCCGGGCCGATCCGCGGCCATTTGGGGTGGGGTTGAAGCTTCAGGAGAACAGCCGAGCGGACCAGGTTCTGCCCCAGGCTGCTCCCGACAATGGCCCACACCCCGAATCCGGCGGCAGCAAGCACCAGAGCGGGTAGCGCGTAGCCTACCATGAACGCAGCAACCTCGACCCACATCAGCCTGCGCCAGGCCAAACTCCGCTCGCTCAGGCCTGCGGCCACAAATCCGGGATTGGCCAGCACGAAGGTGAAGCTGAGCCCGCGAATGATTGGCGTCAGAGCCGGATCTCTGAGCAGTCGGGCAGCCCACGGGGCGGTCAGCCAGACCACAACGGTGGTCAGGAACCCGATCAGCACGGTCGCGGTGAAGCCGGCGCGGATGATTCTCGGCGTCAGCTCCGACCGCTGGATCAAGGCGGGACCGATGCCAAACTGAGCAAGAATTGCGGCGAGCCCCACATAGACTGCCGCTAGCCCTGCCAAACCGTAATCCGCGGGCGTGAGCAGGCGTGCCAAGACTGCGGTCACGACCACCTGGCCGACGCCAGTGATCATGGCGCCGGTGTACTGGGCACCGACTCCGCTGACCGTCGAGCTGATGAGTGCCTTCTTGCTCAGAATGTGGCCCACGTGCTCCGATCGCGTCTCGGGCTGCTGGTTGCGCGGTCACCGATGAAGGTTGCCACGTGCGACGACAGGCAAGCCAATGTAAGAGTCTAGCTGCTGAAGACGTGGGACGGTTGCGAGCCTCGTGCATCGAGATACATCCTGCACCACATCTCGGCGAGAAGTAGAGACCAGATGCGGTACGCCCGCTCCTGAGAGTACGGTTTGCTCCCGGGTCTGCGCCGCAAACCCGCGATATAATGAGGATCGAATAGTCCTCGTTCCAGAACGGCTTCGCGCGCGAGCAGCTGGTCGGCCAACCTATCCAGCAGGATGCTCAGATCAAGATCGTGCTTCAGGCGATTGAAGCTCTTTCCAACGCTTAGGATTGAGCGGGACACGAGTCCGGCGGACGCCTTGCGTAGCACATACTTCTGGGTGCGGCCTTTGATCTTAAGCCGGTCTGGAATGGAAAAAGCAGACGCGAGAAATGCCGGATCGGTGTGATGGGCATTGAACCGCACGCCGGCGGCCGTGTACAACCGCTCGACCGTTGACTGGTAGGGCAGAACCAGAAAGCCCTGTCGAAGAAACTGGCTCAGTGGCTCTTCCCCACCGACTCTGAATCCGGGCAACGGTTGGACGGGCGCAGCCCCGCACACTCGAGGTGCCGGGTACTCGCTCCCCCTGTAGTACAGCTTCTTCAAGGCGCGTCCGCCGATCCCTCTGGGTTCCACGCTTCGTACGGTGTAGTCGTAAAACTCGCGTAAGGGCCCCGCGATGGGCGGCACGTGCAAGGCAAGATCGGCCACTCGGTGTCGAGGCAACCCCGCAAACAATCCGTCAAAGCCAAATCCGGTGAGGATCAGCTCGACGTAGCGGGCTGCCTCTCGTGCCGCGACAAAGAGATAAGCAATGTCTTCTCTGCCGATCGGCTCTTCCATGTACCACACCATCCAGGGTAGGATGTCCGGCAGGTTGTCAGGACTGAGAATTAGCGGGTGATGGTGAGTGCCCAGCTCGCTGGCCACTCGCGCGGAGTTAATCAGCTCCCTGTCATCCGGTCCGTAACCAGCACTGAAGGTGTGGATCTCCTTGCCCGGAGCCACATATCGTACACCCCCGGCCATGATGGCTGAATCGAGGCCGCCACTCAGGGAGATCCCGATTCGCTGATACGGCTCGGTTTGCCGCCGCAGTGTGTCGAGAAAGGATGCTCGAAGCGCAGCGACGTGGGCCGGCTCGTCGCGGTGACGAACCTGGATCGGTAAATCCCAGAACCGGGCCGTGAACAAGCGCTTGTGTTCCGCAGCCATCCACGTCCCCGGGGCTACTGGAAAGATTCCCTCGAGGCACGTGGCGCCGGGCTGCATCCATTTAGTGGACTGGATAACCTGGATGGCGTTGCGATTGGGGCGTGCAGGAACGGATGGGATCGCCAGCAGCGCCTTGTATTCGCTGGCAAAGATGAGCCGGTCCCGCTCCAGCGTGAAATACAGCGGCGCATATCCAATTCGATCCCGCGCCAGCAGCAGCTGTCCTCCGGCTCGGTCCCATAGCACGAGGGCAAACTGGCCCGCCACGTGCTGAAGGCCTTCCTTACCGATGGCCCGGAGCAGATCGCGCATCAGGCCGGGGTCATCGTCCGGAGAAGCACTCTTCGGTTCAGAACGATTGATCAGCGTCGCCAGCTCGGTCCGGTTGTCGATTACACCATCGAAGACCAGATCGCCACCCTCCGCCTGCCGGACTGCCGCCGCGGTACCCCGCATCCCCAGGTGAACCGAAGGTGCCGGCGACCAGGTGGCGGCGTGAGAGCCGCGATGAGCGAGACGTTCGCTCATTGGCTCGAGCTCGGCGGGACTAGCATCTCCCACAATCCCGAAAACAGCTCCCATTGCGATTTCGACCTATTGAGGTGTGATCAGGCAGTAGGCTGGCAAATAGGCTGGTCCAGGACTGTCATCAGTAATCTCGGTCTCGAGGAGCACGAGATGTAGCCGAGAAGGCAGGCTGGTGGCATTCGCAGAAGGGCTGGACGGCCTCTCTCTCATCACAATGATCGGTATAAGCGGCGGTACAGCTCGAGGTGCGTAGTGGTGGAGAATTTGTCCGCTATGTATTGCTGAGTGTTCGCCTGGTAAAACGGGTAGTCTCGCTGCAGCTCCCGGACAGCGGCCACCAAGCCACCGGTCGTAGGCTCGAACGCGATACCAGCCTGCGAGGCTACTACCGATTCGGCAAGGGACACGAGGTGGGACAAGAGTAGCGGCTTACCGTGAGCCAATGACTCCAGCCCGCTCCGGGGGCAGGGTATAAAGCTCCGGTGCTCGAGGCCCGGCAAAACCGTGGCGTGTACTCGATCGTAGATGGATCCCATGTTATCGATGAGGCCGTTGATTACCTCAACATTCTTCGTGCCGGCATCAGCCAGAATTCGCTCGAGCTTTGCGAGATGTCGTTTGCGCCAGACCAGCACAAAGCGGACGTCGGGCAGCAAGGCGGAGGCACGGGCAATCAAGTAGATGCCTCGGGAAAGAAAGTCGTCTGCCGTCAGTGGACTGGAGGCAAACAGAATCGTGAACTGCCCCTCAGCCGCCGAGTAGCGAGCAATCGGAATACCTGGGCGGATGATTTGGAGCGCTTCTTCGCGAATCCCCATCTGCTGCAGGGTCTCCCGGTCGCGCCTGGCTTGGACGACGATGGCTTTGAGGCGGATTAAAGAGTCCCTGTTCCGCTCGAAGTTCCCCAAGTTGGTCGTATCTTTGGCCAGGGTGAGTATGCCCGTGCGTCGGGAAATCATCGGTGTGAGGAAGCGCTCTCCGCCGGAGGCAAACAGATGATTGATGTCAAAGCGTGAGGCGTACGGCTTCAGCAGTGGATAGAGTGCCAATCCGTGCGGTAGGGGGATCCGCTTCTCCGATCCAGTCAGCCCGAGGCGCCGATACTTTGTGTTGAGGCTTACCAGAGTCCCATCGATGGTGTCCTGCAATCCGTGGAGAAGTGTCGCGACCTCCTTCGATACAGCCTCCCACTGGGGCATGTAGTTAAAAACCCAGTACAGGACGCGCGGACCGCTCACAGCTGGTTTTGCTGAATCCCGCTGCAGACGTAGATCTGGTTCTTCGAGAATCGATTGACCAACGGAACGCGGCTGAGGAACCTCTCCAGGGGGATCAACCAGCGGGTTGGCAAGAGCAACAATGACTTGTGCCCCGGTAACACGAAGAGGCGATGCAGCTCGTGAACCTGCAGTCCAGCCGTCGCCAACGTCTGGCGCATTTCCTGTTCCGACATAGTCGAAATTATGCCCCGGCGGCCGCGAGGAACCAATGGTTTCTTGGGCACTCGCAGAACCTTATGGGCCAGAAGCGCCATCAACCCCAAGATGGAATAACGATTCATGTGGTTGTCTACTACGAGGTAACCGTTGGGAGCGAGATGCCCGCGCAGGGCCCGCAGGATGGGTACTCGGTTTTCCGGCTCCAGGTTGAGGAGAAGACGAAAACTGGTGATGAGGTCGAATTGCCGCCCACTCAGAAGTTCGGGACTGGTCACTATGTTGCCACAGAGGAACTCCGCGTCGGCCACCTTCTGCCGGGCGATCTCCAGCTGCCCCGGGCTGGTGTCTACACCCAACTTGGAGTGTATCAGGCCTTGAAAAACAGCGAGGATTCGCCCGGTGCCACACGCGAAGTCGAGGTACCGCGTCGCTGGATCCGCAGACCAGAGGCGGCGGAACAGGTCCAGCAGAACCTGGTGCTCCAATTGAAAAATGGCCAGCTCAAACCTATTTGCGAGGGACATGTCATATGACTGCCCGGACGCGCCTTTCTTGTGGTAATGCTCGGTATATGCGGACGTGTATGTCATATCTCGGTTTCTTCTCCCGCCGCGTGGCTCGCGCGACCGGCCGGCGCGTACCTTCCAAGCCGGGCGGCTCGGCTCCGTATCTTCGCCGCTGACGAGCCCGGAGAGTATGGGGACTGGGGTCCTCCAGACGTCACTAGATCCAGCCTAGGTTCCGGTAGGACTCCAGCGTTCGGCGGATGCCTTCGCGCAAAGGAATTTTCGGGACAAAGCCCAGTTCGGCGCGGGCCCGGGAGATGTCAAACCAGCGATTGCTGGTGAAGAACTTCACTCGTCGTCTGAAAATCGGAGGCTCAATCCGGAGCGGAACGCATATGGCTTCGCAGACTGCACCCGCAAGCCAGAACGGCCATACCGGAAGGTGAACCAGCGGTGGATCAACCTGCGCAACGTCGGCAATCTCGTCCACCAGCTCGTTCAGCGTGGGAGCCTCTTCACCGGTCACAATATAGGTGCGTCCCACCGCCTCTGGCGTTTCGGCGGCGAGCCGGAAGCCCTCGATCAAGTCGTCGATGTACACCATTTGAAAGTGGGCAGCGCCATCGCCGAGAAGCCTGAAGCGTCGCCTTGCCACCCCGCCAATGAGCTTCAGGAGGCGTGAGTCACCCGGACCATAAATCGGTCCTGGGCGAACCACCGTGAGGGGGATTCCGGTGCGCGCGGCGGTGTCCAAGGCTACCCGCTCTCCCTCGAGCTTGGTCGCTTGGTAAATATCCCCGGGCGCGAAGGCGGCATTTTCGGTGGCCGGCGCGTCGTTCGCGACACTGCCGTGAACTCCAACGGTGCTGCAGTGCACGACGCGACTTACCCCGCTCGCGGCGCTGGCCTCGACCAGCTGCGCCGTGGCATCAACATGTACCGAGTGATATTCCGAATCGGGAATTCCAGCCTGACGGAAGACGGCCGCAAGGTGGTAGACTGTCTCTACGCCCTGGAGTGACTGCCGAATCAGCGCCGGATTTCGGATGTCGCCCAAAACCACACTCACCCCGGCCCTTTTCAATATTGCCGCTTTCTGACGGTTGCGGATAATACCGCGGACGCCGTACCCCTGCGCCGCGAGCTTCAGCGCTAGCGACAGGCCGGTAAAGCCAGCAGCACCCGTGATTAGTACGGTTTGAAGAGCAGAGATAGGCACGTTGAAAGCTCCCTCAGGGGAGACTGCATGTAATTACAGCCGCCCGGTTCCAGCAATGGCCCTGATCACACTAAGCGCATTGGCGGGTCACCGCGATGCTGTGGGTGACCCTTCCAGCCGGCGGGCCAGGACGATCAGCTTGTAGCCGGACTGAAGCGGCAGTAGGGCATCTAGGCGGGCGACGATCCACAGAAGGGGGTACATCGCGGACAGTAATCGGAATTGTTTCTCCTGCGCTTCCATGTCGCTGCGGGTCACCAGGGTGCCTTTCTGCGACACCGTCGGCGCATGCTTCCGTCGTCTCAAGGCCTCGTATACTCCATTGAGGGCGGTATCCACCAGCTCGGAAAAAGCACGCGAGTACGTGGTGCCCCGATCAATCACAAAGTAGGGCTCCAGGAGCTGGCTTAAGCTCGTCATCGTATACCCCGGCCGCAGGTGACCATGCCATGCGTCCGTAAGACCGATCCAGTGACGAAAGCGATTCAGCAGTGAGTAGGGTTTGATGTGAGGGACGTTGATGACAAGCCCGCCACCGGGCTTGACGATGCGCGCCAGTTCTCTGACGAACCCACGATCGTCCGGGATGTGTTCCAGGAAGTCTACGATGACGACCTGATCAAAAGCGGAGTCTGAAAAAGGCGTGCTGCTCCCGTCAAGCTGGTAGACATTCTCACCGACGAGCTCTCGTATGGATGTCACTGCCCCTGGATCGAGATCGGCACTATACCAACGGCCCCCCCGCTGCCGCAGCAAATAGCTGATGACACCATTATCCGCCCCGATGTCCAAACTGGTCTTTCCCTGGGAGTCCTGCAACAGCTCCACAATCCTGTGATACTTGGCTTGCTTGAGTACCGACCGGTTAAACAGCGCGACCGCCCAACCCGCCTCACGCGAATGTGGCAATCGGGCTCCCCCTGGTGATATGGCCGCTGCGGACACACCAGTCGAGTGTCAGTCGAAGTCCAGCCTCGAGCGATATCATCGGTTGGTACCCGAGCATGCGGCGCGCTTTCTCGATGCTGAAGGCCCGGCTTTTGGTGAAGAAATCCACTCGCCGTCGATAGATCGGGGGCTCGATCCCGAGAGGAACACAGATTTTCTCGCACAGCGTCCCTGCCATTTGAACCGGCCGGGCTGGAAGATGCAGTCTGGGAGGCGGCACATCGAGATACTCGGCGACCAGTTCGGCAACTTTCTTGAGCGTATAGTATCGCTGGCCCCCGAGAATGAAGACCTCTCCTGGAGCAGCAGGATGGTAAGCCAAAAGTCTGAGGCCCTCTACCAGGTCGTCGATGTATACCATGTGATAGTAGACCTCGCCTTTGCCCAGCATGACGAAGGTGCCATTGGCAATCATGCGAAACATCTTGAGCAGCCGCTGATCACCCGGCCCATAGATGGCGGTAGGGCGTGCCACGGTCACGGGCACACCGCGCACCCGGGCAAAAGCAAGCGCCAAAACTTCGGCTTCACACTTGGTGCGCTGGTATGGATCGCCGGGAGAGTAGGGTGTGGTCTCATCGGCTGGTGGGTGGGCGACATGGCCGAGAACCCCGACAGTGCTGCAGTGCACGAAGCGCTCGATGCCGTGGACCGCTGCGGCCTGGAGCAGGTTCTCGGTAGCTCCTACGTTGACTTGTCGGTAACCACCTTCGCGGTGTGAAGCCTCGCGGTAGGCAGCGGCAAGGTGATAAATGATGCCCACCCCTTCGGTCGCTCGGGCCACCGCAGCCGCGTCTTTGATGTCCGCCTCGAGGACCTCTATGCCGCGTGGGAGAGTGGCTGCCTTGGCTGCCGACCGCACAATTACGCGGACGGGATATCCAGCCTCGACCAGAGCTCGAACCAGATGACCACCGGTAAAGCCAGTTGCGCCGGTCACGAGAACGGGACGGCTTGGGGGATCCCTCATCGACAGCAGCCTCCACGTATTTCGAGGACCTGCGTCGAGGGTTTTGGGGGCGCTCTAAGCGAAATAGGAAAGGCGCGAGCGCAGGTCACTTGGAGGCAACGTCAGTAAGGGCTACTGAAACCCCTCCCGGCAGTTTCAGGTAGCGAAGTGTGAGATAGAAGGCAGTGAGGGCTCTCGCCAGCCAACCGAGACCCACCCCGTAGATCACCCCGGCCAAACCCCACCGAGCGCCGAAAACGGCCGCAACGATCGCGAGGCCGACTGAGGCCCATCCAAAAAGATTAACAGCGGAGAGTTCCGCCGGGGTTGCCAACGCTGTGACCGTCGACTTGGTGAAGGAGTTCATGATCTTCGCCACCCCGCTTGCCACCGCCGCTGATAAGAGAGCGCCGGTGAGGTGGTATTTGCCGGCCAAGAGCGTTCGCTCAATCAGAGGAGTGACTAACCAGATGGCCACGGACCCGCCCACTGCGATTGCACTGACAAGCTTGGCTTCGTGTGCAACGAGGTGTCGGCGCGCGAGTACCGTCTTGGCGGCTCGCAGTCGCGGAACCAAGCTGTAACCTACTCCCATCGACAACACCCGAAACAGTGACCCGGCGATTGCGGCCAGCACTCCGAAGGTGGCGAGGTCGTGCAGCGGGAGGACGTGGGGAATGACCAGCCTGTCGAGCTGCACCAGCACCAGCCCCGAGGCGTTCATTCCGGCGAAAGAAAGAGCTTCGCTCCACGGAAAGGAGCTTTCCGCCGCGGCCTTCATCGGGCGCTCCCGAAACAGCACCCACCAGCCAACCAGAGCCGCCACTAGAAAGCCGAGCGCACAGATCGCGAGCGGAAGCCCCACACGTCGGGTGTCGGACGCCAGCACAGCACCAGCGGCAATCAGTAGTGCCAGATTCGGGCTCTGAGTCAGGGCTAAAGAAATTCCGTATCGTTGCTCGCTCTGAAATTGTGCTCCCGCAACGGCCATCGACCCACCGGCAACGGTGGAGACGAAGACCACCAGCATGAGAGGAATGCTCATGTCGTAGGCAACTTCGGCAATGACGACGAAGGCTGTTCCGACGATGAGTCCTGCGGTGAGCGTGCGCCGGAGCAGACGCGGACCAGCGTCCATGTGGCGGCGGTTCACCATGCCGTCCACTCCCAAAGGCGCCAGCGCAAAGCTCAGATTTACCAGCGCAATGACCAGGGTGAAGAGCCCGTACTCTCCGGTAGGCAGCACGCGGGCCAGAATAAGGTTGGCCCCGGCAAATCCTAGCCCTGAAGCTCCGTAGACCACAGCACTTCGGAGTGTGGGGCTATACCACAGCTTCTTCACGCGCCCGCCCCACTGGCCTTGGACTCCATCATGGTGTAGAAGGAGCCCAACTTGCGATGCGCGGCTTCGGGGGTGAACTCCTGTTGCACGTAGGCCTTTGCCCGGGTGGCCAGACGTTCACGCAGCACAGGGTCGGTGAGGAGCTCCGCCAGTCCGTCACCCAGGGCCTCGGGATCGGGCTCGACCAGGTACGCCGTTCGATCGTCGAGCACCTGGGTGTGAGTCCGCAGTCGGGTGGCGAGTACCGCGGTGCCCGAGTCGAGATAGGAATAGATCTTCATCGGAGTGTTGAGGCCTTTGAGCCGGGGGGAAACCAGCACATCGGCCCGATGGAACAGATCGTCCAAGTCGCTGATTGGCCGCTGCCCCAGGAAATGCACCCGACTGGAGATGCCCAGCTGAGCCGCCCGCCGGCTGTAATGGGCAATGTCATCCTGCAACCCTCCAACGATTACCAGATGGGCGTTCGGCACCCGAAGGAGCGCGTGACGGAAACCTTCCAGCATGAGGCCGATGCCCTGATAGTGCTCCAAATTTCCCACGTACATTGCGACCGGACTCTTTCCGTCAACCCCGGCGGGCAGGACGCCTTCGGAGTGCCCATTCCCCGAATGGCCACTGTCGGGAATCAGCAGAGTCGTGTCCTCCACCCGGCCGATCGGTTTGTCGGGTGCGTGCCCGTGAGCCACATCCTCCAGTGCCGCGCATACAGTGAGGACACCCAGGCTGTGTCTTACCGCCACCGCCTCGCACCGGCGCAGGGTGGCGAAGGCGAATTGCAGCCCGGGATACGCGTCTACCAGCTGCTCCGCCAATGAGGAGTCCATATCGTAGACGTAGGGTATGCCCGCCAGACGCTGCATGGCTGCCGCGATGAAGGCTGCCTCTTCAACAGCGTGGATCAGGTCATAGCTGCTTCGTCGGACCATCCTCAGGCACTTCACGAACATGAAGAGGTCGCAAACGACCTTTTTGACCGAAAATCCTGGCCGGATATTGCGGATCCCGAGCGGCCGAGCAATCCGGTGAATCCGGCAGTTGGCGATTTCGACATCTTCACCTTCGTGGAAGGTCAAGAGGTCGATCTGGTGTCCCCGGGAGCTCAGGAATTCGAGCACCCGCCTGACGGCAAGCGGAGTACCACGTGCCTGAAAGAAGGGATGGGGGGCCAGGACCAGGATTTTCACCCGACCAGCTCCTCGACCGCTAGAGGGTGCTGCGTTCTGTTCATCACCTCATCTACCTCCGCAGCCTGTCGCGTGATGTCCCATCCGAGTTCCGCGCCGGCCAGCCGCGCAATCCGGGTAACAGCTACCCGGTCCAGTCTCTGAGAGCTTCCCAGATTGCTGCGCCGGAAGACAATATCTCCGAGCTTTACTGCCATCTCCTCGTGCACAGCCCTCCGGACGTCGGAGACAGTAAACTCTCCGTCTGTGCCCGCCAAAGCCAACGGCACCTCGGCGGTCACACACACGGCTGCTGACCTGCCCAAATCGCGGAACACTGAATCAACCACCCGCTCGGCCACGCTCCGCGCAGTAGTGTACTTGACCGGCTCCACAGAAAAGAGGTGTCTGACCCTGTTACTGGTGCCGTGATTTATTATTCGGGGCCGCTCAGCCAGAGCCATGCTCCTACCATTTTCACTATTCCCCTTGAGCCGGAGCCAGCCCCACTGGCAGCCCGCCATCTCGGCCGCGGCCAGCTCCAATCCGGGACAGGCCTGATTGAATTCCTGCAGCAAACTCGCGCCACCCTGATCCGGGCTGGCGTGGCCCTCGCCGGCCGGCGCGTACCATGTTCCCAGCAAGGTGTTGCCTGGTTGCGGTGCGGCAAACAAGTAACGCTTGCCGCCCCCAACCGGGTCCAAATCCCGGCCGGTTCGAGATCTTGCCCCGATTGCTACGCTGCTCAGGACCCGATCCACCCGAATATTGACCGCCAGGGCGTGGCCGGCGGTGATGGGGCCGGGCGCCCTCCCCAGAGTGCTTGAGATGAGGCTTTCCGTCCAGGGTCCCGCCGCCACTACCACTGAACGGGCTTTGACCTCAAACTGGCTTCCCTCGGCCAGGTCGGTGACCTCGCCCCCTGCGGCGTGCCCATTTCGAACCAGGATTCTATCTACCCTGAGATAATTGGCCGAAACCACCCCCCGTTCTGCGGCAGAGCGCACAAAGCTAAGAGTAAGTCGCTCAGGGTGCCGGAGACGGCCATCATACCAGAGGGCTCCGCCGGTGAGTCCGTCGGCCGGAAACCAGGGGAAGAGCCGTAGGCATTCGCTTCTGGAGATCAGCCGGCCATCAGGAATCTCGGACTCGGGGCGGAGCTCGCGGTTCCGCGTCCGGGAGATCACGTCATTGAGCAGGAGAGCGGTGCGGAAGGCGGTGCGGCCCGTCCCCCCCTGATAGGTCGGAACGAGCATCGGTAGCGGCTCTACCAGACCGGGAGCGATTCGGAGAAGGGCGGAGCGCTCACGGATTGAGTCCAGCATCCGAGGTACATCTCCGCGCGCGAGATACCTAAGGCCGCCGTGGACAATGCCAAGGCTGTTAGCCGACGTGGCTGCGCCGAAGTCGCCGCGGTCCACGAGAGCCACGCTCAACCCCCGCAGACAGGCGTCCCAGGCAATGCAGGCACCCTGAATGCCTGCGCCCACGACCAGAAGGTCGAACGTCCTATCGAGGAGTCTAGAGAGGTCGCGCCGCATGCCTCATAAAGGTCGATGTCGGGAGCCCCGGCCGGAGGCCCTGCAGGTCGACATCATAGCTGAAGGCTAACGACGCTCAGGTCCGTTCGCGGACCCGGTAGGCTCGCCGGTGGGGTGCACGCAGATGGACGATGATCTCACCGACCAAGCCCAGCCCGATGAGCTGAACTCCGAGCGCCACCAGCAGAACTCCAAGCAGAAGAGCCGGCCGATTGGCTATTCCCTGTCCTTCGACCCTCTGGATCAGCAGGACCAGGCTGATAACAGCTCCCAAGGCCAGGAAAACCGAGCCCACCAGCCCGAAGAACCGCAGTGGCTTCTCGGTGAACTTGGCCAGGAAGAAGAACGCTCCAATGTCGAGTAGGCGCCTGAAGTATACCCCGGGCCGATATACCCGAGCCCGGGCATCGCTGGGGTGCTGCGCCAGGGGAACCTCTTCGACTCGATAGCCCTCCCGTAGCGCCATTGCCGGGATGAAGCGGTGCAGGTCGCCATAGAGCGGAAGCGCTTCAGCCACCGAGCGGGTCATTGCCCGGACGCCGCACGCCATGTCGTGGAAGCGCTGCTGTGACACGCCCCCGACGATGCTGTGAAATGCCCGCGACTGCATCCGATTGAGCCAGCTATCCAGCCGGGGAGAGCGATTAGCAACGGCCATGTCGGCGCCGGCCTCTACCGCATCCAACAGCGGCCCAATGCCCTCGGGACGCACCTGGAAATAGGCCGGCAGCGTCAGAATCAGCTCGCCCCGACTCCGCTCGATTCCCAGCCGCAATGCGGCGGTTTCGCCGAACTCACGGGCAAACCGGAGGATTCGGACGTTCTTCTTGTCTCGGGTGAGGGCGACGAGTTCAGCCGGGGGAGTGATCCGCCCGTCGAAGACAAAAACGAACTCGTAGGGCTGCTGGCGCGCATCCAGGACCTCAGCGAAGGCGCGGTACATCGCTGCCACGTCATCCGCGCGCTCCACCACAGGCACGATGACGGACATCAGATCGGCTTCCGATTGGTGCACCGTAGATGTGGTGGACATTGGCTCCATCAGGATACCGGGTGTGCTCATGTCAGCGAATCTCCGCGGCAGCTGGAATATCGTTAGCACCAGTCCGCTCGCTGCTGAGCGCGACTTCGGCGACCAAGCCGAGCATGAAGAGATAGAAGGCCACCCCGATGCTCAGAAGTCCCGCTCCGGGCAATACGAGCGCGTCAGCCTTGTCCGCCTCAAAGTGGGTGAGACTGAATAACCACATGGCGCCAAACACAAGAGAGGTCCCTACAGCGGGCAACGCCGCCAGCGCGAAGCCAACCAGCGGACGTGACCGGAAGGTGGTGATCATCTTGAGCGTCAGCAGGTCGACCAGCACCTTTACCGTTCGCGAAATGCCGTACTTGCTCTCCCCAAATCGCCGGGCATGGTGCCGCACCGGCATCTCGGTGATCCTGGCGCCTACGCTGGCGGACAACGCAGGAATGAACCGGTGCTGCTCGGCGTACAGTGAGATCCGATTGAGCAGATCGCGCCGGTACGCCTTCAGTGAACAGCCGTTGTCTGTTATAGGCACTCCGGTAAGCCGGCGAATGAGCCGATTGGCTATCCAGGAAGGCACCTTCCGTAGCAGCAGCTTGTCCTGCCGCTGCCGCCTCCAACCGCATACCAGATCGTAACCCTCATCCAGCTTGGCAATCAGGGCTGGAATGTCCCGCGGATCGTTCTGCAGGTCTCCATCCAATGAGACAACGACCCGTCCATGGGCATGGTCAAAGCCGGCCATCATGGCTGCCGTCTGTCCCACATTGCGGCCCAACCGAAGTCCCCGCACTCGGGGATCCGCCGCTGCCGCCTGAATTTGGCTCCAGGTATTGTCTCGGCTGCCGTCGTCTACCAGGATCACCTCGAACACGCCGGCATACGTCTCCAGAGCTTGGAGGATCCAGTCCACCAAAGGACGCACGTTCTCCGACTCGTTGAAGAGCGGAGCAACCACGGAGAGATCGGGATTGCTGGGGCCAGACGATTCGGGACTTACCAAAACCATACGGACTATCGCTCTTTGCTGAACCGGAAAGGTATGGCTCAAGACCCTGGCATGCCAGCAATCACCGTTCCGCCAGGAACCAGCAGCAGCACATGGGTAAGTTGTTGAATCACAACAGGTAGGAAAGTCTTTCCTAGCGAGCCGACACGGGCGCGAGCCCCACTGCGGCAGCTTTGTGGCCCCGGAGCAACGGCGAGAAAGGAATGAAGAGACGGAAGTCCAAGCGGAAGCCTACCAGCCGCCCCGACGCAGGAGGATGACCGGGACCGTCTTCAGCATGATGCGGAAGTCTTCGGCCACCGACTGACGCCGGATGTACTCCAGGTCGTAATGCACCTTGGTCCGCACATCTTCCAGCGAGCGGTCATAGTGATGATTAATCTGGGCCAGCCCGGTGATTCCCGGGCGGGCCCGCTGCCGCAGCGGATACTCCGCGATGTGCTCCCGCAGCTCGGCAAAGATGGTGGGCCGCTCGGGGCGGGGGCCCACGATGTTCATCTCGCCCCGGAGCACGTTGATCAGCTGGGGCAGCTCATCGAGCCGGTATTGCCGGAGCAGCCGGCCGATGGAGGTGACCCGGGGATCGCCTTGCTGAGCCCACACGGCGCCACTCTGATGCTCGGCATCCACCCGCATCGTGCGGAACTTGTAAATCGTGAAAGGCTGCCCCCCGAGGTTCCTCTCCCGCCGATGATTTTGGGAGCTCCGAGAATTGGTCCTGCGGTCCAAACCGACTCTGACCTGGGTGTAAAGCACTGGTCCGCGCGAGGTGAGCCGCACCAGCAGGGCGATCAGAAGCATGACGGGCAACAGAACGATGAGCGCAATCAGCGCCAGGATGAAATTGACGCTGCGTCGCAGCCACTCGGGGGTGGAGGATTCCGCCACCTCGCCCCGGCTCCAGTCGCGGTACTGAGGACGAGGGAGTGGTGACTCGAGCCCCGTTACGGCAGGTATCGAGGGGTTGCTACTCCGAATGCCCGGCATCGCAATTCCCATGAAGGCGCTCGACGAGAGGAAAAAGTTGAGTGATCGAAACCGCCAAAAGAGGATCCCTCTGCGTCAGCGTGTGACCGGTGGCCGGATGATGTCGCAAACTAGCCTAACACGCGCCGAACGGGACCCCTGTGATGCGACTCACGATACATCATTTTCAGACTGTGCTCAGTTCTGCAGCCGACGCTTGGCTGGGGGGCGTGCCTCCGTGAGCAGCGGGTCGGGCGACTCGCCCAGCCCAAAGCTGGCCAGGCGCTGGCTGAACTGGGAAAGATCCACTGGCAGCTCCGCCTGCTCCGTGGGCTCGAGGTCGCCCTCGTCGGACTGCGGGATGTCAGGCGGCGGTTCAATCGGCATTCGTGTATAGCTTCCGAATGAAAGTTCGGCTGGAATTACAGGGGTGGCTGCCGTTCTCTTCAAGGATGGAGCCGAAAAACAGAGGAGGTGTACCCAGGGAGGATCGGGCCTCAGCGAAGCAGCTTAAGCTCTTTGATGCGAAGCCCATGGCTTGCCGAGCATTCTCTCTTTAGTCCAGCAAGGCTCGGTCTGCTCCGTTGCTGCAGCACCACACATCTATCGGCTAAATTGCTACAATCTGCACGGTGTCAAGAGCCGTGGCATCTCAGCATCCAAACTGTTGCGTAGCCACACCGATTGAACCGGGAGTGTGGTCGAGTAGCAGGCCACAAACTTCAGTGGGATAGAGCGTTAACCAATTGCCTCGAAAGCGCACGACTCCTGCTACCCGTTGTGAGCCCCGGTGGTTGTCCTTTCAACTCTCTCGCAAGAAGTCCAATGGCCAATAGAGACAAGGCTGCATCCCCCCCGCTGGTCCTGATCGCCAATGATCAGGAGTGGTCGGCCCGGTCGCTCGAGAGCATTCTGGGCCCAAGCGGCTACTCGGTGGTGCGAGCCTATACCGGGCAGCAGGCGTTGGAGCGGGCTAGGACAGCACAGCCGGATCTAATCATCCTCGATGCCCAGATGCCCGATATTCACGGCTTCGAAGTTTGCCGGATGCTCCGCAGTGATCCTCGCTTCAGTGCCACCACGCCAATCGTGATCACCACATCAGGGCCGTCAGGCCGCACCCAGCGGCTCGAGGCCTATCGAGCAGGGGCCTGGGAATTTCTGGGACAGCCGCTGGACGGCGAGGCATTGCTGCTGAAGCTGGAAACCTTCCTGCAATGCAAGCTGGAAGTGGACGCACTTCGTGAGGAGAGCCTGCTCGACGCCGGGACCGGCCTCTACAACATGCGAGGTCTGTCCCACAGAGCCCATGAGATTGGAGCGGACGCTTTTCGCCGCCGTGACCCTCTGGCCTGCGTCGTCATATCTCCCGTAGCAGAAGAAAGCGGCCCCGGTGAATCATCGGACGAGGAAGTTCAGCGCATTGCCGAGCAGGTTGGACAGCTGCTCAAACGAGCCGGACGAGCCTCAGATGCAATCGGCCGTCTGGGTCATGCGGAATTTGCGGTGATTGCGCCGGCAACTTCGAATGAGGGTGCTCTTCGGCTCATCCAGCGTCTGGGAGGAAGCATCGAGGGCACCCCCATCCCCGTTCGTGGAGGAGAGCGATCTCTCAAAGTGCGGGCCGGATACTGCGCCGTACCCGACTTTGCCGAGTCTCCCGTAGATGCCGTGGAACTGCTCCTTCGAGCCACTACTGCGCTTCGCGAGCTCAAGCGAGATGGCGACGCTGAACAGGTGAGAGCCTTCGACCAGTCGCCGCTAACCTATCCTACCTGAGCGCCCTCCCAACACCTGTTGTGTGGAACCCACGATCCGACATCCGGTTAGCCAGCTGCTCTGTTGTCCGGAACCATCACATGCTTGACTTTTGCCTCAAGTTGTGGTAAGAACGTTACTACTCCTGTCGGTCCGGGGAGCAGCTGGTTCGCCCGGATGGCGGTTTCGAGATCGCCCACACTGCCGGGTCAAATGATCCGGATCTGAGTTAAACCGACCGCGTCAGCGGCCTGCCCCCGGAGTCACTGGATGGTCAGTCCTCTCGCCCAAACCGAGCGGAAGGTCGTTTCCGCTTCCGACAGCACTGCCCGCGATCCTCTCTCCATACCCAGCGAAGTCAAAGCCAGCATTCGCGTGCTGGTAATCGACGATGAGCGAACCCTCCGGGAGAGCTGCGCCAGCGTGCTGCAGATGGACGGCTACAATGTGACGCTGATCGGGCGGGGGGAAGAGGCTCTGGAGACGGTACGCCGGCGTAAGTTCGACATCATTCTGGTGGACCTCTATATGTCGCAGGTCTCCGGCCTGGAGATCCTGCAAGCCACCCTGGAAGCCTACAAAGACACCATTGTCGTAGTCATGACCGGTAACCCGAGCGTTACCAGCAGCATCGAGGCGCTTCGGGCCGGAGCCTGGGACTATCTGCCCAAGCCGTTCTCCGCCACTCATCTCCAGGTGCTGATTGGCCGGGCCTCGCATGCCGTGATGATGTCGCGGGAGGCTCAGGACCTCAGGGTCCAGCTGATGAAGCAGGTCGGTCACAGCGACCAGATCGCCCTGATCGGCATCTCGCCTCTCTTCCGTAAAGCCGTGGACCTGGCGCGAAAGGTTGCCGCGACCGATGCGTCAGTCTTCATCAGCGGCGAAAGCGGTACCGGCAAGGAGGTCATCGCCCAATTCATTCACCAGAACAGCCGGAGGGCCAACCGAACGTTGGTGCCGATTAACTGTGCCGCCTTGCCCGAGCCGCTTCTCGAGTCGGAAATGTTCGGCCACCGGAAGGGCGCCTTCACGGGGGCCGACCGGGACAAGCCTGGTCTATTGGAGACTGCCAACGGGGGCACGCTCTTCCTCGATGAACTCACCGAGATGACGATGCCGCTTCAGGCCAAGCTGCTCCGGGTCATTCAGGACGGAGTGGTGCGCCGGGTGGGTAGCGAGCAGCAGGACGCGGTGGTAGACGTCCGGTTCATCTCCGCCACCAATCGGGAGCCGCAGGAAGCGGTGGATGAGGGAGTACTCCGGGGCGACCTGTTTTACCGGTTGCGAGTGGTACCGATCAAACTTCCGCCGCTGCGGAAGCGCCCAGAGGACATTCCGCTCCTGGCTAATCACTTTCTGACCTACTATTGGCAGCGCCATCGCCAGATGGGCGACCGGATTCCCCGCCTGAGCGAGGCCAGCATCGCGTTCTTGCGTTCGCGACCCTGGCGGGGCAACGTTCGGGAGTTGCAGAACGTGATCGAGCACGTCGCGGTTTTGGCGGAGGCGGATCAGAACATCCAGCCGAACGACATCCCGGTGTATGACGATGGGAGCGAGTGGCCGGCTGAGACGATCGCGCCTGCCGGGGTCATGGACGAGGCGTACCATCCGGCCAAGGATCGGGTGGTCATCCAGTTCGAAAAGGAGTACTTGACTCGCCTGATCAGCCGAGCGGGAGGGAACATGTCCAAGGCGGCGCGCCTCGCGAGCATCGACCGGACCACGTTGTACCGGTTGATGGACAAACACGAATTCCAGCGCGACGACCGCCCCGGACCGACGGCGTGACGCCTGAGACGCTCCTGCCCGCCTCGTCGAGCGGAGAGCGCCGCCGGGCAGCCCAGGAGCCACGGCCACCGGTCCACGCCTGGGACCCTAATGGACCTTCCGCTCCCGTCGCTCCCACCCTCTGGGATGCGCTGCGCGATTCCGTGTTGTGGGCACAGGCCGAATGGGAGCGAGTGGTCGAGCACGCCGCTGGCGCCGAGGAGGCCACGGCTCACCTGGCCCATCTCAGTGCTGCGATTCGACAGGAAGCAACCGGCACCTCCGCCGACCTCAGCTCGGTTCCTCGCAACGCGCTCTCTCGGCGGCTGCTCGGGTTGATCCGCGGGGCCTTCATCAGCCGCGTCCGCAGTCTCCCTTCGCCCGACCCAGCCCAGCTGCTCAGAGTGCTTCATGCGATCGAGACGGTGGCCGAGCATCTCGAGGCCGACTGGTCACAGCATTTCACGGATCGGCTGTCCGCCCCCGATGGGCTGGAACTGGTAGTAGAGGTAGCGCACGATCTGCGCTCACCCCTCACCTCCATTCTCTTCCTGGCGGAAACCCTGCAGCGGGGTCGCAGCGGCTCGGTCAACGGCGTTCAGGAGCGCCAGCTCGGCCTCATCTACAGCGCCGCCTTCGGGCTCAGTTCCGTGGCGAGCGATGTGATCGAGCTGGCTCGCGGCGGCGATCGTTTGGTGGATCTGGATCCGATTCCGTTCTCAGTGAAGGACATCCTGGAATCGGTTCGCGACATTGTTCAGCCGATTGCGGAAGAGAAGAACCTGCAGGTGAAGGTTACGTCGCCCGAGACCGACTTCCGCATCGGACATCCGGTGGCCCTCAGCCGCGTTCTACTGAACCTCACTACCAATGCCCTGAAGTTCACGGCTGAAGGCTCTGTGGAGGTAAGCGCGGTTGCCCGGAACTCGCGCTTGATCGAGTTCTCGGTTCGAGACACCGGCCGGGGCATTCCGCCTCAATCCATGGCTACCCTATACGAACCCTTCCGCCGGCGACAGAAACCAGGCGAATACACCTTCTCTGGTTCCGGGCTGGGGCTTTCCATCTGCCGAAAGCTGGTCGAAGCCATGGGTTCGGTCCTGCAGGTGGAGACGGCGCCTGGTTATGGAACCCGGTTCTACTTCGCCCTGGACCTCCCGCCTGCCGGCGAGACACAGTTCGGTTGATCTCCTTCGGTCCCCTCGATAAATTCTTCCAGCTAGCCGATATGGACGCGCCGGGTGGTCCGGGTGGCGTCCCTTCGATGCTGGCATGACCCTGGGATGGCATCATTGCACGGCCGCCGTGGCTTGCACCCGTCGTCCGTGAGAGCCGTCCAACCCCGGCGCAGTCAAGCGAGGACCAAAGCGGTTCTGCTCCGCGCCTTCACAAGAGGTCTCCCGGCCTCGTGAGCTCCCGATCACTGCCGCATGCCGGACCGGTGCGGCGAGAGGGCTCGCGCAGGAGGTTGGCCTGACAATCGAGCGTCTCGTGAACCGACCGCTAATTCGGCCGGGCCGACATCTGAGTCAGCCCCCCGTCCATGCACCGCACGCCGCCCTCCTGATTGACTTCGACAACGTCACCCTGGGCATTCAGAAGGATCTCACTAAAGAACTCCGTACGCTGCTCAACAGCGACATCATCAAAGGCAAGGTTGCCGTACAACGAGCCTATGCCGACTGGCGCCGCTATCCTCAGTACATCGTTCCGCTCTCCGAATCTTCCATCGATCTGATCTTCGCGCCGGCGTTCGGGTCCAGTAAGAAAAACGCCACCGACATTCGTCTGGCCATCGATGCCATAGAGCTGGTCTTTACTCGTCCGGAAATCGGGACCTTCATCCTGCTCTCCGGAGATAGCGACTTCTCCACCATGGTCATCAAGCTGAAGGAGTATGGGAAGTACGTTATCGGAGTGGGGATCCGGGAATCGGCCAGTGATCTGCTGATCCAGAACTGCGATGAGTACTACTCGTACAACGACTTGGCGGGTCTCACCAAGGAGGTCGACACTCCGTCCACTCAGCGGGATCCGTGGGAGCTTGCGGCGGAGGCGGTTGCGCAAATGGTCCGCAACGGCGATGTGATGCGCTCCGACAGGCTCAAGCAGGTGATGCAACAGATCGATCCCAACTTCGACGAGCGCAACGCCGGGTTCAACCGTTTCAGCAAGTTCGTCATCGAGGCGGGTCATCGGGGCGTTGTCCTGATCACCAAGCTGGACAACGGGCAGTATGAAGTTGCCCCGGGCCCGGGCAGCCATCCGGCCGGCGCGGAACCCGCAGCTCAGCCAACCGCCGAATCAGCACGGGAAGACGGTTCCTCCGGCAGGGCGGCGCGGGGCAGGGAAGACGGAGGTCGCAGCCGGCGGGGACGCCGGGGACGGGGCGGCCGCGATCGTGCGGGACGGGAAGGAGCACCGCGAGATCGCGTGAACGGAGGCCCCCGGCCCGACGCCGCGCGCGCTCGTGAGGAACGGCCGGAGAGCGGGCTCACCCTCGCGCGGGCGTTTCAACTGATGTCCCAGGCCCTGTCGGAGTTTCGCTCTCCGGTGGGCCAGGAAGCACTGCGGCTTCGGATGGTGGCGATGCACGGGCGGGAGGACGCCCTCCTCGATGCCGGGCGTTTCCCTCGGCTGTTGAGACAGGCGAACGACGCGGAAGTAGCCGACGTCCGGAAGGTCGGCGACGACGACTACGAAATTTCCGCGCAAGGTGGTTCGACTCGCGCCGCTCTTCCGCCTGCCGTTCCGGCCGAGGAGCTGCAACCGTCGGCGCTCACCTCGGACACAACTCAGGATGCCAGCACTCCGGGCCAGCGGGATAATGGCCAGCGGTTCGGGGTACGGTTCCGTCGGGGCTCGAGAGCTCCGAGCCGAGGCGGGGAAATCCCCCTCATCGGCGTTGTCCGGATCGAGGCCCCAACGGAGCAACCACAAGTCAGCGAGCCTGCCAGTACGCCAACAGCTACCGATGCTGAAGCCGAGGCTTCAGCGGAGACGCCGGCCAAACGGCCACGGCCGCGGCGGCCTCGCAAGCGAGCCGCTGCCCCGGCCAAGCAGCCTGCAGCGGCTTCCACCACCGAGGTCCCTGCCGAAGGCTCACCGCAGGCAGCTCCGCCCAAGCGCGCGCGAACGCGCAGCCGGAAAAAAGCGGAATGAGCCGGGTCCGACGGGCAGCCACGCTGCCCGTCTCTTTTTTTGTTCGCCCTACCGAGCAGGTCGCTTCCGAGTTACTGGGAATGATGGTGGTGTCCACCGTAGGTGGCGAGCTGACGGAGGGCCGGATCGTCGAGACCGAGGCCTACCTCGGCTACGATGACCCGGCCTCACACGGCTATCGGCACCGCCGCAATGCGCGTAACCAGGCGCTCTTCGGTCCTCCAGGCCTATGGTACGTCTATCTGTCGTACGGCATGCACTGGTGCGCCAACCTGGTCTGTCAGCGTCGCGGACTGGCCAGCGCGGTATTGCTCCGTGCGCTGGAGCCGATCGACGGTCTGGAAGTGATGCGGCGGCGAAGACGAGGGGTGGAGACTAGGGATCTTTGCTCGGGACCGGGAAAGCTGTGTCAGGCGCTGGGGATTGATCGCTCATTGGACGGCAGCAGAATGGCGCGGAGCTCCGTCATCGTGCGTCCACCAACAGAAAGGGAGAAGCTGGAGGTGGCGGTGACACCCCGGATTGGGATCACCAAGGCGGCAGACTGGCCACTCCGCTTTCATGTGGCGGGATCTCCCTGGATCTCCCGCAAAGAAAAAGGCGGAGGGTCGCTTGACCCTCCGCCCAGAGAACGCAGGAAGAAGACTTAGTAGCCGCCGCCGCTCGGTCGTTCGCGCGCATTGCCCAGACCAAACCTTAAACCGGCAGTCAGCGTGTGGGTCATTCCCTTGAAGAAATTTCCCGAGCTGACGATGGTGCTCTTCTCTGGGCCCGCCGCGCTGAGGACCTGCACTGACGGCGCGCTGGTTACCTGATATTGTCCGAAGGCGCTGAAGTGGCTCACTCGGAAATTGAGTCCGCCGATTAGCGAGCCGAAACCCGAGCTGCCGATCGACTTGCCGATCCCGTCATCGGGAGTGTGCCCCACGGTGTGCATGATGCCCACTCCAACTCCAAAGTATGGCGTCATCGGCCCCTTGATGGGAAACGCCATCAAGGCGGCGGAGTACTTGCGCATTGAGTTCCAGGTGACTCCAAAATCGTTGCTGCTGCTGACATTGCCAACACTATCGAACACCGCCACGTTGTAGGCGCCCAACTGGTCCGAGCCGAAGGCCTGCTCGATCGAGACCAGTAGACCGGTGCGCTTGGCTACTACTAGCAGGTGAACGCCGCCAACCGGCTTGGTGATATGTCCTTCTAGCGGGGTTTCGAAGTTCATCACGCCGCCCTGCCCGCCAACGTACCACTGGAAGGTGTTGTTGCCCGGCTGCTGAGCCGAGATTTGGGCCGCCCCCAAGCCGAGGGCCAGCGCCGCGACTGGGAAAATCCGGGTGACCATACGCATCAGACTGCCTCCGTGGAGTGTCTGCACCAGCACCTTCCTGGCGCTTACCGGTGCCGCTTCGCGCGGCACGTCAAAATGCGGGAACTCGTGCTCGGACTACGGGAGAGGAGAGGGGATGGCGGGTTTAGAAACCCTGTTCTACGATGCTGGCTGGCAATGACTTACGTTACTGTTGCCAATCCTCCCAGGCCCGTCGGGAGGGCGGAAGTGCAAGGAGTGGGCCGGGTGTCATGATGCGGTCAGATCAGGCCAAGCTCCTTTCCTACCTTTCGAAAAGCTGCTAGAGCCTGGTCCAGGTCAGCACGGGTATGAGCCGCTGAGATTTGGCACCGTACCCGAGCTTGTCCCTGAGGAACCACTGGGTAGCCAAAGCCCGTCACAAAGACGCCTTCCTTCAACAGAAGATCGCTCATCCGGATGGCCGCAGCCGTCTCGCCCAGGATCACCGGAATGATCGGTGTCTCGCCAGGAAGCGGCTGGAAGCCCAGTCCGAGGAGCTGGTCGCGGAAGTAACGAGCGTTTTCCCGCAAGGCAGTGACGAGCTCCGGGTGCTGCTCCAGGTACTCGATACTGGCGAGCGCACTCCCCGCAACTGTGGGCGGCAAGGCGTTGGAGAAGAGCTGGGGTCGCGCGCGCTGCGTCAAATAATCACAGACGGCAGCCGACGCGGCCACGAACCCTCCGGCGGCTCCTCCGAGTGCCTTGCCTAGGGTGGAGGTGATCATGTCCACCTCGCCCAGCACGCCAAGATGCTCCGCGGTCCCCCGCCCGTGCTTGCCCAGGACGCCGGTGCCGTGCGAGTCATCCACCACCAGTACCGCCTGGTGTTTGCGACAGAGCTCGATGAGGTCGGGCAACTTGGCGATCGCGCCCTCCATCGAAAAGACGCCATCGGTCACAACCATCTTCACCCGGCGGTCCCGCGCCGCTGCCAGCTTTGCCTGGAGATCGCTCAGGTCGGAGTGCTGATACACCGCGCTTTGGCACTTGGTAATGGCCTTGGCTAGCCGCACGGCATCGATGATCGAAGCATGATTCAGTTGATCGCTGATGATCAGATCATCCTGGGTCAGCAGAGTTGCGGGAACCGCCTCGTTGGCGTTCCAGGCGCTGACGAACGACAGTGATGCAGGGGTTCCCACCAGCCGGGCGCAAGCCGCTTCCAGGGCGCGGTGAATGGTAAAGGTGCCGCAGATGAAACGGACCGAGGCGGTACCGGCGCCAAACCGGTCGAGTGCATGCTTGCCCGCGGCCACAACCGACGGCTGATTGGAGAGCCCGAGGTAATTGTTGGACGACAGAATGATGACCTCGCCCCGATCCTCCATTCGAACGCGGGGCGCCTGCGGGCTGTCGATATAGTTGAGACGCTTGTAGGTGCCGTTTTGGATGAACTGCTCCAGCTCCGGCTCGATTCGCTGTTCCAGCGAGTTGGTCATGAGCCGATCTCCAGAATTACCTTGCCCGCCTGACCGTCCTTGATCACCTGAATCGCGTCCCTGATGCACTCCAGCGGAAATCGGTGAGTGATCACCGGCCGGGGATCGAGCTGACCGGCCCGAAGGAATCGTCGCATCTGATGCCAGGTCTGATACATCTTCCGCCCGGTCACACCGTACAGGGTAAGACCCTTGAAGATGATGTCGCGGGCAAAATCCACTTCCGTAGTCCGGTTTGGCGTGCCCAGAAGGTTCACCCGTCCTCCCATTCGCGCCGCCGCCAGGGCCTGAGCATGCCCGCTGGGATGTCCGCTCATTTCGCAGACCAGATCGACACCATCTCCTCCGGTTAACTCGCGAACCCGAGCCACCACATCGTCGGTTCCGGGATTGAGAGTGACCTGGGCGCCCATCTCGCGGGCGAGCTCCAACCGGGTTGGGTTGAAGTCGCTGGCTATGACCAGAGAGGCCCCTGCCGCCCGGGCGACTCCCACCGCGAAGCACCCGATGGGGCCGCAACCGAGGACCAGCACGGTGCTGCCGGGAACCTGAGCTTCGAGAACCGTGTGGACTGCGTTGCCCAGCGGATCCATGATCGCGCCGATCTCGGTGGGGATGCCGTCGAGCTTGATGACGTTGGACGCAGGCATGACGATGAAATCGGCGAACGCGCCATCCCGATCCACTCCGATGATCTGGGTCCGCCGGCAGAGGTGGCCATCGCCCAGGCGGCATTGCAGGCAGTGCCCGCAGACGACATGGCCCTCGGCGGTAACGAGATCGCCCACCGCGAGCAGGTTGTCCTGCGCAGCTTCCTTGCCCAGCTGGGTGATGCGGCCCGCAAACTCATGGCCGATGACGACCGGCGGCTTGAGCCGGTTGCTGGCCCAGCTGTCCCACTCCCAGATGTGAAGGTCGGTTCCACAGACACCGGCGTGATGAACCTGGATCAGCGCCTCAGTCGGTCCACAGGTGGGAACCGGCACGTCGCGGAGAACAATGCCGGGACCGGCGGACTCTTTGACCAGGGCGCGCATGGGGGAGGAATATAGGAAGAGCGGGAGAGTCGGGAAGGACGGGAGGGTTCAATCCACTAACACCATCGCCGGTTCCACCCGCACCGCGCTGATCTTGAACTCGGCGATCTTGGCGTAAGGATCCAGCCGGGGGTTGGTGAGAAGGTTGGCGGCAGCTTCCCTGAAATGAAACGGAATAAAGATCTGTCCTCGAGCCTGACGCTCGGAGAGGCGCGCTCCGATCAGCATGGAGCCCCGCCGAGAGGTGACGCGGACCGTGTCGCCTTCGGCAATGCCGAGCTCGAGGGCATCCCGCGGGTGGATGTCCACTACGGGAACAGGCTCGCGCGAGTCCAGACCGGTCGAGCGCCGAGTCATGGTGCCGGTATGCCAGTGGTACATCTGGCGTCCGGTGTTCATGATGAACGGATATTCGTCGTCGGGCAGCTCTTCGGGGGCGACGTACTCCACGGGAACGAAAATGCCCTTCCCGTCCCCGGTGGGGAACGCATCGGCAAACAGGAAGGCCGTGCCCCTGGATTCCCGAGTGAGGACAGGATACTGCAGTCCACTGCCTTTCAGTCCCTCATAGGTGACGCCTCGCCACGAGGGAGTGACTGAAGCAATCTCCTCCATCACTGCCTCAGGTCCCGACCAGGTTGTTCTGAGACCCAGACGGTTGCTGAGGTCGATCAAGATATCGAGGTCCCGTCGGGCCTCTCCCGGTGGCTCGAGCGCGGACTGAGCCAGCTGAATCCGCCGCTCCGTATTTACGTAGGTGCCCGTCTTCTCGGCAAAGGAGGAGCCGGGGAGCACGACATCGGCCCAACGGGCGGTTTCCGTAAGGAAGAGGTCCTGTACAGCCAGAAACTCGAGGCCTCGTACCCATTCCTCGGCGTGAGCGATGTTCGGATCAGAAATCACCGGATTCTCACCCATGATGTAGAGACCGCGAATGGGGCTGTCCTCCCGGGTCATCTCCGTCACCATCATGCCGTCTTCCAGTGACAACACTTCCTCGGGGACTCCCCATGCCGCCGCGTACTCCGCCCGGTTGGCAGGCTGGGAAACCGGCCGGTAGTCGGTATAGGCAAACGGGATGCTTCCCACATCGCTGGCGCCCTGGACGTTGTTCTGTCCCCGAATTGGCATCATCTGGGCACCCCACTTCCCGATCATTCCGCAGGCCAGAAGCAGATTGAGGAGGCTTGCCACGATGTCGGTACCAGTGGCGTGCTGGGTGAGGCCCATGGCCCAGAGAGTGGAGGTGCGGGGACCTCGGGCATACATCTCCGCCGCCTGCCGGATCGTCTCCCGCGGGATGCCGGTGATCTTTTCGCCCATCTGCAGGGTGTAGGGCCGCACCGCGACCGCTACGTTGTCGAACTCCCGGGTGCGTTGGGCAATGAAGGCGGGATCCGTGAGGCCGGCGTCGATGATGTGATGCAACATGGTATTGAACAGGGCCACATCGGTGCCGGGCAGCATCTGCAGGTGGATGTCGGCCAGCTCGGCGAGCTCGACCCGACGCACATCGGCGACGATCAGCTTGGCACCTCGCGACACGGCACGCTTGATCAGCGCCCCAAACACCGGATGCGATTCGGTGGTGTTCGCGCCGGCAATGAAGATGACGTCGGTAGCCTCTTCGATCTCGCGCATGGAACCCGAAGCTGCCGCCGTGTTAAGTGCCCGGTTCATCGCCGACACCGAGGTGCTATGACAAAGCCGGGTGCAGTGGTCCACGCTGTTGGTCCGGAACGCACCTCGCACCATCCGCATGAACGCATAGTTGTCTTCATTGCTGCACTTCGCCGACGAGAGCGCGCCCAGAGCGCGCGGCCCGTGTTGGTCCCGAATCCTCAGGATCTCCTGAGCCGCGAGACCCAGCGCCTCTTCCCAGGTTGCCTCACGGAAGGCGCTGTACCAGCCCGCGGGAGTAGCCACGCGGTCTCGCACGTCCTCATCGCCCAGCCGCGGAACGCCGGTGAGCGGCGGCTTGCCTATCTGCCGGAGCGGCGGCCTGGGCTTCTTCCGCTCGCCCATCTCCTCGATGGTGAGCCACGGCCCTTCCCTGTGCCGGGGCCACTCGCCGGTCCAAAGCCAGCGGCCGTCCTGGAACACCCACCCCTTGCGGATGAGCGGTGTAGTGAGCCGGTCCCGGTGCTGGGGAAAGTCGTAGCCGAAACGCCCCTTGACGCAGGTGGAGCCCTGGTTGGGCGTGGCCTCTTCGATCCAGGGCGAGGTGACCCGCATGACGGTGTCGTGCTTGACGTGGAGATCGAGCTGACATCCGACCGCGCAGTAGGGACAGACCGATCGGACCACCCGGTCGGGTTCGCGGAGCGCATCACTGCCGAAACGTTGCTTGGGAATGAACTCGAAGATGGCCCCGGTAGGACAGACTCGCACGCATTCACCGCACCAGGTACAGCCGGCATGGTCGGGATCACCATCGCCGCCCACGATGATCTGAGCATGTTCGCCCCGCATCGCGACGTCGAGAACTCCCACCTCCTGAATATCCTCGCAGGCGCGCACGCAGCGGGTGCACAGGATACACGTGCTCATGTCATGCTGAATCATCACGTCGCCGGGCCGCTCGTCTCCGGTGCGCAGAGGTAGCTCGTGATGGGAGCGCACCGGCACGTCGTACTGCACCACGTAGCGCTCGAATTCGTTCCGGGGATGCGCTCGGTTGCCATTGCCACCGGCGACCTCGCCTGTGGATCCGTTGCCGCCGTTCGATGGGTGAGGGACTGGGCTGAGCAGGTGCTCGCCGGGATAGCGCTCCAGCAGGAAATCGAGCACCCCACGCCGGCTGTCTACTGCAGGCTTCGATTCTGTTTCGACCACCATGCCTTCAGTGGCGGGCGTAGCGCAGGCCGGCACCAGCTTGTTCTGGCCCTGGACCGAAACCAGGCAGATCCGGCAGTTCCCGACGATGGGCAGCTTGGGGTACCAGCACAGCGTCGGGATATCGATACCAACGGCCCGCGCCGCTTCCAGCACGGTGGCGCCGGGTTCGAAGGGGATGGATTTGCCGTTGACCGTCAGGGTAGGCATTGCAACCGTTTCGAGGTGTTGATAAGGGGACTTTAGACGGGAATGGAGTGCAGAGCAAGTCGGTTGGCGACTGAGGACCGCCGACTATCGACTGGCCCAATCGTACAAACACCCCCGAGCCGGAGCTCGGGGGCGTTTCGGCGCGCCGCATGCCCGCAGTAACGCGGGGCTGGTCCTACGCGGCGTGCTCGGCGGGGACCCTCTGATGCCAATGAAGCTCTACCGCATCGTCATCGTCGGTCGCCCAGAGATAGGCCCAGAAACGAACCGGTTTGGGCTGTGGGGCGCCGCTCCGAATCACGATCCCCAGCGGTTCAGGCTGGGCCACGACGAAAGTCCTTCGGGTCACGGTCCTCTCCTTACCAGGGGGAACCACGGCCCTCAATAAAGCACTGACCGTGCCGAAGGGACTGCGGCTGTATGTTGAAGCAGGGACGTAACATCGGTTATCTGCTCGGAGGTTTTGCCGTGTCGGTCAGACGCAGGCGGGCAGTTAGGCCGTGTCCCCGGGACACGGCTTGGAGAGAATCAGTCCGGGAGCGTTCTTCGCGAGAGTGCCTCGTTTGCGTCGCTTGATCTCTTCCTGCTTCCAATCGGGATAAAGCGAGCGGAGCGCGTCCGGCGCAATGGCGGCGCAGGTGGGGAGCAGCACGTGGACTCCGCCGGGCCGGCTGCGCCGTTGCAGATCGGTGACCAGTCGGTTGCGGCACGCGCTTCCGAGGTCCACCAGGACACCGGGATCTAGAATCACGATGTCAAAGCCTTCCAGAAAGTTGAGGAACTCCGGCAGGCAGGGATCGAACTGTGTAACGTAGCTCTCGAACAAACTGGAGAGCGCCTCCGCGGCCATTCGCGACTCGACCCGTTCCACCGATCCCAACTCGCCGGCGAGGAAGGTGACCGCTGCATCGTGCGCCGCCAGCAGGTAAGTGGTCGGCGCGGCGGCGCTGCCCACCACCAACGCCGAGTCCTCCGGTTCGATCCGGGGAAGAATGGCCGTGACTGGGCAGTGAGGGTCGAGTCCCCAGTGGGTTGGGGTGCGCTGGGCCGCCCGCAGTTTCAGGAATTGCGGGCGCCACCGCCGGTATGGCTTGAGCGAGAGCCGCTTCATGATCAGCCGGTCGACCGATTCCAGCATCAGCACCTCGGTCAGGACGAACTGACCCTCGGAGGTCGCCTGCAGCTCGGTGGCGGCCTCGTCACCCAGACGGAGCAGCTCGTCTCTCCCGATTGAATTCTTGTAGCCCTCGATCCGCTGGAGGATGTACTCCTGATAATGCTGCTTGTCGGAGTAGGGCGACCGCCGCCGCCGTGAAGCCTGCCTGACCTGGATCGCGCTCAGCATGGCTCGACGTGTACCGTGACTTCATCCAGCTGCAGAGTGTCGCGCAGCCGGTCCTCCACCTGATCGGCAATCAGGTGAGCGCTTGTCACGTTGGAGCTCCCATCCACCGCGATGGTGAGCTCGGCAAAGCGGCGGTCGCCCGCATGGCGCGATCTGATGGAGTAGGCGGAAACCACACCCGTCACCCCTTCGGCCTCTCGCTGAATGGTGGCCTGGTCCAGTGCCCGCTCATCCACCAGGGTAGGTATCGACCGGCGGAGAATCTGATAACCGGCTCGGCCCACCAGTATGGCCACGATGAGAGCCAAAGCGGGATCGGCCCACTCCAGACCTGAGCGGGCCAGGAACAATCCCGCCAGCACGCCGAGGGTGATAAACACGTCGGTGCGGGTGTGCAGAGCGTCGGCCAGGAGCAGATCACTGGCAAGCCTGCGGCCCGCCCGGGTCTCGAACCACACCACCCCGATGTTTACCACCAGGGTAACGATGAGCAGCGCGAGGGCCATACCCGAGACGCTCACCACCGGAGAGCCGGTAATCAGACGGGCTATGGCTCCGCGAACCAGTTCGAAGATGGAGAGCGCCAGAAGCAGGGCGATGAGCAGGGCACCGAGGGTTTCGAACTTCGCGTGTCCATAGGGATGGTCCTCGTCCGGCGCCTTGGCGGCTACCCGAACCACGAAGATGGCAAAGATGTTGTTGGCCGAATCGACCGACGACTGCAGGGCATCACCGAATACCGCCAAGGAATTGGTGTTCACCCCGACCGCGAATTTCACGATGACCACAACGATGTTGGCCAGCAGAATGCCGCCCAGGACCCGGCGTACCCCGGACGATTTTTCCCGAGAGCCTGCTCCGCTGGGCATGGTGCAAGTTGGGAAAGGTGGAGAGTAAAGTCTAGAGGCTGGCGTGCCTCAGCTTAGATGCCTCGCAACACCGCTCCCTTCAAGTACCCGGTTTCCGGAATGGTGAGCACTTCCGGATGATCCTCTCCCTGGCCTAGAACGCGCTCCAGAACCACGCGGCGTCCGCTGTCGCCGGCCGCTTCACTCAGCATGCTCAGGAACTGTGGCAGCCGGACATGGAAAGAGCAGGAGGCGGTCAGGAGAAATCCTCCCGGTGCAAGGAGCCGGAGCGCGCGCAGGTTGATCTCGCGGTATCCCCGAAGCGCATCCGGCACCGATGCCCGTGATTTCGCGAAGGCCGGCGGATCCAGCACGATGGCTTCGAACCGCTCCCTGGCCCGCTCCATCTGCCGGAGCATTTCCGGTACGTTGGCTTCGCGCCATTCGATGTTGGCCCGTGCGTTGATCGCCGCGTTGGCGGCGCCGCGCTCCAGCGCCTCATGGCTGGAGTCGAGCGCCAGCACGTGAGCGGCCTCCCGAGCCAGGTGCAGGGCGAATGAGCCGTGATAGGTGAAACAGTCCAAGGCTCGGCCGCCTGGTAGCATCAGGTCTCCAGCCAGGAGCCGGTTGGGCCGTTGATCCAGGAACGCGCCAGTCTTCTGCCCGTTCCAGAGTGCGGCCAGGTAACGCACCGGCCCCTCGCGCACCTCCACCTCCTCCGGAACGGTTCCATGGACCAGCTCCGGTACCAGCGTCAGCCCCTCGCGCCGGCGGACCGGGACATCGTTTCGCACCAGAATCCCTTCCGGCTTCAACACCTCCACCAAAGCCGCGATGATCTGGTCGCGCATGGTCTCCAGGCCGGCAGAGAGCACCTGAATGACCACCCAACGGTCGTAGCGATCGACGACCAGCGAAGGCAGTGCATCACCCTCGGCGTGCACTACCCGATACGCTGTGGCATCGATGCTCCGCCGGCGGGAGGCGGCATGCGCAATCCGCTCGCGCCACCACGCTGCATCAACGGCGGACTCACCTCGCTCCAACAGCCGGAGCCGGATCTCCGACGATGGAGAGTAGAGGGCCTGTCCCAGCAGCTTTCCCCTGGCATCCTCAACCCTGACCAGACCGGCCTCATCAGGTGCATCGATGACATCGCTGCGGTAAATCCAGGGATGACCCCGAACCCAGCGCTCCGCGCCGCGGGAGGTCACCTTTGCGACGGTCACGCCCGGTCGGGCCGCAAAACCGTGGCTCCTCGTAGATAGCAATGCTTGATTTCCGAACGGCTGCGCGTGGTATAGGCGTGAACCAGAAGTCGAATGCACCGCGGGAGTGAGCCGGGGACCGGAATCTCCGTGGCATGCAGCAGGGCAACGATATTCCAGCCGAACTCTTCAGCCGCGCGAGCCGGAAACGCGGCGTCCAGATCCCGGGTCACCGTGAAGAGGGCACTGACGATGTCGTCCGGCTCGAGGCTGTTGGCGTCAATCAGCGCCCGCAGCAGCTCGTCGGTGGCAGACAGGATTTCGCCGGCATCGTTCCGGCTGACGGTAGTGGCCCCTCTGATTCCTTGAAGGCGAGCTGGAGACGGCATGAGACATAATGTAGCGTCGCTCCTCCGCTTGATGATGGTGACGGACGATCAAATCGTGCAGGGGAGAGACCTGCTGCAGCTGGCCCGTGCGGCCCAGCGAGGCGGGATCACGGCGTTACAGGTGAGGCTCAAACAGAAGACCGCACGGGAGCTGATAGAGCTGGTACGAGCCCTTGTGGCCGGGCTGGATGTTCCGGTGCTGGTCAACGACCGTCCCGACATCGCCCTTGCTGCTGGGGCCGCGGGAGTTCATCTCGGACCCGAGGACCTGCCGGTGAACCTGGCGCGGGCCATCGGCCCGCCGGGTTTCATCATCGGTGCATCAGTGGGGACTGAAGCCGAGTCCGCTCCTGCGGCCGAAGCCGACTATTGGGGGGTGGGCCCCTGGCGGGAGACCACGACCAAGGGAGACGCGGGCTCCGCGTTGGGCACAGACGGCTTTCGGAGGGTAGTGGAGCTGGCGCGAGGCAAGCCTTGCATTGCGATAGGCGGCATCAGACCGGTGGACGTGGGACCGGTGTTATCGCTGGGAGGAGCCGGAGTTGCGGTCGTCTCGGGGATACTCGGGGCCGGTGACACCGAGGCCGCGGCACGGGAGTATCGGGCTAGGTTTTCTGTCTGAGTCTTCGAATGGCTTTGAGATGCTCGCTATAGGTGCGAGAGAATACGTGCCGCCCGTCCGGGCCAGCCACGAAATAGAGATAGCGAACGTCCGCCGGGTAAAGCGAAGCCTCGATGCTGCGCCGGCTGGGCGAGTTCACGGGGCCTGGAGGAAGGCCGGGATTCAGATACGTGTTATAGGGTGAGTTGAACTGATAATCCTTCTCGAATAGCCGGGTTTTCCGCTTTCCCCGTTTCAGACTGATGGCGTACTGCACGGTGGGGTCAGCCTGGAGTGCCATGCCGATCCGCAGCCGGTTGCGGTACACGCCGGCAATGGTTTCGCGCTCAGCATCGACCCTCGCCTCTCCCTCCACGATGCTGGCCAGTGTCACCAGCTCCAGGCGATTCATCTTGAGGGTGTCCAGTCGGGCATCCCAAGCCGGTTCCCACTCAGACTTGAAGCCATCAGCCATGATCCGCACCAGCTGTCGAGCGGTGATGTCGGCCGGCAGAACGTAGGTCTCCGGCCGGAGAAAGCCTTCGAACGAGGGAACCCGCATACCCAACAATTCGCTCGCGGCCTGGCTGTCGCGTGCCGCAACCACGAAGGCATCAGCTCGGAGGCCCAGCCGCTCGGCGGCCAGCGCCGCCACTTCCTGGATCGTCAGTCCTTCAGGCACGGTGAACCGCAGTGCCGCCTTCGTGCCATGCGCCAGCATGGTGAGCACGGTCCAGGGCGAAGTACCAGCCGGGAATTCATACACGCCCGCGTGGACCGAACGTTCCACTCTCCTGAGCTTGGCCATCAGCTTGAACCAGCCCGGATGGGCGATTACACCATGAGCGGCCAGGCTGTCGGTAACGGCTCCGAACGAGGCGCCCGGCGGAAGAATGACCCGCGCGGGCTTGGCAGAGGAGGTGCATGAGACGACCGATACCAGGCACAGCAGCGAGATGGCGGCTGCGACTCTCTTCACTGAAGGCCCCCTCGACGCGCATCCAGGAAGTGCTGCAGCATCACGGCTGCTGCCAGCGCATCGACCTCCTCCTTGCGGCCCTTGGTGGACCCGCCCTGCTCCCATACCGCTGCCAATGCCCGAGCGGTGCTCATCCGCTCATCCCAGAGCTCCAGGGGAAGACCGGTGCGGTGGGCCACGGCCTCAGCCAGCGTCCGTGCCGCAATCGCGCTCTCCTCTTCCCGGCCTTCGGGTGTCAGAGGAAGCCCAACGACCAGGCCCACGAGAGGATAGGGAGTCGTGAGGTCGAGCAGGCGGCGCATAGGGAACCGCTTGCCGGCGCGGCGGACCAAAGTCTCCAGGGGTGTGGCCAGGGTCTGAGTCTCGTCGCTGAGAGCCAGCCCAATCCGAATCTCTCCCCAATCGATAGCCAGGATACGTCCGGTGGTTGGAATCATCCCAGAATGTAAAACGGAGAGGGCGGATCGCTCTCCGCCCTCTCCGCCCTCTCCGTCCTTTTCGTCCTCTCTACTGCGCCATCGTGGCGAAGAACTCCTTGTTGTTCTTGGTGCGCTTCATCCGTTCCAGCAGGAACTCCAGTGCCTCCACGGGCGGCATGTCCGCCAGGAAGTTCCGGAGCAGGTACACCCGGTTGAGCTCGTCCTTATCCATCAGCAGCTCCTCCTTCCGGGTGGAGGTCCGCTGAATGTCGATGGCGGGATAGATCCGGCGGTCGGCCAGGCGGCGGTCGAGCACCAGCTCGGAGTTTCCGGTGCCTTTGAACTCCTCGAAGATGACCTCGTCCATCCGGCTGCCGGTGTCGATCAGCGCCGTCGCGATGATACTGAGGCTTCCGCCCTTGTCGATGTTGCGCGCGGCGCCAAAGAACCGTTTGGGCTTTTGCAGCGCGTTGGCGTCGACACCGCCGGACAGGATCTTGCCCGAGTGCGGCACGACGACGTTGTGGGCCCGGGCCAGGCGGGTAATGGAGTCCAGAAGGATCACCACATCCCGGCCATGCTCCACCAGCCGCTTGGACTTCTCGATCACCATATCGGCCACCTGCACATGCCGGTCAGCCGGCTCGTCGAAGGTCGAGGAGATGACCTCGGCCTTGACGTTCTCCTCCATGTCGGTCACTTCCTCCGGCCGCTCATCGATGAGGAGCACGATCAGCACGATTTCCGGGTGGTTCTCGCTGATGGCATTGGCCAGCTTCTGCATCAGGATGGTCTTGCCGGCCTTGGGCGGCGCTACGATCAGGGCGCGCTGACCCTTGCCCAGCGGACTGAGCAGATCGACCACCCGCATCGAGAGATCGCCGTTCTTCCGTTCCAGCCGGATCCGGGCGTCGGGGTAGCGGGGCCGGAGGTTGTCGAAGGCGATCCGATGCTTGGTTTTCTCCGGTTCCTCGAAGTTGACCTGCTCGACCTTGAGCAGAGCGAGGTAGCGCTCGCCCTCTTTGGGCGGCCGGACCTGACCCATGACCGTGTCGCCGGTGCGCAGGTCGAACCGCTTGATCTGGCTGGGCGAGACATAGATGTCGTCGGGACCGTAGAGGTAGTTCCAATCCTGGCTTCTCAGGAAGCCGTAGCCCTCCGGCAGGATCTCGAGCACGCCTTCACCGCGAATGACGGTATCGGAGTCCAGCAGTGACTGCTCGATCCGGAAAATGAGGTCCTGCTTACGGAGGCCCGAGTAGTTGGAGATGTTCAACTGCTCAGCCAGGGTGTGGAGCTCAGCGACGGACTTCTGCTTCAGCTCAGCGATATCCACGAGTGGAACTCCAGGAGCGGGCTGGCTCGCCACGTGGCGGGCCGGATGGGGAAGTATGTAAGTCAAGATCCAGCGGGGTTGTACCGTGTATGTAGTGGCCCGTCAAACTTGGGCCGGGGCTAACGAAAAGGTGTGTAGACGGGGAGTTTCCTAGTGACCAAGAAGCAACCGAAAGTAGACACTTTCTCCCACAGAGTCAAGAGGGACACCCTATTGCGGAAGGTTCCCTGCAGATACAATGTTCCGGCAATTCAGCACAACCCGCATTTCCAACCTCTCTGCTCTCCTGGCGCAAGGCCACGATGAACGACACTGAGCGGCTCAGTAAGCTACGCCACGACCTCTCCAATCCGCTCTCCGCCCTGCTTGCCGAAACCCAGCTGCTGCTGTTGAACGAGTCGAAAATCGATCCCGAGACGGTCGGGAGCCTGCGGGAGATCGAGGGGCTGGCCATCCGGATGCGCACCATGCTGCGGGAGCCGTAGGCCCGGTTCCTCAGGCCGGAATGGGTAACACACTCGGATCCGGGTAGGAAGCGACGAATGCTTCCACCGCTTCGGGGTCGAGCTGCGTGCCGGCTACCTTGCGAAGCTCGCCCATGGCGTCCACCGGAGGCCGGGCCTCCCGGTATGGCCGCCGGGTGGTCATGGCATCGAACGAGTCGGCGACCGCAACAATGCGCGCTTCGATCGGGATCTTCTCGCCCCTGAGACCATCGGGAAAGCCCCGGCCGTCCAGCCGCTCATGATGTGAGCGCACGATCTTGAGAACATCCGGTGACTCGTGCGCCAGCGGTGAGAGCATTCGCTCTCCCAGCGCCGGGTGCTCGGTGATCTGGCGGAACTCCTCCGGGGTCAGCGAAGTGGGTTTGTGCAGGACCGCCTCCCGGGTCCCGATCTTCCCGATATCGTGCAGCTCCCCTCCGAGCCGAATCCCTTCCAGGCCCTGCCCGGTGAACCCCAGCCGGGACGCGGTGGCGACGGCGTACTGACTCACCCGCATCGAGTGTCCCCGGGTGTAAGCGTCCTTGGCCTCCAGTGCCCGGGCCAGCATCTGCACCCCCTGGAGAAACAGCTCCTGGATTCGCGTGGCCTGAGCCTGGACCTGTTGCTCCAGGTGCTGCTGATAAAACCGGTTCTGCAGGACCAGCGCCCGTTTCTCCAGCGCCCGACTCACGCGGGCCTGAAGCTCGCTGAGGGAGATGGGCTTCAGCAGGAAGTCGGCCGCGCCGAGATGGAGGCAATCCACCGCGGTTGTCGTCTCAGTCATGCCGCTCAGCATAATGACCGAGCTGTCGGGAAATTGCCGGCGCACCGCCTCCAGGAAACCCATGCCATCCAGCCCGGGCATTTTCATATCCGAGATGATGAGCGGGATCTCTCCGGTCTTCTCCAGCACCTGAAGTCCCTCGCGCCCGCTGCAGGCCTCCAGGCAATGAAACCCCTGAGCCTGAAGCATGCGGGACAACGAGTGACGAACGCTGGGTTCGTCATCGACGATGAGACAACTGGCGCTGCCGGCCACGACCGGCATCGCAACTTCTGCGGCGTGTGGCATTGCGGCTATGACCATTGGGTGGGATGATGGATGCCACGAACATCCAATCAACGGACCCTCACTGTAAAAGGCTCTGGTCGGATTGTCCACTGTCAGAGATACCAGCAGCATTGTGGCAGCGTACGGCGAACCTGCTCCCGCAGGCGAGATGGCTTAGTTTATGAACATGAATGACTCGTTCGGTACCCGATCCAAGCTGACCGTAGGCGGCAGAAGCTTTGAAATCTTCCGGCTCAACGCTCTGACCCGGAACGGAATCGACATCACCCGCCTGCCGTACTCTCTCCGCATCCTCCTGGAAGATCTGCTCCGAACCGAAGACGGTGTCAGCGTCACCCGAGATGATATCGAGGCGCTGGCCGGCTGGTCGCCAGCCAACCCTCCGCTCCGAGAGATCGCCTTTACCCCTGCCCGGGTACTGCTGCAGGACTTCACCGGGGTTCCCGCGGTGGTCGATCTGGCAGCGATGCGCGATGCCATGGCAGAGCTGGGCGGTGATCCGGCCCGAATCAATCCGCTCCAGCCGGTCGAGCTGGTGGTGGATCACTCGGTACAGGTGGATGCCTTCGGGACCTCCCGCGCGTTCCTGACCAACGTCGACCTGGACTATCAGCGCAACCGCGAGCGATACCAGTTTCTTCGTTGGGGCCAGCGAGCCTTCGACAACTTCCGCGTCGTCCCGCCGAACACGGGGATCGTCCACCAGGTCAATCTGGAGTATCTGGCCCGCGTGGTGTTCACCTCGGATGAGAATCCCCACGCTTCAAGCGGAGAGCTGCCCCAGGCCTACCCGGATACCCTGGTGGGCACGGACTCGCACACCCCCATGATCAATGGGCTGGGGGTGCTGGGTTGGGGAGTTGGAGGGATCGAGGCCGAAGCCGCCATGCTCGGACAGCCCGTCTCCATGCTGATACCGGAGGTGATCGGATTCCGGCTGGAAGGGCGGTTGCCCGAGGGAGCCACGGCGACAGACCTGGTGCTCACCGTAACCGAGCTTCTCCGCCGCAAAGGCGTGGTGGGCAAATTCGTCGAATTCTACGGCCCGGGCCTCGCCAGTCTGGCTCTGGCCGATCGAGCGACCATTGGGAACATGTCGCCCGAGTACGGCGCTACCTGCGCAATCTTTCCAGTTGACGAAGTGACCCTGCAGTATCTCCGGTTTACCGGCCGCTCCGAGGAGCGGGTCGCTTTGGTCGAGGCCTACATGAAAGAGCAGGGGCTCTTCCATACGGCCAAGTCGCCCGAGCCGGTGTTTACCGACACCCTGACGCTCGATCTCTCCAAGGTGGAGCCCAGCATTGCCGGACCTCGCCGTCCGCAGGACCGGATCCGGCTTTCCGAAGCCCGCCGCTCGTTCCGGGATGCGCTGCCCAGTCTGCTACCTACGGGCACCAGCCTGCCGGGCAAGGAGGCCGCAAAGGGTTCGAGTGAAGGACCGGCCGCGGTGGGCGTGTGGGGCGAAGGCTCAACCGAATCACCCTCGACTCGTGCGGTCATGCTGGAAGATGCGGCCGAGGTGCTGGACCACGGGTCGGTGGTCATTGCTGCCATCACCAGCTGCACCAACACCTCCAATCCTTCGGTGATGCTGGCCGCCGGTCTCCTGGCGAAGAAGGCGGTGGAGCGGGGGCTGGAGCGGAAACCCTGGGTCAAGACGTCGCTGGCGCCCGGTTCCAAGGTCGTGATGGACTACTACGACCGGGCGGGACTCACGCCCTATCTGGACCAGTTGGGCTTCAATCTCGTGGGATATGGCTGCACCACCTGCATCGGCAACTCGGGCCCGCTTCCTATCGAAATCTCTGAGGCCATTCAGCGGCGGCAGCTGGTGGCCTGCTCGGTCCTGTCCGGCAACCGCAACTTCGAAGGCAGGATCAACTCCGACGTGCGGGCGAACTATCTGATGTCGCCGCCGCTCGTCGTGGCCTTTGCCCTGGCGGGCAGGATCGACATCGATCTGCGCGAGGAGCCACTGGGCCACGATTCTCAGGGCAATGCGGTCTATCTCCGGGACATCTGGCCCAGCTCGGCCGAAGTGAACAAAACTCTCCAGTCGTCTATCCAATCCGATATGTACCGCAGGAGCTACGGCGCTGTCTTTGCCGGCGACGAGCGATGGAACGGGCTGGAAGTTCCCCAGGGCGACCGCTTCGAATGGGCCCCGACGTCCACCTATGTCCGGCAGCCGCCCTACTTCAAAGGCATGTCGAAGGAGAGCCCCACAGCGGTGGACGAGATCCGGGGCGCGCGAGTCATGGCCGTATTGGGCGACAGCGTCACCACCGACCACATTTCGCCTGCCGGGAGCATCAAGAAAGATTCGCCCGCGGGGCGCTATCTCATCGCCCAGGGCGTTACCCCAGCGGACTTCAATTCGTACGGCTCCCGCCGCGGCAACCATGAGGTCCTGGTCCGCGGCACCTTCGCCAATACCAGAATCCGCAACCGGCTCGCGCCGGGTACCGAGGGCGGCGTCACCACGTACCTGCCGAGCGGCGAGGTCATGTCGATCTACGACGCCGCGGTACGGTATCAGGCCTCGCAGACGCCGCTGCTGGTGTTGGCCGGGAAGGAATACGGCTCCGGCTCCAGCCGGGACTGGGCCGCAAAGGGCCCGGCCCTGCAGGGAATCCGTGCCGTGATCGCCGAGAGCTACGAACGAATTCACCGCTCGAATCTGGTGGGTATGGGGATCCTTCCTCTGCAGTTTACTCCGGGTCAGTCGGTCGACAGCCTCGGTCTCACCGGGCGTGAAGTGTACGATCTGGAAGGCCTCGCCCATGCGATCGAGAGCGCGTTTGCCGCAGGGCGAACGCTGGTGGTGAACGCGCGCCGAGAAGACGGCACCGTGGTCCGGTTCGAGGTCACGATCCGGATCGATACCCCGCAGGAGGTGCTGTACTACCAGCACGGGGGAATCCTGCAGTACGTGTTGCGGCAGCTGCTTGGGGGACGGCAAAAGGCCCGGGCCATCGGGGGACCCTCCACCGCGCCGGCGTCGCGGCCCAACTCCAAGAGGGTGGACGAGGGATCCAAGGAGTCATTCCCCGCCAGCGACCCGCCGGCGTATTAAAAGGACCTAGGGGAACGACGGAAGGACGGAAGGGTTGCAGTCAGGCTGTGGCTGTTAGCTGCGCCGCTTTATACTTCTTCTACCCCCAGCTCTTCCTGTCGTCCCCGCTTTCCATCTTCCCCGCTTTACGGAGCACAAATGCGCGGAGTGCAGGCCCGACTCAAGGATGAACACCGGCGCAGGTATCTGGACTTGGATCCGAAGGTATGGTATCAGGTGGTTCCGATCTTTCCCGGCGTTACCCAGCGAATGGTGAACATGGCGGGAGAACGACTGGCGCGGCTGGCGACGCCCCGCGGGTTTGTTACCCTGCGGGCGGAGCACCTGGAGTTTCGTCCCGCGGAGAGTGAGGCGAAATCCCACTCGGCGTGAGGATATTTAGTGGGAGACTTGCCGGACTCTGGTGTGGGGCCGCTGGTCCAGCATCGATCTGACCTTGCTGGCCAGAGTTCCCGGAGTGAAGGGCTTCTGCTGAAAAGGGGCTCCCGGGTCGAGTAATCCCCTCTGCACCACGTCGTCGCCGGTATAGCCCGACATGAAAAGGATCGGTAGGTCCGGCTCGAGCAGCGCCAGGCGTTGCCCGAACTCCCGTCCTCCCATCTCGGGCATTACCACGTCGCAGATAACCAGATCGATGCTCCCGGGATACCGCTTCAGATAATCCAGGGCTTCGACCCCGTTCCTGGCCTCGATCACGGTGTAGCCATGATCCCTGAGGCCGCGAATGGCCAGGCTTCTCACTACATCCTCGTCCTCAATTACCAGCACGCTCTCGACGCCGTGCTCAGCGACAACGTCGTGGCCGGGCTCGTGAGTGACCTTTCCGTGCTCGCCGGCCACCGTCTCGGGGAGGTAAACCTTGAAGACGGTCCCCTGGCCCGGCTCACTGTACGCCCAAATAAACCCGCCGCTCTGCTTCACGATGCCGTAAACGGTCGAGAGGCCGAGCCCGGTGCCCTGTCCCACCGGCTTGGTGGTGTAGAAGGGCTCGAAAATTCTGGCCTGCACCTCGGCGTCCATCCCGCAGCCGTTGTCGCTGACCGCGAGCATGACGTAGCGCCCCAACGGAATCTCGACTCCGCCGTGGCGCTCACGGTACGAAGCGTCCCACACCGCGCTGCTGGTCTCGATGGTCACCCGGCCGTGGTCGGTCAATGCGTCGCGCGCGTTCAGCACCAGGTTGATGAGCACTTGCTCCAGTTGCCCCCGGTCTGCCCGGATCTGGCCCAGCTCGGAAGTCAGACGGAGCTCCAGCTGCTTGTCCTCGCCCAGGGAACGCCGCAGCATCTTTTCCATCTCGAGAACCACTGCGTTGAGATCGACCATCTGCAGCTGCAGGTATTGCTGCCGGGTAAACGCCAGGAGCTGGCGGGTGACGTCCGCCGCGCGGGTGGCCGCCCGGATGACCTCTTCCATGTCGCTGCGGCGGGGATCGTTCTGGTCGAACGTCCGGATGACGAATTCACTGAACCCGATCACGCCGGTCATCATATTGTTGACTTCGTGAGCCACTCCTCCAGCGAGCTTGCCGGCCGCCTGCATCCGCTCGGCCCGCCGGAAATGTTCCTCCACTTTCTTCCGCTCGGTGACATCGCGGTAGATCCCGCGAATAACCGACGGAGCGCCGTCCTTGAAGGTGCAGCTGAGGTTGCCCTCGACCGTGATCGACGGGCCGGCTTTCGGCACGAACACCAGCTCGACGTGATCCAGGCGCTCGCGCGCGAGCACCCGGTCGATAACACCGGCGTAGTGCTGCCGGCTGTCGGGGTGAAGAATGTCAGAAAGCTGCAGGTTCCCGATCTCGTCGGCCCCGTACCCTGTTCCCTGCTGCCAGGCGTGGTTGGCATAGAGCAGCACCCCGGCCGGGTCGACCATGCAGACGAGATCGCTGGCATTGTCGAACAGATCGCGATAGCGCTCTTCGCTTTCCCTCAAGGCGGTATCGGCGCGCTTCCGCTCGCTCACGTCCCGGGCGTTGAGGACGATGCCTCGAATGGTGGGGTCGGTCAGCAGGTTGGTGCCGACCGCCTCGAGCCACACCGGGGTACCGTCACTCCGGCGCAGGCAGAACTCGAGTGGACCCGTCCCGCTGAGTGTGCTGTCGCCATTCTGCAGCAAGGCCCGCATCTGCTCCGCATCGTCCGGAGCGAGATACTCCATGAGGGTGGTCCCGACCAGCGACGCTGGGGAATAGCCCACGATTCGCTCGGCCGAATCGCTGGCATAGAGGATCGAGCCGTTGGGGGCCACGATAGTGACCAAGTCCGAAGAGTTCTGCACCAAAGAGCGGAACCTTCGCTCGCTGGCGGACAGCGCCGACTCGGCTCTGATCTTTTCCGCGCGCGCTCTCTCTCGCTCCAGCGCCGCTTCGATGGCAGGAGCGATTCGCGCCAGATTGCTCTTCAGCAGGTAATCGGTTGCCCCAGCCTTCATGCAGCCGACGGCGGTCTCTTCGTTGACCGATCCGGTGACTATCAGGAAGGGAATGCTGGGGGCCCGCTCCCGGGCGAGGGAGAGCGCGCTCATGGCGTCGAACTGAGGAAGGGTATAGTCCGACAGAATCACGTGAGGTTGAAAGCCGTCCAGCTCCTGGAGGAAGTTGTTCCGCGTGTCCACCCGGCAGGAGACGAACGGGACCCCGGCCCGCTCGAGCTCGTATTCCACGAGCTCGGCGTCCATCGGTACGTCTTCCAGAATGAGTATGCGGAGCGGGTCTGGCAGCATCAGGGCCGGGCTGGAAGCCGGAGCGGAGGGCCGGGTACCAACTCTCCGCTCGTTGTTTATCTTGAGAGTCAGTCTGAAGTGTGTTCACTGCCGGCATTAAGTCAAGCGCCAACCGCCGGCTACGCATTCTTTCAACGCGTGTGACCTGCCTCACAGCCGCTGCTCGCGGAGCTCAAACAACTTTGCCCATCCCCTGCTTCAGCATCAGGCCCCTCAGGAGTTTCCATGCCGACTGAACAGTCGACCGTGAACGGTCGCACGACCGGCAACGGACGGAAGTCCAAGCGACGGTCGAACGGCCGCACTGCGGTCAAAGCCGGTTCCGATGTTCTGGATACCGATCAGCTCCTTGCGGTGCTTACCGCGGTACGCAAGGGAGACTTCTCGCTCAAGATGCCGGTCTCTCAAGTGGGTGTTGCGGGGAAAATCTCCGACGCCCTGAACGACATCATCGATCTCAACCGCGAAACCGCCCGCGAATTCGAGCGAGTGAGCCAGGCAGTCGGCAAGGAAGGAAAGATCACCCAGCGGGCGCACCTGCACGGGGCCGCCGGAGCCTGGGCGGCGTCAGTCAACTCGGTCAACACCCTGATCGGCGATCTGGTTCAGCCCACCAGCGAAGTGGCCCGCGTCATCGGAGCGGTGGCCCGGGGAGACCTGTCGCAGTCGATGTCCCTGGACATCGAGGGCCGGCCGCTCATGGGCGAGTTCCTCCGTATCGGCAAGACGGTGAACTCGATGGTGGACCAGCTCAGCTCGTTTGCCTCCGAGGTCACCCGCGTGGCTCGCGAAGTGGGCACCGAGGGCAAGCTCGGCGGGCAGGCCAGGGTGAAGGGCGTCGGCGGCACCTGGAAGGACCTGACTGACAACGTGAACAGCATGGCCGGTAATCTCACGGCGCAGGTCCGCAACATCGCCCAGGTTACCACCGCCGTCGCTAATGGCGACCTCTCCAAGAAGATCACCGTCGACGTCAAAGGAGAGATTCTCGAGCTCAAGAACACCATCAACACGATGGTGGACCAGCTGAATTCCTTTGCATCCGAAGTAACTCGTGTAGCTCGGGAAGTTGGGACCGAAGGCAAGCTGGGCGGTCAGGCGTATGTGCGCGGCGTGGGTGGCACCTGGAAGGACCTGACCGACAGCGTCAACAGCATGGCGGGCAATTTGACGGCGCAGGTCAGAAACATCGCCGACGTCACCACGGCGGTGGCCAACGGCGACCTGTCGAAGAAGATCACGGTCGATGTGAAGGGTGAGATCCTGGAGCTCAAGAACACCATCAATACGATGGTGGACCAGCTCAACTCGTTCGCCTCAGAGGTGACCCGCGTCGCTCGCGAGGTCGGGACAGAAGGCAAGCTGGGCGGCCAGGCGCAGGTGAAGGGTGTGGCCGGTACCTGGAAGGATCTGACGGACAATGTGAACAGTATGGCCGGGAACCTGACGGCGCAGGTCAGAAACATCGCCGAAGTCACCACCGCGGTGGCCCGAGGCGAGCTTAACAAGAAGATCACGGTTGACGTGCAGGGCGAGATCCTGGAGCTCAAGAACACCATCAACACCATGGTGGACCAGCTGAGCTCGTTCGCTTCCGAGGTGACCCGCGTGGCCCGCGAAGTCGGCACGGAAGGCAAGCTGGGCGGCCAGGCCGAGGTGGCCGGCGTGGGCGGCACCTGGAAGGACCTGACCGACAACGTGAACTGGATGGCCGGTAACCTGACCGCCCAGGTCAGGAACATCGCCGACGTCACCACGGCCGTCGCCAATGGCGACCTGTCCAAGAAGATCACGGTGGATGTGCAGGGTGAGATCCTGGAGCTCAAGAACACCATCAACACCATGGTGGACCAGCTGAGCTCCTTTGCGTCAGAGGTCACCCGTGTGGCCCGTGAGGTGGGTACGGAGGGCAAGCTGGGCGGGCAGGCCCAGGTCCGTGGTATAGGCGGGACCTGGAAAGACCTGACCGACAATGTGAACTCGATGGCGGGGAACCTGACCGGTCAGGTGCGCAATATCGCCGACGTGACCACCGCGGTGGCCAACGGCGACCTGTCCAAGAAGATCACCGTGGACGTGAAGGGCGAAATTCTCGAGCTCAAGAACACCATCAACACGATGGTGGACCAGCTGAGCTCCTTTGCGTCAGAGGTCACCCGCGTTGCCCGCGAGGTCGGCACCGAAGGCAAGCTCGGCGGGCAGGCTCAGGTGAAGGGTGTCGGCGGCACCTGGAAGGACCTGACCGACAACGTGAACTCGATGGCCGGCAACCTCACGGCCCAGGTGCGAAACATCGCCGAAGTCACCACGGCGGTTGCCCGGGGTGAGCTGAACAAGAAGATCACCGTAGACGTGAAGGGCGAGATTCTCGAGCTCAAGAACACCATCAACACCATGGTGGACCAGCTCAACTCCTTCGCCTCAGAAGTGACTCGCGTGGCTCGCGAAGTCGGCACCGAAGGCAAGCTGGGCGGCCAGGCTCAGGTGAAGGGCGTCGGCGGCACCTGGAAAGACCTGACCGACAACGTGAACTCGATGGCCGGCAACCTCACGGCCCAGGTGCGTAACATCGCGGACGTGACGACCGCGGTGGCGCTGGGGCAGCTCAACAAGAAGATCACCGTTGATGTGAAGGGAGAGATTCTGGAGCTCAAGAACACCATCAACACCATGGTGGACCAGCTCAACTCCTTTGCGTCTGAAGTGACCCGCGTGGCCCGCGAAGTCGGCACCGAAGGCAGATTGGGTGGTCAGGCCCAGGTGACCGGCGTCGCCGGTGTGTGGAAAGACCTGACGGACAACGTGAATTCCATGGCCGGCAACCTGACGGCCCAAGTCCGCAACATCGCCCAGGTGACCACGGCCGTGGCCAACGGCGACCTATCCAAGAAGATCACGGTGGACGTGAAGGGCGAGATCCTGGAGCTGAAGGACACCATCAATACGATGGTGGACCAGCTCAACGCCTTCGCCTCCGAGGTGAGCCGAGTCGCGCGAGAAGTCGGCACCGAAGGCAAGCTCGGCGGCCAAGCCTACGTGAAGGGTGTGGCCGGCACCTGGAAAGACCTGACCGACAACGTGAACTACATGGCCGGCAATCTGACGGCCCAGGTCCGCAACATCGCCGACGTGACGACCGCGGTGGCCCGCGGCGAGCTGAACAAGAAGATCACGGTAGACGTGCAGGGCGAAATTCTCGAACTGAAGAACACCGTGAATACGATGGTGGACCAGCTCAACTCCTTCGCGTCAGAGGTAACCCGCGTGGCCCGCGAGGTCGGTACCGAGGGAACACTGGGAGGCCAGGCCCAGGTAACCGGAGTCGCAGGAGTCTGGAAGGACCTGACCGACAACGTGAACTCGATGGCGGCTAACCTCACGGCCCAGGTACGCGGCATTGCCAAGGTGGTGACCGCCGTGGCCAACGGCGATCTCAAGCAGCAGCTCCGGGTGGAGGTGAAGGGCGAGATCGCCACGCTGGCCGATACCATCAACTGGATGACGGAAACACTGGCCACCTTTGCCGATCAGGTTACCAACGTGGCCCGAGAGGTCGGCATCGACGGCAAGCTGGGCGGCCAGGCCAGGGTGCCGGGGGCGGCCGGGATCTGGCGCGACCTCACCGGCAACGTGAACCAGCTAGCGGCGAACCTCACCACCCAGGTCCGAGCCATCGCCGAGGTGGCTACCGCCGTGACCAAGGGCGACTTGACCCGGTCGATCGCGGTCGAAGCCCAGGGTGAGGTGGCCGAGCTCAAGGACAACATCAACGAAATGATCCGGAACCTCCGCGACACTACGCGGAAGAACATGGAACAGGACTGGCTCAAGACCAACCTGGCCAAATTCAGCCGGATGCTGCAGGGCCAGCGGGACCTTGGCGCCGTGTCCCAGCTGATTCTTTCGGACCTGGCCCCGCTGGTCACCGCTCACCACGGCGTCTTCTATGTGGTGGAGCCCTCGACCGAGGAGGCCACGCTCAAGCTGCTCGCCAGCTACGCCTATAACGACCGCAAGCACGTATCCAGCGAGTTCCGTCTGGGCGAGGGCCTGGTAGGACAGTGCGCCATCGAGGGCCGGATGCTGACCATCAACCAGGTTCCTCAGGACTACATCCAGATCAGCTCCGGCCTGGGCGCGGCTCCCCCCGGAGCATCGTGGTGCTGCCGGTGCTCTTCGAAGGCGAGGTCAAGGCGGTGCTCGAGCTCGCGACCTTCGACCAGTTTGACGAGATCCGGCTCACCTTTCTGGAGCAGCTGGCGGAGAGCATCGGCATCGTGCTCAACACCATCGAAGCCAACATGCGGACCGAGGAGCTGCTCAAGCAGTCGCAGGCGCTCACCGAGGGTCTTCAGTCGCAGCAGGAGGCGCTGACCGAGACTAACAAGCGGCTGGAGCAGCAGACTCGTTCGCTGCAGAAATCGGAAGACCTGCTCCGGGCCCAGCAGGACGAGCTGCAGAAGACCAACCTAGAGCTAGAGGAAAAGGCCCACCTGCTGGCCGGCCAGAAGGCCGAGGTAGAGCAGAAGAACAAAGAGGTAGAGCAGGCCAAGGTGGCGCTGGAGGAGAAGGCGGAGCAGCTCGCCCTCATCTCGAAGTACAAGTCCGAGTTCCTGGCCAACATGTCGCACGAGCTCAGGACCCCGCTCAACAGCCTGTTGATTCTCTCGCAGATCCTGAGCGAGAACGCGGACGGGAACCTCACCAGCCGTCAGGTCGGTTTCGCTCAGACCATCCACAGCTCCGGTTCCGACCTACTCGACCTCATCAATGACATTCTTGACCTGTCGAAGATCGAATCCGGAACCATGGCGGTGGACGTAACGACGGTGTCCTTTGCCGAGGTGCGGAAATTCGTCGAGAGCACCTTCCGCCAGGTGGCCGACCTCAAAGGACTGGAGTTCGATGTTCTTCTCGAGCCCAGCCTGCCTCCGGCGCTGCAGACCGATACCAAACGGCTGCAGCAGGTGCTCAAGAACCTCCTCTCCAATGCGTTCAAGTTCACCGAGCGGGGCAGTGTCTCGCTCCGGGCCCGGGTGGCGACAGAGGGGTGGAATCCGGAACAGGAGATGCTGAACGCGGCAAACACGGTGATCGCGTTCTCGGTAACCGATACCGGCATCGGCATTCCCAAGGAGAAGCACGGCGTCATCTTCGAAGCCTTCCAGCAGGGCGACGGCACCACCAGCCGCAAGTACGGCGGCACCGGCCTGGGTCTCTCCATCAGCCGGCAGATCACCCGGCTGCTGGGCGGCGAGATCAGGATCGAAAGCTCACCGGGAGAGGGAAGCACCTTTACCCTCTACCTGCCGTTGATCTATCCGGCGCAGCCGGTGGAAACTCCCTCCGTTGATGAGGACTCGGGCAACAGCAGCGGCATTACGGTCGAGCCGAAGCCGGTGCTCACGGCCAGCTCTCGCGTGGTACTCGCCCCGGTGGTTGAGCGGGCGATCAACGACGACCGCGCCTCGGTCGAGGAGGGCGATCGGATCCTGCTGATCGCGGAGGACGATCCCAACTTCGCCCAGATTCTGCTCGATCTGGCGAGAGAACGGGGCTTCAAGGGATTGGTGGCCCAGTCGGCTGACCGGGCGCTGGCGTTGGCACGGGAGTACCAACCCACCGCGGTTACGCTCGACCTCAGGTTGCCCGACGCAGATGGATGGACCATCCTCGACCGGCTGAAGCACGACGCCTCCACCCGGCACATACCGGTGCACATCATCTCGGTGGAGGAAAACTGGCAGCGAGGGCTCCGGCTGGGCGCGATTGATTTCATGACCAAGCCGGCCACCAAGGAATCACTCTCCGAGGCGCTCACCACGCTGCACAACTTCGTGGACCGGCCGGTCAAGCGGCTGCTGGTGGTGGAGGACGACCAGGCTCAGCAGCAGAGCATTGCCGAGTTGATCGGCGATGGGGACGTGGTTACCACCGCCGTGAGCACCGGGGCGGAGGCCCTGGAAGCGCTCCAGCGGGAGGCATTCGACTGTATGGTACTGGATCTCGGTCTTCCGGATATGACCGGCTTCCAGCTGATCACCCGGGTCAAGGGCGAGATCGGCCTCCGCAAGCTGCCGACCATCATCTATACCGGGAAGCAGCTCACCAAGCGGGAAGAGGCGGAGCTGCGCCGGATGGCCGAATCGGTAGTGATCAAGGACGCGCAGTCGCCCGAGCGGCTGCTGGATGAGACGGCGCTCTTCCTCCACCGGGTCACCTCGCGGCTGCCCGAGTCGAAGCAGCGCATGCTGCAACAGCTCCACCGCACCGATCCTACGCTCACCGGCCGGAAGGCGCTCATCGTGGACGACGACGTGCGCAATATCTTCGCGCTGACCACGTTCCTCGAGCGGAGCGAGATGAAGGTGGTCTACGCCGAGAGCGGCAGGGACGGCATCGCCCGGCTGCAGGAAACCCCGGACGTCGATGTGGTGCTGATGGACGTCATGATGCCGGAGATGGACGGCTACGAGACCATGCGCGCCATCCGCGAGATGCCGCGGTTCCGCAACCTTCCCATTATTGCGGTCACGGCCAAGGCGATGAAGGGCGACCGGGAGAAGTGCATCGATGCCGGCGCGTCGGACTATATCGCCAAGCCGGTTGATATGGACCAGCTGCTGTCGCTGCTGAGAGTATGGCTGTACCGGTAGGCGGAGGGGCGGAGAGGCGGAGAGGCGGAGTCGTGAGCACTCCCTCAATGACGGAGCCCGACGCCCTGGCCTCAGGCCTGTCGGACTCCCCCTCCAACTCTCCGCCTCTCCGCCCCTCCGACGACCGCGTCAACATTCTCCTCGTAGACGACCAGCCCGCCAATCTGGTCGCTCTCGAGGCCATGCTGGAGGATCTGGGGCAGAATCTGATCCGCGCCGATTCGGGGCGCGAGGCGTTGAAGCGGCTGCTGGGTGACGACTTTGCCGTGATTCTGCTGGACGTGAAGATGCCGGAGATGGATGGGTTCGAGACCGCAGAGCTGATCCGGCAGCGCGACCGCTCCCGCCACACCCCGATTCTCTTTCTCACCGCGGGCGACACCACCCAGACCCAGGCCGTTCGGGGATACGCCGTCGGCGCCGTGGACTACCTGGTCAAGCCGGTGATGCCGGAGTTCGTGCGCTCCAAGGTGACAGTGTTCGTGGAGCTGGCGAAGAAAAACGAGCTGCTCCGCCGCCAGGCCGCCTTACTGGCGCAGAGCGAGCGGGCGGCGCTCGAGCTGGCCGAGACCCGAGCCGAGCTGGTCCGGGAGCTGGAGCACAAGAACCGGGAGCTGGAGAGCTTCAGCTACGCCGTTTCGCACGACCTTCGCGCTCCTCTCAGAAGAATCGACAGTTTCAGCCGCGCCATTCTGGAGAGCCAGGGAAAACGGCTGGACGACGAGGGACGCAAGTTCCTGAGCCGGGTCCGGGAGGCAAGCCAGCAGATGTCGCAGCTGATTGACGACGTGCTGTACCTCTCCCGGGTTACTCGAACCGAGTTGCGAGACCAGGAAGTGGACCTCAGCGCGGTGGCGGAGCTGGTGCTGAGCCGGCTGCAGGAAGGGCAGCCGGATCGGCAGGTGGAGGTGAAGATCCGGCCGGGAGTGGTGGTGACGGGGGACGGCCAGCTGTTGAAGATCGCCCTGGAGAATCTGCTGCAGAACGCCTGGAAGTTCACCGGTAAGCAGACCGAGCCGCGGATCGAGTTCGGCTTAACCCAGACCTCAGGGGAGGCGACTTACTTCATCCGGGACAATGGGGCCGGCTTCGAGATGACATACGCCCCCCGGCTGTTCGGCCCCTTTCAGCGGCTGCACTCCCAGCAGGATTTTCCCGGGAGCGGCATCGGACTGGCAACCGTCCAACGGATCATCCACCGCCACGGCGGGAAGGTGTGGGCCGAAGGTTTGGTGGGGCAGGGAGCGACCTTCTACTTCACCCTGGGCCGCGCCCGCTCCTGACCGTCGACCGCCAGCTGTCGTTCGCGCCTTGCCTTGACGATCCCGCAGCTGTCGGGGGAATGCGGCTCGCTGACCGGACACTCGCGGGCCGGTTTGTGCACTACGAGCTCAGGCGGGACGGGGTCTAGCGCGGCGGCCTCGGGGCGAGGGAGCCTGGCCGGGCGAGCGCCTCACTCACTTTGGTGAGCAGCTCGTCGCGAGTGAAGGGCTTGGCCAGGAAAGGCACGCTCAGCTCGGTCAGCCCGTGCTGAGCCAACACCTCAGCCGGGTGAGCGGACATGTACAGCGTCCGCTGACCGGGCCAGCGCTCCTGGATTCGCCGGGTCACCTGGACTCCGTCGAGAAGCGGTAGAATGACGTCCACGATGACGAGCTGGACACCTCCCTTTGCCGTTTCCAGTACCTCGATCGCCTCTTCGCCGCTCTCGGCTTCGAACACTCGAAAGCCCCACTCGGTCAACAGCCGGTGCGCCATGCGGCGTACCGTTGGCGTGTCGTCGACTACCAGGATGCTGGGGGCACTGCGAACATCGGGGAGTAGGGTCATGAATCCATCTGCCTCCTGCGACGGGCGCGGCACGCCGGCGCCGCGCCCCGCAGGAGAGCAAGCATTACCGGTTGCCTCCGGTAGTGTCGGGTCCGGCGCTGACGGTGTCACCCTTGGAGGTGACCGGCTGGCCCTGATCGGGACGGGTCTTGGTGACGCCTTTGCCCAATGTCGACTTCCCGGTCTTGGTGTTGGTCACGCCCGACTTGGTCTGATTGCCCTTGGCGGAATCGGATCCAGTACTCGAGCGGCTCATGTTCCCGTGCATTCCCGCATCCGCGTTGGCGGTGTCCGAGCTCATGCCCTGGCTCATGCTGCTGTCCGAGCTCATGCCGTGGCTCATGCCGGTGTCCGAGCTCATGCCCTGACTCATGCCGCTGGTACCACCGCCGGACATGGCGGTGTCTGTGGTTGCTGCTCCGCCCTGCATAGTACCGGTTTCAGTGCCGGTTCCTGCTGCTGAGTTGTCACTATTTCGCCTGTCCCCGCCGCAACCGGCAATCAATGCCACGGTGAGGGATCCCAAAAGCCAAGGAGCGCATCTCATACGTATCACCTCTGCTGTTCGCCGGAACACTCGCCCCTCCACCCCACCCGACCTCACCCGGCGAACGTAGTGTAGCTGCCGGCTTGAGGACGTGATCGCAGTCACTCGTCCGAATCCGCCTCCTTGCGATCACGACGCTCCTCGAGCCGGGTCCGGCGCTGATCGTCCTGGCCACCGGCGGAAAGTCGGCCGCGAAACTCGAAATGCTCGCCCTCCAGAATACGATCGCGGGCGGAGGGGGCGCGACCGTTGGCTGATTTAAGCGCCAGCACCAGGTCAACCATGACAGTGGCAGGCTGCCATTCGCCTGGCGGGATACCCGGATAAAGATGGGCGGAGCTGGATTTGAGGAGCGCCTGCCGCACATCGGCGCGCACGCGGCGTCCGGCCTGCACTCCGGCTCGGGGGGGTTGATTCATGAAGTCGGTCCTCTCTGGTTCCCCTGTTCGCCATCGGTCTGGGTGGGAGGGAACGTGCGCGGCTCGACGCTGGCGTCGCTCAGGCGACTGGCGCTGGCCGGTAGTCCCTCGGGCCGTTCCGATGCCCCGCGATATTCAAAATGCTCCTGATGCAGCAGACGGGGTCCGGTGACGATTCGGCGCCGTGATGGGTCCTGATAGATCAGCTGGGTGACGTGCCGGATGAGGTTCTCGACCGGCAACCACACCCCCGGCTCCAGGCCGGGATAGAGGCTGGCGTGCTGCGGCTTGAGTCTCCCTTCGCGCCCCCGCTTTGAGCTCATTCGATCTCCTCGCGCCGCCCAGCCTTAGAGCGGGAGGCGGCAGTGATCAGAAGCCGGATTGCCGGCGAAGATCTGAAGTTAGGCCAGCCCCTAGTATACCCCCGGGTATCCCCGGTAAAAAGAGCGCCCCACTCTCCAAGAGACTGGGGCGCTCATCCGGCTTCTTGCGCTGTTTTAGCTACCGGTTGCCTCCCTGACCGCCACCCCCGCCACCCCAACCACCGCCGCCTCCACCCTGTCCACCGCCGCCACCACCACCTCGTTGACCGCCGCCGCCGCCACCCTGGCCTCCCCCACCCTGGCCGCCGCCAGGTCCACCAGGACGACCACCGCCCTGCCCACCGCCGCCCTGGCCACCGCCGCCCTGGCCACCACCCGGACCACCGGGACGGCCACCACCTCCACCGCCGCCTTTCTGCCCGCCACCACCGCCGCCGCCACCCTGTCCGCCGCCACCCTGTCCGCCGCCACCACCAGGTCCTCCGGGTCGACCACCGCCGCCACCACCGCCACCCTTCTGGCCCCCGCCACCGCCTTGTCCGCCGCCACCGCCCTTTTGACCACCACCGCCACCTTGGCCGCCACCTCCGCCGCCAGGTTTGCCCCCTTCGCGATTAGCCATGCCTCGACTCCTTGAGGAGGGCCGCCGCGGAGAGCGACGGCCTTGAGTTCGGGGTGTGGAGCTGGCTCCGACGACCACGCTCGCTCGGAGTGTCACAACCCCGGCCCGACAGGGCGAAGAAATATATGTAGTTGCCGGGAGACGGGGGGAGTGAGATTGCTCACAGCGATCCGCCATCGAGCACCTGTCGCATTTTCTGAGCGAGCTTCACCGGAGACAGGGGCTTCTCGAGAAAGGGGACTCCGCTCTCCAGCAGGCCGCGGCGAAGGACAACATCATCGGTGTAGCCCGACATGAATACCACCGGTAAACCGGGTCGGCTCTCCCGCAGGCGCCGCGCCAGCTCGCGTCCGCCGATGCCCGGCATTGCGAGGTCGGTAAGCACCGCATCGAGGCGTGACCCTTTGGAGGCGAGGTCCAGAGCCATCTGTCCGTTGGCCGCCACGATCACTTCATATCCCGCTTCGGAGAGCGAGCGCCGGGCCATTTCCCGCACCAGGGGGTCGTCCTCCACAATAAGTATCCTTCCGCTTGCAGCCCGGCTCGGCGGTTCCGGCTCCACCGGAGTCGGAGCACTCGTCGATTCGTGAACGGAAGGGAAATAAAGCTTGAGGGTCGTTCCCATCCCGGGCTCACTATAGGCCCAGATGTTTCCGCCGGTCTGCTTCACGATGCCGTACACCATCGCCAGGCCCAGGCCGCTTCCTTGTCCTACCGCCTTGGTGGTAAAGAATGGCTCGAACAGGTGCTTCATGGTTTCCTGATCCATGCCATGGCCGGTGTCGCTGACGACCAGAGCGGTGTACCTCCCGGGAATGATGGAGACGCCCGGATGTCGGGCGGTGTACTCCTCGGTCAGCTCGACCTCGCGGGTCTCGATGGTCAAGGTGCCGCCGTCGGGCATCGCGTCCCGGGCGTTGATGGTGAGGTTCAGCAGAACCTGATCGAGCTGGGCCGGGTCGGCCCGTACTGGAGCCGCCGCCGGATCCAGCCGGAGCTCCAGCGCCTGCTGTTCGGTCAGGGTGCGGCGGAGAATGGGCTGAAGGTTGTTCAGCACCGCATTCAGATTCACCACTTCTGGCCTGAGGATCTGGCGCCGGCTGAAGGCGAGCAGCTGCCGGGTGATCGACGCGGTGCGTTCGGCGGCCTGCCGGATGTAGTCCACGTCCTGTCGCACGGCCTCGGGTAAATCCTTCTGCCCGAGGATGAAGCTGGCGGCGCCCAGGACCACGGACATCTGGTTGTTGGCTTCGTGGGCCATGCCCCCGGCCAGCTGACCCACGACCTCGATCCGCTCTGCCTGTCTCAGGCGGTCTTCCGCCTGGCGACGAGCAGTGAGATCCAGGACGAAGAACACGGCGTCAGACATGTGATCGGCCAGCCGAGCTCCGCCAACCAGGACGGGAACCCGGGTTCCATCCTTCCGCACAAACTCCTTTTCATACGGTGTGCAGGAGCCCCTGAGCCGGGTTTCCTCGGTGGCCTTGCGGTCGGCCTCTTCGTGCCCCGGCGGGGTGAGACGGCCCTGGCGAAGCACCCCCTGGGCCAGTTCCTCTCTGGTATAGCCGAGCATGTCGAGCAAAACATCGTTGGCGCCGGTAATCATCTGGCCATTCCAGAAGGCAATGCCGATCATGCCCGACTCGAACACGCTGCGAAACCTGGCCTCGCTCGCCTGAATGGCGGACTCCGCCTGTCGGTTGATCGTGACATCCCGTTGGGAGCCCCAGGCGCGTCGCAGCTGTCCCTCGGATAGGAATCCGATCAGGTTGTTCAGGAAGTGGCGCTCGTTTCCCTCCCGATCGACCTCGTGCGATTCGGCGTCGGTCAGGCGATACCCACTGCGAATGAATGCGCGCAGGTATTCCAGGTTCTGCGGGTGGGAGCGGGGCATCATGTCGCCCAGTCGTGCGCCGATCAGCTCTCCTGCCTTGCTGTACCCGTACATCTGAGCCAGAGCATCGTTGCACTCGGCCAGGTAGGCGTGGGTATAGAAGCGCTCGATCTGCTCGTCCTCGGGCAGGGTCACCGGCACCGGATGCTCCAGCTCGAACCGCCAGACGCCCTCTGCCGTCTGCTCGATGAATGCCCGGTAACGTTCCTCGCTTTGCCGCAGCGCCGCCTGAGCAGCGGCGTGCTGGGAAATGTCCTCCACCAGCCCGACGTATCCCACCAGCTGCTCCTGGTCTATGATCTCGGCGGCGTTCACCCGGGTCCACACCACCTTGCCGTCGGGGTGCGCGAATCGATGCTCACTGAGGAAGGGGATTCTGCGCTCCGCCGCCTTATACCACTCCCGGAAGACTCGCTCCCGGTCCTCGAGGTGAATCGCCCTGCTCCATCCGGTCCCCCGGGCCTGCTGCTCGCTCAATCCGGAGATCTGCTGGTACGCCGGGTTGGTGTAGAGGCAATCACCGGCCGGGTTGGTGATGTAGATGCCCAAGGGAGATGACTCCGCCATGGCCCGGAAGCGCGCCTCGCTGCTGCTGAGTGCGGCCTCAATCTCGAGCTGCTGATTGAGCGCTTCCTCTGCCTCGACGGCGGCGGCTTCAGCCCGCGATTTCTCCTGTTCGGCCCGCGTAGTCTCAGCCCGCGCCAGGTCAGCTGCCTTGCGGGCCTCGGACGCCGCAGCTTCCGCCCGCGCCTGCGCTGTGAGTCGAGACTCCCCCAGCATCGCTGCGATCGCGCCGGTCAGACAGAAGAGCAGAACCCGCAGGATTTCCATCCTGCCGGCAAGCTGCAAGGAGTAAGTCGGGGGGATGAAGAGAAACAATCCGAGGAAAGCGCTCAACCCAGTGGCGAGGATAGCGGGGCCCAGGCCGCCGTACCAGGCTGCGACCAGCACCGCGACCACTAGGGTGGTGAAGGGAAGCTGACCCCCCAGCAGCGGCTCCATCAGCCAGCGCACCAGCCCCATCACGGCCACGGCTCCGGCAGCTACCAGGTACGGAGTGAGTCCCTTGCGCGGGCTGGAGTCAGGCATCCGTGAAGTAAGAGGTATCCGGTGCAGCGGAGCAAGTCACTCCGACGTCGACTGGCGCAAAAACTTCGATCCCTGCCCGGCTGCGACACATTCAGCTCGAATCCGCCCCGGCTCCCGGAACTCGGCGGCCGCGACCGCTGTCGAGGCACAGGTCGTGCTTCGAGCCGGTAGTGGCCTCACATCTCCATGTATTTGGGTCGACGCTTCTTGCGTGCTGCCTAGGTCCCTGCGATTGGCGGGCCGACGAGAGGACTACCGGGAATGCTGCTCCGCTGATGCTCGCCTTCCACAACCTCGCTGCCGCCGACTGGTCTGCGACGACCTCGGTGATGGCGTTCCTGTCCCTTCTCCTGGGATTGGGGATAGCCGCCGTCGTCCAGGAACGCCGTCATGCCGCACGAGCCCACGCCTTTCAGACCGCGGCCGCCCATCACCAGCGATTTCTCCGTCAGGTGATCGACACCAATCCCAATTTGATCTTCGTGAAGGATTGGGAAGGCAAGTACGTGCTGGCCAACGAGGCGATGGCCCAGTTTCACGGGACTACGGTTGAAACTCTGATCGGCAAGCGGGACAGTGATTTTGGTCTGAAGGATGGGGAGGTGGAGCAGTTTCTCCGGGCCGACCGTGAGGTCCTTTCCACCCAGCTGGCGACGTTCATTCCCGAAGAACAGGCCACCTGCACCAGGACCGGTGCCACCCGCTGGTTTCAGACGGTGAAGGTGCCGCTGCTTTCACCTGACGGCAGCGCCCGCCAGGTGCTGGCCGTGTCCACCGACATCACCGAGCGCAAGCAGCTGGAGGATCAATTCCGCCAGGCTCACAAGATGGAAGCGGTCGGCCGACTGGCCGGAGGGATCGCTCACGACTTCAACAACGTGCTGACCATCATTCGGGCGCAAACCGAGTTTCTGTTGGCGGACCTGCCGGACGATGACGTGCGCAGGGCCGACGTGCTGGAGATCCAGGGCGCGGCGGACCGGGCGGCCGGGTTCATACGTCAGCTGCTGGCTTTCAGCCGGCGCCAGCTGCTTCAGCCCGAGGTCCTGGAGCTGAATGCTGTAATCACCGGGATGGAAAGCATGGTCCGGCGGCTGGTTGGTGAAGACGTGGTTCTGCTCACCAAGCTCAATCCTGAGCTGCCCAGGGTGTGGGCCGACCCGGGCCAGCTGCAACAGGTGATCCTCAACCTGGCGGTGAACGCCCGCGACGCGATGCCACGCGGAGGAAGCCTGTTGATCGAGACTGGGGTGGTCGAGCTGGACGAGCACTATCCCCGCCAGCATCCATCGGCCCGGCCCGGTCGTCACGTGGTACTGGTGGTGACGGATACCGGTTCCGGCATGGACTCCGCCACCCGCTCACGGGTCTTCGAGCCGTTCTTTACCACCAAGGAGCCGGGGAAGGGAACAGGCCTGGGTCTCTCGACGGTATACGGCATCGTGAAGCAGACCGGCGGACACATCTGGCTGTACAGCGAGATAGGGCGGGGAACCACGTTCAAGCTCTACTTCCCGCTCCATCAGGGCCCGCTTCAAGCCTCGGAGAAAACGGTCAGGGTCCTTCCGGCTTCAGGTGCCGGTGCTACCATCCTCGTGGTCGAAGACGAGGCCTCAGTCCGGAGTACGGTTCGGCGGCTGCTCGAGCGACACGAGTACAGAGTGCTGGAGGCCACCAACGGCCAGGATGCGCTCGCCCTGATCACCGCTCGCAGCGGCGAAGTCGATCTGATTCTTTCCGACATGGTTATGCCCGGCATGGGCGGGGCCGAGCTGGCCACCCGGGTTCGCGCTTTCGCCCCTACGCTGCCGATCCTGTTGATGACGGGCTATACCGAGGAGGCACTGGCCCGAAACGGCGACCGGCCCCTCGACCAGGAAATCATCGAGAAGCCGTTCACGCTGCACATTGTGCTGGAAAAGGTCAGGACGGCGCTGGCCCGCAAAGCCGGCTAGCGCACTCCCGCTGGGGTCCGCTGGTCTGAATTGTCCTTCTGCTTCAGCAGCCGGGTGAGTTGTGTGGCCAGGGCTTCGGGGGTGAATGGTTTCTGTAGGAAGGGTTGCCCTTCCTGCAGCAACCCGCGGCGGACGATCTCGTCGTCGGTATAGCCGCTGATGAAGAGCACCGGCAGACTCGGGGTGAGCTCGACGGCGCGCCGGGCCAGCTCGGGACCATCCATGCCGGGCAGGATCACGTCGGTGATCAGCAGGTCGATCCGGCTGTCCTTTCGTTCCAGCACTCCGAGTGCCTGATGTCCTCCGGTTGCTTCGATGACGCCATAGCCGAATTCCTGCAATGCCCGTGAGGTCATGATCCGGACGGCGGGCTCGTCCTCCACCAGAAGGACTGTCTCCCCGGTGGCGCGGGCCGGCGGCTCAGCCGGCGCGGTAGGAGCCACCGACGATGCGTCGAGCGGGAGATAGATCTTGAATGTGGTGCCTTCGCCCAGTTCACTATAAGCCCAGACGTAACCCTGGCTCTGCTTCACGATTCCATAGACCGTGGCCAGTCCGAGCCCAGTGCCTTTCCCAATGGGTTTGGTGGTGTAGAACGGCTCGAACAGGTGGCCCAGGGTTTCGGGCCCCATGCCGTGGCCGGTATCGCTGACCGCAATCACCGCGTAGGGGCCGGGACGGATAGCAACGCCGGGCCGCTGCCTGGCATAGGACTCGGTCAGCTCGGCGAGGGAGGTCTCGATGGTGAGACGTCCACCGAGCGGCATGGCATCGCGGGAGTTGAGCACCAGATTCAGCAGCACCTGGCTCAGCTGACCGGGATCGGCATTGACCTGGCTGCCGGCGCGGAGCTGCAGTACGAGAGTCGAGCGCTCACCCAGAGCGCGGCGGAGCACGCCATCGAGTCCCTGGATAACGTCGTCCAGATCGAAGACCCGCTTCTGCACCACCTGGCGGCGGCTAAAGGCAAGGAGCTGAGCCGTTATAGCGGCTGTGCGCTCAGCGGCCTCCCGGATGTACTCGAGATCTTTTCGGGCGGTTTCTGGAAGATCGGATCGGGCCAGCAGGAAGCTCGATGCGCCGAGGACAACTGTCATCTGATTGTTGGCTTCGTGGGCCACACCGCCGGCGAGCTGACCGACCACCTCCATCCGCTCGCTCTGGCGCACCCTTTCCTCGATCAGCCGTTGGGCGGTGACGTCGGTGGTGACCTCGATAACCGTGGCTGACTCATCCCTCCGGCGCCGCTGAAGAATCCATTGCGAGGCCACATGGATTCGCCGTCCATCTCTGGCCACATGGACCAGCTCGCCCTGCCAGCGTCCGGCCGCGTGCAGAGCACTGCGGATCTCCTCCAGCGGCAGTGGTAACTCGGTTTGCAGCAGCTCGTGCGATACCCGGCCAACTGCCTCCGCGGCGGTGTATCCGTATAGCCGGGCAGCGCCACTGCTCCAGTATGTAATTCGCCCGTCCAACTCCCAGACGAACGCCTGGGCCACCTCCAGAGCCTCGGCCAGCTCTCTGCTGCGGGCGCTTTCCGCTTCCAGCGCCGCCTGAATTCGCTTCTGCTCGGTGATGTCTCGCTTGACTGACGCGGCGCCCACAACCTGCCCCGAAGCGTCCCGAATGGGCGAGACCGAGAGAGCGATATGGATCCGCTCACCGTCTTTCCGGACGCGCTCCACCTCCGAATATTCGACGCGCTCCCCCCGGGTGACTCGCCGCAGGATGTCGGTCTCCGAGTCATGCAGCTCGGGCGGAATCAGCCGGTAGATCGAGCCCCCCACCATCTCTGCCTCGCTGTAGCCGAAGATCTCCTCGGCGGCGTGGTTCCAGCTGGTGACGGTACCATCCAGTTTCTTACCGATGATGGCGTCTTCGGAGGAGGTCACGATGGCGGCGAGCCTTGCGGTGGCCTCGTTCGCCCGGACCCGCTGGGTCACGTCCTGGGCCACGACCGTCAGGCCTTCCACCGACGGATATGCTGTGGCCTCGATCCAGATCTCGCGCGGCGCGTAGTACGCGGTGACTTTGGCCGCGTGCTCGCCGGCCAGCGCCCGCCGGTAGGCCTGCTCGAACGGGCTGCCTACCGCAGCAGGGAGCGCCTCCCAGAGATTCCGACCGATGAAATCCGAAGGTCTGCCTCCCACCATGGTGGCAGCGGGCTCGTTCATGTAGGTGATGATCCACTCGTGATCCATCACGGTGAATGCGTCGGTGATGCTGCTCAGAATCCGCTCGACCCGTTCCGAGGCCTGCGCCGCCCTCTGGGCTTCCTGCTCGGCCCGAGCGGTCTGTTCCTCAGCGTGCAGGGTCTCCTCCTCCGCCCGAGCGGACTCCTCTTCTGCGCGGGCGGCCTCCTCTTCGGCCCGGACTGCCTCCTGCTCGGCACGGGCCATTTCCCGCTCCGCGACGCGCAACGCCTCCCTGGCTCGGAGATGGGCTCTGAACCGAGTCTCGCCCAACCAACCGACGGCAACACCGGAGAGGCCGAAAAGCCCGATCCCGATCCGAGCAATGGGGTCAGAGAATGTGGCAGCGTAGCTCGGCGCGCTGAACCAGAACACGGCGACGACGATGCCGACGGCCGTGGTCAAAAGCGTGGGGCCAAGGCCGCCCAGGTAGGCGGAGACGAACACCGCGGGGAAAAGCGTGATAAATGGCAGTCTGACCCCGACGAGGGGGGTCATGGCCGCACGGAGCAGGATCGCTACGGCCGCTGTAATGGCGGCCCAGAGATAGGGCCTCAGCCGCTCCATCCACGGTCTTCTAGTCACGAACGAGCAGTTGTGATAGTCACGGGGTTACGGCGAATGAATGACCGGTTCGATGAGTCCGATCGTGCAACCAACTCGGTGTAGCAAGCTTGTGGGTCCCGAGGTCGGAGTCAATCCCGAGCTAGCGTGGCGAATGTCTATCGGTCGGGAGCGGAGTGCGCCGTACGCCGCAGCCGGCCCGGGGCAGAGGCTGCTGTTATCCGGCGGTGAGCGGGATTGGCAATGCGGTACCACACCGTGCCCGGGTCGTACGGGTCGGCTTTCCGCTTGGCCACGATCCCCTCCAGGTCCATTCGCCGCGCCGCCCCGAAAAGCGCCCGGCCATGCTCCTCGATGGCGAGCACCTTGTAGAGGGGTCCGGTATCCTCCGGCAGCAGAGAACCGAGCAGCTCCTTTCGCCGTGCCAGCGGCTCGCCTCTGAGGTCCTGTCCTTCCAGCCAAAGCAAGTCGAATGCGGCAAAGGCGATGAAACCCTGGCGCCGGACCAGATTATCAAAGACCGGTTTGCCTTTCCGGTCGAGGGCCACGATCTCCCCATCCAGGATGGCCTCTCTGCCTTGCAGTACCTCGGACAACCGGCTCCAGAGGTCTTCGAAACGCCTCAGCGGGATGTCGCGGCGGGACCGGATCTCGCACCCCGAGCCGGAGGAATAGGCCAGGCCGCGGAAGCCGTCGTACTTGGGCTCGAAGATCCACTCGGGATCGTCGAAGGGATCGCTCCGAGGAACCAGGGCGATAGGCTCCACGTAGGGGAGGGCAGTGGGTGACTGCTGTCGCCGAGAATAGGAGATACGACGTGTGGGCATGAAGGCTCCGGCGCCTCGAGGGCGTTCAGGAGCCCTCCCCACGAGGAGGGCGCAACGGGTGAGCCGTTCGGCTCTGTTGGGATAAGGTACATCAAGCAGCGGACTCTGGCGACACCGCGTGAGCAGAGTCACCGCAACAGCGACCTGACCCGCTAGTTTGCTCGCAGTCGAAGGCCCCACCGGTATAGCCGATCATGCGGTGTACCACTGGCGAAGCAGACATTTCCGGGTTGTGTCCACAACGCGGCTTGGGGCAAGTACGTGCGACCAGGAGATGAGCGTGGATACTGAGGACCGAACCGATCTCCAGGAGAGAAGGACTCGAGAGGCTCGTCTCAGACCTGAGTTTGCTCACCTGTATCCGCCACTGGAACCCGGGCGCTGGGAGTCGGCAGCGCTGATGGCCGATCGGGTGGTAGCCTGGATGCTCCGCCAGCCCGACCGTGGGTACATGGCGCCGGAGCGGGCGCTGCGGTCGGATCATTTCGAGTTCCGGGGCGGCGTCTCCACCCCCCAATCACAGAGCGAGCCGCGCAGGCGCAACAATCCTTCGTAAGGAATTCATGAACGATACTGAAATCGCGGAGTTGAAGGCGGCGGTCGAGCGGGCTCATCGCTGCCCTGCCACCTACCGCTCCTCCGAGCGGGTGCGGGAGCAACACCAGCAATTCGAGGTGGCCTTGTTCGACATCCTGGGGCACCCCCGCGCCCTGCTCTGCTACGCCTGGTTCGCCAATGGCGGCAGTCCCACTCATCGAAGGCCCCTCACGGTGCTGCGGGAGGGCCCAATCCACACCTCAGTCGACGCGATACGTTTCGCGCTGGAAGACACCGGCTCCTGACCTAGTCGGCTTGATTCCGGGAACGCACCCGGGCCATCAGCTCCAGGAATTCCTCGGGGTCTGGAAGTACCACCCGCCGCCGTTTGGCCTCCTGCCTGATCCGGCTGATGATGGTCCGCCGCTCCGCCGCATTGTATTTCCGGGCATTGCTGGGCTGGTGGATGTAGGCCCAGGCCGCCTTGATGCGGCCAGGCGTGTCGATCGGGTACTTCTTGTTGGTGGGATCGGCGAATCGGGTCTCGCCGTACTTCTTTAGTCCCTCGGCGGGGTCGGCATCGCGCCGGCGATGAATCCTCTTCTTCATAGAAAAAAATGGGCCCGGCGCCGGGTACCCGCGAAGCGGGTGCGTGAACGCGCGACCTCTTGATGAGAGTGGGGCGCACCCGCGAAGCGGGTGCGGAACGCGCGACCTGATGAGAGGGCCCGGCGCCGGGTACCCGCGAAGCGGGTGCGTGAACGCGCGACCTCTTGATGAGAGGGGCCCGGCGCCGGGTACCCGCGAAGCGGGTGCGTGAACGCGCGACCTCTTGATGAGAGTGGGCCCGGCGCGACTCGAACGCGCGACCTCTTGCTCCGGAGGCAAGCGCTCTATCCAACTGAGCTACGGACCCGAATTGTGGGAGGAAGTTGGCCGCCTGAGCCGCTCTTTGCAACCACAGGTGAGTGGGCCCGGAGTGTCCGGACTCAGTGAGAGGAGATGGTTGGCTATATGTGAAAGCGGCCGGAACGGAGTCCGGCCGACGCAGCAGACAAAAACGCCGCAGACGGCCTAGGCGCCGACCTCCACCGCGCGGTGGGAAGTTCTCAGGGGCGCGGAGTGAGCCGGGTTCCACACGTTCTCACCATCTATATCCTCCGGTACGGGCACTCCGAGCCAGGACAGCATTGCGGGGAACAGGTCCACCGTCCTGAGCGCGCTGGTCGGCACCGGCTCGCTGGCCCAAACGGGGGTTTGCATGTGCACCCGGATCAGGCTGCCGTGGCCTGCCCGGTGCTCCGGTACCTCGAACCGGTCCCGGAAGTCGTAGCCCTCCCGCGCTACCACCACCAGATCGCCTGTGCGCCGGGTTCGGAACTGGTCCAGCAGGTTAAATGCGGCGTCGGGAAAGGTGCCGTTCCAGGTTTGCTCCAGCCACTCGCGAGAGGTGCCCTTCCAGGCGCCTCCGATCTGCAGCGGATCTCCGGCCCAGGGGCGGTACTCGATCGCCCCGTTCTCTTCATGGAGCCGGGCCTCGTTGTCGCCGCTTGCGACGGCGATCCCGCCGCGCTCCGATTCGGCCGCGATCAAGGCCACCGCCGGTTCGGCCAGCAGTAGGGCCAGCAGGTCACGGTCGCTGCCGAATGCCTGCGGCTGGCGCAGCCGCTCGAACGACCAGCGACGGCTCCGGCTGTCGCCCGGCCGAGCGTACACCATTGCCGATCCATTGCCCGCAACCATCACTGCCGCGCGGGGATTCCGCTCCCAGACCACCGGATGAGACATGGTGGGGACGCCCTGCGCCCGGAACCAGTCGGCCAGGTCGAGATGGGTATGCACCGGCGAGGCCCCGTGGTCGCTTACGAGAAGAATCAGGCTCCCCTCCAGCTCTCCCCGGCGCTGGAGCAGGTCGCGCAGCCGGCCGACCGCGTCGTCCACCTTGCGCAAGGCGCGGTGGACCGGGGCGGAGTCGTGGCCCGACTGATGGGTGTACCCGTCCACCGCAGGGAACTGGGCGAACACGAAGCGCCAGTCCTGGGCGGCGGCCCGGAGGAGATGGCGAGCCACCGAATCATCGGAGGGCTGGTGCCACTTGGCGGCATGTGCCACAGAGCCCCAGATCCGGCGCTCCAACCGAGACGGGTCCCGGCTCCGGTCCAGTCCGCGCGCCACCGGCGTGAAGATCCCCACGCTCTTCGGGACCAGCTCGAAGATGGTTTGCACCGCCGGGTTGATGTCGGTGTCCAGCAGCGGCGCCTGATAGCCGCAATAGCTCCGAACCGCAGCGCGATCGCGCCACCAGCGTCCACCGTAGGTCGTACGGTCGAGCCAGCGAATGGATGGAATGTCGCACCGGCCCGGGGCACACCCGGTGAGGAAGGGCAGATAGGAAACGCTGGTGGTCGAAGGGAATCCGGTAATCGCGGTGGTGCAACCACCCCGGCGCAGCATGCTCGCGAGATGGGGAAGGTCACCCAGCTCGAGCCTTGTCTGGGCGACATCTGGGCGAAGCCCGTCTACCAGCAACAGAAAACAGCGGTTCATGCTTCCTCTGCTATGGGCGGGAGGCTCGCAATGCTTTCGCCCGACTGATTCATCCGGCGAGCCGCGCGTATACCCAATCCCAACACCACCAGACTTCCCACGGCAATCCAGGGTCCCGGGACCCGATAGGCCAGCCCCATGCCGGCGAGCCCGAGATAGCGGGTTCCCCGGCCGAGCACCACCGAGAGCTGGTACTTCCACATGGGGTAGTCCGCCAGCACGGCGAGAACCCGCATGGGGTAGTGAGGCACGATCGGCAGGACGCAGGTGGCCACAAGCGACCAGAATGGCGCCTTGCGATAGCACCGGAGAGACCACTGAGTGATCCGGTGGGATCGAAATCCCCGGGTGCCCTCGCCGGCCAGGAGCCGGCTCAACAGCTCCATGTTCCAGGCCTCGATTACCAGCGTCGACAGTACCGCCACCAGCACGATAAGCAGCAGCGAGTAGCGGCCACCCAGATACAACACGGCACCATCGTAGGGCAACGGGGCCAGCGAGTTGCCGAGGAAAGTGTAGGGCACCAGGTACAGGAGCCGGGACCAGCCGGTCCAAACCCGAGCAGCCAGGAGCGCTATAGTACTGATCCCGATCATGAATCCGGGAAGCAGCCAGGGGGAGCGCAGCAATCTTAAGTACGGCGCAGGCAATGCAAGCCGCATATTCTGAGTGTCGGACGCAATCGAGTAATGGGTGGGCACTTGCAGGAGCATACCACCCCGCGGACGACCTAAACTATTGGGGCCGTGGTCCGCGGGGAAGCATACACAATGATCAGGTTCTAGAGCACGACTCTGACGGGCACCCGGTGCCAGGCGTTGTTGACGTATCCTTTCACGTTCCAGGTGTCCCGCACGTCAGGTGGCTGAGTGGCGCCGGAGCTGTCGCTGGCGCGAGCGCAGAGGGTGTACTTCCCCGGATTGAGGTCCACGTCCGCCTCCCAAAAGGCCCAGGTCCAGGCCGACTCCTGAGGCAGGATCCGGGCGGGAGCCCATTCGGCGCCTTCACCTGCCGCTACCTCGACTCTGGTGATCAGCCGCCCGGCGGAGCCTATCGCCCAACCTCGGACGATGGTTCTACCCGGCGGCAGCACCTGATTCGGCTCCGGATGCACGATCACCGAATTCACCGGGATCTCCGTCAGAGCGGTTCCCGCCGAAACGTCTCGCGGGTCCCGCGGATTCGGCTCCCGTTGCACTCGATAAGCCTGGGTCTGAAAGTAGTTGTCGGTGGGGTCCTCCCGCAGATTGATCCGGCCCAGCCATTTCACGCTTCGGGCCCCGACCCAGCCGGGCACCACCGCTCGGAGAGGAAACCCGTGCGCCGGCGGAAGGGGAGCGCCATTCAGATGGGTGGCGAGCAGCACCTCATCGCCCTGCGCCTTGGCGAGATCGATGGATCCTCCGAAGCCGAACTGGCGGCCATGGCGCTCCACCCGGTCGAGCCCGATCAGCTCCACGTGTCGGGCATCGCGCTTCACTCCAACCGCCTGCAGAAGGTCGCCGAGAGCTACGCCGGTCCACTCGCCAGCGCTCGCGGGCTCCGGGCCCCAGGGAAGCTCGCCTGGCATTGATCCCAGCTCGAGAAACTCGTCCCGGCGAAGACCGGCACACACGAGCGCTGCCGCTACGGTCCGCCGGGTGAATCCGCTCATCAGCTGGGCGAGAGAGTAGCTCCGGGGATGCTCCACCAGTCCCCCGATCTCGAGCCGCCAGGAATCGGGGTCAATCAGCGGAACCGCTGCATGGCTCCGGGTGAAGAAACGATCCACCGGGGTGATGAGATCCTGGGACGGAATGGGCCAGGAGCCGGTGTTCAGGCCCTCGGGATCGTGTCTCACACGCCGGGGTGTACTCATGGCGTGAGGATCACCCGGAAGGCGGGTGAAAATCAACTGGCCGATGCAGAGGTCAGGGTTTTTGGTATCGGTACAGCGAAACGATTCGGCTGAGCCGGTAGCAGAACGCGGGCTGCCCATCCACCTTGACGTCTGCTTCCCACAGCACCGTGCCGGCGGCAGTGACTTCGGTGACGTGCCCGGCCTGGGCGTACGCGATGCTGGTGTTGCCGTTGCCGAGCCGCTGCACCAGGCCCACATAAGGAGTGTAGATGATGGGAGAATGACGGAATTGCCAGACGAGGGTCGCCGTCATTGCGGTGGTGTCGAGGGCGTATTCCACGGCCCGCGACTCGGGCGGATTGTGGCGGGTGCCGTTGTCGTAAAGCAGGAGGTTGCCATTCGCCATGATCCGCGCCGAGTGACGCCCACCTGCGCTGAAGTGAGGGTAAGCCCCGGACTGCTGGCGCCGGTGGTGCTGATGGAAATCCGCCCGAGCAGCTCGGGGATCTTGCCCGTGGTGTAGACCAGGGTATCGGAGCTGGAGAGACCGGCGGCGCCCGAGACCTGGATCACGCTGCGGTAGGTAGTACCTGGCCTCAATCCCAGAATCGCGATGGTATCGGTGCCCTGGTGCAGGGTGCTGTAGGGAGTCGAGTCGGGAGGTTGATTCTTTCCGACGTACACCACGCGCGCCGAGTCGCCCTCGCCATCGAAGCTGACCAGCGCGGAGAGTACGTTATTGGAATTGGGCGAAATCCGGGCAGAGGCTATTCCCGGAGAAGTGACAGGCTGCAGCGGAATGCCGGCGCTGCACGCGCCGGTGATGGCCATAAATACGATTCCAAGCCCGATCCTGGCCCGCATGTTGGCATGATAGCTTCACGAATGATCGGGGATGTGGCGGCGGTCACATGGATGCCGGGCCGCTCAGGATTCGAGCCGCGGGCCTTCAGAACCTTCGCGTTTCTTCCGTGGCGGATACTTCCGGTCGGTGGTTCGGGTGCGCGACCCTCGAGCGCGTGGCTCGGTAGAACCGCCGCGGAACTCGAAGTGGGTGGGGTCGAACGTCCGGGTGAAGCGCCCTGCTTTCCGTCCGCTCTGGTGCCGTTCTATCAGCTTCCGGGCCAGCTCGGCCACCGGAATCCAGACCTCCGGAGCGATGCCGGGGTATTCAGCCGCAAATTCTTCTTTGAGTCTTGCCTCGCGAACATTCACCGCGAGCTCTCCTCTTCCGGGAATAAACCAATGCAGTCGAGCAGAGTCTCGGGGAGCCGGCCGGCAAACTTGAGGAAGCGGAGAGTCAGGGGCGGAGGGAAAGCACTTCCCGCACCCGGGCGGCGAGGGCCATCGGGGTGAAGGGTTTGGGCAGTACCGGTCCCGGAAGATCCGAGCCGCCGTGGAGATAAACCCCTGATATCAGCACCACGGGCATGTGTGGCTGCCGCCGGGCGAGCTCCAACGCGAGCTCGCGGCCGTCCATCCGGGGCATACTGACGTCGGCGATCACCAGGTCGATGGGCGAGTTCTGCTCCAGGATCGCGAGCGCCTCTACGCCGTCGGCTGCCGAGTAGACCCGGTAATGCTCGAATTCCATGGTGCGGACGAGGAGAGCGCGCATCACTTCTTCGTCGTCAACTACCAACACGGTACGAACGTACGGCGGGACCGCCAGGGGAGCAGACATGGCGCAGAATCTACGGCCCGGACGCGAGTCGGTAAGGGTGCAGATGGCGCCGGGGGTGTTGCCTTTCGGTCAGGTGGGGTGCCTATTCGAGCGGAACAGCTCCCAGCTTTCGTGCTTCCGTATCCCGAGGGAATGGCAATTCCTGTCCTCCGGTGCGGCCTGGTCAGTGCTTCGGCCGGCGTTCTGGTTGCCACGGCATACGGCCAGGAGGCGTTTAGTTGGCTTTGTTCCCATCATTCGTGAGACCCTACGAGGCATCAAGAAAAAAGAGCCAGCAGGCGGGCCACCCGAAAAACGGAGGAAGGATGAGCGGAACCACCGAGGAGGCTGTGTCTATCATGGCCGCGATTCTGTACACCGGGAATCCAACAAGTCAGGACATCCATCCGGGCAGAATAGATGCGCACTACGAGTCGATCGCTCGTCAGGCTTGGGACCTGTTCGATGCGGTGAATAGGGAGAAGGAGAAAGCCCGAGAGCTCCGTGGCACGAGGGCTGAGGGTGAACGCTGATGTTGTCGTGGTTGTCCCGGCACTGCCCCAACCATGCGAGCGTGGGGCCTTCTCAGTGAGCCGGGGCCCTGTGGCGAGCTTCGACGCCCACCTGTTCAAGGCGCTATCGGATGTGTTCCGGACGAAGCCGGCAAAGCTGCTGGAGCGCGAGGGAAACAGCGGGAAGCTACCCGAGCGCAGGAGATGGTAGCCCTGGCGAGCCTTACGGAAATCGGGGCTCTCGCCGGCCTTGTGTCATTCTTCTGGCTGGCGGCTGGTGCGTTTAAGCGCTGGCTACACCGCCCCAGGATTGCCATTCGGCCATTCGACCGGCAGCGCGACCTCCGCACATTGGAATTGGGAGAAAATCGCTATCGAAGTGTTTTCACGGTTGAGGTCTGCAACCTCCGGAGTCACACTGCGATGCGGTGCGTGGGAGTTCTCACCGTCACTAAGTGGCCAGCAAACGTGAGGCTCGCCCAAAAAAGATTTCCTCTCCACTGGACCGGTGTAGACCACTCCGTGGACAACTCCGGGGCGCACCCCGTAGACATAGGGTTCGAGAATAGACGCTTGGACGTCCTGTTCACGATCCCCCGCGGACCACCGGGATGCTGGCCTGCCACGGCAAAGGCGCTATCCCTGCCCGGTACAAACGGGCACTACTTCCCGCCGGGCTCTTACGAGGCAGTCTTGACCTTGAACTCTGAAGGGGCAAAAGGAATTACTGTGAATTTGGCGTTCTCGGCTCCAGAAAGATGGGATGATTGGGAACCGACGATCCTCAAGGCCAGTCGCGGGGCTATTGCGCAGCCTTCGTGAGGTGACTGATACGATCACCTGAACCCGTGGGGTTTAGACGGCCAAACCCGCCGGCCTTAAACGGTCGGCGGGGTTTCAGTTTAAATCATCGCGGCGCCCCGGATTCGAACCGGGGACCTCCCGCTCCCGTCCACTACCAGCACGGCGGGCATTGAGGCTGAATCTGGAAGGAGGCGGGGCAGCCATGGAGGCAGAATCCACCGTCATTTCGGGGCCGTAGAGGAAGGACGGTGGGGGAGTGGGAGAGGGGTGTTGCCATCCAGTAGGCGGCGATGCCTATTCGAGCGCACCGTCCGTGCTTCACTAAGCCGTCATATCGAGGAAACGGCCAATGCCTTTTCTCCGCCAATGCCTGGTCACGCTTCCGGCCTGCAGCCTCTTTGCCACAGCATACGCCCAGGACAATCCGCCGCTCCTGCTCAGGGAGCCCGCCCTCAGCGCCTCCGAGATTTGCTTCAGCTTTGCCGGCGATCTCTGGACCGTGCCCCGAGCCGGAGGCAGCGCGCACCGGCTGACCGCATCAACCGGCACCGAGTCGGGCTGCCACTACTCACCCGACGGACGCTGGATCGCGTACACCAGCACCAGCAACAACAACGCCGATGTGTACGTGATTGGGGCCGGCGGAGGCACACCCAAGCGACTCACCTACCGTCCGGCGGCAGATCGAGTTCGGGGCTGGACCGCGGACGGCAAGGTCCTGTTCATGTCGGACCGCGACGGCATCGCGCTGGCGCAGTCGCTGGGTGCTCCCCGGCTCTTCGTGCAGGCCCCCGATGGGGTGCAACCCACCCCGGTGAACCTGCCCAGCGTGTGGGACGGCGCCTTCAGCGGCGACGGCAAGCGGCTGGCCTACCTGCCGTTTCCTCCGGCCAACCGGGCGTGGAAACGTTATCGCGGCGGCCGCACCACGCCGATCTGGATCGCGTCGCTGGCTGACGGCGCGGTGGAGAAGGTGCCCCGTCAGGGCTCGACCGATCAATTCCCCATGTGGGTGGGCGACACGGTTTTCTTCCTGAGTGATCGGGAGGGTCCAGCCACGCTCTACGGCTACGACACCGGGAGTAAGCGGGTCAGCCGGAAGATCGAGAACAAGGGCCTCGACCTGAAGTACGCCTCGGCCGGGCCGGGCGGAATCATCTACGAGCAGTTCGGCGGGCTTCACCTGTACGACCTCAAGACCGGGCGATCGTCGCCGGTGGCAGTGACCCTGGCGGGCGAACTCACGGCCGCGCTGCCCCACTGGGTCCCGGTGAGCGACAAGCTCGAGCATCCGGCGCTTTCTCCTACCGGCGTGCGGGCCGCGTTCGAGGCCCGGGGCGAGATCCTCACGGTCCCGGCCAAGAAGGGCGATGCGCGGGACATCAGCCACACTCCGGGCGCCACCGAGCGCTATCCCAGCTGGTCACCCGACGGCCAGACAGTGGCCTACTTCTCCGATGCCGGGGGCGCCTATCACCTCGAGCTTCGAGGCCAGACCGGGACCGGGCAGCCGCGCAGCATCAAGCTGGGCGACGACGACACCTACTACTTCCGGCCGGTCTGGTCGCCCGACGGGAAGCGCATCGTCTACAACAACTCCCGCGGCGAGCTCTGGTACGCCGATGTCTCCAGCGGCAAGACCACCAAGGTGGATACCGACCCGCTGGGTCCGGCCTTCGACAATTCCTTCCCCAGCTCCTGGTCGCCCGACTCCCGCTGGCTGGCGTACGCCCGTTCGATCAAGAACCGGCTCGGTGCCGTGTTCGTATACGACCTGGAGGAAGGCAAATCCACCCAGGTTACCGACGGGCTGAGCGATGTACGCACCCCGGGATTCGACGCCAGCGGCAAGTATCTCTACTTCGTGGCCAGCACTGATGCGGGTCCGGCCAGCGATTTCAGCATGACCACCTACGATCACCCGATCACCCGCGGGCTCTACGCCATCGTGCTGCGGAACGACGTGCCGTCGCCGCTGGCGCCGGAGAGCGACGAGGAAAGAGCCAAGGGAGACAGCGCGGCCAAGAGCAACGCGAAGGCGGCCGCGGGCGACGTGAAGGGGGCCAAGGCGGTGAAGCCAGGGAAGGACAGCCTGGGCGTGGTGGCGGCACCGGAGCCGGTGCGGATCGATTTCGCGGGCATCGACCAGCGCACGATCGCCTTGCCGGCCGATCCGAAGAACTACGTCGCCCTGATTCCCGGCAAGGAGGGAGTCGTGGTATTGGCCGAGCAGCCGCTGATTCCGGTGGACATCCAGCCGGACACCGTCACCTTCGTGCTGCACAAGTTCGATCTGGGTGAGCGGAAGGCGCAGGAATTGATGCGCGACGTGGGTGACTTCGATGTCTCCCGCGACGGGGGCATGCTGCTCTACCGGCAGCAGAGCAAGTGGACCATTGCCCCGCTGGGCCCACCACCGCCGCCCGACAGCACCGCCAAACCAGGCGGTGGGTCCTCAGCTGGTGCGGGTGGCGCCCTCAATACCGACGATATCCAGGTGCAGACCGATCCGCGGGCGGAATGGACCGAGATGTATCACGAATCCTTCCGGCTGCAGCGGGCCTATTTCTACGATCCGAACTACCACGGCCTCGATCTCGACAAGACGGAGAAGTTTTATCGGCGCTATGTCGGCGGCCTGGGTGGCCGCGCCGATCTGGATTATCTGCTGGAGGAGGTGTTCGGCAACCTCACCGTCGGGCATCTCTTCGTTCGCGGTCCCAATGAGACTCCAACCAAGACTCCGCCCAACGGCCTCCTCGGGGCCGACTACACTATCGCCAACGACCGCTGGCGCTTCGCCAAGATCTACGCCGGCGAGAACTGGAACCCTTCGACGGTCGCCCCGCTGACCCAGCCGGGGGTGAATGTGCGGGAGGGTGAGTATCTGCTGGCAGTAGACGGCCGGCCGCTCACCGCGAAGGACAACGTGGACCAGGCACTCGAAGGCACTGCGGGTAAATCGGTGGTGCTCCGAGTCGGCCCCAAGCCGGACGGCAAAGACGCCCGTGATGTGACTGTGGTACCGCTGCCGAGCGAAGTGATGCTGCGCCACCTGGCCTGGATCGATCACAACCGGCGGGTGGTGGACAGCCTTTCCGGGGGAAAGCTGGGCTACATCTACGTGCCCAACACCGCCAACGAGGGATACACCCGGTTCAACCGCTACTTCTTCGCCCAGCAGGACAAGCTTGGCGCGGTGGTGGACGAGCGGTTCAACGGCGGTGGGAACATCGCCGACTACATGGTGGAGTATCTCGGCCGGGAGGCGCCGTTCAACTGGGTGACGGCGCGCTACGGGGAAGACGTGCCGATTCCGGCCGGCGCGATCTATGGGCCGAAGGCGATGCTGATCAATGAATACGCGGGTTCGGGGGGAGACGAGCTGCCCTGGCTGTTCCGCCGGTTCAAGATCGGCCGGCTGGTCGGGACCCGCACTTGGGGCGGGCTGGTGGGAATCGGCGGCTACCCTCCGCTGATGGACGGCGGTCTGGTCACCGCGCCGCGAATCGGGCTGTGGACTGCGGAGGGCGACTATGCTGTCGAGAACAAGGGCGTGGCGCCGGACGTCGAGGTGGACCTGGAGCCGGCGGCGTGGAGGAAGGGGAGCGACTCGCAGCTGGAGAAGGCCGTGTCGGTTCTGATGGAAGAGCTGACGAAGCGGCCCAGGACGGTGGCCAAGCGCCCGGCTTTTCCTACCTGGGCCAAGGGGACCGCGCCCTAATCAGTGGGTGACGAGCTGGAGCGGCTCCAGGCCGAGAACCTGCCATAGAAAAACCGCAACCACCATGATCTGGTGATTGCGGTCATCGGGGCGCCCGGATTTGAACCGGGGACCTCCTGCTCCCGAAGCAGGCGCGCTAACCGGGCTGCGCTACGCCCCGTACTTCAAACCGCGTGAACAGTGAACGGTAAACCGCGTGAACAGTAAACGGTAAACGGTGAACGGTGAACGGGGTACGCCGGTGCCCACCGTTCACCGTTGACTGTTCACCGTTCAGACTGGTTTTGAGATGCGCCCTGAGGGACTCGAACCCCCAGCCTTTTGATCCGTAGTCAAATGCTCTATCCAATTGAGCTAAGGGCGCTCATGGGCGGTACAAGACTCGAACTTGTGACCTCCACGATGTCAACGTGGCGCTCTAACCAACTGAGCTAACCGCCCGGGTCCGCCGACGGAGAAGGCGGAGAGACGGAGGGGCGGAGGGCTGCTCCGCGTTCGGGAGGACGCCCACTGGCGAGCCCCTCTCCGTCCCTCCGACTCTCCGCCTCTCCGACCAATAGCGGGGGTGGGATTTGAACCCACGACCTCCGGGTTATGAGCCCGGCGAGCTACCAGACTGCTCCACCCCGCGCCGTATGCTTCAGCTACAAACCGTTCGGGCCGATACTCGACCAAACTGGGGGCGTGTGTCGGGCCCCTGGACGAGCGGGAAACGGGACTCGAACCCGCGACCCCAACCTTGGCAAGGTTGTGCTCTACCAACTGAGCTATTCCCGCGAAACGGTCAGGATTCTAGCGCCCGATCCGCTGCGGCGCAACGACCTATTTAGTGCAGGGTCTGGCTCGGAAGGGGGAAGTGGAGGCGAGGGGGATCGAACCCCTGACCTCGTGAATGCCATTCACGCGCTCTCCCATCTGAGCTACGCCCCCGATACTTACTGTCCCGCCTCCGAACGGCACCGCGGCAAGCACGGAAACGTATCCCGTGCCCGAAAGTGTGTCAACGAGGCACCATCGCCGGCCACAAGGGCCAACCGTGCTGATGAAGGGTTCTTGTCGCGATGAACAACGAGTCGCTCCCCGACCCGATTCCTGATCCCACGACCGCCGATATTCTGGCCCAGTCCGAGTCTGCCAAGCCGCGGCGGACCCGGAGACGGGCCTCCAAGAATCTCGGCATTTACGACGCCGATCGGGACATCCTCGATCAGTACCTCTTCGAGGTGAGCAAGACTCCCCTGCTGACCCCGCAGCAGGAGACCGCGATTGCCCGCCTGGTCCAGGCCGGCGACGCCGACGCAATGCAGGAGCTGATCAAGCGCAATCTGCGTTTCGTCATCTCCGTCGCCAAGAAATATCAGAACCGGGGGATGGGCCTGAGTGATCTGATCGGGGAGGGGAACCTCGGTCTGCTTACCGCGGCCCGGAAGTTCGATCCCGACCAGGGCGTGAAGTTCATCTCCTACGCCGTCTGGTGGATCCGCCAGTCCATCCTGGCCGCGCTGGCCCGCCAGGGCCGCACCGTGCGGGTGCCGCTCAACCGTACCGCCGACCTGTCCAGGATCACCAGGACCTCGGAAACGCTCCGGCAAGACCTCCGCCGGGAGCCCACCTACGAAGAAATCGCGGAGAGAACCGGTCTCGCCGTGGACGTGGTGCGCTCCCTGGCGGCGCTCAACACCAGCGACATCCGGCTGGACGCTCCGGTCGAGCACGAGACCGAGCGCTCCATGATCGACCGCTTCATCTCCGAGGAGCAAGGCGATCCTGAAGAGAAGGCGATGGAGCACTTCCTGACCGAACAGGTGGACCACGCGCTGCGATCCCTGGCGCCGCGAGATGCCAAGGTGCTCCGGCTCTACTTCGGGCTGGATGGGGGCCGCGAGCATACCCTGGAGGAGATCGGTGGAATGCTCGGCGTCACCCGGGAACGGGTGCGCCAACTCCGTGATCGGGCCCTGAAGCGATTGCGCGAGGGCGAGGTCGGACGCGCGTTGGCGAGCTTCGCAGCATGACAAAGGCGGGGCAGCGGGGCAGCGGGGCAGCGGGGCCGGAACTGCATATCATAGGTCGAGCCTTCGGGGTACTCGGACTCACTGCCTCGCTGCCCCGCTGCCCGGCCGACTTCCCCGCCTCCCCTCTTACCCGCTTCCCCGCTTAATTGCACCCGTGTCTCCCGCTACAACACCAGGCATCCCCGCCGCCTCCCCGGGCTTCATTGCGCATCTAGGCCGCCGCAGCATAGAGGCGGGCCGCGCGCTCGCCGATGTGCGGACGTGGCTTCCGCTGCTGGCCAACCAGATGCGCCTGGTGGGCGTGGATTCGGTGCCGATCGCTCTCTTCATCGCGGTCTTCACCGGCATCGTTCTCTCGCTGCTCTCCTCCTACATCTTCACCGGTACGGTTCCGCTCTACTTCGTAGGAGCACTGGTGGGGAAGACCATCATGATGGAGCTGGGCCCGGTGCTGACCGGAATGGCCCTGGCCGGACGAGTGGGGGCGAGCATTGCGGCTGAGCTGGGAACCATGAAGGTGACGGAGCAGGTGGATGCGCTGGAGACGCTGGCCTACGACCGCTACGCCTACCTCGTCGTGCCCCGCGTGCTGGCGGCGATCCTGATGTTCCCGGTGGTCACCGCCTTTGCCATGGGGGTGGGGGTCGCCTCGGGCTGGATCACCTCCATCAACCTGCTCGATCTCTCCAGCCAGGAGTTCTTCAAGGGGCTGAAGCTATTCTACCGCTTCAAGGACATCTGGTTCGGCCTGGTCAAGAGCGCCAGCTTCGGCGGCGCCGTGGCGCTGATGGGTTGCCTGCGCGGACTCGCCGCCGAGGGAGGAGCCGAGGGAGTGGGCCAGTCAACCACTCGCGCGGTGGTCTTGGGCTGTGAGGCGATTCTGGTGCTGGACGCGTTCTGGGCGCTTGTTCTCTTATGAGGCGGAGAGGCGGAGAGGCGGAGAGGCGGAGCACAGCGGCGTCTTACGTCGCCGGCTGGGTCATTCTGCTTTCCTCCGACCCTCCGACCCTCCGAGCCTCCGACCAATGATCACTCTCGAGAACCTCACGAAATCTTTCGGCTCCCGCGTCGTACTGGACGGCGTTTCGCTCGAGGTGCCCGATGGGCAGAACACCGTGATCATCGGGGCTTCGGGAGCGGGGAAGAGCGTCACTCTCAAGCTGATCGTGGGGCTGATCGAACCGGATGGAGGCCGCGTTCTGGTCGATGGAGAAGACGTGCAGGAGCTCGACCGGGAGCAGTTGGCGGCTCTCCGGGGGCGGATCGGCTATGTCTTCCAGTTTGCCGCGCTATTGGACTCGATGACGGTGCGCGAGAACATAGCTCTGGGGCTGGTGCGCCGGGGCCATGGTCCGGCCGAGATCCAAGCCCGGGTGGAGGAGAGTCTCAGGGTGGTGGAGCTCAGCGGGACGGAGGACAAGCTGCCTAGCGAGCTCTCCGGCGGCATGCGCAAGCGGGTGGGGATCGCGCGGGCGATCGCCCTCAAGCCCCGCTACATTCTATATGACGAACCCACTACCGGTCTCGACCCCATCACCGCCGCGGTGATGGACCAACTCATCATCCGGACGCGCGACCTCGGCGTCACCGGGCTCGTGGTTACTCACGACATGCGGAGCGCCTTCACGGTGGGCGACCGCATTGCCCTGCTGTATCAGGGCAGCATCCGTCACACCGGTTCGGTCGACGAGGTGCGAGCCTCGGATGATCCGGTCGTGCGCCAGTTCATCGAGGGGCGACCCGGGCCCGCTCTGGTCCAGCCTACGTTGCGGAGGTCGGTCGGGTGAAGCGAAGCAACGAATTTGCCGTCGGGCTTGCCGTGCTCGCCGCCCTGGCGCTGGTGATCGGCGGAGCGCTGTGGCTGAGCGAGACCGACGTGAACCAGAAGCAGACCACCTATGCCGCCCGCTTCAGGACGGTAGGTGGTTTGGGAGTGGGAGGGCCGGTGACGCTTCGGGGCGTCAAGGTCGGACGGGTGGAAGCCATTCGGCTGGTAGAGAACGAGTGGGTCGAGACCGAGTTCAGTATCGACCGTAGCGTGGTGCTGCCCCGCAATCCGGCGGTGATTTCCTCTTCAGCCAGTCTCTTCGGCGAATGGACGGCCAATATCGTTCCCTTCGAGCCATTGCCGGTTGACCCCAACCTGCGGAATGCGCTGATTGAATCGGACAAGGCCGGCGGAGAGGCGTGGCCTGGGGCCACCCTGCCGGACATCGGGCAGCTCACCGCCCAGGCCAGCCGGATCGCAGGCGACGTGGCCGAGGTTACCCAGCGGATTGGCCAGGCCTTCGACAGCACCGCCCTCAAGGACCTGCAGCAGAGCGTGAAGGATCTGGCGGCCATCTCCGCCCGTCTGGTGAAATTCGCTCACGCTCAAACCGAGCGAATGGACCGAGTGGGGCAGAACGTTGCAAAAACATCGGATGCCTTCTCCGGCGTGGCTCGGACATTCGAGGGAGCAGTGTCCCGGCTGGACAGCGCAACCAATGACAATCAGCTGCGCGATATCCTGGAAAACTCGCGGAACTCGAGCGCGGACATTCGCGCCGCGGCGGCCGATCTGCGCTCGGTGATGGCCGCGGCCCGATCGAACGAAGCCAGCCTGGTGCGGGTGGTGCAGGCAGCGGACTCCCTGATGAGCCGCTTGCAGAGCGGCAGCGGCACGATCGGCCTGCTGACCAGCGATTCTTCCTTGTATCTGGAGACCACGAGAACGGTGGTGCAATTCCGCCAGCTCATCAAGGCCATCGAGGCTGACCCCAAGAAGTATCTCAAGATCTCCGTCTTCTGATGAGCAAACGTCGCGCCGAGCTGGAGGTGAGCGCCGGGGGCATCGTGTTCCGTCGGATTCCGGGGGAGGGACCGCGATACCTGCTGATCCGCGATTCCTACAACAATTGGGGCTTCCCCAAGGGTCACCTCGAGGGGAAGGAGTCGCCGGCCGAGGCTGCTCTCCGGGAAACGGCCGAGGAAACCGGGCTCCAGCAGCTCCTGCTGCACGGCCCTATAAGGGTGATCGACTGGCACTTCCGGTTTCGCGGCCGCCACATCCACAAATACTGCCACTTTTTTCTGTTCGAGAGTCCGGAAGGCGAGGTCTGTCCCCAGGTGGATGAGGGGATCACCGCGTGTCAGTGGAGACCACTGCCCGAGGCGCTGGAGATCCTGAGCTACGATAACGCGCGCGGCGTGCTCAAGCGCGCCGGTGAGATGGTGCGTACTCTAGTGGCGGTTGGGGCGGGACGGCCGGAGAGTCGGAAGGTCGGAGAGGCGGAGGGACGGACCGATATAGAGATGGACAGAGAGCGCGAGGAGTTGGAGCGGCGGAGCGGACAGCCGGAGAATCGCATCGAAACGGACGAAGTGACCGCGGGGGAGCCCAGGTCGATCGCCGAACCCTCCGACCCTCCGACTCTCCGACCCTCCGCCTGACATGCCCGCGATCGCCGCGTTGCTGGAGAGTCGGGCCGCGCTGACATCGCTGCGAAGAAGTCTTCCCAAAGGCGGCCCCCGGGTGGTGGCTTGCCGGAGCTCGAGTGCTCTTCAACGCCTGATGGAAAAGCAGTTGATCGACGCGGTAGTCCTCGCGCCGCAACCCATGCTCCTGCCCGAGCTGTCTCAGTGGCGAGCTCGACTCCCGCTGGTTCCCCTGGTTGCTTATGCCCCCTTTCGGCCCGACGACGGGGAGCTGCTTTTGGCCTGCCGCAATGCGGTTGCCGCCGTTGCAGTGGAGGGAGTGGACGATCCCATTGTCGGGGAGCTGGTGCTCCGGTCGTCCATGACTTCGGAGCGCCGGCGCGCGCTGGCGGATGGACCCCGGGTGCTCCGGCTGACCGAGAAAATCCAGCGCGCGGCGTGGGACCTCCTGCTGGGGGAAGTGGAGCGTCCCGTTCGGACCAGCGCGCTCGCCAGCCGGCTCCGGGTCAGCCGCGAACATCTGTCTCGGCAGTTCGGGGCAGGGGGCGCGCCGAATCTCAAGCGGGTGATCGATCTGACCCGGGTCGCCTGCGCCGCCCAGCTGCTCGGGAACCCCGGTTACACGATTCCCACCGTGGTTCGGGTGCTGAACTTCGCCTCCGCCGGCCACCTCGCCAGCACCGCGCGCCGCATAGCTAACGCGTCCATACAGGAGCTAGGAAAGTTGGGACCGCGAGGGGTCCTTTCGGCGTTTGCGCGAGGGAATACAAGGAGCCGGGCGTAAGATCGCGGCTATTTGGCGGCGGACGCCGAGCCCTTCCGGGCCACCGCGAGCCTCCGCCTGCAATGGTCTTGCCTTGTATTACCGCTGCCTCGCTGCCTCGCTGCCTCGCTGCCTCGCTGCCTCGCTGCCTCGCTGCCTCGCTGCCTCGCTGCCTCGCTGCCTCGCTGCCTCGCTGCCTCGCTGCCTCGCTGCCTCGCGCTGCCTCGCGCCCTCGCTGCCTCGCGCCCTCGCTGTCTACCGCCGAACCACCATTGTGACTATTTTCACAAGCTATCTTGGAATCCTACTTTTAGCCTTGTTCGAGACCAATGGCCACTGAATCGATTCTGCGTCCCGGCGAGCTCAAGGAGATTCTGCTCCGAGAGATCGCGTCCGCGGACCTCACCACCGAAGATGTCAGCGAAGTCGGCACCGTGCTCGAAGTTCGCGACGGTATCGCCCGGATCTATGGCCTGAAGAGCGCCATTGCCAGCGAGATGCTGGAGTTCACCGCCCAGGAGACCGGGGACACGGTGGCCGGCCTGGTGCTCAACCTCGAAGAGGACAATGTCGGCGCTGCCATCATGGGCGACTACCTCAAGCTCAAGGAAGGTGATGAGGTTCGCCGGACCGGTCGCCTGCTGGACGTTCCCGTGGGGCCGGCCATGTTGGGTCGCGTGGTCAACGCTCTGGGTGAGCCGGTGGATGGGCGGGGCCCGATCCAGGCCAGCGGCCGGCGTCAGGTCGAGATGGTCGCGCCGGGCATCATCGTACGGCAGCCGGTAAAGGAGCCGCTGCAGACCGGAATCAAGGCGATCGATGCCATGATCCCGATCGGCCGAGGCCAGCGCGAGCTGATCATCGGCGACCGGGGCACTGGAAAGACTGCCATCGCGGTGGACACGATCATCAATCAGAAGGGCACTGGCGTCGTGTGCGTGTACGTGGCCATCGGGCAGAAGCGCTCCACCGTGGCCAACGTGGTGGAAAAGCTCCGGAACGCGGGCGCCATGGACTACAGCATTGTGGTGGTCGCCTCCGCATCGGATCCGGCGCCGCTGCAGTACATCGCGCCTTACGCGGGCTGCGCCATCGCCGAGTACTTCATGTATGAGGAAGGGAAAGCGACGCTGTGCGTGTACGACGACCTGTCCAAGCAGGCGGCGGCCTACCGTCAGCTCTCCCTGATTCTCCGTCGCCCCCCCGGCCGCGAGGCCTATCCCGGTGACGTGTTCTATCTCCACAGCCGGCTGCTGGAGCGCGCCGCCAAGATCAATGAGAACGCCGAGACGATCAAGTTCGACCCCCGAATCAAGAAGCCGGGCGGCTCCCTCACGGCGCTTCCCATCATCGAGACCCAGGCGGGCGACGTCTCCGCGTACATCCCGACCAACGTCATTTCCATCACCGACGGTCAGATCTTCCTGACCACCGACCTGTTCTACTCCAACGTACGGCCGGCCGTGGATGCCGGTATCAGCGTGAGCCGGGTCGGTGGGAATGCGCAGATCAAGGCGATGAAGCAGGTGGCTGGACCACTTCGGCTCAGTCTGGCCCAGTATCGCGAGCTGGAAGCCTTTGCGCAGTTCGGGTCGGATCTCGATGCCGCCACTCAACGTCAGCTCCAGCGTGGCGCGCGTCTGGTCGAGGTGCTGAAGCAGCCTCAGTATCGTCCGGTGCCGGTGGAGAAGCAGGTCGTCATCATCTTTGCCGTGACCAACGGCTATCTGGATGACGTGGACGTGGCGCACATCCGGCAATGGGAGGATGACTTCCTCGACTACCTGGAGGCCAACCACCCGGCGGTATTGACTGACATCCGGACCAAGAAGGCGCTGGATGATGATTTGACCAACCGGCTCAAGGCCGCGATCACCTCATTCAAGCCGATGTTCGCGCCCGAGCATGGCTAAGAGCCGGCAGCTCAAGGGGCGGATTCGCTCGGTCCAGAACACCCGGAAGATCACCCGGACGATGGAGCTCGTTGCCACGTCGAGGTTGAAGCGGGCGCAGGACCGGGTGGTGGGTGCGCGTCCGTACGCCGAGGCCCTGCGTGAGGTCATTGCCGATCTCTTCACTCCTGATCTGGCCGATCGGTTTCCCCTGCTGAGGCAGCCCGCGCCGCCGTCAAAGGGAGGTCCGCAACGCGCCGCCCTCATTCTGCTCACCTCGAATCGGGGACTGGCCGGCGGCTTCAATTCCAATCTCATCAAGGAAGCGCGCCGGCGGATCGAGGCGCTGGAAGAGCAGGGTTACACGGTCGACTTGTACGGGATCGGCAAGAAGGGCATCGGGTTCTTCAAGTACCTCGGGCGGAAGCTCTCGCTGGAGAGGATGGACATCGGTGACCGGCCGACCGCGGAGCACGCGGCAGAGATCGTGGCTCCGTTGATCGAGGCATACTCCGCGGGTGAGCTTGGCACCGTGGAGCTGGTCCAAGCCCGGTTCATCAGCGCGCTGCAGACGCCGCCTACGACAATCCGGATCCTGCCGGTGGAGCAGGTAGCGGGGCAGAGAGGAAGCGGGGAAGCGGGGACGTCAGCGGGGCAGCAGGGTGGCGAGGCAGGGGGGCAGACGAAGATGGTGGCGAATTACCTGCTGGCGCCGAGTGCCGAGGCGATTCTGCAGGAGCTGCTACCGCTCTATGTGAAGAACATGGTATATCGCGGCTTGGTCGAGACGGCGGCGGCCGAGCACGGCGCCCGGCGCACCGCCATGAAGAACGCAACCGACAACGCGGGCGAGATCCTCGAGCTTCTGAAGCGGACCTACAATCGCCAGCGGCAAGCGCAGATCACCCAGGAAATCTCTGAGATCGTGGGCGGCGCGGCGGCCTTGCAGGGGTAGTGCGACAATCACACTGATATCGAGAGACAGAGATGGCCACTGCGATAGCAACTGAGCAAGTCGGGACGGGCAAATCGACCGAGAGAAACGTCGGCCGGGTGGTGCAGGTCATTGGTCCGGTGCTCGACGTGGAGTTCGAGCCGGAGCACCTGCCCGAGATTTACAACGCGCTGGTCATCGAAGACAGCAGCGGCGCGGTGCCCGTCCGGCTGACCGCCGAGGTGCAGCAGCATATCGGACAGAACCAGGTGCGCGCGGTGGCCATGAGCACCACCGACGGAGTTACCCGTGGAATGCAGGTGACGGACACCAACAGTCCGATCACTGCTCCGGTGGGTGAGGCGGCGCTGGGCCGCATTCTCAACGTACTGGGCGAGCCGGTGGATGGTGGGCCGCCGCTGCCCAAGGACACCGAGCGCTGGCCCATCCACCGCGAGACCCCGAAGTTCACCGATCTCGAGCCCAAGACCGAGATCTTCGAGACCGGCATCAAGGTCATCGACCTGATCGCCCCGTTCGTGAAAGGCGGCAAGATCGGCCTGTTCGGTGGCGCCGGCGTGGGCAAGACGGTGGTGATTCAGGAGCTGATCAACAACGTGGCCAAGGGCCACGGCGGTCGCTCGGTGTTCTGCGGCGTGGGCGAGCGGACCCGCGAAGGCAACGACCTGTATCTCGAGTTCAAGGAAGCGAAGATTCTCGAGAATGTGGCGCTGATCTATGGACAGATGAACGAGCCGCCCGGCGCCCGGCTTCGGGTGGGCCTGACCGGCCTGACCGTGGCCGAATACTTCCGCGATGTGCAAGGGCAGGACGTGCTGCTCTTCATCGACAACATCTTCCGCTTTACCCAGGCCGGGTCGGAAGTTTCGGCACTGCTCGGCCGGATGCCGAGCGCGGTGGGATACCAGCCGACGCTGGCCACCGAGATGGGCGATCTGCAGGAGCGGATCACCTCTACCAAGAGCGGATCGATCACCTCGGTGCAAGCGATCTACGTTCCCGCCGACGACCTGACCGATCCCGCGCCGGCCACGGCGTTTGCTCACCTCGACGCCACCGTGGTGCTCTCCCGCGCCATCGCCGAGCTGGGCATCTATCCCGCGGTCGACCCGCTGGACAGCTCGAGCCGTATTCTCGATCCCCAGTACGTGGGCCAGCGGCATTACGACGTGGCGATCGGCGTGCAGCGAATTCTGCAGCGCTACAAGGCGCTGCAGGACATCATCGCGATTCTCGGCATGGATGAGCTCAGTGAGGAAGACAAGCTGATCGTTGCCCGAGCCCGCCGGATTGCGCGATTCCTCTCTCAACCGTTTTTCGTCGCCGAACAGTTCACTGGATTCCCCGGCAAGTACGTCAAGCTCGAGGACACCATCTCGAGCTTCGAGCGCGTGGTCTCGGGTGAATTCGACAGTTTGCCGGAGCAGGCCTTCTACATGCAGGGCGGTATCGATGACGTGATTGCCCGCGCCAAGCAGCTCGCGAGCGGGTGATGCAGGTCACGGTGATCTCTCCTGAGAAATCTATGTTCGACGGTGAGGCGGACGCGCTGGTGGTGCCCGCCTTTGACGGACAGGTCGGCATCCTGCCGAACCACGCACCGTTCATGACACTGCTGGGTAAGGGTTCCCTGACGGTCCGTCGCGGCGAAACCGTCAGTCGCTTCTCCATACGTGGCGGATTCCTGCAGGTCGTCGATAATCGGGTGCGCGTGGTCACCGAACACGTACAAGGAGAATCTGATGCGTCGTAAGCTCTGCGGCGGGATCCTGGTGGCAGCGGCGGTCGCACTGTGGGTGACCGATTCAGCGGCCCAGGAGACCGGAACGCCGATGTTCAAGGCGCCGTACCGGGCGTTCACCACTCACGAGTTTGGCGCTGCGTTTTCTGATCCGGGCGAAGGAGTGTCGTACGCGATGGAAGGGTTCTATTCCTACGGGAAGGGGCCCTACGACTTCAGCATTCGTGGTGGCTGGTCTGAGTTGTCCGACGAGACCTTTAGTGGGACGCCAATCGGGGGGGGCACCCGGGTTCTCCTAGGCGGAGATTTCCGGACCCGCATTGTCCAGTACAGTGAGAGCTTCCCTCTGGATGGAGCGCTCACCGTCGGCCTCGGCGCCAACGTGGGTGATGGCGATGATGCCTACTACATTCCGGTTGGCTTCTCGCTCGGCCGGCGCTTCGATTTGGAAAATTCCAAGACGACCTTCACTCCCTACGCCCATCCGGTGATCGTACCCACGTTCGGCGGCGGAGACAGCAATGTGGATTTCGCGCTGGGTCTGGGTGTGGACATGCGATTCAGCCAGAACTTCGGGGTGCGGGTGAGTGGTGGTGTGGGTGACATCGAAGGTCTGGGCATAGCAGCAACGTACATCAAATAAACTCCGCTAGAGCCTCCGCCCGTCCGCGATGTCGCGGGCGGGCGTTTGCATTGGGGCAGGGCCCGGACTAGCTTCTGGCGCGCCGCCCCCATCCGGCAGAGTTCCGCTCACTCTGGAGACGACGATGAGACAATGCGCCCAGGCTGCTCTCGCAATCGCGAGCCTGACGCTGTGCCTCACCGCCGGCGGCCCGGTGGCGATGGCCCAGGTTCGCGGTATCCCGGTGAATAACAGTGGTGTTGCCTCCGGCATTGCGCTCTACGGCGACGTGGGCTTTCCCGACGCGCAGGCCGGCAAAGGCACCGCCTATGCGCTGACCGGCCGTGCCGGGTTCGGAGCGTTCGGCGCCACCGCCATGGTATCCACTTTCGATCCCGAAGGAGACGGTGGCAGCGACGTGTCGCTGGGCGCTACACTCAATTACCGAATGATCGGCGGGCCGCTCGTTCCGTTCTCGCTGACGCTTCAGAGTGGGATTGGCTACTCCAAGCCGGACCTCAGCATTCTTCCCGACGATGAGACCGAGCTGCGCTTTCCGGTCGGGCTGGGGTTCGCGCTTACCATTCCCAATCCTGCCTTGGCAATCCGTCCCTGGATCGCTCCCCGGGTAGACGTGGTGAAGGTATCGGGAGGCGGCGTGTCCGAAACGGAAACCAATTTCGGCCTGGGCGGCGGAGTCGAGTTCAATTTGCTGAATGGCTTCGGCCTGCACGCGGCTTATGACCGACTCTTCCTCGATGGCGAGGACCCCAGCGTCTTTGGCGTGGGCGCGCACTACGCTTTCCGGATTCCCGGTCTGTGATCATTCGCAGGGGGCGGTCGGCATTCTCGGTCCTAATCTGTACCGCCCTCCTTCTGGCCGGCACGCTGACCGCCTGCTCTCAAACGTTCGACGCGGCCAGGCTCGGTGTGCCAATTACGATGGCGGAATCACCCGACCAACCGTTACAAGGAACACGCTTCGACGTGAGATCTCACGCCGTCTTTGCTTTTTGGGGTGTGGCCAAGCTCAAGGAGCCATCTTTGAGGAAAGCACTTGCGGCCCAACTCGCCGGAGGGAGCGCCGTCGGCGAGCTCCGCATCACAGTGCACAGCCGCTTTCCCGACGTGCTGGTCACGATTCTGACTGCAGGTCTGTTGGTGCCTAGGAGCGTAACCTTCGAGGGCATTATCGTGAAATAAGCCGGGCGAGCAGGTCGGCGGTTTGCTCTGATGCACCCACTCCTGAATTCACCACCTGCAATGCCCTAGCGCCCTGTGTCTCCCGGGCGGCCTCATCCCTGATCCAGTCCTGCCACTGGTCTTCCAGGGCCCGAGCCGCGGGACCGGGACGTTCGTGCACCAGCGCCCGCGCTGCGCCGGCCTGCAGCAGCAGCCCGGCGTCACGACTGTTTCGCCAGTGGGGGCCGAACACGACCGGGAGTCCCCAGGCCGCGGGCTCGAGCACAGAGTGGAGACCGGCCCGCCCGAAACCACCCCCCACGTACGCCATTGTGCCCGCACCATACAGCGCCGCGAGTACCCCGACCCGATCGCCCAGGACAATGGAGTCACGCTCGGTTGCGCTACCCAGCCGCACGGGGGAAGGTAGTCCGGCGGCGCGCGTGTTTCGCTCGATGCGGGCAAGGTGCGCAGCAGTCGGCTCGTGCGGAACGACGATGAGCTTCGCTTCGGGTCGCTGGCGGAAGACCGCGGCAAATGCCCGAAGGAGAACGGACTCATCTTCGGGCCAGGTCGAGCCAGCCACCAGGGTAGGCGCTCCGCCTCCCAGGCGGAGCAGTGGATCGTCGAGCCCGATTGCCTTCACCCGCGAGACCACGCTATCGAAACGCGGATCGCCCAGGATCTGGATCCGCTCCGGAGCGACGCCCAGCCGCTCCAGCCGGAACGCATCCTCCGGCGCGATCGCGGCGGCTACGGTGATGGCGCGGTACCCTGGTTCCAGCAGCCGCCGAGCGACCCAGCGAAGGCGACTGCTGCCCGGACTCACCGTTGCCGCGATGAGAGCTACGTCGGCCCCACTGCTGGCCGCTCGGGTGGACAGCTCGGGCCAGACATCGAGCTTGGCAAAGACCAGCAGGTCCGGCTGAAGCATCTGCAGCAGCCGATCCATGTTTCCTGGCAGATCATACGGCAGGTAGTCCGACACATCGGATGGTATTCCCTCCGCCAGCGCCTCGGCGGAGGGACTGAAATGGGTATACACGATCTGGCACTCGGGGCAGCGGCGGCGCAGCGCGAGCAACACGCTCTCTGCCTGCCGGCCCTCTCCCACTGAGGCCGCATGAAACCAGACCAGCGGCCGGTTCAGGTCCCGACGTGATCTGGACCAATCGAGCAGCCGCTCACCCGCAGCCGATCGAGCGCGCAGTCCGGCCCGGATCCGGGGACGCAGAAAACCCAGTGCGGGGGCCACCGCCGTGCCGAGACGAATGGCTGCTCGATAGGCCCCCGAGGTGGACGGCATGGCGCAATGTTGCGGGCGTCGATTCCAAACGGAAGAGGCTTGCAGCGTGGCGGCAGATGTTGCTACAATTATTACAGCAGTACCATGTTCCACCTGCAACCGAGGAGGTGATCCATTGTCTACAGAGTCAAGGGTCGCCTGCGGCCGTTAGTTAAAGCTGCAAGCTAAGACCCAGGCGACACTTCGAACCTGGGGGGGCCGCTCAAGCGGCCCCTTTTTTTCATGACCTCCTCAACCCGCCTCACTGTTCTTCCTGCCAACTACTGGCGGCTGGCACGGTCGCCCCGCTACAGCCTGAGCTTTGCCTTCCCGCTCCTGGTCGCGTATGAAGCCCTGGCGCTTCTGCTTTCCCGGCTGGAGATGGTGCGGGTCCGAAACGGAGCGGACGTGCTGCTGAAGCAGCTTTTCGTCGGCTTCGGTGGCCGGTACGGACTGGCCGTCTTTGGGCTGTTGCTGGTGGGTGGCGGAGCCGCGCTGATTGGGAGAGATATTCGCCGCTCGGGTGGAATTCGGCCCCGCTACTTTGTGTTCATGGCGGCGGAATCGATCGCCTACGGACTGGTGTTTGGGATCGTTGCGGGAACGCTCACCGGTATGCTGCTACCCCGCCTGGCCATTGCCCCGGCGAGCCTGGGCCTTCCCGCTCAGGTCATGGTATCCCTGGGAGCCGGCATCTACGAAGAGCTTGTGTTCCGGGTACTGCTGGTTTCAGGGCTGATGCTGATTGCCAGCAAAGGATTCGGCTGGTCGCGGCAGGGCGCCAGCCTCTTCGCGGTATTCCTTGGCGCTCTCATCTTTTCGGCTTTCCACTATATGGGCGCCTACGGCGAGCGGTTTGCCCTGGGCTCGTTCACTTTCCGCACCATCGCCGGCCTTCTCTTCAGCGCACTCTACGTGTTGCGCGGATTCGGGATCACCGCGTGGACGCATGCGTTGTATGACGTGTTCTTGGCGCTGTAGCGCGGCGGGGAAGCGTGGAGGGGGGATGCGGGGAAGAGAGCACCGAATTCAAATCAGGGCGGGGCGGCTCATTTTTTAGGCTTCCCGGCTTCCCCGCTTTCCCTCTTCCCCGCCTTCACCCCATATACCGAATCCAACACCTGCCGAAACGCCTCGATCGGCAGCGCGCCTTCCAGTAGACCACCCTCGATGTAAAACGTGGGGGTGCTGGTGGCACCGGACCGCGCCGCGCCTTCGGCATCGGCCCGCACGCTGTTCAAGGTCTCCGGCGAATCCAGGCAGCTGAGCAGGGCCGACTTCGATAGTCCAGCCGAATCGGCCAGCGACACGAAGAAAGGACCAGGTTCCTTGAGCGGGGCCCAGGTCTCCTGATACTTGAACAGCAGATCGTGCACCTTCCAAAACCCCTGCTGCTGGGCAGCGCACATCCCCAGCTGCGCTGCCGCCGCGGCATGCTGGTGCACGCTGGTGAGGGGATAGTTGATGAAGATCCAGCGCACCTTGCCGGTCGCGATGTAGTCGCGCTCCAGCCTGGGGAAAGTCTCCTCCACAAACTGGCGGCAGTAGGGACACTGAAAGTCGGACATCTCGTAGACCGTGACTGGTGCCTTGCTCGATCCTTTGCTTCGAGCACTCAGCGCCGGTGTGGTCTGGGCCCTGACCGGCAAGCCGACGACGGCGAGTACCAGCGCCACAGCGAAGATCCTTGAGAACACTGCCATTGCTATCTCCTAATAGCGCGGTCGACGCCGGCCGGTACGGCTGGACAACAGGACGGTATCCTCCTGAACCGGGACGTTCCAGTACCACTCGGCGTTAGGGTCGCTGGTGTCCCATGCCCGAGCATAGATCCACCAGCGGCCGGGCGGCAAGGTAAGACGGGCCCATCCGGTTGAGCCGGTCGTATCGGTGACCGCGTCGCGACCCTGAGATCGAGCCAGATTTTCGACGATGCTGTCGTACCCTCGGTAGGTGCTATCTTCCCACCGACGAATCGCGGTGCGGGGCGCCTCGCTCCGGCTGACGAACTCGACACGGGCACGGTCGAGCTCGCTGCGGGCACGATCGACCTGGCGGTCGAGCGATCGGACGGAATCTGCCAGCCGCTTCTGCTCGGGCGAGACAGAGCTCGACCCGCTATCCCGGCCGCGGCGCAGCCGATCGAGTGAATCCCGGAGCTGCGAAGCCCGGTAGGAGAGATCGGTATAGTGAGTAAACGGTCCGCGAAAATGGGCAAAGAGCGTGTCGAGTGTGGCGGTCTGCGGCCGGGGAGTTCGCGCTCGAGCTTCCAGGCTGGTAAGGATACTGTCTCGATCGTAGGGCAGCGCGATGATGCCCACTCCTGCGGCGGGCGTCTCGCGTGACTCTGCGTCGGGAATCGAGACCCGCACCGCAACTTCACGATCGGTGTGGCATGCGCCAAGAATCACGGTGTTCAGACAAAGTGCCATCGCGCTTCGCAGCGTCAGGAGACTCATGGGTGTGGAAACGGTGAATGCGCCGGCGCGGGGAGAGAGTTTGAGAGGTACACGGGCCAAAGCTATCGCCCTCTGGATAGGGCTTCAACTCAGCATCGGTTTCTCTCCCGCGGTGACCGCCGGCTGGGCGCAGGCAACCGCCGTTGATTCGTTCGTCCCGCCCCAGCCGGTGGGCTACGTCAATGACTTTGCTTCGGTGGTCTCGGCCGAGGCTGCCCAGAGCATGGATGACCTGATCCGGCGGCTACTGGGAGTGACCGGGGCCGAGCTGGCGGTTGTCACCCTGCCCACCATCGGGGATCGGGAAGCCTCAGAGGTGGCCCTGGCCATCGGCCGGAAATGGAAGGTGGGGGCAAAGGCAGAGATCGGAGATCCGCGGCGCAACGCGGGCCTCGTGCTGCTGCTCGTACCGAAACGTGAGGGAGATCCAAACTCGGGACAGATCCGGATCGAAGTGGGGCAAGGGCTAGAGGGCATTGTCACCGATGCTGCTGCCGGCCAGATCCGGGATCTCATGCGGCCGGAGCTGTCCCAGGGCAACTACGGCGAAGGACTGTTGCTGGGAGTTCGGGCGCTGGCCAGCCTCATCGCTCGGGGCTACGGTGTGTCCGATACGACGCTCACCGCCTACCAGCCTCCAGTCGGCTCGGGAGGAGGCAGTCCTACCGGGGGAAACCTGCTGCCGCTGCTCCTGATGATCTTCTTTCTGCTGATGATATCGGGCGCGTTTCGCGGCGGTCGCCGCAGAAGGAGCGGGATATATTGGGGTGGGCCGTGGATCGGCGGTGGTTGGGGCGGCGGTGGGGGCTTCGGCGGAGGCGGCGGCGGTTTCGGCGGATTCGGTGGCGGAGGTGGATTCAGCGGCGGCGGCGCCGGGGGAAGATTCTGATGCGGGCTACAGTATCACGGGTAGTCGACCCATTCCTCACCGAGGTGGATCGCGTGGCCGGAGCCGGATACAGCGCGGTGCTCTACGGCTCAGCTTCCCGGGGCGATTACATCCCGGGACGCTCCGATGTCAATCTGATGCTTGTGCTCGATGAGGTGACCACGCCCACGCTGCGCGCACTGGGACGCGCGTTTGCCATCTGGCGCAAGTCGACGCCGGAGCCGCCATTGCTGATCAGCCGGACCGAGTGGACCCGTGCCTCGGATGCTTTTCCGATCGAGATCACCGATATGCGCCTTTCCTATCAGGTGCTGCGTGGGGCCGACCCGCTCCAAGGGGTTCAGGTAGACACCGGTGACCTGCGCAAGGCTCTCGAACGAGAGTTCCGGGGCAAGCTGCTCCGGCTTCGACAGGGTTATGCCACCTATGCTCCCGAGCCCGCGGCGCTGGGAAGGCTCGGTCTGGAGAGCGCCGCCACGATTCTCGTCCTCCTTCGCGGAGTGCTCGCAGTTCTGGGACGGCCTGTCCCTGTGGATTCCACCGAGTTGGGCACCGCGGCTGCCGGTGCGGTCGGTTTTGACCCCGAGCACCTGCTTCATGTGGTTCGGCATCGGGCCGACCGGGAGTGGCGTTGCGGGGCACCCGAATTCGAAAACTATATGAACGCTGTGGAGCAGACGGCAGAGTTCGTCGATCAACTTTAGCGGGGAGATCAGGAATGCGGCGCGCCTCCAGAATGTATTTATCCCTCCTCACCACGGCTCTGTTCCTGGCCGGCTGCGGATACAATCAGATCCAAACGCTGGACGAGCGGGTGAACCAGGCTCAGGGGCAGATCCAGACCCAGCTGCAGCGACGGGCGGACCTGATTCCCAATCTGGTGAACACGGTGAAGGGCGTGACCAAGCAGGAGGACACGGTGTTCATCTCGATCGCCAATGCTCGAGCCCGACTCGGCGGTGCGATTCAATCAGGGAATGTCCGCCAGATGGCGGCCGCCGATTCGGTGCTGTCGCAGGGGCTGGGCCGCCTGCTGGCCATCGCCGAAAACTATCCACAGCTGCAATCCAGCCAGAACTTCCGCGACCTTCAGACTCAGCTCGAAGGGACCGAGAACCGGATTTCCGTGGCAAGACAGGACTACAACACCGCGGTGGGTGAGTACAACTCATATATCCGCCGCTTTCCCAACAATCTCACCGCCAAAGTGTTCGGAATGGGCAAGCCGCGCGACTACTTCGAGGCCTCGCAGGGAGCCGCTCAGCCGCCGACGGTGAGTTTTTAAGCGGGGCAGTGGGCAGCGGGCAGAGGAGAAGCAGGGACGGCAAGACACGTAAGCGGCCCTCCGATCTGATTCGGAAGGCCGCTTTCTGTTGATCTGCCCCGCTGCCGTGCCGCCCCGCTGTCCCGCCTTAGTCCGTCACCACTCCTTCGGGCAACACGTACTTCAGCGGATCCACGGGGCGGCCGTTCACGTGCACCTCATAGTGGAGGTGCGGGCCAGTGGCGAGACCCGAGTTCCCTACCAGGGCGATGCGCTCGCCCCGGGCCACCCGTTGTCCGTTCTTCACCAGGAGCTTGGAGGCATGGGCGAACTTGGTGACGATGCCGTAGCCGTGATTAATGGTGATCGTATTGCCGTAGCCGGTTTCCCACCCTGCCTCGGTCACCACCCCAGCCGCAGGCGCCTCGATCGGGCTGCCCATCGGGGCGGAGACGTCGATCCCCTCGTGCGGGCGAGCCAGATGCAGGATCGGATGGGCCCGCATGGCGGAGAACGCGCTGGAGAGCCAGCCCTGCGTCGGCATGATGGACGGGGTAGCAGCCAGACGTGCCCGGTGGAACGCCAGGCTGTCAGCTGCCTCCTTGAAAGACGACGCCAGCAGGTTGGCCCGGCGGATCAGCGCGCCGAGATCTACGCGCACCTCAGCGGAGCGGCGGGCCAGACCGCTGAGGCCGGTCAGATCGAGATCGGAACTGCCGGGGCCGCCGATGCCGGCCTTCTGAACCTGCGGATCGATCGGCTCCAGGTTGGCCAGCACCCGAATGTGGGCATCGCGCTGCGAGATCGTGCTGAGGGTGTCGGCCAGGCTGTTCAGCCGTCCGTGCAGCTCACCAATTTCGCGGGCTAGGGATGCGTTTTCCTGCTGGAGCCGGGCTGCGCGAGAGAGATCGGTGGTGTGGCTCAGGGTGAGGTATCCGACGAGCAATCCGATTACACCGAATACACCGACAATCGCCACCACGCCGCGCAACAGGTTATAGGAGACCTCGACTATACGCGAGGGCTCCGACCCGTGGGGGACAAGAACCAGGGTCCAGCGGCGTTTGGACATGACGGTTGCACCTCGTACAACATGGTCGACAACTTCTGCGAGTCTGTGCTCCAATCTGACGACGACTCCGAACCCGGGGTGTCCGGAGTCATGGCTGCAAAGTTAAGGTGGCTCACGCGGATAAGGATTGTCAAGTGGTTCTTAGGGTGATAAGTCTTTCACTGTCAAGAAGTTTCGCAAGTGTTTGCGGTAACTTCTAGACACTGGCGGGCTTGGGAAAGAGCACGTCGGCGCGCTCGGTCTTGCGTTCCTGCACCTCCGGTTGCTCTGCGGCTGACCAAGCCGCTTCCGCCACCGCTCCACTCATCCCCAGCATCTGCCATAACTGTTGGGCTTTGCCTGGAATGAACGGGCTCACCAGTACCGCCAGGCGACCCAGCGCGCGGGCCAGCGCCGCCAGGGCGTCATCCAGCTCGGCTTCGCGCTGCAACTTTGCCAAGCTCCACGGCGCGGTCTGCTGAACGAACAGGTTTGCCGCCGAAACCAGGGACCACGCTGCCTCCGCCCCTGACCGAAGATCGAACGCGTCCATCGCTACAGCGTACCGCCGGACCGACTCAGCTCCGGCTTGATCCAAGGCAGTCGACGCAGCCGATCGGGGCACCACTCCTGCCCGATATTTCCCCAACATCGCGATCGTTCTGGAGGCGAGATTGCCCAACCCATCAGCCAGATCGGCGCTGTATCGCTCGTCGAACCGATCCCAGGTGAAATTGCCATCAGCCTCGAAGCCTACTTCGCGGAGCAGGAAGTAACGCAGCGGATCGGGGCCGTGGCGCTCAATGGCCTCATCCAGCGTTACTGCCGTTCCACTCGTCTTCGACATCTTGGTGCCTTCCCACTGCACGTAGCCGTGGGCCCACACCTCACGGGGCACCTTTAGCTGGGCGCTCAGCAGCATGGCCGGCCAGATGACGCAGTGAAACCGGGTTATGCCCTTTCCGATCACATGGAGATCCGCGGGCCAGAGCCGCTCGTATCCCGCATCGGGAAAGCCGGTGGCCGAGAGGTAGTTGATAAGGGCGTCAAACCAGACGTACACAGTCTGTTCCGGATCGCCGGGGAAGGGGATTCCCCAGGGCTGCCGCAGCCGGGAGACGGAGATATCCTGCAGTCCTCCCTCGAGCAGCCGCAGCACCTCGTTGCGCCGGATTGCCGGCTCCACCCGGAACTTTCCGCTTCGAATTAGGTCCAGCACCGGCTCCCCGTACCGGCTCAAGCGGAAAAAGTGATTGCGCTCCCGGGTACGGATCAGCTCCAGCGTAGGATGCTCGATGCAGTGTCCGTTGACGATCTGGCTCTCCTGCTTGAACTCCTCGCACCCGGTGCAGTAGAGCCCCTCGTACTCGGCAATGTAGAGATCGTCGGGATGGAACTGCTGGATCCGGCGCAGCAGCTCGGTGACCGCGCGAGCATGGCGCGGCTCGGTGGTGCGGATCCAGTCATCGTTGCTGCACTCCAGCCGCCGCCAGAACTCCTCGAAGCGGCGGGCCATCCGGTCCACCCACTCCTGCGGCTGCACCTCGGCGCGAGCGGCAGCTTGCAGCACCGATTGGCTGTGCTCGTCCATCCCCATGAGGAAGTGAACCTGGTCGCCCCGGATGCGGCGGTAGCGAGCGATGGCATCCGCGCCCACCTTCTCGAGGGCGTGGCCCAGATGGGGATCTCCGTTGGAATAATCGATGGCGGTGGTAAGAAAATATTTCGCCACACCCCGCTCCTACCCGGAATACGGACACGATTGAGCCGCAGATTAGCGCCTGCACCCGCCCGAAGCGGGTACCCGACGCAGATACGATTTTTCTGCGTCACCCGTGAGGGGGGTGCAGCGTTGATCTGCGGCTATGTGGTTGCGGAGTATAAAAGGTCGACGGAGGTTTGCTAGTTCCTGGCCCCGGATTCCGGGATTCCCCCGCGACCGCGGCGGCTGCGCACTTCCGCCGTGGGAAAGACTTCGCCCAGGGCTTCGACCTCGCTCCGAAGCTGAGCCAGCGGAATGATCCGGGATCCCAGCTCCTCGTGCCGGAGGAACACCCGCTCCCGGAAGATGTCCACCGCAATCACCCTTTCGGCGCCCACAGCGGTCTTCAAAGTCTTCCCCTCCTTGGGAAAGCGCTTGCGAGCGGTAACGTAGAACTCGTGCTCGTACTTGAGGCAGCAGAGCAGTCGCCCGCAGCCCCCGGAGATCTGCGACGGGTTCAGCGACAGATGCTGGTCCTTGGCCAGGCCAAGGTTGACCGGCGAAAGCTCCTTGAGCCAGGTCGAGCAGCAGTATTCCCGACCGCAGCGCCCAACACCGGAGAGTCGGGCTGACTCATCCCGCACGCCGATCTGCCGCAGCTCGATTCTGGTGCGAAACAAGGAGGCCAGGTCCCGCACCAGGGCTCTGAAGTCGACCCGCTTGTCCGCGGTGAAATAGATGGTCAGCTTGTTCCGGTCCCACTGCCATTCGGTGTCGCTGATTTTCATCAGCAGCTCGTGAGCCCGGGCCCGCTGAATGACTTTCTGGCGCACTTCCTCTTCGCCCATCCGCAGCTCCTGATGGGTCTTGCAGTCTTCGACGGTGGCTCGGCGCACCACGGGTTTGAGCGGCGCGGACTCAGGGCTGGTCTCACCGCCTACGGCGCAGCTGGTGCACCCGCTGCATTTCTTCAAGGCGGTTTCGCCCACGGCGCTGACACGGCCGAGGTCGCGACCCCGCTCCACCTCTACGATGACCGGCTCCTTCAGGTGGAGGGGATCGGAATCATCCTCCCACACGAAGTAAGCCTTGCGGGTGCCCTTGAAACGGACCTCGATTGTTTGACTCATCAGTCCTCAGTGAACGCGCCCATGGCGGCGTACTTTTCGGCTCGGCGCCGGACCAGCTTCTCGGGGCGAATCTTGCGCAGCTCGGTGAGATGCCGGATAAGGGCCTCCCGCAGGGCCTCTCCAGCCGCATCGGGATCGATGTGCGCTCCTCCCACCGGCTCCTTGATGATCTCGTCGATCACCTTTAACCGCAGCAGGTCATCCGCGGTGATCTTGAGTGCCTCGGCGGCGCGCTCCCTTTGACTGGCGTCCTTCCACAGGATGGCGGCGCATCCCTCGGGGGAGATCACCGAGTACACTGAATTTTCCAGCATGAGAACGCGGTCGGCTACACCCAGCGCCAGCGCACCGCCGGAGCCTCCCTCCCCGATTACCACTGCGATACTCGGCGTGGCCAGTGAGGACATTTCCATGATGTTCCGGGCCAGTGCCTCCGATTGGCCCCGCTCCTCGGCTCCCAGACCGGGATACGCCCCCGGCGTGTCGATCAGCGTAATAACGCCGGCTCCGAACTTGGCGGCGAGCTTCATCAGCCGGAGCGCCTTCCGGTAGCCCTCCGGGTGTGGCATGCCGAAGTTACGCTTGAGATTCTCCTTGGTGTCTCGCCCCTTCTGATGCCCGATCACCATCACCGAAACACCGGCCAGGCGGGCCCATCCGCCGACAATGGCCGGGTCATCCATATACAACCGATCGCCGTGGAGCTCGATGAAATCGGTGAAGATGGTGCTGAGATAATCCAAGGTATACGGGCGCCGCGGGTGCCGCGCAACCATCACCCGCTGCAGCGGCGTGAGATTGCGGTAGATGTCCGCCCTGAGTGACTCCAGCTTGCCGTTGAGCCCCTCGAGCTCCCCGTTGATGTCGATCTGTCGCTCGCTGCCGATGCGTTTCAAGTCATCGATCTGACGCTCCAGCTCCAGCAGCGGCTTCTCGAAATCCAGGGTGTAGGCTGAGGCCATCAGGTCACCCGGCCTTCACGTAACTGACGGACTCCGACCCCAACAGGTCGCGCAGGGCACGAACCAGGTCGTCTTCGGCAGCCACGCGAATGCGCCGCGACCGTAGTCGCACGGCCTCACCATTGCCGTCGGTCCATTCGATGTAAATCGGGGTCGGGCCGGGGTGAGCCGAGCAGATCGCCGCCACCTCTTTTACGGCCCCCGGCTCCGGAGCAGACGGCGCTTTCCAGCGGAGACTCAGCGCCAACGCTCCCGAGCTCTTGAGCTCGGCGAGAGGGCGGGCGGTCTCCACGATGAAGGGCGCCTGATCGTCGCCCCGATCCCGGTCGCTGTAGCCCCCGGTCAGGAGCAGTGCCGAGTCTGGAAGGATGATCTGATTGAGCTTGGCCCAGGCCTCGGGGAAGACGATGGCCTCGGCTGTTCCGTGGAAATCCTCCAGAACCAGCCGGGCGTATTCCTTTCCGGTCTTCTTCGAGATCTGCCGCTTCACCGCGGTGATCACGGCAGCCACGCTCACCTGATGTTCCCCCCACTCGCTCAGTGTAGCCGTGGTCCGAGTGCCGAACAGCTCGACCTCCTGTCTGAACCGTTCCAGAGGGTGGCCCGAGATGAAGAACCCCAGCACCTCCTTCTCCTTGGCCAGGCGTTCCGCCTCCGTCCATGCGGGAATATCCGGGAGAGCGAGGTGGCCATTCTGGCCAGCAACGTTCCCGTCCGTTCGCGCTTGCCCTTCCGCGACGACCTCTCCGAACAGTGATCCCTGACCTGCCTCCCGCTCGGCCTGAAGCAGCTGCGCCTCAGCCAAGGCCGCATCGAGCGCCTCGATCAGCTGCTTGCGATGGCCACCGAGAGTGTCGCACGCTCCGGCGGCTACCAGTGACTCGAGCACCCGCTTGTTGCACAACCTGAGGTCGATGCGCTCGACCAGGTCGGCAATAGTGTGATACGGCCCCTCGCTGCGGCCCGCAATGATCGAAGCAATTGCGCCCTCACCCACATTCCGCACCGCCCCCAGGCCAAAGCGAATTCGGCGATCGCCCACCACCGTAAACTTGAATCCGGACTCGTTCACATCGGGTGGCAGAATCTCCAGCTCCAGCTCTCTGGCCTCGTTGATGTACTGCACGACTTTATCGGTATTTCCGATTTCGGACGAGAGCAGCGCGGCCATGAACTCGGCGGGATAGTGGGCCTTGAGCCATGCCGTCTGATACGACAGGATCGAGTAGGCCACCGAATGAGACTTGTTGAACCCGTACCGGCCGAAGGTGACAATCTGCCGGCCCAGCTCCTCGATCATGCCGCGAGGATGGCCCAAGGCAACGGCGCGCTCGACGAACTTCGCGACTTCCCGATTGGCCAGCTCCTGATCCTTCTTGCCCACCGCCTTTCGCAGCACGTCGGCTTCGGCCAGAGAAAATCCGGCGAGCACATTGGCGATGCGCATCACCTGTTCCTGGTAGGTGATGACGCCATAGGTGGGGGCCAGGATGTCGGTCAGGGATGGGTGAGGATAGGTCACCCGCTCCTGTCCCAGCTTCCGCCGGATGAAAACCAGGTGCATCCCGGCATCGAGCGGTCCGGGGCGGAGCAGGGCGTTGCTGGCGACCAGATCGTCGAAGCGGTCGCACTTCATCGAGCGCAGGGTATCGGTGGCCAACGGCGACTCGAACTGAAAGATCCCGGCGGTGCGGCCCTGACGGAGCAGATCGTAGACCTTGGGATCGTCCAGCTCCAGCGTGGCCATGTCGGGCCGGGTACCGTGCAGGGCTTCGATCATCGCCACTGCGTCGTGAATCACGGTCAAGGTCTTAAGGCCGAGCATGTCCATCTTGAGCATGCCGACCTTCTCCAGCGCACCCATCTCGTATTGGGTGATGATGGACTCATCACCCTCGGGCGGGGCGCCGGCGACGTCGCTCTTGACCCGGTTGGTGGGAGCCACACAGACCGGCACATAGTCCGACAGCGGCCCCGGCGCGATCACCACGCCGGCGGCATGCACCGACATGTGGCGCGAGATGCCTTCGATGCGGGAGCTCAGGTCCAGCAGCCGTCGGTACACCGGGTTCCCCCGTACCAGCTCGCGGAGCTCGTCGATCTTCTTTTCCGCCTCGCGAATGTTCAGACTGTAGGCAGGTCCCGAAGGAATAAGCTTGGTGAGCCGGTCGGCTTCTCCGGGGGGAATCCGGAGTACCCGGGCGACGTCCTTGACGGCCGCTCGTGCCTTCATGGTTCCGAAGGTGACGATCTGCCCTACACTTTTCCTGCCATATCGTTCGCGGACGTATTCGATCACTTCACCCCGGCGCTCGAAGCAGAAGTCGACATCGATGTCGGGCATCGACACCCGTTCGGGGTTGAGGAACCGCTCGAACAGCAGGTCGAATTTGAGGGGACAGACGTCGGTGATGCCAAGCGAATAGGCCACCAGGGAGCCGGCGGCCGAGCCGCGTCCCGGACCCACCGGAATCCCGCGCTCGCGCGCAGCGGCAATGAAGTCCTGGACGATCAGGAAATAGCCGGCGTAACCCGCGCGCTCGATGACCCCGAGCTCATACTCCAGCCGCTCCCGCACTTCGGTTGGAAGGGGCGACCCATACCGCTGCTCCGCACCGGTGTGGGCGAGATGCTGGAGCAGGGCCTCATCGCTTTCGTACTCGGCCGGCCGGGGAAAGACGGGGAGAAAGTACCGCTTCTCGAAATCGAACTCGCAGAGGGCGGCCACCCTGGCCGTGTTCTCGAGAGTCTCCGGCTGCTCCGGGAAGAGCGCCCGCATTTCCGCTTCGGACTTGACGTAGGATTCCTGGCCGAGGAAGCGGAAACGCTTGGGATCGTCCAGATCACTGCCGGTGCCGATGGCGAGCAGCACATCGTGGGCTTCGGCGTCTTCCCGCCGGAGATAATGCGCGTCGTTCGTGGCCACCACGCCAATGCCGAGCTCTTGTCCCAGGCGCAGCATGCCTTCAGTGACCTGGCGCTCTTCGCCGATTCCGTGCTGCTGAATCTCAAGCCAGAATCCCTCAGGGCCAAACGTCTGGCTGAACCACTCGGCGCTCTTCCTGGCCTCGTCGAACTTTCCCTGACGAAGATAGAGCGCCACCTCGCCGGAGAGGCAGGCTGCCAGGCAGACCAAACCTTCGGAGTGCGCGGCGAGAACCTCTTTGTCGATCCGCGGCCGGCGGTAAAAACCCTCCACAAATCCGATCGAGGTCAGTCGGACCAGATTCCGGTAGCCGGCTCGGTTTCGCGCCAGGAGAACGAGATGGCTGTACGGAGCGGGGGCCCACTGAGGTTTCTCGCGCAGAGTGCGCGGGCCGAAGGCGAGATAGGCCTCGAACCCCAGAATGGGCCGGATCTGCTGCGCCTTGGCCTGCTCGTAGAAGGTCCAGGCGGAGTGCATGTTCCCGTGATCGGTGACCGCCAGACTGTCCATCCCGAGCTTCTTGACGTGGCCGACCAGCTCGGGAATCCGGTTGGCCCCGTCGAGCAGAGAGTACTCGCTATGGGTGTGGAGATGGACGAATGGCATATCAGTGGTGGATCATAAGTCAGTATCCATCAACCCGCCGCTCACCAGTCCGGTTTACGACGCATGCATTGGACAGCCGCGGTGTGCCCTGGGCAACAAGGTCCCGCGGCGCGTTGGGAAAAATGGGCCAGGCGGTGAAGATCTGCGGTCGAGCGCGCCGAACGTATCCGGACACCGAGTGAAGGTACCGGCAGGTGAAGCGATTGTCAAAAGCCGTTGCCGCATCTTATCTTGCTGAGGTTTACGCGGTTTCTCCCGGTGCCCTGTTCTCCCTGCTTTCACTACCGGCGGAGTGGTTGGCAAGTGCGAAATTCGCGCTCTCTCTTTCTTGTGCTCTGTGGAGCCATTCTGACCGGCTGCAGCGACGGCACGGGCCCGAGCGGCGAGGCTCCTCTGGACTGCTCCGCGGCGAGCACCCGGTCGCTCCAGGTTGGTGAATACCAGATTCTGGATCCGAACTCGACCGGGGCCTGCATCCGGCTTCCCGCGGCGGGCTCGAGTGGGGCGGAGCATCTATATATCCCCCTCGCCACCGCAGGCCAGGAGACGCCGGATGGAGTTTCCGCTCCCTATCTGCTGAGTGGGACCGCGGTTGCCACGGCCTCTGCGCCCCAGTTGCCGTCGCCCCGGCTCTCTGCCTTCCAGTCCCCCCGGTCCACCGAAGCGTTTCATAGCATGCTGCGCTCCCGGGAAAAGGCGCTGGCCGCGAATGGCTCCCTGTCGCTCTTCGACAACGCGCGCATTGCCACGCACGCGGCTCCTCCTGCGGTGGGCGACCAACGCACCTTCAATGTCTGCTCTTCTTCGAGCTGCACCGCATTCGTTCAGTCCACCGCAACCGCCAGGTCGGTAGGCGACCGGGTCGCAATCTACGTGGACAATGCCGCGCCCGCGGGCGGGTACACCGACGCCGATCTGGACGAGGTGAAGACGCTCTTCGATCAGCACCTCTATCCCATCGACACCGTAGCCTTCGGCCGAGAGTCGGATGTGGATGGCAATGGCGTGGTGATCGTTCTGCTCACCCAACGGGTAAACGCGCTAAGTCCGGACTGCAGCACCACCGGCCAAATTATTCTGGGTTACTTCTTCGGCGCCGATCTGCTGGCTCCGGGGTCCAATAATCCGGGCTCCAATGACGGTGAGGTGTTCTACGGTCTGGTTCCCGACGTCAACAATTCCCGCTGCCAGGTGTCGAAGGAGGAAGCCAATAGCAAGCTTCCGGCTACGTTCATTCACGAGTTCCAGCACATGATCAGTTACAACCAGCACGTGCTGCTGCGGCATGGGAGCTCGGAAGACACCTGGCTGAACGAGGGGTTGTCGCACTTTGCCGAGGAGCTGGGCGGCCGGGAAGTTCCCGATGCGCAGTGTGCGCCCACATCTTGCGCAGAGGAGTTCCTGCAGGGAGACCTGCTCAACGCCCTTGAATACCTGGCGTCGCCCGAGGATTTCTATCTGATCGAGCCGGGGAGTTCGACCGGCCAGCTGGAAGAGCGGGGCGCCAACTGGCTCTTCGTTCGCTGGCTCGCTGACCACTTCGGGGGAAGTACTCTCCTCGGAACCGAGCTCACCCACAAACTGCTCGCGACCAGTCAGGTGGGCAGCGCCAACGTCACCGCACAGACCGGCGTAGACTTCTCCACGTTGGTAGGAGAATGGCAGCTCACTAACTATGTCGACGATCTGCCGGGATTTTCTCCCGGTAACAGCCGGCTGAGCTACACCAGCTGGAACTTCCGCGAGGTGGGCGATGCAAACGGAGGATTCCCCTTATTGCCCGACAGCACCGACGGCGCCGCGTATGGTCATAGTGGGACGCTGCGCGCCGGATCGGGTCACCACGTTCTTGTGGTCCAGCCGCCAAATGGCGGAGAAGTCGACCTTAGAGTAACCGGCTCGGCCGGCGCTGCGTTGCCAACTACCATTGTGCCTCGAATTGCGCTGGTCCGGATTCGTTGAAGCGCATGGTCTTCTTCGTGATGGTGGCTGCTCTGTTCGCCGGCTATGGCACGGCCTACCTGGCCAGCGACGACGTTCGTTATCTGACTCGGGCGGGATTCGAGGAGACCCGGATTCTCAAGTCCAGGCAGCCAATCGGGCGGATGGCGCGAGACAGTGAGGTCGATCCTGAAGTGCGGCGTTCGTTGCGGCTGGTGCTGGACGCCAGAGACTATGCCGCCCGGTTGGGCCTGGAAGCGAAAGAGACCTACACCACCTACGCCGATGTGGGTCGAGACACCCTGTTGCTGGTCCTCCAGGCCGCGCCCAGGGACTGCATCTGCCCGTACACTTGGAAGTATCCGGTGGTGGGACGGATCCCCTACAAGGGATTCTTCGATGCCGGCGCGGCGCGCCGGGAGGAGGCCCGTTTTGCCGCGCAGGGCTTCGACACATACCTGCGGCCCTCCGGCGCTTTCTCCACCCTGGGCTGGTTCAACGACCCACTGCTGTCCACCGCCCTGACGCCGGACTCGGTGGAGCTCGCAGCGACAGTGTTTCATGAAATCGCCCACAACACGCTCTATGTGAAAAGCGCCACTCCGTTCAACGAGAGTTTCGCCCAGCTAGTCGGCTACCGATCGGCGGAGGCCTTCTTCAAGGAGAGGGGAGATTCGGCAGGAGCGACTCAGGCGGCCGACCGCTGGCACGACGAGATGGTCCTCGGTGACTACTACGCGGCCCTGGTCACCCGGCTGGACACGCTCTACGCCAGCAAACCTGATTCTGCTAGGCTGGAGCAGGGCAGGCGGGAAGCAGCGGCGTGGGCCCGCGCTGAGCTCGAAGGGCCCGTGGGACACCAACTCCGCACGTTGCGAGTGGGGCGGCTATCCGATCGGCCGATCAATAACGCCCGCCTGGTCGGGGCGCGGATCTATCGGACCCGACTCGACCTGTTTGAGCAATGGTACCAGCAGCACGGCCAGGACATTCGACGCAGCGTCAGCGCCCTGAAGGAGCTGATGGCTGGAGCAGAGGGTGATAGCGCTTACGCCCGTCTGGCGCGGGCGGTGGGAGAACATCGTTAACCGGAATCTCATTATATGAACCAGGACCTCGTTGCCAACCGGCCCCGGCTGATTCAGGAGCTCTCCGAGTTTCTGGCCATTCCCAGTGTCAGCGCGCTGCCTACCCACACGGCCGATTGCCGCCGCGCGGCCGAATGGCTGAAGGATCATCTGACGCAACTGGGGTGCCCTGTGGTCCAGGTCATCGAGGGGCCCGGCCACCCGGTGGTCTGGGCCGAAAGCCCCAAGGTACCGGGGACACCAACCCTCCTCATCTACGGACACTACGACGTGCAGCCGCCGGATCCGCTGGATGAATGGCTAAGTCCGCCGTTCAGCCCCACCATCCGTGACGGAAAGCTCTTTGCCCGGGGCGCATCGGATGACAAGGGGCAGGTGTACTGCCTGCTGAAGTCCTACCAGGCCGTGCTGGATGGCCAGGGTCGACCGCCACTGAATGTGCACTTCATCTTCGAAGGAGAGGAGGAGTGCGGCGGGAAGGTCATCTACGATTTGCTGCACCGTGAGCCCGAGCGGACGCGGGCCGACGCGGCGCTGGTGTGCGACATGTCGTTCTACGCCCCGGGTCTGCCTGGGATTTACACTGCCCTCCGTGGACTCTGCTACGCCGAAATTTCGGTCAGGACGCTCGAGCGAGACCTCCACTCCGGCACCTACGGCGGGGTGGCGCCGAATGCGATAGAGACGCTGGCCCGAATGCTGTGCCAGCTCAAGTCGGACACCGGGGAGATCCGCATCCCCGGACTTTACGACGCGGTGGTGCCGCCCACCGAGACGGAGCTCGCCACCTGGAAGCGGCTGCCCTTCGACCGCGAGGGCTTCTTACGGGACGAGGTTACCGCGAAGGCGCTCACCGGGCTCAAGAACCGCACTGTCTTTGAGCGGGTCTGGGCTCTGCCCACGCTCGAGATTCATGGGATCAAGGGTGGATTCGTCGGCGAAGGAGCCAAAACCGTCATCCCGGCCCAAGCCACGGCCAAGGTGAGCCTACGATTGGTCCCGGGCCAGGATTTCGAAGAGGTTGGCCGGGCGCTCGAGCATGCGGTTCGTGCGGCAGCGCCCGAGTGGGCAGAGGTTCGGGTGAACCTGCTCCACGGCGGTAACCCGGTGCAGGTCGACGTGAGCGCTCCGGCGTTCGATGTCATGCATCAGGCTTTCGAATCGGTGGTCGGGAGAAAGGCCGTGCCGGTCAGGGCCGGTGGCTCCATTCCGATCATCCCCGAACTGGGCCTCACCGGCGCGCCGGTGATCCTGACCGGTATTGGACTGCCGGACGACGGGTTGCACTCTCCCAACGAAAAGCTGGATCTGTCGCAGTTGTGGAGCGGGATTGAAATCTTCGGCAGGTTTTTCGAGATGTTCGCCAGATCCGGCGCAGGAAACGCTACTCCTCGTCCGGCGAGATCCGCTTGATCGGCCCGGAGTAGCGCGCCTCGGTCCGCGCGTGCAATTCGTCGACTCCGATCAGTGCCCGGACCGACGCGATAACCCCGGCCACCACGTCATCCGCCCAGTAAGGATCGGGCCGCTCGCCCGGTGGGAGTCGACCCGCACAGCTCTCCAGGTAGCGAATAGCCGTCGTGATCCATTCGGTCTGGGCCGAAGCCACGACGGCCCAGGACCCGGTCGAGCGCAGCTCCAACTCCTCCAACTCCTTCAAGTGATGCTCGACGCCTTCGACCACCGGCTTTGAGCGAAGCCGGTCGGCTACCAGCGACAACACCATGCGGCGCTCGGTTTCCTGCGGCTCCGGCAGAGGTGCCAGGTAGTGCCGCTGATCCGCCACCATCTCCGCCAAGCGGATACATACCGCCCTGATAGGAGGCATCAGAGATCGCGGCGCCTCCCTGGACCAGCTGTCTGCGGCCCGGAGAATCTCCCGGATTCGCTGCTCAGCCTGATCATCCGGGGAGGGCCGACGCGTCGAATCTGACATGTTAGGGAGAAAAGCTGATTGGTGCCCCAAAGGCAACCGGGGCCGGAAGGGGCTATATCAGTGACGACGAAGGCTCGACCGCGACAGCTTCAAAGGCCTGGGCAAATCCTTCTACCACGGCCTGGCGGGCCTCACTCCAGAGGGCACCATCGGTGCGTCCGAGCTCCATGGCAACGCTTGTCATGACAACGTTTTGGATTCCACAGGGGACAATCAGGTCGAAGTAGGACAGGTCGGTATTGATGTTCAAGGCAAAGCCATGGTAGGTCACCCACTGCTTCACGTGGATGCCGATGCTCGCGATCTTGCGCCCTCTAGTCCATACCCCGGTCAGACCAGGGTTCCGTTCCGCGGGAATGCTGAGGGCGTCAAGTCCCCGAATCAGTGCCTCCTCTAGGGTGCGGAGATACCAGTGCAGGTCTTCGCGGTGCCCCCGCAAATCGAGAATGGGATAGCCGACCAACTGTCCCGGACCATGGAAGGTGGCATCTCCGCCTCGCTCCACCTCATACTGCTGCACCCCACGGCGGTTCAACTCGGTCGCACTTAGCGGCAGGCTTTGGGCCTGGGTTCGGCGACCCAGCGTCACCACAGGCTCGTGCTCGACGAGGAGCAGGAGATCATCTGCCAGTTCCCCGCTAACCCGCTGCCGCGCCAGGGTTCGCTGCAGCTCCAGCACCTCAGCATAGGGACGAAGCCCCAGCTCCTGGACCACCAGGCGGCGACTCATCAGCCGATTGCCAGACGCCTGGCCCGATGGGCGAGGACCGCAGCGATCAGACTGCTCACGAGTATCAGGCCGAGCAGGCCGAAGCGGCCGAGGAGCTGGTGGACGGGGATGCAAACCAGCATGAGCAGGACGGTGGCGAAGGAGCAAACGATCGACAGAGCGCCTCGCCGGTAGACCGATCCGAGGGGTGCCAGCAGCCGCCAGGCGGAGAACGCGGCGGCGAGGATCCCAACCAGCGTTCCAACCACCAGCAGGTAGAACGAAGTGTTCAGCTGGGGAGTCTGGCTAGCGGATCGAAGCCAGTCCACGCCGAGAACGATTCCGCTGATGATCGCCAGACCAATTAACGCACCGGCCCCCACCCCGCTCGCGACGAACGCGAAAGGACCGGCCATCAGGCCCTCGGTTTTCAGTCTAGATGTTGAGCACCCGCCCCATGGAGTCGAGGGCCGCTTCGGCTATCGCTTCCGACAGGGTAGGGTGTGCGTGAATGGCCAGATCCACTTCCTCGACCGTGTATTCGTTCTGCCGGGCAACCGCCAACTCGTGGATCATTTCGGAAGCGTGGCTGCCGACGATATGAGCTCCCAGGATTTCGCCGTACTTCCGGTCCCGGATAATCTTCACGAAGCCTTCAGTCTCGTTCGCGGTGCGGGCCCGGCCATTGGCGCTGAAGGGAAACCGCCCTACCTGGTAGTCCAGCTTGCGCTCTTTGGCCTGCTCTTCGGTGAGCCCGATGCTGGCCACCTCCGGGTGACAGTAGGTGACACTCGGTACGTTGTCGTACATGATGGGCTGCGGGTGATGCCCCGCCACCAGCTCTGCCACCACGATGCCCTCGCGGCTACCCTTGTGCGCCAGCATGGGCGGACCGGCCACATCCCCGATGGCGTAGATGCCTGCGGTGCTGGTCTCGAGTGTCGCCGAGTTCACCTTGATGAAACCTCGGTCGGTGAGCTGCACGCCGGCTTCCTTCAGCCCCAGATTCTCGGTGTTGACCGCCCGGCCCGCGGCCATGAGCACCTTCTCCGCTTGAATCGACTCGCTCTTGCCGTTGCTCTCGAGCTCGAGCATCACCTTTTCCTTTGCCACCGTGGCCTTCTTGACCTTAACGCCTGCCCGCACCTCGATTCCGCGCTTCTTGTAGCTCTTGGTCAGGGTGTCTGAAGCCTCGGCGTCTTCCAGGGGCAGGATCCGCGGAAGCACCTCGATCAAGGTGACCTTGGTGCCGAACGCGTTGAAGATGTCGGCAAACTCGCAGCCGACCGCGCCGGCCCCCACGATAGCCATGGTCGCGGGGGGCTTCTCCAGGAAGAGCGCTTCGTCCGAGCTGATTACCGAGTTCTTGTCGATCTCGAGTCCGATCTGGGGGATGCCTTTGACCCGGGATCCGGTGGCAATGACTAGCGCTTTCCTGGCCTGATACTCGTCCTTTCCCACCTTTACCGTACGATTGGGCCCGAGCACGCCGCTGCCCTTGATCACAGCGACCTTGTGCTTCTTCATGAGAAACTCGACGCCCTTGGAGTTCTGTTCCGAAACCCGGCGGGAACGACGCATCGCGACACCATAGTCGGTCTTGACGGTTCCGACCTCGACACCGAGTTCTTTGGCATCGTGACTCACGACGTTGGCGACATAGGCGCTATGGAGCAACGCCTTGGTCGGGATGCAGCCGATATTGACGCATACCCCTCCAAGCTTGTCTCGCTCGATGAGGGCCGTAGCAAGTCCCAGCTGCGCCGACCGGATGGCGCAGACATAGCCTGCCGGTCCGCCGCCAACAATGATCACGTCGTACGAATTTGCCACGGACTCCCTCGTCGGTTAGAAAAGCGTGCGCCTTACCACACCAGCGCCAGCGGGTTTTCCAGCATCCCCTTGAGGGTTTGCAGGAACTGCGCACCCGTGGCCCCATCAATTACCCGGTGGTCGCACGACATGGTTATGCGCATGCGTCGCCGGAGCGCCACCTGCTCCTGTTCGGCCACCGGCTTTCGCACGATCCGGCCCACCGCCAGGATGCCCGCCTCTGGCGGATTGATCACTGCGGTGAACTCATCGATGTCGAGCATGCCCAGATTGGAAACGGAGAAGGTAGCTCCGGTGTACTCCTCAGGCTTGAGGCGCCGCTCACGTGCCCGGCCGGCCAGGTCCCTCGTTTCCGCGGCAATCTCGCGCAATCCTTTCTGATCGGCGTGGCGGATCACCGGAGTGATCAACCCTTCCTCGACCGCAACGGCCATGCTCACGTGTACTTCGTTCCAGTAGCGGATGTGGTCCTCCTGCCACCAGGCATTGCACGCCGGGTGCTGCCGGAGAGCCATCGCCACCGCCTTGATGATGATGTCGTTGAACGAAGCCTTGACCGGCTGCCCCGCTTCCGCGCTGCCGCGCTGCCCTCTCGATAAAGCTTCCCTCGAATCCCAAAGTCGTTCCATGTCCACTTCGCTGGTCAGGTAAAACGTCGGGATGGGCCCGATGGATTGCGCCAGACGCCGCGCGATCGTCTTTCGGATCTGAGTGAGGGGAACGTCTGTGTACGGAGTAGCCTGAGGGGAAGCGGGGAAGCGGGGAAGCGGGGAAGGCGCCACTCCCGTAGAGCTGGCCTCGGGCCTATCTGCCAGATCTCGTGCAATGATCCGTCCCTCCGGACCGGTGCCCGCTAGTGCACTCAGGTCGACCCCGCGGTCAGCGGCCATTCGCCGGGCCAGAGGGGATGCCTTGATCCGGTTTCCCGCCGCCGCGGGGGTACCGGCCTTGGCCGGAGCGGGAGAGGGGCGGGGCCCAGCTGACGTCTCTGTGGCAGCGTGGGCTGGAGGCGCCGGCGGCATGGATGTGGGCTGATCCCGATCCGGTGCAGCCTGGGTTGCCTGTGATTGCGCAGGCTGAGTCTGAGTTTTGCCAGCGCCCTGCCGTTCTGGCCCGCCGCCCTGCTGGCCCGCTGCCCCGCCGTCCCGCTTCCCACCATCCTCGCGTCCCCGTTTCCCCGCTTCCCCACCGTCTTCACCCGGCTCCCCAATGACCGCCACCGGTTCCGAGACTGGGACCGTAGCACCGGCCTCGACGATGTGCTTGAGCAGTGTTCCACCGGCGCGGGCCACCAGCTCCATCACCGCCTTATCGGTCTCGACCTCAGCGAGAACATCGCCGACGCTAACCGGCTCGCCCTCCTGTTTCTTCCACTCGACCAGACGACCCTCTTCCATAGTGGGAGAGAGCGCCTCCATGACGACCTTTGTGGCCATTGATTACTCCCGGTACAACACCTGGTTGACCGCGGCCACAACTTTGGCCGGGTCCGCCTTGGCCGCCCGCTCCAGTTGCTTGTTATATGGCATGGGAACGTCGGCGCCGGTTACCCGAAGAATGGGCGCGTCGAGCTCGTCGAAGGCATCACGCTGAATCGTGTCCACGACCTGAGCACCAACTCCGGCGAAGGGCCAGCCTTCTTCCACCACGACGCATCGGTGAGTCTTGGCCACCGAGTTCAAGACCGATTCCCGGTCCAACGGTCTGATGGTACGCAGGTCAATTACCTCGGCATTCACGCCGTCTGCCGCGAGCTGGTCGGCAGCCTTCAGAGTGACGCTTACCGTCTTGGAATGACAGATAAGAGTCACATCCACTCCTTCGCGCTTGATGTCAGCCTGACCGATGGGCACAATGTGCTCTCCCTCAGGCACCTCGCCCTTGGTGTTGTACAGCATCTCGCCTTCGATGAACACCACTGGATCATCGTCCCGAATGGCGCTCTTGAGCAGCCCCTTGGCGTCTGCGGGCGTAGCTGGCATGACCACTTTGAGCCCCGGCACATGGGCGTACCAGCTCTCGAATGCCTGGGAATGCTGCGCAGCCAGCTGAAGCGCCGATCCTCCAGGACCGCGGAACACCGCGGGCACTCCCACCTGGCCGTTGGACATGTAGCGCATCTTAGCGGCGGAGTTGACCAACTGATCTACCGCGAGTAGCGCGAAATTCCAGGTCATGAATTCGATCACCGGGCGAAGCCCCACCATGGCAGCGCCAACACCGACTCCGGCGAACCCCAGCTCGGTGATCGGCGTATCCACTATCCGATTGGGCCCGAATTCATCGAGTAGCCCGCGGCTGACCTTGTACGCGCCTTGATAGACCCCGACCTCCTCGCCCATGAGGAAGACCGAGTCGTCTCGCTGCATCTCCTCCCGAAGAGCCTGATTCAGCGCATCTCTATAGGTGATGACTGGCATGATCGTGATGAAGGGTGAAGTTACCCTTCTCGCTGTTCCTCTCTGGCGTAAACATCGGTATACAACTCATTCGGATCGGGATCGGGTGCCTGGTCGGCGAACTGATATGCGTCGTCCACCTCCTCCAGCACCGCTTTGTCCATGGCCCGAACGCCAGCCTCATCCATGAGGCCGTCCTCTATCAGCCGGTGGGACCAGACCGTAATGGGATCGCGCTTGCGCTGATCCTCCACTTCCTCTCGCGTCCGGTAGTGGCCGTGGATCGGATCCGACATGGAGTGACCCATGAAGCGGTAGGTGCGAACCTCGAGCAGGGTCGGATGCTTTTCGGTCCGGGCGCGCTGAACCGCGCGCTCCATGGCCGCGTTCATGGTGAGCACATCCTGCCCGTCAACCACCTCGTTGGCCATGTCATAGGAGCAGGCCCGCTCGGAGATGTCATACAGCGCGCTGGCCCGCTCGAGGGCCGTTCCCATGCCATAGCGATTGTTCTCGCAGAGATAGATCGCAGGGAGCTTCCACAGCGCGGCCATGTTGAGCGCTTCGTGGAAGGCACCGTTGTTCACTGCAGCCTCGCCGAAGTAGCAAACCGCCACCTGAGAGGTGTTGCGGTACTTGGCTGCGAACGCCATGCCGGTAGCGAGCGGGATGTGGCCTCCCACGATCCCATGCCCGCCCAGAAACCCCAGGGACGCATCGAACAGGTGCATCGAGCCCCCCTTCCCGCCGGAGCACCCGTCGGCCTTCCCGAACAGCTCAGCCATCACTGCGCGGGCCGAGATTCCTCGTGCCAGGGCGTGCCCATGCTCGCGATAAGAGCAAGTGATGTAGTCGTTGGGGCCGAGCGCTGCGAGGCTGCCGACCGCGACAGCTTCCTGTCCGATGTAGAGGTGACAGAACCCGCCGATCTTACCCAGACTGTAGGCTTCACCCGCCTTCTCCTCGAAGCGGCGAATCAACATCATCTCGCGGAGCCACCGGCGGTACTCATCCGCGCGTGCGGGGTCGAGTCCTTTGGACCTGCTCTTGGGGCGGGCTGCGGTGGACTCAGCCACTATGAGCCTCGCTCACAACGGAGAGATTCTTCGTAGTTGAGCCTGCGGCTCGCGCCTGTTCCCACGCATGATAGGAGGAGCGGGTGAGCGGACTGGACTGCACGTGAGTAAAGCCGAGGCTGAGGCCGATATCTCTCAGCTCATCGAACTCGGCTGGGGTGTAGTACCGTGCAACCGGCAGGTGACTTCCGGAGGGGCGAAGGTACTGTCCCAGGGTCAGGATGTTGACGTCGCTGCGACGAAGGTCCCGCATGCATACGACGACCTCATCCCACTCCTCGCCCATTCCCAAGATGATGCCGGACTTGGTGAGGCCGTCGGGCCGCATCTGTCTCGCGCGGGCCAGCAGCTCCAACGCCCGAGCGTAGCGGCCGCCGGGCCGGGCGAGTCGATACAGTCGCTCAGCGGTTTCCAGGTTGTGATTCAGAATATCGGGCCGGGCCGCCATCACAAGCGCGAGCGCGCGCTCGGAGCCCTTGAAGTCAGGGATCAACACCTCGACCGTGGTATCGGGCCGCCGCCGGCGGATCTCGGTGATGCAGCCGGCGAACGCCTCCGCTCCTCCGTTAGGCAGGTCGTCGCGGTCCACCGACGTGATCACCACATGCTGAAGCTCCATCCGTGCGACGGCTTCAGCCAACCGAACCGGCTCCAGCGGATCGAAGGCTTTCGGAGTTCCATGGGAAACGGCGCAGTAGGTGCAGTTTCTGGTGCACACATCTCCCAGGATCATGAAGGTTGCCGCCTTGTGCTCCCAGCAGTCCCCCACGTTGGGACAGCGGGCTTCCTCGCACACGGTATGGAGCTCCAACTCACGCATGAGATTTTTGATGTGTGCGTAGTTGGGCCCGCCAGGAGCCCTGACCTTGAGCCAGCTCGGCTTGCGCACCGGATGGACGGGTGCCGCGCCGAGGGTGCCTGAGGTTGAAGGGGATCGAGTCAGTTGGACCAGAGGAACCGCCACATCATCTCCTTATGTGCCGAAGCCGCACCAGAGGAAGCTAGTCGAGAGTTGTGGCTCGGAGCTACCCATGACATGCCTTCAAAAGCTTTTGGGCGTCTTCCTTAACGTCTGCTGAGGCTTTCTCTTCCACCTCGGTAGGTCCGCGCTGGGTGGTGTACTCCGCAATGGTATGACTTATAACGTCGATGCTGGTCTGGCCCCCGGCGTTTGCTCCGACCTCGACTTCTATGCGGTTGATGAGCCGACGAAACTGCACGTCGGATCGGTGGGCCTCGAGATCATATTTTTGAGCCGTAATCCGGTGCTCTGCCATGTCGAGGGAGCGCTGCTTGTAGTCCAGGGTCGGCAGCTGACGCCTGACACACTCGAACGCAGCATCCGGTGCGGAGGAGGTTTGGACGCTATCAGGCGCCGCGTAGTGCTGGCTACAGGCAGGCAAGAGCAAAAGGATCCCGACAAACCGGCGGTACTTCATGCAGTGCTCCGATGGACAGAGGTTGGCCGTAAATGTAACGCGGCTCGAGATCGAACAAAAAAACGGCCTCCGGTGAGGGAGGCCGTTCTCGGACGCACCCGCGAGGGAACTAGAAGAACAGCATCAAACCGATGGCCGGGGCAAAGGTCTTATTCTCGTCTGCCCCGCTCTCGTGTTCCTTGGTCCAGGCGTAATTACCCTCTCCGACCACCTTGAGCGACTTAGTAGCTTGGTAGTAGAGGCCACCCGAAACCAGAGTGTTCTCGGTCTTGAAAGCGGTGGGCTCGCCATCAGTTGACTCGAGGAAGCTGGAGCCGTAGCTGGCCGCTACCGTCAGCTTGCTGTCGGACGGGGTAAACGTGAGCTGGCCGATGAAGCCGTAGGAGTTACGGAGCTCACCGTCGCTGCCCACTCCAATGCCCTGAACCGGGCCGCAGCCGGCCACCGCATCGCAGCCACCCACGCCGTTGAACTGGAGGGTAGTGCCGATGCCCTTCCCGTAGTAACCAGATCCCGTGAGGGAGAACCGGGTCTTGCCAAAGCGGAACCCACCGCCGGCGCCCACTGCGGTCTTGGTCTCGTCAGCCACAGGATTCTTGGCATTCTGGGCGGTACCATTGAGCCACAGCAGGAGGTCGCCGGGTTTGATGGTAAGCTCCGCTTCTAGCCGAGGAACCTCCGTCTGGCCGTACGCGGTGCCCGCATCGCTATTGAGTGCTGAGGGCTGGAACAGACCGATCGACAGCTGGGTGCTTCTGCCGGCCGGAGTCGAGTAGGTCATCTGAGCCACGAAATTCGGATAGATGTACCCGAAGCCGATGCGGCCGAGGGTGGTGCCGCCACCATTGATACCGCCGGTGGCTCCGACGCCGAACAAGGTCTGGTCGGTCAGGATGTTCTGCCGGTTGAATAGACCGATTTCACGGCCGGCCAGAATCTGGCCCCAGGTGCCACCAACGGTGAGGTACACCTGACGCATGTCGATCTGGGCGCCGAAGCAGTCGTGGGCCTGGCCACCGCACTGAATTTGCGGGGCAAACCCGAAGTGCACGCCAAGATCGGTGTTTCCTTCCTTGCCCTTCGCATCGAACACGGCAAAGGCAGGAAGCAGGCCGGTTCTCACGTTGAAGCCCTTACCGCCGATGCCGATCAGTCCACCGGGGGCGCCCAGGGTGCCGCCCGACTCGCTGGTGGACTCGTAAATCGCAAACGCGTTCACGTTACCGGAAAATGTGAAGGACCAGCCGTTGCTCATTTGCATCGTCAGCTGTGCCTCGGCGACGCTCGCCGCTCCCACCGCCAGACCCACACACAACAGTGCGACTCGCTTCATAGGTGCGTCTCCCTCATAGTAAGGATGACCGCCAACGACCGCTTAACGGAAACCAACGTCGTCCCAGCAACAACCGTTCAAGGCACTGAATCCGATAAATGACCACCGAACGTCCCATTCACCTCCAGGAAAGCATACCACGTGGGCAGGGGAAGGTGGTTCTTCCACCAGTAGTAATCATTCACCCGACTCTCGTACACATTGGCGCCGAAGGGAAAACGCAGGCCACCACTTCGGCGTAATGCTTCGAGCTCGGTTCGGACCCCTGCAGTGTCCCGGGCTCGTTGAGCGGCCTGGCCCAACGCCGCTCCTGCCAGAAATCCCTCGATATATGCGAGCCGCGTCTTCGGCGCCATCTTTTGCCAATCATTGCCGTTGACGTTGAGCCACTCAGGCCCCGGGTCCACCCGAAGCCGGCTGCCGGCCGCGATGGATCCCGCAATCAGGACCATCCACCCCCATTGGCCGACGGTCATCTCAAAAAAGGTCGGCAGGAGGTCTCACGAGGAGACCTCGCTGCCGGCGCCAGTCGCTCACTGATTCTTGTTCGTGCCGCTGGTGTCTGCGTTCTTCATCATCGGCGCCCGGCCCTTATCCGGGCTCTCTCCGGCCTGAGGCGTTCCGGCTATCGGTGACTTGCCGGGCAGCCCGAAGATGAACACCGCGTTGCCCAACGGATAGCTGATCTGGAAGTTTCCGCCGCACGCCACCCCAATGAACTGCTCACTCTTGTGCATGAACGTCATCGGAGCCGAGTTGCATCCGGCGCCGCCATTGAATTGCCAGAGGAGCTTTCCGGTCTTGGAGTCGTAAGCGTTGAAGTTGCCGTTGCCTTCGCCGGTGAAAGTGAGCCCGCCGGCGGTGGCCAGGGAGCCGCCCATCATCGGCTGCGGAACCTTGTTCTGCCAGGCGATCTTGCCGGTCTTGAGGTTCACCGCGGAGAAGAGGCCATACTGCTCCTCACCGGGAATGGCCACGAAGGCGGAGCCCAGCCAGAGCTTGCCCTTTTCCAGCGGAGCGTTGTGCGTGATGTAGTTCATCGGCTGGTGTAGGCCCGCCACGAAGCCATAACCAGTATTGGGATCAACCGACATCGGAGACCACTCCGAGCCGCCGTTGGCACCAGGCAGCATCCGGGTGCCTTTGTCCGTCGGCAGGGCGAACATGTTCTCCTGCGGAGTAAAGTTCTCCGTCTTGCGAATCAACTTCCCGGTGGCCGCGTCGAGGACGTAAACCCAGGCGGTCTTGCCGGCGTGCACCACGACCTTTTTTCCGCCCAGAGTGGTGACGAGCGGCGGCGAAGTAGCATCCAGGTCCCAGACATCGTGGGGAACTGTCTGGTAGTACCACTTGGTCTTGCCGCTGGTGGCGTCGATTGCCACGATCGCGTCGGTGTAGAGATTGTCGCCCGGCCGCACGCTGCCGTCGAGGTCGGGTGACGGATTGCCGACTGAGGCGAAGATCAGGTTCAGGTCCTTGTCATACGCTGGAGTGGTCCATACGCCGCCGCCGCCAACTTTCCAGGCGTCGGCGTACTTTCCGCTGTCTGCCTTCTCCTTTGTGATGTCACGATGCAGATCGCTGTCCTCGGCCTTGGGCGCCCAGGTGCCCCACCAACCGTTCGGCGCCATCTCATCGAACGTGGGATCGCCTTTGGGAGCTGGAATCGAGTACCAGCGCCACACCTGATCGCCGGTCATGGCATTGTAGGCGGTGACATGGCCGCGAATGCCGTACTCGCCTCCCGATACCCCCACGATCACGTTGTCGCCAATGATGAGCGGCGCGTGGGTGATGCTATATCCCGCCGCAGGATCGGCCACTTCCTTGTCCCAGAGGACCTTGCCGTCTTTCGCGTTGAGCGCTACGAGGTGAGCGTCCAGGGTACCCATATAGAGGTGGGCGCCGCCATGGATGCCAAATCCGCGGTTGTTCGGGCCGCAGCAGTAGATCGTAGTGCCCAGCTTGTGCTCGTAGCGCCAGAGCTCCTTCCGGGTGTTGAGATCGTATGCCATCGCCGTGTTATACGGCGTTGTCACATACATGACACCATTGGCAACAATGGGCGTGTTCTCGAACGACCCGAGCTTGGCGATACCGGTCTGAAAAACCATCCGGGGAACCAGTTTCGACACGTTGGCCGTGGTGATGGCTTTCAGTTTCGAGTACCGCTGATTCCAATCGTTGCCCCCGTACGTGGTCCAGTCTCCGGTGCCTTGCGCGGCAACCGGCGCCGCTATGGCCAGGAGAACGGGGGTCATCCACCAACCGGATCTGGTCCTCATGGGCACACTCTCCTCGGGGGCAGGGTCAAAGACGTGGCCATGCCGCCTAGCGGCAGGCCGAGGCCCACTTCATGTCCGATGGGCCTGGCTCGGTAGTAATCAGAAGTCTCTATTGCGTTGATCATGACTGCGGCGCCAGGGCCGCGAAGGGGGAGGTGCCCAACGCCGGGGCGCCGATTAGTTCAGGGGCTGTAAGTATTTACCGGGTTACAATCTGACGAGGTCGCTTCTGGCGTCAAGTCCTGAAATCGACAAAGAGGAGGGCTCCCGTGTGGAATAATCATGCAACCCAATGAGATGCAAAAGGTTGCATCAGCGAAACAAAACGGAGGCTTTCTTGATCGTTTGCCATACGCCCCAGACCAGCGGTACCGATACCAGGAGCCAGGCGACCAGCACCAGCCCCAAACGCCGCTGATCCGACCCGGATTCACTCTGATTGACTGGACTCATTCGATCTCCCGCGCAGCGAATGGAAAACTCCTCGCCAACAACTTATGCAGAGCGATCTATATCTATGCAATCTACCGCGAGCGGGCCATCGCGCGGTCGGTCAGCTGATCGTCCGCCATGTAGTAACGGTCAGGAACCGGCCGCACACCCAGATTGCACAAAAACCCGATCACCAGGAGACTCGCCATCAGATACATGGTGATGTTGTAGGCCTGCGCGGCTGGAGTTCCGTGCTCGATCTGATACTCCCGGATGTAGTTGACCAGAACCGGGCCGGCCACACCGGCGGCGGACCATGCGGTCAGCAGGCGCCCATGAATGGCGCCGACGTATTGAGTGCCGAAGATGTCCGAGAGGTAAGCCGGGATAGTGGCGAACCCGCCGCCGTACATCGTCAGGATCAGCACCGCTGCGGCCACGAAGAGCGCCACGCTGCCGATACGTCCCGCGTAGGGAAGGGTCAGGTACAGAATGGGTCCCAGTGAAAGGAACAGGGCGTACGTGGCCTTCCGGCCAATGCGGTCGGATAGCGAGGACCAGCCGAACCTTCCCGCCATGTTGAACAGGCTGAGCAATCCCACAAAGCCGGCTGCGGCATCAGCCCTGACCCGGCCCTTGAACATCTCCTGAATCATGGGCGAGGCCTGCTCCAGGATGCCGATCCCCGCGGTCACGTTCAGGAACAGCACCGCCCAGAGCAGATAGAAAGGAACCGTCTTGATTGCGTCGTCCACGTGAACTTGACGGTGGGTGATGAGTCCCCGGGCATTCGGAGTCGGAGGCAGCCAGCCTGTCGGGCGCCACCCCGGGGCCGGGACCCGGAACAAGAAAGCACCCGAGAGCATTGCGATGAGATAAATCGTACCCAATGTCACGAAAGTTTCTGCGACACCTACGGAGGTAGGAGACTTATAGCGGTCCAGCAGTAACTGAGACAGCGGACTCGCGATCAGGGCTCCCCCACCAAACCCCATAATCGCCATACCGGTGGCCATGCCCCGCCGGTCGGGAAACCACTTGATCAAGGTGGAGACCGGCGTGATGTAGCCGAGTCCCAGCCCGCACCCGCCGAGTACTCCGTACCCCAGATATATCAGCCAGATGTTATGTAGCGACACACCGAAGGCGGAGATGAAAAAACCCAGGCCCCAGCAGCAGGCCGCAACAACCCCGCTCTTGCGAGGACCGGCGTGTTCCAGCCAGCGGCCGAACACCGCTGCCGAGAGTCCCAGAAACACAATCGCAATGGTGAAGATCCAGGCTAGCTGGGTCTGCTTCCAGTCGGCAGGAGCGGATTGGCTTATGCCAATGACCTTGGTCAGCGGGAGCTTGAAAACACTGAAGGCGTAAGCCTGACCGATGCTGAGGTGGATCGCCAACGCTGCGGGCGGAACCAGCCAGCGATTGAAACCCGGGCCGGCAACAATGCGCTCCTTGGACAGTAGACCCGCCATGAGGGAGTCTCCCGAGATTAGGTTACTGCTGGCGCGAGCGGGATCTAGTCATCAGGGTCCGCAGCAAGGTACAGGTGACGCTATTTCATTGCCAGATCATGTGAGGAAGTCCATGCCACGAGTCGTTCGACGCTCGCTTCTGACTGCCATCCTGGCCGCCGTCATCGCCTGCTCGGGGAGTTCCCAGACCACTTCCTCCGCGTCCCCGGCCCCAGCTGCTCCGATCTCACCTCCAGCGACGACGGATTCTGCGCCGGCTGCGGCAGACACCAGCTGGATTAAATCTGATACGGCAGAGCGCACCGTCACTCTCTCCCTCGTGGTCACCAAACCGGCGGGCAGTCCGTCGGCGCTGATTAACGGCTACCGCTCGGGCCAGGCCCAGATCGAGGTACCTGTCCGATGGACCGTCAAGTGGAACTGGCGCAACGATGACCCGGGAGCGGCGCACAGCTTGGTGGTTATGACTCAACGAGAGAAGGTCCCCCTCGAGGGCGGCCGGGCATCTTTCAGCAACGCCATGAGTCGCTCGGTGACGGAGGGCCTGCCCACGGGCCAGTCCGACCAGACCACATTCGAGGCTGAAGAGGCCGGTTGGTACTGGCTGATGTGTGGCGTTCCGAATCACGCACTCAATGGCGAGTGGCTGGAGCTACGGGTGAGCCCTGACGCCCACATCGGAAGCCTGCACCTCAAACAGCGATAGCCTTCCTCACTAACCCTGAGCTCCGAACCGCTCCGGCCCTAAGTCGCGCAGCTCCAAACCCACAGGTTCGCTGCAGATCAGCCGGGCCATTATCACCCCGGTGAGCCCGGCCAGGAGGATGCCATTTCTACCGTGACCGCAGGCATACCAGAGACCCGGCAGCCTGGGCTCAGCCCCCAGGATCGGCTTGCCATCCGGCACAACCGGTCGAAGGCCGGCCCAAGTTCGCCGAACCTTCGATCGGACGAGCCCCGGACAGAGGGCCAGTGTGCTCGCAAAGATCTGCGTCAGGCCGTCCGAGGTAACTGCCGGATCGAAGCCGACGTACTCCATGGTGGAGCCCAGGATTGCCTCGCCGCCCCGAGCCACCAGATAGGAATCCTTGTGGTAAACGATGGCCCGCGCCATCGTGGGCGGCCACGGTAGCGCTGCCATCTGACCCCTCACCGGTTGCACCGGTATGATGCGCGGCAGCCCCTGGATTTGCCCGGCCCACGCGCCCGCGGCAATCACAACCTGGGAAGCGCCGTAGTTTTCCTGCTCGCCGATAACACCGGAAACACTGCTACCCGCGCTCTGGACTCCTACGATGCGGTCACGAATTACGGTGGTTCCTCTGCGGCGGGCATCTTTCAGCAGAGCTTCTACCAACCGTTCCGGGTTGAGAGCGCCATCGCGGGGAGCCCACAGAGCCCCGATAGCTGGACCTAGCCAGGGCCACCGGTCGCGTAACTCCCCCTGGCCGAGCCACTCGCAGGCAAGCCCCTGACCTTTCTGCCAATCCACCTTCAGGCGCAAACCCTCGGCGTCCGCCGGGTCGAGGGCAACTCGGGCGATGCCCTCTCGCCAGAGGCCTATGTCTATTCCGGTGGTCTCCTCAAGCTCGGCCGCCAGGCCGTCGTAATGATCCCGGGCATGCAGCGCCAGACTCAGCAGAGGGTCGCTTCCGTCGCCCTCGATCTGGGGTGCCAGCATGCCGGCAGCCGCCCGCCAGGCCTGGCCCATTTCCGTTCCGGGCTCGATGATCAGGACCTCTCGGCCCCTGGCCGCCAGCTCCCGGGCGCAGGCAGCACCCACGACGCCGCCACCGACGATGATGATGTCGCGATTGGAAGCCACGCCCGACCTATGAAACTATTTGAAACGTGAAGGCGTACTGCGCCGTGTCTCGTCCAGATGAGGAAACTGTGATGATCCGGAACCTGCTGGGATTCGCGATTTTTGCTGTGGTAGCGATGTTTGTGCTCAAACTGGTCTTCGGGTTATTCGGGCTGGTGTTGGGTTTATTCGGGGCGGTGCTGTGGTTTGCGTTCCTGGGATTCATCATGTACCAGATCCTGAGGCTCTTTGCTCCGGAAACCGCTGCACGTGTTCGGGAGATGATTGCCGGTTCTCAGGGATGATCAGGACCGGCCGCCCAAACGGCATCAGCTCTCTCCCAGCCGGTCCAGCACTCCCCAGACCAGTAGTGGCAGGAGAATCTCGTGATGGCCGGTCAGGAGATATCCCGCGCCGCCTGCCTGAGTCGGCCGCTGAACCACGTTGACCCGCGGACGATAATGCCGCTGCATGTCGAAGTCGGCGGCGGTAAAGTGCGTCGGGCGGCCGTCTCCGAGGTTACGGGCGACCGTGAGCGCCTTGAGAAAGACCTCGGGCAGGACGACGGCGCTGCCCCAGTTCATGGCGACTCCTCCCTGGTCCAAATCGGGCAGAGATCCTGCAAGGCGCCGGAAATCTCGCTGAGCGGTTTCACCCAGTGCTGCTCCGTCAACCGCGGGATGCTGATGAATGATCTCGGCTCCGATGGCCGGATGTACGGTCACCGGAATGCCGACCCGGTGGGCTTGGAGCAGGATGGATACATCACCCCCCGGGAGTTGCCTCCGCTCAGCTAATGCCAGGGCCAGGCCCTCTCCCATGCCCCGGCCAGCTCCAGCCGCCGCGGTAATTGCGGCATTCATCTCGGCGCCGGTTTCCTCGGCCATGCCGAAGCTGCCGTCCTTAAGTCCACTCTCCACGTCTTCGCTGGTCCCGCCATAGGCGGCGAGCTCGAAGTCGTGGATGGCAGCAGCCCCATTCAGCGCCACGTGAGTGACGATTCCGCATTTCAACCAGGCATTTACCAGCGGTCCCAGACCCACCTTGACGACGTGCCCACCGATGAGCACAACAACTCCGCGACTGCCGCGCTTGGCGTGGGCTACCGCATCTATGACAAGGCGTAGATCTCGGGCAGCGAGGACGTCGGGGAGGCTCGAAAGGAAGGCGGTGAACGAGCGATCGGTCGCGGGAACAGAGGCGAGGAGCCGAGGGTCGACCTTATTCTGCCGCTCAGCCACCGGTACGGTTCGGATACGGCTGAGATCTGCCTCGCGATATCGCACGCTCAGCGGCTCATTGCTGAGGCGGTCCCTGGCAGAACCATGTCCTTGAGTCTGAGAGTGATGGTACCAAAGGGGAACTTTGTTCGGATCTGGACGGGCAGCCGCCGACCGTCATCCGTCAGCCAGATACGGGTTTCGGAACGCTTGGAGAAGAGACCCTTGGTGTCGATCACAGGATGCAGCACCAGGCACTTGACCTTGCTGCCATCGGGCAGGTCCATGCTTTCACGCTTGAGGACTTCGATTGTGACCGGGTTCTTTTCCTTCCTGAAGTAGCGAGCATAGGTGTATTTCTGACCCACCTCGAGAGGGGTGACGCGTACAAAGTAGAAGAAGGCCGCGTCGTCCAGGGGATCCGCCGGGGTTTCCTGTTTACCCTGCTTGCCATGTTCCAGGTAGAACCCTGAATCGGGAAAAATTTCATAGCTCCGCTTGGTCTTCTTGTCGTTCTCCAGGAAATCCTGGACAAACCGGCGAGAGGTCAGGTCGGAGGTCCCGATCCAGGACTCGAGCACATCGTCCAGCGAGTAGAACATGGTCTTGCCCTGGAGCCTGAAGCGCAGCCGAAAGCTTTCCACGCCCCTGACCGTGTCGACCGAAGCGACTTCCAGAGTGCCCGAACCGAGAGTGAGCATCCCGAGCTTGGCGCTGTACGAGAGTTTTTCCCCGACGGCAAACGGATAATCAGATGGCCGCGGAGCAGGGGAAACCGCCTGGACAAGTAGTTGAAAGATCAGTCCGGTGCGGATCACGAGGGCGCCACCTCCGCCTGTACGGTGGCGTCTCGGTTGGTCCGGCTCTCTTCCTCCTGGACCGGCGGAATCAGGTGGCGCAGTGGACCACGAGCTTTCCAAACAGTCATTGCGGGCTCCCAAGCTCCCGAACGACTGGCTCGCTGCCGCAGGTCATGCCGCTCCACGGTAGGCAAGGTCTCGATTCGGCGGGCAAACTTCGCAGTGCGTCCATACAGCTCCGCATTGGCTGCCCATCCTTCGGTTCGCAAAACTGGCGAGGCCCCGTTCCGGAAGGCGTTGCGAAGCGTGACCAGCCGGAAGATGGCAAACCCGGACACCACGTCGGAAACGCCTGGAACCGAAATGACCCCCCGCAGCAGCACCGGTGCCAGCCGGCGCACCAACCGCCGCGTGCGTGAGCGCTCACCTTGCACCTTGGCCTGGCCGATCACGATGTCGGCCCCGCTCTCGATTCGGCGGACCAGATCGGGGATGAACTGAGGGTTGTGGGTGAAATCCGCATGCATGAGGACGGCCGCATCCCGCTTGGGGCGGTCGGTGCGCTGTACTGCCTGCCTGAGGGTCTCTTCCACGCTTTCGGCGTATCCCAGGCGGCTCTGGTGCCGAATGACCGTAAGCGGGAGGACGCGAGTGTAGCGCTCTAGGACTTCTGCGGTCGAATCGCTGGACCCGTCGTCCAGTACCAGAAGGTGGTACTCGCGAGGGAACCCGGCGAAGACCTGGCGGATTTTCCAGAGGAGAAGCCCGATAGTAGGGGCTTCATTGTAGCTCGGTATACAGATGTAAATCATGCGCCGTCAAGAGAATGAGCGCAGGAACGATACACGGAGAGTACCCGCTCTGCCATGGCGGACACAGTGTACTTCGGCAGCTCCGCACGCGCTTTTTGGGCAAGGCTATCACGTAAGACGGAGTCACTCAGTACCAGCCGCACCCCGTCGGCCAGCGCATCGGAATTCTGGGGCTCCACCAGCATGCCCGAGCCGTTAGCCAGGAGGTCGGGAACTCCTCCAACTCGTGTAGCCACCACCGGCACCCCGCGGGCCATTGCCGCAAGCACCGAGCTGCCGAATCCCTCGCTGGTGGAGCTGAGCACGAACACGTCGGCCTCGGCCAGGGCCTGATGGGGATCTTGCAGACCCCCGACCAGATGCATCCGATCCTGCACTCCGAGCTCTCGAATTCGTTGCTGCAGCCGCTGTTCCATCGGACCCTCCCCGACAATGATCCACCGCAGCTCGGGCAAGTCCCGGACCAGTCGAGAGGCGGCTTGAATGAGCGTTAAGTGGTCCTTCTCGGGGGTCAGGGATCCCAGGGCGACCGCCAACTGTCCTTTGTGGGACACTCTGAGACGTGTTCGAAGGTCTACGGAGGAGGCAGCCGAGGCGGCGGGATCGATGGCGGAGGGGATCAGGACCAGCTTCGAATCATCGATTCCATCGCGGATGAGGGCTTCCTTGACGGCTCGAGAGATGACAATGATCCTGCAGGCTCGGCCCCAGAAGAAACGACGGCGTAGAGGGAAGGTGACCCGCCGGGTTACCACCAGCGGGCAGCTGGCAAACCACGCGCCCACGCCGCCTAAGGCGAGGGCATGGGCATCGTGCGCGTGCACCAGTGCGGATCCGTGGAGCTCCCTGAGTATCGCTGGAAGAACTCTGGGGTCGAGGCCCGCCTGCCAGGTTGCCGGGTGGACGGGCACCCCAGCCTTGCTCAGTCGATGGAACAGCTCACTGGCAGCCGTTGTGATGACAACTTGGCTGACTCCTCTGGTTTGCAGCTCACGAGCGAGTAACCAGACTTGTCGCTGTCCACCCCGCCACTCCCGTCCTGAGGCGACGTGAACAATCTGCACTCACGTGCCTGGGAGTACGTCGCCCGCAAGCGCCGGCGCATCGCGCTCGGTAGGGGCGGCTCCACTCTCGCGCACCACTTCAGCCAGCAGCGCCCTGAGGTCGGCCAGGCTGAAAGGCTTGTGGAGGTAGGGTCGGTCCAGGCCTTCGAGGAAAGTCAGAGTGTCGCCCCGGACGGTGTCCCCGGTGCTGAAGATGAGACGGGCCGCCATCCGGGGGTTACGGCGAACCAGCTCCTCGTAGAACTCCCGTCCCCCAAAGCGGGGCATCCGGAGATCCGAAATGATGAGATCGAACTGCTCCCGGGTCGCGCGCTCCAGGGCTTCTTCTCCGTCGGCAGCGACAACAGGAATGTGTCCCCACGCCTCGAAGGTCGCCCGCATGTAGTGGAGGATGTGGGGCTCATCGTCTACCACGAGAACCCGCAACCGGCGGCTGGGCTGTCGGGTGCCGACATCCTCCTTGGGAGCGGCCGATCGAGTCGAGAGCGGCAGTTGTACGGTAAAGGTGGAGCCGGTGCCCTCTTCGGAGGAAAGCATAATGCGGCCCCCGTGTTCCTTGACGATGCCCTGGCTGATCGAGAGTCCCAGACCGGTACCTTCGCCCTCTGCCTTGGTGGTGAAGAAGGGCTCGAACACCTGAGCTGCGAGGGCTTCCGACATTCCCGGCCCATCGTCAATCACGTCGACCGCAACGCCGTCGAGCCAACGCCGGGCGCGGACCAAAATGTTACCGGGGCGGCCGGTGGAGGCGATGGCCTGCGCCGCATTGTTGATGAGATTCACGAACACCTGCTGAATCTGGTTGGGATCTATGTCGGGCATGGGAAGATCGGGCTCGACCTCGATCTCCGCGTCGACCCGCTGAGCCATGAGCTGATTGCGGAGCAGCACGAAGGTGGCATCCAAGAGAGGCTTCAGCGCGGTGGGCCGTCGCTGGTGTTCCTGCTTCCGAGCAAAGCCCAGCAGATTGCGGACGATACTCGACGCGCGTTCGGCCTCCTCCCGTACGACAGTGAGGGGCTCGCGGATATTCGGCGGCACATTAGGGAGCTCGGTCAGGAAGTCGGCGAAGCCGACCACCGAGGTAAGCGGGTTGTTCAGGTCGTGCGCGATCCCGGCAATCAGCTGCCCAATGGCCGACATTTTCTCCGATTGGATCAGCTGGTCTTGCAAGCGACGCCGCTCCGTCTGATCGTCGAAGAGGAGGACCACTGCCGAGCGATCGGTGCTGCTAATTGGCACCGCTGTAACAGCATAGGTGCGCTCTCCGGTGCGCAGCTCCACCTCTCGGCCCGCTCCTTGCTGATCTAATGCCCGTTGCAATTCCAGGGACCACTCCGGGGGGACAAAGGCCTGCCAAGGCCGGCCGATCAGGCTGGCGGGTGGTGCGTTTACCAGATCGGCAAAGGCTCGGTTGGCGCGGCGGATGGCACCCGCGCGGTCCACGATGCAGAGGGCGGGAGAAATGGCATCTACCACTTCCTGCCAAGTTCGGCGGCCATCGTCATGAAGATCGATTAACCGGGCACTCTCCAGGGCGATGCTGGCCTGTGATACCAATCCTTCGAGCAGGACCAGGTCGGCAGGGACATAGCGACCTGCCTCACCGCGCACCGCAATGGCTCCGGTTATTCTATTTTTGGCGATGAAGGGTGCAATCAACCAGCTCCCGGCCGTCACAACGGGAGAGGCAAGGCCGGCTTCTCGAAGGAGCGTCTCCAATCCGTCGTTGATGAGCATAGGACCGCGGCGTCCGGCCAGCTCCAGCAAGGGCCGCGGGTTTGACCGGCCAGGGGGCCAGCTCAGGACGAAGTCAATAGTTTCCGTCTGCTGAAAGAGCGCCACGGCTATTTCGCTGGGAGTCAGACTCTCCCGAACGTGGCGGACCAGAAGGTCGATTACGGAAGCTCGGCGGAGGGTTCCCGCCACCTCCTGACCGAAGGCAGTGAGCCGGCGCACCAGCTCCAGGCCAGTATTAGTCCCGGCGGCGGAAGGCACCCCAGTCTGAGGCGCAGGATTTGTTGAAGAAGGAGTGCTCATGATCCGTGCAAATACGCGGGGCCGCCTTACTGCGGCAGACCTGCAGTTGGTGATCCTGCTCTTGAGCCGGGGTTCGGCTCATCGACGAGCCTACCTGGAGCGGCGCCTGACGACCGAAGGTCCAGACGCGCTGCTCGATGCTCCGGATCTGCTCGAGCGACTGTTAACCGTCCGCTCGATGCTCCTGCCATCCGAAGCGTTGTTCTTTTACGTGGTCATCCGCCATACGCTGCTCGGTTCCGGTCTTGAAGACCGGGAACTGGCCGACTATTTGTCGGCACTCCTGCTCGAGTTTGGACAGCGCGACCGGGCTTGGCGCATCGATTGGAACGACGATCAGCGTCACCGGTACCTGACAGACATTCTGGCCGACCTGGAGGCGACTGTGGGGGATCGTCGCTTCAAGGTGATGGTGCACCTGGGAAATTACGCGCTCTGGCTAACCGGCCTCTTTCCCGATTATATCGCCGCCCGCCGCCTCCGCAAAGCTGGGCCCGATGTCAGCTACTACGAAATCTTGGGGAGCCGGGGCTTCGGCCTGGCCTCCGACCACGTGTTGGCCCACCAGTACGGACTGGACGAAGTGCTGCGAACGGCAGCCGAACGATTTCCTGCCTTAAGGAGCGCGCTCAACGGCGTGAGTGGCCGTCTCCTCTTCCCGTCTTTCCCCCACTAAATCACTCCGGGTGCCATCCGCCGCCTGCACCAGGGCGGCAAACAGTCCGTGGTCCGCGGCCTGAAGGTCCGCGTGCATCTCCTCCGGATGCCATTGAACGGCGAGGAGCCACGGAGCGTCGGCGGGGCTCTCTACCGCCTCGATCAGGTCGTCCTCGGTCCAGCCACTCGCCACCAGCCCAGGCGCCAACTCTTTGATGGCCTGATGGTGTGATGAATTCACCTTGACCGCCTCGGTGCCCAACACGTGGGCTGCACGGCTGTTGGGTGCCAGGCGAACGCGATGGCTCCGGGCATCGCGCGGGCCGTGAGGCCGGTGCTCCACCGAGCCGGCTCGCTCCGATGGGAGATCCTGAAACAGTGTACCCCCAAGTGCCACATTGATCAGTTGAATACCGCGGCATACGCCCAGGATTGGAATCCCTCGCTGGCGGGCCACGGCAAAGAGTGCGAGCTCAAACAAATCTCTCTCCCGACTCGGCGGATCGAGGTGGGGCGACGGAGTGGCACCGTACCAGGCCGGATCCATGTCCTCACCACCGGTGAGCAGCAGGCCGTCAATCCCATCGAGGGCTCGAGCCGCCATCGTGGTGCCCATGAGTGGCGAGAGCACCAGCGGGACCCCCCCTCCGATCAGAACTGCGCGAACATAGGCGGCGTTGACCCCGGTACGCTCTGCGCCCTCCCAGCCTCGCACCACCCCGCTCACCCCGATTCGCGGTGCCGTCACTGAATCACCGAGTCAGGGAAGAAAGGGCAGTGAGGATCTTCGATTCGTGCGGGATCGAGCTGAATCCCGATGAGCGGCACCGTGCTGTTGCCGACTGACACGGTTCCGATCTCAGGGGCGCCCTCTACCGGGGTTCCCTCATAGAGCATGGTACCCAATGTCTTGCCGCTTCGGTCCAGCACCAGCACCCCAAACCCTGGCTTCACATGCGGGGGCATGGCGCCCTCGACCCCAATCACCCACAAGGAATCGGAGCGTCCCACAATCGCCGAGTACGCGGGGCCGGCTACCAGTCGCACGACGAGCTTTTCGGGGAGGTGCCTGGGAGGGCTGGCCAAGGTCTGGTCGGGCAGGCTGAACTGTCCCAGCAATGCGGTGGGGCCAGCCAGCGACGCCAGCCCACAAGCGGCCGCCCCGGCGGTGGTGCGGTCCCCGGAGCGGCCGCAAGCAAGAAGAAGAACCAGCACTGATGGCCAGGGACGTAGCATGATCAGAAGATAACGCAAACAATTCGAGTTACTCGGTCTGCCACTCCTGACAGGCGGTCCAGGTTTCCCGGGTCAGGACAACTCCGGACGGAAAATCCGCCTGAAACTCGGCCCGAAGTGCCGGAGCGTGGTATTGGAGGTAGCGTTCGAGCTCGGCAGAAGAATGGGCGTGATAGCTGGTGCGAAATTTCCCTTCGCCGGCCCGGTCGAATCGTATGTTGTAAAAGCAAGCGGTACGAAGTATGACAGGAATGTGATGGTTTCTCATGTACTGCTCGACGGCAGGAGCCAGGACCGGCTCTACCACCAGGGTGACTTCATAGAGAACGCCTTGATACGTCACGAGGTCCCCGAAGGGTGCAGGTCGTCTCGAATTCAAGAACTACAATCCATGGCTGGCTCTGCGGCTTCAGAACGTGTGAGTTCAATCACATCTCACCCGCTCAGCCCATTCTAATCATCGAACTAGGCCGACTGCAGCTGACTGTTACCGCTGCATTCGCCGTCCTTCTTGGAGTGGGGAACTGATGAGGATCTCACTCAGCCCGACAACCATCAGGTTGATCATAAATGGATTAAACCAATCTGCGGGGCTGAGTCGTGCCGCTAAGCAGCCCTTCCGCGGTAGGGCTCCGCGCCTCGGTTCAGCCGCTCACGGGTGGCTCGGAGGACTACGACAGTCTCCTCGAGCGGATCGGAGATGCGCGGATCGTGCTGTTGGGGGAAGCCAGTCACGGCACCCATGAGTTCTATCGCGAGCGGGCTGAGATCACCCGCCGGCTTATTCAGGAAAAGGGCTTTGGAGCAGTCGCGGTAGAGGCGGACTGGCCCGATGCCTATCGGGTGAATCGCTGGGTGCGCTGCGTGGGCCAAGATCGAACCGGCGGCGACGCGCTGGGCGATTTTCAAAGATTTCCCCGCTGGATGTGGCGGAATGTCGATGTGCTGGCTTTCCTCGAATGGCTCCGCCGACATAACGAAAGGCTCACCCCCGAGCGGCGGGTCGGATTCTACGGTCTCGATCTCTACTCGTTGTTCAGCTCGATCGAAGCGGTGATCGGCTTCCTCGAGCGGGTCGATCCCGACGCCGCTCAACGGGCGCGCTATCGCTACGGCTGTTTCGAAGACTTCGGCGAGGACAGCCAGGCCTATGGCTACGCCGCTGAATTTGGACTGAGTCGCTCCTGCGAAGACCAGGCCCTGCAGCAGCTGCTGGAGCTGCAGCGGCGGGCCGTAGATCTGTCGCACCGCGATGGGAAGATTCCAGAAGACGAGTTCTTCTATGCCGAACAGAACGCACGTCTGGTGAAGAACGCGGAGGAATATTATCGGAGTATGTTTCGGGGGAGGGTATCCTCCTGGAGCTTGCGAGACCGGCACATGGCCGAAACTCTGGAGGCGCTGATCGCTCACTTCAATCGATATGGCGGCCGAAGCAAGATCGTGGTTTGGGAGCACAACTCTCATGTTGGCGATTCTCGTGCCACAAGTATGGGGGACTCGGGCGAATGGAACGTGGGGCAGCTCTCCCGGGAGCGTTTCGGGGAGGAGGCATTCCTGGTAGGCTTTACCACTTATGGCGGAACGGTAACCGCCGCGAGAGATTGGGATGCACCCGCGGAGCTGAAGCGAGTCCGGCCGGGACTGCCCGGCAGCTGGGAGGCTCTATTTCACGAGATCGGTTACGCCAGCTTTCTGTTGCCGCTTCGGGATCTGGCCTCACCGGACGCTACGCTCAGTCAAAGCCGGTTGGAACGTGCCATCGGTGTGATCTACCGGCCGGAGACCGAGCGCGTCAGTCATTATTTCGAGGCTCAGCTTTCGCATCAGTTCGACGCAGTCATCCACTTCGATGAAACCCGTGCGGTCGAGCCGCTCGACCGCACGGCGGGACGGCAGTCAGGGGATGCACCGGAGACCTTTCCGAGCGAAGTCTGAGGAGGTTCAGCCATGCAGAGACAGGACAAGCTTCTGACCGGCGTCATTGTAGGCGCAGGAGCGATGTACCTGCTGGACCCCGATCGGGGGGCCCATCGTCGATCACTCCTGCGGGACCGGGGCATTGACCTTGGCCACAAACTGGGGGCCAACGGTGTCCAGTCAGTCGAGGGCTTGCAGCAGGACGCTGAATCCGAAGCTGAGGGGAAACGGCCTCACTGGCGGCCGACGACGCGGCTTGCGGTCGGCGCTCTGGGAAGCCTGCTGGCTCTCCAAGGTTCCCGCACCGGAGGCTTTCAGGGCAGGATGCTGAGCCTCGTTGGAGTTGGCGTGGTCGCTCGTGCGGCGGTCAATCTTTCGGCCCGTCGTCTGATCACGCTGGGGACACGTGGTCGGGCGGTCACGGTCGAGAAGACGCTGCTGGTGGGGGCTCCGGCCGAGCGAGTTTGGGAACTATGGAGCAACTTCGAGAGGTTCCCCCAATTCATGACCCACCTTCGGGAGGTCCGGAAGATCGAGGAAGGGCGCTCCCATTGGGTGGCTGTCGGTCCGGCAGGAGTTCCAGCAGAGTGGGAAGCGATCGTAACCGACTGGGTGCCAGGTCAGTTTATCGGGTGGTGCAGTGTGGAGGATTCGCCGGTAGAGACTTCGGGACAGGTTCGCCTGCGTCCAGTCTCAGACCGCGAAACTCAGATCGATGTGCAGCTGACGTACACTCCCCTCGTGGGAGCCGCCGGCCAAGCGCTTGCCTCGTTGCTCGGGGCCAACCCGAAGCGGGCCGTGGACGAGGACCTCCGGCGGCTCAAGTCTTTGTTGGAAGACCAGCAAGCCGGCGTAGGGGAGGAAACCATCCGTCTGCAGGAGGGGGCGGAAAGCGGAAAGCCGACTGGGCGGGCGAAGAAACCTTCATCAAGGAAGAAGTAAGCAACCATTAAGCACTCAGTGCCGCCAGTGCACCTTCCAGGTTATGGCGGGCCTGATCCTCATATCGCGCCTGAAACGGGATTGTTTGATAAATCGAGGGACGACGCAAAAACCGTCGGAGCACCTCCATTCGCCCCTGCCGGTATAGCGCGTCGGGAACCACACGGTACTCCTGCCTGATCGCCCGCTCGAATAACTCAAAGGCCGCCGGCCGCGCACCCAATATCGAGAGGTCGACATCGCAGACCAGCCTGGTGTCGCCGTCCAGCGCCAGCTCGGTGTGCCGCGTTGCCAGCACCAGCGCCCGGATTCTGCCGGCTATCTCAGACCCCATTCCGCCCGCCCCGAGTGCGGTTTCAGCCAGGAGCGCGCTCCGGTCCTCGTTGTCCGATCTCGCTGGGGCGTATACCGCGTCATGAAACCAGAGAGCCGCCTCGACCTCTAGGGGTCTCTGGGCCAGGGCCATGTTTTCGTCCAGCTCGGTCAAACAGTGCCGCAGATGTTGGATATTGTGGTAGGTACGGGTGGGTTCATTGTATGCGGCGGCGAGCTGATCGAATACCTGGCGTCCATCCCCACTGCCTCCCAATCCGGACCAAAGCCATCTCCAGCGGGTCAGGTCAGGGGCAGCGGCCGGCACTCTCATGGCTATCTCATGACGGCTCGCGGAACCGCTCGCTGAAGCAGATCGGCGCACCAGGCAATCTCGATCTCGAGCCGTTCGATCTGCACCGCCGCCTCCGCCAGTGCCTCCTCCAGCTCGCGACCCTCCGTTACCGAGTACAAGGCGCGAACCAGCTCTCGCAGTCCGCTCAATTCGTAAGACAAGAGCTCATGATAACGTCGCGCTGCCGGCGGTGAGGTGGGTGCCAGCCGGCGAAGCTCGGCTTTTCGGTCCAGTGTGTGCTCGATCGAGTGGCGAGCAGCATAGTCTTCCGCTGCGATACCCGGTCGCCGCCGCTCCAATGGCGGCGCCAGAAAACCCAGGCGCCGGCGATGCTTGCTTCGGAGAAGCTCCAGGGTATGAAGGACACCGGGTAGCGTCAGAGCCATGGATACCCTCCACTGTCTCAGCAGGTGTTCTGGAATGTTCGATAGGGAGTTTTCGATAATAGTCGAGATCCGGCTCAGGGCCTAGTGCGGCCTCGCTTGACCTCCTCTCCCGGCATCCGTAACATTTGTTCCCTCTTAAGGATGCATCACCATGGCCAGAACCGGTTGTGTTTGAGGGGCTGAAGGCCCGGTTGGAGCGTCTGCTGCAGGATCACTCCCGCCCCGACCCCCGGGCTCGGGCCGCCGCCCTCCGCGAGGCGGTGCTCGAAGCCAAAGTGGGGATCCAGACGATGCGCAGTGCATTGGCGGTTACCGAACGGGAGCTTGACGCCGAGCGACGGCAGTTAGCCGATGCCGAGCGCCGGGGGCAGCTGGCCGCTCAATTGCCGGATCAGGAAACCGTCTCGGTGGCCGAGCGTTTTGCTCAGCGCCACCGGGACAGGGTAGGGGTGCTGGAGCGGAAGCTTGCGGTTCAGCGCGACGAGCTGGCGCTCGCCGAGCGAGAGGCCGCTGACATGCTCAATGAATATCGGTCGGCGCGACCGGGGGCGGCTGTTTCCGACTCGATCGATGCGGCTTGGCGCGACCTCGAGGCTGCCGGCACCGACCGCCCAGAGCTCGAGTTGGACAGGACAGGCAACAGGGATGAGACCGATCGGAAGCTGAAGCAGGCGGTGGAAGAGCAGCTCGCGTTTCTCAAACGGAAGCTGGGGAAGGACTCGTGAAAACACCGATTTTGGGTCTTCTGTTCGCTCTTACCTCTCACATACCATGTCTTAGCGCTCAGCAACCACTGACCAGTCCTTCTCACGGGAAGAAGCTGGCGCACACCTACAGCATCGTGGCCTATGACTCCCTCACTGGCGATCTTGGCGTGGCGGTGCAGTCGAAGTTTCCCAACGTCGGCGGAATCGTCCCTTGGGGCCGGGCCGGCGTTGGCGCCGTGGCCACCCAGAGCCTGGGCAACACGGCATATGGCGAACGTGGCCTCGATCTTATCGCCCAGGGAGCCACTGCAGAGGAAGCCCTCCGGATTGTGATGCGGACCGATACCATGCTGCAGGACCGTCAAGTGGGCCTGGTGGATGCCCGTGGCAATGCGGCCAGCTTTACCGGAAAGACCACGTTCGATTGGGCCGGGGGCAGGGTTGGCGCGCCCTCCGGACGAGGAAACGTACTGGGCGGTAAGGGTGAGGTGATTGTCGGTCGAGGGTACGCCGCTCAGGCCAACATCATGGTGTCGGATCAGACGGTGAAGAATCTGGCCGAGACCTTCGAGCACACTACCGGCAATTTGGCCGACCGGCTCATGGCGGCACTCAAGGCGGGTCAGGCTGGTGGCGGGGACAAGCGAGGCATGCAGTCCGCCGCTCTGCTGGTAGTGAGAAAAAATGGCGGCTATCTCGGTGCGAACGATCGATTCATCGACATTAGGGTCTACGATGCTCCGGACCCGATCGCCGAGCTCGAGCGTCTGCTCGCATTGCACAAGCTTCACTTCTTTCCCAGCGAGCCCAAGGATCTGGTTCCAATTACGCCGGCGATCGTCAGCCAGTTGGAACCCATTCTGCTGAACGAGCCGGTGAAGCAACCGGAGAAGTGGCTCAAGGCCAAACAGGGAAGCGCAACGCCGACTTTCCTCGAGGCTTTGAAGAACTTCATGTATTGGGAAAACTACGATGTTCGGGTTCGCATGGATGGGAAAATCGACCGCGTAGTCCTGCAGGATATTCTCAAGAAGCGCAATCGCTGAACGGACTCCAATGGCCACAGCCGCCGTTCGCCCTCCTCAGCCAGGGCTGAGGGAAGTAGATACCCGATTCTTCGGGCATCCTCGAGGACTGTCTACCCTTTTCTTCACCGAGATGTGGGAGCGGTTCAGCTATTACGGAATGAGAGCATTGCTCATTCTGTTCATGACTGCTCCTGCCACAGCCGGCGGGCTGGGCTTCAATACCGCGACAGCCGGACCGATCTATGCACTTTATGTCAGCTCGGTGTATCTGCTTTCAGTTCCCGGTGGATGGATTGCGGATCGTGTACTCGGCCTCAGGCGGGCCGTGTTCGTGGGCGGCGTCATCATCATGGCGGGACACATCTGCCTGGCCCTTCCCACGCTGAGCACGTTCTATCTGGGCCTGGTTTTGATCGCGGTGGGTACCGGCATGCTGAAATCCAATGTGAGCGTGCTGGTCGGTAAGCTGTACCCGCCTGACGATGATCGCCGCGATGCCGGCTATTCCATCTATTACATGGGGATCAACAGCGGCGCGTTCATCGCCCCTTTCATTACCGGGTGGCTGGCCCAGGGAGAAGGCTTCAGGCGTATTCTGGCCTCCGCCGGATTCGAGCCGAATTCTTCCTGGCATTGGGGATTCGGCGCTGCGGCAGTCGGGATGTTCCTGGGCCTAATCCAGTACGTCGTGGGAGGGAAGCACCTGTCTCCCGACGGGCTGCACCCGGCCCGGCCGAGTGACCCAGCCGCTGCGGCACAGGTCGATCGCCAGGTTCGGGTGGTCGGCGTGGTAACGCTGGCTGTTGTGCTGACCGTGGCCGTGCTGGTGGGCACTGGGCTGCTACGGCTCAATCCGGAGGCAATCTCGCGAAACTTCAGCTGGGTACTGATTGCTGTCACCGTTTCGTTCTTCTCCTGGCTTTTCCTCAGCCGAGGGTGGACCAGAGAGGAACGGAAGAGCCTGGTGGTGATCGCGGTGCTATTTGCGGCTGCGGCAGTTTTCTGGATGGCGTACGAGCAAGCCGGCTCGACCCTCAATCTGTTTGCGGCGCGAAGTACCAACAACGCGGTCCTGGGGCACGGCTTTCCTCCCAGTTGGTATCAATCACTGCCGCCCCTGTTCATCATTCTCTTTGCCCCAGCATTTGCCGCCCTCTGGCTCAGGTTAGGCCGGCGAAACCCATCCAGTCCGGCCAAGTTCGCGCTGGCGCTCCTACTCCTCGGCCTCGGCTTTGCCGTGATGATCGGAGCCGCGGGGGCGGCAGCGGGAGGCGCGCGAGTCAGCCCACTCTGGCTGGTCCTTTCATATCTGCTGCAAACGCTGGGGGAGCTGTGTCTCAGCCCGGTTGGCCTGAGTGCGATGAGTGTCCTGGCTCCGCACCGTATTGCCGGCCTGGTGATGGGTGTCTGGTTCCTGGCCCTCTCGGTGGGCAACTACCTGGCTGGAATGGCATCCAGCGTCTATGAAACCTTGCCGCTCACGACCTTGTTCACGATTGTGACCGCCACGGCTCTAGGCACGGCACTCGTACTCACGCTATTGATCAAGCCTATACGAAGAATGATGGCTCGGTCCTAGCCACTGATCCTGTCTGCAGGTAAGCCGGTAGGGTCAGCCGGTGTGGTCTTGAAGACTTGAAAGAGATACCAGAGCGACGGAAGCAGAATCACACCACCCGCGGCCAGAACGATCAAGGTCAGCCGTAGAGTGGATTCGGGCGCAGCGGTATTGCGAACGGTGAAGTTCGGAGGCAGCAGGAAGGGATACTGGGCCATGGCCCACCCCCAGAAAATCAGGGAGACTTGCAGGGCCACCGCCAGACGTGCCAGGCGATAACGCCGGTACCAGAGAGCAGCCAGAACCGAGATCGCCGCAGCGGCGGTGAGCAGGTGGAGGGGAAGGGCCCAGGAAGAGTCCATCAGTCCGCCTCGGACCAGTGGCGCAGACTGGGGCGACAACAACAAGACCAGCGCAGAAGCGAAGAACACAACAACTCCGCAGGCCAGGGCCCGGCGTCGAAAGTCCTCACATAGCTCCCGGTCCACGCTTTCCAGGGTCAGGAAGACCGCGGCCAAAAACGCGAACAGCACCAGAGTCAACAGGCCGACACTGAGTCCGAACAGTGTGAGCCAGGGGTCAACGAACCGTTGGGCAAAATTGCCCCGGGAATCCCCGCCCACTCGCCCCGACGCCACTGCCCCGATGGAGACGCCGAGCAGAATTGGGGTGATCACGCTGGCGCTGGAGAAAATTCGTCCCCAGCGACGCTGCGCTGCGTCATGCTGGCTGTCGTAGGTGCGAAAGGTGAATGCGGAGCCGCGGAGTACGATGCCGACCAGCATGAGTGTGAGCGGGATGTGAAGCACGGTGCCGAGGCGAGCGTAGACCGGAGGGAAGCAGCTGAAGGTCAGAACGATGGCAAGAATGAGCCAAACGTGATTGGCCTCCCAGATCGGACCAATGGCATGGGCAATAACCTCACGTTGCCGGTTCCTGCGGGGACCCGACGCGAGCAGGTCCCAGACGCCGCCACCGAAATCCGCTCCGGCAAACAACACGTATGCGTTGAGCGACAGTGCGAGTACCGCCGCCAGAACGTCGGCCAGGTCCAACTCAGGCACGAGCGACCGTGGGGACATACACCCGGCTCCATTCACTGGACTTGGGGCTGCGGATGATCTGCCGGTAGAGCAGCCAGGCGACAATGACGCCGAGAAAACAGTAGAGCAGGGTGAAGAGCAGGAAGGGGACGATCAGTCCCGGCATCGGGGTCACCGCGTCTGCGGTGCGTAGCACGCCCTGGATGATCCAGGGCTGCCGGCCAACCTCAGTGACCGTCCAGCCGGCCTCGATAGCGAGAAAGCCCATTGGCGCTCCCAGGGCGATCGCCCGCAAACGCCATCGGCTTCCCGTCACGTCTTTCCGGCGAAGCCAAATCCAAGCGACCCACAGAGAGACCAGCGCCAAGTAGGTACCCAGAGCCACCATCACCTGGAAGCCGGTATGGACGATCGGCACGTTGGGCCAGTCCTCCCTGGGAAAGTCCTGCAGCCCCCTGACTACGGCGTGAGGGTCATGGAAGGCAAGCAGCGATAGCCCGTAAGGAATCTTGATTGCATACCGGGTTTCACCGGACTCCGGGTCGGGAAAACCGCCGACGGTCAAAGGCGCCCCCGCCATGGTCTCGAAGTGCGATTCCATAGCTGCCAGCTTGATCGGTTGACGAGCCGCAACCGAGCGGGCGCTGAGGTCGCCCGAGATCGGCTGCAGCATTGCGGCGGGCGCGCCCAGCGCCAGTGCCGCGGTTAGCGCCCGTCGATGAAAGGCATTGGCCGGATCGAGGAGCAGCAGGAAGGCATGGATCCCCCCAACAGCAAATCCGGTGGCGGCGTAGGCCGCCAGGGTCATGTGAAGGGTCTGCTGAAAGGCCATGGGATTGAGCATGGCTGCAATCGGATCGATGTTGACCGGCCGCCCACCGACCAGATCAAACCCCGCCGGAGAGTTCATCCAGGAGTTTGCAGTCACGACGAATATCCCCGATGCCGCCCCGCTGATCGCCACGGCAATGCCGGCCCATAGATGTGCCCGGGGAGAGATCCGATCCCACCCATACAGATAGATCCCCAGGAAAATCGCCTCAGTGAAGAAAGCGAAACCTTCCAGTGAAAAGGGCATACCGACGATGCCGCCGGCCAGCTCCATAAAACCGGGCCAGAGAAGTCCCAGCTCGAACGACAGGACCGTGCCCGAAACAGCGCCTACGGCAAAGAGGATTGCCGTGCCCTTGGACCAACGTTTGGCAAGCTCGAGGTGGATCGGGTCGCCGGTCTTTTGCCAGCGGCGTTCGGCGATGACCATGAGCACCGGCATGCCGATGCCAACCACCGCAAAAATGATGTGAAACGCCAGCGACACAGCCATCTGGGAGCGGGCAGCGAGAAGGTCAGGCATCGGGGAAGGTTATCGCCACAATGAATCTTTTCCCAGGAGGCCTGAGTAGAGCCTGGAGGGAGGTTCACTCTCCTGCTCTCAAGTCACCGCATGGTTCCAGCAACTCGGAGGTTTCATGTCGCAACTATCGACTGGATTGCGCGCGGGAGTCATTGCTGTTCTGACTTTTACGCTGACCCCACACCACAGTGCGGCACAGAGTGCCGGCGGAATGGCAAAGATTCCCGTGACCACCGCATCCTCCGCAGCCAGAGAGCAGTACCTGAAAGGACGCACTCTGGGGGAGAATCTGCGGGCCCACGATTCCCGGCAATTCCTCGAGGCCGCGGCGGCAAAAGACCCCTCATTTGCACTGGCGCACTACAGCCTGGCTTTGAACTCTCCCACGGCAAAGGACTTCTTCACGCATCTGGCCGAGGCGGTCCGCCTAGCGGACAAAGCGTCCGAAGGCGAGCGGCTGATGATTCTTGGTCTGCAGGCGGGAGCCAATGCCGACACCAAGTCGCAACGGGAGTATTACGAACGACTGGTTGCTGCATATCCTCGAGATGAGCGCGCCCACTTTCTCCTGGGCGGAGCCTATTTCGGCCAGCAGGAATACAGTGATGCGGCTTCGGAATATCAGAAGTCGGTCGATCTGGAGCCGGATTATGCTCCAGCCTACAACCTTCTGGGGTATGCGCGGCGAGCGGAGGGACAGTTCCGCGAGGCAGAGGAAGCCTTCAAGAAGTACATCGAGCTGATTCCGAACGACCCCAATCCTTACGACTCCTACGCCGAGCTGTTGATGAAGATGGGACGGTTCGATGAGTCGATTGCCATGTACCGGAAAGCCCTGCAGACCGATCCCCACTTTTCCAACTCTCATTTCGGGATCGCCAGCAACCTGATGCTGCAAGGCAAGCACGACGCAGCGCGAGCGGAATCACGGAAGCTGCACGACGCGGCTCGCAATGACGGCGACCGCCGGCTGGCACTCTTCAGCACCGCGGTGACGTATGCGGATGAGGGGAATCTCGAGCAAGCGGTGAAGGAGTTGCGCCTGGAGTATGCGGTGGCCGAGAAGATCAATGACGATGCCGCCATGTCCGCTGACCTGACGTCGATCGGGGATGTTCTGCTGGAAGCCGGCAAACCAGAGGAAGCACAGCACGAGTACGATCGTGCCCAGGAGCTCCAGGAGAAGTCTGACCTCTCATCCGAGGTCAAGGAGAATGCCCGGCTGGTTCACCGTTACAACCTGGGCCGGGTAGCAGCGCGAGCAGGAGATTACGCCGCTGCCAAGGGCCACGCAGACGTCTTCCTGAGAGCCGCAGTGGCCAAGAAGAATGAGGGGCAGATCCGTCTGGCACATGAGCTGGCCGGCACCATCGCCTTGGGCGAGAAGAGCTATGGCCGAGCCATCGACGAGCTCAAGCTGGGGAACCAGCAGGACCCGTATACCCTGTACCGGCTAGGCCTGGCATATCAAGGCAAGGGTGAATCGGCCAAGGCGGCTGAGCTCTTCGCAGAAGCGGCCAACCAGAATACCCTGCCGACGCTTAACTATGCGTTTGTCCGGCAGAAGGCCAAGCGCATGAAGGTGTAAATCAGGTTGAGGTTAACACGACACAATGCCAGGCGGTCCCGTTCACGGTCCCGCCTGGTGCGTCTGACAGGTGCTTCATTCGCGATTTGGCGCCCAAGCCACCTCGTCTCCCACCGCAATCTCTCCGTCCTCCAGCACCTCGGCGTAGACACCGCCGCCCCAATCGGATGCCATCGCCTGCCGCAACCCACCGAGCGCTTCATCCATCCGCTCACACGGCTTGGTCTCTCCTCCAATGCGGAGGCGGGTGCCGCCGATCCGGAGAATGCGGTGGCGCGAATGGGCCAGCTCGACACCACTGACCATGAGGTTCGCCCGGCGGGCCGATGGCGAAATCGACGCCCCAAGCTGCCGCATCAGCTCTGCCCATTTCTCGTAGGCAATGATTGTCACCTGGCGCCGACGCCCCTGGTCGGCGTTGCCTTTGAGGCCTCGACTGATGATCAGGGTTCCACGAGTCATCGGATCCATGGGACCGCGGTGAGCGCGCTTGATCCAAATCCCTTCCAATCGGCCCGCCATGGTTTCTCCTGGAGCTGAAGCCCGAACACAAAAGTTAGTTGGGACGCTGTAAAGGAGGACGTAAGCCGTTTAAGGCTGATTGCGGAGCCCGACGATCAAGCAATGCAACAACTTTCACTGGACGAACAGCAGAGGCAGTTCGCCTCAAGGCTGGTCTGGTGCATGTCCAAAAATCGCTAACATATGCGGGACACGCCTCTTTTAACCGGTGCAACTCTGCTGGTCACATTCCGGTAACGGCCCCCTCCTAAAGCGTGCCATCCACGGCACGTGGCTTGCCCTCTCCACCCCGAACTTCCACATCCTGAAGGCACCCCGTCTCTCTTCCTGCGAATGGCTGGAGGCGCTACGCGTATGCAATCGACTTTAGTTACGGCCCAACCGGAACAGTGGAGCTGGATGCTGACCCAGCTGTGGAGCTGGATGTGGTCCGGAATGTCCTGGATCCTTGATCTTCAGCATCTGGTATTCGGGTTCATCCTCGACGGCACGGCGGGACTGGCCGTACTGAAGGCGACTCTCTTACTGCTGCCGGCCGCTGTGCTCCTCGTGAGCATGTGGGCCACCATGGTTTCACTGTACAGTCTGCCTTTTCGCTCGGGCCGGGGCTACTTCCTGACCGCCCTGCTGATGTCCTGGTGGGATGTGGGCCGGATGGCCTGGTTCTACTGGGCCGGCATGGGGCGGTTCCTCTTTGTCCTCCTCGGATGGATCGGCAGCGGAATTCGCGCCTTTGTGCGTCTTATCTGGAACGCCCTCAAGGGTGCCCTGAACTCTCCCTTCGCCATTCTGGACTGGACCTCGCGACGCTACTTCAAGCCGGGCGTGCCGTGGCTGGCGTTCATTCTGCTGATCGTCTGGTCGGCGGTGGAAGCCACCATCTTTACGTTCACCCTTCGTCCCACCATGAACGAGCTGCTGGCTGATCTGGTCGGTTTCGAGCCGAATCCGGTCATGCTCACTGCGCTGCTCTACATGTTCCTCTTCTTCCTCGTTGGCGGCAGCTTCGCCTGCGTTCAGGCCCTGAACGACGCTATCAAGAGCAAGCAGTACGGCACCATCATCTCAATGACGGTCATCGAAACCGTGGTGGCCATGTTCGAGGTGCTGTTCCTCTACCGTGAGCTGGTGGACGCGATCACCCCCTGGATGGCCCAGCAAGGATTCAATCTGGGAATTGTGGGGACTCTGGCGGTTGCCTTCGCCGGCTGGCTTGGCGTGCGCGGCATGACCTGGTTTCTCTTTGGTCGCTACGGCACCCCGGCCCTGATTGCCGTGCTGGCCCGGGAGACTCTCAGCCACGGTAGCTCCGCTGACCTGGCTCCGCCGAAGCAGCCTGAGTTCTGGAAGGCTCCAATTTCGGCGCTCAAGGCTGAGGTGGACTGGTTCAAGGCCGAGGCCCGGGAGATGTTCGAGTTGCTCACGCTGCCGGTGCTTCAGCTGCTGGCATCCGGCTTCAATTTCTGGCTGGTTGTTCTGCTCGGCCGGCCTCATTTCACGCTGCCGTTCCGCTCGTTAGAAGATGTGCAGGCAGCAACTCCTCTGTCGGTCGATCGCAAGGTCCGGGGAAATGTTCCCCAGGCGGCCGTATGAACCGCTCCCTTCTGATAGCCGCAACACTGGGGGCTCTGATTGTTGGGTGCGCACCGCCGAAGAACGCTCCGCCCCCGAAGTCGACCCTGGTGATCGGGCTGGATGTTTCCGGCTCGTTCCGCAAAGGCGGACACTTCGATGACGCCATCGACTTCGCGGCGCTGTATATCTACGCGCACATGAAGGGATACCAGGACCTGCGCCGGCCTAGTGACGTCTTCATCGGTACCATGGGCGGCCAGCGGCCAGGTGAGGCGAAGACCTTCCACCCGATTCAGGATCTGACCGGGAAGTCGCCTTCCCAGATTGCCGCCAGTCTCCGGGCATGGTTCCCGGAGGACGACCCGATCACCGACTACAACGCGTTCTTCGAACGGGTAGCGGTGCACGTGCAGCGGCAGAACCTCGGCCTCGCGCCGCTCAGCATCGTGATGTTCTCCGATGGCGTTCCCGACATTCCGGGGGCGAAGGGAGATGAGCTCTACCGTCGCATCAACATGACCCCGCTCGAGTACCTCTCCCGGAGTGTCACTGTCCGCCTGCTGTATGCTTCACCAAAGGTGGCACAGCGTTGGGAGCAGAACGTGCCGCGCAAACGAGTGCGGCTCTGGACGCAGGATGCGGAAGTGATGGAAGGCTGGCGCCGCCACTTTGTCTCTACGGGCCGGCCGGAGCAGCAGGATTCTCTCTGGTCATGGATGAAGAACGTGGTGGACTTCCGGGTCCGCCGAGGCAAGGTGATCTAGGCACTGCGACAGGCCAACGAACGCGCCGGGGGGGGGGTCCTCCCCGGCGCGTTTTTCATTTCAGGAGGTATGCTTCCCGCGCATGGATAACTTCCCAACTGGAGGTCGTTATGACTGAGCCTGCTTCCCAACGGAGCCTCAAGGGGGTCTGGCTCTGGGCGCTGCTGCTGATCGTTGTCGTCTGGGTTGTCTACGCATGAGGGGAGGAACCTCAACGCCCGCCAGTCCCACAGCGGGAGATAGCGCGGCGCAGACACAGCCATAGTTCGTTAGGGTCGTCGTTGCAGGAGATCGTCCCCTCCCTCGAATCCATGCCGGTGATAGAGCGGGCGGCTGCGATCGGATGGCCAGAGAAACAGTGAGTCGAGCCCTCGGGCTTCGGCATCGGCTAAACAGGCTTGGAGCAGGGCCGACCCAATACCCAAGCCTCTAGACTCGGGAACCACGTAGACGCTGCTCACGTAGCCATGCAGCTCGGAGTGGCCCACCGGATTGGGAAGCTTCTCAATGTCCTGAAGCCAAAGGGTTCCGACCGTGCAGTCGCGGAGCACAGCGACGAAACAGCGCCAAGTTCCACCTGGCTGCAGTCGATCCGACATCCAGACAGTGCACCGCTGGAGGAAAACGTCCTCAGACTCCAGCACCGGATCGAGCTCCCGCCTGAAGTCATAGCGCAGCTGGGCCAGCATCGGGGCGTCTGCCGGCACCGCTCGCCGGATCCGGAGCTCGCTCGAAGCAATTCCTTTGACCGAGGGGCCCTCCACAGGTCTGCCATTTACCATCGGACTTACCGCCCTAACTTTCCGGCATGATCGGTTCGGCTCCCCTTTCACCGTAAGGCCGCCTGGTGCCCAGCTGGCTAGAGCAGATGATCGGTGTCGCGGTCGTTCTCTTCATCCTGGTCGATGTATTCCTGACGGTGCTTTACGCTAGGATCGGCGCCGGCGTATTCAGTCCGCACCTTGCCCGGGTGATCTGGTGGGCTTTCCGGGGGGCTGCTCGCCCCTTCGGCCTGAGGGCGGGAAAGCTGCTTTCCTTTTGCGGCCCGATCATTTTGGTGACGGTGCTGATCGTCTGGGGACTCTCGCTCTCGCTCGGCATGGCACTCATCATTCACCCGAAGTTGGGGAGCTCGGTTACCGCGACCAACGGCCCGACACCGCACGACTTTGCCACTGCCTTGTACGCCAGTGGCGGGAGCATCTCGATCGTGGGCGGAAGCAACTTCGAACCTAAGACTGCCGGATTCAGGCTCCTGTTCCTGGTAAATTCTCTGGTAGGCATGTCGGTCATCTCGCTCACTGTGACCTACCTGCTCCAGGTTTACAACGCACTATACCGCCGGAATGCTACCGCGTTTGCCCTCCATCTGGCTTCGGCGCAAACCGCCGATGCCGTCGAGATCGTGGTCGGTCTCGCGCCCGAGAATCAGGCTGCGGGCGGCTACACCAACCTGTCGGAGATGGCTTCACAGATCGCCGGGGTCAAGGAGTCTCATCACTTCTACCCGGTGCTGTTCTACTTTCGGTTTCCCGATGCCCAATATGCCGTCTCGCGCATTGCGCTGCTCACCCTCGATGCGGTCTCGCTGATCAAGAGTTGCCTGGACGACCAAAAGCATGCCTGGCTCAAGGAATCAGTGTCGCTGACCCAGCTCTGGCACGGATCGCTCGATCTGGTTACCGGCCTGGGCGAGGCATTTCTGCCTGAGGCACATTCGCGGGGACGGCCCCCACTGGATCAGGCCGCGGCGGAGCGCTGGCGGCGTCGGTATTTTGCGGCGCTCAGGCGGTTGAGGGAAGCAGGCATTCACACGATTGCCGATGAAGAGGAGGGCGCCTCCAGTTACGTTCGGCTCCGAAACGAGTGGGATACTCACGTCCACACGCTGGCAGACGCACTGGGCTACAGTGCGGAGGAGATTGATCCCGCCACTTGCAGACCGGAAATGGCGGATCATCGCCCGCCGGTAAGGACTCGCCTCAGGTCTGCCGGCTGACTCGACGCTACCTAATCCTCCAGAGTAAAGCCGAGCTTGAGGGTAACCTGCCAGTGGGCTACCCGGCCTCCTTCGATGTGCCCGCGCGTGTCCAGCACTTCAAACCACCGCAGGTTGCGCACGGTTGAGGCCGCCTTCCCGATGGCCTTTTCCACCGCGTCCTCCATGCCTTTGTTCGAGGATCCCACCAGCTCGATCGTCTTGTATACGTGATCTGACATAGGCCTTCCGGAAATAAGGGGTTCCTCTGCGTGGCTCACTCTGACCCTTACCAAAGAGGCCAGGTACCTACCGTGTGTCAACGTGTTTTATCACAGTTCCATTCTGCGGAAAAGCGCGCCTACCGGTCGGGTTTCGTGCCGGGGGATCCGCTCCACTCTCGGTACACTGCTTGCGCCTTCTCAGTGTCTGTTTGGGTTCATACTGACCCCTGCGGTTCGTGGGCGGTAGCTCCAGGATGCAGGAGAGCAACGGTGTTCAGCTGCGACTACAATGGATGGACCGACATGCCGGAAGCCGAACGGGAAGGGCTAGAGGCCTTTGAGCTCGCTCAGGAGCCTGTTACCGCACGGGTACTGACCCGGGAGCATCACGGTATCGGGCTCGATTCTCCCCGAGAGGTTCCCCGTTTGAGGGCGGCGTAGCCCGGCTCGCCTTGTGGCGGGAGGGCTAGATTGATCGGGTATGTCTTCCTACTCCCGGGCCCCCGTGCGGAGAGCGTACCATCGGGCCCTGAGCTGGCTGGGTTACCAATGGCGGGTTACCCGACGGGCCTCGATCACCGTCGAGGGCATTCAGATCCGTGCCGGCCGCCACATGTCCCGCGGGGTGGAAAAGGCCCTGAGCAGAGGGAGGATTCAGCGGGATGAGTTGCAGCTCCTGGGGACGCTGCTCGCACCAGAGGACACCGTGCTGGACCTTGGCGCCGGTCTGGGCCTCGTATCAGCCTATTGCGCGAAGCGCATTGGCTCAGAGCGGGTTTTCGCCTATGAGGCGGACCCGGATCTGGAGCCGTGTATCCGGGAAACCTATCAACTGAACAATGTGGAGCCCTCACTCGAGATCTGTGCGGTGGGGGCCCAGCCGGGCAGGGTTACCCTCTACCGGGATGAACATTCCATCTCGGCTTCGGTGGTGCGGCGGCGGGCGGGGGCTCGACCGGTGGAGGTTCCGGGTAGAGCGCTGAATTATGTGGTGGCGAAAATTCAGCCCACTCTTCTGGTGGTCGATGAGGAAGCGGCGCAACCGGATCTCTTTGACGGGGCCGAGCTCCCTAGCGTCACCCGAATCGTACTCGAGTCCCCCGACCGGCTTATTGGTCCCGACGGAACCGACCGCGTCATTGCGCAGCTGCAGGGTATTGGATTCGGCATCCGGTGGGGCTTGTCCTCTCCTGAACATCTGGTACTCTGGCGTGGGTCGTCGGTTGAGCCGGCAAGCGATCTGAGTCACAGAATCAGTTCCCCGGCAATGCTAGACTCAGGGCTCTGATTCCCATTCACTCAGGAGTCGATCCATGATCTCGAAGACCGAGGCGCCTTCCAAGCGACAACAGACCTCCCGTGTTTCGCGGGATACCGATACTAGCCGTCGTCTGTTCTCCACCAAGAACGACCTTCCGGCCGAGGCCCGGAGCCGGATTGCGGAGCTGCTCAATCGGCGGCTGGCCGACTGCATAGACCTCCAGACCCAGTGCAAGCAAGCCCACTGGAACGTAAAGGGGCCGAGCTTCATCGGACTGCACAAGCTGTTCGATGACATCAACACCGATGTCGAGGAATACGTAGATCTGGTGGCTGAGCGGGTGGTGCAGCTGGGAGGGGTTGCCGAGGGCACCGCGCGCTGCGTTGCGGAACGCTCGACGCTCAGAGAATACCCGCTGGAAATCAGTAGTGGCCAGGACCACGTGGACGCCCTGTCCACTGCACTCGCCTCCTTCGGCCGGGGTTGCCGGGAAGGAATCGACGAGCTGGATGAGCTGGGAGACGCCGATGGCGCCGATATCCTGACGGAGATCTCTCGTGGCGTCGATAAGTGGTTGTGGTTTGTGGAGGCACATCAGCAAGAAGAAGCCGGGCTCGCCGGGCGCTGAGTCGCGCCGATCAGGGATGCAAACGCCCCGCCGGCCGGCGGGGCGTTCGTTTTATTCGCAACGCCAAATGTCGACAACTTCCCTCAGCGGTTTGGTGCGGCCGAATCAATGGGCGGGCGACGGTCGCCATGGTGATGCCGCCACTGATCTCGCGCTTCCTGCTTCCGCTTATCCTGGAGCTGCTGGTAGCGGGTCTGCTGGTCTTTCGTCAGGATGTCCTTGAGACCGGCCTCGAACTTCTTGTCCTGGTCGGCCAGCTGTTTCCATTGCTTCTCCAGTCCTTCCCGCCGGGATGGAGCTTCTGAACGGTCTCCCTTTTCGAAGGCCGCGTGGGCGGCCTGCATGCTGGCCCGGAGACTGTCGCGGCTGGCCCTGGTTGCTGCCATGTGACTCTCATATCGCTGAGTATACTGCTGCAGGGCCTTGCCGCTCAGCTGAATGGAATCTTGCAGGACAGCCGGCGAGAGAGGGCCGTCCAGGGCGGCCGAACGCTGCATGTTGTGATGATGAGCCGGACCGGTATGGTCGGCGGCGGGATCCGAGCTACCCTGGGCTTGAGCCACTCCGGTGCCGAGACCAAACAACAGGGGAACTCCGATCAGTACCCGCATGATGCGCAGGGGCAGGGACGGGATGGAATATGAAAAGCGAGACATACACGGCTCCAGTTAGGGTTCTTCAGCGGTCCAGTTTTTCGAGATGGGGCAAGCTGAAGGTCATGAACGGCTCAATTCGACTGCAGGGAGGTGTACGCGGCATGGATGCGAAACGTTGGGCGCGGGCCCTGCCCAACACCCGTCAGTTGCGCCCGTATATGGAGTTGAGCGCGCATGAACCACCCCAACCCGGACCTGCGGCCGCCTGGACCAGGAGATTGTCATCGCTAGGCTCGCCTGGGCCGAAAGAGTGGCCTGAACATGGAACAGGTGCTGGCTGCCGTCCTGCCTGACGCCACCGAGGTCAACGATGAACGCGACCTGATTGTCCGGGTACAGGCGGGAGACCGGTCGGCGTTCGATCTGCTGGTCCGCCGCCACCTACCCCGGGCGCGCCTGATTGCGAAGCGGCTGATGCAAAATCCTGATGATGCCGACGATCTGGTGCAGGACGCGTTCTTGAGGGCCCTCGAACGGATCGGTACCTTCGACCCCTCGCGTGCTTTCGAGCCCTGGTTCACACGCCTGCTGGTCAACCTGGGGCGCGACGAACAGCGCAAACAGACTGTACGGCGAACCGAGTCTCACGATCCGGAGACCATTCCGGGCGGGACCAGGCCCGATCGTGAGGCGGAACGCTCCGAGCTCCGAAGCTCTCTCAGCCGGGCCCTTGAATCCCTGCCCGACCGGCAACGTTTGATCGTGACATTGTTCGAGATCGACGGGCGCTCAACAGAGGAGATTGCGGGCATGCTGAATGTGAGTCAGGTAACAATTCGGTGGCACCTCCATCAGGCCCGGCGCACGCTGCGAGAGGCGCTGAAGGGGTGGGTTGAATGAACTGGCTTTTTCAGGAGCCCCCGCGCGACCCCAAGCTGGGTGACGCGCTCCGAAATTTGGAGCGGCCCTCCCGGCAGGATGATGCCGATCTCCATCAGCGAATCGTTACCGCAGCCACACCGCACCTGAGTGCCCTCCGGTCGCCCGGCCGTCACTGGTGGGAGTGGGTTACCCGGTGGATGCCGGTGGCAATTCCTCTTGGCCTCGCGGCCTCCCTAGCGGCCGCTTTAATTCTGCCTGTGGACGAGGAGGCGCCACCGAGCACCGACTATGCTACGGAAACCTCCGCGGATAGCACCCTCCTTGCGGCAGCGTATTCCGAGGAGCCGGACGCCGGCGAGCTGGCCGCCCACGTGGTGGCACCAGAGAGCGGGGACTGGCTGTTCGAACAGGCAGTCGCTCCATGACCAGCCCCTCTTCACCTTGGCGCCCCGGTGGGCGACTGCTCGCAGTTCTGGTACTGCTGTTGGTGGCTGTGGCAGGCGGACTGGCCGGAGTTGCCATCGACCGCCGGGTGCTACAGCCCCGAAAATTCGAGGGACATCGGTTCGAGCATGGACCGGGGCTGCACGGACCGCGCGACCGCGAGTTTCGGAACCGATTTGCTCGCGAGCTCGGCCTCAGCCCAGACCAACAGACTCGAATCGATTCGATCATGGAACATCAGGGCCACGAGCTGCGGGCCATCCGACACCAGGTTCAGCCCCAGCTCGACTCGATCGTGAGCCGCACCCGGCGACAGCTCGACTCGGTGCTCACGCCGGAGCAGCGGAAGAAAGCACAGGAGATCCGGCGCAGGCACCCACACCCACCCGGGCCACCACCCGGAGACGGTCCTCCGGATGGCCGGAATGGTCCCCCACCCGGAGGCCCACCCCTTTGACCAGCTGATTGTGGGCTGGCAATCCCGACGGTGAGGGTCTAGCCTTTCTGAAGACCCTTACTCCTGGACATGACCCCCGCCGCCCTACCTCCAGCTCCCGACTCGCGGCTACTCACCACCAATACCGGAGACCTTCCTAGCGGGGGGGTCTCCACTGCCGGGTCGGCGCTTCCTGAGGATCTTCTCAGCGAAGCGGCTCACCGGCTGGCCATCGTATGTCTCGCCACTGCGGCGCTCTGGGCCGCGGAATTCGTATTGGTACACCTGGTCCATCCGTTGCCCGGTACACTGCAGGACACGCAGTTGGCCAGGCACGCCCAGTGGGTGCCCGTCTTCGACGTGGTGGGCGGAGCCAGCTTTCTCCTGTCACTTGCACTGTTCTGGTATACTCGCCGGAGCCGGCGGAGCGCGCGTTTCCTGCTTGACCTCGCCCTGCTGTATGAGGTCTGCATCGCCCTCTCGATCGGACTTTTGGATTACGCGGTGGGAACCCCGGCTGGGGTTTCCTGGATAGCTGTCATCATTCTTCTCTTTCCCTCAGTCATCCCGAGCGCTCCCTGGAAGACGTTGCTCGCGGCCCTCACGGCCGCCTCGATGGACTTGCTGGCCGCCACGTTCTGGAGGTCACAGGGGGTCGAGACCCCGAGCATGCCTGCCGTCCTCATTCTAGCAGCGCCTAACTACCTCTGTGCTGCGTTAGCACCCCTCATCTCTCACATCATTACTCGGCTGGGCCGAGAGGTGCGCAAGGCCCGGGAGATGGGAAGCTATGTGTTGACAGATCTGATCGGACGGGGCGGAATGGGCGAGGTGTGGCAGGCCACTCACCGCTTTCTGGCTCGGCCGGCAGCCATCAAGCTGATCAAACCTGAAGTGCTGACAGCCGTCACCAAGGTTCAAGCCGACGTGCTGGTGGAACGATTTCGCCGCGAGGCGCGGGCCGCGGCCAACCTCCGGTCCCCTCACACCATTCAGCTGTACGACTTCGGCGTGGCCGGAGACGGGACGTTCTACTATGTGATGGAATTGCTCAATGGAATGGACCTGCAAACTCTGGTGGAGGAGTATGGCCCGCTTCCGCCCGCACGGACAATTCATATCCTGCAACAGATCTGCGAATCCTTGGCCGAAGCTCACGAACGTGCGCTGGTCCACCGCGACATCAAACCGGCCAACATTCAGGTTTGCTGTCTCGGGCATTACTACGATTTCGTAAAGGTGCTCGACTTCGGGCTGGTCAAGAGCGCAGCGGGCGATACCAGTGTGGATGCTACACTCACTGCACCGAACGTGGTGCCCGGCACGCCCGCCTATCTGTCACCCGAAGGTGCGTTGGGTCAAGTGGTGGATCAGCGGACCGACATCTATGCGCTGGGGTGTGTGGCCTACTGGATGCTCACGGGACGCTACGTGTTCGAGGGACACGGCGCGGTGCAGGTGATGGCGCGCCATATCCATACCCCACCCGAGCCGCCGTCGCTTTACAGCTTGTTCAGCATTCCGCGCAGGCTCGATGAGGTCGTGCTGGCCTGCCTGGCAAAGCAGCCGGAGGACCGGCCTTCAAACGCGCGAGAGCTGGCAGATCTCCTGAGCGAGTGCGAGGTGGGCGACGAGTGGAGCCGCGAGCATGCCAGGTTGTGGTGGGGCTCCAGACTTCAGCCTGAAGCCGCGGTGAGCTTCAGTGACTAGCCGAGGTCGCCTCCCGCGTCGGCCTCCGCAACCCGGCGGGCGCCTTCGGCCCAGTCTACCACCGGTGCAACATCCCGGTCGGCCATGCTCAGGGCTTGTCGGGCTCGTTCTACTACCGTGGCGCCTTCCGGAATCGCGAGTCCGAATTCCAACTCAGCCTGCCGGCACAGCCGCTCTTCCCGAGCACGACATGACCGGGGAAGCGGACCCAAGCGCGCCGCAATGCGTGCGTGAGTTGCCTCGTGAACGATGGAGGCTGCGATTTCAGCGAGGCTGTGGCGTGGGTTCACCGTAAAGGTCAGCTCAACCAGGCACTCGCCGGTCTCGGGAAAGAATGCCCCGCGGCAGGGAAAGCGACGGACAACGAAGCTTTGAATGTCCCGGCGGAGCCGGCCAAATCGTCGGGGCGCGTGTAGGGCAATCAGGTCGAGCGCCCCAGCCAAGCGGTCGAGAACGTCACGAGTGTCGATATCGGGGCGGGAATTGGTCAGCCGCACCCCCAAGCCACGCACCTCGTACTCGTGCGTCAGCGCCTGCTCCTCGGGCATGTCCATCAGGTTTCCCATCTGCCCCGTCCTCCGACGGAAATTCACTGTTCATCCGGTGTTCTTCCAGTCCACGTCGTCAGGATGTGCCTGGCAGCAAATTCTCAAGCTTCAAGACTCAGGGCGACGCTGAGGCATGGACGTCCTGACCCGCCAGCGACGCAAGAGGTTGTTCCGAGCTCGTCGCGCCAGATCGCCCACGCGAAGCCGGAAGACCTCGACCCGGGTTGCCGGCATTGCTCGTACTCCATACCTCGGCTGGTATCCTAAAGTTTCGAGAAAGTCGCCGGCCTCAGCCTCGAACATTTCGACCTCGCGCCGGCTCAACATCTGTTGCCATCCCGCAGCACGCGACCGAACCGGCGCCTGTCCCACCAGGTGGTGTTGGCGCTCGTGATACCTGGTAGGTTTGGAAGCATTGACTGACGCCATTTCCGGCTCGTAATCCAGTCCAATGAAGGAGGTAATCCGACGCAGGCTGCTCTCCGGCTCCTGCAGGACATCTTCGTAGCGCATCCGCAGAACCCGATCGGGCCCCAGGTCCAATTCCGCCGCCAAGCCAAGGGCACAGCGCGCCATCCAGAACTCGGCCGCGTGAAGGGCGTTGTTGGGGCCCCAATCGAGCGGAAGCAACGAAGCCGCTACGGCCCGCCCATCGCGAACCAGATGAATGAAACGCGCCGCGGGAAAAAGGCGGAGCAGACCACGTATCCGTCTGAAGTTCGTTGGGGTGTGATCGATCCAGACCTCAGCTCCGGGTTGTCCCACTTTCCGGCCGTACGCCTGGGCCAACCCGTTCCACAGCTCAGGCAGCGCGGTGCCGAACTCGGCGGGCTGGATCTGGGCGGGGTTCAGGGGAAGGTCCCAGAGCAACCGAAAGCGTTCGTGGGCCAGGATCCGTCCCAGGGCCGCGCGCGAATCGATTCGATCATCGGGGTCGGCGTGGGCCAGCTGATCGTCCATGAACTGGCTCTCGGGGAGGCAGAGGCAGCGCGAATGGCCGCCGAGCATAGTCCCGAGCATGGTGGTTCCGCTGCGCTCGCAGCCGCCGATGAACACCGGTTTCATATCTTTCCCAGTTCTCTTAGCCGCTTTTCCATGAATCGTCGCTGGGGTTCCTGGCGGGTGAGACTCAGTGCCCGCTGATATGAGTCAATGGAGTCTGCAGTTCGACCCAGCCGGCGACAGAGCTCAGCCCGGGCAGCGTGCGCCAGCTGATAATCACCAAGCTCACCCCGCGAAAGAATGCTGTCGATCAAGCTGAGACCGGCGGCAGGGCCATCGCGCATCGCTATGGCCGCCGCTCGATTGAGCTCTATCACCGGGGAAGGATCTGCTCGCAGCAGCACGTCATAGAGCCCGACGATCTCGGTCCAGTCGGTGCTGTCGGCGCTGGCGGCTTCAGCGTGGACTGCTGCAATGGCCGCCTGCAGCGTGAATGGGCCAAATTGCCGAGACCGCATAGACCGCTCCACCAGGCTGATTCCTTCGGCGATCAGCTGGTGATTCCACTGCGTGCGATCCTGCTCATCCAGCAACACCAGCTCGCCTTCGGGGGAGGTCCGGGTCTCCCGCCGGGACTCATGCAGCAGCATCAGGGCGAGTAGCCCCATTGCTTCCGCTTCGGGGAGAAGCTCGACCAGAAGCCGTCCCAGCCTGATGGCTTCAGCGGACAGGTCGTGACGGGTCAGGGAAGCACCAAACGAGGCGGAGTAGCCCTCGTTGAAGACGAGATAGATCACCTGCAACACACTGGCCAGACGCTCGGGAAGGTCGGTGCGGGCGGGCACTTGATACGGGATGTTGGCTGCCTTGATCTTGGCCTTGGCCCGGACGATACGCTGGGCCAAGGTCGGCGCGGGAGCGAGGAAGGCGCGAGCAATCTCTTCCGTGGTGAGTCCGCATACTTCTCGCAGGGTCAGCGCTACCTGCGCGTCGGGCGGCAGCGCCGGATGACAGCAGGTAAAGATCAGCCGCAGACGGTCGTCCTGAACACCTTCTTCCTCGATCTCTTCGGGCTGGGTGATCCCGTCTCCCAACTGGTCTGCCAAAGGACGGAGGGATGCATCGAAACGGGCTCGCCGGCGCAGTGCGTCGATGGCCTTGAACCGACCGGTTGAGATCAGCCAGGCGCGCGGGTTCCGCGGAGCGCCGTCCTGAGGCCAGCGCTCCACGGCGGCAGAGAAGGCCTCCTGCATGGCCTCTTCTGCCAGATCGAAGTCTCCCAGCAGACGGATTAGAGTGGCCAGGACTCGGCGGGAATCCGTCCGGAAGATCTGTTCAATATTCGCGACTTCCCGCTCATGCCCTGGCGCCGGCTGCCTCCTCCCGTTTGGCGGCTTCGGCGGAGAAGTCCACCACCGGGCGAACTTCGATGCTACCGAGGCGGGCCGAAGGAATGCGCGCGGCTACCTGGATGGCGTCGTTCAGGTCCTTGGCGTCGATCAGATAAAATCCGCCGAGCTGCTCTTTGGTTTCAACGAAGGGGCCGTCGGTGGTGGAGATCTTCCCATTGCGAACCCGTACGGTGGTGGCAGTGGGCGTGGGCTGGAGCGCCTCACCCGCCACGTACTTCCCGTTCTTCCGGATGTCCTCGGTAAACGCGAAGTACTCGTTCATGATCGCCTCGGCGTCTGACTGAGGCATGGTCTCCCAGTTCTTCTCGTTTTCGTAGATGAGACAGAGGTATTTCATGGAATCCTCCTGATGGGGTGGCCCTTCGGGGTCGTGTAGTAGTCGTTCGGGGCCACTGCAAATCGACAAGCTCAAGATGTGATTGGCTGTTCGACAGTTATGGGGTGCCCGCCGGAGGGCCGAGAGCCTAGTAGCCGGTGTTGTGGAACGCCTTGATCCGGTCCTCGAGGTCGGCGGGGTCGGTGGAGATGACCTTGCCCCAGGGGGTTACATCGATTCGAACCTGGGCGGCTCCGGGAATAGCAGTGGGCCCATAAGCAAATCGCCACCACGGCGGATGCTGGATCAGCCGCGACATGCCATCCCAATGGACCGTGATGGTCTGTTTCCCCATCCGGGGAGGTGGCGCCCCCAACAGGTTGCCTACGCTGGTGAAGGCAGCCGCCCACGATGCGCCGGTGATCAGCGCACCAAAAAACGCGATGATCAAGAGCATCCAAAACGATCGCGCCATGCGGACTACCTCAGTCCTTTAGGGAGCGGCTCTCCTCTTTCAACACGGCCAGGCTCTTGATGCCCAGGCTGAGCAGCGCCTGGAACGTTCCCTTTACCCCGACCTTGGCTCCGGTACGCGGAGGATCTGATCTCTGGCTGACCACTGTCAGCGTACCGGTCTGGTCCCGGACTTCATACGCACCGACCCCAAGGCCGCCGACCGAACCCTTGACGTTCCCCTCGATGTGCACGGTCTTGCCGTCATAATGCGATGGGTCATTCAAGAGGTCCCGGATGGGCGTGACCCCGGCACACCCTGAAAGAAGCCACGCACTGGCCAGAGCGAGGCGGAGGAGACGCCTGTGAGGGGATGCTGTAACCATAAAAAGCCGACTCCGCTGGAGAAGCAGTGAGCCACAGGAAAACTCGCAATCTACTCCAGGATCAGGGTGACGCCAGCAATCCATAAGGGGTCTGGCTGCGGTTACCAGTCGGTGGGACGGTAGTCCTTCAGGAACTGGCCCCAGACGTGGCAGCCGGAGTTCACGCCGGAAATTATAGGATCGAGAATCCGGGCAGCGCCGTCGACGATATCCAGTGGCGGATGGAACCTGTGCTCTGCCACTTTGCGGGCCGCGATCTCCGCGGGATCCTCATCCGTCACCCAACCGGTATCCACGCTGTTCATGTGAATGCCGTCGCGATGGTAGTCTGTAGCCGACGTGCGGGTCATCATGTTGAGCGCCGCCTTAGCCATATTGGTGTGAGGATGGCGGGTGGTCTTGAAGTTCCGGTAGAACTGTCCCTCGACGGCCGAAACGTTCACGATGTGTTTTTCGTTTCCTGGCGTGCGGAGCAGGAGCGGCTTGAGTCGCGCATTGAAGAGGAACGGCGCCACGGCGTTGACGAGATGAACTTCCAGTAGCTCCACCGATGGTACTTCGTCAAGCAGGAGCCGCCACGAGTTCCGCTGGCGCAGATCCACCTGCTGCAGGTCCTGGTCGAGCACGCCTGAGGGGAACAGGTGTCGCTCGCCCCCGTGTTCCTCTGGAAGCAACCGCATCTGGGAGAGTTGAGCCGCGTGGGTAATTCCGGAGAGCGCAGGGTGCGAAGGATCAACCGGACGAGGTGACTCGAGCTCCCGCTCGGGTAGCATGCGATACTCCCGGAGTCCCTCGTAGCTGCCGAGCAGCCGACGAACGTTCTTGGGCATGTGGCCGAATGAGGCGGTCTCGGCTTCCATCATGTGCTGATAGAAGTCGGGTGGCCGGCGCACTGTCTGGCAGGCGTTGTTGATGATGAAGTCCAGGCGATTCCGGGTGGCGAGCAGATGGTGGCAAAAGGCTTCAACACTGGGCGTGTGCCGCAGGTCAAGCCCAAAGATCTCGAGCCGCTCGGACCATTCCGCAAAGTCAGCCTCCTGAGCGTAGCGGGCCGCAGAATCGCGGGGAAATCTGGTTGTGACGATGAGGTGGGCTCCGGACCGCAACAGCTTGATTCCAGCCTGGTAGCCGATCTTGACCCGCCCTCCCGTCAACAACGCCACTCGTCCCGACAGGTCCGCCAGCTCAGTCCGTTTGGCAAAGTTGAACTCGGCACACGCCGGGCACAGCTGATCGTAAAAATGGTGGATCTGCGAAAAGGGCTGTTTGCAGATGTAGCAGTGCTGGGGATCGAGGCATTCTTCCGATGCGCTGCGGTCGGTGATGTCCTGAGGCTCGAAGCCGGACGGAGGAAAAACGTTCGGCGTTGTAAAGACGGTCTGCCGGCGCAAGCTCCGAATGCCGGTGCGGCTGAGCGCGGCTTCTTCCCGTTTGATCCTTTCGGCCTTCCGGCGCCGAACCGTGGCCTTCACCATTCGACGGCGCGCAGTGGTGTCGGGCACGTACACCGCGCCGGCCGCATTGAGCAGGCGGTGACGATCCTCGGCGGGAACCGCGGCCAGTAGTCCTCGGTCGGCAACAACGGCCTCGAGCAGGTCGACGGCCGCACGAACCCGCTCCAGGAGTGTCTGGTCGTCGGGGGTAACGCTGTTTTGTGGGTGAGTCATGCGAAAAAGGCTAATGCGGTGCTTCGTCTCCGCAAAGCCGGCGATCAAGCCGGCAAATCCTAGAGTTCTCCATCCGGGGAACCCTGGGCTCTCGACCCCGGACCCTCCACCTCCGCCATCTCGTGCAGCTCCGGCGGACAGGCATTCGGGTCAAGGTCAACCGGTAAACTCACCTCCAGCACTTCGCCCTCAACCGTCACGAACGCGCGGTCGCCGACCCCGGGTTCCACGGTCCCAAACCCGGTGAAGCTGCCGAAGGCAGGGATCAGCGCTCCAGTTTGACCGATGAGGAAGCAGGGAAGCGTCTCCTGCTGCAATCCGCGGCCGAGGAGAGTGATACCGGGGTGAACGTGGCCCGCCAGTCCATAGGCATCACCCTTGGCTACTGGCTCATGGCGGAAGACAAAGGGCGGAACGAACGCCGGCGCATTGACGCAGTTGATCCGGAGGTCGGTGGGCGGATCACCGGCATGACGGTCATGATTTCCCCGAACCAGCAGGATCTCGACCGGAGCGGCGAGGCTGCGCCACCGCCGCAACTCGGCCAGGGTATGAGAGGCGATGCGGCCCGCCTTGGCGTGGAACAGATCGCCCAGCACCACCATGCGCCGGGCACCGGTTCGGATGAGCGCGCAATCCAGCCGAGCCAGATCGTCGCTGGTAGTGCCGATGGGAATCGGGATTCCGGCGGCCCGGAAGGTCGAAGCCTTGCCCCAATGGAGATCGGCTACGATCAAGGTGCTTGCGTTGGGCCACCAGAGCGCGCGCTCGGGTAGGAGATAGATCTCTTCGCCCGCAATCGTCAACATCACATCAGTCATCGAAACCCTCTGCCTCGTCCACGGGCAAACCGCGCGCTGACGTTTCCGGCGGCGGCCGCACGTTCCAGTGGTGCCGCCAGCCGGCGGACCCGATCGAGAAACTTCTCACTGCTCACCTGCTCCCGGGCGCGGTCCACCAGCAGAGCGAACGCAAGCGGGGTGGGGCGCCGGCATTCCTGGACGCTGATGCGCCCCTGGCCGATCCGCTCCAGGGTTCGGCCCAACCGGCTCCGCTCCAGCTGCTTCTCCAACACCTCGCGGTGTGCCTGAAAGAGCAGGAGGTTGTCCGGATCGTAGCGGGCGAACACATCATACAGAAGCCCGCTGGAAACCTGAACCTGTTTAACGCTCTTGTTCCGCCCCGGATAGCCCTGGAAGATCAACCCGGCCACCCGTGCGATCTCCCGGAACTGACGCTTGGCCAGCTCGGCCGCGTTGAGGCTTGCCGGGATGTCGTGAACCAGATGTTCAGTGGATACCAGGCCGGCATCGAGCGCCTCTTCCAGCCTGGCGCGGTCGGGAGAGAGCAGCTCGAAGCCGTAGTCGTTGGCGGCCAGAGTGAAGGTAATCGGCCCCAGCTGAGCCAGTCGATAGGCGAAAAGGGCCGCGAGCCCCTCGTGCACCAGCCGGCCCTCGACCGGATAAAAAAACAGGTGGTGTCCTTCACGAGTCTGCACCCGCTCGATCAGTAACTCGTTGGCTGCGGGAAGGCAGGACCACTCGGACTGGAGCTCGAGGATGCCTCTCACTGCCTCCATTTCAGCCCCTCGATAGATTCCTTGCCGAGCCTCGTCCAGCTTGTTCCGGACTGCGGCCGCAAGCTCGGGAGATAGGGGGAACCTGGCGCCGGTCCAGTGGGGCACCACCGAGGTGGTTTCCCGCGCGGTCTTCACCCAGGCGGTCATGTCCCGCACTCTGACAAACTCCAGCGTCCTGCCGGCAAAGGTGAAAACGTCACCGGGCCGAAGCCGAGCGATGAAATTCTCCTCCACTGTCCCGATGGCTTTCCCCCGAACGAAGCGGACCTTCATCGCCGCCTCGCTCACGATGGTGCCGATGGACATCCGGTGTCGCGCGGCAACCATGCGATCGCGCGCCACGAACACCCCGTCCCGCTCCACGACCTTGTTGTACTCGGGATACGCGCCCAGTGCCGAGCCGCCGTGGGTGATGAAGTCCATGACCCAGCGCCACTCAGCATCGGTCAGGTCGCGGTAGGCCCGGGTGGTTCGCACTTCGGCCAGCAGCTCATCCACCCGGAATCCACCGCCGACCGCGATGGTGACCGCATGCTGGGCGAGGAGATCGAGGGGACGCTCCACCGGAGGCCGCGACTCGATGGCTCCCAGAGCAAGCGCATCGCGCGCGGCGGCGACATCCACCAGCTCCAATGCATTGGTAGGCACGCAGGTGAGCCGGCTGACGGCGCCAGGCTGATGGCCGCTTCTCCCGGCCCGCTGGATAAGCCGGCCAACGGCTTTGGGGCTGCCCACCTGGAGGACACGGTCCACTGGGGTGAAGTCGACTCCGAGATCGAGCGTCGAGGTACAGACGACGCAGCGAAGCCGCCCGTCGCGAATGCCATCTTCGACCCACTCTCGAGTGCTCCGATCGAGCGAACCATGGTGCAGGGCGATGACACCCGCCCAATCAGGGCGAGCGCTGAGCAGAGCCTGAAACCACAGTTCAGCGGTGGCACGAGTGTTGGTGAACACGAGGGAAGTGTTGCCCTCTTCGATTGCGGCGATCACCTCGGGCAGCAGCCGCAGCCCGATCTGCCCTGACCAGGGAAAGCGCTCCATGGTCTCCGGAATCAGGGAATCGACCTGCAAGCCCTTCGGCACGAGCCCCCGAATGATCCGGCCGGGTCGTTTGAGTCCTTCCGATGTGAGGCCGAGCAGAGTGTCGCGAGCGGTATCGAGATTTCCCAGGGTGGCGGAGAGCCCCCAGATGCGGAGCTCGGGCCTCCAGCGGCGCAGTCGAGCAAGCGCGAGCTCGGTCTGAACCCCGCGCTTCGAGGCCATCAGCTCGTGCCATTCGTCCACCACCACCAGTTCCAGATGTTCGAACAGCGTGGGCGTCTCAGACCAGGTGAGAAGAAGGGACAGGCTCTCGGGCGTAGTCACCAGGGCCGTAGGAAGGCGCCTGCTCTGGCGGGCGCGGACCCGGGGCTCCGTATCACCGGTACGAGATTCCACGATCCATGGAAGCCCCAAGTCTTCCACCGGCGCCCGAAGGGCAGCTTCAGTGTCAGCCGCCAAAGCTCGAAGCGGCGTGACCCAGAGAACACGAAGCGGTGGTGCTCCCCGTCTCCCCGCCTCCCCGCTTCCCCTAGCCGCTGGGTAGTCCCGCAGCCACTCGAGAATGGGTCCCATCCAGGCCGCATAGGTCTTTCCGGTGCCGGTAGCCGCATGAATCAACCCGCTCTCGCCGGCCAGGTAGGCTCGCCAGACCTCTTCCTGGAAAGGGAATGGCTCCCAGCCCTCGGTGGCAAACCATTCTCGAACACAGTCCAGGGGATCGCGCTGGCCGCACGCGATGGTGGGTGCCGGTTTCCTCGGTGGCCCAGCAAGACGAGGCGAAGTGGCCTCCTGCATTCGCCGCCTGGCCGCTCGGGCCCGCCGAAGGTCGACCGCGAGGGCAGAACCGCGGTTGCCGCCTGATTCAGTCACTGATCGCGGCCAGATACCGTTCCGCCGAGTACTGGAACGCCTGCTTGGCGTCCTTCATGATGTTTTGTCCGAACCACCCGCCGAAGATCTGCTCGAACGGGTATGGCTCGAGTACGGCAATGATCTGCCGTACCGTAGAGGGACCGACCGGGATGTAATTGGGGTAGCTCCGCATGAAGCTCACGGTTTTTCGATCCTGTCCTACCTGAAGGATGTCTCCGCTCAGGATCGCGCCTTTCCCGCCGGCTCCTCCCTCCCAATGCAGTACAGTGCCCCCAGGAAAGTGCCCGCCGAGGCGGAGCAGTGTGAGCCCTGGCCCAAGCTCGTGCGTGTCACCCTGCCAGAACACGATAGCCGGATGAGGCCGCATGACCCAGTCGCCGTCGGCAGCGTGGAGGTAGACGGGGACGTCTCCCAGAGCGCGGCTCCATTCGACAATCGAGGAGTAGTAGTGAGGATGAGAAACCGCGATAGCCGAAACGCCTCCGAGAGCCTGAATGGCCGCAATACTGCGGTCATCGGCCAGGCTCAGGCAATCCCAGAGCACGTTGTCTTTGCCAGGGCGGACGTGAAGCGCGCGCTGGCCGATGGCGAACTTGGGCTCGGTCACCAGGCTGATCAACTCGGGCCCTTCGACGTCCAACCGGTTTCTATGACTGCTCTGCAGATCCTTGAGGGTGGTCCATTTCTGTGCCCCCCAGCCGACATATTGCCGCTCGTCCTCACAGATGGTGCAGCGCTGCGGCGGGAGCAGAGACTCGGCGTATTGGACTCCGCAAGTGGTGCAGATGAAATTGGGCATTCGTCATTTCAGCAATGATCTAACGGTTTCGATGGTGTCCGCCTCCTCAGCCTTCTTGTCGGTCCTCCAACGGGCCATACGGGGAAACCGGACCGCGATTCCGGACTTATGCCGGCTGGACGGCTGCAATCCCTCGAAGTGGAGCTCGAAGACGAGCTCCGGTTTGACCGTTCGCACCGGCCCGAACTTCTCCAGTGTGTTGCGGCGGATGAACTGGTCCACTTTGCGCATCTCCTCATCGGTCAGTCCCGAGTAGGCCTTGGCAAAGGGGACCAGATGATCTCCCTCCCAGACACCGAAGGTGTAGTCGGTAAAGAGTCCCGCACGTCGCCCGCTGCCGGCCTGGGCATAGATCAGCACGGCGTCCACGCTGAGCGGATCAACCTTCCACTTCCACCAGTCGCCCCGCCGCCGTCCCACGCCATAGGCGGAGCTCAGCCGTTTCAGCATGATTCCTTCGGCGCCGACCTCGCGGGCTCTGCTCCGCGCTTCGGTGAGGGATTCCCAGCTGAAGGCGCCGACGCTGGGCGACAGGATCAGCCGTCCGCTGCTGGTTACCGATTCAACCAGCGATTGTAGCCTGGCCCGGCGGACGCTGAGCGGCTCGGAGCGGATGTCCTCTCCATTGCTCTCCAGCAGGTCGTAGGCGACCAGCGTGGCGGGAACTTCGTCCAAAATTTTCTGGCCTAGATTCTTGCGGCCGATGCGCCGCTGGAGCTGAGCAAATGGCAGCGGGCTGCCGTCCATCCAGGGGAGCAGCTCGCCATCGATCACGGTCCCCTCGGGCAGCAGGGCCCCTTGGTGTTCGATTTCGGGAAACCGGCCGCTGAGCAACTCCTCTCCCCTGGACCACAAAAAGCTGGTGCCGGCGCGCCGAATCAACTGAGCCCGAATCCCGTCCCACTTCCACTCGGCGATCCAGTCAGTGATATCGCCCAAATCCGACGGTGTCCCCTCGAGCGGATGGGCCAGGAAGAACGGGTAGGGCCGGCTGACGTCGGCATCGCGGGTGTCCGGAGCAATCAGCCGCTCGTAGAAATCAGCGGTGGGCTCCCAGGCGCCCATCAGCCGGTGGGCGATCACTCCTTCCTCAACCCCGCTGGTTTCCGCCAACGCCCGGATGACCAGACGTTGGGACGCGCCCACTCGGAAGCTGCCGGTAATCAGCTTGTTCCAGACGAAGCGCTCCCGCCGATCCAGCTCACGCCAGGAGTCCACCATGACCTCACGCTGGACGTCCTCATCTTCGCCCCGGAGCGGCAGCAGCCGCTGCTCGACCCAGTGCGACAGAGGCAGCTCGCTGGACCCACCGGTGTCGGGCAGGATCAACGTGATGGTCTCCGCCAGGTCGCCGACGGCCTGGTAGCTCTCCTCGAACAGCCAGTGGGGAAGGCCGGCCTCGCTGGAAGCCCAGGTGGCAAGCTTGCGAGATCCCACCAGTCGTTTGGGACGGCGACCGCTCAGGAAGTGCACGGCCCAGGCGGCATCCTGAGGGGGAGCAGTCCGGAAGTACTCCACCAGGGCGGCGACCTTTTCGCTGGTAGCGTTGGTCTCGTCGATCGCAGTAAAGAGTCTGGCAAACTCTCTCACAGAACCGCCTCATCGGCCACAGCTTCCCCAGCTCCCGGAGCGGTCGGCTCGTCACTGACTTCATCGTCCCGCTCGCCTTCGAACCGGGTCTGCACCGCTTTCGCGTCGAGACCGCGTTCGCCCAGCCAGTGTACCACCGGCGTGGTAAAGCCGTGGGTGACCCAGATCTCGCCCGCGCCGGATGCTTCAATAGTTGCCAGCAGACTGGGCCAGTCGACATGGTCCGACAAGGGGAAGCCGCGATCGAGCGCCCTGCGGCGGCGAGCTCCCCGAACCAGCATCCAGCCGGAAGCGAAAGCCGTAGACTGATGGCCGAAGCGCCGAGTCCAGGGGGAGCCGCTGGCATGGGGCGGCGCCACGACGATTGCGCCAGCGGCTTCTACCCTCCGCTCCATGGTTCCGGCATAACGGGTGGGTGGAAGCGCAATCCCTGCCGCCCGATAGGCGGCGGTCATCCGCTCGACTGCGCCGTGGGTGAGAATGGGCCCTATGGACGGATCGAGTCCCGCGATCAGCCGCTGCGCCTTTCCCAGCGTGTAGCCGTAGAGCATGCTGACCTTGCCCGCCGCGGCGTTTCCCCTCCACCAGCTGTTGATGTCGGCGAATACTTCAGACTGAGGTGGCCAGCGGTAGATCGGGAGCCCGAACGTGGATTCGGTAACGAAGGTATGGCAACGGACCGGCTCGAAGGGCGTACAGGTAGGGTCAGGGTCGGTCTTGTAATCGCCGGACACAACCCAGATCTCGCCCCGATGCGTCAGGCGCACCTGAGCCGACCCGAGGATGTGTCCCGCCGGATGGAGGGACACCGTAACCCCGTTTACACTGATGGCCTCTCCATAACGTGCGCCCCGAATAGTGGCGTTGGGACCCATACGGGCCCGCAGGACGGAGACTCCCGGCTCGGCGGTCATGTAGGCCCGCGAGCCCCAGGTCGCGTGGTCGCCGTGGGCGTGAGTGATCACCGCCCGATCCACTGGCTCCCACGGATCGATATAGAAGTCTCCCGGCTCGCAGTAGAATCCGCGGTCGGTGAGAGTGAGCACTGCCATACTGAAAGGTAAGTTAGGAAAGAGCGTGAGCGGGAACTGCAAGGCGAAAGCGGTGAGCGGGCCACCCCTCCCTCAGGGATACCCGCTTACGTTTGTCCTAGTCCCGCTTACGCTTGTCGTTGATACGTCCCCATCAATGTCCCCTGAGCCAAGATGTGGTCGGACATGGCAGCCTCCAGCTCGGCCTTGGAGACCCCGTGGGGAAGGGTGAGCATGATGTCCAAAGCGTAGAGGCGGAAGTAATACCGATGCGGCTTTCCCGGAGGAGGACAAGGTCCACTGTAGCCGATCTCACCCGAGTCGTTACGGCCCTGGCGCGCGCCGGAGGGGAGCTCCGGCAGGGCGGGGACTCCGCGGGACAGTTCCACGGTTTCTCCCGGCAGGTTATACAAGACCCAATGCACCCAGGTGCCTCTGGGTGCGTCCGGGTCATCGCAGACGACCGCCATGCTCCGGCGCTCGACCGGAACCCCCTCCCAGGCCAGGGCGGGTGAAAGATTCTCGCCCTCACAACTGTGGGTCCGAGGGATGCTGCCGGCATGGCTGAAGTCGGGAGAGGTGAGCTGGATAGGTCCGGATGCGTCGGCCATAGCTTATCCCCTCCCGGCCTCGAGCCAGAGTCGAATAGCCATCAGCATGATGAACACCGCAAACATCCGCTGCAGGGTCGGGCTCGGAATGTTTGGGCCAGCCGGGCGCCCAGGTAGGCTCCGAAAAAGAGCCCTACGCCAATCAGGAGTGAGCCTTTGATGTGGATGTTACCCTGCTGATAGTAGGCGTAAGCCCCCAGAAGGCCCACCGGCAGGAGCATGGCCCCGAGTGAGGTGCCGATAGCCAGCTTGGTGTGGAACTTGGCAAAGAAGACCAGCGAAGGAATGATGAGGATACCACCACCAATGCCGAACAATCCCGATAACACTCCAGCAACCACCCCAATCGCGAGAAACACGAGAAGCATGGGACATCGGCTCCAGAGAAGGAGGGAGGGCAGCAGAGACCTAATAGTACACCGGGCCTTACCACACGGCAGATCGGCCACCCGCTTGTTGATCGAATGAGATGAGTACACCTTTCTGTCCTGCACCATTCCAATCTCAATCGCAATGCGGGGCCCTGGGTCGTTCAGTAGACGAGAGGAGCTCTATGAAGCGGGTTATCCCGGTCATCCTCGGCGCCGCGGCATTGCTAGTGGCCCTGGACATTGTTGGTGCACTGACCGAAAGGCCCTTGGGATTCCCGTACTCCCGTCTTGGTGCCGTCTCTCTTTTCGTCTACCTCAGTGTGGGCCTGCTCGCTTCCCTTCGCGGCGGTCTGAGCGTTGCGGTGGTTGCCGCCGCAGCCGTAGGGTTCTTGGACGGAACCTTGGGTCCGCTCGCCGCCTGGATGGCGGGTCCGGGTCCGGTCAATCAAACCTTCAGCGAGTCCCGGGTGTTTGCCTACGGCATTGCCGTCGGCACTGCTACCGCCGCAGTTGCGGGACTGATGGGTGCCCTGGCGGGCACCTGGTTGGAGCGGCGGCGCGGCCTGCGCACCAGCTCTCGGGTCATCTCCCGTTAAGGTTGCAAAACCCGCCGGTCATGCCTCTCTTAAACTGCACATGAATTCTCTCTAGCACGCTCTGGAGTCAAGACGTGATTCGTCAGCGCACCGATCTCGACGGCGAGTGGGAATTTTTCCCCGATCCTGGGCAAGGTCTTACCCCAGCCACACTCCGGGAAGATGAGGGGCGAAAAATCAGGGTCCCGGGCCCCTGGCAAGCCCAATTCGAAGACCTGAGAGACTACAGCGGGGTGGCCTGGTATCGCCGGCAGTTCGATTTGGCGGAGGGACGCTCTAATGGTCAGCCCGCCGGCTTCGTGCTCCACTTCGGGGCGGTGGACTACTTCACCACAGTCTGGCTCAACGGCCATCAGGTGGGCGAGCACGAGGGCGGATACCTGCCCTTCGAGCTCGATGTGACCGACAGCCTTCACCGCGAGGGCGCCAACGAGCTAGTGGTGCGGGTGATCGATCCCGGCAACGATGCCGACTTTCTTCCCGAGTTTACCTTCGCCGAAATACCCCACGGCAAACAGAGCTGGTACGGCCCTATAGGCGGAATTTGGCAGAGCGTGTATTTGGAGCGCCGGGCACGGAACCACCTGAACCGACTCCGAGTCACTCCCGATGTATCCGGCGAGCAGATCCGGGTGGATGTGACGCTCAATCGCGCGGCGGACAAACCACTGGGTCTCTGGCTCAACATCACCGACCCGCGAGGGCAGCAGCGGCGGCACCGGCTGGTGGTAGGAAGCGGCCATGACACCGAGTCGCTAACCGTGCCGGTCCCCGACCCGATGCTCTGGGACACCACGGTTCCCAACCTCTACGAGCTACAGGCCGTGCTGCTCGACAGCAATGACGACCGAGCCGAGCCGGTGGACCAGTTGGGAACCCGGTTCGGGATGCGAACCATCGCAACGTCATCCACCGGCCATCTGCTGCTGAATGGGAAAGTGCTCTATCTGCGGGGGGCGCTGGACCAGGACTACTATCCCGATCTGATCTATACCCCGTTCAGCGACGCCGAACTGGAGGAGCAGTTCGCCAAGGCGAAGCACATGGGGCTCAACTGTCTCCGGACCCACATCAAGATCACCGATCCCCGCTATTACGAGGCGGCGGACAAGATTGGTCTTCTGATCTGGACCGAGCTTCCCAACTGGCAGGAGCTGACCGACGCCGCTAAACGGCGAGCCAAGGAGACGCTCTTCGGCATGGTCGAACGGGACTGGAACCATCCATCGATCATCATCTGGACCATCGTCAACGAGAACTGGGGAGTCGATCTGGCGGTCAACGCCGGTCATCGAGCCTGGCTGGCGGACATGTACAGCGAGCTGAAAGCATTGGATCCGCATCGGCTGGTGGTAGGGAACTCACCCTGCTTTACCAACTTTCACGTGGTTACCGACATCGAGGACTTTCACAACTACTACGCGATGCCAGACCACTACCGGAAGTGGAAGGAGTGGGTCCAGACGTTTGCCAGCCGTCCACCGTGGACGTTTGCCCACGTGTACGAAAGCATCGAGTCGTGGCGGGAATACATCCGGGATCCGTGGAATCCGATTCCCCGGCAGCCGGCCCCCGAAGTTCGCCGGCGCGGCAGTGAGCCGATGGTGGTCTCCGAATTCGGAAACTGGGGCCTGCCTGATGTGGGCAAACTGAAGGAGTGCTACGGTGGGCGTGAGCCCTGGTGGTTCGAGACCGGCATCGAGTGGGGCGATGGCGTTGTCTACCCCCACGGCATTGAGCAGCGCTTCAAGGCGTTTCACCTCGACAAGGTTTTCCCCACTCTCTCCGACCTTGCCGCCGCCAGCCAGCGGATGCAGTTCACCGCCCTGAAATATCAGATCGAACAGATGCGGCGGCATCCGAGCATCGTGGGCTACGTGATCACGGAATTCACCGACGTCCATTGGGAGAGCAACGGGCTGCTGGACATGTGCCGCAACCCCAAGACGTTCTACGACGTCATGGGCCAGGTCAACAACCCCGATGCCATCGTCCCCACCGACTGGGAGCGGATCGCATTCTGGGAGGGTGAGCGCTGTGAGGTGAAGCTCGCGCTCTCGCACTTCTCCTCGGCCGATCTCCGCAACTGCCGGCTGGAGTGGCAGCTCGACCAGTGGCCGGACATCCGGGGCTCCTTCGAATCGGTGATTCCGCAGCGCGCCCAGCTTACCAATATCGGTACCGCCGTATTCGATGTTCCCCGATTGGATCGGCCGACCCGCGCCAGGCTCGAAATGCGTCTCTTCAACGCGGCAGGGGAGCTGGTCACCCGGAACCACCATGAGCTTTACTTCTTCCCCAAATTCGAGAAGCCCTCGCCGGACCTGCGCATAGCAGTGCCCGGCCTGCCGCGGCTTTCAGCCCGCCTGGCCGGGATGGGATACGAGCTGGTGGATGACAATGCGGCAGACCTGGTGGTGGTCGAGCGAATGACGGACGAGCTGCGGTGGTACGTCCAGAACGGCGGTCGCGTGCTCTGGCTGGCCGAGCAGCCCGAGTCGCAGCAGGCGCACCTCGGTTCGATCAGCATCGCGCAGCGGCACGGCCGGAGCTGGCAGGGCGATTGGGCCAGCAGCATGAGCTGGATCCGGCAGGAGAAGATGTTCGGGGATATACCGACCGGCGGCACCGTGGATTTCGCCTTTGCCGATCTTACCCCGGAGACCGTGATCGTCGGACTTAATCCTCGTGACTTCGCCGCCAACGTCCACTCCGGACTTTACGTCGGCTGGGTGCATCATGTGGTGGCGCTCGTGGCTGAACGCCCCATCGACCGGGGAAGGCTGATGATCTGTACCTATGGCATCCGCGATCACCTCGGAACCCATCCGGTGGCGAGTATCATGATGCGGGATTTGATTGCCCGAACCGCGAGGACCGGGGCACCGGACGATCGGATAAAGCTGGTAGACCGGCCTCCGGTGACAGTGCGGTAGAAGCTTAGCTGACAGTGCCCGAGCGAAGGCGAGCCTGGGTGCCCCTGAGCGCGGCCGCATACTCCTGATTCAGTACCCGGTCGAGTTTCCCTTCTTGCGTCCGGCAGAGATCCCACAGGCCACTGTTGTGCCAGTGGTCTGGGTCATCCCAATCGGGCCGGTCAATGATTGGGTAGATGCACAGCCCATCGACGCACACCCCGGCTTTGCGAGCGTTGCTCACCTCGTTGCTGACCTCTTGAATCCAGCGTCCCCGTCCGGCGCCGAAGTGGCTGGTCTCACTCACTACAACTGGCCGCCAATATCGGTAGTACACCTCAGCCAGCAATGAGCTGAAGGGGACCCAGCGGGGATCGCGGGGCGTATCTTCCCAGCGGAGGCGCTGGTCCGGATGTTCCCATTGATTAGCGTGGTAGTAGTTGACGCCCACGACATCGAGGTAGCGTGGGTGGCCACCCAGTCGGGGCTCCATTGCGCCGGCCAACATGTCCCACGCTTCGAACTGCGCCGCCCTTTGATCGGCGGCGGCGCGGGCCAGGTCAGGCCGGTCCTTCGGCGTGAGCACGTGAATCAGTGGCTCGGTGTGCATGATGCGGGCGGTGCGGTCCACCGACCAGATTGCCTCGATGCCCGCAATCGTGGCCCTGATCAGCTGCTCCTTGATGGCTCTTCCGGCGTCCTCCCGGTAGGGATGGATGTACGCCTTCTCCCCTGCTGCCCAGGCCAGAAAGGAGATCTCATTGATCGGGGTATAGAACTGGGTGCCCTCACTATGATCGCGGATGAACCGTGCGGCTTGGCCGCAGTAACGAGCAAAGCGATCGATAAATCCTGGTGCGAGAATATCCAGATCATCTGGCCACCCATAATGACAGAGAGCCCAGATCACCTGAATGCGATGTCGCTGAGCAGCCTCGACCGTGGGCCGGAGTGAGGAGAAGTCGAATCCCCGAGCAGTCTCGACCAGATGCCAGCGAACTCCCTCCCGCACCGTGCGGATCCCCCACTCTCCCAGCCGGGCGTAGTCCTCATCTACCCACGCGTCATGCTGGGTAGCGGAGACCATGTCGATCCGAACACCGAACCGGTTGATGTGAGACGCCGACTCGAATCCGCCGATCCAGAAGGAGTGGAACAATTCGGAGTGATCTCCCGAGTACGGTCGCGGGAGGAAGGTCTGAGCCGAGCCGCGTTCATGGGGGGCTCGGCGCTCAGGAACTGTCGGGTGTGGGGTGTGGGAAGATGTCATCGGAATTTCAGGCAGAGAGACTCTGCTCGACTCCCAGATTTCCGATGGCATTCTCGGAATCGCTGATATAGCTCCGAAACTGCTCCACCAGCGGCGTAGCCCGCCAGCGCCGTTCGGCGCCATCAAGAGTGTAAAGGCCGAGATCCAGGCGGTATTCCTCCAGTGGTCCCCGCCCAAACCGGTACTTCCAATCGATCATGGTGAACAGTGGAAACCAGGTATACCCGAGAACCGGGATGCCCCGGCTGCGGAGTCCCCGAATGGCAGTCACCGAGGCCTCGAGCCAGCGGGCCCTCACCGCCTCGTTTCCCTTCGCGCTGGTCTCCGTGACCATGATGGGTAAGCGATAGCGGTGGTAATAGTCCTCGATCAGACTGGTGAAGCCGGCGCCATCCTGTTCGACCGGCTGGTACGCCAGACGGCCCCGCCGGTCGATGTAGAGCTGGGTGGTCGACCACTGCGGATAGAAGTTCAGTCCCATAAGACTGAAGGGCACCGGACGCGAGGCGATGGCCGCCAGCCGGTCGGGAGAGGCCCCATTGCGAACCAGCCAGGGAAAGAGCGAATGGTCGGGGGTGACCCGGCCGGTCAGCAGGTCGTAAGCCAGGAAGGTTCGGGACTGTTCCTCCCGGGCCACGGCATGGAGGTCCTCTCTGGCGGTGCGGCTGAGGCCGGTAGCTTCGACATGTACCAGCAGAGCCTCCGGGTTCACCGACAGCAGCGCCGCGCTGGTTTCGATGATGCCTTCCACCACCTGCAGCATGATCTGCACATATCCGCTCTCACTCCGGAGATACGGAGGCCAGAGACCGCGCTGGCCACAAAACAGTGCGGTGACGATCGGTTCATTGAGGGGGGTGTACCAGCGCACCAGGCCGGCGTAGCGCCGGGCAAAGGCGGCCGCGTACTCCGCCACAGCCTTGGGATATTCGGTGCTGGCGAATTCTCGGCGCAACCAGAAGGGGCAGCCATAGTGCATCAGATCGACGATGGGCGTGATGCCTAGGTCGTGGACCATATAGGGAATCACCTGGTCGGTCCAGCGCCAATCGAACTCACCCGGCTGAAACGGCTCCAGCCGATACCAGGGAACTCCCCAGCGCACCATTTTGAGGCCGAGGTCTCGCACCAGGCTGAGGTCTTCGCGCCAGTGCTCGTAATGTCCGATGAGCTGGTACTCGTCGAGGGCACGGTGGCCGGGCCGGGTCTGGGGCACGAATGTGTCCTCGATTCCGGTGGCCCACAGAAAGTCCTCGGGACGCCTTCGGAGAATCTCAGTCATGGATAAAAGAGTAAATCCGGGGAGCACATGCGGTAAACGGCAAGCGGGAGAACCAGATCGTGGCTCTCCCGCTCCGCGCTATAAAGTCTGGGTGAGTTACTGGGCAGATGTCGTCATAGCTGACGCGGCTCGATTCACATACTGCCGCTGCCGTTGGAGCTCTGCGACCTGCTCCGCCGCATTCTTGCCGGCAATAAACGCATGATCCGAGTTGTAGTACTCCCATTCGGCGTAGCGTCCCGCCAGCACAATATCCTGAGCGGAGAGCCACTCCCGGATGACGTTGACGTTCCTGGCCCGGTCATGATCGTAGACTACATAGGCTACCGGCATATCCACCTGATTAGCGGCCCAGATAGGATCTCCCGGCTGGAAGAACCCAACCCGGTGACAGTCTTCGATACAACGCCGGATCAGAGCATCCCCGTCGCAGGGGAGTGGCTTGGCCTCGGAATAGGTGATCTCGCAGGTCAGTCCAAAGCCCCCCGGCGGATTACAGTGCGGACTGGCGTTCCCCTGTACGAAAATCCGATGAAAGACCGGATCCTCGGGATAGTAGATCCAATGCTTGTCGGTCAGGTTCTCCCGTCCCACCCCGATGTTGACGCAACGGACCGAAACGTGCCTGAGGCCTGCTGCCGCCTTCCGGACATCGGCGGGAGCCTCCTTACCGATGACCTGAATCAGTGAGGGAAGGGGCATGGTGCTGATGAGGAACTCGTAAGGCAGAACAGTCCCGTCGGATAAGGTCACCATGTGCCGCGAGGGCGATACCTGGACTACTCTGGTCTGCAGCCGAAGATCGCCCTTGAGGTGGGGGAGGAAGCCGTTCATCAAGGCCTGGAAACCACCGCGGAGTGGATATCCGAACCGGGCATTGGGTCCCATCGGCTTGGGCGATGGGGACAGTGCGCCCTCGATCATTTCTTCGAGATTGGGGAGAGGTACCCGCCCACCGAGCCAGGAGGTCTCCATCTCCTCGAGCGGAACCGCCCAGAGCTTCTGGTTGTAGGGGATGGCAAAGTGCTTGGCGATTCCCCGGCCCCACACCTTATAGATGAATTCCTCGAAGTTCTTGGGAGTCCCTTTATGCGCGTTCAGCCGACGCTCGGCCCCTGTATAGGTACGCGGCTTGCGCGCGCCGTTGGCCTTCATCAGCGGCTCGAACATGCCCCGGCGCTCGGTCCCCGTGTAGTCGCCGTTGGTCCCTTTGTCGGCGGCCGGCTTCTTTGCGGTGAGACTCCCAAATCTTGCCTCTATTGCTCCGACGATGCACTCCTTGATGACCTCCGGAGGTAAGCCGTACAGGGCTCCCTGAAATGGGTAGCGGGTAAAGACCTGCTTGCTGTAGATCCAGGCCTCTCGATCCTGCCAGTGGACGTTGTCTCCCAGCAGCAGCTGATACATCTCGTGGACATAGGGATCGTTGGAGAACATGATATGCCCGGCCATATCGAAGGTGAAGCCGTTGTCCTCGATAGACCGGCACCATCCTCCGACACGATCGGCTTGCTCCAGCAGGATCGAGTCACGTCCGAGATGGTAGGCCGCGCTCAAGCCAGTGGGACCTGCGCCAACGACGACTACAGGTAGAACTGATTCCGAGGTATCTAGATTTCGAGGTGCCATGCTGAGGCCCTGGTTCCTTTCAAAGTGCCTAGACCGGCACGGCGGTTTTTTTGACCACCGCGGCAGTCAATAGTTTCTCCATTGCTGAGGCTGTGACATCCCAGGAGGTGCCTGCCAGCACCCGGCGCATCCCGGCGATCCGGCTGGCCTGTTCGTCAGGCCCTGCGTTCAGTGCCGCATCACAGGCTGCGAGGAACTCAGCGGGAGTATCACCGAGATAAACGATGTCGCCATACGGCTCAGCGACATCGGTGATCGGTGTGCTGACGATGGGAAGTTCGGCCGCCATGTATTCCAACGTCTTGGTCGGACTGATGAAACGAGTGGCATCGTTCCGGGCAAAGGGAAGGAGGCAGACATCCCAGCCGGCGAGGTACCGGGGCAGCTCGTCGTAGGTGCGCTGTCCGAAATAGTGAATGTTGTCTCTGCGCGGAAGGCTGGCGGGATCTATCTTGACCACCGGGCCTACCAGCACGATGTGCCACTCCGGGCGGGCCTGGGCAACGAAATCGATCAACCGAAGGTCCAGCCGCTCGTCGATCACTCCATAGAACCCCAGGCGGGGGTGGGGAATAGCAGCCTGATCTTCGGCGTCCTGGACTCCCCTCTCCCGCACCCGAAAGTGAGCCGCGTCCACGCTGCTGGAAAAGCAGTGCACGTTCGCGTGGCGGGTCTGCTTTGCCCGAAACAGACTGGGACCTCCGGTGAACATGACATCGGCACATTCGATGAGCGCCGCCTCGCGGCTCAGCAGCTCGGGTGGAGCGCCGAGGAACAGTGAGAGCTCATCCATGCAGTCATAGACCATCGCAGCCGGTGACAGGGCTTGGGCCAGAGGGAGGGCCATCGGCGTATACAGCCAAGTCACGATGGTTCGACCTTCCAGCTCCTCAGCCAGCTGGGCGATGAGCGGCTCGAGAAGTGGCAGCTGGTCGGCGTGAAAGCCGGGTGTTTGAATGGGCGTATGAGGCCGCAGAACTACAACGTTCGGCTGTGGACTGCTGCGCTCCCAGCGCGCAGGGCCCTTGGGGTCGAACTCCGGCTCCTCAACGAAAAAAACCGGACGGGTAGCGGCCAGCCGGGAAAGCAAATGCTGAGGACGCTGATAGACGAAGTTCCAGCGAAGGTGTGAAAAGACGACGATCGAGTACTGAGGCTGCATGAAGCGCTCGTGCGTTGGCAAGTGAGCTCCGGCCCGGGGAAAGATTCTTGGTTGTGGTCCTATCGACAGACCTTCCTTTCCCAGAGCAGTGCTGCTGCTCCGGCAAGCTCGAGTGCTCTCGATCGCTTCTGGGAAACGCCGGCGCCGTAACTTGTTCCAGCGGGGCCAAATGTTACGATTTCAGCTGCGGATGTCCGGGACCGGTGCCCCCAAAATCCTGTGAGTCTCGTCACAGAAGGCTCGCGTCAATTCACCACTTTGTCAACGCGGGGAAGTGCGCGAGATTTTGAATCAGCTCGTCACAGATCTCGCGAATTGGAGGATCCCATGTCCGGCACCAAGACCTTTGTCAGCGGCCTCACCGTCGGTGCAGGTCTGGTCTACTTCCTCGATCCAGAACGGGGCAGCGTCCGCCGCGAAAAGTTAAGTCGGCGGTTGGCACCCTTGATCGGGGAAGCACGTCTGGGTCTCACTGGCAGAGCGGCCCTCTTGAATCCTGGTGTGCTGCGGTACGGGGAGCGAGTAGGTGATTTACAGGGACTAGGTGCGGCCAGCCTGGGTCAGAGTCAGGGATCATTTTCCGGAGAATCGATCGGATCGGCTCTCCGAGTGGCCGGCATGCTGGTGGCGCTTTACGGGCTGATCCGTCGCGGCGCCTGGGGCAGTGTGCTTCGAACTGTCGGCACCGGCATGCTGGTGAGCTCCGCTGGACAGGAGAGCTTCGTCGGTACTGTGCCCAGCGTCGACCGGCGGCGAGTTGTAGATATTCAGAAGACGCTGCACATAGATGCCCCCCTGGATCAGGTGTACGCCTTCTGGAGCAATTACGAGAACTTCCCGCTCTTCATGTCCCATGTGCGGGAGGTGCAGGATCTGGGGGAAGGCCGCTCCCGTTGGAGCGTGAGTGGTCCTGGCGGCGTTCCCATCGAGTGGCACGCGAGCGTGACCCAGCAGACTCCTAACGAAGTGATCGCCTGGCGGAGTGAGTCGGGCTCGATGTTGGAGAATGCCGGGATCATCCGATTCAGCTCCAGCAACAGCGGAACCAGAGTCGATCTGCGATTCTGCTATCTCCCGCCAGCCGGGGGGGCCGGTCAGGCAGTCGCTGAGCTGCTCGGGTCGGATCCCAGAGCCAAACTGAACGAGGACCTCGGCCGCATGAAGGCGTTGCTCGAGGCCACTACCGGGAGTCATACCCATGGCAAAAAATCTCAGTCGTGAATTCGCGACCATGAGTGAAGACGAGCGCCGCCGTTTCGCGCTTCAGGGAGAAGAGGGGACAGAGGATCATCCTTCCGAGCTCGATTTCCAGGAGCCCCGGAACGAGGACAATATGGGACCACAATACTCCAGCTTGAGCGAAGAGGTCGCCGATCCCGAGCACCGTGATGGGATGAGCGCGATGCTGGACGATGAGGAACACCAGGAGAATGTGAAACAGGCTGGCTCGCGACAGAGCGGTGGTTCGGCAGAACCGGAGTAGTGCGGGAACGTCACCCGCACCGCGTCGACCCATGCTGAGACGACGGTCTGACCGGATGCAGCTGGTGGCTGCCACAGCGCTGGGCGCGATATGGGTAGCCCGGCTGCTTCGCACCGGTGAAGGCTACCGGCTCAGAGGCAAGGTGGTGTTGATCACCGGTGGATCCCGGGGACTTGGGCTTGCGCTGGCCCGGGAAATGGGTGGCCGCGGCGCTCGGCTGGCAATCTGCGGTCGCGATCCCGAGTCGCTGGAGCGGGCTCGCGCTTCGTTGGCCCGTGCGGGAGCGGAGGTCCTAGCCATTCGCTGCGACGTGACCGACCGCGGGTCAGTACAGAACCTTGTGGATCAGGTAAGCCGCGGCCTTGGGCCGGTGGACGTCCTCATCAACAACGCGGGCGTTATCGAGGTAGGGCCGGCGGAAACGATGTCCGTTGCCGACTATGAGGAGGCCCTGGGCACCAATTTCTGGGGCATGCTCTATCCCACACTGGCAGTGCTGCCTGACATGCGGAAACGCGGCGCAGGCCGGATTGTGAACATCACCTCCATCGGGGGAAAGCTCGGCATTCCGCATTTACTCCCCTACAGCGCCAGCAAATTCGCCGCTGTGGGATTCTCTCAGGGGTTGAGGGCCGAGCTCGCAGCCGAGGGCATCAAGGTTGTCACCGTGGTCCCGGGGCTGATGCGCACCGGAAGTCCGCGCAACGCGATTTTTCGGGGGCGGCACCGGGCGGAGTATGCCTGGTTCAGCATAAGCGACTCCCTACCAGGCCTGTCCATCAGTGTCGAGGGTGCGGCGCGGCGGATCGTCGAGGCCTGCCGCCGAGGCGATGCGGAGGTCCTGTTCCCCGCTGTGGCCAAGGTGGCCGCTGTGGCCAACGCGGTGGCACCTGGAGTTATCGCCAACGTTTTGGGGCTGGTTGATCGGCTGTTGCCTGGCGCGAGCGCGGCCGACCGGAGCCGGCATTCCGGGGCGGAGAGCCAATCCTGGATCTCTCCTTCCTGGCTCACCCACCTGGGAGACCGTGCAGCCCGTAAATACAATCAGCTGTCAGCTCATCCGCGCAAAGCCATGTGATTACCACGACATCTGCGAAGGAAGGCTCAATGGCATCGACGTACAATGGCGTCGTCTCGAACGAGCGCTGGGAAAATCTTCGGCGTCCCGCCGAAGAGGAGGACGAGATCAACGTAGGCAAGACCGAGCGAGTGATCTCCGGGCTGGCCGCGGCCGCCGTGGTAGTCGTTGGACTACGCCGGAAGCGGCTCCGGCCTTTTCTCCTCCCGGTGGCGGGCAGTCTCTTTTCCCGGGCGGTTACCGGGCGCTGCTCGATCAACCGTGCTCTGGGGAGGAACTCGGCCCGGAAAGACCGGGTGAGCCCGGTGGCGAGTGTCCCCCGTGGTGAGGGGATCAAGGTAGAGCGAAGCGTGGTGGTAAACCGTCCGGTTCAGGAGGTGTATCAGTTCTGGCGGAACTTCGAGAACTTGCCTCGCTTCATGGACCACCTCGAGTCGGTGACGGTGCTCGATGAAAACCGCTCACACTGGGTGGCCAAGGCCCCGGCCGGCACTCGGGTCGAGTGGGATGCCGCGATTCACAACGAGATCGAGAACGACCTGATTGCCTGGCGCTCTCTCCCCGACGCCGACGTCAACAACGCCGGATCGGTCCACTTTGCCGCGGTCGGTGAGGGCGCCACCGAAGTGCGCGTAGTTCTGAGCTATCAGCCGCCCGCAGGAAAGCTGGGAGCGGTGGTGGCCAAGCTCCTGGGCGAGGAGCCGTCAACCCAGGTAGACGATGATCTCCGCCGGCTCAAACAGGTCATGGAAGCTGCCGTTCCTACCGGCTGATGAACACCGAATCGCCCCGGCTGACATATGACTGCGTCATCGTCGGGGCCGGGCCCGCCGGGCTGAGCGCCGCGCTCATGCTGGGGCGCTGCCGGCGCAAGACTTTGGTGTGCGACATCGGCGAGCCCAGAAACATTCGGTCCGCCGGGCTGCACAACTATCTCACCCGAGACGGGATCCCACCGGCGGAGTTTCTCCAACACGCACGCCAGGAGGCTGCTCGTTATTCGAGCGTCGAGTTTCGCCAGGTTGAGGTGCTTGAGGCTGCCCGATCACCGGACGGCTTCCGCCTGGTATGCCGGGATGGCCGCCAGATAGCCGCACGAAAGCTGTTGCTGGCAACCGGAGTGGTGGACGAGCTTCCGGAGTTGGAGGGACTTCAGTCGCTCTATGGAACCAGCGTACACCATTGCCCCTACTGCGATGGGTGGGAGTGGCGGGACCAGCCCATTGCGATCTATGGCAGTGGAGATGAGGGCAAGGCCTTGGCCTTGGGCTTGACGGTCTGGAGCAGCGACCTGGTGCTCTGCACCAACGGCGCCGGTGGACTCTCCGAGGAAGACCTGGAGCAGTTGAGCAGGCAAAGTATTGAGATCAGGGAAGACCGGATGGCGCGGCTCGAGGGGACGAACGGGATGTTAGAGCGGATTGTTTTCGAAACCGGAGAATCCTTGCCACGCAAAGCGCTGTTCATCTGTTCGGGACAACACCAGCGAAGCGCCTTGGCCCGAAAGCTAGGCTGCCGCTTCACCAGCAAGGGCGCGGTGGACACCGGCACCTGCGAGGCTACCGATGTGCCGGGCCTCTACGTAGCGGGAGATGCGAGCAAAGAGGCCCAGTTCGTAATCGTTGCTGCAGCTGAGGGCGCGGAGGCCGGCATGGCCATCAACAAGGCGCTACTCAAGGAAGACCTGGCTCAGAACAGAAGCTCGAACCCCAGCCGGACGACGCGAGGTGGGCCGTACGTGAAGAGCGGCTGAGTGAAGTCACGGGCAGCCGCCAGATACAGCGGAAACAGTTCATCCCTTCCTGAGATGTACCCATCTCCATTCAGATCGGCTGAGGCTCGGTAGTAGGGCGATTCGTAGGGAATCTCTTCCGGATGGGCGGCATACGCCTCTTCCGCCACCGCATTCACCGCGTTGTCATCCGGTCCGGGTTGCCCCGTATCCCGCCGGACAGCGACAACGTTCTGCCGGTTCAGCACGTTTCGCATGTCCAGGTAGACCCCGCCTCGCACTCCGCCCAGCTGGAGTGGTCGCCGAACCAGGAAGTCGAGAGTGTAGCTGGTCGGCAGCCTCCGCGAATTGGGCAGCCCGATGAGCGAATCGCCGGAGAGATCGGTTCCCGAATAGGGCAGCCCTGTCCCCACTCTCCCGATGGCCGCGGCTTCCAGTCCCCCGATGATGTGTGACCCGAATACCTGGGGGCCAACACTATCAGACACCCGGCTTCGAAGAATCAGTGTGAGCGTGTGCCTGCGGTCGAAGTCCAGCGGGAACTCGGCATGAGCCGGCCGGATCGTGTCACCGGTTTGAGGATCGATGGAGAAGACCCGGTTCAACAGAAATGCGTCACTTGCCGTGGCGGTGGCGCTCTGCAGAGTGTAGATGAGACGAACACCGAAACCGTTCTTCAGGTCGCGCTCCAGAAGCACCTCCAGCCCTTTTACCGTCCCAGCGTCGGCGTTGCCGTAGATGGTCGAGTCGGGATCGAGGCCCAGCGGCACGGAGGCTACCAGGCCGTCGAGCCGCTTCACGTAGGCGCCCAGCCGCAATGAGGTGATCGGGGTGGGACGAACCCGCAGGCTGAACTCGTACTGGACGGCGTCCTCGAAGCCGATGTTCGGATTGCCCCGGCGGAATCGGCCCGTGCGAGTGGTATCGTCGAACGCGGCATCAACCAGGAACTGGTAATCGGGGGCCTGCGAAAAGCGACCGTAACTGGCGACGAAGGTAGCGCCCTTCAACACGGTCGAGATCGCGAACCGGGGGCTTACTTGCTGTTGCGATCCCCGGGACTCCGCGGCCAGCTCGCTTCCGGCGTCGAAGCGGTCGTACCGAGCCCCGACGGTAAAAGCCAGATCGGTAATGCGGACCTGGGCTTCGACATATGCCGCGGCACTGGTCGGGGAAAACTTGGAGATCGCAGTAGGTGGCACGGAGTCACCCATACCGACGGGCAGGTAAGCCATGACCCGCCGGTAGGTGCCAACCTGTTGCCTCACCAGCTCGCCTCCGAAGAACAGATCAACCTGTTCGCCGGCCCCGTAGGTGGCATCGAGCTGGCCCCGAGTCTCACCGAAATGACTCCATCCGAGGCTGCCCTGCGAGCCGGTGCCGAGGAAGAACCCCGGCACGCCATAGGGGGACGCGGTGCTCGGGAGAGGGGTGGAAAAGCCGGCAATCGGATCGGCCGAGGGCTCCTGATTTCGGGCCACGTCTTCACCGACGAAGTGGAAACGCTTGCCGGTGAGTCCGCCGAAGGCATAGTCGACATCGCCATCCAGCGTACCCCGGAGGAACTCACGGGTGAAGCGCCCAACCCGAAGATCGATGATCAGCGGCTTCCTGGTCCCGGGGCCGCTGGCATACTGAATATGGCCGTTGAACAGGTTTCCCTGGACCCGCTGGGCCGGGGCAAGGTTGAGATCGTACTTGTAGGCTGGATCGAACAGCAGATTCTGATTTTCCGAATGGAGACCCATCAATCGCAAAGTCACCCGGTCATTCAGCGGGACCGTGATCTTGCCCAGGCCGCTCCACAGCTCACCGCTGTTATGGGGCAGCAGCGTCGGCGACGCGGTTCGAGGGTCTCTCGGATCGGTGGGCGCTGGAGCATTGACCGGGTCCGCATCCAGCCGGCCGGTGATGTCCACCGCCGCTACCAGCCCGACCCTTCCGACCAGGGGGCCGCTGCCCTGCGCGATCAAACGGTCGAGCCCATGGTCCCAACTGCTGCCGAAGGGACGGTCAGTCTCATACCCAACCCGGCCTTCCCAGTCAGCGGTTGGCTCTTTCGTGACCACGTTGATGAGGCCGGAGATGGCCTGACCGTAGCGGGCCGAAAAGCCGTTGGTCACCAGCGATGCTTCACTGAGGACATCTGGTGGAATCGTGAGCCCCAATCCACCGCTGGCAGCATCGAGCTGATTCTTCACCCCCATTCCATCCAGAATGAAGGCCTCCTCGCCGAGGCGCCCGCCACGGTAGCTCTCGCCCACACTGCCGGCCGACAAAGCAACCGCCTCCTGGAGAGAGCTGACCGGCAATTCCCTCAGGTCGGCCGCGGTGATCTTCTGCTCCGTGGACGTGGCTAACGGATCGAGCACCGGGTCCACCGGTGCCGTCACCACCAGTGGCTCCAGCTTCAGGGGATTGGTTTCCAGTGGGAAGTCGACAGTCACGGTTCCGCCGGCCTGCACGAAGACGCTATCCCGGACGATGCTCCGGTAGCCTATCGCCCGCGCCGCCAGGCTATGCCAGCCACTTCGAATGCCGCGAACCCGGTAGATGCCGGCGGTATCGCTGATCGCGCGAACTCGCTCATCCACCAGAATCTGGGCCTGGGCCAGCGAGCGATCGGTGCCGCTCTGATACACACGCCCCGCGATGGCGCCCTCAGCCTGCGCTCGGAGCGCCGACGGGAGTAACCACAGCAACAGCAGGGCGGCGAGATGTTGGGTGCTGCGGCGCAGGCTCACGGCTGTCCCATCAAATACAAGTCTCCGTCACGAGCGACCGTGGTATCTATGGTCCCGCCGCTGCTGGTGTTGTTGATGATGATGAGCGGATAACGCTCCACGACGAGCTGACTGCCTGCGGGAGAGAGCTGGGGCCGGCGATAGAGAGCCCGTTCAGTAGGGCCAGTCACCACCTGATCGTTGGCGTTCGACAGATCGACCACATGCACAAACCCGCCGCTGTCCCACTGAGTCGGTCCAAAGCTGGGATCGATGGTGAAGTGCACTCTGCCGCCCACGACCGCGACCATCCTCGTCCCCACCACCTGCACGTCGCGTACAATCCCGGCGGCCCCGAAGTCGAACGCCACGGTTGCTGCACCGCCGGAGATGGTCTCGCGGTACACCTTAGTGTCCCCACCAAGGGTGTAGTAGACCTCGTCTTCACTGCTTCCGGGAGAAACGCCCGACGCGTTGTTGGTTCCCGCGATGGCCTGGGGGGTGGCGCCGGCTGTAAGGTCGAGCCACACTGCATCGATCCCGGAGCGTAGGGTGTCCTTCTGACAGCCCATACACGGGAGGTAGACATTCACCGCCTCTGCCAGGTATAGCAGCCGGTTTAGACCTAGCCAGCGAAGCTGCGAAATACCACCGTGGGTAGGGTGGCCCGAGATGGTGTAGGGGATGGCCAGAAGTGAAGTGCGTGTGGCAGGATCAGCGATGGTCGCCAGAGACAGGTCTTGAACCGAGGGAATCAGCGCGCCGATGGCACTGCTGGCGGCGATGAAGGCAAGCCGGCCGTCCGGTGCGGCCGCCGCCGGCTCGAGCGATTCGGTCCGCTGATCGGCCGACGGCGAAAGTGTGCAACTCAGGCTTTGCTGCCGCCCTCCGGTCGGCGGCAACACTGCAAGACACACGTCATGGTCTCGAGTGCCTTGGAGCTGGGTCGAGTACAACAGGGCGGATCCGTCGGGCAGCCATGCGGCGTGCCGGTCGGGTCCGCGATTGAGGGTGAGCTGTATTGGAGGAGTGGGATTGAACGGGACGTCGGTGTTGAAGTCCCCGGGAGTGAATGGCTCAGTGTGACCACAGCCCGCCAGAGCTACCATGGCGAGCAGCACCAGCCCGTTTCTGGATGATCGGTGCTGCCGAGCGACCCCGGAGTGTGTCATCGGTGTGTCAAACCGGTGAGAGATCGTCATGGTGACGCTCTTGCCCGATAGGTTCGCACATTCGAGAGAAAGCCTTAGTGATCAGTGGGTTGCATCGGGCAAGCGGCCGCGCTTTGCCCTATAATTGATCATGAACCCGGCCACCAACGCTATCCCCGGCTGTATCGGCCTCGTGTCGTTGCGATGATCTTCAAGCGGTTCTTCGACCCCAGACTCGCTCAATCCAGCTACCTGCTCGGCTGCTCCTCCACTCGTGAAGCTCTGATCGTGGACCCCAATCGGGATATTCACCGCTACCTCGAGGCCGCGGGTCAGGATGGGCTCCGCGTCGCCCACGTCACCGAGACTCACATCCACGCTGACTTTGTCTCCGGGTCCCGCGAACTGGCGCAGCGTGCCAACGCTAGGCTCTACCTCTCTGCTGCGGGTGGACCAGACTGGCAGTATCGCTACGCCGCCGAGGCGCGGGCCACGGCGATGAATGACGGCGACAGCATAACGCTCGGCCGGATCGAGGTGCGCGCGCTGCATCTACCGGGGCACACCCCGGAACATCTGGTATTTCTGGTCACCGATACCGAGGTGGCCGGTGAGCCGATGGGCGCATTCACCGGAGACTTCTTGTTTGTGGGCGACGTGGGACGGCCCGATCTGCTGGAACGGGCCGTGGGCTCCCGCGGCACCATGGAAACCAGCGCTCGCCAGCTCTATCACTCCCTCCAGAGATTCAGCAAATTCAGCGATTACCTGCAGATCTGGCCCGGTCATGGCGCTGGTTCGGCGTGCGGCAAGTCGCTGAGCGCCGTGCCGCAGTCCACTCTGGGCTACGAAAAGCGGTTCAACTGGGCCTTTGGGGTCCAGAATGAGAACGACTTTGTGCGCGCCGTGCTGGCCGGCCAGCCGGAACCGCCGCGGTACTTCGCCCAGATGAAGCGAATCAATCTGGAGGGTCCGCCGCTGCTGGGCCAGCTGCCGATCCCCACCCGGCTCGCGGCAGACAGTCTGACGTCCGTGCTCCGGTCCGGCAGCACAGTGGTCGACACCCGTAATCCCGATGAGTATGGCCGAGGATCCATTCCGGGAACGATCAACATCCCGAATACTCGAGCATTTCCGACCTGGGCCGGATCCCTGCTTCCTTACGACCGAGAGCTTTACCTCATTGTTCCGGAGCCCAGCGACCGCACGGCCGAAGAGCTGGTGCGAAGCCTGGCAGGAATTGGAATGGATCGTGTGGCCGGGTACTTCGGGAGTGAAGTCGTGGGTCACTGGCGAAAATCCGGTGGCCAGCTACAAACTATTCCGGTGGTCACAGTCGAGCAGCTGAGTACCCCGAGCAAGAATGGCGTCGCCTTGCTCGATGTCCGCGGGGCGGGCGAGTGGGGAGCCGGCCATATTCCGGGAGCGCTGCATCTGCCGGTTGCCGAGCTGCTCGGACGGCTGGACGAAATACCCAGGGGACGCGCGTTGATCGTGCACTGTCAATCCGGAGCGCGCGCTGCCATCGCCGCCAGCTTGCTCCGCGCCCAAGGTTTCGAAGACGTCCGGCTCTTCCGCGGGGGCTTCGCCGAATGGCGAGCGGCCGGACAGCCAGTGGCACTCCCGCAATCCTGAAACCTGACCGGGGAAGACCCATGCTCAAGGAATTCAAGGCCTTTGCGTTGCGCGGCAACGTGCTCGATCTCGCCGTGGGCATCATCATCGGCGGCGCGTTCGGCACCATCGTCAAGTCTTTGGTGGACGACATCATCATGCCGCCAATTGGACTGGCCCTGGGCGGCCTCGACTTTGCTAATCTTTTTGTGGTGCTCAAAACTGGGGAGAAGGCCGCGCCGCCCTACGCCACCATCGCCCAGGCGCACGATGCCGGCGCCGTCACCCTGAACTACGGGCAGTTCATCAACAATGTGGTCGCCTTCGTCATCGTGGCGTTTGCAGTGTTCCTCATCGTCCGAGCCGCTAACCGGCTGATGCCCGCCGAGGCAGCGGCGGCGCCTACCACGAAGGAATGTCCCTATTGCCGGATGGCGATTCCGATCGGGGCCAGCCGCTGTCCCCACTGCACCACCGAATTGCGGGCCGCCTGAGGAGCAGGAGATGAGCGAACAGGCTGCGGCTGTAACCGGCCCCGATCTCGCCGCCGGCATTGCGGTCGCCGGCGTTTCCGAGGGGAAGCTGCTGGCCGGGCACGTGGGTGAGGAAGCAGTCCTGCTGACCCGGAAGGGAAACGAGTGGTTTGCCATTGGTGCCACGTGCAGCCACTACGGCGGACCGCTCCCGGAAGGCTTAATGGTTGGCGACACGGTTCGCTGTCCCTGGCATCATGCCTGTTTCAGCCTCCGAACCGGCCAGGCGCTTAGGCCGCCGGCGCTCAACGATGTGCCCTCCTGGGAGGTGGAGCAGAGAGGAGACATGGTATTCGTCCGGGGGAAATTGCCTCGGCCTGCTGCGCGGGTTGCCTCTCGACCCTCCATGACGCGGAGCTCTGAGTCTATCGTGATCGTGGGAGCCGGGGCTGCGGGAAACAGTGCCGCCGAAACGCTCCGGCGCGACGGGTATCAGGGTCCCATAACTCTGTTCGATCCCGATCCGGATGCCCCGTACGACAGACCCAATCTGTCCAAGGACTATCTGGCGGGTTCCGCTCCCGAAGACTGGATCCCACTGCATCCGCCGGAATTCTACGCCGACCGAGACATTCGCATCGTTCGCGAGCATCGTGTAGCCGCGCTGGAGCCCGCCGCACACCGGGTCCGGCTGGATGACGGCAGCACCTACGAGTATGGAGCGCTCCTGCTGGCAACCGGAGCGACTCCAGTCCGCCTACCTCAAAGCAACAGCTCGATCTTGTACCTGCGCACGTTGCGGGACAGCAAGGCCATTATTGCCGCCAGCGCGAGCGCGCGCCGGGTCATTATCCTGGGCGCGAGCTTCATCGGGCTCGAGGTGGCGGCCTCATTACGAGCCCGGAAACTCGAGGTGCACGTGGTCGCACCGGATCCTCGTCCCTTGGAGCGGGTGATGGGGCCCGAGTTGGGAGACTTCATTCGGAAGCTCCACGAGGAGCATGGGGTGAGTTTCCACCTGAAGCAGACCGCCAAAGAGTTCGCGCCGGGAGAAGTGGTGCTGGAGAATGGCGATCGCCTGAAGGCCGACCTGATTGTTGCCGGCATTGGCGTACGGCCCAACCTGGAGCTGGCCGAGCGGGCGGGGCTGACGCTGGACCGGGGCGTGGTGGTCGATCCCTTCCTCAAGACCAGCGCACCGGACGTGTTCGCGGCTGGCGACATTGCACGATGGCCCGATCCGCATACCGGTGAGCGTATCCGGGTAGAGCATTGGGTGGTGGCGCAGCGACAGGGCCAGACTGCGGCCCGGAACATGTTGGGCCAACAGCTGGCATTCGATGCGGTGCCGTTTTTCTGGAGCCAGCACTATGACGTTCCCATCAATTACGTAGGCCACGCTGAACGGTGGGACCGCCTCCAGATCGATGGCGACATCGATGCCAGGGACTGCTCCGTTCAGTTCATCAGAGGGGACAAAGTTCTCGCAGCCGCGACGATTTACCGCGACCGCCAGAGTCTCGAGCTCGAAGCCGAGATGGAGCGCAGCGCCGGGGCTGTGGTCGAAGGGGCGCGGTAAGCCGCGCGTTTACCTTCCTGTAATGCAAATCAGCCGAAGGCGTTTCCTCGTTGGCGCTGGAGCCCTGGGCGCTGCCCTGGGGGCAGATGCGTTCGGACTGGAAGCCAATCGCGTTCTGATCAGCCGGCACAATGTTCCAGTTTCGGGACTTCCCCAGTCGATCGATGGAATCCGGGTGGCGCAAGTTGCCGATGTCCACCTTCCAGGTAACCAACTGGCCGCGCGCGCCGCCCTCGAGCATCTGCGCCGGGAACGTCCCGAAATCGTAGTGCTCAATGGCGACATGATCGAGACGGCCCAGGCGCTTGAGATGATGAGAGAATTCGTGTTGGCGACTCGGGGGTCGCTGGCGACCGTGGCCGTATTGGGAAACTGGGAGTACATGTCCCGCGTGGTAGGCGATCGTGCCCGGGAGGTGTATCGCTCCGCCGGGATAGATCTCCTGATCAATCAGAAGAAATTGCTGACCATAGGAGGGACAACCATAGCCCTCAGTGGTCTCGATGACATGCTGAACGGTCAACCTGACCTGACCGCAGCCAGGGCAGGACTGACTAAAGACGCGGTAGAGATTTGGGTCATCCACGAGCCCAGCTTCGCCGATCAATTGGCCGCCGCCCTTAAGGGTAAGGCGGCCCTGCTACTGGCTGGTCACACCCACGGGGGGCAGATCCGGATTCCGCTGCTTCCTCCGGTCAAGCCGGTGGGGGCGGGCCGATTTCTCGAGGGATGGTACCGCGACACCGCGGTTCCGCTGTACGTCTCACGCGGCGTGGGAACCACCGGCATTCCGGCGCGATTCCGCTGCGCCGCGGAGCTTCCGATATTCACGCTCAAACGCGCCTGATTAGCCTGCTGCGTTCTCCTCTCGGCCGAGCCGCCGTTCCATCTCGGTATCCATCTGCTTCCGAAGCTCGGCCAGCCGAGTGGCATAGGCTTGCAGCGCCCGATCAACGTCATCCCTGGGCTCCCATTGGGGCACAGGCGATGGTTTACCGTCGGTCCCAAGGGCCACAAACACAATCACGCAATGACCGGTGCGTCGGCGGCTGATACTCTTGGGATCGCGGGCGTAGACGTCGACCGCGATGTCCATGCTGCTCCGGCCGGTTCGGATCACCAGCGCCTGGAGCTCGACCACCTCACCCACATGAATCGGAGCCAGGAAGTGGAGTCCCCCCATGTAGACGGTGACGCAGTAGGATCCGGTCCACCCGGCTGCACAGGTATACCCCACCTGATCCATCCACTTCATCACCGCGCCGCCATGCACCTTCCCGCCGAAGTTCACATCACCCGGTTCAGCCAGGAAACGGAGGGTAATGGCCCGGGGCCGCTCGGCATTGTCAGAACGCACACAGCCCTCCGGGACAGTGTTTGCTTGCGCTCTCCGCGAACGGCCTCACTCGGACTGCTTCAAGGATGCGGCCATTCACCTGAGCGTGCGACCGGCAACGCTGCCCGGCCCTATACCGACTGGTCGGCATAGGGCCGGCGGAGCTGAACCACTTCGGCTTGCCGCCGCCGCATCCGCAGATTGAGTAGCTCGACACCCACCGAGAACGCCATCGCGAAGTAGATGTAGCCCTTCGGAATGTGCTGGTCGAGTCCCTCGGCGATCAGGGCAACCCCGATCAGAATCAGGAAGCTCAGTGCCAACATCTTGATCGTGGGATGACGGCTGACGAACCCGCTGATCGCGCCGGAAAATGCCATCATGAATCCGATCGCCACCACGACCGCGGCGACCATGATCCCAATTTCGTTCACCATTCCGACGGCGGTGATTACCGAGTCCAGCGAGAACACGATATCCAGCAGCATGATCTGAATTAGCACGGCGACAAAGGTGGGAGCTACCCGGGGGGAGGTGTGGTCACCACCGCCCTCGAGGTTCCCGTGGATCTCGTGGGTGCTCTTGGCCAACAGAAAAAGACCGCCCACAATCAGCACCAGGTCACGGCCGGAGATCTGCTCCCCGAGCACGCTGAAGAGCGGGGCGGTGAGGCCGATGATCCAGCTGAGCGAAAGCAGCAGGAGGATTCGAGTCACCATGGCAAGACCGAGCCCAAGCAGCCGCGCCCGAGGCTGTTGCGCTGCCGGAAGCCGGTCTGCCAGAATCGAGATGAACACGATGTTATCGATACCCAGGACGATCTCGAGCACCGTGAGGGTGGCAAAGCCGATCCAGGCTTGGGGGTCGCTGATCCAGTCCATAGAAAGGAGGTTGAAGGGAACCTAGGCTGCGGCAACCGCCGCCATTTGCCGCGCGTGGTGCCGGGTATGCACTATGGCAAAGCTCAGACTCTGTCGGGCCGACATGCGGCCGAAGTAGGCGTGGGTAAGCCGCACTCGGCCACTGCGCATCCGGTCAGACAGCTCCTGAACCAAGGCATCGGCTTCGGTGCTGAGTGTGTGGAGGGTGGTTGTAGGATCGGGCTGGACCTCGCGGGCGCGGGTTTCCCGCGGCGCACGGGCTCCGTCCGGGGAGGTGCCGGTGGAAAGAATTCGGGGCAGCACAGTGCGCCGCAGCACCCATCGGCGTATTGGTCCCACCCGGAGCCGCATCCCAGGCCCCCCCGCCAGCTCACTCCGAAAGGTGTGGTACGATTCGATCAGGTGGCCCGTAATCTCTGCCGGGCTCCACTTGCCAGGGGCGGACGGCCGAATCCAGCGGTCGGCGTCAATCTCCTGAGCGGCCCGCAGAAACTCCTCCACCGCCGCGGAGTGGCGGACCACCAGGGTGGCCCAGTCAGCCATCGCCTTCTCGCACTTCGCTCAATCCGACCTCCCGAAGATACAGCCAGAGCGGGAGCCCCAGGGAAACTCCCACCAGAAGGTTGCCGAGCAGGGGGGCCCACACGTGCGGCACCTGGTTGCGCCTGCTGTCTACCAGGACCATGACCCACAGCACGATGGAGGAGACGATCACATCCAGGCCGAAGAACGCAGCAATGCGATTGGCGAAGAGCAGCTGGATCAAGAGTCGTAGGTCCAGTCCGTGTTGCTGCAGAAAAGGAATGAACTGCGAATAGGGAAGCACAACTCCCAGCACGCAGAGTGCGATGTACCCGTGACGGACCCTCATGGAAACCTCTGGGCGGTGATGTGAATCACCCCAAGCTCGCCAGGTGAGTGACAAGATAAGCACGCTTGAGGAACGCCTGTTAGACCTTGTGCTTTGTGCGGCTGATGAACGCTTCCATCGCAGCTGTGGTTCTGTTTCTGGCCTGTGTCAGCTGTGATTTTCCCCGGGACGCAAACCACGCGCTCGAGCGTATTCAGGATGGTACACTACGGGTTGGTGTGGTTCACCATCCGCCCTGGGTTCTCGCCGCGGGCGGGGAGGTTCAGGGCGTCGAGGTTCAACTGGTTCAGGGCGCTGCCGCGGATTTGAAAGCAAAGATCGCCTGGGTCTCGGGAAGCGAATCGGAGCTTTTGAGCAGCCTGCATGAGCGCGAGCTGGACCTGGTCATTGGTGGTCTGTCGCGCACCAGCCCCCTGGAAGCACCAGGTGGGTCCTTCCGGACATTGGTGGCGGCCGGCCGTACTAGCAACGGCGGGCCGCTCATACCAGGGGCACCATGGCTCCTGGGCGCTCGAGCCGGACTGAACCTTGATACCCGATTAGGCCTGTTCCGCTTGGAGTATGGGGTGGCGACACAGGGGCACCGCTCCCTTCTGATTAGACTTCGGCGGATCCTGTAACCGACGCCCTGGGCCAAACATCCTATAAAGAGCGCGGTTTACGCCTGCTGCGCCTGGAATGTGAGCAACCTCACGGGACTGGTGTGGGTCCGGATGCAGGATGCGATGTACAGGGTTCATACGTTGCTAGTTCCGGAAGTTCACTCGGCCTTCTCAGTGCAGGGCATTCGTGGGCACAACAGAACTGCAGCAGATCACGCTCCCCAGACGCTCCCCCGTAGGCCAAACAGTCGTCCGGGAAGAGGACCCACGCGCCCGGCCGGACTTTCGCTACCCGACTGCACTGGCGCTTGCGGTTGCCCTTGGCATAGCCATCCGAGCTTACCACGTCCTCACGCAGGATTTTCCGCTCAACGACGGCGGCCTCTTCTTCGCGATGGTCCGGGATCTCCAGGCGGCCCACTTCCACCTGCCGGCCTTCACCTCATACAATGGGGCCGGCATTCCCTACGCCTACTCCCCGCTCGGATTCTATCTCGCGGGACTGCTCGATGCCTGGACCCCGCTCACCCTGCTCGATGTGTTCCGCTGGCTTCCCCTGGTCACCAGCGCTCTGATCGTGGTTACCTTCGCCTGGCTGGCGCACGGGCTGCTGGCGTCACGCTGGAGCGCTGTGGCCGCCACGGTCGCGTTTGGACTCGTCCCGCGGAGCTTCATCTGGATGCTGATGGGCGGCGGCTTGACCCGGTCGCTCGGGTTCCTCTTTGGGCTGGTGACACTCCGCTTACTCTACGCGTTGTATACCGAGCGCCACTGGTGGTACGTGCCTCTGGTCTCCCTGACCGCCGCGTTGACCGTGCTCAGTCATCTGGGCACTGCTCCCTTCGTGGCGTTCAGTGGGCTGCTCTTCTTGCTTGCCTACGGGCGGAACCGGCAGGCGCTGCTGGCCTCAGCGGCGGCCGCGGCGGGAGCCGCCGTGCTGAGTGCCCCCTGGTGGCTGAGTGTCATTCACATGCATGGCATTGGGCCGTTCGTTGCTGCCAGTGCAACGGGCGGCTCCATCTTTCGGTCGCTGAGTCTTGCCGATACGATCAGCACCCTGGCGCAACTTGGCCTGGGGACCGCCGAGTCGGTGCTCGCGCTGATCGGGATGCTCGCGGCGCTCGGCTTCTTCTTCGCCCTTTCGATGGGCGACTGGCTGTTGCCCGCCTGGTGGATCGCCATTGTGACGCTCGATGCCCGGCAAGGCTCGACCTTTTCCACCGTGCCTATTGCTCTCCTGGCCGGTGTAGCGGTCGTGCAGCTGCTCCTCCCGGCGATGCGCCGGCTTTCAGTAGCCACGCTCGGCCGGAACCCCAGACGCGCGCGCTGGTCACCCGAGATGGTGCTCGGGCTGTTTCTGGTATTTGCCACGGCGAGCGCATTCCTTCGGAACACACCCATAATCGGCGGCATGGGCGACATGGGCAGCCTCTCTCATCAGGAGCTTGCGGCCATGGGATGGGTGGCCCGCGAAACGCCGGCGAATGCGAAGTTCCTGATTGTGGCTGGTACACCATGGGAGATCGACCGGAACTCGGAGTGGTTCCCGGTATTAACCAATCGGAAGAGTGTGGCCACGGTACAGGGATACGAGTATCGCCCGCTCGGAGAGTTCGCCCACAAGAAGCGGGAGTACATCGATCTTCAGAGCTGCGCCGCCTGGGTGTCGCAGTGTTTGCAGGACTGGTCCCGAACCACTGGCCAGCCCTACACCCATGTGTACATACCGAAGAGTCCCGAGCGGGACTGTTGCCGGCTGCTCCGCTACTCCCTGGAGCGAGACCCGGCCTATCGGATCATTTATGACGGGCCTGGGGCGGTACTGTTTGTTCGTCGCCCGCAATCTACCCGGCAAATGAAGGGCCGAGCATGAGTTCTAAATCCGTTTCCGTGGTGATCCCCTGCTTCAACGAGGAGGGCAATCTCCGAGAGACCCACCGGCGCGTCACCGAAGCTGTCTCTCAGGCCGGGATGCAGTATGAAGTCGTGTATGTGGATGACGGCAGCCACGACAGGACACCGGAGCTGTTGCGTCAGCTGCAGGCAGAGGACGAGCATGTGCGAGTGGTGTACTTCTCCCGCAACTTCGGCCATCAGTTTGCCGTTACCGCTGGGCTGGCCCATGCCAGCGGCGGAGCCGTCATCATTCTCGATGCTGATCTTCAGGACCCTCCTGAGCTGATGCTGGACATGATCCGGCTGTGGGATGCTGGCTATCAGGTGGTGTACGGGGTCCGAACCGACCGCGAGGGCGAAACCCGGTTCAAGCTGCTGACCGCGCGATTGTTCTACCGGCTGATTCGCTGGCTCTCCGAGACGGAAATTCCGCTGGACACGGGGGACTTCCGCCTGCTCGACCGTAAAGTCGTGGACGTGATCGTCGCCATGCCGGAGCGCGACCGCTTCCTGAGAGGCATGGTATCCTGGGCTGGATACCGCCAGATCGGCATTCCCTACAAGCGGGCTCCGCGCTTTGCGGGAGAAACGAAGTATCCGGTCGGCAAAATGGTGCGCTTCGCCTTCGATGGGATCGTGTCCTTCTCGGTCAAGCCCCTGAGACTCTCCACCCTGATGGGCTTCATCTTTGCGGGTCTGGCTCTGCTCGCCATCCTCTACGCACTGGGCATGCGGCTATTCACCCAGCGCTGGGTGACCGGATGGACCGCGCTCATGATCGCCATCCTGTTTCTGGGCGGAGCGCAGCTCATCTCACTCGGTATCATCGGAGAGTACGTCGGGCGCCTGTACGGCGAAGCCAAGCACCGCCCGCTCTACCTGGTGCGTGAGACTCTGGGCATGGACACGCCAGTGCAAGGCTATCCTCGGCTCGAGTCGAGCCGCGATAATCGGAGCCGAACAGATCGTCGAAGCTGGCAGGAGCGTCGAGCCACTCGCGATCAGCCGCGGGAAGGACGCCGGTCGGCGCATCCCGCGTGACCCGTTATCGGTGGGGCAGGGCAGTGGCTGGGTTGGCTGTTGCCGCACTCTTTGTTGTGCTCCTCGCTCGGCGTGTCGACCGGCAGCAGATGAGCATGGTGTTGGCGGGCGCCAGCTGGCCGGCACTGGTGCTTGCCGTGCTGGCCCTTACCGCCGACATGGGTGCCCGGATTACCCGCTGGTGGTGGATGCTCCGTCCGGTTCAGCCCGAGCTCAGCTGGGGCAGCTGCGCCCGTCCCTTTCTGGCCAGCCTCGCTTTGAACAACACCGTACCGCTCCGCGCCGGTGACGTGGTGCGCATCTTCGGTTTCCAGCGTACCCTCCGAGCTCCCGTTGTCCACATAGCCGGCACACTGGTTCTCGAGCGGATGCTCGATCTCCTCGTGCTATTGGCTGTGCTCTTCCTCAGCGTGCTGGGGACGTCAGGAGTATTCCCCCGGCCGTTCCTGCTTCTTGCCTATGGGGCTGGCGCTCTGTGCCTGGTCGTACTGGTGGCGATCACGTTGCTGCCGGACCGCCTCACCAGCATCGCGCGGGCCGTTGCGGAGCGGGTGCTGCCGGGCCCGTGGGTCTCGAAATTAGGCCCTATCCTGACTCAGCTCACCGCGTCTTTGTCCTTGCTTCGCTCCCCCCGTCGAGCCATCAGTCTTCTCGGCATCAGCGTGGTGGCTTGGATGCTGGAAGCGGCAGTGTTTGCATTTGCGCTCTGGTCCCTGCACATACCGGTACCCTGGCCGGCTGCTTGGCTGGCCCTCGCGGCCGCAACCCTGGCGACGCTTCTTCCCAGTTCTCCCGGATATGTGGGGACCTTCGATTACTTCGCCAGCCTTGGTCTTACTGCATACGGCGCCGGCCGGTCTGCTGCCGCGGCCTTCGCCGTGCTGGCGCATTTGATCCTCTGGCTTCCGGTGACTGTCGCCGGTTTTGCGGTCCTCCTCTGGGCACGGCGGCCGGCTGTGGCTGGCGGCGTCGGGGAAACGGCCAAAACTTCGGGTGCAACCTCATGAGCCAAACGGGAAGCTCACACGTCGTGATCATCGGAGGTGGGTTCACCGGCCTGTCCGCCGCTTGGGAGCTATCCCAACGCGGCATCCGGGTGACGGTTTGCGAGGCGGATCAAGAGGTCGGCGGCCTAGCCGGCAGCTTCGATGTTGGCGGTACTCGGCTGGAGAAGTTCTACCATCACTGGTTTACCAGCGACACTCACGTCATCGACCTGGTGAATGAGCTCGGCCAGGCAGACCGGGTGCTGCACCGGGCTACCCGCACTGGGATGTACTACGCCCATCGATTCTTCCGGTTGAGCACCCCGATGGACGTCCTTCGGTTCACTCCGCTCTCGCCCCTGGCCCGAATTCGTCTGGGTCTTCTCGCCCTTCGCGCCCGCCGGGTCCGGCACTGGAAGGAACTGGACGGTCTGACCGCCGAAGAGTGGCTCACTCGCCTCGGTGGGCGTGAGGTCTATGAGATTGTCTGGAAGCCCCTGCTGGAAGGAAAGTTCGGATCCTATGCCTCCGAGATCTCTGCAGTGTGGTTCTGGAACAAGCTAAAGCTCCGGGGAGGAAGCCGCGGCAAGGGTGGGGAGGAGGTGCTGGCCTATTATCGCGGCGGCTTTGCTGCCCTCGCCGATCAGCTGGCCCGCGCTGTAGGCGAGAGGGGTGGAGCTATTCGTCTGGGCACACCAGTAACCGGGCTGCTGGTGCAGCATGGACGTGTTGTCGGCGTGCGAACCCCGGAGGGGCCGATCGTGGCGAGCGCGGTGTTAGCCACACCGGCTCTGCCTATTGTGGCCGATCTCGTCGAGCCGTACGCGTCGCCGGAGTACACCCAGAGCCTGAGACGGATCGAGTACCTGGCTAACCTTTGTGTTGTGCTCGAGTTGGACCGAAGTCTTTCGGAGACCTACTGGCTCAACGTGAACGATCCGGAGTTCCCGTTCGTCGGCGTGATCGAGCATACCAACTTCGAGCCCGCCGAGAGTTACGGTGGTCGGCGCCTGGTTTACCTGTCGAAGTACCTGCCGGAATCGGCTGACCTGTATCGGTGGGCCGACGATGAGGTGGTGCGATTCAGTCTCGAACACCTCAAGCGGATGTTCCCCAGTTTCAGCAGTGATTGGGTACTGGCGACGCACGTCTGGCGCGCCCGATACGCCCAACCGATCGTGGTCCGCGGGTACAGTGCTCTGATCCCCGCGCGGCACACGCCCTTGCCAGGGCTGTACCTAAGCAGCATGGCCCAGGTGTATCCCGAAGATCGTGGCACCAACTACGCCATTCGAGAAGGTCGGGCAGCGGCTGGAGAGATGGCCCAGAGTATTACTCGACCCTTGCAAAAAGATTTTCCCAGCGGCGCTCTGCAAGCGGAGGAGGTGGCCCGGCACTAAGTCACGCACATAAAAACACGCCATCGCTGTCTTCTTCGTCACTCAGCACCGTAATCACGCAAAAATTTGCACGATTTCCTGTCCGGGCAAAGCGGGCACCTGCTTTGCCTCCCAGTGCGTCTTGCCACCGAGCAATTCGCGCTGATCCACATCGATCGCCGCACGGGAGCACCCATCTGAGGTGCCGGCTCGGGGCCCGCGAACCTTCGCGCCCCCTTCATCTGGACCGGTGCCGAAACGATGTTCCCGCTGCTCTCGCGGCGTGGCCTGGTCGCGTTTGCGCTCACGCTCTCAGCGGTGAGCTGCGTAGACGAGCCGATCACCACGTCCGCGCTGGATCCGACAGACTCCACTGCCGCCGGGGCCGGTCAGGCAGGTGGCGCCGGTCATTCTCGGAATCCGGTATACCCCGGGGACTTTGCCGACCCGTTCGTGCTTCGCGTGGGCTCTACCTATTTCGGCTACGCGACCAATTCTCATGGTTTGAACGTCCCGACACTGCATTCGGATGACCTGGTGCACTGGACGCCCGCCGGCGATGCACTTCCCGTTCTTCCCAGCTGGGCCGAACGGGGCAGACATCTCACCTGGGCCCCGTCGGTGCTTGCTCTGGAGGGCCGATATCTCCTCTTCTTTACCACCCGCGATCACGGGTCGGGTCGCCAGTGCACTGGCCGGGCGGAGGGAAACTCTCCCCTGGGGCCGTTCACCGACCGAGACTCGGTACCCTTCCTGTGCCAGATCGATCTGGGTGGATCGATTGACGCGAGCGTGGTACGCGACTCGACCGGCGAGCTTTATCTCATCTGGAAAAACGACGGGAACTGTTGCGGGAATCCGGTTTCTCTTTGGAGTCAGCGCCTCAGCGATGATGCACAACGTCTGCTGGGAACCCCGGCAGAGCTGTTGCAAACCGATCAGGCCTGGGAGGGGCCGTTGATTGAAGGGCCATCCATGTGGCGGGAAGCCGGCGAATGGCATCTGGTCTACTCTGCCAACCGGTGGAACACTGGCGAGTACGCTATCGGGTACGCTGCCTGCGCCTCTCCGCTGGGGCCCTGTCGCAAGACCCAGAGCGCTCCGGTCCTGGCGTCCAACGGTTTCATGGCAGGACCTGGCGGGGCGGAAGCGTTCGTGGATGTACAGGGCCAGCATTGGCTGGCGTATCACGCATGGACCGCCGGCCGAGTGGGCTATGCGGCCGGCGGGGTTCGGAGTCTCCGGATCGATCGGCTGGAGGTAGGCCAGGGCACGGCCCTGGTTTCCCGCTAACTACCCTTGGCGCTCGGGCCTCTCCCACAGCAGGAGAACGCTTTGTCGAGGAACGTTCACCCCCCGCAGCACCAGCTCCGCCAACCGCGCTCCGCCGAGACTCTGAACTCTGATAGTGATGCACTCGCCACTGGGATCCAGGTTCACCGATCGAGTGTCCGGAAGCCACATGGCGACTCTTGCCTGGGCGAGATACTGCTGGAGGTCAGCCGCGGCATAGTGGCCGTGACACTGCCGCTCAGGAAGAAAAGTGTCTTCCTTCCATTGGCCCACGATTATCGGAGGCGGGACCTTCACTGCCTGTGCGCTTGCACTGGATCCGAAGCTGCAGAAGACCAGAGCAAGGGAAAGAACAGCGGGTAGAGATTTCAGCGGGGGTATCGGTCTCATCTGAAGGCTCCGTCGAATGCACCGCTCCAGGTGAAGAGGCACTGCCCAGGTGCGCTCCGGACCACGCGGTGGTCATCTTTAAGATACCCGTCCCCCTGATTCCGCCAGGGGCCGCGTAAGACGGACTTCCAGCCATTCTACTTCGCCGGCCTCAATGGCATCGCGAACTGAGCGCTCTCTTGCCGTAAGGCAGGAACCTCCGGTTTTTACCTCAAGGAAGACCACCCGTTTTACTTCTCCGTTCGCCAGCCCGTCAAAGACGATCAGATCCATAGGGCTGCCAAGAAAGCGAACGTCTTTGGGGTTGTAAGGAAAGTCGGGGAAATACGGCAGCAGCTGCTCATGCACCTTGCCGGCGGTGATCGCCTGGCTCCTGAGTACAGCATCGCTCCGCAGTGCTGCGGTATAGCGCACCTTCCACATCATGGTATAGGTCCAGGCCACGAGAAAGCCGATGAAGACTCCCAGAGCGAGATCTCGCATAGCGTCCTCCCTCAGATTGCGTTGACCTGCTGGGTTACTCGACGCTTGCCAGGTTATACATCGCTCGCCACGCGCGGAACACCTCCAGGTAGTCGGAACCGGTGTAGCGCACGGTCCGTCCGCCTACCCGCTCGGAACCGGGTACCAGCTCGGCCATATCAGCCATCTGACTTTCCACGAAATCCACTTCTATGCCAATCGGAGAATCGAAGGTGAACCTGGCATGCTTCCTCCGGAGCGCCGCCGCCGCTCCAGTTCTGATGCGCTGACACGCCACCGTGGGAGCCAGGCTTCGGGCAGCAAACCGGCCAACCGCCTCCTTTACCACCACCGTCTCAACCTGGTCGCCCAGTAGCGAGCGAGCCTCGGATGCGAGCGCCTGGTCTCCACTCACCAGGGCGACGGGCACGTCGTGCAGGCCGGCCATGGCGGCGTTCAATGCGAGCTCGCCGACCGGCTGAGCGTTGACCCGTACTTCATAGACGCGGCTGGTGTACGTATGATCGATGATGGCTCGAGCGGTCCCGGCCCGTGCGTGATAACCGATGAACATCGCCGCATCGAATCCGGTGTCGATCCCTTCGACCATCGACAGGCGCTTGGGGCCGCCGCTCATAAACTCGGCAACAGGATGAAGCTCCTCGGCCAGAAGGTTTCGCATCAGCCAGTGGCTATCGTTGACCAGCACGCTGGTTGCACCAGCATCCAGCGCTCCCGTGATTGCCGCATTGGCCTCATCGGTCATCAGCCGGCGGAACCTGTTATACTCTCCCGCATGGCGGGGCTCGGTCGGGTCAGTTTGGTCTTCGTGCACGACGCCCGAGATTCCCTCCATGTCGACCGAGATGTACACCCGCATGATGTCTCCAGTGCCTGAGAGCGCGACGAATATTGAGGACGCCGATGGGGAAAGCCAGACTGGGCCTGCTGCTGACCACGATTGGAGTGGTCGCCTGTAGCCCCGCGGAAAAGCGGCCGGAACAGAAGTCCATGCAGGAGGGCCGGACTTACACGGCCTGGCTGTACGGAAGCGAGTATAAGAAGCTGTGGGATCGCTTCTCGCCCGACATGCGTCAGGCGTTCGGCAGTGTAACCGATCTGGCGGACTTTGCCAGTCGCGCGGTCAAGAATTTGGGAAACGAGCAGGGCAACGTAGATGAGCAGGTAAACCGTGCCGAGCCATTCACCGTGTACAGCCGCAGTGCCAGCTTTGACAAATCCAAGCACCGGATGTTGATCGAGTGGAGTTTAGCGAAGGACGGGGCGGTAACCGGCCTGGTAGTGCGGCCCATGGTGGCAGATTCGATGGCCGGGCGCTGACCGGCCTTGAGCCTCTAGTAAACCCTTCCTCCTAGCGGGACCTCTCGCTCTACCGCAAGCAGAACGACCTCACCCTGATCGCTGGGCACTCCAAGAACCAACACCTCAGATGAAAAGCCCGCGATGTTTCGGATTCCGAGATTCACCGCGGCAACCACCAGACGGCCCTCGAGATCCTCGGGCTGGTACAGCGCCCGGAGCTGAGCGCTGGAGGTTTTCTCGCCCAGGGGACCGAAATCGATCCATAGGCAGTATGAGGGTTTGCGGGCGCGAGCATTGAGCTCGGCGCGGATGATCCGGCCCACCCGGAGGTCGAGTGCGCCGAATGCCTCGAGTGGGTCGATGGCGCTAATGGAGCAGCTCGCCGCGCAACACCGTAACCGCTTGGCCTCCCAGGAGCACCCGGTCCTGACTGAGCTGAATCATCAGCGTCCCGCCCCGGGTAGACGCCTGGTATCCCACCATGCGGCTCTTGCTCAATTTGGCACCCCAGTACGGTCCCAAGGCGCAGTGCGCGGAGCCGGTGACCGGGTCTTCCGGCACCCCGGCGCCCGGAGCAAAAAACCGGGACACAAAATCATATCCGGTGTGCTCTGACTGTGCCGTGACGATCACGCCCCGGACCGGAAGGCGAGTCAGCTGGCCGAGGTCGGGCGTCAGTGCCCGAAGGGCGGGTTCGGATTCCACTTCTACCAAATAATCGAATCTGGTGCGGCCAACGTATCGAGTGGTTGTCGCCAGCCCGGCCTTGAGCTCGGAGGGCAGTTCAGCCGGCTCACTGGGGGTGGCCGGTAAATCCATCCAGATCAGATCCTTCTCCCGGGAGGCGGTGAGCAGACCGCTGCGGGTATGGAAGCGAGCCGTCTGGTGCGGCTCCAGCTCATGCTCCTCCCAGAGCACGTGGGCGCTCGCCAGAGTAGCGTGGCCGCAGAGGTCGACCTCGACCGACGGCGTAAACCACCGCAGATCGAAGCCGTCGTTCTGCCGAACCAGGAAGGCCGTTTCCGCGAGATTCATCTCCCGAGCTACCTGCTGCATCCATACCGGATCGGCCGGGGAGGGAAGCAGGCACACTGCCGCGGGATTTCCAGCAAAGGCCCGTTCGGTAAACGCGTCCACCTGAGTGAAGCGCTGCGGCCCCCTCACAGAATTATCGCCTCGGCTTCGATCTCCACCAGCATGGACGGATCAACCAGCCGGGTGACGGCGACCATCGTGGCGGCCGGCCGCACTTCACGGAAGAACTCGCCGTGAGCCCGTGCCACGTCTTTCCAGTGGTCGATGTTGGTCACAAATATGCGGGTGCGCACCACGTCTGCCAGAGAGGCTCCAGCCGCTCTCAGCGCAGTTTCGATGTTACGTATTGCCTGGACTGTCTGTAGGTAGGGATCGCCTTCGCCCACGATCGTTCCGTCTGGTGCCGTAGCCGTGGTCCCTGCGACGTGAACCGAGTTTCCGGCGCGAACCGCCCGGGAATAGCCAACGATCGGTTCCCACGGAGTTCCACTGGAAATCAGCTGGCGTTGATCTGCCACACCAGTTAGTGAGGGAGGGAGGAAGCGCCTTCTTCGAGATCTGTCAGGTCGGCCAGAACCGCCGCCGCAATGTGCTCCGATGCCGGAGGCCCTTCGTAGAAGTCGCTGTGTAGGCGCTGCTGAATGAGCCGGAGCCGCTCGGCTTCGACTTGCAGGTTCGTCCGGTGCTCCTCGGGATGAGCCAACGCTGAACCTTTCCGAGCTCGAGCGCCTTTGGGAGTGGGGCAGCGCCCGTGTGTGAGTACGGTCAGTTTTCGGCCCGCGACCAGCGATTCTTTACGTCTGTTTGATTGTAACCCACCACCCCTCGACTGACCAGTGGTCCAGCTTTCCTCGCGCTCGCAGAGGGAAACGGCTCAAGATTCTAGTTGGCGTTCCGATCCTTTGATCGGTTTCCTTCCGTCCCGCCGACCATTACCGCGGGAGAAGTATGCACCTGGTCAGAGTGCCGGACCGCATCCTCGTCGTGGATCATGACCCGGCCGTTCGCCAGGACATCGAAACCCATCTGACTCACCGCGGCTACGAGGTCCTGACGGTTACGAACGGCGAGGAAGCTCTGGGAATCCTCGCCCGGCAAAAGGTCCCCTGCATGGTTACCGATGGCCCGGCGTCGGGGAGTCCTCAGGACGAGTTGCTTTCCCAGGCACTCACTCGCGATCCCTCACTGGCCATTCTCGTCTGCACCGCAACTGCTACTATCGAAGACGCCGTGCACTGTTTGCAGTCGGCGTGCTGGACTACCTGTCAAAGCCGGTAGACCCGGCTCGGCTGGAGCCCTCGTTGCAGCGGGCGCTTCGTCGCAGGGTCGTTGATTCGCCAGCGGGACATGAATCGGCTGCTCAAGGAAGAGGTGATCAACCTGGGAGCGGAGTTGTCCCGAGAGCGGGCGAAGGTCAAAGGTCTCACTGTCGCCACGCTGGAGGCGTTAGTAGCCGTTGTTGAAGCGCGGGATCCCTGGTTCGCCGGTCATTCTCTCAGAGTGGCCCAGCTGGCGGCCTCCATCGCCGCTAAGAGCGGCCGGAGCGACGAAGAGGTGGAACAGGTCCGGCAGGGCGGACTGCTCCACGATATCGGAATGATTGCCGTTCCGGAGAGTTTGCTTTCAAAGACCAGCCCTCTCACGCCGCCCGAGTTCGAGGAAATGAAGCGTCATACTGTGGTAGGGTTCGAGATCCTGGCTCCCTTGCCGCACCTGGGCAGCGTCAGCCCCTTCGTTCGCGGACACCACGAGCGTTGGGATGGGAAGGGCTATCCCGACGGCCTCGCCGGCGAGGCCATTCCCTGGGGAGCCCGGCTCATCGCCGCGGCGGAGATCTACGATGCGCTGACCACGGCCCGGCCCTATCACGACCAGTTGGCCCCTGAGCTTGCGGTCGAGCGCATGCGTGGGTTGATCGGCAGTGTGCTGGCTCCGGAGGTTCACCAGGTTCTCACAGCTATGGTAGAGAGCGGCGCGGCCCTGGTGTTCGTCGCCGACGAGCACACCAAGGATTGGAACCTTTAGAGCCCTGCATCTTGCCGGGCCCCTCGCCGTTTCTCGCCTGTCTCTGGCCTCCTGCTTGAGGTAGTCTGCCGCTCTCCCCTGCCCGAACCAGATTGAACACGTCCGCTGCCCCTCGGCTAATCCAGTACACCACAATCAGTTGAAGCGCACTGCACAAATTTGCAGTTGGTCAACTGCATTCTCCGGCACTGGTTGGTACAGCCGTTGCCTCCACCTCGGCCAGAGTTAGAAGACCCCCGACCACACTCCGCAAATGGATGTCCGATGGCAGCCACTCCCGATTCCACAGGGTGCCGGCAATGACCGCCAGCCCTGCTGCCCAGATGGAGGACCGGACCGAGGCGCTCTGGGCCAGATACCGTTCTGCGGGCGATGCTGAAGCGCGATCCCAGCTGCTGGTCCGCCACCTCGGGCTGGTTCACCATGTTGCCCGCGAGGTTTCTCGCCGCATTCCCTCGGTCGAGCTCGGTGAGCTGGTGAGTGCCGGCGCATTAGGACTGATGAAGGCCCTGGACAGCTTTGATTTGTCACGGGGGCTGGCCTTCAGCACCTATGCCGTGCTTCGAATCCGGGGTGCGATTCTCGATGATCTCCGAAGCCGTGACTCGACACCTCGCTCGGTGCGAGTGAAGCGCAGACGCATCGAGGCAATTGCGGCGGCGCTGGAGGCCCGCTTGGGCCGCGCACCGACGCCCCAAGAGGTTGCGGCTCATCTGGGCATCGACATCACGACCTACTGGAAATGGAAGGATGCCGTGGGTGTGTACGCGGAGGCGGAAACGCCTCGGCCCTCGCACGGACGCCGCTTCTCGCGTGACGCCGAAACCCATGCCGATCCCTCGATCACCTTGCCAACCCAGAAGCTGGTGGAGACGGAGCACGTGGCACATTTACGTCAGCTGATCTCACGGCTGCCCGAGCAGCAGCGGCGGGTGCTGGCTCTGTACTACTATGAGGAGCTGAATCTCCGTCAGGTCGGTGAGGTCTTGGAGGTGAGTGAGTCCCGGGTGTCTCAGATTCGAAGCCAGGCCCTCAAGCGGTTGCGGCAGGAGCTTGCGGGAGCCGATTCGACCCTAAGCGGAAGATCCTGGACTGAATTGGGATGAAGAGAGAGGGGCCGACGCTCTACGAGTTTCGGCCCCCCTTACTGTTCTTACCTTTCGTTCTCTTCGGCGTCGGCGTCCAGGTCCTGCTCGGTCCGGCCGACTCCCTGCTGGAACTTCCCTTTGATTTCCTGAGCCTTACCCTTGATTTGCTCACCGGTATCTCCGGTGGCACCACCCACAGTGCCGCGGACTCTGCCTTCCACCTGCTTGGCCGCACCCTTGAGCTGATCCTTCACGCCTTGCTTGCCCAAGTCTCTTTTCTCGGTCATGTCTTCCCCCCTGTTGGGGTGATGTGAGAAGCAGACCCAAGATCGGGACGGACAGCGAGGCATAGCCGTGAGCAGGGTCACGGCAGATGTTACGCAGCTCCAGCCTCGGCTGGACGGGGGGTGGTTTCTGCGTAGTGACAGGCCGACAATGTGCCGGCAACCGGCCGAAGCGGCGGCACCTCCGTGCGGCACCGCTCGTTCTTTGCCGGGTGAAAGCAGCGAGTATGAAAGGGACAGCCCGAGGGTGGGTTCGAGGGGCTGGGCAGGTCTCCCCGAAGAACAATGCGGTTCCGGGCGGCGCCAGGTTCGGGTTCAGGCACCGCCGACAGCAGGGCCACCGTATAAGGGTGGCGCGGGTTCGAAAGAAGCTGCGGGGTGGAGCCTTCCTCGACTATACGGCCCAGGTACATCACCGAAATGCGGTGAGCAATCTGCCTCACGACGGCAAGGTCGTGGGCGATGAACAAATAGGAGAGTCCCCGTTGCTGCTGAAGATCCGACAGCAGGTTGAGTACCTGAGCTTGCACCGATACGTCCAGGGCGGACACCGGCTCATCGCATACCAGGAAGGCGGGCTGCACTGCAAGCGCCCGCGCAATGCCGATACGCTGTCGCTGGCCTCCGGAAAACTCATGGGGGTAGCGGCGAGCGTATTCGGGGTCGAGACCCACCTCGCGCAGCAGGGCGCTGACCCGGTCCGGAATCTCCTTGCGGGGAGCGAGGCGGTGAATCTCGATCCCTTCGGCGACGGCAGCACCGATGGACATGCGCGGGTTCAGGGAGCTGTAAGGATCCTGAAAGATGATCTGCATCCGCTTCCTGAGGGCCCGGAGGGCGGCTCGGTCCAGTGCGAAAACATCAGCGCCGTCGAAGATGGCGCTTCCGCTGGTGGGCTCCTGCAGCCGCAGGATCGTGCGCCCCACCGTCGACTTGCCGCAACCTGATTCTCCCACTAACGCCAGAGTCTCGCCCCGAGCAATCTCGAAGGAGACGCCATCCACTGCCCGCACCGGCGGAGCCGCGCGTCCGAACAGACCGGCAGCCTGGTAGTATTTCTTCAGATCTCGTACTGAGAGCAGTGGTGGGCCGAGGTCAGCCATGTCGCTCAGCCAGCCAGCACCGCATCCGATGATCCATTTCTACCGGCAGCAGCGGGGGCTCTTGCTCGCTCTTATCAAAGGCCTTGGGGCAGCGGGGTCGGAAGCGGCAGCCGCTGGGCCATGCTGAGGGCGCCGGCACATTCCCCCGTATCGGCGTCAGCCGGCGGAGAGGTCCGGTAATCCGGGGCACCGATGCAAAGAGCCCCTGGGTGTAGGGGTGGGAAGGATTGGCAAAGAGTAGCTCGGTGGGTGCCTCCTCGATGATCTGGCCGGCATACATGACAGCCACCCGGTCGGCCCGACCGGCGACAATGCCGAGATCGTGGGTAATCAGAAGGACGGCCATGCCCCTGCTGGTTCGCAGCCGGTCCAGCACCTCGAGAATTTGTGCCTGGACGGTGACGTCCAATGCGGTGGTAGGCTCGTCGGCCACGAGAATTTCCGGCTCGGCAGCAAGGGCAATCGCGATCATCACCCGCTGCCGCATTCCTCCGCTGAGCTGGTGCGGGTAAGCATTTAGTCGCTCGACCGGATCGGGGATTCCTACTTCCTGGAGCAACTGCAGTGCGCGGTCGCGAGCCTCGGCCCGGGAAATCTTGAAGTGCGCCAGAATTCCTTCGACGATCTGATCTCCCACCCTGAATACGGGGTTGAGGCTGGTCATCGGATCTTGGAAAATCATGCCGATTCGCCGTCCTCGAATTCTTCGGAGCGCCTCTCCCCGCAACGCCAGCACGTCGGTGTCGGCCAGCCGAATCACGCTGCCGGGCTCGATCTGTCCCGGATTCGGAATCAACTGCAGGAGGGCCAGACTGGTGAGACTCTTGCCGCAGCCGGACTCGCCGACGAGGGCCAAGGTTTCGCCCCGATCCAGCCAGAAGCTCACCCCGTCAACCGGGTACACCCGTCGGTGATCGGCGGGAAAGGACACCCGGAGGTTCTGCACCTCTAGTACGTGGGTCATGCGCTCCGGGGGTCGATGGTTTCCCGTAGCGCATCGCCGACGAGATTTGCCGAGAGTACCGTGATCACGATCGCAAGTCCGGGAAAAATGCCTGCCCAGGGGGCGCTGACCAGCACTTCCTTGGAATCCAGAACCATGCTTCCCCATGACGGCGTGGGCGGCTGGACCCCGAGTCCCAGAAACGACAGTCCCGCTTCTAGGAGAATCACATCGCCAACGCCGAGGGTCGCTGCCACCAGCAAAGGTCCCATTGTGTTGGGCAGAAGATGCCGCAAGATAATGTGGCGCCGCCTTGCCCCGAGCGCTTCGGCAGCCCGGACGTAGGTCTCTTCGCGGATACGAAGGACCTCGGCCCGAACTAATCTGCTGGTGGCAAACCACCCGGTGGCCCCGATCAGCACGATCAGGGCGGGCAGGGGCACACGTTCCATGGTGGCCAGGACCAGCAGGAGTATGAATAGCCGTGGGATGGCGAGAGCTCCGTCAACCAGCCGCATCAACCCCGCATCCACCGCGCCTCCCCAGTAACCCGATACCAGGCCCACCGCCGCTCCGATCGTCACCGAGAGCCCTACCGCCAGCAGAGCCACACTCAGCGATACCCTGGCTCCGGTCACAACTCGCGCGAGAACGTCGCGATTCAGTTGGTCGGTCCCAAAGGGATGACCAAGCCCTGGTGGGAGGCTTCCCGCCAGAATGTCGGGTTGGGCCAGCGGATCGGGGAGGAACCAGGGACCCGCAAGGGCGCTGAAGGTAATGACCAGGAGGAGAATTGCCCCGACCCGTCCAGCCGGGTTGCGCCAGGCTTCCCGAAGCACACTGAATGCCGGCCTCACGCCAGTCTTACGCGAGGATCCAGCAGTGCGTAGACAACGTCGGTAACAAATCCGCCGAGCACAACCAGGCAGGCCACCAGCAGGGAAGCACCCATGAGAACCGGGTAGTCGCGCCCCCACACTGCGGCTGCTGCCAGGGATCCGAGCCCTGGCCACGCGAAGACCGCCTCAACGAACACCGACCCAGTCACCAGAATTGGAAGCCAGAGGCCGAACAGAGTAATCACTGGAAACAGCGCATTGCGCCACCCGTGGCGCCAGATGACTTCGCGCTCGGGCAATCCCTTGGCGCGCGCCGTCATCATGAACGGCAGGTGGAGCACCTCGAGCATGGCTGTACGCTGGTACCGCATGGTTGCGGCAATGCTCACCATGCTGAGGGTAACAGCCGGCAACACCAGATGGCGCAGCACGTCGCCGACTCTGACGCCGAAGCCGGCATCGAAGCTCAGGAGTGGATCCTGCATGCCGGCGGCAGGAAGGAGTCGCAATTTGATGCCCACCAGCCAGGCGAGAACCAGGCCCAGCCAGAACGAGGGTGTGGCGTACCCCAGCAGGGAGACGGCGGTGAGCCACCGGTCTTCCCGCTGGTTTCGGCGCACTGCCTGCCTCACTCCAAGCCAGAGGCCGACGGTAAAGTTGAGAAGGAGAACGCTGCCGCCCAGCAGCAACGTGGCCGGCAGACGTTCGGCCAGCAGGGCTGTTACCGGGCGGGCGTACTCGATGGAAACGCCGAGGTCCCCCTTTACCAGGCCGTTGATGAACGACACATATTGGGCGCCGAGCGGCTGGTCCAAACCGTACCGCGCTCGCAAGGCGGCGAGCTCGACCGGGGTCAGCGGGCGTACCTCGCTGGCGCGCGAGAGAGGGTCTCCCGGGGCCGCCCGCATCAGGAAGAAAAGCAGCGTCAGCGCAATGGCGAGCACCACGACGGCCTGGAGTGCCCGGCGTAGCAGCCAGCCCCTCATCGGGATTCCGACCACTCCCGCAGCATCAGCCAGGATGAAGCCGGCATGATGCTCACGTTACGGAACCGGCGCTTCACGGCATACACGTAGAAGGGAGTGTACAGAAACGTCGCCGGCGCGTCCGCCTCGATCTGCCGCAGTGCGGCAATCCAGGGCTGGGCAGGGTCTCCCTTGGGGCGGGTGTTGATGGCTACGTCGAGCAGCGAATCCGTTCGTGGATTGCAGTACTTGGCAACATTGGTCCCACCGGCACAACTCCAGCCCTGGGTCAGGCCGCTCGGCGAAGGGTCCTGGACCGTACCGCCAAAGTCGATGTCGAACTTGCCTGCCGTTCGTCGCTCGACCCAGAGCGGAAACTCCATTTGCTGAAGCTCGAGACCGATTCCTATCTGGCGGAGCTGTTCCTGAATCAGCAAAGAGAGCTTTCGGCGGACCGCACTGGTGGTGGGGAGCGAGAGGGCTAGAGTCAGTGAGCGGCCTTCCCGGTCTCGAACCCCGTCTCCGTCACTATCCCGCCATCCGGCAGCGCTGAGTAGCTGCTTGGCCTCCTCCACGTTCTGCCGGGCCGGTTTGGGCGCGCCGTTTCGGATCCAGAGAATGGAGGACACCGGCCCGTAGGGCACCTGGGCGTACGATCCGTACACCGCATGAATCAACAACTGGCGGTCGAGCGCTAGAGTAATGGCCCGCCGGACCCGAACATCGGAGAGAATGGGGTGAGGCTCAGCTGGATTCCGCGGATCTCTCTGATTGAACAGAAGAAAGCCCACCGTAGGCGATGGGACGGGGATCAGGCGCAAGCTGGTATCACTCTGGATCCGCTGAATGTTGTCCAGCGGTGGGATCACATTGTCCAGCGCATCGGCCTGGCCACTCAGCACCAGGTTGATGCGAGCGTCCGGATCTGGAGCAACCCGAATGATCACCCGGTCGATGCTCGGTTTGCCCAGAAAGAAACCTTCGTTCGCCGCCAGCTCGACAAACTGCCCGGAGACAATCCGCACCAGTTTATAGGGTCCGCTGCCCACCGGATGAGCCACGAAGTCCGAATGCACCACCGCCTCCGGCGGGATCGTGTCGAGTAAATGCGCCGGCAGCGGTGCAGCGTGGAAGGTGGCGTCGTAGAGCTGCTCGGCGTAGGGACGAGCAAAGTGGAATACCACTCGCCGGTCGCCCTCGGCGGTCACCGAGCTCACGTTGCGCAGGAGCGCGACGAGTCGGGGAGCTATCGCCGGGTTCTTGGCCCGCTCGAAGGTAAAGAGCACGTCCCGCGCGGTAACCGGAACTCCGTCCTGCCAGCGGGCGCGAGGATCGAGGTCGAATGCGAGCGTCACCGAGTCCCGCCGGGTCCAGGAACGGGCCAGGAGCGGCACGAAGCCGCGATCACCCGAGGTCAGCAGTGTTGGTCCCGGACTCGCCAGTCGGAGAAAGAGTTGATCCGCCAGTTCCAGATTGCCTGTGGTACCCGCGGGACCTTCCATCAGGGTTGGAACAGGGACTGTCGCCTGTTCACCAACCGCAATGACGATGCTGCTGCGTTGACCACTGCTGGCTTGAGCGGCAGCTCGGCCGGCAAGCAGAAGCAGGAGCGCGGCTTGCGCTCTAAGCCTGGACATAGATGGCATAAGACGGCTTATCGGGCCCAGGTCCAAGCGGAAGATCGGAATTGCGGGTAGTGCACAGTGGCTCGGTCGAGGACCCGACTGGGTTCCCCGGGACAGGTCCAAACGGGTGCCCAGCGCATGCTGGCTGAGTCGCTGACGGCAACCGCCAGCTCCTGAGGTTTCAACCCACTGAGGGGGGTCAGGCTGTCGGGTGCAGCGGCAGATGCGACCGAGCCGCCTTGAACGAAATCGTCGACCCGATGCTGCTCGTCGCGCAGCAGTATCGACCCGTGTTGAAGCAGAGCCTGCCCCCGTCGCAGCTGGGCGCTGCCGATAACTTTTCGGCCACCAACCAGCACCTCGCCGCCAGCAGGCTGGGAAAAACAGGCTCCCGAGTCCAGTGAAGGTGTGCGGTTTCGCGGGGCCATGGCTGTCTCGATGCCGACGCTCAGCAGCGCCTCCGCGAGGAGTCGGTGAATCTGCAGGTATGCGTCTCGCAGGGAGGGGAAGCGAGAGCAGGGGCACGCGACCGCGTAGGTCAGCTCGGATTCGTGCCATACAGCACGTCCACCAGTTGGACGTCTTACTGCATCAATACTCAGGAGTCGAATGCGTCCTGCATCATAGCGCCGTGCCGCCGGCTCGTGACGGCCGAACGACAAGCATCCCGGTTCCCACCGGTAGAGCCGCAACCAGCTTTCACTCTGCTGCTCGGCTCGATCCAGGAGCGCCATGTCGACCGACATGTTGGCCCAGCCGGGGCGGGCAGTCTCATCCACCCACAGCCGCCAGCTAGGCTCCATAGGCCTCGATTGGAGGGCAGCTGCACACCAGATTGCGGTCTCCGTAGGCGCTGTCGATCCGGCCCACCGTGGGCCAGACTTTGTGCTGCCGCACCTCCGGTGACGGATAAGCTGCGCGCTCCCGGGGATACGGTCGGTCCCAGTTGTCGGAGATCACCTGCTCCAGTGTGTGAGGCGCATTGGTAAGCAGGTTGTTTTCCCGGTCGGCCCGTCCCTCCTCGATCTCCCGAATTTCCTCCCGGATGGAAATAAGTGCGTCGCAGAAGCGGTCGAGCTCCTCCTTCGATTCGCTTTCGGTAGGCTCGACCATGAGGGTCCCGGGAACCGGGAAGGAGACCGTGGGGGGATGAAAACCGTAGTCTATGATGCGCTTGGCAATGTCCTCAACATCGACGCCCGCCGAAGTTTTGTAGGGCCGGGTATCGATGATGCACTCATGAGCCACCAACCCATTCTGTCCGGTGTAGAGGAGGGGATAGTGGTCGGCCAAACGGCGGGCAACGTAGTTGGCGTTGAGAATGGCGACCTGAGTGGCTTCGCTCAGCCCGTCATACCCCATGAGGGCGATGTAGGCCCAGGAGATCGGCAGGATGGCCGCGCTTCCCCATGGAGCTGCCGATACGGTGCCACAGGCCGCCGAGTGGTCCAGATCCACGATCGGGTGCCCGGGCAGAAACGGCACCAGGTGCGCCGCGACGCCGATGGGCCCCATGCCGGGTCCACCGCCTCCGTGAGGAATGCAAAAGGTCTTGTGAAGATTCAGGTGGCACACATCGGCGCCGATGTCTCCCGGACGGCAGAGACCCACCTGCGCGTTCATGTTGGCGCCGTCCATGTACACCTGCCCGCCATGCTCGTGGATCACCCGGCAGATCTCCCGCACTGAGCCCTCGAACACGCCGTGGGTTGAGGGATAGGTGATCATCAGTGCCGCCAGGGTTTCCCGATGTTTTGCCGCCTTGGCCCGGAGATCGTCCAAGTCGATGTTGCCCCGGGAGTCGCTCTTGACGGCGACGACCTGCATGCCGGCCATCACCGCGCTGGCGGGATTAGTTCCGTGGGCCGACTGGGGAATGAGGCAGGTGGTGCGGTGCGATTCGCCCCGAGAGCGGTGGTAGGCCCGGATCACGAGAAGCCCCGCGTATTCGCCCTGGGACCCCGCATTGGGCTGCAGCGACACCGAGGCAAATCCGGTGATCTCCGCCAACTGATATTCCAGCTGGTTGAACAGCAGCTGGTATCCGGCGGCCTGATCCCGCGGGGCAAACGGGTGCAGCCGGTTGAACTCTCTCCAGCTCACCGGCATCATCTCGGTCGTGGCGTTGAGCTTCATGGTGCAGGAGCCCAGCGGAATCATCGCCGAGGTCAATGACAGGTCCCTGGCCTCCAGCCGTTTGATATAGCGGAGCATCTCGGTTTCGGAATGGTGCCGGTGAAATACCGGGTGCTCCAGATAGGAGCTGGTCCGGCTGAGAGACTTGGGAATGGCGCGTTCCCTCTTGGTGCCGATGTCCTCCAGCATGAACGGGAGTGCTTCGTTGAGCGAAAAGATGGTGATCAGGTCCGCGACGTCGCCCAGGGTTACGGTTTCGTCGAGCGCCACGCAGAGCCGAGTGGCCGACAGCTGCCGCAGGTTGATGTTCCGTACCCGGGCGGCATCCAGCAGCCGCGGCAGAGCCCAGCCTTCCGCCTCCACGCAGATGGTATCGAAGAAATCCTCGTAGACCACGCGATAGCCCAGGCGGCGAAGAGCGTTGGCCAGGATCACCGTCCGGGCGTGTACCCGCTCGGCGATGCGACGGAGACCGGTGGGTCCGTGGTACACCGCATACATGCTGGCCATCACGGCGAGGAGCACCTGAGCCGTGCAGACGTTGCTGGTGGCCTTGTCCCGCCGGATGTGCTGTTCGCGGGTCTGGAGTGCCATCCGGAGAGCTGGACGCCCATCGCGATCCTTGGACACCCCGATAATTCGTCCGGGCAGGTATCGCTTGTAGGCTTCTCTGGTCGCGAAGAAGGCGGCGTGAGGCCCGCCATATCCCATGGGAACACCGAACCGCTGGCTGTTTCCTACCGCCACATCCGCGCCCCACTCGCCGGGAGGCGTGAGTATGGTCAGGCTGAGGAGGTCCGTGGCGGCGGTAACCAGCGCGCCGGCCGCGTGGGCCCGCTCGCACATGGCGCGGAAGTCACGTATCTCGCCGTCGGTTGCCGGATACTGCACCAGCGCGCCGATCACGTCGCCGTCGAAGCTGAACGTGGTGGGATCGGCCAGGTGAACCTTTATACCGCGCGCCTCGGCCCGGGTGCGGACGACCGCGATGGTCTGAGGATGACAGCGGTCATCTACCAGATAGACCGGCTCGCCTTTCCCGCCTTTCACCGCCAGGCTCAGGTTCATGGCCTCAGCAGCGGCGGTTGCCTCATCAAGCAACGATGCGTTCGCGACCTCGAGACCGGTGAGGTCGGACACCACGGTCTGAAAGTTAAGCAGCGCCTCCAGCCGCCCCTGGGCGATCTCCGCCTGGTATGGGGTATAGGCGGTGTACCAACCGGGGTTCTCCAGCACATTGCGCTGGATAACCTGCGGAGTGAAGCAGCCGGCGTATCCCATGCCGATATAGGACCGAAACACCCGGTTCATCCCGGCCAGACCCCGCAGCGCCTGAAGCACCTCTCGCTCGCTCCGGCCGGGAGGCAGAGCCAGCGGCCGCCGGAGCCGGATTTCCTCAGGAACCACCGCATCGATGAAGCTCTCCAGCGAGGAATAGCCGAGCAGGTCCAGCATCTCCTCAACGTCGGCGCGGCGGGGTCCGATGTGCCGATAGGCGAAGTGAGAGGGGTGTAGAACGTCCAACGTGGGAGTACTCAGCTTCCGGCCAAGGATGCTGGTCACCTTGATCTCATCCTGAGAAAGTCTGTAAGCCATCCTCGCTCCTCAACGACAAAGCAAAATGCCTCGAGACCACGTTCTCGAGGCATCATGTGTCATGGATCGCCCGTGTCCTGGACGTAACGGTTCGTAGTAGCATCGACCCTACAGTCACTCGCCGATATGAGACCGATAGGCCTTGGCGGTCAGAAGGTTCTTGAGATCGCCGGGGCTGGCGACCCGAAGCTTGATCATCCATCCGTCACCATACGGATCCCGGTTCACCACTCCTGAGTCGCCGTCCAGCGCCTCATTGATCTCCACCACTTCCCCCGCCACCGGGCTGTAGAGCTCGGAGACGGCTTTGACAGCCTCGATTTCACCGAAGCTCTGGTGGGCATCCAACCGCTCGCCCGTTTTGGGCAGGCGCACGAAGACTACGTCGCCCAGCTCGCCTTGCGCATAGTCGGTGATGCCGATCTTGACCACGGCGGGATCGTCGGTGCGCGCGACGTACTCGTGCTCAGCGGTGTACCCCAGGTCGTCCGGCACGTTCGACACGTACAGCTCTCCAATGTGGTGGCGCGACGGAGGATAGGCAGGCCGAGGGAGGAGGTCAAGCGCGCGCGAGCAAGGCCTGCCATACCGATGCTGCTGACTGCTCCAGTGCCTGATAGTCCCCCTCATTTTCAATTACATAATCGCTGCGGAGTCGTTTTGAGTCCGATGGAAGCTGAGCGGCGATCAGTTGGTCGAGGTCGTGCTCCGGGAGAGAGCGCGACTGCCGCAAGCGTTGCCGGCGGATCGACTCCGGAGCGTCGACCAGCACCACCGCGTCGAACTCCGAAGGATCGGCCGCCTCGAACAGTAGGGGAATGTCGCTGATGATGATCCGGTCTCCCCGGTCTCGCGCTTCCGCCAGAAGCTCCCGTCGCCGGCGGTGCACCTCTGGATGCATGATGGTGTTGAGCGCTTTCAGGGCCTTCGGATCTGCCAGAACGACGGCCCGGAGCTTGGCGCGATCCAGCGTCCCATCGGGACGGATCATCTGTCGGCCGAACCGGCCGGCGACCTGCAGTAAAGCCGGGTGCCCGGGCAGCTGGGCCTCACGGACGAGCTGGTCGGAGTCTATGATGATGGCACCCCAGCGGCGGAACAGTTCCGCGACGGTCGACTTGCCGGCGCCGATGTTTCCTGTCAGAGCAACTGAAAGCATGGTGGAAGGTCTAGAGTCAAGGGTCCGGAGTCTAGAGTCGAGTTCCGCAAAGAGGCTCTAGACCCTTGACCCTCGACCCTCCATCTTGTCCCTCTTCTCGGCAACAATCAGAACCGACGGCCAGGACGGCTATGAACTACGGGGCACATCCGGGGTGGATCGAGGTCATCAGCGGAGTGATGTTCAGCGGCAAGAGCGAGGAGCTCATTCGCCGGATCCGGCGGGCTACTATCGCGCGCCGCAGGGTCCAGGTCTTCAAGTCTCATCTGGACAGCCGCTATACCGGGCTATACAGCGTCTCCAGTCATGACGGAACCGAGCTGGAAGCCAGCCCGGTGGACTCCGCGGCGGAGATCTTCAGGCTGGTCCGGCAGGACACCCAAATCATCGCCATCGATGAGGCGCAGTTCCTGGATCCGCAAATCGTGCCCGTGGCTACAGAGCTTGCCGCCCGCGGCGTGCGAGTGATCCTTGCCGGTACCGACACCGACTTCCGGGGACAGCCCTTTGGCTCGATGGGAGATCTCATGGCCGTGGCTGAAATGGTGGACAAGCTTCAAGCCATCTGTGTGCTTTGTGGTGATCCCGCCTGCCGCAATCAGCGGCTGATCGACGGCAAGCCGGCCCGGTACGACTCACCGACGATTATGATCGGAGGGCGGGAGAGCTATCAGGCGCGTTGCCGGCACTGTCACAAGGTGCCCCGCCGGGACGAGGATCAGACGGCGTTGTTGTAGGTTGCGGCTTGGAATCAGAGGACCTCGAAAGACCTAGACCCCAGACCTCGGACCGGCTTGCTTCTGAGCGCTTCTACTAAGGAATCCAAGTGAATAAGCAGGACCTCGTTGCCGCGGTTGCCAAGCAGCTGGGCGTCAGCAAGGCCAAGGCAACGGAAATCGCCGAGCTTTTTTTCTCACCGAGCGGTATTCTCGCGGCGGAGCTAAAGCGGGGAGGAAAGGTTGCCATCTCGGGGTTTGGTACCTTCGAGACCAGGAAGCGGGCTGCCCGGGAGTGGCGAGATCCCCGCACCGGCAAGGCGAGTGACATCAAAGCCGGAATGGTGCCGACGTTCCGGGCCAGTCGCTCCTTACGAGACCTGGTGAACCGGAAGCGTTAGCGTGAGTTGGTTCTGCGGGCGGGTCTGCTCCGGGCACTCCCCTCTTCCCGCCCCGGGCGAGTGGGACCTCGGTCGACTCGGGCGGTTACCCGCTTACGCCGTATCGTCACGCCGTTAAGCTGGCCGGCCAGCCGTTCCGCTTCCTGGGCCGGCAGCTCTATCAATGAATACCCATCGCGAAGCTCGATTCTGCCGATTTGAGTCCGGTCGAAGCGCAGCTCCTTGGTGAGCACTGCTACCAGGTCGTTGGCGGTAACTCCATCCTTCTTGCCGGCCCCGACATACACTTTGGCTGTTTCCGAGGTCCGTGCCGCCGATGGCGCCGCCGCGTTGGCGGAACCGCGCCAGAGCTCGAAGAGAGCCGCGGCCACACTGGGAGCATCATATCGCTCGAACAGAGGAGCCAGAGTGAGAAGAGCCCGGGAGCCCTGGCCGGTTTCGATGATGCTCTGGATTTCCTGCCGCTGGAGTGATTCGGCGGACCGCGCGGCGTCGAGCGGGCCTGGCAGCTGCAGCGGTCGTCGTGGAGCGGCGATACGGGCTACGTAGCTCTCGGTGCCGGGGGGAACCAGCAGGATCACCTCCCCGGCGGCGAGCAGCTGTTGCAGCCGATCTCGGGTCGGCAGATCGAAGGCGATGATCGTGTTGGCCGCCGGCGCATCGCCCAGGACCAGCTGGAGGTCTGGTTGATTGCCCGCGATCAAAGGGCGGATGGATCCGTGGTATCCCTGGTCGGCAGTCCAGACCACCAACGAGGCCGGATCGACTACCTCGATCACATCAGCAAGGACCTGAACTCGCCTGTTCCAAGCGGTAGCCACCGTGCGGACCGGCCCGAGCGGACCTGCATCAAGCGGCTCGACGCCAACCGTGAGCGCCTTTCGGGCGTAGCGATCTACCCAGATGTTGACCCGCGCGGGGTCCGCCGTGTAGACAATCCGTTGCGCCTCACGGGGCAGGTCCTGCATCAGCGGCATGACGCTGTCGTCATCAGGCAGCAATTCGGGCCACGCGAGAAGGAATGCACCCACGGTTTCCATCCTGAGCGCGGACCGGGCAACCAGCTGCAGGGCAGTCTCCAGGGTGGTGACCAGAACGTCCAAGGACTCTCCGCGCAGCCGTCGCATGGCTCGGCTCGGGCCTCGGCCGACCTGAATCGACAGCGGAGCATCCTGAGCCAGATCTGATATCAGCGCTCCCCAATCCTCCAGCTGCACCGCCGGAACTAAGACCAGTGCCGGCTTTCCCCGTTCCACCCGGCTGAGCATTCCAGCGACCGCCGGAGCCGCATAGACCGGAGTTGGAGGAGCCATGGCTACCAGATTGTGGCCCCGGGCCACTGTTGGAGCCACCTCTCGGGAAGCCGGCGTGTCCGGTGTCCACCCGCGCTGGTCGAGTACTCGGGCGATGGATGGCTGGATGTGAAGTTCTTCGAAGGAGGGCAAGGGTTCTCCGGCGGGAGAGCAGGGCGTTGCTAGAGCAGCAAGCTAAGTGCGCGGCGGTTGACATCGCCAGCCCGTGGGCCAAAGTTTTCCCCGGTCTCTTCCGCACATCACCCCCATTTTGGAACCGCTGGATGCCCGATCCATTGTCGATCAACGTGCAGCATCTCAAGGCGTCGGAGACGGTCGCCATCAGCAACGAGGCCAAACGCCGGAAGGCGGCGGGCGAAGATGTTCTGGACCTAGGCGTCGGAGAGCCGGACTTCGACACCCCCGCCCCCGCCTCTCAGGCCGGCATTCAGGCAATCCAGAAGGGTCTCACCCGCTATCCACCGAATGTCGGGATCGCGGAGCTCCGGCGCGGGATGGCCCAGCAGCTGTCCCAGATGTCGGGTGGCCGCGCGGTCGATCCCGAGCAGATCCTGGTCAGCTCCGGCTCCAAGCAGTCCATTTTCAACGCCTGCTTCACCCTATTCGGCCCCAAGGACCGGGTGCTCATCCCTTCGCCCGCATGGGTCTCCTATCCCCAGATCGTGCATCTCACCCGCGCCGAGCCGGTGCTGGTGCCGGGTGACCCGGAGTGGGGACTGAAGGTGAGTGTCCGGGATCTTGACCGGATGAGTCACAAACTCACCCGGGGCCTCATTCTCTGCTCGCCCTGCAACCCGACGGGATCGGTGTACACCCAGGCCGAGCTCAAGGCCATCGCGGAATGGGCCAAGAAGAACGACATCTGGATCATCTCCGATGAGATTTACCGCCGCATCAACTACGGCCCGGGCCCCGCGCCATCCCTCCTGGATTTGCCGGACGAGTTGCTCGAGCGCACGGTGATCATCTATGGCGCCAGTAAGGCGTACGCGATGACCGGGTGGCGCATTGGCGCTGCATTGGCCCCGCCACACGTCACCAAGGCCATGGCTGCGCTACAGTCGCACACAACCACAGGAGCCAACCATCCGGCCCAGTGGGCCGCCGCAGCCGCTTTCACCGATGAAAGGGTAGACGCTGAGGTAACCCGGATGGTCTCGGCATTCCGCCGTCGCCGGGATTACCTGGTGGACCGGTTCCGTAACGAAGTGCCGGGCATCGAGTTCGTGGAACCCCATGGCGCCTTCTACTTCTTCTTCCGGGTGGATGGGATCCGGGAGCGGGACCCGGTTACCGGACAGGGATTCTGCGAGCAGCTGATGAAGCAGGAGGGCGTGGCCCTGGTGCCCGGGGCGGCCTTCGCCGATGATCGCTGGGTTCGGTTGAGTTATGCGGTTTCCGATGCCGAGCTGGAGAAGGGTCTCGACCGTACCCTCCGACTGATCCGACGTCTGGCGTCCGCCCGTGCAGCCTGAGATCGGCGGGGTGAACATCGAAGCCAGGATCGAGCCGCTTAGCGGAGCGTTGCCCAACATCGCATGGCGCTGGGACTCCGAGACGGACATTCTGTCCGGCGCGTTCAAGGGAAACCGTAAGAGCGGCGGGCTGACCGGTACGGTCGAGCTGACCGATGCGGAGGGCTCCGTGGCCGTTCTGGACGTGAACAACGGAGTGATCTGCGGGCTGGATGTGGTGGTGTGGCCCGAGGTCACCACCGGTCCGGACTTGCAGGTACCGGCCAAGTTGACCGACGGCCGGGTGGTGCTGCCATCCCGGCCCTCCCGCCCCGGGGTCGCCTCCCTCGAGGTGGACACCACCCTCTCGGTGCAAACCAACAGTACAGAGAGTGTGTTTCACCTCCAGATCGGTCCCCGCCGCTCCGTTGAGTGCGTCCGGGTGGCCGATAACTTTTATGTGGAAGTGGATCCGCAGGGAGGACTGGCGGGTTTCTGGCTCACCAATGTTCCGCCATTCACCGCACTGGAAGACGAATAACTCAAGCAGCCCGTTCGGCTTCCTCCAGAAATCCTTCAGTCTGTCGCGTTACCAAAGACGCATAATACCCGCCGACCCCAATCAGCTCCGAGTGACGCCCCACCTCGGAGATCACTCCATCCTTGATCACCACGATCCGGTCGGCATCGCGCACGGTTGACAGCCGATGGGCGATCACGAATGCGGTGCGTCCCTGCAGCAGAGTCTTGAGCGCGTGTTGTATCAGCCGCTCGGACTCGCTGTCGAGCGCTGAAGTGGCCTCGTCCAGAATCAGGATCGGTGGATTCTTCAGCAGGGCTCGGGCGATGGCAATGCGCTGACGCTGACCACCGGAGAGCCGGGTCCCCCGTTCCCGCACGATCGTCTCGTATCCCGCCGGCAGGTTCATGATGAAATCATGCGCGTGGGCCGCCTTGGCGGCTGCCTCGACCTCTGCCTGAGTGGCTTGGGGACGGCCATAGGCGATATTGGCCCGCACCGTGTCGTTGAAGAGATGTGCATCCTGGAAGACCACACCGATCTGGTTCCGAAGCGAATGCTGGGTCATGTGCCGGATGTCGACCCCATCGATGGTGATCGCTCCCTCGGTCACGCTGTAGAATCGCTGCAGGAGCGTTGCCAGGGTCGTCTTGCCGCTGCCGCTCGGTCCCACCAACGCGATGGTCTCTCCGGGGCGGGCAATGAGGTCGATCCCGCGCAGCACCGCGGAGCCCGGCTGATATCCAAAGCTCACATTGCAGAACTCCACCTCTCCTTTGAGGTGGCGGACCTCTGAGGCGCCGGGCGTATCGCCCACCAGATCATCGGCATCGAGGATACCAAAGATCGTGTCCAGCGAGACGCTCACTCGCCGGAAGGTTTGATAGGCGTTGGTGAGACCTTGCACCGGACCAAAGAGCCCACCGATGTACCCCAGAAACGCCACCAGGGTACCGACGGTGATCTGGCCCTGCAGTGCGAAATAGCCTCCCAATGCCAGGGCAGCCAGGCGTGCCGTGGTGGAAGACATGGTTCGTAGCGTGCCGGTGAGATTGTCGGTGCGCACGCCCCGGCGCACGATCGCGTTCCCCTCTCGCACTCCCTGAAGGAATCTGCGCTTCTCCTCTTCCTCCATAACGTAGCCCTTCACCGTCATGATGCCGGCCAGTACCTCGTTGAACCGGGAGTAAATCGAGCTCCACCGCTCCACCAAACGTCTCTCTCGGCGCATCTGCTCCGGGGCAGCCCGGGCGCCGATCAGCGCCGGCAAAGGCGTAAAGACGATCACCGCCACCGCGAGCCTCCATTCCATGCGAAGCATCGCCGCTACGGAGAGAATCAGGTAAAGCAGGGTAGGCAAGAGGTTGAAGGCTACGTCGCTGAATGCTCCGACGTAGCCGCTGATGCCCTGATTGACCCGGTTCATCGTGCCACCCACGCCTTCGCGCTGGTGAAACGAGATGGGCAGAGCGTTGAGTTTGCTGACCAATTGTTCCCGAAGGGTATACTCGACCCCAAGCCGAACATCCCAGCTCAGGATGCCGAGCCATGCCTGCAGGCCGGCCCGAGTCAGCTCCAGGATGACCAGCCCGCCCATGATGGTCATCAGGCTGTGCAGGCCGGTTCGACGCTCCAGTTCGTCGATGAGGTACTTCATCACCAAGGGATCGACGGCGCTGAGGGCCGCCAGGATGAGGGCCAGAGTAATGACCCCGGACAGTGGGCGGCGATAAGGGCGGACGAACTGTAGCGACCGCCGGGCGAGCTGAAGACCGTTTCGGGGCATCGAAGCTGGGATGGAGTTGCCGACCGAACGAGCAAGTTCGGTGCCCTGCCTCTTCTTGCCCTGGAGCAAGACCGACAACTGGTTTTTGCTGTCCCCGACAGGGAATACCGCGGTAGGATAGATGCCATCTGCCCGCCCGAGCCGTTACAGCACAACTGGTTACCGGCTACTTACAGTCTTCCGGATTAACCGGCGGGGCTTCGCTGGTTTTTCCCGTTCTGTAGGGAAATTTCTACCCACCCCTGAATTCCTCCCGGGAAGCCGCATCCTGCAGCGGGGCTCAGCCACTCACCTTGCTCATTTCGGCGGGCCATTCGCCTGTCCCGTTGAGCAGGAGGAGTCGCGGACCGTAGTCCTGTGCCGCCGCTCGACAAACGGAATGTCTCCGGCGGGGAACAGCCGTCCGTTGGGTTTGCTGACGCGGGCAGCGGAGCGTTTCAATCGTTGTGCGAAGTAGGGCACTGTCCGCTCCAACCCCTGCCGCAGGGGAATGGCCGGCTGCCAATTCAACAGCTCCCGTGCGCGGGTGATGTCGGGCCGACGCTGGGTGGGATCATCCTGTGGAAGGGGGCGGTACACGATCGTGAGTTCGGCCTCACAGAGCTCCGCGATCGCTTCTGCCAGCTGGCGAATGGAAAACTCCCCCGGGTTTCCCAGGTTCACGGGATCATGCATCTCGTCGGAATTCATCAGCCGCATGAGCCCCTCAACCAGGTCGTCTACGTAGCAAAAGGACCGGGTCTGGCTGCCGTCTCCATATAACCTGAGGCCTCTCCGCGCAGCGCCTGGACTATGAAGTTGGACACCACCCTTCCGTCCGACTCGGCCATCCGAGGCCCGTAGGTATTGAAGATCCGTGCGATCCGGGTATCCACCTTGTTTTGGCGGTGATAGTCCATCATCAGGGTTTCGGCCACCCGCTTGCCTTCGTCGTAGCAGGAGCGAAGCCCGATGGGATTGACGTTCCCCCAGTAATCCTCGGTCTGCGGATGCACGTGGGGCTAACCGTACACCTCGGAAGTCGAAGCCTGCAGGATGCGGGCACCCACACGACGAGCCAGCACCAGCATGTTGAGGGTGCCCATGACGTTCGATTTGACGGTCTTGATGGGGTTGTACTGGTAGTGCACCGGCGAGGCGGGGCAGGCCAGGTTGTAGATCTGGTCTACTTCCAGCAACAGCGGCTCGCACACATCGTGGCGGAGCAGCTCAAAGCGGTTGTAGTCGAGCAGGTGGCGGACATTATCCCGCCGACCGGTAAAGAAGTTGTCCAGGCAGACTACTTCATGACCTTGCGCGATCAGTCGTTCACAGAGGTGGGAGCCGATAAACCCCGCACCCCCCGTTACCAGCACCTTCATTCCCTTGACCGTTCAGCTTGGCATTACACCCGACGACTTACACCGTATTGCCGCGCCGGGTAAGTACGATGTCAGGATGCCCGGCAACGTACTTACCTGTCGGTGACCTTAGTCACGCCAGGTCGGTCTCGGCTGCAGTGATAGGCAGAAATGCCTACCGGGGAGAGGAGAGATAGACCCCGCGCAGTTTGGCTCCGGCCTCGCCACGGGAGTGTACCTCGAGTTTGGAAAGAATTCGCTGGGTGTGGTGTCGCGCGGTATGCTCGCTGATCTCGAGCTCGCGGGCAATCGCCTGGTTGGAGCGGCCCTGACTCAGCAGTTCGGCTACCTCGGCCTCGCGTCGGGTCAAGCCAAAGCGTTTACTGAGGTCCGATTGGTTACCAATGTGTGGCTCGGCTGAAATCTCCAGCACATGTTGCTGCTTGAGGCGACGCCGATGCTCCCGAAGCTCGTGGAGCGAGCCTCGAAGCTGGGCCACCAGATTCCGGTTGCTGCTCCGCAGGGCGGAGAATGAGGAAAGAAGATCCCGCACGCGGTCTGTGGTGATTGGCTGCGGGTCGATCAGGGCTTGGGCAAGGTTTGCTGAGCTTTTATTCACGGCAACCTCACGGCGTTTCTTCCATCGGCAATGTTGCCCATTCTTACGGGCACCCGCGATTCTAGTTCAGGGTCTCCTATCGTACTCCGTCCTGGGCTATCCCCAGAATGTAGTATGAAACACATTGGACCGATTCGCCACATCCCCCTCGGATTCGGACCGGGGCCGCCGCCCAAGTCAAGGCTGTTATGACATAGCGCTGAGACCACGTTTGCTGGTACAATCCAGCAATGCCCCCACCGCTCCCGCCGGTCGGCCGGGTTGTGGCCACCGAGCTCAAGCCTTCCACGCCGCACCAGTTCTACTTCTGGACTGCTCAAGCGTCTCCGATCGGCATTGGTGCCCTCGTCCGGGTGGAGGATCGCGCTCGGACGGTCTTCGGCGTGGTCACCGACGGCTTTGCCTATTCTGACCTGGTCTCTCCCCTTCAGGCGGTCATTGGGGCCGAAGGTGATCCGGCTGGGGAACGCTCCAGCCAGACAGGCCGGGCGGAGATTCGGCTGTACGCTGCTGCCGTTCTCCGCCAGTTGCCGGAAGAACCGCTCCAGCCGGTTCCGCTCGGGCCCGTCTGGCTGGCCACCGATAGCGATGTGGCCCTGGCACTCCGGATGGATGGGTACACCGGCCACGAGCGCGCCACCGGAATCCCGGTTGGGCTGTACGCCGCCGGTGGGCTCGAGTCGCCGGTTTATCTGGATGCTGATTTTCTGCTCGGCCCGGAGGCGGCTCATCTCAACATCACCGGGGTTTCCGGTCTCGCCACGAAGACCAGTGCAGTCCAGTTCCTGCTGGGGAGCATCTTTCAAACCTTCCCGAGCCACAAGGGCACGGTCGCCGCGCTCTGCTTCAATGTTAAGGGCCCTGACCTCTGCTTTCTGGATCAGCCCGCCGCCTTGAGCGCCCAAGACGAAAGGCAGTACGCCCGTCTCGGGCTGACTCCCCAGCCCTTCAGCTCGGCCCGCTATTACGCCCCGCTCAGACCCGATGGAGTCAATCTCAACACGCTACGCACCAATGAAGAGTTGGCCTCGAACACCGAGCCGCTGACCTGGGGTCTGCGTGAAGTGCTGGACTATGCGGAGGTGGTGCTCAATAGGGATGACATCGATGCCAAGGCGGATGCTTTCATCGACTTCCTGGGTGAGCGGGTCGTGGGTCGCGAGTACCTGGACGAGTCTCTGCGGCCCAAGCCGTTTACGGTTCAGAGCTTTACCGATCTGGAGGAGTTTTTTCGCCGAATCTTCGACTATATGGAAGGGATGGGGAGGGGGGGCGAGGTTTGGCGGACCCACCACATCGCCACCATTCGGAAGGTACGCAACCGGCTGAGCAACATCAGCACCCGGTCCAAGGGTTTGGTGACCGACGATGGGCTCTCGAACGACCTGCCCTGGGGCCGGTTCGAGGACCGGAGTGTCCAGGTGATCGACGTCGCCGGACTCGATCCGCTGGCGCAGGACCTGGTGTTCGCTCGCGTCGTCTCCAAGCTCAGAGAGCATCTCGAGCGCCGGGACCTTGGGGTGGATCACGTTGTCGTCTTCGTGGATGAGCTCAACAAGTATGCCCCAGCCGATGGTCCAGAGACGTACGTGCGCAAGATGTTGCTTGATCTCTCGGAGCGAGGCCGGTATCTCGGGCTGGTTCTTTTTTCGGCCCAGCAGTTCCGATCCCAGGTTCAGCGCCGGGTTGTCGGTAATGCGGGCACCGTCATCTACGGCCGCATGGACGTGGACGAGCTCGCCACGCCCGGATACGCCACCATCTCGCCGGCCACCAAGATCAAGATGGCTACCCTGCCCAAGGGCGAGCTGATGCTCCGTCACCCCCACTTCACCCAGCCCATCTTCGTGAAGTTTCCTCGCCCGGCAGTGCTCAACGGGCGCGAAGGCATCGAGCGCTTTCCCCCTGCTGTTGAGCTTCCCTTCGGAGAAGCGGTGGTGAAGCAACTCCGTCAGCTGGATCGGAGAATTTCAGCCGAGACTATCCTGGAATTGATCGAAGGACGTCGCAGCGAAGACGTGCGCCGGGCCCTCGCCGTGACTCGCAGAGAACGCCCGCAGGAGGTGGCTGCATTCTTTGCCGCCTGCCTGGGTCGGCGGGTTGGCGGGGAGGTGGTGACCCCGCGCCGCGGAATACCCGCACTGAAGCACGCCGATGAGCCCTATGGGTAACGCCTGAGTTCTTGCCCTTTCCGTCGGCGCTCTTCATTCTCCACCCGTGAAACTCGCACACATCGCGGATCCCCACCTCGGCATCCGGCAATACCACCGGCAGACGGCGGGCGGCATCAATCAGCGAGAAGCCGATGTGGCTCAGGCTTTTCGGGTCGCGATCGATGGCGTCGTTCGGGCGGCGCCCGACATCGTGGTGATTGCCGGGGATCTCTTTCATTCGGTTCGCCCGACCAATGGCGCGATCGTCTTCGCGTTCCGGCAGCTTCAGCGTCTGCGGGATGCGTTGCCCAAAGCTCCGGTAGTGCTAATCGCCGGGAACCACGATACCCCGCGCTCGGTTGAGACCGGATCGATTCTGCGTCTGTTCGAGGAAGTCGGAGTCGAGGTGGCCACCACCGAGGCCCGCCGGCTGGTATACCCCGATCTCGACCTCAGCATCTTCGCCGTTCCCCGTCAGGCGCTGCTCGCGCCGGACCGGCCCGTTCTCCGGCCGGAGGGGCCGGAGGGCCACCAGGTTCTGGTGGCACATCTGGAGGTTGAGGGTGAATACTCGATCCATCGTGGCGCGGGAGATTTTGGCGGCGCCGTTGTCGACCGGCGCGAGCTGAATCTCGAGGACTGGACGTATGTAGCGCTGGGCCACTACCACACCCAGCATCAGGTCGCCAGAAACGCTTGGTACGCCGGAGCGTTGGATTACGTCGGTCCCAACATCTGGGGGGAGCGGGCCGACGAGTCCGAGCACGGGGATCATGGAAAGGGCTGGCTGCTGGCAGACCTGGACAGTGGCAAGGTGCAGCGCCGTCGAGTGCCTGCCGCTCGGGAAGTCCTGGATCTCGAGCCGGTCCGGGCGGAAACCAAATCCGCCGCCGCCATCGACGCGGAGATCGCGTTTCGCCTGGCCACGATCCCCGGAGGCATCTCGGACAAGATCGTCCGCCAGAGAGTCTACGACATTCCGCGGCACGTGGCCCGGGAGCTGAACCACGCAGCGATCCGGGGCTACAAAGCCGACGCGCTGCATTTCCACCTGGATCTGCGGCGGCCCGAAATTCAGCGTACCGTCGGTGTTGGAGCGCCCGGCCGAAGGCAGACGCTGCCGGAGCTGGTCTCCTCGTATCTATCTGGAAGGCCGCTGCCGGCCGAGCTCGATCGCGATGAATTCGTGCGACTAGGCCAGGAGTTGATGGATCTGGTGGAACGCGATCTGGCGGGAGGCTGATGCAAATCAACCGGATTCGGCTGGTCAACTTTCGACAGCATGAGAACACCGAGATCGAGCTCGGACCGGGCCTGACGGGAATCGTGGGACCCAATGGCGCTGGGAAGACCACCATTCTAGAGGCGATTGCCTGGGCGATGTATGGCATGCCTGCCGCTCGTGGCAATCGAGAGACGCTCCGGCGGCGCGGCGCTCCGCCCCGAGCACGGGTGGAAGTCGAAGTGGAGTTCACCCTGGGCGCCCACCATTATCGCATTGTCCGGTCACTGAACCAGGCGGAGCTCTATCAGGACGGCGACGCTGCACCCGTCGCCTACAGCCTGGGTTCAGTTACCGAGCGTGTGACCCGCCTACTGGGTATGACGCGGGACGAATTCTTCAATACCTATTTCACCGGGCAGAAAGAGCTCGCGGTTATGGCGGCGATGAGCGCGCCGGAACGTGCGCAGTTCCTCTCCAGGGTCCTGGGCTACGAGCGGCTCCGCGCGGCACAGGATCGCTTGAAGGAAAAGCGATCAGCGCTGCGCGCCCGGGTCGATGCTCTTCGCGCTGGCCTCCCTGATCTGGCGGAGCTGGATCAAGCTCAGACCCAGGCTGAGGAAAGGCTGGCTACGGCCCAGCGCGTTGAGGCCGAAGCGGGGAATGCGAATGAGCTGGCGGAGCGTCGCCTCGGGGAGATCAGGCCTAGATGGGAGCAGCTGCAGCAGCAGCGTGAGGCGGCCTTGGCCCTGGAGGCCGAGTTGCGGGTGGCGGACCATCAGGCCACCACCACCGCCCAGCAAATTGCCCGTCTAGAGCAAGAGGCCCTCGAGCTCGCCGCCGCCCGCGAACAGCTGGAGGAGCTTTCCCGTCAGCTGAGCCCCCTGCCTACGTTGCGGCAAGAGGCGCAGCTGCTTGAGCGGCAGGCCGAGCACGATGCTGCCCGCCGGCGTTACCGGGCCCAGTTGCAGGAGGTGCAGAGTTACCTGATATCGATCGAGGAACGTGCCTCGCGCCTGCCCCTTCCCCAGGCCGTGGACCAGGCGCTCGATCAGGTGAACGGCGCCCGCGCGGCCTTGACCGCCGCTACCCTCGAAGCGGAGGAACAGCGAACCGCCTGGGTGCGCGATGCCCAAGACGCCCAAACCAAGCGGCAGGGGCTGCTGGATCAATACCAGGAGCTCAAGGAGCAGCGGCAGCGGATCGTGAAGGCGGGTGCCGACGGAGTCTGCCCCACCTGCACCCGCCCACTGGGAGACGAGTACGCCAAGGTTCTGGAGCTGCTCGATCGCCAGATGGAAGAAGTCCGCTCCAACGGCAACTACTATAAACAGCGCATCGAGCAGCTACAGCAGGAGCCCGTGGCTCTGATCGAGGTGGAGCACCGCCGCCTGAATCTCGAACAGGAGTTGACAGGAGCAACCAGTGAGCTGGCCCGGCTCAGGACCCAGGCTCAGGAGGCTGGTCCACTCAAGGAGGAACAAAACCGACTGTTGGTCCGCGTCGGAGAGCTTCAAGGCTCGCTCGACCAGCTGCAGGGCGCGTACGATCACGAACGACACGAGGTCGTACTCCAGCAGACTCGTGCTCTGGAGCCGCTGGCGCTTCAAGCGGAACGGCTTCGGGGATTGGCCGATCGCAGTGACGAAGTGGCTGCTGCGCTGGAGAGCGCTCACCAGGCGGGCGCCGCCTCGACAACCCTGATAGCCCAGCTCCGAGCCAGGTTGACTGAGCTTGATTACAGCGAGGCGGCTTTCCGCGAATTTCGCGCGGCGGAGCTGGCGGCGGAGGCGGAACGAAGGCGGGCCGAGTTGGCGCTGGTGCGGGCCCGGGGCGAGACGGCGGCCGCGTTGGAAGCTTTGAATCTGGTGGCTCGCCGGCGGGCCGAGCGGGCTGAGCGCGAGCGTGCGGCGTCCCAGGCCGCCTCGCAACTGGCTCTACACCAGGAGCTGGATCGGGCTCTCACCGATCTACGCACCGAGCTCAACGCCACCCTCAGACCGGACCTTTCCTACTTGGCATCCAGCTTCATTCGAGATCTGACGGGGGGACGCTATACCGATCTCGAGTTAGACGAGGACTATGTGGCCACGCTGCTCGACGATGGCGATCCGAAGACGGTGATATCAGGCGGCGAGGAGGATGTCGCCAATCTCGCGCTTCGCCTCGCTATCAGTCAGATGATAGCGGAGCGCGCCGGGCAACCCCTCTCGCTCCTGATCCTCGATGAGATCTTCGGATCACTGGATGAGGACCGTCGGGCCGCTGTGGTGGACCTGTTGCGGAGTCTCGCTGATCGCTTTCCCCAGGTCATCCTGATCACCCACATCGATTCCGTACGTGAGGGGTTTGACCGGGTGGTTCGGGTGGGCGTAGACGTGGCAAGCGGAGTCGCGACGGTGCGCGATGAACCGCAGGAAGATCGCAATGTGGCGGCCTGATCGAAGCGTCCGAGGGCCCGACCGGCCCACCCTGCGCGACATCGATTCGCTGAACCGGGTATTTGCCGACGCCTTCACCGATCGATATAGCCGGGACGGTCTGGTGGGAGTGCGAGTTCCTCAGCTCAACAACCTGGTCTGGCGCTACGCTCTGGAGGACGCCGGCGACGGATCTATGGTATGGCGAGATGCCGACGGCCATATGGTAGCCTTCAATATGGTGCACCGCTCCGGCACCGAAGGCTGGATGGGACCATTGGCGGTGAGGCCGGATCGCCAGGGGGAGGGCCTGGGGTCGGTCATGGTCCGTACCGGCATCGACTGGTTGCGCTCTCAGGGTGCTACCACCATCGGTCTTGAAACCATGCCGCGCACGGTAGATAACATCGGCTTCTACAGCCGAATCGGCTTGGTGCCCAGTCATATGACAGTGACGCTGGTTCATGACGTACCCCGCCGTCCGAGTGGTGTCGCGGAGCTGCTCTCGGCTTCCGGATCGGCGTGGAACAAGCGTCTGGAGGAATGCCGGCGGCTGGCTGACCAGGTCTTGCCCGGCGTGGACTTCACCCGGGAGCTGGCCCTGACACACGACCTCGGCATCGGGGACACTACGCTGGTTCGCGACGGCGACGTGCTGAGCGGATATGCGCTGTGGCACTCGACCCCGCTTGCGGCCGGGCGCCCGAAGGACGAGCTACGGGTGTTGAAGGTAGTCGCCGCCCATCCCGCGGCATTCGAACGATTGCTCCAGGGCCTTCAGCTCTCCGCAGCTGCCGAGCGGGTCACCCGCATAGCTATCCGCTGCCAAACTGAATTCACCCGGACCTACCTTCGCTTGCTTGAACTCGGCTACCGGGTCCACTGGACCGATCTCCGGATGCTTCTGCATGGCTACCCCCAGCGAATTCCGGCGGAGGGCGTAGTCATGTCCAACTGGGAGATCTGAATTTTCAAGTCAACGGACGACGGGCCAGCTGGTTTTTGACTGCCGCCAGCAGATCGGCATTCCGGATCGGTTTGGCGAGAAAAGCAAGGTTGGGCGATACCAGCCGCAAATCCATCAGCTGCGCGGTAAACCCCGACATGAAAACCACCGGTAGACTGGGACGCCGGCGCGCCAGCGCCGATGCCAGCTGACGGCCGTCCATCACCGGCATTCGGAGATCGGTTAGCACCAGGTCGATTGTCCCCGAGGCCGGTCCCTCCAGCAGCTGAAGCGCCGTCGCTCCGTTCTCCGCCTCTACTACGTTGTAGCCGTCCTCCTGGAGCATTCGGCGAATGCCGGCCCGGAGCGCAGCTTCGTCCTCCACCACCATTACGGTGAGCCGATCCTGGCTCACGTCGTCACCCCCGCGGCAACCCCTTGCGAGGACCGGCCTGCCCTGCGGCTCTGCTGCACAACATCCTGATAAATGGCGAATGTCTTCGCCACCATCTGTTCTATCGTAAAGTGCTCTTCCCACCGTGTGCGCCCCTTGCGTCCCATCTCCTCCCGAAGCCCGGGAGAGCTCAGTAGCCGGCCAAGACGGTCGCGCAGAAGCGTCACGTCTCCCCGACCGATGAGATACCCTGAATCTCCATCCTCGAGCGCTTCGGCAACTCCACCGACGGCGGTCGCAACCACCGGGAGTCCCGCCCGCATCGCTTCCAGCACGGTCAACGGGAACCCCTCCCAGTTTGTAGTGAGGACGCTGATCTGGGCTTCGGCCAGACAGGCATCGACATCGGTTCGTTGCCCCAGAAACCTCACCCGAGTACCCAGGCCGAGTGTCCTCACCAGCTGTTCCATTCTTCCTCGGAGGGGTCCTTCCCCAATCAGATCGAGCTCCCAGGGCTGTTCCAGCAGTCCACCAAGGGCATGAAGCAGGGTAGCGTGATCTTTCTGCGGCTCGAACCGGGCCACCATGACGAGTCGCGCTGGGTTCCGGCCCGGACTAGCCCTGCGCTGGGCCGCCACCTCCGGTATCCCGTTATGCACGGTGGCCAGCCGCTCCTCAGTTGAGATTCCTGCCTCCAGAGCCAGACGGCGGTCGAAGTCTGATACTGTGATGATTTTGCTGGACAAAGGCGCCGCCAGCCTCTCGATGACGCGATACAGTCCCGCGCGCGCGGGGGAAATGCCAGGGGTGAATGACCAGCCGTGGGCGGTGAACACTGCGGGAATCTGCAGTCGATGAGCCACGACCCGCCCCAGGATCCCGGCTTTCGAAGAGTGGGTCGCCAGCACGTCGGGCCGGAGACTCTGGAGGGTGGTCTGGATTTCCCGTAACGCCCGGAGGTCTCGCACCGGAGATATGGGGGCGCTGAGGTGCTTAAGAACCACGACCGGAATCTGTTGGTTTTGCAGGTCTTGCAGGAAAGGCCCGCTCCCACTGGTGATTACGGTAGGGGAGTGCCCATGCGCTCTGGCCGCCGTTGCCAGGTCCCGTACATGGATTTGGGCCCCGCCGACCGGGTCTGCGCGCGTTACCAGGAGGGCGATGTTCATACGGCGCTACTCCGGGGCCTGGCCTGGGTTCGGTGAAGGAAGGTCCAGCCTACCGGCAAGCTGGGGGAGCGGAAGTATACCTCTCGGCGGGGGTGGGTGTGAACTGCCGCAGAGCCAGTGTTCAGTGCAAACTGAATCATCTCCGCATTGTTTATTGACAATTTTTTTTGTTACAATTCTTCGTGGTCATTGACGTAAGCTGCGCAAAGGTAGTCATTTCAAGTAAAAGATGAGTTCCAGCCGTTTGCGCGTTGTCGAATATTTGGCCATTGAAAGTGGCGGTGCGGTGGTTAGAGTACGTCAGCCCAAGGGTGGTGGGGGATTGATGGGAACGGTTGGGACTTCACTGTAAGGAGAGCGATGAAAGGGTAGCCCAATGACGTACACCTTTAAGCTCGCGCGGAGACTGGCAGTCTCACGAACTTTTCTGCCCCTTCTCCTGGTGCTGGCTGCCTGCGGTGGCGACACAACCGCTCCAGAAGCTCCCACTGAACAAACAACGTCCGGAACGGCAGCAAACACAGCAGACCGTATTGCAGTGGCGGTACAGGTTTCACCACGTAGCGTCACGTTAGAAACAAACCAGCTGATTCAATTCCGAGCTCAGGGACGCACCAGCTCCGGCGATAGCGTCGGTGCAGCGGTCACGTGGAGCACGTCGGGGGGAACCATTCTACCCGACGGACGGTTCTCCGCCGCTGCCATCGGCACCTATACCGTCGTCGGCCAGAACCGCATACGCGGGAAACTGCAGGTCGATACCTCGCTCGTTTCTGTAGTTCGCCGAAATACCAACTTGGTGCGGGTCGTGATCTCCCCGACCAGCGTGAGCCTAACCCCCGGAGTGAGCCAGACCTTCAGCGCGGTCGGGCGACTGAGGGGAGGCGCGGTTGCCCCCATTGGAGTGAACTGGGGAGCGACCGGAGGATTCATCGATGCCGGCGGGACCTATGTCGCTGGAGACACCGCCGGCACCTACCGCGTCACGGCGACCAACACGGCCGGGACTTTGGCCGACACCGTAACGGTGACGATTACCGCACCGCCGGCTCCTCCTCCGCCGCCGCCACCGCCGCCGCCACCCCCGCCGCCACCCCCGCCGCCACCCCCGCCGGAGCCCGTTCTGGCGAAGGTCATCTTGAAGCCCATCGGTGTGACGCTGGCGTCGGGCACCAAGAAACAGTTTACGACCTATGGCACCACTACGACCGGGGATAGCGTGCCTGTTTCCGTGGTGTTCAAGGCCACCGGTGGTACCGTGACGGCGGATGGCCTCTTTACCGCCGGTCAGACCGCCGGCAACTATCGAATTATCGCGACTTCCGGTGCTCTGGCCGATACGTCGGCCATCACCGTCAGCAGCCCACTCGGAAGCAGCACGCCAACCGGGATCCCGTTCGGCTCTTACGACCTGTGGGCGGGAGATACATCGCTGGAGCCGAATACCGCCGTCTTCACCGGGGGCATCGGCTCGATCAATGCGACCAACATCGTAGCCAGGCTTGAGGCGGCAAGGCAAAATCACAAGCGGCTCGTACTTGCGATGACCGGCGGCTCGCACTGGAACTACCTGACGGACAACGTTTTCGATCTCGCCAAGTGGCAGGCCAAGATGGATACGTATAACACTCCTGCGATCAAGGCCGCAGTGGCTGCAGCGGTTGCTGACGGCACCATCATCGGCAATTCGGTCATGGATGAGCCGAACGTGTCTGGAGGTGGAGATGGAAATACGTGGGGCCCGGTGGGCACCATGACCAAAGCCCGCGTAGACGGACTGTGTGCCTACGTCAAGAACATGTTCCCGACCATGTTGGTCGGCGTCGTTCACAACCATCAAACCTTTGAGCCGACCAAGTCCTATCAGGTCTGTGAGTTCCTGGTGGACCAGTATTCATGGCGCAAGGGCGACGTCAATACTTTCATTCAGGGCGGCTTGGACCTGGGCCGGCGCGATGGATTGGGCATCATCTTCAGCATGAACATCATGAACGGGGGAATCCAGGCGGAGCGGGACGGGTTGTGGAACTGTCCGCTCTCGACGACGGGTGGGCGCGGTACTTTCGATCCCAACTGCCGGATGACAGCCCAGCAGGTCAGAGAGTGGGGTACTACCTTGGGCTCGGCTGGATGCGCGATGATGATGTGGAAGTATGACAATGCCTTCATGGCCAATCCTGAAAACGCGCAGGCATTCAGGGATGTAGCAGCCAGATTGGCTTCCTTGCCGGCCAAGTCTTGTAGGGTTCGGTAGGCGGGGCAAGCAGCAGCACGTGACCGGAGGGGGCAACCCCTCCGGTCTTTTTTTGCCCAGAACTGTCTCGCCCGCTGGTTGGAGCGAGTGATCCAGCTGGACTTGATTTACGGCACTGTTGGAGTGGCGCTACAGTGCTGTCCGTAGCGTTGTTGGCAGGCCTACCATAGCAGACAATAATGGTCCGCTCTGCCGCACCGTTTCCCTTCTTCTAATGACTCGTACCACGTCAGAAGCAATGCTGATACATTGCCTTACGCTCTGCGCCGGAGTTGAGGTCATGCCATGCCGTATAAAGGCATAGATCGTGCGCCCCCGGCGGCGGCTGATTGGGCCGAGCCGGACCAGTTTCAGGTCTGTGCCCTTTGCACTTCTAGTGAGGTCTATGCGAAACCTGCTCCTTCCGAGTCTGTCTCTGCTGGCGATCCTGACCTTTTCCGGTGAGGCTGCGGCCCAGGGTCCCGGGACGCCGCTTCCGCCGGATCAGATCATCCTGTCCCCCGGCGACTCAGTCCGGATCGTGGTGTGGCGCAAGCCGGAGATGAGCGGCGATTTCATTGTAGGGCCTGACGGCACCATCACCCATCCGCTGTACCAGGCGGTCCGGGTCGGGGGCATTCCCTTTTCTACTGCCCAGACGAACGTTCGAGCCTTCCTTGGTCGATTCGAGCAGGACCCCCAGTTCGTGATAGAGCCTCTCATCCGAATTGCCATCTCCGGTGAGGTGGGACGTCCCCAGGTGATGGCGGTAAGGCCGGAAACGACGATCGGCGAGGCCGTGGCGCAGGCGGGTGGGCCCAACCAGTTTGCCAACCGCGATCACATTCGGATCTTGCGGCGTGAGGGTACCGGTCAAGCGCAGCGTGAGTTCTACGTCAATCTCTCCGAGCCATCCAAGGCCAATCTTTCTCTGCGAGTTCACTCCGGGGATCAGATCGTGGTCGATCGCCGCAGGTCATTCTTTCGCGACATCTTCCTGCCGGGCCTGAGCGTCGTCGGGTCGGTTGCGTCCATTTACCTCCTGATCGATCGGGCCAACAGGAACCCATAACAGATGCCAGAGTACTATCCTCCAGTTCGTCAGCTGCCTTCCGGCATGCCTCAGAGCGAGGTGCCCTTCGAGCGGCCGGCCGGTGACTCGATTTCGCTGGGCCAGATCTTCGGCGTCCTCCGCCGGAGATATCGCCTGGTACTCGTCCTGACGCTCCTCGGATTGGGAGCGGGCATCTACCTGGCGCTGAAGACACCCGCAACCTTCAAGGCGATTGCTACGATTCGGCTGGCCGGTGAGCGGCAGGCGCTGACCGGCGAGATCGAGAACCCTGAACCACAGCTTCCTCGCACGGCAGACCCGCTGTTGTCCCTGGCGCAGCTGGTCCGGAGCTACAGCGTAATCGGAGCCGTGGTGGACTCTCTGGGTCTGCAATTGCAGTCGCTGACTCCTGAGTTCGGCGCCGCACGGCTGGAGCGGGTCTGGGTCAATCCGGCGGCCTCGGGCGACACCATTCAGGTGACCTTCTATCAGAATGGAGTCAAGGCACGCCTGCCGAATCGCGAGGCTCGGTCCCGTTACGGACAGATCCTCGACCTCGGAATCGTGAAGTTCGCGGTCGCCAAGGTACCCGACGTCCCCAGTGCCACCCTCTATATCGCGCCCCGTGAGGTTGCCAGCGACCAGTTGTTGAAGAGCCTGGTCGTGGCCCCCAGAGCCGGTACTGATGTGATCGATGTCAGCTATACCTCAGGGAATCCCAAACGCGCCCAGGGGGTGGTGAATACCGCGGTCACCACCTTCAAGCAGCTCAGCATTCAGAATGCCAAGGAGAAGTCGATCCGGCGCCGTCAATTCCTCGAGGCGCAGTTGCGGCAGACGGACAGCATGCTAGCCCGGGCGCAGGCTGAGCTGGCCTCGTTCCGCAGCCGCCAGCAGCTGGCGAGCACAGAGGACGAGTTGAAAGCCAACCAAAACTCGAGGCTTGCGTTAGAGACCCGCCGGACGGAGCTCGAAGCGGATCGCACCACTTTTGCGGCGTTGATGGCGCAGCTGAAGAAGGGCGGAGACGCCGGTGAGTCCGAGGCGCTCCGCGCCCTGGCATCATCGCCGGCCATGGCTGAAAACCCTACAGTCAGCAACTACTACCATCAGCTGGAGCTTTACCAGTTCCGGCTCGACTCGATGACGACCGGGCCCTGGCGCGCGGCGCCCACCAACCCCGATCTGATCCAGCTCAAGAGCCTGATCGCTACTACCAAGGGTCAACTCCGCCAGGCGGTATCCAGTCACGTTTCGACCATCGATGCCCGGATTGCCGCGCTCAGTAATCTGAGTGCGAAAACCGGCTCGAACATGCGCCTGCTGCCTGCGATGGCCGAGGAAGAAGCTCGGTTGACGGGGCGAGTCCAAACTCTCACGTCCACCAGCGATGACGTCAGACGGGACTACCAGAAGGCCAGGATGGCGGAGGAAGTAGAGGCGGGAGACGTCGACATCGTTGACCTGGCCGGCACCCCGTACGCGCCCATACTGGCAACCGCTTCACTCAAACTCGCCCTCGGCCTGCTACTCGGCTTCCTGCTCGGGGCCGGTGGGGCGTTCCTGCTGGAACATCTGAACACCTCCATAAGGAAGCCGGAGGATCTCGAGCTGGCGTTGAGGGTTCCCGGTCTGGCCGTCATTCCCCGGCTCACCGGCGGCAGCGCCACTCCGCCCAAGCGGGGTCTCCTGCGTCCCGGCAAGCGAGCCGAGCTGGACACCAAGAGAGCTAACGCCAATGCTCTGGGCACGGTGACTCAGCCCTTCTCCGTTGGAGTCGAGGCGTTCCGGATGCTGCGGACCAGCCTGGTATGGTGCGAGCAGGGCGATAACATGAAGACGCTGGTCATCACCAGCGCGGCCCCAGGCGAGGGGAAAACCCTCACTTCGGCCAACCTTTCGGTGACCTTCGCCTACGATGGCCTGAGAGTGCTGCTGATTGACTGCGACGTCCGGCGGCCTCGTCTGCATGGGCTCTTCCAGGTGCCCCGCTCCCCCGGTCTGATGGAGCTCCTCACTCCCTCATACAATGGGACCGACGCCGGCACTTCGCTCACCTTCAATCCGCGCGACGGGCAAACGGATTCCGGTCGGCCGATCACCGACATCGTCCGGCCTACCACCGTGAGAGGGCTCTCGCTGCTCACCTGCGGCGCCTTGCCCACCAATCCCTCCGGGCTGTTGAGTGGCGTTCGGATGCGGGTGCTGCTCCAGGAACTGGCGAAGAGCTTCGATCTGGTCATCCTGGATACGCCGCCAGTGCTTGCCACTGCGGACGCAGGAATACTGGCCGCTCTGGCCGACGGGGTTCTGCTGGTGGTGCGAGCCGGCCAGACCGATCGGACCGCGGCCAAACGGGCGCATCAGCAGCTGGTGAATGTGGGAGCGCGGGTGGTCGGTACCGTGCTCAATGATCCGGGTGGCGAGGTCTCGCAGTACGGGGATTACTACTACCCCTATGATTACGCGGTAGAGGAGCAGTAACCCGTCACTCTCGCTGCAGTCTGTGAAAGCGGCGGCCTGCCCGCCGCTTTCGCACAAGAAGGAGTTGGAGTTTGTGATCTGGCTTACTTGCCGTGCGATAACGGCTCGCGCGACTGAACTGAATAACCTCGGGAGGCACGTCTGACGGGCACTCTGTATCAACTCGAGCCATCGAGTACGGCGGTAAACAGGCCCGACGGGCACCAGCGGATGAACATCGTGATCGTCGGCCACGTCGATCACGGCAAAAGCACCGTCATCGGTCGCCTTCTCGCGGACACTCACTCGCTGCCCGAAGGCAAGCTGGAGCAGGTTCGCTCCCAGTGTGAGCTGAACTCGAAACCCTTCGAGTACGCCTTCCTGCTCGATGCATTGAAAGACGAACAGGCACAGGGGATCACGATTGACGCCGCCCGCGTGTTCTTCAAGAGCCGGCAGCGGGAATACCTGATTCTCGATGCTCCTGGGCACATCGAGTTCCTCAAGAACATGATCACAGGTGCAGCCCGGGCGGAGGCCGCGCTGCTGGTAATCGACGCCGCCGAAGGAGTGCAGGAGAATTCCCGCCGCCACGGCTACATGATGTCTCTGCTGGGCATCCGTCAGCTCGCCGTGGTAGTGAACAAGATGGATTTGGTGGATTGGGATCGGGGCGTGTTCCAGGAGATCGTCACGAACTATGGGGCGTTCCTCAAGCAGGTCGGGATCGAGCCCGCCTGCTTCATTCCGGTTTCCGCCCGCGGGGGCGACAACATCGCGGAGCGGTCCGAGCACCTCCAGTGGCATCAGGGGCCCACGGTGCTGGAAGCGCTGGATGCATTCCGCAGCGCGCCGGCGCCGTTTGACCGGCCGTTCCGGATGCCGGTGCAGGATGTCTACAAGTTCACCAAACAGGGCGATGACCGGCGTATCGTGGCAGGCACCATCGATTCCGGTACGCTCAACGTAGGCGACTCGGTCATCTTCTACCCGTCGGGAAAGAAGAGCCGGGTCAGGAGCATCGAAGCGTTCAATCGGCCTCCTCAAGCCCAGGTCAGCGCCGGTATGGCCGTCGGGTTCACCCTGCAGGAGCAGATCTACATCACGCGGGGAGAGATGGCGACGCTGGAGTCTCAGCCTCGCCCCCAGATGTCAACCAGACTCCGGGTGAGCCTCTTCTGGCTGGGCAAGGAGCCGATGATCAAGCGCAAGGAATATCTGCTCAAGCTGGGGACGGCCCGAGTGGTCTGCCGAGTGGAAGAAATCCTGCGCGTCATGGACGCCTCCACGCTCGACGCCTCGCAGAAGAACACAATCCAGCGACACGACGTCGCCGAGTGCGTGCTCAAGCTGGACCGGGCGATCGCCTGTGACCTGGCCGAAGATGTCGCCGCCACCAGCCGGTTCGTGGTGGTAGACGATTTCGAGATCCGCGGTGGGGGCATCGTACGGGAGGCCCTGCCCGATCGGCAGTCAGCCGTGCGCGATCGGGTCCTCCTCCGGAACTACAAATGGGAGGCGAGCTTCATCCAGCCGGAGCGGAGGGCCGAGAAATACAATCAGAAGGCCGCGCTCATTCTGGTGACGGGCGAAGATGAGGCCGAGCGGAAGAGCGTAGCCAAGGGGCTGGAAGGAAAGCTGTTCGAGGACGGGAAGGTGGTCTACTTCCTGGGCATCGGAAACGTGCTTTATGGCGTCGATGCCGACATCGGCCGCAAGCAGGAAAACCGGCTGGAGCATATGCGGCGTCTGGGTGAGGTCGCCAACCTGATGCTGGATGCCGGCATCATCCTCATCGTGGCTGCCGCGGAGCTGACTCAGGAAGACCTGGAGGTCATCAAGACCGCAGTGCAGCCCGACTGGATCGAGACCGTGTGGGCCGGCGACATCATTACCACCGACTTGGCCTGCGACCTCCAGTTGCCCGGCGGAGCCGTGCCGGAGGCGGTAGACAGCCTGAAGGCTCACCTGCAGGACAAGGGGATCATCTTCCGGCCATGGTAACTTCTGAATTGCGGTCTGCCGTAACCAGCCTCGTTCGCGAGGCCGGAAGAGCCACGATGGCTTACTACGACACCGGCGTGAACGCCGGGGTGAGGGAGAAGGACGACCGCAGCCCGGTCACGTTGGCGGACGAGGTCGCGCACGAGATTCTGGTTCGGGGGCTCGAGCGACTGGATCCGGGAACGCCGGTGGTATCTGAGGAAGCGGAGGCGGCTTCGTTCGACCGGAGGCAAAGCTGGCGCCGTTTCTGGTTGGTCGACCCCCTCGACGGAACCAAGGAATTCATCAAGCGGAGAGCCGAATTCACGGTCAACGTCGCATTGATCGAGGATGGCGAGCCGGTGCTCGGTGTCGTGCTGGCTCCCGCCCTCGACCTGCTGTACTGGGCGGTAAAGGGCGAAGGTGCATGGAAAGAGGAACGAAGCGGCGTGCCGGAGCGCATCTACTCCAGGCCCGCGGCTCCAGGAACCCCACTGACGGTGGTAGAGAGTCTCTCCCACCCCTCCGACGAGCTGGAGCAATACCTGAAGACCATTCCGGTGGCCCGGCGGGTGAAAGCCGGCAGCTCGCTCAAGTTCTGCTGGGTTGCCGAGGGCCGTGCGGATGTCTACCCCCGCCTGGGACCCACAATGGAATGGGATGTGGCCGCGGGAGACTGCGTCTATCGCCAATCGGGGCCTGATGGGGAGCGGCAGTCGCCACTCACCTACAACAAGCCGGACCTTCGGAACACCAGTTTCGTGATCGGGCTGTGAGGATGGAACGGCCAGGCACCATGTCCAGCTCTTACCCGGCACAAACGCCTGTCGGTTCCGCTCAAACCATCGAGCTTAAGGTTGGAACTCGGCCGATAGCGCCAGTGTTATGGTTCACCGGCCTGTCCGGCTCGGGGAAGAGCACCATCGCCACCCGGGTGCACCAGGAGCTGGTGAGTCGCGACGTAGAGGTCGAGTACATCGATGGCGACGCTCTCCGCGAGGTTTTCCCGCAGACCGGTTTCACCCGGGAGCAGCGCGAGGAGCACCTGCGTCGCACCGGTTACATGGCGAGCCGGCTGGCAGCGCATGGGGTGACAGTGGTGGCGTCATTCGTGTCACCCTATCGAGAGTCGCGTGACTTTATTCGGAAGCTGTGTCCCAAGTTCGCCGAGATCTACGTAGCGACCCCGCTGGAAGAGTGCGAGCGGCGCGATGTGAAGGGACTTTATGCCCGGGCCAGGCGAGGCGAGATCCGGAATTTCACCGGGATCGACGATCCCTATGAGGTTCCAGAACGTCCCGAGCTGAGCCTGGACACCCAAGTTCTAAGTGTGGAGCAGTCGGTCAACCAGGTACTGGCACTTTTCGAGGACCAACGCTGATGGAAGCATCTCTGACGGAAGCGGCTCCGCTTAATGGCAGCATGGACCATCTGGACCAGCTGGAAAACCGGAGCGTGCATATTCTCCGGGAAGCCTACGCCAACTTCAAGAACCTCGGCATGCTCTGGTCCATCGGAAAGGACAGCACGGTCCTCCTGTGGCTCGCGCGCAAGGCCTTTTTTGGCCACGTGCCGATCCCGCTGATCCACATCGACACCTCGTTCAAGATCCCCGAGATGATCGAGTATCGCGATCGGCTCGCGTTGGAGTGGAATCTGACCATGATCTACGGGCAGAACCGCCAGGCACTGGAAGAGAAGCGCACCTTCCCTCACGGAGCCGTGGACCGGATCGCCTGCTGCAAGGCGCTCAAGACCGATGCGCTCAAGCACACCTTGAGCGGTGAATGGCCACGCTTTCGCTTGAACCACGCCAAGAAGGCGTACGAGCTCGACCGCAATACCGAGCCGTTCACCGGGGTCATTGTCGGGGCCAGGGCCGACGAGGAAGGAAGCCGTTCGAAGGAGCGGTACTTCTCACCCCGCACGGCGCAGTCGCAGTGGGAGGTCGGAGATCAGCCACCGGAGTTCTGGAACCAGTACAAGACCGACTTTGCTCCCGGCACCCATTTGCGGATTCACCCGCTGCTCGACTGGACGGAGCTCAACATCTGGGAATACATCCGCCGGGAGCAGATCCCGACCGTTTCGCTCTACTACAACCAGGGTGACGGTAAGCGTTTCCGGTCCCTGGGCTGCTACACCTGCACCAACTCGGTCGAGTCTGAGGCCCGGAACGTGGACGACATTATCCTGGAGCTCCAGACCGGGAAGTTCGCCAACATCGCCGAGCGCTCGGGGCGGGCGCAGGATAAGGAGGGCGGTGGTGGGTTGGAAACGCTTCGGCGGGACGGATACATGTGAGAAACTGCGATAGCTGCGCAGGAGGGCCGCCCGATTGGGCGGCCTTTTCATTGCCTTATCAGCGATCCTTTACCGCGTCCAGGATGATCAACGAGTAGCTCAGGTAGTCGCCCAGGGTGCCGGGATACACGCGGGTCAGCTCCCCCGTCTTGTTGCGGGATCGAAGCGCTTGGAGCGCCAGGGTACCTAGCTCCCGGTTCCATTCTTCAGAGTAAAATTGGCCGGATTCGTCGAAATATTCGTAGAGAGTAACGGGAAACTCGGCAGCCTCGAATAGCTGCTGCAGGCTGCGATAAGTGTACAGCGCCCGCCTTCACGGTCTCGATGTAGGCCGGACCGGGGTGCAGCCCGCCTTCAGGTACCCACCAGGCCGGAGATAGCGATAACAGGTTCGAGCCGCGGCCAGCCTTCGGCAGGGGTCAGCTACTCCCAAAGATGTTCGGTCAGCATGGCCTCGACTGAATCTGGCGCTAAAAAGCGCTCCCAGTCCGTCGACCTGGTGAGATCGAGGAAATCGCGCTGGGATGGAATCCAACCCTCATCAAATCGCCTCCAGGCTCCGATTACCACGCGTGCGCTGAGTGGTGGCCAGCATTTTTTGCAGCGGGTATTGGCCGTACTTGCGATAGCACCGACGGCGCATCCTTCGAGTCCCGCGCGTGGTCTGCCGCGCCAGGCACCTGCTTCAAGCGCCGGCGCGCAGCCGGATCTCGCAGGAGCGGCAGCTGTTTCAGGAGAAGCCACATCGATTAGGTAATCTGCGGCGCGTGGGCCGGCGAAGTGTTAGGAGGCGCGAAGTGACCGCAAATCTAGGGAGGGTTGCTGGAGGCTACCAAGTGCCCGTCCTGTGCCAGAGCATGTATAATTCCCCTGCAATGCTCTCCAAGAAGGCCAAGTACGCCATCAAAGCGCTTCTCGCCCTGGCCGACAGTAATGGCGAGGAACCGGTCCGGATCGCCGACCTGGCCCGGGCCGAGCAGATCCCGCCCAAATTTCTCGAGCTGATACTGCTCGGTCTCAAGAATCAGGGGCTGCTACGGAGCCGCAAGGGGAAGGGCGGAGGCTATCTGCTGGCCCGGGACCCGGCCGACATCTACCTGGGGCAGGTGGTCCGAATGTTCGACGGGCCTCTGGCACCAGTTCCCTGCGCCAGCCAGACTGCCTACCAGCGCTGCGCCGACTGCAAGAACGAGGCGGTATGCGGGGTGCACCTGGCCATGAAAGAAGTCCGGGATGCCACCGCCCGGGTCCTGGATGGCACCAGCCTGGCTTCACTGCGCGCCAAGGTAGACCAGCTCATTCCCTCCATACCGTCAGACTTCTAGCAGCCTTTCCCCTTCACAACATCGTGGCATGCCGTTTGCCTATTTACTCTATCGAGTAAGTAGACTACTGTCTGCGGCGACTCCGGATTGGGTTCCGGAAACGCATCGCGAAATGGCTCTAAACAGTTGCCAGGGAGAGAGAAAGATGAGCGGTCTGAAGTCACGCGGGATCGGCCTTGCGGCATTGATTGCTGTCGGTGGGGTACCACAACTGTGGGCCCAGCAAGACGTGCACGTCGCCACCACGGCAGAGCGAAACAGTGTGGTGGGCGACAGCGCCCGTACCCCCACTGACACCATGGCCGCGCTGACCGCACGGATCGAAGAGCTTGACCAGCAGGTGCGGATCCTGAACCGGTTACACGAGATCTCAGCGGACAGCGCCGCTGCTGCCGCGAAGGACAAGCAGTCGGTGACCGCCAACGCCAAGGATGGCTTCGGCCTCAAATCGGCTGACGGCAAGTACAGCCTCCGGCTCCGGGGGTATGTCCAAGGCGATGGAAGGTTTTTCGCCAGCGACGAGGCTGTTCCCGCAACAGACAACCTGCTGCTCCGCAGGGTTCGGCCAATCCTTGAAGGCTACGTCGGCCGGTACTTCGGGTTTCGCTTGATGCCCGACTTTGGAGGGACCTCACCGGCAATTTTCGATGCCTACTTTGACGGAAACTTCACCCCTGCATTCACAGTTCGCGCCGGCAAGTTCAAGCCGCCGATCGGACTCGAACGACTGCAGTCGGCGCAGGATATCATGTTCGCCGAACGTGGTCTTCCCAATAACCTGGTGCCCAGCCGCGACATCGGCCTCCAGGTCGCGGGTGACATTTCTGAGGGACTCTTTGCCTACCAGGCAGGCGTGTTCAACGGAGTGGCCGACCTGGCCAACGGTGGCGACGATCTGAGCGATGCTAAGGATTTCGCCGCTCGCATCTTCATTCAGCCGTTCAAATCGGGAAGTTTTCGACCCCTGGGCGTTGGCATCGCGGGAAGCACCGGCCTGGAACGCGCCTCGATTACCAGTACCGGGCTGCCTTCGTACCGTACTCCTGGCCAGAATACGCTCTTTAAATACGGCAGCAGCACCACCACACCGGCGAATAACGTATTCGCTGACGGCAGGCGCATCCGCATAGCACCTCAGAGCTACTTCTACAGCGGTCCCTTCGGTCTCCTCGGGGAATACACCATCTCCCGCAGTACCGTCAATAAAGCTGGTGCGGTGGCCGAGCTGGAGCACAAAGCTTGGCAGGCCGAGGGCTCGTTCTTCCTTACAGGTGAGAAGAACAGCTTCAAGAGTCCGACCATCAAGAAGCCGTTTGACCTCACCGAGGGTAGTCGCGGGTTCGGCGCCATCGAGCTGGTGGCGCGCTACGGTGAACTCAAGCTCGACCCAGCATCGTTCCCAACCTACGCGAGTCTGACCACCAGCGTACAGGACGCGAAGGCCTGGGGTGTTGGCGTGAATTGGCACTTTACCCGGGCAGTGAAGGTCATGGTCGACTACGAGCACACCACGTTCACTGGTGGGGCTACCACCGGAGACCGTGAGCCCGAAACCGCCGTGATCACCCGTTTCCAGACCTCATTCTGAGCCAAGGTTTCTACTCATGAAGACGTTTGCGTTCACTCTGCTACTTGCCGGATCGATCGTCCCCTTCGGGCCGCGTCCGGCCCCGAAGCCGGTGACCTTGCTCAACGTGTCCTACGATCCCACCCGGGAGCTGTACGAGGATTTCAACAAGCAGTTCGCCGGATACTGGAAGAACAAGACCGGGCAGGACGTGACCATCCGCCAGTCGCACGGCGGTTCCGGTAAGCAGGCGCGCTCGGTGATCGATGGGCTGGAGGCCGACGTGGTGACGCTGGCGCTGGCCTATGACATCGACCAGATCGCCGAGAAAGCTGGAAGCCTACCCTCCGATTGGCAGAAGCGGCTTCCAGACAACAGCTCTCCCTACACCTCGACCATCGTCCTGCTGGTGCGGAAGGGGAATCCCAAGGGTATCCACGATTGGGGCGATCTGGCTAAGCCTGGCGTTTCGGTGATCACGCCCAACCCCAAGACGTCGGGCGGCGCCCGCTGGAACTACCTGGCTGCCTGGGCCTGGGCGCTGCGTCAGCCCGGCGGCAACGAAGCGAAGGCGAAGGACTTTGTCTCCCGAGTCTACAAGAATGTGCCCGTGCTGGACGCCGGTGCCCGCGGATCCACCACGACCTTCGTAGAGCGAGGAATTGGTGATGTGCTCATTGCGTGGGAGAACGAAGCGCTGCTCGCCATCAAGGAGCTGGGCCCGGGGAAGTTCGAGTTAGTAGCCCCTTCGATCAGTATTCTTGCCGAGCCACCCGTCGCGCTGGTGGACAAAGTCGCAGGGAAACATGGAACCACCGAGGTGGCCCGTGCCTATCTCGACTATCTGTACACTCCCGAGGGGCAGGAGATTGCCGCACGACACTTCTATCGGCCGAGGATGGCCTCCGTAGCGGCGAAGTACGCGAATCAATTTCCCAAGATGACGCTGGTCACGGTGGATGAGGTGTTCGGCGGCTGGAAGAAGGCCCAAGCGACTCACTTCGCCGATGGGGCCTTCTTCGATCAGATCTACCAGCCGGGGCAGTGATGTCGTTACCACGGAACCGGGGGCAGCAATGAAGCAGAAATCCCGCAGCGTGCTCCCGGGCTTTGGTTTGTCCCTGGGAATAACCTGCACCTACCTGAGTCTGATCGTGCTGCTTCCTCTGGCGACGACTTTCGTCCGGACCACCGATCTCTCCTGGGGTTTGTTCTGGGCCACCATTACGAATCCGCGGGTGCTGGCCTCCTATCGGATCACCTTCGGCGCCTCGTTTCTGGCGGCCGTGGTGAACACCGTGTTCGGACTGCTGATAGCCTGGGTTCTGGTGCGCTATCGCTTTCCCGGGCGCCGGCTGGTGGATGCGATGGTAGATCTGCCCTTCGCTCTTCCTACAGCCGTTGCCGGGATCGCGCTTACCACGCTGTACGCCACCAACGGTTGGCTGGGCCGGTATCTCGAACCTCTTGGTCTCAAGGTCTCCTATACCTGGGTCGGTATCACGGTGGCACTGATCTTTATCGGACTTCCCTTCGTGGTTCGCACGGTCCAACCGGTACTGGACGATCTCGAGCTCGAGGTAGAGGAGGCTGCCGCCAGTCTCGGCGCGGGCCGCTGGCAGACATTTGCCCGGGTAGTGTTTCCCACCGTGGCACCGGCGCTGCTGACCGGCTTCGCGCTGGCGTTTGCCCGGGCCATCGGCGAATACGGGTCGGTGGTTTTCATCTCGGGCAACATGCCGATGAAGACCGAGATCGTGCCGCTGCTGATCATCACCAAGCTGGAGCAATACGATTACGCCGGAGCCACTGCTGTAGCGGTGGTAATGCTGGTTGCGTCGTTCCTGCTTCTCCTCACCATCAACATCCTACAGTGGGCGGCGCGTCGCCGCATGGCAGCCTGAACCCATGACCAGTATCGCCGTACCTCGCCCTGCCACGACGGCGTCCCGCTCAGTCGCACGGGCCACTGGAGAGTCCCGCCTGGTGCGTTGGGTCTTGATCACCGTGGCTTTGGCATTTCTGGCGTTCACGCTGTTGCTGCCCCTGGTACTGGTGTTTTCCCAGGCGTTCTCCAAGGGGCTGTCCGTCTATTGGCAGGCCATCACCGAGCCTGATGCCCTCAGCGCGGCCAAGCTGACGCTGCTGATTGCGGCGATTGCCGTTCCGGTAAACATGATTTTCGGGGTTGCCGCCGCCTGGTGTATCACCAAGTTCGACTTCCCCGGGAAGAACATGCTGATCACCCTGATCGACCTGCCGTTTGCAGTGTCTCCGGTGATCTCGGGCATGATCTTCGTGCTGCTCTACGGAGCCCATGGCTGGTTTGGTGCCTGGCTGACCGAGCACGACATCAAGATCATCTTTGCGGTTCCGGGCATTGTCCTGGCCACCACCTTCATCACCTCACCCTTCGTGGCCCGGGAGCTGATCCCGTTGATGCAGGAACAGGGCACCGACGAGGAGGAGGCCGCCATCGTGCTTGGCGCCGGCGGCTGGCAGACGTTCTTCCGGGTAACGCTGCCCAATATCAAATGGGGATTGCTCTACGGATTGATTCTCTGCAACGCCCGCGCAATGGGAGAGTTTGGCGCGGTATCGGTGGTCTCGGGTCACATTCGGGGGCAGACCAACACGCTTCCGCTGCACGTCGAGATCCTGTACAACGAGTACGCCTTTGCGGCCAGCTTTGCCGTTGCTTCGGTGCTCACGCTGCTGGCCCTGGTCACGCTCGCCCTCAAGACACTGGTTGAATGGTACCAGCGGCGCTCCGTCCATGATGTCGAAGCCCAGTCCACCCCCGAAAGGATGGCAGCATGAGCATCGAGGTCCGCAACCTGCGCAAAACATTCGGCAACTTTGTCGCCCTCGACAACGTGAGCCTCGACGTTCCCGGCGGCGAGCTGGTAGCCTTGCTGGGGCCGTCCGGATCGGGCAAGACCACCTTGCTCAGGATCATCGCCGGACTGGAACCGGCCGATCAGGGAAGCATTCTCTTCCACGGCGAGAACGCAACCGATCGGCCAGTGCGCGAGCGGCAAGTAGGCTTCGTCTTTCAGCACTACGCCTTGTTTCGACACATGAGCGTCTTCGAGAACGTGGCTTTCGGACTCCGGGTCCGGCCGCGTAAGGTTCGCCCCGCAGAAACAGAAATCCGGGAAACGGTAATGGGCCTGCTCAGCCTGGTGCAGCTCGATGTGCTGGCCGACCGCCGCCCTTCCGAGCTTTCCGGCGGGCAGCGGCAGCGGGTCGCGCTGGCCCGCGCACTGGCGGTCAAGCCCAAGGTGTTGCTGCTGGACGAGCCGTTCGGCGCGCTCGATGCCAAGGTTCGAAAGGAGTTGCGCCGTTGGCTCCGGCGGCTGCATGAGGAGGTGCACGTCACCAGCGTGTTCGTGACCCACGACCAGGAGGAAGCCCTGGAAGTGTCCGATCGGGTTGTCATCATGAACGAAGGCAGAGTCGAGCAGAGCGGAACACCGGAAGAGGTCTACGACCGCCCGGCTACGCCATTTGTCTATGGCTTCCTGGGCGACGTAAACCTGTTTCACGGCCGGATTCACCAGGGCCATGTGAACATCGGGGAGAGCGAGCTCGAGGCTCCGGAATGGGCCCACGTGTCCGACCAAGCCGGTGTGGCGTACGTCCGTACCTATGATGTGGAGCTGGAAGCCTTCGCCTCGGGTCCCTCCTCACTGGAGGCAGTGGTCCGGCATGTTCGGGCCTTTGGCCCTATGGTGCGCCTGGAGCTGGATCTGGTGGATGGGGGCAGGACCATCGAGGCCCACATCCCCCGGGCTAGATTTGAGTCCCTAGGTCTGGGAAGAGGTGAGCGGGTGTTCGTCTCTCCCACCAGTGTTCGAGTCTTCGCCCAACCGACATGATGGAGAGCAACGCCGCTCGTGCTTCCGAACTTCATTGTTATCGGCGCAGCAAAGGCCGGTACTACCGCACTGTACTGGTATCTGGAGGAACACCCGGACGTCTATATGAGTCCGGTGAAGGAGACCAATTATTTCGCCTACGGGGTGGACGAGCGCGGTAGCCTGCTCTACGGCGATCCCGACGTCCATCGTTTTCCAATCAAGACATTGGAGGAGTACGAGCGGCTCTTCGACGCCGCCGGAACGGCACCGGCAGTAGGCGAAGCCTCGCCCATTTATCTGGAGTGCCCTCAGGCCGCGGATCGGATCCGCAGCCGGTTGCCTGATGTTCGGCTGATCTGCAGCATTCGCCAGCCGGTGGACCGGGCGTACTCGGATTACCTGATGTATCTGCGCAGGCGTGGGAGGGTGTTCGATCCCGAGCGCCAGCTGACCGTTACGGCAGAATGGGCCCGCCCCGATTCACGTTGGATGCAGGTGAGCCGCTATCATCAGCAGCTCGCGCGATACTTTGGCGCTTTTCCCCGGGATCAGATCTACGTCATGCTCTTCGATGACCTCAGGACCAATCCAGCCGGCGCGGTACAGGGGGTTTATCGCTGGCTGGGCATCGATTCGGCCTTCGTTCCCGACTTTGAAACCCCCCACGCCGTTGGGGGAATGCCGGCGAGCCGGTTCCTGGAGGGGCTGTTTACCAGCAGCGCCATCGCCCGGATGGTTCGGCCCTGGGTGCCCATGCAGGCCACCAACTGGGTCAAGCGTCTCCGGAGTCGGAATCTCCGCCAGGCGCCGGCTCTGCCCAAGGACCTGAGGCAGGAGCTGACCCGCCCGTTCCACGAGGATATCCGGAAAACTTCCGAGCTGATCGGCCGGGACCTGCAGCACTGGATGTGATTGCCCAACCTACTGCAGCAGCGCCACCACACTCCCGCTGGAACCCAACTCGGCTCCCTCCGACCGGAGGTGCCCTTCGCATTTATCCGGGGGTAGATTGCGCCCCTGCACCCAAGCGGCAGGGGCACGAATCGTGCTCACCGGCGGTGCAGTTTTTGGTGCGCCCCGCCTGGGATGGCACCGCGGGAACGAGGACTCAGACGGACGGGACCGGCAGATCATGAATATCACCAAGCCCATCTTTATCGTCGGGACTGGCCGCTGTGGCTCCACGCTCTTCCACCGGCTCTTCGCTGCTCACCAGCAGCTCATGTGGCTGTCCGGGTTCACTCATCGGTATCCCTATCGGCCCGAGTGGAACCGCTGGGCGGTAACCGCCATGGGCAACCCGCTCCTCCGTCGGATGTTCGGAGGGAAGATCAGACCGGGTGAGTATTACAACTTCTGGGACACCCACGCCTACGGCTTCTCCGAGACCTGTCGCGATCTGGTGCGCAGCGACGTGACGCCGCTGGTCAAGAAGCAGGTGCGGGCGGCCATCGAGCCGATGCTCACTTCTTCGCGCAACCGGCTCCTCGTCAAAATTACCGGCTGGCCGCGAATGGGGTTCCTGAACGAGATCTTCGAGGACGCCAAGTTCATCCACATCGTCCGCGACGGCAGGGCAGTAGCGAGCTCCTTGCTCCACGTCCATTTCTGGAATGGGTGGCACGGGCCTCAGAGTTGGCGCGCTGGACTTCTCTCGCCAGAAGATCAGGCGGCCTGGGAAAGCTACGATCGATCATTTGCCGCGTTGGCCGGCATCGAGTGGCGCATTCAGATGCGCGCTATCGACGCGGCCCGGCAATCGGTAGATCCCAAGCAGTTCCTGGAAATCAAATATGAGGACTTCTGTGAGCAGCCGGTGGAGCACTTCCGTCGGGTGCTCGAGTTCTCCGAGCTGCCGCCCTCGAAGGAGCTGGAGGCCGAGGTGAAGTCTGCCTCGATCAAGAGCACGAGTAATCGCTGGAGAAAGGACCTGACCGTTGCTCAGCAGGCCATTCTCGATAACCTGCTGCGTGACGACCTGCTGCGGTATGGTTACGGCGATTCCAGGCCGCAAGAGGTCAGACAGGCCGTCGGCCGCTAAGCTCTCCTCACCAGATCCGAGGCTCCTGGGCTTGCCCAAAGCAACCGGTTCCCGCGCCAAGGCCGTGGTGATCGAGAGTGTGAAGCGGCCGCTGCGGCGGATCCGCTCCGACTATCGCGAGCTCACTGCATCCTTCCGGGGGTTTCCCTCCGCTCTGGTTATCGGAGCTCAGCGCAGCGGCACCACCTCGATCTTCAATTACCTGATCCAGCATCCCGACGTGGTGGCGCCATTGGGCAAGGAAATCCACTACTTCGATCTCCACTATGCTCAGGGGGTGAGGTATTACCGGGGGCGCTTCCCCTATAGTCACCGCCTCAGAAATGGCGCCATCACCCTCGACGCTACTCCCTACTATCTGGTCCATCCGCTGGTACCCGAGCGGGCCGCTCGATTGCTTCCCGACATCAAGCTCATCGCCCTGCTGCGCAACCCGATCGAGCGGGCCTTTTCCCACTACCAGCACGAGGTCCGGGGCGGGCGAGAGCCACTTTCCTTTGTCGAGGCCCTGGATCGCGAGGCGGAGCGGCTGGCGGGAGAGGAAGAACGTATACGGAGAGAGCCGAACTACTATAGCTGGAATCACCACCGGTATTCATACACTCACCGCGGGCTGTACGCGCAGCAACTCCGCCGGTGGCTGCAGCATTTCCCGCGCTCCCAGCTTCTGGTGCTGCAGAGCGAAGCGATGTACCGCAACCCTGCCGCGGTTACCGCACGGGTCCACCGATTTCTCGGCCTGCGCGATCACCGGCTGGACCGGTACGAAGACACCTATCAGCGGGGTAATTACGAACGGCAAATGCCGGCCGAGCTGAGGGCAAGGCTGGCGGCCTACTTCGAGCCACACAATCGGGAGCTGTTCGAGCTGTTGGGCGAGAAGTACGACTGGACCTGAACCTCCGCTCAGGAGGTCCGGGCGCAGACGTAGATGATGTGCTGGGCGATCCCGCTGAGCAGCGGAAGCCGGCTCAGCCTCCGCTCAATCGGCTCCGCGGCGGCAATCGGCAGCAAGGGGTGCCGCTCTGACACTGGCAAGGTTGCCAGAGGAATCTGCTCCACCACTCGCAGTCCGGCATGCCCCAGCAGGTCTTGCACCTCCTGGTGAGTCATGGTGCCCCGCTGAACCTCGCGGCCGGTGAGTCGGACGATTCGCCTCCGCAGGCTGTTTCGATTCTTGTGATTGTTGAACACCAGCACGCCGTTCTTGCTCAGATGTCGGGCCAGCACGCCGAATACGGCGCGACGCAGGTCGGGCTCGGCGTTCGGGAAGAAGCGGAATGCCGTGATCAGATTGAACTGCCGCGGGCCGAGCACGTCTTCCCGTGTCAGGTCCGCCTCGAGCAGCTCAGCCTCGGGCGCCGCCTTCCGAGCCACCTCCATCATAGCTGAGGAAACGTCCACCCCGGTCGCCGATTTCACCCGCCCCATAAGGTGGCCGAGAATCCGGCCGGTTCCGCAGGCAAAATCCAGCAGGTCGATGTCCGTGCCGCCCAGGTGCACTCGAAGTATTTGATCCAGCACACGCTGCTCGAGCCGCCAGACCATGGCGCGATAGGGGTTGACGTCGGGCGAGAAGCTCTCGTCGTAGTCGTGTCCCCGAGCCTTGTGGCGCTCTACGTAGGGCAGGGCAGTTCGCGGATGCTCCATGTTCAACCTGGGTTAGAGAGTCGGCCAAGAAACCAGTGCAAGTCTATCAGCCCGTGCCGGCAGCTCAGTGCGTGCAGCCGGCCTTTGCGTTCGCGGGTGAGCCGGGTGAACGCCGGGGTCATGCCGGTCACGACGCGTCGAAGCGTCGTGGGATCGTATCCTTGAGGCGCCGATTTGCTGTACGCCTCGAGAAAGCGGCGGGCCAGCAGATGCCGCCGCCGGAGCGGCCAGGGCCCAAAGATACGCCGGTGGAACAGGCTGATCAGGAACACTGCCAGATCGATCTCTGGTGGTCCCAGATCGCCAGTGAAGCCGGTCCAGTCGGCATTGGACCAGTCGATGATCGCCAGGCTCCCGGCCTCGGGCAACCAGAAGACATTTCGGATTCCAAAGTCGCCGTGCAGCGGGACCGGCTGCCGGCTCGAGTCTGTGCCCAGATCGCGTTGAGCCTTGGCTCCATCAGCGGTCTTCATTCCAGCGTGGATGGCGGCCAGCGCGCGCCCGGTTTGCTCCAGCAGCTCGGGACCTTGCTGTCCGTTCGACAGCAGGTGACGAACATTCTCAAGCTGCAGCCGCTCGAACGTGATCTCCCCGAGCGCATCATCGAATGCGAGAATACGGGGGACAGAAAAGAGACCCGTCTTCCGCCCCACTTCTCCTCCTGCCTCGGTTCGGAGCCGCTCCCTCCGGCTTTCGGCGGGGGACTGGGTCTTCACTACCTGTTCGCCCCGGATGGAGACTGCCCGTCCCGAGCGGGGCCGGGTCAGAGTCACCGGCGTTGGTTTCCCAAGCTATCCTCGAGGTCTCTGCGGTTTAGCTGCGGCACCCTCGCCACAACTGAGGCTGCGTCCAGGGTCCGTCCCGATCTCGCGGGGCTGCGCTAGGTATCGTTCCCCCATGGATTTGGTAGATTGCCTGACGCCCGCACTCAGGTCAAGCTTTGGCCCTGTCCCGCCCGGTGCGGGGCATGGATCGTGCTCATCCGCCGGAGGATTTCTGGCGGCAGCCGCGTAAGAACTTGCTCGAGGAAAGCCTTTGAACGTCGAGGGGTCCGGTCCGGCCGGAGATCAGGTCCAGGACAAATCTCCAAGCCTGACCCGCCGAGCAGTCAGCGGCATGGTATGGACGGCCTGGGGCAGTGCGGCCATGGCCGTGCTCAAGGTCGTGGTCCTGGTGCTGCTCACCCGGCTGCTGACCCCTGCCGACTTCGGCGTGGTTGGTGCCGCGCTCGTGGTCATCAGCTTCTCCCTCAACTTCTCCCAGTTGGGACTCGGCCCCGCGGTGGTGCAGCGGCCGGTGCTCGAGGCCCGCCACATCAGCACCGCGTTCTTCGCGTCCTTTGCGTTCGGTTGCCTGGTTGGAGCGGGCATCTGGCTGGGGGCGCCGCTGATTGCGCAGTTCTTCCGGATGCCGGCGCTTGCTCCAGTGGTGCACTGGCTCGCGCTCATCTTTCCTATTGCGGGCCTCGCTACCGTTCCCGACAGCTTGCTCACCCGTGATCTTCGATTTCGCCTCATCGCCAATCGCGATGTGCTTGCCTATGGCCTCGGCTACGGGGTGGTTGGCGTGGTGCTCGCGCTGCTGGGATGGGGTGTGTGGGCGCTGGTTGCAGCGCAGCTGGCCCAGGTGGGCCTGCGCACGGCCATTTTGCTGCGCGCGGCCCCCCCGCCGCTTCGCGCCGCACCGACCTGGGGCAGCTTCATCGAACTGATGGACTACGGTGTTGGCCAGAGCGCGGCACGCCTGGGTGTGATTTTGGCCAATCAGGTGGACAACATGGTCGTGGGACGCTGGCTTGGCGCGATCGCCCTCGGCCTGTACAGCCGCGCGTTCCAGCTGATGTCGGTGCCGACCGCCCTCCTGGGGGACGTGCTCGATCGCGTGCTCTTTCCCACCATGGCGCGGGTGCAGGACGATTCCCGTCGTTTGGGATCGGCGTATCTGCATGGCGTGGCCATGATGGCGCTGGTGACCCTCCCGGTCAGCGTGGTGGCGGCGGTGCTCGCGCCCGAGCTGGTTGCCGTCGCATTCGGCAAACGGTGGGAGGCACTGGTTCCCCCATTTCAGATCCTGCTGCTCGGCATGATGTTTCGCACCAGCAGCCGGATGAGCGACTCACTTTCCCGCGCCACTGGAAAGGTCTACCGCCGAGCCTGGCGGCAGGTGCTGTTTGCGGGCCTGGTGTTCTCCGGCGCGTGGGTGGGACACCACTGGGGGGTGACCGGTGTGGCTATCGGCGTGCTCTGCGCGCTCATCCTCAATTACACCCTGATGGCTCAACTGAGTCTCAGCGTGGTGCCGGTCTCCTGGGGCAAGTTCTTCCAGTCCCAGCTGCCCGCCATCAGGCTGGCGGTCGTTGCTGGTGGGGTGGCCTTCGCGGTTATCGAGGGAACCAGGCACCTCGGATTGCCGCCACTCGCCGGACTCCTTGCGGGAGCCATTGCTGGTGGAGGCAGTGCGCTGGTGGCGGGATGGGTGGCGCCCTCGTTCGCTCTGGGCGAGCACGGCATGCGAATGCGGGACATCCTGCTCTCTCAGGTAGCACTGCTGCGTCCCTTCCGCATGCGGAAGCCGGCATGAACGGGAATGGACGGATTGCCTTCTTTCTGCCCGCGGTCCGCGGCGGAGGCGCGCAGCGGGTGGTGGTGAATCTGGTCGAAGGCATCACTGAGCGGGGCTATCCGGTGGATCTGGTGCTGGCGGAGGCGGATGGCGTCTTCCTGCAGAGCCTTCCACCTGCAGTGCGCATGGTGGATTTGGGCGCTCGCCGGCTGCTGGGAAGCCTCCGGCCGCTAACCGAGTATCTCAGACGCGAACGTCCCAGAGTGCTGGTCTCGTCGATGAGCCACGCCAATCTGGTTGCGCTCTGGGCCGCGCGACTGGCCGGCCGAGTCACGCCGGTCGTGGTTACCGAGCACAACACGATGTCGCAGGCCAACCAGCATGAGAACGTAGTGTCACGGAATCTCTGGCCCATACTGCTCCGGCGGTTCTATCCCTGGGCCAGCAGTGTGGTCGCGGTGTCCCAGGGCGCGGCTGATGATCTGGCCCGAACCTCGGGCTTTCCCCGGAGTCAGGTCGAGGTGGTCTACAATCCGGTGATCACTGCCAGCGTCATGGCGCTGGCACGGGAGGAGCCCGGCCACCCTTGGTTCGAGCCCGGTCAGCCCCCGGTGATTCTGGGGGTAGGTCGTCTCACCCGGCAAAAAGATTTCCCCAACTTGATCCACGCCTTTGCACAGCTGCGGAGCCGCCGAGAGGCTCGCCTGATTATTCTGGGTGAGGGAGAAGACCGGGCGGAACTCGAGCGGCTCATTGCAGAGCTGCAGCTGACCCACGATGTGGCCCTTCCGGGCTTCCAGAACGCTATGGCCTACATGGCTCGCTCCGCGCTGTTCGTGCTCTCGTCCGCCTGGGAAGGGCTGCCTACTGTGCTGATCGAAGCACTGGCGGCGGGGACCCGTGTGGTCTCGACCGACTGCCCCAGCGGGCCTCGCGAAATTCTTCAGGAAGGCCGGCTCGGAGCCTTAGTGCCGGTGGGAGACCCTGCCTCTCTGGCTCGAGCAATGGAGGCAGCGCTGGACCAGCCGGGAGGTGCGGTGTCGGCGGATGCACTCAAGCCGTACACCATGGATGCAGCAGTGGACCATTACCTCAGCGTGATCGAACAGGCCGCCTGATGTCGATTGCCTATGCCGCCGTCTGGTTCTTCGTTTTCTCCCTTCCCTGGGAAAACTTCATCGTGATCCCCGGCGTTGGCGTGTTCAGCCGGGTGATCGGCGCCGTGGCGGTCGGGTTGACCATCGTGGTCAACGTCATCTCCGGCCGTTTTCGGCGGTGGCACGTTTTCCATGTGGCTGCGCTGCTGTTCGTCGTATGGGCCGCGGGTGTTTTGTTGATCGTTTACAACCCGAGCAAAATGCCCAACAAATTCTGGACCTTCGTGCAGTTGCTGGTGATGATCTGGATGATCTGGGAGCTCGCGCCCTCACGGTCCCGGCTCATTGGCCTGCTGAGCGCCTATGTGCTGGGCTCCTATGTCTCGGCCCTCGATACCATTGTGCTGTACCGCAGGGCCGGTGGGGCCGCGGGCCGATTTGCCGGCGGCGGCGGAGACCCGAATGACCTGGCGATGACTCTGGCCGCGGCTATTCCGATGGCCTGGTATCTCGGAATGACCAATCACCGGCCGATCGTGCGCTGGGCCGCACGGGCCTATCTCCCAATCGGACTTCTGGCCATAGGGCTTACCGGTTCGCGGGGCGGCATGATCGCCAGTCTGGTGAGCCTCCTCATCGTGCCGCTCACTATGACCCGGCTCTCGCCCGGAAAACTGGCGCTGGCGATCGCCTTGCTTGCCATCTCCGGCGGAGTGGCGGTGGCGTATGTCCCCAAAACCCTTGTCAGCCGGTTTTCGACCACCACCACCGCAGTCGAAGACCTCAGTCTGGGCGGGCGATTCCGGATCTGGAAGGCCGGGCTTCATGCCTTTGCCCAGCGCCCAATGATCGGGTTCGGCAGCGGCTCGTTCAAGGTGGCGATCATGCCGGAGCTCGGCTATGCCACCCAGGTGGCCCACAACTCCTATCTCTCAGTCCTCGTGGAAGAGGGCTTTGTTGGCTTCTTGTTGTACATAACCATGTTCATCGCGGTGTTCCTCGCCCTGATGCGGCTGCGCGGGACGGAGCGCCGCTTTGTGCTGGTGCTGCTCGCCACCATCGCCGTGGCCATGCTCCCGCTGACCTGGGACGATCACAAGGTCGTCTGGTTCGTGCTCGCCGCCCTCATCGGCCTGGCTCGGGCGCCTACGAGTGCCTGGCGTCCGGCAGCACCTGGTCCGGAATTCGCCGGTGCTCCGCTGTACCGTGGTCCGGTTTCCGGCCGCCCCGGCCCGATCGCCGTGCCCAACGCACGGCGGGGTACCAGCCGATGATTCCGCGGGTCAGTGTGGTCACGACGGTGTACAACGGCGAGCCCTACGTCGACCGCGCCATTCCTGGAATCCTGAGCCAGACCTTCAGCGATTTCGAATGGGTGCTGGTGAACGATGGTTCCCAGGACAAGACCGAGGAGATCCTCCGGGATCTCGAAAAGCGCGATTCCCGGGTGCGAGTCTTTTCACCCGGGCGGCTCGGCATCACCGGAGCGGCCAACTTCGGAGTAAACCAGGCACGTGGTGAATACGTCGCGCGGCAGGACTTCGATGACCGGAGCTATCCCGACCGGCTTCAGCTGCAGGTCGCCGTGCTCGACGCTAATCCTAGAATCGGCGTGGTCGGGGGACACTATCTGGTGATCGACCAGAACCGGAACGAGCGCTACGTCCGAATGCCGCCCAGCGAGCACGAGGACATCATTCCGGCAATGGCGCGAGCCATTCCCATGGCCAATACCATCGCAATGTTCCGGAAACGGGTATGGACCGACGCCGGCGGCTATCCCGAGGTGGCCGATCTGGAAGACCAGCTGCTCTGGCTCAAGGCGGCCAAGCTGGGCTGGCGCTTCGCCAACGTGCCCGAGCTGCTGGGAGAGCATTACGTGCACTCCACCAGCTTCTTCCATCGCTCGTTCAAGTACGTGGATCGCCAGCGGGCTCTGGCCAAGGTGCAGGCAAAGGTCGTGCGGGAGCTCAAGCTGCCGACCTGGATGTACCTGTTCGCCCTGGGGCGATATGGCTATGCCTACTGTCCTACGCCGTTGAAGCGAGTGCTCCGCCGGACGCTCGGCGGATCGGAGGAGCGAGACCTAGCCTGAGGGTTTGCGAACCACCACGGCAAACGACTCGGCAAAATCGCTCAGATGCAGGCTGCACATCAGCGCCTGGCGAAGGGTCTCGACGGTATACGCAGGGGCAAAGAACGAGGTGTAATCCGAGTTGTAGTAGGGATAGATCCGGTCCAGCTCCAGGCCGTTTTCCCGGCAGATCCGCAGCAGCCGGCTCGGGGTGCACTCCCGGTAGTAGGCCAGGAACCCGCTCCCTTTTGCTTTCTCCGGGAAGATGCTGAACAGCAGGCGTCGGGCGGCCTTGTTTCCCAGCCAGCGATTCAGCACGGCAAAGGGAGCATTGCCGCAAGGCATGAAGTGCCCCATGGTGCCTCCGGGCGCGAGCACGCGAGCAAGGTTGGCAATGGCAGCACGTGGATGGGCCACGTGCTCCAGCACGGCCCGGGAAAAGATCAGGTCGTAGCTCCCAGGCAGGCTGACGCTGGCTACGTCTCCCACGATGGTCTCGTCGAAGGAGCCCACCGGGGCCTGCTCCAGCTCGGTGGCGGAGACGTCCAGGCCGGTTATCCGCAGGCCGTAGCGCTGCTTCATGGCAGGCGAGATTGCCGGTTCCTTGCCGCCGCCCACGTCGAGCACCCGCATCCCTGGCCGGATGAGGCTGGGAAGAACCCGGTCCCGAAAATCGACAGTGCCGTCGGCTGCGCAGCCGGGAACCAGTCGGGAAACCAGAGAGCGTTCCCAGCGGGAGACCCGACGATTCAGGTCTATGAAACGACGGAGCGTTGCTGGCATGAAGTTGAGTGGAGTGGGATCAACCAGATCATCCGATGGATGTTGAGTATGCCCGGGTCCGATGACGAACACAATGGGACTGGTTAAGCCGCAAGCCATGCGCGTGATGTTTCTCTCGACCAGCATGGGCATGGGCGGAGCGGACAAGCAGCTGCTCTCCGCCGCTCAGCTGATGCACGCCCAGGGCCACGATGTGTGCATCGTGTCGCTCACCGAGCTCGGTCCTATGGGCCTCGAGGCGAGAAGCCAGGGGATCCGTACCGAGAGCCTGGACATGCGCCGCGGCGTTCCCGACCCGCGGGGTCTGATTCGGCTGATCCGGCTGGTGCGGGCCTGGAAACCTGATGTGCTGCACAGCCACATGGTGCACGCCAATCTCATGGCCCGAGCGGTTCGTCTCTTCGCCCGCGTTCCGGTCATGGTCTCCACCATTCACAATATCTACGAGGGCGGTCCGCTCTGGATGGCGGCCTACCGGATCAGCAATGGTCTGGTGGACCACATGACCATCATCAGTGAGGCGGCGGCCAACCGGTTCGTCAATGAGCGCATCGTCCCCCGCGAGCTGCTCACCTTCGTCCCCAACGGCGTTGATACCGAGCGATTCCGCCAGGTGGCGCCGGGAACGCGTGAGGCTCTGCGATCCTCGATCGGTGTCAATGACCGATTCGTCTGGCTCGCCGTCGGACGGTTCGAGATCGCCAAGGACTATCCCAACATGCTCCACGCGTTCGCCCAGGTCTGCCAGCGCCATCCGAAGGCAGTGCTGCTCCTGGTGGGTCACGGCTCCCTGCAGCAGGATACCGAGTTGCTCGCCCAGTCGCTGGGATTGAGCGATCGGATCCACTTCCTCGGCGTCCGCTCCGACGTACCGGAGGTCATGGCCGCTGCCGACGGCTACGTCATGTCCTCCGCCTGGGAGGGGATGCCGATCGCGCTGCTGGAGGCGGCTGCCGCCGGCCTGCCCATCGTGGCCACGCGGGTGGGGGGAAACCACGAGGTGGTGCGCGATGGAGAGAGCGGATTTCTGGTTCCGCCACGCGATCACGAGGCCCTGGGACAGGCCATGCTGCGGCTGATGGAGCAGGCACCGGAGCGGCGCCGGGACATGGGCGAGTGTGGTCGAGAGCACGTCCGGGTGCACTACGGGTTGGGCCGGGTGGTCGAGCGCTGGCAGGATCTCTACCGGCAGGTGTCGGTGCGGAAGGGGCTGAACCTTGCCCCTACGCTATTGCGCTGACGATCCCATTCTCGAGGTAGATGACGTCGCCGCAGGATTGGAGCCCTCCGGTGGGCATTGAAACACTTGCAGGTACTGCTGCCGGAAGTCGAGCCGCCCGGCGCCCAGCGAATTCCGCAGCTGGCAGTTGCTGTACATCCAGTCCGCCAGCCCTCCCTGCCTCAGGTTGGTACGAAAGGCGTGAGCCGGCGCCGGAGCGATGATCCACAGCGTCCCTTCTCGTCCGCCTTGGATTCTCCGCATCGACTGCTTGAGCGGCTCGGTATTGAAGCGGAGCTGCTGCACTTCCACCTTCCGCAGATAGTACCCCATGGCGACCGGTTGATCAGAGAAGATCACGTCGTTGGGGGTGACCCGCTTCTCCAGCCACCGCGCCGCGGCCTTGAAGTCGTAGCGTCGGCCGTTGCGGTACTGAGAGATCAGCGTGGGCGTACCCGCGTCCAGGATCAGCAGCAGCGCCGTGGCGGGCATCAGCCATCGCGCCCGAAATCCCCAATCCACCTCGAAAATCCGGCTCAGAAACACTCCCGTGCCGATGAAGAACACCGGAGTGGTGGGAACCAGATAGTAGGTGGACACCGGTGTCCGGAGCGACACCAGCGACAGAAAGATTAGGGGAAATAGCGCCAGGCAGGCGAGATAGATGCCCAGGGTTCGGTTGCGACTCTTCGCCAGTATGTAGACGCCAACCGCTCCGGTCAGGGTGACCGGCAGAGTCAGACCTTCGGAGAATGCCAACAGATATTTGAGCTGCTTGAGCCCGGGGGCGAGCTTGGGTGCCAGCAGATATTGCCCAAACGCTCCCATCGTGTCGTGTATGGACACCCAGCGCAGCAGAATGGGGACGAAGCGCACCGCGATGACCACCGTCAGAACAGCGGCGGCGATCATTCCCCAGCGTATCAGCTTCTGATTCCAGGCCCGCCGGATATAGCTGGGGCGCAGGTAGGTGAATGCGAGCCAGACACCGGGGCCGCCCATCAGCAGCACCGATGCGGGATGAGCCAGGCAGGCCAGCACGAAGGTGACTATCCCCAGGATCAGCATCCCCCGGTCGCGCTCCCTTACGCCGAGGTACAGCGCATAGGGATATACCGCGCAGAGCAGGAAGACCAGAGACCAGTACCGCGCGAACTGGGAGAAGATCACCAGCAGGGGACTGACGGTCAGCAGGAAGGTGGCGAACAGCGCAGATCGAGTCCCCACCAGGCGGCGGCTCACCGCGTAGAATGCCGGAATCGCCAACACCCCGAACACTGCGGGCAGGAGCCTCAGCCCGAACTCGTTGAGGGGAGTGAGTGGCGCGACGACATAGTGGTTCAGGAAGTAGAGCAGCGGCCGGGGGTTTCGGAGAGAAGGATGGATCGAATCGCGAAGCATGAAGACTTCGTCGCTCTCCAAGCTCCAGGCGCCCAAGCGCCAGAAGCGCAGCACGAAACCGAACAGCACCAGCGCGCCGAGCAGCAGGGTCGCGCTCCGGCCGGTGCTTCGCTCCACGGTGCGTGATTCCGCCAGCTCCATCACAGCCTCGAGTAGACGTCTGAGGGACGGACTGCACATGGCGCAGCCGAGCCCAATGGCCGGGGAACTCTAATAGTTGAAGAGACGGGTCGCGAGGTCGGGCTTACCAGCCGCCGCGACGGCCGAGGATTACGGGGAGAGTCTTGAGCATGATGCGGAAGTCTTCGGCCGCGGACTGGCGCTGGAGATACTCCAGGTCGTAGCGCACCTTGGTCCGTACATCGTCGAGCGAGCGGTCATAGTGATGATTAATCTGGGCCAGCCCGGTGATTCCCGGGCGGGCCCGCTGCCGCAGCGGATACTCCGCGATGTGCTCCCGCAGCTCGGCAAAGATGGTGGGCCGCTCGGGGCGGGGGCCCACGATGTTCATCTCGCCCCGGAGCACGTTGATCAGCTGGGGCAGCTCATCGAGCCGGTACTGCCGGAGCAGCCGTCCGATGGAGGTGACTCGGGGATCGGCCTGTTGGGCCCACACGGCGCCACTCTGATGCTCGGCGTCCACCCGCATGGTGCGGAACTTGTAAATCGTGAAGGGTAGGCCCCCCAAGTCCCGCTCGCGCCGCTGGTTCTGCTTGGCGTCCACGGGGACCCGGCGATCGAGTCCGACCCGGACCTGGGTATAGAGAATCGGGCCGGGTGAGGTGAGCCAGACCAGCAGGCCGATCAGGACCAGCAGAGGGAAGAGCAGAACCAGGGCGATCAGGGCCACAAAAACATTCAGGCCCCGGCGCAGCAGGTGATCGCGCTGGCCCAGTCGACTGCTGCTCTGGTCTTGCCGGTCGACGGCCCAGAGTCTCTGGATGGTGGGAATGCCGCCCGCGCCGGTTCGCTCGACCAGAGACTCCATCCAGCGCATCACGCGAAGGCCTCGAGCGAACTGCGGAATTCCAAGCGCACCATCCCGGTAGAGCTGATAAGTGGGGGCGTCGAGCAGGGCGGTGGGAAGCACTATTTGTGCCCATCACCATGCCTAAGTATTGCCTCCGGACCGTTACTCGCAAGAGCTTGGCAGGCAAGGAAATACCCCGAGTCCCCGTAGGTGGGGTGGAGGTCCAAAACTCCCCAATCCGTGTAGTGGTTCATCAACACGACTTCCCAAAATGCTACAGGCTAGGTCCGGAGGGCCCACCAGCGTACCAGGAGGGTAGTGCCGAGGGCGAGCAGCAGGTGCACGGCCCCGGGCTGGGGCCCCATGCCGAAGGTGAGCACCGCCCACACGACCAGAGATCCGAGAGCCAACAGGAGAGTGGCGAGCATTACGATCACCTCGGTGTGTGTCGGTTGACCCCAAAACAGCGAGGTCCTATTTTACACCGGAGTGGGCGGTAGCGGGGAGCCACGTTATTGAGCCAACAGGTCCGATGATGGGCCCAAATGCCGTGGCCGATGTCATGCCCCTCGGGGGAAGACAGACGTTAAGGCGAGGGTGCCAAGCTTTCTCATTGGGCTTCAATAATCCTCTCCGTTGCCGTTTCACTCGGGCGCCGATCTTCATGGTCGGCGTTTTTTTGTTCAGCCGCCAGACGCTAGTCCTCAGTCGCTAGTTCGTCGGTAGACAGTGCTAGTCGCGAGAGGCAGGGCCATGGTATTGTACGTCATGTCTCGAGTCCTCCCGGCTCACCGTTTTCGACTCCCCACGAGTCCGTCGACTGCCGACTGGCGACTGGGGACTGACTAGCATGCCCCGCTGCGCCATCACTCGCCGCGTCCACTTCAACGCCGCCCACCGGTTGTTCAATCCCCGGTTTTCCGAGGAGTGGAACCGCCAGACGTTCGGCGAGTGCAGCAACCCCAACTTCCACGGCCACAACTACGAGCTCGAGCTGACGGTGGTGGGAGAAATCGATCCCGACACCGGCTACGTCATGGATCTCAACAAGCTGAGGGACCTGGCCCAGGAACGGCTGCTCCGACACTTGGACCACAAGAATCTGAACCTCGACGTTGCCTGGTTCAAAAACCTGATCCCGAGCTCGGAAAACATCGCGCTGGTTTGCTGGCGTGAGCTGCGCGCGGGTCTGCCACCCGAGCTCGGCCTCAAGCTGCGTCTCTGGGAAACCCCGAGGAATTACGTGGACTATGAAGGAGACTAAGGCCGGGACCCCGGTGCGTCCTGAGCGGACCGCCGTCACCCATCCCGAGATGCCGGGACCCGATCCCGAGCCGTTCGCCGGTAAAGTCCGCGAGATTTTGGCAGCGCTGGGAGAGAATCCGGGTCGGGAAGGATTGCTCAAGACGCCGGAACGGGTGGAGAAGTCGCTCCGCTTTCTCACCCAGGGCTATTGGATGACGGTCGAGGAGGTCGTCGGCGACGCGGTATTCGAGGAAAAGCACCAGAGCATGATCATGGTGCGCGACATCGAGCTCTACTCCCTGTGCGAGCACCACCTCTTGCCGTTCTTCGGCCGAGCCCATGTTGCCTATATCCCCAACGGCAAGATCCTCGGTCTCTCCAAGGTCGCACGCATCGTGGATGTCTTTGCCCGGCGGCTGCAAGTTCAGGAGCGGCTGACTGACGAAATTGCCGACGCCATCATGAACGTGCTTCATCCCACCGGCGTCGGTGTGGTGATCACGGCGGCCCACTTCTGCATGATGATGCGCGGAGTGCAGAAGCAGAATTCGCGCGCCACCACCAGCGCACTCCGCGGCATCTTCCGCGATGACTCCAAAACCCGGGACGAGTTCCTGCGCCTGGCGCACGGAGGCCGCCTCCCCGAGTGAGCCGGCTTCAGGGGCGGCTGGCCCTTGTGACCGGTGCGTCTCGCGGCATCGGCGCCGCGGTCGCCGAGCTCCTGGCCGGGGAAGGGGCGCGCGTCGTCCGGGTGGCGCGCACGCTGGAGCGCCGGACCAGCGGCGCGGTGCAGGATCTTCCCTGCGACCTCACCGATTGGGACCAGGTGAACCGCCTGGCGTCGAGCGTCATCGACGCGAGTGGCCCGCCCGATATCGTGGTGAGTAATGCCGGCACGTTCCTGCTCCAGCGGCTCGAGAATACGACCGAGGCGGATCTCGATCGGCAGCTGGCGGTCAACCTGAGGGCCCCGTTTGCAGTAGCCCAGGCGTTTCTTCCCGCTATGGCCGGTCGAGCCCAAGGCAGCTTCATCACCGTAGGCAGCGTGGCCGATCACGTGGGCTATCCGGAGAACGCCGCCTACGCTGCGAGCAAATATGGTCTCCGCGGGCTGCACGAGACCTTGCTGCAGGAATACCGCGGCACCGGCGTCAGACTAACACTCGTGTCTCCCGGCCCTACCGATACCTCGGTCTGGGACCCGTTCGACCCCGATCGGCGGGAGGGGTTCATTTCCCGGGCAGGAATGCTGCGCCCGGCCGATGTGGCCGAAGCGGTGCTCTTCGTGGCCACCCGCCCGCCTCACGTCCTCATCGACTGGCTTCGTCTGGGCCCGACAGGGAAGAGCTCGGCCGCAGATTGAACGCAGATAAACGCAGATTACCACGGATCGAACGTGTTACTCCTCATAAAGAACTCACCTTTACTCGCTGTGCTATAGAAATGACCATTCGAGCCAAAGAAATATCCGCGTTCGTCTGCGTTCATCTGCGGCCGCTAATGTCCAGTGTTTTCCTGGCGGCGGTGACGTCGCAGGCCCTCGCACAGGCCAAGCTGCCGCCGCTTCCGGACAGCACGGGGTGGGGCGTACACGTGTTGGCGGTGGCGCGCGACGTCCAGGGCGCCATCTGGGTGGGAACTTACGGGAAGGGGATCTTTCGCCTGCCGGCGGGCGATAGTGTGTGGCAGTCGATTCGCCATGACACCACCGCCGCCGACACTGCTGGACGACGCGACTCAACGATGAGCAAGTCGATCTCCTGGGACTTCGTCCACGCGTTCGGCTTCGGCTCACGGGGGGAGATCTGGTACGGCACCGTCGGCAACGGATGGGGCCTTTCGGTCGACGGGGGGAAGACCTGGAAAAACTGGACCTATAATCAGCTGGGGCCGGAGTGGCAGTACGTCGCGCCGTCAGGCATCGTGGTGAAGGGCGACACTACGGTGATCGGCACCGCCGACGGTCTCCAGATCACCACCAACAATGGCCAGAAGTGGACCGCCATCGGTGATGCCACCGGGCCGCCGGCCAAGGGCCCCGCTGATTCCGTCTTTCGCATCCTGGTGAGTGAGTACGTACGCCGAGTGGCGGCCAACACCCGGGGTTGGACCGTCGCCACTCTCAGGGGCAACCAGCGGCTCCGGCACACGCCAACCGGCTGGGTCAGCGAGCCGATCACTGCGGCCGCGTTCGCGCCGGCCAACGCGCTACTGATTGGGCGGCAGCTGATACAGGGCACGCCCTGCGGACTTCGTCCGGTGGCCGACACGCTGCCTTGTCTCCGGCAGCAGACCAAGGACACCATTGCCGCTCGCAATCCGCTCACCGTCTGGTTCCGCCGTCCCATCGCACCCACCGACAACTCCTACATCGACCAGACGTACCGCTACGGCTCCACCATGGGGGGGAACTTTCAGCAGCATCAGGGCGTCGAGTTCAACAATCCCGATGGCACGCCAGTGTATGCCATTGGTGCGGGCAAGGTGGTCTATGCCGGACGGGCCGAGCAGGGGGCCCTCACCGTCACCATCCGGCACGACACCACGGTAAGCGCCGACGGCAAGAAGTACAGGATCTACTCCACCTACTATCACAACTCCGCACTCAAGGTGAAGGTGGGTCAGCGCGTGACCAAGGGGATGGTGATCTCGCGAGTGGGGAACACGGGCCGCGCCACCAACGACCATCTTCACCTGGAGATGGCAGCGTCGCCTACCGATTCGCTTGGCGCCATCGTGGACTCGTTACAGCGATTTCCACCCTACACCACCAACCCCGAGCTCTGGATCGAGCCGCTGCCCAACACCGGCATCATCGCCGGGCAGGTCTTCGATGGCAGCGGCAAGCCGGTGCCCCAGGCCCGGGTCTACGGCATCATCAAGCGCGAGCCGGCGGAAACTCCCTTCTCCTATGCCGAAACCTACGGCGAGAAGGCTCACTCCCATCCGCTTTACGGCGAGCACTTCGCCGTGAGCGACGTCCCTATCGGCACCTACACCGTCGGCACCGAGATCGAGGGCAAGAAGGTGTTTCGCACGGTCACGGTCGAGGCGGGCAAGCTGAGCTGGGTGGTGTTTAAGCCCTAGTCGCGAGTCACGAGACAAGAGTCACGAGCCACTGCGTCTAACGCAACTCGCAACTCACGACTCGTGACTCGCGACTCCCAACTATGTTCATCGAACTCACCGACCTTCTCCGCTGCCCCAATCCGCACGACGAGAGCTTTCTCGTCCTGTTGCCCGACAAGATGGATGGTCGGTCGGTCCGGACCGGACAGCTGGGTTGCCCGGTGTGCGGCCGCACCTTTCAGCTGGTGGATGGGGTGTTCGATGCCGGAGGGGCGCCGCCTGAGTCCAGAGGGAGCACCGAGCTCGGCGGCGAGAACGTGTCGGTGCTTGTTGGACTCAGCGGACCGGGGGGCTACCTCGCGCTGGTGGGGCCGGTGGCTTCGCTCTGGGAAGAGGTGGCGGCGCTCAACCCTGGCGTGGCGCTGGTCGCGGTCAATCCCCCCGAGGATGTAATGGACTCGGCTGGGACTAGCGTGGTCCGGGGCGGAATGATCCCGCTCAAGTCACGCTCGCTTCGTGGTGTGGTGTTGGGAAAACCTTACGCCAGTGATCCCACCTGGGTCCACGACGCCGCCCGGTTGGTGCTGCCGGGATTGCGGGTGGTTGGAGAGGGAGATCAGCCGTCCGAAGATCTGATCGATGTGATGGCGAGTGCGGGGGGTGTGTGGGTGGGGACGGGTAAGCGGTAAGCTCACGCTCTTTCGTCGCCGTATAATTTCTCGATTTCTTCCCGGTATCGCGCCTCCACCACCCGGCGCTTTACCTTCAGTGTCGGCGTCAGCTCACCCGCCTCGAGGGTGAAGTCCCGAGGGATCAGTAGCAGCTTCTTGGGCATCTCGAAGCTGGCCAGGTCCCGGAGCGTGGTCCGTACCTCTCGGTCCATCTTGGTTTGCACCTCCGGCAGCGCGCACAGCGTCTCTGCCGTGCTGGCGTGGATTCCCTGTGACTCGGCCCAGGACGACAGCGTCACCAGGTTCGGCACCACCAGCATGATGGGAAACCGGCGCCGGTCGCCCAGCATTATGGCGTTGCTCACGAACTTGCTGGTCTTCGCCATTGCCTCGATCGGCTGGGGCGCGATGTTTTTGCCACCGGCGGTGACGATCAGGTCTTTCTTTCGGTCGGTGATCTTGAGGAAACCGTCCGGATCCAGCAGGCCCACGTCCCCGGTGTGGAACCAGCCTTCTCGGTCCAGCGCCTCCGCGGTGGCCTCCGGCTTCCGGTAGTAGCCAGCCATCACATTGGGTCCCCGGGTGATGATCTCGCCATCCGGTGCGATCCGCACCTCTACCCCCGGGATCGGCCAGCCCACCGTTCCCAGCCGGAGGTGCTCAAAGGTGTTCACCGCTATCACCGGTGATGTCTCCGTGAGTCCATAGCCCTCGAGGATCGGCATGCCGGCGGCATGGAAAAATCGGGCGATGTCGGCGGTCAGTGGCGCGCCGCCCGAAATGAAGAACCGGATCCGTCCTCCGGTCCGAGCCCGCAGCTTGGCAAACACCAGATGGTCGGCCAGCCAATGCTGCAGCGCGAGCACCGGGGACACCTGCCCCCGTTCGAGCCGCTGCTCCACCCACTTCTCACCCACGTTCTTGGCCCAGAAGAAGAGCTGCTGCCGGACCCTCGAGCTGCTCCGCACCCGCTCCAGTACCCGGGCATAAAGCTTTTCGTAGAGCCGTGGCACCGACGCCATCAGGGTGGGACGGCAGTGCTCCATGTCGGCTGCGATGGTCTCCACGCTCTCCGCGTAGTTGATGATCACGCCCGAGTGAAACATGCAGTAGTGCCCGAACATCCGCTCGAAGATGTGGGAGAGCGGCAGGAAGGAGAGGCACTCGTCGTTGTGCCTGAAAGTGAAGAGCTGGCAGCAGGTGGACACGTCGAAGGCGATGTTGCCGTGGGTCAGCATGACGCCCTTCATCTCACCGGTGGTGCCCGAGGTGTAGATCAGCGTGGCCAGGTCGTCGGGCTGCACGGCGAGCGCATCATCCTTCCAGTGGGGATGGCGCACCCGCGCGGCCCGTCCCAGCGCGATCACCTGGCCCAGGCTCTTCACGTCCATTCCCACCGCATCGTCTTCGAACGCGATGATGTGCCGGAGCGCCGGCACCCGCGTCCGGAAGCTGTGCAGCTTCTCCAACTGATGGCGGGTGGACACGAACACCGCGACGGCGCCCGAGTCGAAGAGGCAGTGCTCCACCTGTTTCGACGGCAACGTGGGATAGATCGGAACGTCGGTGCAGCGTGCGGTAAGGCAGGCGTAGTCGGCGATGGCCCACTCGGGGCGGTTCTCCGACAGGATGGCAACCCGGTCGCCCGGGCGGATTCCCAGCTCCAGCAGTCCGAGGCTCAGGTCCTGCACCCGGTTAGCCAGATCGGGGTAGCTCAGGTCGAGCCACTGGCCGTCGCGCTTGGAGCGGGCAGCCACGGGTCTGGTACCGAACCGCGCCAACGCCCCGAAGTACAGCTCGTTCAGCGTTCGCGCCGTGGGCGCCGACACGCTACTGGAAGATGACGATGAACCGCTGTCCGGAGCCGGGTACGGGAGCTCCGCCAGGGCGGAAGGAGCGTACCTCGATGATGGCGGTGTCTGGTTGAGCAAGAGCAACTCGGTTGAGGGTCACCGTGGTGACCGCACCATCCGTGCCAGTGTTCACCGTATCGGTGACCACGCCACCGGGAAGCTCCACGAGGTGAGGGATCACCTCAGGGGGATCGGTAATGGTGTAGATAACCGGCCAGCCTGGCAGTGGTCCCGCCGGGTTGAAGGTCTGAATCTGAGCGACGAGGGGCAGGGAAGCCGTCTCAGTCGGGGCGACGGTCAACACGGAATCGGTGACAATCAGGGTGTCGGCTGTGGCGGTGACAGTAAATTGCAGCAGTGCAGAGGACAAACTTCCGGCAAAAGCTTGCACCCGCCCGGTCCCGGGTGAGACCCCGGTGATGACCCCGGTGGTCTCATCCACCGTAAGCGTTGAGTCGGGAGCCCGCCAGGTGATCGGGGCATCCACCGGGTTGCCGTCCTTGCCGAGCGCCTGGGCACTCAGGGTCATCGATTCTCCGACCTGGAGGGAGTCGGAGGCGGGCTGAGTGATTTGCAGCGCCACCGCGCCGCCCTCTTCCTCGGTCAGATTGCTACAGCCGGCCAGCAACAGGGCGGGGATGAGGAGAGCCGGGCGGATCACCCCGTATCCGACGCCTTGCCGTCGTTGGGGGACATCTTCTCCAGCTCCGACTCGGCGTGCTTGACCCAGCGCTCCGCGTCAGGGCCTTTGCCCGGACGGGCCAGGAATGCGCGGAGGTGCTTGGCCGCCTCCTGCAGTTCGCCTCGCTTCTTTAGACGGAAGGCAAGGCCATAGTGGGCCCCGCTCAGCGAATCGTCCAGCTCCAGCGCCCTCCGGTAGTGGCGGATGGCCTCGTCCTCCTGACCGATCTTGGTGCACGCGATCGCCATGTTGAGCAGGATGCGCGTGTCGGAGGGATTGTCCCGAAAGGCCAGGCGGTAGGAGGTAAGCGCCGCCTCGAAGTCGCCCTGTCGTTCCAGAGCCAGACCCTCGTTGAGGTAATCCAGTCGTTGGGGGGCCACGGTCTGCCGCGATCCCTTGCCGAACATGCGATTCCAGAAGCTCATGCCGAGCGGGAGTCTCCGAGCAAAGTCGAATAGACGCAAGGCGTTGGGGAAGGCCTAAGATAGTCCTGAGGAAACCGACCCGCAACGCGATAGAAAGTGGCTTTTTTGGTTTTAACGGGTAGGTTGGGTAAGTCGTCTCTCAAGAGGAGCACATGCGTCGTAGTGCACCCAGCTCGCGAGGGGTCCTGGAAGTGGATTGGCCGTTCTTCGGCGAGCTCTGCCGCGCGCTGGCGCTTCGGGTTGTTCGGGAGTATCAGCCCGAGATTGTGCTCGGAATCGCGAAGGCCGGCGTGATTCCCGGTGTTGTCGTCGCCTCCATTCTGCAGTGCGACTTCACCTCGATGGTGGTCACCCGGAAGGACGCGGACTCCCAGCCGATTCTGGTCTCGGGTCCGCCGCCGTCCATCAAGGGCCGCCGAGTACTGGTGGTGGACGAGACCTGCGACACCGGGAGCACCATGAAGCTCGCTCTCAGTGAGGTGCGGGCGCGCAAGCCCTCGGAGGTGCGGAGCGCGGTGTCGTTCAAGACGGGCGACTACGCGCCCGACTTCCACGCCTTCGAGACCGAAAACTTCATCATCCTTCCCTGGGACCGCGAGATCATCCAGGGCGGCGAGTTGATCGTCCGCCCGGACTACGCCGCCCGGCTGTAATCCTCCTTCTGCCTCTTCTGCTCAGTTGCGGCAGCACCCTCCCGATTTGCAGTTAGCCCAGGTCGTCATTTCTCGCATCCAGCGGACTAACCCTTCGCCTTCCCCCCCCGGAGCGCCCTTCTCCTCGTAATTGAGCGAATCGAGAACCCACCGTGCCGCCGAGGTTTTTACGACCGAGTCCGGATGCTCGAACAACCGGAGGGTTCGCGTGGTCGCCAGCGAGTCGCGTCGGGTGCGCATTGCCTGTGTAGAAATGAACAGAGAGCGTCCCCGCGACATATTGCGGTCTACTCGTACTACCGAATCCACTGCCCAATACACCGTATCCCCCGCGCCCAGGTTCAGTTGAGGATAGGGGTTCTTGGTATCGTAGTTGATGATTTGGGCGATTATCCGGCCTGCACCCTCTGCCAGATTGCTGCTCTTGTTGCCTTCAATCCTCCGCTCCGGGAAAATTCCCACGAGCGGTCCCAGCTGGCACGACTTCTCACAATTCACCAGCAGGTGCTGGACATCACCGGCACCATCCCGATAGTCAAACTTCAACTTCGATAAATAAGCCTGAATGCTCTCGGCGGGCACCCGATCCATCGGTGTGGTGAACGGTGGCGCAGGAACCCCATGAGCACAGGCAATGCTGGCTGCCCAGAGCAGACTTGCAGACAGAGATTTCCATTCCATGGGGGCCTCGGTGGTTGGAGAGATACTACTGTACCAGAGAACGCATTCGCTCGAGCGTCGAGTGCACCACGGGGTCGGCATTGGCCCACAGTATTAGAACGTCCCGAGCTCGACGTTTCGCCTCCGTGCTATCGCCTGCTTGGGCAGCCAGCTGAGCACGCAAAGCCATTCCCCGGACCAGAGTCGCCACCTGGGGAAGCTGGTCCAGCAGATAGGTACCCAGCGTGGGAAGTGCTTCCAGCGAGAGATCCAGGAGCCGGATGGCCCTTGCGGTGTCTGCGATGGCGAGCAGGAGCCGCGCCTCCTGGTAAGTCGCGTCGAATGCGATATCGCCCTGCCGGAGATTCTGTCTCAGCCTGGCGAGCTCCACGAAATCCTTTCTTACTCCGGCAGTGTCTCCGCGTGAGAGCTTCCACTGCATCACCAGGAGGTAATTTCCGCCCGCGCTGCCACGATGAACGGGGCTCGGCCCTCGTTCGGGAAACGCCATCATCGCCGGCACGTCCAGCAGAGTCTGACGGACAATTTGTCGACGCGAGGCCTGGACATACCCGGGTATGAGGCGCTCCACCCGGCGCTCAAGGGCAGCAATGCTGTCGAGCGGAGCACCGAAAGATGCGTAGGCAAAGAGGCCCAGTGCCGCATCGGTGAGAGACACCGGCACCTTGATCTCTTCCCAGTCAGGGGCAAGGAAGGTGTAGTCCGGAGCGGCGCGGCGTTGCAGTTGAGCGGCCAGGTTGACGCGACCAACCAATGCGGCCAGGCCTCGCAACTGCTGCGCATTCTCCATCGTTGGGCTTGGATTTGCCCGCAGCAGGGAATCTGCGAGTCCACCTGCCTCAGTCATGTGCTCGGACTTGAGCAGCAGTCGGACTTCGCCATTGCTCATGCGCAGTGCCGCGGCCGGGTCACGCGCGAGCGTACGCGCCTTCCGGATCTCACTCAAAGCCGAATAATCTTTGGATCGGCCGGCGGATAGCTCGCCGAGGGTCTCTAAGACCAGCGACAAAGTCTCGTGTGCATCCGCATTACGAGGAAATGCAGTCACCCAGGTGGTGGCGATATCACGCATCAGCTCCCGGTTTGCGGATACCGCTGTGGTTACCGTTGACGGAATAGTTCCCGGAACGGCGGCGACCACAGCCTCGATGCGGTGCGGCACGAACTCCAGAGTATCGTGGGTCATCGAGGGGAAGGCGCCGAACCGTACTGTGTCGGGGGTGAGGGCATAGCCCTGTCGAATGTGGTTGGTCTCGGTGTACAGCAGCTGTGGCAGCCGGGAAAAACCCTGACCGCGGAATGCCAGATGCACCGAAGGCACGATCTCCAGGGCTCGTCGGTAGGCGTTCACCGCTCCCTGGTAGCTGCCGCGAAACCTCCATCCCGAAGGACTCACTGCATCACGCACCACCAGCGGGTCCGTGCCTTGGCACTCCCCCAGACCGAACCAGGCAGCAAAGTCGAGCGAATCCCGGGCAACCAGATCGCGGAACCGGTCGCACGCCTGAGGGAAATGCTGGTCGGCCAGGGCGAGCATCGCTTCGGCCAGCCGGCGGTCCCGAGCGGATAGGCTGTCGCCCGAGCTCAGCGCACCGGCCGCATACCCGCGCCATGATTTGGGCTCCTCGCCGCTCCAGGCCAACACCTGGGCCAGGGAAAGCTGTGCCATCCCGTAGGATGGATCGATAGCGAGCGCCCGCTGCAGCCGGACCTTGGCCGAATCCAGGTCCCAGCGCTGCATCGCCAGATACGCATCCTGAAAGGCACGCCAGGCTGGAAGCGAGAGTTGGTCGCCGCTCCGGGGTGGACTGCCGGTGGCCACCCCACCGCCGATCAGGAGCGAATCGGCCAGCTCCTCGAACCGTGACTGGGCATCGCTGAGATCCGGCGCAATACGGATTGACTGTTCCCGGACCAACTTCTGGCCGCCCGCATCGTAGAGCAGCCCCCGCACGTAAATGGTGTCCTTGAACTCCCACACTTCGCCGAGGACCACCCGCCCGGCCCGACGCTCCCGTGCAATCGAGAGTCCGTCATCGATGCTGCCAGCCCCGCCCCGGCGCGCGCGGGCATCCGCCACCCAGAGTGGATCGACCATCTGTACCCCGCGCCAACGGGCCAGCGCGTCGTGGAGGAGCGACTCGCATTGATCTCCATTAAGGAGCCGGGGAGCCGATGCCGCCCGATGACGGAAGGGCAGCACCATGTAGAGCGACTGATTCATCACCGGGGCAGATCTGCGGTGAAATGCCGTCGCGGTGAGTGCCACAGCCAGGACTAACGCAACGACCGCGGCCCAGGCGGCGCGAGAAACGCGGACCCGGTGCCGGCGCTGCACCGGAGTCGGCACGGTGGGAATCTGGGGCTCCGGCGGGGTCCGATGACTGGGCAGCGCAGCTTCGAACTCCGAGGCTGTGGCAAAACGGTCGGCCGGAATCTTCTGCAGCGCCTTCATAACGACTTGCTCGAGCTTCACCGGGACTTCCGGTCTCCGGGCCCGGATGGGGGGAACGGATCCGATGGCGTGCTGGCTGGTGACCGACTGCGGAGTGGGCCCCCTGAACGGTGGCTCGCCCACCAGCATCTCGTACATCACGCAGCCCAAACTGTAGACATCGGAGCGGCCGTCTATCCGAAGGTCGGCCGCCACCTGCTCCGGGCTCATATAGAGAGGTGTTCCCACCACAAAGCCGGTCCCGGTCACCGCATCGTGCTCGGCGGAAACGGCGGCACTGATGGCCCGGGCAATGCCGAAATCGGCTACGATCGCGTGCCCTTCGGCCAGGAGAATGTTTTCCGGCTTGATATCGCGGTGAACGATTCCCTGAGCGTGGGCGTAGCCCAAGGCATTGGCCACCTCGCAGGCGATTTCTACCGCCTCGTCGATCGGCAGCTCGCCCTGACGGCTGAGGTGTCTGCGCAGTGATTCGCCGACTACGTAAGGCATCACGTAGTAGAGCAGGCCCTGAGCCTCTCCAGAGTCGTACACCGGAACGATGTGAGGATGATTGAACTGGGCCGCGATTTCGATCTCTCTGAGGAATCGCTCGGGCCCCAGCGCGGCGGTGAGCTCCGGCCGAAGAACCTTTATAGCTACCCGGCGGTGATGCTTCCGATCATGGGCCAGATAGACCGTGGCCATGCCGCCACGTCCGAGCTCGCGCTCGATCGCGTATTGGTTGCCCAGGGCGGCAGTCAGCCGCGTGAGGTAGTCAGTCACGGTGGGGTTCCGGGCCGATTTCTCCCGGAAATGCTACTATATGGGACAGAACAGGCCTCGGCCAGCCCTTTACCCATTCTCTCTCTGCAACCTTTCGGGCCCGAGCCCCGTCTAACCCGCAGTTTCCTCTCAAGGAGCGCGGTACCATGCAGTCCACCCCACGTCCCTGGATCTCCCGCACCGTCCCCGCGCTCCTCGGCGCGGCTCTGATCCCGCTTCCAATCCTCGCAGCCCAGCAGCCCGAGCGGTACTCAGTCCCGGGGCACGAGGTCGCCATTTACAACTTGGTAGGCGAGGTCACCGTCGAGGCCGGACCCGGGCCCGACGTGGTAGCTCAGGCCACCCGGGGCGGTGCCGATGCAGCCAAGCTCAAGGTGATGAAGAGCGAGATCGACGGAACCCAGAGCCTGCGCTTCGTCTATCCCGCTGACCGGATCAGCTACGCCAAGCTCAGCAGCGGCTCATCCACACAGCTCCGGGTCCGGGAGGACGGCACCTTTTCCGACCGACACCAGGATGACGAGCACAAGAAGGAGAACGAGGGCCGCCGGGTCACCATCAGCGCTGCGGCCGGCGGCCTCGATGCCCATGCCGATCTCCGCATCACCGTCCCCATGGGCAAGCAGCTCTCGCTGTACCTCGCGGTGGGCAAGGTCTCCGTCACCAACGTAGAGGGCGACCTCAATATCGACGCCGCTTCGGCGCCGGTCACCACCTCGAATACCCGGGGCGACCTCAACATCGACGTGGGCTCGGGCCAGGTACAGGTAAGCAACTCGCGGGGCGACTTGTCAGTAGATACCGGCTCGGGATCGGTGTCGCTCACCGATGTGAGAGGGGAGAACGTTGCGGTGAATACCGGCTCAGGAGAGGTGAGCGGGACCGGGGTGCGGAGCGCGTCGCTCGATGTTGACACCGGCTCGGGCGACATCCAGCTCGCCGGACTCACGGCCCCGCAGCTGAAGCTGGAGACCGGGAGCGGTGCCGTCACCGCAGATGTCAACGGGGAGCTCTGGAATGTGAACGTGGAGACCGGGTCGGGCGATATCACGCTCAAGGTTCCGCCCACAATCGGCGCCGAGGTGGACATCGAGACCTCGAGTGGCGAGATCGAGACCGACTTCGAGGTCGCCGTCACTCGGCACGCGCGGGATCACATGACCGGGCGCATTGGCGATGGTCGGGGGAAGATTGATATCGAGACGGGATCAGGAGGGATCAAGCTGGTGAAAGGGAGCTGAAGCGGGCGGACGGCCGGACGGGCGGACAGGCGGACAGCATGGTGAGAAACGGCTTGATCCTGTAACCCGAGACGATCGCAAGAAACGATAAAGCAGTAGGGGCAGAATCCCGCTCCTACCGCCTCTTTTACCCCTTGCCGCCGACCGCCTACAGTCCGCCCGTCCGCCCGTCCGTCAGTCCGCCAATCGCCTCCACATAGCCCGACCCCTGCGCCATCCGCTCATAGAGAATGCTGAGCGTCTCCGGCGCTCCGGCCAGAAAGCGGCACTTGTGGTCCCCGCGGGAGCGACATTCCACCTCCATCACCGCCACCGGGCCCTGCGACACCCGCCCCAGGAAATCTGCCAGCAGCCCGCAGCTCAGATGGCACGACGGGTACTGGCCCTCCGGCTGATCCAGTGCCTCGGCCCAATTCTCCGAGTCCAGGGCCAGCACCGCCTCCCCCAGTGGCATGGAGGTCAGCTTGCCCCAGCCCTGTTCCGCAAAGAAGTCGGACAGCACCTCGCCCAGGAACTGCACGTCCAGGTCTGATGGTTGGTCCAGGTTCCGCTCCGCCTTGAGCCACCGGGCGAAGTCTTCGTACAGCTCCTCGCCTCCGGCAAAGCCGGCCTCCTGGAGGTGAGTGGCAGCCTGGAGTCCCGAATCGCGCTCGAGCGAGGCACGAAGCTGATGGATGACCTTGCGGCCGAGCCGAAGGGCAGCCGGGGTTTGTCGTGATGCCTGGTCGATCATAGGTCGTGGGTTAGAGGTGATTGAATAGTACAAGGTGCGGCCGGCGAGGCGGAGGGGCGGAGGTGGATGGGATCATTCTCCGGCTTTCCGACTCTCCGACTGTTCGACTCTCCGCAGGAGTTCCGCCTCGTCGATGACCTCCACGCCCAGCGACTTTGCCTTCTCCAGCTTGCTGCCGGCGTCCTCACCCGCAACCACCGCGTCGGTCTTCTTGCTCACGCTGCTGCCGACCCGCCCTCCGGCTTCTTCGATTAAAGAGGTAGCCTGCGAGCGGGAGAGCGTGGGCAAACTCCCGGTCAGCACGTAAGTCTTGCCCGAGAGCGCGCCGTCGGCTTTGGCAACGGTGGGCTCGACTGTGTTCACACCCGCGGCCTTGAGCCGCTCCAGCAGCTCCTGATTCCGGGGCTCGCTGAAGAATGCGGTGACGCTCTTGGCGATCACCGGGCCGATTCCCTGGATCCCGCCCAGCCGTTCTTCGCACGCAGCCTTCGCCAGGGCGTCGAGGTTACCGAACCGGCGCGCCAGCAGCTGCGCCGCGGTGAAGCCCACGTGAGGGATGCCGAGCCCGAAGATCAGGAGCGAGAGCGGCCGAGTCTTGGAGTCTTCTATCGCGGCGACCAGCTGGTCCGCCGACTGCTTCGCGTAGCGCTCCAGCGTCACCAGCTTCTCGGATGTGACGTTGGTGTAGAGGTCGGCCACGTTCCGGATCACGCCTTCGTCCAGCAGCTGCCGCACCCGTTCGTATCCCAGTCCCCGGATGTCCATCGCCCCGCGCGATGCGAAGTGCACCACACCCTCCAGCACCCGGGCCGGGCAGGAGACGTTGGGACAGTAGCGCATTGCTTCGTCTTCGATCCGGGGCGTCGGGCTGTTGCAGGCAGGGCAGTGGTCCGGCATCTGCCACGGCTCGCCCCGCTTCACTCCGTCCCGGATGATCGGTCGCACAATCTGGGGAATTACCTCGCCCGCCCGGATGACTTCGACCCGATCGCCGATCCGGATGTCCTTGGTTGCGATGAGGTCCTCGTTGTGGAGCGTCGCCCGGCTCACGGTGACGCCGGTGATCTGCACCGGCTGCAGGATGGCAAAGGGATTGAGCGCGCCGGTGCGCCCTACATTGACGGCGATGTCGAGCAGCTCGGTCTCGGCCACCTCCGGCGCAAACTTCCTGGCGATGGCCCACCGCGGCTCGCGTCCGCCGACCACGCCGAGCTCGGCGTGCAGCGCGAGTCGGTCGACCTTCACCACGACGCCGTCGGCCTGGAAATCGAGATTGGGGATCAGCGTCTCGTAGCTCTCGATTGCGGTCTGCACTTGGTCCAGAGTGTTGAACCGTTTGCGATGGGGCTCGACCTGAAAGCCCCAGCTGGCGAGCAGATCGAGGAGCTCGGATTGGGTGCGCACCGTGATCCGGCCGTCGATCACCTCGAGCGCGTAGGCAAACATCCGAAGCCGGCGGCGGCGGGTGATCGCGGGATCGAGCATGCGAAGCGCGCCGGCGGCCGCGTTCCTGGGGTTGGCGAAGAGCGGCTCGCCCAGCTTCTCCCGCTCTTTGTTGGTCCGGGTAAAGCTGGCGAAGGGCAGGTAGACCTCGCCCCGGATCTCCATCAGTTTCGGGTGATCCTTGCCGTTAAGTGAAAGTGGTATGTCGTGAATAGTACGGAGGTTAGGGGTGACGTCCTCACCTGTTGTGCCATTACCCCTCGTGGCGCCGACCTTGAGCTTCCCGCTCTCGTAGGTGAGGCTCACCGCGGTGCCGTCGATCTTCACTTCGGTGGTGTAGCCCGCGGTTTTTACTTCGGAGACCTGCCGAGCGTTTCGCTCCTCCCACGCGGCCAGCTCCTCAGTGCTGAAGGCGTTGGCCAGCGACAGCATGGGACGCAGATGCGGGTGCTTGGTGAGCGCAGTGCTTGCGATCGCACCGACTCGTTGCGTCGGGCTGTCCGGGCTCTGCAGCTCGGGATGCTCGGCCTCGAGTGCCTGGAGCTCGCGGAAGAGCCGGTCGTACTCGGCGTCCGAGATCTCGGGAGCGTCGTTTACGTAGTAGGCGTGATTGGCGCGCTCGACCTGTTCCCGCAAACGCGCGACCTGCTCCACTGAGGACATGCCTCGCAAAGTAATCTCACTGGCGAAGTCATTGATGTACGGCGCTGCTTCTCCTTGTCCTTCGTCTTTCCCCTAGTGCAGATACATGCACCATTGCGCCGCAAGAACTTAGGTCTTGGCACACGCCTCGCATATTGGCCCGCCGTTCCCCAACACTTTGAGGCCAATATGAAGCGCAGTATCGCGGTGCGTTGGCTTGCCGGCCTGGCGTTCGGTCTTATCGCCGCGCCACTCTCGGCCCAGACCACGGTTCAGGGTTCAGTCATTGTTGAGAGCGGTCGGAATACCGGCCTGGCGGATCGCGCCCGCAGAACCATGGGCGCGGAGGTGGTCGTCGTCGAGCGGATCCACGGCCGACATGGCTGGTGGAGGAGGTCAGGGTATCGGGTGGTCACGGTGTACTCCGACGGGGCTCGCTTCTACCGGCGGCCGTTTGGTCGCACGGTCCTCCACCGGGTGGACGTGTACGAGCGCGGGGGCCACTACTACATCAACGACGATCAGTGGAAGCGCCACCGGCACGGTGATGACGACCGCTACGGTCACGACGATCGGGATGACGATGACGATCGGGATCATCACCACGTCCGGGACCATCACGACAACGGGAATCACTATGGGTGGGATAATCACTAGGTAGTCGCGAGTCACGAGTCACGAGTCGGAGTCAGGAGTCGCGATAAAGACAGGTCCGAGGAGAACGCCCCCGGCTCACGGGGGCGTTTCTCTTTGCGCTAAATTGACGGAATGGAAGTCTTCGAGGTAGTTATAGCGCTGTTGGTCGGCGGTGCGGTGCTGGCGGCGGTGGCACGGCAGATCGGGGTGCCGTACCCATCGCTCGTGGCGCTGGCCGGGGCCGGGCTCGCCCTTATCCCCGGCCTGCCCACGATGGCGCTCGACCCGGCGCTGGCGCTGGCGTTGTTCGTGGCGCCGGTTCTGGTGGACGCCGCCTTCGACTCCTCGCAGCGGGATCTGCGCGCCAACTGGCGCGCAGTCACCGGTCTGGCCCTCGGCGCCGTCGCGCTCACCATCGCGGTCGTTGCGATTATTGCCCGGATGCTGGTGCCCGACCTGCCATGGGCGGCGGCAATCGCGCTCGGCGCCATCGTCGCCCCGCCCGATGCTGCGGCTGCGACCGCAGTGCTCAAACAGCTCCGCCCCCCCAACCGGCTGCTCGTGATTCTGGAAGGCGAGAGCCTCTTCAACGACGCCAGCGCCCTGATCGTGTACCGGCTAGCCGTGAGTGCCACCATCACCGGGTTTCTCTCCGGCTGGACCGTGTTGCCGACACTGCTGGTGGTCACCCTCGGCAGTGTCGTGCTGGGGCTCGCATTGTCCCGTGCGACGATCTTCGTCAGCGGCCGGATTCATGACGTGGCGACCTCCGTGGTATTCCAATTCGGCTGGACCTTCGGTGTCTGGATCCTGGCCGAGCAGCTTCACCTCTCGGGGATCATCACCCTGGTGGTGTTCGCCATGGCCACATCGCGCACCGCGGCCGAGATCATTCCGGCGCGGATCCGGATCCCGTCGTGGGCGGTGTGGGAGGTGACGGTGTTCGTGCTGAACGTGCTCGCGTTCATCCTGGTGGGCTTTCAGCTCAAGTCCATCGCGGCACGGCTGACCGGCTCGACCGGAGCGCACTACGCCACGGTCGCGGCCGCGGTGACCGGCACCGTGATTCTGGCCCGACTGGCATGGGTAACCGGCGCGGCGGAGTTCAGTCGCTGGCGCTGCCGCCCGCACGCGAGTGGCAGGCCCGGTCCGAACGACGCGGTGGCACTGGATCGTCGGAGCGCACTCCTGGTTGGGTGGTGCGGGATGCGGGGTACGGTGACCATCGCCGCGGCGCTGGCTCTTCCAATTGGATTTCCCTACCGGGACATGATCCTGGTGACTGCCTTCGGAGTGGTGCTGGGCACGCTCGTGCTCCAGGGTCTGACATTGCGGCCGCTGTTGCTGGCCTTGCGATTGGAGGACGACGGGACGGTGGATCACGAGGTGCGGCTGGCCCGGGTCGAGTCGCTGCGGGCGGCGCTGGCCGCGGCGGAGTGCTGTGAAGGAGCGGAAACGGCGGAGCTGGTCCGGCATCGGTACCAGCTTCAGCTGAGGCGGGCCGAGCAAGAGTTTGCGGTGGAGGATGGAGACGGCAGACGGGTTCCGTCTACGCCGGTGAGTGTGGAGGATGCCGCGGTTCGGGATGGGGACGCGGCGGCGGTGCGTGCAGCGACCGACGCGCAGCGGAAGCGGCTGTTTGCGCTCCGGGCCGATGGCACTATCGGCGACGCCGCATTTCAGCGGGTTGAGGAGGAGCTGGATTGGGCCGAGCTGGATTGGGCGCAGCTGCTCCAGTCTGGACAACGGTCAAGTTGAGATCGATACCCGGGCGCAACCACCGCCACTGGCATGACTCCGAGCCGCGTTTCAACACGAAGGCACCAAGAAGACAAACGAGGACACGAAGGCTAACAACGCCTCCGACGAACGGGGCGTTTTCTTTTAGCTTGATAAATGCGACGCTCGACCTTGGTGATCCTCGGCCTCTCCTGCGCACCCGCGCTTCTCCTGGCTCAAAACCCGCCGGCCACGGGTGCGGTCATCGCAACCGTTCGGAGTGAGTCCGGCGCCCCTCTCGCCGAAGCGGTGGTTCGGTCCGACAGTAAGCAGGCGACCACAGACGCAGACGGCCTGACGCGACTCACCCTCCCGGCCGGCCGCCAAAGCATCACTGTCACCCGCATCGGATTCGAGCCGGCCACCATCCAGGTACAGGTACCCGAGTCTCGGGAGATCAGTGTGACGGTCACACTGGAGCCAGTGGCTGTCCAGCTCGATTCGGTCACCGTGCTCTCCACCCGGATCGGCACCAACCCCGAAAACTCGCCGCTGAAGGTCGACGTGGTCGCCCAGGAGGACATCTCGGAGAAGTCGCAGAGCTCGCCCGGCTCCGCGGTGAACATCTTCCGGGAGCCTAACGCGCTGCTGCAGGTGCAGACCACCGCGCCTTCGCTCGGTGGGGTGGCGGTGCGGATCCAGGGACTCCGCGGCCGCTACACCCAGATTCTCGCCGATGGGCTTCCGATCTACGGAACCGAGTCCGGCGACCTGAGCCTGGTGCAGATCCCACCGCTCGATCTCGGCCGGGTCGAGATCATCCGGGGAGCCGCGTCGGCGCTCTACGGCGGACAGGCGCTCGGAGGCGTGATAAATCTCTTTTCCCGTGAGCCCATTCGCCGGCATGAGATACTGGCTTCGCAGGGCCAGCGCGATGCGACCGACCTGGTCGGTTTCACGGCAGGCCCCCTGAGCAAGGATTCGCGGTGGGCGTACAGCCTGCTCGGCGGCGGCCACCGCCAGCAGCGTCGCGATGTCGATGGAGACGGCTGGACCGACCTTCCCGGATATCGCCGTCTCGCCTTGAGACCGCGTTTCTTCTGGTCAGATAGCACCGGGTCGAGTCTCCTCCTCACGGCGGGGACGACGCTGGAGAACCGGGAAGCCGGCACTGTCGGAGGTGGTCTGACACCTGCGGGAGATCCCTTTCCCGAAACGATTGACACTCGACACCTCGATCTCGGCGTCAACGGCCAGCGGGTTCTGACTCCGGGCTGGACCCTGAGCCTCAGGGGCGCCGCGGTCCATCAGTTCCAGGAGCACCTGATCGGCGAGCGGACCGAGCGCGACCGGGTGCGCACCGGCTTTGCCGAGGTTGCGCTGGTGCGAACAGACGCGAGCCCGACCTGGAGCAGCGCCAGTTGGGTCCTGGGCGCGGCGATCGACGGCGAGGGCTTGCGGGCATACGACGTCCCCCGCTTCGACCGGACCACCGCCACGCCGGGTGCGTTCGTGCAGTACGATCGGTCATTCACCCCCTGGCTTCGCACCTCCACCAGCATTCGGCTGGACCACTCTAATCTCGTCGGCACGATACTGAGCCCGCGGGTCTCGATCCTCGCGAGGACGGGTCCCCAGTTCTCCGCCCGGCTCAGCGGAGGCACTGGATTCGCGGCACCTACGGCCCGGCTGGAGGAGACGGCCGTGACGGGGCTGCAGCCGGTGGCGGCGCTGGGCGATCTGGTTGCGGAGCGAGCCAGGAGTGCGTCGCTCGCGCTCACCGGCCGCTTCGGAGGGTTCGAGCTCGATGGCACCCTGTTCGGCTCGGCGATCGACCACGCGCTTCAGATGGCGACTCTTCCGCCGTCGGCAGACCCGAGCGCGCCGACGCTACGCGTTGTCAACGGGTCGACGCCCACCCGCACCTGGGGCACGGAGCTGTTCGCCCGGTGGACTCGCGACCCCTTTCTGCTGACAGCGACCTACACCTACACCGACGCGACCGAGGCAGATCCCGATGCTGTGCCGGGCTTGCGCCGCACGGTCTCACTCACGCCGAAACACGTCGTGACGTTCGACGGGATTATCGAGGAGGAGGAGACGGGGCAGGTGGCTCTCGAAGTCAGCTACATCGGAGAGCAAGCGCTGGAGGACGATCCCTACCGGACGGTGAGCCACCCCTACCTGATTGTCGGTTTCCTGGCGATGAAGCGCGTGGGGCAGCGGGCCAATGTGTTTCTGAACGCCGAGAATTTGACGAATGTACGGCTGAGCGACTACCAGCCACTGCTTCGGCCGGAGCCGGGCCCGGGAGGAAGGTGGACGGTTGATGCCTGGGCGCCGCTGGAGGGAAGCATGATCAACCTGGGTCTCCGCCTGGTGCTGCACTGATGAGCGAAGGATCTTAACCGCTTTCTGACTGAGTATATTGAAGAGCTTGTTCCTTCCTGCATCGCCCGGCACTTCGCCGGGCAGAGCTTTTCCAACAAACGTTTGCTTGTGTCTGGAGTACCCGTGCCCAATGGACAATAAACCTGTGGTTGATCCCAATGCGGCTGCAGAACGCGGCCGTGAGGCTGCTGAGCAGCGGCGCGAAACAGCAGAGCTGTACCGTCGGCAGCGTGAGGAAGGCAGAGGGATCGGTGAGAACTTGCGCGACCGGGGCGAAGAGATTCGTGAGGATGGGGAAGGCGACCGTACTACCGAGGAAGCTCTGAGGTCAACCCAGGAAGGTGGCCGAGCCGACTTCGAGCAGATTCGTAGATCCGCTGAGCTTCTCCGCGATGGGCAGGAGGGCGGCAGAGAGGTCGCGGAGCAGGCACGGGACATAGCCGAAACCTTCCGCGGCGCGGCGGAGGACTCGAGGGCCGCGGCGGCCGACGCACGCAGGTCTCTAGCCGAGCTCAAGGAGCTACTCCAGCGCCAGCGGCTGATGATGGACCGTCAAGAGAAGGCACTCGCTGCTCTGGAAAGCCGCATCCGCGAGTCCGGCCCCGCGGTCACTTAGGAAGCCCAGGGCAGGTCCCACCTCAATCGGCGCACTGGATCATTCGGGAAGTAGCCATGCCTGCACTATCCGGCCGCCGTTAACCTCGTAGATCCAGTCGGCTGTGCGGGTCCCTCCATTCGACAAACCGCTTACCATCTCATGGTCGATGACGAAATTCTGGTGTACGATGCGAGGCGAAACGATCACGTGGACGTTTGGATCCTTCGCGAACCGCTGACGCCAGCGGACTCGGATGCTGTCCAATGGGTTTGCCACTTCTTTGTCGGGAAAGCGGTAGAGCTTCACGTCGGGTGAGAAGACGCTCAGCGCACCCTCCACATCATGCTTGTTCCAGGCGTCCAGTCCATGCTGCACCACCCGTTCAGCCTCGCTCGGAGCAGACGGGGAGCTGGATGTCTGCTCCTTGTTTTCCGCCCGGCAGCCAGCCACCAGCAGACAGGTAAGCATTACAGCGCGCATAGGTCCTCCGGCTCAAGGCGAATGGAGCTCTAGCTTTTTCATGATGTCGGTCCAGCCGGCTCGGTGCGAACCAACCTGGGACGCAGGAAGGCGCCGGTGGGTCAACACCACGTCCGTGTCCCCGTCCCGCTCCAGGAACTCGATCGTCACCACGGTCGACCGGTGGTCGGTGGCGTCAGAGATCCAGGTGAACTGGAGCCGCCCCGGCGGCTCTATCACCAGATACTCGCCGGTGTGCTCGTAACGCTTGGGCCCCTCGATCATTACGATCCGGAATTTGCCTCCCACCTTCGGATCCACTTCGACTGTTGAATCCGTCACACCGCCGGGCCGCATCCACTGCGCCAGACTCGCCGGGTCCAGCCAGGCGGCAAACACCCGGTCCCGCGGCGCGGTGATGAGCCGCCGTACTACAAGGGTCTCGCCCGACTCGCGAGGATTCATTCTTTCCCTGTCCGTTCGCGGCCATGCCGGCGTTTGGGATTGGGATCGCCCCTCTGTTGCAGCAGAAAGCTCTCCAGCGCGTCGAGACGGTTGTCCCAGAACTCCCGGTAGTGCTCCAGCCAGCGGCTCGCGTCCCGGAGCGGGCCAGGGCGGAGCGCCAGCCAGTGTTCCCGTCCGTGCACGCTCCGCCGTACCAGGCCTGCCTGCTCAAGCACCTTCACGTGCTTGGAGACACCATTGAACGAGATGGGAAACCGCTGAGCGAGCATGCCGACGTTCACGTCGCCACTCGCCAGGATTCCCAGCATGGCCCGGCGGGTGGGATCCGCGATGGCCCCGTACACGCGATCGAGGCGCCGCGGCTCCGCGGCCCGGGTGGACAAACGTTCAACCATATGGTAGAGTATCGTTGGTCGGACGTCGGAATACAAGAGGAGTCGCGAGTCGCGAGTCACGAGTCGCGAGCACAGCGACTTTCGGCCGGCGAGTTTCACTCTCGATTCATACGGAGACTATTATGCCCACCCGAACCCCAGAAAAAACCAGCCATCGCACCGGGACCCGGAAAGAGTGGCTGGACGCCCGACTCGAGCTGCTGCAGGCGGAGAAGGAGCTGACTCGTCAGGGCGACGAGGTGACTCGTCGCCGAATGGAGCTGCCCTGGGTGCCGATCGACAAGCAGTATCGCTTCGACACCAGCGAGGGGAGCGCGTCGCTGCCCGACCTCTTCCGGGGACGTTCGCAGCTTCTGATCTATCACTTCATGTTCGGCCCGGACTACACCGCCGGCTGTCCGGCCTGCTCCGCCATCGCCGATGGTTTCAACGGATTCGCCGTGCACCTGGCCAATCACGACGTCATGCTCTGGGCCGTCTCCCGGGCCCCGTACGCGAAGCTCGAGGCATACAAGAAGAGGATGGGCTGGACCTTCCCCTGGGCTTCTTCGTTCGGCAGCGACTTCAACCACGACTTCAGCGTGGGGTTCAGCGAGCAGGAGCAGCGCGAGGGAGGGATCGAATACAACTACCAGCGCGAGCAACCGATGCAGGATACGCTGGTGGGAAAGAAGGGTCAGGAGTGGAAGTCAGACGCGGGGGAGGGGACCGTCGAATGGATGGCGGCCAGGACGGGCACCGATGTGGCCACTTATACCCGGGAGCGACCGGGCATGAGTGCGTTCGCGCTGGAGAACGGGGCGGTCTACCACACCTACTCTTCCTACGCGCGCGGACTGGATGCCCTCTGGGGGATGTACCAGTGGCTCGACCGGGCACCCAAGGGGCGAAACGAGACCAACATCTGGTTCCGCCGGCACGACGAGTACGCGTCCTGAATTCACCCCTCACGCTATCGTCAGTGTCCCGCTGTTGGCATCGAACTGTGCGGTGAGGGCCCGCAGGTTCGACGTGCGCTGTCCGCCCACCCAGCTTCCGTCGGCGGCAAAGCGGGCTCCGTGCTGAGGGCAGCGGAATCCGGCACCGACGATTCCCACGGTCGCCCCCTGGTGCGGGCACACCAGCGAAAACGCGGCATACTGGGTGTCGCCGGTGCGCACCGCGGCGACCGGCGAGCCCCCGCCGCTGTCCACTCGCGCGATGCCGCCAACCGACGCGAGCGCCGGGAAGTCGGCGACCGTGACGGTCAGCGGCCCGGTGAACGACGGTCCGGTGGTGTTGCTTCCGGCGCCACAGCCGGCCAGGAATGCGGCGACACCGGCCAGGGCCGTCTGCTCCAGGAAGGCGCGCCGGTCCATCGCGCGGCAGCCGGGACAGCGGGTGGAGACCAGGTCGGTCGTGTGTTCCATGTCGTTCAGCATTGTCAGCAGTCTCCCGATCAGACGTGAAGGACGGCGGCATCCCATCCCGCTCGGTCCTGATCTTCCTTATGCATCGCATTCACATCCACCAGGATCTCATTTCCCGCGCGAGTCACCGAAAAACGATCCATTCCCCGGGTAGCGCGGCCGGAGATGAAGATGCCATCCGGCCGGTACTTCGAATGGTGCTTGGGGCATTGGAACTGGTGGTCGCCGTCATTCCAGCGGAGCGCCGTTCGCTGGTGGGGGCAGGAGAGGTTGAACGCGTAGACCGACCCCTGCCACCGCACCAGAATGACCTCCTGGTCGCGGTCGATCTGGACGCCGTCGGCCGCGGGTATTGGATAGCTGGGATTGCCGGCCAGCAGCCGACGGGCCTGGGTCGGCACTGGCGTCATCGCGATGGCGACACTCTGGGGAACGCCCAGTCCGATCAAGGCTGCAATCGAGGCGAAGCCGATCCCCTGAAGCAGCTGACGGCGGCTGAGCGACAGGTCGCAGTTGTCGCAAGACGGCATTGGTGTGGAATCGTCGGGAGTCATGGGATCCAGGGAACTAGAGGTCTGCGGAGAGTGCGGCTACGCCGCGTTCGTGAGGACGGTGCCGGTGACGACCGCGCAGGTCCAGAAGAAGAGGCTGAGGTAAGCCGTCATGCGGAGACGCCGCCAGAGCCGAGGCTCGCGGCCTGGGCCTGAGGTCTGCAGACGGAGCGTGCGCTCGGTTCGCTCCAGCACCGCACCGTTGATGAGGAGCAGAGTCACCACCGCGAGCTTCAGCAGGAAAATGGGCGAAGTGGCAAAGGTCTCGATGTCGGCGGTGGCGAGCCCAACCCCGCTGACGAATAAGAGGGCAAGAGCAATGAGCACAGGACGATGCACCGCATGCATCTCCGCCAGAGCGCGCACTCGCTCCGACGGTTCCTGCCTGAGCGCGCGTAGAGTCGACCGGTCTGCCGCCACGGCAAAGCCGCCTCCGAACAGCATCGCGACCAGGTGCACGCCGGTGACAACCGAGGCGACGGCCTTCGAATCGGAGTAGAGCGACTGCCACGGGGCCAGCGCATGCGCGAGAGTCTGGATCAGCGTCATCGTTCAATTCTTCCAGAGCCACATCATAAGGGTCGAGGCCGTGGCGACCCCCATTGAGACCAGCGCCGCGTTGCGATGCTGATTGGCGCTTGATTGCTCTTCCCGCGCGTCCCCGGCGAGCGATGCGGTGTAGAGAAAGCCGGCATCAGCTGCCAGCATGGAGACGGCGTGAACGTACCGCCGGGTGCGGCCCGCCGGATCATGTCGCGCCTCGTACAGATTCCAGAGGCCGGTCACCGTGTTCACCGCGAACAGCACGCCGAGCGAGCCGGCGACCACCCTATGCGCCGACACGGTGCCCGAGGAAGCGAAATCTCCGGTCTCCTGTCCGTTCAGGATTCGCTGTCCGAGTGCGTATTCGGCCGCGAACAGCGGCAGCTCGGCGTAGCTGGCATAGCGGTGGATGGTGAGCCGGGTGTAGTAGCCATTGCTGTACTCGATAGCGCGGGGGCGGCCTCCGGTGTCAGCCGCTGCAGTCGGGGCGGTGTCCGCCGGTATCATCGCAAGCGCGGAGATCCGAGGTCCGGCAGATGCGGTGTCAGGTGTGGTCTGAGCCCTGGCGCTCGGCACCATCAGAGTGAGGCCAGCGGCAGTCAGAAGGCGGAGTCTCATCAATGGGCCCGTTCGATCGAAAGAGAGATGGTGTCGCGGCCGGCGCCGGCGATCCGGCCGCCAGTGGATCTGAAAATCACCTGACTTCCGACTAGTACGGTGAGCCGCTCCAGGCTGTTGGGGATCTCCAGCTGGTAGCGCCCTGCAACCCCCCGGTTGTCGACCACGATTCGTCCGGTGCCCACCTGGTATGCCACAGCCCCGAGTAAGGCGCGGAGCGATACGTTAGACCGATCCGCCGTGGCCACGATGAGAGTGCCGGCCGGTTCGGGCTCACGGAACGACACGGTCAGCCCGCCGGCCGGTGCCACCTCGACTCCACTGGCCGCCTGCTCGGCGGACGATGACGCGGCTGGTGCCGCCGGCCGGCTGATCTCCTGGCGCACGGGTGCGCTGAGATGCTCCTGAAGCCACCGGTGGACCGGAGTGCCCGGTACTGCGGCCGCCGCGGCTCCGGCCACCAGCAGGGCGATCGATGCGGCAATCGCGATCCGACTCAGCCCGGGAGCTCGAGTCAGCACCATAGGAACCCGGCGAGGAACGGGATGGTCCAGAGTGGAGAGAAGACCGGCAACGATGGCATCGCCGTCGCGGAGCTCGGCCAGTTGCGCGGCGCAGATGCCGCACGAGGCGACATGCTCCTCGGTCTCCGCCCGCGTACCCTCGGCCAACTCGCCGTGGATCAGAGCCAGCAGCGTGGCATCACTCGGGTGCACCGTGCATCTCCTTGTAGGCAGCGCGAAACCGCTGTCCAGCGCGAACCAGAGTGGTTCCGACGCCTCCCTTGGTCAGTCGAAGCGCAGTCGCAATCTCGTTGTAGCTATAGCCGGCGTGGCGCAGCAGCAGCGCCTGCCTGTCGCGCAGGGTCAATGACTGCAAGGCGGCGCGAACTGCCCGGACGGTCTCCGCACGCTCCACGTCCTGCACCGGATCGCCGGTACGCGCTCCGAGCTGGGCCTGCTCCGGGTTGCCTGTGAGAATTCGCAGTTGTCGTGTGGCCCGCCGCCGCTCGTCGCGTACCAGGTTGTTCGCCACCGCGACGAGCCAGCCGGCCGGCTGGTCCGGCATGCTACCACGCCGGTGCAGTCGCACGAACACCTCCTGCGCGATGTCCGAGGCCGCTTCGGCGTCCCCCGTCAGGCGGTCCACGTAGGTGAACAGCCGGGGGAACCGCTCGCGATAGCAGGTTCGGAACTCCTCCTCGAAGAGAGGTTCCGGTCGAATGTCGGATGGGCGCGGAGTGCCCGGGCTGGAAGCGCCGGACTTCATGGGAGAGTAGGCGAGAGACGTCGCGTGGGCGGGCACTTCAAGAGAACGCGTCAGCCCTTCCGATTGTGACGGACTGCCCGCCGGTCAGAACTGCCAGCCGACCTCTACCGCCAGAGCGCGAGGAGAGCCTGGGATGGCTCCCACGCCCCCGTCGGGCCGGGCAACCAGCCCCAGGACATTCTCGCGCCCTGTCAGGTTGGTCACTGAGACCGAGGTGGTGAGCCGGGTGCTGCCGCCCAGCTGGGGAATCCGCCAGGAGCGGCGAACGCCGACGTCGAGTCGGGCGTACTGCGGGAGCCGCGCGCTGTTCACTGCGCCTGCCAGGTTCTCCGGCGTGCCGGCGATCTCCCCTTGCTCGCCGAATGATTGCGTTGGACGCCACTCGAAGCCTGGGCCGACGATCGAGGACGGCTGCGGGCTGCCGCCGTGGAAGCGCAGAAGAAGACGGGTGTCCTGCATAAAGCGGTAACCGAGATCCAGAGACAGCGAGCTTCCGTGGCCGTAACTCGCGTCGAAGCGAGTGGTACCTGCGGTCCGAATATCGCGCCCGACGGTCACCGAGGTTCTCCCGGATAAGCGTCCCAGGTCGAGTGCCAGCGCGCCGGTGACACCCGACGCAGAGCCCTGGCCCACGACGATGCTGTCGGTAGGGAACAGACCGCGAGTGGATGCTGCGCTCAGAGCGATTCCGCTGGTCCAGCGGAGATATCCTGTCACCGAGACCTCGAGGCCAGGCGCTACCCTGCGAACGGCGAGCGCCTCGAGCTGGTCCGCTTGGGCCACCGGCAGCGAGCGCGATCCTGCCGCCACCGGCAGGTCGAAGCCGAGCAGACTCCCGAGCGCCGAGGCGTCGTTCGCCGCCGACTGCACCGTCTGATGACTCCGTCCGACGCCGATACCGAAGCGGGTAGCGCCGTCGGGACGCACCATCGCCGTGAGTCTCGGCTCGACTCCGGCCCACCCGGCAAAGTCGGTGCTCGCCCGAACACCGAGCGACACCGACACCCGTCGAGAGGGTTCCCAGACCCGCTCGGCGAACACCGACCCCACGGTCGGCGTGGCGGTGAGCGCCAGACGGGCCGTCGCTGGGGACTCAGGTAGAGCGGACGTGATCGTGTAATGCGTACTGGGCCGGGTCAGCGAAACTCCCATGCCGACGCCGCCATCCAGCCGGGGCCACGCCGCGTGCGCCGAGAGTCCCAGCTCAGACAGCTCGCTCCGGAGCCGGTCGCCGCTGGGGCTCGAGAACCAGCGAATGTCGGCGGAGCTGCCGGCCCACCAGGCAGCGGTCTCCAGGTGCGTGCCCCGCGAATTGGTTCGGTTCCAGGTGATACCCTGGCTGTGGCTGGTCCAGGAGATCGCGTTGAGCGGAATTCCGGAGTCAGTGCCGCCTTCTTCCGACGCACGCTCGTCCGATCGGCCGTGGCCGTAGTCACTGATGGCGGGGAAATCGAGCCGGTTATCGGCCAGGAAGGAGAGCACTCTGAGCCGACCTCCGGCCAGCGGGGTCGTCGCGACGCCGAGCAGATCCTGGTAGCCGTTCCCCTGCCGGCCGAGTTCCTCGCCACCGAGTGCATCGCGATACGTTGTCCTTCCGCTCAGCAGCAGCCCGGTCCGAATCGCCGGAACGTAGCCGTGGAACATCTGCCGGAGATCCGAAGAACCGAGCGAGCCGCGCGCTCCCAGCGGGACAGCGGCGGGGTCTCGGGTTTCCAGCTCCAGCACGCCGGCCAGATGCTCGCCATATCGCGCGGAGCTGACGCCGGTGTGCAGGTCGGCCCCCCCGATCGCCTCCGGGGTTACCGCGCTGGATGCACTGGAGTAGTGCACCGCCGAGTAGAGTGGAATCCCATCCAGCAGGACGAGATTCTCGGAGGTGGCTCCGCCACGCACGTGCAGCCCGGCGACGTTCTCGCCACCGCCCTGCACTCCGGGAGCGCCGGCGAACGCACGGTCAGCGTCCACCTCACCGGCCAGGCGCCGGTCTGCCCAATCCTGTTCCAGTCTCACCCGGCCGATCTCGGCGACCTGCTCTGGGGGCAGGGGAGCGCTGGAATCGGCGATGGCCTCGAGCGTCGGCAGCCGCACCGGCACGGCCGCGAGCTGGACGTCCACCGTGGTGCGGCGCGAAGAGTCGGCCAGCACGACGTTCAGCTCCAGCGCGCTGTACCCGGGAGTGGTGAAGCGGAGGTGATGACTTCCCGCTGCCAGGCCGGAGATCACGTAGTGGCCCAGCGAATCGGTAATGGCCGCGAGCCGCCCGGCTTCCTCGACGGTGACCCCGGGCAGTACCTGTTCCGCAGGGTCGTCCCGTACCGTGCCGGTGATGACAGCGGCGGGAGGCGAAGTCTGCATGATCACGAACAGGGCGGAGAGAAGCACCGGTTCTCTCGGGTATAGGGTGGAAGTGACTGAGGGCGGTCGGGTGGAAACTACTCGCCTGGGCCGCAGAAGGTACAGCAGATGGGGGAGACGTCAGACGAGGCGATCACCACACCGGGGGAGGGGTCTGCATAATCTTATGCCGAGGGACGACGTGCCCTCGACTTGGATCGGAGCGAGGTACATCTTGGGAAACTCTTCCCTATCCTCAGGATCCACCGCATTGATGGGACCAGATCCCGTGACCCGACTCCCAGCAGAGCCGATCTCGCGGCGCGACATGCTGCGTGGCGCGGCTACCGGCATCGTGTCGCTGGCGCTGGGTGCGGAGATCAAGCCTCTATCCGCCTCGAATGGACCGCCCAGTATCCTCTTCATTCTTGCCGATGATCTCGGCTACGCCGACGTGGCCTGTTATGGACGGCCCGATCTGAAAACTCCGAACATCGACGGGCTTGCGGCCCGCGGCGTCCGTTTTCTCCAGGCCTACGCGAACTCGGCCGTGTGCACCGCTACCCGGGTGGCGCTGATCACCGGGCGCTATCAGTACCGGCTCAGAGTCGGCCTCGAGGAGCCGCTGGCCAACAACCCCGACGTGGGGCTCGAGCCGGGGCTTCCCACCCTGCCGTCATTGCTCAAGAAGGTCGGCTACGGCTCGACGTTGATCGGCAAATGGCACCTGGGAATGTTGCCGAAGTTCGGCCCGCTGAAGAGCGGCTACGATCATTTTTATGGCTTTCGTGGCGGCGGCGTCGATTATTACTCGCACGCCAATCAGGCGAAGGACGATTTCTGGGACGATGACGTCCCAGTTCATCGGGCGGGGTACCTCACCGATCTGCTGGGTGACCGGGCCGTGCAAGTTGTTGAGGGGTACGCCAAGTCACGCCGGCCGTTCCTGATCAGCCTGCACTTCAACGCGCCGCACTGGCCGTGGGAGGCTCCGGGTGACGAGGCCGAATCCCGGCGACTTCGCTCGGCGGGGAAGGGCCTCTTTGATCTGGATGGTGGTTCCCAGGCAACCTACCAGCGGATGATCGAGGCGATGGACCGGCAGATCGGCCGAGTCCTGGGGGCCCTGGAAGCCCGGGGACTGACCAGTAATACCATCGTGATCTTTACCAGTGATAACGGCGGCGAGCGCTTCGCCGACACCTGGCCCTTCACAGGCAAGAAGACCGAGCTGCTGGAAGGCGGTCTTCGAATTCCGGCGATCATCTCCTGGCCGGGGCGGATCCCGCGAGGGCGGACGACCGATCAGGTCGCTATCAGCATGGATTGGGTTCCGACGCTGCTCGCCGCCGCCGGCACTGTCCCCGACTCGGCTTATCCGACGGACGGGATGAACCTGCTGCCTCTTCTCAGCGGGAATGCCCGGCCGGTTTCGCGGAAGCTCTTCTGGCGCTACAAGGCCAACGCGCAGCGGGCCATGCGCGACGGCGACCTCAAGTTCCTCAAGATTCTGGCCAATACGTTTCTCTTTAATGTGGTGACCGATCCGTTGGAGAAGGCCAACTTGAAGGACCGGCAGAGGGATGACTATCGGAGAATGGTACGGGAGTGGTACGAGTGGAACGCGACCATGCTGCCGGAAATCAAGGACAGCTTCACTCATAGCTTTACCGGCGACGAATTTGCCGATCACTACGGCGCAAAGGAGCCCACCCAGGAGCCCGACATTCCGACTGCGCCGGAAGAATAGGCCCGTTGGATCGAACCAGTCTCATGGCCAGAGCCGGTGCTGTCCTATAGGTTCCTAACGTCCCCGGCTCACGAGGTACCTTGGAGGCAGACGAACACCCGCAGCTTCGCATGTGGCGGGATCGGCTCGATGCCGAATTAGCCCAGCAAGCTGCCCATGCCGCTCGACGGGCGGTCCGGGAGCTCGAGCGGACCGAGTGGTATGCCGCCTGGCACCAGTACAAGAAGCACAATACGATGGAATTCGATGGTGCAGTACGGCCCCGATGGTGGAATCTTCCTGGCTGGTTCCTTTACCTCGTGCGTCTTCACTCTCCCGGACGTCCAAACTAGTAAGTCAGTAACCCCTCAAGGTTGTCATCCCGAGCGAAGCGAGGGAGCCGGACCTCAAGTTCTGTCGACAGTCTAAGGTCTGGCCCCTTCGCTTCGCTGAGGGTGACAACCTTACCTCACCCGCTTATCGCCTTTCCAATCACCAGTCGCGTCCCGTCCGGTACTCGCTCGATCCTTCGCTGGATCGCGCTACGGTCGCTTTCGCTCAGCAGTGGCGAGTCGGCCAATAGCTCGGCACGATGGCCCCATTCCCAGACCCGATCGGGCTTCTTCTGTTCCTGCGCGATCCAGGCCGCATCGAGATACGCCATTGCGGCTGACTTGATATCTCCTCGCGCGAGCGCACGCTCGGCCGCATGGGCCATGTCGCTCCGGGCCGCGGAACGGTCACCGGCAGCGTAGGCGACTGCCGCTGCATCCGTCAGGCACTGGAACCCGATGGGATCCTCGACTGCTCGAAACTCCGCTGACTGACGATAGAGGCGCGCTGCCTCATGCCACCTCCCGGTCTGCGCGAAGTGAACGGCCGAATTATGCAAACTGTCAGCCTTATCCGCGCTAACGATCGTAGGCAGGCGATACTGCGCCGAACCGGCTCTCGGCAGGGCGACAGTCGCGAGGAGCACCAGGACGATAGAGGTATGAAGTGTGAGCGTGGCGTTCATCGGGCACCTCCTCGGGCAAGCGGGTCGTGATCGCATCTCGTGCGATATCACATGAGACGAGGAACTGAGGGAAACTTCTGCCCTGGCCAGGTGCGTTGTGATGGAGACGCCGAAGGACTACTTCCATGGACATTGAGTCAGGCGGACAGGCGGACAGGCGGACAGGCGGTCAGGCGGTAGAGTCGTCACCCTGAGCGAAGCGAAGGGGCCAGACCTCAGACTGTCATCATAGCTTTCACTGTTTTTATGACGCCGAACGGGAAGCCCCGCGATACTGTTCGTCGCTGACCTGCTCCATCCACTCCACCATCTTCCCCTCGAGCTGCTCCTGGATCGCGATGTGGGTCATCCCCGTTGTGGGCGACGCCCCGTGCCAGTGCTTTTCCCCGGGAGGAAACCAGACCACGTCTCCGGGCCGGATCTCCTCGATCGGACCACCCCAGCGTTGAGCCAGGCCTGCGCCCGAGGTGACGATGAGCGTCTGACCCAGCGGATGGGTGTGCCAGGCGGTACGGGCGCCGGGCTCGAAGGTGACGCTCGCGCCGGCAGCACGACCAGGATCCCGTGGTTGGAAGAGGGGGTCGATGCGGACGGTCCCGGTGAACCAATCCGCCGGCCCCTTGCCCGATGCTTGGGTGCCGCCGCGCTTGATCTCCATGATCAGGGCAGCAGCAGGGTCTTGATCGCCCGGCGCTGATCCATTGCCCGGTAGCCCTCGGCGACTTGATCGAGCGGCAGCGTCAGGTCGAAGACTTTGCCGGGGTTGATCTTTCGCTTCCAGATAAGATCGATCAGCTGGGGGAGATAACCGCGGACCGGCGCAGGGCCGCCAAGCAGGTGAACTTCGGCAAAGAACAGCTCCATGCCCGGCAGCGCAACACCATGAGTCACCCCGACGAAGCCGACGTGCCCGCCGGGACGGGTGGAGCGGATGGCCTGCATCATCGACTCCTGTGTGCCCACTGCCTCAATCACCGAGTGCGCACCGAGCCCGTCGGTCATGTCCTTGATCCGTGCGACCCCCTCGTCGCCCCGCTCGGTCACGATGTCCGTCGCACCAAATTCGCGGGCGAGCTGCTGCCGCGCCTTGTGGCGGCTCATTGCAATAATCCGCTCGGCGCCCATCTGCTTGGCCGAGAGCACGCCGAGCAGCCCGACGGCGCCGTCGCCGACGACCGCGACCGTCTTGCCGGGTCCTACCGCAGCCGCATCGGCGGCAAACCAGCCGGTGCCGAGCACGTCGGAGGCCGCAAGCAGGCTGGGGACCAGATCGTCGGGTGGAATCTCCGGCGTGGCCACCAGGGTTCCGTCCGCGAGCGGGACCCGCAGGAAAGGAGCTTGTGCCCCCTCGGCGCCAAGCGGCTGGGCCTGTACGCACCGGCTCTGAAAGCCCGCCTGACAAATGACGCAGGTGTTGTCCGAGGCGAAGAACGATCCGACCACGAACTGGCCGGGCTGGATTTTCCTGACCGCGCTGCCGACCTCCTCGACGATGCCGCAGTACTCGTGGCCCATAGGGGTGGGCCCGCTAATCGGCTGGATACCGCGGTAGGGCCACAGATCTGATCCGCACACGCAGGTGGCCGAGATCCGGAGGACGGCGTCGGTCGGCTCCGCGATGGTGGGAGCGGCTCGCTCCTCGAATCGCACATCGCCCGGGCCGTAGAGGACGGCGCCGCGCATGGTGCTGCGTCTCCCAGGCTTGGGAATAGTCGATTCAGCCTCCGCCTCGGCGACGACGACCTTCTCCTCAGTCTTGCTCATCTTGGGTGATCTCCAGGAATCAGGAACACTCAGCGTGAAAGGCTGAAGCTGCTGCTCGAGTCCGCCTGCCACAGTGAGGCGGGTCACGGGAAGCACCTCATCCCGAGCGTAGCGAGTGATCTACTGCGGCCTTGCCCCGAGGGTCGCTCGATATGAAGCTGCGAGCATGCGCTGGGTCTTTGCTCTGATCGTGCTGCTGCACGGCCTGATCCACTTGGTGGGTTTTGCCAAGGCGTACGGCTACCCCGAGCTGGCGCAGCTCACGACGCCGATCTCCCGATCCATGGGGCTGTTCTGGCTGTTGGCGGCGCTGCTCTGCTTCGTCACGGTTGTTGCGTTCTTCCAGTGGCCCCGCGGCTGGTGGATGATCGCTGCCGCTGCCGCGGTGACATCGCAGATCGCAATCGCCAGCGCGTGGTCCGATGCCCGGGCGGGCACCATCGCCAACCTGATTCTCCTCGCCGGCGCCGTGTACGGCTTCCTCACTCAGGGGCCAACCAGCTTCAGGGCCGCGTTCGAGCGCGAAGCACGGCTGGGGCTTAACCGCACCGCTGGCGCCAAACCTGCCAGCCCAATCACCGAAGCGGATCTCGCACCGCTGCCTCCGCCGGTGCAGCGCTACCTCCGTCTGAGCGGGGTGATTGGTCAGCCACGGGTCCGCAATTACGTGCTCCGCTTCCGGGGCCGGATCCGGAGCACTCCGGACTCACGCTGGATGCCGTTCACTGCCGAGCAGCTGAGCTTTGCCGACGATCCCACCCGCCTCTTCCTGATGAGTGCGACGATGCTGGGTCTCCCGGTTCAGGCGTGGCATCGGTTCGCCGCTGGCCGTGCGACCATGCAGGTCAAAGCGCTCGGCGCAGTCACGATGGTGAACGCGAGCGGGGAAGTCATGGATCGCTCCGAAACCGTAACCCTGTTCAACGACATGTGCCTGCTGGCTCCGGGCACGCTGCTAAGCCCGAACATCGTGTGGGAACCGGTGGACAACCGCACCGCCCGGGCCCGGTTCACCAATGGGGGCCAGACGATCTCGGCCACGCTGATGTTCGACCAAGGCCGACTGCTGGAGAACTTCATCTCCGACGACCGATGGCGCAGCTCGCCTGACGGGAAGTCCTTTACCCAGCTCCGCTTCTCTACACCGATCAGGGACTACCAGTCCTACGGCCCCGTGCGACTGGGAAGAAATGGGCAGGCGCGCTGGCGTTTGCCGGATGGGACTGAGTTCGTGTACGGGGAATTCGAGCTGCTGGACGCGCGGTACAATGTGCAGCGGCTCAAGCCGTGAGCCGGGTGCCGGTATGCACCTTCTTGCAGCGTTGTGATCTAAGCGGTTACGCAGTGGCATAGCCTTCGCATACTGGACGGCCATTTCCCACTTCCCGGAGGCCGTCATGCAGCGCAGAAGTGCAGTGGCGTTGATCGCGCTGATCGCGATCGCAGCGCCCGTGCGAGCCCAGACCACGGTCCAACGGGCCGCGGATGTTCTCAATCGCCCCCAGCCGAATCCCATAATCGAAACCCGCAGGGTGACCTCGACGACGGTCATCGTTCCTCAGCGTGAAGTCGTGGTGGTCGAGCGGGTTCACGGCCGCCGCTACGGCTGGTGGAAGCAGTCGGAGTATCGGGTGATCACGGTGTATTACGACGGCACTCGTTTCTACCGGCGTCCATTCGATCGCCGGGCGCTTCAGAAGGTGATGGTGTACGAGCGCGGCGGGCGCTACTACATCGACGATGATCGGTGGAAGCGGGACCGCAGCCGCCAGTGGGGCCATGACGACAAGTGGGGCGACGACGACGATCGCCGGGACCACGACAGATGGGACGACAGGCGCAGGGACGGTGATCGGTGGAGGAGCGACGATAGGCGTAAGGACGATCACGATTGGAAGGGCGATAACACGCAGAAAGATGAGGACAAGCGCAAGGACGACGACAAGCGCAAAGACGATGACAAGCGGAAGGATGACGATAAAGACTCGAAGGGAAACAACGGCCATCACTACGGCCAGGATCCAGACAAACACAAGGACAAGTGGCAGTAGGCAAGACGGAAGGACGGAACGAGGGTGACGGTTAGGTTGTCAGCCTGAGCGAAGCGAAGGGGCCGAGACTCGATATAGAGTTCCGGCCCCTTCGTCTATCACCTACCCATCTTCCGTCGCTCCGCACTACCGCCCAATCACCAGTTGCTGACTTGCCCCCGGCGCCCGCTCGATCCGCTGCAGGATCGCGCCGCGATCCGACTGGCTGAGGAGCGGCGAGGCAGCGAGAATCTCCGCTCGGTGGCCCAACTCCCAAACCTGGTTCGGCTTCTGCTGCTCCTGCGCAATCCAGGCAGCATCGAGATAGGAGAGCGCCGCCGCGCGGAGATCGCCCCGGGCTAGGGCCCGCTCGGCCGCGTGGGCCATGTCGCCGCGGGCCGCCGACCGGTCGCCGGATGCGTAAGCCAGGGCCGCCGCGCTGGTCAGGCACTGGTATCCAATGGAATCCTCCATCGCCCGGAACTCCGCCGACTGCCGATACACCCGGGCCGCCTCGCGCCAGCGTCCGTCGGTCACCATTTTGGCCGCGATCTCATGGAGACTGTCCGCTTTCACCGAGCTGACAATGGTGGGGAGCCGATATTGTCCGACAGCGGCACTCGGCAGGCCGGCGGTTGCAAACAGCACCATTGCCGCCCTAATGCGGCTGGCGAGTGAAGCGTTCATAGGACTCCTCCTGAGGCAGAACGGACCGTCACTAAGCATCTGTGGATCGGGTACGGACTCAAGCTGGCTGCCCGTACCAGCCTTCGCAGGGGACGTTCGTCCCATGATTTCACGCCGCCGGTGTCCCATTCCATGACGTGAAGCCTGCTGCTGGGGCCATGGACCGGATTTCGGGAAACCCGCCAGAACAAGACGCGTAGTGCAGGAGTGACCTCACCTGTAGTACCTATCGACCTGCCGGCCGTCGTCCGGGCAGTGGATGCGCTGGTGTCCCCGTTGGAGTGGGGCAGCCGCCACGCGTGGCTGGCCGAAAGCCTTACCCGGGTCCGAGAGGCGCGCGGTGCGCCGGGCTGTTCCGGTTCGGTCGCGAGCGCAGAATTGGAGGATCTTCTCCGCCTGGACGGGGACCAGCCGGGCTGGCTTCAGGCCGCGCTCGACTCCCCTCATGGAACCCCTCCGGGAAGTCTGCTGCCGCAGGTAATCGTTGAGTCCGAGGAATGTCTCCCGGTGGTGTCCATGCGCTGCGCCCTCGCTGCCGGGCTCACGATCCTTCGCCGGATGGACGAGTGCTTGAGGATGCTGGGCCAGGTCTGCGACGACGTGAACGCCGGGATGGCGATCTTCCGCTGTGAAGGACTTCAGGAAGTGGTGCGGAACGAACGATGGGACGAGTTGCTGGACGATGAGCCGCAGCGCGACCAATTGCGAGAGCTGATCACCCGCCAGGCGGGACACACCGCCGCCTCGGTTGGATCGATCCGCGAGGACTATGTGGAGCTGGAGCTGTCCGGAGGGAGCTATCGTCTGATCGCCAAGCGTGCGCTGGCTGGGACGCTGTTGCCCGACGCCGGTGTGCTGGTCCTGATGGACCGGGTAGGGCCGGACCTTCCGACCACGCGGGAGCTCCGTGTGAGCTTCGGACTTCGCGGCAGGGAGCCGCAGGTTGCGCTGCTGGCGGCGGAAGGGCTTTCGAACGCTGCCATCGCCCAGCAGATGCGGCTGAGCGCCCACACGGTCCGGCACTATCTCGAGCGGGTACTGACCCGGTTGGGTCTCCATTCACGGAAGGCGCTGGCGCTGCACCTCATGGCCGCGGAGCGGGACAAGGCGGCGGTGAACCCAGGTGACAGGACGCCGCGCTAGCGGTTCCGCCCACCGCGTCCTTCTTGAACATTCACTGCCTAGTACCCGCCGGTTGACGTTTCCCTACTCCTCCATTCCATTGTATCAACCGGGAGCGTGGCGCCTGAACGGTGTAGCATGGTGACCTTCCATGGGCTCCCTTAAAATTGGGTCCGATGTCGTAAGCCGTAATGCCACCTGATACTTGATCCTCGCTTGACCTCTCCCGACAACCTTTTGAACTCGAGCACACCAGCCCCCAGCACAGCGGTAAGCCGCTGGTCATCCGGCTATTCCTGGGAGCACCAATGGTGGTCGAAGCCATCGACAGAGCACGAGCAGCAGGATGTCCACTCGCCTGCAGGCGGCGAGTGGGCGGAGAACGGTTCGCGAGGTGAGTCACATAGGAGGTCAAATCATGAAAAGACGAGACGCACTGAAGGGAATTCTGGCGACCGCTGCCGCACCGTGGATTGGGGGCTGCCTGAGCGATCGGCTGTTGGCGCCGAGCCTTTCCACTGGATCGATCGGAGGCGCCGCCACTTTAATTGGTGCCGGCGACCTGCACGCAGCGAGCACGGGGGCTCTGCCCCGGAAGCGGACCGCGGCGCTGGTGAAGGCGGCCCTGGATGCGGATCCGGCAGCCGTGGCGTTCATGGTCGGCGACCTGACGCACAACGGCACCGCCGCCGAGCTGACGAACTACTACCATCCGACGTGGGGTGCTTTCCGCGACCGAACGATCTTCTGCATCGGGAATCACGATACCGAGTACGTGGACCCTCCCGGCGCGGCCTACTACGCCTACACGAATGCGCCGCGCTACTTCGCGCGGGACATCGGCGACCACTGGAGGGCGTACGTCCTCAACTGCAGCGGAGCGAGTGACGGCGGGGCGAGCCCGACCGTGCAGGCGGACTGGCTCCAGGCGGACCTCGCGGCGAATCCGGACAGGCAATACCTGGCGTTGTTCCACTATCCAATGTTCGCCAGCGTATGCGAGTACCACACGGCGCTGGCCGGCCACCCGAAAGACATGACCTGGAAGGCGCGGGTCGGGCCATGGTGGCGAATTCTGCAGGCGGCCGGCTGCGAGTTCGCGCTGAGCGGACACGCGCACCGCTGGGAGCGTCTCCGGCGGATGACGGCGGACGGGGTGGTGAGCGCGAAGGGCATCCGGCAGTTCGTGGTCGGCACCGCGGGCGTGAAGCTGCGGGACATCGTGACGCGGCATCCCAACAGCGAGAAGGTGGTGGTGGCGCACGGGGTCGTCCGCTTTGACCTGTCTCCGGACCGCTACGCGTGGACGTTCACCGACGAGTTCGGAGCGGTCCGGGACACAGGGACACAACTGTGCCGAAAAGTTCTGGCTTGAGTCAAGGCTATGCATCTGGGACTGCTGCTACTGCTTGGCGGGCAGATCCACTGAGTTGTCCGCTGCCTGCCCATAACTGAGAATCATGGTGCGCGCCCGATAGCCGGGGGCGGTCACGCGCACCAGCTGGCTGCGGCACACATCCACCAGCGCCGGATCAAACCGTAGCCGATAATGCCCAGTCTGATCGGCAAAGGTCGAGAACCCGGTGCCGAGCACCTGAAGGAAGGCGCCCGGAATGGGCCGCCCGCTCGACTCCATACGCACGATGCCCTCGATCACGCCGTCGGTCGGTCGCGGGGCATCCTGCACCTGCTCGCCGCTGAAGGGGCAGCGCGTCCCGGCAGTCATAGTGCTTACCGGCAATCCCGCCGAGACGGGCCCAACGTTGCCGCCGTGGGGCGACTTCGGGCCAAACAGCCGGCGGGCCTCGCTGACCATCGGATCTTCCCGCTCCACGGTGGTGGCGTTTGCCATGGGCTTCTCCGGATGGGGATCGGCCGCCGCCGGCTTATCGTGCTCCGGCACCTTCACGTCGGTTTTTCCTGGGAGAGCGAGCTCCTTTGGGGGACGACGGAACGCGTCGGCCAAGGCCCGAGGCAGTGGCGGAGGGGTAGGAGGTGGCTTGGGTGCCTGCGGCTTTGGCGCGGGCTGCGGTTTTGGGGCTGGTGGCGGCTTGGGTCTCGGCGGCGCCGCTCTGGGCGGCAGGTACACCATCTGGACCGCCTGCGGCCGGTCCTGTGCCGGGCTACTTCTCTCGTCCCGCTTGCTGGTGGTGAAAAAGATCACCAGGAGGATGATTGCGGCGTGCAGCAGTACGCTGAGCGCTACCCCCGGGGAATTCGGCTTCCGGGCGCTGAGCTGGTCCCATTCCTCGAATGGCGTGTGCTTCCGAACCGGAGTCGGACGCACCAGCCCCAGGCCCAATGGCCGCCGGCGGCCGAACATCCCGTCTTACCTGCCCGGCGCAGTGAATCTGAGAGACATGCAACAACTCCTCTAATCGGTCGCGCCTGGCCTGGTGTTTCGGCACCAGAACTACGTCGCCCTCGTATGTGGCGTTGGTGGTCTGCTGAATCTAGGCGGGCGGAGAGTGTTATGGCGGGAGTTTAAAGGCAATACACAAAAGGTCGGGGTGACACTACCCCCATCACTCGATTCGCAATCCTCTCAAGGCGGCCTGACCACTGGAACTTACCGCCAACTCAGCGGAGAGCTTGTGCTTCCCGCAATGCCTGCTCGTACATGTGGCCGCTGCCCTCTTGCACGAAGTACGACTCGATCCCGAACTGGAGCGAGCCGTAACGGCCCATCTGCCCCTTGCCCGAGAGCTTGTATTCGAGCGCAGCGATGAATCTCTCATCGTGCTCTTTGCTGGAAGTACTCGCGCCAGGATTGGGGCAGGGCAGGGGTCGCGATGGCGCGCTGCAGCAGCGCACCGTCTCCCTTTCTCGAGGTGTACAGGGTAACGACCTCCGGTATGGTGACCGCAGAGCGACCGCTAGGGACCACCTCGATCTCGTCTCCGGCGGCCAGCTGCCCTTCCTTGATAACGGCCAGGTAGAAACCGGTCCGGCCGCTCCGGAGGAACCGCTTGACCATGTCCGGCCGCTGGAAACGGAGGTTGAGCTTGTAGCAGGGGAGCCGAGGCTGGGTCACGATGAATTCAGCGGTCCCGATCCGGAGCACATCGCCCACTCTTCGTTCGGTCTCATTCAGCCCTTCTACCGTCAGGTTTTCCCCGAACGCCCCCCAGGGCAGGGCCGGCCCAGCCAGCTCTTCCCTCCAGAAGGGATAGTGCTCGCTGGGATAGACATAGACCGCCTTGTCCAGACCGCCATGGACCGAGAGATCGGCCTGACGGTCGCCATCGAGATTGAGCCGCCTCACCTGGACTGGTCCCGACACCGGCAACTTGTGGATGGCCGTGGTCACGGGCTCGTTCCGCCATTCGACCTCGCGGGGCAGTCCCACGTTGACCGACAGCACTCGCATGTGGTCAGCTCATCAAGAGGGAAATGTCCCTAACGCGGTCATTTCAGGAATTGTCATGATCGGGTGACACAAAATAGGCTTGAAACGTCACCCGTGTGGATAGCCAGTCTCCCGTTCCTATCGCGTCCCGTTCTCCGGGGTACCTTCAATTCAATGACCACCATCTCCGCTTCTCGCCGGACCGTCGCGTCGACCATGGTCTCACTCGTCCTGAGCAGCTGTGGAGGTGACGGCGGAGACTCGACCGGACCTGAGAATGGATTTCCCGCGGTGTCCGGCGTCTACAGTATCCAGGGCAGGTTCGATGGACTGACCGCGGACCAGGCGGCCTTTGCCGGCACTCTCATCCTGGATCAGGCCTCCCGGCAAAGCGGAGATCTTACCGGCTCACTGACCATGACCATCTCCGCCCAGGGCCAGGTGAACTCAACTGGCGAGGCACCGCTCGAGTCCGCGTCCGTGACTCAGCAGGGGGCGGTCTCTTTCCGGCTGGGCCCATCGCCCGCCTCTGGCTGGACCTTCACCGGCACATTAATAGGGGGGATTACCATCACGGGCACTCACACGCTGACCGATGGGCAATCGACTTCAATTCCGGGAACTTGGAGCGCCACCACGGGCACAGACGGCACCGGCAGCCTGAACCTTGCGACGGTAAGCAGTGGGGCACCGCTCGATCCGGACGGCTATACCCTCTCCATGGATGGGGCGGTGCGGGACACCCTCAACGGGACCGATCAAATCACGTTTCCAACGCTGGCACCGGGGGACCACACGATCGGTCTCAGCCTGGTCGCGAGCAACTGTCACGTTCAGGGCCAGAACCCGCGTCTGGTGAGGATCGTAGCCGGCCAGGCGGCTTCGGAGACGTTCGAGGTGGTGTGCAGCGGTACGTGATCTAGCAACGACGACCGCGAGTGCGACTCATCCCGGGCTGATCTGTCGCACCGCGGGCTATCGCATTGCCGTTTCCGAACTACCTTCTTTCCACCCCCCACAAACCGGAAGGACCAGGTCCCACTCACAAGGGATTCGAATATGCCTTTCCCCCAGCCCGTCTCAATCTTTCGGCTGTTCATCGCTTCGATGCTCGTTTCCTTCTGGGTCAGTGGCTGCGGTGGCGATGGTGGAGACACCACCGATCCCGACGATCCATTTCCCGACGTTGCCGGTGTCTACAACGTTCAGGGCGGGTTCGATAACCTCACCGCCGATGAGGCCTCTTTCGTCGGGAGCCTGATCCTGAACCAGGCCTCCAGACAGAACGGGGAACTCACCGGGACGATGAGCGTCACCGCAACCATCAACGGGGACGTCACCACGGCGGGCAATGTGGCCATCCAATCGGCCTCGGTCAGCCCCAGCGGAACGGTATCGTTCACGCTGGGCAGCATCGCCAATGGGGGGAGCTGGACCTTCAGCGGCACGGCCTCAGGTGAGACCATCAGCGGTCGGCATACGCTGACCGATGGGAATCTCACTTTCTCCGGAAACTGGACCGCCACCCAAGGCACCGTCGGTAGCGGCAGCCTCACTGCGACGGTCTCGACCTCGGGATCCTCCGTCGATCCCGATGGCTACACGCTGATGGTGGATGGCGCGGGAAGAGGTACGCTGAACGGAAGCAGTCCGGTTACGGTGTCAGGGCTGGCTGCCGGCAACCATGCCGTCGGACTTACCGGAATTGCAGACAACTGCCAGCTCCAGGGCGACAACCCGCGTCTGGTGTCGATCTCGTCAAGCGTTACTGCAGCTGTTGCCTTCGTTGTCACCTGTACGACGCCTCAACCGGGCACTGGCAGCATCCAGGTAATAACCAATACGACCGGTCCCGATCCAGATCCTGATGGCTACACCGCGACACTCGACGGAACGACCCCCATTCCAGTTCCCGCCACCGGATCGGCCACCTTTGCCAGCGTTGCCGTGGGCAATCACACGGTGACGCTCAGCGGAGTGGCTGCGAACTGCACGGCCTCCGCTAATGGCTCTGCGTCCACTGCAGTTTCAGCGGGCGCAGCGAGCCAAGTGAACTTCACGGTGACCTGCACCGCTATTCAGGCGCCCACCGGCACACTCCGAATCACCACCGCCACGAGCGGAGCGGAGCCGGACCCGGATGGGTACAAGGTTGCGGTGGATGGGGGGCCAGCCCAGGCGATAGGAGTGAATGGTCAGGTAGAGCTCGCCAACCTCTCAGTAGGTGCGCACACCGCGGTGCTCTCGGACATCGCTGCCAATTGCAGCGCGGACAATGCATCCAAGACGGCGACGGTGGCGGCAGGAGCAACGGCGACCGTGGCCTTCACCATCACCTGCACCGCCATACCGCCGACGGTCGGGTCGATCCATATCACCACCAACACCACGGGAGCCAATCCCGACGGCGACGGGTACAATTTCGCCATTGACGGAGGGGCGGCCCATAGCATAGGTCCTACTGCGGGTGCGACCGTGAACGATGTCGCTACCGGTTCTCACACCGTATTGCTCTCGGATATCGCGGCGAACTGTAGCGCGGACAATGCATCCAAGACGGCAACCGTAACGGCAGGAGCAACGGCGACCGTGGCGTTCACCATCACCTGCACGGCCACACCTCCGGCAGTCGGGTCTATCCACGTCACGACCAACACCACCGGCAGCAATCCGGACGCCGATGGCTACCAGTTCGCCATTGACGCGGGACCCGCCCAGCACATCGATCCGAACGGTACAGTGACGGTGCCAGGCATTCCCACGGGATCTCATAGAGTGGTGCTGTCGAACGTGGCAGCCAACTGCAGCGTGGCTGGTGGAACCTCAAAGAACGTCACGGTAACTGAGGGTCAGATCGCGGAAGCGGCCTTCGCAATTGACTGCCCGGCCCCCCAGCCGAGCGCATCGCGATCCACGGTGCTGGCCAATCCCGCGAGTATTCTGGTCGCAACCGGGAGCAGCGCTATCACCGTGACCGTGAAAGACGCGGGTGGCGGCCCCCTCTCAGGTATCCCCGTGAGCATCACTGCTACGGGCGAGGGGAACACCGTCACCCCTGTTTCGGCCACGACCGATCAGGCGGGAAAAGCCAGCTTCACCTTCAGCTCCACAGTTGCCGGGAAGAAGACCATCACCGCGACTGCTGGCGGGGTGACTCTGACGGACACCGAAGTGATCACGGTCATAATGCAGGGCTCAGCAACCGCAATTACTATCGCCCCCGAGCCGTCCACCCCGGCTGAAGAGTTCACGGCCACGGTACATGTAACCAGCCAGGGGGGAGGCGTGCCGACCGGCACTGTAAACGTGTTCTCGTTCGATTTGGGAAATGCTGGGTGTGACAACGTGCTCTTGGATAATCAAGGTGTTGCCACCTGCACCTTCCCCGCGAGCCCAGTAGGCACCTATACGATCGAAGCCGATTATTCTGGAGACGATCAGTTCCAGGACAGCTCAGGCAGTAAGGATCACGTAGTGGTGGAACCGGCAACTTCGAATCAACGCGCCGCCAAGTGATAGTGATTTAGGTAGGAAGTGGCCCTAAAAGGACAGCGACGGATCGTCTTTCCCGGCGATTCGTCGCTGCCCCGCTGCCCCGCTGCCCCGCTGCCCCGCTGCCCGCCTCCCGCCTACACTCCTGCAAACCAGGGATACCCTTGATCCTCCCAGTAGCCTCCCGGCCGCTCGCGGGTAAAGGTCATGGCTGTCAGATACTTCGTGAGCTTGTAACCCAGCTTGATCGGAGAATAGAGCCGGAGCGGCGCACCGTGATTCATCATCAGAGGCCGGTCGTTCCAGGCGTACGCCAGAATCGTCTGCGGATGCATCGCGCTGGCGAGGTCCCAGCCGTTGTAATAATTCCGGTCGAAGCTGTCGAAGCGGAGATACCTCGCCTCGGGAGTGGGCTGCACCAGCGCTGCGACAGTGGAAACCGGAACGCCGGTCCAGGTCCCGATCGCGGTCCAGCCCTCGACGCAGTGGTGCTTCACGGTATAGGTAACCCGTGGCAGCCCCTCGAGCATCTCACCGGTGAGACGGACCGGCTGTCGCACCAGCCCGCGGACCTCGAGCGCCCAGGTATTCTGGGCCACGCCGGGAAATTTTCCGGTGTCGTTGTAGGTGATGGAGTAGGATGGAAAGTTTTCTGGCGCGGTTCGGGAGCTCACCGGATATTCCGGGGCCAGCCGTTGTCGGCCCAGAAAAATCTTCTCACCCACCCAGTCGTTGACCCGGCTGAACAGCCGAAGCTTCGGCGCCAGCGTGGGTCCTCCGTCCCAGCCACACGCAGCCAGCGCACCCAGCGGTCCGGCCACCACTCCCAACCTCAGGAGATCGCGGCGACTCAAGCCTCGGCCGGGTTCAGTCATGGCTGGGAAACCTTCCCCGGTACCACCCGGTGATCATGGCGCGGAGCGAGGCCGGGTCCACCACCAGCACCAGCACGACGTGCAGCAGAGTGAAGGCGACGAACACCCAGACGAAGAGGAAGTGCCAGTAGCGGGCCAGCTCGTAGCCGCCAAAGAGAGCAGTGAGCCAGGAGAGCTGCACCGGCTTGTAGATGGCGAACCCGCTGGCTACAGCCAGCGCACCCAGCAACACGATGAGCGTGTAGGCCAGCTTCTGCAGCGCGTTGTGTTTTCCCTGCGCGGGATGTTCCGAGCGAAGACCGAGATAGTAGCGCTGCATCTGCCAGGCGGGACCGATGTCGCGGAAGCGGAACAGCAGCGAGCGCCATTCACCGGTGAGGCCCAAGAAGCCGAGATAGACCAGCCCAGTGATGACGAAGGGCCACGCCAGGGCGAAGTGCCAGTTGAGACCGGCAGCTAGCCATCCACCCAGGCGGGCCCAGTGGGGGAAGTTCTTCCCGTCCCACGGATTCGGTAAGGGATAGACGTCTCCCCGCGGCCCGAAATGCCGGTAGGCACCGTAGATCTGGAGCCCGCTCCCGATCATGCCGAGCAGCAGCACCGCATTGAGCCAATGGGTGACCCGTACTATCCCATGATGCCGTTTGACCATGAGTCTGAAAGATCGCACCGGGTAGCTATCTTCGCGAGTAATGGACCACATCCTATGAACGACTCCGCCGTGCTGATCGCCGGCGCCGGACCAACGGGACTCGTGCTTGCCCTGTGGTTGACCCGGCTCGGTATTCGCGTCCGCCTCGTTGACCGAAGCACCGGGCCCGGACTCACCTCTCGCGCTCTCGCGGTTCAGGTCCGCACTCTGGAGTTCTACCGGCAGCTCGGCATCGCCGATCTGGTGATCGACGGCGGGGTCCAGGTCGGCGGGATCAACTTCTGGGTTCAGGGGGAACGCGCGGCGCGGGTGCCGTTGCGTCAGATCGGAGAGGGGCTGAGCCCTTACCCCTTCGCTCTGGTGTTTCCGCAGGATGCTCACGAGCGGCTGCTGATCGCGCAGTTGGAAAAGCTCGGTGTAACGGTGGAGCGCCGGACCGAGCTGATACGGATGAGCCAGGATGCCGCCGGTGTCAGCGTCACTCTTCGCCATCCGGATGGTACCGAGGAAAACGCGCGAGTCGACTACCTGGCCGGATGCGACGGCGCTTCCTCTACCATACGGGAGCAGCTGGGGATCGGCTTTCCCGGAGGTACCTACTCCGGGCTCTTCTACGTGGCCGACGTGGACGCGTCAGGTCCGGCGATCGACCGGGAGCTGCACGTCGATCTGGAGAACGCCGACTTTGTGCTGCTATTCCCGATGAAGGGGCCGGGGCGGGTTCGCCTGGTTGGCTTGGTGCGCGAGCAGGAAATATCCGGACCCGGTGAGCTGAGGTTCGACGATGTGCGCGGCAAGGCCATCGAGCACCTGAGAGTCACCCTTGGCGCCGTGCACTGGTTCTCGACCTATCGAGTGCACCACCGTGTGGCGGACAGTTTCCGGAAGGGCCGCGCCTTCCTTCTGGGGGACGCCGCCCACATCCACAGCCCGGTAGGCGGGCAGGGGATGAACACCGGCATCGGAGACGCGGTGAACCTGGCGTGGAAGCTGGCGGCGGTGCTGAAGGGAAGGGCTGCGCCGAGTCTGCTGGACAGCTACGAGCCGGAGCGGATTGCCTTTGCCCGGCGACTGGTGGCCACCACCGACCGGGGATTCACCTTCGTTACCCGGCGTGGAGCTATCGCCCGATTCGTGCGCACCCGGCTGGTTCCATTGCTGGTGCCGTTGTTCGCCCGGTTGCCTCAGTTTCGGCGCTTCCTCTTTCGCACTGTCTCCCAGATCGTGGTGAACTATCGAGAGAGCCCTTTGAGCGCCGGTTCCGCCGGCTCGATCCGGGGCGGCGATCGTCTCCCCTGGGTCCCGATCGGGGCGGGAGCGGACAACTTTGCGCCCCTCTCCTCCATTAATTGGCAGGCTCACCTGTACGGCGACGCGCGCGCTGGACTGGTCGAGGGCTGCGCCGCTCTCGGGCTGCCGATGCACGTCTTCCCCTGGATGCCAGCGATGGAGGCAGCTGGGCTGGAGCGCGGAGCACTCTACGTGATTCGGCCTGATGGCTACGTCGCCCTGGCCGATCCGCGTTGTGATCCAGAGAGTCTGCTTCGCTACTTCGACGAGAGGGCCATCAAGCCAGCACACTGAGAGCTTGTCGGTCCGCCTGTCCGCCTGTCCGCCTGTCCGCCTGTCCGCCTGTCCGCCTGTCCGCCTGTCCGCCGTCAGCCCGTCAATATGTCTCCATCACCACCGGTGCATGGTCGCTGGTCCCCACAGTCGCCTGTACCACGCAGCGCTCCACTCGAGCGAACAGCCCGGGCGACGCGAGCATGTAGTCCAGCCGCCAGCCGATGTTCCGGGCGCGAAGCTCCCGCCAGGGGGCCCACCAGGTGAACAGCCCCGCGTTGTCGGGATCCATGGCCCGTCCCACGTCGGTCAGCCCCGTGTGCAGGAGCTCCTGGAACAGCGCGCGCTCTTCGGGCCGCTGTCCCACCTTCGTCGGCTTTCGCTCCCGGGGGTGCACGTCGATCTCGGCGCGGGCGATGTTGAGGTCGCCCGCGATCAGGAGCTCCCGGCCAGTGCCGATCAGCCCACCGGCCCATTCGATCACCTGCCGCATGAAACCAATCTTCGTCGGATAGTCTTTGCCGCCGTTGGGGACGTACATCGACGCCACGACGATGTCGCCCAGCTCCGCCGTGACTACTCTGGACTCGGTGTCGAAGTGTGGATGGGAGTAGACCGGAGCGGTAGGAAAGACCTCCCTCCGAAGCTGCAGCGACACCCCGGAGTATCCCTTGCAGCAATGCCAGAACGCGTGATACTCCGCCGGTTGGACGACATCGGGCACCTGCGTCAGCTCCGCCTTCAGCTCCTGCAGGCAGATCACATCCGGCTGTTCGCGATCGATCCATTCCTGGACCTGCGCGGCGCGGGCCCGGATGCCGTTCACATTCCAGGTAGCAAACTTCATGAGAGAATTATAGGGTTCGTGAGGTTGAACGGCTGGCCTCTCTACAGGGTACTGGCATGGCAAACATTGCAGATATGGAAGCGGTTTGGATCGGTAGCTTCGGCACCATCTACAAGGTGCCCAGCGAGGCAACCGGCGGCGCGGTCGCGGTGGTGGAACACGTGCTCGGCCCCAGACAACTGGGCTCGCCCCTGCACCGGCACAGCCGGGAAGACGAGATCTCGCATGTGCTGGAGGGAGAGCTGGCAGTGCAGCAGGGCGACCGGATTGAAACCGCGCGGGCGGGAGAGACAATTCTCAAGCGGCGGGGGACCTATCATGCGTTCTGGAACCCAGGCACCACCCAGGTCCGGTTCCTGGAGGTAATTGCCCCGGGCGCCTTTTCCGGGTACTTCCGGGAGCTCGCTCCTCTCCTCGCCCGGCAAGGACCACCCGATCTCGAGGCCTTGGCCGCCCTGGCGGGACGCTACGGAGTGGAGTTCGACTTCTCCAGCCTCCCGGAGCTGCTGAGCCGGCATGAGCTCCGGCTGGGGTGAGAAGGATCGACCGCCGGTAACGTCATACCTCCAGAGCATCGTTCAGCCCGAATCTCTGGAGACTTACATGCCGCGCCTCCTCTGTTCCCGACCCGCCTTCGCCCTGCTTGCCCTCACACTCGCCTGCGGTTCCGGTGGTGACACCACCGCTCCAAACGATCCGCCCGCTGCCGCCGAACTGCCGGCCGAGCTGGTAGGCGAGTGGCATTATCAGCAAATTCTGGATCAGAGCTGCGACCCCGACACCGGACAGTGCGTTCCCACTGCAGACCAGAGCGAAACGGTAACCCTGGGCTCCGATGGTCACTTCGAGCATGTGTTCGTTGGGGAATCGAACTTCCCGCCCTGCAGCATGGAGGTTCTTCATCAGTCGGAAGGCGCCGCGGAAGTGCAGGGCTCCACTCTCCTGCTTCACATGAGCAAAGGCGTGACCAAGGTCACCAATACCTGTGGTGAGGACTCCACTACCGATGAGGCGGGCGACACGGATACGTACACCTGGGAGCTCAGTGACAACAATGGGACTCCCCAGCTCACCCTCACCAACGACAAGGGCACTCCCCTGGGTCCATTCGAGCGCAAGTAACCCGTTCGCGGAGCTCGGAGTTTGGAGGTAAGTTGAGGCGGTCTGGTCGAGGAGGCTCTCATGACCCGCCGCTTCAACTTTGCCTTGTCGGCCTTTGTTGCGTTCGGTCTGTTGTCTCCCCCCTCCAATTGGTTGACTGCTCAGGAAAGAACTCTGCCGGATGGTCCCGCCGCTGGAGCCTCGGTAGACCGGTTTATCTAAGAAGGCGCTGGTATCACCGCGCTGTCTCATTTCGCTATACGGGACTCCGGGCCTGGAAGCCGGGAAGCGAAATCGGCGTATCGCTCTTTCCTGATGCGCTCTCCGCAGGGTCGCTGTATCTCGCGACCGACCTGGGTGGGGCGTACAGTGTGCCAGGAGATGGCTTCAGCCTGCTGTTCAGGGCGGAGTAAGCGCTCTGACCGCGTTGGGAGGTGGGGTTGCCTTCGACCCTGGGTTCCACTTCGGCACTGGGATGATTGTGCAGACCGGGAAGAGGTCGGGCGTCCGGCTGGACGTCATCCGGCACTACTACGTGATAGACAACGAAACTGAAGGGCTGTGGAGTCTGGGCCTGGGGTTCACCGCTCTGGCGGGCAAATCGAAGTAGTTATTGCCTTATTGCCAACCCGACCAGTGCGGCCAGCAGCACGATCATCGGATCGGGGATCTTCCACTTGAGCCAGGTCAGGGCAAAGGCGCCAACCGCGATGGCAGCGGTCGGAAGGTCAACAATCGACTGCCGACCCAGGACGAATACCGCGCCGACGATGGCTCCGGTGGCCCCGGCTGTCACCCCCGCCACCACCGCGGCAAGCCAGGGACGCTTCCCGTGACGATGGAAGTAGGGGGCAGGGATGATGGTAAAGAGAAAAGCCGGGAGAAACGTCGCCCCGGCGGCCACGCAGGCACCCGCCATGCCGGCGACGAGGTAGCCAATGAACCCCGTGGTGATCACCACCGGGCCCGGCGTGACGAACGCTACGGCAACCGCGTCGAGGAACTGCCGCTCGGTGAGCCAGCGCTGTTCCAGCACCACACCACCGTGCAGAAACGGGACAATCGCGAGCCCGCTGCCGAAGACGAAGGTTCCCGCGTAGGCAAAAAAGCCAAGGATGTGGAGCAGCAGGATGGCGCTGCCGCCTTCGCGGGTGGTGCCGGTTCTCCGCAGGATCCTGGGCGGCGCCCGCACCAGCCAAACCACGACTCCCCCGGTTACGATGAGCGAGACGCTTTCCCGGCCAGTGATCGCCGTTGCAACCGCAACCACGAGCAGGATGCCCCAGAGCAGAGCATCCCGTCCCATGGTCTTACGCGCGAGCCCGTAAGCGCTCTTAGCGATGAGCCCGATGACGGAAGCGCCCACCCCGTAGAAGACCGCCTGCATCCAGGCGAGCCCGCCGTAGCGCTGGTATGCCCAGCCGAGCACGACGACGATCAGGAAACTGGGGGCAACGAAGGCCAGCCCGGATAGAATGGCGCCGGTTACACCGCCCCGGATGTAGCCCAGATAGAAACAGAGTTGCGCGGCCAGCGGCCCCGGAGACAGCTGGGCCAGGGCAAGGCCCTCGCGGTACTCCTCCTCGCTGATCCAGCGGCGGCTCTCCACCAGATCGCGGTGCATGTGTCCCACCAGGGCGACCGGGCCGCCGAAACCCAAGGCACCCAGGCGCAGGAAATAGCCGGCCAGACGAGAGCGGGAAAGGGGGGCCGGCTGCTTTGTGAGTTCCGTGTTTTGGCGATAAGTTCTCGCCTGGTTTAGGTCACTCACTTTGGAGATTCATCATGCCCGAGAAAAAGATCATTGCCGTTGTCGGGGCTACCGGTGCGCAGGGCGGGGGACTGGCTCGCGCTATCCTGGCCGACCGGAATGGCGGATTCGCTGTCCGCGCCATCACCCGCAAGCCGGAATCGGAGAAGGCTCAGGCTCTCAAGAATGCCGGGGCCGACGTCGTTGCCGGCGATGCCGACGATCCGGCGAGCATTCGCCGCGCCTTTACCGGCGCTTACGGCGCCTTTTGTCTCACCAACTTCTGGGAGCACTTCTCGCCTGAACGCGAGCTCATCCAGGCCAGAAACCAGGCCCAGGCCGCCAAGGATGCCGGACTGCAGCACGTGATCTGGTCCACCCTGGAGGATACCCGGAAGTGGGTTCCGCTCGAGGACAACCGGATGCCGACGCTGATGGGCAAGTACAAGGTGCCGCACTTCGACGCCAAGGGCGAGGCCGACGGGATCTTCCGCGAGCTGGGGGTGCCTACCACGTACCTGCTCACCGCCTTCTACTGGGACAATCTGATCTACTTTGGTGCCGGTCCCCAGCGGGGACCCGACGGCGTTCTCGCGGTCACCTTTCCATTGGACGACAAGCCGCTGTCCAGTATCGCGGTCGAGGACATCGGGAAATGCGCCTACGGGATCTTCAAACGGGGACGGGAATTCATCAACCGCACCGTGGGGATCGCCGGAGAGCACATCACCGGTGCCCAGATGGCGCGGCAGCTGACCCAGGCACTGGGCCAGGAAGTCCGCTATAACAATGTGCCACCCGAGGTGTACCGGAGCTTCGGCTTCCCTGGCGCCGACGACCTCGGCAACATGTTTCAGTTCAAGCGCGACTTCAACGACTACTTTGTCGGGGCCCGGAGCCTAGAGCTCAGCCGGTCGCTGAACCCCGAGCTGCAGACGTTCGAAGAATGGTTGGCGGTGCACAAGGGAGAGATTCCAATTCCGGCCGAGGTGTAGTCTAATGTCCCGGTGAAGGGAGGCTCACCAGAATCGAGGTCACGATCAGCACGATCGTCGCCACGCTCAGCTCTATGATCGAAGATCGGCGGATCCGGCCGGCTGCCAGCTCGCTGCCGAGCCGGGGCCGCTGTCGTCTCCAATTCCAGGCTCCCAGGAAGAAGACCAGAGCGACAAAGCAGAGCTTCACCAGCAGCGCGTAGCCGTACGGCGTGCTGTAGAGCGAGGAGAAGGGGTGCAGGTGGAGCAGGGCGGTGGTGATCCCGGTGGCCACCAGCAGCGGCCCCGCGGTGAGCGCCAGGGGCGAGAAGCCATTCACCATGTCGGCCGCGATGCTTCCTCTCAGCCGAGGCGCGTCTCGCAACACACTGGAGAGTCCCGCCAGAACCAGCACCAGCAGCGTGCCGAGCCAGAGGCTCCCAAAGAGCTGGTGAGCCGGATTCACCAGACCCACCCAGCGACCCGACAGAATTACCGCGAGCTGTGCCCCAAACAATCCCACCGCCGCAAGCAGCCAAGCGTGGCTCCGGAAACTTCTGCGAGCCAACGCGAGCCCCAGGATCCCGGCCAGCAGGAGCACGCATCGCGCGATGGTCTGGGGATCGCTGGTGAGCAGCTGTCCGACAGAACGGTGCATCCGCTCTGCCAGGTGGGGCAGCTGGAGTATCAGGAGCACCGCCTGGATCAGCGCACCGGTCAGTCCCAAGCCGGCGGCCCGTCGGGTGGCACGCTCGTAGACGCCCTGGGCTTCGGCTGGGGCTCCCTCTTCCGTGAGCCGGCCGCGCACTGCGGCGTAGCGAAACCCGATTGAGCCGTTAGCGAGAAAGAGGGAGACAAAGCCGATGAACTCGCGAACCGGCTCAGACCAGGTGAGCAGTGGCTCGACTTGCATCGTGGGGGTGCTCCTGCTGGGGGTCGCAGCGGGCGAAGACATTCGGCATTATAACCGTGTCAACCGTGCCTCCGAGCGTCTCCTGACGGCCTCTCACTCCCCGGCTCCCCGCATCGCTGCTCCTCCGGGGTCGCCGTGGGCTCCGCTCCAGCAGCGGATCTTCCGGCTCCTGTGGCGCGCGGTGTTGATGAGCAACATCGGTACCTGGATGCAGACCGTCGGGGCCCAATGGCTTCTGGTGGGACTGCCTGGCGCGGCAACGCTGGTCGCCCTGGTGCAAACTGCCGACACCCTGCCTGATGTGCTGCTCGCGTTTCCCGCCGGTGCGCTGGCGGATGCGTTCGATCGCCGGAGGCTCCTCATCATCCTTCAGCTGCTTCAGGTGGCAATCGGGACCGGCCTCACTGCCCTCACGCTCACCGGGCACATGACTCCGGCATTGCTCCTGGCGTTCACCTTCGCACTCGGCGGCGCTTCGGCAATGTCGGTTCCCCCCTATCAGGCGCTGATCCCGGAGCTGGTCCCGCGCGAGCAGCTCGCGTCCGCTTCCGCTCTGGGTGCGATCAGCATCAACCTGGCCCGCGCCATCGGTCCGGCACTCGCGGGTCTTCTGATTGCCCGGGTCGGCGTGGGCGTGGTATTCGGGATCAACACTGCCGCCTTTCTTCTTCTGATCGGCGTGCTGCTGGTGTGGCACCATCCGATCGCGGCCGCCGCGCAGGCGCCGGAGCGGTTTCTTCCCGCGCTCCGGGCCGGCGGGCGGTACGTGAGATACTCCCCGATTACCCGGCGGATCCTCTTACGACTGGGACTGTTCATCGGGCCGGCAACCGCAGTGTGGGCGCTGCTGCCCTTGGTAGCCACCCGGCTGCTTCACCTCGGATCGGGCGGCTATGGCCTCTTGCTCGGCGCACTGGGAGGTGGGGCAGTGGCTGGCGCACTCGTGCTTCCTCGTTTCAGCTCGAATCTCACGCCCAATGCTGTGCTTGCCATCGGAAGCGCCGTCTACGCCGGAGCCATGGCGGTGCTCGTGCTGGTGCGACATCCGCTTCCGGCCTTCCTGGTGTTGCTGCCGGCGGGAGCGGCATGGGTTGTGGTGATCTCCAACATGAGTGCCATGATTCAGGTATTTCTTCCAGGCTGGGTGCGGGCTCGAGGCCTTGCGGCGTACCAAATCGTGCTCTTTGGTTCGCAAGCAGCAGCGGCACTCGTGTGGGGACTGGTCGCCGGGTCCTTCGGATTAGTCATAGCGTTTTTGCTGGCGGCGGGCCTGTTACTGTTGACCGCGGTCTCTCTCCGGCTCTGGCCCTTGTACGACATCTCTGCTTTGAATCGCGATTCCTCCCGACCGTGGCCTGAGCCGCAATTGAGCATGGAGCCCGAAGAGGACATCGGGCCTGTTCTGGTGGCGTCGACGTACACCGTCGCTCCCGAACGGCAGGAGCGATTCCCCCAGGCGATGCGCGACCTTCGCCTGTCCCGGCTTCGAACCGGGGCAATTCGCTGGGAGCTCTACCGCGACGGCGCGTTCCCCAACCGCTTCGTGGAGGAGTACACCGTGCCATCCTGGGAGGAACATTTGCGACAGCACCACGGGCGGCTCACCGGCGCCGACGCCGAGATCGAAGCGCGAGTGGATGAATTGGCGGACGCACCGCCGCAGTCGGCGCATCTGTTTCCAGCCGGGTAGGAGGGAGGGTCCAGATGCCTAAAACAGCCCGTCCAGGCCTCGCTCAGCAATTACGGCCCAGACACAAAATCTGGTTTACTCTAGGGAACTCATTTCTGATGGGACCCAACTACTTCCGCTTCCTCCGGGCAGTCGAAGAGAGCGGGACGATCCGGCAGGCAGGGAAGACCGTAGGCTGGAGCTATCGCACCTGCCTCAACCGGATTCGCCGGATGGAAGCGATTCTGGGCCTGCGAGTGCTGGAAACCGCGCGCGGCGGCAGCTCCGGCGGTGGAGCGAGGCTGAGCGCCGAGGGGCGGCGGCTGGTGGCAATCTTCGAGCGCTGGCAGCGCGACATGACGGATTACAGCCAGCGTGCATTCCGAAAGGCCATCGAGCGATAGGCACGGCGTTGCCTAACGCTCCGGGAAGGAGTACGTTCGGCCCCAACGTACTCCTCGTCGAAAGGGGCCCATGCTCGCCCGATTCGCGCTCCTCCTTCCTCCGCTTCTGCTGGCTATACCGCGCGCTTCCGCCCAGACCTCCTCCAGCTCGCCAGCGCCGTCGGTGAAGCTGAGCGGCTACATCCAGGGCCGCGAGGTGTATCAAGACAACGTAGGCCTCACCGCGACCCTCAATCGCGCCCGACTGGCCGCAGCCGGCACCGTCCTCGGAGACGTGACCTGGCGGATTCAGGGCGAGTTCCGAACCGGCAGCGTGGGGACGGGAAGGGCCAGCGTTGCACTGCAAGATGCCTACGTGCGCTGGGCCCGCCGCGCGCTGGGGATCCAGGTGGGTCAGTTCAAGACCCCGTTTACCCGCGAGTTCATCACCTCGCTGGCGGAAGTCGAGACGGCCGACCGCTCAACGGTCGTGGATTCGCTTGCGCCCAAGCGCGATATCGGTCTCATGGCTGACTACGCGCTAGGCGGTCGAGCCATCATTTCTGCCGGAATCTTCAACGGCGAGGGACAGAACATTACGGCTAATACCGACTCTTCAACCCTGGGCGTCGCTCGGGTGGCATTTCGGCCGTTGCCGTATCTCCTGTTGGGAGTCAACGCCGCCAGCTACTTCGGCGACAGCACTCGATATGGGGCAGATGCGAGCGTTGAGTCGCCCTGGATCATTCTGCGGGGCGAGTATCTCGGCCAGCATCGGAATGTGCTCGGGGTCGAAGATGACCGGGGGTGGTACGCCCTGGTCGCGGCACCGCTCCGTCCCTGGCTGCAGCCGGTGCTCAAGTATGAATGGTTCGACCGCGCCGGCATTGCTCCTACCGGCGTGCTGAAGAACCGAGCCGTGACCGCGGCGGTCAATCTCTTTCCCTGGGGCCGAGCCACCCGGTTCACCCTCGAATACGTCAGCCGAGAGGTGGGCGCGTCAGGAGTCCGCAAGAATCTCGCGCTAGCCCAGGCCCAAGTCATCTTCTGAGGCTCCCATGAACCGCTCGTTCTCAGGCTCAATCTTTTTCGTTCTCTTTGTTTTCGCCGCTCCTTCCCTCTCGGCCCAGGGCAAGTGCAGCGATATGGTCCTGGCCACGACGACCAGCACTCAGGACACCGGCTTGCTGGACTCCCTGCTTCCCATGTTTCAGCGGGAAAGCTGTATCTCTGTCAAGCCGATCGCCGTGGGTACGGGTGCCGCACTAGAGATGGCGCGCCGGGGAGACGCAGATGCGGTGCTGGTCCACGCGCCGGAAGCGGAGAAGGCGTACGTCGAGAGCGGCGATCTGATCGATGGCCGTCTCATCATGCACAACGATTTTTTGATCATCGGTCCCAGGAACGATCCGGCCCGTGTACGAGGAGAGAAGAAGGCGGTCCTCGCGATGAAAGCCATCGCCTCGGCGGGTGCCTTCGTGTCCCGGGGCGACGGATCCGGCACCGAGAAGAAGGAGCTGGCGCTGTGGAAGGAGGCCGGCGTCTCGCCCTCTTCCTTGCCCGGGCGGGAAGAGACGGGGCAGGGTATGGGTGCGACTCTGCTGGTGGCGGAGCAACGGCAAACCTACACCCTGACGGATCGGGGAACCTACCTCGCGTTCAAGGACAAACTCACTCTGGAGCCTCTGGTGGAGGGGGACCCCGAGCTGCGGAACATATACCATGCTTACGTGGTCAATCCCGGAAAGCACCCTACAGCCAAGCGGACGGAGGCTTCCCGCTTCGTCCGCTTTCTCGTTGAGCCAAAGATCCAGGTATGGATCGGCCAGTTCGGCCGGGAGAAATACGGACAGCCGCTGTTCGTGCCCGATGCCGGAGTGACCTGACGTGAAAGAAGCGTTTCGCCTGCTGCTCAGCGGCGACGCTGAGTTGTATCGGATCATCTTCCGGTCTCTGGCCATTTCTGGGGCGGCGTCGCTGCTGGCGATGATGGTCGGAATCCCGCTGGGCTACGCTCTGGCGCGCGGGAGATTTCCTGGGCGTACCGTTCTACTGAGTGCGGTCAACACCGGGATGGGAATGCCGCCGGTGGTTGTGGGTTTGATCGTGTGGCTACTGCTCACGCGCAGCGGGCCATTGGGCTCGCTCGATCTTATCTACACCAAGGAAGCGATGATCTTGGCGCAGTTCGTGATCGCTACGCCGCTGGTTGTCGGGTTCGCCGCCGCATCGATTCAGGCGCTCCCGGCGGAGCTGCCCGATCTCCTTCACAGTCTGGGTGCCAGCCGAATCCGCCGGCTATGGATTATCGCGGGGGAGGTGCAGCTCGGACTGCTGGCCGCAATCATGGCCGGGTTCGGCGCTGTGATCTCCGAGGTGGGGGCCTCGATGACGGTTGGCGGTAACCTTCGCGGCAGTACCCGCGTGCTCACCACAGCTATCGTGACGGAAACAGGGCGGGGCAATCTCTCAGTTGCCCTGGCGCTCGGGCTCATGCTCCTGGCTCTTGCGTTCGGGGTGAACATCTGGCTCACCGTCATTCAGCAGCAGCGCGGCTGATGGATGTCTCAGTCACCAACCTTCAGCTGCTCAGAAACGGCCGTAAGGTACTGCAGATCTCAGGATTGAGATTCCCCAGCGGCACCACCACGGCGGTATTCGGACCCAATGGCTCGGGAAAGACAACGCTGCTCCGCGCGATTGCTGGGCTGGAGCAGCCTGAATGGGGTGAAGTACGATTGGGCGGGCTCCCGGCCGGCCGTGATCCCGCTTGGCGGCTGGTCGCCATATCGTTTCAGAACGCTGTCTTCCTCAGAGGCACCGTACGCGAGAACCTGGATCTCGCACTCCGATTGCGCGATGTCCCCTTGGCCGACCGCCGAGTTCGCCTGCAGGAGGCGGCGAGAGACTGTGGCGTGGCCGATCTGCTGGATCGGTCAGCGCGTAGATTGTCTCGAGGTGAGGCTCAGAGAGTCAATCTTGCTCGGGCGCTCGCGCTTCGAGCTCCGATTACCCTCCTGGACGAGCCATTGTCGGGAGTGGACCGGATCACGCGGATCCAGCTGCTGGCAGAGCTTCCCAGGCTGTTGGCCAAATTCACGGCAACGGCCATTCTGGTGACTCACGACCGAGAGGAGGCATTTCGTCTGGCCGATCGGCTGGTTGTGTTGGTTGAAGGAGAAGTGAGAGCGGCAGGGATCAAAGGTTCGGTTTACGCCCATCCTCCAGACCGAGTGACGGCTGAGCTGCTGGGCTACTCTGTACTACCCGCAAACGGAGGTCTTCTGGCAATTCCGTTGGGCAGCCTGCGGCCGGGGAATGGTCCGATTCCCTTTGAGATGGAAGTTGAGCAGGTGATCGACATGGGCAATCACCTGCATGTGGTAGGTGTGGTTGGTCCCGATCGTGTCGATCTGCGCCTACCGCCTGGTGTCACGCCGCCGGAAACGGGCTCGTCGCTGCGGGTTCATGCCGAGGGCGCCGTCGCTCTCCCCTAACTCCACCATTCAGGGTTTCCACTTACCGGCGCCCTCCTGTTGCCCCAGAAGGCCGGCGAACTCCGTCAGGGTCGAAGTGCCGAGATCCGATACCACCCAGCACTCATAGCCGCTGCCGGTCCAGCCCAGTAGATGGTAACCCTGCCGAGTGACCGGGGTGCGCTCTCCTGCGGCATTCTGCGTTGCCGGCCACAAGAAAACATTGATCAGGTGTTGATGCCGCTGATAGACGAGCGCGGCTACGGGCCGGCCACCGACATAATCCATCCGTCCCCCGATCAGCGGATAGCCCTGCGCGGCGAGATCGTAAACCGGCGGTGAGAAGTCCAGCTTGCCATTGAACCACGGCTTGACCGTGTGCTGATCGGATGAGATGACGTCGGTGAGATGACCAGGCATGAGGGAGCGGACGTGACTCGCGAGCAGCTGATCGGTGAGCGTGGTGTCCGCCGCTCGACGCACGCCAACCCGCCAGCCCCCTAGCGCGGCAAGGGCCAGGCAAGCAGCGAGACCGAGCCAGCGCCAGGCAGGAGGCACCGGTCTCGGGCGGAGGGCTTGAGCTCCGCCGGATGACATTACCGCCTGGCGAATGCGACTCTTCAGCTCCTGAGGGGCCTGCAGCGGCGGCGTCTCTCTCCGGATTGCGGTGCTCAACGCCACTCGCGCATCCCGCAAGGCGGAACATTCCGTGCATTGCTGGAGATGCGCCTCCAGCTCTCGAGCATCGCGCGACGCCAGCTCTCCATCCAGATACGCATCGACCTGGAGCAGTATTTCGTCGTGGGTCATCGTACGCCCCTGCGCTCGGCCGAGAGGGCCCGCTGCAATCGATGGCGGGCGCGGGCCAGGCGGGACATGACTGTCCCGAGCGGCACCCCGGTCACCTCTCCGATCTCCTTGTACGACATCCCTTCCAGCTCACGCAGGATAATGACCTCACGAAATTCGAGGGGCAGATCATCGATGGCTTGATGTAATGATTCGCGGGTATCAGATCCGAGAAGCTCGGATTCGGGGTGAACATCTTCGATTGCGTCACTGTGCAGCTGCTCGTCGAATTCGGTGACTACGGCTCCATGGCTTTGGCGGCGGCGTTTGCTGAACGCCGTGTTGCGGACGATGGCCAGCAGCCAGGGGCGGCCTTCACCTGCGCTGGTGCCGCGGAACCCGCCGAAATACTTCAGAGCCCGGAGATAGGCATCCTGCACCACATCCTTGGCGTCGTCCTCGTTGTGCAGGAGGTATCGCGCCAGAGTATACGCCGCATCCAGGTGCGGCAGCACAGTCGCCTCGAATCGTCCCACCTCGGTCGGATCCACGGTCCTCCTGCGGACAGCCTGGATGCTCTGCTGGTAAGACTTCGCCGGAGGGCGGTCTATTCCCGGGAATAACCTTCCGGCCACAACGGTCTTCGGCGCGAGCACGTCAACTCAACCTCGGCAGGAGACCGGTATGACTCGAAGATACCTCCGCGTACTGCCCAGCGCCGTATCCCTGGTGGCTGGAGCGATACTATTTGTGCCCCATTTGAGACTGATGAACCCGGGCGGAGCCACCCAGCTGCATGCCACACTCTCAGAGTGGAAGGTCGAGCTGTCCCGGCAAACGCTCGCTGGAGGTCCGGTGGCGGTTACGGTGGAGAACACGGGCAGCATCCCGCACCAGCTCGAGATCGAGGGCAATGGAATCGAGCAACGGACCGAGCTGATCCAGCCGGGGTCGAGCGCCACCCTGCGGCTGAACCTGACGCCAGGCTCATACGAGGTCTACTGCCCGGTGGGGGGTGACTCGCACAAGAAGCTGGGGATGGACACTCAGCTGACGGTGGCCGGGGACTCAACCATCGGCCGAACCAAGACTCGCGCGATCAGCGTGAGCGGGGGAGGAACGGTCATCCAGATTCTGCCCGGTCCGTTTCCCTTTGCCGACAGCCTTCGCACCGTGCTCCCCGCCTTCGGCGAAGAGCGCGCAACCCTGGAGGCTCAGGCGCAGTCCGGCCCGTATTCGAACAACGTAGCCCCTATCACGGGAACCTTCAGCCTGACTGCCTGGGACAAGGGCGCGGCGGACGACTCGGTAAACGGCACGGCGGAGTTCACCACCAAGGATGCCGCTCACTGGAAGCTGGTGCTCGATCGAGTGCAGACGAAGGACGTGCCGCATCATCCCAGATTTGGCGGCGTGATCATGGGCCTCTATTACCACGGCATCACCACGGTACACACGCCCCTGGTACCGACCATCAACAGCGCGGTTGCCTTGTGGTCGATCGGCCACCTCTACCGAAACGGCAGTCTGGTCACCGACAACGCGCAGGTCCACGTGATGCTTCTGTCTCGCACGCGGGGGGACAAGAATTTTGCCCTGAGCTGCTGGGACTGCTCGAAGAACAAGATCGACGAGCTGCAGCTGCAAGTCACGCCGGCCAAGGGGGAGCCGCCCTTCGAGGCGCCAGGCGGGTTTCTCTTCGTGAACTGGGAGCGATCCAGCGGGCGGGAGCTCGCTACTGGTAGTTAGTGCTTGGTGTCGACCTCGTGGGTCTTGCTATCGGATCCACCGTCGTTGTCGGTCACCGTGAGGGTCACGTTGTAGTGACCCTCATCGCCATAGTAGTGGAAGGGGCTGCGCTGGTCCGAGCTTTGCCCGTCGCCGAAGTCCCAGTTCCAGCTGACCACGCCGCCATCATCGTCTTTGCTCTTGTCGGTGAAGCTGCAGAAGCGATCGTGGCAGTGGACATCGAACTCGGCCTGGGGCGGCTTGTTGCTCGGTGATGGGGGAGCAGCGGAGACCTTGACCTCAGTGGACGTCTGAGCGGTGACGCCGCCGTTGTCGGTGACCGCCAGCGTTACGGTATAGGTTCCCGGTGCGGCGTAGGCATGTAGTGGATTGGCCTGATCTGATCCGTTTCCGTCATCGAACTCCCAGCTCCAGGCGCTCACCGTGCCATCCGGGTCGCTGCTGGCATCGGTAAGCTGACAGACCAGGGCCTCGCAATGCCAGTTGAAGTCCGGCTCGGGCGGGCGATTGTCGGGATCAGCAGCAGTGGCAACGGCAACGAAGCCGGTCTTCGAGGCAATCGCGCCATCTATCATGAGCCGCGCCTCTCCATTCTGGGCTCCGACCTTGTCACCCAGCAAGAGGTGCGCTTCCGCCTGGCCCAGGTCATTGGTGGTGGTGCTGGGTGGATGAATTTCACCACCTTCGCCGGCCGCGGTAAACACGAACTCTACGGCGGCCCCTGCGATTGGCTGACTGTCGGCGCCGATCACCTCCACCACCACCGGGTCACCGAGAAGCTCTCCCACCTGTCCGGTCAGGCTATCTCCAGCCACCACTCGCATGACGGTCCTGGTTCCCCCACTGCTGGGCAGCATCAGGTCGCTGCCGGCACACCCCGTCGCAAGCATCAGCGCGATCAGCTTGTGCCATACGGCCCTCTCCGTTCGAGGGAATCGGGCACTAGAAAGCGTGGAGCAGATCCGGGGCATAAGCACCAGTTCAACTCGTCGAGAGTGGGGACGGTGATTAGAAGACGCTTAAAGGTAAGTACCTCTGGAAGGGTTCGAAGTGACTTGCAACACAACTATGTAAGACTCTCGAAGGAAATAACTTGCAGCCTATAGCTAAAGTACGTTAGAAGCTCCAATGGGGCTGGGTATCATCTCCCGCAGCGCTGCTCCAGCCAGCTTACGATGGTATGGGCCAACCCGATGCGGCGATCAGAGAAGCCGTGGTCGTTTTTCCACTGCAGCGCGGTCAGTCGGTTGGAACTGTCTTTGCCGACTGCCGCAACCAGCCTCTGGTGCGACTGGTTTGCCGTAGTGCTGATGAGCAGCAGTGGACGGGCGCGGAGGAGCGCGGCAGATCGTATCGGATCCCACTCGTTCGCGTGCGCTTTGATTTCGGCCACCAATGCGAGCCCATCGGCGCTGAGCGGTGCACCCACCCCGCTCACCGATTTGATGTAAGCCGTGGCAGTGGAGTCGGCCTTGCGATCGGATGACATCTCGCGCCCATCGTCACCCACGTTCCAGAAGTCGAGGGCCACCGAACAGGCAATGGACGAGTCCGCGGCAGCACTCATCAATACCAGCCATCCTCCCAGGCTATGTCCCAGCAGGATTATTCGTTTAGGATCGACCCGGAAGGCTTTGACACTCGAGTCAGAGCGCACGAACGCCACCGCCGAGGCCACATCCTCGAGTGTGTGAGCGAAAGCGAAAGTTCCGGCGCTTCCCCAGGAGCCTCGATAGTCGAAGTAGAGCACATTCATTCCCGCCCGCCGAAGAGACTGCGCCAGGTCGAGATTGCGCTCATTGCCCGGGAAGCCGTGCAGTAGAATTACCGTGGGATGGGGAGAGCGGCCTTGCGCCAGGTAGAAGAAGCCGTTGAGACGGGAGCCATGACTCTGGAAGGACAGCTCAGCCGTATTGGGCGGGTAAAGCGTATCGCTGCGCGCCGGATCGTTGACGACTGGATCGTGAGCAGTTGGCGCAGTCTGTGCCAGTAGCGGGCGGCTGGCCAGTAGCAGCGATGCCAGGAGATAATATTGCCTCAATGAATCCTCCCTCGAAGTTTGAGCTTCCCGGGCTGAGCGTCACCCTCCCGTTCTTCCTCCGAAGAATACGGGTAAGCCTGAGACCGCGCTCCGGCGCGGCCGAGCGGATGCCTTACGATCCTGCGGCACTTCGACGCGAGCCCAGTCTCACCTGGGTCGGCCATTCGACCTTCCTGGTGCGCATGGACGGCGTCACCTTCCTGACCGACCCCATGTTTTCCGAGCGAGCCAGCCCGTTTTCCTTCATGGGCCCTCGGCGCATGGTGCCACCGGGTTTGCCGCTGGACGTCATTCCCCGGCTGAATTTCATTCTGCTGACGCATGACCACTACGATCATACCGACCTTCCGACGGTCGTGGAGCTTGCCCGAAGACGCGTGCCCTTTGTGGTCCCGCGGGGGCTGGCAGCGTGGGTTCGCCGCGCGGGAGGCAACGCCATCGAACTGGAGTGGTGGCAGCACACCAACCTTGACGGCGTGAAGATCACCTGCGTTCCGGCTCGCCACTTCTCCGGCCGCACGCTGAGGGACCGGAACCGTCGCCTCTGGTGCGGGTGGGTGGTGCAGGGTAACACTCGGCGTTTCTACGACGCGGGCGATACAGCATACGCCGACCACTTCGAGGAGATCGGAAAGCGGTTGGGGCCGTTCGATCTCGCCACCGTCCCCATCGGGGCGTACCTTCCCGCAGCCATGATGCATTCCGTACACACCACGCCCGAGGAAGGGTTCCAGATCGGGAGAGATGTGGGCGCGAGAACTGTCGTGGCCATGCACTTCGGCACTTTCGATCTGGCGGACGAGGCGGTGGATGAGCCCGCCCGTCGCTTTCGCGCGGAAGCTGACCGACAGGGCTGCGGGCCCGAGCGCGCCTGGATCATGAAGGTTGGCGAGACTCGACTGTGGTAACTTTCGGCGTCCCAAACGACAACCTTCGAGGATAGCATCGACACGCTCTCGGATCTGCTACGAGTAGTACGACTGGATGGCGCGTACTTCTACGCGGTCGAGGCGGCGGCGCCCTGGATCGTGGAGTCGGCGCATGCCCGGGAGCTGAGGCCCCAGATCCTGCCTCGCTCCGAGCACCTCATTGCTTACCACATTCTGACGGAAGGCCACTGCTACATACGGCTGACGGGAGAAGAGCCGGTCGAAATGTTGCCTGGAGACGTAATCGTCTTTCCCCACGGCGATCCGAACGTGATGTCGAGCGGGAGAGATCTTCGGGCACCCAACGTGACAACCAGTTTTCCCAAGCGCTACCCGGACACTGTGATTCTGACTGGCGGCCGGCCTCTCGCCGCCTCATTTGTCTGCGGGTTCCTGGGTTGCGACCACCGTCCCTTCAATCCTCTGCTGGCGTCGCTGCCCCGCATGCTGCACGTCCGCGGGATGCCGAGCGCCTGGCTGGACAGCTTTGCCCGCCAGGTAACCAGGGAGGCCCAGTTGGGCCGGCCTGGCGCTGACGGTGTGCTCACCCGGTTGGCGGAGCTGATGTTTGTGGAATTGCTGCGCCGGTATCTCCAGGAGCTGCCGCCGGGACAAACGGGCTGGTTGGCGGGACTGCGAGATGAAGTGGTGGGCCGAGTGTTGTCGCTGATTCACGCCAGGCCCGGGTATGCCTGGACCCTCGAGGAGCTGGCCCGAGAAGCCAACTCATCCCGCACCAGTGTGGCCAAGCGATTCAACGAATTGGTTGGACAGCCGCCGATGCAGTACCTGACTCAGTGGAGGATGCAGGTCGCGGCCAACCTCCTGAGCCAAACCGATGCCAAGATGACCGCCATAGCCGGAGATGTGGGTTACGACTCGGAGGCCGCGTTCAGCCGTGCCTTCAAGAAGGCAACCGGTGTGGCTCCGGGGGGGTGGAGGAAAAGGGACCCGCAGACGACCCAGAGCCGCTGAGCTCGATCCGTACCAGGTTGCGTCGTCCCGGCCGGCTCGGGCATCTCCAGATGTGAGTTCGAGGGCCAATTCCACAACCGCTCTGGAGATCCTATGCGCGCACTTCTGCTCTCCGCCTGCCTCCTGCTTCCGGCCGCCACCCTCCACGCTCAGGCGGCCTCGACTCATAAGAGCCATTCTCTGACCTGGGGCCCGGCGCCGGCAGTATTCCCCAAAGGAGCAAAGATGGCCGTGGTCAGCGGCGATCCCAACAAGGCGGCGCCGTTTACGGTCGAGCTGTCGATGCCGGACGGTTACAAGATCGCCCCGCACTTCCACCCTACCGCCGAGACGGTGATGGTGAAGAAGGGCACCTTCCTGGTAGGCAAAGGGGACTCGCTGGATCTGTCGAAGGCCAAGTCGCTGAAGGCGGGTGCCAAGGCAAGCCTGCCGGCCCAGTCGCACCATTATGCGGCGGCTAAAGGCGAGACTGTAGTCTCTGTGTCAGCGATGGGGCCGTTCGCGATGACCTATGTGAATCCGGCGGACGATCCGAGCAAGTAGGCTGCGACTCAGGAGGCGTTGCCCTCGACCAGCCGCAGGCGGGGAAACCGGTCGGTCGAGAGCAGCTCCTCCAGCGCTGTGGCCGAGAGCGCGGGCCAGAAGTGGTGTCCCTGACCGAGGCTGCACCCGAGCTCGATCAGGGCGGCTCGCTGCTCGGCCCGTTCGATTCCCTCGGCGATGGTTTGCAGTTTGAGTGTGTCGCCCAGTCCGACGATCGCACGGGCCAGGGCCGATCGGTCGGCCCCTTGGCCCACTTCCTCAACGAATGGCTTGGCAATCTTCAGGATGTCTATCGGGAAGCGCTGCAGGTAGCTCAAGGACGAGTAGCCGGTTCCGAAATCGTCGATCGCCAGCCGAACTCCGAGCGCCTTGAGCTGCTGCAGCCGCTCCAGAATAGCGTCGGTCTGCTGCATCAGCACGCTTTCGGTGATCTCCAGTACCACAGCCGAGGGACTCACGCCGGACGATATCAGCGTCTGCCGCAGCGCCTCTGCCAGGCCTACTCCCTGGAGCTGCCGGCCCGAGATGTTGATCGACACCGCCAGGTTGTGCTGAGGGTGGCTCGCTTTCCAAGCCTGCAGCTGGCGGCACGCCTCGGCCAGAACCCAGGCGCCCAGCTGAACGATCAGGCCGGTCTCCTCAGCCAGCGGAATGAAATGCTGGGGCAGCAGCCGGCCGAACTGGGGGTGCTCCCACCGGAGTAATGCCTCCACCCCGTAGATGGCGCCGGTCTGCAGGTTCACGATCGGCTGGTAGAAGAGGGTCAACTCCCGTTGTTCGATGGCTATTCGGAGGGCGGCTTCGAGATCGAGCCGCTCGCGAATGTCGGCGTACATCCTCGTCTCGTAGGTTTCCGCCCGTCCCTTTCCGTGCCGCTTGGCCGCGTACATTGCCATGTCCGCGTTCCGCAGCAAATCATCCGCGTTATCCTCGGCGGAGGCGGATGCGACTCCGATGCTGACCGTGACTCGTACCTGGTTGCCGCTGAGCCTGAAGGGGTGGGACATGGCAGCACCGAGCCGCTCGGGAAGGCCTTCGCGTCCGTCGGCTCCCTCGATCAGGATGGCGAACTCGTCGCCGCCGAGTCGGGCCACTGTGTCGGCGCTGCGGGCGCAAGCCAGGAATCGTTCGGCGGCGGCAATGAGGAGCCGGTCCCCCTCCGCGTGACCCAGGCTGTCATTGACGTTCTTGAAGTCGTCCAGATCCAGATAGAGGACGGTCACCGGCGTGCCGCGGCGCTGGGCCAGGGCAAGCGCGTGGCTGACGCGGTCGCGGAAGAGCGCTCGATTGGCCAATCCGGTGAGTGGATCGTGAAACGCCTGGTGGGTGAGCTGTTCCTCCAGCCGGCGGCGCTCGCTCACGTCCCGGGTATTGAGGACCACGCCTTTGACGCTGTGATCGTGCAACAGATTGGTAGCCAGAATCTCGGCGTGCAACCAGGACCCGTCCGGCTGGCGGAAGCGCCATTCGACCGGTCCGGTTACACCAGGCGACTGCGATGCGGTGCGAAAGAACGTGGCGGCTCGCTCCCGGTCATCGGGGTGGAGCAGTTCGGATACGCTGTGGCGTACCATTTCCGACGGGTCGTAGCCGAACACCCGAGTGGCCGAAGGACTGACGAAGCGAACGGTGCCATCCGCCCGGGTAACGATGATGACGTCTGACGAGTGCTGAACCAGGGAACGGAACCGGGCCTCGTTCTGTCGAGCTGAGTGCTCGGCCAGAAGCCGGACATTTTCCCGCACGGTCAAGACCTGGCGCAGCACCACCACTCCAGTGACGAGCAGCGCACCCACGGCCAGGCCGCTGATGGGGTCGCTCCACGGCCGGAGCGCTACAAAGAGGAGCAGGGCGTAGGTTGAGCCCACCGCGAGATACGGCAGGGGACTGATAGGCTGAAAGCGGACCGGTACGGTCGCCGCGGTCTGCTTGGCCGCAGGCCGCCGCCAGTATAGCTCGGCGCTGTAGATCAGAATCACGTAGCAGATGAGGAACACGCCATCGGCCCAGCTGGCACTCCGGCCGCCCGCCTCGAGCTGCACCAGATTGAAGGTGAGATCGGCGACTACGCCGACCGAGATTCCGGTGACCAGGAGCCGGAACGCCATACGGTTGCCGTCGAGGGGCTTTCGGAGCAATACCGTGGTGACGCCGAGCAGCACCAGCATGCTCGCCAGCGGATAGGCGAAAGCCAGCAGGGTGACCACGACGCTGCTCTCCTGCGAAGCCGCGGTCGGCCGGATGGAGAAGTACCAGATGGCGACACCGCCGCCCACCAGCACCATGGCAACGTCGAGCACGAACTTCCAGCGCTCGAGCCGGGTGCGGCGGGCCAGCGGAAAGGAGAGCAGGGCGGTGAGGGTGAGCAGCGAATCAGAGAGGAAGAACGGGTCGGCCCAGGACACTGGAGGGTTGGCCTGAAGCGCCACGACATACCAGGTCGAGATGGCATTGCCGATGAAGACCATTGCCGAACCCAGCGCAACAAGGCGGAGGGCGCGGCGAACCCCCGGATCCAGAATGCTTTGTCTCGAGGCGAGAGCGAACAGCGTCGTCACGCCGAGGTTGAACGGCATGAAGGCGATGTTGCCGACGAGGTCCCGGACGGCCGGGGAACCCCAGTGACTCTGCTCCCACACGAAATAGCCGACGGCATACACGGCGGCCATGGCCGCAATGCCGCCAGCCGGGATGCGGGTGCCCTTGGATGGTCCGCTCACGCCGGGCTCTCCACTGGATTTTCTGAAATCTGGGGGAGCAGGAATCAAACGAACTTAGGCCTTTTGCGCCAGCGGTACCAAAACAAGCTGAGCAGGACCAGGGAAGCATGTACGCTGGAGCAGGAAGTCGGGACGGTTGATCATTTCAAAAGCCGGCCAATTGGGACAAAATGATCGCTGAATTCCATGTCACCCATCACCGACGGAGATACACCGATGAGCCGACGTTCCAATCTTCTCGCCGAACGCCTGGAGCAGGGTGCCCGTGCCCTCGAAGCCCTGGCAAACGAACTGACAGACGCCGAGTGGCAGACCCCTTTGCCCAAGGATGGGCGAAAGATCGGGGTCGTCATCCATCACGTCGCCAGCATGTATCCACTGGAGATGACCCTGGCCCAGAGTCTTGCCGAGGGGAAGCCGATTGCCGGGGTGACCTGGGATGCGGTGCACGAGATCAACGCGCAGCACTCCCGAGAGTTCGCTGGAACTACCAAGCAGGAGGCCATTGAACTGCTCCGCACGAACAGCGCGGCAGCGGCGGCGGGTATTCGTGCCCTGAGCGATGAGCAGCTGGACCAGGCCGCCCCGGTGTCACTCAACTCGGATGCGCCGCTGACCTGTCAGTTCTTCCTGGAAGATCATCCTGTGAGGCATAGCTACCACCATCTGGCGGCAATTCGGCGGGCGCTGGAGGTGGTGGAGCAGACGGCCTGACGAGGAGGGGAACGTCGGAACGACGGAATGCTGATATGTTCCGTCCTTCCGTCCTTCCATCCGTACCGCGTTTACGGTGCCTGCGTAACCCGAATCGGCATCGTCACCATGGTCCGCCCTGCCCACCTGAGCCGCTTCTCTATCGCGAGTGCCGTTTCGTTGTGCAGCAACCGATGATACCACTTCTCCCGCTTGAAAATCATCTTGCCCGCGAAGAACACGACGTGAGGGAACTCTCGCGCGATCGCCAGGCAGACGCGCTCGGCTTCCGAGACTGCTTCGGTGCCGATTGCCAGTCGAGAGGTAGCCGGTACACCCAGGCCAGCCGCCAACTCCAGGTACCTCGCTAACACATCCTCAGTTCGTCGGGTGAGCTCCTCCACCGCGTGCTCCCCCTTGAACTCGCCCGAGTCGACCACGCCCACACAGATGAAGAGCACGCCCTTGAAATGTCCGGGAAAGGTTCGAAACACATTGAGCACGGTGTGTATGCCCACGCCCCCGTACGATCCGACCAGGATTGCAGCAATCGGCTGTTTCGGGTCGGGCGACACGGGCGGAGCCGGGGCACTGGGGAGGGGAAGGTCTCCCAGCTCCTGATAGAGCCGGTCCAGCTGGGCATTAACCGCCCGGTAATGCTGGCGAATCACAAAGCAGAGGGTGATGACCAGCGTGGTGATAACCACGGTGATCCAGCCTCCAGCCGAGAACTTCTCGTACAGGGTAACCAGGAGGATTGTGCCACAGAGAGCGAGCCCGACCGCGAAAAGCCCAACTCGCGTCCGCCATTCGGGCCGGACATTCCGGTGTCGGATCCAGAACCGGAGCATCGCCAGCATCGACAAGGAAAAGGTGAGGAACACGTTGATGCTGTACATCACAACTAGATGGCTCACGTCTCCTATGGTGTAAATCAGGGCGGCGAGGGCGGCAAATCCCATCAGGAGGATTCCGTTCTGAGTAGTAAGCCGTTCGGAGAGGGCGGCAAACCGATGAGGAACCCAGGAATCGACCGCCATGTTGGCCAGGACCCGTGGGCCATCGATGAAGCCGGCCTGGGCTGCCACCACCAACAGCATTGCCTCGGACAAGAGCGTCAGCACGACGAAGGTGCCCCCGAAGGGCAGGCCGGCGGCGAGAGTCTCGGTGAGCACCGCATTCATGGTTTTCCCCGGGACCGGCGTCACTTTCCACATCAGGTAGCAGAGAAGGAGTCCGGCGGCGGTGAAAGCAAGCGAGGTACCCATGTAAATCATGGTTCGCTTTCCGGTCTCGACCCTGGGCTCCCGCATGATCGGCAACCCATTCGAGACCGCCTCGATGCCGGTGTAGGTACCTCCACCGAGCGAGTACGCCCGCATGAACAGCAGTAGGAGTCCGCCCAAGCCGAGTGAGGCAGCACCCTGTTGGAAACCTCTGCGCACGGCCTCGCCGGTGGCCGGAAGCTCGGGGAGATGGCCGAGAACGCCTCCTCCGATGACAATGGCGTGGGTCAACAGAAAGAGAAGAAAGGCTGGAAGCAGGGTCAGAACCGATTCCCGCACCCCCCGGATGTTCAATGCGATGAGCAGTAGGATGAAGCCGAACTCCACCCCCAGCTTGTAGGTCTGCCACTGCGCCGGCAGGAAGCTGAACAGCGCATCGCCGGCTGCAGCTATCGAGATCGCGATCGTGAGCACATAGTCAACCAGCAGCGCCGCGCCGGAGACGACCCCCACATGGGGACCGAGCAAACTGCTGGCCACCACATAACCGCCGCCACCGGTAGGAAACTCCTCGATGATCCGGCGGTATGCGGCAGAGATTAGCAGCACCGTCACAGCAGTCAGTCCTGCGAGAGCTACCGCCAGGTAGGTGTGACTGCCGAGAGCCCTGAAGGCCTCCTCGGGGCCGTAGGCGGAGGACGAGAGCCCGTCGGCCCCGAGTCCGACCCAGGCCAGGAAAGGGATCAGCGAGAGCCGGTGAAACAGCCGTCGGTCATGCAGGTCACGCGGCTTCCCAATCAGCAACTGCCGCAGCCGCCGGCCTGAGCTAACGGGTTGCAAGGGAGCGTCGGTCACTAGTCTCCTTGTCGTTGGATGACGAGGATATCGCGACCGCGAGGCGCTGTCAGGCGGGCAGAAGGAATCTTTACAGAATCTTGATGCGACCCGCTCTAGCTTTCAGATAGACACGGAGGGTGAGCAGGATGACACGGCTTTATCTGAAGGAATACGGCTGGGCGATTGGCATCATCGGTGTTGCCACGGGTATTGCCCTCGCTCTGCGTCCGTACCTGCAGACCGTTGACGTGGCCATGCTGTACCTCTTGGCGGTGGTCGTGATCGCGTACCGGCACCGTCGGGGGCCGGCTCTAATGGCATCGGTTCTCAGTATCGCGGCGTTCGACTACGGATTCGTGCCACCGTTCTACACCTTCAACGTTCACAATACCGCGTTCTTCCTGACCTTCGCGGTGATGCTCGTGGTCGCCATGGGCATGAGCGAGCTCACCGGGCGAATCCGCGAACAAGCCGAGGAGGCCAGCGAAGGCGAGCAGTTGGCCGCGGCACAGTATACCCTGAGCCGTGAGCTTGCGGCCGCGTCCGGTCTGGACGAGGAAGTGGAGATCGCCACCCGCCACATCTCTGAAGCCGGCGAGGGAGAGGCCCTCATCCTGGTGAGCGATACGACTGGATCAGCCGACGACGGAAGATATGACGCGGTCGACAGCGTGGCTGTGCGAGTCGCCGCCCGAATGGCCTTCGACCGGGGAGAAAGTGCCGGCTGGGGAACGACACACGGAGCCGATGCGGAAGCACTGGTCGTGCCGCTCAAGAGCACCTCACGGGTCATGGGCATCGTGATGTTTTACCCTCGAAGCGCAGACGAACTGCTTTCTCCCCAGCGACGGCGTGTGATCGAGGCCTTGGCAGAGCAGGCGGCCGCTTCATTCGAACGCGCACAGCTGACCGAACGGCACGAGCGGGCTCGGGTAGAGGTCGAATCCGAGCGGCTCAGAACCGCGCTCCTCAGCTCGCTCTCGCACGATCTCCGGACGCCCCTCGGCAGCATCGAAGGCGCTGCCAGCAGCTTACTCCAGGGCTCAGGCTTTCTCTCACCGGACGCCCGCCGGGACATGGCGGAGACAATCCTGGAAGAATCCAGGCGGATGACGAGGTTGATCGCCAACCTGCTGGACATGGTGCGGGTGGAAACCGGCGCCCTGATGGTGAAAAAGGAATGGCAACCATTGGAAGAACCGCTGGGCGTGGCGTTGCTACGTCTGGACGAACGCCTCGCCGGTCACCCGGTGAAGACCAGCCTTCCCGATTCGCTGCCTCTGATTCCAGTTGACGAGCTGTTGATCGAGCAGGTTTTTATCAACCTGCTCGAGAACGCCATCCGGCACACTCCCCCGGATACGCCGATCAGCATCTCGGCCTGGCGGGAGAACGGAGCTGTTCTGGTTGAGGTAGCCGACGAAGGTGGTGGCGTCCCGGACGGGGAAGAAGAGACCATCTTCCGCAAGTTTCACCGCACCTCCAGCGCCGACCGGACCTCGCCGGCGGGAGGCTCCGGACTCGGGCTGACGATCTGCCGAGGCATCATCACGGCCCATGGCGGACGGATCTGGTTGGAGCGGAATGGGGGAAAGGGGGCGGCGTTTCGGTTCAGCATCCCGCTCGACGGACCCGAGCCTCGTCCGCTGCCGGCAGAAGTCGTTGAGGATTAGTTGACCACGGCAGATCCGTTGGTGCTGTTGATCGAGGACGAGCCCCAGATGCGACGCTTTCTCGGTGCAACCCTCAGGGCCCACCAGTATCAGGTGATCGAGACAGCGTCGGCGCGCGAGGGATTAGCCCAAGCTGCCGGGCGCAACCCTGAGATTATCCTGCTCGACCTCGGCCTGCCCGACCGGGACGGTCTGGAGGTAACCCGGGAGCTCCGTCGTTCTACCCGCACACCGATCATCGTGATCTCTGCCCGAGGGCAGGAGCGCGACAAGGTCAATGCGCTCGACCTCGGCGCCGATGACTACCTGACCAAACCGTTTGGGGTTCCCGAACTGCTGGCGAGAGTTCGAGTGGCCCTCAGACACTCCAGCTTTGCACCGGGAGGTAATGGCGAAACCAGCTTCGAGACCGGCGATCTCAAAGTCGATCTGGTGCGGCGGCAGGTCTTTCGCGCCGGGGAAGTGGCTCACCTTACGCCAACCGAATACAAGCTGCTGGCCGCGCTGGTCCGAAACGCCGGCCGCGTAGTTACTCACCGGCAGCTGCTGCAGGAGGTCTGGGGCTCCAACTACGCCGAGCAGAGTCACTACCTCAGAGTGTATATGGGTCAGCTGCGCCACAAGCTCGAGCACGATCCCACGCGGCCGCGATTGTTTCTCACCGAGCCCGGTGTAGGATACCGCCTGGTGGACTGACAACCTGCCCGAAGCCGTACCGCCATCCCGCGTCTTCAACTAGCTTCTTAGCAGCGAAAAAACCGGAGCCACAAATGAAAACCACGGAGGAAACTCCGGAGCTGGCGGAGACCAAAATCGAGGTCTCCCGGTCAGCCCACGGGAGGGCCGGTTTCCTGGCCGGCATCGTATTCGGCGCCTTTCTAGGCGCCGGCCTCGCCCTGCTGTTTGCGCCCGAGCCGGGAGGAGAGATGCGCAAGCGCCTCCGGGGACGGATGCGCGAGCTTCAGTCCGATGCAATGGACAGCCTCGATCGCGCCGGCAGCCGAACCAGCAAGGAGCTGAACCGGCGCAAGCGGCGGCTCAAGCTTGAATTGGAACGACTGCGGGAGCGTGCCCGAGAGCGGGCGAAGGAAGTGAAGGAGAGCGCGGACTAGTCTTTCGCGAGGCGGCGGCTCAACGCCGCGCCCTCTCGCTTGTACGCGGTATCCATCACCTCGCGCAGGGGTAGTGAGTCAACCCACCGGAGCTGGGTCTTGGCATCAGCGACCCGCTTTCGGTCGGCGTAGATCTCCGCCAGCTCCAGGTGGTGATAGATCCGGGTCGAGTCCAGCTCGACTGCTTTCTCCATGTTATAGATCGCCTGGTCCCATGAGGCCTGGTTGAACACCCCGGCTCCCAGGAATTTCTTGGCGAAGAAACGGCTGAAGCCGGAAATGCGCATGATCTCAGCATTCCAGCGTCCCAGAATGTGATAGGCCCCGTCGTGCTTTGGGTTCAAGGCAAGGGTACGCAGCGCTTCTCTTCGGATCTCTCCGGCACTCTTGATTCGCTCCTTTTTACCCATGGTGAGGGACACTCGCCCCAGTGAGGCGGCAAGGGCAAAGTGGCCGTCGGCTCCGGCTGGGTTAGAAGCCACCGCCCGGCGGGCGTACCGCTCGGCCTGAGCATACAGAGAATCGCGCTCCGGATTCTTTGAGCCGGCGAGCTGCTCCCCCAGCGTGAGCAGCGTCAGAGCACCGCGCCAGTTCGCGTCGTAATCAGAGGAGTCCTGATCCAGGGCGGCCTGGTAGTGCTGCAGGGCCGTCCGGGTATCATGCGCCTCCTCAGCCGAGACTCCGAGGGCCACATGGTCGGCCGGCGTTTGCGCGCTCAATCCGGCTGTGAGCGACGCCAGAGCGAGCATCACCTTCAGGGGAAGCTTCAACACGAGATGCGTGACTCCATGGTTGATCTCGAATGGTGATTCCGTCCCTGATCCAGCACAAGCGCGACGGGAATGCACTCGAGCCCGAAGAATGGAAGCGGTTGATCCGCGACTACACCGAGGGCCAGGTGCCCGACTACCAGATGTCGGCACTGCTGATGGCAGTCGTATTTCGCGGACTTGCCTCGGCGGAACTGGGGGCATTGACCGATGCCATGATCGCTTCGGGGGACCGGCTCAGGTTCGACGGGCTGGACCGACCAGTGGCGGACAAACACTCGACCGGCGGCGTTGGCGATAAGGTCTCGCTTCTGCTCGCGCCCATGGTGGCCAGCTGCGGCGTGGCCGTGCCGATGATGTCGGGCCGGGGTTTGGGCCATACCGGCGGAACGTTAGACAAACTGGAGTCGATCCCCGGTTTTCGGACCAACCTCTCGCTGCGGGAGGCTGAAGCGCAGGTGCAGCGGATCGGTTGCGCGATGTTGGGGCAGACACCGGAAATTGCGCCCGCCGACAAGCGCCTTTATGCCTTGCGCGACGTTACCGGGACGGTCGAGTCGATCCCGCTGATCTCGGCCAGCATCATGTCGAAGAAGCTGGCTGAAGGGCTCAGCGGCCTGGTGCTCGACGTGAAGACCGGGAGCGGTGCATTCATGCCCGAGACTTCCCAGGCCATCGAGCTGGCCCGTACCATGATTGGACTGGGCCATGAGCGTGGCTGCCCCACTGTGGCACTGCTCACGGCAATGGACCGCCCGCTCGGCCGATCCTGTGGTAACGCATTGGAAGTCGAGGAATCGATTCAGGGTTTGCGGGGAGAGGGACCGGAGGACCTGATGGAGGTTACCTATGCGCTCGGGGTCGAAATGCTGCTGCTGGTCGGGGCCGCGGCAGATCCCGAAGAGGCCCGGCGTAAGCTCGAAGTCAGTGTCAGCTCCGGCCGGGCGCTGGAAACCTTTGCCCAGATCATCGAGGCGCAGGGAGGCGATCCGCGCGTTCTCGAGAATCCCGAAGCCCTGCCACAGGCCGACGAGGTGGAAGTGTTCCGCGCTGGGCGAAGCGGGGTGGTGACACGAATAGAACCGCGCCGGATTGGTCGAGCCATCATGGAGCTGGGGGGTGGCCGCCGCACGATTGAGGATGCAATCGATCCTGCGGTGGGCTTCGTCATTCCGGTAAGGCCGGGTGACTCGGTGACCGAAGGCGAGCCGCTTGCCTCGGTGTTTGCCCGCAATGCGGATGGGGTTGACCGCGCAATCAAGGCGCTGAGCGAGGCGATCACGATCGGGGAGTCCGGTAGGCTCACACCCTTGATCACCCACCGGGTGACGGCCGACGGGGTGACGTCATTGTGAGCGACGAGCAATGCCCATAATCACCGAGCCCATGGGAACACTGCTCATTGCCCTCGCGGCGCTCGCCGCCCTGCTCATTTGGTTCAGGCGCGACCGGAAGTATCCGGGCCCTCGTCTCCATGGGGACAGCGGTATTGACTATGAGGAGCTGGAAGCGGCCGAACGGGAGGTGCGTGACCTGGAATCGCAGCAAAAGCCCGATGACGGATTCCTGGGCGATGATTGGGGCCCCGGCGCAACTCGGCCGAGGCCTCCCGAGAGGCTCTGAGCCGCCTAGCTCTTGGCCTTTGGCGTCGGGGATTTCACGGCGTGTTGCATCCGCAGCGTGGTGTCAGCGGGGGCGAGTCGATCTGCGGTCCAGGTCTCGATCCGGTAGATCGTCTTGCTGGTGTCCGGCCGTACCCAGAACCCCGCAGCGGTGGAGTCGAAAAGCAGGGTGAGGAGCGGGGTGCCGTTTTTACGGAGCAACCGCACCCGCCGGTCGGGCTGCCCAAAGTGCACCGAGTCTGCCTGCGCGGTAGAGGCGAAACCGGTTGCGTCGACCGAGCTGTAGGCAGTCAACAGGTCTCCCATCTTGGTAGAGTCGGCCGGAGCGCCGGAAGCGAGGTTCCAACTCTCCTCGTTTCTCACGAGTGCGTAGCTCTTGTGCCCCCGGGTAATTTCGATTCGGGCAAGACTGTCAGCGGCAATCCTGGCAATCCGGTGGTCGCGCCAGTCATCCGCGCTTCGATTGAGGACCTCGATGAGCTGACCGCGTACCACGTAGGTCGACTCCTGCCCGGCTCGCCGAACGTAACCGCCCGAAAAGTCCTGTGATCGTTTGCCCACCACCAGATCTGCCAGGGTTTTGCCTCTGCCTTTGATCCGGACCTTCGATCCGGCACTGTCGTCTACTCCCAGCCCCGGCTGAGACCTCTTCTGCTCAGCTACGAGCTCGCTGGACGGCGCACTGTCTGCCAAGGCGGTGAGGAGATCTCCCACTGCGTTAGAAGACGCGGGCTGTCCATTCACCGTCCAGCTGCTGGTATCCCTCCGCGCCAGAATGGTGGTGTCTTTAGGCCGGAAGATAGTAACCGTGTCGATCTCGGATCGGCTGATCCTCGGCAGCCGGAACCCATCAGTTGGTGGGGCACCCTCCCGTTTCCGAGCCAGTGCGGCAGCGCCCCACACCAGAAGCAGCACTCCCAGGATTGCCGCCAGCCGGACCAGCTGCTTGGCGCTCATGTGGCCGCCTCCCCGGCCGGAATCAACGGCCGATAGGGATCGCGGGTCCGGCGTCGGCGCTGAATCAGGTGCGCCAGCCCGAGCAGCGCCACGACCAGGGGCAGCCCGATCAGATTGGCGTACTTGGCAACGTCGCGCTCAGCCGCACTCTTGAACACCAGCGGTACCGGCTGCCGATCCTTCGACCTGATGGCAATCAGCTCCTCATCCTGCGCCAGCCAGTCCACCGCGTTCAGCGCAAGGCCCAGGTTTTCCGGAGCGAACTGGACGAAGCGGTCAGTAGCAAAGTCACTGCTTCCGACGACCAGGGCGCGGCCCCTCTGACCAGGAGCCTTGGCGCTGTCCTTCGATGACACGAGCACACCCAGCAGCTTGCGGCCAAGATCGGTCTTGGGAAAGTCACTGCGGGGATCGATGGAAGTGGCGTTGGTAAAGGTTCCCGCAGCCCGGCTGGTGGCCAGCAGCGGCGTCACCGTCCCCTTGGCAGCCTTGGTTGTATCGATGGTACTGGCCCAGGTGAGGACGACGGCGCCGATGTCCTTGTTGACCGGAGACAGACGGCTGCTCTCCGCCCGAATAAAGAAGGGATAGACCTGCATCACTCGCCCAAAGTCGCTGGGTACCGGTATCGCCTCATTGGCCACGAGATCGTAAGCCATGTCCCCGCGCACGGAGACGCCGAAGTGCTGCAACAGAGTGTTCCAGGGCAGCGGTTGTGGGTTTGCCATGGGCGCTTGAGGTGACACCTTCATCCCGCCGGCAAGCACGAGGATGCTGCCTCCGCCGTTCACATAGTCCTGCAGCCGCTTGAGCTGCGAAGTGGGGACCGAATCAGGAGCTCCCGCCAGCACCACGGCGGCAAGGGCGGTGTCCCCTTTGGCGGTATCGGAAGGATTCAGGGGCCGAACCTCATACGACTTCCCCAGCTCCTCCTGCAGCTGCTGAAATCCGGTGCCTTGGCCGGCGGCCTGTTCCGTCATGATCCCGATCACCGGCTTCTTGGCCCGAGTCAGATTCCGAATCGAGGACACCAGCCGGTACTCCAGGTCATCCGTGTGCTGCACGAAGGGGACGATTTCGGTCTGGTCGCCGTGCTGGATGGCGAGCCCGAGGTAGCCCTGCTTCACCTGCAGCTCGGATTGGCCGATCACGTTGAACTGAACCGGTTCGATACCCAATGACTGGGCATCCTTTTGGGCGGCCTGGTCGCTCGATGGGTCGCGCTCGATCACGCGGATACGGCTATGACCCGCGGAGCGCACGTCCCGAAGGAGGTCGTCGACGTCCCGCTTCATCAGGGCGACCTCGGTGGGCAGCTCGGACGAGGCGAATACTTTAATGGTCACCAGGTCGTCGAGATTGCCCAGCACCCGGCGAGTGCCGGGCGAGAGGGTGTAGGCCTTGCCCGGGGACAGATCAAGCCGGCCGCCGATGTATCCACCCAACAGGTTTACCACGATCAATGATGCTGTGAGCAAACCCACGCCGAGGCGAAGCCGGCGCAGCGCTCCTCCTTTGGGAGTGAGCTTCCGGCTCAGCAGCGCGCCATAAGCGAGCGCCAGGAAAATCCCCGCGAGCGAGAGGAAGTAGATGATGTCCCGGAGGTCCAGCACGCCGCGTCCAATGCTGTCGAAGTGGGACAGCACGCCGATCCGTGCGGCAATGGCGGAGAGTCCGGCGGGAAGGCCAACCAAGAGAGGGTTGAGGCCGACCAGAATCAGGACGAACATCAACACCAGAGCGAGCATGAAGGCGGTGATCTGACTCCGGCTCAAGCTCGAGGCCCAGGTCCCGATGGCGGCAAAGCCCGCCGCCAGAAGACCGGCTCCGACATACTGCGCGAGAACGGTGCCCCAGGGCATGGCCGCGCCCAGGGATAGCCCCAGCGGGATACAGATGGTGAGGGCAAGAGCGATCCAGAGGAACAACACCGAGGCGACGTATTTGCCCAGCAGCAGCTCCAGCTCGCTCAGGGGTTGGGCCAGAACCACCTCGAGCTGGCCACCCCGGATGTCCTCCGCCAGGGATCGCATGGTGACCGCCGGCACGAAGAACAGGAACAGCCAGGGGAGCACATCCAGCATCGGCCTGAGACTGGCAACTTGAGTGAGATAGGCCTGACGGAAGAAGAGAAATCCATTGATCGCTAAGAACACGACCAGCAGCACGTACCCAGTGGGCACATCGAACAAGGCTTTCAGCTCGCGCCGGGCCACGGTCCAGATGCGCATCAGACAGCCTCCTGCTGAATCGTGAGCTCGCGGAACAGATCCTCCAGGCTACCGGCCTCCTGGTGGAGCTCGTAGAGGGTCCATCGCTCGGCCTTCGCGAGCTCGAAAATCCGGGGACGGAGGTCCTCGTTTCCAGCCGCGGTGACGATCACCCGTTCCCGCCCATTGGAAGATTCGTGGGGCTCCACGCTGGCGACTCCCGGCAATGCAGCGAGCCGGCTGGCAATACCGTTTCCCGCCGCCTCTACCCCAATGCGAGACGCACCCTTGGCTCGGGCGATCAGCTGATCTACCGGACCATCGGCCACGATACGACCCTGGCTGATGATCAGAAGCCGGGAGCAGGTGAACTGCACCTCGGGCAACACGTGGGTCGAGAGGAGGACGGTGCGCTCCCGACCCAGGTTGCCGATGAGGTGACGAATCTCAACCCGTTGATTGGGGTCGAGACCCTCGGTTGGCTCATCCAGGATCAGGAGGTCCGGCCGGTGCAGAATGGCCGCGGCCAGACCCACTCTCTGGCGGAAGCCCTTCGACAGCTCGCCGATCGGGCGATGGAATACCGGCTCCAGCCCGGTTCCCGCGACCGCTTCATCCACCGCGCTTCGGCGCTCGGCGGCAGGGAGCTCTCGGAGCCGCCCGACGAAATCGAGATACTCCGACACCAACATTTCGGTGTAGAGCGGATTGTTCTCGGGGAGATAGCCGAGCCGGCGTTTGGCCTCGCGTCCCGCATCATCCAGAGGGACGCCGTCGAGCTTGATGGACCCGGTGTCGGGCTCGATGAACTGGGTGATCATGCGCATGGTGGTGGACTTGCCGGCGCCGTTGGGTCCGAGGAAGCCCACCACCTGCCCGCGATCTACCTGAAAGGACACGCCATCTACGGCGGTGATACCGCCGAAGCGCTTGGAAACCCCGTCGAGGGCGAGTAAGGACATACGCGATTGGAGGTTGCGGTTGCGAACGGCCGACAGTTTAGTGCCATGATGCCCCGGTAATCAAGAGGGGCCGGCCCGGATGATGCCTGAAGTTCTGGAAGGGTCGCGGAGGGAGAGGTATCTAGAGCCGGCCGGTCCGTGTCTGGGCTGCTCCCAGAACGCGTGCGACCGCTTGGGCGAGAGCATCGGGGGTGAACGGCTTCTGAAGAAAAGGCGCCCCGGTCGGAATCAACCGGTGGAGCACCGCGCCTTCGCCGGTATGCCCCGAGATGAAGAGCACCGGCACCCCAGGCCAGCGTGCCACGATCGCGTCGTGCAACTGCCGGCCGTTGAGCTGAGGCATGATGACGTCGGTCAGAACCAGATCAGGAGGTGTGTCCCCCGTCTGCATCCGCGCCAGCGCCTCGGCGCCGTCAGCGGCTTCGAGTACGTTGTAGCCTTCCTCCTCGAGCGCCCTGAGAATGAACGTACGGAGCAAGGGCTCATCCTCGACCAGGAGCACAGTCTGTCCTCGTCCCCGGTTCTGCTCCAGAACGGAAGACCGGTCTGCGTTTGCCTTTCCCGGGCTGTGCTGACTGGCCACCGGCCAGTACAGCTCCAGCCTGCTGCCCTGCCCAGGCGTGCTTCGGGCCCCGATATATCCACCATGCTGCTTCACGATACCATAGACCATGCTGAGTCCGAGGCCGGTGCCTTCACCCAAAGGTTTCGTGGTAAAGAATGGATCGAAGATGCGCCCCAGTGTCTCTGCATCCATACCCGACCCGTTATCAAGGACGTCGAGCCGCACGTAGACACCGGGCGCCAGGGTGAAACCCATAGCTTCGGTGAGGGCTGTGCTCTCGTCTATCTGGCTGACCTCGATCGTCACCTCGCCCCCGGTCTCGGTGGCGTCACGGGCGTTGGCAATCAGGTTGATCAGGACCTGTTCGATTTGGCCAGGGTCAGCGCGGATCAGGGGAACCGGGATGAGCGGAGTCTGGATGTGCAGCAGCTTGTCCGGGCCCAGCAGCTGCTGGAGGACAGGACGGAGCTCGTGTATCAGAGCCGACAAATCGACCAGACGAGGCCGGCTGATCTGCTGCCGGGTATATGCCAGGAGCTGCTGGGAGACACGAGCCGCCCGCTCGGCTGACTGCAGTACGAGACGCATGTCTGATGACAGGGGGGTGATCCGGCCCGAGCGGACGTAACACGAATGAGCCGAAACCCAGCGTTCCCTGCAAGGCGTTGTTCACCTCATGTGCCACGCCGCCGGCCAGAATGCCTACGGCATGAAGACGCTGCGCGTCCCGTAGCTGTTGCTCTGTCCGACGCTCGGCGGTGATGTCGCGGAACATGACAACTCCGCCGGTTATCCGACCCTCCGCATCTTTCAGAGGCGCAGAGTTGATCCAGACTGTAATCCGCCGTCCGCTGGCGTGCACAATCTCGAGCACCTCGCCCTCCACAACTTCACCCTGCAGCACGGCACGAGCACCGGGCCATTCGTTCGAGGCGATCGGCCGGCCATCAAGGTGATAGCCGGCGTACACCTCGCTGTAGGCCGCCGCGTGAGTGACATGGGCCGCGCGTCCCCAGAGGTAGTCGAAGGTGGGATTTCGATAGAGGATCTCACCGCGGGGGCCGGTGATTGCGATGGCCAGCGGTGCCTGCTCGAGGACAGTGAGGAGCTCCTGCCGCTGGGCATCGCGTTCGGCCGCCATGGCCTCAGCCTGGCTCAGCTTCCGTTCGGCGAGGCGGAGTCGCGCTTGGGTCTCGCGAAGCTTCACCTCCAGCTCACGTACGGCGTCGGCTGCTTCGGGCGACTCCCGATCCGTCCGCTCTACTTCTGTTCGCGCCTCGAATTCCACTTCACTTCCGCCCGGATTGTGTCTTGAAAGATCTGATAGACAGAGCCAGCTCCCATCGCCCCCATATTCCGGCTTCTACTCGGGCTCAGACATCCAAATTATTCACGTACTTGGCGTTGCGCTCGATGAACAGGCGCCGGGGCTCGACCTCGTCGCCCATCAACTCGTCGAAGAGCTTGGCTGCAGTCTGGGCATCTTCCATGGTGACCCGGAGAATTGTCCGGGTGGCGGGGTCCATCGTGGTGCGCCAGAGCTGGTCTGGATTCATCTCCCCCAGACCTTTGTAGCGTTGGATGTTGATCGAACCCTTGCCATCGCCGTTGGTGAGCCGTTTGGAATACTCGTCCCGCTCCTGCTCGCTGTAGGCGTAGAACTCGTCCTTGCCCTTGGCCACCCGGTAGAGGGGCGGCTGCGCGATGTAGACGTACCCCGCCTCCACCAGCTCCTGCATCTGCCGGAAGAAGAAGGTGAGGAGCAGCGTCCGGATGTGGGCTCCGTCCACATCGGCGTCGGTCATCAGAATGATTTTGTGATACCGGGCGTCGTCAAGCTTGAAGTCGTCTTTCACGCCGGTACCGATGGCGGTAATCATCGACCGGATCTCTTCGTTGCCGAGAATCTTGTCGATCCGGGCCCGCTCGACATTGAGGATCTTTCCCCGAAGCGGAAGGATGGCCTGGAACGAGCGGTCGCGGCCTTGCTTGGCGCTACCACCGGCCGAGTCGCCCTCGACCAAATAGATCTCGCTCACCGACGGATCGTCGATCGAGCAGTCGGCCAGCTTGCCGGGCAGCACCGCGTTCTCCAGCCCGGACTTCTTCCGGACCAGGTCCCGTGCCTTTCGGGCGGCCTCGCGAGCCCTGGCCGCGCTAACCGCCTTTTCGATGATGGCCCGGGCCACCGGAGGATGCTCCTCCAGGTAGTTGCCGAGGTGCTCGTTGACTACCGCCTTGACGATCCCCTCCACCTCGGAGTTTCCCAGCTTGGTCTTGGTCTGGCCCTCGAACTGCGGTTCCCTGACCTTCACGTGCAGCACGCAGGTGAGACCCTCGCGGATGTCCTCACCCGACAGCGTGAAATCCTCCTTCTTCAGGAAGTCGCGACGCTTGGCCACGTCGTTGATGGTCCGGGTCAGCGCGCTCTTGAAGCCGGTGAGGTGAGTGCCGCCTTCGTGGGTGTTGATGTTATTGACGAAGGTGAAGGTGTTCTCGTTGTATCCGTCCTCGTACTGCAGCGCGAGGTCGACGTCTACGTCGTCCTTGACCGCGTTGAATGCGATGGGCTTGGGGTGGAGCGGTTTCTTGTTCCGATTCAGCCACTCCACGAACTGGATCAGCCCCCCCTTGGCAAAGAATGTCTCCGACTTGGGCGGCTGCTCCCGCTCATCCTTGATGGTGATGCTGATGCCGCGGTTGAGGAACGCGAGTTGGCGCAGGCGATCGGCCAACGTGGTGTAGTGAAACTCCAGGACGGTAAAGATCTCGGGATCGGGCTTGAAGCGGACGATCGTTCCCTTTCCCTTTGCCTTGCCCATCACGGCGAGCTTCTTGGTGGTCTTGCCCCGGACGAAGCTCATGTGGTGCCGCTGTCCATCGCGGTCCACGATGACCTCCAGTCGCTCGCTCAGGGCATTGACCACAGAGACACCCACGCCGTGCAGTCCGCCTGACACTTTGTAGGTGTTCTTGTCGAACTTGCCGCCGGCATGAAGCATGGTAAGCGCGACCTCGACCGCCGGCTTCTTCTCGGTGGGATGCATATCCACCGGAATGCCTCGACCGTTATCCGCCACCGTGATCGAGTTGTCGGCGTGAATGGTGACGGTGATCGTGTCACAATGGCCGGCCAGCGCCTCGTCGATCGAATTGTCCACCACCTCATAGACCAGGTGGTGCAGTCCGTTCTCGCTGGTAGAGCCGATGTACATGCCCGGCCGGCGACGGACCGCTTCCAGGCCTTTGAGGACCTGAATCGATTCGGCTTTGTACTCGGGTCGTGTTTCGAGGACGGTGCTGTCGTCTTTGGCCATGTCTCGTTTGGGCTAGAGGCTAAATATTCAGGATGACAGGGGCCCCGGCATCCACCGGATCTCCTTGACTCGTCCCGAGCGGCCGGCGTTCAATCGGGCCAGGATTCTGGGCGACATGAGGCTCAGCTCATTGGCCCATGGTGCCGAGGCTACTCGAACCCGAAGCACGCCGTCCGGGGTCACTGATTCCGGCGCCGTGACTGAGGCAATCTGCGGTCCTACCAGCTCGGCCCACTCTTCGATGATGCCCGCCTGCTGCACCCGCTTGGTGAGCCCCGCCTGCTTGAAGTAGCTGGTGAGGGCCTCGGCCACCGGCGTCGGTTGAGACTTCTTCTTAGTCACCAGTCCTCAGTCCACAGTCCTCAGTTAGCGATCATTCTGGCATTGGCGACTGCGGACTGACGGCTCACGTGATCCTTCCATTCTCCACCTTCCAGACCGGCAGCTCCAGATTGGGCGGCAGCTCGTCGGCTCGCGGGCTGGTCACGAACACCTGTCGATCTTCCGGCCCCATCAACCGCAGCGCCAACCGGGTTTGACGGTCTCGATCCAATTCGGCAAAGACGTCGTCCAGGAGAAGCGCCGGCTCGGTGCCGCGGGCCTCGCGGAGAGCGGCGATCTCAATCAGCTTCAGGGCAACGGCCGCGCTGCGCTGCTGTCCGGTCGAGCCGTAGTCCCGAAGCCCGCGATTTCCGATTTCCAGGATCAGGTCGTCCCGGTGCGGCCCCACCGTGGTCATGCCTCGCGCCCGATCCTCTGCCGCACTTGCCGCCAGGAGCTCGGCCCAGGCCTCCTGCCGCGCGAGCTCGCTCCTGCCGCGGTATTCCAGCCGGGCAGCGCCGTGCTCGCCCAAACAATCGAACTCGGCCGTGAATTGCGGCTGGGCCCACTTCACGAACTCGAGCCGCGCCCAGATCAGCTCGGCACCGGCGGCGCTCAGCGGCTCATCGAAGGCCTGCGCCAGATCGGCCCGGCCTTGCCGTAGCCCGCTGTTCCGTTGAGCCAGCGCTGCGCGATAGCCGCTGAGCGCCAGCAGATAACGCTTGCTCGCAAGGGACAGCAAACGATCCAGATACTGCCGCCGAATAACGGCTGGTCCCGAGGCCAGACCGAGATCGGAAGGCAGGAACGACACGGCCAGCCAGGTTCCTACCGCATCTGCGAGCCTTCCAATCTCCTCGCCATCCACCGTGATGCGCTTCTTTCGAGCCTGATAGGTGGCGGCCACCACGCGGCCGCTGGAACCATCCAGCTCTGCCTCGACGTGGAACCCAAGGCTGCCGCCGCTCACCTGCTGGTCCGCTGCTCCGCGGAAAGAGCGGAACAATACCGGGTAGTACACCGCCTCCAGCAGATTGGTCTTGCCCTGGGCGTTGGCGCCGAGCAGTACAACGCCGCGCGGCGGAGCCTCCCGTTCCAGGTCCGCCAGATTCCGATACCCTCGGACGATCAGGTTCCGCAGCCGCACTACTGAACGAAGATCTGCCGAAACGAGGTGTTCCCGGAATTCCCCTCAGAATCCACCCCACGGATCTGTACCTGGATCGTGTCGCCCTCGTGGCCCGCGGTGGTGATGGGCAATCCAAACCGCACCGTATCGCTGGGCGGCCGGGGGACGAACGGCTGAAAGTTCTGGTTGCCGCCGATGACCAAGAAATAGACGGTGTCCACGCCATCCGGATCGATGGTCCGCCCATTCACGAAGTAGTCTGGCCCGGCCGTGACCGTGGTGTCGGGGGCATTGGGACGATCGATCACGGTGATCGGTCCAACACCATCGCTCGAAGTGGGAAAGGTCAGGCGTTCGCGCTCATTGCAACCCACCGCGAGCACCGCAGCGCAGAGGCTCACCAGCTTGCTGGTGCGACCCCGATGCCGACTCTTTCTCGGGGGTTTCCCCCTGTTCTGCATCCCTAAAAAATAGCCGGTTTGGGAGGGAAATTGCAGGGCGACTATTTCCCTTTGAATCCGGGCTTTCGCTTCTCCACGAAGGCTTTGGTGCCCTCGCGCATGTCCTCGGTGGCGGAGAGAAGGCCGAAGTATCCCGCCTCGAGCAACAAAGCCTGATCCAGCGTCATGTCGGAGCCGGTATCGACCGCCTCCAGGCAGGCGCGAACGGCGAGGGGACCGTTGGCCAGGATCCCTCGTAGCAGTGACTCGGCCTCTCCCATAAGCCGGTCCGCAGGCACGACCCGGTTGACCAGTCCGATTCGCCGGGCCTCCTCCGCATCGATCATATCACCCGTGAGCAGCAACTCGAGCGCCCGCGCTCTACCGACGAGCCGGGGTAGCCGAACAGTGCCTCCGTACCCCGGGGCGATTCCGAGCTTGACCTCGGGCTGGCCAAACTTCGCGTTCTCGCTCGCAATCCGGAGATGACAGGCCATCGCGAGCTCACAGCCTCCCCCCAGCGCGAATCCGTTCACCGCCGCGATTACCGGCTTCCCGCAGCGCTCCAGGCGGCGAAACACCGCCTGTCCGGCGAGCGCCCGCTTCTGGCCCCCGGTGACGCCCTGGTCGGTCAACTCGTTGATGTCCGCGCCGGCAACAAACGCTTTGCTGCCGCTCCCGGTGACGATGACTCCCAGGATGGCCGAATCGGTTTCGATCCGGGTTACCGCGTCGCCCAGCTCGGCGATGACAATGGCATTGAGGGCGTTGAGCTTGTCGGGGCGGTTGATGGTGACTCGGGCGATGCCGTCGGTGAGGTCGAATGTCAGAGAAGAGGACATAGTCAGTCGCGCGTCACGAGTCGAGAGATTGTTGGCACAAACATCAAACCTACATTGGTGCAGGCACTCCGGTATCCCGCTACCGCGACTCGCGAGGCACGAGTCACGACTATCTTCTCCTCATGCCCACCACCATTCTCGAACCAATCGCGTGGAGTACGAACCGGACGATCCGGATTCTCGATCAGACGCTGCTCCCGGAGGAAGAGCGTTATCTCGAGCTCGGGACGCTGGAGGAGCTGTCCGAGGCGATCCGGTCGCTTCGGGTGCGAGGTGCCCCGCTGATCGGCATCGCGGCGGCTATGGGAGTGGTGATGGCAGCGGGGAAGCTGGAAGGAGGGGATGCGGAGCGGCCAGCGGGGCAGATGGGTCGCGGGGCAGCCGGGCAGGAAGACTTGTCGAGCATACGCGAGGCATGCTCGCGGTTGGGGGCCACGCGGCCGACGGCAGTCAATCTCCAGTGGGCGCTGGACCGCATGGCGCGCCGAGCGGAGGCCGCTGTTCGGCAGGGGCATGGGCTGTATGATGCCCTGTTGGAGGAAGCCAACGCCATCTGGGAGGAGGACCGCCGGATGTGCGACCGGATCGGAGAACTGGGTGCGCCCTTGATCCCGCATGGAGCCACGGTGTGCACCGTGTGCAACGCCGGCGCTCTGGCGACCGGTGGTATCGGAACCGCGCTCGCGCCGGTCTACGTACAGCACCGAGCCCGAGGCGAGCCGCACGTGATCGTGCCCGAAACCCGGCCGCTGCTCCAGGGCAGCCGCCTCACTGCCTGGGAGTTGCAGCGCGCCGGCGTGCCGGTCACCCTCATTGCCGACAGCATGGTGGCCAGCCGTCTTCGCCTAGGCGATGTGCGGGCGGTCTTTGTCGGCGCCGACCGCATTGCCCGAAACGGCGATGTTGCCAACAAGATCGGCACGTATGGGCTGGCCCTTGCCGCGCGGGCCCATCGAATCCCCTTCTACGTGGCAGCGCCCTCGTCGACCATAGACGTGGCCACGCCCAACGGGGCGGCAATCCCGATCGAAGAGCGCTCGCCCGAGGAGATCATGGCCTGGCGGGGTCAGCGTTCCGCACCGAGCGGAGTGGGGGTGTGGAATCCCGCTTTCGATGTGACCCCGGCCGAGTTGGTGACGGCGATCATCACGGACCGCGGTGTTGTCGCCCCCAAGGACGTGGCCCGGATCATCGACTAGTGCCATCGATTCTCGCGCTCGATCAGGGGACCACTGGATCAACCTCTCTGGTGATTCATCAGGACGGGCCGGTGCTAGGTCGAGGATACCGGGAATTCACTCAGCACTTTCCCCAACCTGGATGGGTGGAGCATGACGCGGAAGAGATCTTCCGGGTCTCCGTCGACGCCATGCGGGAGGCGCTCTCCGCTTCGGGGGAAAAGCCCATCGCGCTGGGTATCACGAACCAACGGGAAACAGTGCTGCTCTGGGACCGCCGAACCCTCGCGCCGGTTGGACCCGCTATCGTGTGGCAGGATCGACGGACCACCGAGCGCTGTCAGGAGCTCCGACGGGCGGGACTCGAAGGGATGCTGCGGGAGCACACCGGCCTGGTGGCGGATCCGTACTTCTCCGCCACCAAACTGGAGTGGCTGCTGCGGGATCACGGGCTCCGGGCGCGCGCTGCCCGGGGAGATCTGGCGGCCGGTACGATCGAGAGCTGGCTGGTGGCGAAGCTCACCGGTGGCCGGATTCACGTCAGCGATCATACCAACGCCTCGCGCACCATGCTCTACGACATTCGGTCACGGGACTGGGACGCCGAACTGCTCGCGCTTTTCGGCGTACCCCGCGAGGTGCTGCCATCACTGGCCCGCTCATCCCAAATCGTAGGCGAGTCAGACTCGACTCACCTGGGCTTCTCGATTCCCATTGGTGGTCTGGCGGGTGACCAGCAGGCCGCATTGTTCGGGCAGGGCTGCGTTGACGCCGGGCTGGCGAAGAATACTTATGGTACCGGAGCCTTTTTGCTGGTGCTTGCCGGCTCCCGCCTACCGGTCCCCAGGCGTGGGCTTCTGGCTACAGTGGCCTGCGGACCCCGGGGGGAGCCGTGGTACGCGCTGGAAGGCAGCGTGTTCATTGCAGGGGCCGCCATTCAGTGGCTTCGGGATGGCCTGAATGTCCTCAGCAACGCGGCGGAGAGCGAAAACTATGCGCGCAGCGTTCCCGACACCGGTGGCGTATATCTCGTGCCCGCGTTTGTAGGGATGGGAACGCCGTACTGGGAACCAGAGGCGCGAGGCACCATCACCGGCATAACCCGGGGTACTAGCCGAGCGCATCTGGTTCGGGCGGCTCTGGAGGCGATGGCATTCAACAGTGCGGAGCTGCTGGCCACGATGACGGGAGGAGATCATCTCGAGGTTCCCACGCTGCGGGTGGACGGAGGCGCCGCAGCCAACGACTGGTTGATGCAGTTCCAGGCAGATATCCTGGGAATTCCGGTGGAGCGGCCCGACATGGTCGAGACTACCGCCTTGGGGGCCGCCGGCCTGGCAGGATTGGCGGTAGGTATGTGGAAGACCAGTAGTGAGTTCCTTGCGGGCCGTCGTTTTACCCGATTCGAGCCACGGATGAATGCAACAGAGCGCGAAAAGCTGATGGCTGGTTGGCGCCGGGCGGTAGGCGCGGCTTTGGCTTGGGCTCGGCAAACCCAGTAATGGTTCCAGCGGCGGAGGCTCTCGAGCGGCTGCGGGCCGGCAACCTCCGGTTTGTCTCGGAGCGAAGCCGCTCGGGCGATGGCGTCACTGGAACTCGGCGGTCTGAAGTGGCCGCGGGGCAACAACCCTTCGCGATCATTCTCGGCTGCTCCGATTCGCGGGTGCCGGCCGAGATTGTTTTCGATCAGGGTCTGGGTGACCTCTTTGTGATCCGGGTAGCGGGGAACATTGTGGCACCCTCGCAGGTGGGCAGTGTCGAATTTGCGGCTGCGAGGTATGAGACGCGGCTGGTACTGGTTCTCGGCCACTCGCAGTGCGGCGCCATTCTCGCCACGCTGGAGGAGTTGCAGCGTCCCACCGAGAATCAGTCCCGCAATCTCCGGGCGATCGTGGACCGGGTCCGGCCGTCGGTGGAGAGCCTCCTGGCCACCCCGCTCAAACATGATCGCGATGCCCTGATTCAGCAGGCAGTGCGCGCCAACATCAGGGCCTCGGTTAACCACTTGCGACACGGCTCCGAGGTACTGGAACAGCTGATCCAGGAAGGAGGCCTCCGGGTGGTGGGTGCGGAGTACTCTCTGGAGACCGGCCTGGTGGAGTTTTTTGAGGGAGGGCAGGTCCGATAACGCCACCATGAGCAAATGGGTTGTGCCCACGCTTCGCTCCGCCCACGGAACGTCATCGAACCTCTCCCTTTAGAACAGATACTGCAGGGCTCCCGAAAAGCCTCTCCGCCAGAGCGCTTGACGTTCGTATGGCTCCAGTAGCTCATCGCTGTTGAAGGGTGAGGAGATCACTGCGAGGCTGCCGGCGACGGAAAGGCCGAACCGGCCGCCCAGCGGAACCAGCAGAGACGCGGCTCCGCGTGCCCCCGCCCGGGTGCGCGACTCCGAGTCTATGGGGTGCCAGAATTCGACCAGCGGCCCCGCATGGAGAACGAGGCGGTTAGCCCCGAGCGCCGCGATCTGGTAGCTGACCTCGGGCGCGAGTCCTATCACCTCGAATGCATCCTTGACCGCGACAACAGCCCCTTCGCCTTCGAGGCCCAGCGCCGCATCCGTGTACGTGGCTCGAAGGCCCAGCCCGAAACTCCCAAAGCGATGCTCTGCTCCGACGACGAACACTGTAGGACGGTAAGGGAGAAAAGACTTCTGCTCCGGGCCATTCTCCAGGGATCCGCCCCAGAAGCGGTCCGCCTCGACGCCAAGTCCGAGGGACCACTGACTCAACGCTTGGGTGGGAGTGCCCGCCGAAAGTGCCAGGATGCAGAGCAGACCGATCGGGATGCTGCATTTCATATCAGCGCATCTCCAGTTTGGCCCAGCCGTTGGTAACGTTGTTTTCACCTTTGATGACCCAGTTGGCGTTGGGGTACGACTGGCCGACCACCACGTCTTCGATTGCGTTTCCGATAAAATCGTCCTGAGTGGTGATGAACGAGTACACCGCGGACAGAATTTTCTGGAGTGCATTGGCTCGCTTGATGATCTTTGCGAGAGTGGAGCTGGTGGTGTCCTTGGCACCGGTCAGATTGGGGTACTGTGCCTGAATGGCGCTAATAACGGTCTTGAAGCGATCCGCGTCGAACTTGATGACGCACCCGGTGTCATCGTCTTCCAGCGCAATAACCCGAAAGTTCTGATTGGGGTGAGCCGACTTGTAGTTGTTGAGCTGGGCCTGGCTTAAGAGCAGAACACTCCCGGTCCAGCTCAAGTCGTTCTGGTCAAAGTGGTAATACCCGCCCGCCGCTCCACCGGCACACTGATAGTCGCGCAACGAGTCGGTGGTGCCCGACTGTCCCAGAATGTGGTACTCAAACTCGGGACTGCCTTTCAACCAACCTTCAAAATCCTTCACAAAATGCGAGTATGCCATGTAGAGACCCGGCGGTGGGCCCGAGGTGCCGCCACCCCCTCCGCCACAGTCGGCGCAAGTGGCCTCCGCGCCCGGGCCGGTAGGGTGGGCAAAATCGGTCTCGACGGGAACCACCGCCAACACCGGCGTGGCAGGCGGCTGCTCAGGGCTCAGCAGCTCCCGTCGGCCACCGACGCTGTAGGCCACGGGCGCCTCTCGATCTTCCCGGGCGCTGGCCACCAGAAGGTTGGAGCCGCCGTCCCACGCGTTTCGGTGCTGCGGGACCGGAAAGTAGATCTCCACCGGGATGGATTCCTGCACGTCGGTATCCACTTCCGCCTCGGAGCTGCCGCTGATGCGGGCGACCTCCTTCAAGACCCGGCGATCGGACTGCAGCAGCAGCTTCTGTAGTTGCAGCTTGTGTTCGGGAAAGGGAGAGCGGTCCAGCTCGCCTTTGAGGTATGACCGGAATGCCGAGTCGGCCAGAGCGAGCGCCAACTTCCGGGCCAGGCGGTCCATGGCGCCTCGTTCAATTGAATACTGCGCCGTGGGGGGAGGTGCGGATTCTTCATTTACCCCGGTTGGTGGACTCCGATCGCACGCCGCCAGCGCCGCGGCCAGGGCAACCGCTCCGAACGTAATCCGGATGGACATGGCTCCTCCTTGGGTGGTGATGGTGCGCTGACGGCAAGCGCGAGCTCGACGGCAACGCCAAGGTAGGAACCGGCCTATGTGAAGTACGGACCTGAGTTACGCGGTGGGGACCGGAAAAGATGAGTCGGGTGAGACGGGGATGCCGTTGAAGACGACGAGCGCCACTGCACCGCCGTCGATCGGCTCGCCGGCTAGTACGCCTTGCAGCAGCCGGCATCCGTCCTTGCAGCGAAACAGGGTGCGCCGAGGGGCCTCATCGGCCTGACGGGGCTCCAGCGCCCGGGTTCGGTCTTCGGGAGTGGCAAACACACCCAGTACTGAGCTTAGCGATTGAAGCTCACCGGGGGACTGATACCCAAGCATGCAGGCAAATCGCTGGTTTGCGGCCAGCAACGTACCATCGTTGCGGAACAGCCCTAACCCAACCGGTGCGCTGTCGGAAAGCTTGCGGAGGAGGCCGGACGTGGCGCGGAGCGCGTCTTCCACCCGGCGGCGTGCAGCTATCGCGTCCTTGAGATCGCTCACCTGCTTGCGCAAGCCGGTGATCTCGTGGATGAGTTCCTGCTTGGGACGGTGTTCGTCGCGCATGGCAACAAGTAGGACGGCTCTCGACCGCCATCTTGCACTACCGTCCGATCGCCACCCGCGCGGCCGCAGTGGCCTGGTCGACTCCGTCCGCCGGGATGTCGAGGTGAGTCACGGCCCGGACGGTATGAGGTCCCAGCACGCTGAACCGGACGCCGTGGCTCCTCATGGTGCGGTCATTGAATTCATCAGCGCTCAACCCGGTCCCGCTAACGTCGAAGATCACGATGTTGGTCTCCACCGTGGCGGGATCGAGTTGGATCCCGGAAATACCGGCGAGCTGCAGCGCCAGCTGCCGGGCCCGCTCATGATCCTGGGCCAGGCGGTCAACATGATGGTTCAAGGCATAGACGCCGGCTGCGGCAATGATACCGGCTTGCCGCATGGCGCCCCCGAAGCGCTGCTTGTAGCGCCAGGCCTCCTCGATGAACTCCCGCGAGCCCGCCAGGACCGCCCCCACTGGAGCTCCCAAACCCTTGCTCAAGTCCAGCCAGATGGAATCGAACGCTGCGGCAAATCGGTGGGCCGGTGTTCTGCTGGCCACAACCGCGTTCATCATTCGCGCGCCGTCCATGTGGGCCACCAGCCCTGCATCGTGCGCCGCGCCGCAGACCGCTTCGATCTGCTGGATCGGCCAGCAGATCCCCCCGATGATATTGCTGGTCTGCTCTATGGACACGGCGCGGGTCCGAGGCATGTAGTACGCCGGCGGACGTACGGCCTGGCGCACCTGGTCGGCAGTAAATAATCCGCGGGGCCCCACCAGGGGCCGGAGCACCGCTCCGATCATCGCAGCAGGGCCGCCGACCTCGAATAACAGTGGATGGGCTTGCTCCTGCAGCAGGATCTCGTCACCTGCCCGGCAATGCACCGCGAAGGCGACCTGGTTGCACATTGTGCCCGAGGGAAGGAATAGCGCCGCTTCCTTACCCAGCAGGTCGGCTACCATGTCCTGCAGGAGATTGACGGTGGGATCTTCGCGCTGCTGCTCGTCCCCAACTTCTGCTTCCGCCATGGCCCGGCGCATGGCGGGGGTGGGACGGGTGACGGTATCGCTGTAGAGATCGACCTTTACCACTCCATTATCTCTATGCGCTGCAGGGCCATCCTGAGCGGGACGAAGGTAGCTGTGAGGCAGATACCGATGATTAGCACGGCGGACGCAGCCAGCTCGGGCAGAATGTCCTGGAGCTGACCGCCGTAGCGATCCATTCGCAGATAGGCCATCACCGGAGTGGCCTCGATCATGATAATCGCGGTAAGCAGGCTGAGGGTGCTCATCATGTACACCAGTCCGCCGAAGCTGGTGGGAATCTGGGCCGCATTCTCCGAGCCGAACTGAGGATAGATCGTACCAAAAGAGAGCGCTAAGGCGCTGGCTGCGAGAGTATAGAGGACGATGGTTCCGACCGCCACCGCCATCATGAACGCGGTGGCATGGAGCAGCCAGTTGGTGAACACCGTGATCATCAGCGCGAGAACCAGAAGCGGTACTGTGCCGATCCAGTACTTGCTCCACAACATGGCGCTCGGATCCAGCGGACTCGAGCGGAGCAGCCACATCTGGCGGCCTTCCAGCGAGATACCCGGAAACACGAACCGGGCCGCTACCGCCGCCAATACGAATCCGGCCAGACCCAGGTTCAGAAACGAAATCATGGTGATCAGCCGGAAAGGCACCTGCTCTCCGGAGTGAAGCGGCAGGGACTTGATGTTGAAGAGATACACCAGGAGCAGCACCGCCAGCAGAATAAGCTGGCTCCATTGGGTGTTGTCGCGGAAAAACAGACGCAGATCCTTGAGGATGAACTCCCGCTTCGACGGAGAGACCGGGCTCAGGATCCCGGCCACCGGCCCCCGGATCACCCGGCGGAGCTTTCGTTCGGCGCCTTCCTGTGCCTTGGAGAAGCCGAGATGGTACAGCCGCCGGTGCAACAGCGCCCCCAGAATCACCGCGAGCGGTGCTGCCAGCCAGAGCTTGGCGATGGGCCACGGATCCGCTACCCGGAGCAGCCAGTTCATGATGATGGATGCCGTCCACTCGCTGGGCAGCAATGGATTGGTCGGGGTGCGGAGCACCGCGAGATAGTCCACCAGGTTTTTGAAGCCTTCCGGCTGGGCCAGTCGTTCGGGGCGGAGAAAGCGGAGGATCATCAGCACGACTACTACCGTGCCCGTTGCTACCAGACCTAGAAGCTCCCTGGTCCGGCGGGCAGGGAAGATGTTCACCAGAATGAGGGTAAACGCCGTACCCACCACACCCGGAAGAATCAGGTAAGGCACGAAGGCCGCGAGCGCCACAACTGGAAAGAGGAACCCCCCGCCGTATACGATTCCGTACGCCGTGAAGATGGGCAGCGCCAGCAGCGCCACCATCCAGGAGGAGTGGACCACCGTCTCCACCAGTTTGGCCGCGTAGAGGCGTGACTGGCTGATCGGTGCCGCCACCAGCAGATCCAAGTCCTTGGCCAGAAAGAAGGTCGAGAGCGCGGTAATGATGTTCGAGAGCAGCAGGATGGATAGAAACGCCAGAAGGATGATTCCCAGCACCTTCGCGGCGATCAGATTGCCGATATCCTCCACGCCGCGGAAGTAGCGAAGTACCCGGTAGGCAATGCCGAATACGCCGACCCAGAACACCAGGGCAACCAATCCAAGAAGGATGGCCCGGGCCCCCGATCCACTCTGCTCTTCGCTCAGCCGCGCGAAGGCGCTCCGCCACTTGGGCGTCAGTACGGTCCAGACGCTCGGGTGAACTCTGGGCTTCACAAATCAGCTATCGAGTATGGTGTCCAGCTGGTGGTCTTTCAGGCCGCCGGTGAGCTTGAGGAACAACTCCTCCAACCCGAGGTCCTCGGAGGAGGTCTGCACCTGCACCTCGGCCATGGTCCCCTGCGCTACGATCTTCCCGCCGTGAACGATGGCGATACGGTCGCACATCGTCTCGGCCACCTCCAGCGTGTGGGTGCTCATCAACACCGTCCCGCCTCGGTCGACGAACTGCCGGAAGAGATCCTTCAGCAGGCGGGCGCTCTTCGGGTCCAGTCCCACCATCGGCTCATCCACCACGATGACCTCGGGGCGATGCACCAGCGCCCCCGAGATGATCAGCTTCTGCCGCATGCCGTGACTGTACGATTCGGTGAGCTCGTCCTTCCAGCGGTCCAGCTCGAAGAGCTCGAGCAGCTCATCGATCCGGCGCTCGACCGCAGGGCCTTGCTGGCCGTACAGGGCAGCAGCGAAGCGCAGGAATTCGCCGCCGGTCAGCTTGTCGTAGACAAAGGGACGATCGGGAATGAAGCCGAGCCGGGATTTGGCCTCGAGCGGACGCTGGGCGACATCGATTCCGCCGATCTCGACCGTGCCGCTAGTGGGCCGCAGTATCCCGGCGATCATGCGAAACGTGGTCGTCTTGCCCGCGCCATTGGGGCCGAGAAAGCCGAACAGCTCGCCGCTGGGGACTTCCAGATGAATATCGTCGACCGCGGTAAACTTGCCGTAGCGCTTGGTGAGATGAACGAGTCGGATCAAGCGGTCCTCCGGACGATGGCCTCGACCAGCTCGCGGTCGGTGTCGCGCTCCACTGCGATGCGAAGCTCGAAGGGACATCCTTCGGTCTTCGGCGGAAAGGTCTCGACCAGCAGGGTGGCCGCTTCCTCCACACTCAGCTGACCCGCACCCACTCCCACCAGCGGCGACGCAATAACACCGAGCTCCCAGTCGGCAGCGCGCTGCCAGGCGGACTGCAATCCCCGTCGCACTACCTCACGACCCACTCCGGCATCGGGATCCCGGATCACCACATGGAGCACGAAGGGAGCCGTAAGGTCGCCACCCCCGGTCACTACTGCTGCCCCGGCTTTCAGGGGAGAGCTGAGACGCCGTTGCTCGGCAAAACGCGGGCCCGCCTGCTCATCCAGGCGGGAGATGGTATCGGTTAGGGCAGCGAGAGTCTCGTCGGTGGGACGAAGGACGGCGTCCGCCTCGATCCGGGCCAGGTCATCGACACTGACCCGAATCACAGTCCGGCAAGTTCTCGCCCTCGGCGATACATCTCCTGGGCCTGGTCCGGCAGGCACATACGGTCGAGCACCCGGCCCATGAGGTGATAGGCCTTGGCATCGTCGGGGCAAACCTGAAGGGCTCGTTCCACTGCGGCCCGCGCTCCCGCGAGGTCGCCTAGCTGACTCAGCGAATCGCCGAGGTAATAGTAGGTCTTGGCGTTGTCAGGTTGGAATTCGAGTGCTCGATGAAATGAAACTGCAGCCTCTTGCACTAGTCCGCGCCGCCACAGGAGAAGCCCTAGCTCGAATTGGGCGGGCGCGTGGGAGGGGTGAAGTCGAAGGACCCGGCGGAGATCAGCATCGGCATCGCGATAGCGCTGCAGGCGACCGAGAATGGAGCCTCGGAGCACCAGAAACTCGGTCTGATCGGGCGCTCGCCTCAATCCTTCAGAGAGCACGTCGACCGCCTCGTTGGCCTCCTCCAACCGGTCCAGAAGTCGGGCGAAATGCAGTCGACCCTCGATGTGGGCCGGCTCCAGCTCGAGCAGCTCGCGATAGAGCCGGATTGCCTGTCCGGGAAGAGGACTGGAGGCCAATTCATCGGCCCGCTGCAGGCGCTGCTCCGCCAGACTCAGATCCCGCGACGGAGTGGAGGCGGCGGTCCCGTGTTCTACGCTGGCGGGGTGCATGTCGTTATTTGCCACCATTCAAGCTTCGGATGCTCAATGGTAGATGGGTGAGTCGCGAGTCACCAGTCCGCAGTTGCCAGGCCAGCCCGCAGTCCTCAGTCCCCCGTCCGCAGTCAACGGACATCCCCGTCAGGACCAACAGGCGACTGAGAACTAGCGACTGGCGACTCCTTCCATTGACCCCGCGCTTCGCCTTCGGATACCTTTCGGGGCTATGGCTCAAGAATTTCTGGTTGTGCGTGGGGCCCGGGAACACAACCTCAAGAACATCTCTGTCGCGATTCCCCGCAATCGTCTCACCGTCATCACCGGCCTCTCAGGCTCGGGGAAATCGTCGCTTGCGTTTGACACGATCTATGCCGAGGGACAGCGGCGGTACGTCGAGTCGCTGTCGGCGTACGCGCGGCAGTTCCTTGGACTCATGGAAAAGCCCGATGTAGACGCGATCGAAGGGCTTTCCCCGGCCATCTCCATCGAGCAGAAGACCACCGGACAGAATCCGCGCTCGACCGTCGGCACCGTGACGGAGATCTACGACTACCTCCGACTGCTGTGGGCCCGCGTTGGGATTCCTCACTGTCCCAACGACGGAACTCCGGTCACCCGGCAGAGTGCGGCCCAAATAACCGACACAGTGTTGAGCTGGCCTGAGGAGAGCCGGATCGAGGTGCTGGCACCGCTGGTGCGAGGCCGTAAGGGCGAGTTCCGCGACATGCTGGAAGACGTGCGCAAGCGGGGCTTCGTCCGGGTCAGGGTGGATGGGCAGATTTACGACCTGGGCTCGGTCCCTTCTCTCAACCGCCGGCAGAACCATGACATCGCCGTAGTGGTGGACCGCCTGGTCGTGCGCCCGAGCGATCGGTCTCGACTCAACGACTCGATCGAGACGGCATTGAAGACGGCGGACGGAATCGTTGAGGTGGTGCGCCATGCGGGGCAGCCTGGCAGCGGGGCGGCGGGGCAGTCAACCGTGTTTTCTGAACGCTTTGCGTGTCCTGTCTGCGGCCTCTCGCTCCCGGAGCTGGAGCCGCGGCAGTTCTCCTTCAACTCTCCTTTCGGCGCCTGCCCTGACTGCCACGGCGTAGGTACCCGGCGCGAGGTAAACGCCGATCTGGTGCTGGGCGATCCCAGCATCTCCATTCTCGAGGGCGTCATTCTGCCTTGGGGCGAGCCCAGCGGCTATCTGCGCAAGATCGTGCTGCCCACCTTGGCCAAGGCGTTCAAATTCGAGCTGAACGCAGCCTGGGGCGAGCATAGCGAGTCCGCCCGGCATGCGCTGCTTCACGGGGCGCCCGGCCAATTCAAGTTCCAGACCGACGGTAGTCGAGGCCGGGGCGAGTACGAAAGCGAATGGGAGGGCGTGCTCCGGAACATCGAGCGGCGCTACCGCGAGTCCACCAGCGACAGCGTCCGGGCAACGCTCGAAGAGTTCATGACCGAGCAGCCGTGTCAGACCTGCCAGGGGAAGAGGCTCCGGCCGGAAAGCCTTGCGGTACTGGTCCACGGAACCAGCATCGGTGACGTGGTTGACCTGCCGATCCAGCGTGCCATCGAATTCTTCGAGAGCATCCCGCTGCGCGGTGCCGGGGGGGCCGCCGGAAATGGGCGGGGAGGTCTGGATCCGGACATCGCAGGACCGATTCTCAAGGAAGTGATCGATCGGCTGCGCTTCCTTCGCGACGTAGGTCTCGATTACCTCACCCTGGGCCGCGGCGCCACCTCGCTCTCGGGCGGCGAGACCCAGCGTATCAGGCTGGCGACCCAGATCGGCTCTCGGCTGGTAGGCGTGCTCTACATCCTCGATGAGCCGAGCATCGGTTTGCACCAGCGAGATAATGAGAGGCTTCTGGACACGCTCAAGGGGCTGAGAGACCTGGGTAATACCGTGATCGTGGTGGAGCACGACCAGGACACCATTCAGTCGGCGGACCACGTGATCGATCTGGGACCCAGAGCAGGCCGCTTCGGGGGAGAGGTGGTTGCCGAGGGAACAGTTGAAGACATCCGGAGTCATCCCGAGTCGCTTACCGGCAGGTATCTCCGTGACGAGCTGCGAATTCCTGTACCGCCCGGCCGGCGCGAGGCCCCAGCCCAGCATCGCCTCCGCATCGTAGGCGCGCGGGCGAACAACCTGAAGAACCTCACGGTGGACATCCCTCTCGGTCTGTTCGTGGGCGTGACCGGCGTCTCAGGCTCGGGGAAATCCACCCTTGTCACCGACATCCTGTACCAATCGTTGGCCCGTCACTTCTATCGAGCCAAGGTGGTCCCCGGCACCCACTCCAGGATCGAGGGGCTGGATCTGATCGATAAGGTGATCGACATCGACCAGAGCCCTATCGGACGCACGCCGCGTTCCAATCCGGCTACATATACCGGACTGTTCACGCCCATCCGGGAACTGTTCACTCAGCTGCCGGATGCGAAGATGCGAGGATACGGACCGGGCCGCTTCTCCTTCAACGTGAAGGGCGGGCGTTGCGAGGCCTGTCAGGGCGACGGGTTGGTCAAGATCGAGATGCACTTCCTGCCCGATGTCTACGTTCCCTGCGAGGTGTGCAAGGGACGGCGGTACAATCGGGAAACTCTGGAGGTGCGTTACAAGGGCCGGAGCATTGCCGACGTGCTCGATCTCACGGTAGAAGACGCGCTCGACTTCTTCAGCAGCCAGCGGCGCATTGCCGAGAAGCTGGAGCTGCTGAACGACGTCGGTCTGGGGTACATCCACCTGGGCCAGGCGGCAACGACACTCTCGGGCGGAGAGGCGCAGCGGGTGAAGCTGGCCACCGAGCTGGCGAAGCGAGACACCGGTCGGACGCTGTACATCCTGGATGAGCCCACGACCGGTCTCCACTTCGAAGATGTACGACTGCTGCTGGATGTGCTGCATCGCCTGGTCGACAAGGGCAACAGCGTGGTCGTGATCGAGCACAATCTCGACGTGATCAAGACGGCCGACTGGATCATCGACCTGGGTCCCGAAGGCGGCGAGCGGGGTGGGGAAGTGGTGGCCGCCGGAACGCCGGAAGATGTGGCGGAAGTGGGGCGCAGCTACACGGGTGCGTTTCTCAAGGATGCTTTGGGACTAGCGAAAGCAAGTCACCAGGCACGAGTCGCGAGTAACGAGGGCGATGTCCGACCACCCTCGCTCGCGACTCATGGCTCGTGACGCAGGGCTATTTCTTCGTCGCCCCAAAACTCGGCGTCTTGGCCGCGGGATCGATCTTCATCCAGATCCACATACCTGACAGGCCATGTCCGGGCACCCCACAAAAGATGCGGTAGGTCCCCGATGCGGGTACGGTGAACTTAATGTTGTCCGTGCCCTCCTGCGGCAGACCCTCGAGAACCTTCGTGGTATAGGCCCGCGGAAGCGCTGGTTCCCCGCCCTGGTTGGGGATGGCGCCTTCTCCCGGGATGACCTCGGCGCTGTGAGGCGTTCCGTCCTTGTTGATGAAGTTGATCACCACATTGGCGCTAGGAGGCAGGGTCAGAGTCCCGCCTCCGCTGGAGAAGCCGTTGAAAGTGAAGGGGCCGGCGTGCAGCTCGAAGGTGGCTGTCTTGCTGCCGGCATCCCATTTCAGAAACTCGTCCGGACCTGACGCCGCACTGGATTCCTGAGCCGAGCCGCCGGTATCGGCTGGGGCAGCGGCCGACTGCGTGGCCGTATCGTTGGTGGCCGAGGCAGCAGTGTCGGCAGGCGCTGCTTTGGGGGAAGACGCCGTGGGGGACTTGCGCCCGGGATCGATTGAGGGCCGCACCCGAGTCTTGGCCGCTGGTGCTGGGGTTACTCCGGCACTTTGGGTTTGCAATTTCGCAGTGGTATCTGTGACCGCCGAACTCTCGGCAGAAGCTTGGCTGGCCGCAGCGGTTTCGGGAGCCGCAGCCGTGGTCATCGCCATGGTGTCCCGGCTCGTTGCCCGATCAGCACCCGAGGAACACGCCGCCAGCACGACGCTCACGACGCCTACCAGCGGGGCCATGCGGGTGATTCCGATTGATACGCTCATGTGCCTCTCACTTCCCTGTGGTATAATGCGTCGTTGCGATTCAGTTGATCACATGGTCCACCTTTACCCGTGGAATCTTCTGTGACACCTGTCACCCGATCCCTCTTGCTGCTGCTCTCGGTTGTCGCTCCGGTTGGCGCGCAACAATCCGATTCCAGCCTGCTGTCCGTGCAGCGGATCTACGGCTCGCCTGAGTTCCGAAGCCAGTCGTTCGGGCCCGCCAAGTGGCTGGGCGACGGCACCTCCTACACCACGCTGGAGGACGTCGAGGATGGCGGTCAGAACCTGGTACGGTACGACACCGAGCGGGGCGCGCGTCAGGTGCTGGTGGTAGCCCGGCAGTTCATTCCCCAGGGAGGCAGCATACCGCTTCGAGTGGAGGAGTATGCCTGGTCCCCCGACAACAAGCTGCTCCTCATCTTCACCAATACCCAGCCGGTCTGGCGGCTCAACACCCGGGGGGATTACTGGGTACTCGACCTCTCCAACGGGCGCCTGAGCCAACTTGGCGGGAAGGATGCCAAGCCCTCCACGCTCATGTTTGCCAAGTTCTCACCCGACGGAAAACGGGTGGGGTACGTGCGGGAGAATAACCTCTACGTCGAAGATCTAGCGACCGGCGCAATCACTCGCCTCACAACTGACGGCTCGCGGACGATCATCAACGGGACCTTCGACTGGGTGTACGAAGAGGAGTTGATGAACTACTACGCCGACGGCTGGCGCTGGAGTCCGGACGGACGCAGCGTCGCCTATTGGCAGCTCAATGCGGATCAAGTCAAAGATTTCGATCTGATCAACAACACCGATTCGCTCTACTCCCGCGTGATCCCGGTGCAGTATCCCAAGGCGGGACAGGCGAACTCCGCGGCGCGGGTGGGCGTGGTCAGCGCCGGCGGCGGCCCAACCAGGTGGCTGGAGATCCCGGGCGACCCGCGCAACCACTACATTGCCCGGATGGACTGGGCGGCGAGCCCCACCGAGGTGGTGATGCAGCGACTCAACCGGCTGCAGAACACCAACGAGGTGATGCTGGGCGATGCTCAAACCGGTAAAGTGCGAACGGTGCTTACCGAAAGGGACAGCACCTGGGTAGACCTGACAGACGACCTGGCATGGCTCAACCAGGGCAAGAGCTTCCTCTGGGTGAGCGAGCGCGATGGCTGGAATCACGTCTATGTGGTCTCGCGCGATGGGAAGTCGGTCCGGCTGGTGACCCGGGGAGCCTATGATGTGTCCGAGGTAGTCGGGGCGGACGACCGGGAGGGGTGGTTGTACTATTTGGCCTCGCCCGAACAGCCGGCCCAGCGATACCTCTTTCGTACCCGGCTCGATGGAAAAGGCCAACCGGAACGGCTGTCCCCCAAAAGCGAATCGGGAACTCACGAGTACGATCGGTCACCGAATTTTCGCTACGCCCTGGAGACCTATTCGAGCTTCGGCAATCCGCCTCTGATTCGGCTGGTGCGCCTGCCTTCTCATCAGGTGATTCGAACCCTGGTTGACAATGCCTTGCTGCGCCGCCGAGTATCCGCAGTTAAGCGGGGGAAAGTTGAATTCTTCAGCATTCCGGCCGAAGACGGTGCCCGGATGCCGGCCTATATAATGAAACCGGCCGACTTCGACTCCACCCGTAAATACCCGCTGCTCTTCCACGTATACGGCGGGCCTGGGTCCAGCACCGTGAACGACTCTTGGGGCGGGTACTACCTCTGGCACCTGTTGCTCACCCAGAAGGGTTATCTGGTAGTCAGCGTAGACAACCACGGAACGCCGGCGCCGCTGGGCCGGAAGTGGCGCAAGGCGATTTACGGTCAGCTTGGCGTGGTGGAAACGCGGGACCAGGCCAGAGCGGCCCAGCTACTGGCGCAACGGCCCTACGTGGACAGCGGACGCGTGGGGATCTGGGGCTGGAGCTACGGCGGGTTCATGAGCCTGAACGCAATCTTCCAACACCCTGACCTTTACCGTACGGCGGTTGTGGTGTCTCCGGTAACCCACTGGTCGTTGTACGACAACGTGTATACGGAGCGGTTCAACGGGCTACCCACCGACAATAAGGCGGGGTACGACCGCGGGTCGCCGCTCACTTACGTGAGCGGATTCCGAGGCAATCTTCTGCTGGTCCATGGCGGCGGCGACGATAACGTGCACTATCAGAACAGCGAGATGCTGATCAACGCGCTGGTGGCGGCCGACAAGCCCTTCACCATGATGGAATATCCCAACCGGACCCACTGTATCTGCCAGGGACGGAACACCCAGCTGCACCTGTTCGAGCTGATTACCCGCTACCTGGACCAGAACCTCAAGGGTGACACGTCGGCCGTGACTGCGCCGATGGAACGGGCCGCCAGCGGGACCCCCTAACGAGTTGGCCTCGCCTCAGCTGCCCTCGGTTTTGGCCCCTCCGAAGGCGGGACAATCAATGGAGAGCTGGACCGGTTTGCCTTTGGCATCCTTGCCGCTGAGCTCGAGCCGTCCGCCCGGTCCGCTGGGCAGAATGGTGACCGTTCCCTCCCCCTTGTGCTCTTTTCCCGTCCCCGTCTCGATTCGGTGGTCCCCTGCCTTGCTCTTCAGCTCGAAGGAGAGCTGGTCCGGTCCGCCGTCCTTCGGACGCAGCAGCTTCAGGTTCAGCTCCTTTACCGTTCCCTGGTCGGCGCCCCGATATTCAACGGTCCAGAGGGAAGCGGACGTACCTCCCATCGACACGTCCGGAACATGACCGCAGGTCCCGCCACCGCTGACCTGGATGGGCTTCCCTCCGACCATTCCTGAAAGAGAAAGCGCGGACTCCGCCCCCAGCTTTTGACTCTCCGGCGCCAGCGTTTGGTGCTGCGCCAGTGCGTCTCGAGCTATGCCGGCTGAGAAGCCCAGGGTACAGATCAACAATGTGCGGATCATGAATGCTCCAAGTGGAGATCCAGCGCCGTGACGGGGCTAGGATCCTCATGGCGAGGCCTCGCCACGAGATCTAGATTATGAGTTCCAGCGAGAAGGGAGTCCAGATGACTTACGAAGACATCGTCGCCCTGCTGGGGTATGCCGGAGGGCACGAGCAGCTCGTGCGCATCATCACCCGGTCGCACACGGAGCTCGTGGGGATCCCGTTGAGTGTGGATACCCATGTGACCGCCCATGAAGTCTACCTAAGGCCGGCCGGAGATGACGAGACGGAGATCGCGGTCTCGCTGGCCGCGATCCAGGCAGTCGAACTGGTTTAAACCTCTCGGCGCGCTCACCTCCTAAAGATGCTCGTTTCGTTGTGAAACAACGAGGGGTGTCTGTCCGTACGAAGGACGGGAAGAGATCCGGTCCCGAGCCAAGCGGAGGATTCACCTAGTGGAAGGCCTGTTCGCGATCACTTTTCTTTTCGGAGGCGGAACCCTGTTCCTGCTTTCGATCAGCCCAGTCGGCAGAGCCTTTGCCGAACGGATCCGGGGGCGGGTCCCGCCCTCGCAGGACCCCGAGCTGCTGGCAGAAGTCGACGCCCTCCGGCAGGAAGTCGCCGAGTTGCATGAGCGGGTGGACTTCGCCGAACGGCTCCTGTCCAACACCCACGACCGCCAGGAGCTGGGAAAGGGAGGAGGTACCCGATGATTCTGCAAGGCGTGCCGCCGGTGCCGCCGGTGCCGCCCACTCCGCCGTTTGATCCCAACTTGATCTTCCTGAACGACGGTGGACCACCTGTTGTGCTGCTCATCGTCATCGCCGCCCTGACCGCCACGGTTATCATCCTCTGGCCGCTGATGCGTGCTTTTGCCCGGCGGGTGGAGGGGAAGGGTGGCGGCGATCCGGCCCTCCGGGCCGACTTGGAGCAGATGCAGACGAGATTGGCTGAGGTGGATACCTTGCAGCACCGGGTCTCGGAGCTGGAGGAGCGAGTCGATTTCACCGAACGGCTGCTGGCCCAAGCCCACGACCCACAGGCCCGGGCCATCCGGGGCGAGCTGCAGTGAACCCGTTGCGGAGAGCACACCGATGATCACCCGGGAAGACATTCAATCGTGGCTCGATCGTCTTGACGGGGGGAGCCTGATCGCCAAGGAGGTCGAGCCCAATCTGTGGCTCGCCCGAACCTCGGATGATGCGGAGGTGGTGGTCCACTACGCTCCACCGGTAGTGATCCTGCGGGTTCGGGTGATGGAGCTGCCCGCCAGCGAGCCCCGCCGGGGCGAGCTGTTCCGGCAGCTTTTGGAATACAATGCCCGCGAGCTGGTTCACGGGTCCTATGGTCTGGAGGGCGATCACGTGGTGCTCACCGATACCCTCGAGCTGGAGAACCTCGACTACAGCGAGTTCGAGGCGAGCTTCGACTCCATTACCCTGGCGTTGGCGTCGCATCTCGGCGCGCTCGCATCCTACCGCGAAAGGTGAAGCGTCATGGGAATCTTTGACCGTCTCTCCACCATGCTGCGGTCGAACATCAATGACCTCATCTCCCGGGCGGAAAATCCCGAGAAGATGCTGAATCAGCTCATCGTGGACATGAAGACCCAGCTGGCCAAGGCCAAGCAGCAGGTCGCCTCCGCAATCGCAGACGAGCGAAAGCTTCAGGCTGACGCCGAGGCCATGAAAAAGCAGGCGGATGACTGGGAGCGGCGGGCCATGATGGCGGTACAGGAGGGTCGTGACGACCTGGCCAAGCAGGCGCTGGGCCGCTACAACGAGCAGCTCCAGGGCGCTCAGCAGCTGCAGGAGACCTGGACGCGGCACAAGGCGGAGACCGACCAGCTCAAGCTGTCACTGCGCCAGCTCAACGACAAAATCGAAGAGGCCAAGCGGAAGAAGAACATCCTGGTCGCCCGGTCCAAGCGGGCAGAGGCCCAGCAGCGGATTCAGGAGACCATGTCCGGGTTGTCCGACAAGAGCGCCTTCGAGTCGTTCGAACGCATGGCGGAGAAGATCGAGGCCACCGAACGGAAGGCGCTCGCCGCGGCCGAGTTGAACGAGGAGGTCTCGGGAGACTTCCTGGCCCGCCAGTTCGACGCGCTGGAGTACAAGGGCAGCTCCGACCAGCAGCTTCTCGAGCTGAAGACCAAGATGGGCCTCGTCGGCCCCGGCCGCGGCGCTGAATCGAAGCAGCTGGGCACCGGGGGAAAGGACGTGCGTGACGCCGAGCTGATCGAGGAAGGGGACGAGGGAAAGGCGCGTTGATGGCACCGGTTGAAGCTGAACGACGGCGAGGGTTCCCACTCGGCTGGGTTCTCCTCGCCGTCATCGTTGTGGCCCTGCTGGTCCGCACGATCGATGTGCTGATCATCGTGTTCCTGGCCATCATTCTGTCTGTCTACCTGGATGCCGTCTCCGGCTTTTTCCAACGGCGTCTGGGAGTGCCCCGGACCCTAGGGCTCACGGCTGGCGTGGCACTAACGATCGGCGCGCTCGTCGGCGTCATCTTTCTGATCGTACCCGCGGTCGCATCTCAGGTGCAGGATCTCGTCGCCAACCTGCCGCAATTCCTGGGTGAGCTGGACCAGAGCATCAACCGCCTGTTGGGGAGCATTCCGGTGCTCCGGCGGGGCGTGACCGAGGGCACCGGACCCGGGATCCTCGCCACCTCGCTCAACGAGCTGGTAGGGGTGCTGCGCGGCGCCGTCGTGCCGTACCTCAAGGGCGGCATCGAGCTGATCATCGAGGTCGTCAGCGTGTTCGTGATGGCGTTGTACTTGGCCCGAACTCCTTCCATCTACGTGGAGGGTCTGGTGTCCCTGGTTCCACCCGAGCGCCGGCCGTTGGCTCGGGTGATCCTCTACGATCTGAAGCTGACACTGCACGCCTGGGTGGTTGGGCAGCTCATCGCCATGTTTCTGCTGGGTATCCTGACCACGCTCGGACTGTGGCTCCTGGGCGTGCCGTACTTCCTGGCGTTCGGCGTGTTCGCCGGGATCGCCGCCATCGTCCCGTTCTTCGGCACCTTGTTCTCTACCTTGATTCCGGCACTCTTCGCCCTCGGTGTGGCCGGCTTGGGTAAGGCCATCGCGGTGACGCTGCTCGGAGTTGGCGTGCACCTGATTGAGGCCAACTTCGTATCGCCGGTCGTCATGGAGCGGCAGGTCAACCTGCCGCCGGTGATCACCATCGCCGGTGTGCTCCTCATCGGTAAGCTATTTGGCCTCGCCGGCCTGATCGTGGCGGTGCCGATCCTCGCCTTCGTCATGGTGCTGATTCGGCACATTCTCATGGGCGAGGTCTACGGAGATTCTCTCAGCGAAGTGAAGCCGAGCGGCACGGTGCCGCCCGAAGCGGAACCCACGATCGCACCTCAGCCCGTCCCATCCTGACCATGGACCTTCCCCGATTTCTGATCATCGCCGACGGCGACTTCGCTCCCATGACCTCGAAGACCGCCAACTCGGTCGTTCGCTACCTGCCCGACCGGACAGTTGCTGTGCTCGATCGGCAGCAGGCCGGCAAGACGGTGCAGCAGGTGCTGGGTTTCGGAGGCTCGATCCCAGTTGTGGGCTCCATCCGAGACGGCTTGGCCCTCAAACCGGACGCGGTATTGATCGGGATCGCGCCTCAGGGCGGCCGGCTGCCGGAGGACTGGCGCGGCTGGCTGGCGGAGGCGCTGGACGCCGGCTGCGATCTCTGGAGCGGACTTCACACCTTCCTCTCAGACGATCCGGTGCTCGCTGCCAAGGCCAAGGCTGGTGGCCGAAGGATCTTCGATCTGAGAAAGACCCCCACCGACCTGCCGGTCGCCTCCGGCGCCGCCAAATCAGTCGAGCCCTACGTGGTGCTCACGGTGGGAACGGACTGCAATGTCGGCAAGATGACCGCCCAGCTGCAGCTCACGAAGCAACTCAATGCGTCCGGTCTGCGCACTCGATTCGTGGCTACCGGCCAGACCGGAATCATGATCGAGGGATGGGGCATTGCGGTGGACGCCGTAATCGCCGACTTCGTGGCCGGCGCGGCGGAGCGGTTGGTGCTGCAGGGAAGCGAAGGAGCAGACGTGGTGCTGGTCGAGGGTCAGGGGAGCATCAACCACCCCGGCTACTCCGCGGTCACACTGGGTCTCCTGCACGGCTCCTGTCCCGATGGATTGATCCTGTGCCACCAGTCGACCCGGGAGTTCATCGGCGACTACCGGCCGACAGCCTGGCTCAGGATACCGCCTCTAAAGGAGTACATCCGCCTCTATGAGACGATCGGATCCGCGGTACACCCGACCAGGGTCATCGCCATTTCGCTCAACACCTATGATATGACCGAGGATGCGGCCCGACGGGCTTGCGAGGACGCGAGTAGGGAAACCGGTTTGCCTGCTACCGACCCAGTGCGGTTCGATCCCAGTCCTTTGGTGGAGGCGGTACGCCGCGGAAGGGACGGGTATCTGAGAGGGAGAAAGCAGGAGAAGGCCGAAAGGATGGAGAAGGCCGGCAGAACCTGATCAGCTATCCGCGCTAAAACAGCTCTCTTGGCGGCGCCTTGGTTATGGCAGCCGGAACCCAGGCCGCATTGTGCAGCATGTTCTCCGGCCCGCCCCTTCCGCTCCCTTCGGAATTTCCCCTCCTGCAGTTGATTCCCCTCATTGGCCACGTAACGCAAGTCGGTGCGTGGGTTCGCGGGGCCGGCGCGGCCCACCGTCTAACCATCATGGCAAGGGGTCGCTGCGCCCCGGTGCTGATCGGTGAAGATCTGGGCCGGCTGCTCCGCTGTTGCACCCACGTGGTGCTCCGCGGCGTCAATGGCCCGGTGGCAATGGCTGCCGAAGAGCTGATTCATTGGCGAGCGCTCCAGGTTGTTATTGCCACACCGCATCTGCCCGGTCCAGATCTCCTGGATCACATCTTCCCCGGCGCCCAGCTGGAGCCCACGGGGTTCAGCGTGCCCACCGCCAGTCGCTCTCCCGAGGAGGTCTTGTCGGAGTGCGTGCGGCAGGGAATCCCGGTAACAGAGAGCCGGGTGGTCTATCGTCAGCATCCCTGACGCTCCGGTTGACGCCGTGCTGCCGCCGCCTCTACGTTGAGGCGAGCCGCTGCATGCCGCAGCGAGTCAACGTGCGCTGTCACCGGGAGTTAAGGTGGATCTGCTGGCCTCGTTCAACGACATCCTGGACCGCATCGCCGCCGCTCTTCAGATCGACGGCCAGTTCGTCATTCGGACTGGCGGCCGTGTACTCGGTATCTGGCTGCTCGCCTGGTTGGCGCTTCGAGCGGTCAAACTCGCCGCTCGGCGAATCGAGAAGTCGGTGGACGATGGTGACGACTCCGTCACTACCATCAGGGAAAAACGTGGTCGTACCGTAGCCCAGCTGCTCCGGAGCATAGGCAGGGTAGCCATCGTCACCGTAGCGGTGCTCCTCACATTCAATGCCTTCATCAACATCGCGCCAATCCTGGCCGGTGCCGGTATTCTGGGACTCGCCATCTCCTTCGGCGCTCAGAGCCTGGTTCGCGACATCATCTCCGGTTTCTTCATCCTGATGGAAAACCAGTTCGCCGTGGGAGATGTCATCGAGGCGGCGGGAAAAAACGGCGTGGTCGAGAAGATGACGCTGCGCGTGGTGGTGCTCCGCGACCTCGAGGGGACCAGGCACGTCATCCCTAATGGCCAACTCACCGTGGTGAGCAACAAGACGCGGGATTGGGCCCGGGCGGTGGTAGATGTATCGATACCGTACAGTGAAGACGTGGATCGGATCATCAGTGTGGTGCGGGACGAGACGGCCCAGTTCTCAACCGACCCCAAATGGTGCCTGCAGCTCGATGGGGCGGTCGAGGTGCTCGGTGTGGAGTCGATGACCGACAATGCCGTGGTGATCCGCACCTTGCTCAAGACTCAGCCGGGCTCGCAGTGGAGCGTGGCGCGCGAGTTCCGCCGCCGGCTGATCAATCGCTTCGCGCGTGAGTCGGTAGAGAGTCCGTTCCAGCAGCGGCGGGTGCACGTCACCATCAAAGGCGGGGCCGAAGGCGAGGCAATCGCGGCCGCCGCCAGCGGAGCTGCCGGCTGATGGCGCTCCGCCTCTACAACACACTGAGCCGCCGGCTCGAGCTGTTCGAGCCGCTGCAGGCTGGCCGGGTGTCGCTCTACACCTGTGGTCCCACCGTTTATAACTACGCCCACATCGGAAACTTCAGGACCTTCCTATTCGAGGACCTGCTGCGACGCTGGCTGGAGGCGAGCGGCTACGATGTCTTTCACGTCATGAACATCACGGACGTGGACGACAAAACGATCAACGGCGCCAAACAGGCAGGGAAGCCGCTCCGGGATTACGTCCGCCATTACATCGATGCGTTTCACGAGGATCGGCAGTACCTGCGGATCAAAGAGGCGTCGGCCTATCCCCGGGCCACCGACTACATCCCTCAGATGGTTGCGCTGATCGAGGGCCTGCTGAAGAAGGGCATTGCGTACAAGGGGGACGACGGTTCGGTCTACTTCTCCATTGCGCGGTTCCCTCAATACGGGAAGCTGTCGCGGATCGACATGCGCGAGCTCAAGACGGGCGCCAGCGAACGGGTCAGCACTGATGAATACGCCAAGGAAGATGCCCGCGACTTTGCGCTTTGGAAGGCGGCCAAGGCGGAGGACGAGGAAGTGGGCGCCGTTTGGGAGGCGCCGTTTGGCCGAGGCCGGCCCGGGTGGCATCTCGAGTGCTCCGCAATGGCGCTTGCACTCCTGGACGGACACTGGGGCACCGACGTGCTCGATATCCACGCCGGCGGGGTGGACCTGATCTTTCCCCACCATGAAGACGAGATCGCGCAAAGCTGCGCGTACACTGGGCAGGATCTCTTTGCCCGGTACTGGCTGCACGGCGAGTTCCTCAACATCCGCGGCAGCAAGATGTCGAAGCGATTCGGCAACATTACCACCCCGCGCGACCTCCGGCAGGACGGCATCGACGCGGGCGCCATCCGGTTGCTCATGTTCCAGACCCATTACCGACAGAAGCTCGATCTGATCGATGAGGCGCTGGCGGGTGCGCAGGAGGCGTCGCGCAGGCTGGGCGAGTTTCAGAACCGGCTGCTGGAAAGCCAGGCCGGTCAGGATTCACCCCGGTTTCAGGCGGCGGCGGAACGGCTGAGTCAGGACGCAGCGGCGGCCCTGGATGATGATCTCAACGCGCCTCGGGCGGTCGCCGCGGTATTCGCCTATATGAATGAAGGGCACGCCGCCATGGATGGTGGCGATCGGCCCGGTCTGGCGGCTATCAGTGCCTGGCGGAAAGTGGAGGGCGTGCTCGGCATCGCCAGTCAGGTAACCATCATGAAAGTTGAGGGCGACGAGCCGGCGGACGAGAGTCGGGAGTTGGTGGAAACGCCGCCGGGTGACGCCGCTGCAGCCGAGCGGTGGGCCCTGGGTTGGGCCAAAAGGCGGAAGGAGCAGAAGACGGCTCGAAACTTCGCCGAAGCTGATCGGATTCGCGAGCTGCTCCGGGCAGCCGGCTGGGAGGTTCGAGACAAGCAGGATGGCTCGGTCGAGGTAGTCCGGATCAAGCGAGCGAGCTAACTTTCCGACATTGCGCTGACGTAGCTCAATTGGCAGAGCAGCTGATTTGTAATCAGCAGGTTAGGGGTTCGATTCCCCTCGTCAGCTCGTCGCTCAAAACATCGTGTTCTGATTGGCCGAAGTTTCCGGCACCGCCTGCAGCACGTCCCAGTGCTCTACGATTTTGCCATCGCTATCCAGCCGGAAGATGTCGATGCCGGCCCACTCGGGGCTGCCCGGCCATTCCTGACGGCAGTGCAAGACCACGTAATCCCCTTCGGCCATCACCCGCTGAAAGTGGACCCGCTTGCCGGGGTATTCCCGGGCCATACGCTCGAAGTATTCGATGAACGCGTCCTTGCCGTCCGCAACCATTGGGTTGTGTTGGATGTACTGATTCCCCACGTAGCGCCGAACCGCTTCCGCGGGCTGGCACTGGTTGAACATCAGATCATAGAATCCGGTCACGGTGTGCTTGTTCTGTTCCAGCGTAGTCACAAGTCATCCTGGCTCAAGATGGAGCGGAACTCACCAACTCCCAGCCAACTTCCCGCGCCCCTGCCGCCAATTTCTACCTGGCAAACTTGCCCGCGCCTCCTGAATAACAGCAAACCCTTGCACTAGTTAGGGCCTGCCGTTACTCTAAGGGTCTGTCAAAATTCGGGCCCACTCCCAACGACGATCGGACCCCGCTTCATGCCGGCGGGGTTCTGTATCAATAGGAAGTGGGAGATGGTAGGCGGTGGGGTGACCGAGTGGCTAATGGTAGCAGACTGTAAATCTGCCGGGCTAACGCCCTACGTAGGTTCGAATCCTACCCCCACCATCGCAGCGGGGCAGGAGGGCAGCAGGGCGGCGGGGCAGTGATGGACATGTGGGGGCGGACCCGAGCTACTGCGGAGCAGACCGCCCCGCGGCCCCGCTGATAACTGCCCCGCTGAAGTCGCGGGTGTAGCTCAGTTGGTAGAGCATCAGCCTTCCAAGCTGAGGGTCGCGGGTTCGAGTCCCGTCGCCCGCTTCGTCGCTCGCGTAGCTCAGTTGGTAGAGCGCATCCTTGGTAAGGATGAGGTCCGCGGTTCAATCCCGCGCGCGAGCTTGGTGGTACAGCAGTCAGAAGCTGGGAGTCAGGAGTCGGGAGCTGTGGTTCCCGAACGCCGAGACTCCCGACTCTCGACTCCAGACTCAGACAGTTAACCGAGGGACACCGGCACGATGGCCAAGGCCAAATTCGAGCGTACGAAGCCGCATGTGAACGTGGGGACGATCGGGCACGTGGACCACGGGAAGACGACGTTGACGGCGGCGATCACGGCGATCCAGGCGAAGAAGGGGCTGGCGCAGTTTACGGCCTATGACCAGATCGACAAGGCGCCGGAGGAGCGGGAGCGGGGGATCACGATCGCGACGGCGCACGTGGAGTACGAGTCGGACAAGCGGCACTACGCGCACGTGGACTGTCCGGGGCACGCGGATTATGTGAAGAACATGATCACGGGGGCGGCGCAGATGGATGGGGCGATCCTGGTGGTGAGTGCGGCGGATGGGCCGATGCCGCAGACCCGGGAGCACATCCTGCTGGCCAAGCAGGTGAACGTGCCGTACATCGTGGTGTTCATGAACAAGGTGGACATGGTGGACGACCCGGAGCTGTTGGAGCTGGTGGAGCTGGAGGTGCGGGAGCTGTTGAGCAGCTACGACTTTCCGGGGGACGACACGCCGATCATCCAGGGCAGTGCGTTGCAGGCGCTGGAGAGCGGGGACCCGAACAGCCCGCAGGGGAAGATGATCCAGGAGCTGCTGGATGCGCTGGACAGTTATATCCCGCAGCCCAAGCGGGAAGTGGACAAGCCGTTCCTGATGCCGGTGGAGGACGTGTTCTCGATTACGGGGCGGGGGACGGTGGCGACGGGGCGGATCGAGCGGGGCATCATCAAGGTGAGCGAAGAGGTGGCGCTGGTGGGGTTTGGGGCCACGAAGAAGACGGTGGTGACGGGGGTGGAGATGTTCCGCAAGCTGCTGGATCAGGGGGAGGCGGGGGACAACGTGGGGCTGTTGCTGCGGGGGATCGAGAAGAACGAGATCGAGCGGGGGATGGTGCTGGCGAAGACGGGGAGCATCACGCCGCACCACCAGTTCGAGGCGGAGGTGTACGTGCTGACGAAGGAGGAGGGGGGTCGGCACACGCCGTTCTTCAAGGGATACCGGCCGCAGTTTTTCTTCCGGACGACGGACGTGACGGGGAGTGTGGAGCTGCCGGGCGGGGTGGAGATGGTGATGCCGGGGGACAACGTGCAGATGACGATCGAGCTGATCACGCCGATCGCGATGGACGAGGGGCTGCGGTTTGCGATCCGCGAAGGCGGCCGGACCGTGGGCGCCGGCGTCGTGACCAAGATCCTGAAATAGGCGGCCACAGAGAAGATGCCACGAGACAAGATCATTTTCGAGTGCACCGAGTGCAAAAACCGCAACTTCTTTGCCGATAAGAACAAGCGGAAGCACCCGGAGCGGGTGGAACGGCGGAAGTATTGCCCCCGGTGCGACACTCACCGGGTGCACAAGGAGTCCAAGTAAACGTGGACACGGTCGTCAGTACGCGGTCCAACAGGCTGATCGGGTGGGTTCCCCGGACGGCGGGGTTCCTCCGCGCGGTGCGCGAGGAGCTCCGGAAGGTGACCTGGCCAACTCGGCCCGAGCTGGTCAAGGCCACCCGGATGATCATCGTGCTCTCGATCCTGTTGGGACTCACGATCGGGCTGATGGACTACGTGCTGCAGCTGATTCTGGTTGAGGGAGTCGCTCGGCTTGCGCGTTAATGAGTCGCGAGTCGGAGTCAGGAGTCTGGGAGCACAGGAGTACGAGTGAGGGGCTGGTCACTCCCGACTCCCGACTCCCGACTCGCGACTGGACTAAATGGAATATCGCTGGTACGCCATACAGACGACTGCCGGCCACGAGAACAAGGTGCGCGGCCTGCTGCAGCGGCGGATCGAGGAGGACCCTCGTCCGGCCGAGACCAAGCTCATCCGCCAGGCGCTGGTCCCGGTCCAGGAAGTGATCGAGATCAAGAACGGCAAGAAGGTCAATGTCGAGCGGAAGCTGTATCCGGGCTACGTGCTGGTCGAGATGGCAATGACCCAGGAAGCGCTGCACGTGGTGAACAGCATTCAGGGCGTGATCAAGTTCGTCGGCACCGGCAAGATGCCCCAGCCGCTCCGGCAGGACGAGGTAAATCGTCTTCTCGGCATCGCCGAGGCCGTGGCGGAGGCAGAGCCGAAGGAAGAAATCCCATTCCTGATCGGTCAGGTGGTCGAGATCACCGAAGGCCCGTTCTCTGACTTCAGCGGCACGGTGGAAGAGGTCCTGGCGGACAAGGGGAAGGTCAGGGTTTCGGTGAGCCTGTTCGGACGACCTACGGCAGTCGAGCTGGATTATTTGCAGTTGAGGGGACATTAGAGGCGGTCGGTGGACAGTCGGTCGGGCGGTCAGAAACCTCGTTCAACGAGCGAGCTACCGACCGCCTGACCGGCAGACCCCCTGTCCGAGCCCCGCCACCACACGGGTTATTGTGGGAGTCGCCCGAAGGGCAGACGCTAAGGAGATGAGATGGCCAAGAAGATCAACGCCGTGGTCAAGCTGCAGTGCCCCGCGGGTGCGGCCACGCCGGCCCCGCCGGTGGGCACCGCGCTCGGCCCCCACGGCGTCAACATCATGGAGTTCGTGAAGCAGTTCAACGCGAGGACCCAGAGCCAGAGCGGGATGGTCATCCCGTGCGTGGTGACGATCTTCGCCGATCGGACATTCACCTTCATTACCAAGACCCCACCGGCCCCGAACCTCCTTCTCAAGGAAGCCGGGATCGAGAAGGGGAGCGGCCAGCCCAACCGGACCAAGGTCGGCCGGGTCACCCGGGCTCAGGTCAGGAAGATCGCCGAGATCAAAATGGCCGATCTCAATGCGGCCGACCTGGACAGCGCCATGCGGATGATCGCGGGCACCGCCCGGTCGATGGGCCTGGAGGTGGTGGACTGATGGCGGCCCGGGGCAAGAAGTTCCGCGCGGCGGCTGGCCAAGGTCGACCGGACCCGGCAGTACGCCATCCCGGAGGCCGTCGGCATGGTGAAGGACTCCTCCTTCGCCAAGTTCGACGAGACCGTGGATGTGGCGGTCAACCTGGGAGTCGATCCGCGCCATGCCGACCAGGTGGTCCGGGGCACCGTGGTGCTCCCTCATGGAACCGGAAAGTCGGTTCGCGTGTTAGTGATAACCCAGGGCGACCGGGTACGGGAGGCGGAAGCGGCGGGCGCCGATTTCGTGGGCATCGAATACATCCAGAAGATTAAGGACGGCTGGCTGGATACTGACGTCATCGTGGCAACTCCAGACGTCATGGGTCAGCTCGGGTCAGCTGGGACGGGTGCTCGGTCCCCGCGGCCTGATGCCCAATCCCAAGGCCGGCACGGTCACCATGGACGTGGGCCGGGCAGTCCGCGAGATCAAGGCCGGCAAGATCGAGTTCCGGGTGGACAAGAGCGGCAATGTGCATGCGCCGGTGGGTAAGGTGTCCTTCAGCAAGGACCAGCTCGCCGCCAACGTGCAGGCGTTCATGGACACCATCGCCCGAGTCAAGCCGGCAGCGGCCAAGGGCATCTACATCCGCTCGGCGACGGTCTCCAGCACCATGGGACCCGGCGTGCGGCTCGAGACGGCGGGGTACCGATGAACAAGACCGAGCGTCAGGAGACGGTGGAGAGCCTGACCGAGCAGCTCCGGGCCTCACCCAACCTGTACATCACCGACTTTACCGGTCTCAACGTGCTCCGGATGACGGAGTTCCGGCGCCGACTCCGGGCCGCGGGCGTGAGCTATGTGGTGGTGAAGAACACGCTGGCTCAGCGGGCTCTGGCCGCCAACTCCGTCGCGGGGCTGGACGACCACCTCGCAGGACCGACCGGGTTGGTGCTGGCGGGGAATGATCCCGTGGTCGCGGCCAAGGTCCTGACCGATTTCGCCCGGGAATTCGAGAAGCCGACGATCAAGATCGGCCTGGTCGACGGCCGGCCGGTCTCGCCGGACCAGGTCAAGCGGCTGGCGACCTTGCCGTCGAGGGACGTGCTGCTGTCGCAGCTGGCCGGTGCCTTCCAGGCTCCGTTGGCCCAGCTCGCCGGCGTCATGAACGGAATGTTGTATCAGGTAATCGGCGCCCTCGAGGCGCTTCGCGCACAGCGTTCGTAACAATCACCGGATGGAGAAAACAAACTGATGCCCACCACCACGCTGAGTAACGAAGAGATTCTCGAGGCGATCGGCAACAAGACCGTTGTCGAGCTGGCCGAGCTGATCGAGGCGTTCAAGTCCAAGTTCAACGTCACGATCGCAGCGGCCGCGGCGGCTCCGGCAGCCGGCGGCGGCGGCGGTGGCGCTGCACCGGCGGCGCCGGCGGAAGAGAAGACCGAGTGGACCGTCGTCCTGAAGGAGGGCGGGGCCAAGAAGATTCAGGTCATCAAGGTGGTCCGCGAGATCACCAGCCTGGGTCTGAAGGAAGCGAAGGATGCGGTGGACAACGTCCCCAGCAACATCAAGGAAGGCGTGTCCAAGGCGGAGGCCGAGGAAATCAAGAAGAAGCTGGAAGAGCAGGGCGCGGTAGTCGAGTTGAAGTAGGGCGCGGCCCTATCCTGAGCGGATTCGAGCCCGCGGGGCTCGGACGCGAAGGATCTCTCGGGCTTTCACCCTATTTCAGCGAGACGAATGCAAACGAAGCTCTTTACTGTCTGTTCCCGATTTTTGACGAGCCCCAGATGCGCGGGTTCCGCGCAGGGGCCATTTGTGTTGCGCGAGAGTGAGTGACTGATGCCCCAGAGCCGATCGGTAATCACGTTCAGTAAGCGGGAAGGCGGCATGCCAATGCCCCACCTGCTCGATATTCAGACCGCCGCGTTCCAGACGCTGCTCGTCCCCGACGACGTCCATGGGGCGCGCCAGGACGTGTCGCTGGAGCGCGTCTTCCGGGATCTTTTCCCGATCACGGATGTCAACGAGAAGTACAAGCTGGAGTTCCTGGGCTACGCCCTGGGCGAGGCCAAGTACTCAGTGGAGGAGTGCGTTGAGCGGGACATGACCTACGCCGCTCCGCTCAAGGCCAAGCTGCGCCTCGACGTGTACGAAGAGGTCGAGGGCCAGAAGCGGCTCAAGAACGCGATCGAGAAGGAGGTCTACCTGGGCGAGCTGCCCATCATGACGCCGCTCGGCACGTTCGTGATCAACGGGGCGGAGCGGGTGGTGGTGAGCCAGCTGCACCGCTCTCCGGGCGTGGTGTTCGAGGAGGACACCCACCCCAACGGCCAGCGGCTCTTCTCGGCGCGGATCATCCCCTTCCGGGGCTCGTGGGTCGAGTTCACCATCGACATCCACGACGTGATCTACGTCCATATCGATAAGAAGAAGAAGTTTCCGGCCACGGCGCTGCTCCGGGCCTTCGGCCACGGAAACAACTGCGGACATCCTGAAGCTCTTCTTCGCGACCAAGGAGCTGAACATCGCGGGCAAGCTGGAGGGCCGGCAGGAGAAGCGCGAAGTCATCGGCTCCCTGCTCGCCACCGATATCGCGAATCCGGAGGATCGGTCCGGCGAGCCGCTGGGCGTGGTGGGCGATGAGCTGACCCAGGAGCGGCTCAACGAGATGCGGCACAAGGGTGTGAAGACGGTGACGGTGTTCGCCGGCTACACCACCCTCGATGTCCGGGAGGAGGAGCAGCCGACCTCCACCCGCGACCGGCAGAACCACGTGCTGGCCTTCGACGCCGCCGATCCCGAAACCGGTGAAGTCGTCGCCGAGGGCGGCGCCGAGCTGACCGATACCCTCCGGAAGAAGCTGATCAAGGCGGGGGTGCACAAAATTGAAGTACTGCTGCCCGCCGGGCGCTCCGAGTCGCCCCTGATCAAGAACACGCTGGCCAAGGACCCGACCCACAGCGAGGCCGAGGCCCTGGAGCAGATCTACGCCCTGCTGCGGCCGGGCGACGCGCCCAATCTCGAGACGGCGCGGCAACAGCTGCAGAAGCTCTTCTTCAACCCCAAGCGCTACGACCTGGGCCGGGTGGGCCGCTACAAGATCAACCAGCGGCTCAAGCTGAAGACCGATCCGAACCACACGGTGCTGACCGAGGACGATTTCGTCGCGATCATCCGTTATCTGATCGATCTGCACGATGGCCGTGGCTTTACCGACGACATCGACCATCTGGGCAACCGGCGGATCCGGTCGGTGGGCGAGCTGATCGCCAATCAGTTCTCCGTCGGACTCTCCCGGATGGCGCGGCTGGTGAAGGAGCGGATGAGCATCAACTCCGACCCGGAGAAGATCTCGCTCGACGATCTGGTCAATGCCCGGACGGTGAGCGCCGTGATTCAGGCGTTCTTCGGCTCGTCACAGCTGTCGCAGTTCATGGACCAGACCAACCCGCTGGCCGAGCTGACCAACAAGCGCCGGCTGTCGGCGCTGGGTCCGGGCGGCCTCACCCGGGAGCGGGCCGGCTTCGAGGTGCGCGACGTGCACTACTCGCAGTACGGCCGGATGTGTCCGATCGAGACGCCGGAAGGTCCGAACATCGGCCTGATCACCAGTCTCTCGACCTACGCCCGGATCAACGACCTGGGCTTCATCGAGACGCCCTACCGGGTGGTGAAAGGCGGCAAGGTCACCAACGAGATCCGCTGGTTGTCGGCGAGCGACGAGGAGGATTACACCGTCGCCCAGGCCAACGCGGTGCTCAACCAGGACGGCACTCTCGCCGAGCAGCTGGTACTGTGCCGGAAAGGTGACGACTACCCGTTGCTTCCGCCGGACCGGATCGACTTCATGGACGTGGCGCCGGAGCAGCTGGTGTCCATCGCCGCGGCACTGATTCCGTTCCTGGAGCATGACGACGCGAACCGCGCGCTCATGGGCTCCAACATGCAACGGCAGAGCGTGCCGTTGCTCTTCCCTCAGGCGCCACTGGTCGGCACCGGACTGGAGGAGAAAGTGGCCCGGGACTCCGGCGCGGTCATCGTCGCCCGCCGGGCCGGTACGGTTACCCGGGTAACCGCCGACGAGATCATCGTCGACGCGGGCACCAACGGCAACGGTACGGTGGGTGACACTCCGCTGGCGCGGCTGCATCAGCACGACCGCTATCGGGTGAAGAAGTTCTGGCGCACCAACCAGGACACCGCCATCAACCAGCGGCCCCTGGTTCAGCTGGGCCAGCAGGTCGGCTCGGGTGAGATCATCGCCGACGGGGCGGCTACCGAGGGTGGCGAGCTGGCGCTGGGTAGCAACGTGCTGGTGGCGTTCATGCCCTGGTACGGCCACAACTTCGAAGACGCTATCGTGCTGAGCGAGCGGCTGGTGAAGGACGACGTCTATTCGTCGATCCACATTCAGGAGCTGGAGCTGCACGTCCGCGACACCAAGCGGGGCCAGGAAGAGATCACCCGTGAAATCCCCAACGTCTCCGACGAGAGCGTCGTAGACCTGGACGAGCGGGGCATCGTTCGCATCGGCGCGCACGTCAAGCCGGGCGACATTCTGGTCGGCAAGATCACTCCCAAGGGCGAGACCGAGCTGTCGCCCGAAGAGAAGCTGCTCACCGCGATCTTCGGCGAAAAGGCCAAGGACGTGAAGGACAGCTCGCTCAAGGTCCCGCCCGGTATGGCCGGCGTGGTGATCGACGTGAAGATCTTCAGCCGGATCGAGGATCAGGTGGTCGAGAAGGATCGGGGCGAGCGGATCGGTGAGGTCCGCCGGATCGAGAACGACGAAAAGGCCCGGATCAGCGCGGTCATGCTGGACGAGCTCACCCACCTGCTCGACGGGCAGGAGGTGGCGCTGATGTTGAAGGCCGGCACCGTGGAGGAGTACCTCCCGGCCGGCACCAGACTCAGCAAGGCCCAGCTGCAGGACCTCGAGCTGGCCGATGTCGATCTCAAGACCCTTCGGGTTACCAACAAGGCCGCCAACGAGCGGATCCGGGCCGCCATCGACATGGCAGCGCGGGAGCGGGCCAAGGTCGAGGAGAAAGCTGAAGATCAGATCGACAAGATCCTCCAGCCGGATGAGCTGCCCCCGGGCGTGATCCAGCTGGTGAAGGTGTATATCGCCGAGAAGCGAAAGATCTCGGTGGGCGACAAGATGGCGGGACGGCACGGGAACAAGGGCATCGTCGCCCGAATCGTTCCCGAGGAAGACATGCCGTTCCTGCCGGACGGCTCTCCGGTGGACATCGTGCTCAACCCGCTCGGCGTCCCCAGCCGAATGAACGTGGGTCAGATCCTGGAGACTCACCTCGGTTGGGCCGCCCGGATCCTGGGCTTCGAGGCCAAGACGCCGGTCTTCAGGGGTGCCGATGAGGCCGAGATCGGCGCGCTGCTCCGTCTCGCCGGGTTCCGCTGGGCGGCGGAAGGGCTCCGTCTCCGGAGCCGTCCACCCGAGCTGGCGCCCCAGGCGATCACCCGGATGGTGCAGGATCTCAAGAAGGTGGCGCCCAACGGCGAGCGCACCACGCTGCTGGAAGCGGGCGTGGGCATGCTCGGCTCGCGGAGCGCGTCACAGGAAACCCGGGACCTCTTCCAGGGGCTTCGGGACTTCCTGGTCGAATGCGGCCAAGGAGCTGGCGGAACGGGAAGTGGCTCAGCGTCGCCAGGAGGTGGAGTTCCACCGGTCGCAGGCCGAGGGGAACGGCGCCGGTCGAAACGAGAAGGCGTTTGGTAAAGCCCTCCGCGATGCAGAGAAGGCGGCGGGGCAGTCTCCCGCCGAGGTGCTGGAGTCGGCTGGAATGCCGGCCCTGGCCGGACTGCTCGGGCCCAAGGCCGAAGCCGATGTGGATGGAGCCGCCGACGAGCTGCTTCGCGCGGCCGGTTTGACCCCGGCGGGCAAGGCACAGCTGCGGGACGGCCGGACCGGCCATCAGTTCGAGGGCGAGGTCACAGTGGGCTCGATTTACATGCTCAAGCTGAGCCACCTGGTGGACGACAAGATCCACGCCCGGTCGATCGGTCCGTACTCGCTGGTCACCCAGCAGCCGCTCGCGGGCAAGGCGCAGTTCGGCGGCCAGCGGTTCGGTGAAATGGAAGTATGGGCGCTGGAAGCGTACGGCGCGGCCCACGTGCTGCAGGAAATGCTCACGGTGAAGTCGGACGACGTCAACGGCCGGAGCAAGGTCTACGAAGCGATCGTGAAGGGGCAGAATCTGCCGGAGCCCGGCATCCCCGAATCGTTCAACGTATTGGTGAAGGAACTGCAGGCGCTCGGTCTCAAGGTGACCCTCGGGACCACTGAAGCGGGAGATGAATAGATCATGATTGACTTTCGTAGCGGTCGCGAGCCCAAGAGCTCGAGCTTCGACTACATCAGCATTCGCATCGCCGCACCCGAGGAAATCCGGGGGCCCCGCGATCCCAAGGAGCGCGAGCGCCTGGAGCTCCAGGGGCAGCGCACCTGGTGGTCCTGGGGTGAGGTCACCAAGCCGGAGACGATCAACTACCGGTCGTTCAAGCCGGAGAAGGACGGTCTCTTCTGCGAGCGGATCTTCGGCCCGGTCAAGGACTGGGAGTGCCACTGCGGGAAGTACAAGCGGATCCGCTATCGCGGCGTGATCTGCGACCGCTGCGGCGTGGAGGTGACGCTGAGCAAGGTTCGCCGGGAGCGCATGGGCCACATCGAGCTCAGCGTGCCGGTGGCGCACATCTGGTTCTTCAAGACTCTCCCCAGCCCCATGGGGAACCTGATCAACATCACGCTGCGCGACCTGGAGCGGGTGATCTACTACTCCAGCTACATCGTGATCGATCCGGGCAAGCAGGACGTGGAGGAGAATCAGCTGCTCGATGAAGACGAGTACCTGACTCTCCGGTCCAAGGCCCGGGAGGAAGGGGACAGCGGGTTTCGGGCCGACATCGGCGCGCCCGCCGTGCGCGAGCTGCTCAGCCGGCTCGACATTCGCCGGCTGGCAGACGAGCTGCGCTCGGGCGTGGCCAACGAGACCAGCCAGCACCGCAAGAAGCAGATGCTCAAGCGGCTGAAGATCGTGGACGCCTTCCTCTCTTCCGGAGAATCGGGCGATCTGGCCAACGATCCCGCCTGGATGATCCTGGACGTGATCCCGGTCATTCCGCCCGACCTGCGGCCGCTGGTGCCGCTGGACGGGGGACGCTTTGCCACGTCCGACCTCAATGACCTGTACCGGCGGGTGATCAACCGGAACAACCGGCTCACCAAGCTGATCCAGCACAAGGCGCCGGAGGTCATCCTGCGCAATGAGAAGCGGATGCTCCAGGAGGCGGTGGACGCGCTGTTCGACAACGGCCGCCGCTCCAAGGCCATCCGCGGCCGGGGCAAGCGTCCGCTCAAGAGCCTTTCGGACATGCTCAAGGGCAAGCAGGGCCGCTTTCGGCAGAACCTGCTGGGCAAGCGGGTGGACTACTCCGGCCGCTCGGTCATCGTGGTAGGACCGGAGCTGCGCTTGCACCAGTGCGGTCTCCCCAAGGCAATGGCGGTCGAGCTGTTCAAGCCGTTCATCATCCACAAGCTGGTGGAGAAGGGCATCGCCGAGACGGTCAAGCGGGCCAAGAAGATCGTGGAGCGGGAAAGCCCCGAGGTGTACGAGATCCTGGAGGAGATCATTCAGGATCATCCGGTGCTGCTCAACCGCGCACCCACGCTCCATCGTTTGGGCATTCAGGCGTTCGAGCCGGTTCTGGTCGAGGGCAAGGCCATCCGGATTCACCCGCTGGTCTGCGCCGCCTTTAACGCCGACTTCGACGGCGACCAGATGGCGGTGCACGTGCCGCTGTCGTTCGAGGCGCAGCTGGAAGCTCGTCTGCTCATGATCTCGTCCAACAACGTGCTCAAGCCGTCGGACGGACGTCCGGTGGCCGAGCCGTCGCAGGACATGGTGCTGGGCAGCTACTTCCTGACCAAGCTGCCGCCCGGGTTCGAGGAGGAACTTCGGAAGGCGGGTGTCGGCAAGAGCGAAGAGGCAAGGGCGCGGCTCTGGCAGCGGCTGCAAGCACTTCGGCAGCCTGGCCGAACTGGAGATGGCGCTGCTCAATGGGAGCGTCAGCTACCACACCGCTATCTGCTTCTGGTACATCCCTCCCCGCGAGTCCGCCGAGGCAACGCCGCGGTGGCTCCGGACCACGGTGGGCCGGGTGCTGTTCAACAGCATCCTGCCGCGGACGGTCGTGGCCGAGCTGGGCTTCCGGGACGAGCTGATGAAGAAGAAGGACCTCTCGGAGCTGGTGCTTCAGAGTTATCGCCGCGCGGGACTGGCCGATACGGTCACCTTCCTCGACCGGCTCAAGGACTTCGGGTTCCGCTTCGCCACCATGGGAGGCGTCTCGATCGGCATTGAGGACCTTGAGATTCCGTTGGAGAAGGCGGACCTGCTGACCGAGGCCGATGCCCGGGTCAAGCGGTTCCAGCGGGCGTACAACACCGGTCAGATCACCTTCGGTGAACGGTACAATAAGGTGATCGACGCCTGGACCCACGCCAACAATGACGTGGCCGAGGCCATGATCAACTCGATGCGGGTGAGCCGCGGCGGGTTCAATCCCGTGTTCATGATGTTCGACTCCGGCTCACGCGGCAGCCGGGACCAGATCCGGCAGCTCGCCGGTATGCGCGGCCTGATGGCCAAGCCGCAAAAGAAGCTCACGGGAGGCATCGGCGAGATCATCGAGAGCCCGATCAAGTCGAACTTCCGCGAAGGGCTCACCGTGCTCGAGTACTTCATCTCGACCCACGGCGCCCGAAAGGGTCTGGCCGACACGGCGCTCAAGACGGCCGACGCGGGCTACCTGACCCGCCGGCTGGTTGACGTCGCCCAGGACGTGACCGTCACCGAAGAGGACTGCGGAACGATTCTGGGTCTGGAGATCGCGGCACTCAAGGAGGGCGAAGACATCATCGAGCCGCTCCGCGAGCGCATTCTCGGCAGCGTGGCGAGTGAGGACGTGTTCGATCCGCACGAGCTGGACGAGGACGGCGATCCCAAGCTGCTGGTCGAGGCCGGCAAGCTGATCGACGAGGACATCTCCAACGCGATCGACGATGCCGGAATCGAGAAGGTCCGGATTCGCTCGGTCCTCACCTGTGAGGCCCGGCGCGGCATCTGCCGGATGTGCTACGGCCGCAACCTGGCCACCATGGACATGGTGGACATGGGTGAGGCGGTCGGCATTCTGGCCGCGCAGTCCATCGGCGAACCGGGCACCCAGCTCACGCTGCGGACCTTCCACATCGGTGGTACTTCCAGCCGCATCGCGGAAGAGGCGGAGCGCCGGGCCCGTTCGGACGGCAAGGTGAACTACACCGACGGGCTGGAGTGGGCCGACGTGCCGGTCGAGTACGAGGACGGCACCAAGGGCTCGATCCGGGTGGTGCTCACCCGGGAAGACGAGTCCGCCTCGGACGAGAGCAAGGAAGGCATTCTGGTGGTCGATCCCAAGGACCCGAAGCGGGTACTCAACCGCTATCCGGTTCCGGAGGGAGCGCTGCTCGCCGTCAAGGAAGGCGAGATGGTGTCCAAGGGCGACAACGAGCGTCGCGCCACCATTCTCTATACCTGGGACCCGTACAACGATCCCAGCATCATCAAGGCCGACGGCGAGCTCCGGTGGAAGGACCTGGTTCCCGGCGTCACGCTCCGCGAGGAGCTGGACGAAGGCACCGGTCTCCGGAGTCTGGTGGTCATGGCCGATCCGGACCGCGAGCTCCACCCGAGCGTGCTGGTCTATATGCCGAACCGGAAGGATCCGCAGGAGTACACTCTGGCGGAAGGCAGCCGCGTCATTCTGGGCTCGCCCACCGATCCGGTTACCCGGGGGATGGACATCCCCGATGCCGCGAACCCGTGGAGCACCAAGTTCCACGTGGAGGAGCGGCCGATCAACGAGGCCTGGCCGAGCAAGACCAAGAAGGAAAGCAAGGACAAGACGGTCTTCCTCAGCGCGCCGGTCAAGGTGACCAAGGGTATCACGGTCACCAAGATCCCGCGGCAGGCGTACAAGACCCGCGACATCACGGGTGGTCTGCCGAGAATCGCGGAGCTGTTCGAGGCCCGGCGGCCGAAGGATCCCGCCACGATCTCCGAGGTCGACGGCGTGGTGAAGTTCGGCGAGATCAAGCGGGGCAAGCGCGAGATCTTCGTGTTCCCCGAAACGCCGGCCGGAGAAGCGGTCGAGGTCGAGCCTCAGCTGTACGAGGTCCCGGCCGGGAAGCACCTCAGGGTGCACGAGGGCGACCGGGTCCGGGCTGGTGACCGGCTGACCGAGGGTCCGGTCAACCCGCACGACATCCTGTTGATCAAGGGACCCCGCGCGGTGCAGGAGTACCTGCTCAACGAGGTGCAGGAGGTCTACCGGCTGCAGGGCGTCCGCATCAGCGACAAGCACATCGGCGTGATCGTGCGGCAAATGTTGCAGAAGGTGCGGGTGACCGAGCCGGGCGACACCGACTTCCTGGAGGGCGAGACGGTGGATCGTCTCACCTTCCGCGACGAGAACGAGCGCGTCGTGAAGCGGAAGGGCGGCGCGGCGCAGGCCGAGCCGGTGTTGTTGGGCATCACCAAGGCGAGTCTCACGACCCAGTCGTTCATCTCGGCGGCGTCGTTCCAGGAGACCACGCGGGTGCTGACCGATGCCGCCATCCGCGGGGCCAAGGACGATCTCCTGGGCCTCAAGGAGAACATCATCATCGGTCACCTGATCCCGGCGGGCAGTGGTATCTACCGCTATGCCGAGATCGACATCGAGCCGCCGGCGGGCTACGAACCGCCGCCGCCGCGGATCGAGGAGGTGCCGTGCCGTCGCAGCACCGCAGCTCACCGCGGCCGGGTTGTTGGCCGACGAGGAATGACCGCGGGGCAGTAACCGCAGCAAAGCAGTCGATAGAAGAACACGGCGCCCGGGAAAGTATCCCGAGCGCCGTTTTTCATTCGCTGCCCAGCTGCCCCGCCTATTGCTTCGTGTTCTTGCTCTCCATGGCCGTGACCCATTTCCCGTCGGGCCCCTGCATATCCATCCTGAAGCTGTATGACTTGGGGGAGAGCTCCTTGATGACTACCCGCGACTTCATTTTCTGGCCACCCATCATTCCTTCGTCATGGTAGGTCCAGGTGTCGCCCTGCACCGTGCCCTTGGGAACGCTGGCCATGTTCATGTTGGTGTTGTCGACCGCGTAGTAGGTGTAGACCTTTTCCTCGGTGTTGTAGCCGAGAATGCCGATGCTCTTGCTGGCCCCCATCGGCGTCTTGGCCTCAGAGCGGCAGACCACGCTGAAGTGACCCTCGAACCACTCGCAGTTGTCGGTCGAGGTCATCTTGCCGCCGGGTCCCATCGGGCCTGGCTTCATCTCTCCCTCGGCCTTCCACTTCCCGACGAAGTACGCGAGTCGCTGGTGCTCCGGTCCAGGCTGGGGGGCTGCCTGGCCCTGGGCAGCTGCAAGCTGAACGCCGGCCACCGCGATCATAGCAGAGGCGGCGAGCACACGGAGCGCTGTTTTCATGGCATCCTCCTTCGGTTGGCAGGTTGAGAGCGAGGAAGATGTAGTGCGGGTCGGGGCGGCGTCAAGAAAAACTGTCCCGGCGGCCTAGAATCGGTTCTAGCGCCAGCGAAACAGCTTCACCGCCAGCCCGAAGCTCAGCACCATCCACCCGAGTATGATCGCGAGCTCCGGCGCTATCGTCATCAGCCCGGCGCCGCGAAGCACATTCCCCCGAAGCGCGTCAATGACCGCGGTGAGCGGAAGCGCCTGGATCAAGGGTTGAATTGCCTCCGGAAAGCGGGAGGAGGAGAAGAAGACGCCGGAGAAGATCCACATCGGAAGCATCGCCAGGTTCATGAGACCCGACGCGCCCTCGATGGTCTGGGCCCGCGACGCAATCAGCAGCCCGAGCGACGCGAAACAGAGAGAGGACAGCAGGCAAATCAGGAGCAGCAGCGGGAGAGAGCCGCGCACCGGGACACCGAACACCAGCACGGCAAAACCGAGGAGCAGCCCGACCTCGAGAAAAAGAAGGGTAAGCCGTGATAGCGCAAACGAAGCGAGATACTGCCAGCGCGACATCGGGGTCGCGATCAGCCGCTTGAGCAGCCGTTTCTTCCGGGCGTCCACGATGGCAAAGCCCAGGCCCCAGATTCCGCTCCCCATCAGGTTCATGCCGAGCAGCCCCGGGATGAGGAAGTCGATGTACCGGGCTCCCCGCTCCTCAACCAGGCGTTCGCGTACGGGGACACGGTCTTGTCGACCTTCGGCCCGTTGCAGTGCGTCATCGGCCAGTAGCTTGGCGGTCCGGCTTTCCGGGCGGGTCTCATCGTAGCGGTACTCGATTCCCCCCGCTGGAGTCCGGGCCACTACAAGGACAGCGTCGCCGGTTCGGAGTGCCTGGGCGGCCGCGGAGTCGGTCATCGACAACGCCTGCAGCTCCGGGCCGGAGCGCAAAGCAGCCAGGAGGGTGGTGTCACCCGGCGTGGCGACCACGCCTATGATCGTCCGTTCCGGTGCCCGGTTGCGGAAGGCTATGCCTAACCCGGCGGCAAGGAGAATTGGGAAAACAAATACCCAGAACACGGCCTCGGGCTCCCGGAAGAACTCGCGATACCGAACCCGGGTCAGCTGGACGAGAGGGTGGTCGGACCAGTGGCGCGCCTCACTCATCGCGGAGGTTCCTTCCGGTGAGCGATACGAAAACATCTTCCAGCGTGGCCGAATGGGTTCTCAGCTCGGAGAGCTGAGCACCCTGCCGTCGAAGCTCCTGCAGCAGCGCGGGCATGGCCCGGTGCAGTTCCTCCACCTGGAGCCGGTACGTCCCGTCCCGTCGGTCGGACCCACAGACTCCTTCCAAACTCCGCAGTGCCCCATCATCAATGGCTGGCGCTCCGGCAAGGGCAAACTCGAGCACATGTTCCGCGCGGAGCCCGGCGATCAGCTCGCCGGGCGTGCCCAGGGCTATGGTGCGTCCATGGTCCACGATCGCTACTCGGTCGCAGAGGCGCTCGGCTTCGTCCATGTAATGGGTGGTCAGCAGAATCGACCGGCCATCCGATTTGAAGACCTCGATCAGCTCCCAGAGCTGCCGACGGGATTGGGGGTCGAGCCCGGTGGTGGGCTCGTCCAGGAAGAGCAGTTCGGGATCTCCTACCAACGCGCAGGCGAGGGCCAGCCGTTGCTTCTGGCCGCCGGAGAGCTGACCCACGCGGGAATGGGTCTTCTCCTGCAGCTGGACCATGCCGATCACGTTTGCCGGGGAGGGACCACCGCGATAGAAGCTGCGGAAGAGCCGCACTGTCTCTTCGACTGTGAGCTTTTCGGAGAATTGGGTTTCCTGCAGGGAGATGCCGAGCAGCTCGCGTAAGGTGCGGTCGTCCTTTCCCCAGTGGCGGCCCAACACCAGAACCTCGCCGCTATCCGGGGTGTTGAGGCCTTCGCAGATCTCGATCGTGGTGGTCTTGCCGGCGCCGTTGGGACCGAGAAGGCCGAAGCACTCGCCCGCGTGGATCTCCAGGTCGAGACCGTCCACCGCCACCACATCCTGATAGGCCTTGCGGAGACCGCGAACCTGGAGTGCCGGGCCCTGCTGCTGTGTTCTCATGGGGGGAACATAACGCGGACATCAAACCCGAGAGCAACAGCCCGATGGTGAGACGAGCGTCAGTCCTCGGAGGGTCGACTCCAGGCACTGCGAATGGTCTCCCAGGCGCGCTGCCACTCGTCGGGGCGGACGAGAAGGGCGTATCCCAGGAATATACCCGCCATGTACACGGAGGTTTGTACCAGCGGGGATGGATCGGAAGAGGGCATCAGCATGATCGTTACCTTGTCATTCCGGCGTTCTGAAACATTTGCGCGTGGAGGGCCTGAGTGATCCGCTCGCGCGAATCCAACAGGTGTGCCCGGGTGTAAGAGTCCAGCTCGGCACGCCCAGCCCGATCCAGATGAATGGCCAGATCGGTCAGGGTCACGCGCGCCAGTGTTCGAGCGTCTTCCGGGGTCTCGGGCAGGGGGTTCACGATCATCCGGATGAGGTTGTTCAGGTACAGCCGCTGCAGATCACGCCGCACCGACGTGATGTTACGTGCCGCCACCGGCTTGCCGTCGGGACTCGGATAGCCGATCTCAGCCCATATAGCGGCTGTCAGGGTGGCAAACAGCTCGGGGATGGTGACGGTTGAATCAGTTTCCGTAGCCCTCAGCTCCGCATCTCGAATCCGCGACAGGACCGCGGGGTCGAGCAGCTGGCCCAGCAGCGCACTCTGCTGCGTCATGGCCCAGTTGTGAAGCGGGAAATCGATGCGTCCATCGGTGCCAGGGGACGATCCCCAGTGCCGCCAGCGGTCGGGGCCGAGGTGGCTGAGCAGGCCGGGACTGAAACGATAGGCCCGCTCGCCGAACCCGGCCTCCGCAATGAATGCCAATGCCCGACGCTGAACCGCGGCCGGCACGGTGACGAACGCCGGGCGGGCTGCGGGGTCACCTCGGTGGTCGCGCGCCGTGGTGGCTCCCCCCAGATACTTTGTGGTGATAAGGGTCGCGTACCACCGGTCGTTCAGCAGATCGCTGAATGCCGAACGCAGCTTGGCGTAGCCTTGGCCCGGCGCCACCATGCGGGTCGGCAGTGAGTCGAACAGACTGTTGATCAGGGCGACACGCTGGCGGGCCCAACCCAGCGGGTCGTCGGTCTGATCGTAGCGGGAAACGGTGGGGTCGAGCCCCAGCCCTCCAAAGCCGGCGTCCTCGTCGGTTCCGTAGATGTGAGCGGGGTCTGCCGCCTCGGCCGCAATCGAACGCAGAGCTTGCAGCTCCGACTCGGGCACCCAATCCGGAGCGAGTGCCCCGGATCCCTTTGCCATCGGTGCGGACGCATGAGCACCCAGCGGGGTGTAGCCATAGCGGATCGCCCAGCGGTCGTAGGAGCCGATCGTAGGCGCGTAGTAGTCGCCCTGCTTGTGCGGATCCAGGGAGAGCGCGGCGGGGCTGTAGTCCATCACCGACACGCCCACACCATGGGACTGGGTGTATGAGCGATCTGCGAGTTGAGCCTGGCTGACGCCGGCGGAACCACGAAAGTTGTGGCGAAGCCCGAGCGTGTGTCCCACCTCATGCATGATCAGCGCCTTGAGCGCCTGGCCGATGTAGAGCCGGACTGCCCGTTCATCTCGTCCCGTCAGCAGGGCACGGGTGAGGGTGCCTTCGCGGCGGATACCTTCGCCCAGACTGCAGAGCCGGCTCTCCCCGTTGGGACCGCTTGCGGCGGAGTCCTCCACAAAGACCGATTGAATCGCCGACTCCGGGGCGACGTATTCGCCTGATTCACCCCGCCAGGTCTGGACCCACGCCGCGGACACCAGCACGTCTGCGTTCAGGATCTCGCCGGTACGCGGATCCACGTTGGTCGGTCCCACGGCGTACACGCTGCGGTTGGTGGCGGTCCAGCGGACGGTGGAGTAGCGCGCGTCCTCCGCGCTCCAGAGCGTGTCGTCGGGCGCATCCAGCACCCGGATCGCGTTGCGGAGGCCGGCCTCCTCGAAGGCCCGGTTCCACTCCAGGATGCCAGCCCGAACCCACGGCCTCCACTCGGTCGGCACCGTCCGGTCGATGTAGTACACGATCGGCTGCACCGGCTCGCTGATTGCTGCGTTGGGATTGCGCTTCTCCAGGCGCCAACGGTTCACGAAGCGAACGAAGAAGCTTTCTGCGGTATCGCGGGAGAAATCCTTGATGGCGGAGACGAAGTATCCCACCCGCTCGTCCGCGTAGCGCGGCCGCATCGGAGTGCTGGGAAGCTCCAGCAGCGAGTAGTGAACCCCGACCGGAATCCAGCGGTAGTCCGCCAACGCTTCGATGCCGAGGTTTCTATTCGACTGGTAGGTGAGTCGAACCTCGGCCTCAAGATTTCCGGGGAACAGCTGGAGCCGCTCCAGACTGGACCGGTCCCGGTCGAGATAGATGCTGCCCGTCAGCTTTCGTTGATTGGCGACGCCCTGGAAGAAGGAGCTGAGGTCGGCCCAGTCCGAAAGGAGAAAGGGCGAGAGGTCGAGCAGGATCTCGCCGTTGTCCCGCATCGTCGCGATGGCGAACGACTGGGCTACCGAATGGCCGAAGGAGTAGGCCACCGCACGTGCCATCGGCGTCCCGGGCTGCGCCGCAAAGTGAGGGTTCACCACCCAGAGCTCGATCCGGTCGCCCGCCCGGTGAAAGCGGATCAGGTCGGACCTGATCGAGCTCCCACCGTCGAGCCCGAGCTCGCCGATGCCCTGGGAGAGCTGCGTGACCAGGAGGTAATCGCGATCGAGCTGGGTCGGCGCGAGCGACAGGTAGTTGTTGTCGCGCTTGATATAGAGCGTAAAGAGCCCGTTCTGAACCCGGGCGCCTTTAGTTACGTCGGAAAAGGACCGCCAGGGAACGTCCTTGCGATCGCGCTCGGGAAGAGTGACGTCGTCGTGAGTGGGGCTGGCTACGAAGTTGGTGTCGGCCACGACAGCTGCGCGCGCGGGGCTGGGAGCACCGGGCGTCTGAGCGTGGGCGCTGATGGCGCCGCACCCGGCCAAGACTGCGCCGAGGAACCATCGAGCTGAGTGGGACACGGCAACTCCGGACGACTGGACGACAAGGGGAGTCCCTGGAGGGACACGACCGGGATGGAGGGGCAAGTTGGGGGCCGTTTTACGAAGTGACGATAAACTGCGGATTTTGGAGGAGTTGTGGGGAGTCCACCTTTCAAAAAGCCTGCCGCGAGTGCAAAAAACGGCGGGAAGAGGAGATTGAGTGGAAGAGGGAAGCGGGGAAGCAAGGAGTGTGGCCCAGCTTCCCCGGCTCCCCCTTAAACGTTGACCTAACTGTCTCCCACCACTACTTTTGTCGGTCTGTCCCGGAAACGGGACCTGGCGAATTCCCCAGCTCCAAGGTTATGCCGACTATCAATCAGCTCATCCGGCGCGGCCGGAAAGATGTAGCAGCCAAAGACAAGGCACCGGCGCTTCGGTCCAACCCGCAGAAGCGGGGGGTGTGCACCCGGGTCTATACCACCACTCCCAAGAAGCCCAACTCGGCGCTTCGGAAGGTCGCTCGCGTGCGGCTGACCAATGGCTTCGAAGTCACGGCGTACATCCCGGGCGAAGGGCATAACCTGCAGGAGCACTCCATCGTTCTGATCCGCGGCGGCCGGGTGAAGGATCTTCCTGGAGTCCGCTATCACATCGTCCGCGGCACCCTGGACTCCGCCGGGGTAAACGATCGGCGGCAGAGCCGGTCCAAGTACGGGGCCAAGCGGCCCAAGGCCGGCGGAGCCGCCGGTGGCAAGGGAGGCAAGTAAGTGAGTCGCCGGAACAAGTCGGTCAAGCGGCCGGTCCCGCCCGATCCGCGCTATGACAGCCAGACGGTCTCCAAGTTCGTCAACAATCTGATGTTCGAAGGCAAGAAGAGCGTGGCCGAAGGGATCTTCTATTCGGCCATGGATCTCATCGAGGAGCGCACCGGCCAGCCGGGAGTCTCCGTCTTCAAGCAGGCGGTGAACAACGCCAAGCCGACGCTCGAGGTGAAGAGCCGCCGGGTAGGCGGCGCCTCACTTCAGGTGCCGGTTGAGGTTCGGCCGGACCGGCGGACAGCGCTGGCCATGCGCTGGATCATCTCGTTCTCCCGCGCCCGCACGGAAAAGACCATGTCGGAGCGGCTGGCGGCGGAGCTGATCCTGGCCTCCAAGGGTGAGGGGAACACCATCAAGAAGAAGGAAGACACCCACCGGATGGCGGAAGCGAACCGGGCCTTTGCGCATTACCGCTGGTAAAGCGGCGAGGGGGAGGCGGGGAAGACACAGCAGGAGCGGGGCGCTTCAGGAGAGGCGCCCCTTTCATTTCCCTCCCGATCGCTCCCATCGCTGGGTTGACACCCTCTCCTAACCCATTATTTTCCTCGGGCTTGGCGGTTTTTTGACGCCGGCGACATCGGATTACGTGACCCGCCCAGAACCCGCGGCCACCTCTGATCCTCCAATGACAACGCGTGGGGTCCTTGTGGGACCCTCATCCAGAGGCGAAAGCCCGGATGTGCGCGGAGCGATACCACGGGAATGGTCCCGGTCGGTCGCCCCGCTTTTTCGTTGACTAGAGACGAGACATGGCTCGACAGACATCCCTCGATCGCTACCGGAATATCGGCATCATGGCCCACATCGATGCCGGCAAGACGACTACGACCGAGCGGATCCTCTACTACACCGGCAAGAACTACAAGATCGGTGAGGTCCACGAGGGCGCCGCCACCATGGACTGGATGGAGCAGGAGCAGGAGCGAGGGATCACCATCACCTCGGCCGCCACCACCTGCTTCTGGACCAGGAACGGCACGCCCTACCGGATCAACATCATCGATACCCCAGGTCACGTGGACTTTACCGTCGAAGTGGAGCGCTCGCTCCGCGTGCTGGACGGGGCCGTGACCCTGCTCGACTCCGTCGCCGGCGTCGAGCCGCAGACCGAGACTGTCTGGCGGCAGGCGGATCGCTACCGGGTTCCCCGTCTCATCTTCGCCAACAAGATGGACCGGGTCGGAGCGGACTTCGACCGCTGCCTCGCGATGATTCGTGACCGGCTCACCAAGAAGGCCTATCCCATTCAGCTCCCGGTCGGATCAGGCGAGACCTTTACCGGCCATATCGATGTGCTCCGGCGGGTCGAGATCATCTTCGACGAAGAAACCCTGGGGAAGACGTTTACCGAGTTTCCGGTGCCCGATCAGTATAAGGAAAGGGTCGAAGCCGCCCGCCACGAGGTCATCGAGGCCGCTGTCGAGCATGACGAGGAGCTGCTGGAGAAGTACCTGGGGGGCGCCGAGCTGAGCTACGAGGAGATCCAGCGGGCCATCCGGAAGGCGACGACCTCTGGGTCGATCGTTCCGGTGCTCTGCGGCGCCTCCTTCAAGAATAAGGGCGTCCAGGCGCTGCTGGATGCGGTGATCGACTACCTGCCGAGCCCGATGGACGTGCCGCCGATTCAGGGGCACCTGCCGCTTCATGACGATACCCACATCGAGCGGTGCGCCTCTGACGCGGAGCCGTTCTCCGCACTGGCCTTCAAGGTGGCCACCGATCCCTACGTCGGCCGGCTGACCTTCTTCCGGGTGTACTCGGGCGTGCTCAAGTCCGGCAGCTACGTGTACAACAGCACCAAGGACAAGCGCGAGCGCATTGGCCGGCTGCTGCAGATGCACGCTAACAAGCGGGACGAGATCGAGGAGGTGCTGGCGGGCGACATTGCGGCGGCCATCGGTCTCAAGGACACCCGAACCGGCGACACTCTGGCGGATGAGGGGAAGCCGATCATCCTCGAGGCGATGAAGTTCCCCAATCCGGTCATCGACGTCGCCATCGAGCCCAAGACCAAGGCCGACCAGGACAAGTTGGCCACGGCCCTACAGAAGCTGCAGGAGGAAGACCCGACGTTCCGCGTTCGCTCTGACCAGGAGACCGGCCAGACCATCATCGCGGGCATGGGCGAGCTGCATCTGGAGATTCTGGTCGACCGGATGAAGCGGGAGTTCAAGGTTGAGGCCAACGTCGGCAAGCCGCAGGTGGCCTTCCGCGAGACCGTCCGCAAGGCGGTCACCAACGTGGAAGGGAAGTTCATCCGGCAATCCGGCGGTAAGGGCCAGTACGGCCACGTCGTGATCAATTTCGAGCCGACGCCTCCCGGTGGCGGATTTGTGTTCGAGGACAAGATCGTCGGCGGCGTCGTTCCGCGCGAGTTCATCAAGCCGGTCGAGGCCGGTATCCGTGAGGCGCTGGAGAACGGCGTACTGGCCGGTTACCCCATGGTCGATGTGAAGGCTACGCTGGTGTTCGGCAGCTACCACGACGTGGACAGCTCGGAAATGGCGTTCAAGATCGCCGGCTCAATGGCGGTCAAGGAAGCGGCACGGATGGCCAACCCCGTTCTCCTCGAGCCAGTCATGGAAGTCGAAGTGGTGAGCCCCTCCGACTTCCTGGGAGACGTGATCGGAGACCTGTCCAGCCGGCGCGGTAAGATCGGAGGCATGACCCAGCGGGGGGATGCGCAGGTGGTCGCGGCCGACGTGCCGCTGGCCGAGATGTTCGGCTACTCGACCACGCTTCGGAGCATGACCCAGGGACGGGCGGTGTACACGATGCAGTTCGATCACTACGAGGAAGTGCCGAAGAACATCGCGGAACAGATCATCAGCAAGGCAAAGAGCTAGTCGAGAGTCACGAGTCCCGCACAGTCGAGACTCACGACTCGCGACTCGCGTCCAGCACACCAACAGGATACTGGGGACAGAGCGACCATGGCCAAGGCCAAATTTGAGCGTACGAAGCCGCATGTGAACGTGGGGACGATCGGGCACGTGGACCACGGGAAGACGACGTTGACGGCGGCGATCACGGCGATCCAGGCGAAGAAGGGGCTGGCGCAGTTTACGGCCTACGACCAGATCGACAAGGCGCCGGAGGAGCGGGAGCGGGGGATCACGATTGCGACGGCGCACGTGGAGTACGAGTCGGCCAAGCGGCACTACGCGCACGTGGACTGTCCGGGGCACGCGGATTATGTGAAGAACATGATCACGGGGGCGGCGCAGATGGACGGGGCGATCCTGGTGGTGAGTGCGGCGGATGGGCCGATGCCGCAGACCCGGGAGCACATCCTGTTGGCCAAGCAGGTGAACGTGCCGTACATCGTGGTGTTCATGAACAAGGTGGACATGGTGGACGACGCGGAGCTGCTGGAGCTGGTGGAGCTGGAGGTACGGGAGCTGTTGTCGAGCTACGACTTCCCGGGGGATGACACGCCGATCATCAAGGGCAGTGCGCTGCAGGCCTTGGAGAGCAAGGACCCCAACAGCGAGCAGGGGAAAGTGATCCAGGAGCTGCTGGATGCGTTGGACAGCTACATCCCCCAGCCGAAGCGGGAAGTGGACAAGCCGTTCCTGATGCCGGTGGAGGATGTGTTCAGTATTACGGGCCGGGGCACGGTGGCGACGGGGCGGATCGAGCGGGGGGTGGTGAAGGTGGGGGAGGAGGTGGCGCTGGTGGGGTTTGGGGCGACCAAGAAGACGGTGGTGACCGGGGTAGAGATGTTCCGCAAGCTGCTGGACCAGGGGGAGGCGGGGGACAATGTCGGCCTCCTGCTCCGGGGGATCGAGAAGAACGAGATCGAGCGGGGGATGGTGCTGGCGAAGCCGGGGAGCATCACGCCGCACCTCCAGTTCGAGGCGGAGGTGTATGTGCTGACGAAGGAGGAGGGGGGTCGGCACACGCCGTTCTTCAAGGGGTACCGGCCGCAGTTTTTCTTCCGGACGACGGACGTGACGGGGAGTGTGGAGCTGCCGGGCGGGGTGGAGATGGTGATGCCGGGGGACAACGTGCAGATGACGATCGAGCTGATCACGCCGATCGCGATGGACGAGGGGCTGCGGTTTGCGATCCGCGAAGGCGGCCGCACCGTGGGCGCCGGCGTCGTCACCAAGATTCTGAAATAGGACGGAGCGAGATAACTATGGCTCAGAAAATCCGAATCCGACTCAAGGCCTTCGATCACGTCGTCCTGGACCAGGCCGCCGCGGACATCGTGCGCACCGCCGAGAAGACCGGCGCGCAGGTCTCAGGGCCGATCCCCTTGCCGGTCAAGACCGAGCGGTGGACGGTCCTCCGGAGCCCACACGTGGACAAGAAGAGCCGGGAACAGTTCGAGCTGCGCACCCACAAGCGGCTCATGGACATCAATGACTCCCGCCCACAGACGATGGACGCGCTGACCAAGCTCGATCTGCCGGCCGGCGTGGACGTCGAGATCAAGGTCGAGTAGCAATGAGCATCGGACTGATCGGCCGCAAACTCGGGATGACCCGGGTGTTTGACGAGGACGGAAGCGCCATCCCGGTGACCGTCATCGAGGCGGGTCCCTGCCGAGTGGTCCAGGTCCGCGAGGGAGGAGTGCAGCTGGGCTTCGGCAGCCGCCGCGCGCAGCGCACCACCAAGGCGGAGCTGGGTCACGCCAAGAAGGCCGGGCTGGAAACCGCCCCCCAAGTGCTGCGGAGCTTCGCGGTGAACGGCGAGGCTCCTGCTCCGGGCGCCGAAGTGAAGGTGGACATCTTTGCCCCCGGCGAGCTGGTAAAGGTCACCGGCACCACCAAGGGTCGTGGGTTCCAGGGCGTGGTTCATCGCCACGGCTTTGGCGGCGGCCCGGCAACGCACGGCAATACTCGACACCGGAAGCCGGGCTCCATCAGTCCGGGTACCGACCCGTCTCGAGTGATCAAGGGTAAGAGGATGCCGGGTCACATGGGCGCAGAGCGTCACACCGAGATAGGTCTGCGGGTGGTCCGGGTGGACCCCGAGCGGAACCTCCTCTTCGTGCGGGGCGCCATCCCGGGATCGAAAAACGGAATCGTGACTGTGGCGAAACAGGGAGGACCCAGCCGCCATGATTGAGGCGCCACACTACGCGGCAGATGGCGCCAAGCGTGGCGCCAACTTCGCCCTGCCCCAGGACTATTTCGACGGCACGGTGAACGAGCCGGTCCTGCACCAGGCGGTCAAGGTGTACCTGAACAATCAGCGTCAGGGTACCCACATGACCAAAAGCCGGAGCTTTGTCTCCGGCGGCAATCAGAAGCCCTGGAAGCAGAAGGGCACCGGACGCGCCCGGCAGGGCTCCATCCGAGCCCCGCACTGGCGCGGCGGCGGTATCGTCTTTGGCCCGACTCCACGGGACTACCGGACCGAGATCCCTCGGAAGGTCCGTCAGTTGGCTCGGCGTAGTGCGCTCAACGCCCGGGCCCGTGAGGGCGCCCTCCACGTGGTGGAGCGTCTGGCGTTCCGGACTCCCAAGACGGCGCAGCTCGCCGGTCTGCTGGGCAGCCTCGGTCTGGGTGGACGGAAGGCACTGGTGCTCACGGCAGGACACAACGCCAACGCTTACCTGAGCGGGCGGAACCTGCCGACCGTTGAGGTCATGGCGTATGCCGAAGCCTCGGCGTACGACATCCTGTGGTCGGATGCGGTGGTGATCGAAGAATGGGCACTTACCGGCGTCGTACCCGAGCCGGTCCCGGAAGAGACCGAAGCCGAGCGGGCGGAACGGATGGCGGCTAGGCGGGGAAGAGGAGAAGGGGCGGAACGGGCTGAAGCCGCGGCTCCGAAGAAGAAGAGAGCCACCAAGGCAAAGCCGGCCACCAAGGCCAAGGCCAAGGCCACGAAGAAGACGACCGCCAAGAAGAGCGCGTCCAAGCCGGCTAGGAAGTCAGGGCCGAAGAAGAAGGGGTCCAAGTAGATGCCAACGCTGCATCAGGTCGTAGTCCGGCCGGTGGTCACGGAGAAGAGCTCGGCTGCGTACCAGGCGAGAAAGGAATACGCCTTCGAGGTGCATCCCGAGGCGAACAAGTATCAGATCCGGGATGCCCTGCAGAAGCTGTTCGGAGTGACGGTCACCGACGTCCGCACCATGCAGATGCGGCGGCACGAGGTTACCCGGGGGCGTACCCGCGGTACCACGGCGCGGTGGAAGAAGGCAATCGTCACGCTCAAGGAAGGCGACTCGATCGCCGTGTTCGAGGGCTGAGATGAGCATCAAACAATTTCGTCCGATGACGGCGGGCACCCGGTTTCGCTCCATCTCCGGGTTCGACGAAGTCACCCGGTCCACGCCGGAGAAGTCGCTGCTGGAACCCAAGCGGGGAAGTGGGGGCCGCAACAATCAGGGCCATCTGACCTCGCGCCACCGGGGCGGCGGTCACAAGCGGCAGTACCGGAAGATCGACTTCAAGCGAAACAAGTTCGGCATTCCGGGAAAGGTCGCCGAGATCGAGTACGACCCCAACCGGACCGCCCGGATCGCGCTGATCGTGTACGCCGATGGCGAGAAGCGGTACATCCTGCATCCCAAGGGTCTGAGTCAGGGCGATACCGTGGTCTCGGGGCCGGGCTCGGACACGCGCACCGGCAACGCGGTGCCACTGGGCGAGATTCCGCTGGGCACCAACGTGCACAACATCGAGCTGAAGATCGGGAAGGGCGGACAGCTCGCCCGGACCGCCGGCTCGAGTGCTCAGGTCGTGGCCAAGGAAGGCGAATACGTCACCCTCCGGCTCCGCTCCTCCGAGATGCGGCTCATCCACGGGCGTTGTCTCGCCACCGTAGGCGAGGTGGGTAACGCGGAACACGAGCTGCTCTCGGTCGGCAAGGCCGGCAAGAGCCGCTGGCTGGGCAAGCGCCCCAAGGTTCGGGGTGTGGCGATGAACCCGGTCGATCACCCGCTCGGCGGCGGCGAGGGCAAGAGCTCTGGCGGACGTCCGCCGACCTCGCCCTGGGGCAAAGTCGAGGGCAAGAAGACCCGGCATCGGAAGAAGGGCTCCAACAAGATGATTGTGCGTGGACGCAAGCGGGGGAGGGCGACGACTTAAATGGCACGCAGCGTAAAGAAGGGCCCCTTCGTTCAGGAATCGTTGATGACCAAGGTCCAGGTCCTCAACAGCAAGAACGAGAAGCGGGTGGTGAAGACCTGGAGCCGGGCGAGCACGATTCTGCCGGAGTTCGTGGGACACACCTTTGCGGTGCACAACGGGAACAAGTTCGTCCCGGTGTACGTCACCGAGAACATGGTGGGCCACAAGCTCGGCGAGTTCGCGCCGACCCGACTGTTTCGGGGGCACAGCGGCAAGATCGTTGCCGACAAGAAGGCCAAGCCGGAGTAATCATGAGCGGCCATGCGATTCAGCGGCTGGTGCGCCAGTCGCCCAGAAAGATGCGGCTCGTCATCGATCTCATCCGGGGCAAGGATGTGAACGAGGCGTATGCCATTCTCAAGTTCAATAAGAAGCTGGCGGCCAAGCAGATTGCCAAGACGCTGAAATCGGCGGTGGCGAACGCGGAACAGAAGGCGCTGAAAGAGAACGAGAGCTTCGACCCCGACGCGTTGTTCGTGAAGAAGGCCATCGTGAACGCCGGGCAGCCGCTCAAGCGGTTCACCGCCGCGGCCCAGGGCCGGGCCACCCCGATCCGCAAGCGGACCAGCCACGTGGAGATTCACGTGGACAATAAGGAGAACGAGTAATGGGTCAGAAGACGCACCCAATCGGATTACGGCTGGGCATTGTCCGGCAATCCTCCTCCCGGTGGTTTGCCACCAAGGAGATGCCGGCGCTGCTCAAGGAAGACGAGCTGATCCGTAAGTACTTGAAACAGCGGCTGGGACACGCTGCCATCTCCGAGGTGCAAATCGAGCGCCGGCCCGGCAAGGTGACAATCACGGTGCACACCGGGCGGCCCGGCGTGGTGATCGGCAAGCGGGGCGCCGAGGTGGACAAGCTGCGGGATGAGCTGGCCCAACTCACCGGCAAAGAAGCCGCAATCAACGTGGAAGAGATCAAGCGGCCCGAGCTCTCGGCCCAACTGGTCGGCGATAACATCGCCCATCAGCTGACCCAGCGGATCTCGTTCCGCCGGGCCATGAAGCGGGCAGTACAGAGCGCCATGCGAATGGGCGCCCAGGGGATCAAGGTGCGGGCGGCTGGGCGGCTGGGCGGCGCCGAAATCGCGCGAACCGAGGGCTATCACGAGGGGCGGGTGCCGCTCCACACGCTGCGGGCCGAGATCGACTACGCGACCAGCACCGCCAAGACCACTTACGGCACCATCGGCATCAAGGTGTGGATCTTCAAGGGCGAGGTCATCGAAGACATGTCCGGCCGCACGTACAGCACGGGGGCGTAAGGGATGCTGGCGCCAAAGCGGATCAAGTTTCGCAAGCAGTTCAAGGGCCGGACCAAGGGCATTGCCGCACGGGGCAACACCGTGGCTTTCGGCGAGTTCGGGTTGATGAGCTTGGAGCCGGGCTGGATCACCAATCGGCAGATCGAGGCGTCGCGCGTGGCCATGACCCGCGAGATGAAGCGCGGCGGCAAGGTCTGGATCCGGATCTTCCCCGACAAGCCGATCACCAAGAAGCCGGCCGAGACCCGCATGGGCAAGGGCAAGGGCAACCCGGAGGGATGGGTCGCGGTGGTCAAGCCGGGCCGGGTGCTCTTCGAAATCGAGGGGATCAGCCAGGACCTGGCCAAGAAGGCGCTAGCACTGGCCTCGGCCAAGCTGCCGGTGCGGACCCGCTTCGTGAAGCGTGAGGAGGTCTGAGGTGAAGCCGAACGAGCTGCGCGACATGTCGGTGGAGGATCTGCAGACTCGCCTGGGCGAGCTGACGGAGGAGCGGTTTCGTCTGCGCTTCCGCTCGGCCACCGAGTCGATCGAGAACCCGATGCGCTTCCGGGCAATCCGGCGAGACATCGCCAGGATCAAGACGATTTTGAAGGAGAAGCTGGGAGCTGGGAGCCAGGAGCTGGAAGCTCCAGCTCCGAATGCCTAGCTCCAAGCTCCTAGCTCATAGCTCCTAGCTACAGGAACAAACATGGCCGAAGAGACAAAGACTCCCACTCGCACCCGCCGCAAGGTTCGTCAGGGCGTGGTCACCAGCGACAAGATGGAGAAGACGGTGACCGTGTCCCTGGTCCGCCGGTACGCCCATCCGGTTTACGGCAAGCAGGTGACCCGCACCAAGAAGGTGAAGGCGCGGAACGAAATGGACGCCAAGGCGGGTGATACTGTCCGGATCATGGAGACGCGGCCGCTGGCCAAGACGGTGAGTTGGCGGGTAACGGAGATCGTGGAGAGGGCGAAGTAACATGGTCCAGCAAGAGAGCATTCTCCGCATCGCGGATAATTCCGGCGCCCGCCGTGCCCTGGTCATCCGGGTACTGGGCGGCAGCAAGCGCCGGTATGCCGGCCTGGGCGATACCGTGGTCGTCGCCATCAAGGACGCGATTCCCACTGGCCAGGTGAAGAAGGGCGACGTCGCCAAGGCGGTCATCGTGCGAACCGCCAAGGAGACCCGGCGGAAGGATGGGTCCTATATCCGCTTCGACGAAAACGCGGCGGTGCTCATCAACGATGCCGGCGAGCCGCGGGCCACCCGCATTTTCGGGCCGGTAGCCCGGGAGCTCCGTGAGAAGCGCTACATGAAGATCGTATCACTGGCGCCGGAGGTGCTCTAGCATGAAGCCACTGGTATTCAAGAAGGCCAAGCGGGTTCGTCACCAGGCGCCGACCAGGATGCGTTTCCACATCACCAAGGGAGACACCGTTCAGGTGATCTCGGGCGAGGACAAGGGGAAGCGGGGCCGGGTGCTCCGGGTGCATCCCAAGACCGGCCGGGTGACGATCGAGGGCGTGAACGTGGTCAAGCGGCACCGCCGCGCAACCCAGACGGCGGAGGGCGGGATCGTCGAGTTCGCCGCGCCGATCCATCACTCGAAGGCAATGCTGATCGATCCCAAGAGCGGTGAGCCAACCCGGGTTCGCCGCCGCCGGGATGCCGATGGAACAGTCGAGCGGATCGCCCTGAAATCCGATCAGCCGATCCCGAGGAGTCGTTAGTCATGGCGGAGACCAAAGAAGGCGGAAAGGGCGGCAAAGGCGGCACAGCCACCGCGCCCGCCGCAGGCGGATCTCAGGGCGGCAAGGGCAAGGGGAAGGACAAGGCGCCGGCCGACGCGGTTGACCATGCCCCCAAGGCGGCTGAGGGAATGCCTCGCCTGCAAGAGTACTACGAGAAGACGATCCGTTCTCGTCTGGCCAAGGAGTTCGGCCTGGCCAACCCGAACCAGGTGCCGCAGCTGGTCAAGATCGTGCTCAACGTGGGAATGGGCGACGCGGGCAAGAACCCCAAGCAGCTCGAGGCTGCGGTCGAGGAGCTGGGACTGATCAGCGGGCAGAGGGCGGTGGTCACCCGGGCCAAGAAGGCCATCGCAAACTTCGGTCTGCGAGCCGGGGTTCCGGTCGGCGCCACGGTCACCCTCCGGGGGGCGCGCATGTACGAGTTCCTCGATCGCTTCATCAACCTCGCGGTACCCCGGATTCGCGACTTCCGCGGTCTGCCCAACCGGAGCTTCGATGGGCGGGGGAACTACACCTTCGGGATCAAAGAGCAGATGATCTTCCCGGAAATCGATTTCGACCGGGTCGAGAAGATTCACGGGATGGACATCACCCTGGTGACCTCGGCCGACCGGGACGACCTGGCGATGGGACTTCTGCGTGAGCTCGGGTGGCCGTTCCGGGGCGAGACACCGCAGAGAGTTGCGTAGTCGAAAGAGAAAGCGTGAACGTTCACCGTTCACTGTTCACCGTTCACGTAGTTGAGGAGACATGGCGAAAACCGCCTGGATTGAAAGAGCCAAACGCACGCCGAAGTTCAAGGTGCGCACGGTGCGCCGCTGTCAGCGGTGCGGCCGGTCCCGGGCTGTACTGAGGAAGTTCGGTCTCTGCCGTATCTGTTTCCGTGAGCTCGCCCTGAAGGGGGAAATCCCGGGCGTGCGCAAGGCCAGCTGGTAAGAGGAAAGAGGAGTATGAATCTGACTGATCCCGTCGCGGATATGCTGACCCGGATCCGGAACGCCTGCTCCGCGGGCCACCGGCGCGTCGACATGCCGGTGTCCAAGCTCAAGAGTGAGGTCGCCCGGCTGCTGCGTGACAATCACTACATCGCGGAATTCAAGGTCCTCGATGACGGCGGGCACGGTGTGCTGCGCCTGTATCTGAAATATCACAACGAGGCGCCGGTCATCCGCGAGCTTCGCCGAGTCTCCACCCCGGGACTTCGCCGCTACGTGAAGTGCCGCGAGCTGCCCCGGGTCAAGAACGGACTCGGTATGGCCATCGTCTCGACCCCGCGCGGACTCATGACCGATCGCGAGGCCCGCAGCGCCAACCTCGGCGGCGAGCTGCTCGCCGTGGTGTGGTAGGAGGAGCCATGTCGCGTATTGGCAGAAAGCCGGTCACGGTACCCAAGGGCGTCACTCTCCAGCTGCAGGGAAACAGTGTGGCGGTCAAGGGGCCGCGCGGCGAGCTACGCCGTCAGCTCCATCCTGAGATGCAGCTGGCCTTCAGCGCCGACCAGTTCACCGTTACCCGGCCCAGCGAGGAAAAGCGGCACAAGGCGCTGCACGGCCTGACCCGCACTCTGGTGCAGAACATGGTGGAAGGGGTGTCCAAGGGCTTCAGCAAGAGCCTGGAGATCCAGGGTGTCGGATACAAGGCCGAGGCAAAACCGTATGGCGTTAACCTGATCGTGGGTTACTCGCATCCGGTGAAGTACGAGGCGCCCAAGGGCATCAAGATCACGGTGGACAACAACACCATGGTCAAGATCGAAGGAGCCGATAAGGAGCTGGTGGGCCAGGTTGCGGCCGAGCTTCGCTCGGTCCGTCCGCCCGAGCCCTACAAGGGGAAGGGCATTCGCTACGTAGGCGAGCACGTGCGCCGCAAGGCCGGCAAGACGGGAGCCAAGTAACATGCGTACTATTCACGCACCGAAGACCCGGGCTCAGCTTCGCTACCGGCGCCATCTGCGGGTCCGCCGCAAGGTGAGCGGCACGGCGGAGCGTCCCCGCCTGGTAGTGTACCGTTCGCTCAAGCATATCTACGCCCAGCTGGTGAATGACGAGCTGGGAGTGACCCTTCTGGGCGTGAGCGATAACAGCGAGGGTCTCGAGGCCGACGGCGGTGGCAAGGTCGGCCGGGCCAAAGGAACGGGCAAGCTGTTGGCGCAGAAGGCCAAGGAGGCCGGGATCGGCAGGGTAGTGTTCGATCGAGCGGGTTATCGTTACCATGGTCGCGTGCAAGCCGTCGCCGACGGCGCGCGCGAGGGCGGATTGGAGTTCTAGATGGCTGAGGAAACAGTAGGCGCTTCCAACCTCGAGGGCACCAGCCTGGAAGGCGGGGCCACCGTCGAAGGTCAAACCACCGCCGAGCGGCCGGCCGGATCGGAGCGTCCGCGACGCGGCGGACGGGGCGGCGAACGGGGCGGACGCGGTGGTCCGCGACGTGACCGGGGCGACCGTGACCGGCCCAGCGACCATGTCGAGAACGTGATCGCCATCAATCGAGTCGCCAAGGTGGTGAAGGGAGGCCGTCGTTTCTCCTTCAACGCACTGGTGGCCGTGGGTGACGGCAAGGGCAAAGTCGGTATTGCCACCGGCAAGGCCAACGAGGTGTCCGAGGCGGTGCGCAAGGCCGTGGATGCGGCCAAGCGCTCGATGATCGAGCTGCCCCGCACCGGGTCTACTATCCCGCACGAGGTGGTGGGACAACACGGAGCCGGCCGAGTACTACTCAAGCCTGCCGCCACCGGAACCGGTGTAATTGCCGGCGGCCCGGTCCGGGCGGTGCTGGAGTGTGCCGGCATTACCGATATCCTCACCAAGAGCTTGGGCTCGACCAATCCGCATAACATGGTGCGTGCGACGATGCATGGCCTGGGAACGCTGGTTTCTGCCCGCCAGGTGGCCCGCGAGCGGGGAGTCGAGCTGGACCAGATCGCGTACAAGCCCCGGCAGGAGGGCTGAGCCATGGGACGCAACCCGGCAGTCGGCCGGCAGGGTCCGGCCCATCACGCGGCGGTAATCCCCACCGAGGATGCGGCAAGCACCCTGGCGGTAAAGCAAATCCGCTCTGAGATCGGGCACCCGGAAACCATGCGGCGCACACTGCGCTCGCTCGGCCTCAACCATCACCAGCAAACGGTCCGGGTCCCAAACACGTCGTCGATCAGGGGCATGTTGGTCAAGGTGCGTCACCTCATTGAGGTGTCGCCGGCGCAGGAGAGCTGATGGCAGATAAGAAGAGCGTGAAAGGCGGGGCAGCGGGGAAGCGGGGCAGCGCGGCGGGCAAGCGCAGAGCGACTGCTTCGCGCTCAGCCCGGGCTGCCGCGCCTCAGGAGCGGCGGTTGACCCTCTCGACCTTGTCGCCGGCCGAAGGATCTACCCAGTCCCGTAAGCGCGTCGGGCGGGGACCGGGCTCGGGCCTGGGCAAGACCTCCGGCAAGGGCAACAAGGGCCATAAGGCTCGCACCGGCGGTGCCACCAATCCCGGGTTCGAGGGTGGGCAGATGCCGATGTATCGCCGGCTACCCAAGCGGGGCTTCACCAATCCATTCCGAGTGGAGGCCCAGGTGGTGAACCTGGTGGACCTGAAGAAGGTGAGCGCGGCGGAGGTGAGTCCCGAAACGCTGTATTCGGCCGGTCTCATCGGCAAGCCGGACTCGCCCGTCAAGCTGCTGGGCACCGGGGACGCCGACCGGGCCTACACAGTCAAAGGCGTGGCCCTTTCCGCGCCGGCGCGCGCAAAGATCGAGGCAGCCGGCGGTACGATCGAGGCGTAAGTGTCAGCACCGCGTGTTCCCAACCTCGCCATGGACGAGGAGCTGAAGCGCAAGCTCCTCTTCACCCTGCTTGCGCTGGTCATTTACCGCGTGGGCGCCCACATCGCGGCGCCCGGGGTGAACGTCACCGCCCTGGCCGACTTCATCCGGAATTCGGCAGCGGCGGGATTCTTCGGCTTATACGACGCCCTGGGTGGCGGACTCTCCCGCGCGACGGTGTTCGCGCTGGGCATCATGCCCTACATCTCGGCCTCCATCATCTTCCAGCTGGCCGGCGGAGTAGCCCCGTCCATCGGCAAGATGCAGAAGGACGAAGAGGGCAAGAAGAAGATCACCCAGTGGACCCGGTATCTGACGGTCTTCATCTCACTGTCGCAGGCCTACACCTTCGCGCTCTTCACCGAATCGATTCCCGGAGCGGTGCCGAGCCCCGGACTTGGCTCGCGACTGATCATGGTGGTGACGCTCACCACCGGCGCCATTTTCGTGATGTGGCTGGGCGAGCAGATCACCGAGCGGGGCATCGGCAACGGCATGAGCCTGCTCATCACCTTCTCCATTCTGGAGCGACTCTGGCCGGGTACGCTACAGCTGCTCCAGTTCATCCGGGGTGGGGTGGTGACGCCGATCGGGGCCGTGGCTTTTCTCGCCATCCTGGTTGCCGTCGTTGGGGCTGTGGTGGGCATGACCATCGCGGCTCGGCGAATCCCCATCCAGATTCCGCGCAAGGTCATGGGCCGAGGGCGGATCCGCGAAGGCCAGAAGACCTTTATCCCGATCCGGCTGATCACTGCCGGCGTCATGCCGATCATCTTTGCCCAGACCATCATCATCGTTCCCGGCACGCTGGCCAGCTTCACCAAGAACCCGATTCTCACCGAGATCGCGAGCTTCTTCAATCCGGGCGATTTACCCTACGACCTCACGTTCGCCGTCCTGATCCTGGTCTTCAGCTACTTCTACACGTCCATCATCTTCAATTCGGTGGACCTGGCGGAGAACCTGAAGAAGCAGGGGGCGTTCATTCCCGGGGTCAAACCGGGCGCGAGCACCGCTGATTACATCGACTCGGTGCTGGCGCGGGTGACGCTGCCCGGCGGTCTCTTCCTGGCAGTCGTCGCACTGATCCCGGTGCTGGTCTCCAACTGGGTCGGCGTGCAGGCGCGGTTCGGCGGCACTTCCGTGCTGATCGTGGTCGGCGTGCTCCTCGATACCATCGCCCAGGTCGAGCAGCATCGGACCCTGCGAAAGTACGACGGCTTCATGAAGACCGGGCGGGTGAAGTTCCGGGGGCGGCAGCAGCGGTATATGTAGAACTTCGTAAACGGTGAACGGTAACCGGTAAACGGGAAGGGGGCTTCGGGGGGTTCGGGAGCCCCCTATTCACAGTTCAGCTGTTCACCGCTCACGCTGTCGAGGAATGCATTGTGGACATACTACTGATGGGCCCGCCGGGCGCCGGCAAGGGAACGCAGGGTGCGTTGTTGGCGGAGATGCGGGGTCTACCCAAATTCGCCACCGGCGATCTGCTCCGGGATGCAGTGAAGCGAGGCACCCCGCTCGGTCTGCGCGCCAAGTCGGTGATGGAGGCGGGACATCTCGTGAGCGACGACATCATCATGGGAATCGTGCGGGAGGAGCTGGCCAAGCCCGAAGCCGCCAAAGGCGTCATCTTCGATGGCGTGGTCCGCACCATTCCGCAGGCGGAGGGTGTCGAGCGGTTGCTTTCGGAGCGGAGCCGCCGGATGGACGCGGTGTTGTTCTTTGATGTCTCCGATGAGGAGATCCTGGCCCGCCTGGCCAAGCGTCGCAGTCTGGAGCAACGGGCCGACGACGATCCCAAGGCCGTGGCCACCCGGCTGGCCGCCTACCGACAGCAGACTGCACCGGTGCTGCAATGGTATGAGCGGCGGAATCAGTTGCGGCGAATTCCCGCTGTCGGCACCGTCGAAGAGATTGCCCAACGTGTTCGCCAGGTCCTCGGCTGATAGCATGATCACGCTCAAGTCCCCCCGCGAGATCGACATCATGAGTCGCGCGGGGCGGATTGTTGCGGCCACCCTGGCTCGCATCCGCGAGATCCTGCGCCCGGGAGTCAGCACGGAGGATCTGGATGCCGAAGCCGAGCGGTTCATTCGGAGTCACCCCGGAGCCACGCCATCGTTCAAGGGGTTGTACGGCTTTCCCAAGACGCTGTGCACCTCGATCGACGAGGAGATCGTCCACGGCATTCCGTCTGCCCGGCGGGTGCTGAACGAAGGCAGCATTGTGAGTGTCGACGTCGGGGTGCAGCTGGAGGGTCTCCACGCGGATTCTGCCACCACCCTCCCGGTGGGGAAAGTCCGTTCAGACGCCGAGCGGCTCCTGCGGGTGACCCAGGAGAGTCTGGCCGCCGGTATCGCCCAGGCGCGAGTCGGCAATCACGTGGGGGATATCGGGTATGCCGTTCAGCGGGTAGCGGAGGAGGCGGGCTATGGAGTGGTCCGGGAGCTGGTCGGACACGGCATCGGGACGCGCTTTCACGAAGAGCCGCAGGTGCCCAACTACGGCGCGCCCAAGCGCGGACCTCGTCTGCTGGAGGGAATGACCCTGGCGATCGAGCCGATGATCACGGTGGGAAGTCCGGTTACCAAGACGCTTTCGGACAAGTGGACCGTGGTAACGGCCGATGGGAGTCTGTCGGCCCACTTCGAGCACACCGTGGTTATCACCGCGAATGGCCCGCGAATCCTGACCACCAACTGAGAAGGAACGTCAGCCCACCCGCTCGTCGAGCAGCTGCCGTACTCTGATCTCGGCGGCCTCCACCCGCTCCAAGGTTACCACCGCAGATTCCACCAGAGCCCTGGTCTCTTCCGGCCGCCCGATCAGCTTGAGATTTCCCCGAATGCTCCAGTACGCGCTGCGGCTTGCCGCGGCAGCGAGGAAGCTGGCGGTGGCGGCGTCGCCGATGGCTGTGGCGACTCCGGAGCCAACCATCGCCTCGGCCAGCGCTGAAACCTCGGCCGCCTGATCCAACAGCTCCAGCTGAACCCGGGCCGCCTCCAGCAGGGCGGCACGGCGGGCGGCATCGCGTGCAGTCCGCTCGAATTCCGTTCCGTGAGGCAGCGAGAGCGCGTCCATATACTCGGCAACAACGATGGCGTCGTGGCGGGCGAGCTCCACCAGATCCATCCGGAGCAGCTCGGCTCGCTCCAGTATCTCCTGAGCGTAGCTGTGCACGGCCGCGTACTTCTCGCGCCGAGTGGTGAGGCCGGCCACCATGGCCACCAGCGCAGCGGCCAGGGCGGACGTAAGCGCGGCCACGGCACCACCCGCAGGCGTGGCGCTGGCAGCGGCCACGGCATCGGACCACTGCTGAATCGTGCTTTCGCTGCTCAGGATGTCTATGTCGTCCATGTCAGGCTGGAACCTCATCCTCGCACGACCTCGGGTGGTGGACCAAGCTGGAGCACTGCTATGAACTACTCTCCCGCGCTCAAAATGGCGAGGAGCCACTGCTGCATCCTGGGGTTCCCGGCTACCACCCCCGAGTGCTCGATCCCGATATCGCGCCCGCCAAAGTCGGTGACCACACCGCCGGCTTCCCTGATCAGCAGACTACCCGCGGCGATGTCCCAGGCCGAGAGATGCTGTTCCCAGAAGCCATCAAATCGGCCAGCAGCCACGTCGGCCAGGTCGAGGGCGGCGGCACCCGGGCGGCGAATGCCGCTGGTGGCCGCGGCGATTCGGCCGAACTGCTGCTGGTACTCGTCCAGCCCGGTGAGGTCGCGAAAGGGAAATCCCGTGGCGATGAGCGCAAACTCCGGATCGTGGATCTGGGAAACCTGAAGCCGGCGGTTTCCCATCCAGGCGCCTCCGTTCCGAGTGGCATAGTAGGTCTCATTACGCGGTACATGGTGCACGACCGCTGCCTCGAGGACCCCGTCCATTGCAGCCGCAATGGATACGGCATAGCTGGGATACCCGTGCAAAAAGTTCGTGGTGCCGTCCAGCGGGTCTACCACCCAGACCAGACCTTCGGTGACGATGTCTGGGCTGAGCTCCTCACCAATGATGCGAGTGTCTCGGGCCCCGTTCTGGAGCACGTTTCGGATTATACCCTCAGCGGTGCGATCGACCTCGGTGACGAAGTCGCGCCGCCCCTTCAGGGTCCATCCGGCGGGACTGTCGGGTCGCTCCACCGTGCGGAGGTAGTGCGCGGCTTGCTCGGCCGCTGATCTTGCCTGGTTCAGTAAGTCTAAGTGAGACACTGGCTTGTGTGCTCAGGATGGGGAAGGTAACTTGCCTCGATGCCCCGCATATTCTCAGGAATTCAGCCCTCCGGTGAGCTGCATATTGGCAACTGGCTGGGGGCGGTCAGGAATTGGGTCAATCTCCAGCACAGTTACGAGACCCTGTTCTGCGTGGTGGACTTGCACGCGATTACCGGGAAATACGATCACGAATCGCTGAGCCAGCGGACCCGCGAGATGGCAATCGGATTGCTGTCCGCGGGCATCGATCCGGAACGCGCCATTCTGTTCGTGCAATCGCACGTCCCCGAGCACGCAGAGCTGCAGTGGCTCCTGAACACAGTAACGCCGCTCGGGGAGCTCGAGCGCATGACGCAGTTCAAAGATAAGGCGCAACGTTTCGAGAGTGTGCCGGCCGGACTGCTCAATTATCCCATTCTCATGGCGGCAGACATCCTGCTCTACCGGGCAGACCTGGTTCCAGTGGGAGAGGATCAGATCCAGCACCTCGAGCTCAGTCGGGAAATCGCCCGGAAATGGAACGCGGAGTTTGGCCGAGGTGAGCACTTTTTCCCCGAGCCCGAGCCGATCCTGTCCGAGGCCAAGCGCATTACCGGGCTGGATGGTCAGGCCAAGATGTCCAAGAGCATGGGCAACACCATCGGGTTGCTGGACAGCCCGGAGGAGATCTGGCAGAAGCTCAGACCGGCGAAAACGGATCCGGCTCGCGTAACCAAGCGTGATCCCGGGACCCCTGAGGTCTGCAATATTTATCACCTGCACCAGTACTTCTCCCCACCAGAGACCGTTGCCCTGGTGGCCGAAAACTGCCGGGGAGCCAAGTGGGGGTGCCTCGACTGCAAACGGGTATTGGCCGATAATATGATCGCGGCCCTCGCCCCAATTCGGGAGCGTGCCCTGGAGCTCCGGGAACAGTCGGAGCGGGTGGACGAGATCCTGGCGGATGGGGCGGCCACCGCCCACCGCATGGCCGCGGAAACCATGCGAGAGGTGCGAGATCGCATGGGGCTTCTGAGTCCCACGCCTCAGGCCCTGTCGGCCCGGCGTGAACCCGGCTCATAATTTGGCGCGACCCTTACCCCGGCGGACCCGTTGGAAAAGATCATCAAGGCTGCGGTAGAGCGTGGGGCCTCGGACCTGCACATCAAGGCCGGCGACGTCTTTCGTGCCCGAATCAATGGCAAACTGGTCCCCCTCACCAAGCAGCGGCTGACGCCGGACCAAACCAAGTCCATCGCCCTGAAGCTGATAAGCAGCGAGGAGGATCGGGCGCGAATCGACCGGATCCGGGACTTCGACTGCTCCTGGGGCATGCCGGGAGTCGGACGGTTTCGGGTCAACGTGCTGCGCCAGCGCTCGTCGTTCATGATCGTCATGCGGGTCATTCCCTTTGCGGTGCCAACCATCGAATCCCTGGGGTTGCCGGAAGTCTTGAAGCAGATCGCCGAGTCGGAGCGCGGCATGGTGCTGGTGAGTGGCGTCAGCGGGAGCGGAAAGAGCTCGACGGTCGCGGCTATGGTGCACCACATCAATAGGACACTGCACAAGCATGTGGTGACGATCGAGAACCCGATCGAGTTCCTGCACCGAGACCTCAGCTGTTCGATCACCCAGCGCGAGGTAGGGGTGGATACCGATGGCCTCGTGGTAGGTCTGCGCGCCGCGCTCCGCCAGGACCCCGACGTCGTGGTGCTGGGAGATATGGGAGACGCCCCCACCATCGATACGGCGCTCAAGGCGGCCGAAACCGGCCGTCTTGTCATCGGGACCATTGCCACTCCGGACGTCGTCGCCACGGTGGAGCGGGTACTGGGAACACTTCCCCCTGCCGAGCGAGACGTGGGCCGGATGCGCTTCGCTGAGGCGGTCGGTTCCATCATCTCCCAGCAGCTCCTGCCCAAGAAGGCGGGCGACGCCAGGGTTGTGGCAGTGGAGATCCTGCTGGGGACACCCGCGGTCAGGGAGTGTCTCAAAGATCCGGAACGACTGAGCCATCTCAAACGGCACATGGCCGATGGGCGGAAAGATCTCGGCAGCCAAACCTTCGAGCAGCACCTCGAGGAGCTGATCGAGGCCGGTCTGATCACCGCCGACACCCAAAAGGCGGCGTTGGCCACGGCGGGAAATGCGCTCGCCAGCCCGAGGCGGACGAAGCGCGCCGCCTCCTCCTGATAGCACGTTGTCTGCCGGAGAGACAACGCGTGCCGAAACTACCCGCCGGGTCCTGTCTACTCATCGGGAAGCAGGCACGGCGGAAGCCAGCGAAGCCCGCGCAATCGTCTCCTCGTACCTCAGTCAGCTCGGCTATACGGTAACCCTTCAAAAATTCAGCTTTACCCCTGCAAGCCTCAGCGCTTTCCCGCTGTTTGGCGCCGGACTGGGTGGACTGGGGGTGGTGCTCCTGCCGCTTCTGGCGTCAACCATGGCACCTGGCTGGGTCGCCCTCGCGGTTTGGGCTGTCGGTGTCGTTGGTCTCAGCATCGTTGCCGCGGGAGTTGGCCTGGGCTGGGTGCCGCTCGGAGAAACTCTCCGGCAAGACGCCAACCTGATTGCCACCCGGGGGAATAGCCAACCGCAGCGCTGGATCGTCGCCCACCTGGATACCAAGGCCCAGGGGCACTCGATGGCAGGCCGACTGGTTGCCGTGTGGATCACCGCTCTCACCATGGTTGTCCTCACGCTGCTCACGCTCCTCCGGTTGCGAGGACCGTTGCCCTGGACCGCCCTGCTGCCTGGGGCTGCTTTGGCGGTGGTGGCGGGGGCCCTGGCAGGACGGGGAAAGATCCGGGGACGCTCACAGGGCGCCCGGGACAACGGCAGCGGAATTGCCGCGGCACTGAAGGCAGCAGAGTCCACCACCGACCCTCGCATCGGCATTCTCATTACCGGAGCCGAGGAGTTTGGCCTGGTGGGAGCCAGAGTTTTTGCCCGCGCCGGCGGCCGGCTCGAGGGCACCGAGTTCGTGAACCTCGACACCATCGATCAGGAGGGCAGCCTTTTTCTGGTGAGCCACGATGCTCGGGGCACTGCGTTGGCGGCCACCCTGGAGCCATGTCTGAGCGAGCTCGGACTCCCTCTGCGCCGACGCCGTCTCCCGCTCGGCATCTTCGTCGACAGCGCCCCCCTGAGCCGGACCGGTGGCGCCGCCATGACTATTGGCCGGCTTACCTGGAACACCCTTCGTCGGATTCACACACCGGCGGACACCGCGGATGGACTCTCGTTGGAGCTGGCGGAGCAGGTCGGCGGGGCGGTTGTGCAAATTGACCTTTGATCAGCTGGCAGGTAGGTTTGGCCGAGGACGCAGGAGCCCCGCGAGGGGCTCTTTTGTTGTTTCAGCCGCGGAGCCGACATGTTCGATGCGAAGACCACCTGCATCGTGGTCGTCGGAGTACAGTGGGGCGACGAAGGGAAGGGCAAGCTGGTGGACGTCCTGGCAGAGCGCGCCGACCTGGTGGTGCGCTACCAGGGCGGGGCGAACGCCGGGCATACCGTGGTCATTGGGGATGCCCAGTTCATCCTGCGGCAGATACCCTCAGGGATCTTGCACCCCGGAGTCACCTGCCTGATCGGCAACGGGGTCGTCCTGGAGCCGGAAAACCTGTTTGCCGAGCTCGACAGCTTGCACCAGCGCGGGATCGATACCTCCGGCAGACTGTTCATCTCCGATCGCGCCCATCTGGTCCTGCCCTATCACAAGCTGCTCGACGCCGCGAGTGAGAAGAGCCAGAAGCTCGGCACCACCGGCCGCGGGATCGGCCCGGCGTATGAGGACAAGTATGGACGCCGCGGCATCAGGGTCACCGATCTTCGCCGGGTCGAGTGCGCGCGCATGCTCCTGTCGGACCGGGTCCATCGCGCCAACCAGCTGCTGCAATTGATGGAGAGTAACGAGCGGGCCGATCTGGATGAGCACGTCCGACTGCTGGAACGGCTGGCCCCCCGATTGCTGCCTCTGGCGGCCGATGCTGGGCTGCTCCTGCACCGCGCCATAAAGGACCACCGTCGCGTTCTGCTGGAGGGCGCCCAGGGGGCGCTGCTCGACGTAGATCACGGTACGTATCCCTATGTCACCTCGTCCAACACGACCGCGGGCGGGGCCGCGGTTGGTGCGGGCATCGGACCCACCGCCATCGACGGCGTGCTCGGCGTGGTCAAGGCATATACCACGCGAGTGGGCAACGGACCCCTTCCAACCGAAGCCGAAGCTCCCTACGAACAGCGCTTGCGGGAGCTGGGAGGCGAATTTGGCGCGGTCACCGGGCGGCCCAGGCGCTGCGGCTGGTTCGACGCCACGGTGGTGCGCTATGCAACCCGAGTCAACGGACTCACCGGGCTGGCCGTGACCAAGCTCGACGTGCTCGATACCTTCGCCGAGATCCCGGTTGGGACCATGTACCGGCTGGACGGTGAACCGTGCGAGGAGATGCCGGCTGAAGTCGAGGCGCTCGGTCGGGTCGAGCCGGTCTACGAGAGCCATCCCGGCTGGCAACAGCCCACCGGCACCGCCCGCAAGCTGGCCGACCTTCCCCATGCTGCACGGTCCTATCTGGACCGTCTGCAGGAGCTCTCGGGGGTTCCGGTGCGCTATGTGAGCGTGGGAACCAGGCGGGACCAGATCATCGAGGTCTGATGGAGGCAGGGCCGATGAATAGCAGGGAAGCGGGGCAGGAGGTACCGGAGCGGACCGACCTGCTGGTCATAGGAGCGGGGCCTTGCGGGCTAGCGGTGGGCGTGGCCGCGAAGCAGGCGGGTATTTCCTGCGTGCTACTCGACCGGCGTACGATCGTATCCACCGTCGAGCGCTACCCGCTCAGCATGACCTTCTTCTCCACCCCCGAGCGGATCGAAATTGGCGGGGTCCCTTTTATCGCCAGCCACGAGAAGCCCAACCGCCGTGACGGCCTGATCTATTACCGGCGGGTCGCGGAGCACTACAACCTCGACATTCGCCCGGGCGAGGACGTCGTCGACGTCGAAGCCCGGGACGGGCCGCCGGCAAACGGCCGGTTTCGGGTCGAGGTGCAGCGGCGGCACGATCGAATGACGTACCACGCGCAGTCGGTCGTGTTCGCGACGGGATACTACGACAATCCGAATTTCCTGGGCATTCCAGGAGAAGATCTTCCCCACGTCACCCATTATTTCGTCGAGGGACACACCTACTGGCATCAGCAGGTCATCGTGATTGGGGCGGGGAACAGCAGCGTAGACGCCGCTCTGGAGTGCTGGCGCGCGGGTGCTACCGTGACCCTGGTGCACTTTGGTGAGGGCTTCGATCGCACCGTCAAGGCGTGGGTCCTGCCTGACATCGTCAACCGGGTCAAGGAGAGCAGCATCGCCGTTCGCTGGCATTCCCGGCTCCGTCGGATCACCCCGACCCACGTGGAAGTGAGATCAGAGGTCACCGGCGCGAGTGAGATGCTTTCGGCCGACGCAGTACTGGCCATGACCGGCTACCACGCGGATACCAGCTTGTTGCAGAAGATCGGGGTTCCGGTCGACCCATCCACCGGCGTACCGGCGCACGACGAGACCAGCATGGCCACGCCGGTGGCGGGCTGCTATCTCGCCGGCGTCATCGCCAGTGGCAACGATGCCAATCGGCTATTCATCGAAAACGCGCGCGGCCACGGTGACCTCATCGTACGGCATCTGCTGCAGATCCGAAGCGTCAAACCGGCACCAGCGCCACCCGGCGATCCCATTTCCGCATCATGGCGGTGAACGATCGGGCAATGGACGGGTCGAACTCCACTCCCGCCCGGCTCTCGATGTAAGCGATGGCTCGCTCGGAATCCCAGGCCTCACGGTAGGGCCGATTGGTCCTCAGTGCATCGTAGACGTCGCAGATGTGCACCAGGCGGCTGGCGTACTGGGCGCCTCTGGCGTCGTGGAGAGTTGGATAACCTCCGCCGTCGATCATGATGTGATGCTCGTAGGCCACGATGGCTGCGAGGTGCATCGGGTCCGGACTCGCCAGAAGCATCCGGGCGCCCACCACCGGATGGTCGCGGACAACATTCCGCTCCGTCTCGCTGAGCTTGCCTGGCTTGATCAGAATGTCCCGCGGGATACATACCTTGCCCAAGTCGTGCAGCAGTCCCGCCACTCCGAGCGCTCGGACCGTGGCTCCGCCCAGTTCCAGAAACTCGCCCAGAGCCATGGCGAGCACCGACACGTTCATCGAATGCGTGGTGGTGTACTGGTCGAACTCCTTGAGCTCCAGCAGTGGGAGGACCATCGCCTGTTCGGCGTGCATGGCGATGGATAGCGAGCGGACAACCGCGTCGGCCTCGACGATCGGGAGCTTGGCCCCACCCTGGATCTCCTGGTGCAGCCAGTCGACGGTCTCCTTCTCCTCCCGCAGACTATAGCTCAAGGTCACCACCGATAGCTGGCCTTCAGTGGGACCGGCGAGCGACCTGCTCCCCAGTGTCACCAGGCCGAATCGGATCTCCGACTCTCCCATCTGCCACAGATCGGCACTCGATCCACTCCGGATTCCAAGGCGCACGGCCAGCTGGGTCAGAAAACGCTCGAGGTGTTCCAGCGTCACTGTGGCGGTGAACTCGACACGCTCGATCCCTGCATGGATGAACCGACTCGACCACTCCCACCCCTCGAGCTCGGGAACCGATTCCGAGCCGAACAGCACCTCACCGGGTAAAAAGGTGAACTGGAGCTGGGCGCCCGATCCCTGCAGCTCCTGCAACCGCTCGAAAGCGGCCGCTATGCTGCGAGCGGTGACCGGATGGTCGTCTCCGTAGAGCCCTACCGTCGAGAGGGCCTGGGAGAACGCGGCGAGAAACCGGACCGGGTCGGTCATGGGCTGCCGGCCGCCGCCCGAATCTCTGGATCAGAGTGCTGTCTCGCCAGCGTTAGGGCGTCTGCAGCAATCGGATCCTCCTGCCAGTGAAAAGCCAGACTGGAGAGGGCAGCCAGCAGTTCGGGGGATTTCGGCGCGAGCCGGCGACGAAGCCACCGGCGGGGCGGCAGGGCGAGGTCGTGCAGGAGATGCAGGGCTGTGCGACGCCCGCTCCGGGCAATGGTTCGAATGGCCAGGACGCGGGCTTCGGCCGGCCTCCTGGGGTCGGCGGCGATGCGCTCCAGGTGACCCATGGCTGCCGGAGGACAGGAGTCGAGCGCCGAGGACAGGGCCAGACCGACGATACCGTCATCGGCATCGTTCAGCCCTTGCGTGATCGCCGCGACCCGGTGCGCCGCTGAGTCGAGCATCATCTTGATCGCTTCCCGCCGTATCCGCGGGTCGGCGTCGGCCGCATACTCTTCGGGCGAAAATCCGTCGGGCCAGGCTCCCAGCCGACCCAGCAGCACCAGAATGTTTCGTTGCAGGAACCAGGGTGCATTGGGCAGGCGGGTCACGGCCGCTTTTCCGGAGGCAGGCCCCAATGCGAGCAGCTGTTTCATAATGGCGGCGCGAGTCGATCGGTCGGGGGCACTGGCAAGACGATCGAGGAGAGACCCGGCCGCGTCGGTCCCAATCCGTTCGACCAGGATCCCCACCGCCTCCGGATCGAGAGGCGAGGCGGCCAGCTCGAACTCCAGCCGTTGCGGCGTGGCCACGTAGTCCCAGATCTGCTGCGTGGCTTTGGTCTGCGGACCAGTCTCGAGGTAATTGGCAATCCTCACCAGCTCACGACCAGAGAGCAGGGTGTCCAAGGCGGCATGGACCGGGGGCCCTACACAGTCCAGCTCGAGGGCCATCTTGACGATAACCTCGGGGTCACAGCCGATCTGAAGATTGACCACGGAAAATTCGGTCGACGCGCGCCGCACCATCCCCTCGAGAATCTCGTTGTACTCCGACGGGTTCGGATCCTCCAGCTCCCAATCGCCGATCAGGCGAGCCACGTTCCGGCGGAGGGCGCCATCAGCCTCCGCGCGGATTGCGGGAAGTCCTGCTTCGGCATGGTGCGCCAGCTTGTGGAGCAGCCGGAGCAGGTTGTGCGAGATGGTTTGATGCGACACGTTGGCGGCCGCTTCGACCACCTCCATGACCGCGTCGGCCGCGAGGATCTGTGAGGCGTTGAGCACGAACTGGCGCCGCTCCGCGCCATCCGCGCTCGCCTCCAGCAACCGGCGCAGCGTCTCCGGATCCAGAGCTCCAATCAGCTTTGAGATGCGGAGCGCGAGCTGATCCTGGGCACCGCCTCGGCGGCGCGACATCTCGTCGGCAACGCGGGCGAGGTAGCCCAGCACCACCCGCTCGTAGGCCACTTCTCCCGATTTGCGTTCGATGGCCTGAGCGACAACCAACGGATCGGCGTCGAACTTGTCACCGGTAGTTTCCGTGGCCAGAGCCAACTGGGCCAGCTCAACCCAGCTGTCCCGGGGAGTGGTCTCCTCGCTCGCAGCGCCATCGTTTTCCCCGATGTCGCGCAGCTCGAAGCGATCAAAGCCCACCGGCCTCAAGCGGATGTGATTCCAGGAGCCCAGGCTATCCAACCGCTTTCCGACCGGTCCTTCACCCCGCTGAGGGTCACTGCTCAAGGCATTGAGCAGGTCCTCGATCTCACCTAGTGTGGCGCCTCGACTGAGGTGTACCGACGCAATCCGGTGCCGGTGGAGGCGGTGGGCCAGGTCGCGGAGCAGCGCGTTATTCGCGTCGGTGGTCACATTGTCGATGACGAGGCGGTGGCGGGCCACGCCGAGGCTCACCGACTCGTGCGTCTCCAGCAGGAGGGTCATCCGGCGGACGAAGCGATCGGCCGAGTCAGAGAGATGGGGATGGCCGGGTGGATACATGGAACGTTTGTGCAGAACGATCGAGAACTCCACCAGGAAGTCCGCTAGCTCCCGCGGGAGGGTCGAGACGGCCCCGGATCGTCCGCCTGGAGCCGGCGACTGCGGGACCTCCTTGCCGGGTGTCTCTCGCGGCCGGCGCGCAGAGCGGGATTTTCGGGGCATCGGCATCTCTCATGGACCGAGGTAGAGGCTCGGGGGTGGGGCAGGGGGCAAGTTCCGAGCCCTTGAAGGGAGCAGGTGTAAGTAGCTGATCCGCTATGGGTTGAACTCACGGATCAGTCCCAGGGTGAGCGATCTCCTCTGCCGGTGCGTGGAAATTTGCTGGAACTGCCGCGCTTCCCTGACATCGTCGTATGCTTATCTTCCCCGCGGACTTACCTCTTACTCTGGCACCGATGCAATGGCCGATACCTCCCTGATGGACAAGCTCGTTTCACTGTGCAAACGCCGCGGGTTCGTCTTCCAGTCGTCCGAGATTTATGGCGGGCTGGGCTCCGTGTGGGATTACGGTCCGCTGGGCGTCGAGCTCAAGAGGAACGTGAAGGACCGGTGGTGGGATGCCATGGTGCACGCCCGGGATGACATCGAGGGCCTCGATGCCGCCATCCTGATGCATCCCAAGGTTTGGGAGGCGTCGGGACACGTCGCGGGCTTCACCGATCCGCTGGTAGACTGCCGCCACTGCAAGAACCGCTTTCGGGCCGATGACCCGCGGATCAAGGGCACGCCGGGCCAGCCCGACGCACAGTGTCCGGTCTGCGGAACCCGTGGCTCCCTGACCGAGCCGCGCATGTTCAACCTCATGTTCAAGACCTTCATGGGGCCGGTAGAGGATTCTGCCGCCGTGGTCTACCTGCGGCCGGAAACGGCGCAGGGGATCTACGTGAATTATCTCAACGTGCTCCAGTCCTCGCGGCAGCGCATTCCGTTCGGCATCGCCCAGATCGGCAAGGCCTTTCGCAACGAGATCACACCCGGAAACTTCATCTTCCGGACCCGTGAGTTCGAACAGATGGAAATGCAGTTCTTTGTTCAGCCGGGAACCGACGGCGAGTGGTTCGATCGGTGGCGGGAGTGGCGTATGGAGTGGCATCGTTCCCTCGGCCTCAACCCAGCCAGACTCCAGTGGCATCAACACAGCGGGAGCGAGCTGGCCCACTATGCCCGGGCGGCCTTCGACGTTCAGTATCAGTTCCCTTTCGGATGGCAGGAGATCGAGGGCATCCATAACCGGGGAGACTTCGATCTTGGCCGGCATCAGGAATACTCGGGGAAGAAGCTGGAGTATTTCGACCAGGCTCAGAACCAGCGGTACCTTCCCTACATCGTGGAGACTTCCGCCGGAGCCGACAGGGTCGCCCTGACGCTACTGGTAGACGCCTACAGGGAAGAGGAGGTCGAAGGAGAAACTCGCGTGGTGCTCGGCTTCCACCCCGGCGTCGCTCCGATCAAAGCCGGAGTGTTTCCACTGGTCAAGAAGGACGGTATGCCCGAGATGGCAACGACGTTGTATCACGATCTTCGAAAGCAGTTCAGCTGCTTCTACGATGACAGCGGCGCGATCGGCCGGCGCTATCGGCGGATGGACGAGGCCGGCACACCATTCGGGGTGACCGTCGACGGGGAGACCACGACGAATCAGACCGTCACCGTACGGCACCGCGACACCATGCAGCAGGATCGCGTAGCGTCGGGCCAGGTCATTTCTTACTTAAAGGACAAGTTGAGTGTCGGCGGTTAACCAATTGAGACTATGAGGCTTACGTCGCATAGACTAAAGTATCAACTGAAGGTCTCAACAGGCCTTGGCGGCCTGTTCATCTGCCTCTCGGCCGCACCCTCCTCGGCCCAGAGTCCCGCCTACCGCGTGGTCGTGGTAAGCGAAAGCGGTGACATGGCGACCTGGCTCACGCCGTCGGGTTCGCGGCTGATGCCGGAGCGAATCGTACCGATTGGCGTCATGCCGTCCGACATCGACGGCCCCCACAACATCACGGTGGCGCCAGACGGGAAGAGCTACTACATCACCGTCGCGCACGGCACACCATTCGGAAGTCTCTGGAAGCTGGACACCCGGAATGATTCGATCCTGGGGAAATCGCAGGTCGAGCTCTTCCCCACGACCGTAAGTCTCACGCCCGACGGTCAGCTTGCCCTGGTGGCCAACTCGGATTTTCACGGCGATCATCCCCGGACCAACGTGATCTCCGTGATCCATACGCCCACGATGACCAAGATCACCGATCTCGAGGCGTGCGACATGCCGCACGGAGTAAAGGTGAACCACGCCGGCAGCAGAGCCTATGTGTCCTGCATGCACAGCGACGAAATCCTGGAGCTGGAGATCGCCACGCTGACGCTCACTCGGCGGGCTCACACCGGTGCCGCCCATGCCATGACCTCGGTCTCTGCCGCCAGCCATCCGGCAGCCTCCGCTACGGCTTCGAAAGCGAGTGAGTGCTCGCCGACGTTCGTTTCGGTTTCCCGGGATGACAAACGACTCTATGTGGCCTGCAATGCGGCGAACACCCTGCAGGTCTGGGACGCGGGCTCTCTCCGGCAAATCAAAGAAATACCGGTAGGCAAAGGGGCCTACAACGTCGAGCCCTCTCCCGATGGTAAATTCGTCCTGGTGACCAACAAGAAGGACCAGAGTGTAAGCGTGATCGATGCCGCCGGTCTCACCGAGGTTGCCCGCATTCCCACCAGCAAGCGCATCGTCCATGGGATTGCCTATTCGCCCGACAGCCGGTTTGCCTACGTCTCCTGCGAATCCATCGGTATCGACCCGGGGGCGGTTGACGTGGTCGACCTGAAATCACGTACCCGGGTCAGCAGTGTGCCGATCGCCGGTCAGCCCACCGGCATCACCGTCCTCTCCACATCCTTCGTGCCGCAGGGGCGCTAACGTTATGGTGTACGAAACAGTCACCACGCTGGACGGCCCCGAGGTGTTGCGGCGGGCCAAAAGGTTCTTCGCCGAGCGAGTGCCGTTGACTGCCGCGTACCCGGAGCGAGAGGGCCCGACCTATCTCACGCTCAGGGGACAGGGCGGTGAAGAGATCGCATTCGCCGTATGGCCCGGTCCGCAGGGCACCCGGATCCGGGTGTCCACTTTGTTCTTCGACCAGGTAGTAGACCGCTTTCTTTCCACCCTCCCGCTCCCCTCGGAGCACGTGGCATGACGGGAATCCTCCCCCTGCGCGTCATGGTTGAAGACGTGTGGAATGAAGTAAAGTTGGAGCTACCCGCCACCACGCCGGTGAGCGAGATCAAGCGCCAGGCGCTGGCCGCCAGCCGGGTCACCCGGGATCCCAGCAATTACGTCCTCAAGTTTCGCGGCGCAGAACTGGCCGATGAGTCCCGATCTGCGGCAGAGTGGGGACTGGTACCTAACGGCGCCCTCATCGTCCTGGGTCGACGCCGGCGTCCAGTGCGCTAACCGGTGAAGCCTCGGGTGTCACGGCTACTCACAGTCGTCGCGGCGGTGGTTCTGGCCTTCGATGGAACAGCCCTGGCGGCCTTCGGCTGGTGGAGTGGCCGGCTGATGCTTGTTCTGCTGGGACTTGTCTGCCTGGTCTCTGCTGGTCTGGTCGTGCTCTCCTGGCGGTGGTATCGGCGCCGGCTGCACGACATCGCAGCGCTGCGCCAGGGGCTCGCGGAGGAAGCCGGAGAACTGCAAAGCTTTCTGCGTGAGAAGTGAGCGGTGAGCGGTTCGATCATCCCCGTTTTTACCCATCCGGCATGCCTCAAGCACGATCCCGGACCTGATCACCCCGAGACGCCGGCTCGCCTCAGCGTCCTCTTGGCGCGGCTCCGGCAGGAGCGGGGTGTCGAGTTACGAGAAGCTTCACCGGCGGATCGGCGTGAGCTCCTTGCCGTCCACCCCGATCAGTACCTCAGCTCGCTGGAGGCGATGAGCGCGCGAGGCGGTGGCGCCCTCTTCCTGGACACGATTCTGAATCAGCACAGCTGGGCCGCGGCCCTGGGTGCCTCAGGCGCGGCGCTGGCCGCGGTCGACACGGCAATCAGCCGTAATCACCATGCCTTCGCGGCGATTCGCCCGCCGGGACATCACGCGCTCGCCGCCCGCGGAATGGGCTTTTGTCTGGTGAACCACGTTGTGGTCGCCGCGCACCATGCCCAGCGGGCCGGACGCGAGCGGGTGTTGATCATCGATTGGGACGTGCACCACGGTAATGGCACTCAGGCGCTGGTCGAATCCGACGAATCGATTCGCTATGTCTCGCTGCACCAACACCCGTGGTATCCCGGAACCGGCGCCGCCAGCGAACGGGGGGTAGGGAATATCTTCAACGTGCCGAGAGGACCGGGCAAACCCCCGAGCCTGTATGTGAGCGATCTCTGGTCGGCAATCGAAGCTGCAACCGCACAGTGGAATCCGCAGCTGGTGCTGCTCTCAGCCGGATTCGACGCGATGGCCGGTGATCCTCTCGGTGGATTTACTCTCGAGCCGGAACACTACACCGACCTTACCCACCGGCTGAGAACGCGGCTGCCCGACGTTCCCATCGTGGGCCTGCTGGAAGGCGGCTATGTTCCCAGTCGCATTGCCGAAGGTGCGGTAGCGCATCTGCGCGCCCTTCAGTAATCCGGCCTGTTGCCGCCTCCGGCCCAGCCGTATAATCAACCAAACTCACTTCCGTCCAGCTGCCCTCGAGGATCGCTCGTGCCCAAGCCACTCCGCATGGATGTCGAGGTATTGGAGCTTCGCACCAAACACCCCTTCATCATCGCTCGCGGAGGCCAGAGCGACTATCGCACCGTGTGGGTTCGTCTCACCGACGCCGACGGGACAGAAGGCTGGGGTGAGGCCGCGCCCAGCAAGTTCTACGGCGAGACCGCCGAGTCAGTGGTGGCGGCACTGCGGGTCTACGGAGAATTGCTTCCGGAGGATCCGTTTGCCCTGGAGGATGCGGAGCGTCGCTGGGAAGCGAAGATGCGGGGCAACGCGGCCGCGCGCGCTGCGCTCTCCGCCGCGCTGCACGATCTGGCGGGAAAGCGGCTGCAGATCCCGCTTTACCGGCTGTGGGGGCTCGACCCTTGCCAGGCCCCGAAGTCGACCTTCACGATTGGACTGGATACGCCGGACCGCATCAAGGCCAAGGTGCGGGAAGCGGAGGAGTTCCCCATCCTCAAGGTGAAGCTGGGGACCGACCGTGACCTGGAGATTCTGGAAGCCATCCGTGATGCCACCGACAAGGAGCTACGGGTGGACGCCAACTGCGGTTGGACGGTGAAACAAGCGATTCGCATGCTCCCGGTGCTCGAGGAATTCGGGGTCACGGTTTTGGAACAGCCGCTCTTGCCCCACGACCACGATGGTCTCGCCGCCATCACTGCCCAGGCCGAGATCCCGGTGATTGCCGACGAGAGCTGCCTGACTGCGGTGGATATTCCGCCTCTCGTGGGAAAGGTGGACGGCATCAACATCAAGCTGGCAAAGTGCGGCGGACTGCGGGAGGCGCTCCGGATGATCGCCGTGGCCCGGGCACATGGCCTCATGGTCATGGTGGGGTGCATGATCGAGAGCTCACTGGGCATCACCGCCGCCGCGCATTTCACTCCGCTGGTCGATATTGTCGATCTGGACGGTGCCGCGCTCCTGGCCGAAGACCCTTTTACCGGCGCACGGATCGACGGAGGACAAGTCACGCTTCCCACCGGACCGGGTCTGGGCGTCAGGCGGCGATGACCGTCCGGTTTGCCCTGGTCGCTCTCCCTCTCCCGCTCGCCACTCCGTACACCTACCGCATTCCAGAAGCCTTGGGCGACCGGGTTGCCCCGGGGGCGCGTGTGGTGGTCCCGGTTCGCCGCCGCGAATTGATCGGCGTGGTGGTGAGGTTGGAGAGTGAGTCGCCAAGCCAGGACCTGAAAGAGATACTGGCCGTCCCCGATCCCGAGCCGGCGCTGTCTCCTGCACTGCTCGAAACCGCGGAATGGATTTCGGGGTATTACGGGGCTCCTCTGGGGCTCACGCTGAAGTCCGTTTTACCCGCCGGGATGTGGGGCGAATCTCAGGTCATCGTCTCGCTCCGCAATGGCAGCCACACCTTCGGGGGCCTGGCCGGGGAGGTGGTGGCCTGGCTGGAGCAGCGCGGCGGGGAGAGTCCGGTCCAGACGGCCGCGAGAGCGTTCCATCGGCCGCTCTGGGAGGTAGTCGAGCGGCTCAGCAGGGTGCAGGCCGTTACCCTCCGGGTTCAACCCCCAGATACCGACGCCGCTCGCCTGACCGAACGCACGCTGGCGCTGGCCGGCGAGCGGCCAACCCTCATCGAACGCGATGCTCTGTTCAAGCGCCGGCCCAAGCAGCGGCAGCTGTACGAGGCGCTGGAATCGCTGGGTGGCCAGGCCTCGATGCGCCATCTCTCGGAACAGATGGGATTCAGCGACGCTGTGGTGAGGGGCCTGATCAAGAGTGGCCTGGCTCGGGCGGGAGAGGCGGAGCTGGTACGCGATCCTTTTGCCGGAAGTCCCACCGTCTCCCCACCACCCACACTCACGCCGGATCAGGAAGCCGCGCTCACCCAGATCGAAGCTTTGCCGGGTGGAGCCGGAGCCCTGCTCTTCGGAGTGACCGGCAGCGGCAAGACGCTGGTCTATCTGGAGGCCGTGCGTCGAGTGCTCGAGCGGGGACAAGGCGCGATCGTGCTGGTTCCCGAGATCGGCTTGACCCCTCAGACGGTGAGTCGTTTCCGCGGAGCCTTTGGCGACAACGTCGCCGTGTTGCACAGCGGCCTGTCTGACGGCGAACGAGCCGACGCGTGGCGCCTGCTGCGGCGAGGTGAGCGCCGAGTGGCGGTGGGAGCACGCTCGGCGGTGTTTGCGCCGGTCTCCAATCTGGGCCTGATCGTGATCGACGAGGAGCACGAGGCGAGCTATAAGAATGGCGAGACCCCGCGCTACCACACGCGCGACGTCGCCGCCGTTCGTGCCCGTTTGGAGGGAGCTCGGCTGCTCCTGGGAAGCGCCACCCCGTCTCTGGAGACGCTGGCCCGGACCGAGACCGGACTCGGCTTGCTGCGACTGCCCGAGCGGATCGGCTCACGGCCAATGCCGCCGGTCGAGATCGTGGATCTCAGGGCCGCGCCGAAGGTCGAGGGCACCGGCCCCGTGGCGTGGTCGGTGGCGCTGGACTCAGCGATCACCTCGACCCTGGCGCGGGGAGAACAGGCACTGCTGCTGCTGAATCGCCGGGGATACGCCGCCTTCCTCCAATGCCCTGACTGCGGGGAGGTGTGGCAGTGCCCCCGTTGCAGCATCTCGCTCACCGTGCACCAGACGCCGGCAGCCCTTCGCTGTCACTACTGCGGACATGAGGAGCCGCTGCCTTTTACCTGCCGGGTGTGTGCCAACCCGGTGCAGCAAATGCGCGGGATCGGAACCCAGCAGCTCGAGCGCATGCTGATCGAGCGCTATCCCGATGCACGAATTGCCCGCATGGATCTGGACACCACCAGCACCAAGTGGTCGCACCAGCGCATCCTGACCGCGGTGGAAAAGGGCGAGATCGATCTGCTCATCGGAACCCAGATGATTGCCAAGGGTCTGGACTTCCCCAATGTCACGCTGGTCGGTGTGGTGGATGCCGACACCGGGTTGTACCTGCCGGACTTTCGCTCGGCAGAGCGAACCTTTCAGTTGCTGGCGCAGGTCGCCGGCCGGGCGGGGCGCGGGCCCAAAGGTGGGCGAGTGCTGGTGCAGACCCGGCACCCCCGGCATCACGCGCTGGTGCGAGCCGCCCAGCACGATGCCGTGGGATTTCTCGATGAAGAAAGAGCGCTCCGGGAGGTTCCACCATATCCGCCGGCGGTTCACCTGGTCAATCTCCTGTACTCCGGAAGCGACGAGAGGGACGTCGGGCGGAAAGCCGCGGGACTGGCAGACTGGTGCAACAGCCTGGTCGCCCGCTATCAGCTTCCGATCAGTGTGCTCGGTCCGGCCCCATGTCCCCTGGTTCGGATCAAGGATCGTTGGCGCTGGCATGTGCTGTTGAAGGGCCCTTCCGCCGCGCTCGGGCGAGTGGTTCGCTACGCCGCTCGGCGTCTCAAGCGGGAGGGCAATGTCAGGCTGGTGATCGATCGCGATCCGGTAAGCTTGCTCTAGCGGTGAGGCAGGACTAAGGCGCCGCGTAGCCGACCTCCGCACCCAGATAAATGACCCGCAGTGGGGCCGGCTCGTAGACCCGCCCACCCACGCCGTTCAGGGTGACCGAGCCGACGTACCTTCGGTCGAGCAGATTGTTGACCCCTATGAACGGTCCGATCTCCATGGACCCCACCTGACCGTCCCATCCCACCCGTGCGTTGGTTACCGAATACGAAGGTATGAAGAGTGACGGCGTGTTCGCGTCGTCCGCGGCGATGGAGGTGCTGATCGTGTGGTCGGCATCGACGTAGAGGTTGGCCGGCAGGCTGGTTCGAAGGCCGAGGCGCCAGAAATGTTCGGGCACGCCCGGCAGCCGGTTGCCATCGAGAGAATCACCTGAGGCAAAACGGTACCGGGCATACGTGTAGGCTCCGCTCAAAGTGAGGTCCTTGAGCGGCGAAAAGGAGAGGCCGACCTCGGCCCCATCATTGTGGGTCTTGCCGGCATTGCGGAAGAAGGCCCTCCCGCCCACCTCGGGGCCCTGCACGATGGCGTCGCTGATTCGGCCCAGGAACAGCGCGGCAGAGTAGCTCAGTCGGGACCAGGGCTGCCCACGAGCCCCGACCTCGTAATTGACCGCGCGCTGAGGCCCGAGGTCGGGATTGAGCCCCCCGGTTCCGTCGGGCTTGTTCACCAACTCGGTTGTCGTCGGCGTCTCGAACGAGGTGGAGACATTCAAGTAGGGTACGAACCGGTCGTTCGGGGTCCAGCTGAGTCCAACGTTTCCGCTGGCGGCCGCCATGGTTCGATCCCCGCTGTCGTTGCCATCGGCGGTGAACCGATCATCAACTGTGAATTTGACCCAATCGTATCGCACACCGGTGCTGAGCAGCAGCTCCTGTTGCGGGTTCCACTGGATCTGTGCGAACGGACCCAGCTCGGTAACCTGCTCCCGTTGGTCCAGCAAAACGGTGGCGGTTTGTTGACCCGCGTCCGAGACGAAATTCTGCCGGTCGTCTCGCATCTTCTGCAGGTCGGCTCCCGCGGTGAGGCGCGGGGCACGTTCGCCCTGGCCGAGCCGATGGTTGAGGCTGCCTCGGACTCCGCCGACCCCGCGGTCGATGGCGACGTAGGTGCCGGCCGTGGGAGGCGCGCCGTCAAAAGGCGGAGCGGCGAGCGGGTTGGCCAGATCGCGGAGGAGGCCAAATAGTGTTGCCTGGTACTCATTGCCCCCGGCGTCGAAATGCCGGAGTCCCAGCGCGAGCTGATACTGCTGGGCATCCTTGTCCGCGCCCCGACGGATATTGCTGGCCGCCGCGGAATCAGGATTGGCCGCGTATTCGGATGCGGTAAGGGCTCCCGGATTCTCCGCCTCGGGGTTGTCGGCCAGGCTCAGGCGGAGGGTGGCCAGGGTGGAGCCGCTGATGGCATAATCGGCCCCTCCGTTCAGCTGGCGGAACTCGGCGGAGCTATGCTGGCGGAAGCCGTCCGCCTTGAATTGGGAGAGTGAGAGCGTACCGCTGATGCTTCCGCTGCGGCCCGAGGTCCAACTCTGCCACTTATAGAAATTGTCCTCCTCGCCCTTCCCACTCCCGCCTTGCACTCTCACTCGCTGGGCGAACGGGCCGGGCGCCGCTCCCTCCGTCTGGAAAGAGATGACTCCGCCCGATGCATTGCCATAGAGCGAGGAGCTGGCGCCCCGCAATACTTCTGCCCTGGCGATGTTGGCAAAGTCGACATTCGTCAGCTGGCTCTGCCCGTCAGGCAAGGTTTGAGGAACCCCGTCCAGCAGGATCTTGAGGCCCCGTACCCCGAAGTTCGACCGGCTGCCAAACCCGCGGATGGAGATGCGCTGGTCCAACGAGTAGTTGTACCGGTTGGCGACCACCACCCCGGGTAGATTGTTGAGCGCCTCGTCCACTCCTATGGTTTGCTGGCCTCGTTGCAACGCGTTCTTGTCCAGAACTCCGACCGCGTAGGGCACCCGGTCCAGCGGCTCCGGCGCGCGGGTTACGGTGATCTCCGGAAGCTCGCGGGCGGGCAGGGAATCGCGATACACCGTGTCGGGCGCGGTCGGTTCCTGCGCCACAGCCACAGAAGTCGCAGTCAGAAGCGCAAGGCCCAACCCAAACAACCCCACATTCCATTGCGGCATGCCAGTCTCCTCGTTTGCCGGAAAGCTACACTCTTCTATTCGGTCCGATACGCTTGAATACCCTCGTATGCCCCCCTACCTTCACCCGCGTATGCACGCGCCTCCTGCTCCCGGAACAATGCCCGATTTCAGTCAACCGCCGTTCGCCGGCGCACCGGAAGCGCGGTTCGCGCCCCTCCCGGCCGACGGCGTGTTGCCCGAAGGCTTTTTCTCGACTTCCAACCTGCCGACGTATATCCAGGTCAATGGGGCCTGGCTCGCTCCCACGCGGCCCCGAATGGATTGCGTGGTGGTGAAACGAAGTTGGGGACTGGAGACAATCGAACCGCGGCGCCTCAAGCGGGGCGAGCTGATTGCCATGGGTGAGGCGGAGGATGGCACCGAAGGCATCGTGGTTCACGCTCAGGGTTTTCTGGGAGGCGGCCACGGAGCCAACGAATTTCGCTTCATGGCAACCGAAGTCAGCCGAGAGCGCCCGGTCAACTATGAGGAGCTGGCCGCGAAAATAGGGGAGGCAAAGCGGCGGGGAGGGTATCTGGTCTGGGTGGTCGGGCCGGCGTTGGTGCACTCGCGGGCCCGGGCCGATTTCGAGTGGTTCATTCGGAACGGCTACGTGCAGGCGGTGTTGGCCGGCAACGCGGTTGCGGTGCACGACATCGAGGCTGCCATCTTTGGGACCACGTTGGGAATGAGCAACACCGGCCAGCCCACCGAGGGCGGCCATGGCCTGCATATGCGCGCCATCAACCGGGTCCGCGCGGCGGGGTCCATCGAGCGCGCGGTGGAGACCGGGCTGATCAAGAGCGGGATCATGCACGCGCTGGTGACAAAGCGGATCCCCTACGTGCTCGCCGGCTCCATCCGCGACGACGGTCCCCTCCCTGGCGTCTACAGCGACAACCTCGCTGCGCAGGACGCCATGCGGGAGCACACGGTTAAGGCCACCGGTGCCATCTTTGTCGCCACCGCGCTCCATGCCATTGCCGTCGGGAACATGCTGCCTGCGTTTTATCTCTGCGATGGGGCGCCGCTTCAGCTGATGACTATCTGCGTCGATCAGACCGAGTTTGTTGTCAACAAACTGCGTGACCGCGGAACTCACCAGGCGTACGGTGTTGTGACCAATGCCCAAGACTTCATGCACGTCTTCAGGTTTTACACCGAGCGGTGGGAGCAGACGCAGCGTGACGGCTAAAGGCATGACCTCGGCCGGCTCGGGGTGGGACCGCTTGGCGCAGGCCGTGGCCCAGGTCCTTCCACCCGACGAAGTCGATGGCGTATGGATCTTCGCGCCGGTTCGGCGGGACAGCCGGGAATGGGGCACGGCAGTGCTGTCCCGGGTGGATGGGGAGCGCCGCCGGATCTATACGGCCGGCTACGTGCTGGCCATCAAGGGCAAGGAACGAGGCAAGTTCGAGTCTACCATACTCGAAGTCGGCACCGGGCCGCTCGAGGCGCTAGCCCGAGTTCTGCAGGAGGCTCAAGGCCGGCTGGACGACGAACATCCGCCAATTCCGGTAGCTCCCGAGTCCTGGTTCTCCGCCAGTGCCGCTCCCGGCGCTGCTCACCATGGCTCGTCTGGATAACGCGGACGGAGCCGCCCTTCTCGAACGGTTCCGCCGTCACCTTCGGGAGCACCATCAGCCGATCACCCGCCAGCGGGATCTGGTCGCGCAGCTGGTCCTTCATTCCAACGATCATCTCTCGGTAGAGGCCATCCGACGCCAGCTGAAAGAGCGGGGCGAGCAGGTTGGCCTGGCCACCGTGTACCGCACCCTCGACCTTCTGGTCGAAAGTGGACTGGTCCGGGCTCATGAGTTCGGTGAAGGTTTCAAGCGCTTTGAGCCCCGGGCGGCTCAGGCCGACCACGAACACCTGATCTGTGAGCGTTGCGGGACGGTGGTGGAGTTCGCCAACGAACGTCTCGAGCGCATGCTGCCCGTCCTGGCCGACGAGCACGGTTTCCAACATCAGCGGCATCGAGTGGAGATCTACGGAGTGTGCCGTTCGTGTCGGCAGCGTGAGCTGGGGCCGCTGTGAACGAGCCTGCCGCCCTGGGACTGTTTGTTGCTTTTCTCGGAGGGCTCCTGAGCTTCTTGTCCCCCTGCGTGCTTCCGCTGGTACCCAGCTATCTGGGATTTCTTACCGGGATGACACTGCCGGAGGTGGAGCAGCGCCGCCGCGTTGCTCTGATCCACGCCATACTCTTTGTCTGCGGCTTCTCTCTGGTGTTCATTCTGCTGGGCGCCAGCGCGACCGCGCTTGGCCGCACACTGAACTACTACCAGGTATGGGTCCAGCGCATCGGTGGTGCGCTCATCGTTGGATTCGGGTTGATCTGCCTGGGGGTCATCCGGAATCCGCTGTTGGGCCAGGAGCATCGCGTTCAGTTAGAGCGCAAGCCGGTGGGATACCTCGGATCAGCCCTGGTCGGGATGGTGTTTGCGGCGGGATGGACCCCCTGCATCGGCCCGGTTCTCGGCGGCATCCTCAGTCTCGCGGCGAGCTCCGGCGACGTACACCGCGGCGTGCTGCTCCTGGCGGTTTACTCGGCGGGCCTGGCGCTGCCCTTCCTGCTGGCGGCCATGGCAACCGAGTGGTTCCTCCGCTGGTTTCAGCGTTTCAGGCCGCTGCTTCCATGGGTGATGCGAATCAGTGGGGCCTTGTTGGTACTGGTTGGGGTGCTGCTGATGACGGGGCAGTTCACCCGGCTGGCATCGTGGCTGCAGGGCCTGACACCGGAATTTCTCAAGTCGAATCTCTAACCTCCTCCAACTCCTCCTCCATCTGCTGCCGCCGGAGCAGCTCCCAGTAACGGCCACCTGCGGCCAGCAGCTCGGCGTGGACACCCTGTTCCACAATATGGCCGCCATCGAGTACCAGGATCCAATCGGCATCCCGAACCGCGGCGAGGCGGTGGGAGACGATAATGCTGGTTCGGCCGGAGAGTGCGCTCCGAAGCCCCGCCAGAATGCGGGCCTCCGTCTGAGCGTCTACCGCGCTCAACGCATCGTCCAGCACAAAAATCGGCGGGTCCTGGGCCAGCGCCCGCGCAATGGCCGCTCGTTGCTTTTGGCCCCCAGAGAGATTGATCCCTCGCTCGCCGATCAGAGTCTCGTATCCGTCCGGCAGCGCTGGTAGCGCCTCGGTCAGCTGCGCCACGCGCGCTACTTCGTCCAGCCGCCCATCGTCGGGCGCACCCAGAAGGATGTTGCGGCGCAGGCTCTCGCCGAAGAGAAAAGTTTCCTGGGGCACGAACCCGACAGCGCGTCGAAGGTCTTCCAGGGCCAGCTGTCGGATGTCGATACCGTCGATCAGCACCGAACCACGATCGGGGTCGTAGGCCCGAACGAGAAGATCGACCAGCGTGGACTTGCCTGAGCCGGTGGCGCCGACGATGGCCAGCGATGCTCCTGGCCGCACGCTGAACGAGATCTCCTGCAGGACCCAGCCCCGCTCTTTCGCGCCAGGGTAACGGAACCAGACATCGCGAAACTCCACGGCTCGCGCCCGGCCCGCGCCTGGGAGGACGACGGCTGAAAGGGGGCTGGTAATGGCGGGCTCCTCCCGAAACAGCTGGTTGATTCGGCCCATGGATGCAGCTCCCCTCTGTACCAGATTGACGGCCCAGCCGAGCGCAATCATTGGCCAGACCAACATGGCGAGATACACCCCAAAGGCCACGAACTCGCCCGCCGAAACCGAGCCGGACATCACCAGCCTCCCGCCCGCATATAGCACCACCAAACCGCTGCCGCCGCCCAGCAGGGTAAGTAAAGGAAAGAACGCACCCTGGACCCGGGCCAGCCCCAGGCTACGCTGCATATATTCGTCGCTCAATTGGCGGAAGTGCTCGATCTCGGCGCCTTCCTGCCGATAGGCTCGGACCACGCGCACGCCGGAGAGGTTCTCGTGTGCGTGAGTGGTAAGGGTACTGAACTGCGCCTGAATCGCCTGAGATCGAACGTGAATCATTCCGCCAAGGGAAACCATGGCCACGGGAAGACCCAGGAGCGGTATCAGCGCGAGCAGGGTCAGGCGGGGGCTGATAGTGGCCATCGCCGGCGCCACCAGCAGCGCGCGAATAGTGGTATCGACCAGGTACATTAGAGCGGGGCCGGCCACCATTCGGACCGCCAGCAGGTCGTTGGTTGTGCGGGCCATCACATCACCGGTCGGGTACCGGTCGTAAAATTCGGCCGACATCCGCTGCAGATGGACGTATAGTTGGTCTCGCAGGTCGGTCTCAACGCGACGGCTGCCGCTGTTGAGCAGCTGGCGCATTCCGTAGCGGGCCACGCCACCTGCCAGGGCAACGGCGAGCAGCAAAACGACCGCCTCCTGCACGTGACGAAACTCGCCCCCGGCTCGGAGGGCATCAATGCCCTGTTGAAGAAACCGGGGGCCGAGAGTCGCGAAGAAGTTCGACACGACCACGAGGGTCAAGCCGACAAGGTAGGCTCGGCGGTATGGCTTGAGATAAGGGAGGAGGGTCCGCAGCTCACGCATAACAGTGCTGGAATGTCACTGGGCCGCGGAACCCGAGCAAGTCACATCAAGGAGGCTTCGATGTCGAGAACCATTATTGCAGCGCTTACCTTGGCCGCCATCGCGGCCTGCGGCCGGGGCGACCGGGAGCAGGCCGCCACGGCGGACAGTCTGAGCCGTGACCTTCAGCTTGCGCCGGTCGACACGACGGCGGAGTTGAACGATCGCCCCATGGCGAGCGCCCCCACTCCGGCGCCGGCCCCCCGTACGCCCACGAAGCCCAGCCGGCCAACCACGACCTCGCCGAGCACTCCTCCGGCGACCGCATCGTCGCCCACTACCCCCGCTCCGGCGCCTTCCACCACCACCAGCTCGGTTGCGAGTCTGGCCGCCGGCACCAGTCTGACCGCCGCGACCACGGCTGAGATCCGTTCCAACAAGAACAAGGTGGGTGACACGGTCATGGCGAAGATCACCAACGACGTGAAGGACAAGTCGGGACGGGTCGTTATTCCCGCCGGCTCCGAGGTTGCGCTGAAGGTGACCGCGATCAAGGAATCCGAGAATAAGAGCGACACGACGGGCACGCTGACCCTGCAGCCGACCTCGGTGACCATCAACGGTCAGTCCTATCCGATAGCCGCCAGAATCGACCACGTAGGAAGCAAACTCGAGGGTCGCAAGACCAGCGCGGGCGACATCGCCAAGGTGGGCGGCGGAGCCGCGGCGGGTGCGATTCTTGGCCGGGTGATCGGTGGGAGCGCCAAGGGAGCCATCATCGGCGGCGTGATCGGCGGTGCAGTGGGAACTCAGCGCGCAGTCGAGACCAAAGACCGCGATGTGGTGGTGCCGGCCGGCACCTCGGTAACACTGGTTCTGGATGAGAGCTTCCGGCAGAGCTAAGCAGGAGAAGCGTAAGCGGGAACTACCATTTTCTTTTCCCGCTTGCGCTGGTGAATCAATAGCCCGCGCCACCTCCACCCAGCCGCGGATCGCTGACGCCCTCCCAGCCCTGGGCGGTGCGGATGATCCCTTCGACGTCGCCCCACTTGCCATGCTCTGATACCCCATGGCCGCGGGCCCGAAGACTGTCGAGGGTCTGAGGCGGAAACCCGTTGCTCTCCACCATGAGACTGTCAGGCAACCCTTGATGGTGCATCCGTGGGGCCATGACCGCATCGGGCAGCGACATCCGGTGGTCGATCACGTTGGAGATCACGTGATACACCATCGTGATGATCCGCGGTCCACCGGGCGTCCCCACTACCAGATACAGTTGTTTCCCTGGGTCCAGCACGATGCTCGGTGTCATGGCCGAGAGCATTCGCTTTCCCGGCGCGATGGCGTTGGCCTCGCCCTGAACCAGCCCGTACATGTTCGGTTCTCCCGGCGAAGTGGCGAAGTCGTCCATCTCATCATTCAGCAGGAAGCCCGCGCCGGTCACCGTCACCGCGCTGCCATAGCTGTTGTTCAGGGTAGTGGTGCAGCTGACGGCGTTCCCTTCGGCATCCACCACCGAGTAATGGGTGGTCGAGGATCCTGCGGCCGGCGCAGGCTCGAACACCGGAGTCGGAGAGGCACGCTCTCCGATCTGGCGGCGGAGATCGGCGGCGTATTGCTTGGACAGCAGCCGGTCTAGCGGGTTATGTACGAACGCCGGGTCGCCCAGGTACGTGTTCCGGTCGGTGAAAGCGCGCCGCATCGCTTCGGCCTCGCGATGCATAAGAGCGGCGGAGCCGAATGGAGGCAGCGGGTTGAAGCCCTCCATGATGTTCAGAATCTCTCCCATCGTCACCCCGCCCGATGAAGCGGGCGGCATGGAATAAATGGAGTAGCCGCGGTACGTGATCTCGACGGGATCGCGCCAGATGGCCCGATAGTCGGCCAGGTCCTTGAGGCTGATGATTCCACCTCCCCGTTTCATCTCTGCCACCAGCAGCTCGGCCACCCGGCCGCGATAAAAGCCGGCCGCCCCGCTGTCTCGAATAGCCTCCAGCGTCGCCCCGAGCTCCGGCTGGCGGAAGGTCGAGCCCGGCTGAGGAGGACGGTCAGCCGGTAGGAAGGTGGTGCGTGAGGCAGGGAAGAGCACCAGCCGGGCACTGTCCTCTCCGATTGAACGACTCCGGTACTCATCCACCGCAAATCCTTCGTGCGCCAGGCGGATGGCTGGCTGGATCACCGCTGCCAATGGAAGTCGCCCGTAGCGGCGGTGTGCTTCGGTCAAGCCGGCGACAGCCCCGGGCACCCCGGCCGAGAGATGCCCCGTCACACTGCCGTCTTCGCCGGCCGAGCGATACATGTCGCGGGTGGCCAGGGCAGGGGCGGCCTCCCGATAGTCGAGCGCCTGCACCTTCCCATCGCGGGGACGAATGATCATGAAGCCACCGCCGCCGATATTGCCGGCCTCGGGATGCACCACAGCGAGGGCAAAGCCGACCGCCACCGCCGCGTCCACCGCATTCCCTCCCTGCTGGAGAATGTCCCGGCCCACCTGGCTTGCGATCGGACTTCCGGACACCACCATCGCCTGTCTGGAGGCGGTCACCCGCGACTTTCCCACGTACGGCCAGCTCTGGCCAATACCAGCCACCGGCGATACTTCCGGGGTCGCGGAGGGATGACCACAGGCCAGGGTGACTGACAGGGCCAGCAGGGCAGCAGGAACTCGCACACGGGCTCCGGAGTAAGTGACCTGAAATGAGAGAGTTGCCCCGAACATCGGAGTGGTCCTAATTTAGCGCGACGCTGATGGCTGGATACTCCCATCCTTCGCTTGCGTGGCTGAAGACTATATCGACACACGCCTGACCGAACGGCGTAATCCTCGCAGCACTGCCATCGATACCGCCTCCGCGCTCGAGATCGTTGATCTCATCGGCGCCGAAGACGCCACCGTTCCCGGCGCTGTTGCCCGAGCCCGCATCGAAATCGCGAAAGCAATCGAGCTCATCGAGGCAGCATTCCGAGCCGGCGGGCGGGTCGTGTACGTCGGCGCCGGAACCAGCGGCCGTCTTGGGGTGCTTGACGCCGCGGAATGTCCGCCCACCTTCGGAACTCCCCCCGACATGGTTGTGGGATTGATCGCGGGCGGGCCCGCCGCGCTGGTGCGGTCAGTCGAGGGGGCGGAAGATGACACCGGCGCCGCCGAGGCGGCCATCGATTCCCTGCGAGTCGGCTCCAACGATGTGGTCGTCGGTATCGCCGCGAGCGGCACCACTCCCTATGTCAGGGCCGGTCTGATTCGAGCCCACGCTCTCGGCGCCCGCACCGTTCTGGTCTCCTGCTCGGACCCGCCCTCGCAGGTGACCAGAGTCTGCGACGTGTTCATCACCGTGCTGGTCGGCCCCGAGATCGTCACTGGCTCCACCCGAATGAAGGCGGGCACCGCTACCAAGCTGGTGCTCAATACCCTGACCACGGGAGCGATGATCCGCTTGGGAAAGATTTACGGCAATCTGATGGTCGATCTGCGCGCCTGGAACGACAAGCTCATCGATCGGAGCCAACGCATCGTGATGGAGACCACCGGACTGGATCGTGGGGCCGCTCGTGCAGTGATCGACGCGGCCGAGGGCAGTGTCAAGACGGCCATCGTGATGGCTCGACGAGGGGTGAGTAAGGGAGAAGCCGAACAGCTGCTGGCCGAGCACGAGGGCCGCCTCCGTCCCGTGGTCGGGGATCCGCCGCCGGTGCGTTCCCGATGACAGAGCGACCCACGCTGGCGATTGGCCTGATGTCGGGCACCTCCTTGGATGGCATGGATGCAGCGCTGGTCCGGTTTCAGGGTCCGACTCATGCGACACTACTGGAGTTCGTTACTAGACCCTACACCGACGCTGAACGAGCCCAGCTCCGGCAAGCGCTGAACGGGGCGACGGCAGCAACCCTGGCGCGCCTGCACGTGCAGCTGGCTGAGTGGGCATCCGATGCCGTCCAGACCTTGCTCGAGCGCAGCAACGTGCCGGCCTCGGATCTATCCCTGATCGCATTCCCGGGACAGACCATTTGGCATGAGCCGCCGGTGGTCTCCTGGCAGCTGGGTGAGCCAGCCATCCTCGCCGAGCGGTTTGGGGTTAGGGTCGTCAGCGGCTTTCGCGCCCGTGACGTGGCCGCGGGAGGGCAGGGCGCCCCGCTGGTGCCGATGGCTGACGTGCTGCTCTTTGCCGCGGTGGACACACCCCGCATTCTCCTCAATCTCGGCGGCATGGCCAACCTCACCTATGTCGAGCAGCGCGCGCTGGATCAGGGCGTGCTCGCCTTTGACACGGGCCCGGGTATGGCGCTGATCGATGCGACCGCGCGCCTGGTGGACCGGAGCTGCAGCTACGATCGGGACGGCAAGATTGCAGCGCAGGGGCAAATCGATGAGCATGTCTTGGGCGAGCTGCTCGACGACGCTTTCTTTGGCTCGCCTCCGCCCAAAAGCACCGGGCGGGAACGTTTCGGAGACGTGTACGCCGAGGCGCTGCACCGGCGGCTGCCGGGCCCGGATGCGGTTGCCACGGCGGTGGAGTTGACCGCTCGCACCGTCTCCGATGCGATCGGTAGGTGGACTCCGCCTCACGTCGAGGTCGTGGCGTCCGGCGGGGGCTGCCATCACCCCGGCCTCATGACCTCCCTCTCCCGCTACCTGATGAGTCGGGGCGAGCATCAGCTCCGACGGTTCGACGACCTGTTCTTCCCTGGCGATGCCAAGGAAGCGGTCGCCTTTGCCCTGCTCGGCTACCTGACACTGCACGGGCAGCCAGGAAATCTTCCCGCGGCTACTGGGGCGGGTGGCCCCCGCGTGCTCGGCGCGGTGACACCCGCATGAACCCGGAGGCAACCACTCGAATGCCGGCCCGGCTGATTCTTCCGGCTCTGCGCTCGGAAGCGCTTAGTGGCTTTGCCCACGAGGCCGGCCGAATCGCCGACGCGCTCGAGATCGGCGTCGGCGGCTTCATCATCTTCGGTGGGACAGCGGAAAGCGTACGCCGTCTCACCGCCGACCTGTTGCGCCGCGCTGGTCGACCGCTGCTCCTGGCCGCCGATCTGGAGCGGGGAGCAGGACAACAGATTGCCGGACTCACCGAGTTCCCTCCACCCATGGCATTGGCGTCGCTGGGAGATCCGTCCGTGGTCCGTTGGGCCGCCTCGGTGACGGCGCAGGAGGCTCGGGCCGTGGGGATCAATTGGATCTTTGCTCCCGTAGCGGACCTCGACGTCTTGCCGGAGAACCCCATCGTGCAGACGCGGGCGTTCGGTGCCGATCCCAATGAAGTGGCCACCTGCGTGCGGCAGTGGATCGAGGGATGCCAATCCGCGGGAGCCTTGGCCTGTGCCAAGCACTATCCTGGGCACGGCCGGACCACGGTGGACTCGCACATCACCTTGCCGGTGGTGGAAGCGCCGGCTGCGGATCTGCGCAGTGCCGACCTGCTGCCGTTTACCGTGGCCATCGAAAGCGGCGTCGCCTCTATCATGACTGCCCACGTGGCCTATCCGTCTCTGGATGATTCCCATCTCCCGGCCACGCTGTCCCGCACTCTGCTGGGGGAGCTCCGTGGAAAATCGAGATTCGATGGACTGGTGGTCACGGACGCCCTGATCATGGACGGAGCGCTGTCGGGCCGGCGCGAGTCCGACGCCGCGGTGCAGGCGGTCCAGGCCGGAGCCGATCTGCTCCTCTATCCCCACGATCCCCGTCGAGTGAGGGACGCCCTGGAGGCAGCGCTGGCCAGCGGCAACCTGAGCCGGGAGCGGCTGGAGGAGTCGCTCAGCCGCTATGATCGCGCGCTCTCCGCTGCAACTGCTCCGACCCCGCCGGTAACCCGAGGGCCCTTTGAATCGGCCGAAGCCCTGGCGGACACGCTGCTGAAGGCGGGGATGGCGCGGGGTGCCCCACCGACCCTGGTGGGACCTCTGGATCTGGTGGTGGTCGACGACGACGTGGGAGGCCCGTACCCGCCGAGCTCCACCGATTACGTGCAACGCGCGCTCGGCCCCGAGTTGATCGGGCGCTACTCTGGTGGATCACGGGTGGTCATGGTCTTTGCCGAGCCGCGCGCCTGGAAGGGACGGTCAGGCCTGGGGTCCGCTTCCCGTGAGGCACTCGCTCATCATTCGGCCGGAGCCGACCTCTTGATCCTCTTTGGCCACCCCCGCATGGTGAGTGAGCTGCCCAATCGCGCTCCGGTGTTGCTGGCGTGGCACCGGCAGCGCCTGATGCAGGAGGCGGTGGCACGCTGGCTGGCGCAACGGTTCACTAAACCGCGCTGAGCCGCCGACTCCTCATGCTCGACTCGCGTGCCGCAGTCGCGGAATCAGCGCAAAGGCGGGTAGCCCCAGGAAAAAGGTCACGAGGAAGTAATTGGCGTACCCCAGTCGCTCGGCCAGTTCACCGGAGACGTCGCCGGCGATCCAGCGGGTGAGCGCCAGCAGGGCGGAGAGAACCGCGAACTGGGTCGCCGCATACCGCTTCTCGCAAACGGACATGAGGAAGGCAAGGTAGGCCGAGGTTCCCAGTCCAGCGGCAAAACTCTCGAAGTACGCTGCACCAACGATGAGTGTCTTGCCTCCAAAGCCCCCGCTATTCGCCAGCAGGTTCTGCTCCATCCCAACGGCCGTGCCCCAGTAGATGAGCCCGGACAGGGCCTGAACCAGTCCCAGGACCCACAGGCCGGCAAAGATGCCGTAGCGCGTGGTGAACACGCCTCCCAGCCCGGCGCCGGCGATGGTCGCGACCAGTCGGCCGGAGGTAATCACCGCCCCGATCTGTTCCAGCGTCAGGCCGCTGTCCACCCAGAATGGGCGCATCATCGGCTCCAGCGCCGCTATGTCGAACTTGAAGATCAACGCAAACACGATCACCGCGCCGATCCCGGGTCTGGCAAAGAGCTCCCGGATCGGCTCCCAGAGGCTGTGAGCGTGTCCGCTGGCGCGATCGATCGGCGGCAGGAGCGAGGCGCAGACCGCCAGCAGGGCGAGCACACCGGCTCCCACCTTGAGGCTCGATGACCAGCCGATCCGGCCGGCCACCCACACCAGCAGTCCCCCGGCGCTCAGCATGCCCACCCGGTACAGGGTGATCCGCACGGAATTCGCGACGCCGAGCTCGCGGGTGGTCGTGGATTGAATGGTGTACGCGTCGATGGCAATGTCCTGCGTTGCCGACAGCACAACGATGGCGGCGAGGACAACCCAGAAGACTGAACTCAGGCGTCCTGCTGGGAAGCTGCCCAGCGCGAAGGTGAGTCCTGCCAGACCGAGCAGGCAGGCCGTGATCCATCGCCGTCTGCTGCCGTGCCTGTCCACCAGGGGGGCCCAAATCCACTTGAGACTCCAGGGCAAACTCAGCTTGGCCAAGTGGCCAATGTCCACCAGACTCGCGCCGCTGCTGCGCAGGTAGATCGGAATGGTTTCGTTGATCAGGCCGAAGGGGAACCCCGAAGCAAACGCGAGCGCGGCTACCCAGGAAAGGCGACGATGAAGCGGAGAGGTGAATGCTGACTCGGCGGGCGCGCGAGAGGGGGCAGTCAAACGCTATCGCCACACGGCCAGCAGAAGCATGACGACCCCAACTAACAGCATGATGAGGCCGAGATTCCGCAGCCGGTCCAGGGCGATGCTGGAGCCGGCATCTCCGGCGGAGGGCGGCTCAGAGGCGTCGGCGGAGTCCTGCTGGTTGGTGGGCGAGGAAATCCGGTAGCTCTGGTATCCTACGTCGTCTTCCCCGCCGGCTTCCGGCAAACCATCCCCCTCGAACCGCGCGGTGATGACAGTAATGTTGTCCGGTCCGCCACGTTCGTTCGCAAGATCGATGAGCGCGGCGCAGAGGGCCTGTGGGTCCCGGTGCTGTTGGGCCAGCCCGGCGAACTCCTCCCGGCGAACCAGCCCCGACAATCCATCGGAGCAGAGAATCAGGGTGTCACCCCGCCGCACCGGTTGATGGGTGAGATCCACCTTCACCCGCGGGTCGGGACCCAGCGCCTGCAGAATGATGTTGCGCCGCTCACTCTGTTCGGCTTCCACCTCAGTCAGCTCACCCGCATCCACCAGGCGCTGCATCAGACTTTGGTCCTTGGTCAGTTGGATCGCTTCGTTCCCCCGCACCAGGTAGGCGCGGCTGTCGCCAATCTGCGCCAGATACAGGTCACTGCCGAAGATCCCCGCCGCCGTCGCGGTCGTTCCCATCCCTCGCACCTCGGGGTGCTCCCGGGCGTAGGCGTAGATCTCTGCATTGGCCAGCTCGACGGCCTCCTTCATTCGAAAGGCAAACCGGGAAGCGGTGGGGTGGCCCTCGTTGGCCCAGGCGGTGGCCATGTGACGGTGGATGATGTCGGCTGCCATGGCGCTGGCCAGCTCCCCTGCGGCCGCCCCGCCCATGCCATCGGCTATCATGAACAGGGAGCCCTTGGGGCCGATCTGATGACTGCGGACTTCAGGCTGGAGGCTGGCGTTGCCGGTGGTCAGGTCGGCGACGAGGAAGGTGTCCTCGTTGTGATCGCGGGTGCGGCCCAGGTCGGTCTTGCCGAAGACGGAGACGCGTACCGAGCCGTTGGTCATTCCACGCAGTCCTTCCGTCAGGCAGGGCGTTCGAGGTCTGACGAATCTAGGGAGCGGTATGAAACGCGTCAACGCTGCCTTGGCGTAAGTCATAGTCAACGTTTACCTTGCAAGCATGCCGTTCCAGCGAAGGGCCGTCGCGGCGCTGTGGCTGCTTTTCACCGCGCCAACCTCTGTTCTGTCGCAAGCACCCCCCATCGCGCTTCGCGTCGTCTATCCCGCCTCCGAGGACAGAGTCCGGGTCCGGGACTCGAGCTTTCTGCTCGGATCGGTATCTGGGCCCGACGTGCGACTCACCATTAACGGCGACCGGATTCGGGTGTGGCCCAACGGTGCCTGGCTGGCCTGGCTTCAATTTCCGCCCGACAGCGTGATGCAATTCAGGATCGAAGCTTTCCGGGGGCAGGACTCGAGCGTGATGAACTACCTGGTTCGACGCGATCCGCGCTTCGTGCCGGGTGAAGTGAGGTCGGGCCGGGCCTGGATCGATACGATGTCGCTTTCGCCACGGGGGCAGGCATGGATCGGTCGGGACGAGTACGTCACGCTCTCCGCCCGCGCTGCGGAAGGATCGGACGTTCGGCTACATCTGCTCGATGGTTCCAGCGTCCAACTGCTTCCTCAGCGTCAGCCGGAGGAAGTTCTCCCCGCCATTCGGGCATTCGAGCACGACACCACCAAGCTGCGGACCCCGGACGAAATCAGGTTTGTCGGCGTGCTTCGGGGTAAAACGCTGGGGCCCGATCCCGGGCCAATCCTTCGCGGCCCCTCGCGCGCACTCATTCAAGTGCTCGGCCGGGCCGTGTTGCGCTGCGTCACCGGGGCTTCCTGTCCTACTCCCTACGCCGACCTCCTGTCTCCTGATTCGGGCTGGGCAACCCTGGAAGCCATCCTGGATCGAGATACCGTTCGAGCGCGGTGGCCCTTGCAAGTAGCCCTGCTGGATACCCTGCCGCTGGTGACCCAGTTCGACGATGACACGACCGGCACGGGAAAGACCGATAGTCTTACACCCGGTAGAGCCACACCTGGTGGCCCTTATCAATGGTTCTTTCCCCTGGGCACACGGGCCCAGGTGACGGCCCGACTGAATGAGGACCTCCGCATTCGGCTCTCGCCCGAGGCGGTGGCTTGGATACCGGCATCGGATGCGCGGCGCCTGCCCAGCGGAATTCCGGCCCCGAGCGCCGTGGTGGGCTCGGCGACGCTGAGCAGCCGGCCAGACCGGGTTGCCCTCCGCATACCCCTCACCCAAAGAGTGCCGTTCCAGGTGATCGAGACCGAACGGGCGCTCACGATCAGGTTCTACAGCGCGGTGGGGGACGTGGATTGGATTCGCTATGGGAGGGACACGCTGATCCGCCGGCTCGGTTGGAGTCAGAGCGGCACGGACGAGCTGAGCTTCACCGCAGAGCTGACCCAGCCGGTCTGGGGCTACCGCACCCGCTGGGATCGAAACGATCTGCTACTCGAGATACGGCGCCCTCCGTCCATCTCATCCAGCCACCCTCTGCGGGGCCGCCGCATCGCGATCGATCCGGGACACCCGCCTCTTGGTGCCACTGGTCCGACGGGCCTGCGGGAGGCGGATGCCAACCTGGGCGTGTCCCTGCGGCTTCGAGCACTGCTGAAGCAGGCGGGAGCCCATGTGATCATGACTCGCACGGCGGACACCGCGGTGGACCTGTGGTCGAGGGTGACCTTGGCCGATACCAGCGGGGCAGAGCTTCTGGTGTCCATCCATAACAACGCGCTACCGGATGGCGTCAACCCCTTCACCAACAACGGGACCACCGTATTCTATAATCAGCCCCGCAGTTTGCCGTTGGCGGCCGAAATCCAGCGGGCGCTCGTGCGCCGGCTCCGGCTTCCCGACCTCGGTATCGGCCGGGCGGACCTGGCACTGATCCGTTCCACCTGGATGCCGGCGGCGCTGAGTGAGGGAATGTTCGTAATCCTGCCGGACCAGGAGGTTCGGCTTCGGTCAGCTTCGGGGCAACGGCTCTATGCCCGAGGCGTGCTCGACGGTATTGAGAGTTTTCTTCGGGGACGGGCCCGGAACCAGACCCCACGCGATGTGGGCCGGGTCGGATCAAGGGCGTCTCCTAGGGCGCAAACAATTCCATCCCCCCGCGCCTCCGCCGGCAGCCGGTCGGAAAGCGCTGCCCTTCAGTAGGTGCGTGCGGTAATGAGGTCTGGCTGATGTTGCACTTCAGTTTGAAAACGAAACTTCAGTCGCACTACGGCCTTCTCGCCCTCGCCGTCCTGGCATTGGTTCCCCGCTCGATCACGGCTCAGTCTCCATCCGATCGAGCCGAGCTGGAACGCTTCCGGGACTCTCTCGCATCCACCTCCGATTCCATCGGTCTTCTCGCCCTCGAAAAGCGTCTGATCGATTCTGCCAAGGTTCATCGCAACGACGGCGTGCTACATCTGAAGCTGGGTTTTATCTCCATCCGCCTGGGCGACATGGGTGGTCACTCCCACTATGACGATGCGGCCTCGGAGTTCCAGTGGGCTATCGATCTTCAGCCTTCGTGGCCCTACGCCTGGTATGGGATGGGACTCGCGGAATATGGGGTAGGCGACTCCCAGGTATCCTTCGTGACCGGCCTCAAGACGATGCTGGGGAAGGATGCGCTGACCCGCTCAGCAGTGGCGTTTGCCAAGTCAGCCGAGGTGGACCCTTCGTTTGCCCGCGGGCTGGTGGATCTGGCCAATACCGCGTTGCGGCAGCGGGTGAACATCAAGCTCGGCGTCGCCCTGGAAGCGCTGCGCCGGGCCGGAAACACCTCCGCTGAAGTCGTTCCCGAGGTGCTGCTCGCCCGGGGCCGGGTGGAACGGGAAGTTGGGGACGGTGATTCCGCCCTGGCCGCCTTCAACGGCTACCTCGAGCATGGTCAGAACCGAAGTCTCGGCCTGCTCGAGATTGCCCGAACTGATTTCCTGATGGGCCGTTTCGATGGTGTCACACCGTATTTCGAGGGTGCGGCCTCTGACGACTCGACCACCGTGGCGGGTTATCGGGCCGATCTCGCCACCATTGCCCCGGACACCGTCCTTCGTGAGTTCGACCAGCAACGGGGCGAACATCGGGCGCGCTATCTGCGGCGGTTCTGGGGCCAGCGGGACCGAGCCGAGTTACGGGCCGACGGCGAACGACTTCGCGAGCACTACCGCCGTCTCTTCTACGCCCGCAAGAATTTCCAGCTGACAACCAACAACCGGCATTACGACATCGTCGAGCGGTACCGCTCGGGAAGCCGGGATTTTGACGATCGGGGAATCATCTACATCCGCCATGGCGAGCCTTCCAGCCGGGCCAGCTATGCCGCACCCGGTCTCGAGCCCAACGAATCCTGGCGCTACGCCCGGTCCGACGGTGATATGATCTTTCATTTTATCGCTCGGGAGGACGTGCAGGACTTCAAGCTGGTAGAAAGCCTCTTCGACGTGCTGGGATTCGGCAATGCCGTGCTGCTGCAGGGAGAGGCCAACGCCGCCGATAATGCCGTGGCCGAGCAGCTCATGCTGTCCCGGGAGCAGCTGTCCCCGATTTACCGGCGGCTGCAGAGCGCCAGCCGAGGCAGCACCGGGCGGTACCAAAGCCAGGAGCGCCGGGTTGGACAGGAGAGCATAGCAATAGGAACCAACAGCGACAGCTACGAGCTTCGCTTTCCCCAGGACCTGAAGGCTCATTCGGAGGTGCTCGCCGTCGGCCGCGATTCCAGTGGCCCCCAGGTGCAGATCGCCTATGCCATTGCCGGGTCCAGTCTCGAGCCGGTCCCGGTGACACGCGGCTTCCTCTACAGCGTCAGGCTCCGTTTCGTCGCATTGGACAGCCGGAACCAAGTGGTCGCCTCGCTGGACACCACCCGTCACTTCGTGGCGCCAGAGCCGGTGCCGCCGAACGAACACCTGGTAGGGCGGGCGGAAACCACGGTTCCTTCCGGACCACTGCACTACCGACTCGCTATTCAACAGGGAGAAGCTGCGGGGATCACCCTCCCGACCGACTCTGTACGGGTAGGCTCAACCCAGCCGGCCGGACTCAGTCTCAGCGATTTGGTGCTGGGGAATCGGAGCACCAATCTGGCGTGGCGCCGTACGCCGGACGACACGGTGCTCTTCAATCCGCTCCGGATTTACCGCCGCAGCGACGAAATGGAGTTGTACTACGAGATCGATGGCCTCAAGCCCAGTCCATATACCGTGGAGCTTACCGTCAAGAAGAAGGGTTCCGGCGGGGGGATATTCAAGAAGATTTTTGGCGGGGGCGGAGCAGCCATTCGACTGAAGTTCGAGGAGCAGGCCACCACGCCGCGGGTGAGCACCCACCGCCGGCTCCAGCTAAGTCGGCTCAAGCCGGGCAACTACGTGCTCGACCTCCTGGTGGTAGATGCGGCCGGGCGCCGCGATCATCGAGCGCAGGAATTTCAGGTGGTGGAGGAGAAAGACGGTGAGCGGGAAAAGTAAGCGTCAGCGGTGAGCGGGTGTTCCCGATACAGAAAGACCCTCCGGCTAACTTGCTCGGAGGGTCTTTGCCTAGCTTCACATTGGCCAGGCGGCCGGGCGGGAGGGGGTCAGAATCAGGAGCGGCTGAACCAGGCTCTCCGCTTTGACCACCGCTTCCACCTGAACCAGATGCTGGGTGACGCCGGTGCTAGTGTCGAAGGTGGCGATGTTCATGAGCATGGAGGCCAAAGGCCGGTCGGCTTGCTTGGTCCGTCCACCCTCGGCCGGCGCCACGGCCACCCCTGGTACCAGGGTTATCCGCGCGTGACCGAACAGCCAGAGGGGTAGCCCGTCTAGTGACTTCAAGAGCCGCTCGTTAAACGCGAGGCTCTCACCGTGCAGGGTGATCAACCCGAGCGTGGGGCGCTCATGCTGGCGCCGTGAGTGTACCACGAAGCCATAGTTGAACGCCGGCTCCTGACCCGCAGCGCGGCGCAGTGCCGCCCGGAGCTTCTGCTGGCTGAAGGCAATCGTGTGATACGGGACCACAGGCTCTCCAGAATGATGTCGGGAAGAGGGGTCCCGAGGCTGGGGGAGCCGGACCACCGGCCCCCCCGGCTGCATTCTACGTGCCAGTGCTGGTGGGGCTGCGGGGCTGCGGGACAGGGTGCGGCAATTGCCTCCCATCATTTGATCGAGTCGGAATTTCAAAGCTGGATCGGCCCCGCTGCCTGGCTTCCGAACTGCCCTGCTTAGTGCAAAGCATCTCGCGATACGCCACGCGTTTCCGCTTGACTCAGCAACGCCACCGCGTAGCTTGCGCGCTATGTTCTGCTCCCGCTGTGGCAGCGAAATCACGGGAAAATCGAAGTTCTGTCCCTCCTGCGGCTTGGACCTCATGGCCACCACCCCGGTGCATGCCATCGCAACCGGGGTCCTGCAGGAGCTCGACCTCGTGCGGGAGTCGCTCGCGGCGGAATACGACATCATCGAGGAGCTGGGTCGGGGCGGAATGGCGATCGTGTACCGGGCCAAGGACCGGCAGCTGGAGCGCGAGGTGGCAGTCAAGGTCCTGCCCTTTTCCTTGGCGTTCGACACCGAGTTCGTGGAGCGCTTCCAGCGCGAGGCGCGCACCGCCGCTCAGCTGGAGCATCCCAACATCATTCCGATCTATCGAGTCGGCCGCTCCGATCGTGTCATCTACTTTGTGATGAAGTTTCTCCGGGGCGGCTCGCTGTCCGGGATCCTGGGCCAGCGGAAGAAGCTGACCCCCCCCGAGATCCGGCGGCTCCTGCTCGAAGCAGGGAGTGCGCTGGGCTACGCGGCGCAACGCGGCATCGTGCACCGGGACATCAAGCCCGACAACTTTATGTTCGACGAGTTCGGGCAGAGCGTACTGACCGACTTCGGCATTGCCAAGGCAGCGTCCGGACAGAAGCTGACCGGCACCGGCATGTCCATCGGAACTCCGCATTACATGAGTCCTGAGCAGGCCCGGGCGCAGCCGATCGACGGCCGGAGCGACATCTACAGCCTGGGCATCGTGGCCTATCAGTGCCTCACCGGCAGTGTCCCCTACGATGGTGAGGACAGCTTCTCGATCGGATACAAGCACATCACAGAGCCGATCCCCACGCCCAGTCTGGTCACCGCCGACGAGCGCCGTCTCTTCGAGGTCATCAAGCGGATGCTCATGAAGGACCCATTTGACCGATACCAGGCCTGCGAGGAACTGATCGCGTCGTTTCAGGGCCAGCCAATCGCGGCGACTGGAGCGGTGAGGACGAGCATGGCGACTGGGGTTCCCGCCACGGCCGGGGCGGGCTCGGCGAGGGGCTCGGCGAGCGGCGGGGCGTTTCCGCCCATCGTGAGTCAGCCCACCACCCCGCTCGATTCCCCGCTGGTCAATCGGCGGATGACGCCCCGGGAGCGTCGCGAGGTGCCCCGTCGGGTCGCCGACCGTTCCGTGGCCATGCGCGGCAATTCGTCCTCCTGGGCCTGGCTCTGGATTCTGCTTCTCGTGCTGGGAGCAGTGGGCGGCGCCTTGTACTACTTCGCGGTGCACGGCTTCGCCCCCGGGGGGATCGCGGCCGAGCCGGCGGACTCGGTGAAGGTTGGTGGCGACACCAGCCAGCGGATCGATACCACGGCGCAACAGGCCATCGCTGCGCTGCGCGACACGGGAGCCTCGCCCAGCGGGGCGTCGGCTCCACGGGCGGACTCGGCGGATAAGAAGGCGCCCAGGGATTCGACCGCAGCTGGGTTGGCCGGTGGTAATGATGTCGTCGGACCAGTGGACAGCGGCGGCATCCGTCTAACCGGTCTGCCCCGGGGATCCACCGTCATGATCGACGAGCAACCGATCACCCAGGCGCTCACCAAGCTTGTGCCGGGACCTCACGCCCTCGCGATCTCGGCCCCGCGGTACAATTTCTATTCCGATACCATCGTGATTCGCCCCGGCACGGTCGAGGAGCTCACCCCCAAGCTCACACAGATCGGGGCCCCGCTGCCGACCCGGCCCGAGGCGCAGCGACGGGCCGAGCCCGGCTGTGTGCCGGGACCCGGCTACAATGCCGATGGCTCCTGCTTCGAGGAGCGGCCCAAGCCGGTCAACCCCCCGTTCGTGGCGCTTCCGCCGGATGCCCAGCCTTCTCCCCGTCCATCACTGCTGTGGGTCAAAGTCTCTGCCGAGGGAAGGACCGTGGACATCATGCGTCTCCGGCCGTCGAACGATCCAGCCTTCGAGCGGGCCGTCCGGAACTTCGTGTGGACGGTCACCTGGCACCCGGGGCTGAAGGACGGAGCTCCGGTCGAAGCCTGGACCCAGATGCTGTTCCCTCCTGCCCAGCAAGAGTAGAGGCTTCTCGCTGACCAAAATTCATCCATCCGCCTTCGTCGCGCCCACCGCTGCCGTGATGGGTGACGTCACTCTGGGCGAAAACGGCAGCATCTGGTACCACGCCGTGGTGCGGGGTGACATGGCTCCGATCGTCATCGGCGCTCACTCCAATATCCAGGACGGTACGGTGGTCCACGTGGACGATGGCGTGCCCTGCACCGTGGGAGAGCGGGTCGGAGTTGGGCACCGAGTTGTCCTCCATGGCTGCACGGTGGGGGATGACTGTCTCATCGCCATGGGAAGCGTGCTACTCAACGGGGTCACCATTGGAAGCGGCAGTGTGGTGGCAGCGGGAGCGGTGGTGCCTGAGGGGATGCAGGTTCCCCCCCGTTCGCTCGTGATGGGTGTGCCCGGGCGTATCGTTCGGCAGGTGGATGCCGCGTTGGCAGAACGGATTGCCGCCACTTGGAGGCACTATGTCGAGGAGGCGCGGGCTCACAAGGCCGGCCGGTATCCGGCCCTTTTTCTCCCCACCAATTCACCCTAATCCACTTGTCTACATCCCCTTTATATTTGTGATGTGAACAGCAGGATCGCACGTATTGTCGGGCATTTCCTGCGGTATTGTCTCGGTTGCCCTGGCGTCCTAGCTTGGCCTTCCGTTTTCGGCCCGACCTCAAGGCCGGCCCTCTGAGACGCTACCCTTACCAGGCGGGGAGTTCATGAAATCGTCCACTCCACGGGACGCGGTCCGGCTTTCGCCCAATGCGATCACGGTGCTCGAGAAGCGCTATTTGCTGAAGGACGAGACCGGGACGCCAGTCGAAAGTCCGAGTGACCTGTTCTGGCGGGTGGCCCGGACCGTGGCACAGGCCGACGCCCATTACGGGGGATCGGCCCAGCAGGTGGAGCAGGTGGCCGCCGACTTCTTCGGGCTCATGGCCAGCCGCCTCTTCGTGCCCAACTCTCCCACACTGATGAATGCGGGCCGCCCCCTGGGCCAGCTGTCAGCCTGCTTCGTGCTTCCGGTGGACGATGCGCTGTCCAATGGCAAGAGCGGTATCTATGACACCCTGCGAGCCATGGCGCTGGTCCATCAGTCGGGGGGCGGCACCGGGTTCGGCTTCTCCCGCCTTCGTCCCAAGAACGACATCGTACGCTCCACCATGGGCGTGGCCTCCGGCCCGGTCTCCTTCATGTCGCTGTTCGATGCGTCCACCGATGTGGTCAAGCAGGGCGGCACCCGGCGGGGGGCCAACATGGGCATTCTCCGGGTCGATCACCCCGACATCCTCGGGTTCATCACCTGCAAGGACGACACGACCAAGATCACCAATTTCAACATCTCGGTAGCCGTCACCGATGCCTTCATGGCTGCGGTGGAGGCCGATGGGCTCTACGATCTAGTTCATCCCAAAACCGGGCAAGTCACCGGCCAGCTCAAGGCCCGCGAAGTCTGGCAACTGATCATCCACGGCGCCTGGAAGACCGGCGAGCCCGGGGTGTTCTTCATCGATCGCGCCAACTACTACAACCCGGTTCCCCATCTGGGTGAGTATGAGGCCACGAATCCCTGCGGGGAGCAGCCGCTGTTGTCCTATGACGTTTGCAACCTGGGGTCGATCAATCTGGGCGCGTTTGTGAAGGAGGGCGGGAAGGACGGCAAGGACGGGAACGACGGGAAGGAGATTGACTGGGACGAGCTCCGGCGAGTCGTGCACCTCTCCACTCACTTCCTGGAGAACGTCATCGACGCCAATCAGTATCCGCTGCCGGAAATCACCGACCTGGCCCAGAGGATTCGCCGGATTGGGCTGGGGGTCATGGGTCTGGCCGATGTTTTCGTGAAGCTGGGCGTACCCTACGATTCAGACGAAGGTGTCGCCCTGGGCCGGAAGATCCAGCAGTTCGTCGACGAGGAGGGCAAGCGCGAATCCGAGCGGCTCGCGGCCCAGCGCGGAACGTTCCCCGAATGGGAGCGGAGCATCTGGGGTCCGGATGAGACCTGCGCTCGCAACGGCCAGGGCGAGCGGGTTCGACCCCTGCGGCGGCTGCGGAACTGCAACGTCACTACCGTGGCGCCCACCGGCACCATCTCGATCATCGCGGGGTGCAGCTCCGGGATCGAGCCTCTGTTTGCCGTCGCCTTCATGCGCAATCAGGCCGGGGTCCTCATGCCCGATGTAAATGAGGATTTCATCGCCATTGCCAAGAGAGAAGGCTGGTACTCGGACGAGCTGATGCGGAAGATCGCGGAGAGCGGCCACATTGATTTCCCCGAGGTTCCGGCCAAGTGGCAGCGAGTGTTCGTCACCGCCAATGCCATCAAGCCCGAGTGGCACATCCGGATGCAGGCCGGATTTCAGGAGTTCAACGACAGCGCCATTTCCAAGACCTGCAACTTCGCCAACGATGCCTCCGAGGAATACGTCGAGGAAATCTACCGGCTGGCTTACCGGCTCAACTGCAAAGGCGTGACCGTCTACCGCGATGGCAGTCGCGACATGCAGGTTCTCTCCGCCGGCTCTACCGCCAAGAAGGTGACGGAGCAAGTCGGGAAGGACGTAAAGACCGGAAAGGCCGGGCAGGCGACCCAGGAAATCACCGGAACCGCCGACTTGCACGGTGAGATCGCCGAGTTGCGGGCGGAAAACGAACGGCTCCAGCGCATCGTGCTCGAGCTGGAGTCGGAAAATCTCCAGCGGCGGCAGAAGCGCTCCCGGCCCGAGGTCCTGCGCGGCACCACCCGCCGGGTTGAAACCCCCTTGGGAACGCTCTACGTGACCATCACCGAAGACGACAAGGGCCAGCCCTTCGAGGTCTTCATGACTCTGGGCAAGGCGGGCGGGGCCCTGATGGCCGACGTGGAATCGCTGGGACGCCTGATCAGTCTGGCGCTGCGTTCGGGTATCCCCATCAAGGAGATCTATCGGCAACTCCGCGGCATCAGCTCGGACCGGGTGATCGGTCTAGGGCCGAACAAGATCCTGTCCGTGCCCGACGCCGTCGGTATCGCCATCGAGCGCTGGATGCAGGAAAAACAGGGAATCCAGCAGGAGCTCCTGCCGGGCACCAAGACCGGCGCACAGGCCGAGCTCGCTCCGGTGGTGAACCAGCCGGTCGGCCAGTCGGGCGCCCGGGGAGAGCAGATGATTTTCGGTGGGATGCAGGAAATGCTGTCGGGTGCCTGTCCGGACTGCGGATCCCAGCTGGAGTTCGCCGAGGGTTGCATGAAGTGCCACGTGTGCGGCTTCAGCGAGTGTGGGTGATCGTGGTCATCCACAAGTAGCCAAGCCGTGACACGACCACGCCCGTCGGCCGAAAGGCCGGCGGGCGTTGGCTTGTCTGAGGAGGAGCGGCCATGGAGTACGCTCGTGAATTCATTGCTTCGGTCGGTGTCCCCCGGGCCGTAAATCCGCTGCTGCAGCATTTGCCGGACACCTACGTCTCAGAGACCAACAAGCTTGGGTCGGTCTGGAGCGAACTGAGGGACGACCAGCTCGAGTTCCGTCCCCATGCCCGGAGTAGCTCGATCCGGCAGATCCTAACCCACCAGATCCTTTCCGAACGCAGGTTCTTCGCGGAGTTCATCGGCTTGGACGAGCCTCCAGTCGAGTCGCTGCTTCCCTCAGGGGATCGCCCTCCCGTTCAGGCTTACGTGGAGCGAGTCGTGGCGCTGGCCCGCGCTCGGCTTCCGGGCCTCGCCCGCGCCGATGAGAAATTCTGGCTGGGCGAGGTTCCCTTCTTCGAGGTGACCCGGCAGCGGATCTGGGTTTTCTGGCGGCGGGTGCTGCACACGGCTCACCATCGTGCCCAGGTGGGCATCTGCCTCCGCTTGCTGGAAGACCAGGTACCTCCCACCTACGGTCCCACTGCCGACGTCAGTTGGAGCGGAGCGGATCCGACCAACACTCTGGACGCCGCGCGCCGGGCAGGGCCATAATGCAGGGATAGGAGTAGTCAACCACGGCTTCGAAGAGAGGGATCCATGGCGGCAGACCAGCAGGGTGGCGCACTCAAACCGGTGACGCCCGCCCGGGTAGCGGAAGAGCTCACGAAACTCAGCAGCCAGCGGAAGGAGGGCAAGCTGGCCGCCGATGAATACGAGCATCGATTTTCCCGGATGATCACCGAGCTGCGGGAGCGGCGGATCGACGGGTCCCGGGCCGAGATACTCGGCACCCTCACGCCGCTTAAGGATCAGGGGATCATATCTGCCACCGATTGGCTGCGGCTCACCAAGCAGTTGGGACTGGTGTGAACCTGGCACCACTGGAGATGTCCGTTCCCGCCGGGGACGGACTGGTGTTGAAGGGCACTCTAACTTATCCGGATGCGTACGCAGGCATGGCATTCCCGCTTGCCGTGCTGGCCCACCAGTATCCTGCCACCCGGGACAGCTACGCGCCTCTGATCGCCGATCTGCTCGATAGCGGTGTGGCCACCCTGGCCTTCGATCTCCGCGGGCATGGCGCCTCCATCATCTCGCTGAAGGGCCCGCTGGTGATCGACACACCCGAGGGGCTTACCCTCGAGGCGTTCGGCCGGGCGTTCATGAGCAGCGCCGGCAAGGTAGGCTTCTCCCGCATAGACAACGACATTCTGAGGGTCGCTTCCTGGGGGGTCAACCAGAACTTCATCGATGCCGGTCGGCTGGCGTTGGTGGGTGCCAGCATTGGGGGAAGCGGTGTCCTTCTGGCGCTGAGCAGAATCCCCGGCCTCCGGGCCGTCGCCACCGTGGGTGCCGCCGGCGCACCTGCCATCAGCGATGACGCCGCGGATCGGATCCGAGCCAACCTGGAGCAGACCAGGGTACCGTGTTTCCTGGCTTCCTCTCGCGAGGATCCATTCGATGGGGGAGCTAATGTCGACCGCTGGAGCCGGGGACTCTCTCACGTTACTGGGCGGCTCATTCCCGGTTCGGCGCACGCCATGGCCATCTACTTCGAAGTGCGGGACGAGCTCCTTCAATTCCTGTTGCCGGCGCTCGGCGTCCAGTGATTCCGCGGCGCAAGCTCGGTCGCAACGCTCCTCAAGTCTCGGCTGTCGGCTACGGGGGGATGCACCTGTCGATTCAGGAACGGCCGCCCGAGGAGCAGGGGGTTCGGGTGATTCATGCCGCCCTCGACGCCGGCGTGACGCTGATCGACACCGCCGACGTGTACTGCCTCGACGATCGTGAGATCGGCCATAATGAGGAGTTGATCGCCCGGGCTCTGCGAACCTACCGGGGGAACAAGGACCACGTGCTCGTTGCCACCAAGGGTGGCATGGAGCGGCCGGGCGGGCGCTGGGTTATGGCGGGGCGGCCGGCGCAGCTCAAAGCAGCCTGCGAGCGTTCACTGCAGGCGCTCGGGGTGGACCAGATCGACCTGTATCAGCTTCACACGCCGGACCGCTCCGTCCCCTTGGCCGACAGCGTGGGAGCTCTTGCCGATCTTCAGCGGGAAGGAAAGATCCGCTGGGTGGGATTGTCCAACGTGTCAGTCTCCGAGATCCAGGAGGCCGAGAGCCTGGTCGAGGTGACCTCCGTACAGAACCGGCTGAATCCGTTTTTCCGGGAGGCGCTGGAGGAAGGCGTGGTCCAGTACTGCACCGAGCACGGGATCGGTTTCCTGGCGTACAGCCCGATTGGGGGCGGGAGACTTAACCGCAAGCTACCGGCGCATCCGGTGCTCCGCCCCATGGCCAGCCGACTCGGCGTCACGCCTCACGTGCTGGTTCTCGCCTGGGTGTTGGCCCGGTCTCCCGCCGTAATAGTGATTCCCAGCGCCCGCACCGTGGAGCACGCGGTCGACAGCACCACAGCGGCCAACATTACCCTCTCCCCGGCCGACCTCTCGGCGATCACTACTGCAGAGTTCTCCCGGGCCTGATCAGGCCCAGCGCACCAGCGTTGCTCCGGTGGTGAAACCAGCGCCCACCGCGGCGAACACCATCAGGTCGCCCCGCTTGAGCTTGCCATTTCTGACCGCAGCATCCAGCGCCAGAGGAAGCGTCGCGCCCGTGGTATTGCCATAACAGGCCAGGACTGATGCGACTCTCTCGGACGGCAGCCCAAGACGCTCGCCCACGGCATCCAGAATCCTCTGGTTGGCCTGGTGAGGAACCAGGAGCGCCAGATCGGCCGGAGTGAGGCCGTTGCGCTGCAGGACTACCTGCACGCTCTCCACCATCTGGGAAACGGCAAACTTGAACACCACCTTGCCGTTCTGTTTGAGGAAGTGCTGGCGCCCGGTGACCGTCTCGACGCTGGGCGGGTGCAGCGACCCGCCGGCCGGCATGAGCAGATCGTGACGCCCGCTGCCATCCACCCGGTGGTGGAAATCCATGATCCCGAAAGCCGGTTCGGCGGGTTCCAGCAGCACCGCACCTGCTCCGTCGCCGAAGAGGACCGCCGTGGTGCGGTCCAGTGGATCAATGATCGAGCTCATGAGATCCGCACCGACTACAACGACCCGCTGATGCGCGCCGCTGGCGACCAGCTGCGCCCCGGCCGTCAGAGCGTAGAGGAAGCCGGAACAGGCGGCCGAAAGATCGAAGCCCCAGGCCCGGGTGAGGCCGAGCTGGTCCTGGATGAGACAGGCAGTTGCGGGGAAGAGCATGTCGGGGGTAACGGTCGCCACGATGATGGCGTCGATGTCCCCCGGTTCCAGCTTGCGATCGGCCATGAGCCGGCGAACGGCTTCGGCTCCCATCGTGGAGGTCGTCTCGCCCGGAGCTCCGATTCGGCGCTCGCGGATACCGGTGCGGGTGATGATCCACTCGTCGGAAGTATCGAGACTCTGCGCCAGCTCCGCGTTGGTCAGTACTCGTTGCGGCACATAGATCGCAACGCCGGTAATCGCGGCTCGGCGCGGGTCGGAGTGCCGTTCTAGCATGTCCGAATCTCTGCGTGACCGCGAACCGACCGCAAGCGCCTTATATTTCCGCTATGCCCTTCGTCACTCGCCGGAGCACCGTCACCACCAACGTCGGCGGCGTCTCGATTGGATCCGCTCATCCGATCGTGGTCCAGTCGATGACCAACACCGACACCGCCGATGTCGCCGCCACGGCCGGGCAGATTGCCGAGCTGGCGCGGGCGGGAAGCGAGCTGGTTCGAGTCACGGTCAACAATGAGGCTTCGGCGCAGGCGGTGCCCGGCGTAGTCGACTCGCTGGCGCGGATGGATCTGAGCGTTCCCATCATCGGCGACTTCCACTACAACGGCCATCAGCTCCTCACCAAGTATCCGGAATGCGCCCGGGCCCTGGCCAAGTATCGGATCAATCCGGGAAACGTGGGAGGGAAGCGGCGGGACGAAAACTTCCGGTCCATCATCGAGGTTGCGCTGACGTATGACAAGCCGGTCCGGATCGGCGTGAATTGGGGCTCCCTCGACCAGACGCTGCTGACGGCAATGATGGACGCCAACGCACGGGGTCCGGCTCCACGCGATACCCGGTTGGTCGTCATGGAGGCGATGGTGGAGAGTGCCCTCCAGTCGGCGGCGCTTGCCGAGGCAACGGGTCTGGGCCACGATCGCATCGTCCTCAGCGCCAAGGTCTCCGGGGTGCAAGATCTGGTCGACGTGTATCGCATGCTCGCCTCCCGATGTGACTTTCCGCTCCATCTCGGATTGACCGAGGCTGGGCTCGGCGCCAAGGGGATCATTGCCAGCACCGCGGGACTCAGCATTCTCCTGCAGGAAGGAATCGGCGACACCATCCGGGTGTCGCTGACGCCCCAGCCCGGAGGGGACCGCACCGAAGAGGTCCGGATCGCGCAGCAGATTCTTCAATCGCTGGGCCTTCGCAGCTTCTCTCCGCAGGTCACCGCCTGTCCCGGCTGCGGCCGGACCACCAGCAGCTTCTTTCAGCAGATGGCGCAGGACATTCAGGACTATCTGCGGGTGAAGATGCCGGTGTGGCGCAGTGAGCATCCCGGCGTCGAAGAGATGAAAGTCGCGGTCATGGGCTGCGTGGTGAACGGGCCTGGTGAATCGAAGCACGCCAACATCGGGATCTCGCTCCCGGGCACCTTCGAGGATCCCAAGGCTCCGGTGTACGTCGACGGGCGTCTTCTGGTGACGCTGCGCGGTGACGACATCGTAGCCGAGTTTCTGGAGATTCTCGAGGAGTACGTCTCCTCCCACTACGGCGTCGGAGCCGCGGAGCGGGTCTGATCGGTCTCGAAGCAGCCCTCCGCGATCAGCCGCTGGCTGCAAGTCTCGCCCTGTTCGTCGCCGGCCTGGCCACCAGTCTTACCCCCTGCGTGTACCCGATGATTCCCATTACCGCCGGCATTCTGGGCGGAGTGGGTGCAGTTGAACGCTCGCGTGGGCGCACGCTGGCGCTCACGCTGGTGTACGTCCTGGGCTTGGCCCTGGTGTACTCCGTGCTCGGGCTGCTGGCGGGTCTCTCCGGCACCCTGTTCGGCAGTGTCAGCTCGAGTCCCTGGGCCCTCCTGATCATGGGCAATCTGCTGCTCGTGTTTGGCCTGGGCCTGTTGGACGTCTTTAACTTCGGCGTCCCCAGTCGGGTTGCCGCCTGGGCCGGCCGTATCGGCGGCAATTCGGTGGCCGGCGTGTTCGCTCTGGGCGCCACCTCGGGGCTGGTGGCCGCCCCCTGCGGCGCTCCCGCATTCGCCGCCGTTCTTACATTCGTCAGTACCACCGGAAGCGCCTGGTTGGGGTTTCTCTACCTGTTCGTATTCTCCCTGGGACTGACCGCTCTCCTGGTTGCGGTCGGACTATTCAGCGGAGTCCTGGCAGCCATGCCCCAGGCGGGCCGGTGGACCCTGACCGTGAAGCGAGTCGGCGGCATATTGCTGTTGGGAATGGCGGAATACTACTTCGTAAGAGCGGGGACAGTACTATGAAGATTCTCCTGCGGGCCTCGGCCGTTGCGCTGCTCCTTCTGGGCGGGGGCCGGCTCGCTGCTCAGGAGTCCGGCATCCCCGTGGGGAGCAAGGCGCCGGCGGTCATTGTGAACGATCTCGAGGGAAAGCCAGTCGACCTCGGCCGGTACATCGGAAAACAGCCCGTGCTGCTCGAGTTCTGGGCCACATGGTGTGAGCTTTGCGAAGAGCTGCTTCCGCGAGTTCGAGCGGCCCAGGCGGCTTATGGCTCGAAAGTCGAGTTCATCGGGGTCAACGTGACCGTCAATCAGTCCCCTGACCGGGTTCGCAAGTACGTGGACTCGCACCAGCCCGGCTTCCGCACGCTGTACGATGATCAAGGCACCAGCATCCGAGCCTACAAGGTCCCCACCACGTCCTACGTGGTGGTAGTCGATCGGGCGGGGAAGGTGGCGTACACCGGCACCGGCGGCACTCAGGACCTGGATGGTGTCCTACGCCGGGTTACTCAGGACTGAACTCTCAGCAAGGATTGAATGATGCGCGTTTCTCACCTTTTTCTGGCATTCATCGGCCTGGCCGGCCTGGCCAGGGTACCCGCCGCCCGCGCTCAGAACCAACCGGGTACGGTCAAGGCCGTTCTCCAGAGTGGACCGGACGTGGGCCAGCGCGCGCCGGATTTCTCGCTGCCCTGGGCCAATCGGGACGGGGTGGGTCCGGTGGAATCTCCTTATCAGCTCGCTAGTGACCGGGGTAAAACCGTGGTGGTTGCTTTCTACCCGCGCGACTTCACCAAGAGCTGTACCGCCCAGATGCGCACCTTAGCCGAGCAGTACGACAGCCTGTTCGGGCCCAATGTGGTTGTGGTCGGGATCAGCGCGGATTCCGTAACCACCCATAACCGCTTCGCGGCCAGTCTGGGCCTTCCGTTCCGGCTGCTGAGTGATCCGGAGCAGCGGGTATCCAAGCAGTATGCCAGCAAGGATCCTGAGGGATATAATCGGCGTACCGTGTATGTCGTGGGGCCGGATGGCCGGGTCAAGTTTCGGAACATGAACTTCAATGCGCTGAATTCCAGCGACTTCGCCGAGCTGCGCGCAGCAGTGAAAAGCAGTACCCGCGGAACCTGAGCGCGCCTTCAATTCCCCTGAGGACGTATGTTGAAGCCCCTCGCCATTGGCGTGGCTGTCGCTTGCTGTGTACCCGCTGTGCTACGGGCACAGCATCCCACCGAGGAAAAGGAGGCGCAGGCCTGGAGCCTGCAAGGTTTGAGAGAGGCTTATTGCGTACGCTTTCTGGTCGAGCCGCGCGCGGCGGCTAAAGAGGTCAAGTCCGGCTTCCGCCCGATTCCAGCCAGTCAGGATCCCACAGTTCATCGCTCCATTCACGAGTTGATCCGCTATCAGCCCGAGTTTGCCGGCTGGTCTGCCTCCAACGTCTGCTTCTACTTTGCCGATGCGGTCCAGGTGGGCACCCGGCGGGTGGCGGAAAAGAACCCACGAAACCCGCAGATGCTTGCGGTGTGGACGCTGCCGACCCAGGAAGGGTCGTCAGGGAGCCGGCGGGATGCGGTGTTGGGTATCTACTCGGCTCGGAGCAATCTGATTCGCGCCGCCGAAGCCGCTGGGGTGCGGTTGCGGGAAGCTCACCTATCGGTGGTTGACAGCGCTGATACTGGCACCGATGTACACACGATCAAGCTGGAGCGGACTTCACTGATTTGGCGGGGGCGCCCCGCCGGTGACAGTACCAGAGTCGACCACCCGATCGAGGAATCCTGGACCGTTCCCGGCACTCGCACCGGTCCCTGGTCGGTTCGATTCACTTGCCGTCCGATATGGACCCGGTCACTCGTGGGGTCCCTCACCGTGCAAGGGAAGGGGGACCTCACAAAGTGGTTGAAGGGGTCGCCGATCCGCTTCGTCGGCCCGCTTTACCGCGGCGGGGCAGGCGAGCTCAAATTTTTGCGATGAGCCGATTGTAGCAGCCCCGATTCCGCCCTCGCCCTCGCTCCTCGCCCCTCGCTCCGCCTCTCCGGCCTTCCGCCTCTCGCCCGTCCGCCCCTTTTCCGACCTCTTTCCAGCCTTACTTCGGTTCCAGCCAAAAGGCCATGTCGAAAGTGTTCATAATTAGAATGTCTGCATAAATAATTGGGCCGAGACGACACTGTCGCTATTCGCACCTTCTAGTTTAACCGGTCGCGCTAATTGTCGACGCTGGAAGAAGTTAGACGCGTGATCCCGACCAGCTGCTGACCGACGGATCAAGCAAATTCTGAGGTTTTACACGCAGATAAGATATTCACTTCCTGGGCTTTTCCACATGTGGAAATTGGCTGAGATGGCTCTGCAGGGCCCTCGGACCACCCCAAAGGCTGCCCTCGTGATGCGGGTATGACTGGTGTGCATTAGACTCCTGCCATGCCGCGCACCTCACTCCGTAGAACCAAGATCGTTGCTACGCTTGGCCCCGCCTGGGACACCCCGCCGAAGATGACTTCCCTCCTGGATGCAGGGGTAGACGTGGTGCGGATCAACGCCTCGCATGGCACGCCGGAGACGCGTGCCCGGTGGATCCACGAGCTACGCGAAGTCCTCCAGGGAAGGCGCGAAGCCGCAGCCGTGTTGCTCGACCTGCAAGGGCCCCGCATCCGGATCGGCGATCTCTCCAAACCGACTCGGCTCGAGCCAGGACAGAAGGTAGTGTTTGCTCCTGAGGACATCGCCCAGCCTGGCGAGATCCCCACGACCTACAATGATCTTGCTCGCGACGTGCGGATCGGCGCCCGCATACTGCTGGACGACGGACTTCTAGCGCTGGAGGTGAGGGGCGTACAGGAGCAGAGGGTGGAGGCAGTGGTTCACTACGGCGGTGAGCTCAAAGCCCACAAGGGGATGAACCTTCCGGGTATCGAGGTGAGCGCCCCGGCATTGACCGAAAAAGACATCGAGGATGTGCAGCAGGCCGGCTCGCTGGGGGTGGATTATATCGCGCTTTCGTTCGTGCGACGCCAGGAGGACATCGAGCAGCTTCGCAGTCTGGTGCCCCGCGGGGTAAAGCTGGTTGCCAAGATCGAGAAGGACACCGCGATCACCAACCTGTGCGGGATTCTGGACAGCTCGGATGCGATCATGGTGGCCCGGGGCGATCTGGGCGTCGAATTGCCCTTCGAGGAAGTGCCCCTGATGCAGAAGCAGATCATTCGCGAGGCGAGCCTGCATGGAAAGCCGGTCATTACCGCCACGCAGATGCTCGAGTCGATGGTGCATGCCCCGCGACCCACACGAGCAGAGACATCGGACGTAGCGAACGCGATTCTGGATGGCACCGACGCGGTGATGCTGTCAGCCGAAACGGCGGTGGGCGATTATCCGTTGGAGGCGGTACAGGCTATGGACCGCATCGCCCGTGAAATGGAGAGTCAACGCCAGTCACGGGGAGCCAGCATCGATGCGGCGCTGGGCCGTCGCTCAGCCGAGCAGGGAGCGCTCCGGCACCACCAGTCGGCTCCCGGCGGGCCAATCCGGACCGAAGATGCCATTGCCGTAGCGGTCTGTGCGGCCGCAGAGATGCTCTCAGCCCCGCTGATCGTGTGCTTTACGAGCAGCGGTTTTACGGCCCGAAAGGTGGCCACCTGCCGGCCCACGGTGCCAGTATTCGCCTGCACGCCGGAGCCAGAGACCTTTCGGCAGCTCGCGCTGGTCTGGGGAGTAACCCCGGTGCTCACCGCGCACTCCAACGACTACGACAAAATGCTCAAGGCAGCCCGGCAGCAGATCCTGGACCGCCAGCTGGCGCAGCCCGGGGAGCGGGTGGTGGTGACTGCGGGAGTTCCTTTTGACATGCCGGGCACGACGAACTTCCTCAAAGTCGAAGCCGTGTAGCGGATGCGTTTGACCTTTCTGGGTACCGGCACGTCGTTCGGCGTGCCCCAGATCGGCTGCGACTGCGCCGTGTGCCACTCGACCGATCCGCGCGACAGGCGCAGTCGCTCTGGCGCCGTGCTCCAAGATGCCGGAGCGACCATTCTGATCGACACCCCGCCTGAGCTTCGGCTCCAGTTGATCACTGTCGGTCTCTCCCATGTCGATGCCGTGCTCTACACCCACGAGCACGCCGACCACGTCAACGGCATCGACGACCTCCGCATTTTCTCGGTCCGGCAACGAAAGCCGCTCCCTCTATTTGGTCCTGAAGAGACGCTCTCTCGACTGCGCTCATCGTTCAACTACATCTTCGATGATTCGGTGCGCGCTTACGAGGGCACCTCGAAACCCAGGCTCACCCTGCATCCCGTCACGCCCGGAGAGGTAGTCAGCATCGCCGGGGTCGATACGCTTCCTTTGGCGTTCCAGCACGGGCACCTGCGCGTGCTCGGGTATCGATTTACTAACTTGGCCTATATCACGGACATCAAGGAGATACCTCCAGCAGAACGTGAACGGCTCCGGGGCCTGGATGTGCTGGTGCTGAACGCGCTGTGGTGGCGGCCCCATCCTACTCACCTCAGCATCTCCGAGGCGATCACCACCGCGCGCGAGCTGGGGGCTCGCCGGACCTACCTTACCCATCTGACTCATGAAACTGGGCATTCAGATCTGGAGAACGGATTGCCCGAGGGAATCTTTCCCGCCTACGACGGACTGACCGTGGAGGTCGCGTGATCAAGTTGCTGTACGGGCGAATGCTGCAGGAAAATCTGGACCGGGAGCACGGGCTGAAACGGGCCCGACTGCAAAAGCTCTCGGAGGCCTTTCCTCCGGTGCAGGCTGAGGTGCGCCGCCGGCGCGCGGCCGGGGAGTACGGGTTCTACAAGCTGGTGGAGCAGGGCCCGACGGTCCGGGCGATCAGAACCTTTGCCGAGGGGCTGGGTCAGGCGCACGATCACGTACTGGTGTTGGGCATCGGGGGCTCGGCTCTCGGGGCGAAGGCTCTGTTGAACGCGCTCCGTCCACCGGCCTGGAACGAGCTGGACGATGAGGCACGGGAGTTCTTTCCCCGGCTCACGGTGCTGGAGAATGTGGACCCGACCTCCGTCGCCGCGGCGCTGGATCGGATCGATCCTCGCCGGGTTCTGGTCAACGTCATCAGCAAGTCAGGCGGCACCGCGGAGACGATGGCGCAGTATCTCGTGGTACGCGCCTGGCTGGAAAAGGCGCTCGGCGCCGCGGCCTACCGTCATTTGGTCTTCACCACCGACCCCAGCCGCGGTGCTCTGCGAGAGTTGGCTCAGCGCGATCATATCGCCACCCTCGACGTGCCGCCTGATGTCGGCGGACGATTCAGCGTCCTCTCGCCGGTGGGGCTGCTTCCCGCCGCTCTGGTGGGTATCGACATCGAAGGTTTGCTCGAGGGCGCTCGGCTGGCGCTGGAGCGGGCTGAGGAGGAGCACCTCTTCCGCAACCCGGCTGCGCTCTATGCCGCCCTCCACCATGAGGCCGACGTGAGTCATGGAGCTCGTATCCATGTGCTCATGCCGTATACCGACCGTCTGCGCGAGCTGGCGGAGTGGTACCGGCAGCTCTGGGCCGAGAGCCTGGGAAAACGAGCGGATCGGGAAGGAAAGACGGTGCATGCCGGCCCCACGCCGGTCGGCGCCGTGGGCGCCACCGATCAGCACAGTCAGGTTCAGCTGTTCATGGAAGGTCCTTACGACAAGGCGATCACTTTCATGACCGTGGAGAACTTCGGGGTCGACGTGAGAATTCCCGGGGGCTCCGCCGCCGGCAACCCACCGTCTTTGCCGGCCGACCTGGCGTACTTGCCGGGACACACGCTGGGAGAGCTACTGCGGGCCGAATACGAGGCCACCTCCGCCGCGTTGGCGCAGATGGGGCGAATGAGCTGCACCCTCCGGCTTCCCGATTTGAGCGCAGCCACCATAGGCGAGACGATCATGTTCTTTCAGCTCGCTACGGGATACGCGGGAGTATGGTACGGTATCGATCCCTTCGATCAGCCCGGCGTCGAGCTGGGGAAGCGCCTGACCTATGCGGCCATGGGGCGCCCAGGCTATGACCCGGCGCCGCGGGAAGCGCCGTCCACTGCCGACGAGGCTTGAGGAGGTGCGATCTCTCCGGCGGCGCGTTGCGGGTCTTCCATTCCCGTCCTACCTTTGCCCAGAGTGCATGGATACTGCTTACAAGGGGATAGACCTGCATGGCTGATGCAACACAGCGGGCTGTAGATCTGTATCAAGGCGGGGTGATTCTGGTTCCCGGAGGGGTAAACATCCGAGACCAGGCCAAGCTGCGCTCAGCAGCAACCGATCGCCTGGCATGGCAGGCGGTGTTTGGGTCCGCAGAGGACCGTGAAGCGGCGCGCTGGCTGATCTGGGAGTTGGGTCAGGTAACGGGGGCCCGCCCGGCATCGATCAACGATCTCTATCTGGCTCGAGGCCGGGGCGAATGCGGTGGGTTCACCGTGCCCGCCATCAACGTGCGCATGATGGCCTATGACACCGCCCGAGCGATCTTTCGTGCGGCGCGTTCCGGCAAAGCCGGGGCCATTATTCTGGAGATTGCCCGCTCCGAGATTGCCTACACCGAGCAGCGTCCTGCCGAGTATGTCTCCGTCATGATTGCCGCCGCCCTGCGGGAGGGCTATGCCCTGCCGCTCTTCATTCAGGGCGATCACTGCCAGGTTAATCAGAAGAAATACCAGGCCGATCCCGATGGCGAAGTCGGTGAGGTCAAGAAGCTGATCGCGGAAGAGGTTGGTGCCGGGTTCTACAACATCGACGTAGATACATCCACCCTGGTGGATCTCTCCCAGTCCTCGCTTAGCGAACAGCAGCGACTCAACTACGAGCGCGCCGCCGAGATCACCGCCTTCATCCGGCGACAGGAGCCGCAGGGGATCACCGCCTCGGTGGGAGCCGAGATCGGCGAAGTCGGCATGAAGAACAGCACTGTGGAGGAGCTGCACGCCTTTATGCAGGGCTACAACCAGGCGATGGCAGCCCTGGGCGGGCCTGTGGGCATCAGCAAGATCTCCGTGCAAACGGGCACTTCGCATGGTGGCGTGGTCCTGGCCGATGGGTCGATTGCCGACGTCAAGCTGGACCTGAAGGCGCTGGCGGCACTCTCCGAAGTGGCGCGTGAGCATTACGGCCTTGCCGGTGCGGTCCAGCACGGCGCCAGCACGCTCCCGGCCAATGCCTTCGGCAACTTCCCCCGGATTGAAACGGCCGAAATCCATCTGGCGACCAACTTTCAGAACATCATCTTCGATCATCCCCGGCTCCCGGCTGAACTGCGGCAGCGGCTGCGCAGCTGGGTGGACGAGAATGCAGCCGGTGAACGCAAGAGCGGTGACACCAACGAGCAGTTCTATTACAAGGCACGGAAGAAAGCGATCGGCCCTTTCAAGCAGGACCTCTGGTCTTTGCCCGAGGACATCCGTGGCGCAATTGCCGGCGACCTCGAGAAAACGTTCACATTTCTGTTCGAGCAGCTGAACGTGAACGGTACTCAGGATCAGGTCAACCGGTTCATCCAGGCTCCCATCCAGCATCACGCCGCGCTCAAGCCGGTGCTGGTTGCGGCAGCCGACGACCCCGACGCCGGGGAATAGGAGGCTCGAATGCGTCGCAAGCAGCAGCGCGAGGTGGTGTACGTCGAGCGGGGAGGCGACTCCTCCGCCAAGTGGCTATTCTGGGGTGCGCTGTTGGGCGCGGGAGTGGCGCTGCTATACGCCCCCAGTAGCGGCGAGGAAACCCGCCGCAATCTGCAGCGCAAGCTGTGGAAGTTCCGGGCAATGACCGAGGAGAAACTGGACGAGATCACCCAGCAGTTCGGCGGCGCCAAGGAGTCCCTTCAGGGCATGCTCGAGGATGAGGAGGACGAGCTGGAGGAAGAGGACAGTGCGGAGCGATTCGGGCGCAGCGCCAGGCCGTCGCCCCGAGAGGAGCTGGAACGCCGCCTGGCTGACGCCCGGGCGCGGCGTCGCTCGCCGGCAGATCTCGAGGAGCCGCTCGCCTGAGTCGGTCCAGGCCCGGCGGGTGGCACCGTTCGCCCGCCGGCTTCCTGCGCCGGACCCTCCAAGCCGCCGATGAAGACAACATTCCATTTCTCGCCAGCGCACTGACCTTCGACGCGCTGCTGGCCGCGGTTCCGTTTATCCTGCTCTTGCTGATCGGCCTGACCCATTTGGCCCAGGCTGTAACGGGCCCCGAAGTGGACACGTTGGAGCTGTTCCACCGATTTCTGCCACCCCATTCGACTTTGCCGAATCGCGATCCGTTCGCCATCATCGAGCGGCTGCTGACCGGCATCACGGAGAAGCGGGGGAGCTCTCGCTCTATGCGGTGCCCACCTTCCTCTGGTTCAGCACCCGGCTTTTTGCCGGCATCCGCACCGCGCTGAACGACATTTACGACGTTTCACTCCGCCCGACTCCGCACCGGGCGGTGATCACCCTGTTGCTCCTGGCCAAGTTGCGCGACGCGGCGATGGTTGTCGGCACGGTGATCTTGTTTCTGGCGAATACGTTGCTGACGACCGGGCTGGCCATCCTGGAAGCGCGCGGGACCGAGACTGTGCCGCAGCTCGGGTTCTTCGTGTCCACCGTTGGGCGCTATCTGGCGGAGCTCCTCGCCTTCAGTTTCTCGGTTTCCCTGTTCTACGTCACCTACAGCTACGCCTCGGTCCGCCGTCTCCCCTGGAAAACCGCTTTGCTTGCTGCCACATTCACCGCGCTGTTGTTCGAGGTGGCCAAGCGGCTCTATGCGCTATACCTCACCAATTTCGCCTCCTTCGAGGGACTCGGCGGCGACGCGAATCTGGGTGCGATAGTGTTGTTCATCCTCTGGGTCTACTACACCGCCATTGTATTTCTGTTGGGCGCTGTGGTGGCGGAGACCTGGGAGTTGAAAAAGATGCTCGACCGCCAGCGTGCTATTCTGGGCTGATCGTATTCACCGCTTCGGAGGTGGTCCACGTGTTGCAACCCATGGGTCGTGCCCTGGTGATGGTAACTATCGGGTTGGCGTTCGGCACCGGGTGCAAAACAGCGGGAAAGGTCTCCAATTCGGCCGGCGGTAACTCGGCCGCTGAGCTCACCCAGGGCGACCTCGATGCCATTCGAGGCGTGGACTCCGCCTTTGCCGCGGCTGCCAATGCAGGCAATGCCGATTCAATTGCCCTGCTGTATGCCAACAACGCGGCCTTGCTTCCTCCCAATCTTCCGCCTCAAAAGGGCCGCGCTGCCATCCGCGCGTTTTGGGGAGGATTCTTCCAGGCATACACCGTTCGCTTCGAGATTGGATCCGACGTATTGGAAGGGCGGGGTGATCTCGCCTATAACATGGGACACTACCGCTTCACCGCCGTCCCCAAGGCTAAAGCCAATCCGGGCGTGGCAGACGAAGGAAAGTTCGTGGAAATCCTGAGGAAGCAGCCCGACGGCAGCTGGAAGTACATGGTGGATATGTACAGCTCGAACCTCACTCCGCAGCACTAGCATCGCGATTCCCACCCCGTTCGGGGCGGGTTATATTACGGGTGCCTCAGGTCCGAAGGGCGCCGGCGCGCGAACCGCGTCAGGACCTCGCCGGTAGCAGCGCTAAGCGATGTCCGGTGTCGCTTCGGGGTGCCTGAGGCACTTCTCTTTTTGGCCCGCTGATATGATCTCCCTCGCTCGCCGATACCGCCCCAAGCGTTTTTCCGACCTCCTGGTGCAAGACCATGTCGCGGCCGTGCTCCGGGGCGCCGTTTCCCGAGGCCGCGTGGGGCCTGGGTATCTCTTGACCGGCCCACGAGGGGTCGGGAAGACTACCGCTGCCCGCATCCTGGCCATGGCGCTCAACTGCGCCCAGCGGCACCCCACGGGTGATCCCTGTGGCGAGTGCGAAAACTGTCTTCGCATCTGGAACGGATCGGCCAATCTCGACGTGGTCGAAATCGATGCCGCCAGCAATCGCGGAGTGGAAGATGCCAGGGACCTGCGGGAGCGGGCCATGTATGCCGCGTCGCGGGAGGGCCACTCCAAGGTCTATATCATCGACGAAGCGCACATGCTGACCCGCGAAGCCTGGAATGCGCTGCTAAAGATCCTGGAGGAGCCGCCTCCCGGTGTAATTTTTGTCTTTGCCACCACCGAGCCCCAGAAAATCGCGGCCACCGCGGCACCGGTGATGTCCCGCCTCCAGCGGTTTGATTTCCGCCGGATCGGTCCCGGCCCCATTCGAGAGCGGCTCCAGCAGGTGCTCGCGGCGGAGGGGTTCCAGGCCGAGGACGATGCGCTCACCTTGATCGCGCGGCACGCCGATGGTGGGATGCGGGATGCGCTCTCGGTTCTCGACCAGTGCCTGAGCTTCGGCGAGGGGGTGGTGACGGCAGAGCGGGTCCGGGAGGTCCTGGGACTTGCCGATGACGAGCTGTTCGGAGAGCTGTTGCGCGCGGTCGCCGAGCGAGAGCCCGGGGCGGTTTTCCCCCTCGTGGACCGGCTGTGTGACGCAGGGGTCGACCTCTCGGAGTTCATGTCCGGGGCCGCGGACGTGCTCCGGGCCCTGCTCATGCTGCAGGTGGGCGCAGAGCCGGAGGGGCTCACGGAGGCGGTCCGGGCCAGGCTGGAGGAGTACCGAAGCCGTTTGCAGCCGGGCGACGTGCTCCGAATGCTGCGGCTGCTGGCCGAAGACGAGAACAACATCCGCCGCAGCGTCAATCCTCGGCTCGCAGTCGAGACCCTGCTGCTTCGCTGGTCGTTGATGGACCGGGTGGTGGATCTGGAGAAGGTTCTACAGGCGGGGCAGCGCGGCGGTGGGGCAGCTGAGCAGGAATCAGCGGGGCAGCGGGGCAGCAAGGCAGCGAGGCAGGCTCCGGCTGCTTCGGCTGTAGCCCAAGGTCCACCGGCGGAATCCGCCGCCCCGCCCCGCGGCCCTGCTGCCCCGCCTCCGACCGCCAAACTGGCTCCTTCGATCGAAGCCATTCGGGCCGGCTGGCCAGCGATAATCGTCGCTGCCCGGGTTCAGAGCCGGTTCCTGGGCGAGCTCCTGGCATCGGTCGAGCCCGTAGACCTGGTGCTGCCCTTCCTGAATGTGGCGCTCAGGGAGCCCAACCAGTTGTTCGCGGAGCGCTTAGAGCAGGAGGCTCCCAAGGTGGAGGAGATCCTCACCCGGAGCCTCGGCCAGCCGATTCGCCTGCGTCTCGTCGCCAATTCGGACCAGGGTGAGGTCCCCCAGGCCCGACCCAGGCGGATGTCCGATTCGAGCATCAAAGCGGACCGGCTGCGGGAATTCCGAGCCAAGGATCCCGCCCTCGACACGGCGGCCGATGCGTTAGATTTGGAGATCGTAGACTGATGCGCGCGAACAGAGTCTAGAGTCCAGGGTCTCGAGTTCTAGGGGAAGACCATTAAGCCTCAGAGACTCTGGACTTTAGACTTTAGACGTTAGACTCTACACCTCCCGACTATGGCTGGGTTACCAGACGGCATGGCAGATCTTCAGCAACTCTTTCAGCTGGGCCAGCAGATGCAGGGCCGGCTGCAGCAGCTCCAGACGGAGCTGGCAAATCGTACCATCGAGACCTCCTCGGGCGGCGGCATGGTGAAGGTCGTCGCCGACGGCCGTGGCACAGTACGCGCAGTGTGGATCGATCCGGGAGTATTTAAGGATCATGATGCTGAATTTCTCAGCGATCTCGTGCTGACTGCGGTGGCCGAGGCCCAGCGCCGCGCGGCCGAGATGCTCCAGAGCGAAATGCGTAAGGTGCCCTCGCTGCCATTTGCCTCTCCTTTCTGACCGGTGAGCGCGATCGAAGAGCTGATCACCGAGCTTGCCAGGCTTCCCGGAATCGGCCGGAAGACGGCGCAGCGGCTCACCTTTCATCTTCTTCAGCAACCCCCGGAACACGTCGGGCGCCTCGCCTCGGCCCTCGCTTCCGTGACCGAGCGGGTCCGGCCCTGCAGTGAGTGTGGCAACCTCACTGAGGACCAACCCTGTGCCATCTGCCGGGATCCCCGGCGGGATGCCGGAGTGGTCTGCGTCGTGGAGGAGCCCTCGACGGTGGGGGTGGTCGATCGCTCGACCGACTTCCGTGGCCGCTACCACGTTCTGGGCGGCCACCTGTCGCCTCTGGACGGCATTGGCCCGGAGTCACTCCGACTGGACAGCCTGGTGCAGCGCGTTCGGCAGGGCGGGGTGCGAGAGGTGATTCTGGCGACCAATCCTTCGATGGAAGGCGAGGTCACCGCCACCTACATTCAGCAGCTGCTGTCCGGCATGGGGGTCAGGGTTACCCGCTTGGCGCGAGGGCTTCCCATGGGTGGAGACCTGGAATACATCGATGGCGTGACTCTGGCGCACGCCCTGCTTGCCCGCCAGGACGTCGGCTGATGCGGTCGCGCGCCTGGGTGCTCGCCGGGGGAGTGGTGCTGGGGATAACCGGTGGCTGGCTCCTGGCCCAGCAGCGGCTCACCTATCACCGGCGCGATCTGTTCAGCCCCCGGCCGCTCCGGCGCCTGGCCGCGTTGGGCTTCCTGGCAGGGCAGAACGAGGTGGAAACCGTCCGCCTGCTGCGGGACTACCTGGCCTGGGAACGGCAGCCGATGCTCCGCAGACGGGCCGAGGCCATCGTACGGCGTATGGAGGCGACTCTGGCATGAGATCGAGCCGGTGAGCGGCGCTTCGAGCTGGTCGTTTCGGGAAGACGACGCCCGAAAGATTCAGACAATCCTCAGCGGCTTCCTCAGCGAATCGAACGCGCGCACCGCGCTGATCGTGGACCGCACCGGCCAGATGGTTTCCACCGCCGGTGAGTCTCCGGCATTCGACGCCACTGCCTTCGCCTCGCTCACCGCCGCCGACTTCAGCGCCAACGACCAGCTGGCCCGGATGCTGGGCGAGTCCGAGTTTGGCGCCCTCTTTCACCAGGGCGAGCGGGAGTCGATGTACCTGGCGGATATTGCCCGTCGCGTCATCCTGGTGGTGCTGTTCGACAACCGAACCACCCTGGGACTGGTCAAGCTTCGGGTGAAGACGGCGGTGGTCCAGCTGAATCAGGTGTTCACGGACATGTTCAATCGCGACGGTACCAGCGCGCCCGGGGTAGAGTCGGAGTTTCTGGGCGAGGCGGAAGACGAGATCGACAAACTCTTCGGGTCTTGAGGAAAGCAGCCCCATGTCGATGATCAACTACGCCTCGCGCGAGATCAATTGCAAACTGGTGTATTACGGACCCGGACTCGGTGGCAAGACCACCAATCTGGAGCACGTCTACAACAAGGTGGCCCCCGCTTCCCGGGGAAAGATGATCTCCCTCGCCACCGAGACCGAGCGAACGCTCTTCTTTGACTTCCTGCCGGTCGACCTGGGCAACATCCGCGGATTCAAGGTCAAGTTTCACCTCTACACCGTTCCCGGTCAGGTGTACTACAACGCCTCTCGCAAGTTGATCCTGAAGGGCGTGGACGGCGTGGTGTTCGTGGCCGACAGCCAGATCGAGCGGATGGATGCGAATATCGAGGCCATGCAGAATCTGTACGAGAACATGACCCAGCACGGGTATGACGTCACCAGGATCCCCTTTGCCATTCAGTACAACAAGCGCGATTTGCCCAATGCGGCACCGATCACCGAGTTGCAGGCGGCCCTCAACCCCGGGTGGCCGGTAACCGAACCGACGAAGCAGCGGATCACGTCCGACCCCTATCATGATTCCGAGTTCCTGGTGAAGCAGGAGGACGGGCAGTGGGTCGAGCGGGCGCCCTATTTCGAGGCGGTTGCTCTGACCGGTGAAGGCGTCTTCGACACCCTCAAAGCCATCAGCAAAAACGTGGTCAAAACTTTGGGGTAGGTACCATGTGGACCCTGCCCAACATCATTACGCTGGTCCGGATCTGCTTCACCCCGGTGATCGCGCTGCTTCCGTTCATCGAGGGGTACTGGCCCAAGCTGATCGCGTTCATCATCTTCGTCATTGCCGCGGTGAGCGACGTCTACGACGGGCATCTCGCCCGCAGCCGGAACGAGGTCACCGACCTGGGCAAGCTGCTGGATCCCATCGCCGACAAGCTTTTGCTATTCGCCACCCTGATCCCCATCTACTTCATCTCCCGCTGGCGCCACGATCTCTACGACATTCCCATCTGGGGCAGCATCCCTCTCTGGGTGTGCCTGTTGCTGATCGGCCGGGAATTGGCCATGACCCTCTTTCGCTGGTGGGCCAGCCGGAGAGGCGTGGTGATCCCGGCAGCCGGTGCCGGAAAGTTGAAGACGACGATCCAGAATATCTTCGTCGGCGCGGTAATCCTTTGGTTTGCCTTCCGCGACGCGCGGAAGCCCATGGGTTGGGAGCACAACCAGTACGCGCAGTACTGGAACGAATTCCACGGCGGTTTCGTCGCCGTCACGCTGGCGGTTGCGGCAGCGCTCACCGTCTACTCCTTTGTGCTCTATCTCTACCGCAACCGGCGACTCTTCTCCGAAAGAGCTAGGAGCTAGCTCCAGACTTCCGTGAACATCGAGCTGGTTACCATCGGGACCGAGCTCCTCCTGGGGTTCACGGTAGATACCAACGGTGCCGAGATCGCCCGGAGTCTGGCGGACTATGGCGTGCAGGTGGTCCGCCGGGTTTCCGTCGCCGACCAGCCAGATGCCATTCGCGCCGCAGTGGCCGAAGCCCTGCAGCGCACCGGGGCCGTCCTGACCACAGGAGGGCTGGGTCCCACGCGCGATGACATGAGCAAGCGGGTAGTGGCCGAGCTCTACCAGGCGCCTCTGGAGTTCGACGAAAGTGTCTGGGCCAATTTGCTGGAGCGATTTGCCCGGCTGCAGCGCCAGCCGGTCCAAAGCAACCGGAGCCAGGCCGAGGTGCCCCGTGGTGCCGTGGTGCTCCGAAATCGCTGGGGGACCGCTCCGGGATTGTGGCTCGAAGGCTCGCCCGGTCTCACTATCATGTTGCCCGGTGTTCCCCAGGAAATGCGAAAGCTGCTGCACCACGAGGTTGTGCCCCGCCTTCAGGCAAGAGCCTCGGGAGCCATCATTCGTTCCCGCCTGCTTCGGACCAGTGGAATGCCCGAGTCCACCCTGGCCGAGCGCCTGGGAGACGTTGAGGAGAAGATCGCGCCGGTCACTCTGGCGTACCTGCCGGGTTACGAAGGGGTGGATCTGCGTCTGACGGCCTGGAATCTTGAGCCGGATGAAGCCGACCGGAAACTCGGCTCGGCGGTCGAGCTGATCCGGGGTCGGGCGGGGGATCCGGTCTATGGCGATGGTGATACGGATTTGGCTGCCCTGGTTCTGGAGCGGGCTCGAGCGAGAAGCGTCCGACTGGCCGTTGCAGAGTCGTGCACCGGAGGCCTTCTGGGTGGGCGTCTCACGGAAATCCCCGGCAGCTCCGATGTCTTTGTCGGGGGGGTGATCGCCTATGACAACGCGGTCAAGGTAAAGGCGCTGGGTGTTGCCCAGTCGCTGCTGGATGAGCACGGCGCCGTGAGTGAGCCGGTGGCTCGCGCCATGGCAGTGGGCGCAGCCGAGCGGTTTGGAGTCGACGCTGCTCTGGCGGTTACCGGCATTGCGGGCCCTGGTGGAGGTACCGAGCAGAAGCCGGTGGGTACGGTCTGGATAGCGTGCGCGTTGCAGGGGGAGGTGCATGCCAGGCACGTGCGCTTTGCCGGTTCCCGCCACGAAGTTCGGGCCCGGGCGGCTCAGGCGGCGCTACATCTGGTCTTCCGGCTCCTGGGAGAAGCTACCGAACGGCGAAATTACCGTTAACCCGGCTCCAACTGTTCCAGTTGAACCGTTCCGCCGTTCATCACTCGGCCATCGCAGGTGCATACTGCTGTGTAATGGCACGGTTTGAAGCTGGGCTAGATGTTATCTTTGGTGAGTCTCGAGAGTGAGCGTATAAAGTGGCAAAACAGCGTGGATTTGGACGCGATTCCGATGGCAACAGACCTCCCGTCGACACTCCTGCCGGAATGGCCGAGCCGGAGAGCGACACCGGCCGCAGCGCCGATGGGGGGGATATCGCCTCGACCGATATGAGCTCGGAGCCGTCATCCCGGACCGAAGACACTCAACCCCAGTTTCTGGGGGGGCAGGACACCCGGCTGGAGAACGACCTGGCCGAGCTGAAGGACCGTCATCTCCGGCTGATGGCGGAGTACGACAACTACCGCAAACGCAGCAGCCGAGAGCGAGCGGAGCTGGCCGACCGGGCCCGGGCCAGTTTCGTGGCCGAGCTGATCGATGTCCTGGACGATCTGGATCGCCTGGTCGCCAGCGACCCGTCCACCCCCCTCGCCACCCTGCGCGAGGGGCTCAGCGCGGTGGATCGGAAGCTCTGGAAAGAGCTGCAGGATGCCGGAGTGGAGCGCATCGACCCGGTAGGGGCGTCGTTCGATCCCGCGGTGCACGAGGCGGTGTCCACCACGCCTGCCCCGGAGCGCTCCAAGGAGCAGGTGGTGAGCGCCACGTTCCAGCCGGGCTACCGGTTCAAGGGTACGCTGGTGCGCCCGGCCCGGGTCCAAGTCTACTCCGAGCAAGCGCGCTGACGTGGCAGCCAAGGACTTTTATCAGGTCCTGGGCGTTCCCGATTCGGCCAGCCAGGGCGACATAAAAAAGGCCTACCGCCGGCTGGCCAAGCAGTACCATCCGGACGCCAATCCCAACAATCCGAAGGCCGCAGAGCGCTTCAAGGAAGTCTCGGAGGCGCATAGTACTCTGTCCGATCCGGAGAAGCGGAAGCAGTACGACCAGATGCGCCGCTTCGGCGCCTTCGACGGGATGTCGCGCCGACCCCAGGGCGCGGGAGCAACCCGGGGAGGTGGGATGGATCCGGGGGACCTGAGCGGTCAGGGTTTCGATTTCGGGGATCTGGGTGGCTTGGGCGACATCTTCTCCTCCATCTTCGGCCGGGGCCGGCGAGAGGAGTCAGGGAGAGGCGATACCCTGGAGGCGGTGGTCGAGGTCCCGTTCCGGGTGGCGATGCTGGGCGGGAAGGTCCCGGTCACGCTGCCGATCACCGAGACCTGCCCCACCTGCACCGGAAGCGGTGGCGCGCCTGGCGCCACCTGGTCCACCTGTCCCGAGTGTAAGGGCCGGGGCACCATCTCCTTCGGCCAGGGGAACTTTGCGGTGAATCGCCCGTGTCCCCAGTGCCGGGGCCGCGGCCGCATTCCCTCGGAGAAGTGTCCCACCTGCCGGGGCGCGGGCGAGATCAGGGCGGAGCGGCGGGTCACCATCACGGTCCCCTCCGCAACCGAGACCGGCGACCGGGTCATGCTGCGGGGACAAGGGCAGGCAAACGGGCAGGGCAGCGCACCCGGCGATCTGGTAATCACCTTCCAGGTGCAGCCCGACCGGTTTTTCCGGCGAGAAGGCCTCGACATCGTGGCCGACGTTCCGATAAACCTGGCGCAGGCCACCCTGGGCACCCGGCTGCGGGTGCGGACGCTGGACGGGAAGAAGGTTCTGCTCCGAATCCCGCCGGGTACTCAGCCGGGACGTCGATTCCGGATCAAGGGACAGGGGCTGGAGAAGAACGGGCGGCGGGGTGACCAGCTGGTCGGCGTGCAGGTGACCGTGCCGGACGAGCTGACCCCGGAGCAGCAGGAGCTGCTCAAGAAATTCGCTGATTCAGCGGGGTTGAAATACTAGTCGCGAGTCACCAGCCGCGAGGACCTTAGAGGCGACCTGGCCGATCGCTTCGTGACTCGTGACTCCTGACTCGCGGCTCCTTCGTCCCCATCCCCAACGACAAAACCATACTCACCAGTCCCACCACCAGCCCGCCGAAAAACGCGGGCCAGAAGCCGCTCACCGTAAAGCCCAAGTCCCAGCTCTCCGAGAGCCGGCCCGTAGCCAGGACCATCAGTGCGTTGATTACCAGGGTGAACAGGCCCAGGGTGACGACGATGAGGGGACAGGTGAGGATGGTGAGCAGGGGCCGGAGCGTGCTGTTGATGATGCCGAACACCGCAGCCACGAGAAGTAGCCGGCCGGGCCCTCCGGTGAAGGCGAGCCCGGGAACTACGGCAGCGGCAATCCACAGCGCGGCGGCATTCAGGATCCAGTGAAGCAGGAGAGAACGGAGCGGCCCCCTCAGGAGATGACCCCTCCACCCAGAACCCGTTCACCGTCGTAGAGTACGCCCGACTGTCCGGGCGTGATCGCCCGGACCGGGGTTTCCAGTGCCAGGGTCAGCTGGTCCGAATCCCTGTCCAACACTACCGCACGTGCGGCGCGAGCCCTATACCGGAGCTGTACCCGACAGCGCTCACCCGGCTCCAGTGGATCTGCCAGCCAGTTCAACTCCTCCAGCGTTACGCTGTGCCCCGCCAGGTCATCGACATCGCCTACCACGACTTCACGCAGCTCCGGGCGAATGGCTACGACGTAGCGCGGTCCATCGAACCCGCCGGGCAACCCCTTCCGCTGGCCGATGGTGTAGCGGCCGTAGCCCTGGTGCTCACCGATGATCTGGCCCGCGGTGGTGACGAGCGGGCCCGGAGTGAGCGCCGGTGCATCGGTGGGGAGGTGGCGCTCCAGCACCGAGACGTAGTCGTCGTTGGGAACGAAGCAGATCTCGACCGACTCCTGCTTTTCCGCCGTGGTGAGTCCCAGCCGCCGGGCATAGGCCCGGGTCTCTGGCTTGCTCAGGTTGCCAACCGGCGTGAGCATCCGGGCGACCACGGCGGGGTCGATCCCCCAGAGGAAGTAGCTCTGGTCCTTGGCGGGATCCGCGCCTCGGTAGAGCGCTCCGTCCCGCGCGATGGCGTAGTGTCCGGTGGCGATGTATTCGCAGTCCAGCGCGTCGGCGTGGGCCAGCAGGTCGCGGAACTTGGTGAAGGAGTTGCAGCGCACGCAGGGAATCGGCGTCCGGCCCCTGCTGTACTCGCTCACGAAGTTCTGAATGACGTGCAGATTGAACCGATCCTCGAGATTGAGAACGTAGTGCGGGATCCCCAGAGCGGCCGCGACGTCGCGCGCGTCGTTGATGGAATCCAGCGAGCAGCAGGGCCGATCGGGGACCTCGTCGCCGTAGCAGAAGAGCTTCATGGTGGCGCCAACCACATCGTAGCCCTGTTCAACCAGGCGGGCGGCGGCCACTGAACTGTCCACTCCGCCGGACATGGCGACCAGAACGCGGGAGCTCATCGGGGGCCGCTCGCTCGCCCCAACACGCCAGCCAGCTTCCGCACTTTCCCGACCACTCCGGGGATCACCTCCGCTGCCCGGTCAACATCATTCATGCTGCTCTCCCGGCCAAAGCTGAACCGGATGGTGCCCAGCGCCAGCTCCCGGGGAACGCCCATGGCTACCAGGACGTGCGAGGGTTCTACCGCTCCGGTCGAGCAGGCCGAGCCGCTGGATGCCGCGATGCCGGCAAGATCGAGGTGCATCAACAACGCCTCGCTGTCCGCACCTTCCACCGCGATGCTCAAGAGGTGGGGCGCGCGCTCGCTTCCCTCGGCGTTCACCACCACGTCGGGCACCGTCGCCAGGAGCCGGCGCGCCAGCTCATCCCGAAGCTCTGTCAGACGCTGCGCCAGGGCCTCTCGCTCCGCGGTGGCCAGCTGCACCGCGCGCCCCAGGGCCACGGCGCCGGCAACATTCTCGGTACCCGGGCGGATCCCGTACTGCTGGCCGCCGCCATGGAGAATTGCCTCCACCGCCTTGCGGTCCCGAACGATCAGGGCGCCGATACCCTTTGGCGCCCCGATCTTGTGACCCGATATGGTGAGCAGGGTGCAGCAGAGGCTCTGGAGTGACACGGGCACCTTGCCCACTGCCTGTACCGCGTCAGTATGGAAGATGACGCCGGCATCGCGGCAACGCTCGGCAATTTGTGCCACGGGCTGGACCACGCCGACCTCGTTATTGATCCACATGACCGAGACAACTGAAGGCATTTCGGCCAGTGCGCGGTCCAGCGCGTCCAGCTCGAGCATGCCGGCGCTGTCCACCGGGAGCAGCACCTCTCGCCCGCCAAGGTGACACACGGCATGCGCCGCGGCCAGGACTGCCTTGTGCTCCACTGCCGACACCGCGGCGCACATCGGCGCTCCCCGGTCCCGCGCGGCAAGCGCCGCTCCCACGATGCTGAGGTTGTCCGCCTCGGTGCCGCCGGAAGTGAAGATCACCTGGCCCGGCTCGGCGCCCAGCGATTCCGCTATCTGCCGGCGAGCCTGCTCGATGCCCGCCCGGGCCGCCCGCCCAAAGCGATGCGCGCTGGAGGGGTTGCCGAAGGACTGGTCCGTGAGGTAGGGCATCATGGCCTCCAGCACCTCGGGGCGAACCGGGGTGGTGGCGGCGTGGTCTAGGTAGACGGGCGGCTTCATATCGGTAAGATAGCGCCTCTTCAGATGCTCCGAACGCCCAACTTCACCACGTCGTCGACTTCCATGGTTTCATGGGTGAAAAAGGGCTCGCCATAGCGCTTCCGTATCAGGGAGCCGTAGTGCGCGTTCTGGGTCTCGACCAGCGAATACAGATCCTGTCCCGTGGGGAAAATCTCTCCAGCCGCCTGGGCGCCATCGAACTGACTGGCGTAGCACTTGACGGCCGAGAGCTTGCTCTCGAATTGCCCGCTGATATCCACCACAAAGCTCGGCTTGACGGGATCTTCTCGATAGGAGAGAGCATAGAGCAGCTTGTGGGGACGGTGCGGGGATCCAGCTGCGTGATATCGCTCCAGGCCGGCGAGGTAGCATGCGTCGCGTCCTAATTCCGACGCGATCCGGTGATCGGGATGCCGTCCCACGGGGAAGGGAAGGATGACGACGCGGGGCGCAAAGTGGCGGATGTGCTCGATCACAATGCGCCGAGTCTCCTCCGAGTTCTGCAAGTGCGCGTCCGGCAATCCGGCATTCCGCCGCTCACTTACTCCCAGAATCTTGGCCGCGCGCTCGGCCTCTTCCGCTCGAAGTGAGGCACTCCCGCGGGTCCCTGCCTCTCCCTCGGTCAGGTCCAGAATCCCGACCCTGTATCCCGCATCGACCGCCTTCAATAGAGTGCCCGCACAGGTGAGCTCGACGTCGTCTCGATGAGCGGCGAGGGCCAGGATGTCTACGGGCATAGTGGAATATATCCACTGCCACGCTCTGCACTGTGCAAGCTGAACGGCGACCCGCATCTCCTGTGCTCCCCAAGGAGGCATTGTGCGAGCACAGATCATGATTATCGGGCTGCTCCAGGCGGCCCTGCTGACGGCGTGTGACCGCAACCTGAGCAAGTCAGAGCCGGAGAAAGCCCAACGGAACCTCGAAGCCGATGTGAAGTCCGCCAGCCCCGTACCCCTGGGAGTGGTGGGCGGCCGGCCAACCTCTCAGGCTCAGGCACCCAAGGCAAACGAAGACGGCAACACCTGGTCCCGCTATGCGGGGTCCGATGCGGCGGATCGGCTGATTGTCCGCACCGGGCAGGCCGGCATCGAGGTCGACTCGCTCGAGCCAGCCATCGCCGAGCTGCGCCGCGTGGCGCAGCGGGTGGGAGGGTTCGTGGCAGATGCCTCGGTTCAGAGCGGCCGGAATCAGGTGAGGTCGGCCACGCTCCAGCTCAAAGTGCCGGCGTCCAGGTTCGATGATCTCACCGAAGGGCTCCGACCGCTCGGCCGTTTGCAGTTCGTCAACGTCGCAGCCGAAGATGTGAGCGAGGAGTTCGTGGACCTGACCGCGCGGGTGGTGAATGCCCGCCGGCTGGAGGAGCGGTTGATCGAGCTGCTCCGGACCCGGACCGGCAAGCTCCAGGATGTCCTCTCGGTCGAGCACGAGCTCGCGCGGGTGCGCGAGGAGATCGAGCGGATGGAAGGCCGGATGCGCTTCCTCAAGGCCAGCGCCCAGCTCAGCACCCTGTCGGTAAACCTTTACGAGCCGGCGCCCCTCGTCGCCTCGGCCCCAGGGCGCAGCCCGATTGCCGAAGCGTTCAAGACGGCGTGGCGGAACTTCGTGGGCCTCGTGGCCGGCGTTATTGCCTCACTCGGCTTCGTGGTACCGGCGCTGATGGTAGGCTGGGCGGCAGTGGTGGTGGGCCGGAAATATCGCAAGGCTACGTGAGAGGCGGAGGGTCGGAGGGTCTCTACTCGTACCGCAGTGCCTCCACCGGATCCATCCGCGATGCCTTGCTCGCCGGATAGAGTCCGAACAACACACCGGTGAGAATCGACGCCAGTACCGCTGCTACGACCGACAGCAGCGGTACCGTGGCGGGGATCGGGCTGAAGGAACGTATCGCCCAGGCGATCAGCGCTCCCAGCCCCATCCCCACGATACAGCCGACCAGCGTGAGCGTTGCCGCTTCGACCAGGAACTGGAACATGATCTCGCGCCGGGTGGCGCCCAGCGCCTTGCGCACTCCGATCTCCCGGGTGCGTTCGGTAACCGAGATCATCATGATGGCCACCACGCCCACGCCTCCGACCATCAGCCCGACACTGGAAAGCGCGATCATTACCACGAAGAAGGCCGCCGTGATCTTGTTGAAGGTGTCGAGCACCCGGTCCTGGGTCACCACCGCAAAGTTGTCCGGCTGGCCCGGCCGGAGCCCGCGGTTGATCCGCAGCGCGGCCGCGACCTGATCCTGCGCCTCCTGAATAGCTCGCTGTCTCCGTGGGGAGCACCGCGATGTCCATCCAGCCCTTCTCGTAGTCCGCCACCTTGGTGAACGTGGTATGCGGAATGGCCAGGCGCGGCTCATCGGCGTTGCTGAAGAGCGACGCCGCTTCCGCGTGCATCCCGATCACCTCGAATGGCTCGCCGAAGATCTTGATCCGCTTCCCGATGGCATCGCGCCGGGGGAAGAGCGATTCGGCCAGCTTGTCGTTGATGATTACGACCCGCGCCCCGGCCGCGTACTCCATGGCAGTGTAGTTTCGCCCGGCTAGGATGTCGCCTCCGTTCACCTGGTTCCAGCTCGGAGTCATCCCCGCGATCGCGACGCTCCTCAGCTCCACCCCCCGAAGCTCACCGGGCCATTGGTGTACTCGCCGATGTTCACATCGCGCACGGTGGGCAGGTTCCGGATCAGCTCCGCCTCTTCCACAGTGAGCCACGGCATCTGGCGCCAGGGGGACAGCTCGTCAGATCCGTCGGAGACGTCGAGACCGCCGGAGAAGTAGCGGTACACGAAGAAGGTCTTGGGTCCGGCGGCCTCGAGGATGTTGCTAACGCTCTGGTTGATCCCCGTTATTGCGGAGGCCATGGCGATCACCACTGTCACTCCGATCGCCACGCCCAGGATGGTCAGAGCCGCCCGCACCTTGTTCGCCCGGATCGAGTCCACGGCAATGACCGATCCTTCCAGCATGCGGGAAAGCAGGGCGCCCTTGCGCTGCCGCCTCATTCCGCCCTCAGCGCGTCGATCGGGTCCAGCCGCGAGGCCCGGCTCGCAGGATACACCCCGGCCCCGATCCCGACGCTCACGCCGAGCACCACTGCCACCAGGATGGACCAGGGCGCCACCGCCGCGGGCAAGGGAGTCACCGCTTTGATGACGAAGGCCAATGCGATGCCCAGGCCGATGCCGAACGCGGCTCCTACTGCAGAGAGAGTGGCCGATTCGACGACGAACTGGGCCAGGATGTCCCGCCGCCTCGCCCCGAGCGCCTTTCGAATCCCGATCTCGCGGGTGCGTTCGCTCACCGCCATCAGCATGATGTTCATGATCACGATCCCGCCGACCACCAGAGAGATCGCCACCAGCCCCGGCAGGGCGACGAACAGCACCCGCGAGATCTTCTGCCAGCTGCCCAGCGCGCCCTCCGCGGTCTGAAAGGCGAAATTGTTCTCCTGTTCCGGCTTCAGCTGCCGGCGGCTTCGCATCAGCGCCTCCGCCTCGGCCAGGGCGTTCTGCATTTCGGTCGGATTGGCGGTCTGGACGATGAGGGCATCCAGAATGTTGATGGGGCAGATCAAGCGTCGGCCTGGAGCGCTGAAGGGCATGATGGCGAACTTGTCCAGCGAGAGCCCGAAGAGGTGCCCTGTCTCTCCACCACGCCCACGATCCGGTAGGGCAGGCCGCCGATGATGACCTGTTTCCCAAGGGGATCCACCCCGGCCAGCAGTTTCTCGGCGAGCTCAGAGCCGATCACCAGCACCGGGAGTCCGGTGCGCACCTCCTGCGTGGTGAAGGTGCGGCCCTGGGTGATGACGTAGTCCTTGATATCGAAGTAACTCTCTTCCGTGCCGATCAGACCGATATCCTTGGCCACCTTGCCCTCATAGTGGACCGCCACCCGGTCTTCACAGAACTTGGCGAACGTGGCTGGGGTCTTGATCCGCTCGCGGACGTAGTCGGCATCGCCGTAGGTGATTCGGGGACGCCTGAGCCAGCTGCGCCACACATCCTCCGGCACGTTGCCGGTGGTGATGGAGGGGCGCTGCCGCAGCTGGAAGGTATTGGCCCCCACCAGCGTGTTGGCGAACCGGTCCACCATATAGCGGTTCATGCCCTGAACGATGGAAACCACCGCGATCAGGAAGGTCACGCCGATCAGCACGCCGACCAGCGAGAAGAAGCTCTTGAGCTTTTGCGCCCGGAGGGTGCGAAGCGCCATCCGGATGGCTTCCAGGATACGCACTAGGACGCCTTGGTTTCCCGGGTCTTGGTGGTGTCGGCCTGGCGCACCTTGGCCTCATCCTTCAGGTCCCGAATGGCCTGATAGGTTCCCGCCACGATGGTTTCTCCCTCCCTCACGCCGTCCAGCACCTCGAAATAGTCGTCTCCCGCAACGCCGGTCTTGACCGGACGGAAGGTGGCGATCCCGTTGCGCACCACAAACACGCCTTCCGCCTCCTTCTTCCTGAACCGGGCCCGGAGGGTGTCGACCTGCGGTGCTCCCTCGGCCTCGCTGGGAATCTTCTCGTGCTCCCGTACGGTCAACGCAATGATGGGAATGCTCAGCGCATTGTTCCGGGTATCGGTGATGATCCGGGCGGTGCAGCTCAGGTCGGGGCGGATGTCAGGCGGAGGATTCCGCAGCGTGATCTCCACGTCGAAATCCACTGCGCGGTCGCTCGAGCCCGAGGCGGTTTCGGTAGGCGTCAGCTTGGCACTGTGACTCACCTTGCTCACCCGGCCCCAGAAGGTGGTGTCCCGGTACGCATCAATGGTGACTTCCACCGAGTCGTTGGAGCTCAGCCGCACCACATCCGTCTCGTCTACCTGCACCTTCGCCAGAATCACCGAAAGGTCCGCGATGGTCATCAGCAGCCCGGTTTCCCGGGAAAACGTTCCCGGTACTGCCACCTCGCCCTCTTCGACCGCCAGCCGCACCACCCGGCCTGATATGGGCGAAGTCAGGCGCGTCTTGGCCAGGTTGTCCTTGCTCTCCCGCAGGCTGGCTCGGGCCTGGTCCAGCTGAGCTTTGGTCGCCTGGTAGTTCGCTTCGGCGACGTCGAGGGCGGTTTGCGCCTGCTCCGCGGTCTCCGGGGCAATCAGGTCGTTGCCCAGCTCCTTGAGTTGCCGTGCCCGATCCCAGGCGCGCTGCGCCTGGTCGCGAGTCGCCCGGGTCTGCAGCAGGGTGGCCTCGGTCGAGGATACCACCCCCTGGGACCGCGCCACCGCGGCCTGATACTGCGCCGGGTCGATCTGCAGCAGGAACTGGCCGCGCTTCACCAGATCGCCCTCCCGCACGGCGATATCGATGATCCGGCCCGTGATGTCCGCGCTGATATCAACCGAGGTCTTCGCTTCGATCTTGCCGCTGGCCGTAACCGAGGCCACCAGGTCTCGGCGGCTCACCCGCTCCAGTCTCACCTCGGTACCGGCGTGTTTCTTCTTGTGAATCTGGAACGCCACCACGCCGCCGATTGCCAGAACCACAACAGTGGCAATGAGCCAGATCCGGGTTCTTCGCAGCATGTCTGTTCCTTAGTGACGAAGCGAGCGCCCGCCCGGGATTTCCAGCACGGCGAGGGCGTTGTGGTCTGGGGATGAGATCATGACCGATGTAGTACGCGGGCCCCGCCGCAATGGTTTCAACTTGGGACGATAAAAAATTGTGCGGAACCGAGCGGCGCCCGTTAGTCCTGAGCGCGAGACACGATGGTGCCCGACTCAGGGAGCTCGAGTCGAACCAGCCGGCCCTGACCGTCGGTGCTCAAGGTCCCGCGGATGTCACCGCTCAGAGTCACCCGGGCCCCGGCGGCAGCACCGGACTCCCGCCGCGCGACGAACGAGGCCCGCCGGGCACTTCGAGGGAAGACTGCCGTCAACGGCTTGCCGGCAGGGGTCGCCAGATCCGCCACCGCAGTATAGAGCGAGAAGACTTGGTCATCGAGCAGCACCACATCGGGACCGCCAGGCAGCTCTCGGCCTGCCTCGGAACCTTTGGCGACAGTGCGGATGATCAGCCGAGCTCCGGAGCCGGCCGCTAAAATCACGGTCGGTCCATTCGGCCCTTCGACGTCGAGCTGAAATTTGGCCAGCGCCGATTCCGCAGTGCGGTCGAGTGTCGCGGCCAAACGCAGGGTAGGGCTGTTTGCCGGATAAGTTGCGGTGGCGCGGAGACTGGTGCCCGGAGCCCCCCGGCCGCGACCCTGGGTCAGCGTGAATTCCTCTCGACCGATCTCCCGTCCTCCCTGTTGGATAACGAGCTTGGTCCCAGGTGAATCCTGAGCCCGGGCTGTAGCGGCCGGCAGGAGCACGAGTAGAACCGCGGCGAGGCGCATGGCTTCTCCGTTCGTCAGGATCTCTCTAGACAGGTGCTCACTCGGTCGACGATAAATCTATACAGGCGCTCACCCTTCTGGGCGCTGGCTAGACTGGGGTAGCCCACCGATCCGGGAGAGCCGGCCGGAAGGTGCCGGCTGTCTCCTGGGCGGTATCGGGACAGCATCTCCGGCGGTAGATCGAAGTCGCGGGCCAGCTCCATGTGGACCAGATGCGGAGCCAGGAACAGGAGCAGGGAAGTGTCCAGCTCGCCACCCTGGATCGGCGCCGGGCGCTCCAGAAGCGAGCCGAATTCAATGCTGAAGATGTCCACCACCTGCACCGTGGCTTCATCGGTGCGGATGGCACTCAGAGCCTCCAGATGTGCTTCGCTGGATTGCGCGGTGATGATGAAGAACTCGCGGACGCCTGCCCCCTCTTCCCAGGACTCGATAAGTTCGTTCAAGACCCGGTGAAGTGTTCGACGTCTGAGCGCGGCCCCGCCAGGGTAGGGCCGGGTCGTGGCATGCACGCCGTACTCGACTGTGGGAGTGCGCGCGATCCCAAACTTCTCCGACAGATCGTCGGCTAATCGCTCCACGATGATTGTATCGCAGCCCAGCGGGAGGTGGGGACCGTGCTGCTCCGTCGTCCCCACCGGCACGATGAGGGTCTGCCGGTCAAGCAACCGCTCCGTGATCGCGCCGGGGGTCATGTCCTTCAACCGCCAGGGGTGTCGCTCTTGAATCATCGCAGGCGGCTCTGGGTTCTGGTCGTCGTGGCAGCTGGGGTCGCTGTGGCCGAATGGCTGCGGCAGCCCGGCGGACTCTGGGTGTGGGTTTCCTGGATCTGCGTCGGGGCGGAAATCGCGCTGCTATGGCCTCTGTCAGGGTGGCGTCGGCGTGCGCTCTTGATCCTGCTGGCCGGACTGGCGACCGCGCTCTCCCTTGGCCACCGGCAGATCAGAGCCATCGAAACCCGCTGGCCCCAGGAGCGAGAGAAGCGCGTCACCGCGGCTTCCCAGCATCTCGCGGCAGATCTCCATTCGGCCTTACATCGAGCCGAGCGGCTGGCCGAGTCTGCCATAGCCAGTCCGGCAAAGAGCCGCGAGGCGGCACTGGCGGAGTTGAGCCGGCTGGTGCCGTCGGCCGGGCCGGAAATGAGCGTGGCGGTGTTCGACTCCTCCGGCGAGTCTTGGGCCTGGGCCGGGCGGCACCGGTTGCTGCCGCGCGCCGAGGGCGACTCATTCGCTGCTCGGACGAGTGGATATTACGTCGTGCTGGAGGCCCGGCGCCACTCGGCCGAGGGACGCAGCGCCGTGGCCGGCGTACTGATCTGGGCCCACCCGGCGGTCCCGACCGGAACCGGAGTCTGGCCGAGCTGTTCCGGCAACGCACCGAGGTGGGTCTCGCGGTGTATCCCTCCGGCACC
>CAVOSV010000003.1:0-150000 GCA_963698975.1 uncultured Gemmatimonadales bacterium
ACTGCGCTCGGGTTAGGCCAGGGTAGAAACTTCTGGGATTTTCGGCCGCTTCTTGCAGCCGGGGCGGTGCTGTTTCGCCGGCCTGATTGGAAGTTTGCCGCTGGTCGATTCGACGAGGAAGCGTTCTGGCTTCTCGGCTCTGATGGAGTGAGGATGTGGGGAAACCTCGCCGTCGTCCCGCCATCCGCCACCTCGCGCGCTTTCCCGGCAGCCGGCCTGTATGTCATCCGTGATGGGTGGGGCACCAGGACGGATGTCGCGTTCTTTCGTTGCGGGCCGTTCGGGTTGGGAGGAGAGGGTCATTGTGCTCACGCGCACTGTGATCTCCTAAGCCCTGTTCTTTGGGTGCATGGCCAGCCGATTCTGGTTGACCCCGGCACCTATATCTACCACGGCTCCTGTAGAGACCACTATCGCTTAACCTCGGCCCATAATTCAGTGAAAATCGATCGTCACGATCAGGCTCTACCCATGCCCAACTTCAATTGGAAGCATGTTCCTGAAGCAAGGTGCTATTGACTGGAATGGAGAGCGAGTCACCGGCGTTTTGAGCTATCCCGACCAGACGGAGTTCAGTCGGGAGCTGGCCCATCCGCGACCAGGGGCCTGGGATGTGGTCGATCGCCTTACCGGACGTGAGGAGCACCTCATGGAATGGTTTTTCCATTTTGCTCCTGATCTGGAGTTCGACCTCTGCGAAGAGCGACATGCGCTCACAGTGCTGAAGAATGGCCTGTCATTCCTGATCGTGCACATTCCTGACGGCGGTGTCCGGCCCCAGCTGCGGGACAGCTGGTATTCGCCCCACTACGGTGTCAAACAACGCAATCGAGAACTGTACGCCGCAATGGCGGGGCAAGGTCGACGATAATGGAGTTTCGTTTCGTTGGCGATTTCAACTAGCACACCAGAGTTCCCTGGTCACGGGGGATAGTGTCCTCAAGGCGGCCGAGTCCCACCTCTCACCTGGCAACGCTGCTTCGCGCTGACCGCGGGCGACACGAGACTAGGGGCAACTCTACATGTGTGGTATCGTAGCCGTGTGGCAGCGTGACGGTCGCTCGTGCCGACCTGAAGATGTTGTTGCCATGCGCGACATCATGGACCATCGGGGTCCCGACGATGCGGGCCTGCACGTCGACGGTCCAGTCGGCCTCGGACATCGAAGGCTATCCATCGTCGATCTGTCGCCGGCGGGGCACCAGCCGATGAGTAACGAGGATGGCTCGATCTGGCTGGTCTTCAACGGAGAGATCTACAACTACGTTGAATTGACTTCGGCTCTTCGGTCGCGGGGCCATACCTTTCGCTCGGCCACGGACAGTGAAGTCATACTCCACCTGTACGAGGACCAGGGACCGCGCTGTCTTCATTCCCTGAATGGGATGTTCGCGTTCGTCCTGTGGGACTCGCGCAGGCGAACCATGTTCGCGGCGCGCGATCGGATTGGGATAAAGCCGCTCTACTACCATATGGCGGACGGGCTCTTTGTGTGTGCGTCGGAAGGTCAAGGGTGTGCTTGCGCACCCAGACATTCCGACGGCGGTGGATGACCGCGGGCTCGCGGACTGCCTGTTCACGGTCGCGCCGTTAGGGCACAAGACTCTTTTCGCCGGTGTGCGGCAGTTGCCCCCGGCGCATATGCTCACGCTCACCGTATCGGGTGGGCGCGTCGAGCGTTACTGGGATGTCAAGTACACGTACCATGGCGGACGCACCAGACGGCAGGTCGCCACCGAGGCTGGCGAACTTATCGACGACGCGGTGAGGATACACTGTCGCAGCGACGCGGTTGTCGGGTGCCACCTCAGCGGTGGTCTGGACTCCAGCTTGGTCGCCAGCCTGGGTGCCCGTCATAGAAGCGGCCTGGAAGCATTCTCCGTTCGCTTTGGGGAGTCTGCCTTCTATGATGAGTCCGGATTTGCCTCCGCGGTCGCCAAGGCAATGGGTGCCCGGCATCATATCGTCACACCGGAGGTCGGGGATTTCATTTCCATGCTTGGACCGCTCACGTGGCATCAGGAATTTCCCAGTCCCGATGCCGGAGGATTCTCCTACTTCTCGGTGTCGCGAGTGGCGGCCCACTGCGTGAAGGTGGCGCTGACGGGCATGGGGGTGATGAGGTCTTCGGGGGCTATCCCTGGCAGTTCCAGACGACTTTTGGTTCGACTGCAATGTTCGATCTGTCGAAAGGGCCGGCTTCTGAGCGCACCCCGGCATACCAGCGTCTTAGACGAATGGTCAGGCGCCAGGGACTGCTCGGCCTGGCGCGCCGGCTGTTACGGGGATCCAGAGATAACAGCTCGCTCGAGGCGCGGTGGATCAGCATGCACGGTGGCCTCGACCCTGCTCGGAATCACCTTCTTCATCCAGCCCTCGTGCAAAGGTTTGGTGATTACTCACCGGCCCAGGAGTATCTGCAACCGCTGGTGGAGGCACCCACTGACCAATTGTTCGATCGCTGCCTGTACCACGACCTGGTCACGTACCTTCCGCATCTCTTGATGAAGGAGGATCGCGCGAGTATGGCCGTGTCGCTGGAGTCACGGGTGCCACTGTTAGACTATCGAATCATCGAGTACATGGCGACGCTGACGCCAGAGGAAAAGGTGCCGCAGCAGATTCCGAAGGCGATTATACGAGACGTAGCAACCCCACTGCTGCCGCCGCACGTCGTACGCCGAGGAGGATAAGGTCGGATTCCCGGTACCGGTTAGAGTGGATCTGCTGCGCAGCTTGCGCCGCAGATTCGTGCTCTGCTTGCCTCTGAGGCATCGCTGGAACGCGGGATATTCAATCCCCGTGTACTGCGGGATCCGGAGCTATCACCCGGAGAAATGCTTACCATGCTCAATATGGAGGTGTGGTTTCGGGTCTTCGTAGATCGGGACCCGGCGTGGCTCCCGAGCCATGGTGCGGTCCGGGCAGCATTCGCCGGGCTTCCGCCGCTCCTTGAACTTAATAAATACTCTTGAGATTTGTTGCGCTTTAACAAAGGCGCCGTATGATAAGAACTCCGTCTGGCTGTGCCATTGCTGCGGCGAGCCTTCTGCGGGACGCATTACTAACAATTAGATCAAGATTAATCAAGTTGCCAAGTAGCCTGGAGACGTGATAAGGCAAATGAAAAGGGTCCTCATGCTCGCTCGCGTTTTTCCGCCATTCCAATCTGTGGGACATTCCATCCGAGTCGTGAAATTTATCAAATATCTGCCGAGTTTGGGTTGGCTGCCGTCGGTGCTGACTATTGATGACGGGAGGGAATACGAATCCGATCGTAAGCAGGGAAGTGAGACTTTGCTTGCAGAGATCCCAAAGGGAGTTTCGATCTATCGCACTGCAGCAGGAGAGCCTTCGTGGGAGTTTCTGGAGAAGGAGCGGCAATTCAGCCAGCGAAACTGGTTGACTCGGACAATTGCGAAGATCTTTGGAGGAGCGCGTCGTTGGTCAGTTCGAAATCTTGTTCTGCCGGATCGGTCCCTTCTGTGGCTGCCCTTCGCGGTAAGGCGAGGTCGGCAGATTGTGAGAAGCGAGAGGACCGATGTCATTTTTGCGACGTCCCCCCCCTACTCAGCCACTCTAGTTGGCGCGCTGTTGAAGGAAATGACTGGGAAGCGTCTGGTTCTGGATTTTCGCGATGACTGGATCGACACACCTGCTTATCACTCTAAGCCGGCAATAGTTCGTGCGATTTATCGAAGAATGGAGGGGTTGGTAGTCAAGCTGGCCGACAGAGTCATCCTCGTTACGGAATGGAGCAAAGACGCCTTCCTAGAGCGCTATCCTACAGAACCCCGCGGAAAGTTTGTTCTCATTCCCAATGGTTGTGATCTCGAGGAGTTTGCTGTACTTCCTCGGATGACGGAGATGACCCGGAACTCCAGGTTTACGATTTTGCATGCAGGATCCCTGCACGACGGAAAGACTTGGACGCGCAGCCCAGCGGCGGTTTTCCAAGGGCTTCATACCATTCTGCAACGCGAACCATGGTTGGCGGAGGACCTGAACCTAGCCTTTACCGGTGTTCTTCCCGAAGGTCATAGACAATTGGTAAAGGACCTTGGCTTGTCAGCGGTAGTGACGGAATTGGGGTTTTTGCCGCGGGATGAGTTTATTCGATTTATGCAAGCGTCTGACCTCCTGGTTGTCGTCAATTACGAAGGATTCGCAACTCTCGTCCCGGGAAAGATTTACGAGTATTGGGCTGTTGGTGGTCCGCCGATTCTTCTGCTCAGTTGTCCGGGTGCCGCTACCAGTCTGGTGGAGCGGCACAGCCTTGGATTCACCGTGGACCCGACTGATGTAGCCGGGGTCGAAGAGGCGCTCCTGACCGCATACCACCGCAGCAAATCCTCGGCGCCAATGCGCCTGAGTACCGCTGGCATAGAGGCCTACGACCGTCAGGCATTGACTCGACAACTTGCGGCAGTTCTATCCAAACTGGTGTGATGGTGCCGTGTCCTACAGGCGAAGGCGCGGCGCGCTTTGCGAGTAGGAAAGAGTCACACGCACCGTTAGGAGAAGAGATGATGGCGACTGGCCGAAGGATTTATGGGTATTTCGGGCACCATAAGTGTGCGAGTATGTGGTTCGTCAGTATCTTTGGAGAAGTTTGCCTAGAGCTTGGACTTCGTTACAGGATCGTTGATGCTGACGAGGATTTCAACGGCGATCTGGCACAATTCATTGCGGACAATCGTGTCGACTTCATCTCTTACGCTAACGCAGATTACAGACATGTTGCCGGGTTGGAGAATCTGGTGGGCATTCATGCTGTGCGAGACCCAAGAGACATCGTGGTTTCTGCCTACTTCTCACATCTCAAGACCCATCCGACTCATGCCTGGCCAGAACTGGTGGCACACCGTGCGAAACTGCAGCAATCCGATCAGGAAGCCGGCCTGTTTCATGAGATCGCCTTCAGGAAGCAGCAATTCGAGCAGATGAGGTCCTGGCAGGACTTTCGCGGCGACAACATTATGTTGGTGAGCATGGAAGCGGTCACCTCGAGGGACTATCAGTCCATGTTGTCCATCATGGACTTCCTCGGGTTGTTGTGCCAGGAACGTTACGGATTTCGCAAGCGGATTGAGTATCTATTCTCCAAGTTGCTGAGGAATATCGAGTTCAGGTTGGCAGTGCCGCTGCCGAGGATTCTCCATCGCCTTCCGGCGGAGCGAGTCCTCGGCATCGTCTGGCAGAATGAGTTTGTGCGGTTGGCAGGTGGACGGAAGAGAGGCGAAGAAAACAAGGACAGCCATTACAGGAAAGGTCTTCCCGGAGATTGGAAGAACTATCTGACCAGGGATCATGTTGGATTGATTCAGCGAATGTATAATGACGTGATATTGCAATATGGATATGAGACGGGCCTCAACTGGCACACGAGATATTCGCCGAACGAGTTGCCGGGTTTGCGGTCGGTGTGAGGACGGACGAAGGCTAGACGGAGAATTATCCCACCTTAGGTGGCCCGAAACGTTGTCAGATTGTGTCGGGCGCTCCGTACATGGTTGCTTCAAATATCAGGGAATAGGGCATAGCGCCGTCGCGGAGCTGTGAGGGCTGCGTGGAGTGATGCAACTTGGAAACATCGGAAGGGAAGTCCTCAGTGCGGAGGGGCGGCGTGCCGACTCTTAGCTGGTACTGGCATCGGGTGAGGGCGATGAGCCCCTCGGAAATGGCGTTGCATGCGCGCAAGGCCATTCGGCAGGCGTCCGATATTCGCCGCGAATGGACGCCACCGGCTCTGGGTCTGGAGCCCATCGGTGGATTTCCCAAGCTGCCCCGGCCGGAGGATGCGCCCTTGCAACTGCGCGAGACCCTGGAACGGGATCTCGATGCGATTCTCGCGGGTCGGTGGAAGGTATTCGACGGGCTCGAGCTGACGGTAGATGATCCGCCGCGGTGGCACTGCGACTACACAGTCATGGTTGACCTCGACACCAGAAAGCCTGCCTTCAAGCTCGACTACCGGAAGCTACCGAAGGGCGGCGACATCAAACTCATCTGGGAGATAAGTCGGTGGTCGCAATTGGTGCGGCTGGGAATGGCTGCTCATGTGCTCGATAGCCAGCTGGCCCGAGACAAGTGCACGGAGTGGCTGGAGGACTGGGTGGAGCACAATCCGCCATACCATGGTTGGAACTGGACCAGTGCCCTCGAGGCGGGGATCCGGTTGATCCAGTTCACCTGGCTGGATGCGCTCCTCTCCGGGCCGCCCCGGCCAAACCGGGGAGCAGTAGCTGCCACGGACGAGCAGAGACTGGTTCGCCTGCGCAAGGCGATTCTCCCCGCTCACCTCCGATTCGTGTGGCGATATCGCTCCTTCGGATCCTCGGCCAATAATCACCTTCTCGGTGAACTGACAGGCTGTATCCTCGCGATGGTGCGCTGGCCGGACCTGCAAGGAACAGTTACAACACTGGACCATTTGCAGGAATGTTGGGAGCAGGAGGTACTGAAGCAGTTCGCTCCTGATGGAGGCAACCGCGAGCAGGCACTCAACTACCACCTCTTCTCGTTCGAGCTCTGCTGGCAATCACTCAAGGCGCTGGAGTGGGCACACCGCGAGGTAGCGCGCCCTGTGCGCGAGCGTCTGGGCCTCGCGGCGGCATTTTATCGAAAGGTCCAGGTGCCCAGCGATCCCTGGGACTATGGTGACTCGGATGGCGCGTACGTGACGCCATTTTTCGTAGAGAACCCAGTTCAGGAATGGCACCAATGGATGAGCGAGCAGGGTGGCGGAACCGGAGTCGGATACTGGCTGGGTGGCATCTCACCAAGAAATCAGCAGCGTGCTCGTGATATGGGCTCATGGCGCCTGTTTCCGGACTCGGGGATGGCAGTCTGTGACGCACCGCCCTGGCGGCTGCGCTGGGATCTTTCGCCGCTGGGATACCTCAGAACAGCTGCGCATGGGCATTCGGACGCGCTCCATGTTTCGGTATGGTACCAAGGCGTGGGGCTCGTTATCGACCCTGGGACCGGAGCGTACTACGCCCATGAGGAGCTACGGCGCTGGCTGGCATCGGGCGGCGCTCACAATGGGCCTCGCCCCATGACCGCTGAGGAGCCCACCAGGCTGGGCCCATTCTTGTGGGGAAGCCACCACCCGATTCCGTCGCTCACCGTTGATGAGTCGGGGGCCCTTGGTGTTCTAAACCTGCCTGGTGCTCTGGTGCGGCGCCGGATCTCCCGCGTGAGCGTAAAGTCTGGATGGCAGGTAGAGGATGGATGTCTCGATCGGAACGGGCGTCCACAGCCATTCACGGTGCTGTGGCAATTCGCCCCAGAGACCCAGGTGCAAATGTCTGGCGAAGGGAGCGTTCCTCGTGCAGCGACGAGGGGTGGCGGTAGATGTGACTGTAACTGGAGCGTGGACAGCAGTGGAGTTGATCGTTCCCGGGGTGGATGCCGCCGAATACTCCGTGGATGGGCCAGCAGGGCGCCGCTAGCAGGTGTTGTATCACCCGGCTTCCGCCGAGTCTGTCGAGGTCCACTGCTCAAGCTCGCGCGCACCCGAATCCGCGATGGGACTGCCACTTTCCGCACGGCTTTCTGCGAGGCTGACCGATGAACATCAGCGTATTTGGGCTGGGCTACGTGGGGGGAGTCACGGCTGGATGCCTGGCGGCCCGAGGGTCATGCCATCGTTGGCGTGGACGTCCACCCGCAGAAGGTGACATCCTTCAATGCCGGGATTCCCCCGGTCGTGGAGCCTGGCCTGGATGAGGTCCTGCTGGCGGCAAAGGACCATGGTCTGCTGAGGGCGACCACGAGTGTGGATGAAGCCATTGGCCAGACGGAGCTTTCCATCGTCTGCGTCGGCACTCCCTCGCAGGTCAACGGCGCCCTCGACCTCGGCTTCGTGCAGGCGGGTCGTGCAGGAGATCGCGGACGCTCTGCGGCAAAAGAAGAGCAAGCACACACTCGTTTTCCGGAGTACGATGCTTCCCGGGAGTACCGAAAACATCGTAAGGGAGCTGCTGGATGACCTTACCGCCGCAGGATTGGTTGAGGTGTTCTTCTATCCGGAGTTCCTCCGCGAGGGAACGGCCCTGAGAGACTTTGAGCATCCTGCGCTGGCTGTAGTCGGTACGTCCGACGGCCGCGCCCTGCCGCCAGGCCCTGCCCGAGCTCTGCTTGGAGATGAAGTAGTGGTGGTGCAGTGGTCGGTGGCGGAGATGGTCAAGTATGCCTGCAACGCCTTCCATGCTACCAAGGTCGCGTTCGCGAACGAGATGGGGCGCCTCGGGAAGGAGCTAAACCTGGATACCCGCGCGCTCATGGAGATCTTTTGTCAGGACACCAAACTGAATCTCTCGCCCTACTACTTGAAGCCGGGCAACCCCTTCGGGGGTTCCTGCCTGGCGAAGGACGTGAAGGCCCTTACTCATCACGGGCATCTGCGTGGCCTGAGTCTCCCAATCCTGGAAAACCTTCTCACCAGTAATGAGCGTCACCTGCAGAGCTTGCTTGGACTTATAAACGAGGCGGGGCAGAACGAAATCTGTATCCTCGGTCTCTCCTTCAAGTCGAACACCGACGACCTTCGGGAAAGTCCCATGGTTGAGGTCGCCCAGACACTGCTGGGCCGTGGTTACAAGGTGAGGATTTACGATCCGGCACTGAACCTCGCATCTATGCTTGGCGCCAACAGGCGTGCCATCGACACTCGTATGCCGCATCTGGCCTCCCTGCTTCACTCGGACGTGGCCAGTGCGGTAGGCGAGCGTGGATTGATCGTCGCCGCCCAGCCGTGCGCCACGATCGAGGAATTGAGGCAAGCTGTTCGGCCGGAGCATCAGGTCCTGGATGTGAACGGCTGGCCGGAGCTGCGAGACCTGCCTTGCCACTATGAAGGGTTTTGCTGGTGAAGCCAGCCGTCCTGATTCTGGTCGAGAACCTCCCGGTGCCTCTCGACCGGCGGGTCTGGCAGGAATCCTGTGTGCTGCGCGATGCAGGCTATGAAGTAGTCGTCATCTGTCCCCGGATGCGCGGATTCAACGAGCCGGAGGAGATCATCGACGGTATCCACGTGTATCGCCACTGGATTGCCGAGGAGGCCAATGGCGTCCTGGGATTTGTCCGTGAGTACGGCTCCGCTCTCTGGGGCGAGACTCGACTTGCGTGGAGAGCCTGGCGGCGCCATCGGTTTCGACTGGTCCATCTCTGCAACCCGCCGGATCTGTTGTTTCTCGTCGCCCTGCCGTTCAAGCTCTTCTTCGGGGTCAAGGTCGTATATGACGTCCACGACCTCTGGCCGGAGATGTTCGAGGCCAAGTTCGGCAGACGCGGCCTGCTGTACTCGGCTCATCCGCCTGGCCGAACGGCTGACCTATGCCTGCGCGGATTTCGTGCTGGCTACCAACGAGTCAGTGAGGCAAGTCGCGCTCGAGCGGGGAAAGAAGTCGGCCACTCGAGTGTTTGTCGTCCGGACCGCCCCCAAGATCGCGACCTTGCACTACCAGCCTGACCCCTCACTCAAGAAGGGCCGCTCTTACCTGGTGGGCTACGTGGGCGTGATGGGCGAATGCGGACGGAGTGGATTACCTGATGGACGCCGCTGCTCATCTGATCCACGGATCGGGCCGCAAGGACATTCAGTTTCTGCTGATGGGTACCGGGCCGGAGAACTCCCGGTTGGTGCCCAGCGCGATCGGCTGGTCTTCGAGGAATACGTGGATCTGCCGGGTCGGGTCACCAACGAGTTCCTCTTTGCGGCGCTGCAGACGATGGATGTGGGCGTCTCATGCGATCCGATCAACTCTTACAACGATCACTGCACCATGAACAAGGTGCTCGAGTACATGGCGTTCGCCAAACCTCAGGTGCTTTTTGACCTCAAGGAGGGCCGGGCGTCTGCGGGGGGAGCGGCCGTATATGTGAGGGAGAACTCCGCGGTGAAGCTGGCGGATGCCATTCAAGAGTTGCTGGATGATCCAGTCGCACGTGACAAGATGGGTCGTTTGGGACAGGAACGTATTCTGACGCAGCTCAACTGGGAACGGTCGGCTCAGCAGCTAGTGAAAGCCTACGAGTCGCCTTGTCGGGCTCAGTGTGAAACAGATCGCGCAGTACCAGGACGGACGGCTGGAACTTCAGGAAGTGCCCGTTCCTACGCCTCCTCCGGGCGGCGTGCTGGTGCGGGTTACCCATTCGGTCATCAGCGTCGGGACCGAGAAGATGAAGGTGGAGCAGGCGAAAATGAACCTGCTCCAGAAGGCACGAGCACGGCCCGACCAGGTTCGCAAGGTCCTGGAGACGGCCAAGACGCTGGGCTGGCCCGCCGCGCTCGAGAAGGTGAGAAACCGGCTGGCAACGCCTACCCCACTGGGCTACAGCGCGGCCGGGATAGTTCATGCCGTCGACTCCGCAAACACCCGATTCCGGGTTGGAGACCGGGTCGCCTGCGGTGGAGCTGAGTGCGCCTTTCACGCCGAGTATGTTGCGGTACCGGATATGCTGGCGGCGCGGGTACCGGAGCACGTCGAAGGTTGGCAGGCGGCTTACACGACGATCACGGCCATTGCTTTGCAGGCTGTTCGGCAGACGGAACCCGGTCTGGGGAGCCGTGTCTTGGTCATGGGGCAGGGGCTGGTTGGGCTCCTGGTGACCGCACTCCTTCGGGCCAACGGCGTTCGGGTGATGGGCGTTGACCTGGCTGCTCCGCGCAAGCCGTTCGCCGAGGCAATGGGTGCGGAGCGATTCGTGGCTGCCGGGTGCTCAGAATCTCATGGACGAGGTCCACGCATGGACCGAGGGATTCGGCGTCGACGCAGTGGTGCTTGCTACCGCTACCGAGAGCAACCAGCCGACCGAGCAGGCTATCGAGGTGTTACGGGATCGAGGCCGGCTGATCGTGGTCGGCAACACCAGAATGGATCTGGCCTGGAAGAACGCGTACGAGAAGGAAATCGAGGTGCGCTACACCCGCAGTTACGGGCCCGGCCGCTACGATGCGACGTACGAATGGGGTGGCGTGGACTATCCGATAGGGTACGTTCGCTGGACCGAGCAACGGAACTTCGATGCCTGCCTCCACCTGATGGAATCCGGTGCGCTCGATCTCGCTCCAATCACCACGCGGCGAGTTCCGTTTGCGCATGCGCTGGACGTCTACCGCGACCTCCTCGGAGAGGACGCAACGGATATCGGGGTAGTGTTGGAGTACGACACGAACGTCGGCCTTGCTAAGCCGGTCCAAGCCTGAAGGGACAGTGGCTTTCGGTGGGGAGCTGGCCGGTGGACCTGGATCCTCCAGACTGGCGGGGCCAGTGGATCACCTGGACGTCATCGGTGCGGGCAACTTTGCGCGCACCATGCTCCTGCCCCATCTCAAGGGAGTCGTGCAGTTGGGCACGGTGGTAAACAAGACTGCCTTGAGCGCAAGCCATGTAAAGGAGAAGTTCGGCTTTGCTGCGGCGGCGACCGACCCTGCTGTCGTGTTCAACGGAACATCGAGCCCGTCCGCCGGCGTACTGATAGCGACCCGGCATCACCTGCATGCCCCACTGGTTCTGCAGGCCCTCGCTGCTGATCGTCACGTCTTTGTAGAGAAGCCCCTCTGTCTTAATCGGGAGGAGCTCACCGCGATTGATGCGGCATTGGTCAGGAGCGCGGGTTCACTCCAGGTGGGGTTCAACCGCCGCTTTGCCGCTGCAAGTACAAGACTGAAAGAGGTCGTGCAGTCTGCCCCGGGTCCCGAAGGTGGCCAGCTATCGGGTCGTGCCCGGCAAGCTCGATCCCGAGCACTGGTATGCCAACTACGCCGAAAGCGGGGGCCGGGTCGTTGGGGAAGCCTGCCATTTCCTCGACTACTTCTGCTTTCTTTTTGAGACCAGGCCCATCAGGGTATACGCCCAGACGATCGGGCCGGCCAGAGGACGGTTGCCATTTCCGGATAGCGTGACAGCTCAGGTCGAGTTCGCCGATGGCTCGTGTGGACAGCTGATCTATGCCGGAGAGAGCGACTCCAGCTGGCCGAAGGAGCAGTGTACCGTCTATGGGGCCGGCTTTGTGGCGGAGCTGATCAATTTCCAGGAAGTCACCGTTCATCGAAATCGCCAACGGACCAAGCACACCTACCGAGGCAAGGGTCATGCCGATCAGATGGTGAGGTGGGGAGCCTTCCTTCGGGGCGCGGCCGCACACCCCTTATCGCACGAACAGTCGCGGCAAAGCATGCTGCTCACGTTTGCCGTGATCGAGTCGATTCAGCAGGGTCGCACCGTGGAGCTCTAGATCGCGAATGGCCTTCTGTGCGGACAGCGGCGCACGGCTCTCACCGGGCTGCGGATATGTTGCAGTCGAAGAAGCGTTCGGAACCAGATCTCGGTTGTCAGCAGCGTCCAGATGACCATCGCATGATCCGCGACTCCGCGGCGGTCGTTCGCGATCAGGGACCGTACGGCAGTCTGGATTATAGAATCCCCGGGCCTTGATTGAGCTCTCGGACAGCAGGTCGTCCACCATGGGAGCCAGTGCTCCGCGCATCCAGGCCCGTAGAGGTGCGTTGAAGGGCGCCTTGGGACGGTGAACAATGTCGCGTGGCAGGTACCGCTCCGCCACTTTCTTGAGCAGATACTTCTGCACGTTGCCCCGGATCCGCTGATCCGGCTTCAAGGTGAACATCCTCTGCACGAGCCGATAGTCCGTCAGCGGCGGCCTGGTCTCGATGCTCGCCGCCATCGCGGCCTTGTCGGAGTACGTGAGATTGTGCTCAGGGAGGAAAACGCGGGTGTCGTTGAGGCACATTCGCGTCAGGTACGAGAGCTCGGGCCGGGTCAGATTGGGCTGCTGCGCCCTGAAGAACCAGGTGTCATGATAATCGTGTTGGGGGAAGAGGTCGTGGAATTGCGTTGGCGAGAGCGAGAGGTCCGAGCTCAGATAGCGTTCGGTCTGGGGCATCGAGGCAATGCTGACGAACCGCTTGAGCCACCGGATATAGCGCAACCCTTGCCGGCCCGTGGCAACGGGCATCAGATCGGTGAAGCGTTCGAGGCCCCGACGTACGATCCTTGGCACCACATGCTGGTAGGCGTCGGCCTTGAGACACGCAAGATGCTTGCGGTATCCACCGAAGACTTCATCACCGCCGACGCCGTTGAGCAGCACCACGATATCCCGCTCTCGGGCCGCCTGCGAAATCATGTAGGTGTTGATAGTGGCGGGGTCCGATAGCGGCTCGTCGAGATGCCACACCATTTTTGGCAGGAGGTCGGCAACAGCCGGCTGCAGCTCGAATTCGTGGAACCTCAAGCCCAGCTGACGTGCGACACGCCGGGCGTAAGAACTGTCGTCCGGCATCCGCTCATATTTCTGGTCGGCTTCGCTGAACTTCACGGTGAAGGCGTCGATGTTGCCCGCATTGTGCTTCCGCATCAAGGCGCTGATGATCGATGAGTCGAGTCCCCCACTGAGAAAGGTTCCTACTGGACGGTCCGCGATCATCTGGAGACGTACCGCATCGCTCAAGAGGGCGTCCGACTTCGTCCGTGAGTTGCGCCTCGTCGGGGTGCCGTCTTCGCGGGCCTCGACGCTCCAGTAGCGCGTGATGGTGAGCTTATCACCGTCGAAGGTCAGATAGTGCCCGGGGGGGAGTTTGGCGATGCCTTGGAAGCCTGTGTTCGGCGAGATCTGGAAACGCGCCGGCGTCAGCAGGGACTCATAATCCGGCTTCCGCTCGATGAACGGGCATTGGAGAAGGCTCTTGATCTCGGACCCAAAGGCGAGCTGCTGGCCACTGTGCCAGTAGTAGAACGGCTTGACACCGATATGGTCGCGCGCTGCAAAGAGCTTGCCGGTATACGTGTCGAAGATGGCGAAGGCAAACATCCCGTTGAATCTTGTCAGGCAGTCGCACCCCAGATCTCGTACGCTCGCAGGATGACTTCTGTATCGCCGGTGGACTTGAACCGTAGACCCTTGGCATCCAGTTGACGCCGAATCTCCTGAAAGTTGTAGACTTCGCCGTTGAAGGTGATCCAATAGCGTCCGTCACGGGTGGACATGGGCTGATGACCGGCCGGCGACAGGTCGAGGATTGCCAGCCGGCAGTGGCCGAACCCGGAGCCGTGCTGCGGCCACCATTCCGAGCCCTGCGAATCCGGGCCGCGATGCGCCTGGACGCGACGCATCTTCTCCAGCAGTTCCGGGTCGCCGCAGCGAATTAGGCCAGCGATGCCGCACATAGCTAGGAGTCCATCGTCAGGATCGTGGCGATGGCTGCGCGTTTCTCGGTTCCACCAACTTGAGTGGCAACGGCCTGGTGCGCATTAGTGCTGAAGGGCTCCACATCCTCGAGACCATCGAGCTGCCACGATCGCGGTTGAGTAGTTCGTCTCGGGATTGAGGGCGACCAGCGCGGCATTCAGGTTCCGGACGCAATGAAGGGCAACCTGCGATGAACTGATATGCGCATTCTGATGATTGCGAACTATCTGCCCTATCCACAAGTGTCAGGAGGTCGAATACGTATTTACAACCTTCTCCGTCGGGTTGCGAGATCGACACGAAGTCTCACTGGCCGCGTTATAGAGTCTCCGGAGGATGCGGAGGGTGTCCCATCTACGGCAATTCTGCGCCAGGGTCGAGACAGCCAGCTTTGGATCGGCGCAGCCGCTCTGGCAAAGGCACCTGGCATGCTTCGTTATGCCTTGGAGGGCAAGCCCCCGGAACTCATGCTCCTGCATTCTGAAGAACTCGTGGGAAAGATCGGGCAGCTTTTCTCCGGGGTCGATTTTGACATCGTACAGATAGAATCAGTCATGGGGTTGTATCTGGAAACACTTCCCCAGAGCAAGCCCTACAAGAGTATCGAGATGTTCCAGAATGTCGCGTCCCAGCAATTTGAGCGGATGTCGCAGGTTGAGCGACGGCTGGGTATAGAAAGCTGAGAGCCTGGATCAATGGCGTCGCATGGGGTATTGGGAACCCCGTTACGCGGAGAAATTTGATCGTTGCACAACCGTGTCCGAACTGGACCAGCAATTATTGATGAAAGCCAATCCACGTTTGCAGGTAGATGTAATTCCTAACGGGGTGGATATTGAGAAGTATCAACCACTGCCTCTGCCCCCAGAGAATGCATCGCCCTCCCTGATGTTCATTGGCAGCATGGGATACCCGCCGTGCGTTGATGCGGTGCTCTATTTTGCAATGAGATTTTTCCTCTCATTCGTCAGGCGATCAACCCAATGGAGCTGTGGATCGTTGGGAGCGGATCCTCACCCTGAGGTGCTGAACTCAATGGCAATGGCGTGCATGTCACAGGGCTGGGTGGCAGATGTGGTCCCCTATTATCAGCAAAGCACCGTATGCGTAGTCCCTCTGCGTGCCGGTGGAGGCACACGGTTGAAGATCCTGGAGGCAATGGCGCTCGGTCGTCCAGTCGTTTCGACAACCATAGGATGTGAAGGCCTGGAGGTGGTTGATGGTGAGCATCTCTTCATAGCCGATACTCCTGAGCAGTTCGCCGAGAAAACAGTGCGTCTTCTTCGCGATCGCCAGCTCTATCAGCACATCTGCTGCCAATGCCCGGCAGTTGGTGGAGGCCCAGTATGGCTGGGACAGGATCGCCGAGCGGTTGATGGATGTTTACGAGGAGGTGATTGGTGACGGATCCAGGAAGAGCCGGTAGGCACGATGACCTCCGAGCGTGCTCCCCCGGTCGGATCAAGCCGGCCTGAGTCGTCGAGAGCCGAATGAGTGCTCATACAGTACTCCTGAGCGGGGTGAAGATGGGCCGCACTGCCCGGAGCACGCTCGCTAATGTGCGGTATCGCCGGGCTGTGGACGGTAAGCGGGGCCCCATCCGACCTGCTTGCGGCGACCGCGCGGGCGATGGCCGATGCGATGGTCCACCGCGGCCCTGACGACGCGGGCACGTGGACCGATCAGGAAGCCGGGATTGGGTTTGGCCACCGACGCCTCGCGATCGTCGATCTCACGCCCGAGGGTCATCAGCCGATGAGCTCAGCCGACGGGCGGTGGGTGATCTCGTTCAATGGCGAGATATATAACTTCAGAGCCATTCGCGCCGAACTCGATGGCAAGGCGAGGGAGCGCTTCCGTGGCGTGGCCATTCGGACACTGAGGTGCTGCTCGCCGCGATCGCCACTGGGGGGTGAAGCGCACCCTGCATCGGGTTGTCGGAATGTTTGCGATCGCGCTCTGGGATCGGGCCGAGCGGACCCTATACCTTATTCGTGACCGGGTCGGCGAAAAACCGCTCTATTACGGACTGTGCGCGGGCGATTGATGTTTGGCTCGGAACTAAAAGCGTTGCGTGCGCACCCGCGCTGGCGCGGTGACATCGATCGTGACTCTGTCGCTGCGTTCATGCAATACTCCTGCGTGCCTGCACCGAGATCGATCTACGGGGTGTCAAGATGCTCCCGGCAGGTACGTTCCTGCGTAGTTCGCTCCGACCATATCCGCACGCGCGCCTTGCCGGTGCCACAACGCTATTGGTCGCTGACGGAAGCCGTCGCTGCGGCGCGCCGCGCACCTCTAGTCCTGAGCCCGACCGAAGCGGCCGATGTGGTCGAGCAACAGATCAGCGTGGCAATCGCTGGCCAGATGATCGGCCGACGTTCCAGTCGGCGCGTTCCTTTCCGGGGGCATTGACTCCTCGGCCGTTGTCGCGCTGATGCAGGCACAGTCGGCGCAGCCGGTTCATACTTTCGCGATTGGCTTCACCGAGGCTGACTACAATGAGGCCCACCACGCGGCGGCAGTCGCGCAGCACCTCGGTACTCTCACACTGAGCTTATCGTGAGTCCCGAGGAGGCGAGAGCCTGATTCCCGACGCTTCAGGATGTTTACGATGAGCCGTTTCGCGGACTCGTCGCAGATCCCGACCCTCCTCGTCGCCAGGCTCGCGCGGAAGCAGGTGACCGTGAGCCTCTCCGGGGACGGCGGCGACGAGACCTTTGGGGGCTACAGTCGGCACTGGGGACCTGAGGCCCTGGGCCGGCGGTTGACGGGTCAGTCGAGGCTCGTGCGTGCCGCTGCGGCGCGCGTCCTCACAGCCCTCCCCACTCGCGGCTGGGATGGTCTGTTCAAGACTCTGGGCCGAGTACTACCTGCCGCGCTACGCGTTAGCATGCCCGGCGACAGAATTCACAATTCGGCGCGGCTCGTGGGCGCGACAAGTGAGAGCGACCTTTACGAACGACTGGTCTCCATGTGGAATCCATCCGACATCGTCCTTGGCGCCGACCGCGCCGGGAGTTCCGGACGAGGTAACGACGGGTCTCGGCACTCCCGGCGAGCGTATGATGGTTCGCGACACACTGCGCTATCTGCCCGACGATATCCTTGCGAAGGTCGATCGGGCCGGCATGAGCGTTAGCCTCGAGACCCGTATGCCGCTGCTGGATCACCGCCTGCTCGAGCTTGCCTGGCGATTGCCGGCCGAGCACAAGCTCGCCGACGGTGTCGGCAAGCGCGTCTTGCGCACCGTGCTGCACCGTTATGTGCCCCGGCGCTGGTCGAGCGGCCGAAGCAAGGTTTCTCGGTTCCGGTGGATCAATGGTTGCGAGGTCCACTGCGCGACTGGGGCGAGGGACTACTCGATCCGGCGCGCATTCGGTCGCGAGGGTTTTCTCGATCCCGAGCCGATCGGCGCCGCGTGGTGCGACCATCAAGCTGGTCGCCGCAATGGTTCGCATCAGCTGTGGACCGTGTTGATGTTCCAAGCTTGGCTCGAGCGATACGGTTACACGATGTGAGCGGGAGGCATCCAGCGCGTCTGCTCTTGTCGCTTCCGCCATGTATGGGCAGGCGGTAGGCGTGGGAAGCCTCAATGGGTCATGGCAGTACCAGGACGGATGACGGCACTCATTAGGTGATTTACAGGGGCGAGGTATTGTGACTTTGTTTGTCTACCCGACCATTGGTGGGTCAAATCAGTGACCACAACTCGGCAGCTCCATGCGCATTGACATCTGCATCGCGACCTTCAAGCGGCCTGTCTTGCTTGAGCGGTCTGCTGAGTGACTTGCTAGCGCAGCAGCTTCCCGATGGCGTATCAACGCACATCATCGTGGTCGATAACGACGTTCGGAGTCGGCTCGCCCCGTGGTCGCAGCATTCGCAGGCCTCGTGCACCTCACTTGAGTACCTCACACAACCGGAACAGAACATTGCGCTGACCCGCAACCGCGCCCTCGATCACTCGCAGGGCGAGCTGATCGCGTTCATCGACGACGACGAGTCGGCCCCACCGGGCTGGCTTGCGGCGCTCTTGACGACGATGGAGCGCCACGCTGCCGACGCGTGCTCGGGCCCGTAACGGGGATCCTGCCCGCGAGCGCACCGCGTGGATTGTCAAGGGACGGTTCTTCGAGCGGCCTGCTCGGCCCTCCGGGACCCGTGTTCAGCTCGGCGGCACTGGCAACGCGCTGGTGAAGGCGTCGCCGTTCGCGGCAAGGTCGCGTTCGATCCGCGCTACGGACTCTCTGGCAGCGAGGACACGGACTTCTTCCACCGGCTTATGCCGCAGTGGTGCTGTCATGGTGTGGTGCCAAGAAGCTCCGCTGACGGAGTACGTGCCTGAAGACCGCCTCACGATACGTTGGCTCTTGGGGCGAGGGTTTAGGGCGGGCCAACGCTATGCCGACATCGTGGAGCGGCCCGACGGCGGCGTGCGGCTCCTGCGGCTGGTTCGCCAAACGGGCGTCGCTAGCGGTCGCTGCCTCTCTTCTGACGATGAGTTGCATTCCGTTCAGTAAAGCGCTGGCCATGCGTTTTGCGATTAAGGTCGCCACCAACGTCGGGCAGCTGACCACGATCCTAGGATACCGTTATCAACCCTACCGGCGCTGAGTCTCGAAATATCCCCGGCCACTCGAGTTCCGAGCACGTCGCCAACACAATATATACGCCCTCGGTGGGCGGACGGGTCCAATGCCCTCACTACTGGGATGTCGAGGCGGTATTGCCGGCGGGGGAGGCAAGTTGCCGTGGCGAATAACTGTTCAAAGCGCGTCCTCGTGGCTGAGCGGCGCCTTACCCACTATCGGGTTCCGCTCTATAACCGGATGCGAAGGCTGCTGGCTGACAAGCGGATCGAGCTGCAAGGTGCTGGTCGGCAAAGGAACGGCCGACGAGATCGCGAAATGTGACGCTGGGCATCTGCCCTGGGCAACGGCTCTCCCGACGCACTATTTCTTCTCTGGGGTTGTCTGCTGGCAGCCGTTTGGTGGACATCTGCGCAATGTCGATCTGGTGATCGTAAACCATCAGACCAAGCTCCTTACAACCAGCGCCTGCTCTGGGGACCCCGGCGCTGGCGCCTGGGGCTCTGGGGGCATGGTCGCAACATGCAGACACAGTCTCCCGATGGTGTGCGTGAACGGTTCAAACGTTGGACAATTGCCAGAGCCGACTGGTATTTCGCCTACACCCAGATCAGCGTCGACGCGGTCGCCCAGACAGGCTTCCCTTCAGCACGGATTACCAATCTGAATAATACGATCGACATCGCCGGATATTGCCCGATACCGGGATTCGATATCTGGCGAGGAGCTCGCCGTACTCAAGAAGCATCTTGGCATTGCTGGGATTCCCGTTGGAGTGTTCATCGGCTCGTTGCACGCGGGCAAGCGGCTGGATTTCCTGTTCGAAGCCTGTCACGGGTGCGCGAGCACTTGCCAGCCTTTCAGTGGTTGATCATCGGAGATGGGGCCGAGCGTGTGAAGGTGCAGGGATGGATGGCTGCGCATGAGTGGGTGCATTGGGTGGGGGCTCGCATGGGGCGCGACAAGCCGTATGTATCTGGGCTGTGCCGATGTCATGCTGAGCCCCGGCCTGTTGGGCTGGGGATTATCGATTCGTTCGTTTGTGGCTTACCGATGGTTACTACGGACTGCGGCATCCACTCGCCTGAAGTAGCATATCTGCGGCCGGCGAGAATGGCCTTATGGCACACGATGATGTTGATGACTTCGCTGTGCACAGTGTCGTCGCTCCTCGCTGATCCTGCCGCCTTGAGGCGAATGGGGAGGGCGTGCTTGTCAGCGTCCGACCGAGTACTCGCTCGATGCTATGGCGTCGCGGTTCGTGGATGGAATGGTTCAGGCGTCTGGCCGCTCCCAGGTACAGGTGATGGAGCACGGAGCTCGTTTTCACGACCTCGTGGGACGACGGCCACCCGCTGGATATGCGCCTTGCTGACTTGCTCTCCCGACACGGCTTTAGGGGTACGTTCTATATGCCCCTGTCAAACCGTGAGGGGTTGCCGGTGATGCCGCCCACCGAGATGCGACGCCTTGCCGAGAGGTTCGAGATAGGCTCGCACACCATCGACCATTGTTACCTCGACTCAGTCGATGAGGCGGAGGCACGTAGACAGATCGCAGGAGGGAAGGAGCGGATCGAGCAGATCCTGGGTCAGAGGGTGAGCGGCTTCTGTTATCCCGGTGGCCACTACTCCCGCAAGCACCGGCAAATGGTGGTCGAGGCTGGGTTTGAATACGCTCGCACCGATCGCAAGCTTTCACGGCGGAACTGCCGGTCAATCCCTTTGCCATGCCAACGACAATTCAGTTCTACCCCCACAGGCGGAACTCGCTCGTTCGGAATTTTCTCCGGCAGGGTGAGTGGCAGCGACGAAGCAAACTGTTCGGCGTTGCCTTGCGGCGCCGCGATCTGATGTCGCGTCTGCGAGGCATGCTGGATCGTGTGTGTCGTCATGGCGGCGTATTTCATCTCTGGGGGCACTCGTGGGAGTTGGAGACACTTCGATGGCTGGCGACAACTGGAGAGTTTTCTGCTTTATGCTGCTGAGCGCATTCCCGACCGAGGCCCGGCTGACCAATCGTGAAGTGCTGCACCATGCCACCGCCGCTCAGCTCGCAGTCAAGCCGCTCTCGGGGCCGAGTCGACTGTGACACATGTCGCGGGCCAGAATCTGCGTGTGCTGGTTGTGCACAACGCGTACCAACAACGAGGGGGAGAGGACGCGGTGGTGGAGGCGGAGGTGTCACTGCTGCGCGGCACGGCCATGCCGTCGAGCTCTACCACCGGCACAACGACGAACTGCGGGAGATGGGCGCGCTGGCAGCGGCGAAGGACACCGTGTGGTCATCGCGGACGGACGAGCTGACGCGCCTACTTGCGGAGTTCCGACCGGACGTGGTCCATGCACATAACACGTTCGCGTTGATCTCTCCGTCGGTGTACGCGGCGGTTGCGCGGGCACGGGTTCCGGTGGTGCAAACGCTGCACAATTTTCGGCTGCTCTGCCTCCAGGGGATGTTCTTACGCAACGGCCGGGTCTGTGAAGACTGCCTCGGCCGGTTCCCCTGGCGCGGCGTGCTGCACCGCTGCTATCGCGGGTCGGCACCGCAATCCGGCGTGGTTGCGGCGATGATCGGCCTGCACCGCGCGATCGGGTACGTACCGGAGGAAGGTCAGCCGCTACATCGCACTGACGCGAATTCAGTCGCACGCAAGTTCATTGCCGGCGGTCTGCCGGGCGATCGGATTGCCGTGAAGTCGAATTTTGCCGAGTCGCACCGTACTCGAGCGAGGGGCGGCCGCGCTCGGGGGCGCTGTTCGTGGGTCGGCTCTCACCGGAAAAGGGGACTCGGGTGCTCGCCCGCGCGGCCGCGAGCCGTCCAACATGGTAGATCGACGTCATCGGGGCGGGTCCGGAACGGTCCTCGCTCGAGGCGGCGCCCGGCCTCCGCCTCCTCGGCTGGCAGGACCGGGAGGCGGTTATGCCAGAATGCGTGAGGCGAGCTATCTCGTCGTGCCAAGCATTTGTTATGAGAATTTTCCGCTGACAGTCGTGGAAGCATTTGCGAACGGTTTACCGGTCATCGCTAGTCGGCTTGGGCGCCATGGCCGAGCTCGTCCGGGAAGGGACAACGGGCCTGCTGTTCGAGGCCGGCAACGCTGATGATCTCGCGGAAAAGATGGCATGGGCCGAGACGCATCCCGTGGACATGACCCGCATGGGTCGTGCGGCTCGGCATGAGTACGAGGGGAAATACACCCCGGACAGGAATTACGAAGCGCTCATGGACATCTATGGAGCAGCGATGAGCACGAGGCCATGATGGTGACCGACTGTGTCGCTCGAAGCAGCTGATCTCTGCAGTCCCCTGGTGTGTCCGGAGGATGCGTCTAGGTTGCTCACCAGCGGCGACGGTCTACGGTGCTTCGCGTGTCAGCGGTTCTTCCCTGCGGTGAACGACGGGTGGTCGACTTATTGCCGCTGCGACCAAAGATCTTGGGGGCGTCCTTCAGCCGGGCGTATCAGTCGGGCTATGAAGAAGAGTTCAACCGGCCGTTTGCGTATGCTGAGGAGGCGATCGCATGGGGGGCCCGGCGACGGTGCCCGAACAGTGGGCCAAAATGCGTGATCGTGAAGCGACGTTTGTATTACGGCTGTTGGACGACGAATCGCAATCGGCGGTGTTGTGCGATTTTTCTGGGCGGAGCTGGCTACTACACGTTGAAGTACGCCCGCCACTTCAGCATGGTTCTTCATTGCGATCTGTCGATTGCATCGCTCAGCTATGTTCACCGGAAAGCGACGGCACTGGGGCTGACAAATCTCTATTTGTTGCGTATTGACTACTTGAACTCCCCCTTTCTCGCGCTTTACCCGGAGTTATTTGTATGGACACCCTGATCCGCGGACCGGAACACGAACGTCTGGTTTTGGGGCAACTCAACAGGTCACTGGCTCCCGGCGGGCAAGGCCGTGGTGGACTTTCATAACTGGTGGCACAATCCATTCCGAAGGATCGGGTTGCTTGCCCGATCATTTCCGGCATAATACGAGTTATAGGAAAGTTGAAGTGGAAGATTTGTTCCGGCAGGTGGGAATCGACGCCGCGAGCTACTTTCCGTTCCATCAGGAGGTCGATCCGGAAAAGCCGATTAGCGGATGGCTGACACATCTTATTCCGCCAACCCGACTCGTCTACAAATTCAGCGAACACACTAAAGGGAGCACCTAGTCCGGCCCGCTGGTGGAATTGCGGACTGCGACCTGAGTGAGGCTCGTTATTCAGCCGGTGTCACGGCGTGCAGGGCGCATTACTGAACGCACCGTTGCTGACGGTGTTGTTGCACTTTGGGGTCACCCGACCCGGTTCGATAGTGCCAGCAGTCAGGTTAAAACCGTAGAACGCCCGATCCGTGACGTTGTGGATATTCTGTAGATCGATCGTGTTGTTCGTGACCACGTTCCCGGTCATCGTGTAGTTGCGTGGAGCGTAAAAGACGATCCCATTCGGGCTGCCGTACTGGAGCTGGTTGTTATCAATGATCGCACCACTGGCGGTCACGCCGATTAGCAGAGCGGCGGATCCCTCACTGGGGATCCACTGGGTACCCATTCCGTTGATCACGTTCCCCCGGACCACGGTGCGATCGGCACCCTCTGAGATATCCACGGACTGCGCCCGCACGTTGGGGCCGATGCGGTTATTGAGAATCTGATTGTCCGTCACCCCATAGAGCGGCGTACCGGAGGCGTCGTCACCGCCGACGTAGAATCCCTCCCCCCATTGCGGGGCTGCAATGCCGGTATCGTGGATCCAGTTGTTCTGAAAGATGTTGTGGCTGCTGGTGCCCTTGGGCGATACGGCCTCATGCTGGGTGTGGTCGATTTCCAGGCTGTCCAGGACGTTGTAGTCAGACGCGCCGTTGAGCCACAACCCGCGCAAGGGGAAATTGGTGAGTCGCATGTTTCGCAGATGGACATAGCTTGCGCTCTCGAAGGTCATCTCCTGCTGCTGCAAGTTGATGACCGTGTTACTACCAGTACCCTGGATCGTAATGGGCTGGCTGGCGGTGCCACTTCGGTTGATCCGGAGAGGGCTGGTGAGGCTATATGTGCCGGCCGCCAGATTGATGCAGTCGCCGGGGAGGGCCACCGTGAGAGCCGAGGTGAGGGCGCCCAACGCGCTCACGTTCACCGCGCGGACGCATGGGGTCGGGGATAGAGCTACGGTGTCGATTACCGAGACTCGAAAGCTGTCCCGTTCTTCGCCTACTCCGGTAACGATCCATCCCTGCCCGACCTGGTTAGCGGTGACGATGGAGGTTTGAGGACCGGTGGACGCCACCGATGCGATGGCTGTGTCCCAGCTATTGGAGTAACAGGCATCAGCGAGCACTGTGCCAACGTTGTTCTTGGGTAAACAGCTGACCTGGCCTACCTCGCCAATCCGCAGGGTCATGCTGTCCGGAGTCACCTCGACCGCGGCTACTGCCGCATCCTTCTCTCCAATCGGATCAGGACGGGTGGGGTTGATGCAGGCGAGGATGAGCGCCGGGAGCACGCACATTAATGTGACGGGAACGGTCCGCACGCGGAGCGCAGTAGCGCAGCTGAAATAGTAGGTGGAAGGCCTGGCTGCACCAAGGAAGAACCCCATTTCCATAATCCTGCCGGGGTAACGCACTAGATAGTTCCACTGCTCATCCCCGCTCAGCCCGTGCTATCGGTTTAGCAGGTACCCGGTAGTATAAGGAAGACTGGAACTACTCGATAGTGGTTAGACAGTCCTGCGAAGATTAAGGGGAGTTGCATCCGATATCCTGAACCTGGACCAAGCTGGTTCAATGAACGGGATCGCAGGCGATCCCTCCAGACAGCTCTACAAACCTCTTTGTACTGGCACGCTGGAGGGGCGACCAGTACACGGCGTGAACCATCCAGACGTCTCGGAGACCCGAAACGCCTGGATGGCTACAAGAGGAGGGAATTGACTGACTCTACGGCGTGCAGGCCATGTTACTAAAAGCGCCGCTAGTGACGGTGTTATTGCATTTCAGAGTCACCCGACCCGGTTCGATAGTGCCAGCAGTCAGGTTAAAACCGTAGAACGCCCGATCCGTGACGTTGTGAATATTCTGTAGATCGATCGTGTTGTTCGTGACCACGTTCCCGGTCATCGTGTAGTTGCGTGGAGCGTAAAAGACGATCCCATTCGGGCTGCCGTACTGGAGCTGGTTGTTATCAATGATCGCACCACTGGCGGTCACGCCGATTAGCGTGGCGGATCCCTCACTGGGGATCCACTGGGTACCCATTCCGTTGATCACGTTCCCCCGGACCACGGTGCGATCGGCACCCTCTGAGATATCCACGGACTGCGCCCGCACGTTGGGGCCGATGCGGTTATTGAGAATCTGATTGTCCGTCACCCCATAGAGCGGCGTACCGGAGGCGTCGTCACCGCCGACGTAGAATCCCTCCCCCCATTGCGGGGCTGCAATGCCGGTATCGTGGATCCAGTTGTTCTGAAAGATGTTGTGGCTGCTGGTGCCCTTGGGCGATACGGCCTCATGCTGGGTGTGGTCGATTTCCAGGCTGTCCAGGACGTTGTAGTCAGACGCGCCGTTGAGCCACAACCCGCGCAAGGGGAAATTGGTGAGTCGCATGTTTCGCAGATGGACATAGCTTGCGCTCTCGAAGGTCATCTCCTGCTGCTGCAAGTTGATGACCGTGTTACTACCAGTACCCTGGATCGTAATGGGCTGGCTGGCGGTGCCACTTCGGTTGATCCGGAGAGGGCTGGTGAGGCTATATGTGCCGGCCGCCAGATTGATGCAGTCGCCGGGGAGGGCCACCGTGAGAGCCGAGGTGAGGGCGCCCAACGCGCTCACGTTCACCGCGCGGACGCATGAGCCGGACGACGATGGCGGCGGCGGGGTGACTGGAGCCTGGATGTTAACCGTCGAGGTGTCGGCCAGCTTGCTCGTGATATCGACTGCAATCACCCGAAACGTCCCAGCTGTTTGCCCTGCGGAGTAGAGGCCGCCTGACGAAATCGTTCCGCCCGACGCACTCCATGCCACCTGAACTTGGCTGGTTGAGCCATCGCTCATCTTCCCAGATGCGGTGAACAGTTGCGTCCCACCCGAAGTTAATGATGCGGAAGTAGGGGTAAGCACGATGGCAGCCAGGGTGGGAGCCGGCGGCGGAACGGGTGCCGCGGCAGTAATAGCAATGGATGCCGTGTCGGCCCTGCCGCTCGCCTGATCGGTCGCAATTACCCGGTATGAACCCGCAGTGTTGCCGGCTGTGTACTCACCGGCAGTCGAGATCGACCCACCAGTGGCACTGAATGAGGGAGAGAGCGGAACGCTACTTCCGTCGCTCATCTGGCCCGAGGCGCTAAACTGCTGGTTTGCACCCGTGATCAGGGAAGCGGTCGCCGGCGTGAGGACCACTGCCTGTAAGGTAGCAGTTGGAGGGTCGATGATTACGGCCGCAGTGTCGGCCAGATTGGTCAGGGTGTCGGTGGCAACTACCTGGAAATCACCCGGCGTTTGGCCGGCTTGATAGGTGCCATCAGCTGATATCGTCCCGCCAGTGGCGACGTACTTCGGATTGACGGCGACCGTGCTACCATCGCTTGATGTGCCCACCGCAAGGAAGCGTTTGCTGCCACCGACTGGCAGTTCAGCGGTGGTGGGGCTCACCGTAACAACGGTCACAGTCGGAGGACTCTGGGTCACAACCACCTCGGCAGTATCAGCGACACCGTTGGACGCCGTGGCCCTGACTGCATAGGCTCCAGGGATCGGTCCAGCGGTGTACTTGCCATTCGTGTCGATCGTGCCGCCGGTCGCGCTCCAACTGACGGAGGGCTGGGCTGTAGAGCCGTCCGAGAGGGTAGCGTTGGCTACAAAGTTTGCTGCTGAGCCTTCCACCACCGTAACTGATCCGGGCACCACCGCAACATCCACAACAGTGCGTCGCCCGTGACCCTTACCTTTCCTGGAATCGCTCGTCATTGTCGCCGAGCTTGCGTTATCCAGGGTTGCTTGAAACTGCATCGCCTGGTTCGGGCTCACGAAGACTGAGCCTGGTGCGACCGAGAGAACGTTTGGGTCGCTTCCTGTGGATTCTGGTCCGGTCGACGGATCGCCAGTACACGATGAAATAACGAAAACAGCAGGGACTACGAGGGAGGCGTCTCTGAGCCTGGCGAGACGCCGCGACAACTTGAATGTGTATGTCATAGGGGATCCGCCTCTAGTCGACTCCTTCCTGTGGTCCCAACCCTCCCGGAACCCACCGCCTCCCTTGGGTACAAGGAATCTTTGATGTCGCCGCCGTTTGCGGAAGGGTAAAAAATTGACACCGAATAATGAGAGTACTGTTAGCTCTCTCCATAAGTAGCCCAGACGCATAGACCTCAGCACTTCCAAGTTGACTTTGTAACAAAGATTACCGTCAATAGTTTTGACGCCAGTGCAAATAGTGTCGTCCGCATTCCACTCGAATGCTGTCGGACTGGGGCAGCCCAAAGGCCACGCCGGCCGGACCGCGCGCCGGGACGGCGGCACAGACGTCGCCTTTCGGCTGGCGGCTGTGCGCGTTCGACTGGTCGACCACAGTCGGAACCGGTGATCTAGCGGACGCGTCGCGGAGCGAGGGAGCGATCCCGACGCGTGCCGTGTTGAATTACCGCTTCTTTTTTTCTGGGTTTTTCTGCAACTGGGGGTTAGTCGTGCAGGGCGCAATGGAATGACCCTCGAAATAGGGCCATCTCGTTGTCGCGAGGCTCACGCCAGGAGTAGTGTGGGAAGACGCGCCTTCTATGTCAAGAGTCTCGGAAAGGCAGACCTTCCTAAGTCACAGAAAAAGTGGAAAATTGACCTGAGGCATCCGCTTCATACCAGCAAGATCGTAGGCCGTAGCTAGGTCAATTCTCTCCGCTTGAACTGGCTGCCGGGTCAGGTCAAGTCATCCCCCGTCACAGCTTCAAACATGGTAAAGTCTGTGTTGATTAAACTTACGAGAAGACAAGCCCTCTACGTGGGACTCCTTTCTCTCGCCCTTTCCGCTATTCCCCGGAGAGTCGCAATAGCTCTCGGGATCTGTGATGAAGCCTCGAGGGAGTTAGCTACGCCTTTAAATTATTTCAGCGAATTGTTCACGGACCTTGGCTCGGCGAGAGCTATTGGGCAGCGATATCTGCGCGATTGCCCCCATGAGAGCAATTGTGCGTTTCTCCACAGGGCCATCGCCGGGGAAACCCAGCTGCACGGCGCCAGACAGTTACGGACCCTGTTAGGGCAAAAGCGGGAGCTTGATTTCCGTAATGAAGATATCGCCATTGTCGATGGTTGGGTTCTATGCCGGACCGAAGCTCGCACCTGTGCCTTAATAGCTCTCCTTTGAGGTCACTGGGATGATTGTCGATTTTCGGAGCCTTGACGACCATTCGGTAATTGAAGCCGATCTTTGCATTATCGGTGCAGGGGCGGCGGGCATCACGATGGCACGTGAATTCCTGAATTCACATATTCGAGTCGTTGTGATTGAGAGCGGAGGATTTGAGCCGGAACCGGACACTCAGTCTCTCTATCGGGGAGAAAACGTCGGTTTGAAGTACTATCCCCTTGAGAGCTGTCGTCTACGCTTCTTTGGTGGCACGACCAATCATTGGAACGGGCAGTGCTCCCCCTTAAATGAGACGGATTTTCAGGAACGTCCTTGGGTTGCTGGAAGCGGCTGGCCAATTACCAAAGCGGACCTTGATCCTTTCTACAAGCGGGCCCACGTGGTCGTCGGCTTGGGGCCCTACGTTTACGACGATGACGTTTGGCGGATGCTTAAGGTTGATGGACCGCATTTGGATCCAGCGAAGTTACAAGTTCGATTCTGGCAGTTCAGCCGCCGATTACGCTTTGGCCAAGTGTACCGGCAAGATTTGGAGAACGCGCAAGACATACATGTTTATCTGCACGCAAACCTGTCGAACATTCAAACCAATCGCGACGGTTCCGTTGTTGACAGTATAGAGATCCGTTCTCTGGACGGAAAATGCCGGCAGAGTCAAAGCAAAGACGTACGTGCTCGCTACCGGCGCCATCGAGAACGCAAGATTGTTACTCTTATCAAACCGCGTCGAACCCAGTGGGAATCGGCAATGGATTTGGTTTGGTTGGAAGATTCTTCATGGAACACCCTGAAATTGACTGCGGTGTCGTTTTGCCCATTAATCCCGTGAAGTTTCTTGAAACCTATCGACGGGAATGGCTGGAGGATTTGATTTATTTGCCTGGCCTTCGTATCAGCCCAGCGCGCCAAAAGGAGGAAGGAACTCTGAATTGCGGCGCGATGATAATGTACGATATGGATCCCGATGCCGGCGTCAAAGCAATGATCGACATTGCGAGTAGCGTCAAGAAAACGGGCAAGTTGCCAGATCACCTTGGGACCAAGCTGTGGAATGTGCTGAGGGATCTTGATGATGTGGCCGTGGGTGCCTATAGCTATTTCGTTGATAAGAAAGAGCCGATTGGGAAACCCAAACTTGTTCGAATTGTTGGTATAACCGAGCAAGCCCCGAATCCTCAAAGTCGCGTCTACCTGTCCGACGAGAAGGATCGGTTTGGACTCAATCGACCCCGGCTTGATTGGCAGCTGACCGAGTTGGACAAACGAGGGTTGAGTTTATTGCCAAGATTAATGGGCGCTGAGTTGGGCCGCTTGAATCTTGGCCGAGTGCGCCTGGCAGATTGGCTGCAAAGCAATGGATTTGACGCAGCCAAAGGATTGGGTGGTGGCCCTCATCACATGGGGACTACTCGTATGTCTGACGATCCCAAGAAAGGCGTTGTCGATCGCAATTGTCGCGTACACGGCAACGCTAATCTCTACATCGCCGGCGGTTCGGTTTTTCCGACATCCGGGTACAATATGCCGACTTTAACGATTGTCGCTCTCGCCCTTCGTTTAGCCGATCACTTAAAGACTCGCCTAATCTAAGAAATTGCTTGAAACCGGTTCAGCGTGAGCCAATACTAACCGTAGCGTTGCGTCATCTATTGCGCTCCCTGTGACCGCCTTGGTGAGGGTGCTCGGCAAGTATCCTCGGTGAATGGAGGCTTATGCTGTTCCAGTTCGCAGAGTTATACGGCTGCCCTGACCGACTCTCTGGCCTCAGGGAAACGGATACCGAGACGATCGCCTCCACTAGGCGACGCTCTCCTTTGCTTAGAGACCAGGCAAACAACCATCCGCCGTGGTGTGTGGGCGCGGTGGCCTCTCTGTTCTGTCGTGGGCACAGACGCGCTCTGTCTACCCACCGAGATTGTAGCCGGCACCACGCAGACTTGCCCAGCGCTCACTTCGGAGCCCGATACACTCGGTAGCCAATGAGCTCGACCGTAGGCGAACTTTCAGCATCCAGCTTAAGGGCCCGCACCAAGTCTCTCCAGTGGGGCAGATGATGCTCTCGCGAGACGAGGAGAGCCTCAGGCGGCGGAGAACCGAGCACGGCCGCGCCCTCCGGGAGACCGTCGAAGGTGAACTGGGCGCCGAGACGGTCCGCATAGTATCGAAGCACCCCCGTCTGATAGCCGGGCGCCACGGCCACGATCGCCTTCGGTCGCAGCTCCGCCTTCATCCAGGCCACCGCGGATCGAGAGTCGTCCTTCCAGTAACCCGGAGTACTAAACCATTGAGCGTCCGCCCACAGGAAGAGGACGGCTACCAATGCGACGGCGATGGAGCGATATGGCTTGGGAACCCCGAAGATGCCGAGTGCGACCAGGCCAAGGAAGCCGACGATGCCAGGAAGGGTGTAGCGGACGTTGTACGCCTTCCCGGTGAGCGCTGAACCGATCCAGGTCGCGGTCATCGGTACCAGGGTGAGCAGCACCAGGCGGGCTGCAATAGCTGCCTCTGCAGCCGGGCCGCCAGCGCGATGAAGACCAGCAGTGCCAGTACTCCGAGCGCGCTCTCGACCGGGTGCGCCAAAAGCGCGGCCCAGGGCCCTCGTTCCTGAATGTCGCGCACCGAAGGTCCGAAGGAATAGCCCGCCACATAGGTAAAGAGAGTGTAGGGGATCTCCAGACCGCTCAGGGCTCGAGGCGGAGATCCTTTCCCTTGGGCGTGAGAAACCGCCTGCGCCAGTTGGTAGACGAAGGGAGCTATCGCGAGCAGAATGCCGGCCGATGAAACCAGCAGTCCCCGAGGGAGAGGCTGTCGAGGACGGGAGAGAATCCACCACAGCCAGGCGAGGAGCACGAACACCGCTCCGGCCAGGTGCGTGAGAATCGCAAGCGACGCCAGCAGCCCAAAGCCGACCCAGGCCAACGCTGATTGCGTCTCCAGTGCCCGCAGGAAACAGACCAGCGCTCCGACCCCCAGACAGACGAGCAGCGCGTAGGGCCGCGCCTCCTGCGAGTACCACAGATGCAAGGGATTGAGCGCAAGGAGAGCAGCGCCCACTACCGCGACCCTGCTACTCGCCCCGAGGCCCCGGAACAGGAATGCGGCCAGAGGCACAGTCACCGCGCCCGCAAGTGCGGAGGGTAGTCGAAGTGCAACCTCGGTATCGCCAAACAGCCGGACAACCAGGTGAAGGAGCCAGAAATACACCGGCGGCTCGAAGGCATCATGGCTGAGTGCTGCGGCGGGGATGTCGGCCAGCGGGAAGCGAGCGGTGAGCAGCGACGCGTGCTCATCTACCCAAAGCGAGTTCTGTCCCAGTGCGTAGAGCCGAAGTCCCGCTGCTACCAACAGCAGCAGGCCGCACCAGACCAGAAAGTACTTCTTCTCTAGAGATTCACGGCGAGCTGGTGCACCTTCCGCAGAGTGCGCCAATACACGTCCTCCATGAGGATATGGGCGAACTCGCCGTTGCGGCCTATGCTGTGAAGCCCATGTATGGGAAGCCCTCGCTCGAGCGTAAGCCGGTCTGCTTCGTACTCCCGCAAGAACACCGGGTGGGCAACCGGCGTCCGCAACACCCCACATCCCAGGTAGCGCTGCCGAGCGTCGGGGATCAGTCGCTCCAGTCCGTCGAGGCAAAGCTGGGCGAGCTGCTCGTCGGGCATGGTCCAGATCGTGTCGCCGACCTCGCATCCAATGTCCACCGTCAACATCGTCTTGCCCTCGGGCGCGAGCCAGGGCATGGCCAGAGGAGCCTCGGTGATCCGAAAGAACGGCAGGTCTCGTTCGGGGGTCCAGGTGACGACGTCTGACAGCAGGCCGCGGCCTTCGAACCGCATGTTGACCAGGGTCATTGGGCGGTAGCGGAACCGGGACAGGAAACTCAGGGCACCGCTGCCCTGAACCAGCTTGGGCAGCACGTGCACCGGCGCTGTACTGAGCACGGCTGAAGCTTCATAGTCGCGCCCACCCACTCGTACGCCTTTCGCGCGACCGTCCTCGACCAGAATGGCCTGAACCGGGGATTCGAGGTTGATCTTCCCCGGCAGCTCCTCAGCGAGCTTGTCACAGACCAAACCGAGGCTGCCTTCCGGATACACGTGCCACACGTGAGGGCTTTCGGGTTTCTCCCGCGAATACCCGTTGGCTACCGCGCGACCGGTGACTCGGCTGGCCAGCTTGAGACCGAGCACGTGCGCGGTCCCCCGATCGACCTGCGGGGGAATGACCGAGGAAGCGAGCTCAGTTGCCGGTGCTCCCGACCAGGACTCCACCAGAGGAATGGCAACGTCCTCCGCCAGCCGGGTGCCGTACTCGCGGTGATACCACTCCGCGGCAGATGCCGGACGCTTCGCTCCCCACCGTCGGGCCCGTCCGGCAAGGGCGCCCAGCAGAAAGCGGGGGGTGCGAATAAGCCCGAAGGGGTAGCTGTAGGTCCGACCGCGGAGGTGTACTGCCTCGCCGTAGCGGCGAACGTCGCGACAGCGGGTACTGATGCCGAGAGCCGCCGCCAGGCGGTTCGTGATAAAATGCGCCCCAAAGTCGTGGGTGAACCCGTCGGCGTCGCGAAAGCTTCGCGCCAAACCGGCCACGTGCCGCCCAGCCTCATATACCACGACGGGAACCCCTCGCCGCTGGAGCGCGCGAGCGGCAATCAATCCGGCGAGGCCGGCTCCGACGACGGCCACCGGCGGCCGGTGGGTGCTCATCGTCCGGAGCGCTGGAAAGTGGCCACCAGCAGGCCTCCCTTACTCTGGACCTGTTGCAACCACTCGATGGCTGTAGCCGCGGCACGCATGGCAAATGATGGTTGCCCGAGCGCTGATACTGCCCATGCCGGCGCTTCCCAGTCGGCCATCAAATTCCTGGCTGATTCCAGCCAAGCTCGAGGCGCCGCTGCCGTGCGGACCGTAACCAGCTCTAGCCCGGCCAACCCCGCTGCCCGTCCCAGAGATTTGCCATCAAATAGGTTGGGGTGCCGGGGAAAGCTGTAGCCGCTCCAGTGCCTCCCCCGAAACACATTGCCCGCCGACGATTGAGTATAGGGAGTGACAACGAGCACCAAACCGCCGGGGCGGAGCAGGCGGCTGACCAGCTTCAAGGCGGCCAGGGGGTTGTTCACCTGCTCCAACACCCCAATCAGGAGCACCGCGTCGTAGGCGGTTTCAGGGGGATTCGACCATTCGACCTCTCCGTGAGGCAGAACGGGCCTTGTCTCGACCTGCCAATTGGCTCCTAAACAACGGCGCACAATGTTGAGCCTCTCCTCTTGAGCGGAGCCGAGATAGAGGAGGTGTCCCTGAGGTGGAAGATGCTTGGCGAATCGGGTAATCTCGCGGGTAAAGGCTCGGCCGGTCGTCCATCCGTCCGTGCCCGACGAAATCGGGGGGTCGCGGTCAGGCGTGCTGTCCGGACCAGGGTGGGGATCGCGGGGAGCCGCTGCCGGGTTCAGGTACACCAATCCGCAGGTGCGGCAAGACACCGCAAGGAAAGCCTCCGAGCCGGTTGGATCGGAGAAGTCTTTTCCAACTGCTACAGGCTCGGCATCGTCATGGTCGCAAAGAATGCAGCTGGCCGGCACCAGCTGGTGTTCGGCTGGCCGAGCCGCCTGTACCTGAGGCGCGATTCGCCCGAAAGGCGGGACGGATTCGGGAGAAATGCTGGGCACCGACGTCGTCATCTGGAAGCGTCGATCATCCTGAGACGGACACCTGGCGCATTTCGGCCACGGGAGATGGTGTAACCTCACTCGCGGTCGTGCCGAGCCGGATGGCTGCGGCTGCCAGCTTGCGTTGTACGCTACACACCATCCGAACCCCTTCTTCCAGATCGATAAGGGGCTCAAATCCCAGGAGCAGGCGCTGCCGTTCCAGGCTCGGCCGCTTGACCAGGGTGATCTGGGCCGGAAGCGATACCGTGCGGATCAGGCTTCGGTCGGCCCCGAGCTCGACGCGCATCATCTCCGCCAGATCGAGCATGGGTACGATGTCTGGATGACCGATATTGATGACCGTGTAGGGTTTGACCCGGGCAGCAGCCTCGATGGCCCGGACCGCATCGGAGACGTGAAGCCAGCCTCGCGCGCTTCCCCGGTGAACCTCGATCGCCTGACCCCGTGCGAGATTCGACGCGAAGCGGATCATGGCGGAGCGGTGCTCGCCAACGTCCTCCAACTCGTCGTAGATCATGCACGGGCGAATGGTGACCGCCCGCAGACCCGAGGTGCGGGTCTCGTACTCCACCAACTGCTCCGCCAGCCACTTGGATAAGCCGTAGCGATTGCCTGGCTGCGGTGAGCCGGTCTCGTCCATGGACTCGCAGGTCGGCCCATAGACTTCGGAGGTGGAGATAAACACGCAGGTGCTGTCGGTTCGTTTGCAGAGCTGCAGGACATTGTTGATGCCGGCAACATTGGTCGTAATGGCGAGCGAGCCGGCCTGCTCCGAGGTCGTTCGACCGACTACCCCGGCCAGGAGAAACACTACGTCCGGACCCCAGTCGAAGGCCGGCAAGAGATCCAGCGGCTGATTGATATCGGCCACCAGGTATTCTGGACGCAATCCGGGACGAATATCCGTCTCCATCACGTCGTACCCCTCGGCCCGAAGGTAAGCGACCAGCGGCGCTCCGATGTTGCCTTCGGAGCCCACGACCAACGCACGAGGTGTTCCATGTCGCTTCATTCGGCTGTCCTCTTGATGTCTTACGCGAAAGCGGGGGTGCGCTCGGGAAGTCGCCCGGCTGCGAGGATTGCACCCGCGTGATGTGCCATCGGAACCAATTCAAACGCTGCCCCCAACTCCTCGAGCACCCGCAGGACCAGGTCCCGTTTCCGGGGCCCGGGGAGATCCATCGCGGGGAAGAAAGACAGCCCAGGCGCCTGTTCAGCCCCCAGCAGGTCGAGCGGGTGCAGCAGGAAGCTCGGCTGGACCCCAGTTACCCGACATGCCTGGATGGCGCCTCGGAGGTATGCGAACATCAAACTTGACGAGAACCGGCTGAGGTAAAGGAGATAGCTCATATGGAACGGCAGCTTGGCGATCGGAACCGTAGTGGTCGGGATCTCGAGAAGTTGCGATCCGGTCCGAAGCTGCCAACGGTACGGCTGGATGGGGCGGAATCCATCGCGGAAGCTGCCGTACAGGGCTGCTCGCTGCTTCCGTTCGTCAGCGGTCAGGCGCGAGCGGGCGAAAAAGTACCATCGGGCCAGCGGGCCCAAAAATGTCGGGAGAGTCGATGCATCGTACAGATAGCCCCGCCGGTTGAGAATCTCCAGCAGGTCAGGGCTCCAGCCGAATCCTGGTCCGCGAAACCCCTTGGGACGTTGCCCGGTTGCGACGACGATCGCCTCTTCGGCTCGAGCAATCTCGGACTCGATTTGGCTCGCGGTATATCTCGGCAGCGAGCAATCATGCGAGAAGGAGTGGTTCCCGATCTCGTGACCATGATCCACGATGGCCTGCAGGTAGGGGAGATTGACCGCCCGCGCGGCATCGGTCCCGACGATGAAAAAGGTGAGTTGCAGCTTCAGCCGCTCGAACAGGTCCAGGGCCAGAGGCACGAAGGCAGGCAAGTACGAGGGATACGCTTCCCACTGGGCATCGCCGCGGGTTCGCAGGTAGGTCCAGAGATCGTCGAGATCCAGAGAAATGCTGGCCAACGGCTTGGGCGCTTTCATGACAGGCTCGCCATAGGTCGAGAGGAGCCTGTCCCCAGCAAAGGCCTGAGCTCGGCGGCACTTGCATTGGCCAGTGCTACGGTCTCATTGACGTTCAGGGTGCCATTCGCGATCTGGGCCGAGTTGACCAGATAGAGGTTCGGAAGTGAGGTGCGCAGTGGAGGCCGAGAGCGCTCGGTATAGTGTAGGGTTGATACAGCAAGCATCTCTCGCACGCGGGCCACCTGGGATGCCACTACATCACCTCGATCGAGGGAAGGGTACATGCGTTGGAGTGCGCCAATGAAAATCTCCAGAATTTCTGGGTCGCTCTTCTGCCACAGATCATCGCTCTGCGTGAGATAGCGGGGCAGATAGACCAGAGAATTTCCTCCGAAGTTTGCCGGGTCGACCAGAGCGGTCATTTCGATAACACCGGTAAGCGGCACCCATGAATCGGTGATGTTGGTGATGTAGTACCCCGCCAGTGGCTTACGGAGCAACAATGAAGCACAGACGATCCCCTGGTACACCACACTTCTGAGACGCTCCTTTTCCCTGACCGACAGTTGGGGGCAGAGCTCAACTACCTGGCCGCAGGGAACCGTCAGCACTACCCGATCGAAGTTGTGCGTCGCGCCGTCCGCGAGACTCACCTCCACCCAGTTCATCCGATCCTGAACCCCGGTCACTGCGTGGCCGCAGAGGGTTCGCACCCCGAGTTGCTCGAGCCGGCTTCGAAAGACCTGCAAAATTGTGTGGTACCCACCCTGGACGTACCCGAACATCTCGCGCTTCAGTCCCGAACGGCGGGCGGCATACATCCGAGCGATGATAGCCCAGATAAAAGCGGCGCTCGCGATTCGGTAATTCTCTCCCAGCTTGCTTTTGAGCAGCGGGAGCCAGATCCGCTGGAATGTGCGTTCGCCGGAGAGCCGGCGGAGCCAATCGGTTACGGTGACTTCCTCCAACCGTGGCCAATTGGTGATCCGCGAGGCGTACAGAATGGTTGCTGCCAGCCTGACCTTGTCGCTAAGCGACAGGGGTCGAAACCGGAGAAAATCCACTGTATCGGACAGCGAATGGAACTTGCCTTCACTGTAAAAGCCGGTCCGGGTTGTCTTCCACTGGAGCAGGTCACCGATGCCCAGATCCTGCAGAAGCCCCCGGAGGTGCTGGTCCGAATTCAGGATCACATGATAGAACCGATCCCAGGTAAAGCCGCCCAATGCCTGAGACTGGGTGAGTCCACCGGTAACCGGGGCAGCCTCGATCAGCGTAACTTGCAACCCTTGACTCTGCAGCCGGAGCGCCAGAGTCATCCCCAGGATACCCCCGCCGACAATGGCGACTTCCTGGGTTCTACCGTTCGGCTCAACCTCTTGGGACACAACAGTCTTCCTGGACTTGGAAGTATCGGACCAGCCGAGGCAGCGGCACGCCGACCATCAGCCAGGATCGGCTAAGTTCCAGAACAGCTGTCCTGAAGGTGGGGAACTGGAAGGTCCCGGCAACCGGTTCATTCAACACTAGGCAGTTTACGCCACCAGATATTATGCAGTCCGAAACCGACCCCTGCAAGGCTGGTATTTGTTACCGGCCTAGGGGTTTGGGATCGCTCCTGAACCGTTTTCTGGTGACTTTCTGGAAACAAACGTTACCAGGGGGGAGGAGGCTCCTCGGCCAGTGACTGCGAAGCCAGGCAAGCCGGGCCATGAGTCCGAGGTGACCCACGATGGTCCGGAGAGTCTTCATTTTTGACCGTCCCAGAATTCTGCTCTCCAGGGTGGTGGGATACTCGGCTATGTTCCTGCCGCGGAGATCGAGCTTCCCGATAATCTCGACGATACCGAGAAATCCCGGTTGCCGTATATCGAGTTCGAGCATCGCCCGTCGGCGATACACCCTGAAGCAGCTGGTGTAGGTGCCGAGCTTTTGGCGGGACAGGAGCCGATAAAGCGCCGACGCCGACTTCGACAAGGAGAGCCGCCACTGCGGGACATTACGAACCGATCCGCTGGGGTGATAGGGCGACGCTGTTACCAGGTCGACGCCTTCACTCAAGAGCGGAATCATCCTGCGGAGTTCCCGGGGATCGTAGGAGCAGTCACAATCTATCGAACAGACGACCTCTGACGTGGACTCCCGTATCCCAGTCAGTATCGCGGCGGTGACCCCCCGGTTTTTTCCGCAGGGAACAATCACACAATCCGATCTTTGTCCGAACAACTGCTCCAGCATCTCCAGTGTCCGGTCCCGGCTGCCGTCGTCCACAAACACGAATTCCAGTCGGTACTCCTCCAGTACCTCCTCCAGTTCTCGCAATGTGTTCGCCAGGTAGGGCAGCGCAGCTTCCTCGTTGTAGCATGGCACCACGATGCTCACGCCAGGCCGGCTGGATTGGTCTGCCGGTCCGGCACTGCGGGCGAGACCGGCGGCAATGCCATCCGGGCTCGAGCGGGATGTCAGCTGCTTGATCCCGAGGTGGTCCGCGATGCCGTGAAACGAATAACGTGCCAGATATTCGCGGAGCATCGGCTCCATCTGCCGGAGGTTTCGGTATTGACGGATGCTTGCCGCCAGGGAAGCCGCGCTGATCCGAGGCTGCTCGGGATCGAGCTCCCAGGTGTGGAAGTACATCACGAACGGTGCGGCTACGTGTTGATCCCACTCGGCGATGGCCCGACGCACGAATTTGCGGGGGAACTGGCGAAAGTAGTTGCCACCCGCTACCGGGAGATGGAGGCCGAAGATCTCGGTGGAGGAGAGGGGGACCTCCCAGATCGAGCCGGCAGGCCCGTTGTGCTGGTGAATGAATCGGCGCCACGGCTCCCGGCGGAATGATCGAAAGATCGGCTTGATACTCGAGTCGTAGCGATAGCCCGCCTGGCGGAGCATGTCGAGAGCCCAGAGGTCGCCGGGGCCGAACCACCGATCAGCGATCCGATATCCCAAGACCTGGCGCCCCGTAGCACTGCTCGAGCGCCTCGCGCGAGCGGTGAATGTCCTCCCAAAAGAGAGCCGGTGGCATTTCCCGTATACTGCGATGGTCGTAGCCTTTACTTGCTACTTCGTGGCCTCGATCAGTAATATCTCGTACCAGCTCAGGTACCATTTCTGCTACCCATCCCAGGACGAAAAACGTCGCCCGTACGTCGAACTCGTCGAGTAGCGTCAATGTCCGGCGTGCTCCGATCTCGAGTCGCCGCTCGAAGCGGCTCCATCGAGTACGGTCGATCAATCCCTTGAAGGGTGACAGATGGTAATAATCCTCGAGCACGACGGTGAGGATGTGGCGGCGGGTCATTCCTCGGGGGGTGGTGAAGTGAGGATGGACATGGCCGGCAGGCGTACTCGACAATGTAGGCTCCGGGGCTGGTTCGAAGACCGGCATTTCCAACCGCCACAGAGGAGACGGTGAACTCCGAGAGATCGGGACCCGCTCGCCTGGCCAGCCGCTTGGAAGCTTTGCTCTATCGTGGTGGGTGGCCCTTTCAGGCCGCCCGGGCACTCGGCATACGCCCGGTGGTGCGGGCGACCTACCATTCGATTTCCATCAATCATGGTACCACACCCATCCCGCCGCTGAAGCTGGCGTATGCATCCGACTTCCATGCCGGCCCGACGACGAACCCGGACGTGCTGCTCCAGGCCTGCGCCGAGCTGCGGGCCGCTCGTCCCGACGTCCTGCTGCTTGGCGGAGATTTCGTCACCCACGTCAGTCACGAGATCGAGTGGCTGGCACCCCAGCTCGCGGACATCCCTGCTCCGTTCGGACGGTTTGCGGTGCTCGGAAATCACGACTGGTGGTCTGATCCCGGGCACATCGTCCGGCAACTGGAGAGCGTCGGCATTCAGGTGCTCCTCAACCGTAATGTCCAACTCCGACCGCCGTTTGGTAAGGTGTACGTTTGTGGAGTTGACGATCACTGGTGTGGCCAACCTGACGCCGCCGCCGCCTTCGAGGGTGCTGACGGAGTTCGCATCGTGCTCATGCACGCCCCCTCGGGGCTGCTCGACCTGGGAGAACAGCGGTTCGATCTCGCGCTCTGTGGCCATACCCACGGAGGGCAAATCGCCCTTCCGGGCGGGGTCCCGATTGTGGTCCCGCATGGCAGATTATCCCGACGATATCCCAGGGGCCGCTTCGAGCTGGGGAACGGACGCACCCTCCTGGTGAGCGTGGGGGTGGGATGCGTGGGGGTCCCGATCCGGATTTGCGCCGATCCCGAGATCCTCGTGTGTACCGTCGAGGCCACGGCATAATGCTGGCGCTCTGCTTCGGTACTCGTCCGCAGGTGATCAAGGCGTCGGTCCTGTTGCGGGCGTTGAGCTCGCGTTGGCCGGTGATGACGATCGACACCGGGCAGCACTACGACTACGAGCTGAACGGCCTGCTCTATGAGCAGCTCGATATTCCACGGCCCGATCACTGCCTGGAGGTGGGAGCGGCCGACCCCGCCGAACAGACTGCCGCGGTGTTGAGCCGTACCGCCGAAACTCTACGTTGCCATCGGCCGAGCGCGGTGCTCGTGATTGGTGATACCAACAGCACTCTCGGCTGCGCGCTCGCCGCACACAAGGAAGACCTGCCCCTCATACATGTAGAAGCCGGCCTGCGTTCCAGTGAGCCCAATCTGCCGGAGGAGGTGAACCGCCGGGTGGTTGACGTCATGGCTGCGCTGCTCTGCGCCCCGTCTTCCGCCAGCGCGGCCCGGCTCAGGGCAGAACAGGCTCCAGGCACCGTCGTGACCACCGGTGACGTCGCCCGTGATGTTCTGGTCCGGCACCTCGCGCTCGCGCCCCGGACCGAAGGCGTCTCCCGGTTTGCGCTCGCCACCATCCATCGGGCGGCCATCACCAGCGACCCCGACGCACTTCGATCCGTGGTTCAGGCATTGGGAAGTTTGGGAATGCCGGTCCTCTTTCCCCTGCATCCCCGAACGCGGCTGGCGTTCGAGCGCTATGATCTCCTCGGCAGCATACCGGAATCGGTGTCGATCCGGCCGCCCTTGGGCTACCTCGAGGCGATTGCCGCCGTCCGCGATGCTACCGCCGTCATCACGGATTCAGGGGGTCTGCAGCGGGAGGCTTATTGGCTGGGCACGCCTTGCGTTACCCTCCGCAGTGAGACGGAGTGGGTGGAGACTGTTGAGTGCGGAGCCAACACGTTAGTCGCCCCCCTGAACGCGCGGCAGGAGCTGGGGGCCGCGGTTCTGGAGCAATGTCGGAAAAAGCGGGAATACCCATGGACTGCCGAGGCGTATGGCGACGGTCATGCCGCGGAGCGAGTCGCCGACGCGATTGCGGCAAACTTTGCCCCGGTTCTGATCCCGCCTTTCACTACTCCTCTACCTCGGCCCGGCGGTAACGCCCGAACATGAGCTCATGCTCCGAGAGTCCCAGCGCCTCCTTCGCGTACTCCTTTAAGGCCATGAGGGTAACCGCAACCAGTAGAGCCAGAAACGCGCCCATGTAGAACGCGGTGAGCTGCGCCAGCCTTGGGATCTTATCGATCTCGGAGGTCCGAAGCACGTACTCGCGGACCGCGCTGGTGTCCGAAGGGTTCGGGCGAGCGGCCCGAGTCAATGAGTCCCGGACAGAGAATCCCGCACGAGGGAATCCCGGGCCAGGGAATCCAGTGTAGAATCCGGGCGCGCTACATACCCCTGCGAGGCGGCTGACCTGCCGGATCGCCTTCTATCCTTCTTCTCCCGCTTCTCGACTATCTCAGCCAACGTGTCGCTCGCTGCCGTCTCCCTGTACGTCTGGATGGACAGAGCCACTGATTGGTCGAGCGCGCGGAAGTACCGAGCGATGCAGTACAGGGACGTGAGGACCAGGAGTGCCGGCAGCAGCCCGAGAATTGCCGCTTTTACCCGACGGAAGCTGCGCCCTATCTTGGCTCCCACGAGGCTCACGGGCATAGGGGTCAGGCGGTGGGGGAGGATCCAGCAGGTTGGCGAAGGTCACGCGCGCGAGTGCATCGCGGATGTAAAAGAGGTAGCACAGGGTCAGCAGGCACAGGAAGGGAGTGTAAAAGAGAAGAAACCAGGCGTGCTTCTGATAGGCCGGCAGGATTTTGAGAGCCAGGAGCGGTATGGGCAGCAGCGTAATCGCAAAGGCAGCGAACCCGAGCACACGCCGAACTGCGGCCGAGTAGCCGTGAGTACTATCCGATGGATGAGGCTCTAGCTTGACCGGATCAACCATCCGACTCTATGAAGCCCTCGAGGGTTCCTCACCAGCCCGACGATACCATTCCCTATGTACCCACCCAGAACCAACTGAGCAACCTCGGCGTCGAACAGCGCCGGCCGCATTTCGGCTGACGGGCCCAGTGGTTGAAACGTGTCTCAGAAGCGGTTAATTTCTCGACCAAGTGAAAAATTTCACTAAAGCGAGACGTTGACGCTTATGCTACAGCCGTATATCCCGCTTCTGCTGCTGATCGTGTTTGTGGTGGCCAACGCGATCCTGATGCTCGGGGTGTCTCACATCTTTTCCACCTACCGCCGTACTCCCACCAAGATCGCGCCCTACGAGTCCGGCATGCCGGTTCTGGGAGACGCCCGCGAGCGATTCTCGGTCAAATTTTACCTGATCGCGATGCTGTTTATCGTGTTCGACATCGAAACCGTGTTCATGGTGCCCTGGGCGGTGGCATTCCGGCAGTTGGGCTCGATGGCCGGACTGCTGATCATCGAAATGTTCGTCTTTATCCTCATCCTGGCGGTGGGGTACGTGTATCTGTGGAAGCGGGGGGCGTTGCAATGGGATTGATCAATCCCGCCACCGAGAACCGGGCGGACGAGACCACCACCGTCTCCGCGGTCTCGCCCAACTTCGTCACCACCAAGCTGGATTTCCTGACCAACTGGGCTCGCTCGAACTCGCTCTGGCCGATGCCCTTCGGGACGGCCTGCTGCGCCATCGAGTTCATGGCCACGGCGGCGAGCCGGTTCGATCTGGCCCGTTTCGGCATGGAGCGCATGAGCTTTTCTCCCCGGCAGGCGGACGTGCTGATCTGCGCCGGGCGGCTCCCCTTCAAACTGGCCCCGGTGATCCGGCGGATCTGGGATCAGATGCCCCAGCCCAAGTGGTCCATCTCGATGGGCGCCTGCGCCTCGACCGGCGGCATCTTCGACAACTACAGCATGGTGCAGGGGATCGATACCATCATCCCGGTCGATGTCTACGTGCCGGGCTGTCCTCCTCGGCCCGAAGGGCTGATGTACGGCATTCTCCTGCTGCAAAAGAAGATCAGGGGAGAAACCATTACCGATGATGCGCTCCGGGAGGAGAAGCTGGTCGGCCCGTCGGGCCTCTTCCTCCCGCCCGAGCGGGTCGATGAGCTGAGCGAGCCCTTCGGGAATTCGGTGCAACAGACGAGATCCTCATGACCAGCGGTCAGCCGGAGCCCGTCCCCGGCCCCACTCAGGGGCCGGCCGCGCCGCGCTCGCGGCCCGGCTCGCTCTCTTCCTCGGTGGCTGCTCTCCGTGATGCATTCGGTCCCGCCATCGAACGCCACTTCATCTCTTCCGGACAAACGGTGGTGTACCTGGCCCGGAACCGGTGCTCACGAAATTCTTGGCCTGGCTCAAGGACACGCCGGGTCAGGAGTACAACTACCTGACCGACGTTACCGCGGTGGATTATCGAGACCCGGAACGGCCGCTCGAGGTGGTGTATCAGCTCCGGTCCCTCGGCCGGAAAGCCGATCTCCGGCTCAAGGTTGCCCTGGACAAGCGAGCTCCTCTGGAGGTGCAGTCGGTATACGACCTCTGGCGGGGCGCGGACTGGCTGGAGCGAGAGGTCTACGACATGTTCGGAATCACCTTCGTAGGCCATCCTGATCTTCGGCGAATCCTGATGTGGGAGACCTACGCCGAGGGATATCCGCTGCGAAAGGACTTTCCCCTGCGGGGACACTTCAGCCGGGCGGAACAGACCCGGCAGGCTTTGGCTGCCAACCCGGAAGCGCACTACAGCCTGGAGGAGCTGTCCATTGCCGAGACCTACGCCGAACTGCCGAAGGAAATGCAGGAGCGCTTGGCGCGGGGTGAGCGAGGCTTCCTGAAATGACACTCCGCACAGTCGAGATGGCGCTGGCCACCCCGGGCGTGGATGCGGCCGGGCGTCCAACCCGGATCCCGCTTGGAATATCCGATGACGACGGGCAGTACCGCGAGGATCTTGGGGCCGAGCACATGCTGGTGAACATCGGTCCCCAGCACCCTGCCACCCACGGGGTGCTTCGGCTGGTCCTCGAGATGGAGGGAGAGACCGTACGCCGCTGCATTCCCCACATCGGATATCTCCACTCTGGTTTCGAGAAGCTGGGGGAGTACCGTCAGTACAACCAGATCATCCCGCTCACCGACCGAACCGATTATCTGTCGCCCATGGCAAACAACGTTTGCCTCGCGCTGGCGGTCGAGGAGCTGATGGGCCTGGAGCTGACGGAGCGGTGCAAGGTGCTGCGGGTGATTGCGTGTGAGATGAGCCGGATCATTTCGCACCTGGTCTGGCTGGGAACTACGGGCATCGATCTGGGAGCTTTCACGCCCTTCCTCTGGTCATTCCAGGAGCGGGAGCGGATCTACAACCTGCAGGAGGCCTGGACCGGCGCACGGCTCACCACCAGCCTCACCCGGGTGGGTGGCTTGATGGCCGATATCCCCGAGGGTTGGGAAGCGGGTCTGCGCGAGTTCACCAGCACATTCCCCAAGACCCTCACGGAAGTGGACACCATGTTCACCCGGAACGCCATCTGGATCGGGCGGACTCAGGGTGTCGGGGCACTGACCGCGGAGGAGGCGATCAATCTGTCGCTCTCCGGTCCCATGCTTCGGGCCAGCGGCGTGGATTACGACGTGCGCAAGGACCGTCCCTATCTGGACTACGAGACCTACGACTTCGACGTTCCCATCGGCGAGCATGGCGACATCTACGACCGGTACCGGGTGCGCCTGGAGGAGATGTGGCAGTCGAACCGGATCCTGGAGCAGGCGCTCGACCGGCTCGAGCGGCTCAAGGGTGCCCCGATCAACGTCAGCGACCCGAGAGTGGTGCTCCCGCCCAAGTCGAGGGCCATGGGAGACATGGAAGCGATGATCTTCCACTTCAAGCAGGTGATGGAAGGGGTCAAGCCTCCGGCGGGCGAGGTCTACATGGGAGTGGAGAACCCGAAGGGCGAGCTGGGCTACTACATGGTCTCGGACGGCACCAGCAAGCCGGTCCGCTGGCGAATTCGCCCGCCTTCGTTCATCAACCTCTCCAGCCTGCCGACCATGTGTGAAGGCGCGCTGTTGTCCGACGTGATCGCGATCAACGCCAGCGTCGACATCGTCATGGGCGAGGTGGATCGATGAGTGGCAGCGGGCAGCGGGGCGCGGGAAGCGGGGCGGACACGGTCGGCGAGTCGGGCGCATCGCGGGACGTGCGGAGCACGGCTCGGCGCACGGCGGACACGGGACCGAGACGGCGCCACACGAGCCGGTCTTCCGGGGTGAGCGATTGGCCCGGCTCCAGCAGCTCTTCACTCTCTATCCCACCAAACAGGCCTGCCTGCTGCCGGCGCTCTGGATGGTGCAGGAGGCGCGAGGCTGGATCTCGGAGCCGGCGATCGGCGAGGTGGCTCGAAGTGCTGGGTCTGACGCCGGCATACGTAAAGGGTGTGGTGACGTTCTACACGATGTATCACACCCATCCGGTGGGCCGCCACTTCATCCAGGTGTGCACCACGTCTCCCTGCAACATCTGCGGAGCCGAGGATGTGGTGAAGGCGCTCCTCCAGCACACCGGCTGTGGCGAGCTGGGCGCCACCAGCCCGGACGGCCGCTTCACGGTGATCGAGGTCGAGTGCCTCGGCGCCTGCGGCTTCGCCACTCCGATCATGATCGGCGACGACTTCATCGAGAGCGTCACCCCGGACAAGGTTGCGGGCATTCTCCAGAGGTACGAGTAATGGGCTATCCCCCATCCCACCCATCCCAAGGAAAATCCGGTTCTCTCCAAGCACTTCGGCAGTGCCGGAGGCGCGGACGTTTGATGGCTGGGTGAAGCGGGGAGGATACGAGGCGCTTCGCAAGGTGCTCCGGATGACGCCCGAAGCGGTGGTCGAGGAGATCAAGACCTCCGGGCTCAGGGGCCGCGGTGGTGCCGGATTTCCCACCGGCCTCAAGTGGTCCTTGATGCCCAAGGCGGATGGCCGACCGCATTACCTGGTCTGTAATGCCGACGAGTCGGAACCCGGCACGTTCAAGGACCGGGAAATCATGCGGTGGACCCCTCACCAGCTGCTCGAGGGCTGCGCCATTGCCGCCTACGCCATCGGTGCCGAGCGATGCTACATCTACATCCGGGGAGAGTTCACCGAGCCGCTGAAGGTGATGCAGCAGGCGATCGACGAGGCGACCAGCAAGGGCGCGCTCGGTCAGAACGTCTTCGGCAGCGGCAAGCGGATCGACATGATTATCCACCGCGGCGCGGGCGCGTACATCTGCGGCGAAGAGACCGCCATGCTCAACTCGATCGAGGGCAAGCGGGGCAATCCCGCGGATCAAGCCGCCCTACCCGGCGCAGGCCGGCGTGTTCGGGATGCCGACCACAATCAACAACGTCGAGACGCTGGCGGCGGTGCCCCACATCATCATGCGGGGCGCCGAGTGGTACAAGGGTCTTTCCCTCAGCAATCCCAAGAGCACCGGCACCAAGCTCATTTCGGTGTGCGGGCACATCCAGCGGCCGGGCAATTACGAAGTCACGATGGGCACCCCGATGAAGGAGCTCATCTACGACATGTGCGGCGGGATGCGACCAGGGCGGCACACTCAAGGCGGTAATTCCCGGCGGTTCGTCGGTGCCGATCATGAACGCGGCGGAGGCCGAGGATTGCCTGCTCGATTATGAGGGCGTCGTGGCCAAGGGATCGATGCTCGGCTCGGCCGGCATGATCGTGATGGACGACACCACCGACATGGTCTATCAGATCTGGCGTCTGGCCCGCTTCTACGCCCACGAATCCTGCGCCCAGTGCACCCAGTGCCGCGAAGGCACCGCGTGGTCGGTGCGGATCCTGGAGCGAATTCTGGCGGGGCAGGGAAAGCAGGAGCACTTCCAGCTGCTGCTCGATCTGTCCGACAACATGACCGGCAAAACAATCTGCGTGTTGAGCGACTCCTGCGCCGCGCCGATCGTGAGCGGCATTCAGAAGTTCCGCCAGGAGTTCGAGGCCTACATTCAAGGCGCGCGCGAGCCGGCAATGGCAGCGGTTTAAAATGTCATCCTGAGGGACCGAATGGGACGAAGGATCTCTTCGGTATGGGAGAGATCCTTCGCTTCGCTCAGGATGACAGCATCTCGATGATTGCGATCCATCTACGAGGAACATGGCTGAAGAATTAGTAAACGTTACCATCGACGGCGCCCCGGTGAGCGTCCCCAAAGGGACCACCATCATCGAGGCCGCCAAGCAGGCCGGCATTCTGGTGCCGCACTACTGCTATCACCCGTCGCTCCCGTCGCCGGCGGTGTGCCGCATGTGCCTGGTCGAAGTGGAGAAGGCGCCGAAGCTGATGCCGGCGTGCGTGACCCAGGTGGCCGAGGGGCAGGTGGTGCACGTGGGGAGCGAGAAGGCCCAGAAGGCACGCGAAGGCGTGCTCGAGCTGCTGCTGATCAATCATCCGCTCGACTGCCCGATCTGCGATCAAGCCGGCGAATGCGAGCTGCAGGACTACGTGTTCCAGGAAGGCCGTGCCGGCACCCGTTACGCGGAGTACGCCAAGCGCTACAGCCCGGTTGAAGACTTCGGGCCGGATGTGCTGTACGTCCCCAATCGCTGTATCCTCTGTACCCGCTGTGTCCGCTTCATGGAAGATGTGGCGGAGGAGCCGGTCCTCAACGTCTCGGAGCGCGGCGACCGCGCCTACATCGGTATCTCCATGGATCAGCGGCTGGATCACCCCTGGGCCGGCAACGTGGTTGATCTCTGCCCAGTCGGATCGCTGCTGTCCAAGGATTTCCTGCACAAGGCGCGGGCGTGGGATCTGGACAAGAGCGCCAGCGTCTGCCCCGGCTGCACCCAGGGCTGCAACATCAGCATCGATACCCGCGATGATGTGGTTGTCCGCTTCGTCCCCGGCCCAACCTCGAGGTGAATCGCCACTTCATGTGCGACTACGGCCGGATGAACTATCGCTGGCTCAATCGGGGCGACCGGATCGAGGCTCCCCTGGTGCGAGATGGCGGACGCCACGTCGCCACGGATTGGGACACAGCGCTCGATCGTCTGGGGCAGCTGGTGCGGGGGATCTCGGGCTCGGCTGTCATTCTCGCGTCGGGCCGGGCCTCGACCGAGTCTCTGGGTTTGGTGCGGATGATGCTGGGCCGGATGAATGTGACCGCCGTGGTCCAGGTTCCACTGGGAGACGAGGCTCCGCTGGCGGGGATACCGGATCTGGCACTGCGTCGCGAACGGGCGCCGAATCTGGCCGGGGCCGAGCTCCTGGGCTACAAGCCCGACTGGGCAGCAGGGCTGGAGCAGGTCAAAGAGGCCGGCCTGACCATCGTGCTCGATGCCGATCTTACGGAATCGGATCAGGCGCTGATCGCGGGCGCACCCGGCACCGTGGTCGTGCTCGCTACGGTGTGGCCCGAAGGTCTTCGCAATGCGGAGCTGGTTCTCCCCATCACGAACATGGCCGAAGAGAACGGCACCTACGTGAATCGCGACCGGCGCATTCAGCGCTTCAGCCAAGCCAAGGCGCAGCCCGGCATGGCTCGGGCAGCCTGGTGGGTAGCGGGCGAGGTTCTCGCCGGCCCAGGACCAAGCTTCGCGGCGCCATCCACTGCTGGCGAAGCCTTTGCCCTGCTGGGTGAGCGCTGGCCGGCGTTCGCCGGTTTGACCCACGCCGACCTGGGATACACCGGAAGGATTCTCGGTCTGTCCCATGAACGGTCGGCGGAGAGCCAGAGCGCCGATCTGGGGGTCATGTGACGCCCATCCTCAAGGGATTTCTGCTGGTCAGCATCATCAAGATGCTGCTGGTGTTTACGGTGATCATGGTGGGCGTCGCACTGCTCACCCTGATGGAGCGCAAGGTCAGCGCCTGGATGCAGAACCGGCGCGGCCCCAATCGGGTGGGGCCGGCGGGCCTGCTGCAGCCAGCGGCGGATGGGCTCAAGAACATCCTGAAGGAGGAGACCTTCCCGGCCCTGGCCAACCGCTGGCTCTTTCTGCTGGCGCCGGCCATGTCCTTCATTCCCGCGCTCCTGCTTTTTGCCGTGATTCCTTTCGGAGCACCGCTGCCGCTGAACTTCGATTTTACCCTCGGCCCTCTCGGTCGCTTCGTGCACCACGGCACTATGCCGATGGTCGTGGCCGATCTCCCGATCGGCTTTCTCTTTGTTCTGGCCATCAGCTCGATGGGAGTCTACGGGATCGCACTGGCCGGATGGTCATCCAACAGCAAGTACGCTCTGCTGGGAGGACTCCGGGCCAGCTGCCCAGATGGTTTCCTACGAAGTTCCCATGGGACTGAGCCTGATTCCGGTGCTCCTGCTCTCCGGCAACGTCAGCCTTTCCGCCATCATTCACGAACAGCAGCTGGGACTCTGGTACGTGCTCCCGCTGTTTCTCTCGTTCTTCATCTTCCTGATCTCCGGGTTCGCGGAAACCAACCGGCTGCCGTTCGACCTGCCAGAGGCCGAATCCGAGCTGATCGCGGGCTATCACACCGAATACAGCGCCATGAAGTTCTCCTTTTTCTTCATCGCCGAGTATGCCAACGTGGTCACCGTGTGCGCCATGGTAACCACCCTGTTCTTCGGCGGGTGGGACATTCCCTTCACTCACTGGGACGAGTCGGGCGGAGTGCTGCAGACCATTGCCACTGCCGGCTTCTTCTTTCTCAAGGTGATGTTCTGGATCTTCTTCGTGATGTGGATCCGGTGGACGCTTGCCGCGTTTCCGCTACGACCAGCTGATGGCTCTGGGCTGGAAGGTTCTCCTCCCTCTGGCTCTGGGGTACATCATGGTGATGTGTGTGGCGATGTACGTCACTGAGCGGGTGATCGGACTCAGCGATCCAATGACCCGGCTGCTGGCCCTGTTCGGGCTCAACGTGGTCATTGCCATTCTCGTGTTCGGAATCCTGGACCGCGGGGTGTTCGTGCGGGGGTCGGCCCGCCAGCGCCGCGCCCTCGATGCGCCTGCGCGTCGGGCTCCGGCGGTGACCTGATGGCAATCGGCGTCAAAGTCCTCCAGCGGCCTACTCGGGAAGTCAGCTATGTGCGGGCGACGCTGAAAGGCATGGCTCTCACCTTCAAGCACATGTTCGAGAAGAAGGTGACCATGCAATATCCGGAGGAGAAGAGCACCGACAGCGAGCACGGCGGCGGGCGCTGGAGCATCAGCCCGCGCTGGCGGGGCACTCATCGCATGCTCACCGACGAGCAGGGGCGCTCCAAGTGCGTCGCCTGCGGCCTCTGTCCCCAGATTTGTCCGGCCAACTGCATCAAGCTGGTACCGGGCGAAGACGAGCAGGGAAACCGGTATCCCCTCATTTACGAGATCGACGAGTTCCGCTGCATCTTCTGTGGCTATTGCCAGGAGGTCTGCCCGGAAGAGGCTATCCACGTTGGGGTGCATTACGAGAACTCGGAATACTCCCGGGGACGCTTTGTGTATGACCTGGAGCGGCTGTCCTCTCAGACCCATGCGGTTTCCACGCTGTGGGATCCCACCGACCCGGCAGGTGAGTAAGTGACCGAGGTCGTTTTCTACGTCTTTGCCGCAGCAGCTGTCATCTCGGCCACACTCTGCATCCTCCAGCGGAATCCGGTTTCCGCGGCGTTGTGGCTGGTCTCGACCATGTTTTCCCTGGCGGCCATTTACGTCCTGCTGAATGCGCAGTTCATTGCCGCGATTCAGGTGCTGGTATACGCCGGCGCCGTCATGGTGCTGTTTCTGTTCGTCATCATGCTGCTGAACCTGGGCCACGCCGAGCCGGACATGCGGGGCCCCTCGACAATCGCCGCTACGCTGGTGATCGTCGGCCTTCTGGCGATCGAGCTGTTTGCGCTGCTCCAGTACAACCCCCGAAAGCTGGCATCCGAATTCTCCCAGTGGCCCGCGTTCTCCGATCCGGCCACTGTCTTCGTGGCGGGGCGGCTGACCCAGCAGGAGAGCGTAGCGCGGGGCGTGGTGGGAGCAGTCGCCGCTCCCCTGTTCCAGGTATATCTGATTCCCTTTGAGATCACCTCGATTCTCCTCCTGGTGGCGATCATCGGGGCGGTCGTGCTCGCCAAGAGGAAAGTCTGATGTTGCTCGGCCCGGCGCTCGGACTCTCGGCGGTGCTCTTCAGCCTCGGCGTGGCCGGTGTGCTGTTGCGGCGGAACGCCATCGTGCTCTTCATGTGCATCGAGCTGATGCTCAACGCGGTAAATCTCAGTTTCGTGGCCCTGGCCCAGCTGCACGGCGCGAGCGGCTACGTAATGGTGTTCTTCGTCATGACGGTGGCAGCCGCCGAGGCCGCGGTCGGCCTGGCCATCATCATTGGCATTTTCCGGCATAAGCAGACGGTGGACCTCGGCAACATCAACCTGCTCCGGGGCTGATTTCCTGAACATTCGGGGAGTATGAGCGCACACTGGGTCTGGCTGGCAGTCGCGTTTCCGCTGCTGGGCTTCTTGATCAACGGCGGGCTCTCGCTGCGCCGGCCGCAGGCCAAGGACCTGGTGTCGGTGGTGGGCGTCGGGGTTCTGGCGGCTTCCTTCCTGGTTTCTGCGGCGCTGTTCGTCCAGTTACGAGCGCATCCTCCGCACCAGCCGGTCCTGGTCGATCTGTGGCGCTGGCTCCCGGTCGGGCCACTTCAGATCGACATGGGATTTCAGCTGGACCAGCTCTCAGCGGTCATGCTGCTGATCGTGACGGGGGTGGGAAGCCTCATTCATCTGTTCAGCGTCGGGTACATGAAGGAAGATCCGGGTTACGCCCGGTACTTCGCTTACCTGAACCTGTTCGTGGTGTTCATGCTGGTACTGGTGCTCGGGTCCAGCTTCCCCGTGATGTTCATCGGGTGGGAGGGCGTGGGCCTCTGCTCGTATCTGCTGATCGGGTTCTGGTTCAACGACAAGGTCAACGCTGACGCCGGGAAGAAGGCGTTCATCGTCAACCGAATCGGCGATTTCGGGTTCCTGGTGGCGATGTTCATGATCTGGCACTCGCTGGGCACGCTGACCTTCACCGGGATGGTTGCCAAGGCGCCCGCCATCCTGCCGGCTGGAAGTGCCACCGTCACCGCCATCACCCTTTTTCTGTTCCTCGGCTGCACCGGGAAGTCGGCGCAGATACCGCTGTATACCTGGCTTCCCGATGCAATGGCGGGTCCCACGCCGGTTTCCGCTCTGATCCACGCCGCCACCATGGTGACGGCCGGAGTGTATCTGGTCATCCGCACCAACGTGCTGTTCGCCCTGGCGCCGCTCTCGAGCACGGTCGTGGCCGGCATCGGCGCGCTCACCGCGCTGTTCGCGGCAACGATCGGACTCCGGCAGTACGACATCAAGAAGGTGCTGGCTTATTCGACGGTGTCTCAGCTGGGCTACATGTTCCTCGGCGTCGGCACCGGGGCCTACGCGTCGGGCCTGTTCCACCTGGCCACCCATGCGTTTTTCAAAGCCCTGCTGTTCCTCGGGGCCGGCAGCGTGATCCACGCGATGCATCACGCGTATCATGCCACCCACTCACATTCCGACGCTCAGGACATGCGGAACATGGGCGGGCTCAAGCAGTATATGCCGGTCACCTTCTGGCTCATGCTGATCGCCACCCTGGCCATCTCGGGCATCCCGCCGTTCTCGGGGTTCTTCTCCAAGGACGAGATCCTCGCCGCGGCATTCGCGCGGGGGGAGACCAATCGGATCTACCTCGTGTTCTATGCCATGGGGGTGATCGCAGCATTACTGACCGCCTTCTACATGGCCCGACTGATGACGATGACTTTCCTGGGGAGCAACCGTACCGGAGAGCGGGAGCGAAGCCACCTGCACGATGCGCCCTGGGTGATGACCGGACCGCTGGTGGTGCTGGGCATTCTGAGCGCCGTGGGGGGACTCCTCAATCTTCCCCCCTTTCTCGGTGGTGGGGCGGCCCTCGAGCGGTGGATCGAGCCGGTTACCGCTCCGTCGGCGGCATTCTTCCGCCTGCAGATGCCGCACGGAAACACCGAGCTGTTCCTGGTCGGTGCCGCGGTTCTGGTGGGCATTGTGGGACTCTTCGCCGGCTGGAGAGCTACCCTGCAACGACCTATTCCAGTGGCAGCTGAGGCTCCGGCGGACACTGGATTCTGGCGGGTGGTTTACCGGAAGTACTACATCGATGAGATCTATGACGCCCTGATCGTCCGGCCTCTGGTTTGGCTCTCCCGAGTGGTTCTCTGGAAAGGGGTCGATCAAGGCGTGGTAGACGGCGCCGCGGTGAACGGCACGGCACGCCTGTCCCGCGGTCTGGGTTGGCTGGGCAGCCGGCTGCAAACCGGACAGGTCGGCGTTTACGTCGTCCTGTTCCTGGTGGGCGCTCTGTGGATCCTGCATTCCGTGGTGCGGTGACCCCTCGATGACCCAGTTCCTCGAATCCATCCACTATAGCCAGTGGATTCTGCATGCGCTGATTTTGTTGCCGCTGGCGGGCGTGGTCCCCATCCTGCTCGGGGATGAACGAACCGCCAAGCGCACGGCACTCGTTGTAACCCTGCTCGAGCTGGTGTTGTCGCTCGGACTCTGGTGGGCTTTCGATCCCAGTGACGGCGGGATGCAGCTGGTTTCCAGCGCTCCCTGGATTCCCCGCTGGGGCATCAAGTACCGGGTAGGAATTGACGGCATCTCCCTGTTCATGGTGTTGCTCACCACCGTCATGATGCCGCTCAGCGTGCTGGCGAGCTGGACATCCATCACCCGGCGGGAGCGCGGGTTCTACGCCCTGATGCTTGCGCTCCTGACCGGGCTGGTCGGCGTCTTTATCGCCCTCGATCTGTTTCTCTTTTACGTTTTCTTCGAGGTGATGCTGATCCCGATGTATTTCATCATCGGGATATGGGGCGGCGCCAACCGCCTCTACGCGGCCATCAAGTTCTTCATCTATACCATGGCCGGTTCGCTCCTGATGCTGGTGGCCATCGTGATCATGGCCTGGAGGGTAGGGGCCGTCACCGGTGTCTTGTCGTTCAGCTACGAGCATCTGCTGGCCAACGCCGGAAGCGTCGGCTCGGCTGCGCCCTGGCTGTTCGCCGCCTTCGCTCTGGCATTCGCGATCAAGGTCCCGGTGTTCCCGCTGCACACCTGGCTTCCCGATGCGCACGTCGAGGCACCCACGGCCGGCAGTGTCCTGCTGGCCGCCATCATGCTCAAAATCGGAACCTACGGCTTCCTCAGATTCGCGGTGCCGTTCTTCCCCCAGGTGGCTCTCTCTCCCCAGGTCACCCGGTTGATGGTGGTGCTCGCCGTCATCGGAATCATCTATGGTGCTCTGGTTGCGATGGTGCAGCCCGACATCAAGAAGCTCGTGGCGTACTCCTCGGTCAGCCACCTGGGTTTCGTGATGCTGGGGATCTGGGGCGTCAGCGTCATCAGTGTGCAAGGCGCCCTCATGGTCATGATCAGCCATGGAATTTCAACCGGAGCGCTGTTCCTGCTGATTGGCATGATCTACGAGCGGCGGCATACCCGGCTGATCGATGACTACGGCGGCATCGCCCGGGTGGTTCCGCTGTTCAGCCTGATACTGACTGTCGTCGCGCTCTCCTCGATTGGCCTGCCCGGGCTCAATGGCTTTGTGGGCGAGTTCCTGGTGCTGCTCGGCAGTTTCGGGGCATACCCCTGGGCCACCGGCATTGCCACCACCGGAGTCATCTTTGCCGCCGCCTACCTGCTCTGGGCGCTCCAGCGGATGATCTTCAACCGGCTGGACAACCCGGAAAACGAGCGGCTGACTGACTTGAACCGAAGAGAGCTCGCGGTGCTGATTCCCTTGATCATCGGGATCGTCTGGCTGGGGCTGTTCCCCGGTCCGGTGCTCCGGCGAATGGAGCCGGCAACCCAGCGTTTCGTGGAGGCCACTCAGGCGCAGGGCGGATCGGCGAGGCTTGGCGCCACGGTGCACCCGCTCCAGGGGAGCCGCTGATGCAGCTCGACCTGAGCACCCCGCAGGGCATTACGCTCGGATTGCTGCCGGAAATTCTTCTGTCGGGCTGGGCTCTGGTGGTTCTTCTGGTCGCCAGCTGGCGACACAGCACCGCCGAGGATAGCCGGCTGGCCGGGTGGTTGAGCCTGGCGGGCATCGCCGTCAGCGCCGCCGGTCTGGCCTGGCTCTGGGTGAATGACGCAACGCCCCTGGGTTTGGCCCAGATGATGGCCCTGGATCCGTTCCGCTATGCTGCCGACGCATTGATTCTGCTGTCTACCGCCGGTGCCATCCTGCTCTCTCTGGGCTATCTCGAGCGCGAGCTGCTGCTGGCTCCCGAGTACTACGCTCTGCTGCTTCTCTCGGCGGCGGGAATGATGTTCATGGCGGGCGCCGAAGACCTGATCGTGCTCTTTCTCGGGCTCGAGGTGATGTCGGTTGCCGTCTACGTCCTTGCGGGATACAACCGGGCCAACGCCTGGTCGTCCGAAGCAGCGCTGAAATACTTCCTGATCGGCGCCTTTGCCTCGGGCTTCCTGCTGTACGGCATAGCTCTGGCCTACGGTGCAACCGGTACCACGAACCTGTCTCTGATCGGTGCGCAGTTTGCCGGCGGACAGCTGTCACTCATGGCCGAGCTGGGACTCGGCCTCCTGCTGATCGGGTTCGCTTTCAAGGTGGCGGCGGTGCCTTTCCACATGTGGGCCCCTGACGTGTATGACGGAGCGCCCACGCCGGTCACGGCGTTCATGGCCACCGGCGTAAAGATCGCGGCCTTTGCCGGGCTGGTACGGGTTCTCATGGAAGGGTTCCCGGCGGCCGCAAGCCTCTGGCAGCCGATCATCGCAGGCCTTGCCATTGCGTCCATGCTGGTGGGAAACCTGATCGCGCTGGCACAGCGAACCCTGAAACGCATGCTGGCCTACAGCTCCATTGCTCACGCGGGCTACCTGCTGGCCGCAGTGTGGCCCGGCACCCGCCTGGGCTCTGGCGCCGTGCTGCTCTATCTGGCGGCGTATAGCCTCACCACGATTGCCAGTTTCGGCTTTTTGGCAGCGCTCGGTCGTCACGGCGAACGGACGGTAACTTTCGACGATATCGCCGGTTTGTCGGCCAATCGACCCTGGATTGCCCTGGGACTGAGCCTGTGCATGTTGTCTCTGCTCGGATTTCCGGGCACCTTCGGCTTCATCGGGAAGTGGTACATCATCTCCGCCCTGATCGCGGAGGGCCAGATGATCCTTCCGGTGGTTCTGGTCGTGACCAGCGTCATTTCCGCCGGGTACTATTTGCCGGTGATCATGTCCATGTATATGAAGACGGCTCCCAACGATGAGCTGCAGCGCGATATGCGGCTCTTCCCGTCGGCCGCCGGAGTCATCGCCCTGTCTCTCATCGCCGTTCTCGTCTTAGGCATCTGGCCCCGGGAAGCGCTGGACGCGGCGGTGAAGAGTGCCGGAACGTTGACCCAGACCGGCACACCGGTGGCCCGGCAATAACGTCAACCGGGACTCTGACTCGCATGAATGTTCCGAAATCGATATTCCGGCAATACGACGTCCGCGGCCTGGTGGACCGGGAGCTGACGCCCGACTTTGCCCGGGCGCTGGGCCGTGCCTTCGGCAGCGTAGCTGCCGACCGTCTGGGCAGAGCTCCCGTCATCGCGGTCGGACGCGACAACCGGCCTTCCGGCCCAGCACTGTCAGAGGGGGTGCGCCGGGGTATCGCCGAGTCGGGCGGCACGGCCATCGATGTGGGCACTCTGCCTACGCCCGCTCTGTATTTCGGCGTCTCCGCGCTCAAGACCGACGGAGGTCTCCAGGTTACCGGCTCACACAATCCGCCCGAGTTCAACGGCTTCAAGATGGTCCTGGCGGGTGAAGCCTTTCACGGCGACGACATCCTGGAGCTGTGGGAGATCATCATGGCCGAGCGGTGGCGTTCGGGTAAGGGCAAGGAGACCTCTGACGGATCGGTGCTTCAGCGCTATCGCGAGGGGATCATCAGCCGGCACAAGCTCGAGCGTCCGGTGCGTGTCGCGGTGGACTGCGGGAACGGCGCAGGAAGCCTGGTGGCCGTCTCAACGCTGCAGGGACTCGGCGCCGAGGTGACGCCCTTGTTCTGCGAGTCGGACGGAACCTTCCCCAACCATCACCCGGATCCCACGGTCCCGGAAAATCTGCGGGATTTGCAGGCGGAGGTGCGGCGCGGCGGCGCGGAGCTGGGCATCGCATTCGACGGCGATGCCGATCGGATCGGGGCGGTGGACGAAACCGGCGAGATCATCTACGGTGATCAGCTTCTCGTGATATTCGGGCGGGATGCCGTGCGGCGGTTCGGCAAGGGAACTCCGGTCATTTTCGATGTGAAATGCTCGGAGGTGCTCCCGGCCGCCCTCACTGCCGCTGGAGCCCACCCGGTCATGTGGAAGACGGGGCACTCGCTCATCAAGGCCAAGATGAAGGAGCTCAAGGCTCCGCTGGCAGGCGAGATGAGCGGCCACATGTTCTTCGGCGGCGACTATCTCGGCTTCGATGATGCCCTGTTCGCGGCCGCGCGGCTGCTGGAGATTGTGAGCCGGCAGCCATTCGGCCTCGCACCGCTGCTCGCTGATCTGCCGCGCACCTATGCCACTCCGGAAATCCGGGTGGAGTGCCCGGAAGAGGAGAAGTTCGACCTGGTGGAACGAGCCGCCGTTCACTTTGCCACGCTGTATCCGGTCAACACGATCGATGGAGTTCGGATCACCTTTCCCGAGGGATGGGGCTTGCTCCGAGCCTCCAACACTCAGCCCGTACTGGTGATGCGATTCGAGGCCACCGACCAGGCCAAGCGAGACGAGTACCGGGCCGAAGTCGAGGGATGGCTGGAACGGCAGAAGAAAGCGTTAACGGTCAACAGTGAACGGTGAACGGTGAACGGGTGAGAGCCGCAGGTCTCCCGGTTTACGGTTCACCGTTGACCGTTCACGCTTCTAAGTAGATTGTCCCGCCGCCGCCGGCGGCTCGCGGCCGCCCTTGGAGCGTTGGTCGCACTGTTGTTTCTGGGCCGCTGGACCGCCACCCTCCTGGCCGATCACTGGTGGGCGGCTCAGCTCTCTCCCGCCGCCGCGTCATTCATTCTCGATTGGCACATTCTGCGTTTCACCCTGGACCTGTGCGGATGCTTAATGGCGTCCGCCTGGTTCATCGGACATCTGCTGCTGGTCTATCGAGCGGTGGGCACCGTCCAGGTGCGACGAAACGTGGCGAACCTGGAGTTTCGGGAGGCCCTCACCCCACGGGCGTTGCTGACGGTCGTGGTTGTGACCGGCCTGCTCCTCGGCATGGTGGTCGGGGTGGGCGCCTCTCGCTGGTGGCGAGATGTCGCCCTGGCCTGGCAGGGTGTCACCTACGGGATAAATGAGCCGCTCGCCGGCCGCGACCTGGGTATCTACGTGGCGCAGCTGCCGGTGTGGCGCGCGGCGCATGGCTTCTTTCTTCTTCTCGTTCTGCTGGCTCTGACCGGGGCGGCCGCGCTCTACATGCTGGTGGGCGCCATTCGCTGGATCGAGCGGCGGCCGGCAATCAATCACCACGCGCGGGCTCATCTCGGGTGGGTACTGGCTGCGCTCGCGCTGGCGCTGGCCTGGGGCTACCTGCTGGAGCCGTACGACCTGCTGGCCCGACCGCCGGAACTACTCGATCAGGCAACCTGGCGAGCCACCGCCAACGTGTCCCCGGTTCTGGCTGGTATTGCGCTGGCCGCGGGTGGCATCTCCGCGCTCTGGGCAGCGCGGCCCCGGCATGCTCTGGTGGTGTCCGCCTGGATCGTTCTGGTTGCATCATCCATAGTGACGCACTGGTTGCTGCCTTCCATGCTGGCGGGAACCGGAGAGCCGGCGCTGGACAATGCTTCGATGGAGCAGCTATCGCGGGTAGCCTACGGACTGGAGCCGCTGCGGATCACCGCTTTGGACCCCATCGGGCCACCATCTCCGCCGGTGGTGCCCTCCCTCTGGAATGCTGCCGCATTGGCCCGGGCAATGCCGGGCGATTCCGGACACCTGGTTTCGGTGAACCCGGCGTTGCTGACTCCAGGTGGCAGGCGTCGACCGGCATGGCTGATCGTTCGTACGAGCGCGGGCGGGCGCATTGCCGTAGCTGCTGTAGCGGATCAGCGGGTCAGCCCGGACGGCGAGCCGTTGTACCTGCGGTTGGGAGATACCCTGGCCCGTCCCGTTCCCACCACGCTGTTCGATTTGCCTTCCGATGTGCTTGCGCCGGACGCCCCGGCGTACCGCGTGGTGCAGGGAGACGCTCCAGGAGTAAGGGTAGGCTCCTGGCCACGTCGCCTGGCGCTCGCCTGGGCGCTACAAGCAGGCGATCTGCTGGGCAGCTTGCCCTCAGGCAGCCGGGTCGACTGGCGGCTCTCACCTGAGGAGCGGCTGAATCGATTGGCTCCCTTCGCGGATTGGAGCGCACCGGTGGCTCGGGTGGTGGACGGTGAGCTGATTTGGCTGCTCGATGGCTATGTCACCTCAGGCACCTTCCCGCTCACTCCTCGGACCCGTTGGCGCGAGCGAAGAGTGGGATCGGTCAACGCGGCATTTCTGGCCACGGTCAAGGCCGAAAGCGGGGCGGTGCGGATTTACCTGCAGCCCCGCACCGACCCCACCGCTGCAGCCTGGAGCCGGGTTTCCCACGGGCTCGTCGAGCCAGCCACGGCCATCCCCGAATCGGTGCTGGGTGGCGCGGGATATCCCGCCGACTGGTTCAGGATTCAGACTCAGCAGCTGGAACGAGCCCCCTGGAAACTGGGCGTCATCAACCCCGTCGCCGAGCAGCGGTCGCTCGAACAACCCGCTCAGCTCGGCTGGGCACCGGACACATCGGGCCCGGTGCTGACGGCCACGCTCGAGGCCCCAGGCGAGCGCCGACTTAGCGGAGTATTGATCGGGTCCCGCGATGAGGGTCGGCTTCACCTCGCGTTGACCCGGCTGGACTCGGCAACCACCCTCCCGGTCCGAGACATCCTGCAGAACCGCTGGGCGCGCTTTCCCTTGTACAACGCGCTGAGCGACTCGATTCAGGAAGATGGCGGCAAGCTCGAGCGAGGACCGCTGAAGGTGGAGGTCGGACCCGGAGGGCCGATCGCGTACCAGGGCTATTTTGCGCTGCGTCCGTCGGGAGGAACCATCCTGGCCTGGGTGAGCGTGGCCGCGCCAGATCGCCTCGGAGCGGGACGTACGCTGCGGGAGGCCTGGAGTAATCTCCTGGGTGCAACGGTACCGGCGCCGCCGGGCTTCGCTCAAACCGGACGGCTGGATGAAGCGCGTCGCTGGATGCTGCATGCCGATTCTGCGCTTCACGCCGGCGACTGGTCGGAGTTCGGCCGAGCGTGGAGCAGTCTGCGAAATCTGCTCGGAGTGCCCCTCGACTCGACGCGCTTTTAAACTTGCTCGCTGCTGGAGCGGGGACTAGCTTGGAGGGCTTTTTTTGCCGACAGCGGTGCTAGCATTGGGCGGCAATGCGTTGGCCCGTTCCGACGAACCGGCAACGGTCACCAATCAGTTCCGCCACGCCCGCGAGAGTGTGGCTCCCATCGTGGAGCTTGCCCGGCAGGGTTGGCAGATCGTCCTCGTGCATGGAAACGGGCCCCAGGTGGGAGACGAGCTGGCCCGCAACGAAGCGGCACGAAAGGTAGCGGAGCCGCTGCCGCTGGGCGTGCTGGTGGCGGAAACAGCGGGCTGGATCGGGTACATGCTGCAGCAGTCGCTGCAGAACGCTCTCGCCTCCGCTCGGGTTCAGCGCCAGGTGGTTACCGTGATCACCCAAACCTTGGTCGATCGGTACGATCCTGCCCTGAATCAACCCACCAAGCCTATCGGGCACGCGCTTGTCTTCTCCCGAAGCAGCCCGACTGCGAGAGGCCGGCCGCGCGGTTGGCAAAGACGGCGCGGGTGACTGGCGCCGGATGGCAACGAGTCCGCTGCCGATCGGTGTGGTAGAGTTCCCGATCATTCAGCGGTTGCTGAGTGAAGGAGTGGTGGTCATCGCGGCAGGCGGCGGCGGTCCTCCCGTGTACCAGGATCCGCTTCTCGGTCTGGAGGGGTTGGACGCCGTGGTGGATAAAGATCGAGTGTCGTCAATTCTGGGCACTCAGCTCAACGCCGAGGTCTTGATGATCCTGACCAACGTGGATGCCGTGTTCCAGGGCTGGGGAACGCCGGAAGCGAGACCGGTCCGCCGGATGACGGTTGAAGATGCCGACAACATGATCGCCGGCGGATCGCTCGACGCGGGCGGCATGAAGCCGAAAGTGGAGGCGGCGGCAGCGTTCGTTCGCCGGGGTGGGCGCCGTGCGATCATTGCCCGCCTCTCACAGGGACCGGCAGCACTTCGAGGAGAAACCGGAACCACTATCATGGCGGCATCGTGAATCTGCACGAATATCAGGCGCGTACCCTGCTCAAGGCGGCCGGCATCCCGATGCTGGACGGCGATGTGGCCTCTACGCCCACTGAGGCCGAAACGATTGCCCGCCGGTTAGGCGGCAAGGTGGTCATCAAGGCGCAGGTACATGCGGGGGGCCGGGGCAAGGCGGGCGGGGTCAAGCTGGCCCGGAATGCGAGCGAGGCGCTCGACCACGCCACGGAAATTCTGGGCATGGAGATCAAGGGTCTCACCGTACATAAGGTTCTGGTAGTGCCCGCGGCAGACATCGCGAGCGAGAGCTACCTGGGACTGATCATGGACCGGGAGAGCCAGCGTCCCGTTTTCATGGTGAGCTCGGCCGGAGGGGTGGACATCGAGGAGGTGGCCGCCAAAACGCCGGAAAAGATTGTGCGCCTCCCCGTCGATCCCACCTACGGACTGCTGCCACACCAGGCTCTCGCGCTCGGGTTTTGGCCTGTATCGCGATTTCAATCAGGTCAAGGCGGCTGCCCGGATCATGGAGCAGCTCTACACTGTTTTCACGGCCAATGGCTGTTCTCTGGCCGAGATCAACCCGTTGGTTACCACACCGGCGGGCCAGGTTCTGGCGCTCGACGCCAAGATCGTCATCGACGATAACGAGCTCTTCTGGCGGCCGGATCTTGGCCTGATGCGAGATGACTCGGCGGAGGAACCGAGCGAGGCAGCCGCGCGCCGGGCCAACCTGTCGTTCATCAAGCTGGAGGGAAACGTCGGCTGTGTGGTGAACGGCGCCGGGCTCGCGATGGCCACCATGGACCTGGTGAAGTACTACGGGGGCGAGCCGGCCAACTTTCTGGATATCGGAGGCAGCTCCAGCCCGGAAAAGGTGATCAACGCACTGAAGATCATAACCGCAGACCGGAGCGTGAAGGCAATCCTGTTCAACATCTTCGGCGGCATCACCCGGACCGATGATGTCGCCAACGGTATCGTTGCCGCCACCCGTCAGTTCAAGGTGAAGGTGCCCATCGTCATCCGGCTCACCGGGACCAACGAGGCAGAAGCCATCCGGATTCTCGAGGGTGTGGGCATGCCCGCCCTGAGTGACATGGACGAAGCAGTGCAGCGTGTCGTCCAGCTTGCCCGGAAGGCCGCATGAGCATCTTCGTCGACCGGAGCACCCGGCTGGTGGTGCAGGGGATCACGGGCCGCGAGGGAGCCTTTCATGCCCGGCAGATGCTCGAGTATGGCACGGCGGTGGTTGCGGGAGTGACCCCGGGCAAGGGCGGTCAGAAGTTCGAGAGACCGCGTGCCGGTCTTCAATACAGTTGCCGATGCGGTGGCCGAGACGCAGGCCAACTGCGCCATCATCTACGTGCCGCCCATGGCCGCTGCCGGCGCCATCTTCGAGGCGGTCGATGCCGGTATTCCTCTGATCGTCTGCATCACCGAGGGTATCCCGGTCATGCACATGAGCCGGGTAATGCCCTTCGTCAGGAGCCGCGGAGCTCGGCTGATCGGCCCGAACTGCCCGGGGTTGATAACGCCGGGCGAGAGCAAAGTGGGCATCATTCCGGGCAACATCTGCACTCCCGGCCGGGTTGGCCTGGTGTCGCGCAGCGGGACTCTCACCTATGAGGTTGTCAACCAGCTGACCCGCAACGGCATCGGCCAGAGCACCTGCGTGGGTATCGGGGGCGATCCCATCATCGGGACCAACTTCATCGATTGTCTCGCGGCTTTTCAGGACGACCCTGCCACCGAAGCGATCGTCATGATCGGTGAGATCGGCGGCACCGACGAACAGCAGGCGGCGGCGTTCGTGAAGGAGCGGGTCACCAAGCCCGTCATCGGCTTCATCGCAGGGCAGACCGCGCCGAAGGGTCGGCGGATGGGACATGCGGGGGCCATTATCTCGGGATCCTCCGGAACCGCAGAGGAGAAGTTGTCCGCCTTTGAAAGGGCGGGAATCGATATCATGCGCCGGCCGGTTGACGTGATCGCTCTTCTGGAAAAACGGCTGGGCGCCCTCAGCAAGTCATGAAGGAGGAGTCGTGGCAGCAAACCTGACGCTCGGCATTATCAAACCCGACGCGGTTGCCGGCGGAAAAATCGGAGCCATCCTGGCGCATCTTCAGCAAGCCGGGTTCGTTCCCCGCGCTGCTCGCCTGGTGCGGCTGACCCCGCCGGAAGCCGGTGCGTTCTACGAGGTGCACCGCGGTCGCCCTTTCTACAACGACCTGGTCGAGTTCATGACCAGCGGGCCCTGTATGCCAATGGCGCTCGAGCGCGATAATGCCGTAGCCCAGCTCCGCACGGTCATCGGCGCCACCGATCCGGCTGAAGCGGCAGCCGGAACCATCCGCAAGCTGTTCGCTGAATCAAAGGGTAAGAACGCCATCCATGCATCAGACAGTGCGGAGAACGCGGCCCGCGAGGTTGCCTTCTTTTTCAGCGAAGGAGAGCTGGCCGGGCTCTGGGGTTGAAGCGTTGACCCAAGTTGTTGTGGCTGCTACTTTAAGCGGCTATGCTGCGAGTGGACATTCGGGACATTCAGCGGGGGCCGGTACGGACGGTAGGTGAACTTTCGCCGGACGATCCGGCCTTCCAAGGCCTGGATCTGGACTTGGCTGGACCGGTGGCGGTCACGGGGCAGCTGCAGGCCACCAGCCCTGAAGAATTTCTGTGGCGGGGGAAGATTCAAGGCACCATCCAGGGAGAGTGTCGCCGTTGTCTCACTGACGTCAAAACCAATGTCGACATCGACGTAGATGCCGCCGTCTTCACCTCCGATCCGGAAGCGGCCGACGATCCCGATTTCTACCCGCTATTGGAACGGGCTTCACACATCGATGTGCGCGACGTGGTGCGGGAGGAGTTAGTGCTCGCGGCCTCCACCCGTCTTTTACTCTGCCGCGACGACTGTGCCGGCCTCTGTCTCAGCTGCGGAGCCGATCTCAACGCGGGACCCTGCGGTTGTTCCGCGCCCGCCGAACCTGTCTGAGGTAATCATGGCCGTCCCCAAGCGTCGAATGTCCAAGTCCCGCAAGCGCCTCCGCCGAGGCCATCACAGTGCCGCAGGACCTCGCACCCAGGCGTGTCCTCGCTGCGGTTCTCCCAAGCTGTCCCACCGGGTCTGCGATTCCTGCGGATATTACCGGGGCAAGAAGCAGGTCGAGGTCGAGGACGTCTGAGCGTGATCCGCATCGCGGTAGACGCTATGGGGGGCGACACCGCCCCGCAGGCGGAAATCGCCGGTGCCCTGCAGGCCCTGAAATCCCTGCCCGACGGATTCCTCATCCAGCTGGTGGGCCGCTCTGACGTCATCAATTCAGAACTAACGAAATATCCCGACGCCGACCGCAGCCGCCTCGAAGTCCACGAGGCGGCTGAGGTTATCGGCATGGCCGAGAAACCGCTCGCGGCGGTGCGAAGCAAGCGGAAGTCCAGCATTGTAGTCGGACTGGGACTGCAGAAGGCGGGAGCCTCGGATGCCTTTGTCTCCGCCGGCAACACCGGGGCGCTGCTGGCGGCGTCCACGCTGTTGCTGGGGCTGCACGACGGGGTAGAGCGTGCCACCGTCGCCACGCTCTTCCCGACAGCCAACCAGCCGGTTCTGGTCCTCGACGGCGGGGCCAACGTGGACTGCTCGCCCCGAGAGCTGGTGGGCTTTGCCTACCTTGGCAGCGTGTACATGCGGGACGTGTTGCGCCGGCCCAGCCCCACGGTCGGACTGCTCAACGTGGGGGAGGAAGAGGAGAAGGGGAACGCCATCAGCCGGGAGGCCAACAGCCTCCTGCGCCGCAGTCCGCGGCTGCATTACATCGGCAACATCGAGGGGCGTGACATCGTCGCCGGGCACCATAAGTTCGGGGTGGTGGACGTGGTGGTGTGCGACGGGTTCGTCGGCAATGTGATCCTTAAGTTCTACGAGTCCGTGGCGCATCTGTTCGTCAATCTGGTAAAGGAGCGAGCTCCCGACGTTCTGGGCCGGCCGGAGATAAAGGAACTTTTCCGGATCCTCGATTATTCCGAGTACGGAGGAGCGCCCCTGCTGGGAGTAAAAGGCGTTTGCATCATCTGTCATGGGGCCTCCACCGCGAATGCGATCAAGAATGCCATTCGGGTGGCGGTCCAGTCTGTTGAGGTCGATTTGAGTCGGCACATCGGGGCGGAGTTCGCCCAGCGCGAAGCAGGAGCAACGGCATGACCCGGCGGCCCATCGCGGAAATGGTCAGCGTCGGCGTGGCTGTTCCGCCAGGCGTACTCACCAACGCCGACCTCACCCGCATGTTCGACACCTCGGATCAATGGATCGTGGAGCGTACCGGCATTCGGGAGCGCCACATCGCTCGGCCGGACCAGTCCGTGGCCATGCTGAGCTGCGAGGCCAGCGTGAAGGCGCTGGACCAGGCGGGCCTCACTCCCAAGGACATCGACGTGATCGTGCTGGCCACAGCCACGCCGGATCGGCTGCTGCCCTCCACCGCCTGTGACCTGCAGGCGCTGCTGGGCGCCGACCGAGCGGCGGCGTTCGACATCTCCGCGGCTTGCCCCGGATTTGTGTACGCGACCGCGGTGGCCGAAGGCATGATTGCCGCGGGGCATGGCGAGGTGGTGCTCGTTGTGGGTGCCGAGAAACTCTCCACCATAACTGACTTCAAGGACCGCTCAACCGGCATTCTGTTCGGAGACGGTGCCGGGGCCGCGGTGGTGCGCCGGGCCAGCGGCCAGAACGGCCGCGGAATTCTGTCCACCTTCCTCAAGTCCGACGGAAAGCTCGCGCCACTGTTGTACATCCCTGGTGGCGGCGCGGCCGACCCGATCAGCGAAAAGGTGGTCTGCGAGCGGTCGCACTACATGAAGATGGCGGGCCGCGAGGTCTTCAAGGCCGCGGTGCTGACGATGGCGGAGGCCTGCGATGAGGCGCTGCGGCGGGCGGGGGTGACCGCCGACGAAGTTGATCTCCTGATCCCCCATCAGGCCAATGTGCGTATCATCGAGGCCACGGCCAAGCACGCCGGTATGCCGATGGACAAGGTGATGGTAAATGTCGACCGCTATGGCAACACCTCATCCGCATCGATTCCTCTCGCGCTGGATCAAGCCATCAGCGAAGGCCGGGTGAAGCCCGGCTCCCTCCTTCTGCTCGTTGCATTCGGCGCCGGATTCACCTGGGGCAGCGCCGTCATCCGGTGGTGACGGTCCTGATGTGCCCCGGCCAGGGGGCACAGCGTGTCGGCATGGGGAAGGACCTCGCGGAACGCTTTCCTGCCGCGCGGGAAGCCTTCTCTGCCATTGATGATGCGCTCGAGACCAAACTCTCCAAGATCATGTGGCAGGGACCAGAGGACGAGCTCACCCTCACCCACAACGCCCAGCCCGCAATACTCGCCCACACCGTGGCCGTGCTCTCGGTTGTTGCCGGTCGGCTCAGCGGCATCGGTGCGGCAGCGGGCCACAGCCTCGGCGAGTACAGTGCCCACGTTGCCGCGGGCACTCTGAATCCGGTGGATGCCGCCCGCCTGGTTCGCCGCAGGGGAGAGCTGATGTTTGCCGCCGGACAGGAGCGGCCCGGTGCCATGGCAGCGGTACTCGGGCTGGCCACCGCCGAGGTGCAGAGTGCCTGCGACGAGTCCTCGGGGCCCGATGGCATTGCCGTTCCCGCCAACCTGAACGCGCCCGATCAGACGGTGATCTCGGGCGATCCTGTTGGGGTGGACCGGGCAGGCGAGCGATGCAAGGCGCGGGGTGCCAAGCGGGTGATTTCTCTCAAAGTGAGCGGGGCATTTCACTCGCCCCTGATGGCTCCTGCGGTGGACGGACTGCGTGAGGCACTGTCCGAGGCGACCTTTGCCGATCCGTCTTTTCCTGTCATCGCCAATGCCAGTGGCTATGCGGTGCGAACCGGCGTCGACGCCAAGCGCTTGCTCGCGGACCAGCTGACCGCGCCGGTGCGCTGGGTGGCCTGCATGCAGGCCGCCGCCGAACTGATGCCCGGAGCAACCTTCGTGGAGATCGGCCCCGGTACGGTTCTGTCCGGCTTGTTGAAGCGTATTGTCCCAGGGGCCAAGGCCGTGAGTCTGGGCACCGCCGAAGAGGTCGAGCGGTTTCTCCAGTGATGGCTCACAGCATCGATCTCAGCGGCAAGACGGCATTCGTCACCGGCAGCACCCGAGGTATTGGCCTGGCCATAGGCCAGACTCTCTACGCTGCCGGCGCCAAGGTGGCGGTGGTGGGGCGCGATGCAGCGCGGGCTCGTGAGGTGGCGTCGGCCATGGGCAGTCGAGCCGTCGGGCGTAGCCTGTGACGTCGCTCAGGAGGATCAGGTGATCTCGGCCGTGACCGCCGCTGAAGCCGCCCTGGGAGCGGTGGATATTCTGGTGAACAACGCCGGCCTCACCCGCGACAACATTCTCCTCCGGCTGAACGAGCAGGACTGGGATGCGGTGCTCGACGCCAACCTGAAGGGGGCGTTCCACACCACCCGCGCAGTCCTCAAAGGAATGATGAAGCGCCGAGCCGGTCGCATCATCAACATGAGCAGCATCGTCGGTCTGACCGGCAACAAGGGTCAGGCCAATTATGCGGCCAGCAAGGCGGGGCTGATCGGGTTCACCAAGAGCGTGGCGAAGGAGTACGCCAGCCGCAACATTCTGGTCAACTGCATTGCGCCGGGATTTATCGAGACCGACATGACCGCCTCCTTGCCCGATGCAGCCCGAGCCACATTATTAGAGCAGATCGCGCTGGGCCGGTTGGGCCGGCCGGAGGATGTCGCGGGCGCGGTGTTGTTTCTCGCGTCAGATTTGGCCGGCTACATCACCGGACAGGTGCTGGTGGTCGATGGTGGCATGGTAATCTGAGACGGACCGTAATCCTTTAATCGAGGGTGACATGAGCAACGTGGAAGAGAAGGTCAAGGATATCATCGTCGAAGAGCTCGGCGTCGAGCGGGAGAAACTGACCAGCGATGCGAGCTTCATGGAAGATCTCGGCGCGGACAGCCTCGACACAGTCGAGCTGGTGATGGCGTTCGAGAAAGAGTTCGACATTGATATCCCCGACGAGGAGGCGGAGAAGCTCCGCACGGTCGGCGATGCCATGTCTTACCTGCATGAGAAGATAGGGAAATAGTCTTGAGTCGTCGTGTTGTGGTCACCGGCCTGGGGCTGGTGACGCCGGTGGGAAACGATGTCGATAGCACCTGGCAGGCGCTGCTCGCCGGTCGGTCAGGTGCCGCCCCCATCACCAAGTTCGATGCTTCCAACCAGCAGGTTCGCTTTGCCTGTGAGGTAAAGGGCTTCGATCCCCTGCAGTACATCGACCGCAAGGAGGCCAAGCGGTACGATCTCTTTGCCCAGCTGGCGCTCGCCGCCGCCCATCAGGCCATCACTCAGGCGGGATTGGAAGGTCGCTTCCCAGCTCCCGAACGCACCGGGGTTGTGATCGGAAGCGGCATCGGCGGCATGCAGACCTACGAGGACAATTGCCGGGCATTTGTCACCAAAGGTCCCGACCGGGTTTCTCCTTTCTTCGTTCCGATGTTCATTCCCGACATCGCCGCCGGACTGGTGTCGATCCGGTATGGACTCAAAGGGCCCAACTTCGCCACCGTCTCGGCCTGTGCCTCGTCGGCTCACGCGATCGGCGAATCGTTCAATCTGATTCGCCACGGTGTTGCCGATGCCATTGTGACGGGCGGCTCCGAGGGGGCTATCACCGGTCTGACCGTGGCGGCGTTCGCCAACATGAAGGCCCTCTCTACCCGCAACGATTCGCCGGAGACCGCCAGCCGGCCATTCGACAAGGATCGCGATGGGTTCGTGCTGGGTGACGGCGGCGCGATCATCGTACTGGAAAGCCTGGAGCACGCAGAGCGGCGGGGAGCCCAGATCCTGGGAGAGGTGCTCGGGTATGGGCTCAGCGCCGACGCCTATCACATCACCCAGCCCGCGGAAGGCGGTGAGGGAGCGCAGCGGGCCATCCGTGACTGCCTGGCGGACGGCAACATCGACGCCAAGGACGTCGGGTACATCAATGCTCACGGCACGTCCACTCCCCAGGGCGACATCGCTGAAACCGAGGCGGTGAAGGCGGTTTTTGGCGAGCATGCCCGCAAGCTGGTGTTCGGCTCCACCAAGTCCATGACCGGCCACCTGCTCGGAGGGGCAGGCGCTCTGGAGTTCATTGTGTCCCTGCTGTCCTCCACCTGCGGCGTCATTCCACCCACCATCAATCAGTTCACTCCCGACCCGGAGTGCGACCTCGATTCCGCCCCTAACCGGAAGGTCGAGCGCCGAGTGGATGTGGCTCTCTCGAATTCCTTCGGGTTCGGCGGGCATAATGTGACCCTCGCCGTCAAGCGCTGGGAGAGCTAGCGAAGCGCGTCTCCGGGTGGCAGCCGCAGCAGCCGCCCGTGTAGATTTTGGGCTCGACTCTTCGGCAAGCCAAGGAGATACGATGCCCGGCGGGATCGATTTAGAACGGCTGCGTGACCCTCTGCTGCGTCCCATTGCCGAGAAGGTAATGGCGGGAGGACGCCTGGACCGGGACGATGGGTTGGCTCTCTATGCCACCTCCGATCTCCTCGGTCTGGGGTTCCTGGCCGATTTCGCTAACCGCCTCCGCAACGGCGACCGGGTTTTTTTCTCGGCCAACCAGCACATCAACCCCACCAACGTCTGCATTCTCCGCAACACCTGCAGCTTCTGCTCCTTTGCCCGGATGCCGAAGGAGGAGGGAGCGTATACCCGCTCGCTCGAGGAAGTGTTTCACGAGGCCGAGCAGGCCAGCGGCATGCCTACCCGGGAGTTTCACATTGTCGGCGGGCTGCACCCCAAGCTCCGGCTCAGCTATTACACCGACATGATCCGGGGCCTGAAGCAGCGGCATCCCCAGGTACACGTGAAGGCGTTGACCGCCGTCGAGATTGCCCATCTCGCGCGAATCGAGAAGATCTCGGAGCGCGAGGTACTGCTCGCCATGAAAGAGGCGGGACTCACCAGCCTCCCGGGCGGCGGGGCCGAGGTGTTCAGCACCGCGGTGCGCGCCACCATCGCCGAGCGGAAGCTGACTGGACAGGAGTGGCTCCGGGTGCATCGTGTCGCCCACGAGCTGGGAATTCCGACCAACTGCACCATGCTGTACGGACATGTGGAGACCGCGGAAGATCGCATCGAGCACCTGACGATGTTGCGGAGTCTGCAGGATGACACCGGGGGTTTCCTGACCTACATCCCGTTGGCCTATCACCCGGACCACAACGAGCTGGGCGAAGAGATGGGCCGGGTGGGCACCGCCACGACCGGGTACGAGGATCTAAAGAACATCGCGGTAGCGCGGCTCTTTCTGGACAACATCCCGCACGTGAAAACCCACTGGCCGATGGTGACGCCCTTCGTCTCCCAGATTGCCCTGAGCTTCGGGTGCGACGATGTGGAGGGCACGGTGGTGTTCGAGCGCATCTACCACGAGGCCGGCGCACACACGGCCATGCACCTGCCTTACATGGATCTGGTCCGGCTGATCCGGGGAGCGGGGAAGGTGCCCGTGGAGCGAGATAGCCTGTATCAGACGGTGCGGGATGATTTCGACGAGCCACCTCCGGAGCCATCGATGCGCCGGGGTGCCGCGCTTCCAGTGGTGCACGCGGCATGAGGCTGGGGCGGATCCCCTGGATCAACTGCTATCCGGTCTACGGTGCCATCGACCGTGGCCTGATCAATGTTCCGGCTGAGATCGTCTCCGGAACCGCATCCGAGCTGAACGACCTGATGGCCACCGGGGCTTTGCAGGTGAGCGTGGTCTCTGCGGTCGAGTACGCCAGAAACGCGGCGCTCTACGACCTGCTTCCCAACCTCGCCATCACCTGCGATGGCCCGGTTCACAGCGTGGCGCTCTTCTCCAGCAGGCCGGTGGAGGAGCTGACCGGGCGGACGGTGTTGCTCAGCGCTTCGTCTCGCACCTCCGTGCTTCTGCTGGAGCTGCTCTGCCGCCATCGCTGGGGCATTACGCCACACTTTGCTACGGCTCGGGCTGAAGCCGCCGATCTCGCATCGCTCGCCGGATTTCCCGCATGATGCCGTGCTGGTCATTGGCGACGCGGCCCTGCACCTCTCGACCCAGGCGCGACTACCCGGTGCGAGTTGACCTGGGCGAGGAGTGGAAGCAGTGGACCGGACTGCCCTTTGTCTTTGCGGTATGGGCGTCCCGCCGGGATGCCCCCACGGCGCGAGTACGGACCGTGCATCGGCGGCTGATGGAGTCCCGCGAGTGGGGATCTGGCTCACCTGGACGAGCTCGCCGCCGCGGCAGCGGCCAACACCGGCGTCGCCGAGTCGGTGTGTCGCGCCTATCTGGGCGACCTGGATTACGCCCTGTCCTATCGTCACCTGGCGGGCCTCACCGATTTCTTCCGGCGTCTCGCCCAGGACGGCCTGGTGCCGGACGGATCGCTCTCCTTCATCTCGGCGGCATAGGGTCAGCAGAGCGGGAAAGCAGACGGCGCAAAGAGTTAATAGAGCGCGGTAAGTACATCTTGCAAGGGGCTGTCAGTATGAATGTTGTAGAGCGGAGTTCAAGCGAGTTCAGAGACTATCTCGAGCTCTATCAGCGGGCTTCCCTCCTCGAGCTGGGGCAGCTCGCCGACGCCGAACGGTGGCGGCATCACCCGGAGAGGGTGGTCACCTACATCATCGATCGGAATATCAACTACACCAATGTCTGCGTCGCCGACTGCAAGTTCTGCGCATTCTATCGCCGGCCCAAGGACCACGAAGGCTACGTCCTGAGCTTCGAGCAGATCGGCGCCAAGATCGACGAGTGTAAGGCCATCGGCGGCGTCCAGATTCTGCTCCAGGGCGGGCACAATCCGTACATTCCGTTCGAGTGGTACCTCGAGCTGATGCGCTACATCAAGCGGCATCACCCGATTCACATCCACGGCTTCTCTCCCTCCGAGGTGGTGTTCTTCAGCGAGCGTTTCGGGCTGTCCGTTGCCGACGTGATCCGGGAGCTCCGGGACGCTGGACTCGACAGCATCCCGGGCGGGGGTGGCGAAATTCTGGTGGATGAGGTTCGCCAGCGTGTTGCCCGGAAGAAGGCCCAGACCGAAGAGTGGCTCGGCGTTCAGGAAGAAGCCCATCGTCAGGGCATGAAGACTTCGGTCACCATGATGTATGGACTGGGAGAGACGGATGCCGATCGGATCGAGCACCTGCTCCGGGTAAGAGAGCTGCAGGCTCGAACCGGTGGCTTTACCGCGTTCATCTGCTGGCCGCTGCAGCCAGAAGGCACCGAGATGTCCGACCAGAAAAAGACCGACGCGGTGAGCTATTTGCGCACGCTTGCCATGGGGCGGATCATCTGCAACAATGTCCCCAACCTCCAGTCTTCCTGGGTCACCATGGGGCTCAAGGTCGGCCAGATCGCGCTGCAGTTCGGGGCCAATGATTTCGGCAGCCTGATGATGGAGGAGAATGTCGTCTCCTCGGCCGGCACCACCCACCGCGCCACCATCGAGGAGATGGAGCGCTGCATCCGCGACGCGGGATACCTCGTGAGGCGCAGGCGGCAGGACTACTCGATCATCGATGAGCCCGCCACCGTGGCCGCATGATCCGGGTCGGCATCGGCTACGACTCGCACCGATTTGTCGAGGGTCGTCCGCTGGTGCTGGGTGGCGTCACAATTCCTCACTCTGCCGGTCTGGCCGGCCACTCGGACGCCGATGCCGTGGCTCACGCGCTGATTGATGCCATGCTCGGCGCAGCGGCGGCGGGGACATTGGCCGCCTCTTCCCCGACCACGATCCCCGCTGGAAAGACGCCGACTCGATGGAGCTGCTGCGCACGGCTCACGAGCTGGTGAGGTCTCGCGGGTTTTCACTCCAGCAGGCCGACCTGACCATCATCACCGAACAGCCCCGGCTTGGCCCCCACCTCGACGCAGATGGCGGCCACCCTGGCCGGCCGCTTGAGCGCCAGCCCGGACTCGGTCAGCCTCAAGGCCAAGACCAATGAAGGGATGGGCTTCATCGGACGGGGCGAGGGCGTCGCGGTCATTGCGGTCGTGCACGCTGGAGGCCCGCTGATAGAGTCCCTGCTCGGGTGGGTGTCGCAGCTTCCCCCCGGCGCGGTCTACACGGTTCTCGCTCTGTTAGCCGCGATCGAGAACGTGATTCCCCCGGTGCCCTCGGATGCTGCAGTGGCTCTGGGTGCCTTTCTCACCAACCGCGGTCTGACCACTCCGATCGGCGTATTTCTGGTGACCTGGCTAGCCAACCTGGCCGGCGCTGCGGCAGTGTATCTGATCTCCCGACGCTACGGCCGGAGGCTCTTCGCGACCAATCTGGGACGCCGGCTCCTGGCCCCACGTTCACTGGCAATCATCGAGCGCGAATATCTCCGCTTCGGCGTCGCCGGAATATTTGTCAGCCGTTTTCTGCCCGGGATCCGCGCGGTGGTGCCTCCATTCGCCGGTCTGATTCATCTGAGCGCCGTGCGCACGCTGGTGCCGATGGGGGTGGCATCCGCCATCTGGTACGGCAGCATCACCGTGCTGGGCTCGGTGATCGGGGCCGAATGGGGCCGGATCAACCACATCCTTGCTGGGAGTGAATCGAACCCTCGGCATCGTTGCCGGCGTGCTGGTGCTGCTTGGCGTTGATGGTGTACCTGCGCAACCGCCGGCGCCGGCAGCGCGAGCGAGTATGGCACGCAACCCGTGAGGCACTGGACCCAGCGACCCCAACGTTTCTCGCCGGTTCGGAGATCGCCGAAGGGTCGGCCCAGCAGGCTGCCGCCCTGCTGGTTCTGGAGCTGGCTTATGCCGACACCGCGCTCACCGAGGCGGATCGCGAGCTGGTGGCCGCCCACCTGCGGGATCGCTGGGGACTGACGCCGGAAGGACAACCCTCGCCGGAGCCGGAGCAGCGATCGAAAGACTCGCTTTGCCGAGTACGCCATCCCGGTTGCGCCGGGCGTTTCGGGCAGAACCAGCGACTCGCTCTGGTGGAGCGAATGTGGACGGTCGCTTTCAGCGACGGTGCCATAGGGCAGCACGAGGAGCGGCTCATGCACCTGGCAGGAGAGCTCCTCGGTCTCCGCAAGGAGGACCTGATCGAAGTGCGCACTCGTCTCCAGCGGTCAGGCCAGCCATGAGCGCAACAGCCGTCGTCCGGCTCCAGATCGATCGGGATTTCTGGCTGGAAAGCTTTCGCGACTTCCTCGCGCTCGAGTCCGGGCATAGCGCCAACACCGTGGAGGCCTATCTCCGGGACCTGCGCCGTATGGGAGAGTTTGCTACTTCGCGTGGTATCCGGGATCCTGCACGGCTCACCCGTGTACTGCTCCGGGAATTCGTGTTTCTGCTCAAGGATCTGGGACTCAGCCCATCCTCGATCCGCCGGAGCGTGTCGGCCATCCGGACCTACTATGGATTTCTGCTGGGAGAGGGACGGGTCAAAGGACGACCCCAGCGATCGCCTGGAAAGCCCTCGTCGGGGCCGAGTGCTGCCGGAGACCCTGAGCGTCATCGGAGGTCGAGGCACTGCTCGGCTCACCCAAAGTCGAACAACCGCTGGCCTGGCGCGATCGGGCGCTGCTGGAGCTGGCCTATGGCGCCGGATTGAGAGTTTCGGAGCTGTGCTCGCTCGGCCTGACCGACTTGCTGCTGACCGAGAATCTGATTCGGGTGTTCGGGAAGGGAAGCAAGGAGCGGCTGGTGCCCATCGGCCGGAGCGTCATCGGTGCCGTATCGGTATACCTCCACACCATGCGGCCCGAGTTGGACCGGGGAAAGAGCAAGGGACGCGTGCTTCTCAATGCCCGGGGGGAGCCGCTCTCCCGGGTCGGCGCCTGGGGTGTGGTCAAACGCGCAGCCGAGCGCGCCGGCATTCAGCAAGCGAGTTACCCCGCACACGCTGCGTCACAGCTTTGCGACCCACCTGCTGGAAGGCGGCGCAGATCTTCGGGCGGTGCAGGAGATGTTGGGCCACGCCGACCTGTCGACCACTCAGATTTACACCCACGTGGACCGGGAATATTTGCGATCGGTGCACAAGCAGTTTCATCCCCGCGGCTGAGCGGCGACTTCTCCGGTCAGGCCGTGATCCCCGCCGCAACCGGATCGGTACGTTCGAACAGACCGCCCAACCACTCCACGATCCAGGCGGCCTCGAATCCCATGGCGAGAAGCGCGAGGCACGCCGGCCGGGATCAGGGCCCATTCTCCAATGCCTGGCCGGAGCAGGAGATAGCTTCCACCGGCCAGCGCAGCCGGGATCAGCAGCGTGAGGGCGAGCAGCACCGCGAATGCGATAACCATGAGGAGGTTCTGACCCAGGGTCTCGACTCCTCCAGGACGTCCTGCGCCCACCCGTACCCAGGCCGGATAGAGCAGGGCCGCTCCGTTCTGAATCAGCATGCCCAGCAGGTTGATCGGCGGCAGAAACACCAGGCTGAGAAGCAGGAGCAGCGTTCGCTCTTGCAGCCCCGGCTCGAGAGTCTGATTTCCCAGAAACGCGAGATAGCTCAGGCCCAGCAGAGCGATCTGCATCAGGGTCAGCATCAGAGTCGAGGCTGACGCTTCGGCCAGAACCACGGACCACCCTCGCAGCGGGTAGCTCCGCAGCAGATCCAGCTTCAGCAGATCGCTCCGCAGGTCGTTCCGCACGTACTGTGGCCCGGTGATCACCATCAGTCCGGCCCAGAAAAGGGCGAGCCAGCCGGCGGCTATCCGCGAGAGCTTCCTTCTGGGTCGAACGAGAGCACGGCCACGATTCCACCAGCCAGAGTGAGCGAAACGCCACGTTGCGTATCCTGCGCGTTCGGGTGGCTGCCACCAGATTCTTCCACAGAATGGCGCCCGCCGGCCATCCAGTAGCGGAGAGCCGAATCAGTGTCCGTCTGGGCCGGGATTCGAGTGGTCGGGAACATTGAGGTCGCTTCCACTCGTGAGCGCGGTGAGCTCTGCGGAGCGACACTTCCGCCGCGGCTTCCTCGAATGCTGTGTCAGAGCGAACCACCCAGACGTAGTGCAGCACCATGAGGAGCAGGGCAGGCCAGAGGCCGCGAGCCAGTCCGCCACGCTGTGAGCCGCGAGCGGGCGAATCAGGATGCCGGAAGGGGTACGTCAGGAGACGCGGAAGCGGATGATCGAACGCGGCGGCCACGGCACTGAGAAAGCCAGACCCCGCCTGCTGCCGCGCGGCCGCGAGCTCGGGCAAGGCATCGGCAATCCTCCAGACCAGGGCGATGAGGAATGCTCCCAGCAGCGCGAGCGACACTGTCCGGTGACGAGCCCCGAGTCGCCCGTGCTCCGACAGGCTGGTGCGAACGAAGGAGGCGCCCAGCCGGTGAAAGGAGAGGGTCGTCAGCATCACCCAGATCGAGATCACTCTGAGCCAGGGTGAGACACCGAAGCGTTCGCGCGACAGGATCAGGGTCCAGAGCAGCGCGTTGAACAGGATGAGCAGCTGGTTCCGGAGCAGCTTGAATTGAATCAGTCCCTGCCGCGAGACCGGTCCGGAGAAGAGGAAGGTGACTTCGGCCGGACTGAAGGCCAGCACTCGTCGCTCCACGCCGAAGATCCAGCCCCATGCGACGGCGCCGAAGAGGGCGAACGCTCCGATCAGCTCGAGAACCTTCGGATCTGCCGCCGCGGCTGCCGGAGTCGTCGGTCGCTGGCCTATAACGACGAACCAGAGATAGGCCAGACCGAGCAGGAGTGCCGCGAGGTAGCGGGGACTTCTGAGCTGCCGGAGCTGTCTTACAATGCGGTTACGGGCCGATCGCCAGGTGAGATATCCGAACACGCCGATCATGGCTGGCCGGCGTCGTCCTCCTGGCCGATGAGCGCCAGAAAGACATCCTCCAGCTTGCGCGAGCGCAGGTCCGGCCGCTGCGCCAGAATTTCCGCGATGCTGCCGAACGCGACCGCCTGGCCTCGTTGCATTACCAGGATTCTGGTGCAGATCTCTTCGATCAGGTGCAACAGGTGCGAGCTCAAAATCACCGCCGTACCCGCCGCTGCCCGGCGCATGATCGTACTCTTCATCCGTCGAATGCCAACCGGATCCAGCCCGGTCAGCGGCTCATCCAGCAGCAGCGCCTTGGGATCGTGCAGCAGCCCGCACGCAATGGCGAGCTTCTGCTTCATGCCGCGCGACAATTCTCCCGGAAGGGCATGCTGCTTATCGGAGAGATCCAGCTCCGCCAGCAGGCCGGGGATTCGAGCACTCACATCGCCCAGGCGATAGAGCCGGGCAACGAAGCGAAGATGTTCTTCCACGGTGAGATACTCGAACAGGTGCGGCTCGTCCGGAATGAAAGCGAGCGACCCCTTTGCCTCGACCGGGTCAGTCTTCAGATCGTGGCCGGCAACTTCTATCCGGCCGCTTGTGGGTATGATGATTCCAGCGATGCTGCGGATGGTGGTCGTCTTTCCCGCGCCGTTGGGACCAACGAGGCCCAGCACCTCGCCGGCAGCCACCGAAAAGCTGAGCCCCTGGACAGCCGGGAAGTCACCGTAAAGTTTGTGCAAGCCATCCACTTGGATCACGGGTGCCCCGCACAGATACCGGGTGAAACTTTCACGAGCCGCGCCACGTCACATTACGAAACATATCACCCCAAGCGTAGGGGCAGGCGGAATTTATGCGAAACTATTGGCTGCGAATTGCCCTCGGTGCGGTGGCCATCTTCATCGTAGGTATGATCGGCGTCACTCTGGCCAGGCAGGGCGTCGGTCGGGTTCGGCACGTGGTCGAAGGCAGCGGCCCCATCAGCGTTCCCCTGGCATTCATTCCCTTCCACTTGAATGGTCAGAAGCTCGGTACCGTGAGCAGAGTGGTGTTGCTGCGCGAACGCGCCCAAGCAAATCTCGGCAGTGCAGCTCGAGGCCACAGTGCGGGATTCTGCGGTCGCGCGCGGACTGGCAGGTTGCCGGCTGACCGCCAACCTCGATAAGGACCAGACGCCGGGCAACATTCGCATCCGGACCGGCAACAAGGTCGAGCAGGGGTGTTCACCTGCCTCCACGCCGGCGACTCCGCGCCCGGATTTCAGGAGTTCGGCCGAGCCATCTTTCAGCCGGGCAACGTGACGGTGCCGCTGCTGTTGCCGGACGACATGGTAAACGATCTCCGCGAAGGTCACTTTGATAATTCGGACATGGAAGACTCCATCGGAGCGGCGGCGGAGGCCCAGGCAGAGTCCATCGGCGATGCCGCGGAAGCCCGCGCCGACTCGATCGCTGAGGCGGCCTCGAGCCGAGCCGATTCTATCGTGGCCCACAGTCAGCGTCTGGTAGACTCGCTCCGCGAGGAAGGGGAGCGCCGGGCCGACTCAGCGCGAAGCGCTGGACGCGGGTCAGGGAACCACAACCCCAAACCGGTAACCCTAAAGCCGCTCATGCTTCTGGTCCTGGATAACTACGACAGTTTCACCTACAACCTGGTGCAGTTCGCCGGCGAGCTCGGCGCCGACCCGGTCGTGTACCGGAATGATGCCATCTCGGTGGAGGACGCCCTCGCGCTGCGGCCCGAGGCAATCGTCATTTCGCCGGGCCCGTGTACTCCGAGAGAGGCCGGTATCTCGGTGGAGCTTGATTCGCGCCGCTGCCGGGCAGGTGCCGATCCTGGGGTGTGTCTGGGCCACCAGGCCATCGGTGAAGCTTTCGGCGGAAAGGTCGTTCGTGCCGAACGGCTCATGCACGGCAAGACAACGTCCGTGGTCCACTCGGGTCACCCACTGTTTCCGGGATATCGTCTCACCGCTTGAGGTAATGCGCTACCACTCACTGGTGGTCTCGCCCGAAGGGCTCCCGGCGGACCTGGAGGTCACCGCCTGGTCGGAGGATCGACCGCCAGGGAGCGAGATCATGGCGCTCTGCCACCGCTCGCTTCCGGTTTACGGGGTGCAGTTCCATCCCGAATCGGTAGGAACCAGGGACGGAAAGCGTATCCTCGGGAACTTCCTTCACCTGGCCGGCCTACCCCTTGGCTCGGCTCCCGCTGCTCCGTCTAACTTGCTCAAATACAAATAACTAAGGCTTAGTCAATCCTCGGTGGTGAGCAGCACGGCACAACTTTTGACTCGGTCAGGGTGTGCCTGTTAGCTTCCGTGATGCGCGTCCTGGGTGTCATTCCGGCTCGTCTCGGCTCAACTCGCCTCCCCGATAAACCGCTTCAACTGCTGGCAGGTGAGCCACTCATCACCCGGGTCATCGAGCGCGTGCTGGAGCACCGACTGGTGGACCGTCTGGTTCTGGCCACGGATTCGCCCAGGGTAGGCGGATGCGGTGAAAACGCCCGAGGTGCAGGTGGTGATGACCGATCCCTCGCATTCGAGCGGGACCGATCGGGTGGCGGAAGTGGCTGGGCGGCCGGAGTTCGGCGAGTTCGATGTGGTGGTGAACATACAGGGGGATGAACCCTTTCTCTCTCGTGAGGCCCTGGCCGGATCCATTGGGCGAGTGACTGGGGGAGAAGACGTCGGGACGGCAGCGGCACCCCTCGCTCCCGGACTCGCGTCGGATCCGAGCCGGGTCAAAGTGGTGTTCGATGCGTCGAGGACGGGCTTTGTATTTTTCGCGCGCGGTTATTCCACACCGGCGCGACAGAGGACAGGAAGCCGACGGCTTGTACTGGCAGCACGTGGGGATCTATGCCTATAGCCGTCAGGCTATCACCCGCTGGCCCTCGCTTACGCCGAGTCCGGCTGAACAAGCCGAACAGCTGGAGCAGTTGCGGGCCTTGTATCATGGGTTGAGCATCGGAGTGGCACAACTGGAAGAGGTGGCGTTCCCCGGGGTAGATACTCCCGAGGACCTTCGACGAGCAGAAGCTCACTGGCACGCTTATCAAGGGCAGGTCTAATGACCACAAGTCCGAATTCGACAAAGTACATCTTCGTGACCGGCGGCGTTGTGTCCTCACTGGGAAAGGGCATCGCCGCCGCTTCTTTAGGGCGCCTGTTGGTAGAGCGCGGTCTCAGCGTCACGATGCAGAAGTTCGATCCCTATATCAACGTGGATCCCGGCACTATGTCGCCCTTCCAGCACGGCGAAGTGTTCGTGACCGACGACGGGGCCGAAACTGATCTCGACCTGGGCCATTATGAACGCTTCATCGACCGGTCGCTCTCCCGCCAGAACAATGTGACGACCGGGTGGATTTATCAGACGGTGATCAACAAGGAACGGCGGGGCGAATATCTCGGCTCGACGGTGCAGGTGATTCCCCACATCACCGACGAGATCAAGAATGCCATCCGGCGTACCGCACCGGGGCACGATGTGGTCATCACGGAAATCGGCGGCACCGTGGGCGACATCGAATCGCTTCCGTTCCTCGAGGCCATCCGGCAGTTCCGCCAGGAAGTCGGGCGGGACAACGCGTTGTTCATTCACCTGACCCTGGTGCCCTACATCGCGGCGGCCGGTGAGCTCAAGACGAAGCCCACCCAGCACTCCGTTCGGGATTTGATGGAAATCGGAATTCAGCCGGATATCCTGATCTGCCGGAGCGAGCAGCCGATCGCGGTGGACATCAAACGCAAGATCGCGCTCTTCTGCAACGTGGACTTCGGCTGCGTGATCGAAAGCCCGGACGTCAAATCCATCTACGAAATTCCCCTGCGATTTCTGGAGCAGGGGCTCGACCGCGAGGTCTGCCAGCGCCTCCGGCTGGAAACCCGAGAGCCGGATCTCCAGGGCTGGAGGTCGATGAGCGAGCGCATTCTCCGGCCCAACAAGCGGGTCCGGATCGCGGTGGTAGGGAAGTACACCGACCTGCGCGATGCCTACAAATCGGTGCAGGAGGCGCTGATTCATGGCGGAATTCCGAATGACGCCAAGGTGGATGTCGAGTGGATCGCCAGCGATCAGTTCACCGATCAACCCGCCACGGCCCGGCTCCTCAGCGGGTACGACGGACTCTTGATTCCCGGCGGCTTCGGAGAACGAGGGATCGGCGGAATGGTGGAGGCTATTCGGTGGGCCCGGGAAAATGATCTGCCCTTCTTCGGGATTTGCCTCGGTCTTCAGGTGGCCATTATCGAGTTTGCTCGCAACGTTTGCCGGCTACCCGACACCAACAGCACTGAATTCGAGCCCAACTGCGAGACACCCGTTATCTCCCTGATGCACTCGCAGCGGGACGTATCGGACCTCGGGGGAACCATGCGATTGGGAGCCTACGCGGCACGGCTGCGTCCCGGGTCCAGAGCAGCCCAGGCCTATGGCTCGACCGAGATCAGCGAGCGTCACCGGCATCGATGGGAGGTGAGCAATGCCTACCGGGACGTGCTGGCGGAATTCGGTCTCCGACTTTCCGGCCAGTCGCCGGACGGCGGGTTGGTAGAGGTCATCGAGCTACCCGATCACGCCTGGTTCATTGGCTGCCAGTTTCATCCCGAGCTGAAATCTCGGCCGACTCGCCCCCACCCGCTCTTCGCCGGGTTCATCGCGGCGGCGCTTCGCCGGCGGGAAACCGCACCGGCCCGAGCCGCGGCGGAGGAGCTGGCCCGGAGCACGCGCTAGGTGCCATGGTCATTCAGCCGGACACCCTTCCTCATTGCTGGCCCTTGTGTCATCGAGCCGGGAGATGTGCTCCTGAGAGTGGCGGAGGTGCTCGCCGGCCTGGAGCGCGATCTCGGTATCCCGGTTTGCCTGAAGGCGAGTTTCGATAAGGCAAACCGTTCTCGTCTCAGTGCGAGTCGTGGGCCCGGCCTGCAGGAAGGATTGCGGGAGCTCGAACGTGCCCGGACCGAGAGTGGTCTCCCCGTTCTCACCGATATCCACGAGTCCGAGCAGGCGCTTCCCGTGGCCCAGGTTGCCGATGCATTGCAGATCCCGGCCTTTCTCTGTCGCCAGACCGACCTGCTGATTGCCGCGGGCCGCACCGGGAAACCGGTCAACGTGAAGAAAGGGCAGTGGCTTGATCCGGAGGCCATGCGCGGGGCAGTGGAGAAGGTGCGGGGCGCTGGGGCTCCGGAAGTGGCGGTGACGGAGCGCGGCACCTTCTTCGGGTACGGTGACCTGGTGGTGGACATGCGGAACTTCAGCCGTCTCCGTTCCGCGACTGGGGCCCCAGTGATCTTCGATGCCACCCACTCGGTGCAGCAGCCCGGGCCAGGGAGACGCCGGGCTCCAGTGGAGGCCGGCGCGAATTCATTCCGCCGCTTCTGGCTGCCGCGGCGGCCGCCGGAGCCGACGGCTTCTTTCTGGAGACCCATCCCGATCCCGCCGCGGCTCTCAGCGATTCCGCCACCCAATGGCCGCTCGACCGAATAGTCGATCTGGTGGGGCAGACTCTCGATATCTGGGGGAGAGCCCGGGTATGAGCGGGCTCACTGCCGCCGCGGCGCGCAAGGTTCGGCTGCTCGGTCTGGACGTCGATGGAGTGCTCACCGACAACGGCGTGTACATCGGCCCGATCGCGGGGGATCGGGTCGAGCTGAAGCGGTTCGACATCCAGGACGGACTGGGGCTGATCCTGCTCAAGACCGCGGGGATGCCGGTGGTGTGGGTCAGCGGGCGCGCATCGGACGCTACGGCACTCCGGGCGGCAGAGCTGCGAGTCGAAGAATTGCTGCAGGTACCCGGTCCGCGGAAAGCTGCGGCCTTCGAACAAGTCCTTCAGCGGCTCGGCATCGGGTGGCACGAGGTTGCCTTCGTGGGTGACGATCTGGCCGACCTGCCGATACTCCGACGAGTCGGACTCCCGATCGCAGTCTCCAACGCCGTGGCCGAGGTGAAAGAGATCTCCGCTTATACCACCAAGGCGCAGGGCGGCCATGGTGCGGTACGCGAGGTGATTGAAGCATTGCTTCGTGCCCGTGGCGAATGGTCGGCCATTCTCGACCGCTACTTCAGGGAGCAGGCAGCCGGTGCCGCTTGAGGAATCGGACCTGATTCAGGTCGGACGACGAGTCCTCCAGCTCGAGGCTACCGAAATCTCGGCCGCGGCGAGCCGGCTGGATTCGGCATTCGCCAAGGCCGTGCGCCTCCTGGCCCGCGCCCAAGGCCGAGTGATCGTCTCCGGCGTGGGTAAGTCCGGCCTCATCGCCCGAAAAATTGCCGCAACCTTGACGTCCACGGGCACTCCAGCCTCGTATCTCCATCCGGTGGATTCCCTGCACGGTGATCTCGGAATCGTAGGGAAGGACGACGTGGCAATCGTCCTCAGCAATAGTGGCGAATCGGAGGACTTGTTCTCACTGGTGGGCTCGCTCCAGCGGCTAAGCGTCCCGATCATCGCCATCACGGGCGCCGTCGACTCTGCGCTGGCGCGGTTGGCTTCGGTCGTTCTCGATGGCCGGGTCCAGGAGGAGGCAGGGCCCGACACGGTAGCCCCCACCACGAGCACAAGCGTGGCATTGGCCCTGGGCGATGCGCTCGCCATAGCGCTGCTGGAGGAGAAGGGATTTCGGGGAGAGGAGTTCGCCAAGGCGTTCGCTCAGAGACACCCCAAGGGTAGCCTGGGCCTCCGACTCCTGCTTCGGGTGCGAGACGTGATGCTGCCGCCCGGGTCAGCTGCTGCGCTCTGAAGTCCCCATGAGAGAGGCTGTAGTGAGCCTGGCTCATGACCGGGGCCTCGCCATGGTGGCCGACAATGGACATCTCGCCGGTGTGTTGACTACCGGAGATCTGACCCGGCTCGCCGAGCGGGATCCCAACTTCCTGGAGCGCGCTGTGGGAACGGTCATGAATTCGCTCTCCCAAGACCGCGGCTCCGGACGATCTGGCAGCCGCAGCGGTGGGTCTAATGCAGAAGCACGGCATCATCGTGCTCCCGGTGGTGGAGAATGGCGGCGCGATTGTGGGCGTGGTTCACCTGCACGACCTGATGCGGGCGGGGGCGGTATGAGGAGAATCCTTCCTGCCGTCCTTTCCGTGATCCTCGTGCTCCCCCTCCTTTCATGCGAAGATCCCGGAGTCAAGCCCACCACAACCGTGCAGGCAGCGGACAGCGCCGATCAGGTGCTCGAGGGATTTTCGCATTACGTCACCAACGAAGGGATTCTCCGCAGCAAAGTGGAGGCCGACACCGCCTTTTTCTACGAGGCGACCCAGATCACCGAGCTTCACAAGGTGAAGGTCGTCTTCTTCGATGTGAAAGGGGCGGAGAGCTCGACCCTCACCGCTCAGCGAGGCACCTATCGCTGGCAGGACGGCTCGATGGAAGCCAAGGGCAACGTGGTGGTCGTCTCCCCCGATGGCCGCCGCTTGGCCACCAGCACCCTGCGCTACGAGAACGCTACCAATCTGATCATGACGGATCAGCACTTCACCTTCGATCGGGGAGAGGAGCACCTGGAAGGGAACAGCTTCCGCTCGGACCCTGACTTCAAGAATGTCGTTACCGATCGCCCCCGCGGCGTTACTGGGAACGGCATGCTGCTACCGGGTCAATGAGGCGGGGCAGCGGGGCAGCGGGGAAGGGGGGCAGTCTCTCTCGTGGCGCGACGGGTTGGCGTGTTTTTCTATCCCAGCCTCCGCGGCTCCCCGCTTCCCCGCTTAGACTGGCCCTCCTCGCGCTGCTGCTGGTGTGGCAACCCGCTTACGGCCAAGCCGGCCGCTGTGTCTTCCAGATTACCAACGTGGACCGGCAGGGCGCCGTGGTCGAGACGCCGCAGGGCACCAACTACTTTGCCGGTGGCAACGTTCAGCTCAGTTGTAAGGGCTCACAGGTGAAGATGCAGAGCGACAGCGTCGCAGCCTACGGCGGCACTATCGTGCATTTTATCGGCAACGTGAAGTACCGCGACTCCACTCTCACCATGGACGCGGACAAAGGCACCTACTACAAGAACGGCGAGAAGTGGGAGGCCCGGGGTAGAGTGCTCACCCAGAACCTGAAGACTGGTTCCAAGCTCACCGGTCCCGCGCTCGATTACTACCGGGTTGTCCAGGGGGTGCGGGACACGCTCGCGATGTATGCCACCGGCCGGCCCCGGATCGAGTACGCCGATGCCGAGTCGACCGGAAAACCGGCGGAGCCCTACATCATCGTGGCCGACCGGGTGCGGTTCAAGGGCAATGATCGGCTGTGGGCCGGCGGCAAGGTCACCATCGACCGGAGTGATTTCTCCGCCCGGGGCGACTCGCTTCGGCTGGACACCGGCAAGGGGAGTGACGGCACCCTGGTGGGCGGAACTCCCATCATGCGGGGTTTGGGCCGGGACAGCTTCAGCCTGGCCGGCAAGCGGCTCGACCTCAAGCTGCAGGGGCGGGAGATCAATTACGTGATCGCCAAGGGCAATGGTCATGCCGTAAGCAAGGAGTGGGACCTGGTTGCCGATACTATTGGTCTCGACATCAAGAGTCGCCGCCTGGAGCGAACTCTGGCCTGGGGAGACTCGATTCGGCCCAACGCCAACTCGCCCGCGTATGCCATGCGGGCAGACTCGCTGGCCCTGGACACCCCGGGACAGCAGCTGAAGGAAGTCCGAGGATTCGGCAAAGCCTGGCTCGGCGGCACCATCGATGCCCGCACCAAGCAGCGGGACTGGATGCGGGGCGATACCGTCGTCGCGCAGTTTGTACAGAAAGATTCGGCCGGGACCCAGCACGCCGCCTTGAGCCGGATCGTGGCCCGGAAGGGCGCCCAGTCGTTTCATCTCGACCCCAGTCCGCGCTACCCCGATCGGCCGTCGATCAATTACGCCCGGGGTAACGTGATCGTCATGACGATGAAACCGGGCCCGCAAGGCGGGGTGGATCGGGTGGACGTACAGGGGCTCCAGGACGGAATTCAGCTCGAGGCGAGTGACGCTCCGCCGACGGATTCCCTGCCGTCCCGCGGCGACTCGCTGTCGCGGGGACGAGGGAGCCGATGACCGCACCGGAGTGGGTCTCGGCGCTAGGTGACCGTGATCCCTCGGTTCCGATCGGATTGGCAGCCATCGTTCGTGCGGCCGGGCCCACGGACAGCATTGCCTTCTCCGATCTGGTCCACAGCTATCGCGAGGCCTACCTCGCCTGTTACCAGCAGATCGGAGAGGCCGACCAGGAAGTCTCTGGGGACGATGTTCGGCACCACCTCACTTCCTCGGTGCTGCCGCGCCTGGCGACCGAAGGTTGGATCCTGGACACCGGCCCGGGCTTTTGGCAGACGGTGCGCCCCCGGGTGGCCTGGTGGGGGCCCACTCCAGGAGAGCGGCAAACGGTCTACGATGCGCTGCTGAGCTCCGCCAGACGCGCGATGCAGCGAGCCAAGACCTACACCCGGAAGCGCACTTCAGCCAGCCTTCTGGAGGGTCTCGATCTCCGCAAGAGCTTCAAGGGTCGGCCGGTAGTCGACCGGGTGAGCGTGAGAGTAGAGCAGGGAGAGATCGTGGGGCTATTGGGACCCAATGGGGCGGGAAAGACCACGACCTTCTACCTTATTACTGGTTTGATCCTGCCGGATGAAGGACGAGTGCTCCTGGACGGCAAGGAATTGACCGACGCGCCGATGTATCAGCGGGCTCGAAGCGGTATCGGGTACCTGGCCCAGGAGCCCTCAGTGTTCCGAAAGATGACCGTCGAGGAGAATATCCTGGCCATCTTGGAGACCCGACCGATGGCTCGGGAGGAGCGTTACCGGCAGCTCGACCGCATGCTCGATGAGCTGTCGATCAAGCATCTGAGAAAGAGCCGGGCCTACTCGCTGAGTGGAGGCGAGCGACGGCGTCTGGAGATCACTCGAGCTCTGGTCTCCGATCCCAAGTTTATGCTGCTGGACGAGCCGTTCGCTGGAGTAGATCCGATCGCGGTTCACGACATTCAGACTATCGTCGCCGGACTCCGGCACCGCGGAATCGGCGTACTGATTACTGATCATAACGTTGAACAGACCCTCGACATTGTAGACCGGGCATACATCATGTTCGAAGGTAAAGTGCAGGCCTCTGGAACGGTTCGTGAGCTGGTGTACGACGACCGGGTCGCGCAACTGTATCTGGGACCCACGCTCACGGCCAGGCTTCGGGCCCGACTTGAGGCTGTCGCATGAGAACCGGGCTTTCCCAGCACACCAGCCTTCGCCAGGAGCTCCGGGTCAATCCACGGCTCTATCAGGCCATGGACATGCTGTACATGCCGATGATGGATCTGCAGCAGCACCTCAAGCAGGAGCTGCTGGCGAATCCCTTCCTCGAGCTGCTCGAGCCGGAGGACGAGACCACCGAGCAGCCCGCGGCCGAGGAGCAGAAAGAGCAGAAGGAGAAAGAGGAAGAAGTCGACTGGGAGGAGATTCTTCTCAACGGCTTTGAGGTGGGCGGCACCCGGGAGCAGTACGAGCAGCTGGAGTACACCGAGCCCGTCACGGTGGAAACCCGGAACCTGATCGACCATCTCCGGGAACAGCTCCAGATGCTGATTCTGACGCCCCGACAATTGCTTCTGGCCGAAGAGTTTCTGGGCAATATCAACGAAGAAGGTTATCTCGCGGCCTCCTTGGATGAGATTCTGGGTTCGGTCAACCAGCTCATGGCCGGGCACCTGCCGAAGCCGGAGAGAACGAAGAGGACGACGGTGCCGCGGAGGGGAGCCTCGACGACTTCGGGGCTTCGTCCGAGGCCACAATGTCGGCCGCCGCACCCGTTCAAAGCACCCCGGGATCCACCTCGACTCTCAGCTCTCCGCCAGCTCCGTCTTCTCCTTCATCTCCGCCTTTCTACAGCACGCAGGAGGCGGAGGAGATGCTGGCCATCATCCAGCGGCTCGACCCCTCTGGCACCGGTGCTCGCGATCTCCGCGAGTGTCTGCTGATCCAGCTGGTCGAGCTGGGGGACACAACCTCACTCACGTACCGGCTGGTGAACGAAGCCTTTCCCGATTTGATCGCGCACCGGTGGAACGACCTGGCTAAGCGGTTCGGTGTGGAGCCGGCTGCGGTTCAGGCCGCCGCTGACCAGCTCTCCCGGCTCGACCCGAAGCCCGGCCTCAAGTACTCGGAGCAGAGCGACGGCTACATCATTCCCGATCTGATCGTCGAAAAAATCGGAGGCCGGTATCAGGTGTTTCTAAACGATACCGGGATGCCGCGGCTTCGACTGAGCCGCTCCTATCAGGAGATCGCCCGCGACAAGAAGAAGATGACGCCCGAAAACCGGGAGTTCATCGCCTCGAAGATGAACAGCGCAAACTGGATGATTCAGGCCATCGAGCAGCGGCGGCAGACCATGCTCAAGGTGATGAACTTCATCGTCGACCGGCAGCGCGACTTCTTCGAGAAGGGAATCGAATATCTCAAGCCGCTCACTCTGCGCGAGGTGGCGGAAGTCATCAACATGCACGAATCCACCGTCAGCCGGGTCACCAACGAGAAGTACGTCCAGACTCCCCGGGGGGTGCTGCCGCTCAAGTTCTTCTTCTCCAGTGCGCTCTCGACTGCCTCAGGCGAGGACGCCAGTGCCCGCTCGATTCGCGCCAAGCTGGAGAAGATGGTGGGCGAGGAAAACAGCGCCAAGCCTCTTACCGACCAGCAGATCGTCCATCTCTTCCAGGAGCAGGGAATCCAGATAGCCCGACGCACGGTCGCCAAGTACCGCGACCAGCTCGGGATTCTTCCGGCCCGAATGCGGAAACGGGTATGACCGTTGCCTCGGTCGACACGCTGGATGTCAGCGTGCTCGTCCCGGCGAAGGACGAGGCCGACAATCTTCCGGAATTCATCCAGCGCTGTGCCCAGGCCCTGGGGCCAGCCGGCTTTTCCTTCGAAGTCATCGTGGTCAATGACGGTTCCCGCGATGCCACTGACCGGGTGCTGCGCGAGCTGCAGCGGCAGTACCCCTTTCTGGAGATTGTCACTCACCGGCGTCAGCGGGGAATCGCCGATGCTCTCCGTTCCGCCGGCGATGTCGCCCGGGGCGACATCTTCGTTTTCTATCCCGCCGATCTGCAGTACCTCCCCGAGGACATTCCCGGCCTCGTTGCGCCGATTTTGGAGAACCGGGCCGATATCGTCACCGGCACCAAGCAGGGGAAATACGAGAAGGCGTTCGTGTCCCGGGTGTACAACGGGCTCTGCCGCTGGCTCTTCGGCGTACGGGTTACCGATCTGAATTCGGTCAAAGCGTACCGCCGGGAGGTGATGCTGGGTGTGCCGCTGCGCCCGGACTGGCACCGGTATATGGTCGTGATCGCCGCCGCCGATGGATACCGCCTTACCTCGCTTCCGGTGCCGCTCTACCCCCGCCGGGCGGGCACCTCGAAGTTCAGCTGGCGGCGGATCCCGGTGGGCATCTTCGATCTGGTTTCCGTCTGGTTCCAGCTTCGCTTCGGCCGAAAGCCGATGATGTTCTTCGGCGTGGGCGGCGCCCTGCTGTTCGTCATCGGTTTTCTCGCCGGCATTGCCGCGCTGGTGCTCCGGTTCGGGTACGGCATCGGACTGCGACCGCTGCTCAACCTGGTGGAGACTATGGTGATCAGCGGGATCGTGCTCTTCGGTTTTGGCTTCCTCGGCGAGATGATCGCAGGTATGCGAGAGGAGACTCGGGACATCGCCCGGGAGCTCGCGCGGATCGAAAAGCACGACCCCCGGGATTGAACGGTGCGGGTCGTGTTCCTGACCCACAATTATCCTCGTTGGCCAGGCGATTATTCGGGCGCCGCACTCGCCGCGCTCGCCCGCGCGCTGCTGCGCAGGGGTGTTTCGGTGCGCGTGGTGACGCTGGGTGAGGACGCTGCCGAACGAACCGAGCAGGATGGCATCCCGATACGGCGGGTGCGGATCTCCAGCCGGCTGGGTCAGACGATCTTCGATCAGGACGCGTTTGCTGCCCGGCTCAGGAGCTCTCGCCGATGGGGACTTCTGCTGCGGCTCTGGCGCCGGATGAGGCTCGCGGCGGAACGCGAAGTGTCCGCTGGAGCCGACCTGGTACACGCCCATTGGTGGTTGCCATCGGGCTTGGCCACTCCGGCCGGTGTTCCTCAGGTGCTCACACTCCAGGGCACCGACGCCGACCTGATTCGAAGCTCGCGGCTCGCTCGAGCCTGCCGCCCGGCGTCTGATCGGTCGGACTTCTGTGGTTACCGCCGTCTCGCGTTCGGTCGGCGAGACAGTTCAGAATCTGACCGGCCGCTTTGTCGGAACTGAGCACATCCATCCCTTGCCCATAGACAGTCGGGGGCGACCCTGGACTCGAGGTGGCTCCGGGGCCGTGGTCATGAGCCGGTTGGATGATACCGGCAGAGTAGGGTTGGCTTTGGAGACGGTAGCGACGCTCGTCTCTCGCGGTCACAAGCTTCCGCTGACCGTCATTGGAGAGGGTCGCCGTCGTGATGCTTTGCAGCGGCAGGCGCGGCGTCTCGGAGTTGCGGAACTGGTCCGGTTCGTGGGCGCCATGCCTCCCGATCAGGCACTGGGTTATCTCGCGCGGGCCGACCTGATGCTGCTCACCACCCAGGGTGAGCTGTCAGCCGTTCCGGCCCAGGAGGCGCTTATCTCCGGCGTACCGGTGGTGGCCTGCTGGGACAGCGGCGCTCCGGTGGACGTGGTGCCTCAATCCGCGGCCGGCCGATTGAGTCTGCCGGCTCCGGATGCTCTGGCGGAGTGCGTACTCAGCTTGCACGCCGATCGCGACGCCCTGGCCGCCAGCCGTTTGGTTGGAGAGGCCTGGCGCACCAGGCTAGCGCCAGATCACGTGGCTCAGGTCTATGAGGGGTGGTACCGCGATGCCCTCGGGAGATAGCCACCTTCGGATCCTTACCGTCACTCACAACTATCCTCGCTTTGCCGGCGATCCTGCCGGCGCCTTTGCCGCGCGATTGGCTGAGGGAGTGGCCGCGCGCGGCCACGAGGTTCAGGTCGTTGCGCCGCATGCGCCGGGATTGCGAGCTCGCGAGGCAAGCTGGCGGTGTTACGCTGCACCGATTTCGCTACGCCCCCGAAGGCCTGGAGCGGGTAGCCTACACCGGCGGTCTGCACCAGGGAACCTTACGGTCGCCGTTGGCGGCTCTGTCCTTTCCCGGGTTTCTCCTTGCCTTCGAGATTGCGGTGCGTCAGGCCGTGCGTGCATTTCGGCCTCACGTCGTTCACGCCCACTGGTGGTTTCCCGGCGGCTGGTTCACCAGTCACACCGGACTGCCGTATCTGGTGACCTGTCACGGCTCGGATGTCCGGCTTCTGGAGCGGGGTGCGCCGGTTCGTAGCACGGCTCGCAGAGTCATGGAACGCGCGGCACGAGTTACTACCGTGTCTCGCTTTCTGGCCCAGGATATCCGAAGATTGCTGCCGGACCTCAAGGCCGAGCCGGTAGTCACCCCGATGCCATTGGACGTCATGCGGTTTCAATCCGGCGAGCGGCAGAGCGAAGGCGGTTCCTCCCCGGATTCTCTATGCGGGGAATCTGCTGCCGAGCAAGGGCGTGGACCTGCTGCTCGAAGCTGCGGGCACATTGAAGGGACGTGACGTACAATTATGAGCTGAAGATTTGGGCGAAGGGCCTGCCCAGCAGTCGCTGCGGTCGCAGGCGGAGCGGCTGGGGATCAGCAACCACATACTCTGGAGCTCGTTCGTGCCGCAGGAGCGGATGCCTCAGGAGTATGGTGCCAGTACCGTCACGGTGCTTCCCACTCGGGGCAGGGCAGAAGGTCTGGGGCTCACGCTGGCGGAAGCGCTGCTCGCCGGCTCCGCCGTTATCGGAACCCGCGCCGGCGGTATCCCCGAAGTGGTGCATCACGAGGTAACCGGTCTGCTGGCGGCAGAAGATCCGATCGACCTGGCCAACCAGCTGGAGCGCATGTTAAATGACTACCCGTTGCGCTCTCGCCTGACCCGGGCAGGGAAGGACCACGTGCTCCAAACCTATTCGCCGGAACCGGCAATCGAACGCTTTCTCCAGTTGTATCATGCCGCCGCTGACCATCGTCCGCACCGCTGAGCCTCCTCCCGACTGGGAGACGTATGCCCGGGAGCATGGGACCTTCTACCATCTTCCTCGCTGGCTCGAGTGTCTGCGGGACATCTACCGGTTGCGAGTGGAGTGTTACTCGGCCCGGGTGGACGGCCGGCTGGAGGGGCTTCTTCCCAGTTGCAGAGGTGCCCGCGTTACTCGGACCTCGCCGGCTGGTCAGCTTGCCGTTTAGTTACGCCGCAGGACCATTGGCCCTTGATACCGCAACGGCCGACGCGCTCGCGACTGCGGCTCGGGAGGCGGCCGAAAACCGTGGCATTCGGCGAGTCGAGCTCAAGTCCCGCGGCGGTTTTCCTCCCGCTCCCGGGTTCCACCGGACATCCCACTACAGCACTTACGAGATTTCAATCGAAGGAGGCGAAGCCGGCGTCTGGAGCCGGCTGCACCCCGGCAGCACCCAGCGAAGCATCCGAAAGGGCCAGAAGGCGGGGCTGGATATCCGTCGAGGGGATAGCCGCACTGATTGGTTGATCATGGCACAACTGGAGGAGCGCACCGCGCATTCCCATGGGCTGCCAGCGCCCCCCCGCCGATTCTTTACCGAGGGGGCCAGGCGGCTGCAGGAGGCAGGCTTGGCTGCCGTCTATCTGGCGCTCACGGGCAGCGGAGCTCCGGCCGCAGGGATCACCGTGTGGAAGGGGCCACGCAGCTGGATCTACGGGTTTGGGGCTTCAGATCCGGAATACCTGGAGCAGCGCCCCAATCACGTGCTGATCTGGAGCGCCATTCAGGACGCCATTGCAGCCGGCTGCGCCTTCGATCTGGGACGGGTTGCACCGGAGCAGGACGGACTGCTGGAATTCAAGCGACGCTGGGGTGGACAGGCCATACCGCTGGCCTATGATTACTGGCCGGAACCTGGAGGATTGAACGTTGCTGCCCGAGACCGAGGCACCATGGCAACCGCTGCCTCGGTCTGGTCCCGTCTGCCGGCCAGCGTGGCCCGGCTGGGGGCGGGTCTGTACCGATACCTCGGGTGAGCATGTGAGCTTTGCCTGGCGGCTCCGAAAGAAAATCCTGAAGCGGTGGGCCCGGAACGCATTCTTTCCATCCACGCGGGTGGGAATGCTGCGGCTCTGCGGCTTCAACATCGGAGACGATGTGTATATCGCCGACGATCTCATCATCGTGGAAGAGCTGGCGGAGCGTGGAAACATTACCATCGGTCACCGGGTAAGCATCGCTCCTCGAGTCACGCTCGTGACCTCCTCTCATCCCAACCGTTCGCGAACTCGGCCATTCGCACCAGTCGCCCAAGGGCCCATCGTCATCGAAGACGATGCGTGGCTCGGCGCCGGCTGCGTCATCCTGCCAGGAGTTCGCATCGGTCGGGGTGCAGTGGTGGGCGCAAACAGCGTGGTGGCGCAGGACGTCTTGCCTCTGCACGTCGTGGCGGGGCAGCCGGCCCGAACGGTCCGCGAGCTTACTCCCGATGGAGGGTGGCAATGATCCGGATCGAGGCCCCGGCATCGCTGCGCCCCAGTGAACGGTACGGACTCGAGGTCCTGACTGATCTCTCGCGGTTGCTCGTGGCTCAGAGTGCTGACTGTGAGGTGGTCCGCCTGACAGTGGTGGATCGACCTTCGGCCGGATCGGCCGCCGCCGATCTGAGCGCCCAGGCGGCCCTGGAACGACTCGACGGCGAGGTCAGGATTGGCCTGGCCTCGCTGCGCGCAGTGGCGGAGGTGGCCGGTGGGGCAATGGAGCAGCGCAGCACCGCGACCGATCGGCACGGCCGAGTCCCTTCGGCGGAAAATCCGCTAGTCGCGGCAGGGCAGAGCAGGCGCCCCATCGTATCCCTCCTGGCGATGGAGCTTCGGCGCGCGGTAGTCGCGGTTGCGGGAAGGCGTCCCGATACGCATCCTGGCGCCCGTGGCCCGACCGTCATCGGTGGGCCGCGCTGTTGACCCACGATCTCGACGTGGTGGACTGGTGGGGGCTGTTCCCGCTGCTCCGCATGCTGGAACTGAGCATGAAAGGCTCGTGGGATCTGGCCGGCCGAGTCGGCCGGGCGGCACGACGCAACATTCAGACGGGATCCGGTGAGTCGCGGGGTACACACTATTCTCCAGCTGGAAGCCCACCATGGGATCCGCCCAACCTGGTTCGTGATCTGCGCCCGCCCGACCCTCAGATCCCGTCTGGCCGGGGATGCAACGTACAATCCCGAAGGCTCCTCGGCGCGACGAGATCCTCACGGCGCTGACTCACGCCGGACATGAGATCGGGTTGCACGGAAGTTTCGCCACCGGCACCAGCGCCGCTCGTATGGTCGAGGAGCGGCGGTTACTCAGCCGGCTTGCCGATGCCCCAGTGAGTGGTGTGCGGCAGCATTTCCTCCGAATGCGACCCGGCCAGACCCAGCGTCACATGGTTGCCGCGGGGCTGGAATACGATGCCACCTGGGGTTTCGCCGACCGGAACGGCTTTCGCTTAGGAGTAGCGGATATTGTGCCCGCCTGGGACGCCGGCACTGAAAGCACCTTGCCGCTCGACATGGTACCACTCGTCTGGATGGATCGAGCACTTAGCAAGTACGCCGGGGTCGAAGAGCCCGGACGCTGGGTGGAGGATGCTCGTGACCTCGTTCGAGAGTGCAAGTCGGTCGAGGGTGCCTGGGTGGGGCTGTGGCACCCCAATACCATCGAGGCGCTCGGATTCCCCGGAGCGGAGCCGGCCTTCGTCAGTCTGCTTCAGGCGCTGGCCGACGACCGACCATACTTTGGCTCGGCCCATAAGCTTGTTCAGTGGCGCCGTTTTCGGAGATCAGTTCGGGCTGCCCGGGTTTCAGCGGACGGTCGGGTGCTTCTGACGACTCCTTTAGGACATCGAACCCTCGTTGCGCTGGAGGACGAGAGCGGGGAGTCGGTTCAGGTGCAGGTGCAATCGAGTCGGGCCGGTGGCGCGGCCTAGATTCTGGAAGGTTCTGCAATTCGCAGCCGGCGCATTCCTGGTAGTTCTCGCAGTACGTTCCCTTGTTCTCAATTGGCAGGAGCTGCGCGCGCAGCCGCTGGAATGGCGATTCTCGCCCCACATGGCTCCTTGCCAGTGTTTTAGTTGTCTTCGCCGGATATGCAGTGCTGATCGAGGCCTGGCGCCGAGTCGTGCTCAGCATGGGTGAGCAGCTGCCGTTCTGGACCGCCGCCCGAATCTGGTTTCTCGCCAGTCTGGGAAAGTATGTGCCCGGAAAGGTGTGGGCGGTCGCAGGAGCGGCCGTCCTTGCCCAGCGGGCGGGAGTTGATCCTTCGGTCGCAGTTGCCGGAGCCCTGGTGTTGCAGGCGCTGGCGCTGGGGAGTGGGGCAGTGATCGTGGCGCTGACGGCTCGTGAGGCATTCCAGGTAGCAGGAGCCGAGATGTATCCGGCAGCTGCCGCCGTGCTGCTGGCCTGTACCGCCGGGATCGTTATGCTCACCTCACAACCCATGTTGAACCGCATCGGCCGGCTCCTTCCGTCGTCCTTTCCTCGGCTCCGGGCTGTTCAGCCAGTGCTGGCTGTTGCTGGCTTTCGCCGCCAACCTTCTTGCCTGGGTGGCCTATGGCATGGCACTGGTTCTACTCACCAAAGGGGTGCTGCCGAGCGTACATCTGGGGCTGAGGCAGGCAATCGGAGTGTTCACCTGTTCCTACCTGGTGGGGTTCGTGGCACTCTTCGCCCCAGGTGGATTGGGACCGCGCGAGTCGGTCTTCCTTCTGATGCTGGCTGGAGATATCGGTCTCAAACCTGCGGCTGGGCTGGCCCTTGCCAGCCGACTGCTGCTCACCGGCACCGAGGTGCTGCCAACCATCCCCTTTCTTCTCCGCCGGAAGGCGGCCAGCTCTTCATCCGTTCGCGAGGCCTGAGTGGAACGATCAGCGTCATCCGAGCTCGACAACCTCCCGCGCTGGGCCCCGTTCGTCATCATGGCCGTGCTGACACTGCTGGCCTTTCGGCAGTATCTGCTCAGCGGCCCCGGCGAAATGCTGCTGGGACAGGATACGATCGCTGCAGGTATCATGTTCCGGAAATTTTTCGTGGAGCACGTTCGAGCACTGGGCCGGTTACCCCTCTGGAACCCGTATCTGTTCGGCGGGGTACCTACGATAGAGGCAGGCAGCGGAGATATTCTTTATCCCACTTCGATCCTGCACTTTCTACTGCCCTTGACCAGCGCGCTGGCGTGGAAGCTCATCCTGCACGTGTATCTCGCCGGTGTGTTCATGTATCTGGCGGCTCGCGCACTGGGATCCCGCCGTTACACCGCTTTGTTCGCCGGCAGCGCCTACTTGCTCTCGGCCAATCTGGTCAGCCTGGTCTGGGGAGGGCAGGACGGAAAGATGTACGTCACCGCGCTGTTTCCCGGAGCGCTGTGGCTTCTTATCACGGCCTTGGATCGGCGCTCCTGGCTCCGCTTTGTGTGGCTCGGCGTCGTGGCCGGCCTCATGGTAGTTGCCCACCCCCAGTTGGCGTACTACGCCTACATCGCCCTGGCCGGATATGCAGTGGGCAGTTTGTGGGCTCGACGGCGGGATGGAGCCACTCTGGCCAGCGTGCTCGCCGGCGGTATGCTCGCGGCGGTAACGGCGCTGGGCGTTGCTTCCGTGGTGCTGCTCCCGATGTACCGCTATCTCCGGGAAGATTCGCCCCGTGCTGGGCCGGGACGGGGATTCGAGTACTCAGCCAGTTGGTCGCTCCACGCCGAGGAGGCGGTCTCCTTGTTTATACCGGAGTTCTCCGGCACCGACGTTCAGTCGGAGACGTACTGGGGCAAAAACCCGTTCAAACACAACTCCGAATACGGAGGCGCGCTGGTCTTGGTGCTCGGTATTGCTGCAGTCTTTGGCCTGCGCGGAGATCCGAGGCGCTGGGCCTTCGGCGGGATGGCGGCAATCGCACTGCTCTATGCCCTGGGCTCCGGCACACCGGTGTTTCGGGTGCTCTACTTACTCGTGCCCGGGTTAAAGAACTTTCGGGCGCCGAGCCTCGCGACATTCGTCGCCATCGCAGCGCTCACCATCCTGGCCACACTTTTGATCGATCGAGTGCTGGCGACCGACGACCCCCGGAGCCGTCGCATTGCAACGCGGGCCCTTCTGGCTGGAGCAGTAGTGGCATTGTTGATCGCTCTCATAACCTTGGCAGGAGGGAGCGGACTCTATCAGACCTGGCTATCTATATTCGGTGGGCCGGAGGGCATTGACCGGTCAGCCGCCTTCGCCGCCAATCAGCAGCGAATCGTAGGAGGCGCGCTCGCCGTCACCCTGCTCTGTGGGCTTTCTCTCGGGGCGTTGCTGCTGTGGGGCCGCGGTAGCCTTCGAGCTTCCCATGTCGTCATGATTCTGCTCGCTCTGACGGCGCTCGATCTCCTCCGCGTTGATGCCCGATATATCCAGATTGTCCGGTACGACGAATTCTTCCCGCCCGACCCGGGTATCGAAGCCTTGCGCGAGCGCCTGGCTCCCGGAGAACGGGTGCTCGCGGTTGGAGGGGTGTATCCGGAGGGATTTCTTGCTACCTATGGCGTTCCCGAGGTGTTCGGCTATCACGGCAATCAGCTACGATGGTACAATGCGCTTACCCGCTATGACGTCCGCCAGGGCGCCAGAACCTCGGCCGAGCTCCAGCAGTACTGGGTCGGATTGCTGAACAGCGGAACACTTCGCGCCTTGGCTGCACGATACGTTCTTCTTCCCGGCCAGGTGGACCTGCCGGGCTATCGTCTCTTGGGCTCGGATCAGCGGGTTGCAGTATACGTCAACGACGGGGCCGTGCCAGCGGCGGCAGTGATACCCGAGGTTCAGGTCGAGCCCGATTCGGCCCGTCGGGTGGAGTTGCTCTGGTCGCCCACCTTCGATCCGGCCAAGACCGCCATCGTGAACCAAGCCGTTTTGGCTATCGGTCAGGCCGGAGGCACTGGTACCGCCACTATAGATGGCAACGGAGACGACACTCTCGCCATTCGCGTGCGCACTACCGGGCCTGCCTTGCTTGGCATCAGCCGGACCTACCATCGGTCATGGCAGGCCGAGCTCGATGGCACTCCTGTGCCGGTCATCCAGACCAACCATGCTTTAATGGGTGTTGCCATTCCTCGAGCCGGCGAACATCGGGTCTTGCTTCGGTATCGGCCCAAGATCGTGCAGCTCGCGGCCGGTATTACGGCTGCAACCTGGGTGCTCGTATTGCTGGTAACCGGTGCGGTCACAGTGCTGGGCCTTCGTCAGCGCCGTGGCTGAGCGGATCCTGGTCGTCGTTCCCACCTATAACGAGGGCGTCAACCTCCCGCTCGTCGTGCCGGCCATTCTGCAACAGGACCCGCGTATCGAGGTCCTCGTGGTGGACGACAATTCCCCCGACGGCACTGGCCAGCTGGCTGACGAGCTCGCGGCCTCCACTCCTCGAATTCACGTGCTGCACCGGCCCGCCAAGTCCGGGCTGGGGAAGGCCTACTTGGCGGGGTTTCGCTGGGCTCTGGACCGGGCCTACGATCTCATCTTCGAGATGGATGCCGATTTTTCCCACGACCCCAAGTTCCTGGGCGACTTCATCCGGGCTATCAACGACGCCGACGTGGTCATCGGCTCCCGATACCGCAGCGGGGTCAATGTCATCAATTGGCCGATCTCGCGTCTTCTGCTGTCCATCGGCGCCAACGAGTACGCCCGATGGATCACGGGGCTGCCGCTGGCGGACTCGACCGGAGGCTTCAAATGCTTCCGCCGCGAGGTGCTCGAGGCCATCGATCTGGAGAAGGTCCGCTCGAATGGCTACGCCTTTCAGATCGAGATGAGCTTTCGAGCCTGGAAGAAGGGCTTCCGGCTGGTGGAAATTCCGATCGTCTTTACCGACCGGATCGAGGGACAGAGCAAGATGAACAAGCGGATCGTGCGGGAAGCGATCTGGATGGTCTGGTGGCTGCGGCTGCAGGCGCTGATGAGGCGCCTGTGAGAGGCACCGTCTTCTACAAGATGAGCGGGTCCGGTAACGACTTCGTAATCCTGGACGGTCGGGCCACTCAGGTGGATTTGTGGTCTCCCGAGAGTATTCGCGCCGTTTGCGATCGCCGGCGCGGGGCAGGGGCCGACGGCCTGGTAATCCTCACGCCTTCAACCGCGGAGGCCGTCCGGATGACCTACTGGAATTCCGACGGGTCTCGAGCCGCCATGTGCGGCAACGCGGCCCTGTGCAGCGGCCGGCTGGCGGCCTACTTGGAGATGGTACCGGCCGGGGAATTCTGTCTCCTGACCGAAGCCGGTCCCGTCCGGGTTCGAGCCAAGCCATCAGCGGAGGTGGCAGAGATCAATCTGCCCGATCTGGAGCTCCTACCAAACCCGCCAACAGTATCACCGGGCAAGGGAGAGCGCTGGATCGCCTTCCTGACGGTGGGGAATCCCCATGTGGTGGTTCGGGTAGAGGACATCGAGAATGTGGACGTGCTCGGTCGGGGGAAGGCCTTGCGGTTCGACCCGGTATTTGGCCCCGCTGGCGCCAATGTCAACTTCGTGGCTCCGGTAGCAGGCGCAAACGCCCTTTGGCTGATTCGAACCTACGAGAGGGGCGTCGAGGCAGAAACCCTGGCCTGCGGGACCGGTACCGTTGCGGCCGCCTTAGCCCTTGCCCACCAGGGCGAGGCGCCCCTGCCGACCCTCTTTCGAAGCAGGGGAGGACCCGAGCTGACGGTTCGAGCCAAGCTTGCCGGAGGCCAAGCGTCTGACGTGTGGCTGGTTGGTCAGAGTCGCCTGGTCTACCGGGGAGTGTGGGACGGGATCTAGGTAGTCCTTCTTAGTTGCATTTCTTGTTTGTAGCTCTTCCAGTAAACCCTTCCTTCGCAATCGCTTATGTGTTTCATCCTCGGCAGGGAACCGGTTCTCCACACTTTTCCCCAAGCGGACTTAACATAACATATCTTATACGTCGTTTAATAAGGTTATAAAAAAAGAGGGGCCAACGGCCCCATTCAGTGATCCTGCCTACCCTTACATCTTGCCGGCCGTGAGCTCCGCCAAACGTACTTGTGCCTCAGTAAAGCTCGGCGAGTCGCTGTACTTCTCTATGATGGTCCGATACGCCTTGGTTGCCTCCGCGGTTCGCCCGCCCTCGCGGAGGGCCCGGCCAGCATCCACCAGATAGTTTGCTTTCAGGTACGGAACCTCCGCTGAGTTCGAGGCGTGATTATAGGCATCGGCCGCTTCCGCCCACCGCTTCGAATTCTCCAGTGCCGCTCCGAGCAGCCCATAGGCTGGAGGCAGATACTTGGCCGGCGGCTTGCTCGCGATGAACTCCCGAAGCCCCACGGCAGCCAGTTCGCTTTGACCATTGACCATGCGGACCTGATTGAGCGTGATGACCGCTTCGACGGCCGCATCGGTTCCCTTGTAGGTCGTGATCAGGCGCTGCAGCTCACTTGAGGCCAGCGGCAGGTTCCCCGCCTCGGCCGCTGCCCGTGCCTGGTTCAGACTGCGGGCGGCAAACTGCTCCTTCCGTTTGGCGCTGGCGACTATGAACCAGGTCACGACAGCTCCGAGCGCGAGTACGGCCAAGGCGACCAGGAGAGGTCGCTGGTATCTCTGGTACCAAGGGGGGCCGGCTTCTGGGCCGGCCGTTACTTCACGGGTCTTCGGTTCGACTGTAGTTGCCATGTTCCCCATGGTGAATATTGCCTCGGCGGTCAGCGCCGCCGTTCATGCCCCCGGCGTGACTCGAACACGCGGCCAACAGTTTAGGAAACTGCTGCTCTATCCATCTGAGCTACGGGGGCCGGAACTTCTTTCTCTTCTGGGTCTTGCGTAGCTGGCCCGAAGTGCTTTCTCACCGTGATTACTGCCCGAGGCCTGCCCCTGCCGGCGCCGATGCTCTTTGGGTGGAAGCGTTCCCTCTGAGCAGCGAAAAATGGCCGCCTGTACAAGCCTGAGCAACCCCGAGCCGCATCAGCAGGTGGTTATGACGTGGCAGGCAGCACCTTGCAGCCGGTCCCTACCCCGCAACGTCCCGATCTCCAGCAGGAAGCTCCAGCCCACCAGCTCGGCACCTAGTCCGCGCGCAAGTTGTCCGGCGGCCCGGGCCGTACCACCCGTGGCCAGAACGTCGTCCACTATCAGGACCCGGTTGCCCTGCCCCACAGCATCACGATGAGCCTCCAAGGCATCGCTGCCGTATTCCAAATCATAGGCTTCAGCAGCCCGCTCCCACGGCAGCTTGCCGGGTTTGCGCGCGGGGACGAATCCGGCACCCAATGCCGTAGCTACCGCTCCACCCAGGATGAAGCCACGAGCCTCTATGCCCAGTACGTGGGTTATTTCGGAGTCGCGGAATGGCCGGCTCATGTCCAGCACCACTTCGCTGAGGAGCGGCCCATCCCGCAGAACCGGCGTGATGTCCTGAAATTGAATCCCGGGCTTGGGATAGTCCGGGATGACCCGCAGAGTCTGTCGTACGCGGTCGGTCAGGGGCGTCATCAGAGATCCCAAGGACATCCAGCCTACATGATGTCGAAGCTATTGCCTGGCGTGATTGCCGTCGGCATGGTGGAGCGCTCGACCATGGCAACTCGAGCGTTTGCGGGTCCCGCTCGCAGCAGCTCTTCCAGGGCGGGCAGAACGTCGTCAGGGCCATTTACTACGACTTCTACTCGGCCATCCGGCAGATTGCGGGCGTACCCTGCCAAACCAAGGCTGCGGGCGTGCCTTGCCACGAACCAGCGGAAGCCCACGCCCTGCACAGAGCCGCTGACCAGGTAACGCACGCCGCTCACTTGATCACCTCACGGCGCGTGCGGCGCTGCCAGATCACATAGGCAGCGAGCACTATCACAACCGCTGGAAGAATGTAGGTGAGCAGCGTGTGATGCACGTAGCCGCCGATCACCGTCTCCACCTGCTGTCCATGCTTCCCAATGAGCCAACCCAGGTACGTAAGAATCGCGCACCAGATTCCCGCCCCCAGCGCGGTGAACCCGACAAACTTCGCCAGGGGCATGCGAGAGACCCCGGCAGGAATCGAAATCAGGTGGCGAATCACGGGCAGGAGCCGGCCGATGAGGGTGCTGATCTCGCCATGGCGACGAAAGAAGGCCTCGGTCCGATCGAGCGAGCGAGAGCTGATGAGCACGTACTTGCCGTATCGTCTGAGCAGCGGCTCGCCCACGTACAAAGCCAGACCGTAATTCACCAGGGCCCCGAGGATACTGCCGAGGGTTCCCGCTACCACCGCCAATGTGCCATTCATCTGGCCTTTGGCGGCGAGGTACCCCGCGGGAGGCATGACGAGCTCGCTGGGCAGCGGGAGCACCGACGACTCGATGGCCATCAGCACCAGAATCCCCGGATAACCCAGGGCAAGAATGGTATCCGCCAGCCAGTGAAAGAATCCTGAGAGCACGTAGTGGTCAGCGCTCCTCGGAGAACCCGAACTCGCCGACCAGCGGTACGAAACGCACGTCCGCAATGGTGCTGCTGCGCACCTGGTCGCCTTGTCGCTCGACCAGGGTGAGGGTCTGCGCCTCCCTATCGCCTAGGGGAATCACCATTTTCCCTCCCGACGCGAGCTGCTCCACCAAGGGAGCCGGAATTTCGGGAGATGCCGCCGACACCAGGATCGCATCATAGGGAGCATAGGGGCGCCATCCCAGAGTGCCATCGCCCACCAGGACGGTCACGTTTCGAATTCCCGCCGCTTCCAGCGCGGTCCGGGCGCTCTGGGCCAGATGAGCAACTCGCTCCACACTGAAGACCATGCTGGCAAGCAAAGCCAGCAGAGCTGTCTGATACCCCGATCCGGTCCCGATCTCGAGCACCTTTTCCTTGCCGGTAAGGCCGATCAGCTCCAGATAGCGTGCCTGCACGTAGGGCTGGGAGATAGTCTGTCCGCTCCCGATCGGGAGTGCAACGTCGTCATAGGCCCGGTGGCGCACGCTTTCGGGAACGAAGAGGTGGCGCGGCACCATGCGAACGGCCCGCAGCACCGCCAGGTCCCGCACCCCTTTCCGCTGGAGCACCTCCACCAGCTGGCTGCGGTACCCGCCGTAGCTGTCGCCGTCCCCTACCCTTCCAGGGACCATCCGCGGACCGTCTCCAGGAGAGAGTAGTTCGTGAGATCCATGTGCAGCGGCGTGACCGAGATGTAGCCCTCTGCTACGGCAAGATGATCGGAATTCTCGCCGCCCGTCCAGGTGATGGTTCCCCCGCCTATCCAGTAGATCTCCCGTCCCCAGGGATCCTTCATCCGGGTGAGCGACTCAGAGAAGTAGCGGCTCCCCAGCTTCGTCACCTGAATGCCGCGGACCTCCTCAGCGGGAATTCGAGGGAGATTGATGTTGAGCAGCATCTGCTCCGGAAAATCGGGCACGCTGGTGATCCGGCGAACCAGCTCCAGCAGCACACCATGGTAGGTGGCCATCGTTTCCGGCTGGTTCCCGGCGAACGAGATGCCGATACCGGGAACTCCCAAGGTGACGGCCTCCATCGCAGCCGCCACCGTTCCCGAATAGAGGACGTCCTCGCCCATGTTGGGTCCGTGGTTGACCCCGGAAAACACGAAATCAGGGCGGTCGGGCATGAGCGCCTGGATCGCGAGCATCACGCAGTCGGTCGGAGTACCGTCGATCTGCCAGCCGGCATCAGGCCTCCGCGCAGGGCGGAGTGGCCGATGCAGGGTGAGTGAGTGCGAGGTGCCACTCTGCTCCCGGTCCGGCGCGACCACGGTGACGCTTCCGACCTGCCGACACACGTCAGCCAGCAGCGAAAGTCCTGGAGCCAAGACGCCATCATCGTTGGTCACCAGTATGTTCATGGTCTGGAACTGCGCGAACGGTCAACCGCGAACCGTAAATGGGGCTGCAAAGGCCGGTTCACTGTTTACGGTTCACCGTTCGTATTCTTGGGGGGCGGAGGCGATTTGCCGTCGAGGATGGCCATGATTTCGTCGAGCCCGGCACGTAAGTCTTGAACCGTCTCCGCCTCAAATGCCCGTTTTGCGGACGCCCGGAGCTCGCCGCTGCGGCGGTATTGGTCGATGCGCTGCCTGGCGCCATCGATGGTGAACTTCTCGGTATAAAGCAGATGCTTCACCAGCATGATCAGCTCGACTTCGCGGCCCTTGTACACCCGGTTTCCCGAGCGATTCTTGGCCGGATTCAGGAAGCGAAACTGACTCTCCCAGTAGCGCAGGACGTGAGGCTTGAGCTCAGTAAGAGCGCAAACTTCGCCAATCGAGTAGAACTCCTGAACCGGACGCGCGGCGGTTGTGGTGGTCATCTCCACTGCTCCGACTTGAGTTCCCGTGCCATGAGCTCGCTGATGCCCTCGCGAGCCGGCTTTCCGCTGAACAGAACTTCACCGACTTTCTCGATGATGGGTAGCTCCACCCCCATCCGAGCTCCCAGTGCGGCGCCGGCCCTGGAGGTGTTGGCGCCTTCCGCCACAGAGCGGTGCTGAGCCCGATACTCCTCGAACGTTTGTCCCTGCGCTAGGGCGATGCCCAGCGCGCGATTCCGGCTGAGACTGCCGGTGGCGGTCAGAATAAGGTCACCCATGCCGGCCAAACCCGCAAAGGTCAACGGGCTGGCTCCCAGCGCTACGCCCAGCCGGGTGATCTCCGCCAACCCCCGAGTTATCAGCGCCGCACGTGGGTTATGTCCCATTCCCAAACCCTCGAGGATTCCAGCCGCGATCGCAATGACGTTTTTCAACGCTCCCGCCAACTCCACCCCGATGACATCGTCATGGGAGTACACCCGAAATGTCGGAGTAGCGAAGATGCGTTGAGCTGCCTGGGCGGTGGTCTCCATGGTGGAGGCAGCTACGACCAGGGTTGGCTGTCCCTGGCAGACCTCGCTTGCAAAGCTGGGCCCGGATAACGCGGCAAACCGCACTTCCGGCAGACACTCCTGAAACACGGCAGACATAAGGGCGAGCGTGTTCGTCTCGATTCCCTTGGTGGCACTCACCACCAGAGTGTCCGGCTTGATCACATCGCGCAGTCGTTCGATCACGCTTCGCACCGCATGACTCGGAGCGGCAGACACGATCACGGGAACATCGGCCGCCGCTTCCCGGGCATCATCATACGCGCGGAGCCCGGGATGCAGTGGAACGTCCGGCAAGAAAACCGAATTCTGGTGCTCTCGGTTGATCGCCTGAACGACTTCGGGTTCGTACGCCCAGATCCGAACCGTGTCTCCCTTGAGAGCCAGAAGATTGGCGAGCGTCGTGCCCCAACTGCCCGCCCCGAGTACAGCGACCAGGGTCATGCGCGCGGAGCGCTCGCCGTCCGCCGCCCGAAACGGTTCTCGGTCCCGTTGAGCAGTCGCTGGATATTCCGCCGATGCAGCACGATCACTCCAGCGGCGATCACCACATCCATCCAGAGAAGCTCGGGGATGTCAGGCGGCTCCAGCAGGTACACGGCCAGAGGCAACACCGCGGCAGCGGCGATGCTCGCGAGAGATACGTATCCGGTGAGCATGAGAACGACGGCCCACACCGCAGCCGCAACCCCTAACGCCAGCGGAGTGAGTGCCAGCATCACCCCGGCCGCGGTGGCCACTCCCTTCCCGCCCTTGAAACCCACGAACACCGAGAACACGTGCCCGATAATGGCGGCCACACCGCAAGCCAGCGCGTAGAGCTCGGAACCGGACACCCGGGGAGCGAAGACCAAAACCGGAATTGCCCCCTTTGCGATATCAAAGAGGCCGACCGGAATAGCGTACTTCCACCCCAGCACACGGTACAGATTCGTTGCCCCGAGATTTCCGCTGCCGTGCTGCCGCAGGTCGATTTTCGCAAAGCTGCGACTGACGAGATGACTCGTAGGAATGGCGCCCACGAGATACGACGCGAGCAGCCAACCGGCCGCGGCGACGCTCATCGCTTGGATCCTCGGCGAGTGAACTTGAGGCGCAGCGGTGACCCAGGAAACGGCCAGGCTTCACGAAAGCCGTGCACCAGGTATCGCTGGTAAGACTCGGGCACCTCCTCCGGGCGATTGCTGACGATTGCCAGAGTGGGCGGTGCGGTGGCGATCTGAGAAGCGTACAGCAGCTTGACCTCCTCGCCCGGCTTCTGCGGCGGCGCGTTACGTTCGATCAAGTCGGCCAGAACCTTATTGACCTCGGCCGTAGGAACCCGTAGTTGGCGGCCTTCCGCCACCTCGATGATGAGATCGAGGACCTTCCGGACCCGCTGCCCGGTAAGCGCCGAGACGTAGAGGAAAGGGACGTAGCGGAGAAAGGGGGCCTTGGCAATCAGCGCATCCTGTCCCTGTCGAGCGGTGTTGGCGTTCTTTTCCTCGATTAAATCCCACTTGTTGACCAGCACGATGAGTCCGGCGCCCTGCTCCCAAGCCTGCGAGGCGATGCGCAGGTCCTGGTTGTGCATACCCAACGTGGCGTCCACCACCAGCACGCAGACATGGGACCGCTCAATCGCGCGCTCGGTTCTGAGGGTGGAATAGAACTCCAGGTCATCTTCCACTTTAGCGCGGCGTCGTAAGCCTGCAGTGTCTATGAAGTTCAGGGTTTTACCCTGATACCGCAAGACACTGTCGATGGCATCCCTGGTGGTACCGGCCTGGGGGGTGACCAGATGCCGCTCTTCCCCGAGCAGCCGATTCACAACCGAGGATTTTCCGGCATTGGGCCGTCCCACCACCGCGACGTTGATGGTCTCTTCCGATTCGGCCGGGTCATAGGGCGGCAGCCGCTCGACCACCACGTCCAGCAGGTCGCCGCTGCCCTTCCCCACTGCCGCACTGACCCCCTGGGGCTCTCCAAACCCCAGCGAGTAGAAGCCGTACTGCTCGGTACTGTGCTCCAGATTGTCCAGCTTGTTCACCACCAGAATGACGGGACGCCCCGCCTTGCGGAGGCGCTCGGCTATGGCCCGGTCTACCGGGTTGATCCCTTCTCGCCCATCGACCACGAAGAGAATCACGTCGGCTTCGTTCAGGGCAAACTCGACCTGGCGTCCAATGGCTCGATCCATGGAGTCCTGCGACCCTGGAACCAGGCCGCCGGTGTCCACCAGCCAGAATCGACGTCCCTGCCACTCCGCGTCACCGAAATGGCGGTCTCTCGTCGTGCCAGGCTCCTCCGATACGATGGCCCGCCGGCCGCCCAGGATCCGATTGAAAAGGGTGGATTTGCCCACGTTGGGGCGCCCTAAGATTGCGACCGTAGGTTTGCTCATGCCGCAACCGGCTCCAGCAACGCGTCGGCGAAATCACGGGATGGACGAATTTCCACTGCGCTGGTGGCTTGGAGAAGTTCGAGGCTAAGACTGTCTATAAACAACCCGTCATCATTGATCGACTCGCCAGGAATCAGTACCAGGTCCAGATCGCGCCGTCCCATGAGAGCCTGCTGCACCGCGCTGCCCGGCAATAGCCCAGCGGTTGTTACGCTTGCTCCGAACAACGTGTTCGTCACCGGGATCAGATCGAAACGGGCCGAGGTAAGCCGGGCCAGCGGCTCCAGAACCATAGGCATCAGCGGCGCCATGGCGGTGCCGGTCACCACCCCCACGTTCTTGCCCGCCCATTCATCCCGGCTGATACCCGACTGCCCGATCCGCTGCTGCAGCCAGCGCACGGAGCCTACTCCATTCTCGACCTGCTCGAATCCATCGTAGATGTGGGCCGGCGGGAGCGAGACGCCCGCGCGCAGATATAGTTCATCGGCGCCAAACGCCCAGGTGATGCCGCGCTCCATTCTAGCCCGCTCGGCACAGTGCTCCACGACGCGTATGGCAGCTCGGCACTCGTCAGCCGTAGGCTCCCGGACCAGATGGTGCTTCGAGTGCTCCGTCAGGCCGACTGGAACCACCGAACAGTTCAGCACTGACGGGCCGAAGTGGTAGAGGTCCTGCAGTGTCTGTTCCAGAACGGCCCCATCGTTGACTCCGGGCGACATCACCACCTGGGTATGGAACTCGATACCATGCGCGGCGAACTCGCTCAGCTGGGGAATGATTTCCGGAGCGGTAGGATTTCGCAGAACAAATCGCCGTATTACTGGGTCGGTAGCGTGCACCGATACGTAGAGCGGAGACAGCCGGTACTCGATGATGCGCTGCACATCGTGCGGCTTCAGGTTGGTCAGGGTCGCGAAATTGCCATAACGGAAGGAGAGCCGATAATCGTCGTCTCTGATGTAGAGTACGTCCCGGAGTCCATCGGGCAGGCCGTCCACGAAGCAGAAGTCACACCGATTGGCGCAGCGGCGGATCCGTGGAGGCTCCAATGCCACGCCCATAGGCTCATTCAGTGGCCGTTCGATCTCGAATTCGATTTCCTCTCCGTCCGGTTGGCGGACATGAAGGACAAACTCTTCTTCCGCCGTCAAAAACTCCCAGTCCAGGAAGTCCTCCAGCTCACGCCCGTTGACCGAGAGAAGCTCGCTTCCCTCACGCAGGCCCAGCTCGGCGGCAATTGACTCTGGCTGTACTCCGGTGACTCGTATCATCGCACCAAGATCTCTCCCGGAGAGGCTAAATTCAACCTCAGGTCTCAGGCTCAAAGTGCTTGTCCGCCATAGCGAACGTGTCTTCGTGAGGGCAGCGGCTAACGGATCACTCGAGGAGGGGGCATGAAGATCAGACTTAAGCCGCTCAAGGAGCAGGTCATGGTGATCACCGGGGCCACCAGTGGTATCGGGTTGGCCACGGCCAAACGCGCGGCCGAACGAGGGGCCCGAGTGGTCCTCTGCTCTCGGAATGAATCTGGGCTCCGGGAAGCCGTTGCCCAGATCGAGGAGAGTGGGGGCACAGCCCGCGGCGTCGTAGCTGACGTCTCGAACCCGGACGATGTTGAGCGGCTCGCCGCCTCTGCCATTGAGAGTTTCGGCTCGCTGAACACCTGGGTCAACAACGCCGGCGTATCGTTTTATGGCCGGCTGACGGAAGTTGCTCTGGAAGACATGCGCCAGCTTTTCGAGGTGAACTTCTGGGGAATGGTGCATGGAGCAAGGGCCGCCGTTCCGCGTCTCAAGGCCAGCGGAGGTGCCTTGATCAATATTGGCAGCGTCGTCTCCGATCGGGCCATCCCTTTACAGGGGGCCTATTCCGCCTCCAAGCACGCCGTCAAGGGATTCACCGATGCTCTGAGGATGGAGTTGGAGGAGGAAGGCGCTCCGATCTCGGTGACGCTCATTAAACCCTCAGCGATCGACACTCCCTACTTCCAGCACGCGAAGAACTACATGGAGGTGCAGCCCAAACCTCCGGCTCCCGTCTATGCACCGGAAGTCGTGGCCAACGCCGTTCTGCGCGCAGCCGAACATCCCATACGGGATATCACCATTGGAGGAGGCGGCAGGGTGCTCACTGCGCTGGGCGCAGCACTCCCCCGGTTGACCGATTATTACATGGAGCGGGCGATGTTCGACGCCCAACGGAGCGATGCGCCCGCAGAGCAAACCGCGGGCAATTTGTACCACTCTGCTGGACAGGAAGGGGTGGAGCGGGGCAGCTATAGCGGTCACGTCATGCGATCCAGCATTTATACCCGGACTGCCCTGTTACCGGCTCGTGCCCTGCTCGCAGCCGGCGTTGGCCTGGCGGTCTTTGCCGGAATTCGTTCGCTGGCAAACTCCGGCAAAGACTGATGGGAATTACTGAACCTTGATGACTTGTCCCTTCGAGGGTACGCCGTTCCGATTCAGAACAAATACCAGGTAAAATCCTGGCGGTGCAAGCTCGGGCCGGCTGGGAGCGGTAACATCCACTCCAGTCGGGCTCGCTGCAAAAGTTAACGTATTCGCCCGCTGCCCGGCATCGAACGCGTGAGTGACCGCGCCCAGCTTGATCCAGCGCACTGCGGTAATCTGCCGTGCATTCGGAGTGACAACGGAGAACCGCTGCCCGTAGCCTACGCTCGACGGCATCGAGCTTATAGTCGGCCGGGCTCCTTTGAAGAAGTAGGGCGGTGAGAAGATCTCATGATTCCGCTCAGACGGAACCGGCACCGGTCCCGCCATCGCATCGCCGCTCGAGCCGTGGAGCACTGTTCCGTCCGGCAACAGCATCGACACCGAGTGGTAAACCCGCATGACGCTATTGGCGGCTAGCGTAGTCCATTGTCCATTGGCGGGGTTCCACAGCTCGGCTTCCCTCGCTGCAAGCCCGCGGTCGATGTTCACGAACCCGCCGCCTCTGGTGCCGCCGGTGGCCAGCACCTGACCATCGGGCAGAATGGTGGCGTTCATGTGGCGGCGCGGTATGGCCATTGACCCGGTAAACTGCCAGGCCGGGCTGGCTGAGTTGAGGTCGATAATTTCGGCAGTCGCTGTCGGCACGTCGGTTTTCTTGTCCGGTGTGGGCCAGCTGAGATTGCCGCCGCCGCCCACGACAAGAATCTTCCCGGGCTCGTACATAACCGCCGAGCCGTAGTCCCGGTTAAACCCAAATTTGTGAACGGGACCACTAGTCCAGCTTCCGCGGCCCCCGCCTACTCCAATACCATCAGGATCGAACCACCGCGACTGGGTCCGCTCGCTGGCATTGAAGATCCTGCCGTCCTTCGGATCGATAAAATTGCGGGGATAGTAGGGTATCTCCAGGGCTCCGGCTCCGGTAAGTTCTACCCAATGTCCACCCTCCCAGATCTCGGGAGTTGTGACCACGAGATTTGCCTGATCTCGCCCGGCCATGGTGACAAACCGCTGGCCGTCCGCCAGCTCGGTCACCGTCGGATACCAGCGGCCGTGCGCCATATCCGGCCCGTCGGTCACCGTTCCATCCTGAGTAAACAATCTCGTTGTGGGAATTCCCCGATCATCCTGCAGGTGGCCACCGGATACGAGCAGGGTGCCATCCGTCATGAGGGCGTAGCCGGCGCAGAACAGCATCGTGTCGACTTCGATCCTCCGGGCGGTCGTGGGCGGGCCGTCAGCCGGATTCCACAGGCGGGGCATTCCCATCGTATCGGGAAGAACGTCCGTCTTTCCCCAGGCGATAATCTTTCCATTGGGGAACAGACTCATGTGCAAGGGCACTATATCCCAATTGACCAGCGGCCCCCAGCTCCCCGTGAGGGCCTGAGAGGACAGCGGAGACACCTCGACTGGGGAAGAGCTGACGCTCACGCTTCCCGCCGTAAACTCCAGGGTGTGCGTTCCGGTGCCGCGAAGCCCCAGATCTCCAAACGCCGCCACGCCGTTGGCGTCAGTGGTCACCTGAGCATTGCCCTCCAGGGTTCCACCGGATAAGGCGATGGCAGTCACTTGCACTCCCGCCACCAGAGTACCGGCCCCATCCCGGACCTGAACCACGGGCTGGGCTGCCGGGTCAAAGACCTCGCCATCGAGCGCTGAGACCGGGGGATTAGTCGTGATCACAATGCTGCCCGGGGCGCCGGCCTCCACCGCAGTAGACGTAAAGGTGATCGGCGATCCGTCGAGGCTCGCTGCAGTAGCGGTGGTCCCCTGCGGTCCCAGCTCGGTCCCCAGGATTCGCTGAACCGATGCCTGTCCGTTCGAGCCGGTCTGGGTAACCGCGCTGGCGACGCTTCCCCCACCCTGGGCCGCCCATGTCACCTGCACGTCCGGAACCGGGTTCCCGTTGTCATCGGTGACCAGAACCACCAGTGGACTGGGGAGAGACTGTCCCACAACGCCGTTCTGGCCGTTGCCACTCGCCATTTCGATCTTCGTGGGAGTCGTGGGAGGGACGCTATCTCCACCGCAGCGAAGCGAGGCGGCAGCCACGAGCGTCGCTAGCGTCCACAGACGGGCCTTCCGAATTCGACTGATCATCACCATGACTATGAATCCACTCCGAGGGGGTCCAGGGCGCCCAAAGGATGGCGTGAACACGGGCCTAGATGCAGGTACCGGGCCCGAACCGGGGCTCAATCCTTGGGTGTAACTTCCTCATTCTGCGCCGTTTACGCGCCAGGTCCATACCGGGCGTTGCGCCGGCGCCACGGAACGCTAACTGCGGCACGGCACCCGATGCCAGTCCAGAACGGCGCAAGCACAGCTCCGACGTTTCCTCGGAGCCAAGCTAATGGCCTTGCTGTGAAGAGGGGCTGAAACGGATATGAAGAGCGGGCGACCGGACTCGAACCGGCGACGTCCAGCTTGGGAAGCTGGCATTCTACCACTGAATTACGCCCGCGAGCGGGTAAATGTGAGGAGGAGGATAAGAGGGGTCAAGGAGGGAGCTATTTGGACACCGAGGCCTCCAGAAAGCTACGCAGGTCGGGCTCACTGATTGCGGGTTCTCCGGGTGAGACATTGTCCAGCCGCCCTTGCCGCATCCACTGCTCCAATTCTCCAACCAGATCGAAGAGGTGATCGAAGGAATCGACAATGAAGAGCAATGGCTGATAGTGATCGATTTCGAAGTATTGATTGACGACCCATTCGAGCTGGATCGGATAGCGCTGTACTTCAGGCGAATCGATGGCGTGCGCGATCTCGCCATAGGAGCTCAGCAGTCCGCTGCCATACACCCGGAGACCGTCCGCTCCCCGCATTAATCCGAACTCGATGGTAAACCAGAAGAACCGCGCCAAGGCTTTGAAGATGCTGGTGACTCGTCGGATCTTCTCCTTCTCGTCCTTGATCCCCGCGACGATTTCCGCAGCGGTATGGGCGCAATCGCCGAAGCGCACCAGCGTGTCGGCAAATGCCCGGTCCGTGTGCATTGGCACGTGACCGGCGATGTCGTGGAATATGTCCGGCTCTGGCAGATAATCGAGTGTTGCGCCGTCCCGGATCGTGATGGTGGTTGGAAATTCCCGATTGCGTAAGCTGTTGAAGAACAGGAAGGATGGTATGTAGCCGCTCACCGGCTTCGCCTTGAAGCCGGTGAGCGGGCTGAGAAATCGATTGACGTCATCGAGCCGCGGGACCCGGGTGGGCTCCAGGCACAGGTTATCGATTCCCTGCAGGAACCGAGTGTTGGCATAGCGGCGCCACCGTTCTTCCATGCGCGCAAACAGACGCTTCCAAGCGTCGTGGTTGGCCTCGGAGTAGAGCTCGTAAGGCTGATGGATATAGAGCCGGCCTTCCTGCTGCGCCTGCTCGATAAACGGGGCCTTCGTGGTGGTCAGCCCGACTCCGGCCTGCTGCTTCCCTACGATGGTCATGCTCCGTCTCCCCTTAGACCTTCTTGTACCGCCAAGCCACAATGCCGGCACCCTTCGCACTTGCCTGGATGGGCTGAGAGGCTCCCGCCTTGAGAGCCGGGATCTGGACCTCCTGATTGGCCACAACGGTGCCCTTCCCGTCCAGGAACTCGAAGATCAGGGTCATGGCCGCGGGCGTGACCGGCTTACCCTGTGCAGTTTGGGCTTCACGGCCCGTGGCGGTACCAGTGATAGTGGCCCCCTCAGCCGTTGGTGCGAACTGGCTGACCGTCACCGAAACCGGCATGGAGAGCACTCGAGTGGCCGTCTTGTTTGCCTGTGCCTCCTTCTTGGCCATGCGCTGGCCATTAGCCAGCATCCGAATGATCTCCTCATTATACGGCTCGATCTCGGCCAGGCGTCCGGCAGCTTCCGTCAGCTTGGGCCCATTCTTGAGACCGATGTAGCTGTTGGCGAGGCCGTATAGCGCATCTCGGTTGTACGGCTCCTTGGCTACGATTTGCTCGAAGGCAGCCGCTGCCTGGTCGTACTTCTTCTCATTGTACAGCCCAATCGCGGCGTTCATGGCACCCGCGCTGGCCGCAGCTGGGGAGGGAGCGCCCGCACCGGGTGCGGCGGCCACACCGACTTCCTTTTCAAGGGCCGCCGCTTTGTCGTTCTGCCCCGTGGCCCGATAGGAAACCGCCAGAGCCTTTTTCACCTCTGCGTCCTGAGGCACCCAGCCGAGGTACTTCTCCAGGACCTTGACCGCGTCCTGATGCCGGCCGGCCTTCTGATACATCGCGCCGAGATTTCGAGTCGCCACATTGCGGTCTTCTACGGTATTCGTGCGCTCACCGATCTCGGATGCCTTTTCCCAGTAGGCGATGGCACTGTCGGTCTGCCCCGCATTCGCAAAGATGACCCCGGCGTTCAGGTAAGCTGACGGTTTGTCCCGGTAGATCGTGTTGGCTTGGCGGAAGAGCGCTAGAGCAGAGTCGTTGTTCTGCTTTTTGACGAAATCGATGCCGCCATTGACCAGCGGAACCCAGCCGGTGTATCGGGTCTTGCTGATGTCTTCCTTGCAGGCCGGCATCAGGGCTTCGGCCTTGTTGAATGAGCTGTCCGCCCCGACCAGGTCTCCTTCCTGCAAATAGGTCCGGGCCAAGTAATACCAGGCTGCCGGATTCTTCTCCTGACCGTTCTTTTCGATGGCTTCCAGCAGGACCTTTTTACCCGAGCTCAACGCACGGTTCCGGTTCTCAGGAATTTCTGTTTCGACGCCCGTCTTGAGATAGGTCGCACCGCTGCTGACCTTGAAATGTCCCGGCTTGATTCCGCACTCTGGTGGGACATAGCGGTTCGGCAACGACTTGACGACGCGATCGTTGACGGAAGTCTGTTGGGCACCCGCCGGAACGGCGGCAGCCCCGATGAGCACGCTCACCATGACGATATTGGTTTTCACTCGCTGCTACTCCTTGTTCGAGAACAGAGACCGGAGCGCCCGGTCGTGCAAGTCCCTTGCCACTTCGTGGGCCGGCTGCCCAGTGCGACGCGCAACTGCTGCAACATCATCATATTCCGGCTTCACCCTCAGGCCATTGGGGCCCTCGAGCACCTTGACTCTGACGGCAGTTCCGTCCGCTGAGGTCACCTGGACTTCCCTCCGCGCCAGAGTGACACGCTCTGCCATCTGCCGGCGAATTCCGGAGGTGGTACTGTGGCGGAACAGCGCCGCCGTAACGCGATCAGCCTCCGGTGGCGCGGTAACTTCCACACGGAATCCAATGCGTCCCTTCTTCATTTGAGTGGCCCAGATCTGGACATCCAGCGCGCCGGCGTCGAAGAGCGCCTCCCGCATGGGCTCCAGATATTCGGGACTCAAGTCGTCCATGTCGGTGGACAGCAGGACGACTTCTCCGGCCTCGGCGGCAGCTGACGCAGTGATCAGACGAAGTGCATTGGGATAGCCAGATGGGTTACGTCCTCCGGCTCCCCAGGCTCCAGCATCCAGTGGCCGCCAGCGGGCAGGAGGTGCTCCGGACGAGAGTACCCGGAGAAGAACCGCTCCCGTTGGGGTCGTGGCTTCACCTACCACCGGTCCCGCCGACGTGACCTCCAGCCCCTCCAGCAAAATGGCGGTCGCCGGAGCAGGAACTGGAATTACTCCGTGAGCCGCTCGAACCCAGCCGCTGCCCAAGACGACCGGACGGTGATAAATCCGGGTGATGCCCAGCTGCTCGAACCCCTCGACCCCCGCAACGATATCTACCAGCGCATCCACCGCTCCCACTTCGTGCAGCGGCACCTCATCCGCCGGAAGGCCATGAACCCGCCCCTCCGCTTGACCCAAGAGAGTGAAAGCGTGAACTGCGCGCTCGAGCACCCAGGGTGAGAGCTGGGCCTTCTGAATCAAACCGATGAGCTCGCCGATCCGCCGGTGCTGATGATCGTGGGGACCGTGAAGCTCAACATGGTTGTGCCCATGGTCATGGCCATGATCGTGATGGTGATGGTCATCTTCGATCATCTCCGACGGCTGCTCCCGGCGGTCCCCTGGCAGTACGACATCTACCTTGGTGGCGGCTACGCCGCACCGTTCCACCTGCTCGATCTCGATCCGAACGTCGGGAAAACCGAGCCGGGCAGGTACCCCCCGGAGCCAATCCGGTGAGGCTCCGGCGGCAATTAGCGCCCCGAGAACCATGTCGCCGCTGATCCCCGCGGCCGGGTCCAGAATCGCAAACCGTGCGTCAGGCATAGACTTACAATATGCCTGCTCGGCAAACCGCAAGCAAACCTCGAAGGATGTCGGCAGAATTGCCGAGGAAGAACTAGCGCTGGGGGTTTGCGGTTCTCAGATGATCGAGAATGCGCTCCGCCTGCCGCTGAGAGAACCCAGGCACCGAGGCGAGTTCGGCGATCGAGGCGGATCTCACACCGGCAAGGCTTCCAAAACGTTCCAGCAGGAGTCGTCGTTTGGTCGGTCCGATTCCTGGGATGCTGAGCAGCTCGGAAGTAATCGTTCTTTGAGCCCGGCGCTTTCGGTTGTAAGCCAGGCCGAAGCGATGGGCCTCGTCTCGTGCGCGCTGGAGCAGGCGCAGTGAGGGGCTCCGGCGCGGAAGCCGGAGGCTCTCGGCGCGGCCGGGCAGAAAAACTTCTTCCTCTCGCTTGGCCAGGCTGATGATGGGCAGCTCAGGGAACCCGAGCTGTTCTACTGCTGCGACTGCAGCGCTGAGCTGGCCCTTGCCGCCGTCAATCACAATCAGATCTGGGACGGGTAGCTGCTCTTCCTTCCGGCGGGTGAAATATCGGGTGAGCACCTCCTGGATTGCGGCGTAGTCATCCTGTTGACCAGAGCCCCGGATCTTGAATTTCCGATACTCGCTTTTCCGGGGGCGCCCGGCCTCGAACCATACCAGAGATCCCACCGTGTCCCGGCCCTGATTGTGAGAGATGTCGACGCAGATGAAGCTCCGGGGGACGACGTTTAGGCCCAGGTCCCGGCCCAGCGCGTACACCGGGTCCTCGGCTCGCTCCTCGGTTTCGAATGATTCGATTCGAAGGCTTTCCAGGAGATGCATGGCGTTTTGGTCGGCCAGGGACAGCCATCGTTGAGCAGTGCCCACGCTGGGGTATGGACCAATCAGTGTTGGGCAATAGTTCACGCACGGTATCCCATTCATCCGGCGCGAAGGGCACCACCAGTCGGCGGACCCGGTCCTCGGCTGGCACGTAATAGCGGACCAGAAACGCACTCAGGACCGCGCTGTCCTCTTCCTCCTCCACGTTCTCGAGAAACCGGTGTTCCCGCCCCACCACCCTGCCGCCCCGAACACGGATCAGCACGCCCACAGCGTCGTCTCCGTCCCGGGCATATCCGACGACATCGGCGTCTCCCGTTCCCATGACTTCGACGCTCAGCGGCTCCTCCAGCCGGTCGAGCCAGCGGAGCGCGTCCCGCAGCTCTCTGGCCCGCTCGTAGTCCTCTCGGTCGCTGGCTTCGAGCATGGCTTCACGCACCCGTGCGCGCACATCCTGGGTTCGTCCTTCCAGGAAGTTGACCACGTCTTCCACCATGCGCTGGTATTCCGGAAAGTCGTGCCACCCCATGCAAGGGGCGCGACACCGACCGATGTAGTAGTCGAGACACGGGCGCTCGCGGCGCTCTTCCGGGAGCTTGTCCTGGCAGCTCCGGACGGTGTAGAGCCGGCGAATGATGGCCAGCGTGCGCCGAAGCTGGGCCACATCGGTGTAGGGACCGAAATAGCGGGCGCCCGGAATGTCGCGGCGGCGGGTAACCAGCACCCGCGGGAAGGGCTCGCCGAGTGTTACGGCTATGGAGGGGTAACTCTTGTCGTCCTTGAGTCTGACGTTGAATCGAGGTCGGTACTCCTTGATCAGGTTGTTTTCCAGAATCAGGGAGCCAGGCTCGTTCGGAACCACGAAGGTCTCCACGTCGGCGATCAGACGCTGGAGCAGCCGATTCCGTGGGCTGTCGGCAAAGTCAGTTGCGAAGTAGCTCCGCACCCGGTTTCGCAGCCGTTTTGCCTTGCCGACATAGAGCACCTCACCGTCCTGCCCCTTCCAGAGGTAAACCCCCGGCCCCTCCGGAAGGGTATCGAGTTTTCTCTGGAGTGCTTCGGGGAGGGCGGGAGTGCTCACGTCGTGCTTGCTCGGAATCAGGGATATGCGTGGAACCGGCTCTCAGCGGGAGAACCAGGGTACGCGGGCCAGGAGGCGGCGTGACTCCGGGATGCCCAGCTCCGCGGTAATGGCGAAGTAGGCAACTCCGTAAATACCAAGGGAAAATAACGCCACGATCAGAGGATGCTGACCCTGAAGACCCAGCTTGACCGCGCTACCCGCTACAGCGGCTGCCCCTGCCCCGCCCCATAGCCTCGCCATCACCCAGCCGGAAATTCCGGTCCTGCCGATCCGGCGATTGAGTCCCTGGCGGAGGAGGATGAACTCCACCCAGCCGGCAATCCCAGCCGAAACGGTGAGACCGGCCGCGCCCCACTTGGGGTCCAGACCCCAAACGGATCGGGAGTGGAATGGCGAACAAATATCCCAGCCCGACCGTGAGAGTCACGCGGATTATGCCGAACCGAAGAGGAGTTCTGGTGTCCTGCAGAGCGTAAAAGGTAGAGGCGTAGAGTCGCCCCAGGGTAGACGCGAGCAGCCCGACGGCCGATCCGGCGAGAATGCCCCAGACATACACGGTCATACTCCGGGTAAACTGACCCGACTGATACAGTGCGCCTGTGATCACGTCTCCCAGAAACAGGAACGCCACCGCCGAGGGCACCACAAAGAACGCGATCTGTTTAAGCCCGCGTTCCAGCCGGATCCGAAGCTGAGCGGCCAGCTCACTTTCTTCTCCGGTTTCTCGAGACATCGCCGGCAGCTCGGCTGCCGAGACCGACATCCCGAAGAGGCTCACCGGGAGGGTGTAGAGCACCTGCGCATAGGAGAGCGCCGCGACTGCGCCAGTGGGAAGCAGGCTGGCCAACACGGTGTCCACGTAGGCACTGATCTGTACCACCCCACGGCCAATGAATACCGGAACGAAATTCCGGATCACCGTGCGAACCGCAGCGGATCTTCGCTGCAGCGTCAGTGTAAGACCGCCGAGGGCCCCCAGAACGGGCGGTAACTGTACCCCGAATTGGAGGGCACTACCCAGCACAGATCCCCAGGCGGAGTACTCCGCCAGGTCGTAGCCATGCACTGAGTGACCAAAGGCGATCAGCGTGACGATGATCGCGATGTTCCACAGGACGGGAGCAGTGTACGACAGGAAGAAACGGCGATGGCTGTTCAGCACTCCGAGGCACCAGGCCGACAGGACCAGCAGTCCTGCGCCCGGAAACAGGATTCGCACCAGCCGAATGGTGATCTCTCGCTTTTGCCCGGAGAACCCCGGGGCAATCAGCGCGATCAGTGCCGGGGTGGCCAGCACTCCCAGCAGTACCAAAACCGCCGAGGCCAATGCGAGCAGAGTGAACACCGCGCCCGCCAGGCGGCGGGCTTCCTCATCCTCTTCTCGGCCGAGCAGCCGGGCATAAACCGGAATGAAAGAGGCGGAGAGTACCCCTTCTCCAAACAGGTTCTGCAAAAAGTTGGGTATCCTGAACGCCGCGTTGAAGGCATCTGCAGCGTCGGAGGTGCCGAAGAAGTGGGCGAAGACCCGGTTGCGAACCAGGCCCAGGATGCGGCTCAGCAGGATTCCGGCGGCCACCATCGCCGCAGGACGAGCCCGCTTGGCTGTCAGGGCCGTGGCTGGGGAGGAAGGGATGGGCGACGCTGCGCAGGGTCCTCCAACAGGCGCTGCAGGAATGCGTTCTCATCCTGCAGAGTTTGGACGCTGCGCGCCAGATCATCGATCTCGGCTTCCATCAGCTCCACCTTCTTGGCCAGATCAGAGAGAGCCGGGGGAGTCTGCTCAGGTCCTTCCAGTCGGCGAGCCAGCGCCCGTCCTATGGGAGAGTCCACCACGATGCCCATAATGGGGATGAGAAGTGCCACCAGGAGAATCAACGCAATGACCGACATTGGTCGAGTCTACGACGGATGGAGGGCCCCTTCAAGGGCCGCGGCATACCACGCTTCGATGCTCTCGCTCAACTCCTCGATCAAGGTCGGACCATAACGCGCCAGGAACGACGCTATGGTGAGGACCCGTTCCTGCGGTTGCCCCTCCGGAAGCACGAGCGCACGAGCTCTGGTCAGTTGTCCCAGCTCGACTTCCTGTCTGCGCTTCAAATGCTGCACCAGCTTCTTTTCGACGTCTTTGAGCGCAGCAAGCGCCTGATTCTTGGTTCCCTGCACCGACTTGGTCAGCGTGGGATCGATCTCGCCCGCTCCCCGAGCCAGTCGTGTCGTAGCCTGAGAGCAGCTCCTCCCGAAGTGACTCCAGCGTGCGGCTGACGGCATCCGGCAGCTGAGAGCGGACCAGGCGTGCCTCGAGGGAGCCGGGGGGCTCCAGCAAGCTCGAAGAGATCGATTCCGAACTTCTCCAGAATCCGTTCTACTTTCGGCTCGACAATCACGCCGGACCAGCGGGGGAGAACCGTCTGCCGGGGCACCCGCATCCGCTCGTAGATCGGAAGCGTGAGAGCGAGGTACTTGAGCTCCCCGGGACCACCGAGGTAGGCCACCGTCGGCAACAGGGCACTCTCCACAATCGGTCGGAGCAGCACATTGGGCGACAGCCGCTCCGGCTCGGCAGCGGCAATGCGCTGAAGGGCGTCGAGATCATACCGCTGCCGCCCCCGCCGGGTGATATAGCTGCCGTCGTCCAGCAGCAGCCGATCCCTTCCCATCGGGCCCTCCAGCATGACCAGGGTGGCGCCCTCTCCAACCGGGACTCCCGGGTCCAGTCCGACGGTCATCAACTCATGTTTGCGATGCTCCAGATCGGCGTCCAGTTCGCGGGTGAGTCCCAGTGCTCGGATGAGGTGGCGCGCCGCTGCCCGTTTCACCGCTGAATGAGTGCTGTCGAGACATACGATCCCCGCTGGCGCGAGCAGTTCGGCCAATGCTCCGGCAAAGCCGGCGGCAAGGCTGACTTCGGGCCGGTAATGCCGGCGCAGCCATTCGACGGTCCAGGTGCGAAACTCCGAGGCGGGGAGATCGGCGGCGAATGTGTCCAGCAACTCCAAGATCGAGCTGCCCAGCTGCTCACGATAGAGCGGTGTCAGTGGCGCATCCGGTGGGCGGGGTGGAAGAGAGACGTTTCGCACTGCGCCTTCGGCGGTGATCCAGCTGGTGTGGCTCGCCTCGGCAAAGTCGTGATCGTCTCCCGCCAGCCAGAAAACCGGCACGACCGGTCGCTGCCACTGCCGCTCGATTATTCGGGCAAGTCCGGCAGTCGAAAGAGCCTTGTAGATGGTATACAGCGGACCAGTGAACAATCCCGGCTGCTGGCCGGTGGTCACCACTAGTGCACCTGGCTCCCGCAGGCGAGCGAGTGCCGTGTCGCGCGCGGGACTGGCCACGAACGCTTCTGCTAGAGCCGGGTCGAAGACTCCTTCTCTGACAGAGGGAAACTCCGCAATGGAGCGCAACGGTGTCGGTACCAGGCGCAAGGTCACGCGACCTGCCCCATGAGGATGGTGCGAGGTGATGCGGCAGTAAACGGCGCAGCGTCGTAGTCACCAAACCGTTGCCGAATCCGTACGCCTGCGGTCTCCACCATCTCGGAGATCTGGTCCGGCTCGAACAGCCGCACCCGCTCGAGATATTGACGACCCGCAGGAGCCTGGATTTGCTTGCACACGTACCGCCCATCGGGCGACAACGACCGAGTGACTCGAACGGTGTGTCCGTCCAGCTCCAGCGTTCTCCTGGGAAACCAGCCGGCGTCGAACGGAAGCAGGGTTCAGGAAGTCGATTACGAACCAACCTCCCGGTCGCACCGTGGAGATCATCTCGCGCAGAGCAAGTGCGTGCTCGTCGTCATGCTCGAAATACCCGAAGCTGGTAAACAGATTGACCGTGAGATCCATTGACGCGGGACGGACCGGGAGCCGGCGCATGTCCGCCCGGATCAGAGGCGCGGTGGTAATGCCCCGAGCGAGTCGCAGCAGCGTCGCCGAGAGATCGAGTCCGAAACAACAGGCTCCGGCATGCACGAATGCCCGGGCATGTCGGCCGGCACCACAGGCTACATCCAGAACCCGCCATCCTGGGCGAAGGCCGACCGACCGGCCGATGAGAGCAACGGCACGGTCAGCATCGGCTTCGTCACGATGAGGATACAACTTGAGATAGTCTTCACCGAACCACTCTTCGAACCATTCGGTCATGAGTCGGTGCCGCCAAGTCGAAAGTCAGCCAGTGCTTCTAGACTCCCTTATGGTACGGCTCTCCGCGAAGAATCGTATAGGCTCGGTAAAGCTGCTCGCACAGAATCACGCGGGCGAGCTCATGGGGAAACGTAAGCGGCCCCAGACTCCAACGGGCTGTTGCCCGCGCTATCACCGAAGAATCGAGGCCGGAAGAGCCTCCTAGCAGAAAGGCAAGTGGCCGGCCGTTCAGGAGCCAGCGCTTCGAGCTGACGGGCAAGCTCCCGACTGGACCATCCAACACCCTCCCGGGCCAGGGCAACAACCGAGAGCGCGATCGGGAATCTTTACCTCGAGTCTGGCTGCCTCCTCCGCTCGTTGAACCGAGGTCTTGGGAGCCCGGCTGGCCTCGCGGACCTCCTGCTCTCGGATGTGAGTGTAGCGTCGTAGCCGGCGAATGTAGTCGTCAGCGGCCTGACGGTAGTACGGCCGCAGCTTCCCAACCGCTACGATCTCGATGTCCACTCCTTACGTCCCCGCCTTCCATCGTCCGCTCTTCCTCACTGCCCGCCTGCTCCCCTGCCCCGCTGTCACGCATACATCCCTCTGAGGCGGTGCACCGCTGCCACGCGCTCGATCGCCTGCATGTACGCCCCGATCCGCATATTGATGCCGTGCCGGCCGGCCATGGAGGCGACTTCCTCGAAGGATTGCACCATGATCCGCTCCAGTCTCTGGTTCACAGTGTCCTCGTCCCAGAAGTATCCCCCCCGGTCCTGCACCCATTCGAAGTAACTGACGGTTACGCCCCCCGCGTTGGCCAGAATATCGGGAATGACGAAAACGCCGTTCTCCTCCAGAATCTTGTCCGCGCCAGCGGTGGTCGGGCCGTTGGCCCCCTCACAAATGATCCGGGCCTTGATGTCGGCAGCGTTGTGGCTGGTGATCACGTTCTCCAGCGCGGCCGGCACCAGCACGTCGCAATCCAGCGTGAGCAATTGATCGTTGGTAATTTTCTCGGCCTCAGGATAGCTGCTCAGAAAACGGTGCTGCCTGACGTGCTGAATCACATCGCGCACCCGCAGTCCGTTGGGATTGTAGATGCCACCCGACTTGTCGCTGACCGCGATGATCTTCATGCCCTGCTGCTCCATGAGCGCCGCAGAGACTGAGCCCACGTTGCCAAACCCCTGGACCGCGACCCTGGTGCCCTGCACCGGCATCCTGAGGCGATTGAGCGCCTGGCGGGTCACGATCATGCATCCGCGCCCCGTCGCCTCCCGTCGGCCGAGCGAACCGCCCATCTCCACCGGCTTGCCCGTTACCACGGCGGTCACGGTGTGCCGCTTGTGCATGGAGTAGGTGTCCATGATCCAGGCCATGACCCGCTCGTTGGTGTTCATGTCGGGCGCGGGAACATCGGAATCAGGGCCCAGAACCTCGATAATGGCGGAGGTATATCGGCGGGTGACTCGCTCCAGTTCGACGTTGGACATGCTGGCCGGATCACAGACCACTCCGCCCTTGGAGCCGCCGAAGGGAATGTTCACCACGGCACACTTCCAGGTCATCCACGCCGCCAGCGCTTTCACTTCATCCAGCGTCACGTTCAGGTCGAATCGGATACCGCCTTTAGCCGGGCCACGCGAGGTGTTGTAGAGCACGCGATAGCCGGTATAGACGTCCACATCGCCGTTGTCCCGCAGAATCGGTACGGAGACGATTATCTGTTTCTCCGGGCTGCGGAGCACCTTGTATAAACCGGGGTCGAGGCTCAGTCGTTGAGCCGCGTAGTCGAAGCGTGACATCATCGCCTCGAATGGATTCTCCTCGGCCAGAAACTTGTCTTTGTCGGGACGAATGAGGTCTTGATTGGGACGGCTGACGGTGGTCATATCGCTCCGGTACGCTCCGAAAGAGTTTACAGTCGCTCCACGGGGGTGACGACGGTATCCAGCGCAGCGGCAATCTCCTCGCCGCCTTCCTCCCACTGCAGATCCAGCATTGCCACCAGCGGCTCCGGCACCGAACTGGGCCACCGGTTTCGCAGCTTCACGGCGTCCTTCTGGGTGATCACCACATGATCTGCCCGCCGGGCGGCGTGAGCCAGCCAGGCCACGTCTTCGTCGCGGTAGTCATGATGATCTTTCCAGGTGGCCACCTGCACCGCCGCGCCGGTTGCCTTGGTTTGCGCCACAAAGGCATCCGGATCCGCTATGCCGGACGCGGCCACCACCCGTTTCCCTGCCAGGCTCGATGCAGGGTGGCGAAGACCACTGACCATGCCCTCAACGTACTGCAGACCCAGATGGGCGATCGCGACCGGTCCCTTGACCCTGGTTTGCAGATCGGCCGCCAGGGTGAGGGCCGCCTCCGCGGTAGCCCGCTTTCTGGTCACGACCACCGCATCGGCCCGCTCCAAGGCGGCGAGACCTTCGCGCCAGGGCCCCGCAGGCAGTGGCCAGCGGACGGCGCGGGTAGTCTCGGCGCTCACCACCGCGATGTTCAGGTCCCGACGCACGTCCAGCCGCTGATACGCATCGTCCAGCACCAGCACCTGAGCTCCCCGGGCGAGGGCACGCTCCGCACCGGCCGCCCGGTCTGGATCCGCGATCACCTGGGCCTCTGGGACGGCGTGCTGGTGCACCAGCACCTCGTCGTTGCCGTACCCCCGCAGAAGGATGCCCGGGACCAGCCCTCGAGACACGTAGTACCGCGCAGTCCAGATCGCGATCGGCGTCTTGCCGGATCCACCCACGGTGAGATTGCCGATGGCGACGGATGGCAGCGGCAGATCGTGCACCTGCGAGCCAGCCCCGCCGATAGGCGGATTCTCTTGCGGCCATGACGCCACGCCACAGGGCAGAGGCCGGAAGCAGGGCCAGACGTACCAGTCTGGCATCCGGTCTCCGGCTGGTCCAGAGCCAGCGGACTACGCGATGGCTATCGCCTCTGCGCGCCATGCATCGGTCCGGGAGAGCTGAGCGAGACTGGCGGAAGCGCGGGCGACACCTTCGGCAAATCCATCGTCTCCTTGACTGACTTCGAACGGGATTCCATAGGTGACCCGCACCCGCGCGAACGGCCGCGGAATCATGAACCGATCCCAAGAATGTAACCGCCAAACCGCGTCCGACTCGGCGTGGACCGGAATGACAATGGCATTCCCGCGCTGCGCTGCTGCTATGACCCCGGGTTTGAGCTCGCGCCGCGGCCCGCGGGGCCCATCCGGTGTAAAGGCCACAGACCGGCCGGCGCGCAGCTCTCGCACCGCTGCCAGCAAGGCTCGAGCGCCACCCCGGGTGCTCGAGCCATAGAGTGCCCGGTAGCCGAGCGAGGTGGCAAAATCAGCCAGATACTGGCCATCCCGAGCCTCGCTGACCACGATGGCAACGCCCTGCCCCCGGTGTTGCCAAAGCAGCGGGAGCAGCGTTTCGTGCCAGAGCAGGTAGACGTGCGGCTCGGCGGGCCTGATATATCTCGCCGCCAGCGCTCCTCGTGATGCACCTCGATGCGCCAGGATGAGGCCAAGACCGTCATCGCGGGACCCGCTATCAGGCGCGCTGCACGAGGCGAGAGTTTCAGTCGCATCGAGTCGAGCAGCTCTCCGGCCATCGTAACAATCCGGTTCGACGCGCCGGCGTGGCCGAGACGTTCCCGCACCAGAGCCAGACCTTCCCTCTGGTGGACCGTCCGAGGGTCGGCCGCGTCGAGCAGCGGTCGAAGCTGGGTGGCCAGCTCGTCGGCGGAGGCCCGATCCTGCAGAACCTCCGGCACGACCTCTCGATCCGCTACCAGATTGACCAGGCTCACCCACTTCACCGTTCGCAGCCGCTGAAAAACCTTCCAGCTGAGCTGATGAACCTTGTAAGCAACCACCATTGGTGTTCCCGCCAGCGCCGCCTCGAGCGTCGTGGTTCCCGACTTCACCAGCGCGGCATCGGCCGCGGCCAGCAGGGTTGCTGTGTCCTCTCGAACGATCTCGAGACCGTCGGGATCGGGATAGATGCCGTGCGCGGTCCCGGCTACGAGTACCCGGTCACAACTTCCGTCCCTGAGCAGCTGGTAGGCCGCGTCACGAAACGGCTTCCAGAGTCTCCTGATCTCCTGGCTCCGACTCCCCGGGAAGATCGCCAGAGTTCGGCTCTGAGCGCGGGATGCCCAAGACGGGCCCGAGCCTCCTGACGGCTTGGCCCCACGGGGCGATCGATCAGGGGATGACCCACGTAGTCGCTTCTGACTCCGAGGCCGTTGAAAAACTGCTGTTCGAATGGCAGCACAACGGCGAGGCGATCCACTGCCGCCGCAAGCCGGCGGGCTCGTTCCGGTCGCCAGGCCCAGAGCTGAGGAGCGATGTAGTACAAAACCTTGGTACCCGCGCGATGGGCCGCTTCCGCCACCCGGAGATGAAAACCGGGATAGTCCACCAGTATGGCCAGATCGTAGCGCCCTACCCGGAAGTCTCCCTGCAGGGCACGCAGCAGGCGATAATGGGCGCGGATCTTGGTGACAATCTCGACCACGCCAAACGCCGCGAGTCCTTCCATGGGATAGCGGATGGTGGCCCCGGCATCTTCCATCTGCGGTCCGCCCAGGGCCTCTATGGTCCCGCCGGGATAGCGCTCCGCAAGCGCGCGAACCACGGGGGCTGCATGCAGGTCTCCGGACGGTTCACCGGCGGAGACGAAGATGCGAGGCGTGCCCCGCTGCAGCATCAATGGGTGGATGCGGCCAGTGGCTGCGTTCGGACCGCGTCCGCAACCCGCAGGGCGAGCGCCAGGGCCGCGCGGCCTTCCTCACCGCGAACCACGACCTCGCGCTGACCCCGAACGGCGTGCACAAAGCTCTGAAGCTCCAGCGCCAGGGCATCGGCCTCGGGAGCCTCCAGGACAATGCGCTCGACCACGTCGGCCAGCTCCCGCCCCGTCCCCGGCTGCCAACCGTTACGCACCCGCATGAATTCGCCGCCACCGCTTGCCAGATCGAGAGACAGATAGCCGTTGGGCTGGAAGAGCCGAAGCCGCCGAATCCGCTCCCGGGCCACCCGTGAGGCGGTCGCCTGCGCCACCGCGCCGTTAGCGAATTCCACCCGGGCATTGGCCAGATCCAGATGCGACGAGAGCACCGAGATACCCGATGCTCTCACCTCCGTGGCCATGCCGCCGCCCGTCAAGTGAAGAACAAGGTCGAGGTCGTGAATCATCAGATCCAGCACCACCGCTACGTCGGTGCCCCGCGGCTGGAAGGGAGCCAGGCGCTGACTCTCGATGTACCGAGGGCCGTCCAGGAACGGCTCCGCCGCCCGCAGTGCCCGGTTGTAGCGCTCGATGTGCCCGACCTGCAGCTGAAGACGCCGGCGGCGGGCGGCCGCGATCAGACGGTCGGCTTCGTCCAGCGTCGCCGCGAGAGGCTTCTCCATCAAAACCGGAATCCCGAGCTCCAGGGCACGAAGGCCCACCTCCGCGTGCACCGGTGTCGGAACCGCGATCGTGACTGCCTGGACCCGGGCCAGCAGGTCGTCCATTTCCATGAAGGCCGTCGTTCCCGAGCTCGGCCGCGACTTTCGCCGCGCGACCGGCGTCGATGTCGCATACCCCAACCAGACGAACCTCGTTCAACCCGGCCAGGTGCCGGGCATGATGTTGGCCCAGCGCGCCGACGCCGATTACGCCAACCGGAAGTCTGGTTCTCACGCGGGAACACCTCGTTCACTGGACTCCACGAAAGCGAGAAAGCGCTCGACCTCGGGAAGTGGCGGAAGGTCACTGCGAGCTCGTTCCATGGCCTGGGAGAGGTTGAGGTCCGAGTTGAAGAAGAGGCGATAGGCCCGCTTCAGCGCGGCCACCGTCTCGCCCGAGAAGCCGGCCCGCTGCAGGCCGATTGAGTTGAGGCCGTACAGCTCCATCGGGTTCCCCACCGCCTTCACGTAGGGCGGGATGTCCTGGTTGACCCGCGAGCCTCCGCCCACGAAGGCGTAGGTGCCAATGGTGACGAACTGATGGACGGCATTGAGGCCACTGAGAATGGCCCGGTCGTGGATGGTGACGTGCCCGGCACATTGGGTGGCATTGGCAATCACGACGTCGTCACCGACATGGCAGTCGTGGGCCAGATGCACGTAGGTCATGATGAAGCAGCGCGCCCCCACCGTGGTCTTGAAGGTGGCGGTGGTGCCCCGATTGATCGTGGAGTATTCGCGGATGATGGTGCCTTCGCCCACCTCGACCCAGGTTTCCTCCCCCTGATATTTGAGGTCCTGAGGGTCGCCACCGAGGATCGAGCCGTCTCCCACATACACATCGTCCGCCAGCCGCACGTTGCGCTGGAGAGTTACCCGAGGCCCCAGCCGGCAGCCGTCGCCCACCAGAACGTTGGGTCCAATGATGGTATATGGTCCTACGGCCACTCCCTTGCCGAGCTCGGCAGAAGGATCGATGAGCGCCGTGGGATGAATGCTCGGGCTCACCGATCCACCACCCGGGCCATCATCTCAGCTTCGGCAACCACCTGCCCCTCGACATAGGCCATCCCTTTCATCCGGCAGGTCCGACCCCGGTTCTGCAGCATCTCCAGCTCGCATCGCAGCTGATCTCCGGGCAGGACGGGCCGGCGGAACTTTACGTTGTCGAGCGACATGAAGTAGACCACCTTCTGATCCGGGATCCTCGATGGTGCCCAGCAACAGCATCCCTCCGACCTGTGCCATGGCCTCGATGATGAGCACTCCGGGCATGATCGGATGGCCGGGAAAGTGGCCCTGAAAGAAGGGCTCGTTGATGGTGACATTCTTGATGCCCACGATCCGCCTGGTACCCTCGACCTCGATGATCCGGTCTACCAGCAGAAACGGGTACCGGTGAGGGATGACGTCGAGGATCCTGCCGATGTCCATCACAACCCCTCCCACGCGTTGACCGGTGCGGGTGAGCCAGCGAGCCAGCGCAATATTACCCTGATGGCTCGGCTTTGTGGCCACGATGTGCCCCTCGATCCGGCCTCCGATCAGCGCCAGATCGCCCAGAATGTCCCCGGCCTTATGGCGGACGAACTCATCCGGCCAGCGCAGTGCCCCTCCCACCAGGCCGTCGTCCGAGAGCACCAGGGTGGACTCGAGAGCCGCGCCGAGGGCCAGTCCCCGGGCCCGCAGCGCCTCTGCCTCACGTAGAAATCCGAAGGTTCGTGCCTCCGATATCTCCTGAGCGAAGGCACCCGGAGTCATGTCATACGAGCCGGTCTGACGGCCGATCAGCGGGTGGTTCCATTCGATGGTCGTGGTGATCCGGAGCGATTTGGCGGGCGCCACCACGTAGGACGAGTCACCTTCCGTCGAGATCAAAGGCGGTCGGGACCCGGTAGACCACCGGATCTCCCGGCTGTTCCGCGATTCCCGCGTCGGCCAGCGCCTTGAGGTAGAGCGAGAAGGAGCCATCCCCGATCGGAGGTTCCGGACCATCGAGCTCGATGGTGAGGTCATCCAGCTGCAGCGCCGCCGCGGCCGCAAGCAGATGCTCGACCGTCTGAACGATGGTCTCTCCCTCTCCCAGGGCGGTGCGCCGCTCGGTGGACTGCACCATGCTGAGGCGGGCGGGAATGGTCGGACTGGTCCGGCAGATCGGTTCTGCGGAACACGATTCCCTGGCCGGCCGGACCAGCCCGGCAGACGGCGGAAACGTAGGAGCCGGTGTGCAGCCCGATTCCGCTGACGCATGCGTCGTGCGCAACAGTACGTCTAGGCACGGTGGTCCTCGTTTGGGCGCCAGCTCCTCCAGCTCGTCCACGATCGGCGCGAGCCGGTACATCGCCGCCTGGGCCCGGAGAAACTGCCGGTGGGGTCGGGCCGGGTGTCCGCTGAATGACGCACCCGGCGGGACATCGCCGAAAATGGCGCTCTTGGCCGCGATCCTGGCCCGATCGCCGATGATCAGATGATCGGTCACTCCAACATGTCCCGCCAGGATCACATCGTTGCCTATCCGAGTGCTGCCGGCAATGCCCACGCCGGCCATGATCAGGCACCGCTCACCGATCTGCACGTTATGTCCTACCTGGACCAGATTGTCGAGCTTGGTGCCGCGGCCGATCACCGTATCGTCGATGCTCCCCCGATCGATACAGGTATTGGAGCCAACCTCCACGTCGTCCTCCAGCACGCAGCCACCGAGGTGGGGTATGCGATTGTGTCCTCTGCCATCGGACAGAGTAGCCGAATCCGACGCCACCGATGACAGCTCCGGCTTTGAGTACCACCCGATGACCGATGCGGCTGCCGGCGTAGCACACGACACTCGGACCGAGCACAGCGTCCTCGCCTACCGTTACGCCATCGCCTAAGGAGACATGCTCCGCCAGTCTGGTGCGCGCTCCAATCCGGACATCTCGCCCGATCACCACGTAGGGACCGATGGACACGGCTGCGCCGAGCCGGGTTCCGGAACCGATCCGGGCGGAGGAATCGACGCCCGAGCTCGGCGACGCTCGGCGGAAACAGGGTGCCGATGACGCGGACCAGCGCCTTGTAGGGATCGGGTACGACGATTCGAGCAGGAGGGCCACTCGGGCCAGCGGCCAACTCTTCGGGGATGAGAACAGCCCCGGCGCGGGAGGTGCTGAGATCAGTGGCGTATCGAGAGGAGACGGCAAAGGACAGCGCATCGGGACCGGCTCGGCTCAGCGGTCGGACTCGAGTCGATCCGTACGGCCCCGTCACCAATCAGGCGGCCACCGACGAGATCGGCGACCGCCTGCGCGGTAAGGCCACCAGCCGTCACGCGACTAGCTGCCCGCTTTGAGCTGCTGGATGACGCGCTGAGTTAAATCCAGCGACTTATCCGCGGTAACGATCCCGTTGTTGGGAGCGCTGACGTCGAAGATCATGGCGTAGTTCCCCGCCGCACGTACGCCTTCGATCACGGTGTTGACCTTGGTCTGAATCGGATCGAGCAGCTCCCGCTCCCGGGTGGCCGCCTTCTGCTGCAGCTCCTGAGTGCGCTGCTCCAGCTTCTGCTGCTGGGACTGGAGGTCTTTCCGCTTGGCGGCTCGCTGGGTGGGGCTGAGCATGACCGATTGCTGATCGAAGTCGGAGGCGGCAGAGTCCAGGCTGGCCTGTAGCTTCTGCACTTCAACCCGATAGGTGGCGAGCTCTTTGGTAAAGGTCGATTCCGCGGTGACGTATCCGGGGGTCGATTTCAGGATTGCCTGGGTATTGACGTAGGCAATCTTGGGGTTCCCGGCCTGCTGGGCAGCGAGTGACCTGGTTCCCGCCACCGACAACGCGGCCAACCCTAGCCAGACTCCCACGACGACAAGCTTCATGCTTCACTCCCGATGAAAGGTGCGTACGACTTAGAAGAAGTTCCCCAGCTTGAAATGGAGCTGCCACCCCGGCTTGGGACGGCCCGTGATGTCGACCTTGTCGAACCCGTAGCCCAGATCCACCCCAATCGGTCCCAGAGGTGAGATCACTGCACCTCCGAAGCCCGCTCCCCGGAACAGTCTGGTCGGATCCCACTGCCGGGCAGTGCGATAGACGTTGCCGGCGTCGAAGAAGGCACTCAGGTAGAGCGACTGACTGATCCGCGCCCCGGTCTCGACCGTGAAGGCGGCATAGGACTCTCCGAAGGACTGGGAGCTCGCGGCAGTGCCGCCCCCGGCGCTCGGGTCGAATCCATTGGGGGTGATGGAAAACTCATCATACCCCCGCAGCGGAATCCCGTACTGCACGCCTCCCAGGGCGTACAGGTCCTGGTAAAAGGGCCCGGCGTCGCCAAACACAAACCCCGATTTCGCTGTCAATCCGAGCACGAACTGCACTCCAGCGCCGAGCTGACCGCCGCCTCCCATGCTGCCCAGCGGCGCATACCAGCGTCCTTCCAGGTCCACTTTCTGGAAGTCGCCGGTGCCGCCGAGAAATCCGCCGGTAAGCTCTCCACTGGCGGTAGTCATGATTCCGGCAGTGGCGAAAGGAAGCCCAACCCGAGTATCCCGCACCAGGCTGGCACCCAGGCTGGATTTGGTGCACCCCACCGGGCAACGGAACTGCTGCTGGATATCAGCAGAGCCACCCTCATACCGGATGTCCTGCAGCGAGTATGAGGTAAACAGCCGGGTATAGCGAGAGCCCAGGAAGGGAAAGCCCAACTGAAAGCTTCCGCCGGTCTGCTTCCGCCGGCCCAGCTCTCCGACGGTGTAACGCGCCCGGGAATCGAAGAGCGATAGAGTTCCCGAGATCCGGCTTTCCCGAATGGCCGGATCAGTGTAGCTCAGATGTGAAGTCGTTGATGTTCTTGCCGAACTGCCATTGAAGCTTGCCCCGCTTCCCCCGTCCGAACAGGTTCGGCTCCTCCAAGCCCAGGAATCCGCCCACGCCGGTGCCCTGCCCCAGTGAGGCGCCGAAGTTGATGTTGCCGGTGCGGCGCTCCTCAACTCGAAAGGTGATGTCGACGTCCGCCCCGTTGGCGGAGGGCTTCACGTCCGGCGGAGGCATTGGTTGCTGGAAGAACCCGAGGTTCGCCACGTTCTGATAGGAACGGATCAGGCGATCCTGGCTGAAGAGATCTCCCGGCAGCATCACGATCGCTTCGCGAATGACTCGCTCGTGGGTGACATCGTTGCCGACGATCTCGATCTTGTTGATCGTGGCTGGCGTTCCCTCTCTGACGTTCCAGCGCAGGTCCACCAGCGGCACTCCCTTGGGGCCGGTACGGCGAATCTCCTCCGGCTGCACCTGGGCGTAGATGTAACCGTTATTGGCGTAGAGCTTCTGAACCTTCTCAGTGGCTTCGTTCCACTGGGTCTGGCTGAAGGGGCGAGAATGGCCAACCGGAGTGCCGTTTGGCCCTACCGGTCCGAACGGGTAGAAGGCCCGCAGTTCCTCGGTCGAGAACCGGCGATTTCCCTCGATGTCAAACGTCCCCACATGGTAATTCTGGCCCTCATCCACGGTCAGGTGCAGGATGGCCTTGCCGCCGGTGGAATCCGAGATCAGGGAGTCCTGGGTGACCTGGAAATCGACGTAGCCGTGGTCGGCGTACCAATTGGGCAGCCGCTCGCGCACATCCTGCTCTACCGTCCGCTCGTCGTACTCCCCCTTCTGGAACCACCAGAATCCTTCCGGATGGGTGGCCATGTGCTTAAGCAGGGCCTGGTCGGTGAAGTGCTTGTTGCCATCCACTACCACCTGGCTGATGGCAACCCGGTTGCCCTCGGTGATGTCGAAGACAACCCGGGCCCGGCCAGGCTGCGGGGTAAGCTGCACCACCTTGATCTGGGAGGCGTAGTAGCCCTGGTGCTTATAGAGCGAATCAATGGCGGCGCGTGCCTGTTCCACCGCGTTGCGGTCCAGCGGACGGCCCTCGGTGAGATGGACTCGGCCCTTAACCTCGCCCTCCCCGACCCGATTGACACCGCGTACAGTCCACTTCTCCAGCACCGGGCGTTCCTTCACCCGCAGGACCAGCAGAAGCTGCTGTCCCTGATTCCGCTGCTCAACCAGGACATCGTCGAACTGCCCGGTCTGGAACAGCGCGGTAATGGCCCGCTGAATATCCCGGTAATTGATGGGCTGGTGAACGATGATGCCCGAGCTGCCGATGATCTGGGATGGGGTGAGGCGCTGGTTTCCCTGGACTACGATACTGTCAACCGCAGGCGGGCCGGGCTCCTGAGCCGCGAGAACCGCCTGCCCTCCACATGGGAGTAAACAGGCGGCAAAAAACGAGAGTATACGACGCATCAGCACGGGGCGGAGGGTAAGCGCGGCGGGCCTCCACCGGAAGCCCGACGCGCGGCACTAGGCCTGGGTACCGGTCAGCGCCCGGAAGACCAACCGTTCGCCGTCTGGCGAAACATCTACCTCGATCTCGTCTCCCCGGCCGAAGTCGCCCATGAGGATCTTCTCGCTCAGCGGATCCTCGATGTAGCGCTGGATGGAACGCTTCAGTGGGCGCGCTCCGTAGTTCTGGTCGTAGCCGTGCTCCACCAGGAACTGAGTGGCTGCCGGCGTGAGCTTGACCTCGTCGCCCAGACGCCGCTGCACCTCGCGGAGCAGGATGGTCACGATCTGTGCGATGTGATCCTTGGCCAGCGGGTGGAAGACGATCACGTCGTCCAGTCGATTCAGGAACTCCGGATTGAAGACCTTGTTCATCTCCTCTTTGACGGTGTCCTGCATCTTTTCGAAGCTCCGGCCCTGATCGCCCCCGTGGAATCCGAGCGTCTTGCCCTGCATGATGTCCCGGGCGCCGACGTTGGAGGTCATGATCACGACGGTATTCTTGAAGTCGATCACCCGCCCATAGTTGTCGGTGAGATGTCCCTCATCGAGCACCTGGAGCAGGATATTGAACACGTCAGGGTGCGCCTTTTCAATCTCGTCCAGCAACACCACCGAGTACGGCTTGCGGCGAACTGCCTTGGTGAGGGTACCGGAATCTTCGTAGCCCACGTAGCCCGGGGGCGCACCGATCAGGCGCGAGACCGAGAACTTCTCCATGTACTCCGACATGTCCACTCGAATGAGAGCGGAGGCGTCGGCGAACAGGAACTTGGCCAGGGCCCGGGCGAGCTCGGTCTTTCCCACCCCGGTCGGGCCGGAGAAGATAAACGATCCGATCGGCCGGTTGGGATCCTTGAGGCCTGCCCGGGAACGGCGGATGGCTCGGGAGACGGCCTTGATCGCCTCGTCCTGGCCCACCACGGACCCGTGCAGCTCGTCTTCCATCCGCATGAGCCGGGCGGTCTCGGCCTCCTGTAGCCGGGTGACGGGAATACCGGTCCAGCGTGACACGATGAAGGCGATGGCCTCCTCGTCGATCACCGGCCGCTTGGTTTGACGTTCGCGCTCCCACTCCTCGTTCTTGAGCCGGATCTGATTCTGCAGATCGCGCTCCTGGTCGCGGAGGGAGGCGGCGCGCTCGAAGTTCTGATCGCGAACAGCGTCTTCCTTCTGAACGTTGACCTTTTCCAGGGCCGTCTTGAGCTCCGCCACCTCGGCCGGCGGCACCTGCGACGCGAGCCGGGCCCGGGCTCCCGCCTCATCGATGACGTCGATGGCCTTGTCGGGCAGGAACCGGTCGGTGATGTAGCGCTCGGAAAGTTCGGCTGCCGCGCTCAGAGTGGCATCGGGGATGCTGATCCGATGGTGATCCTCGTACTTCTTCCGCAGCCCCTTGAGGATCTCGACCGTCTCTCCCACCGTGGGCGGTTCGACCACCACGGTCTGGAAGCGGCGCTCCAGCGCACCGTCCTTCTCGATGTACTTGCGGTACTCGTTGAGGGTCGAGGCGCCAACGCACTGCAGCTCACCCCGCGCCAGGGCGGGCTTCAGCATGTTCGAGGCGTCGATCGCGCCCTCTGCGGCGCCGGCGCCAACCAGCGTGTGCAGCTCGTCGATGAACAGGATGATCTGCTTGTTCTGGGCGATCTCGTTCATGACGGCCTTGAGCCGCTCCTCGAACTGACCCCGATACTTGGTGCCCGCTATAACGGCCGCCATGTCCAACGACAGGACGCGGTGATCCCGGAGCACGTCGGGGCAGAGCCCATTCGCGATCAGCAGCGCCAGACCTTCCACGATGGCAGTCTTGCCTACCCCTGGTTCGCCGATCAGCACCGGATTGTTCTTCTTGCGCCGAGCCAGGATCTCCATGACCCGCTCGATCTCCTTGGCCCGACCGATGGTCGGGTCGAGCTGCCCTTCGGCGGCGAGCTGGGTGAGATCGCGGCAGAAGTGATCCAGGGCCGGGGTCTTCGACTTCTTCTCCGACTTGGGCGTCGAGCTCGGCTGGCTGCTGCTCCCGCCGGCAGATGCCTGTGGCATGTCGCTGCCCAGGAGCCGCAACGTTTCAGCCCGCGACTGCTCGAGATTCACGCCGGCGTCGGTCAGGACCTGCGCCGCGATGCCTTTCTCCTCTCGCAGCAGACCCAGCAGCAGGTGCTCGGTGCCGACGTAGGAGTGATTCAGCTCACGCGCTTCGGTCATCGCCAGCTCGAGCACCTTCTTGGCCCGGGAGGTGTACGGCAGATCGGGGCCGGCGGCCGCGGCCGCTTTGCCCTTCTTTACCGTCTCCTCGATCTTCTGCTGGATGTCTTCCAGATCGACGTTCAGGTTGGTGAGGACTGCCGCCGCCACCCCCTCGCCCTCACGGATGAGGCCGAGGAGGATGTGCTCCGTCCCCACGTATTCGTGATGCAGGCGGGCCGCTTCCTCGCGAGCCATCTGCAGGACTTTTCGGACACGGTCGGTAAAGTTGTATCCGTTCATCTCGGTACCCTACGTAGCTCCGAAGGTCTGCCGTTGCGGCTCATCCGCGACGTCCCACTTCGGATTCCAACACTTTGCGCACGAACTGTGCCCGCCGCACCGGCAACTCCGGATCGTTGGGAACCACCCCTTCCGCCACCGCCAAATGCGCCGGTTGGGTGTAGACCAACAACTTGTTAAGCGTATACATGCCGACGTCGGGAATGAGGCTGACTCCAACGCCTAGCCGCACGCCGCTCAACAGGTTCATGGCCTCTTCGAACGACAGGGCTCGTGCATAACGAAGGAGGCCGTAGGCACGCCAGACCTTGTCCTCGATGATCGAAGGAGCGTCCCGCAACAGCACCTGCCGGGCCTGCTCTTCGTAGTCCATGACTTGCCGGACCATCTTGCCGAGATGGTCGAGCAGCTCATACTCGGAACTACCGAGGGTGGTCTGGTTGGACAGTTGGAAGAAGTTGCCGACGACCTCGCTGCCCTCTCCGTACAGGCCGCGGAAAGTCAGTCCAACCTGGGCCAGGCCCTGTAGAACCTTGGAGATTTCCTTGGTCAGCACCAAGCCGGGCAGATGAATCAACACCGAGGCCCGAAGTCCGGTGCCGACGTTGGTCGGACACGAGGTAAGGTAACCAAACTCAGAATGGAATGCGAATGCAAGTCGTTGTCCCAATTCGGCGTCCAGCCGATCTACCTCGGCGTACGCAGCATCCAGCGCGAAGCCGGAATGGAGACCTTGAAGCCGCAGGTGATCTTCCTCGTTCAGCATCACGCCCAAGCGGTCCTGCACCAGGACCGAGGCCCCGGAGCGGACTCGGCCGTCGGCGTCCAAACCGGCTAGCTCCTTACTCACCAAGTGGCGCTCGTGCAGCAGCTGCCGGTCGGTCCGTTCCAGCCGATCGAGCCGGAACTTGATTGCCCGGCGCAGCAGCACGGTGTCGCGCGCGGCAGACTCCACAATCTGGAGAATGTCCTCTCGCTCCGTCTCAGAATTGCGTCCCTGAAAGACCCGCCCGGCCAGATTGCGAGCCAGCCGGATCCGGGTCGAGAGCACGAGGTGACTCGAGGGCCCGCTGGCATCGAGCCATCCCACGCCGCCATCCGTCAGCAGGCTGAGATCGATCATTCCACCACCCGAAGCCTGTCCCGGAGCTCGGCGGCAAGCTCGAAGTTCTCGGTTTCTACGGCGAGCCGCAGTTGCTCCCGCAGCTCCGCAGCCTGGTGCCGCTCCTTGGGCGGGTGCCGTTTCCCGATCGCTGTAGCGCTCACCCATGTGGTGGGTAGAGCCATGAAGCCGGCGCAGCAGATCCCGCAGCGGCACCTCGAAGGAGCGATAGCAGTCGGGACACCCCAGCCGGCCGCTCTCCCGGAAGTCCTGGAGCGAACCGCCGCAGCGGGAGCAGGTCTCTCCGGCCCGCGGAGTACTCGGCGTCTGTTCCGGCAGCTCCTGACCCATGGCCGCCAGGAACGTTCCCAGTGGCGTCTTGGGCTGCGAGCCCGGGCTCTCCACGCCCTTTTCCGCAGCGCACCGCTCGCACAGGTGCAGTGTCGTGACCTGTTCGTTCACGATCTGAGTCAGGTGAATGACCGCCTCACGTTCGTGACACTGCTCACAGGACATCAGGGCATGGACTCCACGCTGGAAAGCGGAACCAGACGTCCCCCATCGAGCGAGAGGACCCGGTCGGCCCGGCTGGCCAGCGACCGATTATGAGTTACCACCACCAGCGCGGTCTCGAACTGCCGCGAGAGGTGGGCAAACAGCTGGTGGAGTCGCTCGCTGTTGGCATAGTCCAGATTGCCCGAGGGCTCATCGGCCAGGACCACGAGGGGATCCGCCACCAGAGCCCGGGCCACAGCGGCTCGTCTGCTGCTCTCCACCCGAGAGCTGAGAGGGCCGGTGCGACATGCGGCCGGCTAAGCCCACAGCCGCCAACAACTCCTCCGCCTTGCTCCGTGCCTTGGCGTCGTCCTCGCCGGCAATGAGGAGAGGCATCATCACGTTCTCCAGCGCGGTGAACTCCCGAAGCAGGTGATGGAACTGAAACACAAAACCGAGCTTCTTGTTCCGCACAGCGGCCAGGGCCTCCGCGGTGTGGTCATCGTAGGACTGTCCGCCCAGCCGAACGGTCCCCCCGGAAGGACTATCCAGGGCACCCAGCAGATGCAGGAGGGTGCTCTTTCCCGATCCGCTGGCTCCGACGATGGCCACGAACTCTCCCCGATCGACGCTTAGATCGATGCCCGCCAGCACCTCGATCGGGTTGCCGTCGCCGCCGCGATACACTTTGCGAAGTCCCTGGGCTTCGAGCATGGCCGTCATTCGTGGCGGATGGCCTCCACCGGGGTGAGAGCCGCCGCGGAGCGCGACGGATACACCGTGGCAAAGAGAGCGATGGCCAGGCTGGCGAGCACAACGACCGCGACGTCCTGCCACTCGATGTGTACTGGGAGGTGGTCAATGAAGTATATCGCGGGATTGATCCGGACCCACCCCGATCGGTCGACCACGTAGGAAACCGACAACCCCAGGACAAGGCCAATGGCGGTACCCACCACGCCGATCACCGCGCCCTGGACCAGAAACACCCGGGCCACCGCTGGTCCGGTCAGACCCATCGCGCGGAGGATTCCGATCTCGCGGGTCTTGTCGGTGACTACCATGGTAAGAGTTCCAACAATATTGAAGGCCGCCACCACCATGATAAAAAAGATAATCAGCCCCATTGCGAGCTTCTCCAGCTGGAGCGCGCTGAAGAGACTCGCGTTCTGGGTCTGCCAATCGAGCGTGCGATAGGGATAGCCCAGCTGCTGCGCCAGGGACTCCCCAATCTGGGGAGCGCGATTGGGATCATTTACCCGTACCGCGATTCCAGACACTGCGTTGCCCAGTCCGGTAAAGCGCTGAGCCAGGGCCAGTGGCATGACCACAAACTGGTTGTCGTACTGAAACATTCCCGTGTCGAACAGACCCGTCACCTCGAACTTCCAGAAGCGGGGCACCGCGACGCCCAGGGCTGGATTGACCTTGGCCTGGGTGACGGGGACAAGCGTCACCACGTCTCCCGGGTACACCGAGAGACGGGAAGCCAAACGCGATCCCAGCAGGATCCCCCCGTCCACGCCGGGCTTGGTGGTCTTGAACGACAGATCGCCTTTGGTGACCGATTGGGGGAGCGAGGTGACCGATCGGCGTCCCGTATCGGGATCGAAGCCGAGAAGATTCACTCCCTCGCCATAATCCTGGCCCGCGGTGATGCCTGCCTGACTGATCACCTCAGGGCTGGCCGCAACCACGCCCGGATGGCGGCGCACGCGCTGGAGCACCGTTTGCCAGTCGTCCAGCCGGAGCCCCGAACCGTAGGTGAGAACCCGCAGATGCGGATTGGCCACCAGAATCCGTTCCCTAAGGTCGTCCCGCAGACCATTCATCACCCCCAGCACCACGATCGAGCGCGGTGACTCCGACCGCCACCCCACCGGTCGAGATGACCGTGTTGAGCGATGCCGTCCTGGAGTTTCGCCGGCTCCGCAAATATCTCCGCGCGATCCGCCACTCCAGCTTCGACGGCCAGCGCAGACCAGCCAGCACCCGCCCGCCGGCCGCACGTCAAGCGAGCCAGCTTCCCCGCTGGCCCACTGTCCCGCTGTCCGGCGGTCACGATCCCTCCGGGCGCATGGCCGGAAAGATGATCACGTCTCGGATCGAAGGCTGATCCGCCAGCAGCATGACGAGACGATCGATCCCCAGGCCCATCCCGCCCGCCGGCGGCATTCCATACTCCAGCGCGCGGATGTAGTCGGCATCGTAGCTGTGCGCTTCAGCATCTCCTCTGGACCGCTGCTGCATCTGATCCTCGAATCGGCGCCGCTGATCGTCCGGATCGTTGAGCTCGCTGAAGGCATTCGCCAGTTCGCGACCGCCGATGAAAAGCTCGAACCGTTCGGTCAGAGCTGGGTTCGTCTCGGTGCTCTTTGGCCAGGGGAGACAGACGCTTTGGGATAGTCCACCACGAAGGTGGGCTGGATCAGATGCGGCTCGACAAAGGTCTTGAAGACCTCATCCTGCAGCCGAGCTCCGGCGAGGGCCTCCACCGCCTCCGGTTCGCCCCCACCGCGAAGCACCGCTCGACGGAGCTCTTCTTCTGAGGCAGACGTCAAATCCAGCCCGGCCCGGTCTCGCACCGCATCGAGAAAGCGCACCCGTGGAAACGGCGGAGTGAAGTCCAGGGTGGTATCAAACCGCTCCAGTACCTGAGTCTCCAGGCAGTGCTGCACCACACCGGCGACCAGAGACTCGGTGAGCTCCATCATGTCACCATAGTCCGCGTACGCCTGGTACAATTCCAACATCGTGAACTCGGGATTGTGAGTCCGGTCCATTCCCTCATTCCGGAAATCGTGCCCGATCTCATACACGCGCTCAAACCCGCCGACCAGCAAACGTTTGAGGTACAGCTCGTCGGCAATCCTGAGGTACAGCGGCATGTCCAGCGCGTGGTGGTGAGTAACGAAGGGCCGGGCAGCTGCCCCGCCATAGAGGGGCTGGAGGATCGGCGTCTCCACCTCCAGAAAACCACGGTCATCCAGAAATCGTCGCATGTAGGCGACCGCCCTGGCCCTGAGCCGGAAGATCTGGCGTACTTCTGGATGCACCGCGAGGTCAGCGTAACGCTGGCGGTAACGCACCTCGGGATCCTGCAGGTCTCCGAAGCTGACCGGGCCACTTTCAGTCTGCTGGGTCTTACCCCGCGGGAGCGGCCGGAGTGACTTGGCCAGCATAGTGACGCTATCCGCCCGAATGGTGATCTCCCCCTTCTTGGTGCGGAAGAGAGTTCCTTCCACACCGATGTGGTCGTCCAGATCGAGCAACTCCACGAGCGCATAGTGCGGGCCCAGCGCGTCACGCCGGAAATAGATCTGGATTCGGCCGCTGGGGTCCTCGAGATGACCGAAGGCCGTTTTGCCGTGCGAGCCGAAGCGATCCAGCCGACCGGCCACCCGCACCTGAGGGCCGGATTCCCCCATGTCATCCTGGTATGCGGCCAGGGCTTGGGCGGCGGTGTGGGTGCGCTCATAGCGATAGGCGAAAGGCCGCACGCCGAGTGCCTCCAGCGCAGCCCGCTTTTCCCGTCGGGCCGCCTCGACGTAGGAGCGCTCCTCCACCGTACTCACGCGGCCTTCCCTCCGAATCGCTTGAGATACGCCTGGATGAAGGGGTCGAGATCTCCGTCCATGACCCGCTGCACGTCACCCACCTTTACCTCGGTCCGGTGATCGTTCACCATCGTGTACGGTTGGAACACGTAGGAGCGAATCTGATTTCCCCAGGAGTTGTCGGTCTTGGTGGCTTCCACCACGGCGCGCGCGGCCTCCTGCTCCTCCAGTTTCTTCTGGTACAAGGCGGCCCGCAGCATCTTCATCGCGGTTGCCCGATTCTTGGTCTGGCTGCGCTCCTGCTGGCAGGAGACCACGGTATTCGTCGGAATGTGGGTAAGCCGTACCGCTGATGAGGTCTTGTTGACGTGCTGGCCGCCGGCCCCGGAGGCTCGGAACACGTCCATCTTGATGTCCTCATCCCGCAGGTCGATCTCGATCGTATCATCAGAAACCGGATAGACGAAGACTGAAGCGAACGACGTGTGGCGCCGGGCCTGGGAGTCGTACGGCGAGATGCGCACCAGGCGGTGCACCCCCTTCTCCGCCTTGAGGTAGCCGTACGCATACTGCCCCCGGATCTCGATCGAGACGGACTTGATACCCGCCTCCTCACCGGGAAGCAGGTCGAGGATGGCAACCTCGAAACCGTGGCGCTCAGCCCAGCGGACGTACATCCGCATGAGCATCTCCGCCCAGTCCTGTGATTCGGTTCCACCTGCGCCGGGATGTATGGTGAGCAGAGCATCCCGGGCATCCTCCGGGCCCTGCAACATGGCCTGGAGCTCGAATGCTTCCGCCGCCGTCTGGAGTTCGTCGGCTTCCCTCTCGAGCTCTGTCTGAAGTGACGGGTCGGGCTCAGCCTCGAGGAGCTCCGCCATTTCCAGCGCTCCTCGCAGCCTCTGATCCAGATTGTCGTAGGGGGTCAGCCAGTTCTTGAGGGTCTTGATTTCCTGAACCGACACTCTCGCCGCCTCCGGGTCGGACCAGAAGCCGGGAAGAGCTTGCCGAGCCTCCAGGGAGCTCAACCGCTCTGATTTACCGGACAAGTCAAAGAAAGTCTCGGAGTTCGGCAACGCGGCGTTGAAGATCGGTCAGACGATCGGCGAGCTCAGACATGCGAATCTCTCCCTAGGGGTATCGCTGAAACCTAATGGGAGGAGCTCATCCTTAGAAAATTTGCCGCCCACCCGCCAGGATCTCGTTCAACGCCTCCCGGAAATATCCCGTGGAATCGGCAATCTCTCGCCCGACCTGTTCCGCGTACTCCTCCCAGCTCTTTTTGATCTCCTCCTCGAACAGTTCCTTGAGATTTCCGTCGCGAAGTCCCTCCTGCCGCTTGCCCGGATGGTAGACGACCATATCTGAGATCAGCGCCCGGGCCAACCGCTTTGCCTTGAGCGCCGGATCCTGAGAGAGGAATGGATTCTGCGGCCGGGCACCGGATGGCGCCGGAGCCGACGGCCGCGGCGGAGAAGCTGGAGATAGGGCGGGCAGGAGGTGTTGCCGGCTTGGGCGCGTGCCGGCGGTGCCGTTTGAGCTGGCGTGGCAGGAGGACGAGGCGCAGACGGAGAGGGTGCCGCCGGCACCGACGGCTTCGAGGGCGCCGCTCTGAGTAGCGGGAGGGACCGGCATGGGCCGTCCAGCTGCGGCTCCCGGGGCTGGAGCGGTCGGGCTGCCTATGCGCGCCTGGGGCTGGCTTCTGGGGAGCCATCGGTCGGGGCGGAGATCCCGCGGGTCCCGCTGCCGCCGGTGCTGCGGGCCCAGGATTGAAGCTGGGAGGAGCGGGCCTGGGCGCCTCTGCAACCGGTTGGGGTTTAGAGCCCGTGGTAGCCACTGTTTCCTTCGCCGTCGGCCGCGGCGGCGACTGCACCTCCTCGCCCTCTCGCTTAACCGCAAAGACAGCGCTGCAGACACTGCAGCGCGCCCGCACGCCTCCTTCGGGGACCTTGGCCGGGTCCACCCGGTAGATGGTGGCGCAGTTCGGGCAGGTAACGTTCATCTCAAGCTCCTCTGGGCTTCTCGCGAGAAGCCGGGCCGGGACGTTCTTCTCCGTTTGCACCGTGTCGCCGATCGACCACAAAGACCGAGCCGGGTAGCGTCTTCGCGTAGCTCTTCATCTCAGTGGCAAGCTCGCTCACCTGCGCGGGATGGGCAAACCGGCGATGCCGGTTGGTCACGATGCCGATCGACAAAGTCATGAGGGGGACTCGATGGAGCTGGCCCCTGCGATCTTTCCCGAAGAAATAGCCCGCCCGGCGATCCTGATCGTTGTACTGCAGCGGGACCAGGGCGTCGAACACCTCCAGAATCTCGCTGCATACCGGGCTGATGTCCTCAGCCGGTATGATGAAGATGAAGTCATCTCCTCCGATGTGACCCACGAAGCCTCTAGGCCCCAGCAGGCCCTTTACCACGTCGTGGAGAACCCGGGAGAGAATGTAGATGACGCGATCGCCCTCATAGTAACTGTAGCGATCGTTGAATTCCTTGAAGTGATCCAGGTCGGCGTAGCAGACGGCGAACTCCTGATTGGATTCCAATCGCCGGCGGATCTCCCGCTCGATCTCGGTGGTGCCGGGCAACCGGGTGGACGGGTGTACCGAGACGTCCCGTTCAGTGCGCACCAACATGGCGTCCAGCCGCGACCGTTGCTCGGCCGGAGCAAAGATCCCGGTGATTACCTCGTCCACCCCGGAGGCAAACCAGGCCTGGACCCGTTCGGGATGATGCGCGGCAGCCAGGGCGGTCACCGGAACGATGGCGGTAAAGGCGTCGCTCTTGAGTCGGCGAACCAGACCGAGGCCGGTTGCGCCCGAGTGGTCCCCGTCCACAAAGAGGAGGCAGGGATGGCCACGCAGGACGATCGACTCCACCTCATCCGGCTCGCTGAAGACCATGAGCGGGAAGGAGTGCACCCCGGCCCACTGTCGCACCAGGGCCGGGTACCGGACAGCCGTCCGGCGAAAAGAAGAGTATCGTCGGGCGAGTCCGCACCCATAGCCTCTCGTAAGAAGTTATGCCCGGCTAACTTAGCGAGACGAGCTCAGCCAAGTCAAACCAGGAAAAATGCCGCCACCGCGAGCATCCCATACAGGGCGAGGAGCTGCACCCCCTCGAACCAGTTGGATTCACCATCCAGGGTAATGATGGCCGTCACCCCCGTAGCCATGCCCAGGGCCAGGATCTCGAACGGGGTGAACGCCAGGTTCATGTCCCGTCCCAGAACCACGCCCGCAAAGACAAGTATCGGCGCAACCAGTAACGCGACCTGAGTGCTGGAGCCGAGGGCGATCTGGAGCGCGAGATCCATCTTGCCCTTTCGGGCAACCACAATAGCGGTAGCGTGTTCCGCCGCATTGCCGATCAGGGGGACGATGATCAGGCCCAGAAAGGTCTCGGTCAGGCCCAAGGTCTTGGTCGCCTCAGTGGCCGCATGGACCAGGAGCTCGGACTCTATGGCGACTCCCACGGTCGCCCCGGCCAGGACCAGCGCTGCCTTCTTGATGGTCCAAATCGGCCCCTCCATCGGCGGCGACTCGGACCAGAAGAGACAGCGATGGGTCTTGAGGGTGAAGAGCAGTGACAAGCCATAGGTAAGGAGCAGGATCAGCGCGACGGACTCGGAGATCCGGAGCTCGGAGAGCCGAGCGGCACTTCCAGGATGAAGGGCATGAAATAACGCCGGCAGGACCAGGGCAATGACCGCCAGCGAGAGCATACTCGCGCTCATTCCGGCATTCGCCCGATTGAACCTGAGCTCATTTCGGCGGAGCCCGCCCACCACCAATGAAAGACCCAGGATCAGTAGCAGGTTGCCCAGAATGCTGCCGGTAATGGAGGCCTTCACCAGTCCCACCAGGCCGGCCTGTAGCGCCACGATGGAGATGATAAGCTCCGCCGCGTTACCGAAGGTGGCGTTGAGCAGTCCTCCAATGGTGGGTCCGCTGCGGTGTGCCAGATGCTCGGTTGCTTCCCCCATGTATCCTGCCAGGGGCAACACGCCCAGGCAGGCGGTGGAGAACACCGCCAGGGCCGGCGCGTGGAAGACACGCTCGAAGAACGATGCTCAGGGGAACGGCAAGCAGCAGCAGCGCTCGCCAGGGAACCGAACGCTTTCTCGCGCCCGGCTCTGCTTGACGCCGATCGAGGGCGGACCTGGTGGCCGGAATGCCGCATGGCAGCCTGCGCCCGGTCGGCGGAGACGCCGGCGTCGGCCAGAATCTTGACCAGCGCTCCACGCGGTTCGTGCAGTGCCGCCAGCAGCAGGTGCTCTGCCGACAACACGCTCCCGGTTTCACGCGCCTCCTTGGAAGCGACCTCGATCAGCCGTTTCGCGTGAGAGGTGTAGGCCAACTGTTCGCCTGGCCCACGGGTGGAGCGCCGCCGCCCGCTGGCCTCCAGCCGCTGCTCAATCAGGCCAGAGGGCCACCCCGAGCCGACCGAACACAGCCGATGCCGTGCCGTCGCCCCGAAGCAGTCCCAGCACGATGTGCTCGGCGCCGATCGCGTCATGACCCAGGCGCACCGCCTCGGCCCGGGCGTTTTCCAGGGCACGCTGGGCGTAAGCGCTCAGCGTGCGAGGATTCATACGAGGAGACGGCGGAGGACTCAGAGCGGCTTGGCTTCGTCGATGAGCATGATGGGAATGCCATCCTCCACGGGATAGACCAGGCGGCAGGCGTGGCAGACCAGCGACTCGGGTGAGGTGCGATACTCGAGCTCTCCCTTGCACTGGGGACAGACGAGTATCTGCAACAGCTCAGGAGCCAGAGTCATGGGAACTCCTTGATGATGAAGTGGCGGCACGGCCGCCCGAGATGGACTCCGGAAACCCGAATCGGCTGAGCGCGGAGGAGCTCTTCCGCCAGTTCGGCAGCGCCTTGACCCAGCAGTCCAGATAGACCGGTGCTCCCAGCAGCTCTTCCAGTCGAGCGCGGGCGTGGGCTCCAAGGGCCTTGATGGTGCCGCCAGACCGGCCGATCACGATCCCCTTCTGCGACTCGCGCTCCACGAACAACGTGACCCGAATGTATATGGGCCGTTCCGCTTCGCGAAACTCCTCCACCTCGGCGGTGAAGGAGTAGGGGACCTCATCTCCCAGCAGCTCGAAGGCCGCCTCCCGCAGGTACTCGACCACGAAGAACCGCAGTGGCTGCGTCCCGATGTCTTCGGGATCGAACTCGAACTCGCGCTCCGGCAAATAGCCGCGGATCCGATCCAGAAGGAGCTCGATGCCCTCTCCGTCGCTCGCGGATATCAGCGGGGCCTCTCGCTCGAGCTCAGCCCGACGACCGGAAGGCAGCAGGTCTCCCTTCGTGTATACGGTGAGGACCGGGAACGGGCAACGGTGCAGTCAGTCCTGCCAGCTGCTGAAAGGCCGGAGCAGGAGCCAGAGGCGCGGGATGTAGATGCAGCACCAGATCCATTTCCCTGGCTGTTGCCAGTGCGATCTCGCGCATCCTCTGCTGAAGCAGGTACGAGGGATCGAGCAGGCCGGGCAGGTCATGGAAGATGTATTGGGTCTCACCTTCGGTCCGGATGCCGGTGACCGGAAGCCGGGTGGCTTGGGGCTTGGGGCTTACGATGGCAAGGTGCTCGCCGACAAGCGTGTTCAGCAGCGTGGATTTGCCGACATTCGGCGCGCCGGCAAGGGCGATATGACCGGTCCTGGTGGGCATCCTGCAAGTTAGGGGAGTCTTGCCGCTTGGCTATTGCCTCCGGGCCGCGTTACCGGGCGAGCTCCTTGCCGGTGCGGCGCACGTCGGCGGTCACCCGATCCCAGTTATAGTAGGTCTCCACTGCCCTTCTCCCCTCCGAGGCCTAATTGCCTCGCCAATCTCCTGGTTCTGTAGCAGGGATTGCACCGCGTCGACGATGGCCGGCAGGTCGGTGGAATCGACCAGAAGACCGGTCTCTCCTTCCCGTACTGCATCCGGAATCCCTCCCTGGCGAGCACCGACCACAGGAATTCCACAGGCGGAGGCCTCCACCAGCGAAATGCCGAAGCCTTCCATGAGCAGTCCCTCGCCTCGAGACAGGCCGAGATAGATCTCGGCGCAGTTGTAGAGCGCGGGCAGGTCCTCGTCCGGCACTGCCGTGAGGAATCGAACCAGGTGACCGACACCCAGGTCACGGGCGAGTCGTCTCCAGCTGGCGCCTGCAGGGGCCCTGATCCGACTATGGCGTACCGAAGATCGGGATACAGGCTTCGCGGAGTTCTGCCAGCACCCGGAGTCCGGTATCGATTCCCTTGTGCCCCACCAGCCGAGCCACGGTGATGAGCCAGCGTCCGGGCCCGAGTCCGTATCGGGCGCGGACGCTACGGGTATCCAGTCCAGGTCGGAAGTGTGCCGGATCGGTACCGAGGGGGATGCGGCGGACATCGATCTCGTCCGGTTTGCATCCGAGTCCGTCCAACACCTCGAGGCACCGAGCGACGAGTCCACTCACTGATGGCCACCAACACCGCGGCGCGGCGGAAGATCCGCCCTGCTGCCCTGCGCTTGAAGCGGGAGCTGCGAATCCGCTGCTGCAGCAGGAGCAGCTCCGATCCGTAGAGAAAGATTCCGTAGGGAATCTCTTCGCGGCTGTTCAGCCACAGCGCCGGAAACCCCGCAGGCTTCAGGTTGCCGCACCAGACGAATCCCGGACGAAAGCCCGGGCCAGCTGTCCGGCCCGATGGGACCAGAGTATGAGACCTTGAGACTGTGCGTAGGCGGCTACTGCGGATGCCGAGGCGGTCCACTCGGTTGGGGAGTCGAGCGTCAAACGCCGCGCTTGCTCGAAGCTACCGGTGGAGATCAGCAGGCTCTCCCCGGGGTACCGTTTGGCCAGTTCGCCGGTCAGCCGCGCAATGCCACCCGGCCATCGGCGGGAAATCGTAGCTGAGGAGCAGGTGCCGCGATCCGACGATCGGAGAGGCCGGAGTTCGGTGTTTGGACGGGCGTTCATGGCAACCGGTTCTATGCCGTGCGAAGCGGCCTGACCCAAGCACGAAAGCCCCACCAAGCAGGGCCTGGTGGGGCTTTCAAAGGAAAGGCTGGCGACGGCCTACTCTCCCGCAACCTCTCGATTGCAGTACCATCGGCGCTGCAGGGCTTAACTGCCGTGTTCGGAATGGGAACGGGTGTGGCCCCTGCGCGCTAGTCGTCAGCCGATTTTTTAGTCGCGAGTCGAGAGTCTTGAGTCACGGGTTTTACTCCGTGGCTCGCGACTCCTGACTCGCGACTGACAACGAGCAATGGATGGTGTGTCCTGATGTGAAGACGGAAGAGATCAAACTTCACGGGCGATTAGTACCGCTCGACTGAAGCGCTTGCGCGCCGTGCATCTGCGGCCTATCAACCTGGTAGTCTCCCAGGGCCCTTCAGGGAGCTTACGCTCCAGGAGTGTTCATCTTGGGAAGAGTTTCCCACTTAGATGCTTTCAGCGGTTATCTCCGCGCGACATCGCTACCGGGCGATACCCTTGGCAGGATAGCCCGTACACGAGCGGTCGCTTCGTCTCGGTCCTCTCGTACTAGAGACGACGTCCCTCAACACTCCCACGCCCACGACGGATACAGACCGAACTGTCTCACGACGTTCTGAACCCAGCTCATGTACCACTTTAACCGGCGAACAGCCGGACCCTTGGGACCTTCTCCAGCCCCAGGATGTGATAAGCCGACATCGAGGTGCCAAACCGCGCCGTCGATGTGAACTCTCGGGCGCGATAAGCCTGTTATCCCCAGCGTACCTTTTATCCGATGAGCGATGACCCATCCACACGGGATCACCGGATCACTTAAGCCGACTTTCGTCCCTGCTCGCGCCGTCGCGCTCGCAGTCAGGCGGGCTTTTGCTTATACACTCATCGTGCGATTACCGACCGCACTGAGCCCACCATAGCGCGCCTCCGGTACTCTTTAGGAGGCGACCGCCCCAGTCAAACTACCCGCCTGCCACGGTCCTCGACGGTGTTGCCGTCTGAGTGAGAACGTTAGTAAAACAAGGGTGGTATTTCACTGTTGCCTCCGCGCCAGCCGAAACCGGCGCCTCAACGGCTCCCACCTATGCTACGCAGGTCATACCGACGTTCAATGACAGGTTGTAGTAAAGGTGCACGGGGTCTTTTTGTCCTGTCGCGGGTAATCGGAATCCTCACCGATACTGCTATTTCGCCGAGCTTACGGAAGAGACAGCTCCCAAGTCGTTACTCCATTCGTGCAGGTCGGAACTTACCCGACAAGGAATTTCGCTACCTTAGGACCGTTATAGTTACGGCCGCCGTTTACCGGGGCTTCGGTTCGCAGCTTCGCCTTGCGGCTAACCGCTTGCCTTAACCTTCCGGCACCGGGCAGGAGTCAGAGCGTATACGTCGGCTTGGACAATGCCTTGGCACGCTCCTGTGTTTTTGCTAAACAGTCGCTTGGGACGATTCTCTGCGG
>CAVOSV010000003.1:155000-672745 GCA_963698975.1 uncultured Gemmatimonadales bacterium
TCTAGGAGTACCGGCCAAGGGAAAGAAGTGCGAAGGAATGGCTGGGTTGATCGAAGAGGGCAAGAAGATCATGGAAGAAGATGCTGAGCCATCGGTGATGGATGCAGCTCTGATTTCCGCGGCACAGAAGGTCGAGCACTACGAGATTGCCAGCTACGGCTGTGTCTGCACTTATGCCGAGATGCTGGGCTACGATCAGGTGCACGACCTGTTGGGTCAGAATCTCGAGGAAGAAGAGGTCACCGACGAGAAGCTGACCGAGCTGGCCGAGAGCGTCATCAACATCGAAGCGGAAGAGGCGGAGGACGCGGAAGAGGAAGCCTCCCGGTGAGCACTGCGGCCGATAGAGGCGCTGAAGCTGACAGCGTGGACGATCTGGCGTCCACGCTGAATCAGCTCATTCAGACCTGCAAGGATGGAGAGAACGGATTCAAGGTTGCGGCCGAGTCGGTGGACGACATCAACCTGCAGCATTTGCTGGAGAGCTATTCGCAGCAGCGCAGCGAGTTTGCCGCCGAGCTTCAGTCCGAGGTCCAGGGTCTTCACCAAGATCCCGCTCAGGCGGGGCATGTAGCAGCCGCGCTGCACCGGGGATGGATGGACATCAAATCGCTTGCTTCAGGACGGGACGAAGCTGCGATCATTGCCGAGTGCGAGCGGGGTGAGGAGGTGGCGATCAAGGCCTACGACCAGGTGCTGGCATCAGGGCTGCCGGCCGACCTGCGGGCTCTGGTGGAGCGGCAGTTTATCAAAGTCAAAGAGGCTCACGATCAGATCCGCTCACTGGAGCAGATCCACAGCCGCCATCGCTAGGCCTCCCAACGAAAGTCGAATCTAGTTCTCAAGGGAGGACTGAGTTCGCCCAGGCTCCCCCGGTGGGCTGGCCAATAACCGCTCGGCGAAATCCACCCGCTCAGCGAGTTCGGCTACTTCGGCGCGCAGAGCCGAGAGCTCTTCTATCACCTCCGCCGGAACCTCACCCTGACGGAAGGAAGGCTGCTCGGGATCCCAGATACACACGAGTCTTCCCTCCACATCCCGGAACGATCCTCCGGCTACCATGATCAGGTCATACAGGTACCAGAGACCGGCGCCCCCGAGGGTGCATAGCATCAGAATGCCGGTGCCGGTCTTGCCCACGTAGAAGCGGTGAGCCCCGAACGGCCCCAGGATTGCCGCCAGGGCGAGCGCAACCCCACGCGACTTTTCAGAGGTTCCTGCGGACATTTCTATGGAGCCCGTCATGGATCTCCTCGGGTCATCAGAATGCGCCCGGCAGGATTCGAACCTGCGACCCACAGCTTAGAAGGCTGTTGCTCTATCCAACTGAGCTACGGGCGCCCCACCACACCTTCAAACTCCGGTCATCGGCTACCCTACCACGGCTCCCTTTCCCGGCCAATCCCTCGGTGGGACTGGATTTTCCAGCTATGACCTAGAATCTTGGAGTACCCCCAGAACTGACTGGCCCTAGGACCGGTTCCCAGCTCGAGGACTCAATGAAACGCTTCTCCTCCGTTGTTTACAAAGTTCGGGCTGGTCTGGCAGAGTACTTCGAGCTGTTCATGACGACCGCCGGGGTGCTGTTGGCCATCATCATAACCTTGAGTGAGCTCTCCCGCGGTCAGCAGGGGATGGCGCTCATTTTTCTGATCTGGCTCCAGGGCTTCATCCTGTGGGCCGTGCACCGCCACTGCGTCCTCCGCAATCGGGCTCTGATCCAGAAGATGCGGCTCATGGTCCAGGACCGGGTCAATAATCGGTTGACGGTCTGGCTCAGTCTCACCGACGTCCAGGCCCGCATCGCCGCTGAAGGCGGTCGGGAAGACCGGGAATCCGTGTCGCTGGCCGCCGCCCGGGCCGTGTCGATCGAGCTGGAGAAGCTCTCATTCGAGTCGCTCCGCACCTGGGAGCGGCGCAACGCCCGGTTCATCTACTCTCGCCTCCTCTAGTCTGCCGGACGCTGTCTCCGGACTTCCTCGTCACGTGGGAAAATCCGGAGACCAGATACTTCTCTAACATCGGGGCGCCGGGATTCGAACCCGGGACCTCCTGCTCCCAAAGCAGGCGCGCTACCGGACTGCGCCACACCCCGTACAGTCTGCTTGCAAAATAGCCGGTCTATGACGCCGGCACTGAAGCCTTCAACGCCTGCAGGAAGGCCCTCAGGGCCCGGCCACGGTGGCTGACCGCATCCTTCTCTTCGGCTGAGGCGTCGCCAAAAGTCCTTCCCAGTTCATCGCTGAAGAACAGAGGATCATACCCGAAGCCGCCGGCGCCGTGAGGCACCTCCAAAATGCGGCCGGTGCAATCTCCGTAGCATACGAGAGGGACAGCGCCCGCCGAGCGGAGAAAGACCAGGACGCAGCGATAGCGCGCCACCCGCTGGGCCTCGGAAAGGCCGGCCATGCGCCGCAGCAGCTCGGCATTATTGGCCGCGTCCACTTCCACCGCCGTGCCGGAGGCTCCAGCCCAGCGTTTCGAGCGAACGCCGGGAGCTCCCCCTAAAGCAAATACCTCCAGTCCGGAATCGTCTGCCAAGGTGGGCAAAGAGCTCAGGCGCACAAAGTAGTCCGCCTTCCTGCGGGCATTCCCCTCAAAGGTGTCGGCGGCTTCGAGCGCATCGTCCTCGTTCGACTCACGAAGCCAGATGTCCTCAGGGAAGACCACCTGGAGTCCTCCCGGAGCCAGGATCCGGCGAATCTCCTGCTGCTTGCCGCGGCTTCGGGTAGCGGCCAGAATTTTCACCGACCGAGAACCTTCCGCTGGGCCTGAAACAGCTCCGCGATACCCCCTTGGGCGATGTTCAGCAGAGTTTCCAACTGGGCCCTGCTGAAGGTGGCGTGCTCGCCTGTCCCCTGCACTTCCACGAATTCAGTGGGCTCCAACATCACGATATTCGCGTCCACTCCGGCGTCCTTGTCCTCCGCATAAGCCAGGTCGAGCCGGATCTCCCCGTCGATGAGGCCGACCGAAACGGCAGCCACCAGCTTGCCGAAGGCTGAGGGCTGTCCGGTTCGTTCCCCCAGCCATGCGCATGCGTCGGCCAAGGCCACGCAGCCGCCGGTAATCGAGGCGGTGCGCGTTCCACCATCCGCCTGGAGCACATCACAGTCTACCCGGATGGTGAACTCGCCAAAGCTCATGGTAGCCATAGCTGCGCGGAGTGAGCGTCCGATCAGCCGCTGAATCTCCTGGGTTCGGCCTCCCGGTCCGTTCCGCTCGCGGGAAGTGCGCTCCAGGGTTGCTCGCGGCAGCATGGCGTATTCCGCCGTCACCCAGCCCTCGCCGGTTCCCTTCTTGAAGCCGGGCACGCCGGTCTCGACGCTTGCGGTGCAGTGAACCAGCGTGCCGCCCATCCGAATCAGGCAGCTCCCCTCGGCGTAAGGATTGGCACGCCGCTCCAGCACGAGCGGGCGCAGTTGATCCGGCGCGCGGCCGTCAGGTCTAGGCACGAAAACGATCCACGATGTTGGAGGTGGAGAAGCCGGTAACCAGGGGAACTCTCACCACTCGACCTCCCCGGGATTCTACCAGATCGGCTCCGACGATGGCGCTGCGGGTGTAATCCGCCCCCTTTACGAGAACATCAGGGGCAAGCTGTCGAATCAGGTCGAGCGGCGTGTCCTCGTCGAACACCACCACACCGTCCACCGCCGCTAGTCCAGCCAGGACCCGAACCCGCGCGGCCTCATCATTCAATGGCCGGTCCGGCCCTTTGCCCAGCCGCCGCACTGAGGCATCGCTGTTCACCCCGACGATGAGTGCGGCCCCTTCCCTCCGGGCGGCTTCGAGCAGCTCCACGTGGCCGGGGTGCAACAGGTCGAAGACACCGTTGGTAAAGACTACGGGGCCCGCCTGCCGGTCTCGCCAGGCCAAGGCCTCCGTCAAGCTCATCACTTTAGGCTTGCTGTCGATCATGCCGGAGTATCAGAGGTCCGGGCACCAAAGAGCAGCTTCAAACCGGGCGGCGCAACAAAGGTGGTGGCCATAATCATGAGCAGAATGGCGCCGAACACGGCGTCATTTAAAATGCCGGCCCGCCGCCCCATATCCGCAAAGATCAATCCGACCTCTCCCCGGGGAATCATCCCCACACCTACCACAACTCGTCGGAACTGGGCCCAGGGCGCTGCCCATCCGGCCGCGACCTTGCCAGCAATCGCAAGCAGGGTCAGCACCACCGCTACTCCCAGCAGCCCCGAAGCCCCCTCCCGACTGGGGTCGAGCAGCCGCACGTTGACGGAAGCGCCGACACTGACAAAGAAGATGGGAGTAAGTATGGACCCCACCGGCCGGACCTCGCGCTCTATAGTGTCGAACTGGTTGATACCCGACAGAATCAACCCTGCGGCAAAGGCGCCGATGATGAGAGCTGAGCCGGCCATTGCGGCTACCGCCGACAATCCGAGCACAAACGCGATCGCAGCGACCAGAAGTACGTAGCGGACCCGCATTCGGACGACCAGATCGAACAGCTTCGGCGCGAGGAACCGTCCTGCTAAGACGGCGACTACCAGGAATCCGACCGCGACGGTAAAGATGCGCAGTATGCTCAAAGGGGCGATGGCCGCTCCGGACGCCAGCCCCGACACTACGGACAGAATCACCAGGCCAAAGACATCGTCTATGACCGCGGCGCCGATAATGATCCGCGCCTCCAGCGTATTCATCTGACGGAGGTCAGATAGAACCCGGGCGGTAATGCCGACCGATGTGGCCGTCAGTGTGGCGCCCACGAAAATGGCAGCAGTTGTCAGGTCCGTTGAGCTACCGCTCGCGGCATGCGGCACATACGCCCAGTAGAGAAATCCGAAGAAGAAGGGGAGCACGACACCTACGGTAGCGACTGCCAGTGAGGCGGGACCGGCGCGAAACATTTCACGCAAGTCCGTTTCCAGTCCGATCTCGAAGAGAAGGAGCACGACGCCCAATTCCGCGAGTACATGCACCACCTCTCCCATGGCCCCGGCGGTTGGGACGATTCCGAGAACGCTTCCGCCAAGAAGGACGCCGGCGAGCAGCTCACCGAGTACCGCTGGTTGGCCCACCCGTTCAGCCAGCTCACCCAGCAGCTTCGCGGCCACCAGTATAGCCGCCAGCGTCAGGAACAGGCCGGGAATGGAGAGGTCGTGCACTGCTAGTCCCGAGCCGCGGGTGAACTCACCACTGAGACTGAGCGCCTTCGACGATATTCACAACCAGATCGTCCAGGGCTTTCCTGCGCCCGTTGGCCTCCTGTCCCGGCTCATAGGTCCCGCGCACGGTGAGCCCGTTCCGCTGCCAGAGCGGTTTACCCTGTCGCTGGTCGAGAATCTCGACTGACACGGTGATCTGGAGCTCGCGTTGGGTGACGGTCACAGTGCTGTCGCCTCCGGTATAGGCCACTGGGAGATCGGGCTCGTAGCGAGTTATCGAGCCCCGGACGACGGCGTCCGCTCGCGGCTCTGCGGCCTGCCGGAGGCCCAGCCTCTGCTCTACGGCCTCGCGAACCGCCCGCGAAATCTCCTGGGTGAGCGTAGGTTCCGGCGTCTGATTGTCGAAGGGGAGAACAGCCACCGTTTTGATTGCAGGGGGTAAACCACCACCCGCAAAACCATAGCAGCCGAGAGTGAGCAGACTACTAAGGCTTACGAGTAATCCAGATATCAGGCGCAAAGGTGTCCCGCGTTATGGAGAGAAACGTTATGTCCAGCTGAGCCGGGCCGCTCGGTACCGTAAGCCTGGCCTTGAGCGGAGTTCCATCGGCCCCCAGAGTCGTTTCGGCCCGGCCGATCAATGTGCCGGCCTGGTGGACCTCCGCAATCAGCCGGCCGTCATCTCCCGCGCTTCTGGCATATTCCACCGTGTCCCGTGCTCCAGCAAACTGCCAGGCCTGGGTAGAAGAGGTCGTCAGCGCGCGAACCGTCACGCTTTCCGGCGGCATTCGCGCTACACCGAACATGGCCCACATCAGCGGATAGTTCGGGACCAACCTGGCGATGGCATCGGCCGGCTCTGTCCATACTGCCCGATCACCCACCACCACGGCGGACGCAGCGCCGCTTCCGAACGGACCTGCCACATCGAAGCGCAGAGAGTCAGGTGGGGCGACTCGCACTGCTCCGCGGCCCCCCGCACTTCCCCGCTCGTCTCGCAGCAGCCACTTGAATCGGTAAACCTGATGAGCTGCCGGCACCGTGGCGCTGACCCAGGGAGCGACTTCGGCCAGAGTTGCTGGCCGGGCTCCGACCGGAATCACTGGTTCTGGTGCATGTCGACAGGCTATTGCGGCCGAGCCAAGATAGAGGAGCAGCACTGGGAGGTCAACCCGAACATGTTGTCCCATCAATAGTTATAGCCGAAAAAGAAATGCACAAACCCGGGATCTCGCTGGCTCCGGTCGAGACTGTACCCGCGGAAGTTGCCATCGCTGAAGCGCCGACCCAGGTCTAGCCGCAATACCGCGAACGGACCCAGTGCCAAGCGGAAGCTGATGCCCCAACTTCCCAGCAACGCTCGCTCGGAGTCCTGGTGCAGAACCGCCTTACCGATGTCCCCGAAGAATCCCGCCTGAATTTCCGGAAAATCGATGTCGCCGAGCGGGGTTCCCAGAGTCAGGTGAGTCAGCACCGGAAAGCGGAGCTCCTGGTTGAGCATATAGGCTCGAGTCCCGACGATATATCCGAACTCAGGGTAGCCGCGCAGGCCGAGAGTGCCTCCGATGTTCACTCGTCGTGGGCGGTCGCCACCACTGTAGAAACCAAAGGCCCGGATGGCATAGGCGCTGCGCGTTCCCAACCGGAGATAGCGCCGCCAGTCTCCGCTCAACAGGTAGCTGTCGAAGCGGCTGTTGGTAAAATCGCTGGAGATACCGCCGGTAATGCTCAACCTACCTCCGTCAATTGGGCCGGAAGGAACCCAGAGGGAGTTGTCGTGCACGAAGCTTAGGTAATTAGACGCGATCCAGCCGACCCGCCGCGGTTCGTCTACCGTCAGGGTGAAGTCAACCCGGTCGGAATGTTCCAGAACGGCAGTGCCCTCGACTCGACTGAAGCGGCTCAAGGGGTATCGGAGAAGACCGAGCGCCCCGTAAGCCAGTTCCTGATAGGCTACCACAAGATCGCCCTCGTAGTTCCGGCTTCGGGTGCGGAACGCGCCCAGGCCCCAATTGAGTCGCCGCTGCTGATTCACGTAGATCGTGCTGGCGCTGATATTCGCGAATACACTGCCAAGCCGGCGTCCTTGAAAAGATCCGATGCTGCCATACACCAGGTTGTCACCCAGCAGATCGCTCATGAGAAAGGATACCCCTTGAGCTCCTCCGTACCCCGGGACAAAGGCGGCGCCCCCGGCAGCGAAATCGAGGGTCAGACGGCGACGGTACGGTTCCCCGACCACCTTGGCCGCGGGCTTGCGGCTGCCACTGGCCCAGGCCCACTGGGCCGGCGGGGGGCCCGAATCAAGCGCGAATCGATCCTGGCGCGCAGCCGAGTCGACGGGGTACCGGTAGAGGTTCCAGCTCAGGTCGTGGAATCCTCCGACGACCAACCCACTGCTGTCCGGTAGGGGTACCGCATCGAATGCACCGCTCCAGGCGCTGGTTTCTCGCCGCCCATTTCCCACGGTATCCACAGAAAAAACATTCAGCAGTACCCCGTCGCGATCGGAGGTAAAATAGATCCGATCGTCGGCTCCCCATGTGGGGGCCTCGTCGACCCAGTGCCCCCGAGTGAGTTGAGTGATGTCGCCGGTGACCATATCGAGCACGAAGAGATTGACCGCGCCTTCTAAGCCATCTGCTGTCCGGTCCGAGGCGAACACCAACCGGCGCCCGTCCGGTGCCGGGCTGGGATCAAGGTCCTGGTAGGGATCTCGGGTGAGCGGCTCCAGCTTTCCCTTTGGCAGGTGTACCCGATACAGGTCGGAAACTCCGCTTTCGGACAGCCCGCTGAAAACGATGCTCCGCCCGTCACGCATCCACATCGGCGAAAGGATTGAGACCAAGTGGTCAAACTGGTAGCGCCCGACCACTTTCCCCCGCTTGAGGTCCCACACCACCAGAGCGTCGCGGTCGCCATAGCGTGCGGTGAACAACAGGTAACCCTTGCGAGAGGCGTCCATCCTGGAGTCGAACGGGTGGAACGACTCGAGCTCGGCCGAGCGGCCGGCGGTGACGACCTTTCGTGCCCGGCCCCCGTCCAGACCCTTGCGGTAGACACTCAGATATCCCGTCGCTGGAGAGACGTAGGCGATTTCTTCCCGGTCTTCTCCGGTGGAATCAGGAATGAGGGCAGGCTTGACCGCGAGCCGGGTGATCTCCCGCCCTAACACTCCTAAGGGAGCCAGGTTATTCACCGAAGGGTAGTAGGTCCGGCGCATGGCCAGCTGAAATTCCTCGCTGAGCTGATCCAGTGACCGGCCGTAGACAGCACGAATGGCTTCTTCGAAGTTGTCGTGCTGGTTCAGTTCCTTATAGATCTGGGCGACCCGCCAGTCTCCGTAGGTGTCGGCCAGCCAACGGTGGATCTTGCCCCCGATCGGATAGACGATCCCCCCAGTGAAGTAGGTCAGCTGCTTGAACTGCGGCAGCTTTCCGCTGAGCGTGAGATCCCGGAGGACCATGTAGTCCCGCGCGTCCTCCCCGCCGGACCAAAGCTCCGCCAGCCCTTCGCTCCACCACAATGGAAAACCAAAGCGCCGGGCCCTCGGTGCCTGGTAGTAGCTCTCCGACTGTAGATCCAACTGAAAGACGTGGACCATCTCGTGACGCAGCGTGTGTCGGAATTCGGCGAAGTTTCCCCGAAAGGGCAGAGAGACTCGTCGTTTGAGGAAGTCCGTCGCGCCCAGGAGTCCTTCGGGCGGAGTGAACGGCAGGATGTTGGTCTGCTCAAAATCGGTATGAGATGCATAGACGATCAGGGGGATGCGAGCGGCAACAGCGTGACCGAATTGCAGTGAAAGCGTGTCGTAACTTGCTTCGGCATACGCTAGTGCAGCGGGGACCAGCTCAGCCTCGGCAGGATAGTAGTACAGGTCCACATGCGGCCCTCGAGTCACCTGCCAATCGAGCCGACGGTACTGGACCTTGTTCTGACCAAAAGCAAAGAACTGGGCCTCTGCAGGTGAGGAGGAGATGGAGAGGATCGACAAGAAAATCCCCAGCGTGCAGAAGCGCCTCACAATGAAAACTCCGTCATTGCCACTTTCTCTCGGCTATCGATGAATCGTCCGGATCAGGTCGCCCTGGCTGATGCGTGACAGCGGACCGAAGTTGCCTACAACTTTCCCAAAAACCGTGTACGTCCCATCCAGGTGGGGTTGAGGAGAGAGGGTGATGAACCATTGGCTTGCCCCGGTGTCGGGACCGGACAGGGCCATTCCCAGCATAGGCTTGGCCCCGTAGCGATCGCGGTTGATCTCGTCCCGGATAGAGCCGCCGGGTCCGCCGAAGCCATCCCCCCGCGGATCGCCATCCTGCACTACGAAGTTGGGCACCACCCGATGCCATCGGTTGCCGTCGAAGAAGCGGCGGTCAAGCAGGCGGAGGAAGTTGGCCACTGTCATAGGCGCGTCGGGCCCGAACAGCTCCACCTCCAGGGTGCCGCGCTGCTCTGTGTCGATGAACACATGCGGCCTTGCCAAGGAGTCCGAGGCCAGGATGAATTGCCGGGTGAGCTCCCGATAGTCCTGCAGCGTGCGTCCGGTGGAGAGCGGATAGGCTGGACCCCATCGCTCCGCGGCGTCAGGCCAGTTGGCCTCCGCCCACCGGCGCAACAGGTAGTTGGCGGGCCGCGGCACGGTCGCAAGAAATTCACGCTCGACCTGCGCGCCGGCAGAGCCGCCACTTTTTGAGATGGCCAGGAGGGCACCGAGTGCGGATAGCGAGGCCTCGGGAAACGAATCGCGGACGGAACGGTTGTACATCTGAACCAGGGGGCTGATGTCGGCCGGGGCAGCTGCTCGGGCTAAGGCGTCGGCCGATACACTGCGAACTGCAGCGTCAGCATGTCCGAGCATCCGACGAGCTGCGCCGATGAGCGCCGGGTCGGGGCCCGCCACTGTGTCAGCCCATGCCTGAAGTCCGCTCGCGATGACTCGGCCGTCCCGATCGGAGAGGAACGCCGGCGTTCCCGAGTGGCCCGCTCGAGCCCATCCTTCGGCCGCGGCCGCCCGGGCCCTCCAGTCCGCATTCGATTTCCACGGCACGGCCGCGGCAGCGAATCCTGCCGGATCGATTCGAGCCAACCCCAGCAGCGCCTCGCGGCGAACAGCGAACCCAGCCTTCGATTGGACTAGACGCCGCAAGGTAGCGGCCGCAACCGAGCCCCCCAGCTCTCCCAGACTGGACGTCGCCTGCACCCGGACGTTCAAGTCCGGATCTTCGACCTTGGAAGCAACCGCAGATGCCAGCAAGGAGTCGTGATAGGTACCGAGCGACCGAAGTGCGTTGATCCGGACCCCGGCATCCTGATCGTCCACGGCGCGGGCGAGCAGGCCGGAAACTGTTGCCGGCGCGAGCTTGGCTCGTTGGGCATACTCCCGAGTCAGAACCCTGGCTACCGTCGCCCTGGTTTCCGCATCGTCGGCGCTCAAAGCATTGATCAGATGATTACCTGCCTCAGGCGAACGGAGCCGGCCAAGCGAATAAAGAGCACGCCACCGAACGTCCCGAACAGTGTCCTCGGCAAAAGGCAGGAGCGACGCAGCCTGAGCATCCTGTCCCAGGCGCCAGGTCTCCAACAGCATCTGAGCTAAGGCGGGAGCTGGATCAGCTTGGCTCAAAGCGATCTTTCCACCCAGCGCGGAGGCAAAGAAGTCCGCAGCTCGCCTTCCCCCGATTTTTGCCAGCGCGGTAACCGCCTCATTTGCGGTTGCGGTGTCCAGTGGCGGAAGTCCGGTCAAGCGCTGAATCAGTGGCGCCACAGCGTTGGAATCACCGAGCAGACCCAGCGCGAAGGCAGCTGCGACCCGAACGGTGGAATCGGGTTGGTCCAGCACCTGGAACAAGAGCGGCGTCGCCCGAAGATCGCCGATGCGGCCGGCAGCGAGTGCGGCGTTGCGTCGGACCAGGGAATCGGGTGCCAACAGCGCTCGTTGGAAGAGATCTGGTTGCCAATCGCGAGCATCCTCGGCAGCGAGTACCGACGCCAACTGCTCGACTTCGGCTTCATCCTGTGCCGCCAGGAGGGACGGGAATAGGAGTGCTCCGCTGAGGAGGATCAAGCTGCAGAGTTGTCTCATCACGCCAGCCTGACCGGATCCGGTATGGGGCGAAGCAGCTGACGGACTCGCTCCGGTAAGCGGGCCAGCGTCATTCCGATGTCGAGCGCGATCAGCCGGGTGGAGGCGGTCGCCAACAATCGTTGATCCTCGGCGTGTTCGACGGCATAGCCGAAGTCCACCCGCCGTGAAGCAACTTCGCGAATCCAGCATCGAATTCGAATCGAGTCGTCGTAGCGGGCGGGCTGGCGATATCGAATGGCGAGCTCGCTGACGGCGAGCCGCAGGCCAGCTTGCTCCAACTCGCGATAACTCATCCCGCTCATCCGCAGATGCTCGCAGCGGGCCACATCCAACCAAACCAGATACCGTGCGTGGTAGACCACACCCATCTGATCGGTTTCAGAGTAGTTGACCCGTACGCTGGTCTCCGAGATCGACGGAACCGTGCCGGTCATCGCAGCCTCAGGGGTTAGACGTTCGGGACGTGGGGTCTGACACGCCCCGGGAAGAGGAGCCGGTTGCACCGGGATATGGGAGAGTCCATCTTTGGCGCCGTGCTGGGCCGTACCCTCGTAATCGTGTCTGACGCCCACCTCGGAGTTGCATCACCGGATACCGAGGAGGCACTGCTCGAGTTCTTCGACGCGGTGCCTGGGCTGGGCGATTGTCTGTTGATCAACGGCGATCTCTTCGATTTCTGGTTCACCTACTCCCGGGTCATCCCCCGACGCGGTTTTCACGTGGCCGCGGCACTCGCCCGGCTTCGGCGTCGAGTGCCCATCGTGATGGTCGGTGGAAATCACGACCGCTGGGATCGCGACTTCTGGGAACGGGATCTCGGGCTCTGCTTCAACCCGCATCGCGCAACATTCCAGATTGGCGATCGGACGGTCACTGCAATCCATGGGGATGGACTGGCTGAGCCTCGCTGGCAGGCCAAACTGATCCACCGGGTCATTCAACACCCGGCTACCGCCGCGGTGTATCGCGTGCTTCATCCGGACTTCGGTCTGCGGCTGGTGGACATGCTGAGCCCGGTTCTGGGCGATCACACCATGGATGAAGCGAAACTAACCCGGGCGGCTGCACGGCAGCGGGCCTGGGCCGAGCAACTTCTTTCCACTGAGGCCAACATCGGACTGCTGGTTATGGGCCATACCCACCAACCAATGCTGGCCGAAACAACCCCCGGACGAATGTACCTCAACCCGGGCGCATGGTTCGACGGACACCGCTATGCGGTGGCCACCGATTCCGGCGCCGAGCTCTGCACCTTCCACCCCAGGTTGTAGCTCGCGGCAGATCTGATCATCCCAACGGCACCACCTCGGCTCTCCCGAGCCGTTCTCCGATGAAGCGCGACCCGACCTGCCGAAATCTGGCTTCGTCGTCGCTCACCACAAATCGATGGTCGACTGCCGCGCCTGCAGCCGCCTCCAGCTGCTTGTCCTTGAGAATGGATTCGAGAGCCGCAGCAGTGGCCTGACCACTGTCGATCAGCTTTACCTCGGGCCCCATGACCCGTTGGAGGAGGGGCTTCAACAAGGGGTAGTGGGTGCAACCCAGTACCAGGGAGCGAACACAGGCCTGCCGCAGCTCGCGGAGGTAGTCAGCGGCAACCAGTTCGGTTGCTGGGTGATCGAACCACCCTTCTTCGACAAAAGGAACGAACAGAGGGCAGGCCCGCTGCACCACTGGAATACCGGGGGCGAGTGCCTGGATCGCCCGGCTGTAGGCATCACTTGCTATGGTGCCGGCAGTGCCAATTACACCGATCGGTCCTTCGTCGCTGGCGGCCACGGCGGCGCGAGCGCCCGGCTTGATCACTCCCAACACTGGAACTGGGGTAGCCTCCTGTAGAGCGCGGAGGGCGTGGGCCGTGCTGGTGTTACAGGCTATCACCACGGCCTTGACGCCCTGGCTCAGCAACCAGTGAAGGATCTCCAAACTGTAGCGCTTCACCGTCTCGGGTGATTTGGGGCCGTAAGGCACCCGGGCTGTGTCGCCAAAGTAGATGGTGGACTCCTGGGGCAGGCGCTCGTAGATGGCCCGAGCCACGGTGAGTCCACCGATTCCTGAATCGAAGATGCCGATCGGCGCTGAATTCATGGCAGCCGCAAGGGCAAGGAAACAGCGGCTCCCGCGCCCCCAGGGACCGCCTCGAGGTGGAGGTCGCCGGGAAAATCTGCCAAGTGAGCTGAGATGTAGGCCTCCAGTCCGGCAAGGACATGATTGAATCCCAGCAGTACCACCCAGTCCTCGTGTTCCTGGCGCTTGGCATCCGCCCTGGCCGAGTTGGTCCTTCGCAGATACTCCAGCTCGTGCAGAGTCTTCAGACTCATGCCCAGAGTGACGCCCTCCCAGGCGATAAACAGCCCGCCCGTGAGCTTCCGGTTCAAACGGGCCTGGCCCCAGCCGGGCAGCAGCAGCGAACGCCACAACGCGCCGGACGGGCTGATGTAGTGGCGGGTGAGCGAGTCCGTCCGACCGGGCGCAGGAGCTGGGGCAGCAGTCGGCGGTGCCGGACGGGGCTGCGCCTGGCCGGCAAGTTGAGTGCTTGTCAGCGACAGTAGCAGAGCAACAGAGACGATTACCGTGCGGGTGAGGTGGCGGGAGCGTGTGGGAATCGAACCCACCGGAGCCGCCGAGGGCGCCTCCATCGCGGTTTTGAAGACCGGCCGAACCACCAGGCCCGATCCGCTCCCGTCGTTGGCGGTAAATGGCAAGTGGTGAAGGGTAAACGGGTCATTCCGCCAGGCGGAACCCATCCCGTTCACCCTTTACCGTTCACCATTGCAATCACCTCGATCTCGACTCTTGCCCCCCGGGGAAGAGCGGCTACCGCCACCGTTGATCTTGCCGGACGGTGCTGCCCGAACGCTCTGCCATAGATCTCATTCATGGGGGTGAAATCGGCCATGTCGACCAGAAAGACCGTGGTCTTCACGACCTGGGAGAAATCACTGCCCGCTTGCTTCAGAATGGCGCGAAGATTCTCCAGGGCCCGAGTCGTCTGTTCCGTGATCCCACCTGGCACGAGCTCACCTTTATCCGGATCGAGCGCAACCTGGCCGGCAGTAAACAGAAAACCATTGGCGATAACTCCCTGGCTGTAGGGCCCTATCGCCTTGGGGGCCCCAGCGGTGCTGACGAAATCGAGCGGCATCAGAATAGTCCTTCGATGGTTCCGTCGGGTAAGACGCGGATGGATTCGGCGGCTGGCACCTTGGGCAGGCCGGGCATGGTCATTATGTCGCCCGCCAGGGCGACCACGAAACCCGCACCCGCCGAGGGATAAACGTCGCGAATGGTCAGCCGGAAGCCCATAGGCCGTCCCAGCTTTGCAGGATCGTCACTGAAGGAATACTGAGTCTTGGCAATGCAAACCGGAGTCTGGCCCAGGCCCATGGACTCACACTGGGCGATGTTCTTCTCAGCCGCCGAGGTATAATCGACGCCACCCGCCCCATAGATCTCCCGGGCAATCGTTTCGATCTTTTCCTTGATGGGCCGAGCGGAATCGTACAGGGGCTTGAAGGCGCTTTTCTTTTCCTCCAGCACAGCCAGGATCTCCCGCGCCACTGCCTCGCCACCTTCTCCACCCTTGGCCCATACCTCACTCAAGGCGGCCCGGGCTCCCCATCCTTTTGCGGTATCGAGCAGCGTCTGCAGTTCTTCATCAGTGTCCGATGTAAAGCGATTGAGGGCCACCACCACGGGCACACCGAACTTCTGGACGTTCTTGACGTGCGCCTCGAGATTCACGATGCCTCGTTTCAGCGCCGGCACGTCCTCCTTCGACAGCGCTTCCTTCTTGACTCCTCCATTCATCTTGAGCGCTCGCACCGTGGCAACCACGACAGCAACTTCGGGCTTGAGCTGCCCCATTCTCGCCTTGATATCGAAGAATTTCTCCGCGCCGAGATCCGCGCCGAACCCGGCCTCGGTGAGCACCAGGTCTGCCAGTGAGAGCCCCAGCTTGGTGGCGACAATGGAATTGCAACCATGCGCGATGTTCCCGAACGGTCCACAGTGCACCAGTGCCGGCCCGCCTTCCAGGGTCTGCACCAGATTGGGCAGGATTGCGTCTTTAAGAAGCAGGGTCATGGCACCGGAGGCCTTGAGGTCGGCGGCGGTGACCGGCTTCCGATCGCGGGTGAGGCCCACAATGATCCGGCCGATTCGTGCCTCGAGGTCGGAGAGATCGGTGGCAAGAGCGAGAATCGCCATGATCTCGCTCCCCGGCACGATCACGAACCGTTCCTCGCGCACCGGGCCCGCGTTGATGCCGCCGAGGCTGATGACCATGGAGCGCAGCGCCCGGTCGTTCATGTCCATTGTGCGGGGCCAGGTGATGCGTCTGGAGTCCAGCCCCAGGGCATTCCCCTGATGCAGGTGATTGTCCAGCATGGCCGACAGAAGGTTGTGGGCGGAGGTGATCGCGTGAAAATCGCCGGTGAAATGCAGGTTGATCTCGTCCATGGGGACCACCTGGGCATAGCCCCCGCCCGCCGCTCCGCCCTTGACTCCGAACACCGGGCCGAGACTCGGCTCCCGGATGCAGACGATCACCTTTTTGCCCAGCCGGCGCAGTGCCTGGCTCACGCCCACCGTCACCGTGCTCTTGCCTTCTCCCGCAGGAGTTGGATTGATGCCGGTGACCAGAACAAGGCGGCCCTTCGGCTTCCTTCGCGCAATGGCTTCGGCGCTGATCTTGGCCTTGTACCGACCGTAGGGCAGGATTTCATCGGGCCCGAGTCCCGCCTCCGCAGCCACTTCGGCAATGGGCCGGAGCTTTGCGGCCTGGGCTATGGCGATGTCGGAGGGAACCGGAGTCAGCGTAGCTGTCACTGGAAGCTCGCAGTCAGGAGTCGGAAGCGGAGGCCTTGAGTTGAAATACCCGGCGCGCATTCTCGCCGGTGACCTGGATCAGGTCGTCGACTGACATCTCTCGAACCAGCGCGATTCGTTCCGCCACCTGACGCACAAAGCCGGGCTCGTTGCGCTTACCCCGATGCGGGACCGGTGCGAGATAGGGGCCGTCGGTCTCGAGCAGCAACCGGTCGATGGGGGTCTCGAGAATGGCGTCGTCCAACCGCCAGTTCTTGAAGGTGACCATTCCGCTGAACGACACATAGTGGCGGAGGACCAGCCCCGCTCGCAAGAGCGCCATACCGCTGCTGAAGGAATGGAGGATGATCGGCAGGTCGGGATATCCCGCCAGGATGGCGGCGACATCTTCATCCGCCTCTCTCGCGTGAATGACCACCGGTTTCTTTGCCTCCGCTGCCAGGGCGAGCTGAGCCTCGAAGGCCCGGTGTTGCAGCGAACGCGGGGAATGATCGTAATGGAAGTCGAGGCCTATCTCCCCCACAGCCACGATATGGGGATTCTGCAGCAGCTCGCGCAACCACTGCTCGGAATCTGCGCTCCAGGCGTGTGCGTCGTGAGGATGAACGCCGGCGGTAGCGACCAGCCTCGGCTCAACCGCCGCCATGGCCAGCGCAGCTTCGGCGCGCTCGCGGGTTTCGCCGATCACCACGATCCGGGCAACACCCGCGTCCCAGGCCCGCTCCAGAACCTGGGGAAGATCCGAAGCGTAAGCCGAGTCCGCCAAGTGGCAGTGAGTGTCGATCAGCAAAGCGGGGCAGCGGGAAGGCGGGGCGGCGGGGCGGTGCGTTCGACTTGAATCGAGCCTCCAGGTGAGGGGACACCTGGCTGCCCCTCTGCCCCGCTGCCCACCTGCCCCTCCGAACTCAACCGACCGTCTGTGGCTTCCGGCTGGGTGGAGCGGCGGGAGCCTTCTTCGGGGCCAGGTGCCCCCGAGCGGCGGGACCAGGCCAGCGCTGCTCGATCGCCATCAAGACCGGCGAAGCGATATAGATCGATGAGAAGGTTCCGGTGAACACACCAAAGAGCATCACCAGAGCAAACGGCCTGATCACCTCGCCGCCGAAGATGGTCAGCGCAATCAAGCTGGCCATGGTGGTGCCGTGGGTCAGCACGCTCCGGGGCAGCGTCTCGTTGATCGAGCGGTTCAAAATTTGAGGGAATCGCTCCAGCTTGTGTTTGTGCAGGTTTTCCCGCACCCGGTCGAAGATGATGATGGTGTCGTTGAGCGAATAACCCACCATCGATAGCACGGCGGCAACCACCGTGAGGCTCACTTCCAGCCGCATGATCCCGATGAAAGCAATTGTGGCCAGAATGTCGTGAGCGGTGGCGATCACCGCCGCCAGGCCGAAGCGCCACTCAAACCGGTATGCGAGATAGGCCAAGACCGCGAAAAAGGACAGAAAGATCGCCAAGAAAGCCTTCTGCCGCAGCTCGCCGCCGACTTTGGGACCAACCGCTTCCGTTCGTGCAACAGTGTAATTCCCCGCCCCCAATGCCCGGTCCAATGCGTGGCGAACGGCATTGGCCGTGGCCTGGGTATCGTTGGCATCGGTGCCCGGCTTGGCCAGACGCGCCCGGATCACGTACTCGTTTTGGGAGCCGAAGTTCTGTATTTCGGCCCCGTGAATACCTTCGCGGTCGAGCCCGGTTCTGAGACTCGCCACATCCACCGCCTTCTTGCTCTGAATCTGGAGCAGGGTGCCGCCCGTAAACTCGATGCTGTAGTTCAGCCCGGTAATGAGCAGGAAGAGCAGACCCGGGACCAGAACGGCGGCGGTAACCATGTAAGCGTAGCGCCGGACCCCGATGAAATCGTAGTTGGCGTTGCTGAAGAGTCGCAGCATATCAGATACTCAGGGTTGACAGGGCGGGCCGCCGGTTCAGCCAGATCATGAAGAACGTTCGGGTCACGAACACTGCGGTGATCATCGAGGCAATGATACCCATGATGAGAGTGACGGCGAACCCCTTCACCGGACCGGTGCCGAACTGGAACAGAAACAGGGCGGTAAGCACCGTACTGACGTTGGAGTCGACAATGGCGTTCATCGCGTGCTTGAACCCCTCATCAATCGCGAGCCGCACGGTTTTGCCGTGCATCAGCTCCTCTCGAATCCGCTCGAAAATCAGCACATTAGCGTCTACTGCGATACCGATCGACAGCACGATGCCGGCCAGTCCCGGCAACGTGAGGGTGGCATTGACCATGGAGAGCGCGCCCAGTGTAAACAGGATGTACAGCCCCAGCGCGACGACAGCCAGTGCCCCGCTCAGCCGATAGAACACCAGCATGATCAGAATCACCATTGCGGTCCCAACCAGGCCGGCCGTGATCCCCTTCCGGATCGAGTCGCTGCCCAGACTGGCCCCGACCTGGCGCTCCTCTACGATCTTGAGGGGAATGGGCAGCGCGCCGGCCTTTAGGGTGAGGGCCAGGTCCTGGGCTTCCTGCAGGCTCTTCCCGCCCAACGTGATCTGCCCGTTACGCCCAATCCGGCTCTGAATGACGGGGGGTCGTCCCTGCACTCTGCCGTCCAGCAGGATCGCCATGTAGTCGCCGACGTGCTTCCCGGTCTCGTCACCAAATCGCCGTCCGCCTGCCCGATCCAGCTCGAAGGTGACAATGGGACCATTGGTCAACGGATCGAGTTGAGCCTGGGCATTCACCAGATTGGCCCCGGTAACGATGCTCTTGTCGTCGAGGGCATAGAGGAAGCGTACCGGCTGAACTCCGACGCTCGTGGGAGCCGCGCTCCACCGCAGCACCACACCCCGAGGGAGCTGGCGAGCCACCGCGGGCAGATTGATGAGGCTGTCTACCCGAGGAAACGCGGTCTCCGGCACTGCATATTCACCCGGCACTCCGCCAGCACCCGCCGGCTCAATTAAACCGCTGAGAACCCCGCCCGGTACCGGCGTGGTGTCCTGGGCTGCGCTGTCTCGGGCAGCGGTGTCCTTGCGGCTCTTGGCCTTGCGACTGGTGTCCGGCCTGGTGCTGTCCTTCGGGACGGCGCGCGACGTGTCGCCACCAAGGAGCTGTTGCACGGCGGTGGGCTTCTCCGGCTGCGCCTGCCCCTTGATTCCGAGGCTCTTGAGAGTCCGGTCCATGGCGGGCAGCGCCTTCTCCAGCGCGCCGGTCTTATTGGTAATCTTGAACTCGAGGAACGCGCTCCGCTGCACGATGCCCTTGGCCCGGGCCGGATCCGTGATTCCCGCCAGCTCGACGACGATCCGATTGTCTCCCACCTTTTGCACCAGCGGCTCTTCGACCCCGAACTCGTCGATCCGCTTCCGGAGCACGGTCAAAGCCAGATCCAGATCTTTCTTGGGATCGGCCGAAACCTGCTTGGATTGGTCCAACTCCAGGGCCAGGTGCATCCCGCCCTGAAGATCGAGCCCCCGCTTCAGCGGCACCCGCGTCACCACGGTATCGCGCATGACTCCGCTGGGACCGCGTTCTCGGATCGTCACATTCCTCGGGAACAAGAAGTAGACCGAAGCGATCACCAGTGCGGCGATCAGGAGTAATCGGGAGCGAATTGAGGCGAACATGCGGTATCAGACTCTCAGGCGTGCGAGACGCGGCTAGGTGTTGAACGGCGCCCGGCGAGCACCGCCAGGGCCTGTTGACGATCCTGCTGCATTTGCGCTTTCAGCTCCTCGACGGTGCCGAACCGCTCGATGTCGCGCAAACGCTCGACCCATTCGATCCGGACCCACTCACCGTACAGATTGCCGTTGAAGTCGAAGAGGTGAGCTTCGAGCGTGCGACGTCCATCCTCGAATGTCGGACGCGGCCCCTGGCTCATCATTCCCCCGGCGCGGCCCTCCCTCCACTCTACGGCCACGGCATACACCCCATCGGGCGGCAACAGTTTTCGGGGCGAAACCCCGGTCAGATTAATCGTGGGCACGCCGAGTGCACGGCCCCGGCGCTCTCCTTCACCCACCTGCCCAACGACCCCGTAGGGCCGGCCCAGCATGGCCCCGGCCGTGAAGAGATCGCCTCCGGCGACCGCCCGCCGGATCCGGCTACTGGAGACGTGCTGTCCCGCATAGTCCACCGGTTCCACCACGTCCACCTGGAAGCCCTTGGCGGCGCCCAACTGCCGCAGTGTTTCAACGTCGCCGCTTCTTCCCCGGCCAAAGCCATGGTCATGTCCGATCACCAGCTCCCGGACCGCACACCGCTCGAGCAGAACCTCGCGCACGAAAGCCTCGGGCGTGAGGCCCGCCAGGTACCGATCGAAGCGCAGGAGCAGCACGTAATCAAGCGGGGACTGCACCAAAATTTCCAGCCGCTCCGCCCCGGTGGTCAGGAGAGGTGGCGCCGCGCCGGGATTTACCACCTCCAGCGGGTGGGGATCGAAGGTGACCAGCAGGCTCGCCCGCCCGGCAGCGCGGGCCCGCCGCCCGATTTCCTGGAGCACCGCCTGGTGCCCCAGGTGAACCCCATCGAAAGACCCGACGGTGACGGTGCTGCCATTCGGCAGGTGGGGCAGCGCGGCAGCAGGGCCGCGCGACGGCGTTGCGCTCATGCAGTATCCAACACGACCGTCGGTCGAAGCCAGCCGTCTTCAGCCCGAGCAACTGCAATCAGCTCGCCGCCCCCCAGCAGGGCGACGACTGCCCCGCTGCCGCGCTGCCCCGCTGCCGCGCTGTCTTTCACCGCCCGCCCGTGAGCTACAGCTTTGCGCCCGGTTTCGTCCAGATCTACGCTGGGCAGATCGCGAAGCACGGAGTGCGGACTGAGAAGCGCTGCCGGACCGAGCTGTTCCAGCGGCACCGCGTCTTCGACCAGGAGCGAGCCGATGGCCTCGCGCCGAAGTGCGGTCAGGTGGGCGCCGACCCCAAGCTGATTCCCCAGATCGCGGGCGAGGGCGCGAATATAAGTGCCGGGGCTGACGACGGCACGGAAGCACAGATCGGGTGGACGATAGTCCACCAGCTCGATGTCATGGACCGTGACCGGGACTTCTGCCAGCTCCACCAGCTCACCGCGCCGGGCTCTCCGGTAGCTCCGCTCCCCGGCGACCCGCTTGGCCGAGAAGGCCGGAGGACGCTGAGGGTGTTGCCCGAGGAATGTTACCAGCTCTTCTCGCAGCCGCACCTCGGGGACCGACTCTGGGTTCGGGAAGCGGGCAATGACGTCGCCCGTGAGATCATCGGTCGTGGTCTGAATTCCGAGACGCGCAGTGGCCAGGTACCGCTTGGGCTGGCCTTCTACGAAACGGGCCAGACGGGTGGCACGCCCGACGAGCACCACCAGAAGACCACTGGCGAACGGATCGAGGGTACCGGTGTGCCCTGCCGCTCGGGTTTTCAACGCTCGCCTCACCCGATGCACCACGTCGTGGGAGGTCGGCCCGACCGGTTTATCCACCAGAACCGCTCCGATCAGTCCGGATCCTCCTGCCGAATCGTGTTCAACAGCTCGTTGATGCGGGCGGCATGCTCCAGACCGCGGTCCAGCTCGAAGTGCAGCTCAGGTACCGTACGCGTCGTGAGGGTGCGGGCCGCCCGTGATCTGAGGAAACCGGCGGCGCTCTGCAATCCTTCGAGCGCCCGCACCTTTTCGGTATCCTCTCCGGGAACGCTGACCATGACCCGGGCGTGGGACAAATCATTGGTCACCAACACGCCGGTGATGGTGACGAAACCGACTCGGGGATCCCGTACTTCACGGGCCAACGCCTCGGTAATCACCTGTCTCAACGTTTCGGCCATCTGCTCCGGCCGCCGGGACGAGCCCTTCATCGGTACACCGTCACGGTATCGACAATGCGCACGCCATCCGCTTCCTCCACCATCCGATCGGCGGCGCGCAAGGTCTCGTCCACTACTGTCCGGGCACTTCCGACGGCGGCACAGGCGATTTCCGCCCGCTGCCACAGGTCCTGGTGTCCGGTTTCCGCCACCGACACATTGAGACTCCGGCGCAAGCCGGCAGTCAGCGGCTTCAGCACTCCCCGCTTTTCCTTCAGGGAATGGCAGGCGGCTAGGTGAAGCTCCCAGGTGGTAATGGCGACAATCAGCTCCGAGCTCCTATCTCACCCGCAGCCGGCTGCAGCGTCCGCTTGATCTCCTCCATCCGGAACGACTCGATCCGGTCGCCCACTTTAAGATCGTTGAAGTTCTCGATCCCGATGCCGCACTCGAGACCTTCACGGACCTCTCGCACATCGTCCTTGAAGCGTTTCAGGCTGGAGAGCGAGCCGGTGTACACGGTGGTGCCGTCGCGGGTAATCCGGGCCTTCGCGGTCCGTTGAATGGTTCCGCTCCGTACCATGCACCCGGCGATGGTGCCGACCTTGCTTACCTTGAAGAGCTGGAGCACCTCGGCCTCCCCCAGCACGGTCTCCCGCTCCTCCGGCTTGAGCAGTCCTTCGAGCGCGTTCCGAACATCCTCCACCGCTTCGTAAATGATGCGATAGGTGCGCACGTCTACCTGCTCCCGTTCGGCTGCTGTCCGAGCGTTGCTGTCGGGGCGCACGTGGAAGCCCAGGACAATCGCTCCTGAGGCTTTGGCCAGCAGAATATCGCTTTCGGTGATGGCTCCTACGCCCCGGTGCACCACGTCAACCCGCACCTCGCTGGTACTCAACTGGGCCAGCGCGTCGGCCAGAGCTTCGGCCGGTCCGCCTTGGTCCGCCTTGATGATGATCCGGAGAGTTGAGACTTCGCCTTCCTTGAGGGCGCGGCTGAAGTCTTCCAGTGAGGTCCCCTTGGCACTCCGGCGGTTCTGGGCTTCGCGCTCGAGCCGCTGGCGCTTCTGGGCGATATCGCGCGCCTCGTTTGCGTCGGTGACCACGGCGAAAATATCGCCGGCGGCAGGTACGCCCTCGAAGCCGAGAATCTGAACCGGAATGGAGGGGCCGGCAGCCTTCACCGCTTTCCCCCGTTCATCGTACAGGGCGCGAACGCGGCCGGAGAACTTGCCGCAGATGAAGTTGTCACCGCCAGTCAGGGTGCCGCGCTGGATCAGTATGGTCGCCAGCGGACCCTTCCCCGGATCGAGCGTAGCCTCGAGCACGACGCCGTGTCCCTTGCCGCTCGGATTGGCCTTGAGGTCCAGGATTTCGGCTTGAAGCAGGATCTGCTCCAGGAGATGGTCGATCCCCGTTCCCTTCTTGGCCGAGATCTCGGCGGAGAGCACGGTGCCGCCGTACTCCTCGAGCACCACGTTGTGCTGCAGCAGGTCCTGTTTGACCTTGGGCACATTGGCCGTGGGAAGATCGACCTTATTGATGGCTACGATCATGGGCACGCCGGCATTGCGCGCGTGGCTGATGGCCTCGACGGTCTGCGGCATGACTTGGTCATCGGCGGCAACCACCAGCACCACGATGTCCGTGACCTGAGCCCCCCGGGCTCGCATGGCGGTGAAGGCCTGGTGACCAGGCGTATCCAGGAAGGTGATCCTCTTGTCGCCTGCCAGCTCGACGTGGTATGCGCCGATGTGCTGGGTAATCCCGCCCGCCTCGCCGGCGACGATATTCGCTTTGCGGATGTAATCCAGCAGCGAGGTCTTACCGTGGTCGACGTGTCCCATGATGGTGACAACCGGCGGGCGCGAGACCAGCTGTTCCGGGCTCTCCTCGGCCGCAGTACTCTCGGCCTCAGCCGCGTATTCGTCCTCTCGGACTGCCTGGAACCCGAACGCCGATGCAATCAGCTCAATCTGATCGAAGTCGAGGCGCTGGTTCACCGTCACCATGAGTCCTAGTTCCTTGAAAGCAAACTGGACGATCTGGGTTGCCGGCACCTTCATGGCGGTAGCCAGCTCGGAGACGGAGATGAATTCGTTGACCCGAATGAGGGTCTTCTCCCGCTCCTTCTCCTCGGCCAGGCGTCCGGCCTGCACCTCGCGGAACGAGGGCTCGTCCGGCCGGCGCCCCTTGCGTCCGGCCGGTCCCTTCATGCCCTGCAGGGTGCGCAGGATATTCGCGTGCACCGCTTCCTGATCTACGGAGGAGCGTTTCCCCTTCTTCCCTTTCTTCCTGCCGCCGCCCTTTTCCGCGTCGGGTCCGAAGGCGCGTTGCGGCGCGGGGCGATCGCCGCCCGGACGTCCGGGCATGCCGGGCCGAGAAGGTCCGCCTGGCCGGGACGGCGCTGGTGGCGCACTGCTGCTGAACACCGGTTTGGGCCCACGATTGGTCGGAGCGGCCGGACGCTGCACTCGGGGTGGAATGAACGGAGCCCGAGTTGGCGTAGGTACTGGAGTTGAGGACGGGCGGAATGCCGCAGCATCCGGGGCTCCGCCGTTAACTGGTTCCTCCTCAGTAGAGACCTCCCCCTCCTCCCCTTCAACGGGAGCGGGCGGCAGATCCTTGAAGAGGGCGCGGGCGCGTTCCTCGAGAGTTTGCGTGGGGGTGGTATCCTCCACCTCCTGCATAACCGGGCGCTCCAGCTCGAGGGCCGCCAGCTCGGCCGCCTTCTCTGCCTGTTCCTGCGCCTCTACCTGAGCCACCTCGGCCGCCGTGCGGCGGCGCTTCGAGGGTTTGGCTTCGGCCGCGACCGGCGCGGGCTCCGCCGCCTTAGCCGCCTTGCGACGCCCCTTCTTTGCGGCGGGCTCTTCCGCGGTGCGGCGCTTCTCCCGCTCCCAGCGTACCCGCACGGCCGACACCTGATCGCTTTCCAGGGCGGACATGTGGCTACGTACGAAGATGTTCATGTCCTTGAGCATATTGAGGAGCTGCTCAGGAGCGACGCCGAACTCCGCTGCCAGATCGTGGACTCTCGTTTTAACCACTCATGCCTCCATCAGGAGCGGACGGCTGCCAGCTGCACAATGCCACTGGCCAATGCGCGATCCCGTACGCCTACCGCCATGACCGGCGGCTTTCCCAATTGCGCGCCGATCGCTGCGGCACGCGGCCCTGGCATCAGCTGCACCCCCTTGGCACGAGCCAGCCGGACCACCTTGTCAACCGCGCGTGGGCTGGCGTCTTCCGCCACGACCACGCACCAGCACTTTCCTGCCTGCAATTCCCTGCGGACCGCGTCCACCCCGACCACGACCCGTCCTCCGCGATAGCCCAGCCCGACGAGCCCCAGCAACCGACTCATGCCTTTGGCCGGGTTTCCTCTCCGCTGTCTTCATCGGTGAGCTCCGACACAAACGCCATGAGCTGGTCTGAAGTTTCCGCCGTCATCCCCGGAATCTTCGCGATGTCCTCCCGCTCCAGGTCGAGAATGTCGTTGAGCATCTTGTACCCAGCGCTCTCCAGAATCCCGGTCAACTCGGGAGAGAGACCTTTGAGCTCGCTGAGGGGCACCTTCCCCGCCATTTCCTCTTCCGGAGGCAAGGGGGCGAACAGCGGGCCTTCGCCTCCCCGCTCCAACCATTCGCGACTGGAGTACAGATCGATCTTCCAGCCGGTAAGCTCCGAAGCCAGCCGAACGTTCTGACCGTTACGACCGATGGCCAGCGACAGCTGGTCTTCATCCACCACCGCTTGAATTGTCTTGGCCTCGGGATCGGAGAACACTTTGGCGACTCTCGCCGGCGCCAGCGCCAGGCGGGCAAACCGCTCTGGGTCGGGAGACCAGGGAACGATATCGATCCGCTCGCCGCCCAGCTCGTTGACGACTGCCTGAACCCGGGAGCCCTTGAGGCCGACACAAGCGCCCACCGGGTCGATGGCATCGTCGCGGGAAATGACCGCCACCTTCGTCCGGCTTCCCACCTCTCGTGCGATAGCGCGGATCTCCACCACCTGCTGCTGGATCTCGGGCACTTCCAGCTTGAACAGAGCCTTCACGAACAGAGGGTCGCCCCGGGAGAGGATGAGCCGAGGGCCCTTGGGCGTCTCTTCCAGGCGCTTGAGCACCGCGCGGATGGTGTCGCCCTGATGGAAGTGCTCCCGGTGATTCTGCTCCCGGTAGGGGACGATGGCCTCGGCTTCGCGGAATTTGTTCAGCATGATGACGAGCTTGCCGCGTTCGATCTGCTGGACTTCTCCCGACAGAAGCTCGCCCACCTTGGAGGTGAACTCCTCCCGGATCCGGGCCCGCTCGCCTTCACGCACCCGCTGGATGATGCGCTGTTTGGCTGCCTGAACGGCCAGCCGGCCAAAATCGACAAACGGAACTTCTTCCTCGAGCATGTCGCCCACCTGGAAGTCGGGATCCTCGTACTGCGCCTCTTCCAGGGTGATCTGCGCGCTGGGATCCTCCACCGTCTCCACCACCTGCCGGAGACGCACCACCTTGATGGTGCCCTGCAACTCATCCACGCTGAGCTCGAACCGGACATTGGGCCCGAACTTGCGTACCAGGGCGGCGTGAATGCCGTCGCGCAGCAGCTCCAGCAGATCGGAACGCTCGAGTTGTTTTGTCGTGGTCAGCTCGCGAAACGCGGCCAACATTTCAGTCGAACCTGCCATCCATTCACTCCATAGTGGGCGCATCCGGCGCCCTGCAGTGTGTGGGACGCTCAGCGCGCCCTATCGCCCTCGCCTGCCGAAGGCCTCTGCCTCAGGTATCAACGTGGCCTCCCGAATCTCCGCCAGCGGGAGTGAGATCTCGGATCCATTCTCTCCCCTCACGATGACCCGCTCGTCATCCGGCACCGCCAGGATTTCCACCCGTTGCCGGCCCGGCAGTCCTTCTGCTCGGACGCGAGCTTGACGGCCGATAAATCGGCGCCAATGCTCCGGCCAACGGAGCGGCCGATCCAATCCCGGCGATGATACTTCGAGCACGTATCGCGGCCCGACCATGGCCCTGGATTCGAGAAATCGTTCGAGTGACCGGCTGATTCCGGCGCAGTCGTCGGCCGTAATTCCCTGGCCAGGTCGACTGTCGGGGCGGTCCACCCGTACCTGCAAGATGGGGCGCTGCAGGGTTCCGGTCCGCCGGAGATCGACGAGCTCGAACCCGAGCCCGGCAATGTGATCGCGTATGGGAACCAACAGCGCGTCGGCAGACATCGGCGGAGAAGGAAAAAAAATGTGGGGGAACTCCCCCACATCGACAGTCGGCCTGAGTAAGCGCCTCCCGGGACAGCGGTAAATATTACTCGCGGTGTGGGTTGGAGGCAAGCGGAGAGATCAGTCCGAGGTAAGCCACCATCCTGCCGTCCTGGCCTCGGGACGCCCGATGGCTGTAGAAAGATCCCCGGTCGTGCGCCGAGCACCACCCGGATCGGGTTACTTCAGCAAGACCCAGGCGGTGGGCCTGGTCGAGGAGAACATTGCGCAAGTCGAGATGCCACGGGCCGCTGCCTTCAACCCCCACGCCGCACCCGTTCATCACTTCAGATCCAACCTCATAGCAGTCTCCACAAATACCGACACCACAGTGCATTGCGACATCACGTTCCACAGCCCCTGAGGCAGCCAGCAACGCCTCTACTCCGCGCTCGAGGATTCCTCCGGCGGTGCCCCGCCATCCCGCATGCAGCAGGGCAACGGCACGATTCGCCACCGCTAGGTACACCGGCACGCAGTCGGCTACGGTGATAGTCAGCATGACTCCGGGCCAGGCGCTCACCCATCCATCCACGCCCTGGATCTGGATCCAGCCCTCAGCCGGTCCGACTTGCCGAACCTCCACACCGTGCACCTGATTCCCCAGCACGACGGCGCTGAACCCCGACATTGCCCTGCGGAAGTCGAGCCACCGGTTCATGAGGTCGGCTACCGGCTCTCGGCTCCAGAGTCCCAGATCGAACCCCCGACCGGCTTCGTTCCCCCGCCCAGTGATGCCGGCGATTACGCCATATCGTTCCTGCCAGCCCGGTACCTCGAACCGCGGGACCGGCCCAGGAACGGGAACTTCGGACACCACTCCTGCTGTAATCTGAGAAGAATGCGAATCAGCTGAAGACCTGCCCCGCTGCCCCGCTGCCCCCCCATCCCGCGCACTACCCATCCACCCGCTCGATCTCGGCACCTAGTGCCCGGAGCCGCTCATCGATGCGTTCGTACCCGCGCTCGATCTGACCCACGTTGTGAATGGTGCTGCGACCTTCGGCCGCCAGTGCCGCGAGCAGCATGGCCATACCGGCCCGGATGTCGGGCGACTCCACCGTACCCCCTTTGAGGGCCGAAGGGCCTGAAATCACTGCCCGGTGGGGGTCGCAGAGCACGATGCGCGCACCCATGCCGATGAGCTTGTCCACGAAGAAGAGGCGGGACTCGAACATCTTCTCGAAAACGAGGAGCATGCCCGAGCACTGCGTGGCCGTCACGATGGTGGTGGACATCACGTCGGCCGGGAAGGCAGGCCAGGGACCGTCCTCCAGCTTGGGAACGTGCCCTCCCAGGTCCGGCCGGATCCGCCGCTCCTGTCCTGGGCTCACGCTCAGCCGGGTTCCTTCCACCCGGGGCCGAATGCCCAACCGCTCGAAGCCGAGGATAGTGCTGCGCAGATCTTCGGAGCGGACCGGATCGATCACGACGTCGCCGTTGGTGACGGCGGCCAACCCGATGAAGCTTCCGATCTCGATGTGGTCCGGTCCGATGGTATAGCTGGCACCATGCAGCGGGCGGCCGCCTTCGATGGTGTAGATGTTGGACCCGATGCCGGTGATTTCTGCCCCCATCGCCACCAGTACCCGCGCGAGATCCTGAACGTGCGGCTCGCAGGCGGCGTTGCGCAGCACGGTTCGGCCTTTGGCCATCACCGCTGCCATGAGGGCGTTCTCGGTCCCGGTGACGCTCGGCTCATCGAGGAAGATGTCTTCTCCCTTGAGTTGCTTGGCCTCCAGCTCGTAACGATCTCCCACCATCACCGAAGCCCCGAGGTGTTCCAGGGCCAGAAAATGGGTGTCCACCCGCCGGCGGCCAATCACGTCGCCGCCGGGCGGCGGTAGGGTGACCTGGCCGAATCGCGCCAGCAGCGGACCGGCCAGCAGGATCGATGCTCGGATCTTGGCACATAGCGCCGGGTCCAGTGCCTTCGGTTTGACGCCTCGCGCGTCCACCCGAACAGCATTTGGGCCGGTCCACTCTGCGGCTGGCGCCGAGATCGACCAGCAGCGCCAGCATCGTTTCGACGTCGCGAATGCGAGGGATATTATCGAGTTCGACCGGACCGTCGGCCAGCACGGTGGAGGCGAGAATCGGCAGCGCGGCATTCTTGTTGCCGGCGGGACGCACGGTTCCCTTCAGCGGGCGACCGCCGTGAACCAGAAAACGTGGAGGCATGGCCAAAGCTGACGACGGGATGTAGGCGCGTCAAGGCAAGGCGAGGGGGTTGCGGTGATGCCGCAGCGGCTTTGTATTAGCGTGATGGGCATTGATCGGTCCGCAGGTCGCATCTGAGCAGTTCGTGAGCCTTCCCCGGAGGTAACAGGCGTATGATGACTCTCGCACTGGCACAGGTCGGCGTATCTCAGGAGTGGGTAGGGCCGGTCACTGCGATCTCGCTGGCCGTTCTGGCACTTTCGTTCCTGGGACTGGCGGTGGCGGTGGCAGTGGTGGCCTTCAAGCTCGCCGGGCAGGTCCGCAAGGTCAGCACCCTGGTCGACGGGCTGCAGGACGACGTCGCCCGCACCCTGACATCGCTGCGCCGTCTGACCGAGCAGGGGCAGGATCTCATGGTGCTGGTACGGCATGAAGCCGGTGCCTTTGCCCAGACCGCGCGCGGTCTCCGCCGCAAAACCGTTCGGGCAGCCGACCGGATCGAGGTCAAGCTGGAGGAGCTGGAGACCCTCTACGACGTGGTCCATGACGAAGTGGAAGGCGCCGCTCTGGATGCCGCTGCAGCGCTCCGCTCGGTGCGGCGGGGGAATGGCATGTTGGGACGGGTCCGACGGTTCCTGGTGCCGAGTCGCTGATGACGTTGTCGCGCCTCGCGCTCGCCTGCGCGGGCGTGGGGCTGCTTTTCTTGCTGCTCCCGCCCGAGGTTTATGCCTGGACTCCAGGAACCCACATCTATCTGGGCGAATCGGTCCTGGCCAATCTTCCCCATCTACCTGCCGCCGTCGCCGACCTGCTCCGGGCATATCCCTTCGATTTTCTATACGGCAACATCGCGGCTGATTCGTCCATCGCGAAGCATTACGCCCCGCTCGGCCGGCACTGCCACTACTGGCATGTGGGCCAGGAAATTCACGATCTGGCGCCGAGCGACGGGCTAAGAGCGTTCGGACTGGGGTACCTGAGTCATCTGGCCGCCGATACCATCGCCCACAACTACTTCGTGCCCCGTCAGCTGATGCTCACCAGCAGCACGGCAGCGGTGGGGCACTCCTATTGGGAAACCCGGGTCGAGGCGCACCTGGGAGACGCCTACGCCCGCGCCGCGAAGGACGTCATTCTGCTGGACCACGCGCCGGCCGATGCCCATCTCGACCGCATCATTGCCCCCACCATTTTTAGCGTGCGTACCAACCGCCGGCTCTTTCGAGGCATGGTCCATCTCACCGAAACCACCAGCTGGCAGCGGGCCAGCCAAGTGGCCCGGGAGTACAGCCGCTGGCCTTTGACGGACGAAGACGTGGAGAGCCACCTGGGACTCTCCTTCGATTTCATCATGGAGCTGCTCACTGAATCCGTATCTTCAGCCCGCCACCTCGATCCATCGGGGGAGCGGCCGCTGAAGACGGCAAAGGAGATGCGGCGCCGGGTCATTCGCGAGGCCGGTCGGCGGGACACCGCCGAGCTGCAAGAAGCCGCCAACGAACATTTCGGCCTGCCCGGGCGGCCGCTGGTGTTCTGGAGCAGGATCTCCCAGAAGCTTCCCTGGCGCGCCCCCGAGGGCAGCGCGCCCTCTCCCAAGAAACTCGTGAGCGGCTGACCGCTGAAGTCTCCTGGACTTTCATCGCGCTCGGTTGTCTCTGCGCAGCATCCGTCTCCGCTCAGGATTCTCTTCCCGTCTCACCCGAGTCACCGTCCCGATTCAATATCGACGCGCAGACAGGCCTGACTGAGGGCAGCCTCGGCTGGATCAGGGTGACACCTGCCACGGGGATCACACTGACCGGGGGAGAGGCGGCAGGCGAGCCGCTTCATTTCGAGCCGGCGGGAGAGAACAGCCTTCGGGCGCTGGTTGGAGTACCGGTCGAAGTCGGGGATTCCTTCGGCGTGTCGCTGTTCTTGCACGGACCTGATTGGAGTGACACCGCGACGGCGTATTTACCGGTGCGGCGGAGCGGCTATCCCAGTGAGGTGCTGAAGGTAGCCCCCGGCTTCGTCAAACCGGACAGTGCCGCGGCCGCCCGAATCCAGGCAGAGATCCTGAAGAGTCGCGAGGTCTCGCGTCGCTCTCAGGCGCGAACCCGGCTCTGGGTCGGGCCATTTCGGCTCCCGCGGTCCAGCCGGATAACCAGCCCCTTCGGAACCGCGCGCGTCTTCAACGGTGAAGTGCAGAGCCGCCACCTCGGGACCGACTTTGCCGGTGCGGTGGGAGAGCCGGTCCTTGCTGCCGGTCGGGGGATTGTGGCGTTGGTGGCGAACTTCTATCTGGCGGGCGGGACCATCTACCTCGATCATGGGGGCGGGCTGGTTACTGCCTACTTCCACCTCAGCCGGGCTTATGTCCGACAAGGACAGATGGTGAGGGCGGGGCAGCGCATTGGCGCCGTGGGCCGGAGCGGGCGGGTGACGGGGCCGCACCTCCACTGGGTTGCTCGATACGGCACCATCTCGGTGGACCCGATGAGCCTGCTCCAGATCTTTCCAGTTGTGCCCTAGCGCGAAGACTCGCTCTGCGCGGTTTGCCGCAGCCGCTCTTGTAAAAGAGGCTGAACTCCCTTCGGATCGGCCTTTCCCTTGCTCCGCTTCATCACCTGCCCCACGAAGAACGCCATCAGCTTGCTCTCGCCGTTGCGAAACCGGCTTACTTCGCCCGGATGCGCGGCCAGCACCTCGTCCACCCAGCCGGTGAGCGCGCTCTGATCGCTCACCTGAATCAGGCCCAATCGTTCCGCCACGGCTGCCGGGTCTTCAGTCGGGGCCAGAGCCAGCTCGGCGTATACCCGTTTAGCAGCCTGGTGGCTCAATGCGCCGTCGCGAACGAGCGCAATGAGACGGGCCAGCTGTTCCGGGGAGACCGGGAACGCGCCCAGCTCATTATAGGTCGTCATCACATCGCCCATGATCCAATTGGCAGCGATCTTGGGATCAACTCCCGCCCGAACCACCGACTCGAAGAACTGCGCCAGGTCGGGCTCGCTGGTGATCACTCGGGCATCGTACGCCGGAAGAGCGTACTCCGTTTCCAATCGGACTCGCTTGGCCTCGGGAAGCTCGGGGAGCGCAGCACGTTGTTCATCGATCCAGGCCGGTGAAAGCACCAGGGGCGGTAAGTCCGGGTCGGGGAAGTAGCGGTAGTCGTGACTCTCCTCCTTTGAGCGAATCGGCTTGACCTGACCTGTACCCGCGTTGAACAGAAGCGTCACCTGATCAACCCGTTGGCCGGATTCCACCAGGGCAATCTGCCGGCCGCGCTCCGCCTCCAGGGCCCGCTCGACATTGGCGAAGGAGTTCATGTTCTTCACCTCGGTCTTGGTGCCGAGGCGCGAGTCGCCAGGCCGGCGGATGGAAATGTTGGCATCGACTCTGAGGCTTCCCTGCTCCATGCTGCAGTCGCTCACGCCGGCGTACACCAGGATTTGCCGGAGCGTGGCCAGATAAGCTCTGGCCTCAGCCGGGGAACGAAGATCCGGCTCACTCACGATCTCGGCCAGCGGAATGCCCGCGCGATTCAAATCCACCGCGGTTTTCCCGGGAAAACGGTCGTGCAGCAGCTTGCCTGCATCCTCCTCGAGGTGAAGTCGCGTGATGCCAACCTGCAGGCGGCCCCGCTCAGTAGAGTCGAAGCTCACATTGCCCCCCGTCGCCAGCGGCTTGTCGAACTGGGAGATTTGATAGCCCTTGGGCAGATCGGGATAGAAATAATTCTTGCGGGCGAAAACGCTGGTCTGGTGCACGGTGCATCCCAGTGCCAGGGCGGCTCGGGTTCCCAGGCGAATGGCCTCCGCGTTCGGCACCGGCAGCGCACCCGGCAGGCCGAGACAAACCGGGCACACGTTGGTATTGGGAGGATCACCAAACGTGGTGCGGTCGGCACAAAACATCTTGGTGCGCGTGCGAAGCTGCACGTGCACCTCCAGTCCAATCACGGTTTCCCAAACCATCAGCGGACCTCTGCTTCAGCGGGAATGGCCCGCTCCAGCGCCGCGGCGGCTGCCAGGAGCCGCTCCTCGTCGAAGGCAGGTGCGATGAGCTGGGCGCCGACGGGCAGCCCTTCGCTCCGCCCGGCCGGGATACTCACCGCCGGCAGCCCGGCCAAATTGATGGGGCAGACGAAGATGTCGGCCAGATACATCGCGACCGGATCGTCCGTCTTCTCCCCAGCCTTGAAGGCCGGGGTTGGCGTGGTGGGGGTGAGCAAGAGATCCACCCCGCTCTCAAAGGTCCGCCGAAAATCATCGGCAATCAGGGATCGCACCCGTTGGGCTTTCCGGTAGTACGCATCGTAGTAACCGGCACTCAATACATAGGTGCCCACCAGAATCCGTCTCTGGACCTCGGCCCCGAACCCCTCTCCCCGAGTAGCCCGGTAGAGCGCTCGAATGTCTCCCTCAGGGCCGATCCGACGGATCCCATATCGTACTCCATCGTAGCGTGCGAGATTTGCCGCCGCCTCGGCCGGAGCGATGATGTAGTACGTCGGAACCGCATACGCTGAGTGCGGTAGCGAGACCTCCCGAATCTCTGCGCCCAGCTCTCGCGCCAGTTCGATGGTGCGGGTGAGCGCGGCCGCAACTCCCTTGTGCAGATCGGCCGGGAAGTACTCGCGCGGTAGACCCAGGGTAATGCCGCGCAGATCCTGTCGCGGCTGAGGCACCGGCATCGGCGGTCGATCTACTGCGGTAGCATCGAGCGGATCAGGCCCGCTGATGACGCTCAGCACGCGGCCAGCGTCCTCCACCGTGCGGCCGAAAACCGAGATACAATCCAGCGATGAGCCAAATGCCACCAGGCCGTACCGGCTGACTCTCCCATAGCTCGGCTTGATACCTACTACGCCGCAGAAACTGGCCGGCTGGCGCACCGAGCCGCCGGTCTCTGATCCGAGCGACGCGGGAACTACTCCCGCCGCTACCAGCGCCGCCGAACCCCCTGAGGATCCTCCGGGTACGCGTGTGGGGTCCAGCGGATGTTTGACTCGCCCGAATGCCGAATGCTCGGTGGAGGAGCCCATAGCGAACTCATCCATATTGCTCTTGATCGCGAGCAGCGCGCCGGCGCTGCGCAAGCGTTTGACTGCCGTCGCGTTGAAGGGCGACCGGTACCCCTCCAGAATCCGCGAGGCGCAGGTGCTCGGCTGCTCCACGGTGACGATGTTGTCCTTGAGCGCGATCGGCATTCCCGCCAGAGAACCCGGCTCCGGCATCGCGTCTACCCGGGCCGCCTCCGCATCGAGCAGCTCCTGCGACCAGTCCAGTGTGGCGTTGAGCGACTGAGCCGCAGCCAGCCGCTTGCCCGTCTCTGTGGCCGCCAGCGCTGCCCCGCCGCCCCGCTGCCCCACCGCCCTGCTCGTGATGCGTCCTCCATGGCACCGTGCCGGGGTACCAGGAAGAAACCGTCCTTGAACTCGGGTGCCAGTTCCACCGGCGCGCGCGCCAGGGGGACTGCACCTTCGACGTCCTCTCGAGGCCTGAGCTCGGAGGGCCCAGGGAGAAATGGCTCCGCCATGTGATCTGCCGGCACCTCGTCGAGCTGCGCGACATAGTCGACTATCCGGTTCAGCTGTTCCACTAGGCGCTCGAGCTCGGACTCGGGTACCGCCAGCTCTGCCAGCTTGGCGACATGCAGCACTTCATCTCGGCGGATGGTCATGCACTCTCCCAGTCGCGTTCCAGCCCGGCATAGGCAACCAGCAGCTGCTTCACACCAACTTCCTGGTCGTCGAATGCCACCGATACCTTGAGATCTCGCCCGGTGCCCATGAGTCCCTGAATAGTCCCGCTGCCGAAGCGACGATGCCGCACCCGTTCACCCTTCACGTAACGCGGGGTGTCCTGCGACGCCTCTTCGGGCGGACTGTCGGACGGGCGGACCGCCGGGCTCACGCCCGATCCATAGCTGGTCCAGCTTCGCTCTCCCGACCGCCTGTCCGCCTGACCGCCTGTCCGCCCGCCCCGCTGCCCCGCCGACCAATCGGGCGCCCACAACGACGTAGTCCGCCGTTCTTCCACGATGCCGGGAGGTATGGCCTTCAAGAAGCGGGATGCTATTCCGGGGCGGAGCTCGCCGCCCCGCCGCCGAGCCCGGGCCCACGTTAAGTAGAGCTTGTCCTTGGCCCGGGTGAGGCCTACGTAGCAGAGCCGGCGCTCCTCCTCAAGTCCACTGGGTTGTTCCTCGGCTCGCGCCAGCGGAAAAAGTCCGTGCTCCATGCCGCTCATCACCACCACGGGCCACTCGAGCCCCTTAGCAGTGTGCAGAGTCATAAGGGTCACCCCCTCCTCCTGGCCCAGCACTGTATCGGCCGAGGAGAGCAGCGCGGCCTCTGCGAGGAACCGCTCCAGTGGCGTTCCTGACTCGTCATCCTCAGGTGGGGCTTCCTCCGACCAGTTGGCGGCGCTGGCCACCAGCTCACGGACATTTTCCCACCGGTCGGCTCCTTCCGGTCCTTCGGCCAGAAGCACGTTCTCGTAATTGATGGTCCGTATGACATGCTCCAGCAAATCGGCGGGCGGAAGGTGCTGCAGTTGCGCCGCTCCGTCGATCAACCCGGCAAAGCCACGGAATGCTTCCCGGACACTGGGCCGCAAATCCGGAATGCGATCGGCGATGCGGGCTGTGTCGAGCAGCGGCTTGCCCCACTGAGTGGCATGCCTATCGAGCGTGGCCAGACTGGTTTCCCCAAGACCCCGTCGGGGGACACCGACGGCTCGGAGAAAGGCCTCGTTGTCCGCGGGATTCGCGATCAGGCGCAGGTACGCCAGCAGGTCTTTGACTTCCCGCCGCTCGTAAAAGCTGATGGCACCGATCAAACGGTAGGGTACGCCGGCCCGCCGAAAAGCCTCCTCCAGGGCGCGCGATTGGGAATTGGTGCGGTACAGGACTGCCATTTCGCTATACGGCCAGTCCGAGGCTGCACTACGCTTCTGCAGCTCGCGAACTATCCACTCGGCTTCGTCCCGCTCATCTGCGGCCGCAACCAGCGTTACCGTCTCGCCACCGCGGCGGCGGGTGGTGAGGGTCTTGCCGATGCGTCCACTGTTCTCCGCGATGACGCCATTGGCCGCATCGAGGACGATCTGGCTCGAACGATAGTTCTCCTCCAATCGGATCAATTTGGCCCCGGGAAAGTCCTTGAGAAAATCCTGCATGTTCCGGACGTCTGCGCCTCGCCAGCCATATATGGACTGATCGTCGTCTCCCACTGCGCACACGTTGCCGTGCGAGCCGAGCAGCCGGATGAGCTGGTACTGGGCGCGATTGGTGTCCTGGAACTCGTCTACCAGGATGAAGCGAAACCTGTTTTGGTAGGCCCGGAGCCGTTCGGGGTGCTCCTGGAAGAGCTTCAGCGGATGGAGCAGAAGGTCGTCGAAGTCCATCGCGTTCGCCGCCTTCAGTGCCGGTCCCAGAGTCCCGTATACCTCGGCTGATACCTGGGCCAGTCGATCGAAGCTGGCCCCGTTGGCCAGATCGGCAGGAGACACCATCCGATTCTTGGCCGCAGAAATGACCGACTGCACTGCCCGGGGCGGAAACAGCTTGGTCGAATGCCCCTGCTGTTCCATCAGCCGGCGGATCAGACTGAGACGGTCATCCTCATCGTAGATGGTAAACTGGCGGGTAAAGCCCAGCAGTTCCGCCTCCCGCCGCAGAATTCGGGCGGAGAGCGAGTGGAATGTCCCGATCCACAGCCCGGAAGGGTCCCGATTCAGCAGCCGCCCGATCCGGTGCTTCATCTCTCCGGCGGCTTTGTTGGTGAAGGTCACCGCGAAGATGCGGTCGGGAGGCACGCCGTGTCGGTCGATCAGGGCGGCGATGCGCATGGTCAGGACTCGAGTCTTTCCCGATCCCGCCCCCGCCAGGACCAGCAGCGGCCCTTCGACATGCTCCACGGCCTCCCGTTGGGCAGGGTTCAGCGCGGGCTCGAGTTCCGTAGGCGAAGCCTCGATCACGTCTCCCGTCCTGCCAACGGCACTCGAATCGCAAAACAGGCTCCCCCCTCCACCGGCTCCAGCATCAACACGCCTCCGTGAGCGTCTTCTACCACCCGACGCGAGAGGGCAAGGCCGATTCCCCACCCACCCCGCTTTGTGGTAATGCCCGGCTCGAACAGTGTACGGCGCAGATCCTTGGCGACGCCCGGACCATCGTCAATGACACGAATGACACCCATATGATCCTCGGCTCCGACCCGCAGGATAATCGTACCGGGCCGGCCTTGCAGCGCATCAATTGCGTTCTTCACCAATGATTCCAGCGCCCACTCCAACAGCACCGGATCGCCCAGAACGGTAGGGCCCACTCCCGCGGCCTCCACCCTGAGCTCGATCATGTTCGCGTGTCTCGGCAGCCTGGGCCGGAAATACCCGGCCACTCGGTCGGCCAGGGCTCCCAGTCCAATCGGCTCGCGCTTGGCCGGGTTTCCGATCCGCTCGAACCGTTGTGCCACGCGATCGAGGCGCTCGGCATCGGCCGAAAGGTGATCGGCCAGCCCGGGCGGTGGCGTGGCGTGCGAACGCACCCGCTCGATCCATCCCTGCAGGCTGGTAAGCGGGGTTCCCATCTGGTGGGCGGCTTCTCGCGCCATCGCCACCCAGAGTCGGTCGCGCTGAGCCGACATGGCGCTCCGGTAGGCAAACACCGCCACCGCCACCATGACAGCGATGGTGAGTCCCTGCAGCACCGCCAGCCCGATCAGATTGCGCTGGGCCGGAAGCGGCCCGTAATGCACCGTACCGATTGCCGCATCGCTAATGGGCGGATTTTGCCGGTCGAGCCGTGCGGCGTATGCCTTCACCCGCGGATCATCCAGTGGCGCCTCGAACGGCAGATTTGCCGCCGCGGTGACCCGTCCCGTCCGGTCTGTTACCACCAGCGGGAGTCCCAGCGATCGCACCTGTTCTCCCAGGCGGAGCAACGCTTCGGCTTCGGCTCCGGCTCGGGGATTGTTCAACCCACCGAATACACCGGAGTAGAGCCGGCTGGTGGCCGTGGCGTCGGCTTGAAAGTGCCGGAAGATCAGAATGCCGGTGCCCAGACTCAGCGCGGCGAGCAATGCTACCAGCGCCGCCACCATGGTGGGGGCCAGTCGCTGCAGCCGGTCGCTACGCACGGGGAGTCAAACGATCGACGCCCATGTAGGGTACCAGCGCTTCCGGTACCCTGACTGACCCGTCGGACGCCTGGTTGTTCTCCAGCAGCGCGATGATAGTGCGGGGAAAGGCTACGCCCGAGGCATTCAAGGTGTGCACCAGTTCGGGCTTGGCCTTGGGGGCCGGACGATAACGGATGTTGGCCCGGCGGGCCTGGTAATCAGTGAAGGTGCTCGAGCTCGACACCTCGAGCCAGGTGCCCACTCCTGCGGCCCAGACCTCGATGTCGTAGGTCCGGGCGCTGGCAAAGCCGGTGTCCCCCGCGGCAAGCTCGATGACCCGGTACGGCAAACCCAGCCGGCGCAGCACCGCCTCGGCGTGGCGGGTGATCTGCTCATGCTCGGCGGGTGAATCTTGCGGCTGCACGATGCGCACCAGCTCGACCTTATCGAATTGATGGACCCGGATGAGACCGCGGGTGTCCTTCCCGTGAGAGAAGGCCTCCCGGCGAAAACACGGCGTAAAGGCCGCGTAGGCGGCCGGCAAATCTTTCAGATCGAGAATTTCCTCCCGATGGATATTCGTAACCGGGACTTCCGCCGTGGGAATCAGAAACAGGTCGTCGGCCGGCGACGCGTAGACGTCCTCCGCAAACTTGGGGAGCTGGCCCGTTCCGGTCAGTGTGGCCCGGTTGACCAGATACGGCGGAGCCACTTCCTGATAGTCATGCTCTCGAGTATGGAGATCGAGCATGAAGTTGGCGAGGGCGCGAATCAGGCGGGCCCCTGCCCCAGTGTAGAGCGGAAAGCCCGAGCCGGTGATCTTCACCCCGGCGGGAAGATCCAGGATGCCGAGCGACGTGCCCAGCTCCCAGTGAGGCCGCGGAGTGAAGTCGAGCTCCGGAGGATTCCCCCAGGTGCGGAGTACCCGGTTGGCCGAAGCATCACCATCGGGCACCTCATCCAGGAGGAGATTGGGCAGGGAGAGGAGCCGCTCGTCGAGGACCGCCTCGAGCTCTCGCAACTGCGGGTCCAGCACGCGAACTTCCTCACCCGATGCCTTCAGCCGTTGCATGAGCTCGTCGGCTGGTTCTCCCGTCCGCTTTCGCCGGGCCACTTCATCGCTGGCCGCGTTCCGCTCCGCCTTGAGCGATTCCACCCGGGTCAGCAGCTCGCGCCGACGCCGATCCAGCTGCAGCAACTCATCCAGCAGCAGGCCCAGCGACGCATCTCCCCGTCGCAGCAGGCGGGCCCGAGTCCCCTCGGGATCCTGGCGGAGACGCTTGATGTCAATCACGACTAGTTGTGGGGTAGGCCGGGCTGGAGGCCCTTGAAGCCGCAGTTGTCGTCGGTGAGAATGCGAAAGGTGACGCTTCTGGCCACGTCGTCGAAGGAGAGGATTTCCAGTTTGCCGTACTTGGGGAGTCCCAACGACACACAAGTCACCCGTCCCCTCACCACATAGCGTTCCCCAACGGCAATCGCGATGACTGAATCGGTCGTGTATCCGTTGCTCGGAGCCGTCGTGATGCCCTCGAAACTCTCCGTGCTGGCCTGGAGCCCCGGTTTGACACTGGCCAGGCTGTCGATCCCGAGCGTGGCCCGAGGGAGAAACACGTGCTGGCCGCCCTCCTCGACGTTGTACGCAAAATCGAAGTCGATGGAAAGGTCGGTGCGGACTTGACGACTTCCTTCGAGTGCGTAGGCGCTGGCCGTGCCGACCGGGGTCTGCTCCAGCGCGTACAGCGTTTCGGTCCGCTCCACGTTGGTGATCGTGGGATCGGGAAGACCACTGTTGTCGCTGCAAGCGGTCATGGCAAGCAGCAGAATCCCTGCTCCGTAAAGTGATTTCATTGAGCCGGAAGGTTAAGCGCCACGGGAAAAGGAATCAACATTTTTTTCTTGACTTCACTGGAGGCGACTCCTACGTTCCGGGCAATTTTCCCGCCTGGAGTTTACAATGGCCAACCTGACCGAGCTCGTGCGGGGCATGGTCGAGCGCGACGGTGTCGAGGCTGTGCTGGTGCTGAGTGCGGACGGGTTGCCCATCGAGCACGCTGCCCGTCAGTCCTTCGACCCGGAATCCCTGGCCGCACTCACGGCGACGCTGGTGCAGTACGCCACCCGCCTGGGACTCGGCGCTGCTCGCGGCGCTCTCCGGAATGCCGTCATCGAGTATGATCGCGCGCTGCTGATCGTGGCCCACATCGGGGGCGGAGACTGCCTGGCAATTCTGGCGAGCGCCGAAGCGGATGTTGGGCCGATTCTCTATGATCTCCGCCAGCACCGGCCCGCCCTTGCGGCATTGCTCTAGACCGAATTGAACTTTCCCTCACGAGTCCAGGATATCGGATGATCCTGATTGCCCCGCTTCCCCTCCACCCGCAAGCGGGTACCCGCCCCGCTGCCCGCCTGACATGAGATGGGCAGTTATTCTCGCGGGCGGCTCGGGGACCCGATTCTGGCCCCTGAGTACACCTGAGCATCCCAAACAACTTCTTCCACTGGCGGGCTCCAGCTCCACCGCCGAGGAGGCGGTCGACCGGCTGGGGGGTCTGATTCCGAGAGAGCGAATACTCGTGGTGGCTGGTCCGGCTCTCGCGCCCAGGCTGGAGCAGAAGCTCCAGCTTGTCTCCGCCAACATGCTGGTCGAGCCGAGGGCCGCCTCCACCGCGCCGGCGTTGATCTGGGCCACGTGGGAAGCACGTCGGCGCGACCCCCAGGCCGAGGTTCTCTCTCTGCATGCTGACTGGGCTGTGGGTGATGCCGCCGCATTCCGTCGCACTGCCGACCTCGCGTTGACCACCGCCCGCGAGCACGATCGGCTCGTCACGGTGGGCGTAGTGCCGTCTCGGCCGGAAACCGGCTACGGTTACATCGTTCCCGGTCCTCCCCTCGGTAACGCCGCCCGAATGGTGGCGCGGTTTTCCGAGAAGCCAGACGCCGCCACCGCCCTGGATCTCATGGCCGCCGGCGCGCTGTGGAACAGTGGGCTCTTTGCCTGGACCGCCGACAAGTTGCTGACCGAAGCGGAGGCCCATACACCCGAGGTGGCGCCGTATCTCGGGCACCTTCGTTCAGGCAACATCGCGCAATTCTTCCGGGAGGTCACCCCGATCTCGATTGACGTGGGCTTGCTCGAGCGAAGCCCGTCCGTTGCGGTGGTGAGTGGAGCCTTCGCCTGGGACGACATCGGCACCTGGCAGGCGCTCACCCGGGTGAGGGCCAAAGATCCCAATGGAAACGTCCTGGTCGGGCGGGCCTTCGCTCACAACACTGAGGATTGCATAGTGTGGGCAGAGCGTGACGCCGTGGTTCTCAGCGGTGTCCGGGATCTCATCGTGGTCCAGGCCAACGGCAGAATTCTGGTGATGCCCGCCGAACATGCCGCAACCATGAAGCAGCTGCTCGATGCGCTTCCGCCTGATGTTCGAGACACTGGCTCATGACCGCCTTGTACCTGCTTGAGCCGGACTCGCCCGGTGCGACCTGGGCGCCCTTTGCGGGGGTCCGGCCCATCGCGGAGCTTCGCGCGGGAATCTGGCGAATTCGGGAACGCTGGGAAGCGGCCGCTGGGGAGGACGCTACCGCTCTGCTGGGAGACCACGCCGCCGGTTTTTCTGAATCAGACGAGCCGTCGATACAAACTCCGCGAAGCATCGAGGGTCCGGCGCTGATTGCAGCCTCCTGGTTCGCTCCTACCGGTGTTCCGCTCGATCCCTCGCCCGGAATTCGGCGGTTGACCCACAAGCACCAAAGCGTCGGGCTGGCTGATTGCTTCCGGCGAGCGCTGGACCGGGCCACACGATCAGGGATCGGCGCTGGAGATCGAAGGCGTTCTGCTTCGGGGGACCTACGATCTGATCACTGCCCTGGAACAGCTGCTCATCGCCGACTGCGCTGACTTTCTGGCGGCGCCGCATGGGGGAGTTCCCGAGGGAAGTCTGGTTCTCGGCGATCCCACGCACGTGATCTCTCTGGGCGCCACGGTTGAGCCCGGTGTGGTGTTCGACGTGCGCCAGGGGGCAGTTGTAGTGGATCAGGGAGCGGAGGTAAGGAGTGGCACTCGGCTGGAAGGTCCGATCTATGTGGGACCGGGCACTCGGGTGTTGGGCGGGTTCCTCCGTGGATCGGTGTTCGGACCAGAATGCCGGGTGCGCGGTGAGATCTCCACCAGTGTGTTTCATGGGCTACGCCAACAAGAGCCATGAGGGCTTCGTCGGACATAGCGTCATCGGCCACTGGGTAAACCTTGGAGCCGGCACCACCACCTCCAACCTCAAGAACACCTATGGCCCAGTTCGCCTGGAGGTCGAGGGTGAGCGGATCGAGACTGGGCGGCTCAATGTCGGCAGCCTTATCGGCGACCACGCCAAGACGGCAATCGGTAGCATGCTCGCCACTGGAACCGTCATTTCCGCCGGAGCCAACGTGTTCGGGCCGCCCAGTGCGCCCAAGTACATCCCTCCCTTTGCCTGGGGTTGCTCGGGTGCCGAACGGATGTCTGAGGACGGATTCCTCAGAGTCGCCGAGCGGGTAATGTCCCGGCGCAATGTCTCCTTCTCGGCCGACCGCCGGGAATCTCTTCGGCTGACCTATCAGCGGAGCATCCGGTGATCACGCTGTACATGCTCGGGTCGGGCTCCCGGGGCAACTGCTGCGCGGTCGAGTCGGAAGGCGTGGTGCTGCTGATCGATGCCGGTTTCAGTGCCCGCGAAGTCGAGCGGCGGGCCGAGGCTGTAGGCCTGGATCTCAGTCGCGTGGCCGGTATCGCACTCACCCATGAGCATGGCGACCACAGCCGGGGAGCGCTGGGACTCACCCGACGACTCCATGCGCCGGTGCTCACCGGCTCGGGTACCTGGGCCAGGCTTACCATGCTGCACCAGGAAACGGAGCATCGATCATTGGGTTTGTGCAGCCGGGTGGAATTGGGACCGTTTGTGCTGGAGGCGTGCTCCACCAGTCACGACGCGGCTGACCCCCTTGCTATTGTGATTCGCACAGCGGATGGTGCCAGCGCGGGATTTGCCTACGATCTGGGACGGCCCACTCTTGCCGTGCGATATCTGCTGCGGAATCTGAGCGCGATTGTGCTGGAAGCGAATTACGACGAACTACAGCTGAGAACCAGCGCCTACCCTGCGGTGGTGCAACGGCGGATTGCCGGCTCGACGGGACATCTCTCCAATCGGGCTGCTGCCCAGCTTCTGCGCGAGCTGCATCACCCTGGCCTTTCCATCGTAGTGCTCGCCCATTTGAGCGAAAACTGCAATACGGCTTCCGATGCTCGCGCCGCAGTTGCGACCGCGCTTCGGCGCTCCGGTTTCCTGGGAGTGTTGCATGTGGCCGACCAGGACCGGCCGCTCCCGCCTATCCCGGTCGCTCACATGACGGGCATCCAACTGGATTTGGCGCTGTAGTCGGTGGCTACTTGCTCGAGCGGTATGCCGAAACCCAGCGACAAGTGCACGTCGTTCTGGGTCTGCTTCTCCTCCAACGTGTTTTCATCGACGAAGCTCGTGCCGTAGATGTAGTCGTCGGCGGCAACGTAGAAATTCAGAAAGCTGCCGAGATTGAACCCTACCGTTGCTCCCACTACCCCGCCGACGTCGCTCTTGTCCTCGAGATTGGCGTAGGCGTCTCCGCTCCGTTTCACCAGACTGGCCCCCGCATTGAGACCGAGCCAAACCGGACTGGTCCAGGGGATGACCTGGAAGCTGGCCCGGGCCGACCCAAACAGCAGATTGGCGTCCGTTTTGGTCTCATTGTTGTTGAAGGTGAATCGGAGACTGCTCGGTACGTAGGATACGGACGTAACCAGACCTAAGCGGGTGCCGAAGCGGTAGACCCAGACGGCCGCCGACAGCCACCGCCACCTCCTGCTTGAACTCCTGGCCTTGAGCGGCTTTGAACAGTTCGGTAGTCGGGATGTAGGCCCCGATCGTCGGAGAAAGAAACAGCTGGGCCGCGAGCGGTGAGGCCATGGAGAGTCCGATCGACCATAATGGTAAGGCTGGCGCGAAGCGATGCACGGAGCACGGGACGATTGTCCTCTCGGTGATGGGTCGAAGAGATGAGTGGATTGGGGCTGCCCAATATTATCCAGTAGAAAGCGGCTGTCGTCTAGTCCGCCATCATCTCAACGGACGCAGCTCACGGTCTGGTTTTCTCACCACGAAAATAGGAGGGACGATTGGGAGGGTCTGCTCAGGCGCTCACGGTGGTGTCTAGGAGGGGATCCTCACATTGCCAGGTCGCGCGGTCAACCGCGTATCCGTTGCGAGTAAGCAGTTCGGAGCCGGCGAGGACGAATCCAAAGAGGACCAGAATCAGCGATATGGTGTGGGCCAGTCCGCTGCGCACCTTCCAGGAAGCCGTGGCAGCCCACATTCCAGCCACGATCACGGTCGTTACCGCACTGAGGTAGCCCAACAGCGGAAATCCACAGGACCGATTGTAGGGCCACGCGCCCATCGTCACCGCCAGGCTCAGTGCCAGGACCACCCGAAACCACATGCCGAGCACGCGCCGCTCCGGCGACTCACCTCAGTCCGAGGAACGATGTTCATCGGGGCAAAGGAGGCGGCGGACGAGCGCGTGGCGGAGCGCGCGGGGGCTCCGGCTCTCCCTGAAGACCGGGCAATTGGGCCAGAAGGCGGTCTACCACGCCGGCCATCGGGTCGGGCTGTGGACCCCGTGGGGTGTCGGCTTCGGCATTGGGCTCCGGGGCAGATGGGAACGGCAGGCGCTCGATATCGCATGGCATGAGCCGTACCAGATCTTGAGGCTCCTAAGTCATTGCTGGGAGCCTCGAGCCTCCAGCTCCGCGGTGCGATCCTCTGCAGCACGCGACCACCGGATGCAGTCTGTCTGGAGAACGAAAACGCCCCGGGTTCAGCCCGGGGCGTTCGATTACAACGTTGGCTGCGGTCGGGATTAATACATCCCACCCATGCCGCCGCCCGGAGGAGCCGCAGGAGCCGGCTTGTCCTCCTTCTTCTCGACCACGACACATTCGGTGGTGAGCAGGAGACCCGCGATGGACGCCGCGTTCTGCAGCGCGGTGCGGGTGACCTTGGTCGGGTCGATGACGCCGGCCCGAACCAGATCCTCGTAATTATCGGTTGCGGCGTTGTAGCCGAAGTTCTTCTCCTTCGACTCCTTCACCCGGCCGACCACGATCGAGCCCTCGGCGCCCGCGTTCTGGGCAATCATGCGAATAGGCTCCTCGAGGGCCCGGCGGACAATCTCGACGCCGATCTTCTCGTCATCGGTGCCCTTGAGCTTGTCGAGTCCCGCCTGAGCGCGGACCAGCGCGACACCGCCGCCGGGCACGATGCCCTCCTCGACTGCAGCGCGGGTGGCGTGCAGCGCGTCCTCTACCCGAGCCTTCTTTTCCTTCATCTCGGTCTCGGTTGCGGCACCCACGTTGATCACGGCGACTCCGCCGGAGAGCTTGGCCAGCCGCTCCTGCAGCTTCTCGCGATCGTAATCGCTGGTGCTCTTCTCCACCGCGGCCTTGATCTCGTTGATCCGGCCCTGAATGTCGTTCTCCTTACCCTTGCCATCGACGACCGTGCTGTTGTCCTTGTCCACCACGACCCGCTTGGCCCGGCCCAGGTCGTTGAGGGTGGAGTTCTCCAGCTTGAAGCCGAGCTCCTCAGAGACCACCTGGCCACCGGTCAGTACCGCGATGTCGCGCAGCATTTCCTTGCGCCGATCGCCGAAGCCAGGGGCCTTGACGGCGCAGACCTTCAGCGTGCCGCGCAGCTTGTTCACCACCAGCGTGGCGAGCGCCTCACCCTCGACATCCTCCGCGATGATGAGCATGGGCCGACCGCTCTGAGCCACCTTCTCCAGAACCGGGAGCAGCTCCTTCATGGCCGAGATCTTCTTGTCGTGGATCAGGATGTAGGGGTCGTCCAGCACCGCCTCCATCTTCTCCGGATCGGTGACGAAATAGGGAGACAGATAGCCGCGGTCGAACTGCATGCCATCCACGGTCTCGAGAGTGGTCTCCAGACCCTTGGCCTCTTCAACCGTGATCACCCCATCCTTGCCGACCTTCTCCATGGCCTCGGCAATCAGGTTGCCGATTTCCTTGTCGTTGTTGGCCGAGATGGTGCCGACCTGGGCGATTTCCTTCTTGCCCGCGGACGGAACCGAGAGGGTCTTGAGCTGCTCGACCACGGCCTCGACGGCCCGGTCAATGCCCCGCTTCAGCTCCATGGGGTTGGCACCGGCGGTCACATTCTTCAGCCCTTCGCGGAAGATGGCCTGTGCCAGCACGGTGGCAGTGGTGGTGCCGTCGCCGGCGAGATCGGAAGTCTTGGTCGCGACCTCCTTCACCATCTGCGCGCCCATGTTCTCGATCGGATCGCTCAGCTCGACTTCCTTGGCCACCGTGACGCCATCCTTGGTGACGGTGGGGGAACCGAACTTCTTGTCGATGACGACGTTTCTGCCCTTGGGTCCGAGGGTGACCTTAACGGCTTCGGCGAGCTGGTCTACGCCTCTCTTGAGTTTGGACCGCGCATCGGTGTCGAATTGAAGCTCTTTTGCTGCCATGTCTCATTTCTCCATGTGGTTCGGGTCTGATCGGCCGTGCCGACAGTACCCGTCGGTTTAGCTGATCTTGGCCAGAACGTCGGATGCCTTGATGATGATCACTTCCTCGTCGCCCAGCTGAAACGGGGTGCCGCTGTATTTCCCGTAGATCACGCTGTCGCCGACCTTGAGGTCAACCGGTACCCGCTGACCCTTCTCCACCCGGCCCGGGCCCACAGCGATCACTTCACCCTGGGTTGGCTTTTCCTTGGCGGTATCCGGAATGTACAGACCCCCGCGCATCGTCTCTGCCTCATCGGAAGGCATGATCACGACCCGGTCCTCCAGGGGCTGCAGCTTGAGGGTAGGCTTAGCCTTGGTAGCAGTTGCCATCGGTACGACCTCCACCACTTGGTTGGGTTGAGCGGTGTAACCCGCTAGTATGTTAGGGGTTGGCACTCGCGCTCGGCGAGTGCTAAGACCCGGAAAATAAGACCAAAGATCGTGCTGTCAAGACGCTTCTCTGCCCGCACCCCTAGGCAATCGAGGTGCCGGTGAAACGCGTCAGGTTGGCAGATTTTATCTGGTTGGTTATAGCGGCAAGGCAGGCCCGACTGCCGCTACGGTCTGTCTTCGTTCTGAGTGAAGCCGCGGGACTAGCCTCAGTGGCTTCGCTGCGGGAATCAGCCGCCGAACCCCCACCCAGCGCCGGTACCACCAGCGTCCGTAGGGATCCACCGCACTCAGCGTGCTGATCTGGACCCCCTTGGTCGCGCTATGAATGAACCGGCTTTGTCCCACGTACAGTCCCTACGTGCGTGACAGGTCCGCCGCGATTGGAAAAGGTGAGCAGGTCTCCGGGCCGTAATCGTTCGAGCTTTCGGTCCACCTTGCTGCCCTGGCGGGCTTGATCCGTGCTCCGGCGCGGAAGCACGATTCCGTGCTTGGCGTAGGCATACTGGATCAGGCCCGAGCAGTCGAAGCCCTCCCCATGCTCACCCGTTCCACCATACTCGTAAGGCCGACCCATCGCCTCGGTGGCGGTAGCGATCACCGAATCGGCGAGGGTGAGCGGGACGGTTTGGCTAGTCCACCGCCAGTGGCGGCGGCGCGTCATGCACCACCTGAGACGGGACTTTCGAGGAGGGTGCCACTGGTGGAGGGGAAGCGGTCGAGCCTCCCAGATGAATGGCCATACCGATCGCGAGCTCGACACCGTTGCTGCTCCCCAAGGAGAGTCCTCGCCAGCGGCCCTCCGCTCCCATTGAGAGGAAAGAGAGGGGAAACAGGTCGTATCCTCCACCCAACGACCAGGAGCCCCAGGGATCGGAGAAGTCATTCGAGTTTTCCGAGCCCATCCCCCCGCTCAGTCCGGCGACCAGATAGGGGCCGCCCTCCCTTCTTCTAAATGCCGTGAGATCGGCACCGATCCCGGCCAGTCTTCCCGCGTCATCCTGGAACCGTCTCGTCAGATCCCCGTGAAGCTGAATTCCAACTACTCCCCCGAGCGGCCGGCTGAGTCCGAGTCGGTAGGTGGTCCAGCCGGTGGAATCCCAGAAGTGGCCGACTTGTATCTCTACTGCCTGCGCCTGCACCGAAGAGCCCCAGGCGAAGAGCCCGCAGCTCAGCATCACGGCAAGCGGCCCCATGGCAAAGCAGCTCATGGCCTGCGGCGACCCTCCGCCTCCCGCACCGGCCGGCCGGTTCGCAGGTCCACCCGATACGGAGTGACCGGACGGCAGTGGGTCCACAGCATGGCGCGCATCGTCGAGTCGTTTACCAACGTGGGACCTTCTCCGGTATAGAGGAGCGGAACGGGAAGACGGCGGCCGCCGCGCCGGATCTCCAGCCCCCGCTCCACGCAGGACTGGCCCTCGCTGGAGCGAGCCGGCCGGGATAGCGTGAACCAGATTTCGACCCCGCCCGGGGTAGTTATTGCCAGAGATTCTTGGCGCCTCCGCTGCCTTGCCTGCGCTGGTGTTGGCTTGAGCTCGCTCGGGTCGCCCGCACGCCGAAAGCAACGCGAGAGCCCAGAGCAAGAGGCTGCCGTACTTTTCCCGGATCATGGAGATCAGGCCGGAGGAGACGGCTCGGGCTCGGAGATCTCTTCGGGCACTTCAGGCACCACGGAAAATTCTGTGGTATCGGGAGTGCCGTCTGCGGTAACTGCCAGAACTTCACGCACCTCGGGCGACCGGCGCAGATAGTGCAGCCAGGCGATCAGCGCCGCGAACCCGGCTAGCCCACCACACACGGCGGTCACGGCCAGCCCCCGCACCGGATCGTCCAGATTCATCGCAAGGAGCGCGCCCGCGACTGCCCCGAAAAATGAAGCTGCCCACGCCAGGAATGGTGTGAGCAGCCAGCCGAAGATGCGAAAGAAAAGTCGGACCCAGCGCATCGGGTCAGGTGCGGCGCTTCCCGATACCAGAAATGAGCGTGGCCAGAGCGAGTCCGGGAAGAAAGGCCACCGCGAAAGTCCCCAGTCCCCAGTGTGCCCCGGGAAATCCCAGGAGTGTCGCAGCAGTTCCGATCAGCACGGCCAGAACCAGGATAGTAATGAGCGCCTGCCCTACCGACGGCCGTCCGTTGCGATTGGTCTGATTGGCCAAGAGCCACGCCCCCATCCAGGGGATGAATGTTCCCACCATCCACCAGACGGGATGGTACCACCAGTTGCTTCCCCCGCCGATTTCATACCAGCGATTGGTGTAGGTCCCGATATTCTGCAGCAGCACGACATCCACCAGGAGAAACACGCCAGTCGCGCCCAGTCCGATACCGGCCGCGCCGGCAATTCCCTCGATGGTGCGAGGCCGAGTCCAGAGGCCCGGAAGCATGCTCACGGCGGCCAGCCCGTTATCAGGATGATCCCGCAGACGATGGTCTCCACCCCCCCGCCGAGCAACCGCGAGGCCAGGGAGAACAACAGTACCGCAATGCCCTCGAGCAGGCCGAGCTTGACCGAGCCCGCGACGATGGCGGGAACCCCGGTGAGGTCGTAATCCCGGTTCAGCTCTGCCGTCGAAGTCATGCTCTCTCCGTATTCAATCGGGGAAGCTCAAGTATACCGGAAGGCTGGGGGGCGGCCAAGGCCTCAGGCTGCCCACGCAAGTGCCACCGCGACGTCGGTCACCGCCCAGGCGAGCAGCGCCTGGTACATGCCGCGCTGGTGGTCTCGGGTGGACATCCGACTTTCCCGGCGGATCCAGGGCACCAGCACGAGCGTCCAGGCCAGCGCCGCCAGCGCCAGCACAGACCAGCGCCAGCTGTCGTCCTGAGACCACCCGCTCGATCGTGCTGCCAGTCCGAACACAACGAAGGCGATGACCGCAGCCGCTTGGGCCACGATCAGACTCTTTCGCCGGCCCAGCGAGAGCGCCAGGGTACGATCACCCCGGCGAGCATCCTCCTCGAATTGATAGATCTGGGTCAGGGGATACAGGGCGGCGAACAGCGGGCAGAAGGCAAGCAGAATCAGTATTCCCGATGTCCCAAGTGGCAAACCCGTAGCCGCCCATCCCGCGTACGGAGTCAGGCTGCCGAACCCCCACATGTTGATCAGCCAGTCGGCTCCGGGCACGGACTTCAGTCGGAATGGCGGAGCGGAATACAACACGGAGAGCAACACACAGATCGCATAGGCGAGCAGGTACCCTCGCGGCAGCCGGAAGGCTCCGATCAGCCCGAGCAGCATCAGCCCGAGCCCAAACCCGGCCAGCCCGCGCGGAGGTGAGGGAGGCTGCCGCAGGTAGGCCACGTCTCCCTCGTCCCGGTCGAACGCACTGTTGAATGCGAGGGTACCCACCGTTCAGGCAGATGACCCACAGCGCGATCCCGAGGACACCACTCCCCAGCCGCTCGCTTCTGAATGCGTTGGGAGCGCCCACTGCCAGCAAATATCCCAGAGTTGTGTGCGCCGCGACGATGGGCCACTCGGCCGGTCGGGTGTGCAGCAGATAATCGAGCCGGCTTCCGAGCAGTCGGTATCCTGCCCGCCTCGGCCAGCTCACCACTCCAGACCGAGATGTCCGGCCGCGATCCGAAGTCCCCGGAGGGTGAGGTCCGGATCGGTCAGCTCGATGCTGGTAGTCAGCGGAGCAACGATGGACGCCAGTCCACCGGTGGCCACGACCCGCGGGCGGGTGTTGCCTGGCCATTCCTCCATGATCCGGCGGATCATACCGTCCACTGCAGTCAGCCGCTCCGAAGAGCACACCAGCCTGAATGCATTCCTCCGTGCGCCGACCGATCACCCGGGCGGGGGGCCGTAACTCGGTGGCCGGCAGCTTGGCGGCGCGACGGGTCAGCTGGTCGGCAGAGGTGCGGAGGCCGGGCATGATGGCTCCCCCAATGAAGCGGGCATCGGCCGTCACGCAGTCGAACGTGGTCGCGGTACCGAAGTCGACCACCACCCCGTCCGATCGAAACAGCTCGACCGCCGCGAGCACATTCACGATCCGGTCCGCTCCCACGGTCAGCGGCTCGTCCACGTCGAGCTGCACCGGCAGCGGCGATCGCGCGTCCACCGCGACCCCGCTGCAGCCGGTCGCGAGGGCGATCCCATCCACGATGCTCTGAGTAACCGTTGGCGCCACCGATGCCAGACAAACCGCCCGCACCTCATTGGGTGAGTGGCCGCTCTGGACCAGGAAACCGCCGATGGCACTGCCCCACTCATCGGGGGTCCGATCCGGATTGGTAGTAAGCCGCCAGTGCGCCTCCAGCTCACCGCCCTGAAACAGCCCTACCGTGATTTCCGTGTTGCCGATATCGAGGGTGAGCAGCATGTGTCACCGAGTGGGAGAAACGTCCGCCAGCTCCACCGATCCGTGACGCAGGGACACGTGAGATCCCTGCGGGGTGCGCACCCGGAGCGCCCCGTCATCGTTCAGGCCGGCTACAATCCCGGGAAGTGGTTCTCGAATTGCCCGGCCATCGAGCCAGCTTCGCGCGGCAAAGAGCTCGAGCTCCGCTGGAGAAAGTCGTTCTGCTCCGAGATCTAGGGCGCGAATAGCGGCCGATACCGAACTGGAGCACGGCCTCCAGCTGGATATCGGGCTCCAACTCCATCAGAGAGACTGCAGTCTCTCGGAGCTCGCCCGGCACCGGATTTCGAACATTGAGTCCCACCCCCACTGCAATCCAGCCCAGGGCTTCACCCTGCCATCGTGCCTCGCACAGAATCCCACCCAGCTTCCGCCCGTTGAGCATGAGGTCATTGGGCCACTTCAGGCGCACCGGTGTGGGCACAAGACGATCCAGGGCTCGTGCTACCGCCAGGCCAACCCGAACGCTCAGCAGCTCCAATCCACCCGTAGATGGTGGACGGTACAGCGCACTGAGCCAGAGTCCGCCGGGCGGTGAATGCCAAGCCCGGCCCCGCGAGCCCCGTCCCTGGAGCTGCTCTGTGGCAACCACCATGCTTCCGGCTTCGGCGCCTCGCTCCGCCAGCTCATGGATCAGGTCCATGGTCGATGCCACTCGCTCGTACTGGTACGTAGCCGCTCTCACGTCAGGTGCCAATCAGAAGCAGCAGGCCTCCCAAGACGATTCGATACCAGGCAAACACCCGGAAGCTGTGGCCCGATACGTATCGCAGCAGCGCCTTCACCACCACCAGAGCCGAGAGGAAGGACACCCCGAACCCGACCAGGAACATGGGAATATCGGCCGTGGTGAGCGTCGACCAGCTCTTCAGCAGATCGTACCCGGTTGCCGCGAGCATCACAGGAATGGCCAGAAAGAAGGAGAACTCGGTGGCCGCCACCCGGCTTAGCCCGAGAGCATATCCTCCCATGATCGTTGCTCCGGAACGGGAAGTCCCCGGCACCAGTGAAAGCACCTGGGCTAGCCCGATACCGAGGGCGCTTCGGGGAGGTACCCGGTTCACGTCATCGATAATTTGCTGCGGTGACCAGTGCTCGATCAGCAGGATCAGCATCCCACCGATGATCAGGGCGGCGATCACCACCTCCGGATTGAACAGTCGGGCCTTGATCCAGTCATGCGCCAGGAACCCGATTACTGCCGCTGGAAGAAAAGCGATCAGCAGGTTTAACAGAAAATGCCGGCTGTCCGGGTTTCTGCCCGGCCGAGAGAACGGCGCCGGTCAAACGCCGGCGATACAGCCATACCACAGCCAGGATGGCTCCCAGCTGAATGAAGATGTCGAAGGTCTTGGCTCGCTCGTCCACCAGGTGCAGCCAGTTGCTGACCAAAATCAGGTGGCCGGTGGAGGACACGGGAACGAACTCCGTGGCGCCCTCCACCAGGCCCAGCACCGCGGCCTTCCAGAGCAGATCAGGCGGCACGGATCAGAATCAGGCTACGACTTCCTGATAGAGTGATTCATACATCGGAACGATGCGGTCGGCCGAAAACTGCTCCGCCTTGGCCAGGGCTGCCTGGCGCATGGCCTCGTGGCGCTCGGCGTCCCGCAGCACCTCGACCGCGCGCCGGCCCATCGCTTCCACGGAGCCCACCGGCTCCAGGATGCCATTGACCCCGTCGTCGATGACTTCGGGCAGCCCTCCCGCGCGGCTGGCGACCACCGGCGAACCGCAGGCCATCGCCTCCAACGCTGCTAGCCCGAAGGATTCGGTTTGCGACGGCAGGACGAACAGATCGCTTCCCTGCAGCAGCGAGGCTACCGGGTCCAGCCGCCCCAGAAACCGCACGTCGCTGTCCACCCCCAGTTCTCGAGCCTCGTTCTCCGCATCCATCCGCTCGGGACCGTCTCCAATCATGATGAGCGTTGCCGGCATGGCCCGCTGGATTCGGGCAAAGACCCGGACCACGTCCTTTACCCTTTTCACCTCACGAAAATTCGAGACATGGGTGATCAGCTTATGGCCTGTGGGCGCCAGACGATCTCGGCATCCCGGCTCGCCGGGCCGGTACTCCTGCAGGTTCACAAAGTTGGGAATGACCCGAATGTCGCAGGTGCCGCAGCCGAATGCCCGGTAGGTCTCCTCCCGGAGATACGTCGAGACGGCTGAGACGGCATCGGACTGTTCGATGGAAAATTTGGTAATGCCGTAGAAGCTCGATTCCTGGCCGACCAGGGTGATATCGGTGCCGTGGAGAGTGGTGATCACCCGCAGCGGCCACTCGCCATTCAGCATCTCCCGCGCAAGGTACGCGGTAGTGGCATGGGGAATGGCGTAATGCACGTGCAGCACCTCGAGCCGTTCCCGCAGGACCACCTCGTGCTGCTTCGAGGCGAGCGCCAGGGTATAGGGGTAGTGATCGAAGAGCGGATAGCGGCCCATCCGGGTTTCCACCTGATGGAAATAGACCCGCTCGGCGTACCCCCGAAGCCGAAAGGGTGAGTCATAGGTGATGAAGTGCACTTCGTGCCCGCGCCGCGCCAAGGCCAGACCCAGCTCGGTGGCAACGGCGCCCGAACCGCCGTAGGTGGGATAACAGGTAATGCCGATCTTCACGGTTTGGCTCCCAGCTCCTGGCTCCCAGCTCCCAGCTTCGTCCTCAAAGCCGCAATCTCATCCGCCAGCTTCTCCGGCGCACGGGTGGCATCGAGAGTAGTTACCTGACCAGCTGAGCTGATGCCGAAACCAGGTTTGCTGCCGCTTGGCATACTGGCGTGTGTTGATGGTGATTGCCTCGGCCACCGAGTCTCTCGCTCGCGCCCCATGCAGGTATTCCACCGCTTCCTTGATGCCGATCCCATCCAGTCCCGGGGCGTTCGGTGGGTGTCCCTCGGCCAGCACTGCCGCGACTTCTTCGATCAAGCCGCGGCGCACCATCTCCTCCGCCCTGCGGGCAATTCGCCGATGCAGCACCGCCCGGGGAACCGTCAGCACAATGTACCACGGATCGAGCGAGCCCTGCGCCCGGGCTGCCTCCTGCCAATAGGAAAGTGGGCGGCCGCTGAGAAGCGCCACTTCAATCGCCCGCGCGGCACGCTGTCGGCCACCTCCGCGAAAGCCCGGATCCAGCCGGGAAGCCCACCGCAGTAGCTCGATCGGCTCGAGGCGCGCGGTCCATGCATCGAGCGACCGCCGACGCGCAGGATCCAGAGCAGGCTCGGTGAATAGTCCTTCAGCCAGAGCCCGCACGTAGAGTCCGGTGCCTCCGACCAGCATCGGCTGCTTGTCGCGGCCGCGCACATCGGCCAGCCAGCGCACCCCATCCCGGGCAAAATGACCGGCGCTGTACCTGCAGCCGGGCTCCACCACGTCCACCCCGTGATGGGGAACCCGCGCCCGCTCCTTGATGGAAGGTTTCGCGGTTCCGATGTCGAGTCGCCGGTAAACCTGGCGGGAGTCCGCTGAGATGATTTCGAGCGGCCAATGAGCAGTGAGAGCCAGGGCCACCGCCGTCTTGCCCACGGCCGTGGGACCAACCAGAACGGGAACCTTACCGCCGGCCAAACCGGCGCTCCAGCTCCTCGCGTGGTAGCTGTACGATGGTGGCCCTGCCGTGGACGTCGTGCGGCGGAAGATCGGTGGCGAACAGACGAAGCAGGAGCTCCCGCATCTCTCGCTCACTCAGGCTCTCGCCCGCCTTGACCGCCGCACGGCAGGCGTAGGTCGCGGCGAATCGCTGCAGACGATTGCTCCATCCGCCGAACCGGCCTCGAGCCAGATCGGCCACCATCTCACGGAAACAGCTCTCGGCGTCGAACCGGGGATGCGGAGCCGGCACGGCATGGACCACCACTGTCCGTCCTCCGAATCCCTCGACCTCGAAGCCCACTCGGCTGAGCTCCTCCCTGTGGGCGTCGACGGCGTCGAGCTCCTCGTCGGTCAGCTCCACCGTGAGCGGCAGCAGCAGCCGTTGCGCCGGAGCCCCGCCTCCGCTCAGCTGAGCCATGATCGCCTCATACAAGACCCGCTCATGAGCCGAGTGCTGATCAACGATGATGATGCCATCGGGGCCCTGGTACAGGATGTAGGTATCGAAGACCTGAAGCAGCGGCGCGATAAAGCCGGGCGGAGTCTCCAGAGTGCCGGAAGCCGGCGCCTCGGAGAAGAGCTGGTCCAGCTCGAGCAGCTGCGTACCCGGCCCGTCATCCGCAGCGCCCGGTGAGGTCGGAAGCCCCCGCCAGTCTCCTACCGGCACTGCTGCCACCAGTGCACCCAGAGATGCTCTCACAGACTCTTCCACCACCCGCTCGACGCCGATTCGATCGCGGAAGCGCACCTCCAGTTTGGCCGGATGGACGTTCACGTCCACATCCTCCGGTGCGACCTCGATCCGCAAATACAAGGAAGGCCGGTCGCCCGGATGGATGGCAGCGCGATATCCCGCCTCCGCGGCACGGATGAGAAAGGGATCCTTGAAAGGCCGCCCGTTCACGAACAGCTGGGTGCGTCGACCAGTGGGCTGAGCGTCACCCGGCCGCTGAATGAATCCGTTCACCCGAAAGGCACCCGCCGCGTAGCTGACCGGGATCAGGGTCCCTGCCAGATCGCGTCCCCACACTGAAGCCAACCGCTCGGTTGCATCCTGATCCGCGGGAACCGCCAGGCGGCAGGTGCCGTCGACGTGGAGCTCGAAACCGGTGTGCGGGTGTGCCAGGGCGAGTGTAGCAACCGCTTCGTGAGCGGCCCTGGTTTCGCTGGCGACGGAGCGGAGAAATTTGCGGCGGGCGGGAGTATTGTAGAACAGTCCACGAACCTGGACCGTGGTGCCCCGCTGCCGGGCCACTGAGCTGACCCGGTCCAGCCTTCCGCCGCTGACGCTCAGCTCCGTTCCCTCGCCGGTCCCATCGGTGGTGCTCAGCGTCAGGCGCGACACCGAGGCGATAGCGGGCAGCGCTTCACCCCGAAAGCCGAAGGTCGAAACACCGACCAGGTCTGCCGCAGAACGGACCTTGCTGGTCGCGTGCCGGTCGAGCGCGAGTACCGCGTCTTCCCGCCCCATGCCACTCCCGTCGTCGCTGACTTCGATCCGGACCTTTCCCCCGCTCTCCAGCTCCACCCTGATGTGACAGGCTCCGGCATCCAGCGCGTTCTCCACCAGCTCCTTGACCACAGAGGCTGGACGCTCGACGACTTCACCCGCGGCAATCTGATCGGCGACTGCGTCAGGAAGTATGGCAATGCAGCGTGGCATTCGGACAATTTACCCGCGAATTTCGGCGATCGCGTCTGCCGTTACCCAGCCCTCGCCCCGGCCTGAGCGAACCAGCACCCAGCCGCGATCGGCTCTCACCATTCGCACCGCGGCGCCGGACTCGAGTGGACCAACGGCGGGAGCGCGGCCATGCGGTGACAGTCGCATAGTGGTCTGGTCCAGCACGACCGCAACCGCCCTGTGATACCAGGCCCGAAGACCGAGCCCACCCACCGCTGCAACCGCCGCGAAGATCAGGAGCGCCAACCAGCGGTCGCGATGTCGCGGCCGCAACACCCAGCCGATCCAGCCGGCGAACCACGCCAATACCCCGACCAGCAACAGCTCTTCCGGGGTAAACGGAGGCGACCAGAGCATCCTGGCTGAAGTCACGTCGGGAGCCGGCGTGAGGCGCAGCGCCCGAAGCACATTCGGTTCGCGCGGAGCCAGACGCCGAGCCTGAACCCATGCAGCCGTGGCCCGGCCCTTGGCGCCGAGCCTGTAGTAGGTGGCTCCGAGGTCATACCAATGCGCCGCCACGGTAGGCTCCAGCGCGGCGCGTCGGCTGAATCCGTCCGCAGCAGCCTGGAGAGCTCCCGATTCATACAGGCCTTCGGGTGGCGGCGGCGCCTGAGCGTACACGCCGGCACTGAAGAGCCCGAGCAGCAGGACAATCGGGGCAACTCGCCCTCCCCATCCGCGCAACGAATCTCCCAGGCGGCGTAGCAGTTCTTCCACCTCTTGAACCAGAGCCTGGTCTTCGGCAGTCTGCCCCGCGGGACCATAGCGCCGAGCCAGCAGCCGTTCCCGTACCGCTGCAACTCGTGACGCCGTCTCTCCGTCTGCTCCCGCTGCCCGAACTGCGGCGGCGAGTCCCACTCGAGACCGCTGATCCGGATCGGGCACCAGTCCGCGCACAACCTGATCCAGCCGCTCTTCCGCAGCTCTGAGCCCGGTCTCGACCAGCGGCGGAGCCGCCGCACGTCGTCGGATTGGTCTGCCTCTGAGGCTGATCAAGATTGGAGGGGTCAGGAAAATCACAATCCAGCCCCAGTCAGGAATGTCGCGCGCCATCTGCGAGGCCATTCCCGGGGAGCCGGAGGGCAGCAAGCGAGGCGGCAGCGCGGTGGATGCCGGCGCATCGGTTGACGACACCGGCAGCGACGCCGCCGGCAGCGCGGCTGAGCGGTACCCGTGGGCCGCCAGGTCGTAGTACCCGTAGCTCACCGCCGGTAAGCTGAGCGGGCCGGCTGAGTCGGGCACCACCAGATAGCGGAAGGTCTTCACCCCGCCGACTCTTCCTTCGGTCGTGGTCACCTGTTCCTCGACCCGGTCAACGTACGCCCGAACGTTTCGGGGCCAACGAATCTCCGGCGGTGGCCAGAGCGCCGTGTTGCCCTCACCCGTCAGCCCCAGCTCGACGGCGACCCCTTCACCGGCGTGCGCCACGGGAGGCGTGATCCTCCGCTCCAGCCGGAGCCCGGATCCCACTGCTCCGTTGAACCCGGCGGGTCGTCCGGCCGTGGGCAATGCGCGCACCAACAGCGTTTCCGGAAGACTGGACAGGGCAAAGCGTTCTTCCTGACTGAAGAACTGGAGTGCGAGTGGGGTGCTGTACTTGAGGACGGCGGGCGGTACCACGATGGTTCCCGCGACGAGGGGGAATACCACCTGGTGGGCCACAAACAGGTCGTAAGCGCCGCCGCCGATATTCCGGGTGGCGGCAATGCCGGCGGGCGCCGACTGGGGATAACTCCAGACCCCATCGATGACCGGTGGCTGCAGGGTTGGCGGGCGGCGCAGCTGCAGGCGAAGGTCGCGAGGAAACCAGGCCGCCGTTACCACATCGACTTGCTCACCCACGCTGATGCTGTCGGCCGAAACCACCAGCGCAACCGCGGCCTTGCCACGGGGCGGTGGCGGGGCTCTCTCCAGGAGCGTCCTGAGTCGCGGGTTCAAGCGCGGGCGCAGCCGCAACGGGATTGGGTTGCACGTCCACCACGATGGCCGCAGCCTCGGTGACCAGACGGCCCTGAGCCGCTCGAGCAGGGCCGATCTGCCAGCGGCCTGGCCTGCACTGCGCGCAGCCGCATCTCCAGGACGGTGGTTCTGGTTGGTCCGGACGAGAAGGAGACCTCGGTGCGTTCGCTGCGAGAGATGATCTCGAAGCCGTTCAAGGGAGCAACCGTCAGGTCCATCGGATCCGACGAATGACTCACCGCTTGAATGGTATAGACAATCTCCTCTCCTACGGTGACGTGGTCCTCGTCGACCGAGACATGAAGCTCGGGCGCTCCCTGGAGCATCGCGAGAAACACCATGAAAGACATCACCAGTCCTTCACCCCGGCGGTAGAGGCTCCGTGCATCCGCCGCTGCTGCTCCTCCCGGGTCTCCCGCTCGCGCCGTTCCATCGAGCTGAGAATCTGCTCTGCCTGGCTCTGGCTCAATCCACTGCTGGGTTGTTCAGCGGCGGCCGGCGGCGGCGTCTGCGGTTGGCCTCCGCTGGACGGCGGCTTCCCTCCGCCACCTCCGCCACCTCCACTGTTGTTGGGTGGCGGAGGCGGCTGACGGCGCTCGGCCAGTTCGAGATTCCATTTAGCCCGAGCCGAGGACGGCTGCAGCCGCAGCGCTTCGCGCAGGCGATCGGCGGCCTGCCCCAGCAGCTCCTCCGTCTTCGCGGTATCAGCCCTGGACGCGAGCAGGTTTACGAGACCCAGGTTGTACAGAGCGCGATAGCGAAGGTCGGGATCCAGCGACTTGGCGGCCTGCTCCAGTGCACCGCGGGCGACATCGTATCGGCCGGCTTGGAGCGCCGCAGTTCCCGCGTTGTAGAAGGCGGTGTCCCGGGCCGTTCCACTGCCGGCCTCCTTGAGAAATTCCGCCGCCGCACGGGCGGGATCGCCCGCGGTCATCGCGCGGGTTCCCGGGTCCGGTCTCTGCGCGGAGGCGGAGCTCCAGACCAGCAATCCTGCCAGGCCGATGAGAGCGGGCCCGGGGCGTACCAGGGTATACCCCAGGAGCGAGAAGTGCGGCACCTAACGCAGGGATCCAGCCTCGCGGTATCAAGTCGGCCGTTCTGGTCTCGGCGGTAGGGCTCCGCTTCATCGAGGACACCAGATCACGCACGGCGCCGGCCTGATCCGGCAGCTCGTTGGGGACCAGCGTCCCCTCGGAGGCATCGACAATGGCGCTGAGAATGTCGTCCCGCCGCTGGGTGCGCACCACATTTCCGTTCTCGTCCTGCTTGTACTCGAGCAGCGTCCCCGATGAATCCCTGATTGGAATGCGGGTGGGAAGTGCTCGGCCTTCGGCTACTACGATGAGATGGATGCCGGCATCCTTCAGCGCTTCAGCTGCCGCCACAGCTTCCGGCAGGGTATCGTGAGATTCCCCATCGGTAAACAGAACCAGGACCCGGTCGGCTGCATCGGTAGCGGCACTGAGCAGGCCGGTTCCTTGTGCCAGCACCGAGCTCAGCGTTGTGCCGCCCTCGCTCGCCAGATCCGGATCCAGCGCGTCGAGGTACATCCGGACCGCCCCACCATCTACGGTGAGCGGCGCCAGGATATAGCTGCGGCCGGCAAAGGCGATGAGCCCGAGCCGGTCGCCCTCCAGATCCTGAATCAGGCGCCGGGCTTCGCGGCCGGCCCGCTGCAGCCGGCTCGGCGCTACGTCCTCCGCCAGCATCGAACGACTGATATCGATTGCGAACACCAGGCTCAAGGCGCGAGTCTCGGTCTTGACCTGCGTCCGTCCGGCCCGCGGACCAGCCAGGCCAATTGCGCCCAGCAACCCGCTGAGCCCGAGGACCAGCGGAGCCCAGCCGCCTCTGGATCGCGCGAAGCGCCCCAGGGAAGGTGACCACCGCCGGGCGAGCCGGATGCGCTGCCGCCGGGCGAGCCAGGCGCCCAGGCCGACGGCAAGGCCCACCAGCGGCGCCAGGAACAGCAGGAGCGGCGCGTCGAAGGTCACGGGACTCGCACCACCAGCGTGGAGCTGAGCAGCAGCTCCACTGCGAGCGCGGCCAGTCCCAGCAGGATCAGCGGACGGGTCGTCTCGTTATACCGCGTGTACCGGGTGACCTGCATCGGGGTCTTCTCCAGGGCGTCGATCTGGCGGAAGATCCGGCTCAAGGCCTCGCTGTCCTTGGCCCTGAAGTACCGGCCGCCGGTTTTCTTCGCGATTTCCTGGAGCAAAGGCTCGTCGATGCGCACCGGCAGCAGCTCGTAGCGAAAGCCGCCCAATCCGCGGCCGGTTGGGATCGGCGCCTCGCCGATAGTGCCGACGCCGATGGTGTAGACCTTGATGCCGAACGCGGATGCCGTCGCGGCCGCGGTGCGGGGATCGATCAGCCCCTTGTTGTTCTCGCCGTCGGTAAGGAGCAGCACCACTTTCGATTTGTCCGGCGCCCGCCGCAACCGATTTACCGCGGTGGCGAGTCCGCTGCCGATGGCGGTGCCGTCTTCCAGCGAGCCGATCTTGAGATCCATCACGGCCTGTTCGACCACGGGATAGTCCAGGGTGACCGGTACCTGGGTGAGTGCTTCGCCGGCAAAGGCCACCAGACCGATCCGGTCGGCGGCCCGCCCGCGAATGAATCCGACCGCCTGCCGCTTGGCCACCTCGAGCCGGTTGGAGGGAGCGAAGTCCTCCGCCAGCATACTGCTGGAGATATCGATCGCGATGACGATCGCGATTCCCTCCTTTTTGATCTCGACCGTATCGCCACCGATCCGCGGGCCTGCGGCGGCCAGGCTGAGCGCCGCGAGTGAAATGGCTCTGAGAATCGGCGGCAGCCTGACCCACCAGCGGCCACGGTTGGCTTGAGCGGGGAGCGTCACGTCGCTGTAGCGCGCGGCCGGTGTTTCCCGCCGCCGTCGAAGCCACCACCAGAGCGGGAGCGCAAGCAGGAGGAGCAGCAGCCAGGGACGGGCGAGACTCACGCCGCCTCCCGCAACAGGCGGTCTCGCATCTCCAGCGTGGAACGGGAGAGCTCGAGCGCTTCGGGCGAGCCGCTGTTGCCGAAGCGGGCGTCGTCCAGAGCGCGAAGGAGATCGCCCAATTCGTCCAGCGGCCAGTCGGGACGAGCAGCAGCCAGCTGTGCCAGGAGCCGCTCCGTGTCGAGCCCGGAATGAGCCGCCGCAACCCGCTGCGCCAGCGCGTTACGCAGGCGCACGGCGGCCACGTTGGCCACGGCGCGGTATTCTCCGTCGTCGGCCCAGCGGTCCAGAGGCGGGTCCGGCAGCTGCTGCAGGGGCAGCGCGGCGGGCACCGGCTTTCCCCGTCGCCGCCACCAGAGATGGACGGGCACCAGGACGGCAAGCGCGAGCAGCCAGAGGATGATCAGCGGGACCGGACTCGTATCGCGGCGGGTAACCAGAGTCGCCCGCGGTTGTGGTGGGATCAGCGAGTCAGGAACCCCGGGGGGCAGCACGCTCCGGACAGTGAGGCGCACCGTTTGTCCCGGAAGCGAGTCGACCTTGCCTCCAGGGCCCAACAGCAGTGGACCGGGGAGCTCGACCAGCTGGGGCCCCGGCGTCCAGATCACGGTTGGGTAGCTGATTCGGGCGGAGTCGCCGGTAATGACGACTCGGGGCCGGCCGAGCGCTTCCACCGGGTCGGCCGGATCCCAGTCCGAGGCGCGCACCACGTAGCCGGATGGCACCGCAACCGAGTGGGTCAGCCAGATGGTGTCTCCTACGGTCGGCTGGGGTCCCTGCAGCAGCAGAGCGGCGAGCGCGGCGGATGCGATCATGCGCGATGGATTCGCCGGGCTCGCTGGGCAAAGGCGCGCCGGAGAGGAAGAGCGTAGTCGCTGCCGGTTTCCAGATGAACCTGATCCGCACCAGCGGCGGCCAAGGCGCGGGCCCGCTCCTCCCGCCTCTGCTCGGCCAGGTGGGCCACCCGGCGCCGAACATCGCGGCTCCCGGTGTCCACCAGCACCCGGCGACCCGACTCCGCATCCATGATCTCGATCCAGCCCGATTCCGGCAGATCGTGCTCCCGCGGCTCATCTACGGTGATCGCCACGACCTCGTGCCGTGCTCCCAGACGGCTCAATGGCTTCTCCCAGCCTTCGGCAATGAAATCGGAGAGAACGACCACAATACTCCGGTGACGCAGCAGCCGGCTGGCATAGGACAGGCTGGCGCCGAGGTTGGTTCGCCGGCCCGCGGGCTGAAAGGCCACCAGATCGCGAATGACCCTGAGCGCATGCCGCCGGCCTTTGCGCGGCGGGATCACCCGCTCGACAGTGTCGGAGAAGAGCAGCGCTCCCACCCGGTCGTTGTGGTAGGCGGCGGCCAGGGCGAGTACAGCTCCGACCTCCACCGCCAAGCCTGCTTTGGTCTGCGGCTCGCCGAACCGGGTTGAGCCCGACTGATCCACCACCAGCATCAGGGTGAGCTCTCGCTCTTCAGTGAAGGTCTTGACGTACGGACTCGCCAGCCTGGCCGAGACATTCCAGTCGATCGCCCGGAAATCGTCGCCGTGCTCGTAGGCTCTGACTTCCGCAAACTCCATCCCCTGCCCCCGAAAGACCGACCGATACTCCCCGGCAAACAGCGAACCCACGAGTCCGCGGGTGCGGAGCTCGATCGACTTGACTTGTTTGAGGATTTCGGGAGTGACGGGGTTGTTTTTAGTCACGAGTCATGAGCCACGAGTCACGAGTGGAGGAGGCTGCCGCTGTTTGTGGATACTAGTGCGCGACTCGCGACTCGTGACTCGCGACTTCCCTCACGGCACCCTCACCGCCCCCAGCACCCGCGTCACCACATCATCCGTCGTCACATCCTCGGCTTCCGCCTCGAAGGTGAGCACGATGCGGTGGCGGAGCACGTCGGGAGCGAGCGCCCGTACATCTTCGGGCACCACGTAGGCCCGCTCACGCAGGAACGCGTGCGCCCGCGCGGCCTGGGCCAGCGCGATGGAGGCGCGGGGAGAACCGCCGAACGCTACCAGCGGCTTGAGGTCTGACAGACCGACCAGTCCCGGGTCACGCGTCGCCCGAACCAGGTCGACGATGTAGTCCACGACCTTCTGGTCCATGTACAGACTGGCGATGGCCTCGCGTGCCGCCAGGATCGTCTCGGGATCGAGCAGGCGCTCCACCGTAATCTCCTGACCGCCACTCATCCGCAGCAGCACTTCCTTCTCCTCATCCCGGCTGGGATATCCCACCCTCACCTTCAGCATGAAGCGATCGAGCTGCGCCTCCGGCAGCGGATAGGTGCCCTCACTCTCGATCGGGTTCTGAGTGGCGAGCACGAGAAACGGCTCTTCCAGCGGATAGGTGGAGCCGCCGATGGTGACCTGGTGCTCCTGCATGGCCTCGAGCAGGGCCGCCTGCACCTTGGCCGGAGCGCGGTTGATCTCGTCCGCCAGAATGATCTGGGCGAACAGCGGCCCCTTCTTGACGTGGAAGTCCTGCGACTTCTGGTTGAACACCATGGTGCCGATCACGTCCGCCGGCAACAGATCGGGCGTGAACTGTATCCGGGAGAACGAGGCCCGGATGATCTCCGCCAGGGTGCGAACCGCCAGCGTCTTGGCCAGGCCGGGAACGCCTTCCAGCAGAATGTGGCCCCCGGTCAGAAGCCCAACCAGGAGACGCTCCACCATGGCGTCCTGGCCGACGATCCGGCGGGAGACCTCTTTCAGGATCCGGGGTACCGGCAGCATCTCGGCCGGCTTCTTGGACAGCTTGGGCGCGCTCATCTATGCGTGGCTCCGCGGGATGATGGTCCCGACGCCCGCCGGCCGGTGGCGGTTTCATCATCGGGATCGAGTTGGATGGCCCGGTACAGTGCTGTCTCCTCGCGTGGAGTCAGAGGGCGATAGCGGCCGGCCGGCAGATCGCCCAGCCGTACCGGACCGTAGGAGAGCCGGGCCAGGCGGTCAACCTTGAGGCCCAGCGCCTCACACCAGCGCCGGACGATCCGGTTTCTCCCCTCCACCAGCGTCAGGTCCAGAATGCTCCGGCCCTCGGTGCCGGGGCGAACCTTGACTTCGCTGGGCGCCACCGGGCGGCCGTCGATCACCACCCGTTCCCGCACCGCCTTGGCGATCTCCGCGGCAGGACGGCCGTGTACCAGGGCGGTGTAGCGTCGGGGAATATGGTAGCGCGGATGGGTCAGCCGGTGAACTGCCTCGCCGTCGGTGGTCAACAGCAGGAGCCCGGTGGTCATCACGTCGAGCCGGCCAACGTAGGTCAGGGCTGTAGCGTCGGGGATGAAGTCCAGCACCGTCCGCCGGCCTTCTTCGTCCTTGGCTGTGGTGACCACCCCGAGCGGCTTGTGGAAGGCAAGCCAGCGGCGTTCCCGCACCTTCACCGCGCGATTGCCCACGGTGATCTTCTGGCGCGCCGGGTCCACCTTCATGCCCAGCGTGGCCATTTTGCCGTCTACCCGCACCCGCCCGTCTTCGATCAGCTTCTCAGCCGCCCGGCGCGATGCGACTCCGGCGCGGGCCAGCGCCCGCTGGAGCCGCATCTCACTCACGATTCTGCCTCGACGTAGGCGGCCGCATCATCGGAGCCCTCGGCCACCGCACGATGCGGTCTCAGCGCAATGGTCAGCTCTTCGGCCTTGGGCAAGTCAGCCAGGTCTCGCAACCCGAGCAGCTCGAGAAAGAGCGGCGTGGTGCCGTACAACAAGGGACGGCCCAACGCGTCGCTCCGTCCCACCACCTCGATCAATCCTCGTTCCTGCAGCGAGCGCAGCACCCCGCCGGCGGAGACGCCACGGATCTCCTCGATCTCGATGCGTCCTACCGGCTGCCGGTACGCGATGACAGCGAGCGTCTCCAGCGTGGCGGCGCTGAGTTTTGGAGTGCGAACCGAAAACTGGGCCCGCTCGAGCGCCGCGGCGTGGACCGCGCGGGTGAGGATCTGGTAGCCTCCAGCCAGCTCGACCAGCTCCACCCCATGCTGATCGAAGTCGTAATGCTCCCGAAGCTGCTCCAGCGCTACCCTGACATCAGCCACCGTGGCGTCCGGATCGAGTGTCGCCATCTCCTCCGCGGTGATAGGACGACAGGCCGAGAAGAGCGCGGCCTCAAGCAGCTGTGCGAGCGGTGTCACGGGCAATCACCATGGGTGAGAAAGGGGTGTGCTGCAGTAGCCGCACGCTGCCTCGCTTGGCCAGTTCCAGCAGCGCCAGCAAGGTGGAGAGCACGTCGACGATGGTTGGACGGAAGCCCGAGCGCGTCCAGCCAGCGAATCTCTTCCTGTCTCTGCCAGCAAGCGTCTCTATTCGGCGGGTGGCGCTCTCCACGTCCAGCGGCCGCGCCACCACCCGGTGCAGAACCGGAAAAGGAATGTTGGCCAGCACCCGCTCCACCGCGGAGAGAAGATCGAGGATCTCGAATTTGAGCGGGGGCGGCGGCTGGGCCGGTGGCGGCGGCAGATACCCTCGGGCAAAGAGCTCGGAGCGGCGCTCGGCCGACCGGCCCATCCAGACCGCAACTTCACGGATCTGCTGATACTCGAGCAACCGTCGGACCAGCTCCGCGCGAGGATCCTCCCAGCCGTCCTCCTCCGGGCGACGGGGAAGCAGCATCTGTGCCTTGAGTCGCACCAGCCGGCTGGCCATGTCCAGGTAGTCGGCGGCCTGATTGAGACCTAGCTCGTGAATGGCCTGGAGAAACTGGTCTGCGATTCGGGCGATGGGAATGTCGGCGATCTCGAGCTGTTCTTCGCGCAGCAGGTGGAGCAGCAGATCCAGCGGGCCGGAGAAGGCTTCCAGCTCCACCACGAAACCGGGACCGGCTCCGAGCGCGGTGGTCGGAGCCTCTGGAGCTGGAGCGGTCATGACTGAAAGATGTTCCATCCGTCACCTACGCTGAACGGGAGAATGATGTGGAGGAGAAATCCCATTCCCTTGAACGCGGGTGTCAGCAGCAACGCCATGACAGGCCGAAACAGAAACATCAGGGCAAAGATCGGGAGATAGCCGAACCGTTGGAGCCCGCGATACCAGCTCCCGGCGCGGGAGGCAACGCGTGGTAGAGCAGATGCGAGCCGTCGAGCGGCGGAACCGGAATCAGATTGAAGAAGCAGAGGACCAGATTGAGCCAGATCCCGTACACCAGCATACGCTGCACGGTATCCAGCACCGGGGTCATGCTGCTCAGGGCCGGGCGCGAGCATCCCGACCAGCACGAAGACCACCGACCATACCACGGCCAGGATGAGGTTGGTGGTCACCCCGGCGGCCGACACCAGGATGTCGCCCTTGCGATAGTTCCTGAACTTGCGCGGATTCACCGGCACCGGCTTGGCGCCGCCGAAAGTGAAGCTCCCTCCCGAGCCGAACCAGAGCAGGGCCGGAAGCAGGATGCTCATCCAGGGATCGATGTGCGGAAGCGGATTCAGGGTCACGCGGCCAAGCATGTAGGCGGTGTCATCGCCTTGACGGAGCGCGACTGCCGCGTGGGCGTATTCGTGAGCGACCATGGCAAACACCAGCATGGGTAGCGCGAGCACGAAGTCACCGATTTGTCGATCCAGGGAACCATCCTATGCGAGGCCGCCGAAGGTTAAACGGACCTGAAGGGCAAAGTCAAAGTCGTTCGCCGCTTGACCTTGCAGTGTCACAGCTCTATGTTTTCGCTCTTCAACACGCCGGACCTGTTTCCGGATGAATCCTTCTTCTGTCTGAGGTTGCTGTGCCCCGAATCAGGTCTGCCGCCAAGCGCATGCGTCAAGGTCGCGCCCGAGCCACCCAAAATCGTACTCAGCGGAGCCAGCTCCGTACCGCACTCAAGCGGGTGCGCACCGCCACCGGCGACGAGGCCAAGGCCGCCTACGACCGACGCGATCAAGCTGCTGGACCGTGCCGGCCAGAAGAACATCATTCATAAGAATGCCGCCGCCCGGCAGAAGAGCCGGCTGGCCAAACTGGTCGGGGCCAAGAAGGCGTGAGCGGGAGCGGAGAAGATGTGAAGGGGGCAGGCTAAATATGTGAGAAAGGGGCGCCTTACGTTCACCGGTGATCCCCACTGCTCAGGCTTTTTGCCCCGCTCACGCTTTTGCTTACCGTTCACGCGTTCATTCCCCGTCTTTCAGACCCCCGCCAGCTCCGCCCCGCATCGCTCGCAGTACCACTCCGTCGGTCGGTTCAGCGTACCGCACTCGCCACACTTGAGTGTCTTCGCTACACCGGCAGCCGCCTTGCTCACCGTGGGAATGGTTTGTACCGCAGGCTCCTGAGTCTGGGGCGGAGCGCTCGTTGCGGTGGGCGCCGCCATTCCAGGATTGCTGGGCCGTCCCCGTGGTCTCGGTTCCTCGTCCGAAACCGACTTCAGGAACTCCAGCTCATCTCCCGCCGGTGCCGCTTCCGGTGCCGGTCTCGCGGCCTTGGGCGGAGCGTACCGGCTCGAGTCGTCCACCGACTCAGCGATGTTGCTTACCACGGGAGCCTGCTCGACCACTTCGGGACGCGGCGCGGGCCGCGGTGGCTGAGACGGGGGCGGGGCACTGGATCCGGCGCTCCGCGGCGCACTGATGACGCCCTGAATCCCGGTGAGGCGGGTGATCTCCGCTCCGATGCTGCGCAGGCGATTCCGCAGCTGCTCGATCTCGCGGCGGCTGTCTTCGCTGACGCGGCGCCACTCGTCCTCCGAGTACTCTCCCACCGAGTGACGGACTTCCGCCTCGGCCAGCGCCTCTTCGGCCGCTCGCCGCTGCTCGGTCGAGCTCCGCCTGAGAGGCGTGATGCCGTTCCAGCTCCTCGCTGATGGCGGCCCCGCGGCCCCGCAACTGCTCCATCACGGCCTGCAGCCGCGCCTCGTAGTCGCCCCGCACCCGCTGCCGCACCGCCGGCGGAGCCTTGTCGCCCGAAGCATCGAGCTTGTTCAGCCACTCCTCGTACTGTCTGCGCTGCTCCAGCAGCTCCTCGATCGTGGCTTCAGCTTCCTGAATTGTCTTGTTCATGGGAGACGTTCCTCTCATCCGGTCTACGACCAACGAATTCGGCCCTTTGCCGATGTGGCCTCAGCTGTGTGCGCCAGGCCGGGCGAACCGGAGGCCCGGCCGCGAGCAGTTCTATCGCCGGCAACCACGCAAATTTGGGGATGCACGTCATCAGGGGATGATCTCCAAATCTAATTGAGTGCTCGGCCCGCGGTACCCGGTGGGACAACGATCTAGGGAATCGACCTCATCCAGATCGTCAGGCATTCCCTTCCAGCCGGTAGACCACCTGTCCCCGCACAATCGTGAGCTCGGCTCGGCCGGTCAGCCGGCGTCCACCGAAGGGCGTGTTCCGGCTCCGGGAATAGAATCGGGCCGGATCCACCGTCCACTGTGCCGCGGGATCACTGATCGTGACGTCGGCCGGAGCTCCCGGTGCCAGCGATCCACCCGGCAGATTGAAGATCCGGGCCGGCGCCGCGCTCATCCGCTCGATGAGATCGCACAGCGTCAGCACTCCGGTTCCGACCAGCTCGGTTACCGCAAGCCCGAACGCCGTCTCCAGCCCGATGATGCCGTTGGGCGCGTCATCGAATTCGCGCTCCTTGGCATCGTAGTGATGGGGAGCGTGGTCGGTGCAGATGGCGTCGATGGTTCCGTCTCTGAGTCCCTGGCGGAGCGCCTCCCGATCCTCCGGTTCCCTGAGAGGCGGGTTCATCTTGGCGTTGGTGTTGTAGCCCTCGCACTGCTCGTGCGTCAGCGTGAAATGATGGGGACACGCTTCAGCAGTCACCCGGATCCCCTTCTCCTTGGCCCGCCGAATCAGCTCCACCGAGCCACGGGTGGACATGTGACAGAGATGCACGTGTCCACCGGTGTGCTCCGCCAGGAGAATGTCGCGGGCCACCATGATCTCTTCCGCCGCCGACGGAATTCCCTTGAGGCCGAGCCGGGTGGAGACGATGCCCTCGTGCATGGCGCCGCCGGCCGACAGCGTCGGATCCTCACAATGATCCGCCACCGGAATGCCGAAGGTGCGGGCGTACTCCAGCGCCGTTCGCATCAGATGGCTCGACACCACCGGCTTGCCGTCGTCGCTGACCGCCACCGCCCCTGCCCCGACCAGCTCGCCGAACTCGGCGAGCTGCTGCCCTTTCTGACCCAGAGAAATCGCGCCGATGGGTACACCCGTGCCTTTCCCGCGCGCTGAGCCTGGCTCACGATGAATCCCACCGCCGCCTGATTGTCGGTGACCGGATCGGTGTTCGGCATGGCGCACACGGCGGAGAATCCTCCCGCTGCCGCGGCCATCGAACCCGAAGCCACCGTCTCCAGATCCTCCTGTCCCGGCTCCCGCAGATGCACGTGCAAGTCGATCAGGCCGGGCGACACCACCTTCCCGCTCGCATCGATGGTGAGTGCGTCATCCGGGCGAACCCAGGCTTCGGCCCACCCCGGCCACCTTGCCGTCCTGCAGGTAGACGTCGGCTACGCCATCGGCTCCGCGCGCCGGATCGATCACCCGGCCACCGCGGATCAGGATCGGCCTCACCGCTGACCCTCCCCATCGCTGGCCCAGTCCGGCGCTCCGCCCGCGAGCAGGTAGAGCACCGCCATCCGTACGGCCACACCGTTGGTGACCTGCGGGAGAATCACGCTATGCGGTCCGTCCGCCACGTCGCTGTCGATCTCCACTCCTCGATTCATCGGTCCGGGATGCAGAATCAGCAGGTCTTTCGGCGCCCGGGCCAGCCGCTCATTGGTCACCCCGAATACCCGGTTGTACTCGCGGAGGGACGGGAGAAATCCGCTCTCCATTCGCTCGAGCTGAAGCCGGAGCACGTTGAGCGCATCCGCCCACTGGATGGCGTCCTCGATCCGCGGCAGGATGGTGACGCCCAGCTCCTCCACGTGCCGCGGGCAGCAGCGAGGCTGGCCCGCAGACGCCCACCTCCGCGCCCAGTTTGGTGAGGCCCCAGATGTTGCTCCGGGCCACCCGGCTGTGCAGGATGTCGCCGCAGATCGCGATCTTGAGTCCCTTGATCCGGCCGAACCGGTCGCGCAGCGTGAGCATGTCGAGCAGACCCTGGGTCGGATGCTCGTGCTTTCCGTCTCCCGCGTTGATCACGTTGGAGCGGATGCGCTGCCCCAGGAACTGCGCCGCACCGGAGGCGCCATGCCGGATCACCACCATGTCGATCCGCATGGCTTCCAGGTTCTTGGCAGTGTCCACCAGGGTCTCGCCCTTGCTGACCGACGAGCCGGCGACCGCCACGTTCACCGTGTCGGCGGAGAGCCGCTTCTCGGCAAACTCGAACGAGATCCGGGTCCGGGTCGAGGCCTCGAAGAACAGATTGACGATGGTCTTTCCCCGGAGCGCGGGCACCTTCTTGATGGCCCGCTCGCTTACCTCCTTGAACGGCTCCGCCGTGTCCAGGATGAGCTGGATCTGTTCGGCGCTGAGCGGCTCCAGGCCGACGAGGTCCTTGCCCAGACTCGGCGCACTCACGCGATCACCACGGGTGTTACTCCAGGGAATGGGGGTGTCACCAGGAGCGAACCGGGTGTCACCCCGAGCGAAGCCGTGTCACCCCGAGCGAAGCGAGGGGGCCGAAGCCACTCAGCCTTTCCATCATTTCCCTCTCACCAGCTCAACCACGTCCCGTTCATCCAATTCGCTCACCAGCACGTCCACCCGATCTCCCGGCGTGGTGCTCACCGTCGTGCCTACCACATCGGCCTGAATCGGGAGCTCGCGGCCTCCGCGGTCGATCAGCACGCAGAGCAGAATCCGTTTGGGCCGGCCGAAGTCGGCGCACTCATCGAGCGCCGCCCGCACCGTCCGGCCGGTGTAGAGCACGTCGTCTACGATCACCACAGTGCGGCCATCCAGGTCGGGCAGGCTGGTCTCGCCCACAACTGGACGGGGGCCGATGGTCTGCAGATCGTCGCGATATAAGGTGATGTCCAGCTTGCCGACGGGGAGATTGGAGCCTTCGGACGAGTCGATGAGGCGCTTGAGCCGGCCGGCCAGCTCGACTCCCCGCCGCTGAATACCGATCAGGACGAGGGTCTCGGTGCCCCGGCTTCGCTCAACGATCTCACTGGCCATGCGCGCGAGAGTCCGACCGAAGGCGCGCTCGTCCAGGAGTGGGGTCCGAGAGGGCATCGGGGCGGGAAGCTAGCGAAGGTTCGGAGGCGGCGAAAGGGTCCGAGCTTAGTTGGACTGCACCTCTTCACCACAAAGGCACAGAGGACACAAAGGATCTGACTGCGCCTGAGTTCACGACAGCGGGACTGCAACCACCCACCCACAATTCTCTTATTTGTTCTGCAGGCTGGCATCCTCAGTCCAGTGATCTCAGAGGAGAGCGATCCTTTGTGTCCTTTGTGGCTTTGTGGTGACTTTCCGTGTACGTGTCGTGATCTGTCCTATGCAGCCGGTTTCTGAGCCGTCTTCCGCGTCACCGGTGCCTGGCGGGTGCGCGCCTTCTCCGCTGCCCACCAGATTCGGCTCAGCAGGAGAACCGTCAGCACGCTGCCATAGATCAGCGGATAGTGAATGTCCTTCTTTACCAGCCAGAGGTAGTGCAGCACCCCGGCAATGGCGGCGACGTACACCAGCCGGTGCAGCCGATTCCAGTTCTTCCCGCCCAGCCGGCGGATCCAGCCGTTGGTCGAGGTAACCGCCAGCGGCAGCAAACAGAGAAACCCGGTGAAGCCCACCAGGACCCAGGGATGCTTGACGATGTCCTTGGTGATCTCCATTAGAGAGAAATCCTGATCGAAGACCACGTAGGTGGTGAGATGGAGGCAGGCGTACCAGAACGCCGTCAGGCCGATCAGCCGCCGCACCCGGATGATCTCGTTCCACCCGGTGATCCGCCTCAGCGGAGTGATGGCGAGCGTGAGCATGAGACAGGAGAGAATGGTGTCGCCGGTGACGTGCTGCATGAACTTGACCTGATCGCCCATGACCAGGCCGCTCAGCAGCGCATAGAGCAGCCAGGCCAGGGGCAGCAGCGCGGCCACGTACAGCGCGGGCTTCACTACCCGCGTGACCAGCTGGACGCGGGTCACGGAAGGTCGGTCAGAAGTTTCGGCGGAGATCCATGCCGCTGTACAACGACGCCACCTGGTCGGCGTAGCCGTTGAACATCAGGGTCTTCCGCTTGAAGAACTCGCCCACCCGGCGTTCCCGTGCCTGACTCCACCGGGGGTGATCCACCTCCGGATTCACGTTGGCGTAAAAGCCGTACTCGTTCGGCGCCGCGATGTTCCAGGTGGTGCTCGGCTGATTTTCGATGAACCGAATCTTCACGATCGACTTGCCGCCCTTGAAGCCGTACTTCCAGGGAACGATCAGCCGGATCGGCGCGCCGTTCTGCCCCGGAAGTGGCTTGCCATAGAGTCCGGTGGCCAGGAACGTCAGCGGATGGCGTGCCTCGTCCATGCGCAAGCCTTCCACGTACGGCCAGGGTAGAATGTTGCCCCGCTGTCCCGGCATCTGCTGTGGATCCAACAGCGTGGTGAACTCGACGAACTTCGCCTTGGACGTGGGCTCCAGACGGTCGATCACGTCTTTCAGCGGAATGCCGAGCCAGGGAACCACCATAGACCAGGCTTCGACGCAGCGCAGCCGGTACACCCGTTCCGCCGGGCTAAACGACTTAAGAAAATCATCCAGGTCATAGGCCGTCGGACGCTTTACTTCTCCCGCCACTTCGATCTTCCACGGCCGGGTTCTGAAGTGCGTGGCGTTGGCCTTGGGGTCTCCCTTGTCGGTGCCGAACTCGTAGTAGTTGTTGTACCCAGTGATGTCTTCGTAGGGCGTGAGCTTGTCGTCGCGAACAGTCGCCAGTCCCCAGTCACCAGTTGCCGGCGTGTTAGAACGGGGCAGTAAGCCGCCAACTGCTGCTATTCCGAAACCTGCGGCCTGGAGAAACTCACGGCGGTTCCAGTAGAGCGCCTCGTCAGTTATTTCGGAGCTGGGAATGTCGGGAGGGCGGCGGATCAGCATCAGAAACTCCGGGACAGACAGACGTGAGCGGGACTAGAACAAGCGTGAGCGGGGCAGGACGAGCGCGTGAGTCCATCAAAAGCGTGAGCGGGACTAGAACGAGCCTGAGCGGGAGGACTAACGCACAAACCCACCACTGGTGCCCGCCATACGCTACTCGACTCCTCTATGTTAAAGTAATGCTTGTTACTTATGGTGGGTTCCCGCTCACGCTCGTCCCTTCGCTACGCTCAGGGCAGGCTCTAGCCGCTTACGCTTTTTCTGTTCCGTGGTCCGACGGACAGGGAGGGATTCGAACCCTCGATACCCTTGCGAGTATGCCACCTTTCCAGGGTGGTGCCTTCAACCACTCGGCCACCTGTCCTGAACCGTTGTCGCGCGGCAACTTAGTGCTCTGAGAGAGGAAGATCAACGTGAGTCTGACAGGTGAGTGACGCCTACATCAGCGCCGCCGTGCGCACGCCGGTGGGACGAGCCGGCGGGGCTTTGGCAGAGGTGCGGCCGGACGATCTGGCGGCTATCGCGCTCCGCGGACTGATGGAGCGCGGCCGGATTCCGCCCGACCGTATTGACGATGTGATTCTGGGTTGCACCAATCAGGCGGGCGAGGACAACCGGAACGTAGCCCGGATGGCCGCACTGCTCGCGGGACTTCCGGTGGAGATTCCCGGCCAGACGGTGAACCGTCTCTGCGGCTCGGGTCTTCAGGCGGTGACCTCCGCGTCTCACGCCATTCGCGCCGGCGAGGGCGATCTGTTCCTGGCGGGCGGCGTGGAGAGCATGACCCGGGCGCCGTACGTGATGCTGAAGAATGGCCGAGCCTGGGACCGCACTCCGCCCGCCATCGCCGATAGCACCGTTGGGTGGCGCTTCGTCAACCCGCGGATGCATGCGGCCTGGACCATCTCGCTGGGTGAGACCGCCGAGCGCGTGGCCGGCTCCTACCGGATCAGCCGCACCGAGCAGGACGAGTTCGCGCTGGAGAGCCAACGTCGAGCCGAGTCGGCGGTGCAGGCGGAAATGTTCGCCGAGGAGTTGATCCCGGTTCCGGTGGGAGCTGGCCGCGAGATCTGCCGGGACGAGACGCCGCGATCCGGTGTCACCCTGGAGCAGCTCGCGCAGCTGAAGCCGGCGTTCATTCCCGAGGGCACGGTGACGGCGGGAACGTCGAGCGGCATCACCGATGGGGCCGCGGCGATGTCGGTCGCCAGCGGCAGCGCTCTATCAACTCTGGGGCTCGAGCCCCTCGCTCGCGTGGTCGCCACCGCCGTCGCGGGTGTGGATCCCAGCTGCATGGGACTCGGTCCGATACCCGCCACCCGGAAAGCGCTCCAGCGCGCGCGTCTGACCGTGGATCAGCTCGACCTGATCGAGCTGAACGAGGCGTTTGCCGCCCAGGCCATCGCCTGCATCCGCGAGCTCCAGCTCGATCCCGAGCGGGTGAATATCTACGGAGGAGCCATCGCGCTGGGCCATCCGCTCGGCGCCAGCGGCGCGAAGATTCTCACTACCCTGATTCATGCGCTTCGGCGCACCGGGGGTCGTTACGGTCTTGCCACCATGTGCATCGGTGTGGGGCAAGGCATCGCGATGATCGTGGACGCTCGGCCCTAGCGGAGCGCCTCTCGCAGCACCCTGCCCTGCGACCGGTTCGGCGCCGGGATTCCGAGCAGCGTCGACAGCGTCGGCGCCAGATCCGCGACGCCTACCACCTCTCCATACCTTCCCGGCTTGACCCCTGACCCAAACAGCAGCAGCGGCACGTGCGTGTCGTAAGTCCACGGTGAGCCATGAGTGGTCCCCTCGGGTCGGGCACCCGGCAGGAGGTACGGAGCCAGAACGTAGAACACCTGGCCGCTCCGCTCCGGATCGTAGCTCAGCTCCGAGCGGGAGTGGTTTCCGCTGGCGCGTTGCTGAGCCAGCTCGGCGCCGGTGAGCACCTGCGCCACGCCCGGCACCGCCTGCACCGCCTGTTTTGCCACCAGCTCGGCGTCCTCCAGCTTGACTCCGCGGTCCTCCAGAGCCGGCAGGTTCAGATAGAGGAAAGGCCAGCTCTGATTCATGATCCAGTTGGGACGCTCCACCCAGCCCGGCGCCCGCGGCGTGCCGAACCGCGTTCGGAGCGCCCGCTCTGCGGCATCGGCGATTACAGCGGGATCGATGCGGCCAGCATTGGTGCTGGGCCGCCGGGCGCGCAGCAGCTCGGGAAGCGGGGCCACGCCGTGATCGGCGGTGAGGGCGATAACCAGGTTGTCTCGCCCCACCTGTTGCATCAGAAACGTGAAGAATCTCTCCAGCAGCCGGTCGGTACGGATGGTGATGTCCATCATCTCATGGCTGTCCGGCCCGTAGCTGTGGCCCACCAGATCGTTGGCGGAGAAGCCGATTGCCAGCAGGTCGGGGTCTTCGTCTCCACCCAGGTGCTCGGCCCGGACCACCTCCATCGCGAAATCGACCAGCACCTCGTTCTCGAACGGGGAGGTCTCGAACCCTTCCATGAATCGTTTGCTCGAGGCGCCGGTTGCGAGCTGATGGGGAAAGGTGCGGCCCATGCCTCCGACGTCTTCCTCCGCCGCCACATTGTCCTGGCCCGCGATGGAGTAAGCCGCCGCCGGCAGGATGTGGTCCCAGGTACGCCCCTGGTATTTGCTGATCGCGCCGCTGCTGTTGAACCGGCTCACGTATGGCGGCAGCTCCTTCATGTAATACGTGGAGCTGGCCACCACCGTGTCCTCGGTCCAGTAGGCAGCGTCAGCCAGATGGCCTCCCATCATGATCGCCGATCGGTCCTTCCCGGCAATCGCGATGACTCGGCTGCGTCCTGCCGTGGCCCGCTTCAGCTCATCCCCCACTGTGGAGTCCCGAAGGTTGCGGGGTGAGCGTCCCTCCGAGCTCGCGCCGATCAGCTTGGCCGTACTATCGAACGCACAGTACTCCGCCCGGCGCAGCTCGGGGTTGTACCACGTATTCGCCACGATACCGTTCGCGTTGGCATAGCTGCCCGTGAGGATGACTGCGTGTCCCGCACAGGTCTGAGTGATGCTGTGCTCGTACTGGGCCTGGCTGAATTCGGCGCCCTGGCTCAGCAACAGATTGAAGCCGCCCGGGCCGAAGTAGCGCCGGAACCGCTGGAGGTAGTCGGGACGAAACTGGTCGATCGAGATAACCACCAAAAGCCGGGGCCGCGTAGCCTGGGAGAATGCGTCGGGCGCGGATAAGAGGCCGATTGAAGCTTGCGAGCAGTCCGGCCCGGAAGAGAGAGCGCATCATCATTGGGTCAGCCGCTGCTCGAATTCCTGTCGCGCCCGCGCAATCAGGTCCAGGGTGGAGGCCTTGTCCGCTTCGCTGTTCCAGGCGGTGTTGGCCTGGACGCCGGCCCGAAGCCGGTCCAGCCAGGCGATGAAGTAGCGGGCATCTTCGTCCGATCGGATCGGCTGTTCATTCACGGTCACGTAGATCGGGCTGGTCGTCGCGTACGGGTAGACATCGAGCACCGGATATTCCGGTGCATTCGCCCGGGCCCTGAGCAGGTACCAACCGCTTCCCTGCTGCGGCAGCTGCACCGCGGTGGACACGCTGGTGCGCGATTTGGGGAGCGGGATTTCGGAGACTACCGTTCCGTTGCGCACGATCTCCAGGTGGTCCACCGGCACGAATGACCGGAGCGTCACCCGAGCCACCAGCTGCTTCTTCTCCGGCCGCACCTTCACCTCGTCACCCAACCCTCTTCCTTCGAGGGTAAAGCCGAGCAGTGGGCCGTTGGTTGCAAAGCTTCGTCCGGCCTTGAGCGCGCTCAGCCAGCGACCGCGGTCCAGCGGCGCCCCGCTCCGGACAAACACCCGATTGAGTCCCACCGGACCTCTGAGCGAGGCGAAGTTGGCCATTGCATCGGTGCCCGCGCCCGCCGGCAGGTGGAAACCGCAGTTGAGCAGCTGATACCACACCCTGGCAGTGGCGACGTAGTCGTCGACGAACCCCAGCGCCTCATAGTAGTCCACCTTGCCCAACGCGACGTCTACCGGAAGCTCGTTGGTCAGCAGTTTGCTGGAGTCACCCGGTTCGGGATAGCTGTCGAACGGATGAACGTATCCGGTGACCCCGCCCTGCTGATGCGCCAGATCCATGATTGCGGCATTGGTTGGATAGAGGCTTGCCGCCGCGGTATTCACATATCCGGAATATCCGGGCAGCAGAATGTTTCGGGTGAGCCCCAGAAGACCGATGTGTCCCCAGTAGCTGGTGTGGTATTCCTGATCGTGCGCGATCAGGGTCCCCGACTGAGACGCCGGGTCGAGCCGGCCGGAGAACCAGGAGATGTCTGGTATTCTCCCCTCCTTGTTCACGATGAGGTTCTCCACCACGTGGAGGTCCTCTGCCCGGGCCTGCGCCGCCAGGCGTCGGGGCGTGTTGCGGTAGTTGCCGCCATAGTTCATGTGGATGTGAAGATCTCCGCTGTACCAGCCATCGGCCGGCAGGTTCGCCAGGCGCGTGAGCACCATGCGAACCGGGACCACAGCATCTGGCTTTATCTGCAGCGACCGGCGCTCCACTCGATACTCGGGACCGCGGGACACCTCCACGTCCACTCTTCCAGCGGGGACCGTCACCCGGGACACGCCTGTGCTATGGAAATAGCCATACTCGAAGGGCCGTTCTCCGCGGTCGAAGCTGTCGTCCGCGTGCATCCAGGCGTTCTCCGGTCCGTAGCTGCGGCCGTCGCCTCCGGTCATCGAGACCCGGGCCGGAATCGCCCGACCGGCGGCATCCACTACTGTCAGGCTGATCCGGCCCGTGGGCCTGAGATATTTGCGCACCGGCGAGCGCAGCGGCTCGATCGATCCGCCGGGAACCGCCACGATCTGAATCTGCAGATCTCCCTTGGCATTGGAGACGTACGCGATTCGGCTTCCGTCCGGCGACCAGCGTGGCGCGGTGGCGTCGCCGTCGGCGTAGGTCAGCTGAAAGGGATCACCGCCGTCCGCAGTCATGACCCAGAGGTGATTCCACTGCCCACCCAGATAGGAGCTGTAAACCACCCGCTTGCCGTCCCGGCTCCAGTCCGGTCTGGCCCGCCAGTTGGTTTCCTCGTAGTGAATCTCTCGCAGCGGGGAGCGGCTGCGGGCAGACATGCGCCAGAATCCACCGGAGCCCCAGATGTGTCCCCGATTGGAGATCAGGATCAGTTCCTGTCCGTCGGCTGACCAGGTGGGCGAGAGATACTGGTCGTAGGCGCCATAGTAATATCGCGGGAGGCGGCCATCCCGGTCCTCGGTGATCCGCTCACCGCCTGCCGCCTGCTCTCCCGCCGCTGCGGTGATGAAGACGTGCCAGCGGCCCTCGTAGGCGCTGGAGACGTAGGCGATGCGCTTTCCATCGGGAGACCAGCGCGCCTCCACGTTGACCGCTCCGTTGCTGACCAACGGCCGGCTCTCGCCGCTTTGCAGGTTCAACACCTGGAGCTCGACGGCGTCGTTACGATAGGAGGCGTATACCACCTCAGCCCCGTCAGGAGACCAGTCGGGTTGATAGTCATAGCCGGGCCCGGAGGTGAGCTGGCGGGCCTCCTCGCTTCCGATTCGCTGGCGCCAGAGCGAGCCCTGCATCGAGTAGATCAACTCTTGCCCATCGGGCGACCAGGTGACACTGCTGGGTCCGCTGGTCAGCTGCGGCAGGTACATCTCCCGGTAGTAGTAGCTGTGGGGGACCTTGATCTGCCGCAGGACCGGCTGCCGCTGAGCGATTACGGCCGCTGGTGCCGATGCGGATGCGGAGAGTAGAACCGCCAGCAGTATGACGAGACGCATGGATGTCCGAGGCGAGGATCTCTGCGGCTGGAACGTTTTAGGCAACCAGCATCTGGCGTCGGCGGCCGCGCCAGTACACTACCCCGCCGATGATCACGAACAGTGCTGCCCCCCCGATCACCTTGAGCCGAAACAGCCACGGCTCTGCCGTGTCCGAGGGCGGGATCGTGGCCACGACCATGGCGCCGACCGTGAGCAGGAAGCCGGCCGTCCCGGTCACCAGCGTGACGGAACGTCGTTCGTGCCACGGGAGTGCCTCGGTCTGCCGCTCTTTGAGGCTCGTGCTCAGGTAGGAGACAAACAGGTAGAGATAGGGAATGAAGTAAATCAGCAGCATGGTGTCGAGCAGAACCAGGTAGGCTCTTTCCACGGTCGTGCCCTTCCCCAGTACCGACAGCCCTAGGAACACGGTCGCGAGCACAGCCTGGGTGAGAATAGCGACGTAGGGGGTCTTCCATCGGGGATGAACCCGGCCAAACGCTGGCGGGAAGTATCGATCCAATCCAATCACGAACGCGACGCGGGCCGGCCCGGTGAGCCAGGCGCCGACACCGCCGATGTTTCCCAACACGTAGAACGTGGCGGTAAATGGAATCAGCCAGCCCAGGCCACCGAGGTCTCGTGCGCCGGCGGCCATGGCCTGGAAGAACCCCGACACGATGTGCACCTCGCCGCTCGGCAGTAGCCAGAGCAGTGAGGCGGTGCCCGCGATATACAGGAATGCAATGAACGGAGCGGAGATGTAGATCGATCTCGGAAGCGTGCGCCTGGGGTCTTTGACCTCTCCGCCCATCACGGCGCAGAGCTCCAGTCCGGCATAGGCAAATGCAATCGAGGCCCACAGGTTGATCTGGGACATGTCGCCGAAGTGCGGCCTTACCGTTGTCCAGCTGATCGGTGTCGCCGAGGCGCGGGTGAGCATGGCGTGAATGCCGAACCCGACCAGCACCGCACCGGGGATGTAAGTGCCCAAGGCGCCCAGATTCTGCAGCCACTTGCCGGTCTTGAGTCCCACCACGTTCAGCCACACCGCGAGCCAGAGCGAGGTCAAGGTGGCGACGAAGATGTAGGTCCAGTTGTCCATCAGACCGGTGTCGCCCCGTCCGATCACGTAAGTGCCGATGGCGGCAGTCGACATCAACAGGTTGGGGTAGTACAGGATGTTGTTGACCCAGTAGGTCCAGCCGCAAAGAAATCCGTGGCTCTCGCCGAACGATCGCTTGGTCCAGAAGTAGATCCCGCCTTCATTGGGGAAACGGGCGGAGAGATAGCTCACTGCCAGACCCTGGGGAACGAAGAAGAGCAAGGCGGCGAGCACCCACATCGTCAGCGAGCTGGGGCCCGCAGCCGCGGCCGTGGCGGTCCAGCGCAGGCTGAGGATCGCCACGATGTTGAACAGCACCACGTCCCAGAGGGTGAGCACCCGCGGGAGCTCGACCTGAGCCGCCGGTACGGTTTCGACGTCAGTCTGTGGTAGAGCCACGAGCTGTCACCCTGAGCGTAGCGAAGGGACCAGAGCTTGGTATCCTAGACATCTGTTGCGCTTGGTGAGAAAACACAGAGCAGTCACCATGAGCGAAGCTGTGTTGTCAGCCCGAGCAAAGCGAGGGGGCCAAAACCTAAGGCTCTAGACGTGATCTGCCAGATCGTTCCACTCTGGATTCGCCCGCTCTATCAACTCCAGACGCTTTCGTCGACTCCAGCCCTTGATCTGCTTCTCTCGCCGGATCGCAGAGAGCACATCATGCGTGGGTTCACAGTAGACGAGCCGTGACGTCCGGTGTCTGGCGGTATAGCTGTTCGGGTTCACTCCGCTTCGATGCTGCGATACCCGCTTGTATACGTCGTTCGTCACTCCGACGTACAACTCACGTGACTGGCTTGCCAGAATGTAGACATAGTACGTCCGAGTCATTCCCCAGCATCGCGCCGGACCAACAATGCTGCATAAATAAAGGGGTCTGGTCCCCTCGCTGCGCTCGGGGTGACATCCAGTGCGGTGCGAGTGTCACCCGGGGCAAAGCGAAGGGGCCGAAAAAGTTGTCACCCCGAGCGCAGCGAGGGTGCCGAAGCCTAACGCCAAAATCATCCCTTGAGATACAGCCGGCCGGGATCGAGCACCTCACGCAGCAGGTACAGCTCCCGCTCGGACGGCGGTTCTACCTGATGTAGTCGGCTCTGGCAGCGAAGCGACCACCCAACGTTTGCGGTCACATCGGATATGTCAACGTTCGGGTACACGGCGGAGAGCACCAGCTCGCCATCCGTCGGGTCGGCTTCGAGAATGCCCTTGTCGGTCACCACTCTGGTGGGGCCCGCTCCCGGCATTCCCAGCTCCCGCCGGGTTCGTCCCTTGCTCCGAAGCCCCGGGCTGGTCACGAAGTCTACGGCCTCTGGAAAGCCCCGCCGCTCCAGCCGCGCGATCACCACCGTTCGCCGGGCATGAATCGCAATCTCTGCGGCGCCTCCGCTCCCCGGCAGACGCACCGCCGGCCTCGCGTAGTCGCCCACAACCGTGGTGTTGATGTTCCCGTAACGGTCGACCTGCGCACCACCCAGGAAGCCCACCTCGATCCGTCCGTTCTGCAACAGCGACTGAAACACGTCGGCCATGCTGCACACCATGAGCGAGCCGGTGACCAGCGCCGGATCACCGATCGAAACCGGGAGCCGCTCGGGCACGGCACCTACCGCGCCGGACTCATAAATCAGCACCAGGTTCGGCGCGTGGGTCGCCCGGGCCAGATTGCAGGCCAGGTTCGGCAGCCCGATTCCCACGAACACCACCTCGCCATCGCGCAGCTCGCGAGCAGCGACCGCGGTCATCATTTCGGCCGGGGTGTAGGTCAGCGCCATCGACCGCACCTCATCCCGAGCGCAGCGAGGGATCTACTCAACGGCCGCCTCGAGAACCGGGCAAGATCCCTCGGTCGCTTCGCTCTCTCGGGATGAGGTGTTCCCCTCGAGGTTTCGCTCAGAACCCATAGTTGACCCCGTTACAAATCCGCTCCGCCGCCCTGAGCCGTTCCAACCCCCCACTCTTCTCCAGGTACTCCGCCCGGTTTTCGACCCCGAATACGAACTCCCGGAGATACCGGTCCAGCGTCGCCGGATCGCGGGAGATCTTCTCCCACCCCACATAGAACTGGTTGTCCCGGTCGTAATATCCCTGCGCATAAGAAGGATGAGCGCCCCAGGGCTCCACGACCACTGCATCCACGATCAATCCCGGGATCACCGTGCGGTTGGGATCTGCTCGGATGACCGACTCGTCCACCAGCTCCTCCACCACCACGATCACATGGCGCGAGGCGAACGCCGCCTCCTTCTGCACGCCGAGCAGCCCCCAGATCTGGGCGTTGCCATCGGGATCGGCCCGCTGCGCGTGAACGATGGTGACATCGGGATTGAGCGCGGGGACAGTGGCGAGAGTCTCTCCGGTATAGGGGCAGCTCACAGTCCGGATCTGAGGGTTTGCCGCGGGCAAATCGGTCCCCATGTAGTTCCGGAGCGTCCAGAACGGCAGCCTGGCCGCGCCGGCGCTCAGTCGCGCTACCATCCCGAAATGCGAGTATTCCTCCAGCTCCAGCGGTTGTCCCTTCCCTTCTGCAGCCCGGCGAAACGCGTGCAGCGACCCGGCCCCGGGATTTCCCGCCCAGGAGAACACCAGCTTCCGGGCGCAGCCCGCGGCGATCATCTGGTCGTAGATGAGGTCCGGCGTGAGCCGGCACAGCGTGAGGTTCCGCCGCTGCTGCCGGATGATCTCGTGCCCGGCAGCAAAGCAGATGAGGTGGGTGAAGCCTTCGATGACTACGGTATCGCCGTCATGCACGTACCGCGCGATCGCATCCCGCATGCTGACGACTTTGGAGCGAACGCTCAAGCGATCTCGTCCAGGCAGCTGTCGATCAGCCCCAGCGCGGTATCCATGTCCTGCTCGTCGATCACCAGCGGCGGCGCCAATCGGAGCGAGCTCTTCCCGGCGCCCAGCAGCAACAGTCCCTGGCTAAACGACCGCTGCACCAGCTCATGCACCAGCTCCGGAGCGGGCGCCCGCGTGGTCCGGTCTTTGACGAACTCCATTCCGACCATGAGTCCCCGGCCCCGCACATCGCCGATGCAGGAATGCTTGTTCATCAGCCGGCACGCTCCGACCATCAGCCTCTCGCCTAAACGCGCTGCGTTGGCCATCAGCCCGCCCTCCACCAGGTCGAGCGTGGCCAGCGCGGCGGCGCAGCAGACCGGGTTCCCGCCGAAGGTGGAGCCGTGCGACCCGCTCTCCCAGGTGGTGATGGATTCCCGGGAGATCATGGCGCCGATTGGCATGCCCGAGCCGAGCCCCTTGGCCGTAAGCAGGATGTCCGGCTCGACGCCCTCATGTTCGCAGGCAAACATCTTCCCGGTCCGGCCCACACCCGACTGGACCTCGTCGGCCACCAGAAGTATTCCGTAGCGGTCGCACAGGGCCCGCAGGTCTGCCAGGTAGCCGGGTGGCGGCACGATGTAGCCGCCTTCTCCCTGAATCGGCTCGATGAAGATGGCGGCCACGTCGTGCGGATCGAGGTGTCGGGCGAACAGGTCCTCTTCGATTACGCCGATGCATCCGCGATTGCAGGCCGGCTCATCGCCGCAGAACTGACAGCGGTAGCGATAGGCGTACGGCACGTGGTGCACGTCGGGCAGCAGCGGACCGAACCCCGCATGCTGTCGCGCCTTGCTCGACGTGAGCGTCACCGCTCCCGTGGTCCGCCCGTGAAATGCGCCGCGGAACGCGATGATGGCGGTTCTCCCGGTGGCGTAGCGGGCCAGCTTGATTGCCGCCTCAGTAGCTTCCGTTCCCGAGTTGGTGAGAAACACCCGCTTCTTGGAAGGTCCTGGCGCCACTCGGGCCAGCCGCTCGCAGAGCGCCGCCATGCCTTCATAGTAGAAATCAGATCCGCAGATGTGCAGGAACTGGTCGGCCGCGTCCTTCACTGCCGCAACCACCTTGGGGTGCCCGTAGCCGGTGGAGGACACCGCGATCCCGGCCATGAAGTCGAGGTACCGGTTGCCGTCCACATCCTCCACCATCACTCCGCTGCCCCGTGCGACGACCAGCGGGTACTCCTTGATGTAGCAGGTGGAGGTCCATTCCGCGTCGCGCGCCACCACGGCCTGCGCCTTGGGGCCGGGAGGCGGCACGACGATGCTGGGATAGTTGCGCGGGCTCATTGATTGTTCCTCATCCCTCGATGACCGTTCGGCTCTGTTCCCGCATGAATTGCGCGACATAATAGGGCCCGCATCCGCCCTTTCCGGTGGAGCCCGAGGCCTTCCAGCCGCAAAACGGCTGGGCACCGGGCCAGGCTCCCGTCGTCGCACCGGTCCGCTTGTTAGCGTAGCACACCCCGGCCTCCACCTCATCGAAGAACCGGGCCACCTCCGCAGGATTTCTCGAGAAAATGCCTGCCGTGAGTCCGTATTCTACCCGGTTGGTCTCCTGGAGCGCCTGGTCCAGACCACTCACCTCGCCAATGGCGACAAAGGGCACGAACAGCTCATCCCGATAGAGCGTGCTCTCCAGCGGCAAGCGGACGAGGGTGGGAGCCACGAAGTATCCTCGGTCGAACGCCCCGCCCCGGAGCCGCTCCCCACCCAATTCGATGGTGCCCTCTGTTCGCGCCTGAGACACCGCTCGCTCGAACCGGTCCACCGCCTGCTGGTTGATCACCGGTCCGAAGAACACATCTCGCTCGGATGGATCGCCCATACGGATGCTGCGGGTCTTCTCCACCAGCCGCTCGATGAAGGGCTCGGCCACCTGGCGCTGAACGTACACCCGCGACGTTGCGCTGCACTTCTGGTTCTGCAGGCTGAACGCCGAACGCATCACGCCTTCCGCCGCGGCGTCCAGATCGGCGCTCTCCAGCACGATGGCCGCGTTCTTTCCACCCAGCTCGAGCAGTGCGGGCTTGATCCAGCCGCCGCTCAGCCCGGCATGGATTCTGAGCCCCACCGCCTTCGATCCGGTGAACACCACACCGTCCACACCGGGGTGCTGCCAGAGCGGATCTCCTATATCCTCCCGCCGTCCGAACAGGATGTTGAATACGCCGGGCGGCAGCCCCGCGTCGCGGTAGATGTGATACAGTTCGAGCCCGGTCCACGGCGTCTCTTCCGCCGGCTTATACACCACCGCATTGCCTGCCACCAGCGCGGCCGAGGACATGCCGGCCGAGAGCGCCAGTGGAAAGTTGAATGGCGCGATACAGGCAAACACGCCATAGGGACGGAGCACATCGGTGTTTCGCTCCACCGGGGTGATCCGGCTCATCGGCCGGACAAAGCCGTCGGCGTCTTCTACCTGCTGGCAGTAGTAGTCGATCAGATCGGCCGACTCTTCGGCGTCGCCCATCGCCTCGAGCCGGCTCTTCCCCACCTCGAGGCTCATCAGCGCCGCGAGCTGATACTTCCGTTTCCGGATGAGCGATGCCGCTCCGCGCAGCAGCGCGACCCGATCGCGCCAGGGCCAGCCGCCCCATTCCCGCTGCGCCCGCCACGCCGCCTTCACCGCGGAATCCACGTGCTCCGGTCCTGCGGCGCTGAACCGGCCCAGGACCAGGCTGGTGTCGATCGGAGAGCGATCCACCAGCGGCTCGGCGGCGGTCTCGATCGCTGCATCGTCTATATGGAACGGGTGCAGCCGTCCCGCCTCACGACGGACGGCCTCGAGAGCGGAGTCGAACCCCTGGTGGAACTCCTCCAGGTTACCGCTGGCGGAGGTGTAGGTGATCTTGGTTGCGGTTGTCATGATGCGCTCCTCAGATCGGAAGCGGTCCGCTCCAGCGCGCGGCTGAGCCCGAGCACCAGCTCGTCGATCTGGTCCTCATCGATCACAAAAGGCGGTGCCAGCATCGCCAGGTCTCCCGTCCCGTCTTCCAGCTGTCCCGCATTGGGCCAGACCATCACACCCGAGTCCATCGCCTGGGCCGCAAATCGCTCGGCTACTCGAAGCGAGGAGTCGTGAGGTCTTCGGGTCTGCCTGTCGGCCACGAATTCAATTCCTGCCAGGAGACCGCGTCCGCGAATATCCCCGACCAAAGGATGGTCTCGCAGCTGCTCCAAGCGCTGGTGAAGAACTCGGCCCATCTCGGCGCAGCGCTCCACCAGTCGATGTCGCCGAAGAAACCGGAGCGTCGCCGTTCCCGCGGCGCAGAGCGTAGCATGGTGCGAGAACGTCTGCCCATGGAGGAAGCTGCCGGAGCCTTGGGCCACAACGTCCACCAGCCGCCTGGGCGCCACCACGGCCGAGAGCGGCGCGTAGCCTCCGGCGATTCCCTTGCCGACCAGCATCAGGTCGGGAACCACTCCATACGGCTCCAGCGCCGACCAAGTGCCGGTTCTGCCGGCGCCAGTGAGCACTTCGTCCGCCACCAGAAGGATCTCATACTTGTCGCAGAGCTCGCGGACCCTGCGCCAGAATCCCTCCGGAGGAACCGACGCGCCGGTGGACGACCCGCCCACCGGTTCACCGATCAGGGCGGCGATGGTCCCGGGGCCTTCCCGCAAAATCGTCTGCTCGACCGCGTCTCCACTGCAGGTCGGACACAGGGGCGCCTTGCCCTCACAGCTGCAGCGGTAGGGGTACGGCGCCGGAACCCGTAGCACGTCCACCAGCCAGTCTCGAAAGAGCGCGCGGTTCGATTCTCTGGAGGATGCGGACAGCGCGAGCAGCGTGTTCCCGTGATACGAGGGCATGAACGCGAGGATCTTGTGCTTGCCGGCGCGCCCCGACTCCACCCAGTACTGGCGGGCCAGCTTCAATCCGGCCTCGACCGCCTCCGAGCCGCTGCCCAGCGGATATACCAGGTTCAAGTCGCCGGGAGACACCCGCGCCAGCTCCGCGGCAAACTCCTCCACCGCATCGTGCGTGAACACGGTCCCGCTCACGTAGGCGACCTTGGCGGCCTGACATGCCAGCGCCTCGGCGATCTCACTCACCCCGTGGCCGACGTTTACCACATAGGCACCTCCGCAGCCATCCAGGTACTGGCGTCCCCGGTCGTCGTAGAGATAGCAACCCTCTGCCCGGACTATGCGGGGGTACTCCCGCCTGAGTTTGCGGTAGAAGACGGCGGATTCGGGATAGCGGTGGCTGGTCATGGGTGGATCGCGGAATGTGATGCGGGCAGTCGCCAGCCGCCAGTCGCCAGCGATGGGCGCAGTAGCTGTGTCATCCCGGAACCCCTCGCTCAGACCCCTGATTTCCGACGACTTACGCTGGGGACTGAAGACTGGCCCATATTCTGCATATATCAAAAGGCGACGGCGAGGCCTCCGGGCCACGCACCGACCCTTTCTGCCAATGGACCATGCCATCTCCACTCGTAGTTGATGCCTTGCGCGAGCAGCTGATCAGGGTGCTGGACTGGTACCGGCACCAGCGGCCGATATTTGGCTGGGGGGTGGTGCTGCACCGGCGAAATGAGCGAGGCAAATTGCGGTTTGGGGCGGTAACCCCCGCGGGAGAAAGCCTGCTCCTGACCCAGCCCCTGTTGGGCTCGCTTTCGGAAGGTCCTTGCTGGCTGGATGGCGCGGTGCGGGTAAGGCTGGCATGCCGCCAGGTCACGCAATGTCACCCCTGGCTGGACTCCCTCCATCGTCCTGACCGGCCTCCCTTGGTAGAAGCGCTGGCCGTATGCTTCGATCCAGATGCCTCAGCCGCCGAGTGTGAAGCCTTCCAGGCCATGGCCGGTACCCTGACTCCCTCGACTCTCCCCTCCGAACTCTTTCTCCTTCTCAAAAAGCGCTCACCTGGCTGGCCGATCTAGTCGGGAGTCACGAGTCACGAGTCACGAGTGTATGTCACCCCGAGCAAAGCGAGGGGGGCTGGTCTCCTTGCCGGCATGGTGCTGTCGCTTGGCACGATGTTTCGGCCCCTTCGCTTCGCTCAGGGTGACACCCTGGCTCACCTGCGACCCCTGATTCCCGATTCCTGCTCCCGACTCCTGACTCGCGTCTCCCGACTCGCGTCTCACTTCAAAAACAACAAATCCCTATACGTCGGCAGCGGCCACAGCTCCGCCGCGATGTGCGTCTCCAGTGCGTCCACCACTTCCCGCAGCTCCGCCATCACCGGTTTGAGCTCGCGGCTGATCTGACTCGCGTGCTCCATAGGGTCGGTCACGTGATGCGCCGCGGCACGTTCCACTGCTCCGGTAGCAGTTCGGAGCCGGCTTACCAGGTCCACGAAGCTCCTCAGCGCGTCGATTGAATCGGCGCAGTCGACTCCCGCGGCCTTGGTCGCGGCGATAGCCCCGGCTATCCGCTGCTGGTGCTGGAGCGCAGCCGGCAGAATGTGGTTCCGCGCCATCGAAACCATGGTCTCGGCTTCGATCCCGATCTGCTTGATGTACTTCTCCACTGCGATATGGGTCCGTGAGTCGAGCTCGGCCTGAGTCAGCACGCCGTACTTCTTGAACAGGTCGATGTTCTTTTTCTGCCGCAGCACTCCGAACGCCGCCACCGAATCCTTGAGATTGGGCAGACCTCGCCGCTCCGCTTCCGCGTGCCACTCCTCGGAGTAGTTGTCTCCGTCGAAGATCACCCGCTTATGCTGGCTGATCAGCTGCTTCAGCACGCTCATCACCGCGAGCTGTAGCTTGGCCTCGGTGGGCTTGGTGCCGATCGACTTTTCCAGCTCGCCCGCGACGTAATCCAGGGACTCCGCCACGATGGTGTTGAGCACCGTGTTGGGCCAGGCAATACTGGCGCTGGAGCCAACGGCGCGGAACTCGAACTTGTTTCCCGTAAAGGCAAACGGAGACGTCCGGTTGCGGTCACCGGAATGCCGCGGCAGCTGTGGGAGTGTCTTGGCGCCGAGGTCTAGCACTCCGCCCTTGATGGTGCGCTTGGCGAGGCCGGCCTCCACCTGCTCCAGAATGTCCGACAGCATATTCCCCAGGAAGACCGAGATGATCGCCGGCGGCGCCTCGTTGGCTCCCAGGCGGTGGTCGTTGGCGGCCGAGGCAATGGAGGCACGCAGCAGATCGGCATGGAGATCCACCGCCCGAATGGTGGCGCAGAGAAACACCAAAAACTGCATGTTGGTGTGGGTCTCGTCCTGCGGATCCAGCAGGTTCACGCCGGTATCGGTGGACATCGACCAGTTGTTGTGCTTGCCCGATCCATTCACCCCGGCGAACGGCTTCTCATGCAGCAGTGCCTGGAGGCCGTATCGCGGCGCAACCCGTTTCAGCGTCTCCATCAGCAGCATCTGATGATCGCTGGCGATGTGACTCGGCTCGAACAGCGGCGCGATCTCGTACTGTCCGGGCGCCACTTCGTTGTGCCGGGTCTTCACCGGCACGCCCAGCCGGTACAGCTCCCGCTCGGCCTCCGCCATGAACGCGAGCACCCGCGGAGGGATGGTGCCGAAGTAGTGGTCTTCCAGTTGTTGGCCCTTGGGCGGCTTGGCGCCGAAGAGCGTGCGCTCGCAGGTCAGGAGGTCCGGCCGCTTATAAAAGAGCTCGCGGTCTACCAGGAAGTATTCCTGCTCCGGCCCCACCGTGGTGACAATCCGGGAGACCCCCTGGTCGGTGCCGAACATCTTGAGGATCCGAAGCGCCTGCTTGGAGAGCGCCTCGACCGAGCGGAGCAGCGGGATCTTGGTGTCGAGTGCTTCGCCGGTCCAGGAGACGAAGGCGGTCGGGATGCAGAGGGTGACGTTGTTGTCGCCCCGCATGAGGAAGGCCGGGCTGGTGGCGTCCCAGGCGGTGTAGCCCCGGGCCTCGAAGGTTGCCCGGAGTCCGCCGGACGGAAAGCTCGAGGCGTCCGGCTCACCCTGCACCAGCTCGGAGCCGGAGAAGTTGAAGACCACCCCACCGGCCCCATCGGGTGCCGCCAGCGAATCGTGCTTCTCGGCGGTGAGGCCGGTGAGCGGCTGGAACCAGTGGGTGTAGTGCGTCGCCCCATTCTCGATCGCCCAATCCTTCATCGAGGCCGCTACCACGTCGGCCACGGCCGGATCGAGCGGCTCGCCCCGGTCGATGGTCCGGAGCAGGCTGCGATAGACCTCCTTGGGAAGCCGCTGCCGCATCATGCTGCGAGAAAAGATGTCGCTGCCGAAGATGCTGTCGATCCGCTCGGTCGCGGTTTTGCTGCCATTGAGGGAACGTACTGTCGTGGTCACGGATGCCGATTCCTCACGCCTGGGAAAGTGATGAGAACTAGGCCATCGCCGCCGGAGCGGTGAGCGCCTCTTCGATGTCGGACATGTCGGGGTCGGGCAGCTCGGTAAAGACCGGGTTGGAGAGATATCGCTCTCCGAAGTCACAGATGATCGATACGATGAGCTTCCCTGCACTCTCCGGCCGGGCCGCCACCTGGAGCGCGGCCCAGGTGATGGACCCGCTCGAGATTCCCGCAAAGATGGCCTCCTCACGGGCCAGCCGGCGCGCGGTGGCGATGGCGTCCTCGTTGGAGACCCGGATGACCTCGTTGTACACCTTGGTGTCGAGCAGGCTGGGGATGAATCCCGCGCCGATCCCTTGCTGCCGGTGGGGCGATGGCTGCCCTCCGGAAAGAACCGGGCTCTCGTTCGGCTCGACCGCCACGATCCGAATACCCGGCTTCTTTTCCCGGAGATAGTGTCCCGCACCGGTGATGGTGCCGCCGGTGCCCACGCCGGATACGAAGATGTCGACCGCGCCACCGGTGTCGGTCCAGATCTCCGGACCGGTGGTGCGATAGTGAATCTCGGGATTGGCCGGATTGTCGAACTGGCGGGGCATCCAGGCCCGATTGCCCAGGCGTCCCAGAATTTCCTCGGCCCGGGCAATGGCGCCCTTCATTCCCTTAGCGCCTTCCGTGAGCACCGCCTTGGCGCCCAGCGCGCGGAGCATGTGTCGCCGCTCGATGGTCATGGTGTCGGGCATGGTAAAGATGCAGCGATAGCCTCGTGCCGCGGCCACGTAGGCCAGCCCGATGCCGGTGTTCCCGCTGGTCGGCTCGACGATCAGCATGCCGGGACGGAGCTGCCCCTTCGCTACTGCGTCGTTGATCATCGCCGCACCAATCCGGTCCTTCACCGAATTGAACGGATTGTAGCCCTCATGCTTCACGGCGATTTTGCCGGGCAGACCAGCGGAAATGCGATTCAATCGGATGAGAGGAGTGTTCCCGACGGTCTCGGTCACGTCAGGATAGATCTTGCCGTGTGGCATCGGGCCCTCGAACTGAATACTGGTAAGTGGTCTGGGGTCTCCCGCAAGGATAACACGCTGGAGCCATAGCTTCATCCCCGGAAGATCCCGGCGCAGTCCCTCGCCAGCAACGTGAGCTCCCCCGCGCCCCACTCGCCCCGATCGGTGAGCCGCCCCAGCAGACCCTCGGGCAACGCCATGGATCCCCAACGAGCGCCGCTCATCGCTCCCGCCATCGCCGCGGTCGAGTCGGTGTCGCCCCCTACCGCGATGGCCGTGCAGACCGTTTCCCAGTAGTCGTCCGGGGAGCGGAGAAAGGAGTACAGGCTCCAGACGACGCTGGGTACCACGAACGCCGAGATGCCCTGCCACTGAGGATGAGCGGGATCCAGGTTGTTCTGCTGCAGCTGCCGGGCAGCGTCCGCGGGGGAGAGCGAGATCCACTCGGAGCAGGTTCGCAGAGTTTGAGCGAATGCCATGTCATCCTGCTCGACGAGGGCCGCGATCTCGTGGAGGAAGTCGCTGGGGACGATCGGCCCCTCCCGAACCGCGAGGGACACGGCCAGCGCAACCGCCACCGCTCCGGCGCCGCAGCGAGGATCCAGATGGGTGATCCGGCTCTGCTCTCGAGCGACGCGAGCGATGGTAGCGATGTCGGAGAACAGGAGACCCAGAGGCCCGGCGCGTATCGCGCTGCCGTTGCCGGCGTAAGGCGCTGGAGTTCCGGCCCGGGACCAGTGCAGTCCCTGGAGAATCCGCAGGGCTGCCGACCGGGTGCCCGATCCCGCTCCCACATCGCGAGCCTGGCCGAACAGCTGCGCCAGGCGATGGGCGTAATCCTCGGGATCCCAGACGCGGCGCTCCCGAACGCTGAGCAGCAGCTCGCGAGCAAGCTGGGTGTCGTCGCTGTATTGGCCGAAGGGATAGTGAGGGGAGGACCGTTCGCCGGCCCGGCCGCGGCGGAGCCATTCGTCCACGTACGACCGGGCGACCTCCGGAGGCTGGGCTTCGACCACAAATCCCAGGGCGTCGCCCAGAGCCTCGCCCAGCAGGGCCCCGATCAGGCGATCTGCTCTATCCAGAGACCGGCACCACGTCCCGTCCGCAGTGCTTACACACCCGAGCGCGCGCCAGGATCTTCTCGGCGCAGTAGGGACATTCCCGCTCGACCCTGGAGCTGTCCGCGGGACTGGTTGGCGACGCTGAGGCCACTCCGCCCCGCCGCTCCTCCTGGGCCACCACCTGACTCTGGATCTGGCGGCGGAATTCCAGCGGGTCCGAAATCCGGGGAAAGCCTTCGTCCGTTCCTCCGGTACCGGTGATGGTCAGGGTACCGTATCCCAGCAGCCGGCCTAGGATACTCTGATCCACGGCCACTGCTTCGATCTTGCTGAGCAGGGTCTCATCCGACTCCCGCTCCACGAAGCCCACCTTGCTCAGCAGTCGCTTGTTCGTGACCGCGTATTCGGTACTGCTGTAGCGGATGAACGGCGGGATGGCCAGCAGCAGTCCGATGCTGGCCAGAATCGCTCCGGCCCACCAGTAGTCCGGCTGGTAGTTGTAAAGAACCACACATAGAGCGACGCCGAGCACGATGGCAAAGATAGAACGGAGAAAGATCGTCCAGTGCAGCCGGGCCCGGTACACGATGCGTTCGCCGTCGAGCAGATGGTCATCGAGATAGCTCATGGGGTCCCAAAATAGCGAATTTTCCGTTCCGATTGGACCAGTAGGGGTCGCGAATCAGGAAAATGTCGTTCCGATCCAGGAAATTTCCTCCCGTGCGGCTTTGAACTCGTCGCGTGCCGGCTTCAGGTTGCCGCGTTCGAGCTCGAGGTTTCAACGTTTTGCGCCAGTTTTCTGCGTCTGCACTCCGGGTTTCGACGTGCGCATTCCAGGTGCCAGCGTTCGGTCCTGAGTTTTCAAGTTCGCGTACCAGGTTCCCCCGTTCGCGTCCGATGTTTCATCGTTTGCATCCGAGGTTTGGTCATTCGCATCCGAGGTTTGGTCGTTCGCATCCGAGGTTTCGTCGTTCGAACCCGAGGTTCGTGGTTCGCACCCGAGGTTTCGTCGTTCGCACCGGAGATGCCGGCGTTTGGACCTAGTTTTTGAAATTCGCATGCCAGATGCCCTCGTTCGCGCTCGAGGTCTCGGCGTTCGCACTCCAGGTTTCCCCGTTTCCACCTTAGGTCTCGCCGTGCGACCGTCAGCTTTCGCCGTTCACGCTTCAGGTTTGCGGGATGGGATGACGGGCAAGGTCGTTAAGCCCGAAGGGAAAGAAAAAGAGCCCCGCATCTGGCGGGGCCCTTCTCCTAAATCCTCGGTGAGATGCTAGAGCGTCAACGAACCCAGCAAGCCGGCCAGCAGGGCGTTGACCTGGTTCAGCAGGTTCGTGAGGGCACTGGCCAACGGGCTCGGGCCATCCAGCAGGCCGGCAACGGCGCAGAGCAGATTGCCCAGGAGGTTACCCGAACCACTCTCGGCGTTGATGTTGAGATGCACCGGGGCCAGGTCTACCACTAGGCCCAGGAGATCGAGGTGAATTGCGCCGATATCGAGATCGAGGATCGGGCAGACGGGCGAAGTCGGGCTACCACCTTTGCTGAGCGTCGCAGGAACGTGCGAGAACGACGAAATGAGTGTCCCATTGGGGGCAAACAAGCCACCGTCCACGAACAGTTGGCCGTTCTGGTAGGCGAAATGCGTAATCTGAACCGCAGCAACAGTGTAGACGGTCCCAGTTGTGGTGCTGGTGAACTGCTGGTCCGGATTGACGTCGCCAGTCAGTGCCTGCTTGGCTCGGTTCGTGGGCGCCGTGGGGGCCGAAGGTGTCTGATTATCTGTCGTCGCCGGAGCGGTCGGATTGTTGTTGTCACTACAGGAGATCGCGGTAAGAGCTAGCGCGAGCCGGCGAGGAGTTTGCGTGCAGTTGGTATCGGTCCATCACTCCTAAAGTTGAGGTACTTCGTTCGGCATCATCCGGCAGAGGAGATCGCTCACTCCACCGATGAGGCCACTACCCGGCTGCTGAAGCCGACAAGAAGTCGGATAAGACCTATCCCTTCAGCAGAAAAGAAGGTCGAGCCGATGCCGGGATGATGATGTGAGAGATGTCACCGAAAAGAGGAGCAAATGCGACTGAAGCTTCTATGAAGATCGTAAGCTGTTGAAGGAGGGAAGGCTGCGGCGGGAAGCTGCCGGGCGGGCGGAGGTAGTCCGCCCGGCCAAGGAGGAGTTACTCCACTTGCTCTCCCAGGAAGGTCCTGGCCTTGGTTACTTCCTTGTCCCATTTGGTGAGTTGATCCGGAGTCAGGAATGTCTCGACGCGCTCGCGAAGGGAGCTACGAGCTTCCCTGACCTTGGAGATAACTTCTAGTCGCGACGGATTCCTTCCGCGGGCCTCTTCTATCCTGCCGTGGGCGTCCTCCAACCCCGTCCTCAGCTGCGTCTTCTGATCTTCTGATAGGTCCAGGTCGGTCGCGAACCGCTTCAACTCGGCCTGCACGGTCTCGATTAGTTCGGCTCTCATGACTGCCTCGCAAGTAGTGTGTAGTAGTTCCGCTCAGCCCTCCGCTGCTGACATCCCTCGACATGCCGGTGCCGTTGCTCCGCGAAATAGCAGCGCGACGGCGGCGGCAAGGGGACGCGGCAATACCGCACCCTGTACAGGGTCATTCTACTGTACCTTGGTGCAGGCGGTTTGCTGCGACGTTTTGAGTGAGGTGCACAAGGGAACGTACCGCAGTGAATGGTAAACGGTAAACCGTGAACTGGAGGTGTGGTCTTTCTGGCCTTGTTCCTGTCCCCGTTTACCGTTCACGGTTTACCGTTTGCCATCCCCGCTTATCTTTCGCCCAACCAGGACAGGTGTCCGAGTGGCTGAAGGAGCCGGTCTCGAAAACCGGTATACCCGCAAGGGTATCGTGGGTTCGAATCCCACCCTGTCCGTTATACTACGCCTGCTCACGTTCACCGTTTACCGTTTACCACCCTACCTACTAACAGTTTCTCCACCAGCACTCAGCATCCGCGCCCGCTCCACCATGCTGATGAACTCTTCCCGGTAGCCCTCCTCGTCTTCGCCGCGCGACTCCCGGGCCAGTGCCAGCACCAGGTTATAATCGGCGCTGCCTCGATACTCGGAGTTCCGCAGCACCATCGCGAAGGCCGCTACCGCGGAGGCGAACCGCAGATCCGCTGTGCCCCGCTCTCCCTCGTCCACTACCGGTGTGGACAGAAGCCGGCTTCTGGTCCCGGTTGGCTCCTTGTACCGGAGTCGGACGGTCAGCAGATCGTTGCTCCGGCTTGCAGTGGGCTTGAGCGTGACCTGCTGATAGGTGAGACTGTCCCCGGCCACCGCCACCGACGGAGCTCCAACCGGCACCACCTCATACAGTGCGGTGACTGCGTGTCCCGCGCCGACCTCGCCCGCATCCTTCTTGTCGTCGGCAAAATCTTCCTTGGCCAACACCCGGTTTTCGTAGCCCAGCAGCCGGTACGCCTGTACTCGGGCTGGGTTGAACTCCACTTGTATCTTCACGTCTTTGGCCACGGTGAACAGCGTGCCGCCGAATTCCCGCACGAAGACCTTGTGGGCCTCCCGGAAGTTGTCGATGTAGGCGTAATGGCCGTTTCCCTTATCGGCCATCTGCTCCATCTTCGTGTCCTTCAAATTTCCGGTGCCAAAGCCGAGCACCGTGAGAAAGGTTCCTTCCTCTCTTCGGGTCTCGACCAGCCGGATCATCTCGGCGTCCGAGCTGAGACCCACGTTGAAGTCGCCGTCCGTCGCGAGGATCAGCCGGTTGTTGCCCTCCGGCAGATAGTTGTCCCGGGCCACATCGTACGCCAGCCGGAGTCCGGCGCCACCCGCGGTCGATCCTCCCGCCTCCAGCCGGTCGATCGCCTCCAGAATGGCCGCCTTGTCGGCGCCGGACGTAGAGGGCAACACCAGCCCGGCCGCACCGGCGTAGACCACGATGGCCACCCGGTCCTCGGGCCGTAGCTCCTGCACCAGCGCCCGGAAAGCCTGTTTAACCAGCGGAAGCTTGTCCTCCGATTGCATCGACCCCGAGACATCGATCAGGAAAACCAGATTGCTGGGCGGGAGATCGCGCGTCGCGACGTGTTTGGTTTGCAGCCCGATGCGCACCAGACGGTGATCGGGGTCCCAGGGGCACGAGCCCACATCGGTGCTGACGGCAAAGGGGTGGCGGCCGGTGTGATCTGGGTAGGTATAGGAGAAGTAATTCACCAACTCTTCCAGCCGCACCGCGTCAGCCGGAGGCAGCGCGCCCTGGCTCAGGAACCGGCGCACGTTGCTATAGGAGGCCGCATCCACGTCTATGGAGAAGGTGGAGAGCGGATTGGCGCTCGCGGTCAGAAAGCGATTGTCCTCGATCCGGGCGTAGGCCTCGGTGTTGCCCGGCTCCTGCTGCCGGCGCCAGGGCTCGACTGGAAGAGCGTTGGTGACTCCTTTGGCTGCAGCCACTCCACTGGCCCGGTTCTCGACTTTGCCCTGACCTTCTACTCTCCGCTGCGTCGTCGGGGCCGGGCTGGCGGCCGCGTCGGCATCAGTCGTTACTGTCAGTTCCGACATCTGAACTGCGGTCGCCTCGAGCACGAAGTCGTGAACTGTCGTTCGCGCGGCCCGCACTGAAACGCTGGCCTGTACGAACCGATACCCGACGAAGGCGGCACGTAGCTGAATGGAGCCTTCGGGAACCTCCGGGATGGTATACATCCCCTTTGGGTCGGTCAGTGCATTCAGTGCGGTCCCGACGACGAAGACCTGAACGTTGGCCAGCGGAGTGCCGCTCTGGTCCCGCACGTGGCCCGTGATCCGGCCGGTCTTCGGACCGGTAATTGTGGGAGCGGCGGCGGTGGAGGCCAGAACCAGGACTAAGAGCAGAGTGGAGGCGGCCGTCCGGCGGACGGTCCAGAGGCGTGGGCGTCGCATGGGGTGCTCCAATGCAGAGAGGTGCGGCTTGCCGCCGCGGCAAGGCGGCTATGTAGTCCGGAGATGCGGCTGCTGGTGGGACTCGCACACCGGCCGTTGCCGGCGGCCGTTTTTACCCTCCTCGTTTCACCAGAAAGAAGCGTTTCAGCAGGTCGCCACACTCCTCGGCCATCAATCCTCCGATGACCTCGGGCCGATGATTGGTACGGGGGTTTCGGAGCAGATCGTACACCGATCCTGCCATTCCGCAGCGCGAATCGTAGGCGCCGAACACAACCCGCCCGACCTTGCTCAGCACGATGGCGCCGGCGCACTGAGCGCAGGGCTCCAGCGTGATGTAGAGCGTGGCAAGCAGCAGCCGGTCTTCCCCGGTCTGCTGCAGCGCCCGCTGCAACGCCAGCAGCTCGGCGTGAGCGGTGGGGTCCCGCCGCTGTATGGTTTCGTTGTGGGCCTCGCCCAGCACCTCACCCTCCGCAATAACCACTGCGCCCACCGGGACCTCCTCGCGAACGGAGGCCGCCCGCGCCAGGCGCAGAGCAGCCTCCATTCCCGCCAGATCGCTGGGAGACGGCGTGCCCCTACGCACCGGCCAGCTCGGGCACCACCGGGCTCGGCGCCTCGGCTCGTTCGAACCTGAGCCGGTCCCCGTCGCGTTCCACCCGAATAGTGTCGCCCTCGTGAAAGTTTCCTTCCAGGAGCTCGAGGGCGATGGGGTTCTGCAGCAGCCGTTGGATCACCCGCTTGAGCGGACGCGCCCCATAGACGGGGTCGTACCCTTCAGCCGCGAGAAGCGCCTTGGCCTCCGGCGTGACCTCCAGCGAAAGGTGACGCTGAGCCAGCATCCCTTGCAGCCGCTCCAACTGCAGGTCGACGATGTACACCAGATCTTCTCGGCTGAGCTGCCGGAAGACGATGATGTCGTCCACTCGGTTGAGGAACTCGGGCCGGAAGTGATTGCGCAGCTCGTCCCTCACCCGGTGCTCCACGCCTTCCCACCCTCGGGAATCCAGCTGTCCACCGGCGTCCACGATGTATTGGCTGCCGATATTTGAGGTCATGATGATCACCGAGTTCCGGAAATCGACTACCCGTCCCTGGCTGTCAGTCAGCCGGCCGTCATCCAGAATCTGGAGAAGAACGTTGAACACGTCAGGGTGCGCCTTCTCGATCTCGTCGAACAGGATGACACTGTAGGGCCGGCGCCGGATTGCCTCAGTCAGCTGGCCCCCTTCCTCATAGCCGACGTAACCCGGCGGCGCGCCGATCATCCGGGCTACGGAGTGCTTCTCCATGTACTCCGACATGTCCAGACGCACCAGCGCCCGCTCGTCATCGAAGAGAAACTCAGCCAGTGCCCGGGCAGTCTCGGTCTTGCCCACGCCGGTGGGGCCGAGAAAGATGAATGAGCCCAGCGGCCGGTTCTGATCCTGCAGGCCCGCGCGGCTGCGGCGCACCGCATTGGCCACCGCGGTTACCGCCGCGGGCTGGCCAATCACGCGGCGTCCCAGCTCCTCCTCGAGGCGCGTCAGACGCTCGCGCTCCGATTCGAGCATCTTGGATACAGGAATTCCGGTCCACTTGGACACGATCTCCGCGATGTCCTCCGAGTCCACGGCCTCCTTGAGGTACTGGGCTGTTGACTGGACCTCGTGAAGCCGGCGCTCGTCCTCGGTCACGCGCCGCTCCAGCTCCGGCAGCCGGCCATATCTGAGCTCGGCCGCCTTCTGGAGATCGCCGCGCCGGGTGGCCTGATCGATTTCCCCCCGTACGTTCTCGATCTCCGCCTTGAGCTGCTGAATTTCCTGAAGCGCGCCTTTTTCCGCCTGCCACTGCGCCTTCATCCCGGAGCTCCGCTCCCGCAGCGACGCGATCTCCCGCTCCAGCCCCTCGCGCCGCTCCACCGCCGCACGGTCCTTTTCCTTGAGCAGCGCCTGACGCTCGATCTCCAGTTGCACGATGCGCCGCTCCACCTCATCGATTTCCTGTGGCAGACTGTCGATCTCGATCCGGAGCCGGCTGGCGGCTTCGTCGATCAGGTCGATCGCCTTGTCGGGCAGGAACCGGTCGCCGATGTAGCGGTCCGACAGAGTGGCCGCGGCGATGATGGCGTTGTCGGTAATGCGGACGCCGTGGTGGACCTCATACTTCTCTTTGAGGCCCCGCAGAATGGCAATGGTATCAGCCACCGTCGGCTCTCCCACCATGACCGGCTGGAAGCGGCGCTCGAGCGCCGGGTCCTTCTCGATGTGCTTCCGGTACTCGTCCAGCGTGGTCGCACCGATCACGTGCAGCTCGCCCCGGGCCAACGGAGGCTTGAGCATGTTGCTCGCGTCCACTGCACCCTCCGCCGCTCCGGCGCCCACGATGGTATGCAGCTCATCGATAAAGGTGATGTACTTCCCCTCGCTCTCGGTGAGCTCTTTGACCACCGCCTTGAGCCGCTCCTCGAATTCACCCCGGAACTTGGCCCCGGCCAGCAGGGCGCCGATGTCCAGCGAGACCAGCTCGCGATTCCGGAGCGATTCGGGCACGTCGCCGTGGACGACGCGCTGGGCCAGGCCCTCCACGATGGCGGTCTTCCCCACGCCGGGCTCGCCGATCAGCACCGGATTGTTCTTGGTCCGACGGGAGAGCACCTGCATCACCCGGCGAATCTCCTCGTCCCGGCCGATAACGGGATCGAGCTTTCCCTTCCGCGCCTCTTCCGTCAGGTTGCGCGTATACCGCTCCAGCGCCTGGTACTTCTCCTCCGGCGACTGATCGGTAACCCGATGCGATCCCCGAACGTCCTGCAGAGCCGAGCGTAGGTCGTCGGCCGAGATGTTGTGGGAGCTGAGCACGGCGCGAGCGGTGGTGCCCTTCTCTTCGGCCATGGCCAGCAGCAGATGCTCGGTACTGACGTAGGCATCATCCAGCTTCCGTGCCTCCGCGTCGGCTCGATCGAACACACGCTGGATTTCCCGGCTGAAGCTGGGCTCACCCGCCCCACCGGCCTGGGTAGGGAATCGGGAGATCTCCCGCTCCACTTCCTGCCGCACGGCGGTCACATTGAGCCCTGACTTCTGCAGCAGAGGTTGAACTACCCCCTCGTCCTGCGCCAGCAGCGCTGCCAGGAGATGGGCATCGTTCACCACAGGATTGCCTCTGGCCCGGGCCAGCTCGCCGGCATCACGGAGGGCCTCCTGTGCTTTTATCGTCAATCGCTCTGGTCGTATCATCGCTTCCTCTTAAGCCAAAACCTTCAGCCGGCACTCCAGCAGCTCCGGGTGTCGGTATTCAGGAACCTTGGATCTGCCGTAAGCCATGGCAAGGGGTATACCCGCCCACTCTGCCGGATTGACAGGATTTCCCACGATGTCGGCTGAACCCGCGTGTGATTTGACTCGGGACCAAAGCGAAAGAGGCAGCCCGCGAAGGCTGCCTCTTTACTTCACTTCCCACTGGCCATCTTCCGTTGTGCAATCATCTTACGAGTGAACCGCTCACCGTCTACAGTAAGCTGATAATAGTAGACTCCGGTAATGGCCTGACGCTTTCCATCCAGATACTTCCCATCCCAAAAGGCTCGATACTCCCCACACCGCAAACGAAGACTGTCCAGCTTCTCACCCGATTCGCTGGCCAGGGTCGGAACCGCGACCAACTGGACCAGCACATTGTAAATCTTGAGACTGACCACCGGCTGATGACCCCTTGCGCATACCTCCCGGGAAATCTCGAACGGGATTGTGGTCGCCGGGAAAAACGGATTGGGGTAGTTCTCCTTCAGCTCTACTCGCGGCGGGAGCACATTGGCCTGTGCTGAGACCGGGGAGCCTGCCGCCACAAGGAACGCGAGCCACCACCCCGGCCACGCCAAGCGGACCATGGGCGCTCCTCTACATACGACGTGTTGAACTCTGGCGGCACCTCCGCGCTGGTCGGGATGCGTAAATAGGATGTAAATCGAAGGTCTAGAGATGGCAGTCTAGAGTCAAGAGTACTAAGGTCTAAGTCTCCGCCCTTCGCCCTCTCTCACCGTGATGCCCCGGACGTCGGCCCACTCCAACAGCGGAATGAGATACTTGCGGGTTACGCCCAGCCGGTCCCGCACTGCCGCTGGAACGATGGGCCCCACCTGCCCCATTTCCTGCAAGGCCTCGGTGAATCGATCCAGCGCCTGCCGGGAGTAATAGCGGTCTCGCTCGACCGCCTCGATCTGACCCCGGGAGGCCGCGAGCCGCAGCAGGGGGTAAAGGTCTCGCCAGCCGGTGGACCGCTCCAGCTCTGCCACCGAGGGCGGTGCGAGATTGGCCTGCTCCAGAATCCTGACGATGCGCGCCACCTCTTCATCGCCTCCGGCCACTCGGGGAACGAACCCTGCCAGAGCCGCCAGTCCCTCGGTCCGCCGGATCCGCCCAGCGCGCACCGCGTCGTCCAGCGCTGCATCCACCACGGCTTCCGCCGCTCGCAGGCTGTGCCGCAAAGTTTGTAGCGGCATGCCCGGCTGGCTGGGATGTTCCCGGTGATACTCGCGGAGGACCGTGAGCCCGCGGCGGGTGAGCTCCTCGATCGCCGAGTGGCGGATCCAGAGCGAGCCCACTAGGCGGACGTCGGGCTCCTGGCCTGCTATCTCGTTGGCTTCCTGTTCGGGGATTCCCAGCAGAATGGGAAGCAGGAATCGCTCGACTCCTCGCGGCCGGCGCTGGAGGACGGCTCTGAGTCGTTCAGCGGGACTATCCGCCGCCAGCTCCGGGGGCCAGAGCCCGCCCCTTGGTGGCAGAGGATCGAGCACCCGCCCTCCGCCGATTGTGGTCACTGGACTAAAGCTTCGTAGCACGAACCGGTCGCCGGCCCGGGCCACGAGCGGGGTTTCCAGCCGGAGCCGGGCCAGCCCGCTGCCTCCGGGCTCCACCTCGGCTCGCGGAAGCACTCGGGCCATTACTTCCGCTGTGCCCATGAGCACTCGGACCCGCGTCCGTCGTGTGAGGGAGCGGGGGGCCTGTCGATCCAGCGCCAGCTGCACGTCGAGAGCGCTGGTGGGGGCCCACGGCATCTGATGGGTTACCAGCATGGCGCCTCGAGCGACCTCATCGCGATCGAGCCCGGCAATGCCCACCGCGATACGCGCTCCCGGCTGCGTCCGCTCGACTGGGCGGCCATAGCTCTCAAGCGACCTGATTCGTCCGCCGGCTCCGGATGGTAGAGCGATGACGCTGTCTCCAATCGTCACTCGCCCGGACCAGGCGGTTCCGGTGACCACCGTTCCCACACCGGGGAGTGAGAACACCCGATCGATCGGCATACGGAAAGCATCGCGCGCCGGACGGTGGTCGGCTCGCTGGGCATGATCTTCGATCGCCTGTTTGAGCTCCGCCAGTCCCTGCCCCGTTCTGGCCGATACCGCCAGCGGCTCGTCGAACGCGATCGATGAGGCCGCCAGTCGCTCGGCGGTCTCGAGCATCACCAGCTGCAGCCAGTCGGCTTCGACCAGGTCGGTCTTGGTGATCACCGCAATTCCGCGTTCGATCCCCAGTTGCTCCAGGATCAGCAGGTGCTCCTCGGTCTGCGGCATCAACCCTTCGTCCGCGGCGATCACCAGCAGTGCCAGGTCGATACCCGAGGCGCCCGCGACCATGGTTCGAACGAAGTCCTCGTGCCCTGGCACGTCGATCATCCCCGCGACTTTCCCATTGCTGAGTTCCAGCGGCGCGAAGTTGAGCTCGATGGTGATCTCCCGCCGCCGCTCCTCGGCCAGGCGATCCATGGGGCGGCCGGTGAGCGCGGTTACCAGGGTGGATTTGCCGTGATCGATGTGACCGGCCGTGCCGATGATCATGCCGCCTCCCAGGGCCGTTCCATCCAGAACTCCAGGGCCGGCAGACTGGCCCCCTCGCCCAGATGGTACTGGATGTACCGCGCCAGCAGTCGGCGGTGCGCCGCCTCGTGCCTGGGGTCCAGCACGGGGAGGGTCGCGCCTGGAGCGATCAACGCGACGAGGTCGGCCCGATCCTGTTCGGGCAACTGCGTGGCCCCCCGCTGAACGGCGCAGACGGTGCACAGCGCGCCACCATCCCGGGTGCTGAAAGGAAGCGGGCCCTGTTCCGGAAGCGGAGTGCCGTCGATGACGCAGGCGTCCACCGACGGCTCGAATCCCAACACTGAGACCAGCTGCCAGAGCAGCCGGAACCCGAGGGCCTGGACGCTGGCCGCAGGAATGCTCTCCAGCTGCATCAGCGCATCCCGCAGCACCTCGAAGCTTTCGGGATGAGGATCGGGAGGGGCAAATCGGAGCATCACCTCCGCCATCGCGCAGGCGATCGCGTAGCGCTCCAGGTCTGCGGCAAGGCCGACATGCAGCTGGCGGAGGTCGAAGGCGGTGAGCACGTTCAGCTCCCGGCCCTCCTTTGTCAGCAGCTGGGCCTGTCCCTCACTCAGGATCTGGAGCGCCGCGCCGAACCGGCTTCTGGGTCGCAGCGCCCCTTTGGCGATAGCGCTCTGCACGCCGAGATCACGCGTGGCCAGCCGGACGATCTTCGAGGTTTCGCTATATCGCAGGGCAGAGAGTACGATCGCGGGGGTTGAAGCCAGCGGCATCGGTAGGTCGCTTACTGCGGGGTGTCGTCGGTAGTCTCCACCCCGGCGGGAGGAACTCGGGCGAGCAGTACCTGGCTGGCGCACTGCCCCACTGGCACCGTCCGGATCTCGGTGAAATCGGGGCGGAGGATATGAAGCAGACCGGTTTCGGAACAGCCGGACTCGAGGGCATACACTCGCCCCTCGGAGTCGACGGCCACTCCGGTGTTTGCCGGAATGGGAATCCCATTTCCCTCTCCCCGGATTATGGTGCGCTCGGCCGTGTCGAACTCCATCAGTCCTTCCGTCCGCGAGCTGATCAGAAGCCGATCACCGCCGTCGGCGGTAAGGTCGCCCGGCCCGAAGCCGAACCCGCCAAAGCTCGCCAGCTCCTGGCGGCGCACCGGATCCACCACCGACACGCGGCCCTCGTCCGTGCTGGGATCACCCACCTGCACCACGTACACCAACCCGTCTGACGCCACCGCATTGAACTGGGCGTTGCCCGGGCCAATCAATGGTATGGAATCGATCAGCGCTCCCCGGTCGCCCACCACGGGATCCACCACGCTGATCCAGCTCTCCCCGGCCGGCATTCCCAGAGAATCCAGGTTGGCATTCATCACCAGCAGCCGGCCTCGGGTGAAGGCGATTTGCTGCGGCGTGTTGCCGACCGCGAGGCTGGCCGTGTCGCCGGTGACGAGGTCCACCCGGGTGATCGTGTTCAGGTTCGAGTTTGCCACGTAGGCAATGGAATCGTTCACCAGAGCTGCCCCGGCGAGGATAGACCCGGGCTGGAGCTTGATGGTGTTGATCAGCTGCTGCGCGCGAAGGTCAACCACGGCGAGGGCGCTTCGGGCCCGCAGCGACACCACGGCGGTAGCGCCCCGGGTGGCCACGCTCACCGGCATCACGTCCGATCCCCCGACCGGGACTGTGGAGATCTGGGTCGGCGCCGTCACCGGCACCAGGCTCAGGGTGGCGCCCGTGGTGTTGAGCACCACGACGATCTCCTCTGGTGGCGCCGGGGGCGGGGCCGTCTCCGCGCAGGCGGTGAGTGAGCTCGCTGCCAGGGCGAGCCGAAGCAGATGTGATCGCTGGTGCATGGTTCAGGAAAGATCCAACCACTCCAGCTTCGTCGCCAGTCGTCCCTTAGAGCCGAAAGCTCACCCCACCGAACACCCCTCGCGGCCGGCCGGCAAAGCCGACGACCTGGTCGTACGCCTCATCGAACAAATTCTCGACCCGAAGCGTCGTCGAGATCCCGAACTGCCCCGGCGCGGAGTTGAGCAGGTCCATTTCGCCCGCCAGGTCGACCAGCGTATAGGGCTCCAGCTCTACCCGCTCGCCCAGATTGAAGTCCACATCGTCACGGGAGCCGACGTAGGTCAGGGAGCCGCCCAACCGAAGCCGGTCAAACGGCCGAGCCCTGAGGCTCAACGCGAAGGAATGTTCTGGCCGCCGGATGAGCCGCTCACCGTCCGCGAACGTGGGGCTCGGCATTCCGGCGTCGTCGGTGGCTTCGGTGCTGAGCAGCGTGTACGAAGCGGAGACGTCGACGCCCTCTGCCAGCTTCGAGGTGAGACCGGTTTCGAGGCCGCGGGCATCGGCCGCCGCGCCGTTGAAGTAGGTCGGGGCTCCCGGGGCGGCCCCCCCATCGTAGAGGATCAGGTCCTCGAAGTGTTGATCGAAATACGTCGCCCAGATGGAGAGCCGCTGGGAAATGAGCTCCTGCTCCAGCCCCGCTTCCCAGCTGGTGGAGCGCTCCGGCTGCAGGGTGGAGTCTCCCACTACGAAAGGAGCATTGCAGAACTGTTCGCAGAAGGTGGGCGCCTTGAATGCCCGTCCCACTGACGCTCGTATGCGGGTATGTGACGGCAGTCGATACACCGCTCCTGCCCGATAGGTGAAGAAGGTGCCGAAGCCGCTGTTGTCGTCCACTCGCCCGTTGAGGTTGAGTGCGAGCCCCGAAGACAGAGTCACCACCCCCTGGGCGTAATAGCCAAAGGTGGTGCGTCCTTGATCGAACGGCGTGTCGGGGGTGGTCTCGATTTGCCCAAAGTTGGACGTGGTTTCGCCCGACTGCCGCTCGGTTTCTCGCTCGACCTGGGCTCCGGCGGTGAGCCGCACCGCTGTGCTGGGCGACCCTAACAGCCGGAGATCGAGGCTCCCCCGGTCCGCTCGGGACTCGCGTTGGGAGGCAAACCCGAAGCCGGCCGTGTCCGCCGCGTTGTCCGAAAGATCGTTGAACTCTCCGTCGGTCCTGGCCCCGGCTGCCGTCAGCCGGAGCTCGTACTGATCGCCCAGGCGGCGGCCTGCGTTCAAACCCAGCGAGTAGGACTTCTCCGCGGTCGATTGATTGCTGTCGGCCAGAGCCCCGGAAAAGTCGGTGGGAAAGTGATAGCGGTTATCGGAGAATCGGACCGAGAGCGAAGCGTCGCCCGCTGCACCGATGGCGCTCCGGAGGGCTCCGCTCAGCACGGTGTTCCCGTAATCGTTGTTGAACGGATACGTGCCGTCGGTGGAGTGACGGCTGGCATCGGCTGAATAGCTCAGCGCACTGGTGCCGCCCAGCACTGCGCCGTGCCCGTTCACGGTGCCGAAGGTACCGGCTTCCGCTCCGCCGTCCAACTGAACCCCTGGTGAGCCGGTTCGGGTAAAGATCTGCACCACGCCGGTGACCGCGTCTGATCCGTAGATGACACTCGCCGGACCGCGAAGAACCTCGATCCGCTCTACGTTGTCGGTGGTCAGATTCGCCCAGTTGTAGCCCCCGCCCGACTGATTCACCGGCACGCCGTCGATCAAAACCTTCACGTAGTCGCTCTCGCCGCCACGGAGGAAGAGCGAGCTCACTCCTCCATAGGATCCGGCCTGGACCACTGTAGCTCCCGGGATGTCGCGCAGCGCATCCTGCACGAACTGAATGCCCCGCTCCCGGAGCTCAGCGCCGGTAATCGTGGTCACCGAGGACACGACGGCATCAGCCGGAGTAGGAGCGCCGTTGGCGGTGACGACCAGCTCCTTCAGGCGGGTCGTGTCCTGCGCCTGCTGGGCCGATACGGCAGCGGGCGACAGCGCCGCGGTAACTGCGCCCAGCATGAGAAGACTTTTCATACAGACTCCTTCGAGGAACGGAGAGGCACCACTTGAGGTGAGCCGTCGGACAGGGTGGTTACTGCCACGGGCCATTCGAACACCCGCGAGAGCGTCTCACGGGTAAGCACCTCCGAAGGCGTACCGGTAGCCACCACGGACCCGCTGTCCAGCAGCAGAATGCGCTGGGCGAAACGTGCCGCCAGGTTGAGATGGTGGGTAATGACGAGTCCGCCGAGGCCGTCGTCTACCAGCTGGCTGATTAGCTCAAACAGCTCCATCTCATGCCGCACATCGAGGGAGGCGGTGGGCTCGTCCAGCACCAGCGCTCGCGGCTCCTGGGCCAGAGCGCGGGCCACCCGCACCCGCTTCCACTCTCCGCCGGAGAGAGAATCGACCGGCCGCTGGGCCAGATCGACGATATCGCAGCGCTCCAGCGAGGTCTGGACTGCGGCGCGATCCCGCTCACCCGGTGCTCCCAGGGCGCCCAGATAGGCGTAGCGGCCCAGCATCACTGTCTCCGCCACGGTCAGCGGAAACACCGTTTCTTCCTGCTGCCCCACAACGCCGATGGTTTGCGCCAGCTGGCGACGGGACCAGCTTGCCACCGGACGGCCATCCACCAGGGCCGAGCCTTCTTCCAGTGGGACCAGCCCCAGTAGTGCACGAAGCAGGGTCGTCTTCCCGCTGCCGTTGGGCCCCACCACCGCCACCAGCTCGCCTGCCTGGACCGTGCAGCTCACCTGGGTCAGCGCGAGAGGACGGTGGCGCCGGTACCGTACCGAAACGCTGCGGGCCTCGATGATCACGCGAGCGTTCTCCGAAGCAGCAGCGCAAACAGCGGAACGCCAACCAGCGCGGTTACCACGCCCACCGGCAGCTCCAGCGGCCGAACCGCGGTGCGGGACACGACATCGGCCAGCACCAGAAAACAGCCGCCGGCCACGAACACCAGCGGCAACAGGCTGCGATGGAGAGGGCGAAAGCTGGTGCGAACGGCATGGGGAACCACCAGGCCGACAAAACCCACAATGCCGCAGGTGGCGACGCTGGCGGCGGTCAGCAGCGCGGTGGACAAGTACACCACCCGCCGAACCCGATGGACCTCGGCCCCGAGGTGATGCGCGGTTTCATCGCCCAGCGCGATCAGGTCCAGCGAGCGGGCGTGGTAGAAGAGAGTCGCGACGGGGATCGCCGCATACACGGTGAAAACCGCGAGCGCCTGCCACGAAGCCGCGCCGAATCCTCCCAGCAGCCAAAGGAAAGCATTGCGCACGCCGGGAGCATCCGACAGCACCATGATGGCGCTCATCAGCGCGCCGGCAAACGCGCCGACGACCACGCCGGAGAGCAAGAGGACATGGGGGTCGAGCCGGCGGCCGGAAACGAGACTGAGCCGATAGACCAACGCCACCGCCGCCAGAGCGCCGAGGAATGCGGCCAGCGGAACAGCCCAGGGACCTGCGGCCCGGGACGCGATGGCAATCACCGCGCCCAGCCCGGCACCGCTGGAGAGTCCCAACAGATACGGCTCGGCCAGAGGGTTCCGGATCATGGCCTGGAGCGCGGCTCCGCAGATGCCCAGGCTCCCGCCCACCAGAAAGGCAAGCACCACCCTTGGTGCACGCACGTCTCGCACGATCGCAGCCCCGGTGCCAGTCCCGTGAAGAAGCCCGTTCCAGACGTCGGTCAGCGGTAGCGGCACCGATCCCGCGACCAGGCCGACCAGAAGGCAGCCCAGGACTAGCACGCCCAGTGCGAGGAGTCGAATCATCACCGGGTCAGACCTTTCATTCGCTCGGCCAACTCGCGGATTGCGGACGGAGCGCGGGGGCTGGGTCGGTTGAACTCCGAGCCGTTCACCCGGAGAAACCGGCGCCGCCTCACCGCAGGCACCACTTGCCACTCGGGCCTCGTAGCGAATGCGGCGGGCCCTTCAGTGGTGGCGAGGATGAGGTCGGGATTGCGGGTGGCAACCGCCTCGATGCTGACTACACCGGATGACGTGGTCACGTCGGCAAACAGGTTCTCGCCGCCGGCCCGCTCGATCAGCTCGCTGAGGAAGCTTCCCCGGCCAATGGTCATCGGCGGCTGCTCCCACACGAGCAGCAGCACCTTGGGGCGCCGTGCAGTGGGAGAAACGGTGGCGTGCGCCAAGGCAGTATCGAACACCGCGATCAGCGAGTCGGCTCCGCGAGAATGGCCGGTGAGCAGTCCAAGAAGACGGGAGACCCGAGGGACGTCACTCAGCGCGTCGGTGTTGATGCGGAGATGGGGAATGCCGAGCTCTCGAAGTCGCCCGGCCACTGCGGCGTTCTGACCCGAGTTGTAGAGCACGACGAGGTCGGGGCGCTGCGCCAGCACCGCCTCGATGCTCGGCTTGATGCCGTCGCCCAGATTCGCCACCGCCTGAGCAGCGGGCGGGTAGTCGCAATACTGGGTCCGTCCCACCACACTGGAGCCGGCGCCGATGGCAAAGAGCAGCTCGGTGGCTGCGGGAATGAGTGAAACGACTCGACGGGCTGGCGCCTGAAGCCGGACGGTATCGCGGGCGTCGTCTAGGGCGCGGAGCTGTCCCTCAGGCGGAGCAGGCTGCTGGCAGCCGATCAGACCGAGGCCAACAACGATGGCTGAGAGGAGACTCGATCGGTTTGACCGCCGCCGGTAAAGACTGGAAATAGGACCGCCCATCCTGTGCCGAGGGATGGGCGGTGACCGATGGGAGAAGACCATCGTGCACACCACCAACCCTCCCCCGAGGGTTTGTACGGTGGCACGAACGGAGAGGTCTCCTGGCTTCGGGACTCCACTCGCCTTCCCGGTTTCCCAGTGGCGATGAGTGGAGCGCCGGCCTCGAGGGCCGACTTCCCGTTACAGTGGCGGGGCCGCGCCGGTATTGCACCGGCTTCCGAGTAGCCCCGTTCGTGTTCCTTTAACAGCAGCGCTAGTCTACCGGCTTAGACACCCGGCCGCAAGAGAGGGCGCGAACGGATGGCGTACCAGCCTCCGGCGACGAGGGCGACAGCCAGTCCACCGACCAGCGCTGCGAGCAACCACGGAGGACCATTCTGTCTTCCGGGCAAGACCAGCCGGAGCATGCCTGCTGACTTCACGGTACCGGTCCAGCGGCGGAAGGAGCGGTTCTGAATCAGCTGGCTGTCTGCCCGAACAATTCCGGGAGCCATCACTCTGACCGCCGGTTCCTCCACCAGGACATTGAGCGGCATTCCGGCCCGGTTCAACGGCAGCTCTATGCTGGTCCGATCCGAAGGCACCTGATACTCAAGGGTGAGCTGTTTCTCGCCCGGAGCCAGTGCGGCCGCAATGATGAGTGAGTCTCCGGACCGGCGCAGCGCCTCGGAGGAGACGTCACTCTCCTGGACTTGCAAACCGGTTGTGCCTCTCGGCAGCGGCACGCTCCAGCTGCCGCTCGTCGTGTCGGGCGCAACTCTGGTCAGCCGTCCGCCGTTGCGGATGATGATCAGGTCGAGCACGCTCCGCGAGCCGTCTTCCCCTGGCCGGGTGAGAACCAGATGCCGCGCCTCCAACTCGACCGGGGCTCGGCTGGAGGTGTCGTACACCATTAGGGAGACGGGTGCCCGCGGTACCTTCGGATTGGTGGGAAGGGGGGCCGAGAAGTACTCGATGCCGGCGTAGCGGGCGCTGGTGAGATAGAAGGACGAGGTGTCGAGGGCATAGCTGAAGCGAAAGCGGCCCTGGCCGTCGGAACGGGTAGAATCGAGCGGGCCCTGCCGGCTCTGACCTACACGGTGGAGCACCACCCGGACTCCAGCCACAGCGCTGGAATCGGCGTTCAGTACCCGGCCGGTGACGTGAAGAACTTGAGCGGAGAGAGGGGACGCAAAAAAGACGGAGAAGATGAAGAATATCTTCTCCGCCGCTCGATTACGGATTGAACTTCCCGAAATCCTGGGGATCCATCTTCTCGAGGTAGTCCTTGAGCTTGTCGGCCTCGAGCGAAGGATTGGGCGAGGGCTCGTCGGCCTCCACTCCGCTTTGGTCGAGCAGCTGATCGCTGGTAAATATCGGGGCCCGCATGCGGAGCGCGAGCGCAATGCTGTCGGATGGCCGGGCGTCCACCTGGAACACGTGGTCGTCCCGCCGGATCAGGAGCTCGGCGAAGTAGGTGTTCTCCTTCACCGAGCTGATGATGACCCGTCGAAGGTCGCCTCCCAGGCCGACAAGAATCTGCTTCAGGAGATCGTGGGTAAGCGGGCGCTGCGCCTTCATACCCTGCAGCTCCATGGCGATGGCGCTGGCCTCCGCCGGCCCGATCCAGATGGGCAAAACTCGTGACCCATCCTTCTCTCGCAGAATGACCACTGGAGTGTTCGTGGTCCGGTCGAGACCGAGATGGGCCACCGTGACTTCGATCATCGATTTACCCGCTCAGGTGCCCGCGTCCCAGCTGGCGAGATACTCCTCTTGCTCCCGCGTCAGGGTATCGATGTTGATGCCCATGCTTTGCAGCTTCAGTCTGGCGATTTCCTGGTCGACGGCCGCGGGCAGCCGGTGCACCGACTTGCTCATCTTGGAGGACTCTTTGCACAGCACCTCCGCCGCGAGCGCCTGGTTGGCAAACGACATGTCCATCACGCTGGCAGGATGCCCTTCGGCCGCCGCCAGATTGATCAGCCGGCCTTCGCCCAGGACCATGATCCGCTTGCCCTTCACCATGAACTCCTCGACCATTTCCCTGACATAGCGGCGTCCGCTGGCGATACGGGCCAGGCCTTCGAGATCGAGCTCCACGTTGAAGTGGCCCGAGTTGCAGACGATGGCCCCGTCCTTCATGGCGGAAAAGTGCTCGGGACGCACCACGTTGAGGTTGCCGGTGAGCGTGATGAACAGATCTCCCAGTGGCGCAGCCTGGGCCATCGGCATGACCTCGAATCCATCCATCCGCGCTTCCAGTGCGGGAAGCGGATCCACCTCGGTCACGATCACGTGCCCCCCCGCGCCGCGAGCGCGACTGGCAACCCCGCGGCCGCACCAGCCGTAGCCTGCTACGACGACCGTGCTGCCGGCCAGGAGCAGGTTGGTGGCCCGCACCACTCCGTCCAGAGTGGACTGTCCGGTGCCGTATCGGTTATCGAACATGTGCTTGGTGTTCGAATCGTTCACCGCAATGATCGGGAACTGCAGCACACCTTCCTTGGCCATGGCCTTGAGCCGGATGACTCCAGTGGTGGTTTCCTCGGTGGATCCACGCACCGCGGCGACCAGCGCTTTCCGCTCCTCCGGCGAGAGCCCTTCGACCCAGCCGCGGATGGGGGGAGCGAGATCGTCCAGCCGATTCAGGGCGATCATGTGCAGTGCGCCCACCAGGTCGGCGCCGTCGTCCTGGGTCATGTTGGGCCCGAACGCGAGCGCCTGCGCAATGTGGCCGTAATAGGTCTCGTGGTCCTCGCCTTTGATAGCGTAGACGTGGACCCCGTGGTCGCGCACCAGGTGGGCGGCAACATCGTCCTGGGTGGAGAGCGGGTTCGAGGCGCACAGCGCGATCTCGGCGCCGGCCGCCCGCAGGGTTTGCATCAGGTTGGCGGTCTCGGTAGTCACGTGCAGGCAGGCCGAGAGCCGGATGCCCTTGAGGGGCTGTTCCTTGGCAAACCGGGCGCGGATCTGGCGGAGCACTGGCATGGACCGCTCGGACCACTCGGTGCGGCGCTTCCCCTCGTCGGCCAGCTTCAGGTCCTTGATGTCGTACTTTGCCAAGGTGGTCGGAACGTTCTGGACAGTCATGTGCTCCTCAGTCGGCGGCAGACAGCAGATCCTTCACGCGGTCCGCCTGCTCCCAGGTAAAGAAATCAACCTTCTTCCCGTTGAATTGCCCGCTCTTGGGCTTGCGGCCGAAATGGCCATAACTGGCGGTAGGACGATAGATGGGCCGCTTCAGCTTCAGCGCCTCGATGATCCCTTTAGGCGTGAGATCGAAGACGTCCTGCACCATCTTCTCCAATGCATTATCAGGCAGCGCTCCGGTGCCGAACGTCTGCACCAGGATGGACACTGGCTGCGCGACGCCGATGGCATAGGCGACCTGCACCTCGCAGCGGCGGGCCAGTTTGGCCTCGACGATGTTCTTGGCAACCCAGCGGGCAGCGTAGGCCGCCGAGCGGTCCACCTTCGACGGGTCCTTCCCGCTGAAGGCGCCGCCACCGTGCCGGGCCATTCCGCCGTAGGTGTCGACGATGATCTTTCGCCCGGTGAGTCCGGCATCCCCGTGGGGGCCTCCGATCACGAACCGCCCGGTTGGATTCACCAGAAACTTGGTCCGGGCATGGTCCAGCCCTGCCTCTTCCAGGACTGGTCGAATAACCTCTTCGATCACAGATTCCCGGATGGTGCTGTGCGCTAGCTGCCGGGCTCCGTTGCGCTCGGCGTGTTGCGTTGACACCACGACAGTGCGCACCGCCACCGGCCGGTCGCCTTCGTACTCCACGGAGACCTGAGATTTGCCGTCCGGCCGGAGCCATTCAATCCGCGGGTGGCCGTTGAGCCCTTTTCTTACCGCCGCCAGACGCTCGGTAATGCGGTGGGCCAGAACGATGGGGAGCGGCATGCGCTCGCGAGTCTCGTCGGTGGCGTAGCCGAACATCATGCCTTGGTCGCCGGCCCCCTGCTCCTTCTTCGAGCCCGAGTCTACCCCCATGGCGATGTCGGGCGACTGCCGGTCGATCGTCGTAAGTACCGCACAGGTACGCCCGTCGAAGCCATACGAGGCATCGGTATACCCGATCGACTCAACCGTCTCCCGTACCAGATCGGGAATGTGCACGTAGGTGCTGGTCGTGATCTCGCCCGCGACTACCGCCATACCGGTGGTCACCAGGGTTTCACAGGCAACCCGGCCCGCGGGGTCCTGAGCCAGAATGGCGTCCAGAACCGCATCGGATATTTGATCGGCTACTTTGTCCGGGTGGCCTTCGGTGACCGACTCGGAAGTGAAGATGTGATGCCTGACACCAGCCATAATTTCTGCAGTCTCAGAGGAGGAGAGTGGCCGAGGCAATAACCGGGCCGTGGTTCCCTTCTATTAAACGCTGCTCTTTCCGGGGGGCAAGCTAGCGACGCGACCACGGCCAGGCAACGCTGAATGGGGGTCCAGCAAGCGGATGTCGATGTACTCCCCCACCACCTCACGCAGCACGTTGGAAACCTCGGCCGCGCTAGTGGCGTTGAGCGCGGCCTGGGCCGCGCCCTGGGCCGACTCCTCGGGGACGGTTCGGATCACCCACTTCACCAATGGCAGCGCCGGAGGTGAGACGCTCAGGCAGTTATAACCCAACCCCAGGAGCAGGACCGCGCTGAGCGGCTCCGAAGCCATCTCGCCGCAGACGCTAACCGGAAGATCCGCGGCTTTTCCCACCTCCAGAACCCGATGCAGCTGGCGCACTATCGATGGATCGTGAGGGGTGAAGCGGTTGGCCAGGCGCGCATTTCCCCGGTCTACCGCCATGGTGTACTGGGTGAGATCGTTAGTGCCCACGCTGAAGAACGCGCTCACCTCCGCCAGGCGGTCGGCCATCAGCACGGCGGCAGGTGTTTCCACCATGACCCCTACCGGAATCGATGGAGCCGCACGAACGCCGGCCTTCTGCAGAGCCCGCGCCTCTTCCATAATGATCTCGCGCGCCTCCTCCACCTCGTGAACGGTGGTGACCAGCGGCAGCATCAACTGGATATCGTGACCGGCGGCGGCGCGTAGCACGGCACGTATCTGCGGTCGGAATACCTCTGGCTGATCGAGACATACGCGGATGGAGCGCCATCCCAGGAACGGGTTGGATTCCACCGGAGCCTTGAACGCCGCGGGAAACTTGTCTCCCCCCAAATCGAAGGAGCGAATGACCACGGTGTTGTCGGGAAAGGCGAGCGCGACGCGGCGGAAGTATTCGGCCTGTTCATCCTCGGTCGGCAGACTGGCTCGCCCGGTCAGCAGAAACTCGGTCCGCAGCAGACCCACGCCCTGTGCGCCCAGGCGCACGGCGGCCTCGATCTCTTCAGGAAGGTCCACGTTGCCCATCAGAGTGATCGGCCGGCCCGAGGGCGTGATCGCCGGCTCGCCCACCACCGACTCCAGCTGCAGCTCGAGCTTGTGGCGCCGGCTTACCTGAACCTTGGCTTCTTCCAGCTCATCGCGGGTGGGATCGAGAACGATGGTGCCGCTCTGCCCGTCGAGCAGCAGCGTGGTTCCGTTCGGGATCGAGCTCAGCGCCCCGCTTGCACCCATCACTGCGGGAATGCCGAGCGAATGGGCGAGGATCGCAGCGTGAGCGGTTCGCGTTCCCTCCTCGCTGACCAGCCCCACCACATGCTCCCGGTCCATCTGAACCGTGAGGCCAGGCGAGAGCTCATGGGTCACCACGATCACCTGCTCGTCGGCCGGGACCGACCAGAGCTCAGTGTCCGTCCGGCCCAGCAGGTGATGGATCATCCGCAGCTGAATGGCGTGCAGGTCAGCCAACCGCTCCCGCAGTCGGGCGGCTCCGGACCAGAGTGCCCGGAGCTCGAGCGCCCTGAACTCGTAAGCGCTTTCGGCGCTGAGCTGATTCTTTCGGATCAGGGTCTCTACCGAGGCCAGGAACTCTTCGTCCTGGGCCATGAGGATCTGCGCGTCGAAGATCCGGGATTCCTCTGGGCCGGCCCGCTGGAGCACCCGCTCACCGAGGTCGCGCAAGTGAGAGACCACGGCACTGACTGCATCCCGGAGCCGACGCACTTCGTTCTCGACTTCGCCCGCGGGGACAGTGCGATCCTTGACCTCGGGAAAGTCCCAGCGTATCAGCAGCGCTGGAGCGCAGGCCACTCCGGGTGAGACTCCGATTCCCCTGAGCACGCGGGTCATTGCATCGTCTCGCCGAAGCCGGTGGCTACCAGGTCCGCCAAGGCCTTGGCCGCTTGTTCGGCGTCGGGTCCGTCCGCCCGGATGGTGATCGAGCTGCCGCACTCCGCCGCCAGCATCATCACTCCCATGATGCTCTTTCCGTTCACTCCAACGCCGTCCTTGCAGATCTCGATCTCGGAATTGAACGTGCTTGCCAGCCGCACAATGCGGGCGGCAGGTCGGGCGTGCAGTCCCTCCAGATTCACGATCTTTGCGTCACGCTCGATCACAGGCCGATCCGCCGAAACAGGAGGAGCAGAATCATCGCCAACAGGGCGAAGCGCACAGAGGTGAGTCCCGGGCCGAACCAGCGGGTCAAAGCAAAACCAGCCACCGCCACTCCGGCTGCCCCGATCGCTCCTGCCCAGCCAAAGATTCCAAGATACCAGGCAGCTACCGCCGGCACCGCAGCACCGAGAGCAAAGCCGGCGGCCGGCCCCACCCACTCGATTGCCTTGGGCAACCAGGAGCTGCTGATGGCGGCACCCACCTTCATGCCCGCAGACATCCCGGTTCGGAGCGACCAGTATCCAGTCCACAACCGGATGCTGTTGTAGGCCAGCAGGAAGCCCACGATCGCCCACATGCGTGCCCCCAGCATCACAGCCAGGAGCGTGATGCCCACGAGCGCCGGCACCAGTCCCGCCCAAAACAACTGATCCCCCATCGAGCCCAAGGGGCTACACAGGGCGGTTCTCAGCCGCACGATTTGCGGGCCGGCAACGGCCTCGTACTCCGCCCGGGCCGTGGCACCAAGCGCGAGCCCCGCCAGATTCGGATGGCAGTTGAAGAACTCGGCCGACCGAACCACCGCCTCGCCATGGCGAACCGGATCTACTGCCTTGAGATCTTCCAGCAGCGGCTCGGCGGCGTAGCCCATGCCGACCCCGAGCATGCGCTCATAGTTCCAGGTGCCCTGTACCGCGAATAACCGGAGCAGCGCGCGCAATCGTCGGTTCATAAGAGCACCGCGATGAGGAGACCCACCGCCAGCCCCGCAATCAGCCACTTGAGCCGGGGACCGCGACCCGAGGCCCGAACCATACTGTTGACCGCGGCGGCGAGCCCGGAGCCGATCGCCACCAGGGTAAATGCGACCGCGGTTTGACGGTCGAGCCGGATCGATTCGCTGAGGGTTGAGGCCAGCACCAGCGCCGTCAGGGTCAAGGTGAAACCCCGGAGAGCGTCACGGAAAAGTGCTCCGTACTGGAGCCTCCGGATTGCGCTGCTCTCTCCGGCGGCCAGCGCCGCCGCCCGCCGTTGAATAGAGCGAGCGTTCCACCGACGGACCACCTGGAGGCTCCAGCCGCCCAGCACCGCGAGGATAAGACCGAAGGCGGTGCTGATCCCCAGTCCCAGCTCCCACGGTGTGCCAGCGGCAAGAGCCACCGCTCCTATGGTCGCGGGTCCGTAGTCGGGATAGCGGACGGCGCCGAACGGCATCACATCCAGGGCGAACAGCTCGAACAAAACGCCAATGCGGAAGCCCGCCTCGATATCCCCCGCGATGGCCCCCGCGACTGCTCCGGCGACTACCGGCCGTGAAATCATTGCCTGGGGAACGCTGACAAGATCAAGGCCGACCAATGTTCCCCAAACCAGCAAGGGCAACACCACATGAGGGGAGAATTCCGTCACCCGAGATTCCTCAGCGCCACCGGCGGCGTGGTGGGCACATCCTGCGCAGTGATGACGGCTCCGTGTTGCTCCAGCGCGTTGAGCGTGTGCAGCTCCTGATCGGTCAGGTACACGAACGGGAGCCGCTCCCGCCGTCCGGGACGGTGGTGAATGCCGCCCAGGTTGATGCGATGAATGATCTCGGGGTTGGCCGAATGCAGCGCGGCCATGGATTCGAGATCCCCGGTGAGGACCAGGCCGCGCTTTCCGTTGTCCTGCCATTCCCGCAGATGAGAGGTTGCATCGGCCACGCTGACGAATCTGACCTCGATGTTCGGATCTACGGCCATCCGATAGAGCTCCTGCTCCCAGTCGCTGGTAGCCACCTGATCGTCGACCAGGATGATCAGGTTGATCCCCAGCGGGCGGCCCCACCCGATGACTACCTGGCCGTGGATGAGACGGTCATCGATTCGGCAGAGCACGATGGACATCAGGGAATCCTGATCGACTTTTCTCCAGCAGCCATGGCCCGCGTGGCCGCCTCGTCGGGCGAAAGCGTGCGATGGAACACGAAGTCCACCAGCATCGCCAAGTTCACCCCGGTTACGACCTTGACCGACGGCTCGCCCCGCAGCCGCTTCAGCACGGCAAAAGAGCAGGACCCGCTGGCCAGATCGACGAACACTACCGCCGGTCTGCCCTGGAGGGCGGCCAGCACGCGTTCTTCCAGCGTATCCCGATCGCATCCCGTATTTGACACCGGGACGAGCGCACCGGGAATTCCGCTGATCTGTTCGGCGGCGTGTACCAGCGCTCCCGCCAGGGAGCCATGGCAGACCACAACGCCGAGCAGCTCCTCACTCATAGTCCTCCTGGAGGTACTCCCGGACTCCCCGCTGCTCCTTCATGCGCTTGATCAGCCGGGCATTGAAAGTCGCGGCAACATCCACTCCCGAGTAGCGCAGCAGGTGCATCATGGCGACGACCTCGGAAATGACCGTGATGTTTTTTCCGGGATTGAGCGGGACCACGACCCGCGGAACCGGCACATCCAGAATGGTGGTCTCCTCCCGCGAGAGACCGCTGCGGTCGCTGTCCTTGGCGGTCTCCCAGTCCTCCAGCTGCACCACAACCTCGATTCGCTTCTGCTGGCGCACGGCGCGTACGCCGAACAGCGCCGGAATGTCGATCAGTCCGATTCCTCTGATCTCCATGTGATGGGCCGCCAGCTCGTGTCCGCGGCCGATCAGTACGTCATTGCCTCGACGAGTCACCTGCACCACATCGTCGGCGACGAGGCGGTGCCCCCGCTCCACCAGATCCAGCACGCATTCGCTCTTGCCGATGCCGGAGCGGCCAACGAACAGCAGACCCACGCCGTACACGTCGGCCAGCGAGCCATGGAGCGTGGTCCGCGGTGCAAAGGCCTCTTCGACGATCGGCTTGATCCGGCGATAGAACTCTGAGGTCTTCAGCCTGCTCCGGAGGACCGGCACACCCTTCATCCGGGCCAGCTCCAGCAGTTCGGGCGGGACCTCCTGCCCCTTGGTCACGAACACGCACGGCAAATCGAAGCTGAAGAAGGTGGTGAGCGACTGGCGCCGCTGCTCCGGCGAAAGAGAGCTGAGGTAGGTGATTTCCGTCTCGCCCAGCACGTGGAGCCGGTTGGCGGCAAATCGGCCGGTATATCCGGCCAGAGCGAGCCCGGGCCCCGCAACTTCCGTCCCGGTCATCGGCCGGTCCAGTCCCAGCTCGCCGGTCAGTGCCTCCAGCTGGAGCGGGTCGCCCCGGCGCGACAGGAAATCGCCGAGCCGAAGCATCAGCGCGCGTTGTCGGTGGGAGCGGAACGAGCCCGGCGGGGCCGATCGGCAACCCGCTCGAGCTGGCGTTTGAGCCGCTCCTCCGCCCGATCCAGGGCCGTGCGATGGTCAGATCCCTCCCCTCGGGCAACCAGCACCTCGCCCCGGGGTATGTGAAGCCTGATTTCCACCGTCTGCTGAAGCCCGTCTGAATCGAATACCACCGCCGATTCCATGGAGCGCGACGCCAGATTGCCCAGGCGCTGGACCACGGTGATGGCTCGATCGCGCAGCGTGTCCGAGATCTCGCAATGGCGGGCGGTGATAGTGGGCTGCATGGCTCCTCCCCCGGACTCAGCCCCTGGCCGAGCCCTCAATGATGTCTTGTAAGTGGTGTTCGGTTTCCGTCGCGGTGCGCTCCCAGGTGAGGCCTTCCGCAAATCGGCGAGCCCGTTCTCCCAATCGCGCAACCAGCGATGGAGTGTGGGACAGCTCGATCATGCGCGTGGTCAGCTCCGCGACATCTCCATGGGCCACCAGAAACCCGGTCTCCCCATGACGGACCGAGTCACGGAGCCCCGGACTGTCCGAGGCCAATGACGGCGTGCCACAGGCGGCGGCTTCGATGACGGTGATTCCCCACCCCTCCTTCGGAGAGGGAAAGACGTTGGCCCAGGACCAGCGCATGAGGTCGATCTTTCGTTCTTCGCTGACAAAGCCGTGAAAGGTCACGGCCCTTTCCAGATCCAGCCGCACGACCAACCGCTCCAGCTCGGCGCGATAATCACCAACGCCGGCGATCTCCAACCGGAGGTCGGGCCGCTGCTGCCGCGCCTTCGCCAGGGCCTCAATGGCCAAGTTAATTCCTTTATAGCGTTTCAGCCTTCCAACATACAAGAAGGTGGGCGTAGTCGAGCGGCGGCCGGGCGGCCCCGGGGTGAAGCGGCGGCTGTCCACGCCGGGATGAATGACGCGGACGCGAGCGGCCGGAATACCTCGGGTAACCAGATCGTCGCGAGTGCTTTCGCTGATGGCATGAAACCCGGCCCTCCGGTAGGCCCAGGGCAAAGGCCGCTCGGCTGCCCACACCGTAGCGGCCACCGGCCACGGGGCTTCATCGAAGGCGGTCTCACCAAAGAGGTGCGGCACAATGGCGCAGAAAGGAATCGAGGTACCGGCAGCCAGATAAAGTGGAAGCTTGTTGACGTCCTCCACCAGCACATCAGGCCGCTCGGCCTTGATCGCTCGATGCACCGCGCCGCGCCCCTTCAAGGCGAAGCTATTTCGGCCTCCGAATCGCTGGATGCAGATGCCGTCGATGATGGCGCGTTGAGGTGCCCCGCTCCAGCCGGAACAGATCAGGCGAACCCGATGCCCGCGGATGACCAGCCGGCTGAAGATCTCGAACAGATGGATCTCCGCACCGCCGGCATACGGATTGGCCCGGTCCTGCCAGTTAACCAGAAGGATGTTCACCGTGGAAGGAAGTTGGCTGCTTAGAGGCGGCCCAGCGAGCGGGCGATCCCATCCAGAATGCCGTTCACGAACCCCGGGGCCCGGGCGTCGCCGAACCAGTGGGCCAGATGCACGGCCTCGTCGATCGCCACCTTGGGCGGGACCCGTCCCCGGCGCAGCTCATGGATGCCCAGCCGCAGGATGTTCCGCTCCACCACGGCTATCCGGTTCATTCGCCAGTTTTCCGTGGCACCGGCGGCGTGGGCATCCAGCGTGGCTACCTCCGCCACGATGTCGGCGGCGAGCTCTTCGGCCCGGTCGAGAATGCGCGGCTCGGGCCCGGTGAGGCGAGCCAGACCGCTGGCGACTTTAGGGATTGGGGGAGCACCCTGCAGCTCCCAGGCATAGAGGATCTGGAGCGCGCGGGCTCGGCTCTTCGTCTCAGTCCTGAGCATGGTAGGCCCGAAGTTGACTCAGCGCGTCGGCAGTTTGCAATGCTGCAACCGCAGCCTCGTAGCCCTTATTCCCGGCGCTCCCGCCGGCACGGTCGACTGCCTGTTCCAGAGTTTCTACCGTCAGCACTCCAAATCCCACGGGGATGCCGTACCGCACCGAGACCTCCTGCAGACCGCGGGCGGCCTCGCCGGCCACGTACTCGAAGTGGGGAGTGTCCCCCCGAATGACCGCGCCAAGAGCCACGATACAGCCGTAGATCCTGGATTCCGCGGCGACAGCGGCAGCAGCAGGCAGCTCGAACGCGCCGGGGAGCCACACCACATCCACGGTCTCCCGCTCCATCCCGGCTTCGCGGCAGCCCAGCAGCGCACCTTCCAGCAGCTTGGTAGTGATCAATTCGTTGTAGCGGCTGACCAGGATCGCCGCCCGCCCGCAGGCGCGCAGCCGGCCGGAGAAGTCGGGCACTGGATCAGTGGGTGAAGAGGTGGCCCAGCTTGTCGCGTTTGGCCTGGAGATACGTCCGATTTTCGAGGTTGGGATCGGCCTGAAGCGGGACCCGCTCGACAATCTCGAGGCCGTAGCCTTCCAGGCCAACGAGCTTCCGAGGATTGTTCGTCATCACCCGAATAGACGACAGCCCCAGATCCCGCAGAATCTGCGCACCAATGCCGTAGTTCCGGAGGTCAGGGGCAAAGCCTAGTCGCTCGTTGGCCTGAACCGTATCGGCACCGCTGTCCTGCAGCGCGTAAGCTCGCAGCTTGTTGAGCAAACCGATTCCCCGCCCTTCCTGATCCAGATAGACGATCGCTCCCTTGCCTTCGCGGGCAATCAGCTCCATGGCGCGATGGAGCTGAGAGCCGCAGTCGCAGCGCCTCGAGCCGAACACGTCTCCGGTAAGACACTTCGAGTGCATGCGAACGAGCACATTGGGCTCACCCGCAATGTCTCCGTGCACTAACGCGACGTGCTCGGCCTTGTCGACATCATTGCGGTAGCCGATGATCGTGAAGTCGCCGAACTCCGTGGGAATCCGGGCCTCGGCCACGCGGTGAACCAGCTGCTCGGTCCGAAGACGGTAGGCCACCAGCTGGGCGACGGTCACGAAAGTGAGTCCGTGCTGCTCCGCGATCTCGTGGAGCTGTGCCCGGCGCGCCATGGACCCGTCGGCATTCAGGATCTCGCAAATAACCCCGGCTGGAATGAGTCCGGCCAGCCGAGCGAGATCCACGCTGGCCTCGGTTTGACCCACTCGCTGCAACACTCCACCAGGCCGGGCCCGTAAGGGAAAGACGTGACCCGGGCGGCGAAGATCCGAGGGCACGGTGGCCGGATTGATTGCGACGTGGATAGTGGTGGCGCGGTCGCTGGCGGAAATGCCGGTGGTAACCCCAAAGCGGCGTTGCGCGTCGACGCTGACCGTGAATGCGGTCGAGAGCTCCTCGGTGTTGCGTTCGGTCATGGGGGAGAGTCCCAGCTGATCGCACCGCTCGCCAGTTAGAGCCAGACAGATCAGTCCGCGTCCGTGCAGCGTCATGAAGTTGATCATCTCGGGCGTGGCCAGTTCGGCGGCACAGACGAGATCTCCCTCGTTCTCGCGATCTTCATCGTCTGCCACGATGATGATCTTGCCGTTACGAAGGTCTTCGATCGCCTGCTCGATGGTACCAAAAGTCGTCACAGAACCCCCGCTTACCGCTGACCGTTCACCCGGTTTTCCCAAAGGGCCTCCACATATTTGCCGATGGTATCGGCCTCGAGATGCACCCGGTCGCCCACTCGGCGCTCGCCCAGAGTTGTATGCTGTAAAGTAAACGGAATCAGGGAGATCTGGATCAGTTCCGGTTCCAGCTTGGCATTCACTGTGAGGCTGACGCCGTCGACGGTGATCGACCCTTGAGAGACCGAGGTACGGCCGACGGAAGGAGGCACCCGAATGTTCAGCAGGCGCGCGTCGTCTCTTTCCGTCACCACCTCGACCCATCCCAACCCATCCACATGACCCTGGACCAGGTGCCCGCCCAGGCGATCGCCCAACCGAAGGGCTCGCTCCAGATTTACCCGTTGCCCCGGGACGTAATCTGCGAATCGAGTGCGGTCCAGTGAAGTGCGGATGACGTGAGCTTGGAAGGCGCCGTCGGAGAGCTCTTGAACAGTCAGGCAGGCGCCGTCGACCGCGATGCTCTCGCCCAGCTCAAGATCGGGATAGCTGGACCGGATGGTCAGCTCGAGCCCGTTGGCGTCGTTATCGGCCCGCGCAACGCTGCCTACTTCGGTGATGATTCCTGTGAACATCAGTCTCGATCGATGACCAGCAGGGTATCCTCTCCGAGGGCCCGACGCTCCACTACTCGCCAGCGCTCCGCCTGCTCCAGGTCGCGAGGTGGCAGTCCGGACAGAGCGGGTACCGCTGTGTCGCCCAGCCAGAGTGGTGATTGAAGCCAGTAATAGCGATCCACCAGGCCCGCACCGAGCAGGGCTCCGGCCAGCTGCCCTCCGCCCTCCACCAGCATCGAGCTTACCCCCAGTTCGCGTAACGCCGACAGCGCCGTGACTGCATCATCGGCCCGGAGAACGGTTACCCCGCAGCCTTGCAGCCGCTTGATGCGAGCTGCGTCGGCGGCAGGAGAGACAACCACCACCGTCGGGACCTCCGCGGCGCTCCTGACCAGACCGAGCTGCGGACCCAGGTCGGCAGCCCGATCGAAGACCACTCGGCGAGGGGGAACTCTGGGTTTGACCGGTCCCCGAACGGTGAGGGAAGGATCATCCAGTCGGGCGGTGCGCCCACCGACAACGATGGCGTCAAAACCGGCCCGGAGCCACTGGACGTAGTCGCGGGCCTCAGTACCCGAGATCCAACGGGAGCGGCCGTAGCTGTCGGCGATCCTGCCATCGAGCGTGGTCGCTAGCTTGAGCGCCACGTACGGTCGGGCAGGGCGCTGGATGGAATGGAGGAAGATGGCATTCTGGGCGGACGCTTTTTCTGCAAGGGGACCCAGCTCGACCTCGATGCCGGCTTGTTGCAGTCGTTCGGCCCCTCGTAAGGCGATGGGATTTGGATCGCGCAGCGCGGCAACCACACGCCGGATTCCCGAGTGGATGATGGCCTCGGTACAGGGCGGCTGCTTCCCGTGATGCGCGCAGGGCTCGAGGGTGACGACCATCGTCGCCCCTCGAGCCCGTTCACCTGCACCGGCCAGTGCTACTGCTTCGGCGTGCCGATCTCCGAACTCGGGGTGCCATCCTTCTCCAACCAGCTCGCCATCCTGCAGGACCACCGCGCCGACCAGCGGATTCGGCTGGACTCGCCCCCAACCTCGCCAGGCAAGGTCGAGGGCGCGGCCCATGGCCTCCTGCTCATTCATGCCGTCGCTAGAAGCTCACTCGCAGGCCCAGGCCGGCGAAGAACTTTCCTTGGGTGGTATCGAGGTTTTCGAAATCGGTCGAAAGGTTCTGATCCTTGCCGCCTTGATACCCGACCTCTCCAGTCAGCCGCACCATGGACAGGCTCAGGCCGGCATCCACGAACCCGAGTACCCGTGAGTTGTTCAAGTTCACCGGGACATTGGGTTGGAGGGTGGAGGTGATCGGATCGCGGAACTGGATGATGGCATTGCCGGTGTATTTGTCCCAGCCCAGGCCCCCAGCGAGATCCAGTACGGCCACCTGTTTGCTCGCAATCAGGCGCAGGTTCGTGCCATGCAGGTTCATCGAGTAGCCGTAGGTGTTGCCGCCAGCCACATCGCCGTAGATGATAGTCGGAACATCTCGACGCATCGCGCTGACGGAGATGTGCGGGAGCGGACCCGTTCCCCGCATGAGACCGACCCTGGCGCCGTAGCCCAGACCGATGGCGATGTTGCCGACTCTTCGGGAATCGGCATCGACGCTGAAGTTACTCATCTGTTCCGTTGGCAGCAGCAGGGCTGAACCCAGGAGGTCCACGGCGAAAAGCCCGCCGCTCATCCCTCTGTAGATTCCGAGCGCTCCTTCCACCATAGGCGCGGGCACCAGCGCCTCCTCACCGGGCACCGTGGAGCTGCTGCCGGTATAGTCGAGGTCGGGCAGAACCACATTGCTGGCGTTGGCTCGAAGGGTGAGCGATGCATGGCCGACTCCGCCCAGCGTGGCGGCTGAACCGATCGTGGGATTGCCCCCGCTGACGAGCATGCCGAGGATCGGGTGAAAGGCTCGAGTGCCATCGACTGCAGCGGCGCATACCTTCTCGGAGTTGCCCGAGTAAGCTGAGCATTCCGAGGTCTGGGCCAGGAGAGGTGCGGCGAGAGCGACGGCAGACAACCCGGCGAGAAGGTATGGCGCGCGCATCGTATTCTCCGTTACGGACGGGCGAAACGCACGGCCCTTCTGCCTCGCTGGATCTCGCCCATCACCCATGTGGTGACCCCGTCTCGCGCTGCGGCAGCCTGTGCCGCCGCAACCGCGGCCGGGGGCAGGACGGCGACGAGCCCCACCCCGAGGTTGAATACGTCTCGCATTTCCTCAGTGGAGATCTGCCCCGCCTGCTGCAGATACTGGAACAGCGGCGGCATTTCCCATGTAGCTGGATCTACCGTCGCGGCGCAGTCCTGAGGCAATATCCGCACCAGATTCCCGCCAATTCCTCCTCCAGTGATGTGGGCGAGCCCGTGTACACGGTCGAGCACCGGGCTGACGCTCCGGTAATAGCTACGGTGCACCGCCAGGAGAGCGTCTACCACGGTTTGCCCAGTGGCCTCCAGCGGATCGTCCAGACTCAATCCGGCGCGATCGAAGAGGATGTGCCGCGCCAGGGTATAGCCGTTGGTGTGCAGTCCGGTCGAGGCGTATCCGAGCAGCAGATCGCCAGGGAGAATGGCGCTGCCATGAATCGCTCGATCTTCCTCGACCACCCCGAGGATGGTGCCGGCCAGATCGAAGGTTCCCGGTTGATAAAGACCGGGCATCTGGGCGGTCTCGCCGCCTGCCAGGGCCATGTCATGCGCTCGGCAACCCCGAGCGATGCCTTCGACGATGCGGGCAATCTGCTCCACGTCCAGCGCGGCACCGGCGATATAGTCCATGAAAGCCAGTGGCTCTGCGCCGTGGACCAGGATGTCGTTGACGCTGTGGTTGACCAGGTCCTCACCGACCGTATCGAAGCGTTCCGCCTGCATCGCCACGATCACCTTGGTGCCGACACCATCGGTGCTCAGCACCAGAGCCGGCTGCTTCATGCCGGGAGGCACTCGGACCATTCCGCCGAAGGCACCCACCGCTCCGAGTGAGTGGCGGGTCCGGGTGCTGCTTACCAACTCGGCGATTCGGGCCTTGGCGGCATCGCCTGCTGTCAGGTCCACCCCGGCACGGGCGTACTCGCTGGTCTTGCCAGCCTTCACGTAAGCGCCTCGGCGAGACTCACGTGGGTGAGATCCTGAAACGCCCGCACCCGCTGCTCCACATCCGGCAGAGTGATTCGGTCGAAGCCTCGAATACCGAACTGCTCCACGGCGTACGAACCCATGGCCGCGCCGTACACCATCGCGCGGCGGACGTTGTCCTCGGCCACCGATTTTGTGCGTGCCAGGTAGGCCATGAAGCCGCCGGCGAAGGCGTCCCCTGCCCCGGTGGGATCGAACACATTTTCCAGCGGATACGCCGGGACATAGAAGGTCCGCCGGGGCTCGATCAGGAGCGCACCGTGCTCGCCCTGCTTGATGACCACCCGCTTGGGCCCATGACGGAGGATCCAGCGGCCGGCCCGGTGGATGTTCCAATCGCCACTCAGCTCCCGCGCCTCGCTGTCGTTCACCATGAGGACATCGACCCGGGAAAGAAGCTGAAGCAAGGAGGCCTTCTTTCCCTGGATCCAGTAGTTCATGGTGTCGCAGACCACCAGCTCGGGGCGCGAGACCTGCTCCAAGACGCCGAGCTGGAGATCGGGATCGATGTTGCCCAGGAAGACGAACTTTGCCGACCGAAAGGCGGGCGGAAGCCGAGGCTGGAAGTCAGCGAACACTCCCAAGCGGGTTTCGAGGGTTTCGCGGCTCTGCAGGTCGTAGGAGTACTTTCCTTTCCAGCGGAAGCTCTCCCCCTCCGCCTGTTCGACGCCTCCCCAATCGATGCCCCGCGTGGCCAGGCTCTCGAGCTCATGGCGGGGGTAGTCCTTTCCGATCACCCCCACGACCTGTACCGGGTAGAGGATGGATCCCGCCACGCTGAAGTAGACCGCTGACCCGCCCAGGGCGTCCGCGGTTTCGCCGAACGGGGTGAAGATCGAGTCCAGGGCGATGCTGCCTACGACCAGCAGGGTCATGGTGTCACATCCTGTCGGGGGCTGAGATGCCTAGCAGGGCAAGACCGTTGGCCAGAACGATGCGGGCGGCACGGGTGAGAAGAAGCCGGGCTTTCTCAATATCGGGCGGCTCGCCGAGGGTGCGGGTGCGGTGATACCAGCCGTGCACCACGGTGGCCAGCTCGTGTAGATAAACGGTGATGCGATGAGGCTCGCGCTCGCGCGCGGCCTTATCCACGGCTTCGGGAAACTGAACCAGCTTCTTGAGCAGCTCTACGTCTTCTGAATCAGGCAATCCGCGCATATCGAGATTGCCCTCGATGGCCTCGGGATCGCGCTGTGCTGTCCGGAAGATGCCGCTGAGCCGCGCGTGAGCCATCTGTACGTAGAAGATGGGATTCTCGTCGGTCTGTTTCTTGGCCAGATCGATATCGAAGTCGAGCGGACTTGCACCCTTGCGTGCAAGAAAGAAGTAGCGCGCGGCATCCACCCCGACCTCTTCATACAGGTCCCGCAGGGTGACGAACTCCCCGGAGCGCTTGGACATTTTGACCTCTTCTCCGCTCCGCACCACTCGCACCAGCTGCACCAGCTCGACATCGAAGAATTCCGCCGGGTAACCCAGGGCGGCGAGCGCAGCCCGCATCCGGGGGATGTACCCGTGGTGGTCGGCACCCCAGACATCGATGGCGCGATCGAAGCCCCGATCGTGCTTATCGACGTGGTACGCGATGTCGGGCGTGAGATAGGTGAGCGTGCCATCGCTCTTGCGGAGAACGCGGTCCTTGTCGTCGCCGAAGTCGGTGGTGCGCAGCCAGAGCGCGCCTTCGGACTCGTACGTGAGCCCCCTGCTCTCGAGCAGCTGGATGGCGCGCTCGACCCCTCCGGTATCGTAGGCACTCTGCTCCGAGCTGATAACGTCAAACTTGACGCCGAACTGCTCCAAGTCACGGTCCTGTTCTTCCCGCTGAATTCGGACGATCAGCGAGCGGCATCGCCGAAGTGCTTCCTCCTCCGGGAGATCGGCGAAAGCCCGGCCCTCCCGCTCCAGTACCCCGCGCGCGTTCTCCTTGACGTACTCGCCATGGTAGCCGCCTTCGGGAACCTCGGCCTGATATCCCGCTTCCTGGCGGATCCGAGCCCAGAGACTCTGTGCCGCCTTATCGATCTGGACCCCGGCGTCGTTGACGTAAAACTCCCGGGTGACGGCGTGGCCGGTCCACTCGAGCAGCGAGGCGATAGCGTCGCCCAATGCCGCTCCGCGTCCGTGGCCGACGTGGAGCGGCCCGGTTGGATTAGCCGATACAAACTCCACGTTGACCTTGAGTCCGGCTCCCCAGGTTGCGCGACCGTACTTTGCTCCGGCCTTGAGGATTTGCTGGTGAGCATTTGCCAGTTGATCTTCGGCCAGCCAGAAGTTGATGAACCCGGGGCCGGCGATCTCGGTTTTGGCGATGAGAGTGGAGGGCAGCTTCAATTCCTGGAGGACGCGCTCCGCCGTCTTCCGAGGGTTGGCCCGCTCGCGCCGGGCCAGCAACATGGCCATGTTGGTCGCCAGGTCTCCATGCCCAGCGTCCCGGGGGCGCTCCAGCACAAAGTCCAGACCATCGGCGCCGAACTGCGCGGCCACCCGCGACAGCTCGGCCCGCAAGGAGTCGCTCACTCGGAAGCGGCCTTCCCTTTAGGCGGGCGAGAGCTGGACTTGCCGGGAGGTGTCTCGGGCTTGGAGGAGGCCTTTGTCTCCGACTTGTCCGGCTTGGCATCGGAGGATTTCGAATCGCTGGCAGGTGCCGTTTCAGAATCCGGCTTCCGAGGACCTTTACCGTCCTTGCCGTAGTCGGTGATGTAGAAACCACTGCCCTTGAATACCAGACCGGCGCCACCGGAAATTTTTCTGGTGGCCGCTTTGCCGCAAACCGGGCACTTAGCTCGCGGCTTGTCGGTCATTTTCTGGAACTTGTCGAACGCGTGCCCTTCAGGGCACTGGTATTCATACGTGGGCATGGCGGCTCGTGAGGTAAATGAAACCAGCCACTAAAGTTAGCGCCTCACACCAGACGGTTCAACCTGGTCCCTAGTTACTTGCGATGAGGCCATCGGCGGAATTCATGCGGGGCGGTACACGCCCCAGACCGACCGAAGCGTGTCGCTGATCTCGCCCAGAGTGGCCCGGGCTTTGACCGCTTCAATGATGACAGGCATAAGCCGGTCGGTTCCACCCGCCGCGTGCCGCAAAGTATCCAGAGTTGCTCGAACCGTTCTCGAGCTCCGCCGCTGCCTGACCTCGGCCAAGGTTGACCGCTGTTGCTGCTCCAAGGCGGTGAAGTCCGGAGTCTGGATCGACAACGGTGGCGAGTCATCGGAAAAGCGGTTGACGCCCACCACCACGCGCTCGCCGGACTCCTGCTCCTTCTGCACCTCATACGCGCTCCGCGCGATTGCATCCTGAAAGAATCCGCGCTCGATGGCCTGAGCCGCCCCACCCTCGGCATCAATTTCGGCGATGAGAGCCCGAGCTTCGCGCTCGATGGTATCGGTGAGCGATTCCACGTAATAGCTGCCGGCCAGCGGATCGATCACACCGGCGAGCCCGGACTCGTATGCCAGCACCTGCTGAGTTCGGAGTGCCAGTGTCGCCGACTCGGCAGTGGGCAGCGAAAGCGCCTCATCGTAGCCGTTGGTGTGCAGCGACTGGGTGCCGCCCAGCAGGGCAGCTAAGGCCTGCACCGCCACTCGAACCACGTTGTTGAGCGGCTGCTGCGCCTGAAGGGTGACACCCCCGGTCTGAGTGTGGAACCGCATTCGAGCCGTGACCTCATCGGCCTGAAAGCGCTCCCGGACCAAGCGGGCCCAGAGCCGGCGAGCCGCGCGGAATTTGGCGGCCTCCTCGAACAGGTCGTTGTGGCTGGCAAAAAAGAATGAAAGCCGGGGGCCGAAGGCCTCGATTTTAAGCCCTGCAGCCAGCGCCACCCCGACGTACTCCAGCGCGTTTGCCAGGGTGAACGCCACCTCCTGCACTGCCGTGGCGCCTGCCTCCCGCATGTGATAGCCACTGATCGAAATCGGATTGAAGCTCATTCCCTCATCGGTGACGAACCGGAAGATGTCGGCCACCAGCCGGAGCGAAGGAGCCGCGGGATAGATGTAGGTTCCGCGCGCGATGTACTCCTTGAGCACATCGTTCTGCACGGTGCCGGTCAGTTGGCTGCGAGAGACGCCATGCTCCTCCCCCACCACCACGTACATAGCCAGCAAAATGGCAGCCGTGGCATTGATGGTCATGGACGTCGACACTCGGTCCAGGGGGATGTCACGGAACAGCTGCGCCAGGTCTTCCACGGTGTCGATGGCCACGCCGACTCGCCCGACTTCGCCCTGAGCCATGGGATGATCGGAGTCGTAGCCCATCTGAGTCGGAAGGTCGAATGCCGTGGAGAGCCCCATCTGCCCGGCATCGAGCAGTTGGCGGAACCGGCGGTTGGTTTCCTGCGCAGTCCCGAAGCCGGCGTACTGGCGCATGGTCCAGAGCCGGCTGGTGTACATGCTGGGGTAAGGACCCCGGGTAAAGGGGAACTCGCCGGGATGGCCAAGATCCCGGACCGGATCACCGGTCCAGTCCTCCGGACCGTAAACCGTCTTCACAAGGCTGGCTGAGAAACCGGCCCGCTTGCCCGGGCGGCGGTGCGCCGGAGAGTGTCGGCCACATAGCCGACATCTTCGCGCGACCCGATCACGAGGGGCGTGCGCTGGTGCAGGCTGTCCGGCACGATATCCAGTATCCGGCGAACTCCATCCGTCGCGGAACCTTCTGCCTGCTCAGCGAGGAACGCCATGGGACTGGCCTCATACAACAGACGCAGCTTCCCCTTCACGTTCTTGTTGTCTGCCGGGTACAGGAATATTCCTCCGCTGATCAGGTTGCGGTGAAAATCGCCGACCAAAGAGCCGATGTAGCGGCTGTTCTTGGGGGTGACTCCGTCACTCAAATCCCCTTTGAGCCCTCTTACCGCGGTCTGCATTCCCTTGTCCCAGCGGTGGAAGTTGCTCTCGTTGACGCTGTAATACCGGCCGACGCGGGGGGTGATGATTCTCGGGTGAGACAGCAGAAACTCGCCGATGGTGGGATCGAGGGTGAATCCATGCGCACCCTGACCGGTGGTGTATACCAGCATGGTGCTGGAGCCATACATCACGTATCCCGCAGCCACCTGCTTGCACCCCGGCTGCAGTACGTCGCCGGCCGTGCCGCGCCCATGCATGCTGATCCTACGATAGATACTGAAGATGGTGCCTACAGCTGAATTGACGTCGATGTTCGAGGACCCGTCGAGCGGGTCGAAGAGGACGGCGTACTTCCCGGCGGCGTATTCGGGCGGCACGGGAATGATATCATCGTCCTCCTCGGATCCCATGGCACAGACTCGGCCGGTGTGCTTCAGGCAGTTTTTGATCGTCTCATTGGCAAAGATATCGAGCTTCTGCTGTTCCTCGCCCTGCACGTTCTGATTTCCGGCCGCGCCCAGAATGTTCACCAGCCCGGCCCGCCGAATGGCCGCGGCGATGATCTTGCTGGCGAGTGCGATGTCGTAGAGCAGGTTGGAAAGCTCGCCGGTTGCCTCCGGATATCGGTCCTCCTGGTCCAGAATGAACCGCTCGATCGTGGTGACTGATGTCTGCAAGCGCCCTCCTCGACTGTGTTACTGAACGTCGTATGTGACCCGGCGGCCCCGGGACTCAACCGTCATCTCTCGTCCATCGGTAGTGATGCTGACGGACCCATCCTGATCGGTGCGCCAAACGGCGATTCCATGACGCCGCAGCCGGTCCAGCGTGGCCGGCGAAGGATGCCCGTAGTTGTTTCTGCCAACCGAGATCACTGCCGCCCGCGGACGCAATGAGTCCAGCCATTCGTCTCCGGTGCTGCCGCGGCTTCCGTGATGACCCACCTTCAGCAGGTCAACGTGGCGGGTACGGCTCCGCATCTCGCGCTCAGCCGGAAACCCGGCGTCGCCCGCGAAGAGAGCCTGGAAGCCGCCGTACTCTACCAGCAGCACTAACGAATCTTCATTCAGATCCTCACCCCAATGCGTCCAGTGAGTATCGGGATGGAGAATACTGAAGCTCACGCTGTCGAGCGTGAAATGCTCTCCGCGGGCGCCCACATGCCAGGGAATTGCCTCACTCGCGAGCTCGTTGAGGAAGGCGTAATACAAAGGGTCTGCCACCTGTTCGCCAGGCTCGACCACCACCCCCGTCCGATACCGCTCCAGGACACTGATCACGCCTCCCAGGTGGTCGGCATGGGCGTGGGAAACAAACACCAGCGAAAGTTCACCGACGCCATGGCGAGCAAGGAACGGCACCACGACGCGGCGGCCAGCATCGCTCTGGTCCGTCTTTGGTCCGCCATCAATCAGCACCCAATGACCGGCGGGCGTCCGGAGCAACGCACCGTCGCCCTGACCAACGTCAAGAAAATGTAACGCGAGTTTGGAACCGGTGTCAGCCGAACCAGGAGCGAGGCTGGTCAACAGCGCCAACCAGAGCGCACCCACGCCGGACCAGCTCCAGCGGCGGATTGCCTCAGCCAAGGTGTTGCGACGGCGGGTGGCCCAGAGGGTCAGCATCAGCGCCACGAGCCAGGGGGCCGCGGATTGCAGCTCAGCGGTCTCGATAACATGGCCGCCGGGAACTGCAGCCCCCACGCGAGCCAGGAGCTCGAGGCCGTGCAACCCTAGACCTGCGCCTCCCGCCAGCGCACCGGCCAGAGCGGGCCACAGAGGGAAGATCAGGAGGCTCGCGAATACGCCTGGGATGGCGAAGGCGGCCAGCGGAATGGCAATGAAGTTCAGGACAATGCCGATGACCGCTACGGTACCCAAGGCAGCTGCGGTGAGGGGAGCCGTGGCAACCGTAGCGCCGATAGAGGAGCCAAGCATTCGCCACCAGGCGTTGTTCCCAAGGGCCTGGTCGGTCCAGCGGGTGAACGTCGAGGCGCCCCAAAGTGCCGCGACCGACAACCAGCCGCCGAGATCCAATATGGACCAGGGATCGACCAGCAGAACGCAAAGGCAGGTGGCAGAGAGAAGCGCATTGGGCTCCACTCGGCGCTGTCGCACGCGACTCAGCGCCAAGAGTACTGCGAGCGCGGCCGCCCTGGTGGCCGGAGCGGGCCAGCCGAGAAATGCCACGTAGGCCAAACTGATAATTGCCGCCAGGGTAAGTGCCCGGCTCCGACTCAAGCGCACCATGGTGGCCAGCAAGAAGACCCAGCCCGTGATGACGCCGACATGGAATCCGGAGATAGACAGGAGGTGAACCAGGCCGGATTGGGCAAAGTGATCCTGCAGATCTCGGTCGATGCCACCTCGCCGGCCGACCACCAAGGCATCAACTAACGGGGCGCGGGTGCCATAGAGGGATTGGGTGGCATGACTGATCCAAGTACGGATGGACCATGCCGCGGAACCGGAACGGCCGACTGACGAGACCGTTACAACCACGAGAGTACCGCCGGGGCGAGAAGCTGGGCCCGCCCGCGGTATCCACCTGCCCCGGACTCGTGCGCTCGCTCCGGCTGAGAAGGGTCGCCCGAAAGGCCAGCGCGCAGCTATGGACCCACGACAGCCCACATCCGCTGGCTGCACCTGCACCAGCCCTCCGGAGCTGTCGGCCGGCTCGAGCAACCGCACCGTCAGGCCGAGTTCTCCCGGAGAAAGTCGGGCGGCACACGCGCTGCTCTCCCGCAGCCAGGCGATGCGGCCACTCACGCTACCCAACAGGAAGGCGAGGCCGACCGTTGTGATCACCGGTCGTCTGGCGCCCAGAATCAGCGCAACGAGTGCAACAGCGCAATAGGGGTTCAGAAAACGCGAGAGGCCGGTCACTAGACCGGCCCCGTACGCGACAGTTAGCAGGATTGGCGCCCGCGGTTTCACCCGGCACCCAGAATCAGCCTGGCGACGCGCCTCCCTGGTTCCCGCAGCGAGGCGCCACCGAAATCTTCCGCAGCCCTTCCATGACCACGACCTCTATGGCAGCCCGGCTCTGCTCCTTTTCCAAGGCTACCTCGGTGACGACAGAGCCTTCCCGGCCAGATACGTAGCGGGGTGGGATCCGGTTCAGGGCGAAGGTGAGCACATCCTCCTTGCAGAGATCGCACCCGCAGAATGCGGGGAAATGGGGTCGGAGGGTCTGGTATGCCGCGGTGACATGGTCTTCCACCAGATTCTTGATCACAGAACCGCCAACGCCGGTGACACGGCTGAGACCACCGAACCGGTGAAAGTAGATCCGGTGCTTCCGGTGAGGCGCACCTGCTGGTAGGACCCGATGGCACTGACCGGCAGATCGAGGAGAACCAGATGATTGCCCCGGGTCCGGGCCAGCATGAGATTGCCGCGCTTTGCCGGCCGCTCCACCAGGGCCTCGTGGACGCTGCCCAGGCGCGCCATGTTCTTCTGCCGCGCCTTGGCTCGCACCACTTCCACCAGCCGGTCCAGCCGCGCTGACGCCACGTCGTCAGGAACATGATCCCGTAGGCGAACCGCCGGAGTTCCCTCGCGTACCGAGTACTTGAAAGTGTAGGCGTCGTCGAAATCGGCTGCACTCACGAGACTCAGGGTTTGTTCGAGATCGGATTCGGTTTCCCCCGGGAATCCGACGATGATATCGGTGGAGAAGGTGATCTGAGGCATGGCTCGACGGAGCTCGCTGACCACCTCCAGATAGCGCTCTCGGGTGTAGCGGCGAAGCATTCGCCTGAGCACCGTATTCGAGCCGCTCTGGACCGGCAGGTGCACGTGCTCGCATACCGCTGGGGTTGTGGCCATCGCGTCGATGACCTGCGGTGTGAAATCCGTGGGATACGGGCTGGTAAACCGGATGCGGCGCAAACCGTCGACGGCGCCAACCGCACGGAGCAGATCGGCGAAGTCGTGCTGGCCGTCGTGATAGCTGTTGACTGTTTGACCGAGAAGAGTGACCTCGCTGGTTCCCTGCTCCACCAGCTCCGCAACTTCCCGGATGACGTCGGCCAGGCGGCGGCTTCGTTCCGGGCCTCGCGTGTAAGGGACGATACAGAAGGTGCAGCGATAGTCGCAGCCCCGTTGTACCGTGACGAACGCGGTCGGTGCGTTTTCCCGCGCAGCCGGCACATCCTCGTAGTGTTCCCAGGAACGAAACTCGGTGTCGGAGGATCGCTGCCCTTGCCCTGCCCGGCTGAGCAGCTCGGGAAGATTGCGATAGGCATCGGGACCCACCACGAGATCGACCCGGGGCACCTTGGCCAGCAGCGCGGGGCCGAGTCTCTGGGCCATGCAGCCCACCACGCCAAGGACGCTTCCCTCGCGCTTGTATCGCTGCAGCTCCCCCATCCGACCGATAACCCGCTGCTCGGCGTTGTCTCGGACCGCGCAGGTGTTCACCAGCATGACATCGGCCTCAGCCGGGCTGTCGGTGCTGACATACCCGTCACCGCGGAGAACTCCGAGCATCAGCTCGGAATCGGCCACATTCATCTGGCAGCCGTAGGTCTCGATGTACACTCGTTTCATAGTGGGAAAGTATAGCACTATGGCCGGACGGAGATTCCCAGCGTCAGGAGGAAGCCGTGTTCGGAGTGCACGCCCTCCGACCTCCAGACGTGTTCGACCGCAAGGTCTACTCCACCGCGCTGCTGGGCGAACCGCATTCCACTTCCAATGGAAACGCCGTACTCGTGCGCCTCGGTTCCCGGCTCCAGGGGAAACGGCAACCGGCCGTAGCGGCCACCAAAACGGAGAGGTCGGCGATAGGGACGCTGCACGTCAGGGGTATACTCGCCTCCCAGAGCCACCTCGAAAGTGTTGTTCGCTCCTACTCCACCTTGCGCTACCAGATCGCTGTTTGCGGCAGACCAGGTGCGCACGATGGTTTGGGTGGCCAACCCGAATTTGGGCACCGGCTGCCATCGAATCCCGAGCCCGAAGGTGTAGGGCAGGTCTATCGTGGCGACCTGCGTCGAATCCCGATCGACGCTGACGTGCCCGTCGGAGCGGACCAGGGCCGCTATGGCAAACCGAGGCCCCATCTGTCGAATTGCGCCCCCGCTGATTCCGAATCCAGCAAAGGAGATTTCCGCCTTCTGAGCACTCGACAAATAGGTTGAATCGTTGAACGACCGGCGGGACTCTACGCGATTGGAACCGGTGATTACGTGAACGCCCGCACCCAGCAGCCAACGATCATGGATCCGGTAGGCCCCGGCCGCACGCAGATCACTGAGACCGCCGCGGGAAGTGAATGTATCCGTCACTCCTACCGCGCCACCGCGGAGATCGAGGGTGCCGGAGCTGACGATGCTGAAATCTCGATCAGTGTAGCCCGAGTAGCTGAACCCCAGCGCAGTTCCGGTCTGCCGTACTGGGCCCACGATCATCAGTAGAGGGAACCTGGTGTCACGCGTCGATGCCGTGCCGGCGGGATTCTCCACAGTGCGATAGGCTCCGCTGGCCGTAAAGACGCTGGTCAGCGCCGTTACCCCTGCCATTGCTGCCGGATTCAAGCTGGATTCCGAATCGAAAAGCCCGAACGCTCCACCCGAGGCGATGACACGGGCGTTCAGTCCCCGCCCGGGGAATCCGAGACCTCGCACCCCGAATTGGGATGATTGTGCCCCCGCCAGTCCGGGCACGACAGTCAACAACCCGAGCAGCCAGGCGGAGCGCATCAGGGATTCTCGAAGGGGAACGAGCGCAGATAACTGACGCGGAGACGCGGCCGAACGGCGGGGTCAGCGGCCCGACTGGAGTAGAACACAGGACGCGAGAAGCTTGCGGCTTCGAGCTCAGGAGTGAGGGAGAGCAGCAGCCCGGCGGGCCGGTTCTCCCCGATCCATACCAGCTGCAGCAGCCGCACCATCTCCAGCTCTTCGGTGGCTGAGGATCCTACGGGAATGGTATCAATGGCTACGCCGAATCTGGACTCAACGGGGGACTTGGCGCCGAGATCGCTGAGGATACCGCGGGCCACCAGTCGAACAGGATCAGTGGCCAACCCAGTGAGCGGAGCAACCGGAGTCAATTCCAGTGTCGCGCGGATCACCGTTGCCGAATCCCGGATGCGGGAGGGCAACTCGAATCGGATCAGGGAGCGGGCTGAAGGATTCCCACCCACCGTAAGCAATGTGGAGTCGACCACCTCAGGAACGGCGGGTAACGACGTATTGAAGGTTGCCGTAAGCGGAAAGGTTCTCAGCTTGGCCGTTCCGGTGTCAGGGACAGCGACGGTCGCATAGGTCAAGAATACGCCGCCGTTCCCCGCGGCAGACGCGCCTAGCCGAATACCGGTAAAGTTCGGGGCATCGAGCCGGACGCCAAGGGAAAGAACGCCGCTGTCGGCCGGCGTCAGAGCGATCCGCGAGAGATCGCTGCCCTGCACTACCGCGCGAAGTACTCCGGTCTTGAGAGAATCCGGAATCGGTACGGTCAGCACCAGATTCTCGGGTACGAATGCAGGGTCGACCTGAGCGTAACTGGTGGTGGAATCGATGAGCGGCGGAAGCCGGTAGAGCAGGAGCTGGAGTCCGTGAGCCATGCTATCCCGGGCCAGCACCGTAAACCCGAAGGCCACGGAGTCTACCACGTAGCTGCGCAAGGTGTCCCGCACACTCACGGAGTCGCTCCGGGGAGGAAAGCGCATAATGGCGCGTTCCTCGAAGCCCTCGAGGCCGTTGGAAACCAGGAGGGCCGGGGCAGCCTGGGGTTTAACGTATCCTACGAAGCTGCTATCAGATCCCGGTATAGCGCTGAGTATCTCATCCACTACTTGAGGTGAGCCGCCGGGGCAAAGGGCGGGACAATCGCCCGGCGACGTCAGTTTCTCCTGACAACCGCCCAGCAGAAGAGTCCCTCCCAACGCCAGATGCCATCCTCTCACCGGAGCTGCTCGGGACCGAAGGCGGCGGGAAGCAGGTCGGAAAGACGCCAGGTGACGGTCCGCTGGGCGCCTACACCCTGGATCGGGAGATCCAGCCCGAACTCAGCCAGAACCTGGCGGCAGGCTCCGCATGGAGCTGCTGGTGGATCCACATCCGAAACGACAACCGCCCGGCGAAAATGCCGGACCCCGGCGCTGACCGCCGCGCAGAGAGCCGCCCGCTCGGCGCAAATCGTGAGACCGTAGGAGGCGTTCTCGACATTGCACCCCAGAAAGACGGTGCCGTCGTCTGCCTCCAGCGCGGCCCCGACCCGGAACCGGGAGTATGGTGCGTACGCGCGAGCCTGAGCGGAGCGCGCAGCGGCAATCAGCGAATCAGTCACGCCAAACCTCGGACAGAAACGAGGTGCCGGACGCGAGCGCCGGCACTTGAAAGAATTCAGCAACGGTTTGCCCGATGTCGGCGAAGGTGGAGCGGCGGCCGAGATCCACCGGACGTATTCTGGGACCCAGCACGAGCAGTGGGACTACTTCGCGCGAGTGATCGGTCGAAGCGGTCGTGGGGTCGTTCCCGTGATCGGCGGTAAAGATAATGAGGTCCTGGTCCCGGACTTTCCGAAGCAGGCGAGGCACCATGGCATCAAGCTCCCGTAACCCGCCATAGAACCCGGGAACATCGTTGCGGTGGCCCCAGGTCTGATCGAATTCGATGACGTTGGCCAGCAGGAGACCTCCGCTAAGCGTCTCTAAAGCCTCCTGGATAAAATCGTAGGCCTCGCGATTGGTCGCGGCGTGAACGCTGGAGATGCTCCGTCCAGCGAACAGGTCGTCGACTTTACCAACACCTGCCCGGGCAATTCCCGCTTCTGCCAAACGGTCGAGCAGCGTCGGACCGGGCGGTGTCAGGCTGAAGTCACGTCGATGGGGTGTGCGGACCCAGGCGCCGGGCTCGCCAACGAAGGGGCGGGCAATGACGCGCGATACCGCGTGCTCGCCCCGGAGCAGGTTGCGCGCCCGCTCACACGCCTGATACAACTCGGCCAAGGGAATTGTGGACTCGTGCGCCGCAACCTGAAATACGCTATCGGCGGAGGTATAGACGATCCACCGTCCGCTTCGGCAATGCTCCGCCCCATAGCGGTCCAGGATCGCAGTACCCGAGCTCGCCAGGTTACCCAGCACACCCCGGCCGGTGGCGCGCTCGAACTCCTGAATCAGCTTCGGAGGGAACCCTTGAGGATAGGTAGGAAACGGGCGCTCCAGAATGATGCCGCAGATTTCCCAGTGGCCCGTAGTGCTGTCTTTCCCCGGACTGGCGGGCTCGCAGACGCCGAAAGCCGCCGATGGGTTCGGGACGCTGGTCAGGCCGTCTACCATTGCACAGCGGCCGAGGCCGAGCCGCTCCAGCTCCGGCAGGCTCAGGCCTCCCAGACTCCGCGCGACGTTGCCCAAGGTGTTGCTGCCGGCGTCTCCGTACGCCGGTGTATCGTGGGCTGGACCGATGCCGAGGCCGTCGAGGACGATGATTGCTGCCCGGCGCATCAGGGCTTAGGGCCGGTCTGGACGAACCGAAATCGGAGCGCAGTGACTGCCTGATCCAGCAGCTGTTTTTCATCCTGCTCGAGTCTGCCCTCAGTCTTCTCGGAAAGCATGCCCAGCGTGTCAATCAGGGTCTGCGCCACCATGCGCGCATCGGCCATACCTTCGGCTCCGGGAGGCAGCTGTCCTGAAAGAGCCGCTTCGGCCTGCTGTGCCAGCCCGAGGACGAGCGAAGCGAAATGGGGATTCATGGAGAGTTTCGGTATAGTCGGTTAACCCGAGTGCCGATCCTGGTCAGCAGCTCGTAGGAGATAGTGCCGGCCCGTTCGGCCTGGTTATCCAGGGAGACGAGGCCACCATATACGGTACCCACATCACCCACGATAACCGGCTCATCCACCACCACCATGCACATGTCCATCGTCACTCGCGAGACCAGCGGCACGAGTCTGCCGTTCAATTCAATCTCGCGCAAACCCGGCTGAGAACCGCGGGCCGAGCGAGGAAAGCCGTCGGCATAGCCCACCGCAAGTGTCGCGATGGTACAGCGGCGCTCGCTGCGAAAGCTCCCGCCATAGCCCACGGTGTCTCCCGGGTCCAAGGAGCGAAGCGCCACCACTCGTGCCCGCAGTGCAGCGACTGGCTGCGGGATTGCAGTGCCGGCAGCTCCTCCATATAGAAAGATCCCGGGGCGGACCAGATCTGCCGCATAGCGGGTTCCCTGCAAGGCGGCGGCGCTGTTGGCGGCATGCACCAGCGAAGCTCGCCGAGGCAGCATTTCCAGTGTCTGCTGAAAGCGTTGCCACTGAAGCCGCGTGGTATCGTCATCGGACTCGGAATCGAGAAAGTGGGTGAACACTCCCTCCCATCCTGGAGCCCTTCTCAGCGTGGTCCGGATTTGCTCGAGTGCGGGGGCGTCATTCCAGCGAACCCCTCCCCGGCTCATCCCGCTATCGATCTCGAGGTGAAAGGGCCGGTCGCCTTGGTCCACCCAGGCGTCGAGCGCTACTGGATCTCCAACGGCCGGACGTAAATCATGCTGGATGAAGCGGGGAATCCATTGCGGTATGAGGGGTGTTGCCACGAGGATGGGCCGAGTGATTCCAGCGGAGCGGAGGCTCTCACCTTCTTCGATCGATGCCACTCCGAAGCCCCAGGGGCTAACCGCTTCCAGGGCTTGGGCCACTTCCACCGCGCCCAAACCATAGCCGTTAGCTTTGACCATCGGCAGCAAACGACTACCACTGACTGCGGCAACTTTGCGGGCGTTCGCCACCAGCGCGGCCAGGTCAACATCAACCCACGCACGCGCGGTCTCGGCAGAAAAAGATGTGGTCAAGGCGGCGGGTATCATATTCGGCGCGAGGGTTACATGCAAGACAAATCGGCGCTGGGACGCGCCATGGCAATGGTGAAGGATCTCCGCATCCGCTGTCCCTGGGACCGGGCTCAGACCCGCGAAACGCTTCGACCCTACCTGGTCGAGGAAGCGTTGGAGCTGGACCACGCATTGGCCGAGGGTGATGCCCGCGCAATCCAGGGTGAATTGAGTGATCTGTTACTGCACCTCGCCTTTCAGCTGGTGCTGGCGGAGGAGTCAGGCGAGTTCAGCCCCGAAGAGGTGGTCCAGGGGCTCGAGCGAAAGATGCGCCGGCGCCATCCTCACCTGTTCGAGCTTGGTGAGCCCGAGCCATGGGAGGCGATCAAACGGCGGGAGCGGCAGGGGCGCGTGCTCGACGGCATCGTTCCTACCCTTCCCTCCCTGCTCATGGCTTCTCGCCTGCAAGAGCGGGCGGCATCGGTGGGATTCGACTGGCCCGACATCTTTGGACCGCTCACGAAGATCAAGGAAGAGTTGGCGGAGGTCGAGGCGGAGCTGCACACCGCTCAGCCCGCCGAGGTCCCACCCGACCCGGACCCCAATACCCCAGATCGGGTCCCCAGTGATGCCCTGACCGATGAAATTGGTGACCTGCTCTTTGCAGTGGTCAATCTCGCCCGAAAAGCCGGCGTACAGCCGGTGCTCGCGCTGGATAGGGCCAACCGGAAATTCCGCAGCCGATTCGATGAAGTGGAGCGTCTGGCGGCGGAAAGGGAGATCGATGTGTCCACCGCAGGACTCGGGGTCCTTGATCGCTTGTGGGATGAGGTGAAGGCTAGGGATACAACCGGTGTATCTGGCGCGGAAAAGCTATAGCCTCCCGAATGTGCGGAATTCCACAGATCCAGGCCACGGTCCGTTCGATACCCAGGCCGAAGCCCGAGTGGACAAAGGTGCCGTACTTTCTGAGATCGAGATACCAGCGATAGACCTCAGGATCGAGACCCTGATTCTGGATCCGGCTCAGCAGCTTGTCGTAATTATCCTCCCGCTGCGACCCGCCGATGATCTCGCCGTACCCCTCCGGAGCGAGGCAGTCATTATTCAGTACTGTCCGGGGATCCTCCGGGTTTTCCTTCATATAGAAGGCCTTCACGTGCTTGGGATAGTTGTACACGAACACTGGACGGTCATACTCTCGCGCGAGCAACGTTTCATCGTCTCCGCCCAGGTCGCTGCCCCAGGTCATGTCGGAGCCGAGAGCGTTGAGCCGGGCCACCGCATCGGTATAGGAAACGCGGGGAAAGGGCGGCTGGACTCGCTGCAGGGGAGCGATATCCCGCTCCAGTTCCTTGAGCTCCTCCTGACGGCGTTCCAGCGCGCGGCCTACCAGGTAACTGACAAATTCCTCCTGCAGGCGCATGTTCGCGTCGGAGTCGTTGAAGGCGACCTCGGGCTCGACCATCCAGAACTCGGTAAGATGCCGGCGCGTCTTCGACTTCTCGGCACGGAAGGTGGGCCCGAAGCAGTAGACCTTTCCGAGCGCCGCCGCCGCCGCTTCCACATACAGCTGACCGGTCTGGGCGAGATAGGCCTTACCCAGATCGAAGTAGTCGGTAGCGAAGAGATTTCCCGCCTCCTCACCGATGGCGCCGGTCAAAATGGGGGTATCTACCAGAACAAAGTCTCGCTGGTAGAAGAAGTCGCGGATGGCCTGCGCCACCTCATTGCGCACCCGGGCAATGGCGACCTGGCGGCGGCTCCGAAGCCACAGGTGTCTATGCTCGAAGAGGAAAGTCGTCCCATGCTCTTTGGGGCTGATAGGGAAATCAGGGCTGCTCCCGAGCAGCTCGACCGACTGGACCGCAAGCTCGTGGCCACCAGGCGAACGCGGCTCGACTCGCACGGTCCCAATCATCGCCACGCTGGCTTCATGGGTCAGAGCCGCAAATGTGGCCCAGGTGGCTTCCGTAACCTCTTTTTTCGAAAGAACGCCTTGGACGTACCCCGAACCGTCGCGTATGACCACGAACGCGATCTTTCCGCTGGAGCGCGTCGTGACGACCCAGCCTCTCACGGTGACGGTTTCGCCCACGTGCGCGTGAAGCCCGCTGATGTTCACTACGGCCATGCTGTATCCGCTGGGAGAGTGTGCCGCCTTCGAGGAGCGTTGAGTCTAGCCCTGCTGCTGGGAAGCGTCAACGCAGCCTGCATAAACTTCCGACCGCCACCCGCACCGCTTGCGGCGAGCGTTGCCGGCGATGCCCCTACCCCAGTATGGTCGGCGAAGGCGGGCCGGCGGTTTACCGATCCGGTCGAGATCAGGAACAACACCCTGTACGGCGGCAGCATCGACCGGAAAGTCTACGCCGTGAATCTCTCCAGTGGCGACGTGCGCTGGTCCTCGCGCCTGCCTGGGATGATCGTGGGAGGCGTCCTGGTTTCCGGCGATACCGTCTACGCCGCCAGCTCCCGACCTCAAGGAAGAGTCTCCGCCCTGCGTGTCTCCACCGGGAAGCAGATCTGGCGCGTTTCAACCCCGCCCATCGGCGCCCCTCTCGCGCTGATTGATGGAACCCTGATTGCCCTCTCTCAACATGGTGAGGCACTAGGTGTCGATCCGGCACACGGCAAAATTCTGTGGCGGCGCACACTCGGCGTGGCTCGCACTGCGGCGGTACCCGCGGGCAACGGTGGTGCACTGGTGGCAACGACCGATTCGCTGTTCCTGCTGGAGACCAGCGATGGGAGAATTACCCATCGGGCGAGAACACCCGGAACCATCGTATCTCCGGTGCTCCAGCAGAAAGACGCCCTCATTGCGGGCACCACTGACTCACTGCTGGTATCGATTAGTCCACAGGACTTGGCACGGCAGTGGTCGCTGCGAGTTGATGCGCCGGTGCTCGGGTCCCCGGCCGCCTTGGGCGACACGTTGTACCTGGCTACTCGGGCGGGAACTCTCTACCGGATAGACCCCGGGCCGGAGCCGAAACTGAGGACACTGGCTCGATTGGAATGGCCGGTCACAGCTCCGGTGACAATCACGGGCCGGCTGATTCTTCTGGGCGGAGCGGATGGCGTCATCCGTGCCCTCCGGGTCGACGGAACCGAGGTGTGGAGGGTGAGGGTCTGGCGTCCGGTTGAGCTGGGTCCCGTTCCGCTGAGCGACGGACTCCTCGCTTTGGGCGGTAATGGCGACCTGCATCGATTCCGGCGATGACGCGGGCCTGGTTCCTGTTGCTCGGGGGGATGTTCTTCAGCGGCCCAGCTCAGGCGCAGGAGGCGGGGCCTTTGGTGAAGTACGGCAAGTGGGTGCTGGTGGCTGGATCAGCTGCCATGAACTACCTGGCTCTGGAAGCACACAACGACGCGGAAGATTCCTTCGATGAGTTGGAGAGCCGCTGCTTTGACGAGCCCTCCAGGTGTGACCTTGGGCCCACCGGCACTTATACTGACTCCGAAATCGAGGGCTTCTACCAGACCTCCCTCCATTACGATCGGGTTGCGCGGGGTTGGCTGATCGGGGGCCAGACAGCACTTGCCGGTGCAGCAGCCCTTTTCATCTGGGAGCTTACCCTACCCAAGGGCCCGCCGGATAACATTCCCTTCGAGCCGGAGGTACGGAGCCTCTACCGCGCCACGGGGCTTGGCGTGCGGGTAAAGTTTTAAGGGGTTCCACTGCTAGCCCACCCGGAACAGTTCGACTGCCCGAGGATACCGCGACACTGCTCGTTCCCTGAGGCGCTGGTTCTCACGCCGCTGCAGTCCAGCGTCGCCAGCAATCACCTGGGTGGCCAGCTCGCGGGCGTGGGTCAGCAGATCGGCATCGTCGGGGAGTCTCGCGTGCCGCAGCTCGAATCCCCCATGCTGACGAGCCCCGATCAGGTCGCCCATTCCACGTTCTGCCAAGTCCAGCTCCGCGATCTTGAAGCCATCCAGGGTGGAAGCAAACCCCTGCAGCCGCTCCGGCGAGGGCCCGTCAACCAGGAGGATGCAGTAGCTCTCCTCGGCTCCGCGGCCGATCCGGCCCCGCAGCTGATGGAGCTGGGCCAGCCCGAACCGGTCGGGATGCTCGATGATCATCATGGTGGCATTGGGGACGTCGATTCCGACCTCGATCACCGTGGTTGCCACCAAAACGTGCACCTGGCCACTCCGGAAGCGGCGCATTACCCCGTCACGGTCTTCGGCCTTCATCCTGCCATGAACCAGGTCGACTTGCAGATCGGGCCAGCGGGCAGCCAGAGTCTGGACCATGGTGGTTGCAGCGCGGAGATCGGCCCGCTCGGATTCCTCGATCACCGGCAACACCACGTACGCCTGCCGTCCCTTCAGGCACTCGGCCCGGACAAAATCGAAAACCCGCTCGCGCTGATTGCGGTGACGCAGGGCGGTTCGAACCAGGCCTCGCCCAGGCGGCCGTTCTCTCAGCGTGGATACGTCGAGATCGCCATAGAGCGTCAGGGCGAGCGAGCGTGGAATCGGCGTTGCGGTGAGCAGCAGCACGTCGGGGGCAACACCCTTCCCGATGAGCGCAGCCCGCTGCTCTACGCCGAATCTGTGCTGCTCGTCGATCACCACCAACCCCAGCCGCTTGAACGTTACCCCTTCCTGGAGCAACGCATGGGTTCCCACCGCGAGCCGAGCCTGGCCCGTCGCGAGACGTTTACGCACGGCGGCCTTCTCCGCCGCCGTCTGACGGCCGAGCAGTAGCTCGGGCCGCAGCTGTAGAGCCTCCAGCAGCTTCTCGAGGGTGGCGCCGTGCTGCTCGACCAGCAGCTCGGTGGGTGCCATCAGCGCCGCCTGGTAGTCGTTTTCCAGGGCCAGTAGCATCGCAAAGAGCGCGACCACCGTCTTTCCCGTTCCCACATCGCCCATGAGCAGGCGGTGCATACGGTCAGGAGCTGTCATATCACCGGTGATCTCGCGCAGGGCTTGTTGCTGATCGCCGGTCAGCTCCCACGGCAGGCTCTCGCGCAATCGGGTCGTCAGGTCCCGTTTGAGGCTGAACGCCACCCCGCTTCGGTGGCGCTTGGCGATCACGCGTGCGCGAATGAGCATCAACTGGAGGTCGAAGAGCTCGTCGAAGGCCAGGCGCCGGCGCCCCCGCTCAGCCTCCTCCAGAGTGCGAGGACGGTGCACCGCCTGAAGCGCCTCCGGGAGTGAGGGCAAGCGCAGACTCCCCGGCAGTGCGGCCGGCAGTACGTCTTCCGCCAGGGGTATCAGCGCATCGAGGTGCCGGTCGATCAGCGAGCGAATGACTTTGTGACTCAGCCCTTCCGTTGCCGGATATACCGGCAGCACTTTGCCGCTGAACAGAGGGTCTCCATCGGTTTCGAGGTCGGCGAGAATGACAAATTCGCGGGGTGCCATCTGACGCCCGTGATAGAATCGCACCGGTCCGGATACCAGCAGGGTCTGGCCCACGAGGATCGTGCGATCGAGAAATGGCTGACCGGGCCACACGCACTCGAGCAGTCCGCTCTCATCCCGGAGAACCGCGTGAAAGATTCGGAGGCCTCGACGGGTGGGGAGAACCCCTTTGGTGACCACCCGGCCCATACAGGCAACTTCCTGCCCGACTTCTGCCCGGGCCAGCGGAGTTAGCGTGGACGCGTCGATGTAGCGATGGGGCAGATGCCAGAGAAGATCGCGGGCGGTACGGATGCCCAGGCGGGCGAGACCCTCGGCGCGCCTTTCCCCGATTCCCTTGAGAAACTGAACTGGGGTATCCAGCCGGACGGCGCCGGCGGTCCTGCTGGGCATGTTGCTACGAGGCCGGGACCGGGGCCTCAGCCAGGAGGTTCTCGGCAAACCGCTCTGGATCGAACGGCTCCAGATCCTCGACCGACTCGCCGAGGCCGATGAACCGAATCGGCAAAGCCAGCTCCCGGCGCAGCGCTGCGACGGCGCCACCCCGGGCACTCCCGTCCAGCTTGGTGACGATGAGTCCGGTGGGTGACACGGCCTCGGCAAAGAGCCTGCCCTGTTGCACCGCGTTTTGACCAACGGTGCCGTCGAGCACCAGCAGGGTCTCGTGAGGGGCGCCAGGCAGTCGCCGGCCTACTACCCGCGTCATCTTGCGGAGCTCGTCCATAAGACCCTCCTGCGTGTGCAGCCGGCCCGCTGTATCAACGATGACCGTGTCCAGACCCCGGGAGCTTGCGGCATCGATCGCATCGAAAGCAACCGAAGCCGGGTCTCCTCCCGGCGCGCCCGCCACACAGGGCAGGCCCAGACGGTTGGCCCAGATCTGCAACTGCGCCACCGCACCAGCCCGGTAAGTATCCGCGGCGGCAAGCAGGACCTTACGGCCTTCCTTCTGAAGCCTCCAGGCGAGCTTGGCCGCGGTGGTTGTTTTTCCGGTTCCGTTGACTCCAACAATGAGAATGACCGTGGGCCCAGAGCTGGCTCTGGCAACATCTCCCGGAGCCTCAGCGCCCCGCAGCATGTCGGCCAGTCGATCCTGCAGGGATCGCTTCAGGTCAGCCTCGGTCTTGAGTTTTCCCCGCCGGACCGCGTCCTCTAACGCTTCCGTCAGCTCCACCGTGGCGGCTACACCGAAGTCGGCCTCGATCAGAACCCGCTCCATGTTCTCCAGATCATCGGCGTTGAGTCCGCGGATGAGCGCGCCGACATCCGTGAGCGCAATACGCTTGATCCGGGACCAGACGCTTGGTTTTTCCGAGCTTCCCAGCCTGTTGTATTTCATCCCTTGCTCTTGCAGTGCATTGGAACGGAATCTATCACGTCAACGAAGTCCGAGTCGGCGACGGGCCAACCATTCTCCAGAGAACGCGATTATGCAGAGCCCGAACAGCCAAAGCCAATCGCGGGCTACTGTGCTTCCCCTAGGTCGTACCAGCCGAGCCTCATGCGGAGCCAAGGTAACAGGGCGGGGCAGTAATTCATCGGAGTACTGTTCCACCGCCACCGTACCCTCGCCTCCGGATACCAGCCGATATCGATACACGCCGGGCGGACGCCAGATGGTGGCCCGACCGTTGCCGTCAAAAAACAGCGTGTCGCCACGGGCACTGTCGCCGGACCAGCTAAGGGCCAGGGGGGAGGGCTGCCCTGCCCCGACCCACTCAAAGACGATAGGCCGGCCGTTCGCGACTACGGGCTGCACCGGCCGAGCTTCTCCCTGCGTGGAGTCGGCGCCGCCCAGGAGCCAACTGGCGGTCTCGGAGACCCAGGAGCGATAGCTCTGCTCGCTTGCGCCGCCCCGAAATGCCCAACGCCATAGACCATCCACCGCGACGCTAACGCGGCGAACACGACCTTCCTGTTTGCCGTACACCGCTGGGCGCTGGAGGCCCCGGCGTCCGAGCTGCGCGCTGAGTGCCACCCATGACCCCCGCTCTGGCTCCAACGGAGTCAGGTCGATAGCGGGAGGGAAGGAGTCGAGTGGTTGTCCCAGGAAAGCACCGGATAATGGAGAGTCCCCCTGAGCGAGTAGATACCAATCTCCCGGTTGCGTCTGGCCAGTCTCTCCACTAACCCAGGTCCACACCCCACGAGCTCGGCTCCCCTTAGCCACATCGCCGACCGGACCCTTCACTACCAGGAGATCGGCGCCTCGCGCCGCACGCCGTACCTGGTCAGGAGAAACGGGGCGAAGGTCCGACATCGACCTCCACCGGGTGCCCTCCAGCTTGACGAAGCCCCGCACCGGCAACTGGCTGACTTCACGAATGGTCCGGTAAAGGAAGCGACTGTCCCAGTCTGCTGCTCCAGCGAGCAGAACGACACCGGGCGTGGCGGCTACCGTGATGATGTGAAGTCGAGTGTCGGTCCGCGGCTCCGGGTCACGGTTGCCGGCTAGCGACACCTGAAGGACATGATCGCCCGGTCTCAACCGCGCAGAGGGAATCACTATTCGAGCCCGATCCCCGCTGGCCCCTCGGACCCGGACGCTTCGACGGGCAAGTCGGCTTCCGGCGGTGGAGATCTCGATGGTCGCCGTATCTCTCTTAGTATCTAAGGGCGGCTGGATTGTCACCTCCAGTCGGATCGAGTCACCAGCCGTCACCAGCCGTGCGCCGGTCACCTGCGTGATCGCCCAGTCCGGCTGCCGGTCTCGAGGGAATAGCCGCACGCCGCTGCGAGCGAGAATGTCGGCCGGTATTTCCGGCACATCCTCGATCTCTCCGTCACTCACCACGATGATGGGCCGATCGGACGCCGAGGCGGCCAGCAGCGATGGGGCAAGTAGCGAGCGCCCGCGAGTAGGTAAGGAGTCGGCGCCCGCCCGCTCGTCACCGAAATCACGAATCTCTCCCCAGCGGCCAGCAGAGTCCCGTGCCTCGCCCCACCGGGCTCCCGGGGCGCTCAGGCTCAACGAAGCATCCAGCAGCACCAGCGGCCGACGTGAAGGGGATCGAACTGCACAGGTGAGATTGACTACCAGCAGACCCAAAGCGGTCCAGCCGAGCGCTCGGAAGAGGAGGGGGATCCAGGCGCGTCGTCCCAGTCTCTCCAGCCAGAGGTAGGTGAAGCAGGAGAGTCCCAGGGCGAGTGCGACGACCAGGAAGACGGTCAGCACTCGAGGGGGCTACCGAAGATGTGGACTCTGGGCGGAGGCACTAAACCGGCGCTACGGCAACCACCGCTCGGAGGTTTGACTGACTTGGCGGGCGATGGCAGAGGGCTGCGAGGTCGAGTCAGCGGGCTGATTGAGCAGCAGGAGCAGTCGGTCACGTTCCCGCTCAAAGGCAGTCCGATCCTGTGAGGAAACCGGAGAGCCGGTGCCCAGGGTCACCCTACGAGAGTCTCGAGCGATCCCGTTTTCCCTGAACTCGTAATGCAGATGCGGACCGGTGGCCAGGCCGGTAGAACCGACATAGCCGATCGTCTGACCTTGGACTACGCGTGCTCCGCGCCGGACACCCCGGGCAAAACCTCGCAGGTGCCCGTATCGGGTTGTGATCCCGTTCACATGCCGCAGCTCAATAAGGTTGCCGTATCCTCCGGCCCGTCCGGCCCGCAAAACCATTCCGTCTCCCGCCGCCATGACCGGGGTGCCGGGTGCGGCCGCATAGTCGGTGCCTTCGTGCCGCCGGCTCAAACCGAGCACCGGGTGAAAGCGACGGCGGGCGAAATTGGAGGAGATCCTCCGGAATTGTACTGGCGCCCGCAGGAACGCTCGTCGAAGTGAGCCCCCACTGGCATCGTAGTAGAGGGCGCTTCCCCCGGAGACGCCACCGAAACGAAATGCGCTGAGTCGTTTGCCAGACATGGTCAGGTCGCTGGCCAGAACATTTCCTACCCGGACCTCACCATCCTGCGAGACCCGGCGCTCGAAGACCACCCGAAAACTGTCGCCGGGCTGGATGTCACGAGTAAAGTCCACCTGCCAGGCGTATACGTCCGCCAGGTCCCAGGCCAGCCGCTGGCGGTTGCCGCTGTCGAGCTGCTCGTCGGCAACGCCGGCATCCAGTGCTTCATAGAGCGAGTTATTGATGACCCCTTCAATGCGGGTTTCCTGGGTTTGCCACCGGATGGGCTCAGTGTTGGCGTTCCAGCCGTCGGAGATCCGAGTGAATACAACCCGCTGTTCCGGTGACGTTCGCACCGAAATGTGATTGGGAGCGGAGTCGCCCAGTGGCTGCCGAAAGTTGAAGACCAGTCCGGCCCGCACCCGCCGAGGATTAAGCTGCAACCCCGAGTCCAGCCGCTGGAAGTCGAACGTGATGTTGTGCCGGGCGAACAGGGCGGAAAGCGTTTCCCCGCCATGCAGAGTGTCTTGGGTTTCGGTGTAGGGCGGAGGCGCTGGGGGTAAGGCAGCTGGGGGCACCGGTGGCGAGCTCAGCCGGTGCCATGGCCAGCGGCGGCCGAGACCGAAGAACACCGAGGCCCCGAACACCAAGACAGCTACCAAAAGACCCAGCTTCCGCATCAGTCCATCTGCCGACGAATAAACGTGGGAATCTCCATTTCGGGCACGTCGGTTGGCGCGGGCGTAGGCGGCGCCTGATGGATGCGCGGTTGCACCCGGGTAATAACTGGTGTGGCCGGCTGCGATGGGACGGAGGGCCGCTGCCGGTGCGCCGGGAAGTTGATTACTCCCGCGGCTCCGGAAACTCGACCGGTTGGCTGCTCCGCCGTGACCGGCCGATCGAATCCCGTGGCGATGACGGTGACCCGAACCTCACCGTGCATGGCCGGATCGTTGCCGGCGCCGAAAATGATCTCGGCGTCGTCGCCCACCGCGTCGTGAATGATGTCGTTGATCTGGGTGGTTTCGCCCAGGGTGAGATCGTCGCCGCCGATGATGTTGATGAGGACGCCCATGGCGCCGGCGATGGAGATGTTGTCCAGTAGAGGACTGGAGATGGCCTGCTGGGCTGCCTCGAGTGCCCGGTTCTCCCCTCGGCCGATGCCGGTGCCCATGAGCGCGGCGCCGCCGTTCTGCATCACAGTACGAACGTCGGCGAAGTCGACGTTGATGATGCCGGTCGAGGTGATCAGGCTGGCGATGCCCTGGGTGGCATGGAGCAGCACCTCATCCGCCTTCTTCAAGGCTTCCTGGAACGGAATGCCTTTGCCCACCACGGCAAGCAGCCGCTCGTTCGGCACCACGATCATGGTGTCGACGTTGTTGCGCATTTCGGAGATGCCGCCCTCCGCCTGCTTCATGCGACGGCGGCCCTCGAAAAGAAAGGGCTTGGTGACTATTCCGACGGTGAGCGCCCCGGCCTCACGGGCCATCTGGGCCACCACGGGAGAGGCGCCGGTGCCGGTGCCACCGCCCATGCCGCAGGTCACGAAGACCATGTCGGCGCCTTGCACCGCGTGAAGCACCTCGTCCCGGTTTTCCTCGATAGCCTGTCGGCCGATTTCGGGACGCGCACCTGCCCCAAGCCCGCGGGTCAGTTTCCGGCCGATTTGAATTTTGATGTCCGATTTGGACATCGCGAGGGCCTGTGAGTCGGTGTTCACCGAGATGAACTCGACTCCCCCCAGCTGGTCCTCGATCATGCGATTGACGGCATTCCCACCGCCGCCGCCCACGCCCACCACTTTCATCCGCGCGGTCTGGGCCGCGCCCTCTTCCAGCTCAAAGATCATGGTCATGTCCCCTCGGCCGACTCAGAAGAAGTCTTGGAGCCACCGTCTCACAGGAGCCAGCACCTTTTCCACGGCCGGTGACTTCCGCCCCCCCGCTCCCAACCCACCACTAACAGCAACCTGCCTGGCGCCATAAAGCACCAGACCTGCCGGTACCGCCATCCGCGGTGATTCGACGCTGTCCGCCAGACCACGCAAGCGTTGGCCCGGCACGCCACAACGTGCCGGCATCGCGAAGACCTCACGGGCAAGCTCCACGATGCCTGGGGCGAGCGCCCCACCACCGGTTATGATCACTCCTGCGGGTAAGCGCTGATGATAGCCTGCCTGGGTGATCTCGTCGAGCGCATACTCCAGTATTTCCTGCAACCGCATGTGCATGATGTGAGCGAGAATCCTCCGCTGCGCGTTGCGGGCCCCCTGGCCCGGCGTACTGGGCAGCTCGAAGACGTCACTTTCCGGCACCAGCGGTTCGAAAGCCGCTCCGTATCTCTCTTTCAATCGCTCCGCATCGTGTTGGGTGACCTGCAGGCCATGCACAATGTCGGCGGTGACGTGCCCGCCGGCGCAAGGCAGCGAGCCAGTGTGGCGAATCTTGCCGCTATGGAAGATCGACACATTGGTGGAGCCCCCACCCAACTCCACGATGGCGCAGCCGAGCTCGATCTCGTCGGGGGTGAGCACGGCCAGCGACGCAGCCAGCGGCTCGAGCACGAACTCCGCGACCTGGTATCCCGCCCGCTCGACACACTTTCGGAGATTCAGTAGCACGCTGGAGAGCACAGTAACCAAATAGACTTCGGCTTCCAGCCGAGATCCTGTCATGCCAATCGGTTCGCTGATCCCCCCTTGCTGGTCGATCAGATAATCTTGAGGGATCGCGTGGAGCAGCTCATGATCGCGGCCGAAGCTGACGCTGCTCGCCATATCGTTGACCCGGGCGACATCGCCGGTCCGGATCTCATCGCCGGTCACCGACACCATGCCATGGGAGGTGCGTCCAGCCACGTGTTCTCCGGCCAGACCGCAATAGATCGAGCCCACTTCGACCCCCGCCATGCGCTGGGCGCTCTTCATGGCCCGCTCGATAGCCCGGGTGGTCTCTTCGATGTCGCGAACCACGCCTCGGCGAATCCCGCCGCTGCGCTCCACCCCAAGTCCCAGAATCTTGGCTCCGGGCTCTCTGGCTTCGCCGGTGACCTCGGCAATCACGGCGACCACCTTGGTCGAGCCGAGGTCGAGGGCGGCCACCAAGCGCTGCGGAGGTGTGGTCATGCGCCTTCCCATCGGACGATGACTTGCCCCGCGAACCGTCCGTCGAGCTCCCGGTACTTTCGCCCCTGACGGGCGAGATCTTGCGCCACCGCCGTCACCGCTCGTATGTCCTCCGCCGTCGCCGCAGGGCCGAACCACAGCTGTCGCCCATCGCACTCGAGCCTCACATCGTTGCGCACCCGACGCGCCGTCTCGATCCTGGCGAACAACGCAGGATCGTGTTCCCGGATCGTTGCCAGCACCCGCGCGATAGCCGAGTCTGCTGTTGCGGCAATCGGTAGGTCCGGAGCCGTTGCAGCGGGATCAAACGGGAGGACCCGGCCGCCCGAATCGATCGGCACCAAGGTGGAGCCCCGGGCCGCGAGCGCCACCGGGACCGCCTCCTCGACAACGATCTCCAGAGTACCCGGCAATCGCCGCCGGACCACCGCCGAACGAATTCCTGGGAGTGCTCTCAGGCCCCGGCCTGCGGCGAGCAAATCGTCGAAGACGCTCGACCGCGCATCCAACCCGAGGGCACCGAGAATCGTGGCTGGAGCAAGATACTGAATTCCGGCAATTTCCACCCGCCTGATCCGGAAGAAATCCAGTCTCCGCAGGATCGAAGGCGTGGCATACCAGAGCAGAGCCGCGGCAACCACACCGCCGAGAAGCTGCAGCCCACGCTGCAGAGGAAGACGCTGGACCGAGCCGCGCGTCAGGCGGCGCTGAGCCAACGCACCAACTCGGGAGCAACGCGGGTGATGTCGCCGGCGCCCAGGGTCAGGACCACATCACCCGACCTGAGCTCCTGAAACACCCTCTTTCCAACCTTTGCGCGTGTGGGCTCGAACCGGGTATCGGCTCCAGCCAGCTCAGCCGCGTCAGCCACCTGGCGACCACTGACCCCGGCAATGGGCTGCTCGCGTGCCGGGTAGATTTCAGTGACAAACACCAGATCAGCGGCCGCGAGTGCCTGACCCATGGCCTGCCCATGCGCCGCGGTGCGGGAAAAGAGATGCGGTTGAAAGACCGCGACCAGCCTGCGCCCGGGAAACGCCTGCCGTGCCGCCGACAACGTGGCGGCCAACTCTGACGGGTGATGCGCATAATCATCCACCACCACCACCCCGCCGAACTCGCCCAATCGCTCGAACCGCCGACCGACACCGGCAAACTGACTCAGCGCCTCCGCGGCGGGCTCCAAAGCGCCACCGAGTGCCTCTACCACGCTCAACGCAGCCACCGCGTTTCGCAGGTTGTGCAGTCCGGGCACCTGGAGCCGAAGTGAAATCGAGCGGCCGCTGGGCCAGCGAATGCAGGCGTCGGTGCGGTCGGCCTGCTGAACAATGTCCCCGATCCGAACGTCGGCATCGGGATCCAAGCCGAAGCGAACCACCTCGGTGCTCAACCGGGAGGCGATCTCCTGCGCCCCCGGATCGTCCGCACTCACCACTGCCACTCGAGCCCGACCGGCAAACTCCACGAAGGCATCTTCCAGAGCTGCCATCGAGCCGTAACATTCCAGGTGATCGGGCTCGACATTGTTCACCACAGCGATCGTCGGGTGAAGCGTGAGAAACGCCTGATCGAACTCGTCGGCCTCTACCACGAACAACTCGTCGCTAGCGATTCTTGCATTACCTCCCCAGGTACTCACTCTGCCCCCGGCAATTCCAGTGGGCTGCAAGCCAGCCGCGGTGAGCGCCTCAGTGGTCATGACGGTGGTGGTGGTCTTGCCGTGCGTACCGGAAATTGCTACGGTCTGCCCGCCTTCGATCAACTCCGCCAGCGCCACCTTTCGCGGCACAATCGGGAGTCCCAGCGTACGGGCCTGCTCCAGCTCTGGGTGAGACGGGGGAATGGCGGCCGTGACCACCACCGCACGCGCTCCGGCCAGGTGAGCTCCGTCGTGTTCCTGATAGATGCGAACTCCCAGAGCCTGGAGGTCGGCGGCGCCGGTAGGATCCACGTCGCAACCGCTCACCGCCACGCCCCGACGGCAGGCTATGAGAGCCAGCGCGCTCATGCCGGCGCCGCCGATTCCCATGAAGTGCACAGTACGCTTATCCGTGGGGCTGAACAGTGCCATGATTGCAGGGCTAATGTAAGATGGTGCCGAAGGTTCTGAAAGTCCGCTCAAGCAATCAGTGTCAATAACTTGTACACTATGTCGCGCGCTGAGTTGGGTCGGCCGCGGCTCAGCGCCCGATCAGCCATCTGCCGTCGCCGAGAGGGGTCATCGAGCAGGTTGTTGATGGTGGCTCCCAGCCGTGCTGGGGTAAGCTCCGACTGCGGCAGCAGCAGAGATGCCCCCGCCTCGGCAAGGACCCGCGCGTTGTGGGTTTGATGATCTGCTGCCGCCGTGGGTAGCGGGATCAGAATGTTTGGGAGTCCCCAGGCACAGAGCTCTGCCACCGTGATCATGCCGGCCCGCGATACCACGAGATCCGACACTGCGTACGCGTCACCCATCGGATCGAGGAAATCGAAGACATGCACCTGGGCCGCCTGGTGGCGGCTAAACTGCTCGAAAGTGCCCCGTCCGGTCACCCAGATCAGCTCCGCAGTCCCGGGGCCCCCGTCATCGAGCCACGCGGCCACCGCCTCATTGAGCGCGAGCGCCCCCTGACTTCCCCCGGTGATGAGGACAACCGGTCGGTGGCCGTTTACCCCGAACCTCGCCCGAGCCCCTTCCCGTCTTTCCCTGGAGGGCGGGGTTATGGGATTGCCGGTGTCAAACACCTCCGTCTCAGCTCCGAACCGGAGCAGACGGCGGGCTTCAGGAAGACCGAGGTAGACGTGGCGGACGCGCCGGCTCAGCCAGCGGCTGGCGAGCCCCGGATATGCATTCTGCTCCTGGATTGCGGTCGGAAGTCCATGACGGGCTGCCCACCAGACCACTGGCCCTGATGCGTAACCTCCGGTTCCTAATATGGCCGCCGGCTGTTCTCGCTCGAACACCCGGCCCACCTCACGCAGCAGCCGGCCGGCGACGAATGGCCATTTAACATTTTTCCACCAGGTGCGGCGGTAGATCGGCTCGGTGGGCAACAAGTAGAACCGGAAATCGCGACCGGGGAGAATCCGTGCCTCCACACCTCGAGTCGCCCCAACCAGTACCGGCTCGACCTGTGGAGCGTACTCCCGGATGGCGTCGGCAATCGCCAGAGCCGGCATGAGGTGTCCGCCGGTTCCGCCTCCGGCGATGAGAACTGTACGGCGGTGCGGTGGTGGAACAGGCTCGGTACCGCTCATCGTCCAGTCTGCCGTCGACCTTCGGTCGGAGCCCGGCCGGGCTCTTCACGACGCGTGCGCCGGGCAGGAGCTCGACGGTGTTCTCCTGCTCTGTCGTTCCGCCCGGCCCCGCGCTCACGTCCACCGGTCGCGCGAGCGCTTCCTCGCAACCGTCCGATGTTGATGAGAATCCCGGTCCCAAGCAGAGAGATCACCTGGCTCGAGCGTCCGTACGACATGAAGGGCAGCGTGAGTCCGGTAGTCGGGATCAGACCGAGCGACACAGCCATGTGCATGAACGCTGTAAGCCCGATGGCGGCGGTCAGCCCCACCGCGAGATACTGGCCGAACGGATCGGTGACCGTCCGAGCGATTCGGAAACCGAGCCAGCAGAACAGGGCAAACAGGGCAACCACGACGCAGACACCGAGAAATCCCCATTCCTCACCGATCGTGCTGAAGAGAAAATCAGAGTAGGCGTAAGGGAGGTACCCGAGCTTCTGCTGGCCTTCGCCAAAGCCCACTCCGAATAGCTGGCCCGAGCCAATCCCCACCAGCGACTGATGGATCTGAAAGCCAGCTTCCGTCGTTGCGTCCCCGGGGTTAAGGAAGGTCAGCACACGGGCGAGACGATACTGGACATCGCGAATCTGATGGAAGACCAGAATCATCCCCACACCGGCGACCAGAACGAAATGCCCGATCTTGGCTCCGGAGGTGAACAACACCAGGCCGCCGAGCAGTGCCACCAGGGTGGCCATCGAGAGGTTGGGCTCCAGCAGGATCAGGAGCGATACCAGGCCGAGAATCACAATGAACGGCAGGACGCCCTTCTTGAACTCGCGGACCTGGGCGCCCTTTTTGGAGGCCAGCATGGCGCACCAGATCACCACCACCAACCGGGCAAGCTCTGAGGGCTGAAAGTTCAGCGGTCCGAGGTCGATCCACCGCCTCGCCCCGTTGATGGAAGGCGCAATGCCACGGGTAAAGGGAAGCAGCGGAATAACAAGAAACAGAATGGTCACGAAGAGAAGTGGCCAGGCGAGCTGCCGCCACCGATAGTAGTCCAGACGTGAGGCCAAGAGGAGCAGCACGCCACCAAATGCGGCACCGGACAGCTGGCGCAGTGCAAATCCGAGCCCGGCGCTCTGGCCCTGCAGGGTCACCAGACTGGCGGCGCCATAGGTGGTCGCGACACCAAACACCAGCAGGGCCGCGGTGACCATACCAAGCAGGCGAGTCTCCCAGCGCATTTCGCCTGGGTGCCGTACGGGCCGCGGCATCATAATGCCTGGACCGCAGCGCGGAAGCGATCTCCGCGCTCCTCGTAGTTGCGAAACATGTCGTAACTGGAACAGGCGGGAGACAGCAGCACCGCGTCTCCCGGGCGGGCCAGCCTTCGAGCCGTGACTACTACTTCCTCAAAGCTGACCGCGGGCACCACCTTCAGCTTTGCGGCGAGATCCTGCACGATGAGTGGGCCCGCTTCTCCATACGCCACCACGGCGCGACAGCGATCCTGCAGCCGGTTTATCAGACGGGTGTAGGGCTCTCCCTTGTGTCGCCCACCCAGAAGCAGAACGAATGGCCGGTCGAGCGCCGCGATGGCTACTTCAGTCGAAGTGATATTCGTAGACTTGGAATCGTTGATCCAGAGCACCCCCTCGACCTCTCGCACCGGCTCCACTCGATGCGGTATGGCCCGGAATGACTGCAGACCGGCGGCGATGCGATGCAATGGCGCGCCCAACTCGGCGGCCACCAGTGCGGCTGCTAGCGCATTGGCCACATTGTGATCGCCCAGTAAGGGCAACGCGGCACGAGGCAGAATCTCACTTCGTCCCAGCATCAGCCGCGCACCCTCGCGATCGTACCATCCGTCGGCCGAGTGCGTGGTAGAGAATCGCAGCTGGCGCCCAGGCACGCCGCGCACCATGTCCTGTACCGCGGCATCGTCGTCGTTGGTGATCCACAACGATGCGGCGTCAGCATTGCGGAAGAGCTGAGCCTTGTCGCCGTAATACTCCTCGAGGGAGCGGTAGCGATCGAGATGATTGGGCGCCAGGTTCGTGAGTACCCCCGCCACCGGTTTGAGGTGCGGCGCATCGTGCAGCTGAAAAGACGAGAGCTCCAACGCCAGCCATGGCGGTGGATCGGCCGAGAGAGCCACATCGCAGAGGGGACGGCCGATATTGCCGGCAGTCTCGGCCCGGAATCCCGCGCTGGAGAGGAGATGGGCAATCAATGAGGTCGTGGTGGTCTTGCCATTGGTCCCGGTGATCGCGATGCAGTTGGTGGCGTGAAGAGCGAGAAAACCTATATCCACTTCAGCATAGATCTCGAGACCTACCTGCCGCGCGGACTCCAAGGCCGGAGCGTCGGGCGGCACACCCGGAGCCACCACCACGGCTACTGCACGGGCAATACGGCCCAGGTCGTGACCTCCCAGATCAACCGCCGCTCCAGTCTCTCGCAACGTACGAGCCCAGCCTTCGAAGGCCGGTCCCGATCCGGTATCCGAGGCGTACACCCCGATGCCGATACGCCGGAGCAGGAGGGTAGCTGCGACACCGCTCTTTCCCAGGCCTACCACCGCCACCTCTCCTCCGGACCCCAGCCAGCGATCGAACAGCGCCACCTTCTCGACAACGCCAGTCATCGGACCTTCAGCGTGGAGAGTGCGACCAGCGCACACAGCAGCCCAAGAATGTAGAACCGGGTCACGACGGTGGTTTCGGCCCAGCCCAGCTTCTCGAAGTGATGATGCAGCGGCGCCATTCGGAAGACCCGGTGGGCATCGGCGTACTCCCTGCCCCGGGTTCGCTTGAACCACTTATACGTGCCCGTCTGGAGCAGCACCGAGATTGCCTCGGCCGCGAACACACCGCCGATCAGGAGCAGCAGGAACTCCGCTTTGAGCAGAATGGCAACCGTTCCCAGCGCGCCACCGATTGCGAGGCTGCCGGTGTCACCCATGAAGACCTCGGCGGGATGGGCGTTGAACCAGAGGAATCCAATGGTCGCACCCATGAGCGCGGCGCAAAATACCGCCAGTTCGCCCGCGCCGGGCAAGTAGAACACATTCAGATAGGTGGTAACGTCCACTCGACCGAAGAGATAAGCGAATACGGCAAAGGCGGCCGCCGCAATTCCCGCCAGGCCGGTGGCCAGTCCGTCGAGCCCATCAGTCAGGTTGACCGCGTTGCTGCTTCCGGTGATCACTACGGTCACGAACACCACGAACAGCCAGGGGGCGAAATTCACCACCAGGTATTTGAAGAACGGGAGGGTGGTAGCGGTGGCGGGAAGCACATCCGCCGGCACTACCGGGTTGAAAGCGAGAAACAGTCCGAGCAGCAGGCCGAAGCTGCATTGCCCGGCCAGCTTCCAGCGAGCGACCAGGCCACGGGATTTTCCCTGCACGATCTTGAGGTAGTCGTCGAGAAACCCGATGCAGCCCATCCATAGAGTGGACAGCATCGCAACCACCACGTAGCGGTTGGTCAGCGGAGCCCAGAGCAGCGTCGGCACCACCGTAGCCAGGAGGATGATCAGACCGCCCATAGTCGGCGTGCCCCGCTTGCTCTGATGGCTGGCCGGGCCCTCCGCCCTGACTACCTGACCGACCTTCCGAGCCCGCAGCCGACGGATGACGGGTGGGCCCACCACGAACGCGAGCAGCAGAGCTGTTACGGTCGCGCCGGCGGCGCGAAAGCTGATGTAGTTGAAGAGATTGAAAATGATGTAGGTCTTGCCGAGCGGGGCGAGCCAGTGATAGAACATCGAGCCTCAGCGGGGATGAAGCGGAGCACCGGGGGGGTCGACGTGCTTCGCGCTGGCCTTGAGCGCCGGAAGTATACGCTCCAAGGCCACGCCACGGGATGCCTTCAGCACCACGATCTCGTCTCCCCTGAGATGTTGAGCGAGTCGAGGCGCCAGCTCCACCGGGTCGGCGGCGGTGATCAGACGGTGCCGCAGCGCCCCAGAGTAGGGTTCGAGAGCGGGCACGAAGTCTCCCACCGCCGCGAGCACCTCCGGGTGGAGCTCCACCAGCTCCTCCGCTATCTCCCGATGCAACCGCGGGGATTCGGACCCTAACTCACGCATGGTCCCCGCGACAAACACCAGGCGCCGCTCCCCCCGCATGGCTTTGGCGGTGGCTATCACGGCCCTGAACGATTGGGGGTTGGCGTTGTAGCAGTCATTGAGGATGGTGAGCAGTCCTTCCTGCACCAGCTCGCCCCGTCCGCCAGGCATCGCGAACTGCTCTAGAGCCTCGGCCGCGTGATGCAGGTTCAGCCCCAGTTCCTCAGCCACCGCCCAGACACGTATAGCGTTGTCGGCCTGGTGGAGACCGCGAGCCCCGAGCACGAATTTCTGGCCGCCGATCGAGATCAGCGGACGTGCGTCGCCGTTCAGAGTAACGCTGTCCGGCGTAAGCTCGGCGCGTTTGAGCGCGGCGGTACGGACCCGGCGAGCCAGTTTGCGGGCACCCTCGGCGAGTGCGGGGGGATCCGCCCCCACTATGGCCAGCGGTACCCCCTGCGTCAGCGAGAGCTTCTCCTCTATGACGCCGGATAGTGAACCGAAACCCTCCAGGTGTCCCGCCACCGCGTTGGTGACGATGGCGATCGCCGGCTCGATGATCTCTCGATAGCGAGCGATTTCTCCGGGAAGGTTTGCCCCGGCCTCGACGATCAGCGCCTCGGTGCCTGAGGGCGCCTCCAGGATGGTGAGCGGAACGCCGACGAGATTGTTGAGGTTTGCCCGGGTAGCGTAGGTTCGATATCGAGTGCTCAGGACTGCGGCAAGCATCTGCTTGGTGCTGGTCTTACCGTTGGTGCCGGTGACCGCGATGACTGGGCCGGTCAGGGTTCTTCGCTTGGCGCGGGCCAGCAGACCGAAGGCACGGAGCGGGTCGTCCACCTCGAAGAAGGTTAGCGGCGGCACGGCGGGGGTGCCGCGCCGTACTACTGCGCCTTTCGCTCCAGCCCTGGCTACCGACGGCAGGTAGTCGTGACCGTCGAAGCGCTCACCCTGGAGCGCAACGAACAAGGCGCCAGGACTGATGGCGCGGCTGTCGGTGGAGATTCCGCTGTACGCGGCTTCCGCGTCCCCCACACCTGGCTCCATACCAATCGCGGTTTTGATCGCCGCCGCAGACCAGGCACCGTCGGCGGGTGTCACTGGCTCACCGCTCACTGCTCGCCTCGCACGAGCTTCTGCACGATGTCCCGCTCGTCGAAATCGATCTTTCGGGTGCCGATAACCTGGTAGGTCTCGTGCCCCTTGCCGGCAAGCAGGATGGTGTCGCCGGCCTGGCCCTCGTTCAAGGACGCGCGTATGGCGGCGAGCCTGTCGGGGATCCGAAGATGGGGAGCCCCGCCCATCCCGCGTTCGATCTCGTCGATGATGGTCTCCGGATTCTCGCTGCGTGGATTATCCGAGGTAGCAATCGCCAGATCGGAAAACTCAGCCGCGATGCGGCCCATCAGAGGCCGCTTCCCTTTGTCGCGATCACCGCCACAGCCGAACACCAGGATAATCCGTCCCGGTGTGAGTGGCCGCAGAGTCCGCAGGGCTCGTTCCAGCGAGTCGGGAGTATGGGAATAATCCCGCAGAACTGTGCAGGGCGTATCCGAGATACGTTCCATCCGACCAGGAACCTGGGGGACCGTTGCCAGCCGGTCGACCACCTCTTGCAGAGAAAGCTCCAGGCCGAGCGCCGTGGCTGCGGCAGCCAGCGCGTTGCTGACGTTGAAGTCTCCCAGCAAGGGCAGGAGCACCTCAGAGGAGCCAAAACGGCCGGTCAGGAGGAAACAGGAGCCGCTCGCGTGGAGACTGATTTGCGTAGCGCGGACATCGGCTGCGGAATGGAGACCGAACGTGATCCGCCGATTGCGGGACGGCAGTGCCCTCCAGGCGGCGTCGTCCAGATTGACCACCTCCACGCCCGATGGTCGCAGGAGATCAGCCAGGCGCAGCTTGGACCCCAGGTACGCCTCCATGGTCCCGTGATAGTCGAGGTGATCGCGCGTGAGATTGGTAAAGACCCCCGCCGCAAAGCTGAGCCCATCCAGGCGTCCCTGATCGAGACTGTGCGACGACGTCTCCATGGCAACATGGGTCACGCCCCTGCCCTGCAACGCCGCCAACGTGGCCTGCAGATCAATAGGCCCGGGCGTGGTGAGTGAGCCGGCGGTTGAGGGAACCGCTTGATCGGCACCGTCGAATGCACCCAGGGTCCCGATACTGCCGGCGCTCTGATTCCGGTTCAGGAGATGGCGGATGAGTCCGGTGGTGGTGGTCTTCCCATTGGTGCCGGTGACGCCGATCAAGGTGAGAGACCGCCCTGGGTGACCGTACCACTCGGCCCCCAGTACCAGAGCGGCGCGCCGGCTGTCCCGAACCACGATTTCGGGAACGCCCGAGTTCTGCGGAGTCTCGACAATAATGGCCGAGGCTCCTCTTCCAACCGCATCCGCCACGAAGCGGTGGCCGTCTGCCTGTGATCCACGAACAGCGATGTAAAACGTACCCCGCTCGATGCTGCGGCTGTCCACGCTCAATGCACGGGGCTCCGGGCCGGCGGTTGGTGCGTTGCTCAGCAGATCGGCGCGGCCAAGCTCATGAATGACCTGCGACCAGCTCAGTCGGCCCATACCACCACCGTGGTGCCGGGCGCTGCGGTGTCGCCCGCAGCGGGAGCGGTCTTGCTGACTCGGCCCAGACCGCGCAGAGTCACTCGAAAACCCTGGCGATGGAGCAGCAGGGCTGCCTCGCGAACCGGACGACCCGCAACCTCCGGTACCAGCCGCGCTGCGCGATTTACTTCCGGAGCACTGTAGGGCCAAGACACCACCAGCCGTGCCATCGTTCCCGCCGTGGACGAGGTCTGGGGTTCCGGTACGGAAGCTGTATCGACATCAGCAAAACGGCCGCGGTCGATCGCGACCCGGCGAGAGGCCAAGGCTTGCTGCAACATCGTTCGAGTCACCGGAGCCGCCGTGAGCCCACCGTAATATTTACCCTGGGGATTGTCGATCTTCACGATCACTACCAGCTGGGGATCGTCGGCCGGGAACAGAGCGGCAAACGATGCGGTGTACTCGCCCCGCACATAGTGGCCATTCTCGAACCGGACAGCGGTCCCGGTCTTGCCCAGCAAGCTGTAGTTGGCCAGCTGAGCTTCTTCTCCGGTTCCGCCTTCCCCGGCTGCCCCCTTGAGGTACTCCCGCAGCTTAGCCGCCACCGGTGGCGGGACCACCTGGCGCACCGGCTCGGGACGATGGCGGTACAGGAGATCCCCTCGCGGGCTTCGGATTTCCCGCACGAGAGTTGGGCTGAGCAGCTCTCCGTTGTTGGCGATCGCGCCATAGGCTACGGCCAATTGGACGGGGGTCACCCCGAACTCGTAGCCCATCGCAAGACTGGCTCTGGTGTACATCGGCTGCCATTTGTCGGGACGAGCCAGGCGGCCCCTCGATTCGGAGGGAAACTCCCCACTAGTTAGAGTGCCGAAGCCGAAGTCTCGCAGCATCTCGAACTGTTCCTCCGGGGAGAGACGAGAGGAGAACTTTGCGATCCCGATATTGCTGGAGACTTGAATGGTCTGCGCCAGGGTCAGGGAACCCGTGGTCTTGTGTGCATCGGTGATGACCCGGGTAACGCCGCTGCTGGTGATCGGCATATGCCAGGTCCCGCCTTCGGCAAAGACCCGGTCTGAGCTGTCCACCCGCTGATGGAGCAGCAGGGCCGCCGCGGTGAACAGCTTGGCCGTGCTCCCCGGCTCGAATGGATCGGTGAACGTGGACGCGCGACTGGAGCTATAACTGGAACGACCGCCCGACTGCCGGGAAGCGAGGGCGAGCAGTTCTCCGTTAATGGGGTCAAAGAAAACGACGTCGCCGCCCTCTGCGTTCATTCTTAACAGCGCATCGTCCAGTCCCCGCTCCGCAATCTCCTGTAGTTCCGCATCGATCGTGAGGACGACGTCGTTGCCCGCCACTGGCTCCCGGATCACTCGAGCCGGAGAATCGTAGCGGCGACCGGCCCGGTCCTTGAGGAGCACCGCTTCTCCAGGAGTGCCGGTGAGAATCGAGTCCAGCGAGAGCTCGAGTCCCGCGGCGCCACTCTCCCGCTCTGCCGAAAGTCCGCCGATGATCGGCCGGGCCAGCAGTCGGGACGGGTAAAATCGCTGATAATCCTGACTCAGATGAATGCCGCTGACCCGGCGCAAGGACTGCACCTGGGTAGCGCTGAAAGGCCCGTGATAGTAGACCCATCGCTTTCCGGAGCGCAGATCGCGGGAGAGCACTGACCAAGGAATGCCGAGTTGACGGCTGATCAGCCGTCCGGTAGAACCGACGTCTGTCAATTCATTAGGAGCGATCCCCACGTGATAGAACTCCTGGCTGATCGCGAGAGGAACGCCGTTTCGGTCGAACAACCCTCCACGCCGCGCGGGAAGCACGGCGCGCTCGGTCCGCTGCCGCCGCGCCTGCTCCGCCCACCGTTCTCCCTGGAACAACTGGAGCTGCGCCGCACGGGCCAGAATGGCTGCAATCACCAGGATAAAGCCGAGCTGAACCGCCGCAATCCGAACTAGCGGCTTGGCCATCAGCGACTCACTCCAGCCGCGGGCGAGGGAACGGCAAAGAGCACAAACTCCGAGTCCGCCGGCTCATGGAGCCCCAGGCTCCGGCGACCTATCGGCACCAGCACCTCCCGGCTCGAGGCAACCCGGATCCGGCGTTCCAGCTCTGCTCGCCGTGCCTCCAGGCTGCCACGGATTTCGCGCAGATCCCGGAGCTGGCGAGCGGTCTTGAACGCCGCAGTCTGACGCCCGACCACGATTAAGGCTCCGCCAAGAAATACCAGCAGCCACAGCAACACCCAGTGACGCCCCCTAAGCCGAAGCATTGACGACGAAGGTTCGGAGTTTGGCGCTCCTCGCTCGCGGATTGGCCTGCAGCTCTTCGCTGCCAGGGATCACTGGCTTGCGTGGTTGAACCCGGCCCAGTGGCCTGGAGCCGCAGATACAGACTGGAAGGCCGGGCGGACAGACACAGCCCGCACTCCAGCTGCGGAAGGCGTGCTTCACCAGCCGATCTTCGCCTGAATGATAGGTAATGATCGACAGCCTTCCCTCCGGCTTGAGTGCATCGCGAAAGGCGGGAAGAGCCCGCTCCAGGTCTTCCAACTCTCCATTCACCGCGATCCGGACGGCCTGGAAGATCCGCGCGAAGTCCCCTGGTCCACTCTGTGGCCCCAGAACCGCGCGGATGGCGTTCACCAAGTCATCGCTCGTGCTGAAGCGCTGCCGTTGCCGGCGTCGCACGATCTCGGCCGCCAAACGCCGTGATCGACGTTCGTCTCCGTAGTCCCGGAAAATCTGCTCGAGGGTAGCAGCGCCGGCTTCGTTCAGCAGGAGGTCGGCCGTATCGTCAGCCGAGCCCATCCGCATGTCGAGCGGCGCACCAGGACGGAAAGTAAAACCGCGCCCCTCATCGTCCAGTTGGCGTGAGGAAACCCCCAGATCGAGGAGTATGAAATCCGGCTCAAAGCGAGCCACCGTCTCGAGCGCCTCCGGGGAGCCGAATGAGCCCTGGAAATATTGTATGTCGCTCTGGCCCAGGCGGCTGCGGCTGATAGCAATAGCGTCCGGATCCCGGTCAATCCCAAGGACCTGCGCGCCCATACCGAGGAGTGCCGCTGCATGGCCCCCGTCCCCTAGTGTGGCATCAACTACCCGGCGTGCGCCTCGGGCAGCTTCGAGCACCGGCGTGAGAAGCACCGGCAGATGATACTTTGCGTCGGGTTCGGACATGCGAGCTCTGAAGGGATGAAACACAACACCCCGTCCGGGGGGACGGGGTGAGGTGGCTACGAGGAGCGAGCGGGGCTGACGGGGCTCGAACCCGCGACCTCCGCAGTGACAGTGCGGCACTCTAACCAAGCTGAGCTACAGCCCCCGTTAGGGAGCGGGAATATAGGCGGTTACAGAGGGAGGGTCTAGGGTAAGACCCTCACCGTTTTAAGCCTTCTTCTTCTCCCCCTTACAGTACGCCTTCAGCATCGAATTAATTCTCGGCGTGTACTTCTTGATGATGCCGAGATTCTTGTCTACAGCCTCAGGGTTCACTGAGCGACCAGCCGTCAGAGCCGAGTCGGCACCGGCCAGCAGCGCCTGCTCCTGTTTGGCCCCATCGCACGACTTCTGCTTTTCGGTGACGGGATCGATCTGCGGCACCTGGAAGAGGAGAGCCAAACCAAGCAGATAATTGGCTGCCGGGTGCACTTTCCCGGCCGGATTGGCGGACTGGATCGAAAGGCGAAGCAGTTGCTCGGCTCCCTGCAGATCCTGTGGCTGCTGCAGCAGCGGCGCGGCGCCGGTGTACAGCAGCGCGGCCGCCTGCTCCTTCCTCTGCGGATCCCCATGCTTGATGGCGAACTCGAGGAACGGGACGGCCTCCTTGGGACGCGGAGTAAATCCGGAAGCGTGGCCTCCCGCAGCACCGCCGGAACTCGAGTCTTTAGCCGCGCCGGCCGGAGCGGAATCCGGCCGCACCGCCGCAGTGGAGCCTGCGGCAGAATCCTTCGGAGCCGGCTTCCCGGCCGAGTCGGTCCGCTGGGCATTTGCAGCTTGCTCCGGAGGCATGATCAGCGCCTGAGCGGCAGCCAGCGCGGCAATCACGCCTGTTTCCGTTGTATCCTTGGCGATGATGCGCTTGGTAACGGACACAACGCTGTCCGTCTGGCCGTTCATCAGGTACCCCTTGTTGAGGTATCCCAACAGTGTCGGATTGTTGGGATATTTCCGGATACCGATCTGCGACCATTTGAGCAATCGAACCTTGTCCGGATTCTCACCCTCCGCAGCCGCTGCCGAGATCTTGGTAAAGAAGAGGGTATCCGCCTTGGTGGAGTCGGTTGCATACATCGTCTCCAGTGCGTCCACGGCACACTTGAAGTCGCCGAGGAATAGGCAGGCGTTGCTCTTGAGGTCGTACAGATCGGCATTGTAGGGGTCCAGCTTGAGGCCTGAATCGGCTATGGCCTTAGCTGTTTCCGGATGTCCGGACTGCAGGAAGTACTTGAACAGCTCCTCCCGCAGCTTCTGGTTGGTCGGGGCCACCGTAAGCATCTTTCCAAATGCCACCAGCGTGTTGGCGGTGTCATTCGCTTGCTGATACTGACCCGCCAAGGCGGTCCACACAGGAAGGCTGAGCGGATCTCCCTTGGTCGAGGCTTGCAGGTGTTTGACGACTTCCGCGCGAGGAGCCTTCTTATCAGCGGCAATCTGGGCCAGGCAGAACTCCGCCAGACCATGATTGGGAAGGGCCTTGATCGCCTTTTGCGCTGCATCCTGAGCCTTATCCGGCTTGGTGGTGCGCTGGTCCACGCAGGCCTTGGCGTCGGGCAGCGACTTCACCGCCGGCTCAAGGGCTTTCGCGATCTGCTTCCCAAAGTCCTCCGGCGACTGCCCCTGGCCCTGGGTCAGCGTGACCACGTTCCCTGCGTCGTCGTTCACCCCGATCAGCCGTGCCGTTACCGTTGGCCGCCCGTTGTTCGCCTTGGCCAAGGTGCCGGTCACGATAACCCGGGCCTGAATGTTCTTGGCCAGGGTGGTGGCCAGCGGCGGACTCAAGATGGCATCGATGGGGTAGCCGTACTGCTTCAGCGCGTCGTTCATCTGACTCTGCTCGACCACGGTGTAGTTCCGGCCCACGATGTCTTTCATCTCCAGGCGCAGCGCGGTCCCCATATGCACCGCGTTCGCCGAGTCCCCCGGAGCATTGGCGAAGGGGTTTGCCACCATCAGGCGCGGAGCATTCGTCACCGTTTGAGTGGTGCGAGCACCGCGAGGTATGCCTTGCGCAGCGAGAGGGGCGGACAGCGCAGCCGCAACCGCAGCAAATCCAACGAAACGCGACAGGTACATTCTGGATCTCCCCAACGAGACGACCTCTCGGACCAACACAGTCCCGCCCTGATGCGGGAACCAGTGGGCGAAGAGGGATTCGAACCCCCGACATCCTGCGTGTAAGGCAGGCGCTCTGAACCAGCTGAGCTATTCGCCCTGATCGAGCGACACGGCTGCTAAGTTTTTAGCGGTATTGCAGAGACCGTGCCGTGACGAGCAACACTCCGGGCTACAACGCGATGCCGACCGGAAACAACACGCAATAACCGAAGACCAGAATCACCGCAGCCGCACTGGGGTGACCAGCTCGAAGTGTCAGATACCCGACTACCAGCACGAGAACCGCCAGCGCCAGGATGATGAGGTTTCGTGGGGCCAACACGAAATGCCTGGGCGGAGCCTGCCCCGGACGGGCGGAAGGGCGAGGGTTCGACATATTAGAGGATGAGGCTACTACGGTTCCGGGGTTCGGTCAAGTTCAGATGTGGCTGCATCTTCCGGTGGAATCTCCCATCCTTCATCGAGCGCAGCCCGGCGCGGGAGGTCGGCTGCGCGACGGCGACGCAGCAGGATCCAGAGGACCAGCGTGAGCACGCCCCAGCCGCCCCCCGCCAGGATCCAGTTGGCCAGGCTATACCGCTGGCGAAGGCTTCGGCGCCATTCGATATCGAATTGGCCCAGGGTGAGCCCGGTGGTGCGCTGCACGGCAACCTCGAAGTCTTCGCCCGCTCGCAGTAGGTCCAGCAGTGGGGTGAGTGAGCGGGTGGGGTTGCGCCGGGCGAGCTCCGTCACTGCCGAGGCCGCCAGGGCGTACGCTGCGTCAGCCGTTGAAGCAGACCCTCGAAGCGCTCCATCCAAACCAGGAAGGTCCGGTACCGCTCCCCGGACGACTGCCAGATTCAACTCAAGACCACCGAATCGCTCCCATTCGCCTGCAGCCCACGCCGCATACCCCTCATCAAACCAGAGAGGGACCCGGACACCTATAGCTTCATGAAGAGCCAGATGCGCCAGCTCGTGCCGGAGCGTGCGGTAGACGTCGCCCAGATCGGCTCGAAGGAGCACGAGGCGCTCCCCCGGCAACGCCACCGCCGCGCCCCAGCCCGGCGCGCGGCCGGCCGAAAGCGAGTCGAGGCGACGAGCATCGGGCACTACAATGAGGCGGAGTGGTCCGGGACTTCGCCGACCGAGGCCCGGCCACTCAGTAGGCTCCGCCGCTCGGCGAGCCAGATCTGTGGCCAGCCTCAATTGCTCGGGCCAAGCTACAGCAGTAACGGGTCCAATCCGGATAGCTGTCGGTGGATTCTGCGCGGGCGCACCCGCCAAGGTACTGAGTAAGACTAGGAGAGCGGACTGCGCGGGACCTCACCTCCGGCGGATGCAACTTCCAACATTTCCTGACACCGTTTGGCCCAGGGATTGAACTTGTTGGCCTTGTATCCGTCGGTCCAGACTTTGACGGCTGCTTCCCGCTCTCCGCCCAGCCAAAGAGCGCGACCCAGCTCGAAGTATGCCTCGATCAGGTTGGGGCCGAGCTTCAAGGTTTTCCCAAGAAAGGTCTGGGCATCTTCGTACATCTCACGCTCCAGGTACACCAAACCCAGATAATAGTGAGCGTACAAAGTGGCCTTGCGATCGTTGTCCAGTCGGATGGCCTTGGACAGGTGCTCGATGGCCTCGCCGAAAATGCCTTTCTTGAGACAAATATATCCGACGTTGATCCGGGCGAGCGCGTTGGCCGGCTCCTTCATGAGGACTTTGGAGAAGTTTCCCAGCGCCTCATCATAGTCCTCGTTCAGCATCTGGGCCCAGCCCAGGAGCGACGTGGCATCCACCGCACCAGGCGAAAGAGTCAGCGCCTTTTCCAGGGCCTGAACGGCACCGCCGTAATCGCCCAATGAGATCAAGCTCCAGCCCTTCTCGATGTAGGTAGAGGCACCCAGGTGGTCGGCATGAACCGCGGGTCGCTTGCCGGTGAACTGCGGAGCTGCGCTGGCATCGCCTCCATTTGCCGTCTGCTTATAGCGCTCGACCAGTCCGCGAATGCCTTCCTTGATCTGCCCCAGATCAGTCAGGGCGCCGTCTACCCGTTTGAATAGGGAGATGATGTCCTTCTTCAGGACATCCCGCTCGCCACCCGGTGCATCCAGCCGGGCGCTCATCTCGGTGAGCTCCGCTCTCAAGGCGGTGAGCCAGGCTTCGGCCACCTACGCGGCCCCGAGCTCGCTCAGCGCCAACCGCTCGCTGGACGAGAGCAGCTTGCGCGCGTTCAGCAGGATGATGGTGCGCTCAGGCTTGGAAATAATGCCGGCGATGTACACCGCAGCGAGGCCGCTTACCACCGGACCGGGAGGAGCGATGGTGGTACTGTCGACCCGCAGCACCTCGCGCACTTCGTCTACCAGTACCGCCACCCGCTGCTTCTCCAGCTCCAGCACCATGACGCGGGTTTCCTCCCGTATCGGGGCATCGAGCTCAAAGCGCTTCCGCAAGTCAATCACTGGGACGGCGGTTTCGCCGTACGGCATCACGCCCTCGAGAAACTGAGGTGCCTTGGGGAGCGGAGATGGGGGTGAGTAGCGGAGAATACGCTCGACCTCCAGGATGTCGAAGGCGAATTCCTGGCGTCCTACCCGAAAGGTTACCACCTGAACATCGTCGCCAGTGTTCATGGTCCAGAGGCCTCCGTCAAACGTGAGCTCAGCGCGGGCAGATCGAGCAGCGGCACCAGGGTCTCCGCATGGCGTGCCACTCCGACTGCCCACGGCAGCGTTTCTCCGGGTGGCACCGGCAGTGCCTTCTCTCGAACCAGCAGCTCTGCGTCCTCCACCTCGAGGCAGACGCGACGGCCCGAAATGTTCACTACAACGCCAACGTTCCCCGAGCCGACAGGAGTAGGCCGGCCTTCCAATAGGGAGGCGAGGTGAACCAGAGGCAGCATGCGGCCATGCACCGCGACAAGACCGCGAACGGCGGTCTCCATGACCGGAACAGGGTGCACCTCACCCACCTGGACGACCTCCAGGACCTGCTCGACCAGGAGGCCAACCTGGCGTTGGCCGATCCGAACCAAGAGAAATCCGCCGGCAGGAGCACTCACTGATGCCTCAACCGGTACAGCTCGGTGGCAATGCGATCGGCCATCTGCGTTATGGGAACCACGTACTGAGCTCCTCCCGCATGGAGCGCCGCGCTCGGCATACCATAAATGGTGGCGCTCTCCCGGTCCTGAGCCATTCCGGTTCCCCCCGCTTCCCGAATTTGTCTCAGCCCTTCCGCTCCATCCCGCCCGATGCCGGTCAGCACCACGCCGACCGACCGCGATCCAAATACCCGGGCCACGCTGCCGAATGTGGGGTCGGCAGCTGGACGGACGCCCCAGACCGGTGGTTCCTGATCCAGGGCTAGACAAAGCCCTCCGGCCGCGGGGTTCACTCTCATGTGAAAATCACCCGGCGCCACGTAGGCGGTGTCGGCCAGCAGGGGCATGCGGTCTTCGGCTTCGACCACCTTGCAGCGACTCTGTGCTGCCAATCGTTCGGCCAGGCTGCGGGTGAACTTGGGCGGCATGTGCTGCACGATCAGAATGGCCGCGCCCTGACCCACCGGCAGGTGGGGAACCAGCAGAGACAAGGCGCGGGGCCCACCGGTGGAGGCCGCAATGGCCACACACAGGCTGGCCTCACCAGGAGCTTCTACTCCTCCGCGCGCCGGCAACGCCGGCGTAGGGGCTGCAGCGCCGGTCAATCGCTTGATGTCCGCAGTCCGCGCTGCCCGCAGCACAGTCATGAGCCGGTCGGCAAAGCGAGCGTTGGCGGCCACACCCCGGTCGTCTTCTTTGACTACGAGATCGATGGCGCCCAGCTCCAGCGCGCGAATTGCAGCCGAGGCACCAGGCCCGACGTGAGCGCTGACCACGACGATGGGCCGCGGTGACTCGGCCATGATGTACCCGATTGCGCCCAGCCCGTCGACATCCGGCATCTCCAGATCCATCAGTACCAGGTCCGGAGCGTGCGCCCGAACCTTTCGCAGCGCGTCCATGCCGTCGCGTGCGGTTGCCACAACGCGGAACTCGCCGGAGCCCTCCACCACGTCGGTGAGAAGTCGCCGGAAGAATGGACTGTCGTCCACCACGAGCACACGGCCCGGATCAGAGATGCTGGACACCATGCGCGACCGTGCTCACCTCGAGTAGGCCGTCGGCCACCCGCAGCCGCACCGTGCGGCCAAAATCACCGCCAACGGATTCCCCGACCAACGGGAGATTGTGAGCCATGAGGGTCTGCCGAGCCGCGACGAGATTGCGCTCGCCCATCTGAACGGTGCCGGGGGGTGCCAGTGCGGCGAACATGCTGGCGCCGCCGGCCAACCGGGCGGTGATGCGCCGGGGCTGAGCTCCCTTGGCTGCCATGAGCTGCAGTAGCCGGGGAACGGCCGATTGAGGGAACCGGGCCGGCTTGCCGTCATCCCGAGCTAAGGCCGGCGAGGGGAGAAGCACGTGAGCCAATCCCCCCACCTTGGCCGCCGCGTCATGCAGGACGATGGCGACACAGCTCCCCAGACCAACGGTCAGCAGCGTGTCCTCATCCTGCCCGACGCCCAGATCCGCTACCCGGACCACCACTTCCCGGCCACTCACGCTGCCCGCCGGTAAATCCGCTCGCGCGCGTCCAATAGCGTGAGCAGGTCTCGGGCTCGCCCCGACAGCGATTCCACTTTGCCAAGAACCAGGAATCCCCCCGGGGCCAGGGCCTCGGCAAAGTCGAGGAATACCCGCTCCTGCATGGCTCGACCGAAGTAGATGACCACGTTCCGGCAGAGGATCAGCTGATAGCTGCGGCGGGGCGCCGGATCGGTGCAAAGATCGGAGGCTCGAACCACCACCCGGCGGCGGACCCGATCGATCACCTGGAATTCGGAGCCCCGCTCCTCGAAGTAGCGCCGCGCCAGCGACGCCGGAACGTCAGCAAGCGCCTCGCGGGGATATAGAGCCTGGTTCGCCCGAGCCAGACACTGGGCGTCGACGTCGGTCGCATCAACCATCACGCGATTGAGATGCTGTCCTCTGCCTTGCTGGTCCAGGAATTCGGCCATCAGCATGGCGAGGGTGTACGCTTCTTCGCCGGACGAGCACCCGGCACTCCATGCTCGCACAGCCGGCCAACCGCCGTTGAGCAGCTCGGGGAGAACTCGATTGCGCACCAGGTTCCAGGTTTCGGCGTTGCGGTAGAAGCTCGTGACGTTGATCGTGATTGTATCCTTGAGCCGGGCAACCTCCGCTGCATCTCGTTCCAGCAGCTCCTGATAATCCTGGTAGCTCTGCACCCCGCACGCACGCATGCGAACCGCGATACGCCGCCGGAGGCACTTGTCCTTGTAGCCATCGAGCGAGAGCCCGGTGTGCCGGGAGATCCTGCCGATCAGCCGGGTAAATGCTTCCTCATCCGGTGTCATTGGGAGAGGTCCAGCATCTCGAGGTTGGCACGCGCCAACTGATGTCCGGGATTGAGCGCGGTGGCGCGAGCCCAGCTTTCCCGGGCTCGCGACAGATCGCGGCGTTTGTAGGCGATGTTCCCCAGTTTGAAATGCAGATCATCTCCCAGTTCCGGGTTCAGCTTGGCCGCCCGTTCGTAGGCCTCGCGCGCTTCATCGTAGCGCCCCGTGCGGTAGAAGATGTCCCCCAGGTTCTTGGAGACCTGCGGCAGTGCGGCATCTTCGGCGAGGGCGGAGCGGAGCATCGACTCAGCGGCCTGCGTGTCGCCGCCTGCCTCGAGAAGCACGGCGAGATTGTTTTGCAGAACCGGATTGTTCGGGTAGGCCTCGACTCCTTGCTGGGCTGTGCGCACAGCATTTTCCGCATCGTCCAGTCCGACGGCCGCCAGGGTGGCGGCCCAGTACCACAGCGCCGGCACCGGCTTCCCCTGCAGCAGCTCGCAGGCCTGGGCCAGGCGCGACTGGGCCACCTTGTTGTCTCCCCGCTTCAGCGCCACGATGCTCCAACCCAGCATGACGCGGGCGTCCTCCTTGGCCCGGCCGGCAGCATCGCCGTACGCCGCCTCCGCCTCGTCCAGCCGACCTAACTGCTCCAGTGCAAAGCCGAGGTTGTGCAGCGCAGCCGGCCGGGGAACGCCGGCTTCGGCCGCCTGACGAAGAGCTCGAGCGGCCTCATCCCAACGCGCCTGCCGGATAGCGATCAAGCCCAGAAACAACGGGGCGCGGCTGTCGGCGGGACGCAGCTCGATCACCCGCCTGAACTCCCGAAGTGCTTCCTCGAGCATGCCGGCCTTGTAGAAGGCAATCCCCAGGTTCCGGTGCTCGTCGACTCGGCTATCGTTGACCTTTGGCGGCGCGGCCTTGGAGGTTCCCGTCCTATGGGCAAACCCAGCGGTGATTAAACCGAACAGCGCCTTCCCGGCCTCGAATTCCACCAGCCCGGATTCATCGATCAAATGCCGCACATCGCGGGTCCCGTCGATCAACGGGAGGAGACGCTGCTGCTCCGCTGAAAGCGTGGGTGCCGACTGGGCAATGTGGTGCTGATCGACCGAGAAGATCAGATCGAAGGAGGGAATCTTCTTCTCGATCAGGCTCCACTCGTCGACCCGCCGGGCGCCCTCCAGCAGCAGGGCCTCGGGACTGATCCGAACCAGAAAGTCTTCCCGCTCCGGTTTGACGCCGGCCTCGAAGTTGAAGGTCCCCGAGGTCCAGGTGAACAGGTAGTACACGGCCTCTTCGATCTGGAGGCGCATGTAGTCCTCCAGCTCGGCCCGGGTCAGGATGCCGAGCCCGACCAGTATCTCTCCCAGCCTATGTTGCCGGTCGTCGTCCTGAGCATCGATCGCCTGCTGCAGCTGCTCGGCACTGATACGCCCTTTGCGAAGCAGCATATCGCCCAGCCGGTCACGTCGATTGACAATGGAGGCATAAACAATCAGCCCCTCATCGAGGTAGATGGTGCCGAAGTTGTGCTGATCGGCAAGCGCCAGACAGCCGGTCCGCCGGCCCAGGAAAAGCAGCTGGATGACGTCCGGAAGACTGGCCTCCTTGAGGCTGCCTTTGATCGCCATCAGCGCCACTCCTCGACAATGCGATCACCGACGTCGGGCCAGTCCCACACGATTTTCTCCCGGCTTTTGATCCCACCTGCAGCGGCCACCACACCACTGGAGCGGGTTGAGGTCTTGCGAGGCGGCTTGGGTTGCGTTCCCTCGAGCACCTCCCGGGCCAACGTCACCGTGAGCGGGCTCCCCTGCGCCTCGGCGGCATTGAGAATTCGCTGAAGCAGTCCATGCACCGCCCTGATGGACTCCACCGGACGCGAGCCTACGTAAGCCGCCAACTCGGGATCGACTGTGCCCACTTTGGCTTGGAGTGATCGCTCGACCACCTGCTGCCGAACCTCCCGTTCCGGAGCGGGCAAATCCACCACCAGCCCGCCCTCCAGCCTGGTCCGCAGGCGGCCTTCCACCGCCTTCATCTCCGCAAGAGGCAGCGCGGAAGTGAAGACCATCTGTCGGCCGGATTCGATCAGGAAGTTGAAGAGCACGAAGAGCTCGTCCTGAGTCCGATCTTTCTCGGCGACGAGATGGACGTCATCCAGCAGGAAGGCCGCCGTACCCCGATAGCGTGCCCGCCACGCCGGCACGGCATCGCGATCGATGGCCTCGATCAGCTCTCCGGTGAACTCGTGTGCACTGAGGCAGGCGACCGGGCCTTTCAGCCGCACGGCCAGAGCATTCCCCAAAGCGTGCAGTAGGTGAGTCTTCCCAACCCCGCTCGCGCCAACGATGACCAATGGGTTGTAGCGAGTGGCGGGCTCGCCGGCCACCGCGTGAGCGGCTTGCAGGGCCATCCGATTGCCCGCGCTTTCGAACAGGTCGTCGAGCCGCCAGATGGGAAGCGGAGCCGGCGGAGGGTGCGCGCCCTCTCGAGCGCGTTGGGTTACCGCCTGCGCGCCGGCGATGTCCTCCGGATCGCGAAAGGCGCTGGAGCCAGCCAGGGATGGGGCCAGCTCCGAGGCCTCGGCGTGGAGCGCCTGGAGCCGGTGGACGTCGGACTCGAATTGGCGGAGCACCTGCTCCGGATCCGTGGTCATCTCCTGCAGCAGCAACGCCTCGAGCCGCGCGGTACTGAATCCTTCTCCCTCCCACCGGAGAATTGCCGCTGCCACCTTGGTTCGCCACGAATCCACCTGCTGGGCTACGGTAGCGGAAACCTCCGATAGAAAATCACTGAACTCGTCTGCGAACTCTTCTGCCTTCGCAGTCGGCGCAGTCTTCGGCGCTTTCTCCTCAACCAGTTCAGCTCCACCAGCCAGCGCCCGGGCCTGAGCCGGCTTAAGCGGGGCATCACTCACCGCCTGAAAGGCGACGAGCCGATTGAGCGCGCCGAGCAGCTCTCGCACATTGTCGATCACCAGCGAGCCTACCGCCTCGAGCACACCCTCTCCGAAGCTGGCTCGGCGTTCCTCCGCTTTACGCCGGAGGATGGCGACCCGGGTCTCATAGTCCGGAGCTGCGATATCGATCACCAACCCGCCGGCAAAGCGGCGGATGAGCCGCTCGTCCAGGGCCTCGATCTCTGCCGGAGGACGGTCGCTGGTGAGCACGATCTGACGATTGGTGGTCTGCAACGTGTCACTCAGCCGGAGCAGCTCGGCCTGCATTTCCCGCCGGTGTGTCAGGAACTGCACATCGTCGACCAGCAGCAGATCGACATCACTGAAGCGACGGCGATAGGCTTCACCTTGCCCTGCTGCTACGGCCGCATGGAACGACTCGACGAACTCGTCCAAAGTGAGGTATTCGACCGTCAGGCGAGGATTGATGACCCGGGCGGCGTGCCCGATTCCCATCAGGAGATGCGTCTTGCCCAACCCGGGACGGGCATAGATAAAGAGGGGGTTGTACACCGTTCCCGGAGACTCGGCCACGGCCTTTGCCGCGGTGAACGCCAGGCGGTTGGCAGCACCCACGATCAGTGTGTCAAAGCGGTAGAGTGGGTTGAGCGTAGCGGTCACGCGACGGCGCTCCCCGCGGCGAGACGCTTCAGGACCTGCTCCGATATTCCTTTCAGAGTCTCGAACACGCCGGTACCATGTAACGCATCGGCGCTGAAGCTATGCACCGCCCGGAAATTCAGGGCGTCATCCATCTCCTCCTGAGTCAGGATCAGGTCGCGCGGAAGATCCTGCTTGTTGTACTGGAACACGACCGGGAGCTGCCGGATGTCCACACCCTGGCCCAGCAAGTTGTCCTGCAGGTTCTGCAGACTCTCCAGATTATCGTCGAAGCGACGAGCCTGACTGTCGGCCACGAACACCACTCCGTCGGCCCCCTGCAGAACCAGCTTCCGGGTGGCATTGTAGTAACTCTGGCCCGGCACCGTGTACAGCTGGAACCTGGTGGTGAAGCCGGAAATCGAACCCAACTCGAGAGGGAGGAAGTCGAAGAAAAGGGTGCGGTCGGTCTGGGTTGCCAACGACACCATGCGGCCCCGGCGCGACTCAGGAACTCGGCCGTAGACGTACTGCAGATTCGTCGTCTTGCCCGAGCGGCCCGGGCCGTAGTAGACGATCTTGCAGGTGATCTCGCGGGCGGTGAAGTTGACCAGAGACATTCGTTACCGTCCAAAGAGTTCTTTGAGACTTGTGTCCAGCTCACGCTCGAAGTTTTCAGGCAACGGCTGATTCTCCGGCTGCTCTCGGGGCGCCGCCTGAACCAGTTCCTCTACCATCTGATCGAAAAAGAGCTGTACCAGTCCCATCGATGTCTCCGATCCGAATACCACCAGGCCAATCCACCGCCCCCGCGGCGTGCCGAAGGCGGAGAGCATGCAGCTCTGGCGGTTGCCGCCGTGCACCAAGGCGGCAAACCGCGACGTTCCCATCAATCGGGCGAGCTCCTCGGTCGAAGCCACAATGGCGGCTCCCAGCGCTGCCGCGGTCATCACCTCCACCGAGCGGGAGAAGCCGTGCTGGGCCACGACCTGTCCCGATGTGGTCATCAGCAGGATCAGCCGGGCGGAGGATTCGGTGATGAAGGTCTGCAGGGGCGCCGCCACCCAGGGCTCGAGCGCTCGCATCAGGCCAGCAGACCCACCGCATCCAGCATCTGAACCCGGGCGAGGCCCAGGTTGGCATCGGTTCCCGTGACCGCCACCAGCACCAGGTCGCTTCGGCCCGGTGCCGCCAGCACGGAGCCGTTGTTGCCCCGAAGGTGCACGAACGTGGGAGCGGGCATGCCGGCCTGCTGCGTGGCACGATCCAGCCGCTGGACCAGACTGGCTGCCAGGGCGGCGATCGCCCGTCCATCAATGCCGTCCATCAACCGCTCGGCAACGACGAGTCCGTCAGTGCCAGATATCAGCAGCGAGCCCTTTACCCCGGGCACCTGAGTCACCCGCTCCAGAGTGGCTTGGGCATCGGTCATGTGTGACTCTCCAGCCAGGTTCGAGCCTCGCGGGCGGCACGCTCGGCGATCAGCCCGAGGCGCGCCATCGGCAACGAAGGATCTCTCACCGTGAGCAGCATGGTGTCCGGCGTGGGTGCCACCAGGAACAGGTTTCCCTCGGGCGACTCCACTGCAATCGCCTGCCATCCACCCAGGCCGAGCAAGCGACTTGTTCGGCCGGCCTCCTTGGAGACTCCGGCGAGCTCAGCAGCCACCCGATCCCCTACGTCTTCGTGGCTGGGACTAAACACAGTCCCATTCAGCCGCAGGCCCTTGCCATCAACGAGCATGATGCCGTGATCGGCCCGGCCATTGGCCTCGCCGGTGCCATTCACGGCGGGAGCCGCAGGAGATGGCGGAAGCTCGACTGAGACGGCCTTGGCTTCCGGCTGGGAGGAACCCGGCCCACTGGCAGGAGCCGAAGCCGGCGCGCTTCACCCGCTCAAGCGCTTGACCGATGGTGGGATCGTCGGGATCGATTTCGGCAGCCCGCCGGAGATGCTCCAGAGCCGCAGGAATGTCGCCGGCGCGGAAGTAGAGAAACGCGATGCCCTTTAGGGCGCCGATCCGCATGGGATCTACCCGAAGCGCTTCGGCCCAGGCATCGAACGCGCCCGCGAGATCGCCCTGATCGCCGAGGATCCTGCCGAGCAGATCGTGGGCGTCTGCCAGCGCGGGATATCGGGTGAGGCCACCGCGCGCCACCTTGTAGGCGGCATCGAGCTGCCCTCGGCGGCGCAGGGCTTCACCCAGTTCCAGAAATGCCAGGCTCGCCGGCTCATCCGCCAGTCGAGTCGTCAGGGTCTTGATGTCGTCACTCACGGTAGCTCTCCAACTCTTCCGCCAGGATTTCCGCTGCTTGTCTCAAGCGCTCCACCTCGGGCGCGAGCGCCTCTTCCGCAGGCGTCCGTGTGCCCAGGCGCGACCAGCTCTTCCAAGTCTCCGCGGCCCCGCGAAAACGGCCCAGTGCCGCCTGACACAGACCCATCAGCCGGCGTGCCTCCGGCATCAACGGATCCGCTCGAAGGACCTCCTGCACCGCCCGAGCGGCCTGTTCGAACTGTCCCTTAGCCAAGGCTTCTCGCACAGGCAGAAGGGGCGTGTTGTGGTCCTTACCATTTTGACTCGACCCCGCGTCCAAGACCACGACTCCGGCTTCTGCCAAGGTGTAGATAGTGCGAGCCACGTCGAACTCGGATTTGCCCAGGAGGTCGGCCAGGGTTTGGAGGTCACGTAACCCATCTACCGCCGCCAGCACCTCCCACTGAAACGGAAGCAGATCCAGCTTGCCCTTTGCCGCTGAATCCGGCGGCGGCAGCTTGGGCACCACCCGGAGGTGAGGCAGTTTGTCTTCCATCCGGGACCACTCGTCCGAGCGCCGGGCGGACTCCATCAGCAAACCCTCGGTCGGAATCCGGATGGGCGCCTCCACCAACGCCTCCGACTCGGCCGATTCCTCGAAGCGGAAATGTCCCTCGGTCCAGCCCAACAAGTCGAGGATCGTTTCCTCGATCTGAGCCTTCAATTGTCGGTCGAGCTCCCGGCGATTGATCGCGCCATTCGCCACCAGGATGTCTCCTAGGCGGCGGGTATCTCCCTTCTCCTGTTGGGCAAGTGCCCGATCCAGATCTTTTGCCGAGATCTTGCCTAGGCGCACCAGCCGAGTTCCGAAGCGCTGCGGGTTCTTTCCCATGCTGGCTGCGACCACGCCGCCCCGGTCGAACGTGACCGCTGCCGAGGTTTGGCGCAGCTCGGAGGTGACCCGCAGCACCCCGTTCTTCCGGCCCAGATCGAGCAGCTGAAAGACGTCCTGGATGTGGAATTCCTTCAGCGGACCTTCGAGTGCCATGTCTCAGCTTGCCCCGGCAAAGATGTGCTGAAGGTCGCGGGCAGACCGAGCCCGGCTCCGGGCCTCGGTAGCGAAAGGTCCATCCGGGTCCAGCTCGATCACCCGTTCCCATACTTGAACCGCCTGGTCGAACTGACGCTGGCGGGCAAAGCCGGTACCCTGGTGGTACAGCGCCGCCGGATGCTGAGGGTCGAACCGCAGCACCCGCGCAAAGGCCTCCAAGGCCTGGACTGTCCGCCCGTCCTCGAGCAAGGCCCGGCCTAGCGCAGTCAGCGCCTCCAGCTCATAAGGATCGGCTTCCAGGACCTGGACCAACACTGGAATGGCCGCCTGAGCCGATTCGGTGCGGCGAATCAGATCGGCCAGCGCCAGTGCGGCCGGGGCGTAGGTGGGGAGCAGGTCGAGCGCCCGCTCGTAGGCGGCCCGGGCAGAGGTCCAATGGTGCTGTTCCTCCTCCAGCGCTGCGAGCTCGCACCAGACCCGAACCAGAGAGGGATCCAGTTGAAGCGCCGACTGGAAAGCGGTGAGCGCAGCGCTACGATCGCCCAATCGGGCGGAGGCCTGGGCCTGGAGGTGAAACAGATCTGCCTGGCCCGGAGCGGTCGCCTGCGCTTTCCGAACTATGTCGAGCGCACCGGCGGCGTCGCCGACGGCGAGTTTTACCCGGGCGGTCGTTCCCAGAACCGCCACGTCGGCCGGGGCTCGGGAGGCAAGCTCATCGGCCAGGGGAGCGGCTTCGCCGGCACGGCCCAGCGAGAGCAGCGCCCTGATCTCGCCGAGCAGCGCACCGGTGTGCGCTTTGGCCAGGATCCGCGCCTCGCGGTAGCGCTCCAGCGCCTCGCCATAGAGACCACGGCGAGCGTAGATATCGCCCAGAAGTACCGTGGTAGGCGCGGTAGGCGCACCTCGGGCCATGGCGCGGTTGAGCTCACTCGAGGCCTGGTCGAGCAGACCCCTTGCGATGAGATCACGGGCTACGTTCAGCGATTCTTCGGCGGGCCCGACCCGGGGAGTTGGGGTGCTCGCCGGGGCAAGTTCCTCGAACAACTGATCCAAGACTGGTGACTCGAAGCTGAATTCGCCGGCCAGCTCGTCGCCGCTCACTTCGGCCACCAGCTCGGGCGCGATGGCGATTGTCGGGTCTTCGTACTGGAGATCGATGGTAAGCGCGAACTTCTGCGGCACGTAGAGCGGCTCCAGCTCGAGCGCACGCTTTGTCTCCCGCAGCGCACCATCGAAGTCGCCCAACTGGCTGAGTACAAAGCTCAGGTTGTAATGGGCCCCGGCGAAATCGCTGTCCAGATCCACCGCTCGCCCAAAGGCGTTACGCGCATCCTCGAAGCGTTTCATCTCTACCAGCACGAGTCCCACACCATTCCAGCCGATGGCGCTGGACGGCTGCTCCGCCAGGGCGTGCTGGTACTCCTGGAGCGCGGACTTGTACTGCCTCCGCTGGTAGAGCAGCAGAGCCAGGTTCAGCCGGGCCGCGAGCAGTGGGTGATCGCCGGTGAGAGCTTTGCGGAACGCGCTAACGGCTTTGTCGTTCCCGGACTCACTGGCCCTGAGGACTCCGAGATTGTTCCAGGCCAGCTGATAGGCGCCGTCCACCGCTACCGCCTTCTCATAGGAGGCAATAGCCTCCTTGCCCCTTCCCGCTTGGTGGAGGCAGACGCCACGCTCATTCCAGAGCTTGGGCGATTCAGCGTGCTCCTTTACCAGCTCGTCGTAGAGTTTCAGCGCCGCGGTGAGATCGCGCCGCAGGAGGTGAACTTCGGCCATGGCCTGGAGGTTGAGCCGGCGGTCCTCTCCAGCGTCGAGCGCGAGTTGGTACTCCCGCAACGAATCGTCGTAGTAGCCCTGTTGCCGCAGCGCCAGGCCCAGGTTGTAGTGTGCCAGGAGCGAGCCGGGGACAGAAATTGGGGCAGCGGGCCGGCTCGGAGTAGCGGGGAGGGTGGGAGGCGCGGAAGCGGGGATTTCCTTTCCGGCTTCCCCACTTCCCCTCTTTCCCGCTGTCGCGCTGCCGAGCGCGAGATTCGCCTGAGCCCGTCCCAACATCGGGTTCAGCTCGAGGGCTCGCTTGGTTGCGGCCCGAGCTGCGTCATGCTGGCCCAGCTCGCCGTAGACGAAGGCGAGGAGATAGTGCGCCTCGGCGTAATCAGGGTTGCTCGCTATCGCCTCTTTCAGCGCTACCAGCGCCAACTCGGTGAGGCCGCGATTGTAGAGCACCTCGCCTCGATGAAACCGGACCACCGGATTCTCCGGCTCCTCCTCGCAAGCTCTTGCCAGCCAGTCACTCGCAGCATCGAGCCGGCCTCGCGCCTTTTCCGCCAGCCCAAGCTGGAGCATGGTAGGGACGTCGTCGGGGTGACTGGCCAGAAGTTCCTGGAACTCGATGATGGCCTCTTCGTGGCGGCCCAGCATGGCAAAGGCTCGGCCCAGTTCCCAGCGCGGCTCCCGAGCCTTGGGCGCGCTTTGGACCCGCTGCTTCAATTCTCCGATCTTGCGATCGTAGTGGCCGCTTTCCCGGTAGGCGATCTCCAGGTTGGTCTGTGCCACCTGCATCTTGGGGTCGAGCTCAAGCGCCCGGGCAAACTCCGCGATGGCCTCTTCAATCAGGCCTTTTTGGTAATACAGGACACCGAGGTTGTTGTGGGCACCGGCATCGGACGGGTCGATGCGGGAGGCAAAGGATCGGAGAACGGTGAGATCGCGCTCCGAGAGCGCGGGAGCCGGCATGGCGCTACGGCAGGCGGATGGCGTCGAAAATCGCCCGCAGCGACGCCATGTCGGGCAGCAGCAGGAAATGGCCCCCCAGTGTGTCCGGGGCTCCCTCCACTTTGAAGGTGGTCTCTACACAGAATGCGTAGTCCCGCTCGTGCCCGAAATTGAGCTGGGCGGTGGTGAGTACGGCGCCGCTCAAATCGATGACCAGGCTGGGTACGGACGGTATCAGCATCATGCCCATGAAATCGCTCAGGGCATTGAGATAAGCACTGGCCAGGATGTTTCCCGTTTCCTTGAGCCCAGATTGCTCCATCTCGCCCAGTTCCTTGGTGGTGCCCACCGGCCGGCGGAAAATGAAGTCACACACGGTATAGGCGGAGCCCTGGGGAAAGAGCACCATCGCCCGTCCAGTCAGGTCGCCCATCATGTGCATGAGCACCGCGGCCACCACAGCGTCGGGCGCGGTGACCAGGTCGCATGCCTCCTCGAGCGGCCGAACGAACACCCGCGGCACGGTGATCATGATGGTGCGGTTGGTCATGCCGGAGAGCGCGGTCGCAGCGTGGCCGGCGCCGATATTGGCCACCTCGCGAATGGCGTCGAGCTGTGACTCCTTCAGGTCACGGACTTCCATGCGAGCCTCCTAGAGGAGCGCCGCTGCGTCCAGAATCAACGCAGGCGCACCATCGGCGAGAATAGTCGCGCCGCCCACGAACGACGGGAGCCCACGGGGGGCGTCGAACGGCTCGACCACGATGTCTTGCTGCCCTACCAGAGCATCGACCACCAACGCCGCTCGGCGCTCACCCACTTCCAGGATCACGGTGGGCCGGCGATTCGAGCTGGAGCCCACCCGGGCCGCGATCAGATCGCGCAAGTGAACCGTCGGTATCACCTGGTCCCGCACGACGAGCGCCTCGCGATCCCGCAACGCCGTCACCATCGCGCGGTCGAAGTCTATCGTCTCGGCGACATAGGCCAGCGGAACGGCGTAGCGTTCGCCACCTGCCTCGGTCAACAATGCGCGGACGATAGCCAGGGTGAGCGGGACTCGAATCAGAAAGGTGGTGCCCCGTCCCAACTCGCTTCGCACCTCGAGGGTCCCGCCCAGTGCGCGGACGCGGCTCATGGCGACGTCCACACCGACTCCCCGACCGGAAACTCCGCTTACCTGCTGGGCGGTGCTGAAGCCGGGGCGCGCCAGAACCCGCACCAGGAGGTCGTCAGTCAGAGTATCGGTGTCCGGCGCCATTCCTTCGCGCCGCGCCTTGGCCAGAACTTTATTCCGATCGATCCCGCGGCCGTCATCGGTGACCCTGATAGCGACCGTATTCCGCTCCCGTGCGGCAGAGATCAGAATGCGACCTTCGGCCGGCTTGCCCGCGGCGGTCCGATCTGCCGGAGACTCGAGCCCGTGATCCGCCGCGTTCCGGATAAGGTGCAACAGTGGCTCGCCGATCTCATCCAGGATCGAACGGTCCAGCTCGATCTCGTCGCCTTCGGTATCGAAGCGGATCTGCTTGCCCAGCTCCCGCGAAAGGTCGCGCACCAGGCGAGGAAAACGTTCGAACACCTCACCGACCTGGGTCATGCGGGAGGCAAGGACCTCTCCCTGCATGCTGGAAACGAGGCGGTTGACTCTCTCGCTCACTTCCATGAGGACCGGATCGCGCGACTCCGTGGCCAGAGCGCCGAGGCGGTTCTTCGCGACGACCAGCTCGCCAACCTGCTTCATCAGGAGATCGAGCCGCCGCAGATCCACCCGGATTTGCCGGTTTGCTCCCGGTTGCGAATCGCCACCGGCTCCGACCTTCTCGAGGATTTCAATGGTCTCCACATCGCCAACGGCCCGCAGCGCGGCCGTAATCTCGGGATCGGACGACTGGGTCTGCAGCCGGAAGGAGAAACGGCCGTCAAAATCGTCCCTCTCCAGTTCGGTTAGAGGAGGCCGTATCGTGCTCACCGCCCCCAGGGTCTCCGCTCGCCGCAGTACCAGCGCGGCCCGCGCTCCCCGCATCACTGCACCAGGACGAATGGCCACCTGGATCGGTCGAAGGCGGGGGGCATCGGTAATGCGCCGGGCCGGAACCGGCGCTTCCGGTGCCGCTACCGGGGGCTTCGCGGGTTGATCTGCTTGGGCTGCTTGTTCCAGATCAGCCAGAAGCGCTGTATCCGGCGGCTCCTCTGCCGCTGATGCGGCGGCTGATTCCACGGACTTTCCCAGGGTGTCGATCGCCCGGAAGAGCAGTTGGAATACTGCCGAGCTCCCCTGCAGCCGCCCTTGTCGGAGACCGTCCAGCAGGTTCTCGATCCCGTGAGCCAGCTGGGCCACGGCCGAGTAGCCCATCGTTGCCGCCATCCCCTTGATCGTGTGGATGGCCCGGAACAGCCGATCCACCGGCTCGGCTGCGGCAGGTTCCTTCTCCCACTCGAGCAAAGAACTGTTGCAGGCTTTGAGATGCTCGCGGCTTTCCGCAAGGAACAGCGTGGCGTACTTGGACAGGTCCATGGATTACGCCAGGACGCGCTGTACCGCCTCGAGAACACGGGAAGGCTGGAAGGGCTTCACTACGAAATCCTTGGCCCCGGCCTGGATCGCTTCGACCACCAGAGCCTGCTGCCCCATGGCGCTGCACATCAGGATTTTGGCCTCGGGGTCTGACTTGCAGATCTCCCGCACCGCCTCGATGCCGCCCATATCTGGCATCACAATGTCCATGGTGACGAGATCGGGCTTGAGCTCGCGATACTTCTCGACCGCCTGAACTCCTGACTCGGCCTCGCCCACTACCTCGAAGCCCGCCTGGCTCAAGATGTCGCTGATCATCGTGCGCATGAAGATGGCGTCATCGCAGACGAGCACGGTGTGGTTCACGGAACTCCTCCTTTAGCTTCCGATGATCGGCGCGAACACGGCATCAACGTCCAGCAGAATGAAGTGCCGGTTCGACTCCAGTCCTACCGCCTTGACCAACCGGGGATCGACCCCGGGGAGCTCCCGCCGTTCCACCACGGAGGCGGCGGGCACTTCGAGGAAATCCAGCACCTGTCCGACTCCAAGCCCGTAAGCCTTCCCTTTGACCTCGAGCACGACAATGGCGCCCTCGTCGGACAGCCTCCGCTCCTGTTGCAGGAGCAAGTGTCCGTCGAGAACGGTCAGCAGGCTTCCTCGAACGTTGACCAGCCCCTCGACTGTGTCCGCCACACCGGGAATGCGGGTGGCAGGTAGCCGGGGGAGGATCTCACGCACGATCCCTGCCGGGGCCGCGCAGACCACCTCACCGATTCGAAAAATGACGGCGTGAAGCGCGGAAGAGTTAGCCATCTCTATTGAAGAAACGAAGATAGCGGAGCGGGTCTGAGCGATCAACCAGTTCTTTGCCACCGGCGACTGCCAATGCCGGACGTAAGTCCTCGGGCCATTCGGCAATGAACTCAAGTGGTGCTCCGCTCACAGGATGGCGGAATGCCAGAGCGGCCGCGTGCAGCGCCTGCCGGGGAGTGGTGCGGCCCAGCAGTTCAGCCTCGCGGCGCTGCGCGCCGGAAATCCGCCGGCTTCCGCCTCCGCTGTAGATCGGATCGCCGACCACCGGGTGTCCCACATGCTCCAGATGCACTCTGATCTGATGGGTTCGGCCCGTGTGCAGCTCCAGCCGAAGCAAATCGACCACATCGAAGCGGGCTGCCACGAAAGCGTCGGTCCGGGCGGCGCGGCCGCCGGCTACGATCGCCATGCGCTTTCGATCCTGGGCGTGCCGCCCCAAGGGAGCCTCGATGACGAGAGGGCTGGAGTCGAGGTGTCCCCAGGATAGGGCGGCGTAGGTTCGTCGAACCCGCCGGGCGGCGATGGCAGCCCCCAGCCGTCGGTGAGTCAGATCAGTCTTGGCGATCAGCATCAGACCTGAGGTGTCACGATCCAGTCGGTGAACGATCCCGGGCCGGCCCTCGGCGCCTCCCGCCAAGGTCGTCCCCCGCGCGACCAGCGCGTTGACCAGAGTGTCGTCCCAGTGGCCCGGAGCCGGGTGCACCACCAGGCCGGCGGGCTTGTCGATCACCGCCAGGTGCTCGTCTTCGAAGATGATGTTGAGGGGAATGGCCCGGGGCTGAAGAGTCCGCGGAGGCTCGGATTCGGGCAGACGCACGGTGACGGTCTCACCGCGGGAGAGCAGCCGGGATGCCCGTGCGACTTTCCCTTCGATGCTGACCCGCTTTCCGGCAATCAGGCGGGCTGCCTGGGTTCTGGAGAGTCCGAGTTGATCGCTGAGGAAGCGATCCAAGCGCTCGGTTTGAGAGCCGAGAACAGTAAACGAGATTTCTGAGCCAGGCTCGAAGTGCGGCCCCGGAGGAGGCTCCTGCTTTCCGGCTTCCCCGCTTCCGTGCTTCCCCGCCGACTTCACACCACCGAAGCCGATTCCGGCTCCGGCCGGCGGGCATCTTCCCGCCACAGCGAGATGGCCAGGGCGATGGCCCCGCAGCTCACCGCGATGTCGGCCACGTTGAAGGTCGGCCACCGCAGTGCGCCCACACCGACATCGAGGAAATCAACTACTCCCCTCGAGCTCCGCACTCGGTCGATGAGATTTCCTACCGCACCGCCGGCCACGAGGCCGAGGGCGAGCTGCCGGAAGCGGTCGCCTACGGGACTGGTGCGCGACATCCGCGCCAGCACGAAGACGGCAACCAGCGCCACCGTGAAGAAGATCCAGCGGGAGTACGGCCCGACATGAAGGCCGAATGCCGCACCCTGATTGTACACCAGCCGCAACTGAAACCAGTCGCCAAATACCGAAATGCCTGGCGTGCGGAGCAGCGTGGCCTCGGCGATCAGTTTGGTGATCAGGTCGAGCACCACCGTACCGACCGCGGCCCCGATGAAGACCCGCCGCTCCGGACCGGCCATCAGAGGATCAGCGGCGTTTGCCATCTTCCTCTTTCTCCTTGCAGGTGATGCAGAGCCGGGCATGAGGCAAGGCGTCCAAGCGTTCGAAGTTGATCTCCTGGCCGCACTGCTGGCAGTGACCGAACTTTTCCGGACTGCCATAGAGCCGCCGCAGGGCCTCGTTCACATGCCAGAGATACCGGCCCTCCTGCGAGGCAAAGAGGAACTGCTTCTCCCGCTCCATCGCGTCGGTACCCTGATCCGCCATATGGAAAGAATAGGAAGAGAGATCGCCGTCGGAGGACTGGAGCGTGGCGTTGAAGGACTCGTCGTAGTACCCCAGCTCCTTCATGACGCGGGCGCGCTCCTCCATGAGGCGCTTCTCGAGATGGCTCAGCTGTTTCTTATTCATCACTCGTCCATGGTTGAGGGCCGGCTGAAGTCCGACCGTCCTGATATCGTTGTACTCCCACCACCGCCCCGTTTCCATCCAGCTCCACGCGCTGCTCCAGATCCGGCGCGGGCGCCCGTGCAGCTATTTCCAGGCCCCGGGCCAGGGTTTCTCCGCTGATGAACCTCGCATGTGCCCGGACGGCTTCCAACACCGGGGCATCACCATCGATCCAGAGCGCTATGCGGTCGGTATAACTGTAGCCCGCTTCCTTCCGAATTCGCTGCACCCGATTCACCACCTCGCGGGCCAAGCCCTCCAGCCGGAGCTCCTCGTTGAGCCGCGGGTCGAGAGCGGCAACGAACGGCCCATTGCTTTGCACCAGCCAGTCGCTGGCAACCTCCCGCTCCACGGCAACGTCTTCGGGCAGGAAGGTGACCGGCCCTCCCTCCAGCTCCAGCGTGGCCGGACTGCCAGCTTCCAGGCCGCGGAGCTGAACCGCAGTGAGCGTTGCCGCCGCTGCCGCCACCGCCGGCGTGCGCTTGCCGTAGCGCTTTCCCAGGGTGCGAAAGTTCGGCTTCGGTCTGAGCCGCACCAGATCGGTGTCCGACGCAACCACCTCGATCTTCTTGACATTCACCTCGACCCGGAGCAGCTCGAGCAGCTCCTGCAGCGTTGAGCCCTGAACCGCACCGGGAACCGCCACCTGCATTCGGCCCAGGGGCTGACGCACCCGGATGTTGCGTTCTTCTCGGGCCGAACGCGCCAGTGAGGCGAGCCGACGCACCGCATCCATGGCCGCCTCCAGATCGGGCGCTGCCCTCCCCTGCGGTACCGGAAACCCCGCGAGGTGAACGGATGTTCCCGCGAGCGCGCGGTGCAGCCAATCGCTCACAAATGGTGCCGCCGGAGCCAGGAGCTGGGAAACGGTGGACAGCGCCTCGTGCAGAGTAGCGAGCGCCGCGGGGTCTGCCGTGGAATCAGGCGCCCAGAACCGCACCCGATTGACCCGCACGTACCACTGGGAGACGTCGTCGACCACGAAATCCATGATCGCCCGCAGACCGGCAGTCACGTCATAACGTTCCCAGGCACGGGCCACGGCCTCGACCGTAGCATCGAGCCGGCTAAGCAGCCAGCGATCGACCAGTGGCCGCTCGGCTGGCTCCGGCGCCTGCGAGGGCGTCCAATCTCCGGCGTACCCGGCCAGAAAGGTGTAGCTGTTCTTCAGCGCATTGAAGAACTTTCCCGCCACTTCGGGGATGGTACGCGGATCGAACCGCTTGGGCAGCCAGACCTGGCTCGAGGCCAGCAGGTAGAGCCGGATGGTGTCGGCGCCGTACTGTTCGATCATTGCCCAGGGATCGACGACGTTCCCCTTGCTCTTGGACATCTTCTGGCCGTCGGGGTCGAGCACGAGCTCGTTCACCACCACGTGCCGATAGGCGAGGCTGTCGAACGCAGCCGTGGCAATGGCCAGCAGAGAGTAGAACCAGCCGCGGGTCTGATCCACGCCTTCGCAGATGAAATCGGCCGGGAAGTGGCGCTCGAACTCGGCCTGGTGCTCGAACGGGTAATGCCACTGCGCGTAAGGCATTGATCCGGAGTCGAACCAGGTGTCGATGACCTCAGGGGTGCGCCGCATGATCCCACCGCAGCGGCAAGCCCAGCTGTATCCGTCGATGAACGGCTTGTGTGGATCGAAGCCGGCCGGCAGCGCCTTTCCCCAGTGCTCGGCCAGCTCAGCGTAGCTCCCGATCACCTCGACGTGAGACGAATCCTGATCGCACACCCAGACGGGCAGCGGGGTTCCCCAATAGCGGTCGCGCGACAGAGCCCAGTCTACGTTGTTCTCCAGCCACTCCCCGAAGCGGCCGGCGCCGACCTCCGGCGGATGCCAATCAACCTGCCGGTTGAGCTCCAGCATCCGGGCCTTCACCGCCGAGGTCCGGACGAACCAGGAATCCCGGGCATAGTAGATCAACGGACTGGAGCATCTCCAGCAGTGAGGATAGGTGTGGGTGTGTGGCTGGGTGAGGTGCCACCGGCCCTCCTGCTTGAGTCGCTGGATAATCAGATCGTTGGTCTCTCGCGCGGTGACCAGCCGACCTTCGATCTCAGGCCAAGTGGTGCCCACGAAAGTCCCGTCAGGAGCTACTGGACGCACCAGCGCGAGGCCATGCTCAACGCCGGCCTGGAAGTCGTCGGCGCCGAATGCGGGAGCGAGGTGCACCAGGCCGGAGCCGTCATCCGCAGTGACGAAGTCGGCGCCTATGATCACCCGGGCGGCTCGATCCTCCGGAAGAGAAACCACCTCGAGTGGGCGCCGATATCGCAGCCCGATGAGCTCACGCCCGGAGAACGTTCGGAGTGCGCCCAACTCTCTGAAGCTGGGCGCCCTCCGCTGGGGGCCGCTTGGAAGATCGGCTCTGGCGGTCGCCAGGATTATCCGCCGGTCTCCAACGGCGTACTCCCCGTACTCCAGGTCGGGACGGACGGCGACCGCCACGTTGGACAGCAGCGTCCACGGCGTCGTGGTCCAAACCAGGAGCTCCCGCTGAGGGTCGTCCTGAAGTGGAAAGGTGACGTACACCGAGTTGGTGGTGACCGTCTCATAGCCGAGGGCCAGCTCATGACTGGAAAGAACGGTGCCACAACGGGGACAGTACGGCAGCACCCGATGGCCGCGGGACAGCAGGCTCCGCTGGTGCAATCGCTGCAGCAACCACCAGACGCTCTCGATATACTGGTTGCTGCAGGTGATGTAGGGATGCTCGTAATCAAGCCAATAGCCGATTCGGTCGGAGAGACTCTCCCACTCGGTCTGATACTTGAACACGCTCCTGCGGGCCCGGGCGTTGAATTCCTCCACCCCAAAGCGTTCGATGTCTTTCTTTCCCGAGAGCTTCAGCTCCTTCTCCACCTCGATCTCCACCGGCAGCCCATGGGTGTCCCAACCGGCGATACGGGTGACGGATTCTCCGCGCATGGAGTGGAACCGGCACACCAGATCCTTGATCGTCCGGGAAAACACGTGATGGATTCCGGGGCGGCCGTTGGCGGTGGGTGGACCCTCATAAAACACAAAAGGACTGCCGTGCCTCCCAGCGTCCACGGTCTGCTGGAAGAGTTTCTCCTCTTTCCACAGCGCGAGCTGGCGTTGCTCCAGATCGTTGGGGCTGAGATCGGGCCAGGCGGGAAACGCCATCAGGGCAAGCGCTCCACCAGGTGGGCAATGAGCCGGGTCAGCGAGGGCTCCGCCCGCTTGGCAGTGTCGATGATGCGATCGATGTTGGCCGGCTCCAGCGCGTCGGGCAGGCACTGATCCGTAATGATCGAGATTCCGACCGTGCGCATGCCGGCATGGGACGCGACGATCACCTCAGGTACGGTGGACATTCCCACCACATCGGCTCCCATTCCTCTCAGCATCCGGTACTCGGCGCGGGTTTCCAGGTTCGGTCCCGGCACGGCGACGTAAACTCCTTCGCGCAGCCTGATTCCCAGCTCCGCCGCCAGGGCACGGGTCAATGCCCGGAGCTCGGCGTCGTACGGGTCGGACATGTCGGGGAACCTGGGGCCCAGCCTGTCATCATTGGCGCCGATCAGCGGGTTATCGCCCAGCAGATTGATGTGATCGCTGAGCAGAACCAGATCACCCGGGCTCCAGAGCGGGTTCATTCCCCCGCACGCGTTGGAGACAACCAGCGTCTTTGCACCAAGCGCCTGCATCACCCGAACGGGAAAGGTCACCTCAGCCAGGCCGTAGCCCTCGTAACGGTGAAACCGTCCCTGCATCGCCACTACCGGCCGTTTCCCCATCCGGCCGAGCAGCAGACGGCCGGCGTGCGATTCAACAGTGGACAACGGAAATCCCGGGATCGACTCGTAGGGAATCGACGCGTCCACCGAGATCTCATCTGCCAGGCCGCCCAGTCCGGTGCCCAGAATGATTCCGACCTCGGGCTCGAGCCGGGAGCGACCGCGCACCACAGCCGCAGCCTCCTGAATCCGGTCGAACAACAGACCTGCAGCGGTCACCGCTGTTTCCCAGGGAGGGTTTCAGCCGTGGATTCGGTTATCTCGGGCCGGACTCGGCGCTGCATCCCGTCTACCTCTCCCAGATGGCGCTCCAGAAGGGTGCGGAAGCTGGCCACATACGCGGTGAATTGACGGGCCACTCCGTCGGCGCGCTCCCGGACCAGCGCCTCCTCCTGGCGGGCCCGTTCGAGAATTCGTTCGGCTTCCGCCCTGGCCTCGCGCAGCACTAGCTCTGCCTCACGCTCGGCCTGTTCCCGGCTGTCCACCCGGAGCTGTTGCGCTGCCACCAGTGCTTCGTTCATGGCACGTTCCCGGTCGCGGTAGGCCCGCAGCTGTTCCTGCACTCCGTGCAGACGCTCCTCGTGCTGAGCCCGATCGCGCAGCAGCCGTTCCAGCTCCTCCGAGATGGCCAGCTTGAATTCATCGACCTGCGCCCGATCGTAGCCTCGGAGCGTGCGGGCAAATTCCTGAGACCGGACATCCAGTGGCGTCAGGTGAAACGCGTGATCGTCGCTCATGTCATCCGCTCCCCGAACAGAACGGTTCCCAGCCGGATCATCGTTGCACCCTCCTCCACTGCCACATGGTAGTCGCCCGACATCCCCATCGAGAGCTCCGGCAACGCGTGCCCGGAGCGCTCCGCCACATCCCGCAATTCGCGCAGCTGGCGAAAGGTCTGGCGTTGCTCATCGGTATCCGCGCTGAGCGCACTCATGGTCATCAGGCCCAGCACCTCGATCCGCTCCAGAGCGCGCATCTCATCCAGCAGCGAAAGCAGAGACTCGGGCTCCACTCCGCCCTTCTGCGGCTCTCCGGAACAGTTCACCTGGACCAACACTCGCTGCGTCTGTCCTGGAGCAACACGGCGGTCCAGCTCGGCACCGAGGTCGCCGCGGTCGATCGAATGGATCAGAGCAAACCGGCCGGCGGCATGCCGGGCCTTATTGCGCTGGAGCGTTCCGATCAGGTGCCAGTTCACCGGCGCATCGGGGGCACGGTCCTGCTTCTGCAGTGCCTCCTGCACCCGGTTCTCGCCGACATCTCCGAGGCCGGCATCAACTGCGGCCAGAACTGCTTCGACCCCGTGAGTCTTGGTTACCGCCACAATCCGCACCGGGTGTCGCCAGCCTCCTTGCGCCTGGCTCTGTGCCACTGTTTCGCGCACGTGCGCCAGCCTGGCCGGAAGGCCTGGGAAATCCATAGCCATCCAATTTATTGGGGGACGGCGTGTTATTGAAGGTTTGGAAGGTCGGGCCGGACGGAGGATGAAGGACGGAAAGACCCGCCCCTCGCGTCATTCTCCAACCGTATCCCTGCCACTCACCCGCAACTCCGCCAATGCTGTGCGGAGAGACTGGTTGGGTGTCAGCTCCATGGCACGATCGAGGGCTCGCAGCATCTTTTCCTGCTGCCCACGAGCGCTGTAGGCGTAGGTGAGCTGAGTGAACGGCAGCGATAAGGTGGATGCAATGCTGGCGCTGGTGGTCTCCAGTTTGGTTACGTCTCCGTGCAGCAGATCCGCGTAACGGTACGTCTCCCAGACTAGCCGCTCTGTCGTGGGAATATCCAAAGGGGCACCCGCCAGTCGCCGGGTATCGAGTGCCGGTGACGTGGTATCCGGACGGCTGGATTGCAGGCTGTAACCCAAACCCTGTTGCACCACGTATTCGCTCAACCCACCGAACTCGCGGCCGGTCGTAATCGCCCAAACGATCGGGCGCCGCCCCACGTTCTGCTGCACAATGCTGAGCGTAAGAATGTCGTTCGGCAGCAGGAAGGTGCCGGCCTTCAGATTCCGGGTAACGGATCCGAGAGTCACTCGCTGATTCTGCGGCACCACATAGCCGCTCATGGCCGATCCTATCATCGAATCGGTCATGGTGTGCAGCGGCTGTGTGGGAGGCGCTCTCAGAGCGCCGCGCCAGACAGCAGGGAGAGCGTTTCGGTCTACCGGGCGCACCGGATTGTCGCGCAGCTGGCGCATGTACCAGTCGGTATTCGCCAGGGCCAGACAAACCACGGTCACATCCTGCCGGACGTTGGCTACTTCCTGGGCCCACCAGAGGGGAAACGTGTCATTGTCGCCGTAGGTGAACAGCACCCCGTACGGGGGAACCGTGTTCAGCAGGTCATAGGCAAAATCGGCGGCAAGACGCGCATCGGGACCGTGGCGCCGAGAGGCGGCATTCCAGTTCAAGGCGACAGGAACCAGGGCCAAGGCCAACACCGCGGGTGCCCACCGGCGCGGGCTGCTCACCCCAGCCCAGATAGCTCGTGCGACCACCGCCAGTCCCATTCCCGCCCAAATTCCCCACACGATGAAGCTCACCACAAAGAAGTAGTCGCGCTCGCGCACCTCGTGCGCAGAGGAGGTCGGGTAGCTCTCGAACCAGCGGCCAAAGCCTGGCCTGAAGTTCATATAGATGACCAGGCCGGGCCCGGTCACCATAAAAAGTCCCAGCAGCAGCCACCAGGCCGGCCGATCGGCCCGACGCTGGGCAAACAATCCGCGAAGCCCCAGCGATACGAACACCAGGGTCACCAACACCTGCAGCCACTCAGCCAACGCCTTGGCCCACTGCCAGGTGAAGTACACGATGTAGTCGGCGAACTGAATACCGAGGATGGCCAGGGTACGGCCGGGGTTATCGGGGCCGTGGGAAACGGTGGGATTGTCGAGCGGTGTGCGCGGCGGGTACTGAGCTCGCCTGATCACCGCCAGCAGCGCGTCGAACGTAGCAGGCGCTGCTTCGTTGATCGGCGGGTTCTGGGCCGACCGGATGTAAAGGTAGAGGTAAGGGGTAATCCCCACCGCGGCGATGCACAAAGTGAGTAGCGCGAATGTGCCAGCGCCTCCCAGTGCGGCAAAGCCGGCCGCGGCAAGAAAGCAGAGCCCGCCCAGAACCACCAAAGTGGTGCTCCCCAGGCCGGTCCCGATGAGCAGCGCCCAGATGCCAGCGACCACCGCTACCTGCCCCCACTCGGCGCGGCGGCGCACGGGATCGGTAGCCGGGGCCTCGCGCAACGTGGCCACCATGAACGCGAGGATCCCGGGACCCGCAAGCAGGGCTAGGAGGTGATTCCCGATGGAGACACCAGCCAGATACACGATTAAGAGAAGAAGCCTCGAGGCCCGCGTCGTTCCTCGATGCCGACGCCAGAGATGAGCCAGCCAGCTCATGGCGGCGATGGTGAAGGTGGCAACCGCGTAGACCTCAGTCTCGTTCGAGTTCTGCCAATTGGTAAAGGTGAAGGCGCCGAGTAGTGCCGCCGCCGCACCGCCGCCGATACGAAGCATCCTGCCCGACTCTTCATCATGCGCCGGGATTAGCGCCCGCAAGGATTCATGCGCGACCAGAAAGAAGCACCCGGCCCCGAGGGCGCTGAGTAACGCGCTCAGCAGATTGGTCCGAAACGCGTATTCCCCAATCGGGAACAGCATGGCCCAGACGTGCGCAATCAACACGAACAACGGCGTCCCAGGAGGATGCGGTATGCCGAGTGTTTTCGCCGCTGCGATGAACTCGCCGGCATCCCAGAACGTGACCGTCGGAGCGAGCGTGAGCAGATAACCCAGCAGAACCAGGCCGGTGACCCCGAGCGCGGCGGTGTAGGGAGTACGGGAAGTCATTAACCCAGCACTCCAAGGGATTGGGTGAGCGCCAGAGCTTCGCGCGTCTCGGCAACGGCATGGACCCGAAACAGACGGGCTCCCCGTTCGGCTGCTAGGGCGCAAGCGGTGGCGGTAACCCTATCCCGTTCTCCGAGTGACAACCCGCTGGCGGCGCCCAAAAAGCGCTTGCGGGAAGGACCTACCAGAATCGGCCTGCCCAGCGCCCGCAGGGCCGGGAGTTGATCCAACAGCACCATGTTCTGCTCCACGGTCTTACTGAAACCAAAGCCTGGATCGACTACCGTCGCTTCCGGCCCCACACCGGCCTCTGCGGCCCGTTCCAGTGCCTCCCGCAGCTCCCGAACCACTCCGCCCACTACGTCACCCTGGTACTCGGCATGTGTGTAAGAGGCTATCTCGAGAATGGACCCGCGGGAGTGCATGAGGATCACTCCCGCGCCTGCCCGAGCCACTACTCCCGCCATGGCTCCGTCGAGTCGCAACGCCGAAACATCGTTCACGATCGCAGCACCGGCGTCCAGCGCGGCCTCTGCCACTCCAGCTTTTACGGTATCGATGGACAGAATCAGCGACGGATGCTCCCGGATCACCGCTTCGATCACCGGAATAACTCGCCGCAATTCCTCCTCCTCGGACACGGACTCGGTGCGGCCCGGCCGGGTGGACTCGCCACCGACGTCCAGAAGGGCGGCACCATCTCGCAGCAATTGCTCACCGTGGGCCAGCGCGGCGTCGACCTGCGCAAACCGGCCTCCATCGCTGAAGCTGTCGGGCGTCACGTTGAGAATCCCCATTATGACGGCGTGCTCCAGCGACACCTCACCACGGGCAGTTTGCCAGCGGGTGACCGGTTCGGCCGGGAGAACCAGCGAAATCCCCTGGGCCAGCTCTCTCAGTGCTTCGGGAACACTCCAGGGCCGGGCCAGAACACTCAGGCGGGAACGGCTACCCGCTACGATCGCCCAGGAATCTCCGGTCACTACCTCGAGCCCGAGACTACCTGCAAAAGGGACCAGGGCCTCGATGGCTCCCTGGTCCAATGCTGTGAGATGAAAAGCGGCGGTTTCGATTCCTACGGAGGCACTCTCCGCCAGCTCCGCTTCCCAACCGTGGGAGCAGAGCGCTTCACGCACCACCCGTGAGGAGTGGAGCGCCAGCGGCGTAACATTCACGCGCCGGCGGGTTCGGCCGGGGGCGCTCCCAGAATTGGCGCGCGGGCGGGCGTCGCGCCGGGTTTCGTGCTCGGGTTGGCCGGAGAAGCAGCCGGCTCGGCCGGCGGCAGAGTGCGGGGTGGGAGCGGCTGGTTCTTTACCAGCCGGTCGAGGTCCTCACGGTCGATCGTCTCCCGATCGAGCAGCGCCTGGGCAATGCGATCGAGGAGCTCGCGGTTCTCACTCAGAATAGCGCTGGCCCGGGCGTAGGCCTCGTCAATCAGCCGTTTGACCTCGCCATCCACCATCTGCGCGGTGCGCTCCGAGATCTCCCGCCGCTGAGCGAATTCCCGGCCGAGGAATATCTCCTGCTCCTTGTCGCCCACAGCCAGCGGTCCGATCAGCTCGCTCATGCCGAATTGCGTCACCATTCGGCGGGCCAGACCAGTGGCGCGCTCGATGTCGTTGCCCGCCCCGGTGGTGATCTTGTCGGCCCCGAACACCTGCTCCTCCGCCACCCGGCCCCCGAAGAACATCGCGAGGCTGCCGATGAGCCAGTCCTTGGTGTAATTGTGCCGGTCTACCTCGGGGAGCGACGCGGTGAGCCCTAGAGCACGGCCGCGTGGGACGATGGTGACCTTATGGATCGGATCGCTGCCCGGGATCTTGATGGCGACAATCGCGTGCCCCGCCTCATGGTACGCGGTCAGGGTTCGCTCATCTTCGGTGAGCACCAGACTCCGGCGCTCCACGCCAAGCATCACCTTGTCCTTGGCGTCCTCGAAGTCAGACATGTCGACGAGGGTCTTGTTCCGCCGAGCCGCGAGCACCGCCGCCTCGTTGACCAGATTAGCCAGGTCCGCGCCCGCCATTCCCGGCGTGCCCTTGGCTATGACCTCGAGCCGCACGTCGCTCGCGAGTGGAATCTTGCGCGTGTGTACCCGGAGGATGCCCTCACGGCCCCGGACGTCTGGCGCGTCCACCACGATCTGCCGGTCGAACCGGCCCGGACGGAGGAGCGCGGGGTCGAGCACGTCAGGCCGATTGGTTGCGGCGATCAGGATGACTCCGTCGTTCGATTCGAAGCCATCCATCTCCACCAGCAACTGATTGAGGGTTTGTTCCCGCTCGTCGTGTCCGCCACCAAGCCCGGCGCCCCGGTGCCGTCCCACCGCGTCGATCTCGTCAATGAAAATGATGCACGGGGCGTGCGACTTACCCTGTTCGAAGAGATCGCGCACCCGGCTGGCGCCAACGCCTACGAACATCTCGACGAAGTCTGAGCCGGACATCGAGAAGAAGGGCCGGCCCGCCTCTCCCGCTACCGCCTTGGCCAGCAGCGTCTTGCCGGTTCCCGGCGGTCCCACCAACAGCGCTCCTTTAGGGAGCCGACCGCCCAGCCGGGTGAACTTTTGGGGGTCTTTGAGGAACTCGATGATTTCCTGCAGCTCCACTTTGGCTTCATCAGCCCCGGCCACGTCGGCAAAGGTCACCTTGGGTGTATCACCGGCGAGGAGCTTGGCTTTGGACTTGCCAAAGGCAAATGCCCGGCTGCCCCCCGCCTGAAGCTGGCGCAGGAGGAAGAACCAGAGGCCCAGAATGACAATCCAAGGAAGCGCGGCGATGATTATGGCGGTGATGCCCCCCTTGGGCTCCTTAGCCAGGATAGGGACGTTCGCCTCCTCCAACCGCTTGATGAAGGCTTCGCTGTTCGCCACCGGGAGCAGCACCTGGAAGCTCTTCGCGCTCCGGCCGTCCTGGGTGACAGGGCTCTTGAAGTCCCCCTCCAGCCGCTTGCCGTCGAACACCTCGACCCGGGCCACGTTGCCCTGATCCAGCTGCTTGCTGAATTCGGTGTAAGAGAATTCCTGGGTCGGGTTGCGCTGCCGGCTCATCATCTGGAACAGGGCAAGCGCGAGAAGGCCCACCAGCAGCCAGAGAGCCAGGTTCTTGCTCAGGTTCCCCCAGTTGGTGCGAGGGGGCCGGTTCGGAAGTCGGTCTGCCATTCTCTATTCCAAGTCCGCGATGAACGGGAGATGACGGAAATTCTCGGCGTGGTCGAGGCCATATCCCACCAGAAACGCCGGGGGGGCCCGGAAGCCGACAAAGCGAAGTTCCGGACGGATCTCGGACGCCAGCTGTTTGTCCAGCAGCGCGCAGATCGCCAGACTCCGGGGCCGCCGCGCGCCCAGCAGCCCCATTAGCCGCTGGAGGGTTTTACCTGTATCAATAATATCCTCAACCAGCAGGATATGTTTGCCTTCCAGCTGGGTTTCCGGATCGTAGAGCAACCGGACCGTCCCGCTGGAAACCTTCCGGGCGCCATATGAGCTCGCCACCAAGAAGTCCACCTGAATGGGGCGCTCTATCTTGCGGACCAGATCACTCAGAAAGATGAAGCTGCCTTTGAGCAGGCCGAGCACCAGCAGCTCACCATCAGGATACGCCTCAGTGATCTCCCGAGCTAGCGCCTGAACCCGTGCCGCGATGGTGCGCTCGTCGAAGACGATTGACTTCACCGGCTTACCGCCGGTGCGGCGCAGCACCTCAGGCGTACTGAGCGTCAACGCGGAGCGCCTCCACCCCACCCGGGGGAACCCAAGCAGCGGAACGACACACGCCGGGAACCCACACGATATCGTCTGTGCCGGTGACGACCGGCCAGGACCGGCGGCTGCTTCGGGGCACCCGGGCGTCCTGAAAGCATCGGACGATCAGCCGACGACCAGTGCTCCCGAGCGGCCGCACCTTGTCGCCCGGGACCCAGGCTCGGACGGTAAGAGGCTCCAGAGTGAACCAGGCGCTCAGCGCCGCGCGCTCCTGCTGCTCCGGCGCGACCGCTCGATGCCAACGAAACCGCCAGCGTCCCCAAGCTCCGGAGCCCTCATGTCTGGCCAGCGGCCAGGGCAGCAGAGGAGGTTCCGCAATGGTGTGACGGATCAGCAGCCGGCCAAAGCTCAATTCGGCTGTCCAGGAACCGCCGAGGGGGGCTCGATCACCGCTCGAGCCACTGCGAAGAAGGCCGATGACGCGCTGAGCGCGAGTGGGCCCGAGAGGGCAGCCGGCCCGCCGAGCCAGCGCGAGGATGGTCGCTTGAGTCAGGGCTGAATGATAGTTCCCGAGGGTGTTGGCAGCAACGGAAATCCCATCCGCCTCGGCCCGGAGTTCGAGCCCAGGCAGCGCATCCAACACGGCATCCCATGCCGCCCGGTCAGCCGCGCCGTGGTGCCCGACTCTGAGAAGATTTGCGTCCACTTCGGCCACTCGGCCGCGGAGCATCGGCAGCAGTTCCGTTCGGATCCAGGAACGCTGGTGCCGAGTATCGGCGTTGGCGGGATCGACCCAGGGATCGAGTCCAGCCGACCTCACATATTCCTCCAGCTCGGCGCGTCTAAAAGGAAGCAACGGCCGAACTAACCGTCCGTGCCGCGGCGCGATTGCGGCCAGGCCGACCGGACCGGACCCGGCAAGAACCCGCATAAGAACCGTTTCGACCTGGTCATCAGCATGATGACCAGTGAGGATCAGATCCGCACCATTCCGGTGCCGGACTTCCTCCAGCCAAGCGTAGCGATGTTCTCTGGCCTCGGTTTCCGTGGCTCGGGCTCCTAACGCCAGCCGACCGACCTCGACTGGCAAGCCATATCTGGCTGACGCCATCTGAACCCGTTCGGCAATCCGGCCACTCTCTGGATGGATCCCGTGGTCTACATGGGCGACGACAAGATCCAGGGCGTGATGGATCCGAGCTTCGATCAGGAGATGCAGCAAGGCGAGTGAATCGGGCCCGCCCGATACAGCAACCAGCACGCGCTTACCGTCGAGCCCGAGCGTGGACAGGTGCGCCATGAAACGTTCGGTCAACCGCATGTCCAAACTTAACCAGTACAGCCGCGGTTGAGGTCCGTACCGGTCTGGTGTGCATTCACACGTGAGGTGTATACTGATCATCCCCCAAATGGTCAGTGTTGCCGCTCTTCCACAGTTGTAGCAGGTCCCCGCTCATCGAGACCTGGGTCGAGGCCCGTTAGGTCCACAACTGCGCACTCACCCGCGCCAAGTGGTCTGGCGCGAATCATGAGCGGGACCGGCACAAACAAGCGCGATGGAGTTCCCCTGCTCCGCCGCGAGCCGCCCTCGGAGGGCCGCGATGTCGCCAGTGTCGCAACGCCGTTTCCACCTGCGGACCATCGTCCTCTGGGCCGCTCCCCTCACATGGCTCGGCTGCAGCGGCGGCGGCGGAACCGACGTAGTCCTTCCCTCGCTCAGCGTCTCCACCGCCACAGAGGGCGTCGAGCTCGATCCCGATGGGTACACGGTGATAATCGATGGCTCTGATACCGAATCCATCGGCGTATCCGCCTCGGTTATGGTAGAGCGGCTCACCGACGGTCCACATCAGGTTCAGCTCGCAGGGCTTGCACCCAACTGTTCCGCCCAGGGAGAAAATCCCCAGTCCGTCACCGTTCACTCCGGCAGCACCAGCACCGTCTCCTTCTCCGTCCGATGCAGCGCCACCAGCGGGAGCATCGAAGTGGCCACCTCGACTAGCGGCTCTGCGGCCGACCCCGATGGCTTTACGCTGCTGGTTGATGCCAACCCTTGGGGCCCCATCCTGCCGGCTGGAACGGCCAGTATTGCCGGCGTGACCCCCGGCTCCCACAGCATTGGTCTCGGCGGGCTGGCAGCCAACTGCCAGGTGGAGGGCGAGAACCCCCGGACGATCACGGTGTCGGGCGGTGAGACGGTCCAGGTTCCTTTCAGCGTGACCTGCGCCGACCCAGGGCCTGCTCCCGGGACGCTGACTGTGACGGCGACGACCAGCGGAACGGAGCCGGATCCCGACGGCTATGGCGTGATGCTGGATGGCGGAGCTAGCCAGCCGCTCGGCATCAATGCCTCCATCACGTTGCCCAACATTGCAGCCTCGTCGCACCAGGTGGAGATCATCGGCGTCGCGCTCAACTGCACGGTGAGCGGGACCAACCCCCGGAACGTGACCGTGGCGGCCGGGAAGACCGCCAGCGTGGCTTTCAAGGTGACTTGCTCGGCGCCCACTCCGGATGCCGGCAGCCTCGAAGTCACCACAGCCACCACCGGTATCGACCCGGACGACGGTTACACGGTCACCGTGGATGGCGGCACGGCTCAGTCCGTCGGAGCAAATGCCACCCTCTCCCTGGCGAACGTGGCGGCGGCGGAGCACCAGGTGCGCCTACAGGGAATCGCGGACAACTGCACGGTGCAAGGCGCCAACCCGGTCCAGGTAACCGTCGCCAGCGGCGCCGTGGGCCGAACCTCGTTTCAGCTGACCTGCACCGCTCGGCCACCTCAGCCCGGCAGCCTTCGGGTGAACGTTACGACCACGGGCGCATCACAGGATGACAGCTACACGGTAAGTGTGGACGGAGGAACGGCGCTGACCCTCAGCGGCGGTCGCACCATTCAGAACCTCGCCGCGGGGTCGCATTCCGTGTTGCTGGGCGACGTGGCGGCCAACTGCACCATCTCCGGAGCGAACCCGCAGACCGTGATGGTGACTGCGGGACAACCGACACCGGTCAACTTCGCTGTCAGCTGCGTTGCAACGGGACCGTCGGTGAACCTCCGGATTCAGCGGGTATGGCTCTCCCAGAGCACGCAAACCGCAGAGGGAAGCGTGCCGCTGGTACAGTCCCGCGACGGGTTCCTCCGGGTGTTTGTCACCGCGACCCCGAGCGCCCAGGTCACGCCGGCCGTCAGGGTTCGCCTCTATCAAAGCGGAGCGCTGCTTCAGACCTTGACCATTCCAGCGCGGGGCAGCTCGACTCCATCGACCATTGTGGAGGGTACTCTCAGCAGTTCCTGGAATACCCAGATTCCGGGATCGTTGATTCAGCCGAACACGTCGATGCTGGTGGACGTTGATCCGAACAACAGCATCGCGGAGAGCAATGAGAGCGACAACACCTTCCCGTCCTCGGGCACGGCCCAGGCGCTAAGCGTTCAGGCGGTGTCATCAGCCACCATTCGTCTGGTGCCGATCCGGCAGACGGCCACTGGACTGGTGGGAAGCGTCGGCTCGGCCGATCAAGCGCTGGATCTGACCCGCCGGATGTACCCGCTCGGCACGGTCAGTACCGAAGTGCGTCAGGTGTTCACCGTCCAGGGTCCGCTCCAGCCATCGAACGACAACGGTGAGTGGAACCAGGTCCTCAGCGACCTTGAAGCGCTCCGGATCGCCGACGACGCGACCGACCGCACGTACTACGGCGTGGTGCACCTGGATTACACATCGGGGATCGTGGGCAACGGCTTTGTGGGTGCGCCATCGGCGCTCGGCTGGGACAATCCGTCGGACATGAGGCGGGTGATCGCCCACGAGCTCGGTCACACCTGGGGACAGTTGCACACGCCGTGCGGCACACCGCCCGGTGTCGACCCGGCTTATCCCTACAACTCCGGCAACATTGGGGTGTATGGCTATGACCTGGGCAACGGGACCCTCAAGACTCCTGGTCAGCCAGACATCATGGGTTACTGCGACAATCCCTGGGTCAGCGACTACACCTATAAAGGAATAATGACCTACCGCCGGTCGCATCCACTGAAAGCAGAGGCCGGGGAGGGCGTGCAGCCCTGCATCCTGGTTTGGGGACGGATTGTGAATGGCCAAGCCGTTCTCGAGCCAATCTTCCAAATCGTGACTCGGCCGCGAATGCCGCAGACGCGCGGTCCCTACGCCATCGAGGCTCAGGCTGCTGACGGGACCTCACTTTTCAACCTGTCCTTTGACGCGGCGGCGGCGGCAGATGCGGGTCAGAACACCAGATTCTTCGCATTCGCCGTTCCGATCGATCACACCACGGCTACGCGTCTGGGAACAGTACGACTGACAGGCCCGGGCACTCGGCTGGCTGCTGTCAGGCAGTCGCCGGAGCTGCTCCAGCGCGGCCCGGTGCAGGACCACATCACCGCGCGCCGGGAAACAGGGACCATCGCGCTTCAGTGGAATGCCGCTGCGCACCCGATGCTGATTGTCCGGGACCCGGACACCGGCGAGGTGCTCTCCTTTGCCCGCGGCGGAAACACCCGGGTGTGGACCGGAAAGACCGCGGTGGATCTAGAGGTGTCGAACGGGGTGCAGAGTCACCGGGAACGCCTGGCCATCAGCCGTTGATAGGCGGATGCGGGAGCCGCCGGGGTACCCGACTTCCTGGCGGCCGCCACCGTGCGCTTTTCTTCCCCGCGTTCGATGTTTTCGGTGCGATTGGAATGCCAGACCCGACTTTTCCCCCCCGCAATCTCCTCCATGGTTCGCCGGGTTGCCACTGAGGTCTGATGTTCGGCGGTTACATCCGATCCTTCGACCGCGAACTCATCGCGGTGCTTGATAAGCAGCCACTGGGCCTTGCCCTTTTCGTCCCGGCGAGTGCGGACCAGCACCCATGAGCCGTGCAGCCGCTTGCCCTGCAGCACAAACTTGAAGTCGCCCTTCTGATACCCTCGGCGTAGCCCTTCGACCGGATCCGGATCGCTGCCGCCGTAGCTGTATGTACCCCGGTCCCACAACATCACGGTACCGCCGCCGTACTCGCCTTTGGGGATGGTTCCCTCGAAGCCGTTGTACTCGATGGGATGATCTTCCACCTGCATCGCGAGGCGCTTCACCGTAGGATCGAGACTGGGTCCTTTGGGAACGGCCCAACTCTTCATCACCCCGTCCAGCTCGAGCCTGAGATCGTAGTGCAAGTGACTCGCGGCGTGCTTCTGAATGACGAAGGCCAGCTGCTGCTTGCTCGCCGCGCTGCCGCCTCGTGGCTCTGCCGTGCGGGTGAAGTCCCGCTTCCGCCGATATTCGGCCAACTGCGATTCCGCATTTGCTGCGGACTTGACCGGAGTGGACTTCTTCTTCGAGCTGGTTCGTTTGCTGCTTGCGGCTGATTTCTTGGGCATCGATCAGGACTTCCTCCTGTAGGCTACGCGCTTTGTCTGGCGGGAGAGCTCGTGCTGCGAGGCCCCGCTGGATTGCCTTTCCGGATTGAATGCCTCCTGCACGAACGCTGCATGGCCAGCGGGCCCAGCGCCGTGTTACCAATCACCTGTCCAGGAGCTGATCCAGATTGTAGCGGCCACGCGCAGCCAGCAGCGGTTTCCACAGATCGCCGACCCGTCCTATCCGCTCCGGAATGTTGTCTGTCCGAAAGTCCGCGATGGTAAACCCCTGCTCCACTTCCTTCCAGGTGACCGGGGTCGAAACCGTTGCCTGCTCGGTAGGCCGAACCGAGTAGATCGAGGCGAGGGTGCGTCCCCAGGCGTTCTGGTTGTAGTCCACCAGCACCCTCCCATGGGGCCTATGAGCCACCCGATATTCGGCCGTAATGAGCCGCGGATAAAGCTGCTCCATCTGCTTGGCAAATGCCTTGGCTATTCGCCAGACGTCCTTCTGCATCGGACCGCGCACGATGGGCACGTACACGTGAACGCCCTTCGAGCCGCTGGTCTTTGCCAGCGGTTTCATCCCGAGGTGGACCAGAGCATCACGCACCATGATCGCGGTCTCCAGCACCTGCTCAAACTCGGCACCGGGTCCAGGATCGAGATCGAAGTGCAGGTAGTCAGGCCGGTCGGTGTCGTCGCAGCGGGCGTACCATTGATTGAGGTCAATACAGCCGAGGTTGACCACCCAGAGCAGCGAGGCGAGATCCTGCACCAGCGGAAACGCGATGATGTTGCCCGACTCATGCTCAATTGCGCAGGTCTTCAGCCAATGGGGCCTCGGAGACGGTGTGTTCTTCATGAAGAACCACTTGCCGTGAATGCCATTGGGGTAGCGCTTCATCACCATGGCGCGGTCCTTCAGGTGCGGCAGCAGAACCGGGGAGACATCGGTGTAGTACTGCAGCAGATCGCGCTTGGTGAGACCCAGCTCCGGCCAGAAGATCTTTCGCAGGTTGGTCAGTTGTACCGTGGAGTCCCCAATCCGTACCAGCTCGTTCTCGGACCCGGTAGGCAGTTGCACTCGCGCGCGGGCGGCAGTAGGCGATCTCGGTGTCACCGCCGCCGGGCCAGTTTGGGTGGACGGGGACCGCGCCTTACCGCCCCAGCCACTGGCTGGTAGGTGAGTTCCCGGCCAGCTTCGGCAGCTCGGAGAAGGAGAGCCCCCCGGCTCATGTCGCCCCGCCCCACGAACTCGACGGGAAAGAGGAGCCGTTCGCCGAGCCTCTCCAGGAGCACGTCTACGTACTTCCCCGTGGCGACGCTGCCGAGGAGGATGACTTCCAGATCGTCGAGCTCCTCCAGCAGGGACAGGTCGCGCCTCAACGGGGTGAGGTACTCGGGACGGTCCGCGCGGATGTCTATCGTGCCGAACTCGCGCAGGTCGCGGGCACCGATCCGGGTCTCGGGGGGAAGCAGTCCGCGGTCGGTCGTGATGACGTGCACTCCGGCTTGCCCCTTCGGGGGACGGGCAAAGTGGGCGGCATAGGTCAGCTTGCCCCGGAAATAGAGTCCACTGAGGAAGCTGAACGCCTCACCCAGTGAGACGCCCGGCGACCGAAGTCGCTGGGCCAGGGGAAAAGCGGCCCGATCGTTGAGTAAAATGGCGGCGCGTTTGCCGCCACAGTGCGCGGGAGAGAGAAGAAAGATTCGCCGTGCGGTCATCAATCCTAGCTGGATTGCCTCGCCCGCTCGCGGTAGCGCACTCGGTCGTTGGCCCGGCGTCCGCGCGGGGTCGGCGGACCCAGGATGGGTATCAGGAACTTGTGCAGGGTCTCGGTGGTGAAGGGCTTCTCCAGGAACGGCAGCTCGGGATATGCGGCCACCAACTCGGCAATCTCGCCCACCGGATAGGCCGACATAAGGACGATGGGCAAACGGGGATGCAGGTCCCGGGCTCGCTCGGCCAGCTCGCCTCCATCCATGTATGGCATGACAACGTCGGTCAGGACAAGACGGATCTCGCCGGGGTGCTGCTGGATGTAGCGGAGCGCCTCGCGTCCATCGCGGGCAGTTCGGGCCTGGTAGCCCAGGGCGCGGACCATTCGGCAGGTTGTGGAGCGGGGAGTTTCTTCATCATCCACGATCAGTACCGTGGGTTCGGCGGAGAAACGGGAACGGCGGTCTCCTCGGCTGGGCATGCGGGCTCCGGGCAGCACGGCTGCCTTTTGCCCTCCCCACGAAGAGGGACTCTATGAATGTCGTCCGCACGCCAAGGTTCGCGCGGCTATAACCCACATCAAGTAAGACGGCTAACTCTTCAGTATGCAAGGGGTATACTGTCGGACGCTCGCGTCCTTTGAGCTCAGGGCCTGTGGTCCAGGCCACACCGCGCGATGCCGAGCGATTGTAAGGTAACGGTAGTGATAACTGCCAATAACCTCCACCCGGAGCGCTAGCTATATGACCAAGCCGATTACTCCTCGAGCCCATGGGATTCTGGACTATGCCACCGCGGGGGCGACCGCGGCGCTGTCCCGCGTACTGGGGTTCTCTCCGGCGGCGCGCCGAACCGCCAACGCCTGGGCAGCGGGCTATAGCGCGATCTCAGCCCTGACTAACTACCCGCTCGCGCTCAGGCGCGCCCTCCCCTTCCAGGCCCACGGTGCCATCGACGGGATCATGGCTCCTCTCATCCCCGCGCTTCCCTGGCTGTTGGGCTTCGCCCGAGACCGGCGAGCTCGGAACTTCTTTCTTGGGCTTGCCGCCGTCACGGTTGTGGTTACCGCGCTCACGGATTGGACCGCTGACACCTCGCGGGCCTGAGCCCGAAGCACCCTGTTATGCCCCATGTAGTACTCCTGGGAGACTCGATCTTCGACAACGGCGCCTACACCTCCGGCGGTCCGGCCGTAATCGCGCAGCTTCGCTCGCTGCTGCCGGGCGGATGGAAGGCCAGCCTGGTGGCGGTGGACGGAGCTCGCATCGATGATGGCTTTCGACAGCTGGAGCATCTGCCGCCGGATGCCAGCCACCTGATCCTCAGCGTGGGCGGAAACGACGTGCTGGCCCATGGCGAGCTCCTCGAAGGTCCGGCAGCCTCGGCGCCTCAGCTGCTAGGCTTCCTGGCCGACGCGGCCGAGAGCTTCGAACGCCGTTACCGCCGACTCGTCGACCGATTGCTCGAACGACAACTGCCGCTTACGGTGTGCACCATCTACAACGGCAACTTTCCCGACCCCGGGTTTCAGCGGCTGGCTTCGACTGCGCTGTGCATCTTCAACGATCCGATTCTCAGGATTGCCTTCGAACAGCGGCTCACGGTAATCGATCTCCGGCTAGTCTGTAATGAGGCGGCAGACTATGCCAACCCGATCGAGCCTTCTTCTCGGGGAGGAAGCAAAATCGCAGGCGCGATCATCCGAGCGCTGCAGGACTCTGAAGTGGGAGCGGCCAGCGTGCTGGGGTAAGGTGGGCGCCTGACTGGTGCACGGGTGCTGGTGTCGAGTACTGCGACTGCCGGAAGTACTCAGTCTTTGTAAGGATCGAACTCGTTCTCTCCGGCCATCACCACAACGAGCGGGGTCAGGGTGTGGACCACGCGGACCGTGCCGGCCTGAGCCGCGAGCACCTCGGGCAGGCGGCGGTACACATGGGGACTCTCGTCCAGCCCGCCACCGCGGAGGATGACGCCCTTGGCGCCGACCCACTCGCGCAGCATCTCCCAGCTCACCTTTCCGGGCGATTTCACCCGACGGGTCTTACGATCGATTTTGCCCCGTGCTTCGGTCCGGCTCATCACCCGGCCGGCGCCATGCACGGTGGAGAACATGGCGGCGCGCTGATCGGCACTCGCGTCTGGTGCCCCCTCGAGAATCACCGAGTTGTCTCCCATACTGCCGCCTACGAAACTCCGCTGACCGGGGAATGCTGGTGTCGCTCCTTTGCGCACCACGATGAGATCCTCCCCGTCGTGAGTCTCCCGCCAGGCAAAGTTGTGGTGGTTGTGAACCAGCTCCAGCTCATTCCCACCGAGAATGGACACCACCTTCCTCGCAACCCACTCGCGGCCGGCGTAGGCGTAGCGGCCCGCCAGATTCATCAGTGACCAGTAGGCGTCCCCCATCGGCGTCTTCAAATCCAGCAACAGCTCGGCTTCGGGGACGCGGGATTTCCATTCCCGTCCCTGCCCCAGCGCGAGAAAGCCGGAGGCGACCGTGTGACCCAAGCCCCGGCTGCCGAAGTGCACTCCGACCCAGATGGCGCCCTGCTCGTCGGCAAAAACGTCCACGTAGTGGTTGCCGCTGCCCACAGTGCCCAGCTGGCGCCGGGCCTTGGCCTTCAAATTATCGCGCTCGTGCTTGCCGGGAACCGCTTCCCAGGCGGGGTCTTCGAACAGCGGATGATCGTCCGGAGCATCGTCAGCCTGGCAGGTGCGTCCGATGCCAAAGCTGATCTCCCGCTGGATCTCGTCGGCAACCCCGGTGAGATCCTGGCGGGTATAGTCGGGCACGGTCCGGTCGGTGCGAATGGCGGCGTTCCCACAGGCGATGTCGAAGCCGACCCCGACGACGCTCGCCTTCTCGCGGTAGGCGGCGACGCCGCCGATCGGCATGATGTAACCCTGATGCCCGTCAGCCATGAGCGCGACCCGTTCTGCCCTTTGCGCCACATCCCGCAGCTGGACCAGGGTGTTTTCGTCGTGCTGGCCAAAGATCCTGGTGATGCTCACCGCGTTTCCTTCCAGTGCTACCGGATTCTCGAATGTTCCTCACCTTCGCGCATCCCCCACCGTAGTCCCGGCTGCTGCGTATCACAAGCACATACGCCAGTCTCACTGACGCTCTCCAGAACTAGGCCACACTTTCGATCACAACAAAGGCGCGCAACCCGTGGCTGCGCGCCTTCGACCATTGCAATGCCCAACAACCTGATCATGGTGATCGCCGAATGAGTCGCGATCACCGTGAAGGCTGTGGTGTCATCCTCCGATTTTGAGCGTGATGCTGGAACATCCCACCGAGACGTTGCATGCAATGACCTCGACGCCAGAGGTACTCAGGGCGCTGATGAGGTCCCCATTGGCTGCTCCGCCGGTAAAGTTCAGGGCCGGCTGGCTGAAGCCGATCGACCAGGTTCGAGCGGGGCTGGCATTGTCGGTCCCCACCAGGACGCCCGCACCGGTGGTGCTATCTGCTGCCGTACCATGATAGATCAGCTGGGCCTGGGTGACGCCGCCGGAGGTGAAATTCAGCATGCTCCCACCCGATCCATCGGTCGCCTGGAACAACTCCGCCTGCGCCGAAAAGCTCAGTGTCAGCGTGGTGCTCGGGGTGCCCCGGTCGAGACACTTGGGACTATAAGGCGAGGTTCCGTGACCGACTGCGTTTACCCAGAGACCAGGATACCCCTGGGCGGAAAGCGCGCAGTGCCCCTTGCCGTTGTTACCCGGTCCACTGATGCGATAGCTCAGGCAGTTCGGATTGTGCGGTCCGTACTGCGTCCCGTTCGGAGCCGTCCAGGTTCCGTTCGAGCTGCAGGTACCCAGGTTGTACCGGGCAGCTCCCGCGGCTTGGAACAATAGGGCTATCGTGGTATCGCCGATGCTGGGGCTCAGCGTGTCGGTGGGTGTGTATACCGTGGTATCAACCGGCTCGACCGTGGGTACGGTGCCATCCGGATTGGGCCAGGTCCCATTCGGAATCGGATCGCTATCAACTGGACCGCCACCGCCACCGGTGTTCGGGTCGCTGGGTCCCGTGCCGTCCTTGGTGCAGGCGGTCAGCGATACCACGACCAGCAGCAGGGCGGACAGGAAAGGCCGACGAGACATACACGACTCCGGTGCGGGTGAAGGTTCGAGAGAGCTGCGACACTCTGCCCCGCAGCCGGCGGCGTTACTGGAGACGGATCAGGATAGAAAGAGCAAGCGAGGTGCCAGGTCGGGAACTACGCGGTAGGTTGGTTGCCCTGCAGTAGATAGAGTGCAGCCCTCTGCTCGTTTGCTGAAGGCTGACCGGGCGAAAAGCCCGAATTCGGCCGCGGCTGGGCAGGCAGTCGGCAACGGTGCTATGCCGGCGGGGGCTGCCTGGAACCTACCGTGCCATAGCCGAAGAAGAGTTCTCACTCCCTTCAGAATTTCTTAATAAAGAAGACTGCAGATTGGCCGGAGCAAAGTCCCCCACTCTGGAGCCCCTCTATGTACACTGATCTCGGTAACCCAGCGGACTCAGTCTGGCAGAGCTCGGTGACCTGGTTGCTGTTCTGGCTCTTCATGGCAGCGGTGGTCTGGTTCATCGTCAACCGCTCCGATAAGGGCCCTCGTGAGGGACAGGACAAGTGAGCCCCCGAACGCTCAGCCTCCTGGCAGTGACTGCGACTCTGGCTTGCCACCGGCCCACATACGACGATCCCGTACCCGTCGAGGGAAACAAGGAAGCGATCTCGGCAATAGCGGGGGAATGGAGCGGTCAGTATCGGAGTAAGGATGCCGGCCGGCATGGGGTCATCCACTTCGTCATGCCTGAAAGCGCAGACACCGGATTCGGGGAAGTTGAGATCACCTTCTCGCCTGCACTCGCTTCCGCAGCTGCCGCTGCGACTGTGGATCCAAAGCTACATACGGGTGACAATCGGCTCGACCCGGAGCCCCGCCCTTTCCTCAGCATCAAGGTCGTGCGGATCGAGAAGGATGCGGTGCGCGGAACCCTGGCCCCTTACTGGGACCCCGATTGCGAATGCCGCACCCAAACGGTCTTTGAGGGCAAGATCTCGGGCAATCGGATTGAGGGAACGTTCAGCTCCAAGAGACAGTCGGCTGAACGCCCGATGTTCCATGGCGAGTGGCAGGTCGAGCGGGCGCGATGATAGAAGTAACAACAGCGTCAGTCAGTACAGGTAAAGAAAGAATGGGAGGAGTGATGCTGATCGACCGCTACCTGCCACACTATGATGTGACCGAGGTGCAGGAGTGCGAAGTAGAGGCTGACGCCGCGTCTCTTCACCGTCACCCGAGCTCTCATTGGAGCAGGCGCTCGCAACCGCGGCCCGTGATCGGCACCGGCTTGGTACGTCGCCCTGAACTGGTTGCGCTACGGCAAGGCTAATCCGAAGGGCGGGAGTCCGGACCCGCTGCTGGATCGCTTTCTGCCCTCGTACGAGGTCCGTGAGTATCACGAGACCAGGGTGGCGGCTCCGGCAGACTTGACTCTGGCCGTGGCCCGGGAGCTCGACATGCAAAGCTCCGGCCTGGTGCGCGCCATCTTCAAGGGACGGGAGCTGCTCATGGGTGCAGCTCCAGGCGAAGCGCCGTCAGCCGCAGAGCCTTCTCTCCGAGGTCCTGGCGCTGGGGTGGCGAATTCTCGCCGAGGAGCCGGGACGAGAGCTGGTGCTGGGCGCGGTCACGCAGCCCTGGAAAGCGAACGTCCAAGTTCCCGGCCTTCCTCCCGAGGAATTCGCCCAGTTTCAGCAGCCGGGATACGCCAAGATCGCATGGACCATGGCGGTCGAGCCCACCGGGCCAGACAGCTCGATCTTCCGCACGGAAACCCGGGTGGCCACTACAGACGGCGATTCCCGCCGGCGCTTTCGCCGCTACTGGTCCATGGTGTCTCCCGGCGTGGTGCTGATCCGGCATGAAATGCTGCGGGCAGTCCGAACCGAAGCAGGCAGACGACACCGATCGAGCCGTCGCAGCGCCACTCTGTCGGCTCCAGTCAACACGACGGTCTTACTAATGCTTCCGTCTCCGCTCCCCAAGCGCTATCTCCTGCTTTTGGGTCTGCTGACGGGTTGGGTGACTATCTCCTCAGCCCGCGCACAGAGCACGAGAACTGATCATCTCTGGAGCCTCACCACCCGGGTTCTGGTGACCGGCAGTTCGGATGAATCCGACCCTCCCGGATATCAGGTTTACAGCACTTTCGCACTCGAGGGGGCGCTTCGTCGCGTGCTGGGAAGCTCGTTCACCGCCGAGCTCAACATCCACACCGAGTCCCGGGAAGTGGACTCACTGGTGCCGGGAGGCGAGGACCGGCGACTTGGCTCGCTGGAGCTGCTACCACTTAATCTCTTTCTCCAATACCGCCGGTCAGGAGGCAGCCTGCATCCGTATGCCGGCGTGGGGGTCAACGCCACATTCGCCTGGGAAAAGAGTGGAGTGCTCGACTCCGTCGACATGAAGCCAAGTTTCGGTCCAGCGATTCAGATCGGCGCTGACCTCGATCTCTCTCCTCTGGTTCTCTTGAACGCAGATCTCAAGTGGAACCGGCTCCGGGCCGACCTCGAGAACGCAGGAGTTCCCCTTACCAGCATCCGCATGGATCCACTGGCTCTGGGCGTCGGCGTCGGCTTTCGGTTTTAGGCATCCCATCCTGGAGAACCTCATGTCCCAGCATTCAAAGCGTTCTCCTAGACGGGACAGAGCGCGTCCCCATGATTTTGCGGGCTGTAGTTGTCTGGATCGGCATCCTCATTCTGGCCGTGCTCAATGGCGGGATGCGGAATACCTGGCTGGTCCCTGCATTGGGCGAGACGCGGGTCGGGCGCTGAGCACGATTTCGCTAAGCGCCTGGTGCTGCTGGTGAGCTGGCTCACGATCGACTGGATGGGGCCGACGGACTACGGTGACGCCTGGGCGATCGGGCTCTTGTGGGTGGGACTGACGCTCTCTTTCGAGTTCCTGGCGGGCCACTACCTATTCAAAAAATCCTGGGCCGAGTTGCTGACGGATTACGACCTTACCCGAGGACGGATCTGGGTGGTCGTTCTCGTGGTGGCTCTCTTCGCTCCGCTCTGGAGCATGCGGCTGCGGACGAAGCCAGGATGATTCTCAGTCTCAGATCCGCGGTGCCGCCGTGATCTCCGCCAGACGGGCATAGGCTTCCTGGCGGAACTGTTCCAGTAGACGCTCGATGCGTTCGGGACTCTCGTCCAGCTGCCGAAGCAGGACGCCGCCGAGCTGCAGACTTCCCTCGACGACCTCGGGCACCGCCGCCGTCGCCCCGGCCGCGACCAGCTTCTCACAGTCGGTTGTGTCCCGTCCCCGCGCCAGGATCGGGACCGAGGACCGGGCGGCCCGGAGGACCTCGCACCGCGCGCTCGGACAGACCGGGCTCGTCCAGGGTACTGACCGCGAGCCGGGCCCGCTCCAGTCCGGCGGCCTTCAGTACCTCCGGTTGGCTCGCATCGCCAAAGAACACTCGCCGGCCATGCCGCCGGGCAGCCGCTACCAGCTCGGGGTCGCGGTCGAGGGCCACATACGGGATCTGCACCGACTCGAGCAGAACTCCGAGCGTCTGGCCCACCCGGCCGAAGCCGGCGATCACGACGTGGTCTCGGATCCGTTGGGCCTCGTCAGTCAGCGAGCCGTGAGACTCCGCAGGGTGTCGCTGCAGCCGGGCGAGCACGACCCCGCTCAGATGCAGCAGGGCCGGCGTGACCGCCATGCTGGCGCCGATGACGAGCATGGCGAGCTGGGATGCCTCGCGGCTGATAACCTGCGCCTGCTGTGCCAGAGGAAAGAGCACGAAGCCGAACTCGCTGCCCTGAGCCAGCATCAGTCCCACTCCGGCGCCGACACCGAAGGGAAGTCGAAAGGCGCGGCTGAGCAGCGCCAGGATGATGGCCTTGAGGCAGAGCAGAGCGAGGAGCAATCCCAGAATGAGCGGAGCCCGCAGCCGCAGCAGCTCGAGATCGAGGCCCATGCCAACTGTCATGAAAAAGAGCGCCAGCAGGACCCCACGGAACGGCTGGATGTCTCCCTCGATCTGAGGCCGGTACTCGGTCTCCGCCATCAGCAGCCCCGCCAGGAACGCTCCCAGCGCCATGGGAAGACCGAACTGCTCGGTTATCCAGCCGACCCCAAGCACCACCAGCAGCACGATACCGGTGAACAGCTCTGGGGTGTCGGCATGAGCAACGTGACGCAGCACCGGCCGGAGCGCCAGCCGGCCAAGGATGAGGATGGCAATGAAGGCAATGGCCGTCTTCCCGAAAGGCATTGCCCAGTGCCGGCAGGATCCGGGCAGCGCTCTCCGCCCAGGAGTGGTACCAGGGTGAGCAGTGGCACCACGGCCAGATCCTGGAACAGCAGCACCGCGAAGGCAATCCGCCCGTGATGAGACGCCAGCTCCCGCCGCTCGACCAGCATTCGCAGAACGACGGCGGTGGACGAGAGCGACAGGCCGGCGCCGATGATCAGGGCGGCACCATTGGTAAGTCCAGCTGCTTGCAGTGCGGCCCAGAAGACGAGCGTCGTGACCAGGACCTGTGCCGCACCCAGGCCGAAGACATAGCGTCGGAGTGCCAGTATCCGCTCGACCGACAGCTCCAGTCCGATCCAGAACAACAGGAAGACCACGCCCAGCCGGGCCACGCCGTCGGTCGACTCGATGTCATGGATCAAGCCCAGCCCGAAGGGGCCGATCAGTGCACCAGCCAGGAGGTAGCCCAGCACCGAGCTTCCTCGGAGGCGGCGGAAAACGGAAACGACCGTCACCGCGGCGATCAGGATGATGAGAAACTGCCTCAGCTCAACCGTGTCGGTCATCGAGAGCCGTGTGTGAGGGAATGGCTGGGCAAAGTCGGTTGAATATAGATCGCTTTAGGTTATCTCCTGATGCTGCGTATAGAGCGCGCTTCTTATTCCGTTCACTCTGACTGGCAGGACGCAGTGCTATGCGAAAGTCCCGAGCTCAGCCGACACCGGCTCAGGGCCAGCTACTGTGGCACGCGCTGCCGTCTCACGCGGTGCTGGAGCGGCTCGGTTCAGGCTCCCTCGGTCTAACCGAGGCAGAGGCCGCCGCCCGGCTGCTACAATTCGGTCGCAACACATTTCGGGTTGCCCGACCCCGCTCCGCCTGGTCGATCCTCGTCGCCCAATTTCGCAGCGTCATGGTGGTTCTCCTGTTGGTTGCGGGGGCCGTGGCTCTGCTTTCGAGAGACCTGCTCGATGCCGTGGCGATCCTCACCGTGCTGGTCCTGAACGTTGCCATCGGATTTGTGACCGAGCTCAAGGCTCATCGCGCGGTCGAGGCTCTCCTCGAGCTCGAGGTGACCCATGCCCGGGCCCTGCGCGACGGCCGAGTGCGGGAGCTGGACGCGCGCGAGCTGGTCCCCGGAGACGTGATCGAGATCGAGGCCGGGCAGATGGTCCCCGCCGACGCCAGGCTGCTTCAGGCCGCCGAGCTGCGCACGGTGGAGGCGTCGCTCACCGGCGAGCCGCTGCCGATCGATAAGAGCGCCGAGGCGGTACTCGATGCTGAAGTACCGCTGGCCGAGCGCACGACGATGCTGTACAAAGCCACTCCGGTCGTGGCGGGCCGAGGCCGCGCTGTTATCGTGGCGACGGGGATGACGACGGAGGTCGGACGTATCGGCGAGCTGGTCAGCGGAGTCGCCGAGAAGAGAACGCCACTCGAGCGCCGGTTGGACACACTGGGACGGCGTTTGGTCGCGGTCGCGGTGGGAGTGGCGATCCTGGTGATCTGGCTGGGATACCTCCAGGGCCTGTCGCTCAGGGAGCTGTTCCAGACGGGGGTGGCGCTCGCCGTCGCGGCGGTGCCGGAAGGATTGCCGGTCGTCGGCACCATTGCCATGGCAGTTGGCGTGCGCCGCATGGCCCGACGGCGGGCCTTGATGCGGCATCTCCCCGCGGTGGAAACGCTCGGCTCCGCTACCATCATCTGCACCGACAAGACGGGGACTCTGACTGCGGGTGAGATGACCGTGACGATCGTCCGGCTGGACGACCGCGAGATCGAGGTGGGAGGATCCGGCTACTCGCCGCACGGTGACTTCCTCCATCTGGGTACCCGAATTGATCCCCGGGGAGAGCCTCGGCTTGCCGCTGTCCTGCGGATCTGCGCCCTGACCAGCCGGGGAGACATCGCACGAGCGCAACGGGGTCTGGACTGCAGTGGGCGACCCGACGGAGGCAGCGCTGGCTGCGCTCGCCCGCAAGGCCGGACTCGATCGCGACGCCCTGCTCACGGAACTGCCGGAGTTGGGCGAGCTGCCGTTCAGTAGTCAGCGCATGCTGATGGCCACGTTTCACCGCTCTCCGTCAGGCGTGCTCGTAGCGGTAAAGGGTGCTCCGGCCCGGGTTCTTGCGCTGAGCACCCGCGCACTCGGAGAGACAGGTAGTCGGGAGCTGAATGAAGCCGAGCGCCGCCGCTTGCTGGAACTAAACCGTGAGTTGGCCGGCCGCGGACTCCGGGTACTCGCCTTGGCTCAGAGGGATGGATCGGGCCCGGCAGACCGGGAGATCCAGGATCTCACCTGGATCGGCTACGTGGGCATGACCGACCCGCCCGCTCCTGGGGTGAAGGAAACCGTCGCCACGTTTCGGCGAGCGGGAATACGCACAGTGATGTTGACGGGCGATCAACGACTCACGGCCGAGCGCATCGCTACCGATCTCGGCCTGAACCAGCCTGGTGATGGGATACTCGAGGGGCACGAGGTGGACCGGCTCTCGGATGCTGCGCTTCAGGCAGCAACCCGGCACGCGGTTGGGTACAGTCGGGTGAGCCCGGAGGCCAAACTCCGCATTATCAGCGCCTATCAGGCCGGGGGCGATATGGTCGCCATGCTCGGAGATGGGGTGAACGACGCCGCAGCGCTGAAAAAGGCCGATATCGGTGTGGCCATGGGGCAGCGGGGGACCGACATGGCCAAGGAGGCATCCGATCTCATCCTGGAGGACGACCGATTCCAGACGATCGCGGTCGCGGTCGAAGAAGGCAGGGTAATATTCGACAACATTCGAAAGTTCGTCTTTTATCTATTCAGCTGTAACCTGGGCGAGATCCTGGTGCTGCTCGGAGCTGGAGTTGCAAGACTTCCGCCGCCGCTGCTGCCGCTTCAGATCCTCTGGCTCAATCTGCTGACCGACACCGTGCCGGCCCTGTCGCTGGCAGTCGAGCCGGGCGAGCCGGGAATCATGGATCAGCCGCCCCGCGATCCTGGCGAGGCCATCCTGTCACCTCGCCTGACGCGCTCCATTATCGGGTACGGTCTGCTCATCAGCCTCTGTACGCTGGGCGCGTACTGGTGGGCTCTCACCCAATTTTCCCAGAATCAGGAGCGGGCCAGGACAGTGGCGTTCATGACTCTTGCATTCGCGCAGATCCTGCACCTCGGCAACGCGCGGAGTGCGCTTCCCGTGCTCGCGCCGCTCCGGGTGGTGGCCAATCGGTACGCGCTCGCCGCAGTCGGCCTGACCGCCGCACTCCAGGCGTTGACGCTGATCATCGAGCCGCTGGCGCGGGTGCTGCGGCTCGAGTCGATCGGCGGCGACGGGTGGCTCGTGATGACGGGATTTGCGCTCATCCCGGCCCTGGCGGGACAGCTCATCAAGACCATCCGGGCGCGGTGATGTCGCTTCGATTCACATGGCTCCCACGATACGAACAGGACTGAGGCGCCTCTCTGTCGTGCCATCGCCGAGTTGGCCGCTGAGATTGTCCCCCCAGCAATAGCCGACACCGGTGCCGGTCATCCCACAGGTGTGGTGTGCGCCAGTGCTGATCTGAACCAGGGCGAGACGGCCGGCCACCGGAACCGGAGTCGATTGCTGCAGAGTGGTACCATCGCCCAGGAGTCCACCGGTTCCCCAGCAGTAGATCCGGTGCAGAATGGTCTCGCCGCAGGTGAATGGGTCCAGGGACCCACCTGCGCCGATGCTCTCGAACGACAGCCCTCCCACAACGGCTACCGGCCAGAGGCGGTGGCGGAGGTAGACGATGGCGCTACGGTGCAGCCAGTGTGGTCCACGCCGGCAAGCTCTATCTGATCGGGGGCGCTCAACTCAACACCGACGGGACCAGAGGTGCGCTGCGGGCGACCATCGCTACGATCCAACCACCGACCGGTGGACCAACTATGCGCCGCCTCCGACTGCCCGGACCGCGATCGGGGGCAGCCTGGTCACTCTCAACGGACAGCCCCGGATCGAGGTGATCGGCGGCACCCGTCCGGGTAACAACCTGCAGTATGTTCCGTGATCCGTCTTGGTAGTGACTGCGGGCGCCGGCTGGTCAGAGCCGCGCGCCGCCCGTGATGATGGACTGCCTAGGCTCAGTCGCGGTTGCCGGTTATCTCGAGTCATGATGTCCGGCATGTGCGCTATCATCCGGATCCGACGGTGCCATCCCTGGCCCACCCATCGTGTGCTCCGAGTGCATCCTCTGCATCATTTGCATCATATGCGACCGCATCTGCTTGCGTTGGGCGACGAGCTCGTTGATCACCGCCGCCATAGCTTCGACTTTCTTTTGCCCTGTAGCATGGTTCATCTCACCCACCAGCTTGTCCATCCGGGCATCCGCCGCCTGGACCTGCTGCATCATCTTCTCATGGTTCATCATCATGGTGCTGTCCCGATGCTGAGCCGGCTGTTGAGCGGATATAGCGACCGGAATCAGCGTGGCGGCCAGCAGAAGAATTCCAATATGGCGAATCATAGATTCAGCTCCTGTATCGTGGGTTATACAGCGCCCGATGAACCTGCTTGCCCGTGGCCAGGATCACCGACGCAATCAGGATCCATTCGACGAACACTTCGCGCAGTACCTCGGAGAGTCGGGTCCATGCCGAGCGCCAGCTGGGTGAGCTCGTAGGGGCTCAGAGGTTGGCCTCGAGGTCCATCGTGGCTTGACCTCGTAACCAATCTGCGGGGCAGATGTGAAGAAACCATGAAGCGGAGAGGAAACCCGGCATAACCGTTCGGAAGCTCTGGTTCAGTCCGGACTCAATGGCCGACAGCAAACTCAGACAACCTTCTCGGGGAGTCACTCTCCAGGTCATCGCTGCTGAGTGATCACGGCTGCCTACCTTCTCACAGCCAATCTCTTAACACCGGTCATCGGGCAAGGCCTCATGCAGCGGGATAGGAAGGCCGCCAACCGATCGTGAAGCAATCTTCATCGCGAGTTCACGCTGACAGCAGGCACCCGTCGTCATCTTCGGGAGTACGTGATGCGTATTCCACAAGGAGAGATGATGCGTCCGATCCGCCGTACCGCCCTCGCGGTCGCGCTTGTTACTATCGGGGTTTCCGGCTGTAGTCACTCGGGTTCAGGCCGGGTGGGCGACACCGGTGATGCCGCCAAACAGGTGTACGTAGGCCCCGGCAAATACGATGAGTTCTACGCCTTCATGTCCGGCGGCTTCGACGGGCAGGTCGGGGTGTACGGGCTGCCGTCGGGCCGGCTGCTCAGGCACGTTCCGGTCTTCTCCCAGAACGCGGAGAACGGCTGGGGTTACAGCGAGCAGACCAAGCCGATGTTTGCCACCAGCTACGGGTTCGTGCCCTGGGATGATGCTCACCACCCCGAGCTCTCCCAGAGCAAAGGAGTTCCCGACGGACGCTGGCTCTTTATCAACGGGAACAACACACCCCGCATCGCCCGGCTCGATCTGACCCGCTTCGAGACCGAAGAGATTCTGGAAATTCCCAACTCGGCGGGCAACCACAGCTCGCCCTTCGTTACCGAGAACAGCGAATACGTCGTCGCCGGGACGCGGTTCAGCGTGCCGGTCCCGCAGCGCGACGTCTCGATCGACGAATACAAGGACGCTTTCAGTGGGGTGCTCAGCTTCGTCCGGGTAGATAGCGTCAGCGGTCATATGAAGCTGGCGTTCCAGATAAAACTGCCGGCCTTCGACTACGACCTGTCCCACTCGGGCAAGGGCCCGTCGCACGGCTGGTCGTTCTTCACCAGCTACAACAGCGAGGAAGGCAACTCCAAGCTCGAGGTCAGCGCCTCGCAAAAGGACAAGGACTACATCGCGGCGGTCAACTGGCGCCGGGCGGAAGAATGTGTCGCTCAGAACAAGGCTAAGAGCGAACCGGCCCGTTATGCCCACAACCTGATGGGCGAGGACGGCATCGCCCGAACCGAGTGGGGCACCGGCGTGAAGATGCTGACGCCGGCCGCCTGCCCCGGGATGGTGTACTATCTCCCCACTCCCAAGTCGCCCCACGGGGTGGACGTGGATCCAACCGGCGAGCTCATCGTGGCCGGCGGCAAGCTCGCGACGGTGATCCCGGTCCACTCCTTCAGCAAGATGCAGAAGGCCATCGCGGACCGCGCCTTCACCGGCGAGGTCCACGGGATTCCGGTGCTCAAGTACGAGGCGGTGGTGGCGGGAGAGGTGCAGAACCCGGGCCTGGGCCCCTTGCACACCGAGTTCGACGGCAAGGGAAACGCCTACACCTCGATGTTCATCTCGTCCGAGATCGTGAAGTGGAGCCTCAAGGACTTCAAGGTGCTGGATCGGGCGCCCACCTACTACTCGATCGGCCACCTGATGATCCCCGGAGGTGACAGCCGCAAGCCCTGGGGCAAGTACGTCGTGGCGCTGAACAAGATTACCAAGGACCGCTATCTCCCCACCGGCCCGGAGCTGACCCAGTCGGCCCAGCTGTACGACATCAGCGGCAGCCGGATGAAGCTGCTGCTGGATTTCCCGACCATCGGCGAGCCACACTACGCGCAGGCCTTGCCCGCCGAGCTGATCCGCGATCGGCAGCTCAAGATGTACTCCCTCAAGGACAACAAGGATCCATTCGCTGTCCGCTCCGAGATGAAGACCAGAGTGGACCGCAAGGGCAACGTGGTTGACGTGCTTCTGACGTCGGTGCGGAGCCACTTCATGCCCGACAAGATCGAAGGCATTCGCCTGGGCGACACCGTCTACTTCCACGTGACGAACCTGGAGCAGGACTGGGACGTGCCGCACGGCTTCGCCATCACCGGGGCGAACAACTCCGAGCTGCTGATGATGCCGGGACAGACCCGTACCCTGATGTGGGTGCCCCAGCGGGTCGGCGTGTTTCCCTTCTACTGCACCGACTTCTGCTCGGCGCTGCACCAGGAGATGCAAGGGTATGTGCGGGTTTCGCCCCGCGGCTCGAAGCTGGAGCTGGCATGGAACAGCCCGACCTGGAAGGGCTGGAAGCTCGAGGAACTGAACCCGCGCAACGAAGAGCATGAGCGGCGGGAGCACGGGGGGGAGGCCGGACGCTAATGCGGATGAGAACCGTCTCCCGCTGGACTATCGCAGCGGCATCGCTGATCCTGCTGGCCCTGTACCTGCTGCCGCTCTGGAAGATTCAGCTGTACGCGCCGCAGTATCCCGAAGGGCTGGGGCTCCGGATCTGGGTAGACCGGATCACCGGGGCCCAGCCCAACGACCTGAACAGCATCAACAATCTGAATCATTACATCGGGATGCACGCCATCCATCCGGATGACTTTCCCGAGCTCAGGTTCATGCCCTGGATTCTGGGCGGGTTCATCGGCCTGGGTCTGCTGGTGGCGCTTACCGGGGTCCGGGGCGCCCTCTACGCTTGGCTCCAACTGATTGTCCTTGGCGCAGTGGCAGGGCTGGCCGATTTCTACCGCTGGGGCTACGCCTACGGCCACGAGCTGGACGAGCACGCGGCCATCAAGGTACCCGGCATGAGCTACCAGCCACCGGTGATTGGATCGAAGCAGCTGCTCAATTTCCATGCATCGTCCTGGCCCGATCTGGGCGGCTGGATTGTGATTGTCGTCCTCTGCATGGGCTTAACGGTGGCCTGGCTGGAGTGGCGGCGGGCGCGCCGAAGTGCGCCGGTTCCCCTGGCTCTCGACCGGCGCCAACTCTGCGAGTCACCGCGTGAAGCTGACCATCGCTTCCCTGCTGGCCTGCTGGGTGGCGAACTCCGCCTCGGCGCAATCGCCCGAGGTGGTGGTCGACCCTGGCGGTCCGGTCACCACGCTCACGGAGGCGCTGAGACTGGCCCCCCGGCATGGGCTGATCCTGGTACGGGCCGGCACCTATCGCGAGGCGAGGCTGCTGGTGGATCGCCCGGTAACGATCGAAGGAGAGGGTTGGCCTGTGTTCGTCGGTGGCAACCACGAGGTATTCACGGTCACCGCGGACAGCGTCACTATCCGCGGCATCGCGATCACCCGGATCGTCGCCACCGGAGCGGAAGACCGGGCGGCGATCCGGCTTTCGGGTGTTCGCCACTGCAGGGTGGAAAACACCAGGCTGGACGACACTTTCTTCGGCATCTATCTGGCCAAGTCATCAGACTGCTTGATCGAGGGAAACATCATCCGGGGCCGGGCGAAGACTCAGGGGCTTGCCGGGAACGCCATTCACTCGTGGAACTCGAACCACCTCACCATCCGGAACAACTATCTCACCGGCCACCGGGACGGCATCTACCTCGAGTTCACTACCGCGTCGAATATCCGGAACAACCGAAGCTCGGAAAATCTGCGCTACGGGCTTCACTTCATGTTTTCCCATCACTGCGACTACACCGGGAATTCCTTTGTGGCAAACCGGGGTGGTGTCGCCGTGATGTATAGCGACTCGGTGACCATGCGATGGAATCGATTCGAGGACAGCCGAGGCTCGGCGGCCTACGGCCTTCTACTCAAGGAGCTCAGAGACAGCCGGATCGAGAACAACCAGTTCACCGGAAACACGGTGGCGCTCTGGACCGAGGGAACCAGCCGGGTCATGGTGAGCGGTAACCGGTTCGTGAGCAACGGGTGGGCCATCCGGGTACTGGGCGACGCAGCGGACAACATCTTCCGGCGGAACCAATTCGCGGCGAACTCGTTCGACGTGGGAGCCACCGAGGGCCACGGCGACAACCTGTTCCAGGAGAACTACTGGGACCGCTATCGGGGCTACGATCTCGATCGCGACGGATTCGGCGACGTGCCGTTTCAGCCGGTCCCCCTGTTCGCCTTCCTGGTTCAGCAGAACCCGCCGACTCTGATTCTGCTCCACAGCTTTTTTACCAGCCTACTGGATCTGGCGGAGCGGGCGGTGCCGGCGCTGGCGCCGGAGACACTGCTCGACCGTCGTCCGCTGATGCGGTGGAGCACCTCATGACCGCGATGAGGATCCAGATGCAGCATGCCACACTGTCCCTCGAGCTAGTCCGGCCCACGCTGGAATTGCAGGAGGTCAGCAAGCGATTCGGCCGGAATCGGGTGCTCGATCAGGTGAGCCTCCAGCTTCACCCCGGCCGGGTAAGCGCGATCCTGGGTCCCAACGCGGCGGGCAAGTCCACCGCGATGAAGATCATCTTGGGACTGGTGCGTCCGGATAGCGGCCGGGTCCTGGTGAACGGCGTTCCTACCGGGGCCAACCCCGAGTACCGATCCATTATGGGGTATATGCCTCAGAACGCCCGCTTCCCCGATAACCTGACCGGACATGAGGTGGTGGCCATGCTGCGCGACCTCAGGCGAGGACAGGTCCCGGACGACCGCTTGTTCCAGGAGCTGGGGTTGACGATGCAACTGGGAAAGCCCATCCGAACGCTCTCGGTGGGCACTCGACAGAAGCTGAATGCCGCGATTGCGTTCATGTTTTCTCCCTCTCTCCTGATCCTGGACGAGCCTACGGCGAGCCTCGATCCGGTAGCCAGCGACGTGCTCAAGAGCCGGATCCTCGAGAGCCGGAAGGAGGGGTCCACCGTCGTACTCACCTCTCACGTGCTGGCCGAGGTAGAGGAATTGGCCGACGACGTGATCCTGCTGCTGGAGGGGAAGGTCGCCTTTGCCGGAACTCTCCGGCACCTGGAGCAGGTGACCGGGGAGCCGCGGTTGGAGCGCGCGGTGGCCTGCCTGATGAAGCGGGTGGCATCATGACCGCGGGACTGATCGTGCTGAAGCACCAGGTCAACAATCTGCGGCGCAGCCGCTGGCTGCCGGGCTATGTCCTGGTGCTGGCACTGCTCACAGACTCGCTCCTCCGCTTCGGCGGCGCCGGTCCCCAGACGGTGGTGAGTCTGCTGAACGTGGTGCTGATCGTGGTACCTCTGGTGAGCCTCGTCTTCGGGACGCTGCACCTCTATGGAGCTCGGGAGTTCGCCGAGCTGCTCCTGGCGCAGCCGGTGGGACGAGGTCCGCTATATGCCGGACTCTACGGCGGGCTGGCACTGCCCCTGGCGGCCGGGTTTGCCGCGGGTGTCGGCTTGCCCTTCGTCTGGGGCGGGGGTGATCAGACCGGTGGCGCGCTGGGGATTCTGCTTCTGGCCGGCGTCGTGCTGACCCTGGTCTTCAGTGGTCTCGCCTTCCTGATCGCCCTCACCTTCGACGACAAGACCCGCGGCCTCGGCGCAGCCCTCGTGCTCTGGCTGGGCATCACCGCGCTGTACGACGGCTTTCTCCTCTTCGTGATCGGCGCCTTTGCCGACCGGCCGCTGGACCTGCCGCTGATTGGGCTCACTCTGCTGAATCCGGTAGACCTGGCGCGGATACTCATTCTGCTCCGGCTGGATACCGCCGTGTTGATGGGCTATACCGGCGCGGTGTTCGAGAGATTCTTCGGAGAAGGCGCGGGACTCGCGGTCGCGGCTCTAGCACTGCTGGGCTGGGCGGCCTTGCCCTTCGGAGTGGGACTCAGGCGTTTCCGCCGCAAGGATCTCTGAAGCGGAAATCTTCAAGGAACAGAGAAAATGAGCCTCAGCGAAAATGCGTGGGAAGTCTCGGAGCAGGATTTCCCCTACGCCGAAGACATCGAAATCCAGCTTCGGTTTCTCCTCCGCTTTGCCATCCTGGCCCCATCCGCCAGAAATTCCCAGCCGTGGACCTTTGCGGTGAGAGGCAACAGAGTCTTGCTGCAGGCCGATGTTGCCCGAAGCCAGCCAGTGTCGGACCCCAACCGGCGGGAGCTCTACATCGCACTGGGATGTGCCCTGGAAAATCTGCTGGTTGCCGCCGAGCACCTCGGCTTCGATCACTCGGTGGCTTACTTCCCGCGCCCGGGGCAGCAGGATCTTGCCGCGATGATCGCTTTCCGGCCGGGCGGCACCCTCTCTCCAGCGCGCAGCGGAACGACCCTGGACGCGGTCCGCCGACGACGGAATGAGACCGGACTGTTCCATTCCACGCCGGTTCCAGCGCAGTTGCAGGAGCGGCTGACCGGCTGCTGCATCGAGCCTGATCTGGTGGTGAACCTGAGCGAGGATACCCTGTTCCATCGCTGGATCGATGCGCTCACCATGGCCTCGGACCGGGCCGATCTGGCCAATCCCGCCTTTCGAATGGAGCTGCAGTACTGGAGGAGCCTTAGTGTCTTTGGCAGCCGGTTGGAACAGGGGCTGGCCAGTACCGGTAAGCTCCCCGTGAATCGAGAGGCACTGGCCATGCTGGACCATCTCAAGGTGGAGAGCGCTCCTGTGATCGGCCTGATCCGGGGGGCCGGTGACACTCACTTCATCCACCTGAAAACCGGCCAGGTCTTCGAGCGGATCTGGCTCACTGCTACTGCGCTGGGCGTCAGCATCAATCCGATGAGCCAGACGATGCGCCGGCCGGAGCTGAGGTCCACGGTGCGGGAGCTGATGCCGTCGGTGGGCTGGGTCCCTCAGCACCTGTTCCGGGTCGGCTACTCCAGGAATGACCCCGAGCCACGCTCTCCCCGGCGGCCGCTGGAAGACGTGCTGCTGTAGCTGAGGTGAAAGGGAGATTTGACCCGCGCTAGATGGTGCTCGGTTGGAGCGACTTGCCGGAGAACCTTGGACCCGAGGCACGGCCGACCGCAGCGACCAGAAGCCACATCGTGGCCGCCGCCACTAGAGGGATCGTCAGAAGGCGTGCACCGGTAAGCCCCGGCTGGGTAAAGACGATGGATACGAAGGAGACCGCTGCGTGCATGAGCATCACCAGGGGCAGACTCCGGGTGCGCTCGTGGAGCTGGATCAGGAGCACGCGAAATGGCGGCAACCAGGTGAAGAGGCGCGTCAGCAGAACGGCGAACGGGAGGGTCGCGGAGAAAGTGTCAACTTCCCAGAAGAGCGGGAAATGCCATGCGCCCCACACCACCCCGACCGTGAGCCCCGTCATCAGTATGGAATGACGCCGGCGCAGGTGGGGAACGGCAAAGCCAGTCCAGCCGATCTCCTCGAAGGCGCCGACCATCACGCTCGGGCCGAGGGCTCCAGTCAGGATCGCGCCTCTGTTCTCCGCGGCGAAGGATAGCGGGGCGGAATTCGGAGGAGATCATGGATAGCAGCAGCGTCGTCCCGGTGATCGCCAGAGCCGGCAGGAGCGCGAGGGCGTACGCTCCAGGGGAAACACGCCAGCGGCCCAGCCGCGCCAGAAACTCTCCGAGGCCGGGAATCCCGTCGGTGAGCGCTATCATCAGAATGCCCGCCACGCTGGGTCCGGCTATGATCGCCAGGTAGACCATTGGCCCCAGGCTGGCGAATCGCTCAGAGCTCGGCGGAAGATCTCCCGGGGCCAGGATGAGGAGTCCGCCCCAGGAGAAGAGGAACACGAGACCGAAGTAGATCAGTACCGAGTGCCTCGGATACATTTTCGTGGCCAGCGCCTGCTACGGGGTGTACTGCAGGTTGTTCCCCGGTACCGTTCCACCAACCAACTCGATCCGCGGCTTGCCCGTTGAGCAGCACCGTGGTGGCAGCAAGGCCGGTGCGGGGAGCGGGCAATCAGGCTACGGGTGTCCACAGGTCGGTGGCTGGATCGTACGCAATCGTCTTGTCGAGGACCTCCATGCCCAAGGTAGGGTTGTAACGTTGCCGCCGATGACGTACAGCTTGCCGCCCAGCACGGCCGTTGCGGCACCAGGACGCCCAATCCCAGGGCGTTCTTTGGCGTCCACTGATTGGTGGCCGGATCATAGACGCTGAGTTCCGAGTAGTCCTGCCAACCCTGCATCACGTAGAACTTTCCGCTGATTACTCCGCCGGCATAAGGGGCCGACGCACCGCCCGGGAAGGGCGAGGGTAAAGTGGTCCACCGGTCGGTCACCGGATTGTACCGGAAGAAAAGGGCCCAGCCGGAGCCTCCCTGCATCCCTCCGCAAGGGTCCCCCGGCCAGCAACTGTAGTAACGCATGATGTGACCACGTAAAGCTTACCATTGATCACGCCGGTCACCCCGCCGGACCCGGCCCTTGTAGGATTACTCTCCGGGCTAGGGACCTTCGGCATGTCGCGCTTCCGGGTCCACGTATTCGTGGCCGGATCGTACATGTAGAGGGCATTGTTGGTCATGGGCTTTACACCGGACCCGTAGACGTATCTCGATAGTAGCCGCCGGAGACGTAGATCTTACCATTGATTACGCCGGCACCGTTGGAGACGGCCAGTGTCGTGGGTAATGGCCGCCGGAAGGTCCAGGTATTGGTGGCCACATTGTACGCCGTGACCTTGCTCAGCGTGAGTTGAGCTGGAGTTGTAGCCGCCGATAGCATAGACGATCGATTGGCCGGCCAAGTTGGTCACGGTGGCGGCCGCAAGCTCGGTCCGGCTCGCGGGCATGTTGGCCCGGGTGATCCAGCTGCCGGCCAGAGCGTTCTCGGGGCCGGCCGGCGCCGGCTGAGCCGTCCGGGTGGCCTCGGTGGGCGTATCGTTGCCGCAGGCGGCAAGCCACAAGGTGCCGAGCACCAGCGCGCCGGGCAGTAGTGAAGAGGATCGCATTGGGCTCTCCGTATCTTGGGTATCAGGTGAACCCTATTCTACGCCCAGGGTCCGGAGAGGACGGTGAGATCAGCGTGAAGAAGTCTTAATCCAGCCGGAACGGCGGATACTGATCCGTCGCGAGGAGTAAGGCATAGGCGTTTACCCTGAGCCCGTAGCGCAATACTCCGACCACGAAGTTGAAGAGGCCCGGTGGATACCGGCCGGTCAGCAGGATGGCAAACCAGGCCAGGATGACTCCACCCACGGCGCCCACACCGAGAAAACAGAGCACGACGTAGTGCGGAATGGCCAGAAACCACTTGATCAGCGGAAGCCACCGGCTCAGCTCGGTCGCGTCGGGGTACGGTATCCAGACGTGCACCGCTTGCTCGTCGTCGGTCGAGGGATATTCGTCCCTGAGGAGTGCCAGGTAGGCCGCCACGCGCATGCTGAACCGGGTCAGCTCCAGGTTCCAGTCGAACCACCACCGAGGATATTTCTGCCGGAAGAGCAACATCAGCATGGTGGGAAGGACGACCATTCCACCGACGGCAAAGACTGCTTCGCCCGACTGGTGAGACACGACTGGTCCGGATAAGAGGCCCAGGATGACCCCAATTGGGATCACCAGGAAGATCCGGAAGAAGGTCGTCTTCCAGTTCAGCTCTCGATCGGGATACTCGACGTCCAACTGTGCCGGATAACTCTCATCACTCTGGCTCATGAGCCGGCCTCCATCCATAATGCCTCCTCCTGTGAACTGATCCACAACCTTGGACGAAGCTGCTGAAGAAATCGTGAAGTCCGGCAGAAATCCGCTTAACCTCGGGACGAGGCTGCATGGTCATTCTGGTGATCAACTGCGGCAGCACCACCCTCAAGTACCAGCTCTTCCGGCTCGACGGTACGGGGCTGAGCAGTCTGGCCTCCGGTGCCGTGGAAATCAGGAGGGGTTACCGGCAGGCCGTCACCGACACCCTCCAATCCCTGCCGGCAAGCACCAGAGGCGATTGCCCATCGGGTGGTGCATGGTGGGGCCCGGCTGACCGGTGTGGTGCAGGTGGATGCCGAAGTTCTGAACCAGTTGCGTGAGCTCGACTCTCTCGCTCCACTGCACAACCGCCCAGCCCTGGAAGGGATCGAGGCCACGCTCGCGCTCGGAGTCCCGCTCCTGGCCGCCTTCGACACTGCGTTTCACCGGACGCTGCCGGCGCGAGCCTGGCGCTATGCCATTCCAGCCCCGGAGCAGGTGCGGCGATACGGGTTTCACGGCTGGTCCCACCAATCGGTGATGGAGCAGTACGCCCGAACTCTCCGGCAACCCCCAGCCCACCATGATCAGCCTGCACCTGGGGAGTGGTTGCTCCGCCACTGCCATTGAGCGGGGCAGATCGGTGGATACCTCGATGGGATTCACCCCCCTTGAGGGCCTCGTGATGGGCACACGGCCGGGTGATTTGGATCCGGGAGTTCTAACCCATCTGATGGCACAGGGATGACCCTGGAGCAGGTCCGCCACCTGCTGTACCACGAGTCCGGCCTCAGGGCAATTGCCGGAACCGACGACATGCGTGAGCTGCTGGGGAGAAGCGATGAGGCGGCGCTGCTCGCGATTGAGATCTTCTGCTACCGGGTGCTCAAGTACGTCGGCGCCTATCTGGCCATTCTGGGCGGAGCCGAGGCGATCGTCTTTACCGGCGGCATCGGCGAGCATTCGCCCGAGATCCGCCGCCGCATCTGTGAGGGACTCAGGTGGCTGGGACTCACTCTGGACCAGCAGGCCAACGAGCGCGCGGACCGCCGCATATCCACGCCGGCGTCGCCCATTGGGGTGTTCGTCCTCCCGGCCGACGAAGAACGGGTGATCGCGCGTGAGGCCGGGGTTCTGCTATTGCGAGACGGCGCGAGGGGGAAGCTTTCCTGAAGGACTCGAGGCTGAGTGATCTGGCCGGGTGAAGAATCTTCTAGTGGCACTGATTTCCCCCGGAATCGCGGACCACACCAGCGGGGTCCACGAACGCCCACTCATAGCGCTTGGGATAGAGTTTCAGCTTGAGAACCCCGTAAGCGATCAGGGTTTTCTGAGTTATGGCCAACGGGGGGATGTTGATGCGGCCCAGGACGCCTCCTCCGGTTCCCGCAATGAACTGCCGAATGCCAGCTGCATCGGGCACCCCGTCGTAGCGCACCTTGGCGTTTCTTTGATAGCTGTGGTCATGGGCATTCACGATCAGATCGGCGCCTTTAGCGTACAGCGCCCGCCAGAGCGGACGCACCGAGGGACCCACTTGCGGGGTGTTCCCGCTGTTAAATAACGGCTCATGCCAGATGGCCAATTGGCAGAGATTGGAATGGCTGGAGAGATCTGTTCGGATCCAGGCAGCCTGCTCGCTGATGTTCTGCTCGCTGTTCAGGATCAGGATCCGCCAGCCGGCATAGGTCACCGCGTAATAGCCCTTGCCGCGTCGGCCGACCGCACCGGAGTCGACTCCTATCCCATTGCCATAGTCGTAGTAAGCCGTGGCACTCGTATCCACTCTCCGCTCATGGTTGCCGATGGACATGAGCATCCTGCTCTTGAACTGGCCCCACTTCCCGTCGAAGCACTGAAACTCAGCCGCGCTGCCGTCCAAGCCCGCGTTATCGCCGTTGCTGAACACAAGGGCATCTTCGGGCTCCTTCGCAATGAGAGCGGCGGTCTGGGCGCTGGGATGGGTCGCGGTGCATCTGGCATGCACGTCTCCCGCTCCGATCAAGGTCCGCGCGCTGTCGGGCGGTGGAGGCAGCGTGGGATCCACCTCGCCCACCAGGACGACCATATGAGCGATCTGGCCCGGATTCATGTTCCACCCCAGGGTCACATCCGCTGTCCCTGGGGTGGTACGGCGGCTGGCGAGACTGGTTTCGGTCCCGAAGTCATGGTCCTGGACCCGCTGCTGTCCGCTGATCTCCGCGGCAGAGCTCAGTATGTTGTCAATCGAGCTGTACGTCGCGGTGAGTCCGATCGAGTTGCGGCCTGCGGCGTGAAGCGTCAGGCGCGGATTGCCAATCAATCCCGCCTGGCCCGAGAAGTCGATTACCTCCAGGTCGGCACCGCCGGTTATCGCCTCGGCTACCACGTGAATGGTGCTGGTACTCTGCGAGCGGGAAACGGATATACTGAAAGTTCCCGTGGGCAGGTTGGAGCCCAGGAAGTAGCAGTAGACCCGTCCACCGTTCGTAGTCTGGTTGACGTAGGTGCCGATTCGTGTCATTGCCTTGCCGCCGGCCGCGACCCCCGTCAGGATGTCGGTATTCACGATGGGCTGGGTGACCCACACGACGAGGCCTCTGCTCCCGGCAGGGCTGACGAAGGACAGAATGGTAGGATCGGCGTTGCCGGAGCCCTCGGTCGAGCTGCCCCAGGCAACCCCAGCCGAGCTCAGCGAGTACTCCGAAACGAGAGCGTGCGAGCCCTGGTCCGGAGCCTGGTTGCTTCTATCGGGTTGGGTTATGTCGCTGGTACAGGCTAAGGCTCCGATCACCAACGCCCCGACCAGCCTTGCCCTATGCATCAAACCTCCTCCGCACCGTTACATCGGCAAGGTTGCTGGATGACCTCAGGCCAGAGTCAAGCCACCCCTGGCACAAGCACCTTCCGACAGGCCTGTACTCCGCTATCGCGCACCACACCATACTGGTTGATAAACTTCCACTCGTAACGATCCGCATACAGGTCGTAACGGACAACACCCCACTCCACAAAGATCTTTCTCTGAATTGGGGTGCTGCTGGATGATGCCCCGCAGCTTCACTCCTCCTGTGCCGACTACGAACTGTCGGATACCAGCATCCGAAACCGTTCCATCCCGCAACCATGGGCCTCAGCCGCTCGTAACGGTGCGCATGACCACTGACCACAAACTCGCATCCGGCTCCCTGAAGTGCTTCCCACATGGGACCGACTCTCGGCTTCGAGGTCATATCCTTCAGATGAAACTCACAGACGCTGGCGAACATCGGGTAATGGACCATTGCCAGGATATGATGACTGGCAGAATACTGCGCCAGATCGGCCTTCAGCCATGCGAGTTGTTCCGTGAAGTTGACCCCACCTTCAGTTGCGTTCATGCAAGTCAGCATGTAGACACGCCAGTTGTTACCCAGGGTCCGGGCGTAATACTTCGGCGCTTGGGTATACGCGTAATACGCTGCGCCGCGAGGAAGGGCATACATCGTATCGTGATTGCCGATGCCGAAGATCGTCCGAGCCTTGAATTGGCCCCACGACTGATGGTAATACTGCTGATACTCGATATCATGGCCCGCGTGTGTCAGATCACCTATGGCGAACGCCAAGGCACTAGGATCGGCGTCCAGCACTCGCTTCACCTGCGCTGCCGTCCTCCCTCTGGCGGCAAGATTCAGCACAGCGTGCTGATCCCCGGCTCCGATCAGCGTGAACGGTCCTGCTTCCGCCGCATCGAATTGGGGACTGAATATCCGGTCTACCGTACAACCGAAATTGCTCAAGAGCAGCGGCGAAGCGGCAACCGTCGCAAGGCTCTTGAGCATATCTCGCCGATTGAGGCTGTTTAAGTCAGACATATGGTTCCCCTGGAGAGGCTATCCTCGATAAAGATCACATCCCATTACTGGGTTGGAACCGAGCCTAGGACCTATCAGGCCGAGCGTCTTGTCTGCTGCGACACTGGTCCAGACCGTCTCTGACGACGAGTCGCTGCAATCCTTCGCTTCGGAGCCAAGATCTCCGGCGCTGTCGCGAAGATCTCGTCCGGCCGCCCCATGTGGTACAGATCATCAAACAGGCGCTGGAAAACCTCAGAGGTTCTCGACTGCTCCTGGGTGGTCTTCTCGGTGGTCATGGCGCTGTCTCCTGTGGATGGAAGTAACGGAGACAAGATGCCGGAGCGATTGTGAAGCCAGTATGAAGGAGGGACGAAGCTTTCCTGCAGGAATCAAGTACCGGCTTCTGGAGTAAGCACGACCGCGCCGCGGACCTGCCCCGAGCGAAGACGGGTCAACCCCTGGTTTGCCTCGTTTAGGGGAAGTGTCTCGGTTGCAATTCGAAGCGGGACCCGAGCGGCAATGCTGAAGAACTCCTCTCCGTCCCGCCGGGTCAGATTGGCCACGGAGCGTACCGACCTCTCTCCCCAAAGAATTTCGTAGGCAAAGGAGGGAACGGGACTCATGTGGATCCCGGCGCAGACCACGGTGCCGCCCTTCTCTACCGCAGCCAGCGCGACCGGAACCAGGGAGCCGACCGGGGCGAAGATGATGGCGGCATCCAGCGGTTCCGGAGCCGGCTGATCCGAAGAGCCCGCCCAGGACGCGCCCAGGGATCGGGCAAACTCCTGCCCTTCCGAATCACCTTGCCGCGTAAAAGCAAAGACGGACCGCCCCTGGTGGATGGCAACCTGGGCGACCAAATGGGCGGCAGCGCCGAACCCATAGAGACCGATCCGCTCCGCCTGACCCGCCGCGGAGAGCGAGCGGTAGCCGATTAGCCCGGCACAGAGCAGGGGTGCGGCTTCGATGTCGCTGTAGCGGTCGGGAAGCTCGAAGCAGTACCGCTCGTCCGCCACGGTGTATTCCGCATAACCACCGTCGATCTGATATCCGGTGAACCGGGCCCGCTCACACAAATTTTCCCGGCCGGAGCGGCAGAAGCGGCACTCTCCGCAGGTCCAGCCCAGCCATGGGACGCCGACCCGATCCCCCTCCCGGAACCGGCCCGGGCTGGAGCCAACCTCCATCACCCGGCCGACGATCTCGTGCCCCAGGACCAGCGGGAGCTTCGGCCGAGGCAGCTCGCCATCGACTAGATGAAGGTCGGTTCGGCAAACGCCACAACTATGCACCTGGATCAGCACTTGGCCCGCTCTTGGAGACGGGACCGGCAACCGGGTGGCCCGGAGTGGCCAGCCCGAGGCCTGTAGTATCATCGCAGTCATCTGCCCGGGTGAAGAATCTTTCATCCGCGCTTCAGCCTTGGATCAGCCGCCGTCTCCCAGATTTCCCTCATGAAACAGCCTATACGTCTGGTGACCATTGCAGCATCCGCTGGAGGCATTCCGGCGCTCTGCGAGCTGCTGTCGGCACTACCGGCCGATTACCCGGCCAGCGTTGCCATCGTACAGCACCGGACCGAGCACAAGCCGGACCTCCTGTCGAGGGTCCTTGCGCGTCACTGCAGGCTACCCGTGAGCCAGGTGCAGCCGGGTGAGCCGATGCTCCCAGGCCATGTCTACCTGGCACCTGCTCGCAGGCACCTGCTGGTCCGGCCCGATGAAACTTTTGCTACTAGCGACGGCAGGAAGATCCGGCACCTGCACTCTTCGGCCGACCCGCTGTTTGAGACAGCGGCTCAGGTTTTCGGTTCCACCGTGATAGCCGTGGTCCTCACCGGGGGTGATGCTGACGCTACCGATGGAGTGCAGGCCGTCAAGTCAGCCGGCGGAACGGTGATCGTGCAAGACGAGGCAACCTCCCAGTGTTTCTCGATGCCCGCCTCGGCGATCAGGACCGGAGCAGTCGACTACATCCTACCGTTGGGCGAGATCGGGCCCGCCGTGATGCGCCTGACCCGGAGCAGCAGGAATCACCAGGACACAACTTCCCGTGCAGTAGGAGGCATCAGATGACTGCAGTCCATGCCCTACCCGGCACCGGTGAGCAGCAGAGTCTCGGGCCCGTGCTGCGTCGAGCCCACGAGATCTGGGTCGAACATACTGACGGTTTCATGACCCCGGTCATCGCACGCGAAGCTTCATTCTGGCCGCGCTGGACCGCGGTGCGTTTTCTGGCCGACGAGTTCGCCGCCCAGCTTCGACGGGAGTGCGCCCTGCTGGAGGAGTTGCGGGCGTTTCTTCCTGGCGGAGTCCCCGACCAGCTTCTACAAGAGGGAGAGCGGATCAGCCAATTGCAACGGCACCTGGACCGCATAGGCAGACGCCGGGGCACCGCCCAGACGGTCTCGGTGGCTTCTCGCCAGTTGCTGGACTCCCTTCGAGGCTGGTGCGCGAATATCGAGGCCGCCGTCTGGGAGGTAGATCCTTCGGCATTGCCCGAGGAAGCCCGGCAGGCGGTGGATGGCATCCAGGCATACGCCGACATCCACGCATGACTCCAGCCATTGCTCCTCCGCCCCCGGTAAGCGGCCAGGCCACCGGCGCAGCTCACCGGGCGCGTCGGCTGTTTATCGACACCGGCCACGAAGCGGTGGTATACCTGCATCGCGACTCGGAGCTATGCCGCTCCGAGGGCTTCGAGTCGGAGACCAGAATCCGGGTCAGTAACGGGACTCGATCCGTGCTGGCTACGCTGAACGTCGTGACTAACGGGTTGCTTTCGCCGGCTGAAGCAGGTCTGTCCGAGAGCGCGTGGAGCCGGCTGGAAGCTAATGATGGCGCCATCCTGGTCTTCGCCCACCCTCAAACGCTCGAGTCTCTGGGACATGTCAGGGCAAAGATCTACGGCCGGCGTCTCGACGCAGCTGCCCTCAACACCATAGTCCGGGATATCACGGCCGGCTTCTACTCCGATCTTCATCTCGCCGCATTCCTCACCGCCTGTGCCGGCGACCGTTTGGATCGGGAGGAGATCACCGACCTCACCAGGGCCATGATCGCCTCGGGCGAGCAGCTCCACTGGCATCGGCAGCCGGCTATGGACAAGCACAGCGTCGGCGGACTGCCGGGGAACCGGACCACGCTGCTGGTAGTTCCCATCGTGACCGCGGCCGGCGTTCTCATGCCCAAGACCTCCTCCCGGGCGATTACCTCTCCGGCCGGCACCGCCGACACCATGGAAATGCTGGCACCGGTCGACCTCGACCTTGACCGAATGCGCCGAGTGGTGGATCAGGAGGGCGGCTGCATTGTGTGGGGCGACACCGCCCGTCTCAGTCCGGCCGATGACCTGCTGATCCGGGTGGAGCGTCCCCTCGACCTGGACAGCTCCGGACAGTTGGTGGCGTCCGTGCTCTCCAAGAAGGCAGCCGCCGGAGCAACCCACGTTCTGATCGACATTCCGGTCGGCCCTACCGCGAAGATCAGAAGCTTCAAGGCGGCTCAGGGCCTGTGCAGCAACTTCTGCGCGGTGGGGAGCCAGGTGGGTCTTCAGGTCCTACCCGTGCTCACCGACGGGACCCAGCCGGTTGGGCGTGGAATCGGTCCTGCGCTCGAGGCGCGGGACGCGCTTGCGGTCCTCCGACTGGAGCCCGAGGCGCCCCAGGATCTTCGGGAGCGCGGGCTGCTGCTCGCAGGCCACATCCTGGAGTTGGCCGGATCAGTTGCACCCGGCGGGGGGCAAGCCCTCGCCCGAGACATCCTCAACGATGGAAGAGCCTGGGTCAAGTTCCAGTCCATCTGCCGAGCCCAGGGGGGGATGCGAGAGCCCCCAATGGCGCCTCACACCCGGCCCTTCTGCTCCATCCGGGCAGGTCGGGTAGTCCGAATCGACAACCGCCGCCTGGCTCGGACGGCCAAGCTCGCCGGTGCACCCCGCGACCCCAGCGCAGGCCTGGTGCTTCACGCGCGAGTCGGTAGCAGGGTGCAGCGGGGACAGCCCCTCTTCACCATCCACGCCGAGACCAAGGGAGAGCTGGAGTACGCGCTCTCCTATGCCGCGCAGGGTGATCAGATAGTGGTGGTGGAGGAGGTCCGGTGAAAGCCGTCGTTCTCTCCCTGCCCGGCAACGACCGGATAGCCAACCGGATCGGCGCGGCGCTCGGGCTGGATGTCAGCTCGGTGACGGTTCACCGGTTTCCCGATGGTGAAACTCGGATCCGGCTGAGTCATAGCGTATCGGGCAGGACAGCAGTTCTCACTGCTTCGCTCGACCGCGCAGACGAGAAGATTCTCCCCCTGCTCTTCACCGCCGGCACCGCGCGAGAGCTCGGCGCCGCATCGGTGGGACTGGTGGCACCCTACCTGGGATATATGCGGCAGGACCGGCGGTTCGAACCGGGCGAGGGAGTGAGTGCCCGCCACTTTGCCCGCCTGATCTCGGCCGGCGTCGATTGGTTGATTACCGTCGATCCTCATCTCCACCGAACCGCAAGCCTGGAAGAGCTGTACACCATTCCGGCTCAGGCTGTGGCCAGTGCCCCGCTCATTGCCGAATGGATACGAAGTCATGTTCCCCGCCCGGTGATCATCGGTCCTGACAGCGAGAGCGGACAATGGGTGGAGAGCGTAGCCACGATGGTGGGAGCACCCTGCGTGCTGCTGCAGAAACGTCGCTCCGGAGATACGGGCGTTGCTATCAAACTACCGGAACTGCGAGCGGCGATCGGGCATCAACCGGTTCTGGTGGACGACATCATCGCTACCGGCGGCACGATGATCGAAGCCAGCCGGCTGCTGCGGCAAGCCGGGTGGCCGGGAGCGGTCTGCGTCGGAGTCCATGCGGTCTTCGCCGGGAACGCCTATCAGGCGTTGGAGGAGGCTGGTGCCGCCCGGATCGTGACCTGCAATACCATCCCACATCCCTCGAACTCCATCGATGTGTCCCCACGGATCAGCGCCGCCGTAGCTCAGAGGCTCGGTGCCTCTGCCCCGCTGGAGGTGACGCGATGAGGCTCGCTCTCCTGCTAGTCTGCTGGCTTCACGCTGGGCTCCTGGCGGGCTGCAACGCACCCACGCCGGCCAGCCCCGTTCCGCTGCAGGGGGAGCCTGGGGACATCGGCCGTATAGCAGGGATCTGGGAAGGTGAGTTTGAAAACCAGGAAACCGGCAGGATCGGAAAAATCTTTCTCGAGCTGAAGGCACAGAATGATACGGCTTACGGCCGGGTCAGCTTCGACCGCGTGGTGCCAGTCAGCAGGTGCACCGACATGAGCAGGCCACAGGCTGAATCAACCGTCGTACTTCCGGTAGTTCTGCGGTTGGGAGGACTAGCTACTGCACAGGGGAGCATTGGAGGCTGGATTCTTCCTTACCGGGATCCCGAGCTCTCCTGCTGGATGGATACCTGGTTTCAGGGGAAGCTGGTCCAGGACACGCTCCGCGGGAGCTTCTTCTCCCGCCGCACCGACAACGATACCGTGCGCGCCGGAAACTGGTGGGCGGCGCGACCGCGACAATGATTCAACACACCGGTCAGTCGTGAAAGCGAGCAACCCAATGAGTGAGATCCTGATCAGCTACGGAACCTCCTACGGACACACCGAGAAGGTCGTCCGCCGAATGAGCCAGGTACTGCATAATCATGGCCACTCGGTGAGTGCCTACCGCGCCGATCTGCTTCCTCCGGATATCTGCATCGGTACCTGCGATGCCTGCATCGTGGCCGGCTCGGTTATCAGCGGGAAGCATCAGCGCTACCTGCTTGACTTTGTGCGACAGCATGCCGGCGAGCTCAATGCCACCATCTCGGCCTTCATTTCGGTTTCTGGATCGGCCAGGGATGCGCCTGATCAGGCGCGCCGCTGCGCCGAGTCCTTTGTGCGCGACGCGGGCTGGCGCCCAACCTTCATCTACTGCGTCGCCGGTGCCATGGCATTTACCCGGTACAACTGGCTCCTCCGACTGATCATGAAATTGATCAGCCGGTCGCATGGGGGACCTACGGACACCAGCCGGGACTACGACCTGACCGACTGGCCCGCGCTGGACCGATTTACGGCCCAGCTGGCCGAGGCTGCCCCGGCGCGCGCGCAGCACCGCTCACCCGATCTTCGGCCGGTCGCCTGAGGGAGATGCCGTTTCTTGGAGGTGCACTGTGATTTTCGCCGATAGGAATGATGCGGGCCGCCGCCTGGCTGCGCTGCTGGAACAACATCGGGTCGAGCATCCGTTGGTGCTGGGTCTCCCCCGCGGCGGAGTGGTGGTCGCTTACGAGATCGCCGCGGCTCTCGGGGCCGAGCTGGATGTACTCGTGGTCCGCAAGCTGGGAGTGCCCGGCGCCGAGGAGTATGCCCTGGGAGCGATCGCTCCCGGAGCGACTATCGTGAACCAGCCGTTGATCGCTCAACTCGGAGTGTCGGAGCAGGATCTTACCCGGGTGATCAGCCGGGAGCTCCAGGAGTTGGCCCGACGGGAACGGGCCTATCGAGGAAACCGCCCACCGATTCACATCGAGGGACGGACCGTGATGCTGGTGGATGACGGCCTGGCCACCGGCGCCACCGCCCATGCTGGGGTAGAGGCGGTACGGCGGCAGAATCCCCGGCAAATCATCTTCACGGCCCCGGTCTGCTCCGAGGAAGGGGCAAGCGCACTCCGCCGGGTGGCGGATGAAGTGGTGTGCTTGGAGTGCCCCCGTGACCTCCAGGCAGTCGGCCTGTGGTACCGGGAGTTCTCTCCGACTACAGACAATGAAGTGTTGCAGGCGCTGCGGGCGAGCAAGCCCGGTCAGCGGATCTCGGCATGAACCCGCTCAGCGCCAGCCAGCGCGACCTGGCCATCCCAGCCGACCGAGCCCGCTTGCCGGGATCCTCGCCTGGCCGGCCCATCCCAGCGGGCATGGTACTCCCGACACTTACCCCTTCGGCGTGTGAGTGATGCGATGTTCCGAACCATTCTCGTTCCTCTCGACGGCTCGACTCTGGCTGAGCAGGCAATTCCGGTTGCCGCGGCCCTAGCCCAGCAGAATCACGGCACATTGAGCCTGGTCATAGCTCATCCCTGGGGTTCGCCGGAGGATGCACCCCGTCCCGCCACACCCGACGATCGCGCCCTTCACGAGGATGAAGGACTGTACCTCAATCGAATGATGCAGGCTGTTGTCGCTGCCTACCGGGTTCCGGTCTGCGAAGCGCTCCTGGATGGCTCGGCGACCGGCCACACGCTGGTGTCATACGCCCGCAGGATGAGCTTCGACCTGATCGTCGCCAGTACCCACGAGCATGGGTTCTTGAGTCGCCTCCGCACCCGCGGCGTAGCTCGCCAGCTGGCGCATCACGCGGAGACCGGCGTTCTCCTGATCAAGCCGCAGGCGCCCTCGCTTCCCGCCAACCTCTCGGGTTTCAACCGGGTGATGGTGGCCCTCGATGGCTCTCCCGGCGCCGAGTTGGCAGTCGCTCGGGCGCTCGAGCTCGCGTCCCCCGAAGCACTGGTCTTTCTGGCAGGTGTGGTATCAGGAACCGGACCGGCGGCCCTGCAGAACCGGGCTGCCGCGGAGGAGTATCTGGAGAGCGTGATGCGGCAGCACGAGCGCGCTGGACCGCAACTTCGCGCCGTTGTCCTCCCCGGGACCAACGTGGCGGATGCAATTGTAGGCTTCGCTGAGCGCAGCAGAATCGAGCTGATTGCCTTGAGTACTCGGCGACGCCCGCCCTTGGCACGGATGGTGTTTGGCAGCGTGGCGGATGCTGTGTTGCATCAGGCGGCTCTGCCTGTTCTGGTCTGCCCCACAGGTCTCGAGGCCACCGCAGATCGGTTGGATCAGGCATTCCCCGCGTCGAACCCTCATGCGAGGTCACCGGCATGAACGGTTCTTCGATGATTCTGGTGCCACTCGACGGCTCGAAGATAGCGGAGCACGCTCTTGGTCTTGCCGCCATGATAGCCAGGCGAAGCGGGGCACGGCTCCATATCGCGAAGGCTATGGAGCCGCTCTCGGTTTTGGCCACCGGTGAGGAGCCGATGGCGGGTCCCGAGCTGGATCAGGAGCTGCGCGAGCTCTCGCGCTCCTATCTAAGCTCGGTCGCCGAAGCCTTGGGTACAACCCATGACCTGGAGGTCGGCTACAGCGTTCTCGACGGGCGACCGGCTCCCGCCCTGGCCCGGTTTGCCACCGCTCATGATGCTCGCCTGATCGTAATGACTACCCACGGCCATGGCGGCCTCAGCCGGTTCTGGCTCGGCAGTGTAGCTGACGGCCTGCTGCGAAGGACCAGCGTGCCGCTACTGCTGCTCAGATCAAAGGAGCCGCTCTCCGCCCCTGAGTTCCGGCACGTTCTCATAGCGCTGGATGGCCAACCTGAAGGCGAGAAGATCCTGGAGCCCGCGATTGCGCTCGGCAGCTCGAGTCCGGATTGCCGATACACGCTGGTGCAGGTGGTCGAGCCTCCCATTCCGGTGATCACGCATCTGGCGATGCAGCCGGCCAAGCTGCCCCCCAACTGGCAGGAGATGCGGGAGAACAGCGCGCGCAGCTACTTGGAGCGAGTAGCCAAAGGAATGCGGGCTCGCGGGCTTAGCGTCGCCACCCAGGTGATCCGCGGCAGAGCCGTGGGAGAAGAGATTTTGGCGTTAGCGGATCCGAGTGGAGCCGACCTGGTGGTGGTGGGAACCCATGGCGCGCGGGGCCTGGAGCGTTGGCTCCTGGGTAGCGTTGCCGACAAGGTGATTCGCGGCGCGGCCCATCAGCTGCTGGTGGTGCCGACCCGCAAGGAAGAGTGAGGACCTACGATGAACAAGCCAATGACGAAATCAGATATGCAAGGTGAAAACCTGGCAACCCTGCTGCTGGCGTGTGGCATAGTGTCTTCGCTGCTGTACGCCGCCATGCTTGCCTTTGTTCCGCTGCAGTGGCACGGCTACAGCTCCGCCGCTCAAACCGTAAGTGAGCTGTCCGCCATCGACGCGCCGACCAGATCCCTCTGGGTGCCGCTCGGTATCTTGTGGACCCTGCTCTATGCCCTCTTCGGCTGGGGTGTGTGGAAAGCAGCGGGACCGAGTCGTTCTCTCTGGATTGCCGGAGCCATCATCATTGCGCACGGCGTATTCGGAATCTTCTGGCCCCCGATGCACCTGCGCGGCACCCCGTCCTCGCTGACAGACACGCTACACATCGTCTGGTCGATTGTGACCGTGCTGCTCATGGCGCTCGCGATTGGCTTCGCGGCCACGGCATTGGGGAAGCGATTCCGTCTGTATTCCATCCTGACGCTGCTGGTCTTCATTCCCTTCGGGATTCTGACCGGCCTCGACGGCCCCAGGATCGCGGCCAATCTGCCCACTCCGATGATCGGGGTCTGGGAGCGGATCAACATTGGGGTCTGGTTGCTCTGGGTCGTGGTGCTGGCCAGCACCCTGTTACGGCGCTCGCGTCTCGGTGATGCCAAGGTCGCTTCGGTGAAGGCCACACCTCAGGTTCATGGACTGGTCGCCCCAGGGTTCGAGGAAGTCCGTACCGAATTCGCGCGCAACTTTGCCGAGCGGGGAGAGATCGGCGCGGCTGTCTCTGCCTATTGGCGGGGTCAGAAGGTGGTGGACCTGTGGGGTGGCCGCCGCACGCCTGACGGGGACGCGCCCTGGAATGAAGACACGATGGTCGTCGTCATGTCCAGCACCAAGGGCCTCTCCGCTATGACGCTCGCGCTCGCGAACGCGCGTGGTTGGCTCGATTACGACGCCCCGGTCGTCCGGTATTGGCCCGAGTTCGGCCAGAACGGCAAGGCCGGAGTGACCGTGCGCCAGCTCCTAGGCCACGAGGCCGGACTTGTCGTGCTGGATGAGCGGCTGACGCTCGAGCGCTTGAACGATCCGGACGACGTGGCTCGGCTTCTGGCCCGGCAGAAGCCGGCCTGGCCGCCGGGCAGCCGTCACGGCTATCACACGATGACGATCGGCCTGTGCATGCAGGAGCTGATCCGCCGGGTAGATCCCCGGCATCGCACCCTGGGGCGGTTCTTCCACGACGAGATCGCCGTTCCGCTGGGACTCGACTTCTACATCGGCCTTCCTCTTGAGATCCCCGATGAGCGCCTGGCCAGGGTGAAACCCCTCTCTCGCGGACGCGGCCTCCTGGCGCTGCGCTATACCCCGCCGGCCGTGACATTGAAAATGATCATGCCGGGGTCCCTGCTCCGCCGGTCCTTTTCGGGCCTGGCTGTAGACCCCACGGCCAGGGACTATCTCGATGTCGAGGTGCCCGCCGGGAATGGCGTGGGTACCGCGCGCGCGATCGCCCGAGCCTATTCCTCCTTCGCTGAGGGCGGCGCCGAGCTGGGGATCACGTCGGAGACGTTCGCTCGCATCATCGAGCCACCGGTGGTCGCCCGGCCCAAAGACGAGGTCATCGGGCTCCCGAGTTACTTCTCGCTGGGCTTCCTGCGACCAGGGCCCGAGGTGGCGTTCGGCTCCAGCCAGCGCGCCTTCGGCTCGCCCGGGGCGGGCGGCTCCTTCGGGTTTGCCGATCCCGACGCGCAGCTGGGCTACGCCTATGTAATGAACAAACTGGACTTCTATCTGGTGGACGACCCGCGGGAGAAGGCGTTGCGCGATGCGGTGTACCGGGCCATTGCGCGAATCACCATCCGCTCGGAGGGAGTTGGCGGTGAGCGGACCCGCGGCCGGATGCGAGTGGCGGCTTCCAGCGCGCGGTAGTCAGGCGGTCTCGCTTCTTCATCATGGCCACAACCACGCGGCGCCTCGCACTCCGCTCGAGTCTCCATGCACGTTCAAGAGGACGCGGGTGACCACCCGGTCGGAGAAGACGTAGCAGGGCAGGAGGGCGGTAACTGCGGAGGTGAGGTCGGGGAGATTGGACATCCCCCCGCCAAGGACGATCGCATCGGGATCCAGGATGTTGATCATCGTGGCCAGTGACCGGGCGAGCCGATCCTCATATCTCCTGAGCGCGTCGATCCCATGGCTGTCATCCTCGCCCGCGGCGCTCACGATCTCCGGACCGGTCCTGCTCCTGCCGCTCAGAAGCGTGTAGTCGCGTTGGAAGCCAGGCCCGGAAAGAAACGTCTCCACGCATCCGGTCTTGCCACAGTAGCACGCCGCTGCGGTGGAACGCTCCTCGTCGGTCATCCAGGGGAGCGGGTTGTGTCCCCACTCGCCGGCGATCTGGTTGGGCCCCTTGTGAATTTGCTGCCGAATCGCAATCCCGCCGCCTACCCCTGTGCCCAGGATCACGCCGAACACGGTGTCGAATGCCCGGCCCGCGCCGTCGATCGCCTCCGACAGCGTAAAGCAGTTGGCATCGTTGGCCACCCGAACCGACCGGGAGAGTCGGGCCTCCAGGTCGGCCAGCAGCGGTCGGCCGTTGAGCCAGGTGGAGTTCGCGTTCTTGACCAGACCGGTGCCGTGGCTGACGACCCCCGGGATTCCGACGCCGACCGAGCCGGGACGCCCCGCCTCACGCTCGATATCGGCGACGAGTTCCGTGATCGCATCGATTGCCCCAGCATAGCTGCGTGGCGAGGCGACTCGGCGTCGCACTGCCAGGAGCGTCTCCGCCTCGAGGCCGATCCCTTCGATCTTGCTGCCGCCCAGGTCGATGCCGATCTGCATCTGTGGAATCAACAATGAAGGATTCTTCACCGGCGGTTCCTCCCCACGTCATTCCTCCCATCAGACATTAACTGCACGAACTGCACGCTGGGAGTGACCGGGTCATTCGTCCGGATGCGGACCTCCTGCCCGGTGCTTTTCGGCAGGCTTTTGGAAGAAGGGAGTGACTCATGTATACACGATCGCTCGTAACCGCCGCTGCCCTGGCGCTCGCTGTTCTCGGCTGCCAGAACGAGCCCACAGCTCCGAGAGTTGCGATTCCTCTCCGTGCGGAGGCGGCTGCGCGGCCGCTCGAAGGCTGGATCAATAGTGTCTGGGTTGATCCAATGGCCGGAAATGGTTCAGAAACTCTGCGATACGAGCTGGTTGATGAGCGGGGGCATGGTACCGAGCTGGAGTTGACTCCGGGGCTGGCCGCCCAGTGGGGAGGGCCACGCGGGGTCAATGGGAAGAAGGTGCGGGTTGAAGGGAGTCCCGTCGCCGGTGGGCGGCTCCGCGTCCGCTCGATCGAGCCCGTCGCCGGGTCCGCCGTTACTCAGGCGTCCACAGTCCAGATCGGTCCACATCCGTTCGTTACAATCCTCTGCAAGTTCTCCGACATTGCGGACGAACCCTATCCGATGGCGACCTATAAGAACTGGACGACAGGCACCACCTACCCCAGCCTTGACCACTACTGGCGCGAGCTGTCGTACAACCAGATGAACGTGAGCGGCAGCGTCGTGGTCGGTTGGTACACGCTGCCCTACCCGTTGTCGCATTACGTGCCCGGGGACGGCAGCGTAGATATCAGCAGCATGGCAACGGATTGCACGAGCGCCGCCGACCCTGACGTCGACTTCCCGCGGTTCTGGGGCATCAACCAGCAGTTCAACGGGAGTTTCGGCTTCAGCGCTGGCACCCTTGGTCCGACGTGGACGCTCACCGCCGATGGCCAGACCAAGACCTACGGCATGACATGGTTGTACCCCTGGAACAGCCTCGCAGACTATGCCCACGAGGACGGTCATACGCTTGGCCTCCCACACTCCAATGGATGGGACATAATGCGCCACGGCAGCGGCATCCCAAGTTGTGGGGATGGTATCCCGCTGCACACGATCAGCTGGAACAAGGATGTGCTCGGGTGGATCCCCGCTGCACGGAAGCTTACCGTGGCCCCGAACACCAGCCGGACGATCACGCTGGAGCGCCTAGCTCTGCCTGGCTCTGGCAACTACCTCATGGCCCAGATCCCGATGGATAACGCCCCGGGCCAGTTCTATACGGTCGAGGCCCGGCGGCAAGCGGGGTACGACGACTGCCTCCCCGGTGATGCGGCAATATTGTACCAGGTCAATTCGAGTTCGCAGGTCCAACCGGCCCAAATGGTGGATGGCGACGGCAACGGCAACCTGCTCGATGCCGGTGCCATGTGGACGCCGGGCGAGACCTTCACCGACGCGGCCAACAAGATCACGGTCACCGTCAACGCCCAGACCGCCACCGGGTTTCAGGTTACCATCAAGCGTGGCGCGGCGGGCGCGTGGGTGAGCCGGGCTTCGATGCCAACGGCCCGCCGAGCCCTTGCCGTCTCGGTCGCCAACACCACCCTGTACGCCATCGGCGGGGCCAACGCCGCAGGAACGGTGCTCCGTACCGTGGAGGCCTACAATCCGGTCACGAACAGCTGGACCAGCCGGGCGTCACTGCCTGCGGCCCGGGAGGGCGGCAACGGAGCCGTCACCATCCAGGGGATCCTGTACCTGGCCGCAGGCCAGAATGCCACCGGAGCGCTGACTCGTACGCTCTACGCCTACAACACCAACACCAATACGTGGAGCACCCGTGCCGCGATGCCGGCGTACGGCGCCTGCGGCGGCTCGGCCGTGATCGCCGCGAGGGTCTACGTATTCAGCGGCTGCACCCGCTCCAGCACCGGTGCGCAGATCGACGCTGGGCTACTACATAGGTACAACCCGACCACGAATACCTGGACCACACTGAAGGCCGCCCCCGTGACGCACTTCCGGCCGGTAGTCGCGGCCATCGGCGGCAAACTCTACGTGGCGGGCGGAAACAACGCCTCGGGTATCGCGCTGCGCCGAATGGATGTCTATGACCCGGCGACCAACACCTGGTCCATCGGAGCGGCGATCCTCACTGCTCGAGCGAACGCTGGGGCAGCCTTCATCGCAGGCAAGTGGTATGTCTTCGGGGGCAAGAAGGGGACGGCCTATCTGAATACTCTCGAGGTCTATGATCCCGCCAGCAATGCCTGGACCAGCCGGCCCGCTATGCCTACGGCGCGGGCGGCCTTCGAAGTCGGAGGTGTGAGCGGGCTGATCTACGCGGTGGGAGGCCGCAACGCGACCGCTGCGCTCCGAACCAATGAGCGCTTTACGCCCTAGACCGGAAATGGACCGGTATCAAAAACGCCTCCGGCTGATGGAGGCGTTTTCTTTTTCGGCGCTGTACGTTTCCGCCTATGACCCTGCCGGCCAAGCGCGGGCTCGACCTGCTGCACGACCCCCGACTCAACAAGGGCACCGCCTTCACGCTGTCAGAGCGCGACGCGCTCGGTCTCCACGGCCTGCTGCCCCCGCGGGTCTTCAGCATCGAGGGACAGCTCGAGCGGGTCATGGAGAACTTCCGGGCCAAGCCGTCCGATCTCGAGCGGTACGTGTTCCTGGTCGCCCTCCAGGACCGGAACGAGACGCTCTTCTATCGCTCACTGGTAGAGCATCTGACCGAGATGATGCCGATCGTGTACACGCCGACAGTGGGCGAGGCGTGCGCCCGGTTCGGGCACATCTTCCGGCGTCCCCGCGGGCTCTACGTCTCGGCCACCGACCGGGGAAGGATCGCGGAGGTGCTCCGCAACTGGCCCGAGCCGGAGGTCGGGGTCATCGTGATCACCGACGGCGAGCGCATCCTCGGCCTGGGCGACCTGGGGACGTATGGGATGGGCATCCCTATCGGCAAGCTGGCGCTCTATACGGCCTGCGGCGGGATCCGCCCCTCGCTTTGTCTCCCCGTCATGCTGGACGTGGGCACCGACAACCCTGCGCTGCGGCAGGATCCGCTCTACACCGGCCTGCTGCAGCCCCGGCAACGGGGCGCGGAGTACACGGACCTGGTGGAGGAGTTCATGAATGCGGTGCAGGAGGTGTTCCCCGGGGCACTGGTGCAGTTCGAGGACTTCGCGACCGAGAACGCGGTCGGCCTTCTGGCCCGTTACCGCGACCGGATGTGCGCCTTCAACGATGACATTCAGGGCACCGCCGCGGTGACACTGGGTGCGCTCCTGGTATCGGGGCGGATCACCGGACGGCGACTCGAGGATGAGCGGCTGCTCTTCGTCGGCGCCGGAGCGGCGGCGCTCGGGATTGCCGATCTCATCGTTGCCGCGCTCCGCCGCGGCGGGATCAGTGAGCAAGCCGCCCGGAGCCGGATCTGGACCTTCGACTCCAGTGGCCTGGTCGTCGCGGAGAGAACCAACCTCCCGGAGTGGAAGCGGCGCTACGCACACGACCATCCTCCGATCGCCGGACTGACCGATGCTGTTCGCGCGCTCCGGCCCACTGGATTGATCGGGGTGTCAGGGCAACCGCAGCTTTTCACCCGGCCGGTGCTCGAAACCATGGCAGAGGTGACCCTGCGGCCTCTCATCTTCGCGCTCTCGAATCCGACCTCGCGGGCCGAGTGCACGGCAGATCAGGCGTATCGCTGGTCGGGTGGCCGCGCCGTGTACTCCAGTGGGAGCCCGTTTGCCGCCGTACAGCTCGATGGCCGCAGGTTCGAGCCATCGCAGACCAACAACGCTTACGTCTTTCCGGGGTTGGGGCTGGCTCTCACGTCGATGGCGGCGCGCCGGGTTACGGACGGGATGCTGCTGGCGGCCGCTGAAGCGCTGGCGAACCAGGTCGCCGAGGGGGCGCTCACGCGTGGAGCAGTGCTCCCGCCGCTGGAGCGAATCCGCGAGGTCTCGCTCGATATCGCTGCGGCAGTGGCCCGGGTCATTACCGAGGAGGGCCACGCCGGGCGCGAGCTCCCAGATGATCTGGAGTCCTACCTTCTGGATCGGATGTATCAGCCGGTCTATCCCGAGTACCTGAGCTGAACCCTCTGCGGCGATACAGATAGATCGTTACTCCCAGCAGCAACGGAGCCGTCACCAAAAGGCGCAGCTCACTAGCAGTCAAGACAGTCCTGCAGGGGTGAAAACCGGCGACAGTGCGCGAGAACGCAGCCGCATCCGCGTAGTCACGGGGATGCGGCTGGATCAGTGTTTAGGCACGCCAATCGTGAACGGCACCGGGTTCCTGAAGCGGGTTCTGATCAACTGATTTCCCGTGGCGCGAGCCGCGCGGGACACCAGAAGCGGGACCCAAGGCGCGGGAAACTCCGACAGATCTGCCAGAAACTCTACCTCGATCTGAAATGCAGAGTGGTTTAGGCCGTGGCCTCTGGCCCGGTCCAGCTCACCCAGGTTTATGTCGGTCAGGGTATGGGGGTACCAGTAGTCTTTGCCACCGGCATCGTGCCGCAACACGCCCTGCCAATCACCGTACTGAATGTGCGTGGCCTCATGCAGCATGGTGCCTGCGCGATGTCCGGCATCGCTCGTCAGATTCAGGCTGGGACACCACATCTCCACCCGATCCCTGGCCCGCCACCCCATGGCCGCATGACCGTATACGGTGTGCCCGTCACTGATGGTCTGGTTTCTGGGCTCATATCGGAAGCCATGAACCGAGCCCGCAGCCCACCTGGTATAGTCACTACTGCTGTGCCAGGGACGCCCAGCTCCACTCCTCGGTAGAATGCTCCTCTGGCTGACAAGACGATTGTAGCCGACCACCTGCTGCGGGCCACCATCGGCAACGCCGGGCCGTAATATCCCGGTGTCCACCCCGGCTCGCAGGAGAAAGGCCGCGTTCATCATCTTCGAGAAGGCAGAATTCGGAGACGATTTTCCCCAGCCCCAACCATCGCCCCAGTGCTGCTCCTGCAAGTTGAAGTAATGGGCGAACGCCGCCTGGAAAGCCGAATCACCCGCCAGTGCTGCCGCAATCTGAATGTCCTCGGAGTTGGCAGCCGTTCCACAGGTCGGATCGTCAGCTCCGGCAAAGGCCGCGACTACAACGGCGGCGGCCAGCGCCGCGAATATCCCTGGCCACTTACCGGCACTCCAGGCGGTCACGCCGAGGCCAGGTTTATGGGGCAACCTTTCCTCTCGTCGTATCCGTGCCACTGTCCGCCCGCTCCAATAGAGGATACAGAGTACTGGGAAGCTGTTTTTTCAAGCTGCTTTGAGCGTCCGGGTCGCCTTGATGGCGCCGCAGGTAGGCGTTGATTGCTGCCATTCGAACAACCACTGACTCATGGCCTCGGATGATCGTCACCAGTAACTGGTCAACTCCTTTCCTGGAGATAGCGGCTAGCTGTTCCACCGCCGTGGAAACGATCATTTCCTCCCGGTCTCGAGCCGACAGGCCGTCGGATATCCTGGCTGCAGGGAGCGGAGCCCAAATGATGGAATTCAGCTGATGGGCCAGGGCGCTCGTCCCCAAGGAACCCAGGAGTTGGACCGCCTGAAAGCGCTGCACAAAATCGGTCTTATCGAGCCCTTGGTAGTAGCTGTATATGACTGCCGGGGCCTGCGGCTGCTGGCCCAGCAGGCGTATGGCTCGCCGAAGCTGAGTGGTGTCCTGTTGAGTAGCCCGGCCCATCTCGAGCAGGATGGCCGGCAACCGCGTATCCATCGTGTGCCAACGGGCCCTTCGCGGCAACTCTGAAACCAGCTGCAACGTACGATTGACCCGCGGTTGTTCGGGCCGGAAAGCAGGCAGCTCTTTGGCAGGTTGTCGGCAGCCCAGGGTCAGTGCCGCGAGCAGGACGAGGGTTGTAGCTGACGGAATCTTTATCACGAGATACAACCTACGTCGCTGAGAGAGTCGCTGATAGACGACGGCGTCCACTGCCGACAATTGCGTGCTGCGCGCTTCAGTGCGCAGTGATTGTATCCGTCGCGGGCCCGACGGCCCGATAGCAAAAGGGGCTCGCCGGCTTGGTGAGCCCCTTCCGCACCTGGCGTGCTGACTGCGAACTACGGGATGTACTGCAGGTTGTTCCCCGGACGGCTGCCGCCGACCACCTCGATCCGTGGCTGTCCGTTGAGAGTAACCAGGCTGCCGCCGAGACCGGTCCGGGCCGTCGGCAGCGGCGCATAGTTGATCCACCTATCGGTGGTCGGATCATAGGCGATGTTGGCCCGGAGAACCTCTTTGCTTCCGTCAGCGTTCACGCGAGTGCCGCCGACCAGATACAGCTTACCGGCATGTACCACACTGGCTGCACCGTAACGGTATTGCCCGAGACCTCGCTTGGCCGTCCAGGTGTTGGTAGACGGGTCGTAGACCGCGAGTCGTCCCAAGCCTCCGCTTCTGCCCACCACATACAGCTTCCCGCCAATGACTCCGGCCATCCCGGATACGCTGAGTCCGACATAGAAGCCATTTCCAGGGGGCGATGCCAGCTTGGTCCAGCGGTCAGTAACCGGATTGTAGCGAAACAGCAGGTCCGGCATATACGGCCCCGAGCTACCGCAGTTATCGTAGTTTGGAACTTGAGCTTCCACGCATTCTGCGAGAACATAGAGGCTGCCGCCGATCACCCCGGCGACTCCTCCACCCCCCGCGAACTGATAGACACCATCGGCGTCTCGATATAGAAATGGCATTTCACTCTTCTGGACCCAGCTGTTCTTGGCAGGATCGTACATGTACAGCTGACCCATTGAATACCCGGTACTATACCCCCCAGCAACGTAAATCTTGCCATTGATGACACCAGCTTTGTTCATCCCGTAGCGAGGCCGGGGCAGTGGTGCCGTCAAGGTCCAGATATTGGTGGCCACATTGTAGGCCATGACACTGGTGAGCCCCACGTTCGAGGCGCCGCGGCCACCGATGACGTACACCACCGACTGGCCGGCGGCATTGGGCACCGTCGCGGTCGCGAAATCGGTCCGCTCGGTATTCCACATGTCCTTCCGGGTGAGCCAGGTATTGTGCGCGACCGCGAGCTCCGGACCGGCGGCGGTTGGAGTCTCTGTGGGGGCGGTGGTCTCGTCGGAGGCGCACGAGGCCAGCGCCAGTACGCTGAGCCCCAGGACGGTGTACCCCAATGAAAGGCGCTTCATACATCCTCCTCATCTCAGCTGGGGGCAGGGTCAGAATGGCCGAGGGGCCCGGCTGATGGGAGGAAAATGGAGCCATGGTGTCGAAGGAAAGGTGAACCCGGCGTGAAGAAACCCTCAGCTAGTACGAAGCCTTCAGCAGAAGGTCTGGAAGAGAGATTGCGAGAGTCCGGCTCGCCCCTTACGTGCGAAGGGGAACCCGCCCCAGCAGGCTGCCCCAGCTGCGGAGCTGGCTGGTGACCAGAAACCGTTCGTGTACCCGCCTTTGCCCGTTCCTGCCCCATTCCTGTCGAGCCTCAGGCAGTGCCAGCATCTCGTCGATGGCGTGCTCCAACTCCTCCGGATTGGAGGGATCGTCGATGAGCCGGCCGTCGAGCCCATTGCGGATCTGGGTTCGGGGCCCGACCGCCCGGGTGCTACTGAGCACCGGAACTCGCTTCCACATGGCTTCAGCTATCGTGAGCCCGAAGCCTTCACGCAGCGAGTTCTGCACCACGATCGTTGATGCGCGCTGGAGGGAATTGACCAAGAGCGCGTTCTGCTCCTTTGAAAGCATCGGCAAGGTGAGGATGGCAATGTCATCCTGAACCGCTGGGTGCAGTGAGACGTATGCCCCTCGGAGCTCCTCCAGCAGGTCCGTAGCTTCGGGATCGTCCTGAATGGCCCCCAGCTCAGGGCCGGCAAGCACCAGCCGCACCAAGTCGAGCCGGCGACGATGGACTGGATCCAAATTGGTCTTGTCACCATCGAGCGATCGCTTCAGAGAGACGAAAGCCTCCATCAATGGGCGGAATCCCTTCAGGCGGTCCCAGCGTGAGACCTGGGTCACGATGGGCCGGGTAAGGAGGCCAATGTCTTCCCGGGCATTTGCCGGGGCGAAGCTTCCGTCCGGCAAGATTCGCTGGGCCGGGTAGGCGTAGGGTAACTCCACCGTCGGACCGGGAGAGATTACCAGTCCGCCAGAACAGAGCACCTGCACCGCGCCCTTCAGCGACAAGTCGCGATTCTTGCTTGAGAGGGGATCTATGCCAGGACAGATCACGGTGGATCTGCCAGCCAGGCGTACCGGGATGTACTCCGGCGCGGAGAATACGGCGTGATCGTAGGCATCCAGGTAAGGTCCCAGGAATTCCCAGGCGGCGCGGGTCGCCGCGTTCTCCTCATCGAGCCCGATATGCGAGCGCCAGATAGTCAGTACCGGTACGTGCCTGCGCAGTATTCCGGCGAGCGGTAGTGGTTGTGGGTCATGCACGATCAGGACATCGCCCGGGCGAACCACCGACTTGAGCTCCTCCGCGTTCTCCCGATTCACCTGCTCGAACAGTTCACGGTCGGCCTCTTGCAAATCGGGACGACCGGCGCCATGGATGAGGTTGTGAATCCGTTTGGTTAGAGAGAAGAAGCTGGGCTCGCGGGAGCCGATCACTACCCACTCGGTGCACACGCCGAGATCCCGCAATAGCGGAACCATGCCCGCCAGCATCTCGGCGACACCGCCACCCTGGATGGTCGAGTTGACCATCCAGACCGTCCGTCCACTCAGGCGGGGAAGCACGGCCGCGGCCTCACTCCGCAGCTCGTGCACTGTGTGGGCGAGGTGGGCGACGGCCTCGTACTCCGCCAGGGTTCGTTGCGTCTTCAGCTCAACGCGCTGCAGCAAGGATCGGATCAGCATACCGATTCGCGGCCTCGGAAGGTCAGCGAACGGTCTTCGCTGGAAGGGCCGCACGGAGTGCATTCAGTATCACGGCGACATCGATTCCCTCTTGAAGCAGCGCTCCCGCCACCGGTGGGATGTAGCCTAGACTGGCCACGACCATCGCCGCCCCGCTCAGACCGAGCCCTGCCCAGATGCTCTGCCGGGCAATTCTCAGGGTCCGCCGGCTGATCGTGATAGCCTCACTCACCCTTGTCGGATCGTCGGCCAGGATCACTGCGTCAGCTGCTTCGGCGCTAATGCCGCCGCCGGTCGCGGCCAGCGCGATGCCAACGGTCGCGGTGCTGAGCGCCGGGGCATCGTTGGTGCCATCGCCAACCATGAGGACCGACTCGCCTTCCTTCATCACTCTCTGCACCCAGGTGACCTTTTCCGCGGGGAGGAGATCACCGTGAGCCTCGTCGATCCCAACCGCCCGAGCTACCGCTGCGGCGTTGGCCTGGTCATCGCCAGAGAGCAGAAGAATCCTGCGGACGCCCAGTCCCCGGAGCTGGGTGATGAATTCAGCCAGCTCCGGACGGACCTGGTCGGCATACTCGATCACGCCGGCGCCATGGCCGTCCACCGCCACATACGCCCTCAGCTCGACGCCAGCTGTCTGTGCCAGCAGTTCCCGCAGTGGCGCTTCAGCAGCCGGATGACGCTGCACTAGGAAGGACCAGCCACCCACAGTGACGGCGTGGCCTTCGACTGCTCCGGTCACGCCCTGGCCGGGAGCTTCGGTAACGTTCGCCGCATCCGGCAGCTTAATGCCGCGATCTGATGCTTCTTGGACCACGGTCCGCGCGAGCAGGTGACCGGAGCCCTGCTCGACGCTGCCGGCCAGCCGCAGAACATCTTCCTCGCTGAAGGGCGGGATCGCCAGCACCCGGTCCACGCGAGGCCGGCCGATGGTAAGCGTACCGGTTTTGTCGAAGACGGCGACCGCGACTTGGCCTAGCTGCTCCAAAGCGGTGCCGTGACGGAAGATGATCCCCCGGCGAGCCGCCCGATTGATGCCGCCAACGACCGCAACCGGGGTCGCCAGGATGAGAGGACAGGGGGTCGCGACCACCAGCACCGCAAGCACCCGGCTCGGATCACGAGAAAGAAGGTATGCCGAGGCACAGACCAGCAGCGTCAGCGGCGTGAACCAAACTGCGTATCGATCTGCCAGACGCTGGAGCGGTGCCTTGCTGTCCTGCGCGGTGCGGACCAACTCCACGATCTTCGCGTACTGACTCTCGCCGGCGGGAGCGGTCACCCTCAGAATCAGAGGCCCCTCCAGGTTGAGACTGCCACTCAGCAGGGTGACGCCTGGCTGGGCGCTCACCGGCACCGGCTCTCCGGTCATCCGGGAGGCATCCACGTGCGAGCGTCCTTCGAGTACCACCGAGTCGCAGGCCAGCAGCTCCCCGGGCCGGAGCAGGATGACATCCTCCACCGCGATGGTCTCGGCGGCGACATCGGTAGTCTCACCGGCAACCAAACGGTGGGCGATCCGCGGCGCTGCGGCCTCCAGCTCCCGAACCGCCTCCGATGCCCGGCCCTGGGCATAGCGCTCAAGGGCCTCCCCGCCGGTCTGCATCAACACCACGATGAGACCCGCCAGTGGCTCTCGGAGAAGGAGGGAGGTAACGATGGCCAGCATCGCCACCAGATCGGCGGCAAAGCGGCCCGAGGCCATGCCCCGAAGCGTCCGCCACACCACCGGAGTGCCGGTGAGAACCAAGCCGGCACTCCACACTGCCGCTGCCGCATTGCTCCGCGCGCTGAGCAGGAGCAGCAACCCGATGACGATGAAGAGGAGAGCACCGGCCGGAAGGATGTAGCTGCGGCCGACGTAACCCCGTGCTAGAGCGCGGGCGAGACCTCCGCCTGTTGGCGGCCCCGCCTCAGGCTGAATCCCACTCCGCGGATCGTGGTCAGCAACTGTTCGCCCGCCGCTTCGGTCAGCTTCCGGCGCAGATTGCCCACGTGGACGTCCACCACGTTGCTCTCCGGGTCGAAGTGCATGTCCCATACCTTCTCCAGGAGCGTGGTCCGCCTGACGACCTCTTCCGGATGAAGCATAAAGTACTCGAGCAGCTGGAACTCCTTTGCTGTCAGCTCCAGCCTCTTGTCATTGATCGTAGCACTGTGGCGCAAGCGGTCCAGCACAATCGGCGGATATCGCAGCAGGTCGAGTCGCTCGGCCCCGCCGCGGCGATGGAGTGCCCGAATCCGGGCCAGCAGCTCGTCGAACTGGAAGGGCTTGGCCAGATAGTCGTCGGCACCGGCGTCGAGACCGCGGACGACGTCCTCTTTGGCGTCGCGAGAGGTCAGCATGAGGATCGGTGTCTTCCGCCCTTCCCGCCGCAACTCGCTGGCCACCTGAAACCCGTTCTTCTTGGGCAGCACGATATCCAGCAGGATCATGTCATAATCGTACACGTGAGCCAGCATCGTGGCCTCCTCACCGTCGGGAGCGACATCTACGATATGCCCCTCTTCCCTGAGGCCCTGCTCGATGAATCCGGCGACTTTGCGGTCGTCTTCCACAAGGAGGATCTTCATATATGGAATCTGGCTGGTGGTGATTAAGGTCGGCGGAAGCCCGCCTGAAGCTTTCTTCACCTTCGACAGTGGCCGCGAACTCGAACACAAAGCGCCTGCCGCAGCGGGACTGGGCGCATGCGCGAGTTCCTAGATCAATACTACCGCCGAGATTCCCGCCTCGAAACCCGCGGAAACCTTCGCCCTCACTTCATCTTTCCTTCACAGGGCTCGAGCTAAGATCAGACCGAAGGAGAGAGTTCAATGAAATGAAATCGACGCTAGCTGAGGGAGAGGAGACTATGACTCGCAACATGGGCAACCTGGAACGGACAGCCGGATTGATCGTCGGCGTCGTGATCCTGGGTCTGTACGGCGCCCTGCCTTCGCCCTGGCGCTATATCACTCTGATCGGACTATTACCTCTAGGCAGCGCCCTGACCGGTTTTTGTCCGATCCACGCTCGCATGGGTTGGAACCGCTGGCATCCCACCAGCAAGAGGAGCATATGAGCCGACCGATTCAATCCATTCTCGTGCCGCTTGACGGATCGTCACTGGCCGAGCACGCGCTCCCGATCGCCCAAGCGCTCGCCGAGCGGGCTCGAGGCAAGCTCAAGCTCGTCCTAGTTCATGAACCTCATATTTTCATGGAGCCCGGCCCGGCATACACCAAGGTCGAGCTGGCCATGCAGAAGGCAGATCGCGAGTACCTGAACTCGGTCACCGCCCGGGTCCGCGAGCGACTGGGCAAGTCGGTGTCGTCCGCGGTCATTCAGGGCCTCCCAATCGCTCAGACTCTCGCCACTTATATCGGGGAGCTCGATGCCGATCTCGTGGTGATGACCACCCACGGGCGAGGTGGAATCCGCCGGGCCTGGCTGGGGAGCGTCACCGACCAGCTGATCCGTACGGCAGAGGTTCCCATCCTCGTCGTGCGTCCCGGAGAAGAAGGCGCCAACAAGCCGGGCTTGGAGCTAAGCGAAATCATGGTGGCACTGGATGGGTCGCCGCTGGCCGAAGCTGCACTGGAACCAGCCATGCAGCTGGCGCGTCTGTGGGACGCCGAGGTTTCGTTGACTCAGATCGTCAGGCCCATCATGCTGAACAGTCCCCACCTCGCCTTCCCCACCGGCTATTCGGATCAGGTCACCGGTATCCGGCGGGACTCGGCACAGGACTACCTCAGGGATCTAGCGGAGCGGTTGCGCGAGAACGGAGTGAGATCCACCGGATCGGCGGTCATTGCTGGCCTTGTCCCCGAGACTCTGATCACCTTGGCGGATCCCAAGCGAGTCAGCCTTCTGGCCGTAGCTACGCATGGCCGGGGAGGTCTGAAACGGCTAGTTCTTGGGAGCATAGCAGATAAGCTGGTACGCGGCGCAAACGTACCAACTCTGGTGGTGGGCCCTGTCGGCCGCCGTGCGCGCCGGAACTCGGAGGATACCAATTTTCCGGTGGGTGCGGGCGCAGCCTTGTGACTTCGGAGCGGAGTGAAGCGCTCGTGACGGAATGCTTAAGAGAAGGGGCTCACCGGTTAGGTGAGCCCTTTCCACAACTCGCGTTTGACAACTGATTACGGGATGTACTGAAGGTTGTTCCCGGAGCGGCCACCGCGGGACGTTCGTTTGTGGTTCCGAGGGAGGTGCCACGTTTACTCCAGGCTACAAAAGCAAACCAGCCGCGGGAAACGTTCCACGGCGGAAAAAGTGCGGCAGGTCGAGAAATGAGCGAACCGAGGCGAGACATTGGTCTATTTCCTGAGCAGAGTGTTGACGAGTCCCATATGCACAAACGTCTCGCCGAAGTGGCGAGACGTTGTTGAGCGCTCGCTTCTGCCTACGGCGTATATGCTTCAACCCTGGCCCGGGACCCGGTTAAGTCCACTCCTCCAATCACGTAGACGCGTCCGCTTGCGCTCGCCCCGGCGGCACTAAACCTCGGGGTGGGCATGGGTGGCCCCTCGCTCCAGGCGTTCGTCGCTGGATCGTACCAGGTGAGCGTATTGTCGGCGTAAACGGGATCCGGCAAGTGGCCACCCACGAGGAACAGTTTTCCATTGAGCACAGCGGACGCGACCTCAGTACGGCTTGCGGGCAATCGAGCCTTTGTCGTCCACGCGTTCGTCACCGGATCGTAGACGTGTAACAGCCGGTTACCACCCGATGCAAGGTAGAATTTGCCCTTGATCACTCCTGCCCCGCCGAAAGTGTGCCTGGCGGGCGGTCCCGGCAGCCGGGCGTAGCTGTCGGTGGCGGGATTATAGCGATAGAATCGCCCGCCGGGTGTGCGGTTGTAAAGCTCGGTGCAAGGCACGTAGATGTAGAGCCTGCCGCCGATCACACCTTGAGCCCCGCCCTCGCAGTACGGGCCGGCGAAAGCGGGCAGGGGCCGCTTCCGGATCCAGCGGTTCGTTGCCGGAGTGTACTCGAACAGAGCCCTGTTCGGGTTCGCGGGGTCCCCGGTTTCCGCGTTGACCGTGTACCCTCCGGTGACGTACAGCCTGCCGTTGAGGGCTGACACCCCGTAGGGCCAAATGAGAGAGATGGGAAGTGACTTGACCTGCGCCCAGGTATTGGTCGCGACGTTGTACGCATCAACTCTCGCGGTTATACCCACGGTCGATAGGTAGCCCCCGGCTACATAAATGATGTTGTTGAGGGTCCCGGCGGCCATCCTGGAGCGGGGTGGCCATATCTGTCGCATCCTGGTCCACGTGCCCGAGGATACGGCAAGCTGTGGGGCGGTCGGTTGATTTACCGCCGTGTTGGGCTGGGTGGTCTCCTCACCGCAAGCAATGAGCCCGAACACGCCTAGTGTCAGCAGGCTGGGCAACAGTAGACGGTATCTCATAGGTCCTCCGATCCGGGAAGTGCTTCCGACCGCGGCCAGATAGCGGCACCAGCTTTCCAGGCGCGTTTGGCGTGTCCAGTCAGGCACACAGAAAGTGGCACCCGGGGCACGAAAGGAGCGTGAGTCAACCGTGAGGATCTCTTCACGAATTTCGCCGACCACCTCCAAATGCAAACCAGGGCTACTCCCTGACTCCGGCCGGGTCCCCGTGAGGCAGACTGGCACCGACGACCTAACATCTTGCGGTGCTGCCTAACCCGCACCGGATTCATTATGCAGACCGTGGTGTACGCCTACGCTCAGCTAAGTGATTGTCCATACAGCCCACCTTCCCCGCCCTGCGCCACGATCTATTGGTTCTACAGTGCCAAGCGTAGTGCCAGAAAAGTCGTCAGAAAGCTTGCTACAGGCTGTACTGCGAAGGCTCCCAGGAAAGCGGCGGAGCAATCTCAAGTGGGACGTTGGTCGATCCGCCGCTGCAACTCCTCCAGCTCGCACAGGCACAGCTCGAACCCGCGACGACGCGCCTCTGCCCTGAGCTGGTCGTCCGTGAGATCTTGCAGGTTCATAAACGGGTTCGCCGAAGCAGCTGGGCGTTGATCGCGACGATGACGGTGCTGAGCGACATGAGCACGGCCCCGACCGCAGGCGACAGCAGGACGCCCTGGCGGACAAGCACTCCTGCGGCAAGCGGAATGGCAATCACGTTGTAACCGGCGGCCCACCAAAGGTTCTGGATCATCTTGCGATAACTCGCCCGACTCAGCCGGATTATCCTGGCCACGTCTCGGGGATCGTTGCGGACCAGCACGATGTCGCCAGCTTCCACCGCCACGTTAGTTCCGGCTCCGATGGCGATTCCCACGTCCGCCGTCACCAGTGCTGGCGCATCATTCACCCCATCGCCTACCATGGCGACACGTTTCCCCGCCCGTTGCAACTCCTTGATCTTGTCAGCTTTCTGCTGCGGCAGCACCTCCGCAAGCACCGTGTCGATTCCGAGGTCCGCCGCCACCGCCTCTGCCACCGTCCGGGCATCGCCGGTAAGCATCACGACCTCAATCCCTTCCCGGTGCAGCGCCTCTATCGCCTCACGAGACTCTGGCCGAATGACGTCGGCCACGCTGAAGACCGCCAGCGCCCGCGCCTCGCCAGCAGGGCCGGCTTGCTCCACCAGGTAGATGGCAGCGTGGCCGCGGCCTGCAGCCTGCTCGGCCGCCGTGCTGAGGGAGGCTGGGACTCTCACCGATTGGCTTTGTAGAAGCGCCGGTCCTCCCATCAGCAGAGGTCGACCCCGCACGATAGCCTCGACGCCCACTCCCGGTATCGCCCGGAAACTATCGGACTTTAGAGGATCGACCCCACGCTCGCGCGCGCTCCGCACGATTCCCTGCGCGATGGTATGCTCCGAATCCATTTCGACCGCAGCCGCGAGTTGTAGTGCATCTGCATCGCTGAGTCCGTCGGCCGTGGTGATACTGACCACCCCGAACTCGCCTCGCGTCAGGGTGCCGGTCTTGTCGAACACGACGGACCCGACGTTCCGTGCTTCTTCCAGGCCCCGCCGGTCCCGAACCAGTAGGCCACTTCGAGCACCGAGTGTGGTCGAAATCGCGATCACCAGCGGTATGGCCAGGCCGAGGGCATGAGGGCAGGCGATCACCAGCGTCGTGACCAGTCTTTCCACCGCAAATGCGGGATCAGCCCCGGCGGCGAGCCAGCCGATCAGCGTGATCGCTCCGGCGCCGAGGGCGACCAGGGTGAGAATGAAGGCAGCCCGATCGGCGAGAGCCTGGGCCCGGGAGCGCGAGCTCTGGGCTTGCGCCACCAGTCGCATGATGCCGGCGAGCGCCGTTCGTTCTCCGATACCTGTCACCCGGATCCGGAGCGAGCCAGCCCCGTTCACCGTCCCTGCGATGGCCCGGTCGCCGGGCTGCTTGCCCACCGGCCGGGACTCGCCGGTAATCATGGACTCATTTACCTCGCTACGGCCCTCGGCCACTTCTCCATCGGCGGGAACGATCGCACCGGGCCGGACCAGAACCAGATCATTCTCCTGCAGCTGACTGATCGGGACTTCCTCGGTCTCGTTTCCCTTCAGCCGAACCGCCATGTTGGGCAGCAGCTTGGCTAGCTCACCCAGGGCGCCCTGGGCCTGGGAGATCGACCGCATCTCAATCCAGTGTCCCAGCAGCATGATGGTGACCAGGGTCGCCAGCTCTTCCCACAGCGGCATGCCCCGATATCCCAGCGTTACCGCAGCGCTGAACGCAAAGGCGACCGAGATCGCCAATGCGATGAGCGTCATCATCCCCGGCAGGTGGTCGCGCAGCTCGCGGATTGCGCCCTGGATGAAGACCCAGCCACCATAGAAGAACACCGCGGTGCCGAGGACAGGCGCGATAAACCGCGCACCGGGCATAGGAGGCGGGGTGTACCCCAGGATCCGGGGAAGCATGTGGCCCCAGATGAGGGTAGGGACGGTAAGGACGAGGGAGATCCAGAACTTGTCTCTGAACATCGCGACGCTGTGGCCGGCGTGCTTGTCGTGCCCGGCATGAGCGGCAGCCCCATCAAACATCCCGCCGAGCTCGCTCTGATTCATTCCGGCGTGCTGCTCGTGGCCAGAGTGATCGCGACGCTGGTGCTGGGGCGGATGAACTTCTGGGTGCTCCGGATACCCCGGCTCTTCGGGGGCAGTGGTGCCGTGGTGATGATGGTGCTGATGGTTTGTCATGTTAGATCTCGCCTGCTTGGGTAACTCTGGTACTTACTAACCCGTTAACGCTCGGGTGTTCCCGGCATTACACGGGTCCTTGATCACGGCATATGGCTGCGGGGGATAACATGGATAGGAAAAGGCGGGCAGCCTCTCGTTAAGAATCGGGCCAGCTTGAGCGGACAACGCATAGACAAGCTGATCCAGGGCGGATCTGAGGTTAAAGAGGATATCCCCAAGGACACGCTACGGTCGGCAGGGGGATTGTCGTGCCATCTGATCCGGAATACCTGATAGCCGGAATTTCGCGGGACTCGCGTTCGCCGAATCCCTTGATCATGGCCTTCAAGGCATCGGAATGCTCATCCGCATGCTTAAGCCTTAATTGATGATCTCTGCGCCTAATCGCCACGTTTCCTTGTACCAAGGGTAGTGCCGAAGACGAAAAACCACTTGAACGCGAGCGTCCAAGTGATTCTCAAGTAAGTAGCAGGGGCGGGACTCGAACCCGCGACCCCGGCATTATTAGGACTGTGGTGTACGGTTACAGAGAGCTAAGTGGTTGTCCATACAGCCCACCTTCCCCGCTCTGCACCCCCATTTCTCTTATTCCATAGTGCCAAGCATAGTGCCAGGGCAGGTGAACTCAGGGCATGATGGAGCCGCACGTTTGGCTTGTCGATGCCTAAGCCTTACCCCGGGGCCAGATGCGACAACCTGCACGTTTTCAGAGAACTAGATGTGCAGGCTGCACGTGAGAAGGACCTAAAATGTGCAGGATGTATGGATCAAGTTGGCACAAGAGTTCGCACACACCCTATCCGTGCGTCGGTTTGTCAGGGAAATGAAAGTTCGACCGTACTTACTTCCCCGCGACGAGCCGCTCAAAGCGCGGGTTGTTCCGAAGCGGAGCGAAGGTGGGATCGATCCGAAGCCAGCCGGGCGAGAGATAATACGGGAACTTGAGCAACGGCTCGAGTTGGTCGAGCGCCTTCTCCGGCTCGCCAACCAGGATATAGATGCGAACGAGCTGGTGCTGGTTGTAGGCACCGCTGTACGCGTCCTTCGTGATCGGCAGGAGCGCTAGGGCACGCTCACCCTCTTGGATCGCCTCGGCCGTGCGGCCCAGGTAAGCGAGCGCGACGCCATGGAGCGCGTGGAGCTGGGCGTCCTGGGGCGTGGCACGCAACTGTTCTGCAAAAGCGAGCCGGGCCGAGTCGGCGTAGACGCGGGCCCGGGCGGAGTCACCCCGCAGCGCGTAGGTCTCGGCAAGCGCCAAGCCCCAGGCGCCCCGGTTGTCGTCGAAAGCGGTCGGCGTGAGGCGTAGAAGCAATTGTTGCTGCTCCTCATCGAGCACCCAGTAGAGGTCCCAGAAGTCGGCCAGGCCGGCCACCAAGTTGGTCGGCTCGACCTCCTCGGGCACGCCGCGGAGCACGGCCCGGGCCCCTGGTCAGGTCGCCACGGGCTAGGTGCACCATAGCTTCCGTCTGATACCGTCCGGGGTCGGTCGGTGAGAGCGCGATAGACCGGTGGGCGGTTTCGAGCGCCTCGGGGTACCGGCGGAGCCAGAGCAAGGTGCGGGCGAGCCGCCGCATGGGGTCGTTCCCACGCGGATCCAGGGCGACTGCCTCGCGCAGGTGCCCAAGCGCGTCGTCCCATCTCCCAAGGATGGACTCCGTCACGGCCAAGCCGCTGAGCAGCTCTGCATTGCGGGGTTCCAGGCGCAGCCCCCGCGCACACTCGGCAAGCGACCGCGTGTAGTCCAGCACCACGGAGCCGTAATAGTCGCAGAGGGCGTGATAGCTCTCCGGCCGGCCAGGCGCCAACGCGAGCGCCCGCTCGGCCGCCAGACGGGCCGCGGCACCGGTGGCGGGACTGGGGGAGCTGTTGGCGTAGAGGATCGACTGCGCGCGCGAGAGTTGGGCCCAGGCAAGGGCGAAGGCCGAGTCGAGGGCGACCGCCTGCTCGTAGAACGCCACCGCCCGGCGGAGCCGGAGGGGGTTGCCCGTGGCCACCCGGTCCGCGGCCTCCTCGCCTCGGAGAAAGGCGTCGTAGGCGGCCAGGTTCCCCGTCGGCTTCTCGTCTGAGCTGCCGCCGCTCGCCCGCATCGAGCGCCACGCCGAGTGCCTGGGCGACGCGCGCGGCCACGTCGGCCTGCACCTGGAAGACGTCCGTGAGCCCGGCGTCGAAGGGCTCCTGCCACTTGGTCGAGGCGGTCCGCACCTGGACCAGCTCGGGCCTCACTTCGACCCGGTTCTGCCCGCCCTGGCTCCCCTTCTGCCAGCGCACCTTGCCCACGAGGAGGTAGTCGACGCCGAGTTCCCGCCCGATCTGCTCAGCGCGCTTCGTCGTCCCCTTGTACTCGCCTGAGCTGCTGGAGGCCGTGATCTGGAGGGCCGGTAGCGCGGCCAGCTTGCCCCGGATCGCGTCGGCAACGCCGTCGGCGAAGTATTCGTCCTGGGTGGGGCCGAGGTTCTCGAAGGGGAGCACCGCGACGCGTTTCACACCGGCGCCGCTTCTGTCCACTTTCCCCGTACCGTGGCTGCGCAGCCAGCCGAACAGCAGGCCGAGCCCGATCAGGATCCCGAGCCCGAGCGTCACGGCCGGCGCGGGCACGCGACGCCGTGTCTCCGGCCCAGAAGTAGCCGCACCCGGTGTCTGCGCCGTGACTGCCGCCGACGCACCTAACGGCACCGGCACTGCGGGCGAGTTGAGGGCGCGGGCGAACTCGGCCGCGCTCGGGAACCGGTCGGCCGGCGCCTTGGCCAGCGCCTTCAGGACGGCCTGCTCGACCGCCTCGGGCACCGTCTCCCGGACTTGCCGGAGCGGGCGCGGGGCCTCGGTGAAGCGTCGGGCCACGGCAGCCTGCGGAGTGGGGCCCGAGAACGGCGGTTCCCCCGCCAACATCTCGTAGAGCACGGCACCGAGCGAGTAGATGTCGGTGCGGCCATCGAGCGCCTTGTCCCCGCTCGCCTGCTCCGGGCTCATGTAGGCCGGGGTGCCCACGCTCATCCCGGTCTGGGTCAGGTGCTCATCGCCCCCTACCGCCCGGGCGATCCCAAAATCGGCGACCAGCGTGTTGCCATCCTTGGTCAGCAGCAGGTTTTCGGGTTTGATGTCGCGGTGCACGACGCCGTGGTCATGAGCATACTGGAGCGCCTGGGCCGCTTCACGCGTAATCCGAAGCGCGTCCTCCACCCCGAGCTGCCGCTCCCGCCGCAGCCGGTCCCGCAGCGACTCGCCCTCCACGAATGGCATGGTGAACCAGAGCTGGCCGGCGGTCTCGTCCGAGTCGTGGACGGTGAGAATGTGTGGGTGTTGGAGCCGGGCGGCGAGCCGGATCTCGCGCTGGAACCGGTCGGGCCCCAGCGAGGCGGCGATCTCAGGTAGAAGCACCTTTAAGGCCACCGGCCGGTCGTGCTTCAGGTCCTGGGCCAAGTGGACGGTAGCCATCCCGCCCCGACCGAGCTCGCGCTCGATGCGGTAGCGGTCGGCTAGTGCAACCCGAAGGCCATCAATTGAAGTGGTCAGTCTGGAAAGTCCGAGAGGAACTCCAGTAGACTAGCACTTGGCTTGGGAACGAACCAGTGGCAAGGGACCTGAACCCCGGTACGGGTAATTGACGATCCTTTGACAGTGCAGGTCAGAGATTCCGTCTAGATGCATAAATTTGACCCCTACGGCAACTGGTCTCTTCCAGATCGGCTTGAGATGCTCGCGCCTTTGAGGCGGAGCTGGTCCATCTTAGGTCCGATGATTGCAGCTAGAGCCATTGTGGTGGGATGTACAGGTGGCACCTGGGTGACTCCGCTCACAGAAAACCCCAGGAGATCCATGCAGGGTCCCCTCCCCTACTAGGTCGAGAAGACGTTGTGGACCACCGCCGTTATACGAAACTGATTCCGACATTCGCCTGGATGTACCCAGAGCTTCGCGCCGGTCAATGGCTACCCGCTTGGGACGCAGCAATGCGAAGAGCCGAGCTGGTCTGGCGCGAAGCCGGTGTGGAGGCTGCTGTCTATAGCAGACTTTTACCTGACGAGCACTTTGACTTCCGCGGTGGTCAAGCTCGACCGCTCGATTGGGAAGTCACTCCCGAACGCTTGTCGGATCCTACGTCTGCGGAGCTTGGGACTGAGGGGTGACGCGTCCGGGTCGGCGGGAAGCTCGGCTCAAACCCGAGTTCGCCCATCTCTATCCCCCACTCAAGTCGGGGCAATGGCAACCTGCCGCTGAGATGGCTAATAAGCTGATTGCTTGGCTTGTGGGAAAGAGGAAACACGGTCACGAGCCTACTCAGCGGGTGCTGCGCGCCGAACATTTTGACTTTCGAGGTGGAGAACCGAATGTCCCAGATCAATAGCAGGATCCGCTTGGTACGACTCCGGCCCGAGTTCGCCCACCTCTATCCTGGACTAGACCCTGGAGTGTGGGAAACAGCGACCGAACTCGCGGCCAGACTCCTAGCGCAGCACGTAGTGCAGCCCAGTCCTGGCTACATGCTGAGCAATCGCACTCTCCCGGACGAGCACTTTGAGTTCCAGGGCGGAACTCCCAGAGGGTCTTCCTGGACGGGCGTGCGCTCGCGTGTAACCGATCCCTCAAGCCGTCTATAGCGCACCCTCTAGGCTGGCCCTTCCCCGATCCCGGCTCCAGATGCTCGCGCTCGAGGCGGAGCTGGCCCTGCTACCCCGTTCTCTTAGCGGGAATATGGGAGGCTGTCGACAGTAGTAACCGCCAAAGTTCTCAGGACCCTGAGCCACCGCGGCTGCTTTAACACCTCTACGAAGCCATGTTATCCAGACACCGATACCAGTAGGTCCGCTGATTGCAGCTAGCCATGGTGGTTGCAGGTCAGACAACTCCCACTCTCCAAGGCTACTGCCTGGATAATGGGCGTGCCCTGACCGTGAAGCGAAAAAGAGGCAATGGATATGGCGGGGAGGCTGCTACCCCACACTAGTTCATAGGAGCGGAATCAATCCGGCGCCGCATCTGCCGTAATTGTCGACGCCTCTCCTGCGATTGGCGCACCAGCGGGACCAGCGTCAGCACGAGCTCGTGTGCGGAGAACGGCTTGTAGAACAGAGGCATGGCGGCGGGGAAGGTCATCGGAGGGGTGTAGGCCGTCATCGCCACGATCGGCAACCCAGGTCGACATTCTTGGAGCACCGCGATCCACTCATGGCCGGAGACCACGGGCGTCTCGAGGTCGGTCACCACCACGTCCAGGAGCTCCGCCTTATCGCGCTCAAGGACGTCGATGGCGTCCTCACCGTCCCGCGCTACGACCACCACAGCGCCTTCGAGGTTCAGCACCCGCGCTAGCGCTAGTCCGACACGACTGTCGTCATCAACCAGCAGAAGGCTCGCCCCCTCCAGCAGGTGGCCGTCCGTAGGTCGGAGGTTCCAATCGTTCATCAGCCAGTGATCCCAGGTCGTTGACGGAGGGTCGATGTTCCAGCCGCAGCTTCTGGCCGTATGGACCATGAGCCTTACGTGGGCTGGCTTCTTAAAAATCGACTCCATGTGCTGGCCTTTGGGGGATCTGCCGGCAGGTCATTAACCTCAGCATTCCTGCCGCGCATACTAGGCCCCTTTTGCGACATTGTAGGGCTCTTTTGCGACACCATCGCCGAGGGTAGTTAAGTAGTACGTTTAATGACAGGGTGACACGCGAGGCTAGCTTCGGTCGATAACTACGCCTGACCCATATACCGCTGCGAATCCCCGCTGCCGCTTCCTTGAGTTGCCCGATGTGCAACGGGTCGTGGAGGCGGCTGTGCTGCCCTTCCAGGCCGTCTTCGCCCTTGCCTACGGTGCTGGGCTCGAAATCAGCGCGATCCTGACGCTGGTGGAGGCGGACGTGGATGTGGCCAGCAACCAGGTGCGTGCTCGAGGTACCAAAGCCTGGGCGCGTGATCGGATCGCGCGAGTTGCCGACTGGGCATGGCCTTTCCTGGAAGAGCATCTCCGGACGGTACTCCCCGGAGAGCGGGTATTCCGGGGCATTGATCGCTGGCAAGCCGGCGACTATCACCGGGAGCGGCTCCGAGCGCTTGGTCTAACTGGCTACCGACTGCACGATGCGCGGCATCATTGGGCCGTCCGCATGGCCCGGGCAGGCGCACCATTCGAGCTCATTGCTCGCCAGCTCGGCCACCGCGATGTCGCCATGGTGGCCAAGGTGTACGGCCGCTTCAAGCCTGATACCGAAGAGCGGGACCGCTGGGAGCGGATCGCCGCGGCTCGGGACAGCGAGAGATGGGCGAGCCGTGTTGCCCCTGATGTTGCCAGCACCGTGGATGACATTGACAAGCAACATGAAGAAAGCCCCGCAACTCTAAATGAGTGCGAGGCTTCGGGTGATAGCAGGGGCGGGACTCGAACCCGCGACCCCGGCATTATGAGTGCCGTGCTCTAACCAGCTGAGCTACCCTGCCGTCTTTTCTTCAACAGCGTAAGCGGGAACAACTGACAACGTAAGCGGTAAGCGGGAACTGCATGCCCCACCGCCGTCCTGCTCTCAAAAATAACCCGGCTCACTCTTTTTGCTTTTCCCGCTCACCGCTCACGCTTTTGTGGTTACCGCTCACGCTTTTCGGTTGTCGGCACCAATCGGTACAAAAACTCCCCCGGCCGCAGCATCCCGAAGCGCTCCCGTGCCACCCGCTCCTGCATCGCGGGGTCCTTTTCGATGGCGACGGCCAGTCGACCGAGCGAGTCGACCACATGCTGCAGCTGCACCACCGCTGTGCTCTCCTCGGCCGCCTCCTTGCGCAACTCGCGCAGATCCAGCGTTCCGTACTCACCGCCCTGAAAGGCAAAGTACAAGGCGAAGATCACGCCGAGGATGATGGCCCAGCGGCCCCAGTTCATAGCTGGTACATGTCTCTGCCGGGATAGTGAGCCAGGTCGCCCAGCTCCTCCGCGATCCGGAGCAGCTGGTTGTATTTGGCGGTACGATCGGTGCGGCTCGCACTCCCGGTCTTGATCTGCCCTGCCCCCGTCGCGACCGCGAGGTCGGCGATGAAGGTGTCTTCGGTCTCGCCTGACCGGTGCGAGATGATCACCCCATATGCGCTGCCCTTGGCCAGCTCGATGCACTGCAGCGTCTCGGTCAGCGTCCCGATCTGGTTCACTTTCACCAGCACCGCGTTCCCGACGCCCTCCTCGATGCCCCTCCCCAGCCGGTCCACATTGGTGACGAACAGGTCATCGCCCACCAGCTGGACCCTCTCGTGCAGCCGCTCGGTCAGCAGGGCCCAGCCCGGCCAGTCGTTCTCCGCCAGCCCGTCCTCGATCGACACGATGGGATAGCGGTCCACCCATCCGGCGTACAGGTCGACGATGTCCTTGGCCGACCGGCGGCTGCCGTCGCCCTTCTTGAAGACATATTCGCCGTCCTGGTACAGCTCGCTGGCGGCGACATCGAGCGCAATCGCCACATCCGATCCCGGCTCGTACCCGGCCGCCTTGATGGCCTGCATCACCACGTCGAGCGCAGCTTCGTTCGACGGGAGCATCGGCGCGAAGCCGCCCTCGTCCCCAACGGCGGTGGACAGTCCCATCTTGCTCAGCACCTTCTTGAGCGCATGGAACACCTCGACTCCCATTCTGAGCGCATCGGGGAAGTTGTCGGTACCGATGGGAACGATCATGAACTCCTGCGCGTCCACGTTGTTGGAGGCATGGGCCCCACCGTTCAGAATGTTCATCATCGGCACCGGGAGTACCCGCGCCATAGGTCCACCCAGATAGCGGTATAGCGGAAGCCCGGAATCCTGTGACGCGGCCCGCGCAACCGCGAGCGACACACTCAGGATCGCATTGGCGCCCAGCTTGCTCTTGTTCGGTGTCCCGTCGGCCTCCATCATCTCGGCGTCGATCTCGATCTGGTCCTCCGCGGCCCGACCCTCGAGGCGAGGACCCAGCACCTCGTTCACGTTGCGGACCGCCTCGCTCACGCCCTTGCCGCCGTAGCGATTGGAGTCGCCGTCGCGCAACTCCACGGCTTCGTGCTCCCCGGTAGACGCCCCGCTCGGCACTGCGGCTCGGCCCTGAGCTCCGCTCGACAGAACGACCTCGGTCTCGACAGTTGGATTCCCGCGACTGTCCAGGATTTCTCGCGCGTGGACTTCGATAATCGTTGACATTGAGCTCTGTGCAGGGGTTCACGATAAGAGATGGACAACTCCCGACTCCAACGGCGCCCGAACCTAGCCGGGTGACCCGCGATCCTCAACCGAAGTGGTTGAACCCACGCAGCTCGACGGCCCGGCCCTCCACAACGAACCGTGCGCCTGTCCCCGACTCGATGGTGCCGATTCGAGTCAAGGAAATGCCGCACGCGCGGGCGAATTCGGTTGCGCCATCGAACTCCGGCGGAAGTGCCACCAGCAGCTCGAAGTCCTCGCCGCCCTCGGCGGCGAAGCGCTCGGACGATTGCCCCAGCCGGTTTGCCTCCAGCTTCACCTCCAGGGCCAGTGGCAGCAACGCGAGGTCGATCTCCACCGCGACGGCTGAAGCTGCAGCGAGGTGCGCCGCGTCCCCGCCCAACCCGTCGCTGAGATCGAGCATTGCCCGAGCACCGTGTCGAGCCAGCCACTGACCTGCAGTGATCCTGGGCTCCGGTTGGGCATAACGTCGCCGAGCTTCGGGAGGAGGCTCCGCACCTCGGCGCCAGGCCTCGAGCGCCGCACGGGACCCTCCGAGCGCGCCGGTCACCCAGAGCACGTCACTGGATCTGGCACCGGCCCGGGTAACCGGCTGGCTGGTCTCTCCAATGACTGTGACCCCGACGCTCCAGGCACTTCCCGAGGAAAGATCCCCGCCGGACACAGGGGCGCCGACGGAGGCCCCTGCCGCGCCCACACCATTCATCAGTTGCAGGAGATCGCCCTCTGTCGCTGAGTTCGGCATCGTCACCGCAGAGAGCAACCCCAACGGCTTGGCGCCTTCGGCGGCCAGATCGGAGAGCGCCGCCGCCGCGGCGCGCCAGCCCGCTTCCTCCAGGGAGATCCAGTCGAGCCGGAAGTGAATCCCTTCGACGCTGAGGTCGGTGCTGAGCGCGAAGAACGTGTCGCCCGAAGGAAAGAGCGCGCAGTCATCGCCCAGTCCGGTGGCGTTTGGACCTAGCGCTTCGATGATTCCCCGAATACGGTCGAACTCCGCGCCGGGACCAAGTGCGAGAGTCCGCCCCGGGTCCACTTCAGGCTTCACGGACGAATAACGTTGAGCCGAAAGCGCACCAGGCCGCCATCGGTGGCAACCCAGAGATATTCCTCGTCGACCGCGAGGTCATTGGCGGCGCCAGGAAGATCGCCCTCCCTGAGCGGACGAAGGGGTGGGGTGGTGAGCCGGGCAAAGCCGACGCCGCGATCGCCGGCGACCCAGAACCCCTCGCCGTCGGCCACAAAGCGCCTGAGCCTGCCCAGCAGTCCCGACAGGTTGGGGCCCAGGGTCCATTGCCGGCTCCGGGGATTGCGCCAGAGCAGCTGATCCTGAGTGAGCGCCACCAGGGTGTCCGCCAGCGGAGCGAGGTCGACCACGCCAGCCTGCATGCTGGGAGAAGCCAGCTCGGCGGGACGCACCATATTTTGTCCGTCGGGCAGCGCCAGGAGCAATCCGGCCGGGGTCCCGGCCCAGACTGTGTCGCCCGAGGGAAACACACTGTACACCGCATCACTGTACTGGGGCGCAATGCGCTCGACTTGCAGCGAGTCATTGAGCCGGGCGGCGCCATGCGCGGTTCCCACTACGATTCGTCCCCCGCGAGAGACGACAGAGTACACCCGGCTGTCGGGTAAGCCCTGCCGTTGGTCCACCAGCCTGATGCTGCTGTCCGAGGGCTCCACCTGCGCGACGCCGAAGTCGGTGGCGGCCCACACCGCCTTCCCCTGGCCCGCCAGCTCCTTGACCTGGCTGAACGGTGTTCCGGTAGCGGACGTACCGGGCAACGACAGAAAGCGCCCCAGATCGGTGGACACGAAGGTGAGGGCTGCGTCGCTGAAAGACGTCCGGTCGGTTGCGGCCCATACCCCGCCAGGCCAGCTGAAAACCGCGCTCACCCGATTTCCGGGGAGACCAAAGCTCATTCGCTCTGGCAGTGGCGATCCATCCGGCAGGTAGAGAACCCCGAGTCCCGAAGTTCCCAAGTACCAACCGCGATTGTCGAAAGAGCGCGCGGCGGCGGTGTAACGCACGGTGCGGAGCCGATTGTCGGTGAGTATGGCTGCGGCGTTGGCCTGGAGCGATGGGTTGGTCCGAATCGCCTCTGTTACTGTGTGCGGCACTGTCGGATGAGCCGGCGGAGGCGAGGACTGAGGAAATGTTCCTCCCCGGGGAAGCAGTTGCCATCCTGGGCGAGTCCGCAGAAACAACCCGACGCCGGGATTATCCTGATCGAAGGCGATGGCCTGTATGCCGTCGGGAACCAGGCCCTGGTCCCACATCTGAATGTCCGGCTGATAGTGGATCCAGCGATCGGTTCGTGCCAACCACAACGAGTTGTCCAACGGATCGGTGAGAGCGGCGAAGACCTCCGTCAGCAGGTTGCGATCGGGGGGATCGTAGGAGCCTTCCCAATGCTGGAACTGCGGGTTCCAAATCAGGACTCCGCCAGTCGACACCATGTACACCCGCTCGGCGGAGGCGGCGATCGCATTAATCCGACTGAAGTCGCCGATGACCGTGCGATCTTCGGGTCGCCAGTCGCGGCTGAACGACTGCGCGTGGCCGCTGAGGGGCCAGATCAGGAGGACAAGGGGAAGCAGGCGACGCATGGCAAGAATCTACCCCGGGATCAGACCTCAGGTTGTCTGGGGACGGGGAAGCTCGAAGAGAATCGGTGCCCGCGGCGCCCCGCGCTCCGCCCGAAGCAGCTCCCACTCACGCCACAGATCAGGTAAGGCGCTTACCACATCCATCGGGCGCAGCGCCCGCGCCGTGTGACGCCGCGCGGCGATATCCGCGGCGCGTCCCAGCGCCTGCGCTCCCCAGGCGGCCGCTGCCGCGGGCTCCAGTCCCTGAGCCAATCCGGTGCTCACCAGTCCGGTGAGTACGTCGCCACTTCCGCCGGTGGCCAGACCCGGATTGCCGGCGGCCACCGTCCAGAGTGAAGCCCCGGATGACGCCACCACACTGGGAACTCCCTTCAGCAGCAAGGTAGCGCCCGCGGCCTGCGCCGCGCTTGCCGCCGCCGACCAGGGATCGAGCTCACGCATCGCAGCCAGATCGGGAAACAGAGTGCGGAACTCCCCCGGATGCGGGGTAAGCACCAACGGCCGCCCTCGAGCAAGCTGTGCCAGCTCCGAGGCTCGCCCGGCGAACGCCACCAGTGCGTCGGCATCAAGCACGACTGCCTTGGCCACGGCAATCAGTGAGGCAACCAGCTCCCGCCGACCCTGCTCCCTGCCGAGGCCGGGGCCGATCGCAAGCCCATCAGCTTTCTGGATCAGGTCTAGAAGCTCGCTGCTCGCTGGTTGATCGAACGGTTGGGACAGAGTCTGCAGATCGGGCTCCGCCTGCACCAAGGCAGCCACCGTGTCCGGCGGGGCCACCGCGTGGACCAGACCAGCCCCCGCGGCGAACGCCGCCCGTGCCGCCATCCTGATAGCGCCGGTCATGCCGGCCGCCCCACCGACTATGACCATCCGACCCCGCGTTCCCTTGTGATCCCGTGCCTGGAGCCGGCGCAGCCATTCAACCGCCTGAGCGTCGGTGACTAGGGTGGGCCAGGCCGGATCGGGTGAAGGGAGTCCGATGTCCACCACGACCACGTTGCCCACCTCGTCACGGGCGAGCACGTGTCCTCGGCGGAGTCCGCCAAAGGTCACGGTGAGATCGGCGCGAATGGGACCGTGCACGACACCGGTCGACAAATCCACCCCGGTCGGACCGTCTATTGCCAGCACCGGGATTTCGAGGTCGTGAATCCGTTCCATCAGCGATGCTATCGCGGGACGGGGAGCACCGGATGCGCCGGTGCCGAGCAGCGCATCTACCGCGAGCGCTACGGTGGGCCAGGGACCATCCGGACTCACCTCTCTCACGCCTTCGGCGCGCGCCAGACGCGCCATCCGCTCGCACAGCTCGGACGCAGGTGAGCTCGGCGTGACCCAGACCGGTACCTCCAGACGATGCAGCGCGCGGGCCAGCACCCATCCATCGCCGCCATTGTTACCCGGTCCCGCCGCCACCAGCACACCAGCGCGAAGCAGGTGCCCGTAGCGGTCCGAAAGCACGACGGCCACCGCGCGCCCGGCACTCTCCATCAGGGTGGCCAGCTCGATGCCGGATGCGACAGCGCGCTGGTCCCAGCTTTTCGATTGTTCGGGAGTGAGAACAGGGATGGAGAGCATGGAAGGAGACGAAATGCTAAAAGCGTGAGCGGGAAACCAAAAGCGTGAGCGGTGAGCGGTAGAGCATGAAACTCCTGTTGTACTCAGCAGTCAGGATCTAGATCCCGCTCGTGACCTTGGAGCTCCCGCTTACTGCTTACGTATTCTGTCTCCCGCTCTCGTTTTTATTTGTAGCTCTGCCCTATCGCCCTGCCAAAACTGATTTCTCCATTGTCGATGCGCAGATTGAAGCCGCAGTCGGGATTGGTGCAGACCCACGCCTTGTAGGTGATCGGCGCGCCCTCGCGGCCATAGTCGGAAAGTGGAATGAGAGTTCCCTGCGAGCACTTCTGGCAGGCCGGCCACTCCTTCGTCTCCATGTTCCCTCCCGTCCGCTAGGCGCCGCGCAGCCCCTGCCACTCGTAGGAATCGCCGAACACATCGGCGAACTGGTACACTCCTTCGAAATCGGATTCAGTATCGCCCGGCTGGGTGACCAGGAGGCCAACCTCCACCAGGGTGAAGACGATTCGACCTATATCCTCGGTGCGAGTGATGCCCCAGTGGGTCAGCACTCCCTGAGCAAGGAGGCCGAACTGCTGCTGGGCAAAATCCCGGCAGGCCCAGGCCAGCTCAGGCCCGCTCACGTGGCGACGAACCTCGATGCGGTTCTGCAGAAACTCGATGGTTGCCAGTACGAAGAGATACGCGCGCTCGTGATACTGTCCTCCTCGGGCGCGAATCCGTGCCATCACATCGTCCGCCAACTGCAGCTCGTTCACTGATGTGCCCCTACCGGAGTGCCGCCCCGGCTCTTCTTTCCGTCAAAAGCGGGTCGAACAGGTTTAGCCGACGTATACAACGGGAAGGCCGACGTCAGCTCTTCGACCTCACTGCGCACGGTGGCGAGAGTGGTCTCATCGGGACGACTGAGCGCCCGGTCGATCAGCTCCGCCACCTGCCGCATCTCCGCGATCCCCATTCCCCTCGTGGTCACCGCCGGGGTGCCCAGTCGGATGCCGCTGGTGACGAATGGCGATTGGGGATCGTCGGGGATGGTGTTCTTATTCACCGTTATCCCCGCTTCACCCAGGATTTTCTCCGCCGCCTTCCCGGTCAATTCCTTAGGTCTGAGATCCACCAGCATCAGGTGCGAGTCGGTTCCGCCGGAGACGATGGCGAAGCCGCGCTCGGTCAGCGCATCGGCCAGAATCTTGGCGTTCTCCACCACCTGCCGAGAGTATTCCTTGAAATCGTCCGTCAGCGCTTCGCCGAAGGCCACCGCCTTGGCGGCAATTACATGCTGCAACGGCCCACCCTGAGTCCCGGGAAAGACCGACTTGTCGATGGCCTTGGCGTGCTCGATGGTGCAGAGAATCAGCCCGGCCCGGGGGCCACGCAGCGTCTTATGGGTGGTGCTGGTGACTACCTGAGCGTGAGGAACCGGCGAGGGATATATCCCGCCCGCGACCAACCCGGCGAAGTGCGCCATGTCCACCAGGAAGAACGCCCCGATCTCATCGGCAATGGAGCGGAACGCGGCGAAGTCGATGATCCGCGCGTAGGCGCTGCCGCCCGCGATGATGAGCTTGGGTCGTTCCTGGCGGGCCTGGTCGCGCACCTTGTCGTAGTCGATCCTGCCGGTGGCCGGGTCAACGCCGTAGTGAACGGCGCGCCAGACCACCCCACTGTGGTTCACCGCGGCGCCATGCGACAGGTGGCCTCCGTGGGGAAGTGACATGCCCATCAGCAGCTCGCCGGGACGGATGAGCGCCATGAAGGCGGCGAAGTTGGCCTGCGCGCCCGAGTGAGGCTGCACGTTGGCATGTTCGGCGCCGAACAGCTGTTTGAGCCGATCGATTGCGAGCTGCTCGACCTCGTCCACCACCTCGCAGCCGCCGTAATAGCGCCGCCCGGGATAGCCCTCGGCATACTTGTTAGTAAGGGGCGTCCCCATGGCATCGATTACCGCTCGGCTGGCGAAGTTCTCGCTCGCAATCAGCTCCAGGCCGCTCTGCTGCCGCCGCAGCTCGGCATTGATCAGCCGGGCTACCGTAGGGTCGGCCTCACGTAAGCTCGCGTTATGGTTCAGCGTCATCCGTTCTCCTGATCAATCTTCTCCAACCGGCGTACGTGGCGGCCGCCGGCGAACTGCGTCTGCAGCCAGGTCTTCAGAATCTCGACTCCCTCGTCCCCACTCACGAAACGCGCAGGCAGGATGAGAATGTTCGCATCGTTATGCTCCCGGGCCAGCTTTGCGATCTCGGGATTCCAGGCCACCGCCGCTCGAACGCCCCGATGGCGGTTGGCCGCGTAGGACATGCCGAGCCCACTTCCGCAGAGCAGGACGCCGCGGCTAGCGTGGTGCTGCTCCACCTCTGACGCGACCTTGTGGGCGAAGTCCGGATAGTCGGTGGATTCCGAGGTGTGCGTGCCCAAGTCCAGGGGCTCGTACCCCAGCTCCCGCAGCTCCTCGACCATCCGTTCCTTCAGCTGATAGCCGGCGTGATCCGAACCAATTGGAATGACTTCGGCCATTGGCTTTAAGGTAAGGAAGGTGGGGGAAGGGGGAAAGGATTAAATCTGTACTCCACTGCCCTGCTGGCCCCCGACCCCTCGACCCCGCTGTCCCCCCATCCACATCCTATCCAACCCGGCCACTGCCGCAATGCGCTGTTCGGCCAGCCGATCTGCCGCCCGGTAGGTGGGGATCTTCTCTTGCTTGGCGATCTCGAAGATCCGGAGCAGGGTCTCGTAGATCTCGCCCGCCTTCTTCTTTGCCCGCTCCACCGGCCAGCGGTGCAGCTCACCGTACACGTTGATCACTCCGCCACCGTTGATCACGTAATCGGGAGCATAGAGGATACCGCGCTTTTCCAGCAGGTCTCCGTGGCGATCCTCCGCGAGCTGATTATTCGCACCCCCAGCGATGATCTCCACTTTGAGCCGGGGCAAGGTGTCGTCGTTAATCGTGGCCCCGAGCGCGCAGGGGGCGTACACGTCGGCATCCTGATCGTAGATCTCCTCGGGATCGACCGCCGTGGCGCCGGTCTCCTGAACTACCCTCTTCACCTTCTCGGCATCGATATCGGTGACGATGAGTCTGGCGCCTTCATCGTGAAGATGCCGAGCCAGGTGGGACGCGACCTTACCGCAGCCCTGCACCGCCACCGTCTTGCCCGAGAGGTCGTCTTTGCCCCAGCAGACCCGGGCAGCCGCCTTCATTCCGACGTACACCCCGTACGCCGTAACCGGCGAGGGATCCCCCGACAAGCCGAGCAGGCCGGCCACATGGTCGGTCTCCAGCTTGATGTACTCCATATCGGCCGGGCTGGTGCCGATATCCTCGGCGGTGATGTAGCGGCCCCCAAGCGTCTCGATGAAACGCCCGTGGGCCCGGAAGAGCGCTTCCCGGTCCGGCCGATGATTGTCGCCGATGATCACCGACTTGCCGCCGCCGAGGTTGATGCCGGCCACCGCGGACTTGTAGGTCATCCCCCGGGACAGGCGCAGTGCATCGATGATGGCCTCATCGGTACTCTCGTACTGCCAGAAGCGGGTCCCGCCCAGTGCCGGCCCGAGCGTGGTGTCGTGAATGGCGACGATGCCGAGATAACCGCAGGAGGGATCGTTGGACAGCAGCACCTGTTCGTGGCCCATGGCCCTCATCTGGGCAAAGATGTCAGTAGCCATAGAATCCCTTCCCCGTTTTGCGCCCCAGATGACCGGCCGCTACCATTTTCCGCAGCAGAGGACAGGGACGATACTTGTCGTCACCCAGCCCCTCGTGCAGCACAGTCATGATGGCAAGGCACACGTCGAGCCCGATGAAGTCGGCCAGCGCAAGCGGTCCCATCGGATGCGCCATGCCCAGCTTCATCACCGTGTCGATCGCCTCGGGAGCGGCAACGCCTTCCATCACGCAAAAGATCGCCTCGTTGATCATCGGCATCAGCACCCGATTGCTCACGAAGCCGGGATAGTCGTTCACCTCAACCGGCGTCTTGCCCAAGGCCTGAGCGGTCTCCATCACCCGTGACGTGGTGCGGTCGCTGGTGGCGTGGCCCCGAATTACCTCGACCAGCTGCATCACCGGCACCGGATTCATGAAATGCATCCCGATCACCTGCTCCGGCCGGCCAGTACGCCCGGCTATCTCGGTGATCGATATGGAGCTGGTATTGCTGGCCAGGATGGCTTCGGGCTGGCAGATCCGGTCCAGCTGCTCGAACAGAGAGAACTTGATTGCCGGACTTTCGCTCGCTGCTTCGATCACCAGTTCGGATTCCGCCACCGCAGTCAGATCGGTGTCGCTCGAGATCCGGCTCAGCACCTGATCGGGCGCGTCCGGCGGCAGCGTTCCCTTCTTGACCTGGCGCTCCAGGTTGGTGCGGATCGTGGTACTGGCTTTCTCCAGCGCGGTGGGCGCGGTATCCACCAGCGTCACCGCCCAGCCATGCTGCGCGAAGACGTGGGCGATTCCGTTTCCCATCGTTCCGGCGCCCACCACGGCGGCGCGTTTCACGAGGGATCCCGCCGGGCCCAGCGCGCCATTATCAGGAGGGCGCCGGTGATCGCGCCGGTAGCGAGTAGTCCTCCCTCGGGGCCGAAGTGACCGCCTGACAGCCAGACCGGATCGCCCGCGCGGTAGTCGATCAGCGGAATGCTGAAGGGCAACCCGCTCACCGGAGCGTCGAGCGCTGCAAGCGCGGCGTTCCACCCCAGGTGCGCACCAAACGCGGTCCACAGCCCGCCGGGCGCATAGAAGGCAACGCCCAGAAAAATTCCCGCCAGAGCGATGTTGCCCAGACCAAGCGGAGTGATCCCCGGGTTAAGCCCGTGGAAGAGCGCGAAGATCACGCCCGCAACCAGCACCAGCGCAGTGCCGCGGCCGATCGCCGCACCCACGAGCACCAGGGGCAGGCCGCGGAACATGAACTCCTCGCTGAGGGCGGCCGGAGCCAGAACCAACGATGTTTTGCAGACCTGCCCCAGGTAGTCTGCCATTCCCCCGGTGTCGCGGGACCAGTGCGAGTTGGCTACCAGGACGGCGGCGAGCAGAGCGACCGCAGCGGCGCCGGCGCCCACGGCCAAGCCGGTTGCTAATCCCGGCGCACCTGCCCGGGGCCGGAACCAGCGCAGGTCGGCGCGGTTCAGGTGCAGCACCCGAAATCCGATGACCCAGGTAGCGAAGGCAAAGCCCAGCAGCTGGCTCGATCCCGCAACGATGGTCTGAGCGGGCCCCGGCTCCACCAGCGCGTTGAGGCCGCGGCCCACGTTACCGTAGGCGACCTGGGCCCAGAGCGACATCAGGAGCGCACTGGTGGCAATGCCCAGCAGCATAAAGGCGACCGACCAGCCGATCGCCTTGGGAAGGGAAACTCTCTCGGAAGCGGAGGCCGGAGAGATCAAAGCAGCGGGCGAAGCCTGGGTCCGACGGCCAGAATGATTGCCGCCGCCAGCCCTACCTTCAGAAGGTCACCAGTGAGGAAGGGGACAAAGCCGATGCGGAACGCCGTACTGGGGTCTCCGCCGAGCAGGGCAAGCTGAGCGACTCCGCCGACATGGATGATGACCATACCGACGGCGCACGCGAGGAGTACCCGCAGCACTGAGGAAGGCGCGGAGCGCACCATAGCGCCGGTCATTCCCGCTGCGACCGGAAAGGCCAGGAGATAACCCCCGGTGGGTCCGATCAGATGCAGCACTCCAGAGCCGCCCGCGGCGAACACTGGAAAACCCAGAGCTCCCAGAGCGATGTAGAGAATCAGCGCGCTCACCCCGGCGGCGGGGCCGAGCAGAGCACCCACGACAAGCACCGCCAGCGGCTGGAGCGTCATGGGCACAGGAGTGAAGGGCAACGGTACCACGACTTGCGCCGCCACTGCCACCAGCAGCGCGCCAAGCGCTACGGGGCCGGCCAGGCGGGTGAACCGTGAAAGTCGCGACGCGGTGCTGGGTGAAGCCAGAGTCGCTCGACCGGTCTCCAGGTCCATTTAGATAAGCTCCACGCTCAGGGCCACTGCATTTCCACCCCCTAGACAGAGGGTGGCGAGACCGGTATTGCCGCCCCGATTCCGCAGGGCGTAGAGCAGAGTGGTGAGAACCCGGGCGCCGCTGGCACCGATGGGGTGTCCTAGCGCAACCGCGCCGCCATTGACGTTGACCCGGCTCCAGTCCCAGCCCAGCTCGCGGCCGTCGGCCAGTGCCTGAACCGCAAAGGCCTCGTTGGCCTCGATGAGGTCGTAATCGGAGATCCGGGTGCCGGCCTTCTCCATCAGCGTTCGCACGGCGATGACAGGCGCAAAGAAGAGGTCCCGGGGCTCACCACCGCCGGTCGAGTACCCGGTGACCTTTGCCAGCGGAGTGAGGCCATGCGCCTTGGCAAACGCGAGGGAGGCAACCACCAGGGCGCTGGCTCCGTCGTTCAAACCGGGGGCATTGCCGGCGGTGACGGTTCCACCATCCTTGCGGAAGGCGGGCTTCAGCTTCGCCAGCGTTTCGGCCGTGGTGTCTCGCCGGGGGGCTTCGTCGGTGCTGACGGAGGTCGGGCCCGCCTTGCCGGGAACCTGAACCGAGAGGATCTCGTCCTTGAACTTTCCGGCGTCGATCGCGGCGATTGCCTTCTGATGGCTATCGACCGCAAATGCATCCTGGTCGGCCCGGCTGACTCCCGCCTTGTCGGCGGTGTACTCGGCGTACTCTCCCATGTGGCAGCAGCCGAAGGAATCCCACAGTCCGTCGTGGATCATTCCATCCACCATCGTCTGGTTTCCGGCCTTGATCCCAGTGCGCATGCCGTAGACGTAATGCGGGGCGCTGGACATTGCCTCCTGCCCCCCGGCGACAATGCACTCTGCATCGCCGGCCTTGATGGCCTGAGACGCGAGCATGACCGCCTTGAGACCGGAGCCGCAGACCATGTTGATGGTCACCGCGGGGATCGAAGGCGGAAGTCCGGCGTGGATTTGAGCCTGGCGGGCGGGCGCTTGCCCAGACCCTCCCTGAACCACCTGGCCCATGATGACCGATTCTACCGCCCCGGGATCGACCCCGGCTCGCGATACCGCATCGCGGATGACCATCGCTCCAAGCTGAGGAGCGGTAAATGACGAGAGTCCGCCGAGATAACGGCCGATGGGCGTGCGGACAGCGGAGAGAATGACGGGGGTCGTGCTATCGCTCACTGGATACTGATCCGGTTCAGGTTCGCAGCGGCAAAAGTATGCCAAAACAGGCGGTTTGTCACCTTAGAGATCAACCAGCAACAAGCTTATAGAGTTCCGTCGGACGGCGGGTGGGTCGGCGGACCACACCATGCCCTAACGTGCCCTTCATGGTGATGGTCCGCCTCCGTTAACCAATCAGAGAAGATCCTAAAGCTCAGCAGGCAAGGGTATGAATATCCAGAGCCCGGCGGGTGCCTACTATGAGGGGAAGAGCGGAGGGTGAGCCGATTGCCTTGGAGGCCGCGTTAGGGCGCGGCCGCATCTATGCTAGGTCTGTTTGTGACGCAGCGCCCGCCTGCGGCCCGGAAGGGCTTCGGCTCGCCCGAAGCGAACCATTCTCCCCGACGACACGCTACGGGACCATCAGCCGAGTGCGGACTTCCTCGGTGACCCGCTCGATGAAGGCGCTCACCGGGATCACCTCCTGCTTTTTCCCCGCCCCACGGACGCGGAGCGCCAGGCTATCCGACTCCACCTCCCGCTGCCCCAGCACTGCCATGTACGGCACCTTTTGCAGCTCCCCTTCCCGGATCCGGTAGTTCAAGGTTTCTCCTCTGGCATCCACGTGCACCCGGAGCCCTGCAGCCTTCAACCGGCCGGCGAGCTGAGTTGCGGCTTCGGCCTGCGCATCGGAGATCGGGATTACCCGCACCTGCTCCGGAGCAAGCCAGACCGGAAAGGCACCCGCGAAATGCTCGATGAGGTTGCCGATGAACCGCTCGAGTGTTCCATAGATGGCCCGGTGGATCATCGCCGGCCGGTGAGGCCGGTTATCGGCGCCGGTGTACTCCAGCTCGAATCGCTCGGGGAGATTGAAGTCCAGCTGGATGGTGGGACCCTGCCAGAGCCGACCGATCGCGTCCCGGAATTTGATATCGATCTTGGGCCCGTAGAACGCGCCCCCACCTTCATCCACCCGGTAGGGGATTCCCTTTCGCTCCAGCGCGCGCTTCAACATGGACTCCGCTCGATCCCAGATCGCGTCGTCGCCCAGCCGTTCAGGCGGCCGGGTCGACACCTCGAAATCCAGCTCGAAGCCGAAGGTCTCCCGCACCAGCCGGTCCACCTGGTCCAGGCAGAGAAAGATCTCGTCTTCCACCTGATCCATGGTGCAGAAGATGTGGGCATCGTCCATGGAAAGTCCGCGTACCCGCAGCAATCCATGCAAGACCCCAGAGCGCTCGTTGCGGTAAACATTTGCGACCTCGGAGAGCCGCACCGGCAGATCGCGATAACTCCGCTGCTGGCTCTTGTAGATCAGTGCGTGCATCGGGCAGTTCATCGGCTTCACCCGATAGCGCACGTCTTCGGCCTCCTCGTGCCCCGCCGCCATTGCCGGGTACTGATTGGCTTCGTACAGCGGCAGGTGCCCGGAGATCTTGAACAGCTCCTCCCGGGTGATGTTGGGGGTATAGACCAGGTCGTAGCCGTGCCGCACGTTGTCATCTTCCACGGCGCGGGTCAGCAGCCACTTGATCAGCGCTCCCTTGGGATGCCAGAAGACCAGGCCGGGACCCACCACTTCCTGAATGGAGAAGAGATCGAGCTGCTTCCCCAGCACCCGGTGATCGCGCCGGCGAGCTTCCTCCAGCCGGTGCAAGTAGGCCTCGAGATCCTCCTTCTTGAACCAGGCGGTGCCATAAATCCGCTGCAGCATCTGCCGCTTCTCGTCGCCGCGCCAGTACGCGCCCGCCGCATGGAGCAGCTTGAAGTGCTTGAGCCGCCCGGTCCGGGGAATGTGGGGCCCGCGACAGAGATCGACGAAGGGTCCGTCGGTGTAGACGGTGATCGTCTCATCGTTGCCCAGCTCGGCAATCCGCTCCAGCTTGAGCGGGTCATCGGCAAATCGGCGGTTGGCCTCGGCTCGATCCACCACCTCGCGAACGAAGGGGAAATCGCGCGCAGCAACCTCCGTCATCTTGGCCTCGAGCCGCTGCAGGTCTTCCGGCGTGAAGGGGCGGTCCACCTGGAAGTCGTAGTAGAAGCCATCCTCGATCGGCGGCCCGAACCCGATCCCCGCATTGGGGAACAGCTCCCGCACGGCCGTGGCCAGAATGTGCGCCGATGAGTGCCGGAGCACCGGCAACGCATCAGGGTCGCGCTCGGTCAGGATGGAGACCTGCGCATCCGCCTCCAGAGGACGGTCGAGATCCCAGATCTCGCCGTTGACCCGGGCGGCAACCGCGGCCCGCGCTAGACCGGGGCCGATGCTTTCGGCGATCTGTCGCGGCGTGGTTCCTGCGGCGGCCTCACGCTGGCTCCCGTCCGGCAGGGTGACCTGAAGAACGCTCACCGGGGCCCTTCCTGCACTGTGGGGGGAACCGCCGGCTTGGTCGAAGGCGCAAAGTAGAAGAACAGTGCGATGCCGGCGATCACGATGGCCGCCACAACCACCCAGCGGAGCAGCTCGGAGCCGGATAGTGTTACCCGATCATCATCCATGGGCGATGCCCTCGCGAAAAATTCCTGCTTTGGTTCCGGAAAAAGGTTAACTTAATGGCAGTACGATTTCTTCTGTAAGAGGATACGCGTGCGTCGAGACGAGCTGAGCGGGACCCAGATCTTTCTGTGGACTACTCTTGGCGTAGGGACCGGGCTGGTGGCCGGATTTGCCTTGAGCGAGTGGGTGGGAGGCGTGAACCGAACCCGGTTCCGCCGTGCCGCACGGCGCCTGGGCCAGCAGGCGCCGGCCCGCAGCACCCCCGCAGCATCCGCTCGCGCAGTCGAAGCTGCACTCCAGGGCGAGCCACGGCTGGCCGGCTTCAGCATCGAGGCCATGGCCGTGAGCCGAGGCGCTGTCGAGCTCCGTGGCTGGGTCAAGGATCGAGGCAGCCGGACCCTGGCCGCGCGGATCGCCCGCGCCGTCCCGGGAATCGACAACGTGATCAACAGCATTCTGGTCCGCGGAGAAGACGACAGCTTTCCCGGCGGTAAGCGGGTGACCGACCAGAGCGCATGACCGAGCCGCTCGCCCCACAATACAATCCATCCTCCATCGAATCCGGGCTCTACCACTGGTGGTCTGAGCGCGGACTTTTCTCACCTGAACGGCATGCACCGGGATCGGGCGAGCCCTACGTGATCATGATGCCGCCGCCCAACGTGACCGCGGTTTTGCACATGGGTCACGGCCTCAACAATACGGTGCAGGATGTGCTCATCCGCTTCGAGCGGATGCGCGGGCGCCGCGCCCTATGGCTGCCGGGAACCGACCACGCCGGCATCGCCACGCAGAACGTGGTCGAGCGTCTCCTCGCCGAGCAGGGCCTCACTCGCTTCGACCTGGGCCGCGAGGCATTCGTGGACCGGGTCTGGGAGCACGTTCGGGTTACCGGCGCCGCTATTCTGGATCAGCTCAAAGCCATTGGCTGCTCCGCCGACTGGTCCCGGACCTATTTCACCTTGGACGAGGGACTCTCGAGGGCGGTGCGGGAGGTGTTCGTCCGCCTGTACGAGCAGGGCCTCGTTTATCGCGGTCACTACATCATCAACTGGTGCCCCCGCTGCCTCACCGCTCTTTCGAACGAAGAGGCGGAGAAGGAGGAAGTGGACGGCCAGCTCTGGCATCTTCGCTACCCTCTCGCCGATGGCAGCGGTCAGCTGACCGTCGCCACCACCCGGCCCGAGACGATGCTGGGCGACACCGCGGTCGCGGTTCACCCGGAGGATGAACGGTACCGGGCACTCATCGGCCGGGACGTTCGCCTGCCCCTGGTCGACCGCCTGATCCCGATTATCGCCGATGACGCGGTGGATCCCGGTTTCGGCTCTGGTGCCGTGAAGGTCACCCCCGCACACGATCCGACCGACTTCGAGATCGGGCGGCGGCACGAGCTCCCCAGCATTGACATCATGACCCCGGAAGCTCGAATCAGCTTGGCGGCGCCGGCCCGCTTCCAGGGACTGGACCGGTACGAGGCCCGCCGCCGGGTAGTAGCGGAGTTCGAGGCAGCCGGGCTGCTGGAGCGCGTGGAACAGCACCGCCATGCGGTGGGGCACTGTTACCGCTGCGACACTGTGATCGAGCCTCGGCTGTCCGATCAATGGTTCGTCCGAATGGAACCTCTCGCCCGGCCCGCCCTCGCCGCCTACCGCGACGGGACGCTACGGTTCGTGCCCGAGCGGCGGGGGGACGATTACTCGGCCTGGCTGGAAGGCATCCGCGACTGGTGTATCTCCCGCCAGCTCTGGTGGGGACATCGCATCCCAGTCTGGTACTGCGAGTCACCCGGCTGCGGCAAGACCAGCGTCAGCCGTACCGAGCTGGAGGTGTGTCCCTCCTGCGGCGGCCCCGTCCGGCAAGACGAAGACGTACTGGATACCTGGTTCTCCTCCTGGCTGGTTCCCTTTTCCAGCCTGGGCTGGCCCGACCGCACTGCCGACCTCGAGTCGTTCTATCCTGGGCATACGATGGTGTCGGCCCCGGAGATTCTCTTCTTCTGGGTGGCCCGGATGATCATGTCCGGGCTGCACTTCATGGGCGAGGTGCCGTACACCGACATTTATCTGCATGGCACCGTGCGGGACACGCAGCACCGCAAGATGTCCAAGTCGCTGGGCAACGGCATCGATCCACTGGAGGTGGTTGAGCGCTATGGAGCCGACGCGCTCCGCTATTCGCTCATCTCCGGCATGTCGGTCGGCACCGATGTGATTCTGGATCCCAACGATCTCGAGGCGTCGTTTGCCGCCGGCCGCAACTTTGCCAACAAGCTGTGGAACGCGGGCCGATTCATTCTGTCCAATCTGGACGGCACTCCCCGGCCGCTCGCCGGTGCCGGCTCCAACGCGGTGAGGCCCGACGAGCTCACTCTGCCGGACCGCTGGATCATCGCCCGCTGCGATGCCACCGTCCGAGAAGCGACCGACGCCTACCAACGCTTTCGCCTGAACGACGCCGCCGGAGCGATCTATCACTTCATCTGGAGCGACTTGGCCGACTGGTACATCGAGCAGGTGAAGCCGCGCCTTTATGGAGATGTTCCCGGCGGCGATGTTGCCCGATCGGTGCTGTCTCAGACCTTCGACGTGGCCCTTCGGCTGTTGCACCCGGTCATGCCGTTCATCACCGAGGCCCTGTGGCGCCGCTTTCCCGGCCGGCCGGAAGACGCGTCCATCTCCGTCGCTCCCTGGCCTCGACCCGATTCGCGGGCCAGGGCACCGGAAGCTCTCGCGCATTTCGGTCTGGTGCAGGAGCTGGTGAGCGGCATCCGGGTCATCCGTGCGGAATATGGGGTGCAGCCAGGGCAGGCGGTGAGAGCGGTGGTCACGGGAGAAAACCAGAAGAATCTGGCCGCGCTGCAGGAGGAGAGGGCGACAATCGTGAGGCTGGCCAAGCTTTCCGATCTTTCCTTCTACGAAACCACCGAGCGGGTCGGCGGCCATGCCGTGCTGTCCGACGGTACCGCGGTGTTCATCCCCCTGGATGAAGCCATCGATGTGGGCCGGGAGTGCAGTCGGCTGAGCTCGGAGGTGGAGCGCCTGATTCGGCTGGTGGAATCGCAGGAGAAGAAGCTGGGAAACCAACAGTTCGTCTCCCGGGCGCCGACGGAGGTGGTGGAGCGAGAGCGGCAGAAGCTCAGCACCTGGAAGGAACAGCGCGAGGTGCTGCTGAAGAAGCGGGAGCTGCTGGGGTGTGGTTGAGGCGAGGCAGCGAGGCGGCGGGGCAGCGGAAAAGTCGCTTTACCTGGAGTACTGTGTCGCGCCGACTACGCGCCCTGCGGCCCCGCTCCCCCGCCGCCCGACTATTAGCCGCCGTGCTGCCCATCTGCCCTGCTGCCCTGCTTTGCTGCGCCCGCATTGAGCCCCCTCCGGGTGGGCCGCCGGACCGGGCGCCACCCCGCGTGATCGCCATCAAGCCCGACTCCTTTGCCGTGCTTCACGCATTCAAGGGTAATGCCGAGTTCGAGTTCGATGAGGTGATCTCAGAGGGTGGATCGCCCAATCGGGGCGAGGGAACCGGAGGGCTGGAAAAACTGATCGTTCTCTCGCCTACCACGGAGTTCCCCGATGTGAGCTGGAAGCGTGATCGGATCACGGTCAAACCCAAGGGGGGCTGGCGCCCCAACCGGGTCTATCGGGTGCAGCTCCTTCCCGGTGTGACCGACCTCAGAAACAATCGCAGCAACGAGGGGGTGGTGCTGACCTTCACCACCGGGGCCCCCCGTCCCCAGAACACGCTCAAGGGCACGGTGGTGGACTGGAGCACCGGCCGCCCGGCGGCCAATGCTCTGATCGTGGCGACCCTGCTGCCCGATAGCCTGGTGTATCGTGGTGTGGCCGACTCTAGCGGGCACTTCTCCTTCGGGCCCCTTCCCGCCGGGGATTACCTCGTTTCGGGTGTGCTGGACCAGAACCAGAATCTGCGGCAGGATGGTCGGGAGGCCTACGGCAGCAGCCGTTCGGCCCGGGGAAAGTCCGAGGTGGGCGAGTTGTGGGCCTTCGTTCACGACACTAATCCGCCGCGGATTCAGACCGTCACTGCGGATGACAGCCTATCCGCTACCGTCGCCTTCACCCAAATGCTCGATCCGCGGCAGCGGCTCACTCCGAAGGACGCGCGGCTTCGTCTGTTGCCGGACTCCACGCCGGTCGCCATCGCGTCGCTGCTGCCCAAGCCGGTGGATGACAGCCTCCACGGCCGGGCGGCTGCCCCGGATACCACCGGCCTAGACACCCTGAAGACCCGCGACTCGCTGCCTCCAGCTAAAAAACCGGCTCGCGGCGCCACACCGCGGCCCCAACGGACCGAGGTGTTGACCAGCCGTCCACCGCTGTTCGATCGTCTGACGCTGAGGGTTCCCCGCCCCTGGGCACCCGGCACGCGTCTGGTTCTCGAAATCCGGGGGGTCCGCAACGTGACCGGGGTAGCGGGAACGGCCGTGGGTGTGGTCGCCGTACCGGAGAAAGCCAAGACCACACCTCAGGACACGACCAAGAAGCGCGCGGCGCGCGATACGACTCACAAACCGCAAGGTCGACCTCCGGCTCCGCCAACTCCGACTCAGCCCGCTCCGGCTCGGCCCAAGTAGTTATGGACCAGCGCAGGCACCTCCCCTCGGTGGACCGGCTGCTGCATCAGCCGGGCATTCAGCAGCTCTTGGAGACCGCCCCGCGGCACGCCGTTGTGGCCGCAGTCCGTGAATCGCTCGATGCGGCGCGTACTCGGCGTGCCGGGCCTCCCGAGCACTGGGAGGAGGACGTGCGTGAAAGGTTGGCGCACAGCATCGGAGCGGGGCTGGTGCCGGTCCTCAATGCGACCGGGGTGGTCTTGCACACCAATCTGGGCCGAGCGCCGTTGGCTCACTCGGCGGTCGAAGCCATGACCTCGGTGGCACTGGGCTACAGCAACCTGGAGCTGGACCTCCCCTCCGGGGTACGGGGCAGCCGGAGCGACCACTGTCGAGTGCTCCTGCGTGCTATCACCGGCGCCGATGATGCCCTCGTGGTGAACAACGCGGCCGGCGCGCTGGTGCTGGCGCTCAATGCGGTGGCCGAAGGGCGGGATGTGGTGATCTCCCGGGGGGAGCTGATCGAGATCGGCGGCTCGTTCCGGATTCCGGACATCATGGCGAAAAGTGGCGCCCGGCTAAGGGAAATCGGGACGACCAATCGCACCCACCTGCAGGACTATAGTGATGCGCTGGATGGCGCCGCGGCGATTTTGACGGTTCACCGCTCAAACTTCGAGCAGCGTGGGTTCGTGACCTCTCCGCGACCCGCTGAGCTGGCCGAGCTGGCCGACGAAGCGGGCATTCCGTTCGTCTACGACGTGGGCAGCGGACTCCTGGTAGACCTTTCCGCTTGGGGACTGGAGAGCGAGCCCCGGGTAACGGAGGCGGTTGCGAGTGGGGCCGGACTGATCGTCTTCAGTGGCGACAAGCTGCTGGGTGGTCCTCAGGCCGGCTGCTTGGTGGGGCGTGAGCAGCTCATCGCCGAGTGCCGAAGAAATCCGCTGGCCCGGGCGCTTCGCTCGGACAAGCTGACCCTTGCCGCACTCGCGGCCACGCTCGCGCTCTACCAGGATCAGGAAACGGCGATTCAAACCATCCCTGTCCTCACCATGCTGACGCTCGCTCCGGGGGAGCTGGCCCGGCGCGCTTCTCTGCTCGCCTCCCTCTGTCCCGCAGCTGTAGGAGCCTCAACCCTCCCGGGCGAGTCTGCGATTGGCGGCGGCTCGTTTGCCGGAGCCACACTACCTACCACCGTCGTGGCGATCGATGCCGGCCCACTCGGCGCTGATGGCTTGGCCCTCCGGCTTCGTTTAGGCACTCCAGCAGTGGTTGCTCGGGTATCGGCAGATCGGGTGCTGTTCGACCCGAGGACGCTGCCCGAGTCGAGCTTCCCTGCCGTGGCACGAGCCATCGAGGCCGCTCTCCTGTCGTGAATCGCGCCGTCTTTCTGGATCGGGACGGGACCATCATCGAGGATGTGGGATACCTGCGGGACCCCGACGAGGTCCGGCTGCTGCCCGGAGCCGCTAGTGCTATCGAGCGGCTGAACCGGAACAACTGGCTGGCGGTGGTGGTCACCAACCAGTCCGGCATTGCCCGCGGGCTGCTCACCGAAGACGAATATCGCCGCACCGAGTACCGCCTCGACCAGCTGTTGGCCGAGGCCGGCGCCAGACTGGATGGCCACTACTGGTGTCCCCACCTGCCCGATGTGAGCGGCCCCTGCCAATGTCGGAAGCCCGGAACGCTGCTGTATGAGCAGGCCGCCGAGCGCTACGACATCGACGTGAAGCGGAGCTGGTGGGTGGGCGATCGGGCTCGCGACGTTCTTCCCGCATCGGCCTTCGGCGGCCGCGGCGTCGTGTTGTTGGGAGAGCTGGCCACTTCCGAGTCGCCCGGCGCGCGATCGCGCGTTCTCCAGGCTAGAGATCTCGCCGGTGCGGTGGAGCTCATTCTCCGCTCCGACTCCTAGCTCCTGAAGCTTGCGTGTCATTAGCTTCCCCGCCCATGACCATGCGGATCGCTGTGGCCATCTCGGGCCGCGGTAGTAATCTCGAAGCGCTGCTGCAGGCTCTCGGGCCCGGCGCACCGGCGGAAGTCGTCCTGGTGCTGAGCGACCGCTCGGCTCCAGGCCTCGATCTCGCGAGAGCACGGCAGATTCCGGCCGTCGTGTTGACTGACTCAGCCGACGGAGAAGCCTGGCTCGCGCTGCTCGGCCCGCACCGGATAGAGTTGCTGGTGCTCGCGGGCTACCTCAAGCTGGTTCCCTCCTCGGTGATCGCCCGGTACCGCGGACGCATCATCAACATCCATCCCGCGCTGCTACCGGATTTCGGAGGTCAAGGCATGTATGGCCGGAGGGTGCATCAGGCGGTGCTCGACAGCGGTGTCCGGGAGAGCGGTGCGACAGTGCACCTGGTGGATGAAGCCTACGATCACGGAGCAACGCTGGCGCAGGCGCGAGTCCCGGTCCTCCCGGGAGACACGCCGGAGCGGCTAGCCGAGCGGGTACTCCAGCAGGAACATCAACTCCTGCCTGCAGTAGTGCTGGCGGCTGCGAGAGCGGGACGGGTGGTCGCGGTGCCGGAGTACACGAGACACGAGACACGAGTCACGAGGGATGAGTCGCGTGGTCAGGCGCCTGATGCTTCTAAACTCGCGACTCGCGACTCACGACTCACGACTGACTAAATGCGCGCCCTCATCTCCGTCAGCGATAAACGCGGCGTTGTGGCCTTTGCCCGGGGTCTGGCCGACCTGGGCTGGGAGATCATCTCGACCGGTGGAACCGCCGCCGCCCTCCGCTCGGTCGTACCCGTCATCGAGGTAGAGAAGCTGACCGGGTTTCCCGAGCTGCTGGACGGACGGGTAAAAACACTGCACCCCATGATTCACGGCGCGCTCCTCGCCCGCCGCGATTTGCCCGAACACGTGGCGGCGCTCGAGCGGCATAAGATCGTCCCGATCGACCTGGTGGCGGTGAATCTCTATCCCTTTCAACTCACCATTTCCAATCAGAACGCCACGCTGGAAGACGCCCTGGAGAACATCGACGTTGGCGGCCCCTCCATGCTTCGCTCCGCTGCCAAGAATCACGAATCGGTACTGCCGGTAGTGGATCCCACGGATTACCCACTGGTGCTGGAAATGCTCCGGAAGGGCGAGGTGGACCGGGACACCCGTCGAGAGTTCGCAGCCAAGGTATTTGCTCATACCTCGGACTACGATTCCGCCATTGCGGCTTATCTCACGCCTCCGGACGATGGGCTGCCCAACCGGCTGGGATTGGCAATGGAGCGGATGCAGCCCCTGCGTTACGGAGAGAATCCCACCCAGCGCGCATCGCTGTACGTGACCGAAGAGCCGAGGGGAATGCGAGACTTGGCCCAGCGCCAGGGCAAGGAGCTGTCCTTCAACAATCTGCTCGACATCGAAGCCGCCATGACTGCGGTAGCCTGTTGGAGCACCCGGCCCGCCTGCGCGGTGATCAAGCATACGACGCCCTGCGGCATTGCCGTTGCCGGTTCGGCCCTCGAGGCCTTCAAGAACGCCAGAGCGACTGATCCAGTTTCGGCTTTCGGCTCGGTGGTGGGCTTCAACACCGTCGTTGACCGGGCCACCGCCACGGCCATGAGCGACCTCTTCGTCGAGGTGGTGGTCGCCCCCTCCTTTCACGCCGAGGCGCTCGAGGTTTTCGCCGGCAAGAAGCAGCTTCGTGTGGTAGAGCTGCCGGTGAGCGGGGGCGTGGGCACGCTCGATTTCAAGCGGGTGCGCGGTGGGTTTCTGGTGCAGGACCGGTTTTACTTCGATCCGTCGGAGGAAGGTTGGAGGGTTGCAACCCAGCGGCAGCCCAGCGAATCAGAGTGGAACGATTTGCGCTTCAGCTGGGCCGCGGTGGCCTCGGTCAAGTCGAACGCCATCCTGCTGGCCCGGGGCGAGATGGCCATCGGCATCGGGGCGGGCCAGATGAGTCGGGTAGACAGCGTGTTCCTCGCGCTGCACAAAGCTCGACAACAGGGACATGACCCCGCCGGCAGCGTGCTTGCGTCAGATGCATTCTTCCCTTTCGCCGACAGCATCGAGCTCGCCGCCGAGGCCGGAGTCACGGCCATCATCCAGCCCGGGGGATCGGTTCGGGACAATGAGGTCGTGAGCGCGGCCGACCGTAGCGGAATAACCATGGTAATGACAGGTCGGCGGCAGTTCAGACATTAAGCGCCCGGCCCCGCATGGACCGAGGTGAAAGGTGAAGGTGACAAAGTGACGGTAACAGGCGCGAGGTCAGCGATCAGAGGTGACCGGCCAGAGGACGTGAGTGTGGATCAGGAGAGGCCACCGTACTTGTGGGCGGGCCTCACCGCGATCGTCGTGCTGGCGATCTACCTGGCGACGCTAGCGCCCACCACCGCCTTCTGGGACACCTCCGAATACATCGCCGCGGCCAAGGTGCTGGGCATCCCTCACCCGCCGGGCAATCCCCTTTTCGTCATTCTGGCGCACAGCTTCGGTCTCCTGCCACTGGCCGCATCGTACGCGGTGCGGATCAATCTGTTCGCAGCCGTCACCAGCGCTGCCTCCGCCGGGCTCTGGTTCCTGGTGGCGGAGCGGTGGCTCAGAGGTATCGTGGCGCCTCGCTGGGCTCGTTACGGCGCTGCCTTCGGAGGAGTTCTAGTGGGCGCTACCTCCTGGACGGTGTGGAATCAGTCCACGGTGAACGAGAAGGTGTACACCGTCTCGTTGCTCTCGATCGCCCTGGTGATGTGGCTGGTGCTCCGCTGGGGAGACGATGAGCCCGGCACCCACCGGGACCGCTGGCTGGTGCTCATCGCCTATGTGCTGGCGCTGACTTCCACCAACCACTTGATGGGAGTGCTGGCACTCCCCGCGCTGGTCGTGTACGTGCTGTGGACCGACTGGCGCACCGTGCTCCGCCCCTGGGCCATCGTGACCTTCTATGCCCTGCTTCTGGCGTTGACCGGAGAGTGGATCGCCATGCTGCACGGAGGCGCCGCTGGCGGTCTCCTGATTCTTCTCACTCTTGGGGTGCTGGGGTACGCGGTGTGGAAGACACCGCGTGACCCGCTGGTCTACCTCGGCCTGCTGGCCGTGATTGTGGGTATTTCGCTGAACTACTTCTGGCTCCCGCTTCGGGCCGCCCAGTATCCTGCTATCAATGAAGGCGAGCCGGTCGGATTCTTGAGCCAGTCGCTGCAGGACGTGCTGAACCGGGTGCAATACGGCAAGCCGCCGTTGTCTCAGCGACAGGCAACGTTCGGGGCTCAGCTGGGCAATTTCTGGCAGTACTTCTCCTGGCAGTTCGCTCGCGATTGGGGACAGCTCGGCGCCGCGGCAACCGTGGTGTTCACCCTGTTGGGCCTCACTGGGCTATGGGAGCTCTGGAAGCGCGATCGGCGGGCGGGCATTGCCTGTGTGGCACTCTTGGCGACGCTCTCGGTCGGGCTGGTCTACTACATGAACTTCAAGTACGGGTTCTCCCAGTACCCGGGAGAGCCTTCCCTTCCCCGTGAGGTCCGCGAGCGCGACTACTTCTTCGTGGGATCCTTCGCGGTCTACGGTGCGTTCGTTGCGCTGGGACTGGGCGCGCTGATGCGGGGGATCGTGGAGTTTCTCCGCGACCGGGGCACACCCGTCAGCCGGTGGGCCATGGCTTCACCGGTTCTGGCCCTCGCCCTGATTCCCCTGCTGGGAAACCACGTTACCGCCAGTCGGGCGCACGAGACCGTCCCTCGAGACTTTGCGTACGACATTCTCCAGTCGGTCGAGCCCTACGGCATTCTCATCACTGCCGGCGACAACGACACCTTCCCACTCTGGTATGCTCAGGAGGTCGAGGGTATCCGGCGAGACGTCACGCTGGCCAACCTGTCACTCATGAACACCCGATGGCACCTCCGTCAGCTTCGGCGGCGTGAGACACCGGCCTTCGATCCGTCCAGGGCAGCATCGCTGTGGAAGCCCACGGAGGAACCCGGAGTTCCTCTCACCGATTCGTCCGGCACCGGGAAGAAGGACGCAGGCAAGTGGCCACGGCCCACTGAGCCGGTGTTCAGCCTGACCGAGGTCCAGCTGGACAGTTTGCCCGAGGCGATGCAGGTGCCGGCTAAGGGAGGTATAGCCTTCGGAAACCTGCGGCTGGATTTCGGGCAAGACGTCCTCATGCTCCAGGATCTCGCTTCGATCTTTCTGATCCGCGACAACCTGGGCAAGCGTCCGGTGTACTTCAGCTGGAGCGACGGCGGGTACCCCGATCAGACCCTGGGTCTCAGCCAGTACCTTGTGTCGCAGGGCTTTGTCCGGAAGCTGATGCCGAAGCCGGTGGTTCCCAATGATTCGATTGTGCTGAATCCCAGCCTGGGATACCTCGACGTACCACGCACCGAGAAGCTCTTGTGGGATGTGTATCACTGGAGATCTGCCGCCCGGCCGCGGCCTCGTGGCTGGGTGGATCAGCCCTCGGGCTCGATTCTTCAGCTGTATGCGGTGGTGTACGGCGGTGCGGCAAAGTCGCTGGCTGCAGCGGGGCAAAAGGCGGAGGCTGCGCGGGCAGATTCGGTGGCGAATGCAGTGAGCCGGAGCCTCGGTCGGGGAAACCCCTTCTAGTCGATTCGGTGCGGCCTGGGTACGGCGGCAGTGCGGCCTACCAGCTGCGATGCTCCCCCGTTCCAGGTTTCCCAGGTAAGGGGACAGCCGCGGCCGAACGGCGGAGCGGGATGGCCCGGGCGGCCAATCAGATCGTGCAGCATCTCGTGACGCACTACCATTTCATCCATCGACCAGTCGCTGGCCAGAAAGATGTGGTGATCGCTTCTCCAGTGCCCGGCGCACTGGCCGCTGGAGCAGGAGAAGCTGGGGCCCTCGATGGTGGACCAGCGCACGCGCTCGAAATCTCCGCTCAAACCAGAACATGTCTGGGTCTTGGCCCACCATTCGCGGTACACCGGGGGCGGATCCAAAGGGGTGTCACCCACCGGGTCGAAGCTGCACCCCGTCAGGCCTCCCAGTAGGAGCACCGCCCCAGCCAGCCGCGCCAACATCGATTTCCGTATCATCCGCTCTCCGACGGACCAGTGACCGGCGGACGCACCCGTGCGCCCTCCGAGGTAACTCTGGTATCGGCAGAATAGGCTAGGGACTAAAGGTGGAGACCTGCGAGGAGAAAAGCCGGAGCCGGCCCGAGCGAGCCGGCTCCTCTATGCTACTTTTTACACGGCTTCTTGGGCATATCCTCGGCGAGCTTCTTGAGGTCGGCAAATGCTTCCTTGATGCCCGGCCGCTGGAGGTACTCGGTGAAGGTGTCGTCGTACTCCCAGACGAAGAAGGCGCAGAGCGGCGCGTTGGTTAAAAACTTGGTTCCCCATGATCTGAGCTCATCGGCACTCATGGCGAACTTGCCCTCCGCCCGGCCGGGGATGCCGCTGGTGGGGCTGCCGCCGTTGAGGACATTCAAGCCGCCAATCAGGGCAAGGTTCAGGTCGGCGGCACCCTTGGCCATCTCGGCGATGAACTGGTCCACATCGCCCAACCGCGCCAGGTAGTGAATCCGCACTGCATCGAGATACTTGTACTGATAGCCGCCTGCCTTCAGATAGTCCGGCCAAGCCCGGATGATGGCGGGCATGGTGGGCCAGACCTCCTTGCTATACCGGGCCATCTCGTCGATTTCCGCTGGACTGACCTGGTGGCCATTCCAATTGCTGCGGTCGCTCGGCTCGTCCATGAGGAAGTGGCCGATGATGGTCCCCTCATCGATGTACTTCTGCAGATCCAGATTGCGGTACCGGTCTACCCGCGCCTTCCAGATCGCCATGTTGAAGCCGTTCGCATCCCGAATATTGGTTTCTTTGCCGGTGAAGTTGACGAGCAGCCGGGTATTGGTGCGCCGAGCCCTCTCCAAATCAGCGATCAGGGTATTCGGGTTGCCGGAGAGAATAGTCCCGTTGAAATCCGGGGTAAGCGTCTCCGTCGGCTGTTGCGCTGGGCCGAATGGGATACCGGTATAAGTCGGATCGTAGGGCGGCAGAGTGGAACTGGTGTCCGGCGGTGTTGGCCCGCTGTCGACCGGTGGCGTCACGGTCGTATCCGGTCCCGAGGTGTCGGGTGGCTGGGTTGGCGTGGAGTCGCTGCCGGTGGTGTCGGGTCGTCCGAGGTCTGAATTCGGACCCGAACTGTCACAGGCGGCTGCGCCCAGGAGCAGCGCGATAAGTGCTAAGCGAGAACGATGTGGCGGCATACTATTATGTGGCTCAGCGCCCTGGGTGAAAAACTGCCAGAGGGGGCGCGGTGGGCTGACCGTCCCGGCGGCATCTGATTTCGGAGGATTCTAATGAACCCGATGTGTAAAGATTTGCAGTGCATGGGCACGAATGTCAATGTCTGAGTAAAATTGTCGGCTTACTTCCAGCGTCTTGGGCAGGCCCTCCGCTGCGGAACAAGTGGCCGCCCCACTTAGCAGTTTGCCTGAGCTTGCGCAGCCAAGTCGAAGACATCCAAGAATTTGATGCGTGTGATCCAGATCACATCAGAGTCAGGTTACAGCGTTTACAACTCGTACTCCCCCAATCGTAAGGAGTAGCATATGCGTAACAGCCGAGCCGTTTGTGGAACCCTGGCAGCGGGGCTCGTTGCTGTCGGGGCGCTCGCCGCTTGCAACTCCTCCAAACGCAACGCGGACAGTGACCAGAGCCAGGCGGCCTCGGCTGACACCTCCGCGGCCGCGCATAGCACGAGCGCTGCCCCTGCCGCAGCCCCACAGGGCGGATTGTCCGATGCGAACATCGTCGCGCTCCTGGATGGGGCCAACAAGGCGGACAGCTCGAGTGGGGCACTGGCCGCCAAGAAGGCCACAGATGCCGAAGTGAAGGCTTTTGCCCGGTTGATGATGTCGGAGCATCACGCACTTCGTGCCGCGGGCCAGGCGCTCGCCAAGCAGCTGGGCGTAGAGCCCAAAGCGCCGGAGCGGGACCCGCTGGCGCCGTACGTCGCGAATGAGATGAAGACTCTGCAGAGTACTGCGAAGGGAGCGGAGTTCGACCGGACGTACATCGACAACGAGGTGAGTGTTCACCAAGCGGTGCTCGACCTGGCGAATCAGGCCCGGGTCACCACCCAGACGCCACAGCTTAAGGAGCTGATCGAGAAGGCGACTCCGGTGATCCGGAAACATCTGGATCAGGCGACGGCCATCCAGAAGAGGCTGAGTCCGTCGGCGTGAGAAGTCGGAGTCGCCAGTCACGGGTCCGCAGTCACCAGCATTTGCAAGGAGAATGGCGACTGGTACTGGCGGACTGCTGCGACTGGTGACTCACGACCTACTTGTAACTAACCCGCCAGATAGTTCCCCGCTGGTCGTCGGAGACGTACAACGCTCCATCAGATCCCACCGTGAGGCCGGCCGGCCGATGGGCCGCCATGCCGGGATCCTTCCTTTCGCCGGCGAATCCATCGGCGAACACCTGGTATGATCCCGAGGCTTTTCCATTCTGCATCGGTTGAAAGACGATGTTGTAGCCTTCCTGCGGCTCGGGCGCCCGGTTCCAGGAACCGTGGAAAGCGATGAACGCGCCACCCCGGTACTCCTGGGGGAACATGCTGCCGTTGTAGAAGACCAGCGCGTCCGGAGCCCAGTGCGCCGGAAATGCGGCGATCGGGCCCAGCTTCTGGTCACAGCGCCCGACCTCCTTGCCATCACCGCCGTACTCCGGAGCCAGGACCAAACGCTTGGCCTCCGGGTCGTAGTAGCAATAGGGCCAGCCATAGTCACCACCCTGCTGGATCCGGAGTAGCTCCTCGGCCGGCAGGTTGGCGCCCTGCTTCCAGTTGAACAGCTTGGGCCAGTTCTCCGCTAACTGATCGCGGCCGTGCTGGGTGGAGTAGAGGGTGCCGTCGCTATAGAAGGCGAGCCCGACGGCGTTTCGGATCCCTGTGGCGTATCGCTGACTGGGGCCGTATCGCTGACCGGGCTGGTGAGAGAAGCGCCAGATGCCGCCTCGCTTCTCCAGCTCCACACAGGGATCGTGGCCCTTCGATCTAGCCTCCCGATCCTTCACCTGACAGGAATTTGTGGCGGAACCCATGTCGACAAAGAGGTCCTTGCTGTCCACCGCGATGGGGTGCATCGGGTGCCCGCCTTTGGTTGGCAAGCCGCTCACGATGACCTCTGGCTTTCCGCTGGGAACCGGATCGCTGCCCGACAGACGGTAGCGAACGATGGTGCTATCGGCCTCGGCGTAGAGCTCATTCCCGTTCAGGGCGATACCGGTACCGCCTTTGCTGCCCGATTCAGTGGTGCTCCCGAAGCGGCGGATGTCATCGGCCCGGCCATCGGAGTTGGTGTCCCGTAGCGCGATGAGGTAGCCCCCTCGGGGCACCCGCCGAGTGGTGTCGTAAGGCGAGTTCCACGTGTTAGCGTAGATGGTTCCACCGGGACCGGTCGCGATGTGCCGGGTGGATCCGAGGTTCTCCGCAAAGACCGTAGCGGTGAAACCGGGAGGCAGCTTGAGCTGCACCTGGCCCGAGGTGGCTGTCGTGTTGCGTGCCGGATCGGCCCCGGTGGTATCGGAGGTAGATCGGCTACGCTCGCCGCTACGGCAGCCCAGCGCCGCAATCGACGCGGCAATCAGAATTACCGTCTTCATTTCTCACTCGCTTTGTAGATGCTGAGACGATTGCCCGAATTCTCCGGCACAACCAGAACTCCGCGCTTCCGGTCCACTATCAAGTCAGCGGGAGACTGAAGGCCGCTCGCCAGCTTGACCGGCTTGGCACCAGGTTCGGATTTAACCCAGAAGAGATCTCCGCCGACATTGTCGCTGATGTAAAATCCGCCGGGTGCGGCATCGATTCCGTCGGGTGAACCCAACCCCTGGGCCAGGGCGCGCCACCCGCCCTTTCCGTCGGTTACCGACAACACGCCGCTGCGATAGCCCACGGTGTACAGGCTGTCGCCTCCGGCCGTGAAGAGCCCATTCACACTGGACTGCGCCTTCACCGTGTCGCTGCCCGCGAGTATCGCCGGCCGCTTGCCCGGAGACAGGCGGAAGACGGCGCCGTGACCGTTGGCGGTCGAGTCGCCGGTGTCGCTCACATAGAGAACACCGCTATGCCCAACCGCCAGGTCGTTCAGGAAGTGCAATGGCCGGGGGAAGTCCTTTGCGGGGTACACCAGCTCAGCCTTTCCGCGGGTCACCCGGTACACGCCCTTCCGATCGGCGGCCCACAGGGTGGACCCCACGAAGATCACGCCGCAGGGATCCTCCAACCCCGTGGCGTAGACCTCCGGCTTGCCGGTTTGAGGATCCACTCGGTACACCGCGCCGTCGGCTCCATTGTCGAACTTCCCGAAGGCACTGACGTACCAGGCGCCGTCGGGGCCGACGGCGACACTCTCGGGTCCGGGAATCGAGTCGATGACGCGGAGCGGAGCCCCCAGCGAGGCCTCTTTCTGGGCCAGGAGCTGAGCCGGGAGCAGACCGAGAACGACAAGGAGAGTCAAACGCATACTGTGCCTCGTGCAGAAAAGAAGAAGGGGCTCGTGGTACTCGGAGCCCCTACGCGATTGTGCCAAATGTAGTGTCTTCGGAATGGCCGGACTATTGGAAAGGTCCATCGGATACTTTCGGGCAACCGCGGATGTCGTGCTGATCTAAGATGGACCAAAGGATAGTTGACGCTGTGGGTATTACGCCATAAGGTAGCCGCACAATCCGTAACTTCTGCCCCAGAGCACACCCAGCGAAAGCCAGGGCCGCAAAGCCACGGGTCCTAGCCTCCTCCGCGACGCTCTGATCAACGCAACGAAGGATCCTAGAGCGATCCTCACGCTTGGAGGTCACCATGCGTGACCCTTTCCTCCTGCCCACTACCAATATCGCGGCCGCAGTCGCGCTCGGCTCCGACAGTTCGTCGCGTCTGACGGCACTTCCTTATTCACGGGGGCGACGCGTATGAGCAGCTCGTCCTCACCCAACCCAATGGATCCAGCGAAGTGCTGCAACGAGGAGTGGACATACACGTCCTGGCTCGAGAGGTTGCGGACCTCCCGTGCGATCTCCTTGAGGTGCCCCACTTCACCGGTGCAGCCAACGCTTGTCTCCACAAACAGTGACAGCGGCCAGGGGCCTGACGGCACCGGTTTCAGGCTAATCGGCACCGTTACCGACGAGAACGGCCAGCGGTACCATCTCGTGGCGGTGTTGCTCGGCGCCGTGGCGTCCGGTAGCACGCTCAAGGACTTCATCCTGGAGAATCGGGCGGCCAAGATCCAGCTGACACCGATCGGACATTAACCGTCTGCGGGGTTCCCTCACTAAGACCCCGCCGAACCTAGCCTTTGGTCCTACAGCGGAAACCAAACGGCTAGCATTAAAATCAGCGACCCTCTGAGCTGGTGTTCTGCCCCGCAGTCCATGGAAGCTGATGTGAGTTCCCGTCATGGTCCACTCTGGCGAGAGGCCAGCGTGCTGGTGGTTGATGACGAGCCGCCGCTGCGTCGATTGATTCGTCGCAGGCTCGAAGCTGAACAGTTTCGGGTGGAAGAGGCCGGCGACGGCGAGTCCGCCCTGCGGGTGATTCAATCGCGGCTCGAGCCGTTCGACCTGGTGCTGACGGATCTCTCGATGCCGGGGATCGATGGACGGCAGATCCAGGCGACGCTGAAGCGGTATCGTCCGATGATAGCGGTCCTCTGTATGTCAGCCGAGCCCGAAGAGTTGCCACCGATCGATGGGCCTGAGACTTCCACTGCGGTGCTGCGCAAACCATTCAGCGAAGACGATTTGTGCCTCGCTATCCGGGCCGAGCTCACTCGGGCTTCGGATCTCAGGGCAGCGACCAAGAGCGAGGTTGTGAGGGTCAACGCGGAATTGAGCCAACTGGAGCTGACCTTGCAGGAGAGCCGTGCTGCGCGGCGGCAGTCGATCGATTTGGTGGCCGCGGCCAGGGAGATGCGTGCCACGGCGCACTCCAGTAAGGCTCACGAACATTTATGGCGCAGGCCGTCGCGCTACACCCATGCCGAGCTCCAGGAGCTCCGGATCAGCCGAGTCCATGCCCGAGACCAGTACCTCTTCTGTCTGCTGTCTGATCGGACTATGGTCCGTGTGCCGCTGACGATCGCACCGGGCTTAGCCGGGCTGCCGACAGATATGAGAGCCATATGGCAGGTAGTCGGGGATAGCCGGTCGGTGGCCTGGTATGCCGGGGAGGCTCGGGCCATGGCAAAGGAACGCCTCAGTCTGGCCCACATTCTCGCTCATCCGGAGGCTCGGATGATTGTCCTGCCAACCGCCAGCGAGCCAGTCAGCAGCCTCGGTCGCGCACTGCCCGTCCTCCTCGGCATGCTTGCATCCACCATGTCGATTTGATGGCGGCCCCCCGAATTCTTCCCCTCACGCCTAGTCAGACATAGCGTAGGACTGAACGCCCGGGTTGCATAAGTTGTGGCTGGGATAAAACTTTCGGTACCTGGGCGTGGTGGCAGAGTGGTTGAATGCAGCGGTCTTGAAAACCGCCGAACCCGTAAGGGTTCCGTGAGTTCGAATCTCACCCACGCCGTTTATCGTTCTATTCCGAATCCCCTCCATTCCTGCCGCAGCGCGGCCGCCAGTTTCGGACTCAGCCTGATCCCGCGATACAGCTCGGCTGCGACTCCCTGCTCCGGCATGCCGAGCCGCCGCCGGGCTTCGGCCACCGGCACCGACCAGAGCTCCTTTACCGGAATCTGAAACAGATTACTGAGCCGGGTTCGCCGGGCGTAATCGTAGGCCCGGTTGAAGATGCCGGCCTGAATGCCGCGACCGACCTGCCGAAATGAGGCAATGCGCCGCGCGCATTCGACAAAAGCGCCACCGTAGAACAGGATCCATCCTGCTGCCCTGGGCACCCCGCGTGACGCAAAGTAGAGCCCCTGCTCCACCGCTTCGCCCGCCAGCAGCACCAGCGGCGGCTCGTCGTGGGTGAAGGTGGTTCCCGTCAACACGTGAGAAGCATCGTGCACCAGATAGATCTCCTCTGGCGCCCGCGACCCGTTGATCAGCTTCCGAAACAACTTGAGGAAGTGCGGCTTGGCCGGCACTGGAAGCCCTACATAGCCGTTCACGTCGCGGAAGCGCTGGATGGCGTCACCCAACGTGATCGTCTCGCGAGCGCCCTCCCAATCGTAAGACGAGAGGAGGAGCTGTGCTGCCGTGTCCCTCTCCGCGCTCGGCAGGTTGATCGGCGCCGACTCGAGTCTCGAGCTCATGAGGCGCTCGCCACCGCCGTGGGTTCCGCCATGCGCTCGGATATCTCCATCTCGAGATCGGCCTCCGACCGGCGGCTGATATAACGCCGGTACCAGACCTCCGCGCTCAACAGCAGCCAGATCCGGTTGCCGTGGTCGTATCGGCGAGCCAGGTGCTCGTCGACCAGCTGCTTCATCCGCTCGGCCCGAAGGTAGCCCGCCCGCACCAGCTCGCTGTCGAGCAGGAGCCGGGGCGCGAGGGCACGGACCTCTCCCTCCAGGATGTACATCAGCGGCGACGCAAACCCCTGCTTCTTCCGCCGCAGAACTTCGGGCGGCAGGTAGCGCTCACCCAGACGCCGCTCCAGATAGCGGAGCTGTCGCCCCTTGATCTTGAGGCCGGTGGGCACCCGGGCCATGAACTCGGCGAACCGGGGATCGAGGAAGGGCGAGCGCGACTCCAGGCTGTAGGCCATCGTCGCCCGATCCAGAATGGTGAGCGACTGCCCCGGGAGCCGCGACATGGCATCGACGTACATCATCCGATCGATCGAGGCCTCGGCGTTGGGCGCAGCATAGAGCTCCAGAAGGCATGCGTCGGGCCGACTGTCCCGTAGCTGGTTCCGGAACCCCGGGGCGTAAAGCTCGGCCCGATGCGCCTCGTTGAACCAGAAAAACTGGAGACTTTCGGAGTAACGCTCTCCCCCAGTCTTTCGCGCCATCAGGTCCACCCAGCGAAGCTTGTGGGTGAAGCTCTTGAAGGTGAACTGATCCGGCAGACGCTTGAGAACCTGAGTGGAAACCGCGTTGCGCACCACCTCCGGAACCGCGCGATAGCTATCCAGCCAGCGATCGGCCGCGTAGCGATCATAGCCACCGAAGAGCTCGTCTCCACCATCGCCCCCGAGCACCACCTTCACATGGCGGGCGGTCATCCGGGCCAGGTGCAGCAGGCAGATCGAGAGCGGGTCGGCCGGCTCGTCCAGCGCAGAGACCAGACGGGGCAGGTCTTCCACCACGCTAGGCGTTACCTCCTCCGCGAAATGCTGAGTTCCGTATTTGGCGGCCACCGCCGCCGCGGCCGGCAGCTCGTTCAGATCGCGGTACGGTATCCCCATGGAGAAGGTGCGGAGCTCGGACCCCAGGGTTCTAGCAGCGTACGAGGCGATGAGGGTAGAATCGAGCCCACCGCTGAGGAATGCGCCCACCGGTACGTCGCTCAAGAGATGGAGCTTGACCGTTTCGGCGAGCAGCTCGTCAATCCGGTCGAGGGTGTCGTCTTCCGAGTAGGTCCACTTGGGGCCGTAGTTCAGGCTCCAGTAGCGCTCGATCCGGCTCTGCCCGTTCTCCCATACCATGTAGTGCGCCGGCGGCAGCGCGCGGATCCGGCTGAAGAAGGTCTCCGGCGGATGCACGAACCGCATCGTGAGATATTGGTCGAGCGCGAACGGAGACAGCTCGGCCAAAGAGGGATCGTCGGCCAGGAGCGCCTTTATCTCCGACGCAAAGGTGAGCTGTCCTCCGCGCTCGGTGTAAAACAGTGGCTTCTGGCCAAAATGGTCGCGCGCTACCAGCAGGCGGCGCCGGGTTCGGTCCCAGATCGCAAAGGCGAACATCCCCCGGAGCCGGGCGACCATGCTCTCGCCGTACTCCTCATAGAGATGCACCAGCGCCTCGGTGTCGCAGCGGGTCTTGAACCGGTGGCCCTTCGAAACCACCTCGTCGTGCAGGCTGGGGAAGTTGTATAGCTCGCCGTTGAACACCACCACAATGGTGCCGTCTTCGTTGGACATCGGCTGATGCCCGCCGGCCAGGTCCACGATGCTGAGCCGCCGCATACCGAGACCGACTCCGCCCTCAACGAAGGTGCCCCAGTCGTCGGGACCGCGATGCGCAATGGCGTTACACATCCGGAGAACGTCGGACTCAGCGACCGGAGCGGTCCCGGCCTTGCCGGCAATGCCGCACATCTACGCCGCCTTCTTCCTGCCCCAGGCTACCAGCATGTAGCCGGGCGAGAACGGGATGAGGTGGTCGAGCATGGTCCATGCCCGCAGAGCGGGATAGACCGCCGAATAGAGCTTATATGCGGTGCCGACCTTATTCAGCGCTTCGGCCGACATGGGCGCGGTGTCACCATGAAAATCCTGCTGCTGGGTTTGCTTCCCCTGCATCGATTTCCGGTGGTAGGCGTAATTGAGCAGGTCCTCGATCGATTCCGTGAACAGCCGGCAATAGTCGTCGGTCCCGCTCAGCTCCAGGCCATTCCGCTCGAACAGCGCCCTCGCGGCAGAAGGGGGATACCCGTCCCGCGCGTGTCCGAAGCCCTCCTGATCGGCGGTAAAGCCCAGAACCCGCTTGAGCGCGTACCCTGGCCGACCGGTTTCGCCCTTGGGCGCCATGAACAGAAAATCTCCACCTGGCTTGAGCACGCGCACCATCTCGCGGAAGAAGCGAGTGTCGTCCTCGATGTGCTCCAGGAAGTTGATCGCGGCAACCACGTCGAAGGACGCGCTCCGGAAGGGCAGCTCGGCGTCGCTGGTCTGCAGCACCCGGTCGCCCACCAGCTGCTTGGCCGAGCGGACGTGGTCGCGCTCGAAATCGGTGCTGACCCAGGTCCCGCCCCGCTGGCGCAGAAAGTGGGAGGTGAGGCCGGTGCCGCAGCCGACTTCCAGGCACAGGCGTCCGGCCGTCGGCGGTAGATGGTCCAGCAATGCGCCCACGGTCAACTTCTTTTTCAGCGAACGGCGATAGAGCTGTAATTGCCAATGCTCGTTCAAATCAATCTCCAGTAAGCGGTCATCCCGAGCGGAGCGAGGGATCGGCCCGCATGTGGTGTGATTCCGATGCGAAACGTAAGGCAGCCCGATTCCTCGCTCCGCTCGGAATGACAGCGAGTGCTCGGCAGCTATACCAACGCGCCGCTCCGACGGTAATCCTCGAGGGTCCGCCGGATCCCTTCTCGAAGGTCCACCTTGGGCTCCCAGTCCAGCACCCGCCGCGCCCGGGACGTGTCGAACTCCGAATCGCTGTAGAAGAAGTCCATCCGCCGCCGGTAAATGGGAGGGTCCACCTTGAGTGCGGCGCATACGTCTTCCACCACGGCGGCCAGTCCCAACATCGGGGCCAGCGGGAGCCGAACCCCGTAGCGCTTGCTCCCCGTGGCCCGAACCACCTCGTCCAGCAACTCCCGGAGGGTACAGGATCGGGGCCCGGCAATGATGAGGCCCTGCCCCAACGATTCATCCCGCGCGCAGGCCTGGAAAAAGGCGGAGACCACGTCATCCACGTACACCATGTGGCGCCGGCCCTTACCCGGTCCAAAGAGCGGGAATTTCCCCGCGCTTACGCCCTTGAACATCTTCAGCAGCCGCTGGTCTCGAGGACCATAGACGTCGGCCGGCCGGAGCACCACCGCCGGAATGCCGCATTTTTCGGCGAACTCGCGGACCAGCCCCTCAGCCGAGACCTTGGTGCGTTCGTAAATGTTGCCCGGCGCGAGCGGCGAATCTTCGTTGGTGATTCCGGGTGCACGGTGCCCGTAAATGCCAATGGTGCTGCAGTAGACGAATCGTTCCACCCGCTGCAGGTTGGCAGCCTCCAGTAGATGACGGGTGCCGTCCAGGTTGATGGATTCGAAAAACTCGTCGCTTTTGCCGCCCTCCCGCATTGCCACGGCAAGATGGAAGATGTGAGTTGCTCCCCGAGCCGCCTTTCGGCACAGCTCGGCCTCGGTGATGCTGCCGGAGATTACCTCGGCCCCCATTCCGGAGAGCAGATCGGCATTGGCTTTTTCCTCCGGTCGGTCGGTCAACCCGAACGCCACCACCTCGGCTCCCCTCCGCCGGCCCTCCGCTGCCAGATGCGATCCGATGAAACCGGTACCGCCGGTCACCAGAAGTCTCATCCGAAGCGCTCCGCCAGTGCCTGCACGATGCGGCCGCTCGCCTTGCCATCTCCGTAGGGATTCACCGCATTGGCCATCCGGTCGTAAGCAGCTTTCGAGGTCAGCAGCTCGCTCGCTACCTGCACGATGCGACGGCGGTCCGTTCCCACGATGACCGCGGTCCCGGCGTCGACCCCTTCGGGCCGCTCGGTGACTTCGCGGAGCACTAGCACCGGCTTGCCCAGTGACGGCGCCTCCTCCTGCACACCCCCGCTGTCGGTCAGCACCAAGTAGGCCCGGTTCATCAGGTGCACGAACTCCTCGTAGTCCACTGGCGGAATCAGATACATCCCCGGAAGATCGCACAGGAGGCGCTCGACGGTGCCCTTGACCTGCGGATTCGGATGGACCGGAAGCACCCACTGCAGGTCGGGGAATCGTTGGGCCAGCTCGCGGATGGCGGCACAGGTTGACTCGAGCGGCGCTCCAAAGCTCTCCCGCCGGTGCGTGGTGACCAGCACCATCCGACGCCGGGGATCGAGCGAGGCGAGCTGAGGTGAGCGGAAGCTGTAGTTCGGGCGGACCGTCTGCAGCAGGGCATCAATGACAGTGTTGCCGGTGAGATGCACGTCACCCGGGCGGGACGCCTTCGGCCAGGAGAGCCTGCCGGGCCTGTTCCGTCGGAGGAAAGTGAATGGACGCCAGCCGAGTGGTCATCACCCGATTCATCTCTTCGGGGAACGGCTGATATCGATCACCGGTGCGCAGACCTGCCTCGACGTGTCCCGAGGGGATTCGCTCCAGGTAGGCGGCAAAGGCGGCGGCAAAAGTGGTCATGGTGTCGCCCTGCACCAGCAGGACGTCGGGGCGAATCTGACGCAGCAGCGGGGGAAGACTCTGGAGGACACGCGCGGTCACGTCCGCGGGAGATTGACCCGCGGTCATAAGATCGAGGTCGTAGTCGGCTTTGAGGTCGAAGACGGAGAGCACCTGGTCGAGCATGGCCCGGTGCTGGGCCGAGACGCAGATCAGGCTCTCGAACTGCTTGGCGCGCTGAAGAGCTTGGACGACCGGAGCCATCTTGATCGCCTCCGGGCGGGTCCCGAAGACGCTGAGCACACGGATCATCGCCCGGCCGCGACCGTCCGCAGCTGTTCGGCCATGGTGTGCATCGTGACGAAGCGATAACCGCGCTCGAGCACCACCGCAAAGACCTGCCGCAGCAGCCGGTCGCGAACGCCCTCGTAGCAGGGATGGCCGTACAGCACCACCCAGTCTCGCTGGTCGAGATGCTGCTCGAGCTGACGCATGATCTCCGGCTCGGGAGTGCCCCGAGCACCGTGGTACTCCAGGAATGGGATGGTGCGAGGGCCGGAGAGGGTGACTGGAATGGTCCAGTGACCCACCGGTTGTCCGTTCACCGTGGCACGGTGTGGAGAGCCTCCAATAGCATCCCCGTTGTAGAGAAAATCGAGCTCATCAAGCAGAGCCATCACCCGCTCATCCGAGTAGAAGCCGGGAGAGGAAAAGCCGGCAGGCTTGCCAAAGTGACGGACGAAATGCCCGTACGACTTCTGTACGTCGGCCCGGAGCACGTCGTCGGGCAGCTGGTGGAATCGGCGGCTCCAGATCACGTGATCCATTCCGCCGTGGAGACCAAGCTCGTGTCCTTCAGCCTGCATCGCTTGCAGCAGCGGTACGAAGGAAAGTCCCACCGGACGGGAAAGCGCGGTCTCGAGGATGAAACGGGGCCAGCCGGTCTTCTTGATGAGATGGACCGCGTCCTGGTCGGCCAGCTTGGCCTTGGAGCGTGCGGTGCCCTGCCCGATCCATTCGACCAGGTTGGTGGAGCGGCCCATGTTCACGAAGAACGTGTTGGGCACTCCGAAGTCGCGGCAGGCGGCCTGGATCCGGGGAATTCCGTCGGTGGCACAGACCCGGTGGTCGACGTCCCACCGGAACGCGAACAGCCGGTCGTTCACCGCGGCATCCGGCTGGAGACTTCGCGATAGATCTCCTCGAACTGTTCCGCCGTCCGATCCCAGTCAAAGAGGCGAAGCGCGCGCTCCCGGCCGGCCTGTCCCATCCGGCGGCGGAGCTGCGGGTTGGCCAGCAGCGAGCCGATGGCCTGGGCCAGCGCCTTCGAATTCCCTCGGGGCACGACCAGTCCGGTGACCCCGTTCTCCACCACCTCGGGCAGGCCACCCGCATCGCTCGCCACAACTGCCACCTCACAGCCCATTGCCTCTGCTGCGGGAATGCCGAAGCCTTCCTCCAGCGATGGAATCACCGAGACGGCAGCTGCCCGGTAGTACGGCGGCAGCTCGGCATTGGGGACCCAGCCCAGGAAGGTGACGTCGGCGCCAATCCCGAGGTCCGCGGCCAGCTGGACCAGCTCGGGCCGCTCGAAGCCATCGCCCGCCAGGACGATCTTGAGATCGGGGAACTGCGGCTTCAGCTCCGCGGCGGCCTCGAGCAGGAAGCGGATGCCTTTGCGGGGAAACAGCTGCCGGCAGGCAAAGACCATGTTCGGGCCGAATCGTGAATCGGCGCGGCTGCCGTTTTCGGGAGGGCTGAATCGGCGGAGATCGGTACCGTTGAACACCAGCCGGATCCGTTCGGCAGGTGCGCCGGCGCGCAAGGCGTGCTGCCGGCAGTCCTCAGTTATTGCGGTAAGGGCGCCGGCGTGCCGCAGGGTCCAGCGCAGTGGGGGACGAACGTACCAGCGGGTGGGGAAATCGTACCCCTGTTCCGGGTTCACGTACACGTCGCCGCCGTGCATCGTGATTACGCTCGGCACGTGCAGCTTGCGCGCCGCCACAACCGCCGCTGGGCCGGTTGGGATAGCCCAGTGCGCGTGGACCACATCGGCCCCGTGCTCAGCCGCCTCGGTGATGATGGCCCGGTGCTGCGCCTCCATGTAGTGGGCCATGACCACCACCCGGGCGAAGCGACCCAGCCAGCTGACCCGGCTCTGGGCGACTCTGCCATAAGTGAGATCCGGCGGCAGCTCCAGGGGGAAGCGGACGATCTTTACCCCGTCGAACATGTCCGCCCGGGGGAGAGATCGGTGCCCCGGGGTAACTACCGTGACGGAGTGGCCCCGACGAACCAGATGCCGGTTGATGTCGTGGACGTAGGTGGCCTGAGTGTCACTGGCGTGCTGGGGATACCAGTAGGTGGGACAGATAATACGCAACGGAGTTTCCTGCCCCCTAAGATCCTGAGGGGGCACATTCGGTGCTGCGGCCACCAGTCCCCCTGCTGTCATATGGCATTCATTTCAGAAGATAAACCGGGCTAAAAGGCTAGACGAGCAGCCCCGAAAGATCAACATCCGTGCCATCTGAAGGGTGTACGCCGACGAGACTTATCCCCGCCCAACCCAATCACTTGCCGACACCTTGCAACAGTAATCTGCTGACCGGGCGCTACCCTCCGAGGAGACCCCTGACCTTTTGGACCAGGTCCTCCTGGGTGAATGGCTTGGCCAGAAACGGGGCTCCCGGCTCGATCAGCCCTCCCTGAAACACCTCCGAGGCAAACCCTGACATGTAGATGATGGGCTTACCAGGCCACCGCTGTTCCACATGGCGGCCCAGCTCGCGCCCACTCATTCCCGGCATCTTGATGTCCGTGAGAACCAGATGGATGCCGCCGGCGTGCTGCTCAATGGTGGCAATGGCCTCCCGCCCATGGGTCGCCTCCATGGCCTGATATCCAGTCCAGGTGAGCATCCGGCAGGCCAACCTCCGAACGGCTTCTTCATCGTCTACTACCAGGACGGTATAGCCCCCGGGCGGGCGTTCGGGCGCAGGCTGCCCCGCCCGGGAGCCCTGGATCGAATGCATTGGGCGAAAGTACCCTCCGGCGACTTGGCATCGCAAGTTCCAATCTGTCCGAAATCTGACCGCAATCGGACTGCCGGCTTGTCCCTCCGGATTCGGTTTCCTAGGTTTGACCAAAGTTCATGTATTGTCGATGATTGCGACCCTCCGCCGAGAGGTTTCATGTCATCCTGCCCTGAGCTTCTCGATGGAATCGAATCCGAGGAGCACATCGTACAGCTCTACGGAACGGACGATCGGCTGCTCACTCAGAATGTCGGACGGTTTCTCAGCGAGGGCTTGAGACGGGGCGATGGCCTCCTGGTGATTGCCACCCTGCAGCACCGCAGCACACTCCGCCGTCACCTGACAGAACACGCTTCCTACTCCAGAGCGGTGCTCGAGGGCCGCCTGGTATTTCTCGACGCCGAGGTCACGCTGGGCCGCCTCGTGCGTGATGGAGTCCCTGATCCGCAGCTGTTTCACGCCCTCGTAGGCGAGGCACTCAGCGGCGTCCGCGACCGTGCCGTGCATTCCCGCGTGCGGGCGTATGGAGAAATGGTCGGACTGCTCTGGAAGGCCGGCGCCCTTGAAGCGGCGGCTCAACTGGAGCGGATGTGGAACGATACGCTGAGGAACAGCCAGGCCAGTCTCTTCTGCGCCTATCCGATCGACATCTTGGGAGCGGACTTTCAGCCCGAGAAAGTCGACGAGCTACTCCGCAGTCATACCCATCTTCTTCCACTGGATCCGGGCCTCGAGGAAGCGCTGGGCCGGGCCATGCAGGAGGTGCTCGGACCGCGGCTCGAGAAGCTGCGTGAGTCGATGCGCTCGAATCACCGGCCGGCCTGGGGCAAGGTTCCGCCGGCGGAAGCGTTGGTGCTGTGGCTGCGGGAGAATCTGCCGGACACGGCAGACCAGATTTTGACCCGTGCACGAGAGTGTATTACCAGCGCCCGAGTCTAAGCTTCGAACAGGGCGGCTGAATTCAATCGCAGCCGCTCACCGAAAAGCCCGTTTCAACCTCAGAACTCACCGATTTAATCAACAGCACCATCGAGCCGGGGCCGGTTGCTTAACCCAAAACAGCCCGTCAACAGGGGCGCATGGGGGTTTACTCTACCAAATTGGTAGGGTATATAGATGACAATGTCTCTCGAGGAGCGTGGGTGAAGGCCCGTCATATCGCCGTAGGGCGACACACCCTCTACGCCATTGACCACTCGGACGAGCTCTGGGTCATCGAGCGTAATGAGGACGGAAAGTGGGACCACTGGCAAAGAGTGTCCATGAACACCAGCCAGGTGGTACACGGCGGCAGTGTCCTCGTCACCCTCGGCACAAACGGCCGGGTCTCGGCCCTGCAGCTAGGCTCCCACTCCGACGGACGCACCTGGGATCGTCGCGCGAGCGAAATCCTCGCGCTCCACACACCCGCACACGGGCCGATGATCTTCGCCGTGGACCGCGACATCGGCTGGCGCGCCGGCAAGCAGTCCCCAACGTCACCGTGGAGCGAATGGGAGTCCATGGGTGGGCCCGTCAGGGGCATTCAAGCCGAGGTGATTCCGGGCGGCGGTCCGGCGCTGGTCGGGCTCCGTAACAGGGACATCGTTTATCGGTGGCAGGCCGTCCCCCTCGGTGGTTGGACCGAGTGGGCGAGCTTGGGTGCTCCGCCGAGCGGCGCGAGTCTTCTGCGTGTGACTTCGATCCGCGGCGGCGGTTTGGTTGTTTTCGCGCTCGGAGCAGACGGAAGCATCTATCACCTTTGGCAGGACAAACCACTGGACGTGTGGCAGCCTTGGTGGCCGCTGGGAGGCGTAGCGAAGGACTTCGTGGTAAGCAAAACCCCGAGCGGTGGCCTGGCCGTTTTTACGATCGGTCCGGACGACACCGTTCGTTATCGTTACCAAAGTAAGCCGTTCGGTGATTGGGGGCCGTGGAAACGCCTGGAAGGTCGCTTCAGACACCTTGCAGTTCAGACCAGCTATCTGGACCAGGGACTTGAGGTGTTTGCCATCGACTTGGACGACGTGATATACCACTCATGGCGTGACCGCAGCGAGGGACCTTGGACAGCATGGAAACGGCTGGACCACGAGCCCGCAGTCCACCGGTCGGTGCCTACCGGGTCCAGCGCCAGCCGCACGTAACTCGCTACATCATCTTGTTGAATAATGCCCCGCAATTCGGTCTGGATCGCGGGGCTTTTTTTTGGATGTCTGAGAAAGCGTTTTCAGCCGTGGGGTTTCCAGCGATTGAGGGCACGATTAACTTTTTGACCGCGCAGCAGTTGGAGTGGTGGCCGAGTGGCTGAAGGCACCGGTTTGCTAAACCGGCATAGGGGGTCAACCCCTATCGAGGGTTCGAATCCCTCCCGCTCCGTTTTATCCCAACAGCGTAAACGGTGAACAGTAAAGGGTGAACGGGTGACCCGGGCGCCTCCCGTTTACCGTTCACTGTTTACGCCTTAGTCAATGTCCAAACCACGCGTCCGTTTCGCCCCATCTCCCACCGGGTACCTTCACGTCGGTGGAGCGCGCACTGCGCTCTTCAACTGGCTCTATGCCCGGCATACCGGCGGCACTCACGTGCTTCGGATCGAGGACACCGATCGCGAGCGAAGCACGGAGGAGCACACCAAAGTCATTCTGGATGGGCTTCGCTGGCTCGGAGTTACCTGGGATGAAGGGCCGTTCTTCCAGGGAGCATACGCGGCTCAGCACCAGGCCGATGCGGAGCGTCTCCTGGCTGAGGGCAAGGCCTACCGTTGCTTCTGCACCCGAGAGGAGCTGGACTCCCAGCGGGCGCGGGCCGAGGCCGCTGGTGGGGGATTTCGCTACGATCGGCGCTGTCGCAATCTGGCTCCAGCGGAAATAGAGCGCAGGGCGCGAGCGGGAGCACCTTCGACCATCCGCTTCATCGTGGATGATGCCGAGATTGCCTGGGATGACGCCGTACACGGACGGATCAGCTTCCAGGGACGGGACCTGGACGACTTCGTGATTCTGCGAAGCGACAACAGCGCCATCTACAACCTGGCGGTGGTCTCCGATGACATCGCCATGCGAATTACCCATGTAATTCGGGGCGACGATCACATCTCGAACACCCCGAAGCAGATCGCGCTCTACCGGGCACTGGGCAAGGAGCCGCCGGTGTTTGCCCACGTGCCGATGATTCTGGGACCTGATGGGAAGAAGCTCTCGAAGCGGCACGGCGCCACCGCCGTGGGCGATTACCAGGAGCAGGGAATTCTTCCAGCTGCCATGCGGAACTTTCTGGCCTTGCTGGGATGGTCGCCCGGGGGAGACCGCGAGATTCTTCCCGAGGAAGAAATGGTGCAGCTCTTCTCGCTCGAAGGGATCCAGAAGAAGCCCGCGGTCTTCGACACGACCAAGCTCGAATGGATGAATGGGCAGTATCTCTCGACCTTACCGGTCGAAGAGCTCGAGGAACCGGTGCGCCGCCAGCTGGAGCAGACGGGGAATCAATGTCGACCGGGACCTCCGACCACTCATTGATTCAGTCAAGGCACGCTCGCGCACCATTCTCCATGTTGCCGAGCAGGTCGCGGTGCGGCTGGACCCAACTCGCGCCACCCTCGACGCCAAGGGCGAGGCACTGCGTCGTAAAGATGGGCCCAATTTTTGGGAATCTGGCGAGGGCAGAAAAAGCCCTCGAGTGTATACGACCGACGGAGTGGACCCCGGAGCGCATTCTGACGACCCTCAAGAGTGTCGCTGAAGACAAAATTTGAAGCTTGGAGATGTGATGCAGCCGGTGAGGGTGGCGCTTACCGGTTCTACCGTTTCTGAACCAGTCAATGAGCTTCTATCTGTGGTGGGGCGAGGAGCAAGCATCAACACTTCAAGGAATGTCGCCTAATCGGCAGCAATCGAGCAGGCCAGCGCGCGTGAGTGGATGCCTCACTGCTGCTATAGTCTTCGTCGTGCTCCGCCTGCGCCAAAGGCTCCGCCGACTCAGCCGTCGCACCTAAGCCCCCGGCGGAGCGCGTCGACACCCCGGCCCTTCCGCCTTCCCCTTTGCTCGAGCCATCTCCAGTCACCCTCCAGCCGCCGCCTGCCACCGTACGACTGGCCTTCGTGGGTGACATCAATCTGGGCACCTCCACCCTTCCCGACGGCGTACCGCCCGACAGCGGGCGCGGTCTTCTGAAGAAGGCGCGGCCGAGTCTCAGCGGTGACCTCGTGGTTGGTAACTTTGAGGGTGTGCTGGCCGACACCGGCACCTCGATCAAGTGTCTGATGAAGGTTACCCTTCCCCACTCTCGCGGTCATCGCCCGGTGCGCCAGCCGGCCGAAACGCTGGTCACCCGGCCCAACTGCTATGCCTTCCGCACACCCACCTGGCTCGCTCCCCGGCTGACCGAAGCCGGGTTCACTCACCTGAATCTGGCCAACAATCACGCCAATGATCTCGGTTCCGCCGGACGTGCCTCTACCGAGCGCATACTCGACAGTCTGGGAATTGGGCTCTATGGACCGCTCGGCAGGATCGTCATCGACACAGTCAAACGGGGCGATAGCCTCACTACCGTCGGCCTGATCGGGTTCACGACCTATCCGTTTGCCTACGACTTGCTGGACATCGAACGGAGCGCCGCGGTAGTGGACTCACTCCGGCCGCTGGTCGACCTGCTGCTGGTGACCTTCCACGGCGGGAGCGAAGGCGCCAAGGCCGTTCACACGGGGGAGGCCGCAGAATCGCTCGGCGCTGAGCCTCGGGGCGACCTTCGCCGTTGGGCCCGCGCGGTGATCGATGCGGGTGCCGACGCCGTGATTGGTCACGGACCTCACGTGTTACGGGGAATGGAGTTCTACCGAGGCCGCCTGATCGCATATTCGTTGGGCAATTTCGTGACCTATCGCGGCTTCAACCTGTCGGGGCCCCTCGGAGTGACCGGAGTGTTGCACCTGGAGTTTGCCGGCCCGGGGCCGCTTCGCCGTGCCCGCCTCATGCCGATGCTTCAGCTTCCTCAGAACGGGCCGGCTCCAGATCCGGAGCGGCAGGCGGTCCGACTGGTGCGTCAACTTTCCGCCGAGGACTTTGGTCCCACCGCCGCGGTAATCAACGAAAGCGGCGAGATCTGGGACCCACGGCGGGCGGCCACCAGCGGGACGCCCTAGCGCTTCGTTTTCCATCACTCTGCTCGGCTTGCCTCCTCGCACTGGTTCACGTACTGATTCCAGATGACAATTGACGAATCCGGATCCGCCGACAACGACGCTGTGCCGGTCCCAGCGGCGATTGCCGCTACCGCGGAACCGGTACAGCTGGAAGTAGGTCTGATTCAGGACGACCGGGTTCCGGCAGAAATGGTCTGCATGGGGACCTACCGTAACGGACGGCTGGTTGCGCGATCGGTGATGTCGCCCGAAGCATGGGAGCAGATCCAGGCCCATGGTTTCTTCAACGAGCCGCTACAGGTGGTGCTGGTCGCCCGGGTAGCGCCCCCCGGCCTGCAGTGCCAGTTGTTTGCCATGGTGCCGCTGCCGGAAGAGGCGGAAGAGCCGGAGGAGCCGTGGAGCGCCAGCGTGCCGAGCTCGTCCTATGAAGCGTCGCTGGCCGACGAAGCGGCTGAGTCAGAGGATCCGGAAGTCGCCCCGGTCCCGCTCGGAAACATCGTGCGCTACCAGCGTGACCGGGTGCATCCCGAGAGTCTTCCGCTGGAGACCGCGGATATTCTGAAGAAGATCATCGAAGGTGAAGCCGCCGAGGTGGTCGACCGGGCGCTGGCAGACCTGCTGGGACTGGATGGGGAGGACGAAAAAGCGTAATACGGGATTCCTGCAACCGCGTGAGCGGAGCTGTTGATCACGGCGTAAGCGGCTCCTTTGGCGGCGGGGCCGTGCGCTGGTTCTTCTGGAATTCCCGCTCCCGCTCCTTTCGTTCTCGCATTTCCCGTATCATGGTCTTGAACTCTTCCATATTCTGGGCCCGCTGCGCCGCATACATCAGATCACTGCGCAAATCCATCAGGTGATTGTAGGCCCGATTCTGGTCGATGTTGCCGGCGGGAATCGGGAGCAGCGCCAGCACCGCGGCCGGAATCTTGAGACCGGCAATGTAGATGTTCTTACCGTCCAGTCCGAACTTCTTCCCCGCTATTTGAGTAGTCCAGCTCGGCATTCCCTGGTTGCGACTGTCCGGATCGTTGGCGATCGAGTCGAGATACGCCTGGACGATGCTGGTGACGGCACTGTCGACCAGCTCCGCCCGGCTACGCGTGAGTCGCTGGGCCAGCTCTTTGGGCGGAAGCGGTAGCGGACGTACCCACAGCCTACCCTGCGCCAGGCCAGGGCCTATGCGGCCCAGCTCGTCCGCCAGGGTCCGACGTGGCTCATGTTGCGTCCGTGGCGCACTGCCGGTATCGGCCGCGGGCCGCTCAGGCGGCTTCTCCGGCAATGCGGCAACCGCCTTGCGTGGAGGAGTCGGCAGCACCGGCCGCGACAGGCGACCGCCCCGGGCACGCTCGCCTTCGGCCGGCGCACGGCCGCTCCGGTTCGCTTGAGCCTCTGGTGGCTGATAGCGCATCGGCACGTCTTCGCGCCCTTCGGACGGCGGCGATAGCACAATCAACTGTTGGGGCGGCCTGAGAAAGGTAGGCCGGCGACCGCTTACCGAGGTGAAGAGGAAGAGGCTGTGCACCAGCACGCTGGCTCCGATTGCAATCCAGGGCCAGGATCTGCGCTGGGGAAGCCGGACATCAAACGGAGGTCGCAACCGGCCCTCGACGGAGCTCTTTCAATGCCTCGCCCAACCGAACAGCGGCGGTCTGGAGCCGATCGGCTCCGACCGTCAGCGCGATTCGAAAGAAGCCCTCACCGGCAGGCCCAAAGGCGCTGCCCGGCAACACCACCACTCCGTTCTGCTCCAAGGCCGCCTTGGCAAAGGAAGCCGAGCTGGTGCCCGCGGGGAGAGGCACCCACAGATACATGGCGGCCTTGGGGGCCTCCACCTTGAAGCCGGCCTGAGTCAGCGCCGCTACCGCCGCGTCGCGGCGTCTCTGCAGCTCGGCGCGGATGGGTGCGACCAGCTTCTCGCTGTGCTCCAGGGCCGCGGCTCCAGCCTTCTGCACCGCCAGGAAAGGCCCGGTGTCCACATACGATTTGACCCGGGTCAGCGCGCCGATCAGCTCGGCTCGCCCGGCGGCAAATCCCACGCGCCACCCCGTCATCGAATAGCTCTTGGACAACGAGAAGAACTCGATGGCAACATCGCGGGCGCCGGCGATCTCGAAAATGCTCGGCGCGCGGTAGCCGTCGAAGGTGAGCTCACAGTACGCGTTGTCGTACGCCAGCAGGATGCCGTGACGGCGGCAGGCGGCGACGGTTCGCTCGAGATACTCCAGGGGAGCGATGGCGGCGGTCGGGTTGTTGGGGTAATTAACGAAGACGATTTTGGCTCGCCGCAAAATGTCTCCGGGCAGCTGATCCAGCTCCAGCAGAAACTCGTTTTCCGGCAGCAGCGGGGCGATGTACGGCTCGGAGCCGGAGAGGAGTGCGCCGCCGAGATACGCCTGATACCCTGGTTCGGGAACGATCGCCACATCTCCCGGATCAATCACTGCCAGCGGCAGGTGCGACAGCCCTTCTTTAGAGCCGATCAGGGGGAGAGTTTCGGTGAACGGATCGAACCGCTGACCAAACCGACGCTCGATCCAGCGGGAGGCAGCCTGGCGGAACTCTGGAAGGCCCTGCTGAAACCCGTACTTGCTCAGCATGGGGTTTCGAAGAGCCTCCGTCATCGTATCCACGGCGACGTCGGGCGGGGGCGTGTCATTATCGCCCGCGCCCAGATCGATCACATCCATGCCGGCGTCAATGAGTCGGCGCTTGATGGTGGGGATTTCGGCTAGTGGATAGCCGGGTAAACGCTGGAGCCGCTGACTGAAGCCGATCATTGACTGTCCTGGCGAACCGGGTTCGAGAGGATACCCACTCCACTGATCTCTACCTCCACCACGTCCCGATCCTTCAAGGGTCCGGTTCCTGCCGGGGTACCGGTGGCGATGAGATCGCCCTGCTCGAGAGTCATGACCCCACTGAGAAACGACACGAGCTCAGGGATGGAAAAGTGCATGTCAGTTGCTTTTGCGCGTTGCCGTTCCACTCCATTCACGCGGCAACAAAGCTCCAAATTGCGCCAGTCCAGCGCGCCTGCAACCCGGGGGCCCGCGGGACAAAAGGTGTCGAACCCCTTGGCCCTGCCCCACTGGCCGTCGGTCTTCTGCAGATCCCGGCACGTCACATCATTCACACAAACGTAGCCTTCGATGCCCCGTTCGGCGGCCGCGGGATCGGCATTTCGAAGCCGGCGGGCAATGACCACACCGATCTCAGCTTCGAACTCCACTCGTTGGCAGATTGAGGGGAGCACAATCGATTCGCCCGGTCCGATGAGAGAGCTGGGCGGCTTGAAGAACACCATGGGGACCTGGGGCAGCTCGTTTCCCAGCTCCCGGGCATGCTCGACGTAGTTCCGTCCGATACCGATGATCTTCGATGGCCGGAGCGGCATCATACGATGGCACCCCTTCGCTCGATTGCTCGGGGCAGGCTCTGCCGGGCAAAGAAGTCCTCACATTTCGTCCGCACCTGGGACCAGCTGCCGACGATGCGATCCGCCCTGGGCAGGCCACTCAGCAGGAGCTGTCCGTACCGCTTGGTGACGACTCGGCTATCCAGCAGAACCACAATCCCGGTATCCTCGCTGCTCCGAATCAAACGACCGAAACCCTGCTTCAGCTTGAGGGCGGCATGAGGTAGCAGATAGTGCATGAACCCATCCAGACCCTCCTCCGCCAGACGCTCGAGTCTGGCCGCCGTGATCGGCTCCGACGGCACCTTGAAAGGTAGTTTGTTCAAAATGAGGGCGCGGAGCGCCCGGCCCGGCACATCTACTCCCTCCCAAAAAGAATCGGTGCCGAGAAGGATTGCGTTCTCCGCATCGCGAAATCTCTGCAGGAGTACATCGCGGGGCGCCTCTCCCTGAACCAGGAGCGGCCAGCGTGAAGCCAAGCCGCCACCCCGGAGCTCCTGGGCAGCCCGCCGGAGGGCACTGTGACTGGTAAACAGCACGAACATTCCACCGTCCGACGCGTAAGCCAGGTCACTGACCACCTGGACCACTGCGGCCCCATGTCCTGGCTCGTCTACGCGCGGCTCCGGCAGATCGTTGGGCACCCCGAATACACACTGAGATCCATAATCGAAGGGCGACGGCAGTATCTCCCTCACTCGAACAGGAGAGGACTCACCGCTCAAGCCCAGACGGGACTCGAGAAACTCGAAGTCCCCAGCAGCCGCCAGAGTTGCGCTGGTGAGCACTACCGTATCCAGCCGATCGAACAGCAGTTGCCGCAGCAGCGGCGCCAGGTCGAGTGGAACTACCGAAAGGCTGACGTGCTGCCCGCGCGCGCTGCGCTCCATCCATCGAACGCTGGGCGGCCCTCCGGGCGCCGGACGCAAGGCGCGATTCAGGCCGTCGGACATGGTCTCCAGCCGGCGCATCACTCCGCGAAGCTCCTGAAGCAGCTGTTCCCGCCGCTCGGTCTCCTCCGCCTGGCTGAGCCGGTCGGCGATGATCTCCACGGTTTCTCTGAGGGCGCGAAACGCTCCGAGTGTGGCATCGAGATCAAAGCCGAGACCCTGGTTCCAGACGGGATCCGCAGCAAAACTGTCCTCCAGCCGGAGCTGTCCCCCCGGAACATCCTCCAGTCGCTCGAGCAGGCGGAGGAACAACGCCTCACTCGCCCGGCGCGCATCGGCGATGGCCGGCAGCAAACGTTGTTGCAGGAGATCCAGACTCGCCCGGCTCATGAGGTCGGAGTGACTCTGCAGCTCGTACGAGAGCGTGGGCGCCAGGCCGCGGCCGTTCCGCTCGAAACGGCCCAGCAGCCGGCGCACCGCGCGACTGCTCACTTGAATGCCGAGGTGATTGGCGGCGACGTCTTCCAGATGATGTGCTTCGTCCAGAATCAGGCGTTTGTAGGGAGGCAGCACCGCCGCCTCCTGCCAGTTGTCGGCCGCCTGGCGTACCGACAGATCGGCCGCGAGCAGATGGTGGTTGACCACTACCACGTCGGCCTCTGCCGCGCGCCGCCGAGCCCGGAAGAGGAAGCAGCGATCGAAATGGGGACACTTGAGACGGGTGCAGAGATCCGGCTCCGCGCTCACCTCATCCCAAACCTCTGCGGTCGGGGTGACCGGCAGATCGCTCAGCGTGCCATCAGCGGTGTGCCCGGCCCATTCGGCAATGCCGAGCAGCTCATCCAGCTTGTCCTGCTCGAGCAAGGTGCGCTGACCGGAAACGGCCTGATGCATTCGGGCCAGACAGAGGTAGTTCCGCCAACCCTTGAGCAGCGCGAAGGTGGGTGAGTAGTCCTCCTCGGACAGCGCGCGACGAAGCAGCGGAAGATCCTTCCCTACCAGCTGCTCCTGCAGGTTGATCGTGTTGGTGCTCACCACGGTGCGCTCGCCGTTGGCCCGGGCCCAGGCTAGCGCCGGCACCAGATAGGCAAAGGACTTCCCCACTCCGGTGCCCGCTTCCAGCAGCTGAACCCCGCCGTCGTTATAGCAGTCCGCGATGTAAGCGGCCATGTCCCGCTGGCTCTGACGGTCCTCGTAGCGGCTGAGCTGCGCGGCCACCGGTCCATTCTCGCTCAGCGCCTCGACCACGTCATAGGCCTCGATGCGAACCACTGGCCGCTCACGCGGCACCTCGACCACCACGTAGAGCTCGGTGGCGCCGTTGTTGAGAATGCCGAAGCCGACCCCCGCATCGTGCAGGTGGGCCGCCACGTTGAGGTCCGCCACCGAGGGATCGAGTCTGCCGCTGGGGTGATTGTGGAGCAGCAGCTCGCCCCGGCGGGCGCCTGCGGGAAGCGCCAGCACCATCTCGACTGTGCCCCGCGCCACCACCCGGGCACCGGTGATCACACCATCCCGATCCACCGTGGCGATGAACGACACTTCGCGCCCCCCGGCGGCGGAGATTTCGCTCGCCAGATAGGCCCGGACTCCAGGAGCGATCCGCTCGCTCAAACGGATCCCATCCCTTCGCAGCTACGCTCCTCAGGGCAGGCTCTGAGCAAAGCGAAGGGGCCGAAGCTGCAATGAGGTTCCGGCCCCTTCGGTCGCTCGGCTCCCTCAGGGTGACATCGGGCTGCAGTACAACTCACGTCTTGAGTTCCTTTTTCTTGGCAGCAGGAAATAGCACGTTGTTTAATATGAGCCGATATCCCGGCGAGTGGGGGTGCAGAGAGAGATCGGTGGGCACATCGCCGATCTGATGCTGGGGGTCCTCCGGATCGTGGCCTCCGAAGAATGTCCAGGTTCCTTGGCCGTGTTCGCCATGAATGTATTTGACCCATGGCGCGCCGGGCTCGTCACCCAGGACCGTGACGCTGGGCTTCAGCGTCTTTCGCGAAAAGGAGGTGGTTAGACCGTAGAAGTCGGGGATAACCTGCCGGTGGCTCTGCACCAGCATAGTGGCCACGGGATCGATCTTGGCGCTGAAGTTGAAAAGGGTAAAAGATCCCAGCGGCTGGCGATGATCGGGCGAGTTGACCTGGTGCCCGTCGATATCGGAGTACACGGCAATGGTCGGACTCAGCTCCAGCTCGGCATTCTGGAAGGCGAGCGCGCGCTTCCAGTTCATCTTTGCGCTGGCGTTCGGGTCCATGGGAGTGCCGTCGGCATAGGACGCGGCGATGTCCACCTTGTCCGCTGCCAGCGCCAGGTCGAGCGTCTCCGTGGCCGTGCACATCGCAAAGAGAAACCCGCCGCGCTCCACGAAATTGGCGATCCCGATAGCCACCGCCTGCTTTTCGGCTGGTACCGAAACGAATCCCCGCGCCTGCGCCATGGCGCGGTTGCGCTCCACCATCTCCACCAGCCAGGGGGCTCCGGCATAGTTCAGGAAGAACTTGGAATACTGGCCGGTGAAATCCTCATGGTGGAGATGGAGCCAATCGTAGTTCTTCAGCTTTTGGTCCAGCACCTCCCCATCCCAGATCTTCTCGAAATCGATCCCGGCATAATTCAGCGCCATGGTGACCGCATCGTCCCAGGGTGGCGCGTTAGGCGGGGCATAGACAGCAACCTTCGGCGGTTTTTCCAGAGGAACGGCATCCATGTTCCCACCCTGGAGGACGCCCCGCGTCTCCGCCAACTTGGCATCGTCGATCGGCTCCACCGTTACACCCGCCAGTGCCGCGTCCCTGGCCGTGGCGGCATCACCCGGTAGGAGGAAGGACCCGTTTCGGAAATTGAGAAACCACTCAGCCTTGGCCCCGCGCTTGAGCGCGCGATATGCCAGGCCATAGGCCTTGAGATGATCCGCCTGCGCGTCGTCCATGGGAACCAGCATCCATGGCGCCAAGGCGGGGTTGGCAAACAGGCGGGCAGACAGCGCTGGATGGAGGGCTGCCAGGCCGGTGCAGGTTCGGACAACGAAGTCGCGCCGCTTCATGTGCGGGGCACCGCTCCCTTGGCTTCGTCCAGCCTGCGACGAGCCTGAGGCACAAGCGCGCTCTGGGGATAGGTGAGAATCAGGTGCTCGAGTAGGCTCACCGCCTCGCCCGCTCTGCTGCTGCCGATCAGCAGCTCGGCGAGCGCCAGCTCCGCAGCGGGGGCAGTTCCCGGCGCCTCCGGCACGGCCGCCGCCCGGAACAACCGCTCAGCGTCGGTAGCGCGGCCACTGGAGAGCAGCAGCCGCCCGGCCAGCAGATTCAGCTCGGCCCCACCACGCTGGGGCGGCAGACCGGAGGCCAGCTGTGCCAACGCGCCGCTCGCCTGGGCGGTGTCGCCCTGTTCCAGCAGCAGCAGCGCATGCCCCAGTTTGGGATTGCTGTCGGTCTCGAAGGTCTGCAGCAGGGCGAGCAGCGTGGTTCGCCAGGTAGCCTCCGCCGCGGTCGCTGGTGTACGGTCCCGCGGCCCTGAATCGCTCGACCGCGCCCTTGATGTCGCCCTGATACAAGTGCACCCGCCCACTCAGGGCCAGCCCTTCAACACTGCTGTCTGGAGCGATGGTGGAGTCGGCCCGGGCCAGTTCGCCAGCCTCGATCCATGCGGACGCGAGCTTGCGGCGAAGGCTGTCAAACTCGTCGGAGTTCAGCTGGGGCCGGAGCTCCCGCAGACGCCGATCGGCGTCGGCCAGCTTGCCTTCGCTGATCAGTACATCCACCAGGGTTGCGCCGGCGTCAGTGGCGATAGCTGACGGGACCGCCCGATCATCGGCCAACCCGCCCAGCATCCGCCGGGCCGCACTCCGGTCGCCCGCAGCCGAGTAGGCCTGAGCGGCTTCGAGGCGAAGTCGCGAAGCCTGTGCCGGTGGAGAGCGCTCGGCCAGCGCTTCAAGGATTCGACCCTGCGTCTGCTTTCCCGTGGGAGTCTGATCGGACCGGAGCTGATCGAGGAGTCCGCGCAGGGCTGCTATGGCCTGGATCCGGTCTTCCGGAAGTGCGCTCAGAACCACTCGGAGCGCTCCGGCAGGATCGCCCCAGCGGGCGCGTAGCTCCGCCTCCAGCCGATTGGCAGCCAGATCCGATTGCGAGCCCAGAAAGCCCAGCAGCTCGGGGCGCAGTCGCTCCGGCGCCTGGCTCAGGCTCGAGACGGCCGCTCCGCGGTACCCGGGAAACTTGCGAATCGCGAGCAGCCACTCCCGCAGCGCCCCCGGGTAGTCGCCATTGGCGAGTGCCACCTGCGCCAGCTCTGCTGCCAGCGCGTCCGGTTGACCGAGGCGAGCCCGGCCTCTCAGGTAAGCAGCTTGCGCCCCAGCCCGGTTCTGTCGCCCCAACTCCGCCGCACCCCATTCGCGATAGGGAGACTCATCACCCGGCACGAGTAGGGCCCACTGCTCGGCAGTCCTGCGTACCGAATCGGGCTGCCCGGCAGCGGCCCAGGCGCGGAGCGCGATTCCGTAGATCGCCGGATTCCGCGGAGCCGCAGCGAGGGCACTTCGAACGGAGGGGATGATCTCGCCGCTCCGATTGAGCGGCAGCAGCGAGCGCTCCAGCCCGAGCAAGGCCGGATATCTCCGCCGGCGAGCCGTGCAAGACACTCCGATAGGCCTGAACCGCCGCGGCATAGTCCCCACGGCGCTCCAGGTCGAGCGCGCGGTTCAGCCCCGCGGGCTGTTGACCTACAACCCGATCGGGCGCAAAGACAACGGCTAAGATGAGGAGGATAACTACCGGGAGACGCATCGATTTACCTTGTCGACGGCTGGGCCAGCCGGCGGAAGTAATCTACCACGAGTCGCCGCTCCTCCGGGGACAGCTCCTGCAGCTCCTCCCAGGAAGGAACCCGAAGTTGCTGATCGTCACCCATCAGTCGGGCCTGCAATGCCGGCGGCAGATGGACGCTGTCGTCCGTCGCCGTAGTGCTCTGCCGCTCCTTCTGTTGATCTTCTTCCCGCCCTTGCAGCGTGCGGCCGGCATCGAGCATACGGCGGAACAGTCTCTCCTGTCGGTCTACCATCTGCCGGTCGAGCCGGCCGGCTTCCAGGCGCCGCGACAAATCCTTGGCTTCATCCGCCATCTGCCCCGCTCCCGGGATATCGCCTTCTCCACGAATTCTCTCCAACTCCTGGGCCAGGGCGCGCTGCCGGGCAGCCAGGCGCTGGAGTTGCTCTTGCATCCCACCGCGGCCGAGCATCGGCAGCAATCCGGCGCCCTCCTTGCCCAGGCCACCCTGTTGTTGAGCCAGTTGAGCCATGCGCTCCAAAGCTTCGGCCAGACCTGAGCCGGACTGTGCGCCGGAGACATCGTCGCGAGCCCGCAACAGTTGATGAGCAGCGGCATTGAGATCGTCCACTGCGTTGCCGGCCTGCTCCGAGGCTTCCCGCGTGTTGGGTGCTGCCGAGGAGATGGCTTCACGGGCTCCCTTCATTTGCAGCTGGGCAGCGCCAAGCGCCGCAGCGATCTGGGGCGAGACCAGGGCGTTCTTGCCGCCGGCCTGCTTCATCTGCTCGAGGATCTTCTTCACTCCTTCTTCTATGGCAGCCTGCTCGGCGCGAGTCGCCGCATCCGGCTCACCCCGCTGAAGGTCCTCCTGAACCCTGAGCTGGCGCTCAGCCAGCCGGCTGGTTTCGGTCAGAGCCTGGTCCATGCTCTCGGCGACTTCCTTGCGCCATTGCTGCTGCAGCTGCTGCCGTTGCCGCTCGAGCTGGTCGCCCAAAGGATCCAGCGAGCGCGATGCAGATTCCCCCCGATTTCGCGCCTCCGGGCGTTGGCCCTGGCCCATCGCCCCAGCGGCTCGGCGCATCTGCTCCGCTGCCATTCGGGCCTGGTCGGCCGAAGGGTGCAGGCTGTCTGGACGAGTTGCTTCGGCAGTCTGAGATGCCATCCGCTTGAGTGCGGCGGTGAGCGAGTCGGTGCGCCGGGCCAGCTGCTGCTCGGTTTGCGCGGACCGGGTACTGTCGCCAGAGGAGGTTTGCTGGTTCCACTGTCGCTGTTCCTGGGCCAAGTCTTTGGACTCCTGCGCCAGATTTGCCAGGTCTCCTTCCAGCGCTGCCCGACGGAACAGCTCCCGGCTCCGCTCCAGCGCCTCACGCAACTGCCGCTGCACCTCGGTTAGCTGCTCCAGCGCATCTTTGGTACGCTCCGCGTCCAGATCCTTGAGAGCCTGTTGCAGGGCCGCGAGCTTTTCTCGTAACTCCGGAGAAACCGCTCGCTCCAGCTGCTCCCGTATCTCGGCGAGCTGGCGTTGCCAGCTCGAATCGTTCAGGCCGGCCGCCTCAGCACTCCGTTGTAAGGCCTCGAGCGACTGCTTGAGACTCTCGGCGCTCCGAACTAGGTCTTCCTGCGATCGGGCGACCGCCTGAGCTCGCTGGGACTCCTCGTACGTCAGCGCCTCCCGATTTCTCTCTCCCTGGCCGGTGGGCCGGAGCCGCTCCTGTGCGAGGTCGTCCGTTTGCCGTTCCACCCGACGGCTGGACTCGAGCACTGAATCGAGTTGACTGGCGACGGACTGACTCGCCTGTCGCTCGGCTGCTCTCACCTCACTCATGGTGGGCAGCCGGAGGATGAACTCACGCGACCGTCCGACGTGAGCCCGTGGGGCATTATCACTTGCAGTGGCTCGGTACCGTACGGTGTCGCCCGGAAGAAGTCCCCGACGATTGAGATCGAGGGTATAGCTGAGAATGGCTCGGTCGGTGCTCTCGTTCGGGAGAGGAACGCTTTCTCGCCGGATGGAGTCTGCCACGCCGAACCGGCTGATCCGGCGACTCTCCACCGTGACGGCCGAAACCCGATGGTCGTCGCGCACATCGAGCACCAGGGGAAGCTTGAGACTCAGCGGAGCCAGGGTGTCCGTTCCCGGCACCGGTATGCCAACTGCGGGCGCGCTATCCACCACCAGGCGGATAGGCAACAGCACCGAATCGCCCGCGATCGCGGTGCCGCTCCGGGTGATCAATCCCAACTGGTACGCTCCCGAGCGAACCGGCGTGAAGCTCCCGGAAAACCGGCTGCCCTTCACCTGCAGTGATTCGGCAGCGGCGCCATTTCTCCAGATTGCCCCCGCAAGAGGCGCCGTGACCTCTCCCTTCGTTTCCAGCCTGGTGCCTGCGGGCAGGATCAACGTGTCTCCGCCGGTTGGCACCGTTTCGTTTTCGAGTCCCAAATACGCCGGGTACTTCGCGGTGACCTCGATAGATCCCAGGAAGACGGGAAGCCGGACGCGTATGGCTATGGTGTCGGAGCCGCGACTTCCGCTGGTCAACCGGGCGAACAGATCGCTGCTGAGTGGAGGAGTGGAGACCGTCGCCCGGCCGAGCGAATCGAGCCGAACTCCCACAGGCTTCCAGGTCTCTCCAGGCGAGCGAAGCCAGAGTGTGGCAGCCTTGCGGCCCATGGCTTCCAGGTAGAGTCGGACCGGGTCGCCACGGTCGACCGTAGATCGCTCGGCCCGCAGCCGCACTGGAGCAACGGTGGCTTCCCAGGCCTTGCCTGGGTACCAAAGCGCAGCCGCCACGCCGTTGACCGGCCCGGCCGAGGTAAACGCCAGGATTCCAACCAGGAGACACGCGGAGCTTCCCAGCAGCAGGGTCTGGACCGGACGTGCGATAGGCTTCAGCGCGGACTGACCGCGAGTACGGATTTCGCCAGCCTGGGTGCGGTCGGCCAGCTGGAACAGAGCGGCGCTCGTGCCCGACGCCGAACTGTCCAGCAGCGCGGTCAAGCTTCCCTGCCGCCAGGCACCGAGGTCCTCCAGGCTGCGAGCCAGAGACGGAGGGGTCAGCCGGCGTTGGTTGCTCCAGGCCAGATAGGCTATGCCGGCAACTCCCAGCAGGGCGAGCGTCCACGCGAGCAGTACCCAGTAGGGGACGGTGAGCCAACCGAGCCGAACCAGCCAGGACGAGCCGCCCAGTAGAAGGGCGGCAGTGCCCAATCCCAGGGCGATCCAGGCCAGCCATCCCCGGCTCCTGAGCGGCCGCACCAGATGGTGAAGCTCCTGCTGAGTTGCCAGTGCCGTCACCCGCCGTACCCCACCGCGTACGCGAACAGGTTTACACCCATCCGAAGCGCGGACTCCCTCTTCTCCGGCGGGTCGTGATGGACCTCGGGATCTTCCCAGCCGTCGCCGAGATCCGATTGATAGGAGTAGTACACCGCCAGGCGGCCGTCGAGAAAAATCCCGAAGCCCTGGGCCGGCTTCCCGTCGTGGACGTGAATCTTCGGGATTCCTTTCGGAAAGTCGTAGACCAGGTGGTAGATCGGATGATCGAGGGGAACTTCGACCAGGGGGTGATCGGGAAAGAGCCGACCCAGCTCGCGCCGAATCGAGGTGTCCATACCGTAATTATCGTCGGCGTGAAGAAATCCCCCTTGTTCCAGGTAGCGGCGCAGCGTGCGAAGGTCCTCGTCGCTCCAGTGGACGTTGCCGTGACCGGTCATATAAATGTACGGAACGTTCCACAGGTCCTCGTCCCGCAGGGTGACGACCTTTTCCTCCGGCGCCACTCGAAGGGCAGTACGTGTTCTGAGCGCGGTGAGCAGGTTGGGAAGACTCGAGGGGTTCGCGTACCAGTCGCCACCACCGTCATAATGCAGGCGGCCGATGGTCATGACCGACGGCGCGGGCGGGATCGGCGCCAGGCCTGCGAGAACCAGCAGCGGCAGGAGCAATCGGATCACGGAAGCTCCATGACCAGCTTGTAAGCCTCGTTCCTGGGGATTCCCATGGACTCGGTAAGCCTCCGGACCACTTCGCGACGGGTCAGGCCCTCAGCCAGCAAGGAAGTTGCCTGCTCGGCAGCATCCTCCGTTCGATCGGGCTCAGCGGGCGGAACCCCGGTGCCTTCGAGGACCACGGTAATCTCACCCCGCACAGGCGTCTCTGCGTAGTAATCTGCCAGCTCCGCCAGCGTTCCGGCCCGGATCTCTTCGTGGAGCTTGGTGAGCTCGCGCGCCACCACAACTCTGCGACCGCCGCCAGTGAGCGGCATCAAATCCGCCAGCAACCCGGCCAATCGCGGCGGGGCCTCGTAGAACACGACGCTCCACTCCTCCGTGGCGGCACGGGTAAGCAGACGGGTGCGGTCGCGACCCTTCCGAGGTATAAAGCCAAGGAAGAGATATCGGTCTCCGATAAAGCCGGAAGCGGAGAGTGCCGTGGAGACGGCCGAAGCCCCGGGAATTGGTACAATTGGAATGCCGGCTGCCCGGACCAGCGAGATCAGTTCGGCGCCCGGATCGCTTACGGTCGGGGTCCCGGCGTCAGATACCAGGGCCACATCTCGACCCGAGCGCAGGATACCCAGCAGGGTGTCCGAGCGATGATCCCTAGAGTGGGCATGGAAGCTCAGCAGGGTGGGCGCAGCGCCGAGGTGGGTCAGCAGCCCCCGGGTTCTGCGGGTGTCCTCCGCGGCCACCACCGGGACGGAGCGGAGTATCTCGGTGGCTCGGCTGGACAAATCACCCAGGTTGCCCAGCGGGGTGGCGACGACGTAGAGGGTACCAGGGGACATGAGAAGCCGGGAAGGCGGGAGACGGTGCGGGAAGGAGGGACCTTTCCGGACTATCCCCGTCCTTCCCAACCTTCCCGTCCTTTTTTAAGACAAATGCTGCTTGATCTTGCCTTCCAGCGTAGCCTTGGGCACGGCACCAACGACGGTGTCGACGTGCTGCCCGTTCTTAAAGAAGAGGATGCTTGGGATGGACCGAACGTTGAAGCGCATGGCTGTGCGCTGGTTCGCATCCACATCCACCTTTGTGACTTTGGCCTTTCCGGCGTACTCGCCGGCCAGTTGCTCCAGAATAGGCGCCACGATCTGACAGGGACCACACCAGGTTGCCCAGAAGTCAACCAGCACGAGCCCATCCGCCTGCTCGATTTCGGTGGCAAAAGAGGCATCGCTTACATGTACTGCAGAGGTATTCGTCGCGCCCATCTAGTTATTCTCCTGTGATGTTGTAGGCCCCGCAAGACCTGGAGGAATTGGTGCTCGACCACGCACGCATTGCTCACGTCGGAATAGCGGTCAGTAATCTCGAGGCGGCGGTGGCGTTCTACCGTGATGTCCTCGGGATCGAGCCGCACCCCCCGGAACAGGCCGACGGAGCAACCATCCTTTCGCTTCCGTTTGGCGAGTCAGACATCGAGCTGATGTCACCCAACTCACCGGATACCCCGGTAGGCAGATTTCTGACGAAGCGTGGGCCGGGCATCCATCATATCTGCTACCGGGTTCCCAATCTGGATGCCGCCCTCGAAGCCTGCCGCGCGGCGGGCTATCATCTCATCGACGAGATTCCCCGCACTGGTGCAGCTGGGCGCCGGATAGCCTTTATCCATCCAAAGGCAACGTCCGGCATCCTGCTCGAGCTGACTGAGTAAAACATAACAGCGGAGAGGCGACCGGAAGTTCCCCAACTACTTCTTGGGCAGACTGTCTCCGGCAGCACCTTCAACGCAGGGACGGGCGGGATTCCCGGCAGCAGCGAGATCGACAGAGGTGATCAGCCAGGAGCCGTCGGTGGTGCTCACGGTCTCGAACGGCACATTCCAGGTGCAGGTCTCCCGACGGATCTGGACTTGAACGGCGCGACGCTTCTCCCCTTCTGGAACGTCCGAGATGATGTGAAAACCGTCATTTCGGAGATAGGCCTGCATTATGGCGATGCGCTTCTCGTAATCGGGAGGTTGGTGCGTCTTCAGGGCCGGACCATTGGTGGTACCCCAGAGGCTGGACATCTTATCCAGGTTGCTGTCGGCCACGGCCTGCATGAATCCTTGAACCGCCGTAGAGGCTGAGCGAGCGGGCTGAACCGGTGCCGAGCCACCACCGCACGCAGACAGCAGCAGGATCGCGGTCCAGCAGCATCGGTGTATGGTCACAAGGGTCTCACGGGTAAGAGGTTGGGCAGCGAACATAACCGGCTCCGGAGTGGCGAGCAATGCGGCCGACGCGGCTCTATATCAATATTGATCACGTCGCCACCGTGCGAGAAGCGCGGAAGACGGACGAGCCCGATCCGGTGGCAGCGGCCCTGCTCTGCCAGGAGGCGGGGGCTGACGGCATTACCGCCCACCTCCGGGAGGACCGGCGGCACATCCAAGATCACGACGTGGAGCGGCTCAATGCCAGCAGCAAAGTGTTCAACCTGGAGCTGGCAACCAGTACCGATGCGGTAGATCTCGCTTGCCGCCTGCGGCCCTATCAGGCCACCCTGGTTCCCGAGCGGCGGGAAGAGATCACCACCGAAGGAGGTCTCGATCTCAGCCGCCCTGCCCCACGTGTTCGGGACACCATCCGGCGGCTGGAGCAAGCGGGAATCAGAGTGAGTCTCTTCATCGATCCCGATCTCCGCACCCTCGAGGCCGCCAAGGATTTGGGGGTTCCCGCCATCGAGCTGCACACCGGCCGCTACGCTCATTCTTGGCGCAGCAGCGACGCCGCGCTGAAACAACTGCAGGAAGCGGCCCGGTACGCCTCGGACATGGGACTCGCGGTCCATGCGGGGCATGGACTCACCTATCTGAACGTCGAGCCGGTAGCCGGCATTGCTGAAATCGAGGAGCTGAACATCGGTCACAGCGTGGTGAGCCGAGCCATCATGGTCGGAATGAAAAGCGCGGTGCAGGAGATGCGCCAAGCCATGAACCTGCAGTCCTGAGCTATGGGCTGGAACAGGCTTCCGCTAATTTAGCTCGCATGACCAATCCACTCGGGACCGCTGATTTCTTTGCCCTCGAGGCGGGGGAGTGCCTGGACCGGCTGGAAACTCTGGTCCAGGGTTCCGCCCCTCCGCCCCCCGACGAGTTTCTCCGGATGGCCCGGGTGCTTCGCGGCTCCGCACTCATGGCCGCGCAGCCACACATTGCGAAAGCAGCCGCCGGATTGGAAGCCTTCGCCCGCAGCAACCGGGACCAGCAGCGAGCCTGGGATCCGGGTACTCGGGAGCATATCGCTCAGTCGGTGGAGGAGTTCCGCTACCTGGTGCGGAGGGTCCGCGAATGGAACGAGGCGGATACTGCCCGAGCCGGCCGGCTGAGCCGCGACCTCGAGAGCCTTACCGGACGAGCCGGAAACGAAGATCCGTTCAGCCAGGCTGAACCCCAGAAGGCCGAGCTGAACACGGGTGTCCGGGCTTTTGTGGCGCGCGAAGGCGCGCTCATCGCGAGCGCCCTGGATCGCGCATCGCGCACCCTCCGCACCTCACCTGGCGATCGCGACCCGCTCTACAACGTGATCCGGCGCATGCAGTCGCTCCGCGGTCTGGCCGAGTTGAGCGAGCTCGCTCCGTTGCCGGACATTTTGGACGGCATCGAGCTGGCGGTGGGCGACCTCACCCGGCTCTTTGCCCCACCCCCCGGTGTCGACGAGGTGATGGACGCTGCCGCGCGTGCCCTGACCCGTATTTCCCGCGACGTAGCTGAGCAGGGGCGTCCCGATCCTGATGCCGAGGAGGCCCGGAGCTTCACCGAGTTGCTGCTCCGGGCCTTTGCAGTGGAGCGGGACGTTGTTCCAATCGAAGCGCTCTTTGTCGATGGAGATCCGGAGCCAATGCAGCATCCGGTGGCTCAGCCGCAATTCGCTCCTCCGGAGCCTCTGGGGCCACTGGAGCTGGTGAGTCAGGGAGAGCATTTGTGTCAGAGCGCTGATCTCATCTCCGCCGCACGGTCCGCGGCTGAACGAGATCTTCGGCTCTATCGCCTGCTCGGCACCCTCAGGGCGGCGACCGCGCCGAGCGCCGATCCGGTGGCGGGGGCGCTGGGGATCTTTGCCCGTTCCGCCCGGGAGGCGCTGGCCGCGGGGGCAGGCAGTCGGAGCGTGGAGGACTTGGTAAGCCGCCTGCGCGAGGCGGGACAGCTCCTGCGCGCAGTGGTGGAGAGCGACGATCGCATGCTTATCTCCCGGCGCCTGCTGGATGTTGCCCATCGGGTCGATGGGCTGCGGGCCGAAGCCGAGTCGGCAGAGCAGCCGGTTCCTATCGAGTCCTTGGCATACGACGCAGAGCCAGAGCCGCAGGCGGTTCCCATCGAGAGCCTCGCGCCCGATTCCCCACCATTGCCGGAGCAGCCGCCGCCCAAGGGTGGTCTCGAGGCGAGCTTCCGCACTTTGGATCGACTGCAGCGCGAGCGAGCCCCCACCACAGCCGCTTTCCGCCAGCTGATCGATGAGGGAAGCGAGCAGACTGTTCCGGGCACAATTCCAGAAGCCACTCCGGTCCCTATCACGGCCCTCTGCTACCGGGGACATGCCGCGCTGGAGCGGGCCAACGTGGTCCGGGAGCAGATCACCGCCGAGCTCGCGCGCGATGCCAGCTTCAGCTCGCTCCAACCATTGCTGCAGGAGCTGCTCGACCTAGTTCCCCTGGCGCTTGTCGAAGCCTGAGCCGGCGGTAGACCCGGCCGGTCCACGGCGGTGGCTGCCCGCCGTGGCAGGGATTGTGATTTCGGTCGCACTCCTGTGGTGGGCCCTTAGAGGGGTCAACCCGGCAGACATTCTCACCCAGGTTCGCGCCGCCCGACCGCTCCCACTGATCGTTGCCGTCGTCCTGGGTACGCTCACCTTCCCCATCCGCTGGATCCGTTGGCGCATTCTGCTCGGCCCCGCTGGAGCATCGCCGCAGTACGCGGCGCCGCTCTGGCACGCGATCGCCGTCGGATTCATGGCCAACAACCTGCTCCCGCTGCGCGCCGGTGAGCTGGTTCGGTCGTATACCGCGGCCCGGCTCACCGGAATCCGGTTCACCACCGTGCTCTCGTCCGTTGCGGTAGAGCGCATCTTCGATGGCCTGGCAGTGGTCGGGTTGCTCACCGTGGCGCTGCTGGGCTTCGATCTGCCGCGTTCGTTGTCCATCGCAGGTGTTTCGGTGCTGCAGCTGGCGCAAGGGGGTGCCGTCGTGAGCGCCGGGGCATTTCTTGTTGCCATCGCAATCCTTGCGGCCCCTGCTACGGCGGAAAGGGTCATTCGCCGCCTGACGCCATCGACTCTGGCCGACAAGTTGGTGAAGATGGTGGAGGGGATTCGGCAGGGTCTCGTGGCTTTGCGGACGCCCGGACGACTGCTTGTGGTGGCGCTCTGGTCGCTGGTGCTCTGGCTAATGAATGCGCTGGCCTTGTACGTCGGGTTTGCCGCGTTCGACATCCCGGTCAGCTATGTCGGAGCTCTGTTGCTGCAGGGACTGCTGGTCTTGGGAATTGCAATTCCATCGACGCCCGGTTTCTTCGGACCATTCGAGGCCGTCATCGTCGCTGTTTTGGCGTTGTATGGCGTGGCAAATGATGTCGCGTTCTCCTACGCCATTGCCTATCACATCACCTCGTTTCTTCCGATTACGCTGCTGGGACTGTGGTCGTTGACTCGGGTGCCTGGAGGCTTTCAAGGAATTCGGCAAGCGCCTCGATGACCACCACCGCAACGCTGGCGGCTTGGGCCAAGGTCAACTTGTTCCTGCGGGTGCTTTCCCGGAACGATGACGGGTTTCATGGGGTGGAGACGCTGCTCTGCCTGATCGACCTCGCAGATACGCTCACCGCAGAACGCCGGGAAGGGCGAGGAACCACCATCGAGGTCGACGGCCCCGACACTGGTCCCCCAGACCGGAACCTGGCGGTGCGCGCCGCAGAGCGGGTGCTCGAGGCCACCGGCAATCGGTTTGCGGTGCACTTGAAGCTGGTGAAGCGGATTCCGGTTCGCGCCGGTCTCGGGGGCGGCTCGAGTGATGCGGCAGCGGCGCTGCATCTGGTGAACAATCTGGCGGGAAACGCCGTGCCTCGGCATGAGCTGCTTCAATTCGCAGCACAGGTGGGGAGCGACGTGCCCTTCTTCTTCAGCGGTGCCCCCCTTGCTTTAGCTTGGGGGCGAGGCGAGCGAATGATCCGCTTGCCCCCGCTTCCGCCGTCACCTGCACTACTGATCACTCCGCCGGTTCCAATCCCCACTCCTGATGCATACGCCTGGGTCGATGCTGCGGGTGCCACGTCTGCCCGGCGGGGAGCCCTCGCCTTGGATCTCGATGCGGTATCGCGCTGGGGCGACATTGGCAGGATGGCCGGAAACGATTTCGAGTCACCGGTGTTCAGCCGCTATGGAACCATTCGAGCCGCCTTCGAAGCGCTGGTCGCGACCCGACCGCTGGTCTGTCGGATGAGCGGTTCGGGATCGACCCTCTTCGCGATTTATCGGTCGAGCACGGATCGGGAGGATGCGGCCATGATGCTGGGCCGGAAACACGGCCTGGTTACCAGGGTAGAGACGGCGGCCATCCCGCCCCCAAGTGTGACTAGTGAATCCGTATGATTGCTGAGGGGAAGCCTGCGTCTGTAGACCCCCCGCTGAGCTTCAGGGGTTGGATTTGGTAGCATCCACCAGCTCGCGGACCTTTCGGGCCAGAGCTTCCGGCTCCAGAGGTTTCTGGATGAACTCGCTTCCCTCCTGCAGTAACCCCCGGCGCATCACGTCCAATCCGGTGTACCCGGAGGTGAACAGCACCGGAATGTCGGGCCAGCGCTGGGCGACGATAACGGCCATCTCCCGGCCACCCATATCAGGCATCACGACGTCGGCCACGATCAGGTTGATCTTCCCCTCTTCCCGCTCCAGCAACCTGAGGGCCTCGTTCCCATCCGCTGCTTCCAGCACGCCATATCCGCAACCTTGGAGCGTGCGAGCCACGATGCTTCGTACCATGGGCTCGTCTTCCGCCACCAGCACCACCTCTTCCGGCCTGCCCGAAGGGGCCGGCTGCTCGGGGTGGTCAGTACGGACTCCGGCGTCGACGATCGGGAAATAGAGCTTGAAGGTGGTTCCCAGTCCGGGTTCGCTATAGGCCCAGATGAACCCGCCGCTCTGCTTCACGATGCCATACACCGTCGAGAGACCAAGCCCGGTACCCTGCCCCACAGCCTTGGTAGTAAAAAAGGGCTCGAAGATGCGGGACAGCGTAGTCCGGTCCATTCCGTGCCCGGTATCGGTGACCACCAGCGCGGCGTACTCGCCCGGCTCGAGGGTTTCCACCGGTTTGGCCGCGACATAGGCTGGATCGAGCGCGACGTTCATGGTCTCGATGGTGAGACGGCCTCCCTCGTCCATGGCGTCACGGGCATTGAGGGTCAGATTGAGCAGCACCTGCTCCAGCTGGCCCGGATCGGCCCGGATCAATCCGAGTGAAGGTGCGAGGTGCATTCGCACCGCGCGAGTCTCACCCAGGGCGCGATTCAGGATCGGCTCCAGCTCCCGGACGGTAGCATTCAGATCCAGAACCTGGGGCTGGAGCATCTGACGACGACTGAAGGCGAGAAGCTGCTGGGTGATACCTGCAGTACGCTTGGCCGCGCGCCAGATCTGGTCTACATCCTGACGAACCTGATCCGGGAGATCGGTTCGCTGCAGTACGTAGTCGGCACAGCCCAGTACCACAGACATCATGTTGTTGGCCTCATGGGCAATGCCGCCGGCCAGCTGCCCTACCGAATCCATCCGTTGCGCCTGCCGCAGCCGCTCTTCCATCAGTCGCCGATCGGTGACGTCGAGACACACCCCAGTCAGGTAGAGCGGGGCGCCCGTGCTGTCGCGCATCAGCCTGCCGGTGCCGCTGAGCCACCGAATCTTTCCGTTGGGCAGAATGATCCGAAACTCGGAGCTGAACAGCCCGGTCTCGTCCATGGTGCGTTGGATGTCCCCCTGCACCGAGTCGCGATCCTCGCTGACTACTCGCTCGAGAACCTGGTCGAATCGGGTTATTTGCTGGTTCAGGGGAATACCGAAGAGCTGGTTCATCCCCTCGTCCCAGCTCACTGCTCCGGTCTCCAGATTCCATTGCCAGGTCCCCATTCGAGCCGAACGCAGGGCGAGCTCCAGCCGCTCCTGGCTCTGGGCCAGCGCCTGCTGCGCCTGCCGGCGCTCGGTGACATCTCGCTTGATGCTGGACGCGCCTATCACTTCGCCCTGGGCGTTGCGAATGGGTGAGACGCTGACGGCGACATGGATCCGACCACCGTCCTTCCTGATACGCTCGGCTTCGGCAAATCCCACGCGCTCGCCTTGACGGATGCGGTCGAGCAGATCGCGTTCCTCGTGATGCAGATGGTCAGGAATCAGCCTGAAGATGGACCCACCAACCATTTCCCCGGCGCTATACCCGAACATCTGTTCGGCGGCCGCGTTCCAGCTGGTCACCACGCCATCCACGGTTTTGCCGATAATGGCATCAGCGGAAGACGCCACGATGGCGCCAAGGCGCTGGGTGGCATGCTCCGCCTCACGCTGCCGACTGACGTCGCGGGTAAAGCAGCGGGTATGCACGAACTCACCGCTCTGGAAGTAGACGCTGGCATCGATCAGGACATCTACGATCGACCCGTCCTTCGTTCGAAGCTGGGCTGGGTAATCCTGGAGCACCTCACCTCGGGTGAGCCGGGCCAGGATGTCCTCGATCACCGGCCGGCTCACGTGGAAGTCCGCGATGTTTCGCCCCAGGTATTCGTCCCGCTCATAGCCCAGCAGGTCCAGTTCCGCCTGGTTGACCCGCAGGATCGTGCCGTCCGGGCCAAACCAGTGGATTGGTATGGCGGCGTTCTCGATAAAGTCTCCCAACTCCTGTTCCCGCTTGCGGAGAGCTTCGTGGGTCTTCTTCTGCTCCTCGATGTCAATAGCGGTGGTCAGCCACGCCTCGAGCTCGGACGATGGGGAGAAAAGCGGTACCACCCGAGTGAGCAGCCAGCAGAACGCTCCATCGGCCCGGCGATAGCGGAGCTCCATCTCGAAGGGCTGCTCTCGGCCTTTGGCCTCGCTCCACCGGTTGCGGAACTGCTCCGCGTCGTCGGGATGGATGAAGACTTCCCACCCGAGCGCGGGGAGCTGGTCGAGAGAAGCGCCGGTGTAAGCCTCCCAACGGGGGTTGACGTAGGTGAATGTCCCACCGACGTCAGTCACCCAGACCAGCCCGGGTACGGCGTCTCCCAGCATCCGGTAGAGCGCCTGCCCATCGGCGTCCGAAGGACGGCCGCCACGAGTGCCCCCGGCGTACGTGGTGTCGCTCATGTGAGTCGCCGAGAGATGTAGGAGATCAGCATCTCCGGAATCTGAGGGGCAGTTTTTCATCCATGCAAGGTGCAGGATACCTTTCAGGCCAAATTGGCCCTTCGTCCAATGGCAGGACAGCGGACTTTGGATCCGTTAATGGTGGTTCGAATCCACCAGGGCCAACTGCTCCAGTCACCTGGCCCGACGATAGGCCTCGATCGTTGCTTCGGCGGCCGTCCGCCAATCGAACTGGCGGGCCCGGCGGAACCCGAGCTCACGCAGCTGGCGTCCCTCCTCCGGAATGGTGACCCGCTCCAGACCGGCTTCGATTCCTTCCACATCGAATGGATCCACCAGGATAGCGGCTCCGCCCGCAACTTCCGGCGCCGCGCCGGTACGGGAGGTTACCACCGGGGCCCCACACGACATCGCTTCGATAATCGGCAGCCCGAATCCCTCGTAGATGCCTGGATAGAGAAAGGCCGCGGCTCCGGCATACAAGCCAGGCAGGCTGGCTTTGTCGACGTACCCCAACAGAGACACCCCCTCGGGCAATCGCGCTCCATCCTGGGTGAACTCCGGGTCCAGCGATGTTCCGGTGATCAGCAACCGGTACCGGGACCGATGGCCGCCTCGCTCACGCCAGTGCGTAAAGGCGGCGATCAGGCGGCGAGTGTTCTTGCGGGGAGAGACTCCGCCTACGGCAAGGACGTAGGGCGCGTCTTGATCAGGAGTGGCCGGCAGCTCCTGAATCCGGGCAAATACGGGATCGAGCCCGTGATGAACCACGTCGATCCTCGATGCAGGAACGCTCGCGCGGCGCACCAGATCATCCGCGGTGTACTGTGAGACGGCGATGAAGCGGTTGGCGCGCCGCCGCGCCCAGGGGAAGAGAGCACCATACATCATGCGCAAGCGTCGGTCGTACAGCTCCGGATGCACCTGCCAGCCCAGGTCGTGCACCGTGACCACGCATCGGTCCCCGGAGCGCAAGGCGAAGGGAAGAAAGCCGTCCATTCCATGGAACAGCAGCTCCTCCGGACCAGCGACGGCTCGCAACGAATACCACTGATCGAACCACAGCTTCCAAAGGGTGGCTCGGATTCCGCTCAGCTCCGGACGCCTGATCGGCACCACTTCGTGAACTCGGGGATATCCGAGATCGAGCGGCGCCCATGACAAAGCGGTAATGGAGACTTGCCCGGTTCGCGACAACGCCTCCAGTAGCTGCTCCATGTACACTTCGATCCCGGTGTGCGGACCGGCGAGATGCCGGGCGTTGACCACGAGGTCGAGTGTGCCGGACGGGAGCGAAGCAGCTGGCGCAACAGAAGAGGTCATCGAGCCAAGGCCTATGTGGTGGCTGCGGAGGCGCGCTGGAACCTCTTCCTGGCGCGGGTGGGCTTGGACTCTGCCTGGACACGCTCGAGCACAGTGAGGGTTTCCCGGGCGCAGCGCGACCACTGAAAAGGCTGGCTTCGCTCCCGGCCTGCAGCAATCAGTTGCTGCCGTCTGAGCTGATCGTCCAGCACCACACGGATCGCTGCAGCAATGCTATCGGTCGACTCCGGATCGACCAGCATGGCAGCTCCCTCGGCCAGCTCCTTGGTCCCGTAACAGTTGCTCGTGACCACCGGACATCCTGCGGCCATGGCCTCGAGCACCGGCAACCCGCACGACTCGAACAGAGACGGCAACAGGAGCGCGTCCGCCAGCGAGTAGAACCCGGCGAGGTCCTCCTGCTCTACCCAGCCGGGCCAACGAACCCACTCAGCAATCCCCAGTGCCTCAGGTTCCTTCAGCTCCTGGTCGGAGAGGAAGCGGTTTTCTCCTCCGGCCACCACGAGAGGAATCCCTCGCTCGGGCCCGACCTGGGCATAAGCCCGGACCAGCCGGGTGAAGTTCTTGGGCGGATAGATGGCACCGGCGTAGAGCAGGAATCGCTGGGGAAGCGAGTACTTCTCCCGAATGCGCTGCAGCCGGGCCTGATCCGGTGGCTGCCGGAACACATCGTCGACACCCGAGTACACCGTGAAGACCCGGTCCGGTCCCACCGGGAGAAACTCCATGACGTGCTGTCGGGTGATCTCCGAGACCGCGATAATAGCCGCGGCCCTGGCTGCATAGCGGGGCACCAGGAACTGGTGGCTAAGCCGGTCGATTCGACGGGAGGCCCAGGGCATCACGTACCAGTCCAGCCCGTGGCAGACCCACACGGCGGGACATCCGGCAGCGAGGGGAATGGAGTATTTGGGGTTGTAGAGCAGCTCGATCCCGTGCCGGCGAACAGCCTGAGGTACTGCGATCTGATCCCAGGTGAGGACTGATCGGGCGGAGAGGGCTACCTCTTCAACCCCGGGCTCCGCTCGATAGGTGCCGATCAGCCCGGGATTGCGATAGAGAAAGACGAACTCATGGCTGGTCCCCAGGTCCAGGAGCGCACGCAGCAACCGTTGCGTGTAGACCTTGACACCCCCGCCGTGCTGATCGTAATGGCGCAGCATGACCCCAATGCGCACCGACATCGCTCCCGCTGAAGTTGAGCAGAGTAACCTACACCGCCGCTTACTCGCACGCCGGAGCCGAATCCAGCTGGATCGGAATCATTCGGGGATCGGTATCGGCGGGAAAACCGGTGCTGTCTGCTGGGGTCTGACTGTCGACCATCCCGGTATCGATGAAGGCCTGCATCCGGTGGTCGATGCAGCGGAGCACCAGACGGGAAGGTTCATCGGTCGGCAAACCCGTGATCTCCCTGGCGGCCGGCAGTTGCACCGAGGTAGTGAGCACATCTCCGCCGGTAGTGGTGTCCTCCTCTACGGTCCATTCGGCGGGAATCAGCTCCTCCGAGGCCGTAGGCTGGTCAACCCGGCGAGGGGAACAGCCCGAGAGCAGAACGCAGGCAAGGAGCGCAACACAACGCACAGAACCTCCAGTACACGCTTGAGCAAAGAAGAACAGCCGCGGCCGGCCAATTTCCTGGCCCGCCGTGGCTGTTCGGTCGATGGTGCCGCGAATTAGTTACCGGTCGGGAGCGCCGTCAGCGTGAGCTGAAGATCGTTGAAATCGTTGTCGGCCCCGTCCTCATAGGTCAAGGTCCAGACCGGGTACTCTCCGGAGACCTGCAGCCGGGGCGGATTGGCCAGCAACGGCGCTACCACTTCGGCACCGATCTCGGTCCCAGCCGCAAAAGGACCGGAGAACGTGATCTGCTTGCCGGCCGACTCATAACAGCCATCGTCGGTCAGCGTGCCCCCCACCGGGGCGGTGATGCGGAAGATGTTGCCATGGGCCTCACAGCTCGAGCTGTTGAGGACCACCTTGAAGCCGGCTTCCTGCTCCAGCTTCAGAGTACACGCCACGAAACCACCCGGGGCCGAGCCGTCCACGCAGGAGAGGGAGGTGACGATCGGGGCCTTGGGATTCACATTCTTGGTGACCGTGCTGGTCACGCCCTGATCATCGGTAACCGTGAGGGACACCGGGTACGAGCCCGCAGTGGAGTAGACATAGAACGGATTCTTCTCAGCCGAGCCGGCAGTGCCAAAGCTCCAGTTCCAGGAAACGATGTTACCATCGGCATCCGAGCTGGCATCTTGGAAATCACACCGCAGCGCCGAGCAGGTGGTGAAGAAGTTTGCCGCCGGCGCCTGATTCTCCTGGTTTTCCTTGGTAGGCGAATCCTTGCAGGCCGTGACCAGGCCCGCTCCAAACGTGGCTACTGCGAGCCAAATCATCGTTCTCATGGTGCTCCTCAGGGGGTAGAGTGGTGGCCCTTCATCTGCGGAATCGGCCGCAGACTTCCGTCTTACCCGCCGGAGGGGATCCTCCGGCGGGCACTGCAACAGCTGTGATATGGTCTAGTGGTGAGGCCCTAGAAGTTCCTTCCAACCCGCCGGAGGCAAGCCTCCGGCGGGGTCCTGCTCATCCGACTACTGCGGTGTTGCCGTAACTGACAGTACTACGTCGTTGAAGTCCGGCTCGCCCGGGATGCCGGGAGTGCCGCCGTCATCAAAGTTGATGGTCCAGTTGGGGTAGCTGCCGTCCATCTTCCCGGCTGGTGCTCCGGGGGTCGGGCTTCCCAGGCTGGCAGTGCCCTGGTGCAACCGGATCCGCAGGATGCCAGGTTGGATCGTGAGCGGCGCGCCGTTGGCATCCTTCACGGTGTACTTAGAGTTGGCCGGCAGGGCGCATGAGTTGAAGAAAACGTTCTGGCTGACGGGCTGCGCCACGACCACGTTGTTCCCCGACAGCTGGCAACTGCTGCTGGTGAGGGTCAGAGTAACGGTCGAAGCCTGGGTGAGGCTGAGCTCGCAGGTCACGTCGCTGCCGGTGACGCCGCAATTGCCCGACTGAGGCCCCGAGTTGACGGTGACGCCCTGGGTGATGGTGTTGGTGGCACCGCCGTTATCGGTCACCGTTAGCGCCACCTGATAGGGGCCGGCGGCGGCAAAGGTGTGGGTCGGGTTCTGGTTCACATCCGCGGCGGTGCCGTCGCCGAAGTTCCAGCTCCAGGAAGCGATGGTACCGTCCGAATCGGTGCTGGCATCAGTGAAGGAACAGGCCGAATTGACCTGGCAGGTCGACGGCACCACGAAACCGGCAACCGGCGGCGTGTTGGTCGTGGTCCCATTATTGACGGCCACCTGAATGCTCTTGGTGTTCGACTTACCGCCGTTGTCGGTCACCGTCAGCGTTACCGTCGGATTCCCGGCGGTAGTATAGGTATGGCTCGGATTCGCGCCCGGATTATCCACCGTTGTGCCGTCGCCAAAATCCCAGTGCCGAGTAGTAATAGTGGCATCGCCGTCCGGATCGGTGCTGAGGTCAGCAAAGCTGCATGCAACAGCCACGGTACAGGGACCGCCGGTAAAATTAGCGACCGGATCAGAGTTCGGGCCGGTGCTGCCGCCGCTGTCGCCTCCACAGGCCCACGCAGCAGCGAGAATGACAGTAGTTGCAGCCATCAGGGGGATTGATCGCATAGAGTCTTCCCAGCCAAGAGTGACGTGTATCGAACAAGGAATCGGCGGAGTTGGTTGCGCGTGACTGTACGCGACCCGCGCGCCGGTTGAGCCAGACGCGTGCCAGTGGCAGACAGCCTGCCGCGATGCTCTACCATCGCAATCCAACAAACGACGCCACATACACCTACAACCTTGCACCGCGCGCGCCTCAGAACGGTGCGATGAGCCCACAATTGTGGCGGGCAGGCCATATCAGCCGCAGGCATTCTAGTTAGGGTGTAGCATCGCCGCTGGTTCATGCATCACAACTCACCGGTCCCGATGCTCTTCGGTTGACTCCACGCGCTTGGCCGGGCTAGGTTTGCGGGCTGTAACCATGACGGACCTGTCGCTGTCGCGCAGCCAGATGCTGCTCCTGAGCGGGTCGGCCAACCGAGCGCTCGCTACCGAGGTAGCCGCCCATCTGGGGCAGCCCCTCTGTCAGGTCACGCTCCGACGGTTTGCCGACGGCGAGATCTTCGTCAAGATCGATGAGAATGTTCGGGGTCGGGATGTGTACATCATCCAGCCAACGAACCCCCCGGCGGAGAACATGATGGAGCTTCTGCTCCTCATGGACGCAGCCAAACGGGCTAGCGCAGCCCGGGTAACGTCGGTGATCCCGTACTTCGGCTACGCGCGGCAGGACCGGAAGGACCAGCCCCGCGTCGCGATCAGCGCCAAGCTGATGGCCAACATGGTCTCCATGGCGGGAGCCGACCGGGTGCTGGCCATGGACTTCCACCAGCACCAGCTGCAAGGGTTCTTCGACCTTCCAGTGGATCACCTATATGCCGCGCCGGTCTTCGTGAACCACTACCGGCAGAAGAGCTTGCGGGACCTGGTGATTGTGGCGCCGGACGTGGGCTCGGCCAAGATGGCGCGGGGATTTGCCAAGCGCCTCAATGCCTCTCTGGCTATCATCGATAAGCGCCGGCCCTCGGCGAACATAGCTGAGGTACTTAATGTGGTTGGTGAGGTCACCGGGAAGGACTGCATCATCCCGGACGACATGATAGATACCGCCGGAACCATGGCGGAAGCGGTTACCGCCCTGAAGCGACTGGGTGCCCAAGACGTGTACTGTTGCGCCACCCATGCCCTGCTCTCCGGTCCCGCGGTCGATCGACTGATGGCCTCGGGGGTGAAAGAAGTTGCGGTTACCAACACGATTGCCATACCGCCGGAGCGCCGATTCGACCGACTCAAGGTCCTGTCGATCGCCGGGCTCCTGGCCAAGGCAATCGGGTACACGCATAGCGATCAGTCGGTCAGTTCGTTGTTTGACTAGTCGACAGTCACCAGTCGACGGTCGCCAGCACATGATTGGAATCATCAGTCTGGCGGCTGGGAACTGCCGTCTGGCGACTCTCCACTTTCAGAGGTAAAGCATGGCTCAGCAAGCAAATCTCCAGGCCGCTACCCGAAACACTACCGGCAAGGGCGCCGCCCGCAGCCTTCGGCGGCAGGGCAAGGTCCCGGGCGTCATCTATGGCCACAACCGGACCCCGGAAACCTTGGCGATCGAAGCCTCCGCTCTGAGCAAGATGCTGATCGGGGTTAGCGCTGGAACCACGGTGTTCGACGTCGTGGTGGACGGTCGCCCTGCGGTGAAGGCACTGATCCGGGAGATTCAGCGGGATTCGGTCCGCCCGGCCGAGATCCTGCACCTGGATCTTTATGAGGTCCGGGCCGATGAGAAGGTCACCCTTTCAGTTCCCATTCACCTGACCGGCATTCCGGACGGTGTGCGCAACTTTGGCGGCGTGCTCGACCACGTGCTGCGCGAGCTGGAGATCGAGGTGCTTCCGGCTGACATCCCCGAGCACGTGGAGCTGGATGTGACCGCGCTGGCCATCGGGCACTCGATGTTTGTCCGCGACGTGCGGGTGGAGAAGGCGGAGATCCTGAACGATCCGGACACGCCCGTGTGCACTGTCGTGGCTCCGCGGACTGAAGAGGCACCCGCGCCGGTGGAGGAAGTCGCGGCACCGACCGAGCCCGAGCTCATTCGGAAGCCCAAGCCTGACGCCGAGGCAGAGGCCGAACCGAAAGCCTGAGCCCTGCACACGATCGTGGGACTCGGCAATCCGGGTCCGGAGTACGAGCGCACACGTCACAACGCCGGGTTCGTCCTCGCCGATCGGTTGGTGTCTCGCTGGCAGCTGGGGCAGTATCGCCGGGTCGACCGGGCCCGGGAGGCTCGAGGTACCTGGCAGGGCACCCCGGTCGCAGTACTCAAGCCGCAGACCTACATGAATCGGAGCGGCGCAGCAGTGGGGCCGCTCCGCAGCCTTCCCGAGTTCGATCCCAGTCAGCATCTCCTGATTCTGGTGGATGACGTGGCCCTGCCCGTGGGCCGGTTTCGGCTCCGCGGTGCCGGCTCCGCCGGGGGGCACAACGGCCTCAAGAGCATCGAGGGCACGCTGCAGAGGCAAGATTATTCCCGGCTCCGAATTGGAGTCGGCCCTGCGCCGCCGGGGCTGGATGATCTCGCTGACTTCGTCCTGGACGAGTTCACCCCGGAAGAGCAGAAGAGCATCGAGAGCCTGCTGGATCCGATGAGTGAAGCCGTCGAATGCTGGATCGAGAATGGAATCGAGAAGGCAATGAACCAGTTCAATCGATGAGGCCACCAGTCACCAGTCGCGAGTCTCTCCCCTCTTCACGGTCAGCCGCCGAGACTCGTGTCTGGCGACTCGCAGCGTAAATCCATGCTAAGACTCGGAATCGTAGGCCTTCCCAACGTCGGAAAATCCACTCTCTTCAACGCCCTCACGTCCGCGAAGGCTCTGGTAGCCAACTACCCTTTTGCGACCATCGAGCCCAACACCGGAATCGTGCAGGTACCCGACGGGCGCCTCGAGGCGCTGGCCGAGATCGTGAAGCCCGAGCGCACGGTACCGGCAGCGGTGGAGTTCGTCGACATTGCCGGTCTTGGTGAAGGGCGCGAGCGAGGGAGAGGGGCTGGGAAACCAGTTCCTGGCGAATATCCGGGAAGTCGATGCCATTCTCCACGTGGTCCGTTGCTTCGAAGACCCCGATGTGCAGCATGTCATGGGCGAAGTCGATCCGGTGCGCGATCGGGAGATCATCAATATCGAGCTCGGGCTGGCCGATCTGGCCAGCGTCGAGAAGCGGCTCGACAAGGCCAGTCGCGCGGCAAAATCAGGCGATACTCAATCCAAGCTGGAGCAGCGGGTGCTGGAACGCGTGCAGAAGGCCCTTGCCGCCGGACAGCCTGCCCGGATTGTGGTTCCTACCGAGGAGGAGGCGCCGAGCTACCGGTCGTTCAACTTGCTGACCGCGAAACCGGTCCTTTACGCCGCGAACGTGGGCGAGGAGGACATCGCCTCGGGAAACCAGTACGTCGATCAACTGCGCAGCGCGCTGACCCGGGAGCAGGAGACGGCGGAAGTGGTCACCTTTTCCGCTAAGGTGGAAGCCGAGCTGGCTGAGCTGGCACCGGAAGACCGCGCCGAGTTTCTCGCCTCACTGGGACTCAAGGAGTCGGGCCTGGATCGTTTGGCCCATGCGGCGTATCACCTGCTCGGGCTCCAGAGCTACTTCACCGCCGGCGAGAAGGAAGTGCGCGCCTGGACCGTCCACCGGGGGGACAAGGCCCCAGCCGCAGCCGGCGTGATTCACTCCGATTTCGAGAAGGGATTTATTCGGGCAGAGACGGTGGCCTACAGTGACTTCGTCCGGGTGGGCGGATGGAAACCGGCCCGGGAACAGGGACTCTCCCGGGCCGAAGGTAAGGAATACGTCGTTCAGGACGGCGACGTCATGCTCTTCCGATTTAGCAACTGAAAAAGTAAAGGGTGAACCGTAACATTTCACCGTTCACGCTGTTATCTTCCGCTCCACATATCTCCTCCCCGTCCCACACCAGGCGCGGGGCAACCGAGCCCAACTGGGCTCCAGTCCAAAGGAAGGTGTCATGACCCGTCAGTACGAGGTGGTCTATATCTTCGACAGTGCGCTCGAAGAGACCGCCATCAATGAGCGCCTCGCCCGTTTCCATACCCTGATTCAGCAATCCGGCGCCGAGCCTCCCCAGGTGAACCATTGGGGCAAGCGCACGCTGGCCTATCCCGTCAAGAAACACGAGACCGGCTACTACGTGGTCGCCAAGTTCGACGCGGACGCCACGGCGCTTCCGGAGTTCGAGCGGGCGATCAAGCTGGATGAGGGAGTGCTCCGCCATCTCGTGGTGGTCAGCGAGGGAGCCCAGCCGGTGCCGGTCACTGCCGGCAAGAGCGACGAGGAGGATGACGAATGAGGCGCCCTCAGAAGACCTGCGCCATCTGTGAATCCGGAGTTCGCATTGTCGACTTCAAGGATGAGCGCACCCTGTCCCGCTTCCTGACCGAGCGGGGGAAGATTCTTCCCAGCCGGCTTTCGGGAACCTGTGCCCGGCACCAGCGTCAGCTCAGCACCGCCATCAAGCGGGCTCGGCAACTGGCGCTGCTGCCGTATATCAAGGGCTTCGGCGGCTGACGTCGTCGTCCTGGCAGGAACCGAGAACAGGGGCAGTGTCGCCCCGACGGCAGTTCGGGTCACTACTGGCCCTGATCGCCTACTTGCTGCTGGCACCGCCTGTGCTCCTCTTCGGACCGCTCGCGGGGCTCCTGCTCCTCAGTCGGCCCCGGACTGTTCGCGAGTGGCTGTGGCTGCTCGCGACCGCAACCTGGTCGGCCTTGTGGCTGGATCAAGCGGGCGGTCTGGCGGGTCAGTTTGCCCGGGCCGAGGCGGTTTTGATCACCGGATCATATCTGGCGCTCACACTGTGGCGTCCCTCTCCCCGGTTTTCTCGCGCACTAATGGCCACTGCCATCGGTGGCGTCGCGCTGGTGGTCTGGATGTGGTATTTCGGGGTCGGCTGGTCCGCGGTTCGCGAAGCAGTTGAGCAGGATCTATGGCGGTATAACCGCGACTTCATCATGCGCCTGGGACAAGTCGCCCCGGGTATGAGCGATGCGGGAATGCTGGACGAGATGTCGGCTATGGTTCGGTCGATCGCCCTGCTCTACCCGGCACTCCTGGCGCTCGCCAGCATGGCCGGGGTCACGCTTGCGTGGGTGTGGCATCGCCGCATTGCTCAGCGGCCACTCGGTCCTGCACCGGCCGGCTTCTCCTCGTTCGAGTTCAGCGACCAGCTGGTCTGGGGATGGGTCATTGGACTGGCGCTGTGCCTGGCTCCGCTACCTGAGGTCTGGAGCTCAGTAGGCGCCAACCTGCTCCTGGTCTGGGCGGTGTTGTATGCAGTCCGCGGACTGGCGGTGTTCGCGGTTGGAACCCGCAGGGTTCCGGCCCCGGTCATAGCCACGCTGTCGCTGGTTGCCATGCTGCTGTTGCCGTTTGTGGTGGGCGGGCTGACCCTGCTGGGGCTGGCCGACACCTGGCTAGATTTCCGACGCCGCCTTGCCGCGTCGGCTACCTGAGGGAAACTCCACTATGATCGAAGTAATACTCCGTGAAGACATCAAGACTTTGGGCCGTGCCGGAGAAATGGTGCGGGTGAAGCCGGGGTACGCCCGGAACTATCTGCTGCCCCAGGGGCTGGCCTACGAAGCAACGGAAGGAAACCGCAAGAGGATCGCCGCGGAAACCCGGGTGCGCGCGGCCAAGGACCAGGCAGAACGGACGGAGGCCGAGCGGCTCGCCGGCACCTTGAGCGGGCTTACTCTGACGTTAAAGGGCAAGGCCGGCGAGGAGGGGAAGCTATTCGGCTCCATCACCTCGCAGGACATCGCCGATGCGCTGGCTGGCGAAGGCTACTCCTTCGACCGGCGACGGATCGAACTGGAGCATCCGATCAAGACCACGGGCACTCATGCCGTGAGCCTTCGGTTGCATCCCGAGGTTCATGCCGAACTCCGGGTCTCTGTCGTCGCTGAGTGATCGGGGCACGACGCGAGCGGGGATCACCTATGTTGATGGTCCCCGCTTGGCGCGTGCGATTATCGCGGCCGCCGACTGGGTTGCCGCGGGCCGTGAGGAGATCAATCGGATCAATGTCTTCCCGGTACCCGATGGCGATACCGGCACCAACTTCACCCTGACCCTTCGGGCCGTCGCCGACGCTCTCAAAGCGCTCGGCGACGCTTCTCTTCCGGTCACCGCCAAAACCATGGCTCAGGCCGCTGTGCTCGGCGCCCGGGGCAACTCCGGGATGATGCTGGCTCACTTTCTCTTGGGGTTCACTGAGGCACTGGGCGATCGGAGTGTGGCCACCGCTCCCGATCTTGCCATAGCCATCCGGAAGGGCGCGGATCGACTCTACGAATCGGTGGACGATCCCCGCGAGGGCACCATTCTCACCGTTGCCCGCGACGCTGCAATTGCGGCCGAGCCAATCGCGCGAACCACCGGCGACGTGGGCAGCTTCATGCGACGGCTGCTGGAGGAGGGAGAATCCGCGCTAGCCCGTACCCCGGAGCTGATGCAGGTGCTCAAGGATGCCGGGGTGGTTGATGCCGGCGGCAAGGGATTCGTGCGACTGATCGAGGGTGTGGTTCGCTATATCGCGGGCGATCCGATCGTCCCGGCGGAGTTCGGAATCGAAAGCTCCGGAGACGGGGACATTCCTGCTGCACTGGTGAATGTCGCGGCTGAAAGGGACTTCCAATATTGCACGGAGGTCCTGGTCCGAGGCGAGAGTCTGCCCGCGGCCAACGAGGTGCGCAGCGCCATGCGCGCCTTCGGCGGCTCTACTGTCGTGGCGGTGACCGGAGACATCCTCAAGATCCATGTGCACACGGATACCCCCGAGGCCGTCTTTACCTATGCAACGCGGTGGGGCCGGGTCGCCAGCACCAAGGCGCAGGATATGCGGGTCCAGCACCGGAAGCTCTCGCACGCGGAGCGGAGGCCGGTCACGATCGTAACCGACACGTCGGCCGATCTTTCAGACTCGCTGCTGGACCGGCACCGGATCGCCATGGTTCCCCTGCAGGTGATGTTCGGGGACGCAACCTTCCGCGATCGCGTAGAGCTCAAGCCGGAGGAGTTTTACCGAAGGCTGCGGACCTCCGCCGAGCTGCCGACCACCTCGCAGCCTGCTCCGGCAGATTTCATCCAGGTGCTCCGAGATGCGGCGCAGGAGGCAGACGAAATCGTCGCCGTGCTGCTCGGCTCCAATCTGTCGGGCACGTTCAATGCAGCGCAGGCCGCCATCAAGGCTGGCAGCCTGCAGGGCGTTCACCTGGTGGACAGCCGTTCCGCCTCACTGGGTGTCGGGCTTCTGGCACTGCGGGGGGCCGAGTTGGCCGCCTCCGGCTGGAATGGTGCCCGGATCGCGGCGGAGCTTCGGCGGATTCAGCCCCATACGGGAATGCTTCTTACGGTGGATAGGTATGACAATTTGCTACGGTCCGGCCGCATTTCCCGGGGTAAGGCATGGCTGGCCGGGATGCTCGACGTCAAGCCGATCCTCTCCTTCGATGCCGATGGAAAGGTGGTTCCGATCGAGCGGGTGCGAGGGCGGGAGAATGTCGAAGCCCGAGTCCTTGCGCTGCTGGACCAGCGCTTGACTCCACGACCAAAGGTGGTCCGTTTCGGGGTAGCGCATGCGGACGCCCCGGAGGCCGCCCAGCGAATCCGGGCTGCCCTGGTCGAACGGTACCACCCCCGGGAGTGCCTGGTCAGCCTCGCCACCGGCGTACTTGGCACCCACGTGGGACCCGGAGCTTGGGGCGTCTTCTATCAGATCGAAGACGATGCACCCACACCGAAGAGAGGACCTAAGACGGAATGATTCAGGACGCTCGACCGGAGCGGACCACTGCGCAGCCACCGGAAGCGCTGCGACTGGCGCTGAATGCGATACATGATTTGAAGGGAAATCATCTGGTTGTGCTCGACCTTCGCGGCTTGAACGATGCCACCGATTTTTTCGTCATAGCTTCGGGAACCTCTGACGCTCACGTGCGCGGTATCGCCGAGTCGGTGATGGAAAAGCTGGACCGTCGCGGTCACCATACGCATCACGTGGAGGGTCTGACCGGTGGCCGCTGGGTTTTGCTCGACTTCGTGGATTTCGTCATCCACCTCTTTCACCCCGAGACCCGATCCTTCTATCAGCTGGAGCGGCTGTGGGACGATGCACCTGAGCTGCTGATCAGTGCTACCTAGATCGAGGATGTCTATGTTCCGCCGTGCCATCCCGGCCGTTCTTCTGCTCTGCCTGGTCGGACCTGGGCTCGCTCAGGCCCAGTACTTCGGCCGGAACCGGGTTCAATACAGCTCGTTCGATTTCAAGATCATCCAGACCGAGCATTTCGATGTGTACTACTACGAGCGCGAACGGGTTGCCGCGATGGATGCCGCACGAATGGCCGAGCGAAGCTACGCCCGGCTGTCCAAGGTGCTCAATCATGACTTCCGGGAGCGGAAGCCGATCATCCTCTACGCCTCGCACTCCGACTTTCAGCAGACCAACGCCTTGGGAGAGCCGCCCAGCGAGGGAACCGGAGGCGTAACCGACTTCCAGCGGAACCGCGCGGTCATGCCGTTCACCGGCTCCTACGCCGAGTTCGAGCACGTCCTGCAGCACGAGATGGCCCACCAGTTCCAGTACGACATCTGGTCTCGAGGGCGTTCCGGTGCCAACCTGGCTACGATCATCGCGATCAATCCTCCGCTCTGGTTTGCTGAAGGCATGGCCGAGTACCTGTCGATCGGGCCAATCAATCCCGAGACCGCCATGTGGCTCCGGGACGCCGCGCTGGAGGGGAAGCTGCCCACTATCGAACAGATGACGCTCGATCCGTATCAGTATTTCCCCTACCGCTATGGGCATGCGCTCTGGTCCTATATCGGCGAGCGCTGGGGCGACGATGCGGTCGGCGCCATCCTGAAGGGCACCCTGTCGGGCGGAGTTGAAGGCGCGTTCCGGCGGACGATAGGGCTCACCCTGGAGCAGCTCTCCACCCAGTGGCGCGACGCGGTGTTGAAGAAGTATTTGCCCGAGATCGGGGCCCGGGCCAAGGCGCGGGCGGTGGCCGCCGAGCTGCTCACCGAGAAGCGCTCCGAGGGTACGCTTCACCTGGCGCCGGCCCTATCCCCGGACGGATCACAGGTCGCGTACTTCAGTGAGAAAGACTTCTACTTCGTCGATCTCTATCTCGCAGACGGGCAAACCGGAAAGGTCAAACGCCGGCTGCTCAAGTCGGGGGTAAGCAGCAACTACGAGACCTATCGGTTCATCAACTCCCAGGCCAACTGGTCTCCCGACGGGAAATTCCTGGCCCTGGCAGCCAAACGCAACGGCCGGGACGATATCGTGATTGTGGATGTCAAGCGCAACAAGGAAGTGAAGAGGATTCAGCTGAAGCTCAGCGGGGTCACGACTCCTTCCTGGAGCCCGGATGGCCAACAGCTGGTGTTCACCGGCTACGATGGCGGCCTGAGCGACTTGTTCGTCGTCTCCCGCGACGGCAGCAATCTTCGACGGCTGACCCAGGACAAGTACGCCGACCTGCACCCGATGTGGTCGCCCGACGGGAAAACAATAGCGTTTGCCACCGATCGGGGCATGGAGACCGATTTCAAGACCCTGGCCATCGGCAACATGCGGATCGCGCTGTACGATCTCGAGATGGGTTCCGTCCGGGTCCTCGACCACATGGATCGGGGCAAGAACGTGAGCCCCCAGTGGGCTCCCGATGGACGCTCGATTGCCTTCGTGTCGGACCGCAATGGCGTCAGCAACATTTTCCTGTACGACCTGGGCGATCGGGATGTGTATCAGCTGACCGACTTCTACACTGGGGCCCAGGGCATCACCCCGCTCTCACCCGTGCTTTCCTGGGCCCCCAAGGCCGACCGACTGGCTTTCGTATACTTCGAAAAGGGCAAGTACGACGTTTATACCATCGCCAACCCGCGTGGCCTGAAGCGCCAGCCATACCAGAACGCGCCGGACAGCAGCGGAGTCCTCGCCAGTACCACTGCCATGCCAGTGGATACCACCCGCTCGCTGCAGGTACCGGATGAGGTCAAACCGGCGGTGGGCGAGGGTGGCTCGATCTACCGTTCGCCGACGGGGTTTCGCTCCTCCAGCGAGGTAGCCCGCACCGGAGATTCCGCGGTGGTAGCGCCTCCGGTGTCGATCGCCGCCCTGATGGACTCTGCCAGCTTCAACCTGCCGGACACGAGCGAGTTCAGCCTCAAGAAGTACAAGATCCACTTCACGCCGGATTACGTGGCCCGCCCCTCGATCGGGTACGCCCGCGACAACTTCGGGCGCGGATTCTTCGGGGGGACCGCGATCGCCTTGAGCGACATCCTCGGCAACAAGCAGCTCATCTTTGCGGGATACGTCAATGGCCGGATCAGCGAAGCGCAAGTCATGGCTGCTTACGCTAACCTGAGCCACCGGATCAACTGGGTCACGGGAATTTCCCAGGAGCCCTACTACTTCTATGAGCCCAGCACCCTCAGGACGAACTCGCCCGGTGCAGGACTCAACACCTTCGTCACCAACATTCGGCGACTGGTGGTGCGGTCCGTGTTTGCCCAGGGATACTATCCCATCAGCCGGTTCCAGCGGGTCGAGGGCGCTCTGAGGTTTTCCAACGTGGACGACGCTGTCCTGAGCGTGCTGGAGCCCTACGATCCCCAGACCGGATTTGCTGTCGCAGACCCGACGTTGGAAACGAATAACCAGCCGGGGATCAATTACGTGCAGCCTTCGCTGGCCCTGGTCTTCGATAATTCACTCTTCGGCTACACCGCGCCGTTCTTCGGGCGCCGCTGGCGCCTGGAGTTCGTACAATCGATCGGCGACTGGAATTTCTCCCAGATCACGCTCGATCACCGGCGCTACGACAAGATCGCCGGACCCATCGTCTTGGCAACGCGCCTGCTGTACTTCGGCCGAATCGGCCGCGACGCCGACCGGTTCCGGATTTTCGGGGGAGGCACCGATCTGATTCGGGGCAACACCTCAGGCTCCTATCGCAGGTCCGAGTGCCTCAACTCTACCGGCACGGTCAACAACAATTCCAGCACGGGCTGCGTCGAGCTGGACCGCCTGGTGGGAACCCAGATGGGCGTTGCCACGGCCGAGATCCGGTTTCCGATCCTGACGCCGCAAATGCATTTCGTCCCCCAGGGCTTCCCGCCTATCGAGGGCGCGCTCTTCTACGACATCGGTGCGGTCTGGGATGGGAACTCGACTCTGAAATGGAGCCGCGATCCGGGTGACGATCCGGTGAATGTACGCACGCCACTCCAGGTATTCGGCGCCGGGCTGCGCCTGAACGTGTTTGGGTTTGCTGTGGTTCGGATCGACTATGCGTTTCCCCGGGGCCGCAGAGGGGTAGGGGGACTGTGGGCCTTGAGCCTGGGCCCGGCATTCTAAACGGAAGGGAAGGACGCTTCCCCGCTTCCCCGCTTCCCCGCTATTTTCCGCGGGTGAATTTCCACCCGACAATTCGCGCGCTGGGCATCCTTCTGCTCTGCGCGGCATGCAGCGGCAAGGCCGACCTCGAGACCGGCAACCTGCCGGCCTCGGCGCGTTCGATGGCCAGTGTCAGCGTACTGCGCCTGCCGAAAGAGGGTGGATTGGCGCGGCTCTACCGGGTTCCGGCCCTCGATTCGGCAGCGTGGAAGCTTGCCGAGCGGTTGCCACCTATCGAGCGGACGATTGGAGCTGATGCCGAGCAGGGACTCGTCTTCGTGCTCGACCGCAAGAACAACGTGGTGGCAGTCGACCTGGATACCCGCCGGATCCGCACCTTCCTTGAAAACGTCCGCTACGCCACATTGGGACCCGACGGCGCCCTGTACGCGGTGGACACGGCCAGCGCTGTAGTGCAACTGGTTCGCCGGACACCGGTACGGTTCCGCTCGAAGCTGCAGGGAAAGCCTGCTGAGTTGCACGGGACCATGGACGGTGCCTTGGTGGCGCGGTTGGCCGGGAACAAGCCCGCTTTGGAGTTCCTCGGCTCGGATCAGGCTCCGACCTCGACGCCACTCCCCGAAGGGCAAGTCGCTTCCAGCTTCGTTGGCGATGAAGTTGCGGTAGCGGCTGATTCAGCGGTCATCCTCTACACCCCGCGCCAGAAGTCGAAGCCCCGCGTCATTCCGATCGAGGGAGATGCCCGAGCGGTGCTCTTCTCTCCGTCCGGGCACCGGCTGTACGTGGCCCGTGCAGCCGCACCGCTTCTGATACTGGACCGGTTCGAGGGAACCCGGCTGCGGGAAATCGAGCTTCCCGGCCCTGCCAAAGGCCTTCGGAGCGATCTGTACGGCAGCTGGCTACTGGTGCAGCCGGAGAGCGCGGATTCCGTCTGGGTTGTCGATGTCGGAACCGGCAAGTATCTCGGAGCCGCCGCAGCGCGCTGGAGCGATGATTTGCCGGCCGTTGCGGCTCCCCACACGCTGCTGGTGCGGCGTGGCTCGGACGTAGTAGCCCTGGATCTAGCCGACAAAGGATTTACCGAAACTGGACGGATCGAAGGGGGCGCGAGCGATCTCTGGCTCCCGCTTGCTTGGCATCCGGCGCAGGAAGACAATATCCCGGTGGAGGCCGACTCCGCTCGCCAGGGCGATACGGACAGCGCCTCCGGTGGCCCCACGGTATACCTCCAGGTCAGCAGCTCCCAGAATCCAACCTGGGCGAGCGAGCTCTCCGAGAAGCTCAGAGCCGCCGGCCTGCCGGCCGCCGTGCTCACGCCCCGGCGCCAGGAGGAGGCGTACCGGGTTGTCCTCGGACCCTATGCTACACGCGAGCAGGCCGAGGAAACCGGCCGGAAGCTCGGGATGCCTTCTTTTATCGTAACTGCTCAGGACCAACCGGCTCGATAGCGTTCACCCTTCGTGGGGGGCAGATCGCATGAAGCTTACCAAGCTGGAGCTCTCCGGCTTCAAGTCGTTTGCGGATACTGTGACCCTGACATTTGAGGAAGGGGTCACCGCAATCGTGGGCCCGAATGGTTGCGGCAAATCCAATGTCTCCGACTCGGTTCGTTGGGTGCTGGGCGAACAATCGGCCCGGCTGCTGCGGGGTGGGAAGATGGAAGACGTCATCTTCCAGGGGTCGGCCGCCCGACGCCCGGTGAACGTCACCGAAGTCTCCCTCTATCTCGATAACAGCGACGGTGACCTGCCGATCGCATACCGCGAAGTGGTGGTCACTCGGCGGCTCTCCCGCTCAGGGCAGAGCGACTACCTGCTGAACGGCTCCCCGGTCCGATTGCGCGACATTCAGGACCTCCTGCGTGGCACCGGGCTTGGTAGCGACGCCGGCGTCGTGATCGAGGCCAAGATGATCGACCTCCTCCTGTCCGACCGCGCGGAGGAACGCCGGTCGTTGTTCGAGGAAGCCGCCGGAATCGGGCTCTATCGAGACCGGAAGCACAGCACCGAGCGCAGGCTCGAGGAGACGGCGGTAGACCTGCAGCGGGTGGAAGATCTGATTGCCGAAGTTCAGTCTCAGATCCGGAGCCTCGCGCGCCAGCGCGGAAAGGCCGAGCGTCACGCCAAGCTTTCCGAGGAAAAATTCAGCCTCCAACTCACCCTGGCTCAGCGTCACCTGGACCGCTTGGCCGCTGAAGCCGCAGGCATGCAGGCCCGCTATTCCGAGCTGACTGACCTGTTGCCGCTGGGGCGTCAACAGTTGGCCCAGGCGGAATCGCAGCGAGAGGAGTGGGCCCACGCTCGAGGCGCCGCCGAGGCTCAGCGCACCGAAATGACCCTGCGCCTCGCTGCCCTTCGGGTGGAGATTGGGCGTCTGGATGGCGATTTGGCTCTGGCGAACGAGCGGCTCGCGAACGCTTCGTCGCGCCGGCTTCGTGCGGCGGAGGAGCGGACCCAGATGGAGTACCGGGCCGCCCAGGCTGCGATGGAACAGGTCGCGGCCGCCGAAGACCACGAGTCCTCCGCCGCCGAGCACACCCGCATTGGCCGCGAGCTGATTGGCCGGGCCGAAGCCGAAGAGGCCGTCCGGCAGAGGCTGGGCGAGCAGCGGTCCACTGTACGACAGCTGGAGCAGGACTTACAGACCCACGCGCACGCGATCAAGGCACTCGAGGGGGAGCGCACAGCCCTGGAAGGCGAGCTCGCCTCATTGCGCGAGCGCACCGCCCAGGCCGAGACCCATCGGTCCAGCTTGCGGCAGGAGCTCGCCGCGGCTGAGCAGCGACGAGACCAGGCGGTCGAACAGGCGGACACGTTGGGGCATCAAGCTCGTGAGGCAGTTGCCGCCACCGATCACGCGCGGCACCTCGTGGCAGAGGCCCGCGAGAGGGAGGCGATGCATCGGGCAGATCGCCGGCGGGCCGAAGAATCTCTGGCGCAGTTGACTGCGCGGCGCCAGGTACTGGAAGAGCTGGAACGGGATCGGGTAGGCCTGGCGCCTGGGGCGGCGGCCCTGCTAGCGGCTCGGGAGAATTTTCAGGGCGGAGTGCTGGGTCCGCTGAGCGACTTCGTGAGCACCGGACGGGAGAACGCTGAGCTCGCCGAACGGCTGCTCGGCGAGTGGATGCATGCCGTGCTGGTTCAGGACGCTGAAGCCGTCAGTGCCATTCAAGCCTGGCACTCGGAGCAGCAGCCCGGCCCACTCGTGTTGCTGCCGGTTCAACCGGGCCCGGTATGTCCGGTGGACGAGGTGCCCCTTGATGATCGGCTGCACGCCGAAGGTCCTGCGGCTGGCTGGGTGAGGGCTGCGCTGGCCGGGTCACAGGTCCTGGATGAAAGCGGCCGAGTACTGCGTCGGGCGAGCGGAGCGATTTTTCTGGCGGGGGTGGGAGCTCCCCTCGGGCCTATTCGCCGAAGGGCGGAGCTCGCCACGTTGACCGAAGACATTCGGAAGGCCGAACACGGCATGAGTACAGCCGAAGAGGCCCTCCGCGCCATTGTGGAGCAACTCGCTGTGCTGGAGCATGCGCTGGGGGACGCCGCCGCGGCAGCAGAACGGGCTCGCGACGCCGAGCGCCAGGCTATCGCCACTCGGGAGGATGTCGGGCGCATGGTCGCCAATCTGACCCGGGAAACTGCCGAAGCAGACACCCAGATGGACCGGCTGACCGAGCGGCTGCTGCAGTCGGAACGGCGTCTCGGCGAGATCGATCAGACGCTGGTGGCCGACGAGCTGGCACGCGGCCGTGTGGAGGAAGCCCTGAGCGCCGCCCGTGTTCTCCTTGCCGAGCTGGAGGCCGAACAGGAGGTCACCCGGGAACAGCGGGCTCACTGGCAGGTTCAGGAGGCTCATCTGGCCGGGAGCCTCAGGGCCGCCGGCGATCGGTTGCAGCGGGCTGCCCGGACCCGAAGCGAGGCAGAAGAAGCTGCGCGCGCCCTGTCCGACGAGCTGGCCCAGCTCGAATCCGACACCGCGGCCATTGCGGCCCAACAGTCAGAGTGGCTGGAGCTGCGGGAGGAGCGCAGGGCCGCACTTCAGGAGCTCGAGATTGCCAGCTCACAGGCAGAATCCGAACTGGCTCGGGCCGAAGCGGCACTAGCCGACGCCGATCGGCAGGTTGGAACCCTTCGCGCGGGGCTGGAAAGCGCGGGGGAGGAGAGTCATACCCTCCAGGTGCAGCTGACCGAAAGCGCCGGCTTCCGCCGCAGCATTGTGGAGCGAGTGGAAGCGGAGTGGCATCGGCCGTTCGAACATCTGATTCAGAGCACAACGCTGCTCGACATGGATTTGGACAGCCTGGAGGCCGAAACAGCGCGAGTTCTTACCACGCTGGAGAGCATCGGCCCCGTCAACCCTCTAGCGGTTGAAGAACATGCGGAAGAGAGCAAGCGCCTGGATTTCCTGATTGCTCAGCGGGACGATCTGGTCAGCGCTCGGCAGTCGCTCATTCAAGCCATCCGTGAGATTGACGGGACCGCACGGACTATGTTTCTGGAGACCTTCACCGCGATCCAGGCCAACTTCTCCAAAGTGTTCCAGACATTGTTCGGCGGTGGCGACTGTGATCTGCGCCTGGCAACTCCCGACGAGCCGCTGGAAAGCGAGATCGACATCCACGCTGCCCCTCGAGGGAAGCGCACCCAACGAATCCATCTCCTCTCCTCCGGAGAGCGCACCCTGGTGGCGGTATCCCTTCTGTTCAGCATCTATCTCACCAAACCAAGCCCCTTCTGCCTCATGGACGAGGTGGATGCGCCCCTGGACGATGCGAATGTGGGCCGCTTCACTCGCCTGCTGGACGAGTTCAAGCCGGACACCCAGTTCCTCGTTATCACCCACAATCCCAGGACGATGCAGTCGGCCGACGCTGTGTACGGTGTGACCATGCAAGAGCCGGGCGTCTCGACCATTGTGGGGGTACGCTTGGGAGAAGGAGCCGAGGTCTAGAGCTAGCCTATCGAGTCCTTCCGGACTCGCCGAGTTGGCATACCCCGTGCATCATTATCCTTCCGACCAGTCTGGGGCCATAAAATCCGGTCTCATCCGTGACTGTCGACTCTCACACCTGGACCTAACGCGCCATGCTCATCGTCATGCGCCACGGGGCGCCCGAAGAGGATATCCGACGCGTTGCCGCTACCATCGAGGAGATGGGCTATCAGGCGCGGCCCATGCCGGGAAAACAGCGCACCACTGTTGGGCTGGTAGGCAACGATGGGCGGGTAGACGCCTCCCGCCTCGCAGCGCTGCCCAGCGTCCAGGAAATCATCCACGTTACCAAGCCTTACAAGCAGGTGTCGCGAGAATGGAAGCCGGAACCCACCACGATTCGACTCCCCAGTGGGCTGACCATCGGCGGGGACGAGGTCGTGGTGATGGCAGGGCCCTGCTCTGTCGAGAGCGAGCAGCAAATCCTGGCGGCCGCCCGCGCGGTGCGCGAGTCTGGAGCCACTATCCTTCGGGCTGGTGCATACAAACCGCGAAGCTCCCCGTATTCATTCCAGGGCATGGGCCAATCCGGCTTGGACCTGTTGGCCCGCGCCCGCGAGGAAACGGGGCTGCTGATCGTGACCGAGGCGATGGATGCCGAGGGTATGGACGCTGTCTTGGAAGTAGCCGACATCGTTCAGATCGGCGCTCGCAACATGCAGAACTATTCCCTGCTGAAGCTGGCTGGCCGGATCCGGAAGCCGGTGCTCCTGAAGCGCGGTCTGTCCGCCACCATCCAGGAGCTGCTGCTTTCGGCCGAGTACATCCTGGCCGAGGGTAATCCCAATGTGATTCTGTGCGAGCGCGGGGTGCGGGGCTTCGATCCGGCCACGAGGAATCTGCTCGACCTCAGCGCCATCCCGGTGGTACACGGGCTTTCCCATCTTCCAATCATCGCCGACCCGAGCCATGGAACCGGCCATCGGGACATGGTGATGCCGATGGCCAACGCGGCTGTCGCCGGTGGCGCTGATGGACTCCTGGTGGAGGTGCATCCCACACCGGACCGAGCGCTGTCCGACGGGGCCCAGAGCCTCTATCCCGAACAGTTCGATCGGCTGATGAAGGAAGTTCGGCTGATTGCGGAGGCCATAGGACGCCGGGTGGCCGAGCCGGCGGGACTGCGAACATGAGAGCACTGATTTTTCTGGCGCTGACGCTGCTCACTCCCTCGAGAGGCGTCGCTCAGGACGCCCAGGCCATCATCGGCCGCGCGGCGCGGGTGTACCGTTCGCTGGCCAGCTTACGGGCCGATTTCGTGCAAGTGATAGACAATCCGATGATCGATAGCGCGGAGAGCAAAGGTACCCTGGTGCAGGCTGGGCCGGCCAAGCTGTCCATGCGCTTCAGCGATCCACCTGGGGAAGCGGTCGTGGTCGATGGGGAGCATGTCTGGATCTATACGCCCAGCACGGTTCCGGACCAGGTGATACGCCTGTCGGTCCCCAGCGGCGGCCCGGTGTACGGGTATAACCTGCTGGCCTGGCTGCTCGACCGGCCCGCAGAGCGGTACCATCCGTCCTATCTCAAAAGCGGGCGCATCGACGGCCGCACCACGGACGCCATTCAGCTGATTCCGGCGGTGCCCAATCTGCCGTTCACCAAGGCGGTGGTGTGGATAGACCGGGAAGATGCCCTGCCCCGCCGCCTCGAGATCCACGAAGAGTCCGGCGCCACCCGCACCCTCAGCCTGTCTCACCTTCGGGTGAACCAGTCAGTGCCGGCTTCAACTTTTGAATTCAAGGTTCCCAGCGGCGTCCGCGTGGTAGATCAGTAATTTGGACGCCAAAGCCTAAACGTCTCCATCCAGCGCGGCGTTGACCTTTTCGATCGAGTTGTCGTTCAGTCCGGCTTCCCGCGCCAGCAGCACAGCCGCCCGCCCCACAGTGCGATAAAGCTCCCGATCCTCAGGACCCAACGCTTCTAGGTGCGACTGAATAGTCTGGACGTCGCCCCGCCGAACTGCACCGGTCAGCGCCGCAGCCGGGCCGAGCGAGGTCAGATTGGCGACCGCCCCAGCGAGCAGCGGCAGATACAGCCGGGCCGCCGTTTCCGGAGGCACACCGGCCGAGCGTGCGAGTCGCTCGGCAACGCCCACCAGCGCCACGGTGTAATTCGCTACGAAGGCGGCGCCGGCATGGTAGGCCGGCTTGCTCTCGGCTGAGATCGTCACCGGAAGCATGCGCAGCGTGTTGGCCAGCCGCTCGGCTGCCACTACTGCCCGCTCGTCCCCCTCGATCCCGACGTACGCCCCCTTGAGTCGCTCAGCGGCAGTGGCCGGCTCGGCCACCGATTGTACCGGATGGAATGACCCCAACCCGGCTCCGGTCTCCGCCAACGGTGCGAGTGCGGTCTTGTCGAGCAAACCGGAAAGGTGGAGCACGACCTGGTCCCGAACAATTGCTCGCGCGGATGCCAGCTCCCCTGCCACTAGGGGAATGGCGTCATCGGGCGTGGCAATCAGGACGAGCTCAGCGCCATCGGTGGCTTCAGCCAGACTTCCCTGGTGCAGCACCAGGGGAGGGATTACCTCGCGCTGGTTACGGTTTACCAGAATCACCTTGTATCCCCGGCGCTTCAGGGCCAATCCCAATCCCTGACCCATTCTTCCAGCACCGATGATCGTCACTCTAGGCTGCGACAAGCGGTCTCCTTTGACTCGTAGCCTTACACTCTAATACAGAAGCCCGGCTGGCCATACCGGCCAACCGGGCCTGAGCGAGCAAATTACCGCTGAAGTTAGTTCTGCGCAGTTGCCGCCGGTGCCACTCCGACCCGCGCCAGGCTGAGAAGGTCCTTCGGAGTTGATGCCTTTCGCAGCAACCCAATGGCGGTCTGCATCTGCTGGTCACCGGCAGCCCGGCGGCGGAACTCGGCTGGCCGGCCGAACACGTAACGGGCCACCTCGAAGCTGAGCTGCTCGTCGATCAGAGTGCCGGCACCCTGAAACACGGCGGAACTGACATCCACCTTATGCGCGCGGAGCCGCTCGTAGACCTGCTGCCGCATCTGGGGCGTGATCTTGAAGGATTCACTTGTTACGCTGTGATTCTTCTTCGCGTCCAGGGCAACCGAAGTCAGGGCATCCTTGTACTGTGGCAAGCCGTTGCCCAGCGCCTTGGCGAATTCCCGCTCCGCTACGGTCAGGGTGTCCAGCCGAACTACCAGGTCAGGAACGATCCCGCCGCCGCCCCGTACCACCCGGCCGGCGTCGGTATGGAAGATGGGCCGCTCCTTCAAGGCCGAGTCAGTCGACTCCTTGTCCGGCGCATTCAGCACCGTATCTGCCACCACCGCCATTGCGGCCTGAGTGGCCTGGTCTTCTTCGTCCTTGGCTATCCGCTGGATGGTGCGGCCGCTCGGCGTAAACCAGCGGGCGGTGGTGAGCTTCAGTGCCACGCCTTCTCCCAGCGGGAAGAGTGTCTGCACCAGCCCCTTGCCGAAGGTCGGCGCCCCCACCACGACAGCACGGTCATGGTCCTGCAGCGCACCGGCGATGATCTCGGCTGCGCTGGCGGTTCCATCGTTCACCAGCACGATGATAGGAAGGTCCGGCCACACCTGTCGGGCTTCGTCGAAGAACTCCTTCGTCGACCCGCGCGCCCGGCCTCGCGTGGAGACGATCTCCTGCCGCGTGTCGAGGAACAAATCGGCGACCTTGACGCCCTGGTCCAGCAGCCCGCCAGGATTGCCTCGCAGATCCATGATGAGCGATTTCATGCCTTTGCTCTTCATGGCGGAGATTTCCTGCCGCAGCTCCTCCGCGGACGTTTCACTCACCGGGTTGAGCGAGATGTAGCCTACGCCAGCACCGAACATGGTTCCCGGCGGCACTGACCGCATGTGAATCTGGGCCCGGGTGAGCTTGTACTTGATAGGGTCGGTAATACCGGCGCGACGAATGGTGATCGCGATTCTGGAGCCCGCGTCGCCCCGGAGAGCCTTGACCGCCTGATCGTTCTTCCAGCCCTCGGTAGACTTGCCGTCCACCTCGATGATCTGATCGCCGGTCTCGATGCCGGCTCTCTCGGCCGGAGTCTCGGGCAGCGGAGCCACCACCGTAATCCAGCCGTCTCTCACGTCGATCTGAATGCCCAGACCAGCGTAGTTCCCTGAGGTTTGCTCGGTAAGTGCTTTATAGTCGTCGCCCGTCAGCAGCACCGAGTAGGGGTCCTTGAGCTGTTCCAGCATCCCGCGGGTCGCCTTCTGGTAGAGATCGGTCTCCCCAATGGAGTCGACGTAGTAGGTGCTGACGTGACCCAGCACGTCATCGAATAGCCGAGCCTGCTGGTACACGTTGCCGTCGCTGGCCACGCCCCGTTGCAACAGCCAGCCGCCGCTGAAGAACGAGATGACCGCGACCAGACCAATCACACCCCAGCGCTGCTTCATATCTGCCTCCACTCCCGCAGAATAGCTGACACAGTTCACCCACCCTGGTGAGGCCATTCCTCACGTCGAGACCTGTTCTGTACCGGGAATTCGGCGCGGGGGCCGACGGTTACAGCGCGGATCTATATAGGGTTAGCCTACCGCAACTCGAAAGATTTCCGGTGCGGCAGCCCGCACCTCCGACCAGGCCGCCTGCAAGAGCTGGTCCGGCGGAAGGCGTCCGTCTAAATGTCGCACCCCTGGACCCCGAACCGCCAGGTAGTAATCCACGACTCGGCGATGGAACTCCAGGCTTTCCTTGTCCAACCGATCCTGCCTCTTGCCTGCCGCTATCTGCCGCTCCTGTCCCAGCTCAGGCGCGAGATCCAGAATCAGAGTGAGGTCCGGATCGACGTCTTGCATCGCGGCCCGGTTGGCCATGCGGACCAGGGAGGGATCGAGTCCCCGTCCCGCCATTTGATAGGCTTCGGTCGAGAGCGAATAACGATCCGAGAGGACCACCTTCCCTGCTGCAAGCGCCGGCCGGATTACGGTATGAACCAGGTCCGACCGCGCGGCGAGATACAGGAACAGCTCCGCGAGTGGTCCCACGGAGTGGGCCGGATCGAGCAGGGCCTGGCGAGCTGCTTCGGCCGCTCGGGTACCACCCGGCTCACGCACCACGACAGGGTCTACTTGGGACTCCCGCATGCGCTCAGCCAGCGGTTTCAGCAACGTGGACTTGCCCGAGCCTTCAGGTCCTTCCAGCACCACGAAGAAGCCGGCGCGGCTCATCCCAGTGTGATGATGCTGCTGGCTGCGCCCTTGTCCATGCCCTCGCTGATCTGCTGATTGACCTTCTGCATCAGCTTCTCGAAGTTCGAGCGTGCCACTACGTAAGCCTGCCCGGTGGGACTCATCTCGAGGTCGCGCACCGCAGCCTCGTACGCCTCGGCGGTTGCCTGATCGGGCATTTGGCCGGTGGAGACAGCGTGGTCCACTTTGCGCGCGAGGGTCTGGATCTGGTCGAGTTTGGTCACCGTCTCCTTGTCTTCTCGCAAGGACGTCTCTGCTCGTCTGAGAGCCTGGTATTCCGCGGACTGGCCGATCAACCGTCCCAAGTCCTGTGCCTTGTCCCAGATCACCGTGTATCGCTCCTCTGCGCGAGCAGATACCGCTCGCGTCCAAATAGGTCCAGATGCAGGCTGACATTCTGCCAGCCGTTGCGTGAGGCCAGAGTGGCCGCCGCATTTGCCCGGCTGCAGTCCAGCTCCAACGCCATCCATCCGCCGGGACGAACGCAGACCCGCCCCTCTCGTAGCAGCCGGGTGGTCTGTTCCATACCATCGGCCCCGGCTATCAGAGCCAGCGCCGGTTCCCAGTCTCGCACTGACGGATCCAGACGCTCGTACTCGTTCAGCGTAAGATAGGGTGGATTGGAGATCATTGCGTCAAGCGATCCTGGGGCGATAGAGGTCGCCAGATCGCCGCGAACGAAGTGAACCGTCCCAGGTGCGCCAACCAGCTGATGATTCAGCCGGGCAAGCGCCAGCGCTTCGCCCGAAGAGTCCAGGGCGAGAATACTCCCGAATTCCCCCTCGTCTGCCAGGCTCAGCGCGATGCAGCCACTGCCGGTTCCCACATCGGCCACGCTTCCATTGCGAACCCGCTGAAGCAGCAGCTCCACCAACCCTTCCGTCTCCGGCCGAGGTATCAGCGCTCGGCCATCGATCTCCAGCGTCAGATGGCGAAAGCCCACTTTCCCGGTGACGTGGGGTAGCGGCTCGCCCGCGGCGCGGCGGCGGATGGCGTCACGGTAGAACGCCACTCGTTGGAGATCCACGACCACGCCGCTGCTGAGCAGCGACTCGCCCAGGGAAATGCCCTGGAGCTCGGCCCAGATTCGAAGGGCCTGCCGACGGGCGTCGGCGACGCCGGCGCTGCCCAGGAAGTCGGTACCTTCCGCCACCAGCACCGCCGACGAGAGGGCCAGCTCAGGCATCCACCAGCTCCTGCCGGCTCGCCATCCGGAGTGCGGTGATCATGTCATCCAGATTGCCATTCAGGACTTCGGGCAGGTTGTGCACCGAGAGATTGATCCGATGATCGGTGATCCGGCTCTGAGGGAAGTTGTACGTCCGAATTTTGGCCGAGCGATCGCCAGTGCCCACCATGCCCCGCCGATCGCGGGAGCGCGCAGCCTCCTGCTCGGCCAGCATGCGGTCGAGCAGCCGGGCGCGAAGCACCTCCATCGCCTTGATTTTGTTCTGTAGCTGGGACTTCTGATCCTGCTGACTGACCACGACGCCCGTAGGCAGATGGGTGATCCGTACAGCACTGTCAGTGGTGTTCACGCTCTGGCCCCCGGGACCGGATGAGCGGAACACGTCGATCTTTAGATCCTGGGGCTCGATCTTGATGTCGACTTCCTCGGCCTCGGGAAGCACCGCTACCGTGGCGGCGGACGTGTGAATTCGTCCCTGGGTCTCTGTCGCTGGTACTCGCTGCACTCGATGCACTCCGGACTCCCGGCGCAGAAGCCCGTAAGCCTCATCCCCACGAACGGCGACGATCGCCTCCTTGATGCCTCCCAGCAAACCGTCACTCACCGAGATCGGTTCCCACTTGAGACCATGGCGCTCGCTGAAGCGCTGGTACATCCGGTAGAGGTCGGCGGCAAACAAGGCGGCCTCATCACCCCCGGTGCCGGCCCGGATCTCCATGATGGCGTCGCGGTCATCGTGCGGATCGCGGGGGAGCAGTAGCTCGTGCAGCTCCTCGGTCAGGGCAGAGATTTCGTCGGGAAGTCGAGCCAGGTCAGCTTTAGCGAGCGCTACCAGCTCAGGATCGGATTCGGAGGCCAGCTCCCGTGCCTGGTCGAGGTCCCGCTGGAGGCGGGCCAGACGTTCAGCCAACTTGACGACGGGAGCCAATCGGGTGTGTTCTCGACCGAGCGACCGGAGCTTGCTCGGATCTTTTGCTGTGGCGGGGTCTGCCAAGGCCTGGCCGACTTCATCCGCCCGCGTCAGTGCCTGGCGGAGCCGGGCCTCCATGCTTTACGCCTTGGGCGTTGCGGCCGGCTCGGTCTGATACTTCCGGCGGAACCGGTCTACCCGGCCGGCGGTGTCCACCAGGCGCTGCTTGCCGGTAAAGAAGGGATGGCACTGGGCGCACACTTCGACGTGGATCGACGCGGCCGTCGAGCGCGTCTCGAACTGATTCCCGCAGGCGCACTGCACCATCAGCTTGCGGTAATTGGGATGGATATCGGCCTTCATTGCTGCTCCATGGTGATTGCTAAGCCCAGTAATGTAGCGGGGATGGTCATAGGATGGGAGGGTCGGGATGATCATAACCTTCTGTCCCTCCCAACTTTCCCTTCCTCCCGCCTTTTCAATTGACACGATCACCAGCCCCAAGTATGCTCTACCCAAACACTTCCACGTCCTGCGAGGCACGAGTGCCACTGTCCCCGATGGAGGTCCTCCGTAAGGTCCCCCTCTTCTCCGGACTGAGCGAAGCCGACCTCGCCGCGTTCGCGGATCTTACCCGGGAACGCAGCTATCCCAAGGGCAGCGTCATCGTTTTCGAAGATGATCCGGGAGACGCCCTCTTCCTTGTCGCCGCGGGTCAGGTCAAGGTAGTGCTCATCGCAGAGGATGGCCGTGAGGTCATCCTCTCGGTGCTTGGAGAAGGAAGTTTCTTCGGCGAGATGGCCGTGATCGACGAAGAGCCCCGCTCTGCGCACGTCATTGCCATGGATGATTCCAGTCTGCTGGTGCTCAGGCGGGAAGACTTCCAGGCCCGGCTGCGTAATTCACCCGAGGTGGCGATCTCGCTCCTGAAAGAGATCTCGCGTCGGCTCCGCCGAGCCGACGAAAAGATCGGAAGTCTCGTTCTGCTCGATGTCAACGGCCGGGTTGCCCATCTCCTGCTCAGGATGGCGGAAGACGAGGGAGGCGACCGGATCACCCGCAAGCTGACCCACCATACCATCGCTCAGATGATTGGATCCAGCCGGGAGACGGTTTCCCGGACTATGCGTAACCTCGTCGAGCGCGGCATCATCCAGGTCACCCGTAAAGACATCACCCTCAAAGATCGCCGCTCCCTGATGCTGGCCGCCCGGAGGGCGTGAGCATCGTCACCAACGGGCCGTGATTGTTGGCACGGCTGAGCTCCCGCAGACGCGGAGAGGTTGCGGCATAGCCCCGCACCGGCTGCTGGAGTCGCGATGACACATGAGGTGACGTTCTGGGGTACCCGCGGCTCGATCCCGACTCCCGGGCCCGAGACCGCACGTTACGGCGGCAATACCGCTTGCATCAGCATTACCGGACCCGACAACCGGCTGGTCATTCTCGATGCCGGCAGTGGACTGCGTCCGCTCGGCCATATGCTGATGAAGCAGCGGAACGGGATTCTGTCCGCTGATATCCTCCTGTCCCATACCCACTGGGATCACATTCAGGGCCTGCCGTTCTTCAAGCCATTCAGCTCCAGAGAAACATCGGTCGTCATCTACGGAGCTCCACAGGAGGGCGTGCCGCTCAAGGAGATCCTGGGCCGGCAGATGGATCCGATGGTCTTTCCGGTACCGCTGAACGCGCTGGCGGCCTCTTTGATGGTGGTGGAGATCGAGGAAGGTGAATTCGAGATCGACGGCTTCAATGTCTGTGCGCTTCGGCTGCGACATCCCGGCACCACGCTCGGCTACCGGTTGGTCCCCACTTCAGGTGGCCGGCAGCTCGCCTATGTCACCGATAACGAGCTGGGTCCGGGAGGAAACTACGAGGTCACGCCAGATTGGCGCAGCAAGATGGTAAAGTTCATCCAGGGCGCCGACACCCTGGTTCACGACGCGATGTACCTCGACCAGATCATCCAGGCCCGCGCCGGATGGGGCCATTCGACCCCGCGGCAGGCGGTTGACCTTGCCCGGGAAGGATGCTGTCGCCGGCTGATCCTGTTCCATCACGAGCCTGAGCACGATGACGACGCGCTGGACCGTCTGGTCGAGGAGACGAGGAAGTACGCGGCTCAGGTTGCTCCGACGCTCGAGGTCGAGGCCGCGGTCGAAGGACTCAGCTTTGGTTTGTGACCCAAACTCCACACCGCGGCCGCAATTCCGGCGTGCGCCGGAAGCGCAAGAGCAATAACCGACTGGTTCACTTGATAGAACGGCGGCAGTGACTTGAGCAGGAGACCCAGCAGGGAAATCGCAGCGACTGCCATGGCCAGGAACAGGGTAGCTCGGGCAAAACGGGTTGAGCCGAACGCCAACCGAGTCACCAGCCAGATCAGCGGTACGGCCAGCAGATCGAACTGAAGCACGTTTTCGTTCCGATAGGCAGCAGCATGATCGGTCAGTCCCCACAGCCCCGCCAGCACCAGCCCCCCCAGCCCACTGAGCACAAGCCAGCTCCACGTCACCGCCAGAAATCCCGCACGCGCAAGGCCGGACGTTCTCGCCCGCCGGGCCAGGGCCAGGGCAGCACCGCCGATGCCCAGGCCAGCAAGCAGATACCACAGGGTCCAGGAGGGAGGAGTTGCGGAAGGCTCCGGCTCGGTGGACTGGAACAGGGTCCGCTCGGACCGGACCAGCGGAACACTGCGCCCATCGGATCCGGTCACCCGAATGCGTCGAACATGCGCCCGCATGGCCAGTGGTAAAAACATCTCCTCCCATTGTGAGATGGTACGATCAACCGGCTGCCCCAGCGCGAGCAGAAGGCCGGTGTAAATCGGAGGATCGTTGGTGGTCAGCCGCTGCGTGTGAAAGCGGTAGGTCTTCCCGCTGGGCGTCGACCCGGTAGCCGCGCGGATTGCACCGCCGAGTGCCCGGTCCAGCGCGTCGCGTACCCGAGTAGAGCAGTTGTCCCGATAGTAGTCGTAGTGGTAGAAGCGATTCTCCGGCAGCTCGTTCCACTCCAGGAATTGCTGCAGCTCGCGCCGCGCCCCAGGTGGTATTTCCAGCTCTTGAACCCAAACCGAGCGGTTGGCTCTTCGGTAGGACTCGACGTAGGACTGGGCCGGGTATCCCCGCATCCAGTACCACATCCGTCCCTGAACAAAGCGGAGGAGAAAGTTCTGCTGGTGAAAATCGAAGAGACCATAATTGTAGGTCTGATCGGTTCCATGGATGGGATCGTGGATCCAGATGGCGTTGTGGCCGAACCGCTCCCACACGTACTTGCCGGGACCCATGGTCATGAGGTAGACGGTCAGTCCGGTCTCCGGCGGGGCAGCGGGGCGGCGGGGCGGCGGGGCGGTTCGCTGAGCCTGAAGCGATGTAGCCAGTGAAACAATCAGGAGGGCCGTCAAAGTCAGACTGCCCCGCTGCCCCGCTGCCCCGCTGCCTCGCCTCACAACTCCACATCTCGTTTATCGAAGGCTGAGCGATAGATGCCGTCGAGCACCTTGTGCAGGGTGAGGTGTTCCTTGAGCGCGGGCAGCTTGGCGTCTCCCGCGATCCCAGCCTGGAAGTGCGCCCACTCGGCACGGTAGGATGCGGTGAATGCGTTCTCCCGTCCCACCGACCCGGTGGGCGAGACGTCAACCGCCATCCCGTGGAGCTCCTTCCAGACATTCAGCGGATTGATGCCCGCGGTTCCCTTGCTGCCTCTGAGCCCCACACCGAAACGCTCGCCTTCGCCCAGGTGCCGCCACGTCACATCCACAAACAGCGACATCCCATTCTCACAGATGACAAAAGCGCTTCCGGACTGCTCCACGGACCGGTCCTTCGCGACCGGATCGAGACTGGCGCTGACCCGGACCGGGACGGCGTTGCCTCCCAGCCAGAGTCCCAAATCGAGGATCGACAGTCCCAGGTCGAGCATCGCTCCGCCACCCGACTGCTCCTTGCGCTGTCGCCAGCCCAGTGGCGTGCGCCCCGGGCGGAAGACGTGCCAGCTTCCCCGAACGCTCTCGATGGTCCCGAGCTCTCCGCTCTGAATGAAGCTGCGCACGATCTGCACGTCGGGACGGTAGCGGTGATTCATGCCCACCATCACCACGCGGTCGCGCTTCTCCACCGCCTTCAGGATGCGCTGCGCACTGGTGGCCGACATCGCGAGTGGCTTCTCCACCAGGACGTGGAGATTGGCCGACAACGCCGCTTGAATGTGGGACTCATGCAGATGGGTGGGCGAGCAGATGACCACGGCATCGAGCTCCTCGTAACGCAGCAGCTCCTCGATGTCGTCGAAAGCGTCCTTCACTCCGAACCGGTCGGCCAGAGCTCGAGCCTTGGGCAGATCGATGTCGCAGATGGCGAGCACCTCGACCGTGCGCATTTTCTTGAGCACGGGCAAATGGGCCACCTGGGCAATCGCCCCGCCCCCGATGACCCCTACCTTGAGCCGCTCGCCGGCGGCTGCGCTGCGACCGGCAGTCATAGCACCTCCTCCTCAGTAGCGGCGAGTCAGGCTGGTACCGGGAAAGTAGGCCGCCAGAATCTGCGCATACCCCTGCCCCGCCCGAGCTCGGCCGACCGCGCCCCACTGACAGAACCCCACACCGTGCCCCGCTCCCTGGCCGTCTACCGCGAGATGTGACACCCTCCCTCCACCGCCGCTGGCCTGCAGGGTGAACGCGTTACTTCGGAGCAGCTCGCCGTTCGCCGGCCGGAGGACCTGTCGGATGGCGAGACCATCGACTCGCACTTCGGGACCCCCAAGCCCGATGGCGAGTTGATCGACTCGGCCGGATGGTGTGCGCCGCGCCACCCGGATATCGCTCACCTGCCGGACCAGCTCTTTCCGGATGCCGGTCACAGGTGGAAGATTTCGCTCCAACGTGGCCCGAAGCGACTGGTCACTCCACTCCTCGTGCCAACGGTAGCGGGGAGAGATGCTGCAGTACACTGCTCCATGTTCATCCTGGTCCGCGATGGAACGAAGATAGGTCTGAGCGGCGCCGTGAAAGACTTCGGCACCTTCGGCGGTTCTCCCCCCGCAGGTGGAATAGAAGAACGTCTCGGCCGGCGCGCCGTTGTACGTCACCAGAATGCCGCGTGTAGCAGCAACGGCAGCCCTGCCCTGGGGTGTCTCGAACAGAACTCCGCCATATACCTGATCGGAAACGCCGGCGGTGAGGTCGAACCCCTGGGCCTTCCGTTTTCCCATGTTGCGCAGCGCGAAGGTGCGCGACACCACCGCTTGAGCCTCGAGTGCCGCCTGCTCGTTCGGGCTTCGGTGGCCCATCTCGGCGGAGACCACGCCGTCCACATAGGCTTCCAGACCGAGGCGGTTCACCACGGTGATGCCCGCTGCATCGCGCAGCAGGTCGGCGGTTCCGCGATAGGGCTTTCCGTTGATCCAGATCGGATCCGATGGACCATTCGCCACGAGCACCATGGCCTCGAGCGCCGGCGAGATCCAGCCTCCCGCACCGAGCAGCATCAGCTTGTCTCCGGAGGTGGCAACCGTCCAGGCGTGCCCCGCGGGTATGGTGGTGACGCGGACGCCATCGGGCTCACTCACCGACAGACCCTCGTGGGCGCCGACACTGACTCGCTGCGCTCCCACCAGAATACCAATCCGGATCTCGGGGTCGCGCCGCATGGCACTGGGTTCGGACGGCTGGGGCCGCGCCGGCCGCGCTGGAGGAGCGGACGGCGCTGAAGGAACCGGCCGCGCTGGAGGAACCGAGCCCGAGACGCAGCTCGCGATCAGGCCGAGCAGCAGCGGGAAGCTCCGCCGGATCGCGGGGGCGTCAGCCGCGGTAGTTGCCAAACTTGAGCTCGACCCCGAAGTCCTCGCCCTTCAGGAAGGCGATGACCGCCTGCAGCTCATCACGGGAGGGCGCCGTCACCCGGACCTCGTCGCCCTGGATCCCGGCCTGGACCTTCTTGAAGCCTTGATCCTTGATCGCCTTGACCATGCGCTTGGAAACGTCCTGGGGAATGCCTTGGGTGAGGCTCACGGTGCGCCGCACGCTCTGACCGGTGGCGGTCTCGAGGTCGCCCACCTTGAGATTCTTCACCGGCACCCCGCGCTTGATCATCTTGGTCTTGAGCACGTCCACCAGCGCATCCATCCGGAACTCGTCGTCCGCCGCAAGACGAATCTCCGCCTTGGGCCGGTCGAAGTTCACTTCACAATGGGTGCCTTTGAAATCGTAGCGTTGGGCGATCTCCTTGATGGTCTGATTGACGGCATTGTCCACCTCCTGGAGATCGGCACCGGTGGACACATCGAACGAAGCATTGCTGGCCATAGGACGAAGCGTAGCAGGAGTGAAGGTGCTGGCAACGGAGTGCGGGAAGAATGACCTGACCGGCGATAGCGGGCAAGCTCACGGTAGGTCTAGGTTTGTCATCCTGAGCGAAGCGAAGGATCTCTACTCAAGATACGCGTATAGACGATTGCGGAGGAGCCAATATGAGACGGAGAGTGACTGAGAGCATCCGATATTTCTGCGGATGCCACTAGTACGTGGATTCGCCAGAAAGTACCAATGACACGTCTGGTTTTACCTCGAGGAAGCCACCAACGCTCTGGACGCGATTAGACGCGAGAAGCAGATAAAAGGCTGGGCCAGAGAGAAGAAGGTCGGCCTGATCGAACGACTGAATCCGGGGTGGCGAGATCTCGGAGATTTTCTAATCGGTAGGTAAAGAGATCCTTCGCTGCGCTCAGGATGACCGTGCTCCTTTGATGCTTCCGCGCGCGCTCAGGATGAAGTGCTTCTTAGGCCAAGAAACTCTCCAACGCCCGCGCGCGGCTCACGTGCCGGAGACGGCTCAGCGCCTTCTCCTTGATCTGCCGCACCCGCTCGCGGGTAATGCCCAGAAGGCTCCCGATTTCCTCCAGCGTCATCGGCTCGGGCCCGTCCAGGCCGAAGTAGAGGCGCAGAATCTTGGCCTCGCGCTCCTTCAAGGTCGAGAGGACCTCCTCGATCGATTCGGTCAGCGCGTGCTCGAAGGTCTCGGAGTCGGGACCGGGATTCTGGGTGTCGGGCAGGTAGTCGAGCAGCTTGTTGTCTTCGCCAGGAGTGAGCGGCGCGTCGAGAGAGAGATGATTCTGGGAGATGGACAGCGTCTTCTGGACTTCTTCCATCGAGATGTCCATTCCCTCGGCAATCTCGGACGGAGTGGGCTCCCGACCCAGCTCCTGCAGGAGCGCGGAGGATCGTTTCCCGATTCGATGCAACGTCCCGGCTCGATTGAGCGGTACCCGGACGATCCGGCTCTGTTCAGCCAGCGCCTGCAGAATGGCCTGGCGAATCCACCAGACCGCGTAGGAGATGAACTTGATGCCCTTGGTCTCGTCGAATTTGTGGGCGGCGCGGATGAGACCGAGGTTGCCCTCGTTGATCAGATCGGCCAGGGACACGCCCTGGTTCTGATACTTTTTGGCCACCGACACAACGAAGCGGAGATTGCTGCGGACCAGCTTGTCGAGTGCCTCGCCATCACCGACCCGGATCCGCTGCGCGAGGCTGACTTCTTCTTCCTGAGGGATCAGCGGGTACTTGCTGATTTCCCGAAGGTACTGGTCGAGCGAGCCTTCATCGAACGACGGAGCTCGCTTGCCGGGACCTACCTGCATAGGGCGCATGAGGGGAACCTTACTCCGGGTTTCTATGAGGCGCAATGGAGGTTTGAGTCACGAGTCACGAGTCGCGAGTCATGTGTCGTTGCAGGGTGATTGGGGTCACGTACAAAGGATGACTCCTGACCCCTCGCGGACTCCTGACTCCGTGACTCGCGACTCGTGACTCGCGACTACACATCGTACGTATCGATCTGCGCCCGCTGAAGCTTGCCCGAATAGTCCACGTAGCAAACCTTGGTCTCGGAGTAGAACTCGTAAACCTCCCAGCCGCCCTCGCGGTGCCCGTTGCCGGTGGCCTTGATGCCCCCGAAGGGAAGGTGCGCCTCCGCCCCAATGGTGGGCGCGTTGACATAGGTGATGCCGTTGTCCAGCTCCTGCATTGCCCGGAAGGCAAGGTCCACGTTTCGGGTATAGATGGAGCTGGAGAGCCCATAGCGCACATCGTTGTTGACCCGAACCGCGTCGTCGAACGAGTCCACCCGGATAACGCTCAGCACCGGGCCGAAGATCTCCTCCTGCTCCAACCGGCTCTTCGGCTTCACTCCGGCAAACACAGTCGGCTGGAAGAAGAACCCTCCGTCGAGCTCTGCGCCGGACGGGCGGGTTCCGCCAGTGACCAGCTCCGCTCCCTCTTTCCGCCCAATCTCGATGTACTGCTCGACCTTTTCTCGCGAGGCCTCATGGATGAGCGGGCCTACGTCGGTCTTATCCTGCCTGCCGTCGCCCAGCTTCAACGCCTGGGCCGCCTGCGCCAGACGGCGGACGAATCCGTCATGCACCTTTTGATGCACAATCAGACGGCTGGTCGCGGTGCAGCGTTGCCCCGTCGTCCCGAAGGCTCCCCACAGCACACCCTCGAGCGCCAGATCCTGATCGGCATCGTCCATCACGATCATCGCGTTCTTGCCGCCCATCTCCAACGAGAGCCGCTTGTGCATGCGGCCGCAGGTCTCGCCGATGATCGAGCCGGTCTCGGTGGATCCGGTAAACGAAATGACGGGAACCTCCGGATGCTCCACCAGCGCCTTGCCCACCGTCTCGCCTCGGCCGTGGACCAGCTGCACGACCTCAGGAGGCAACCCCGCCTCGAGCAGGATCTCGACCAGCAGGTGCACCGTGTGCGGCACGTCCTCCGACGGCTTGATGATCACTGAGTTTCCGCAGAGGAGCGCCGGGAACATCTTCCAGGTCGGTATCGCGAGCGGAAAGTTGAATGGAGTGATCAACCCCACGACGCCGATAGGACGCCGGTAGCTCATGGCCCACTTGGAACGCAATTCCGAGGGAACCACATGGCCGAACAGCCGTCGCCCCTCGGTGGCAGCGTAGAACGCGGTATCGATGCCCTCCTGAACGTCGCCCCGGGTCTCAGCCAGCACCTTGCCCATCTCGCGGGTCATCGCATTGGCGATGGCCTCCTTCCGCTGAACCAGGAGATCGCCAACCCGGCGGAGCACATCGCCCCGGGCGGGGGCCGGCGTTTTGGACCAGATCTCGAACCCTCGTTTGGCCGAGCGGACAGCCGCATCGATGTCGCGAGGATCAGAATCGGGAAAGCGTCCGATCAGATCGTCCGGCTTGGCCGGATTCCGGTTCTCGAAATAGGCTTGGGACGCGGGGTCCACCCACTGGCCCCCGATGAAGTTCTTGAAGGTCTGGGCGTCGACTGGTTTGCTGACGCGTGATTCGCGGACGTTGAACGTGTTTGTCATAGATGCCTACTGAGCGGGGGCCTGCGACGCCGGAGCGGCTGCAGGCGGTGCAGAGGGACAGGTCCATTCCAATGCCTGCTTGGCGTAACCGGCACGCGGCAGGATCTCGCGCGCGGCGATAATGCCGGCCCACACAATGACCAGGAGTGATACCAGCATCGCTACGCCCTGGCGGTGAGTCCAACTGTTGAAGGCGCCGAGTACGCCCAGCATTATGGCCAGCACCGCCGCGCCTAGAAAGAAGACGAGCCGAATCCCGCAAGCCTTGTCGTAGGGCCATAATACGAGCGCAATCGCAAGTATCGTTGCTACCACAGTCCAGAGCCAGGTCAAAGCGACGAACCGGCGCCGTGGAGCGGGCGTCGGCACCGCCACGGGAGAAGACGCGGAGGGTACCGACTGCTTGGCAATGGTGCGATCGATGTGGGCGAGCTCTTTGTCCCAGTCTCTTGGCTGCTCGGTCATTCGGGGCCTCGGTTCAGACCAAAACGTTCCATTTTCTTGTAAAGATTGGAACGGGGAATTTTGATGGCTCGGGCCGTTTCCGACAGGTTCCAGTCGTGCTGCCTCAGCTGCTGAACCAGGAATTTCTTTTCCGCCTCGAGCTTGAAGTCTTCCAGGCTGGGGCTCTCGCCGTTGGGGCCCATGGTGCCGGGGAGCAGATGATCGATGTCCTCCGCTGTCACTTTCTTGCCCGACGCCAGGATGAGCACCCGCTCCACTGCGTTGCGCAGCTCGCGAATATTGCCGGGCCAGGGTCGAGTCTGGAGCCGGCGCACCGCCTCGTCGCTGAACTTCCTGCCGGGCACCCCAGCGCTGGCGGCCAGCTGCTCGGCGAAGTACCCCACCAAGGCTGGGATGTCGGCCCTGCGCTCGCGGAGCGGCGGCACCCGGATGGGCACGACGTTCAGCCGGTAGAGGAGATCTTCGCGAAATCTTGCCTCGGTGATCTCCTGCTCCAAATCCTTGTTCGTGGCGGCCAGCACCCGCACGTCTACTTGAATCGGCTTCGACCCGCCGATCCGGGTGACCACGCCTTCCTGCAGCACCCGAAGCAGCTTCGACTGCGCCGAGAGAGACATGTCGCCGATCTCGTCGAGGAAGAGGGTTCCTCCGTCGGCCTGCTCGAACTTCCCTGCCCGGTCGGCAAAGGCGCCGGTGAATGAGCCCTTCATGTGCCCGAAGAGCTCGCTCTCGATCAGCTCGGACGGAATGGCGGCGCAGTTCACTTCGATGAAGGCTCGCCCCTGCCGGGGAGAAGCTTCATGCAACGCGCGCGCTACCAGCTCCTTGCCGGTACCGTTCTCACCGGTGATCAGCACTCGCGCCGAGGTGGGGCCCACCTTGGCGATCAGATCGCGCACCTCCTTGAGCGCCGGACTCTCGCCCACCATGCGAAAGCGGCTCTCGCTCTCCTCCCGGAGCCGGGTGTTCTCATCCATCAGCTTGGCCTGGGCCAGCGCATTCCGCACCGTGACCAGCAGCCGGTCGGTGTCGAGCGGCTTCTCCAGGAAATCGAATGCGCCTCGCTGGGTGGCCTCCACCGCGGTCGCGATGGTACCGTGGCCCGAGATCATCACCACCTGGGAGTTGGGATCGAGGTTGCGCAGGCGGGTGAGCGTCTCCAGTCCGTCCAGTCCGGCCATCTTAACGTCGAGGAAGACCAGGTGGGGACGAAACTCCGGATACACGGTCAGCGCCTCGCCGCCCGAGGCCGTCACCTTCACAACGAGGTTCTCGTATTCCAGCACCTGCTTGAGCGCCTGCCGGATTCCCGCCTCGTCATCCACGATCAGAATGCGATAGCTCATGACGGTGGCGCTCCGATGAGGGTGGCGCCGCTGGGTCGGAGGTGAATTTCCCTGATCCCGGCGGGGATCCGGACCGGGACCGTCTTGCGCGATGGACTGCCCAAAGCCTTGGAGACGAGTTGAGGGACAGCATCATGGGGCAGCGGGAAGCCGCGAATGCTGAACGAGCGCAGCGCCCATTCCGCCTGACGAGGACCCACCACGGTCAGTGGGCCCGCCGCCTGGATCGGCTCGGTGGGCTGGAGCGCCATGCTGAGCGGTCCAATCAGCTCCTTGGGCAACCGGGCCGTGGCCAGACGAGCCTTGACCGTGATGCTCCCATCCTGCAGCTCGACCTGCAACGAGTCCAGCTGACTGCGAAGACTGGGGTCGAGTCCGGACCCGATCATCGAAGCCACCTCGGACGCACTCAGCACCACCGAATCCGCCCTCCATCCGTTCAACGAATCGATCTTGGCGTGCGCCGTGACCAGCGCCCGCGAGCCGGGCCGCCCGGACGATGCCGGCTCTTCAGTTCCACCGAAGGAACCGAACACCCGGCGAGCTTCGCTGGTCAGGCGATCCCGATACATCCAGCCGATGAAGAGAGCGGCCAGCATGCCGAGACATCCTGCGAACTTGAACGGCGCCGCCAGGCACCCCATCAGTTAGCCAGATCCAGGGTGAGGCGGGACTCGTAACGAGGGCCTCCGGTCGTCAGCACGCTCTCATAGAGCACCAGCTCTTCGGCGACGAAGGGCATCGGCTGGAGCCGGTCCGCGTGAGCGTCCAGTCCTCGAGAGGGAATCCGCTGCCCCTCCCGTACTCGTCCGAGGGTGACGTGAGGCTTGAAAGGAGTTCCCTCGGGAGCAAAGCCGATGGCCTCAGACCCGCGCTCGATCCGGTCCTGCAGCAGCTCGAGCGACGGTGGCGCGTGAACACCGACCCAGAGAATTCGGGGACGACTCCGGCTGGGGAACGCCCCCAACTCGCCCAGAGCCAGCGCCTGGGGTCCGGCTCCGGCGGCGGCGAAGCGCAGCGCTTCGGCGATGACGTCGAGACGATCGGAGCCCACTTCACCAAAAAATTTGAGGGTGAGGTGCAGACCCTCGTCATGCACCCAGCGCACCGGCCAGTCGCCGCTCCGGAGATCGGCCAACAGATCCAGAATCTGGCCCCGGGCGGGGTCCGGGATCGGCACCGCCACAAAGAGCCGCATTAATCGGGCAACTGGGAAGCCAGGGCGAGCAGGCCGCCCCGGCGATACCCGTGCGGGTCCAGCTCGACGGCATGGAAGCCAAGATCCAGGAAAGTGGCTTCGACTCGGGTCCACTGGTCCTGTACGCGGGCCATCTGATCCGGCTGCAGCTCGAGTCGAGCCTTCTCGCCGTGGTGTCTCACCCGGATATCCCCGGCGACTCCGATGGAACGGAGAAAGGTCTCTCCGAGCTCCACCTGCCGCAGCCGCTCCGGCGTTATGCCGAGTCCGTACATGACCCGGCTCGACAGACAGGGCGCCGCGGGTGCATTCCAGGTAGGCAGACCGAAGCTGTGCGCAGCGGCTCGAACCTGCGCCTTGGTCCAGCCAAGCTCCGCCAGAGGCGAGCGTACGGCCTGTTCGCGAGAGGCACGAAGCCCCGGCCGGTGCTCAGCGAGATCGTCGGCATTGGTGCCGTCGATGACGGTGTCGAACCCGATTTCCTCGGCCACTCCGACCAGCCGGGTCCACAGCTCGGATTTGCAGAAGTAGCAGCGCTCGGTGGAGTTGCCCAGGTAGCGGGGATCCGCCAGCTCCCGAGTCTCGATCTCTCGAACCGGAATGCCAAAATCCCGCGCGATCTCAAGCGCCGTGTCATACTGGTTCTCGGGATACGAGGCGCTGCGTCCGATCACCGCCAGAAAGCGCTCTGGTCCCAGGGCTTTGGTCCCCGCAACCGCCAGCACGGCGGAGTCCACCCCACCGGAATAGCCCAGCACCACTCGGCCGAGTGTCTGCAGGTGTGCACACAGGATCTGATGATCGGTCATGGCAGAAACGTAGCTGCGAAAGCGGAACGAAGGAACGACGGAACGACCGACATACCTTTAGGCATGGCCGAGATCAACGCACTGGAGATTACACCGGAGCTCAGCATTCCCCTCTCCGAGCTCGAGTACCGGGTGTCCCGCTCCGGAGGGCCGGGAGGCCAGCACGTCAACACATCCTCGACCCGGGTCGAGATCTGGTGGGATGTGGCAGGATCAGCCGCTCCCACCGCTGACCAGCGGGAGCGGCTCCTGCAGAAGCTGGCGCCACGGCTCGACAGCACCGGCCGCCTGCGACTGGTGTCGAGCGGCACCCGAAGCCAACTGAGAAACCGCGAAGAAGTAACCGAGCGGCTCAGGGACGTGGTGGCCGCGGCCCTGGCAGTGCCCAAGAAGCGGAAGCCGACTAGGCCCAGCCGGGCGGCGAAGGCGGCCCGGCTCGACGCCAAGCGGCGGCGAGCCGCCACCAAGCGGGAGCGCCGCACTCCGCGGCATGAGGACTAGCATGCCGCACCCCTGCCCTTTGGTCTAATGGCCTCCTGAGCGATTCAACCCCAAACTCGTTTCTATCCCGTCGTCAGTCCGGAAGAAGAAGGGGGGCCGAATGTCGGTGGCTCTCGGGGTCGGCATGTACCTGGTGCTCGCTGCAGCGGGCCAGGACGGGTCTGCCCAACATCACGCGGCCACGTTGCCGGCCGGAGTTCCGGGGTACTTCTCCCGCAACGGACTTCCGCCGGTTCGCGGCCTGTTAACGCTCACCCCGGACGGACTCAGCTTCCGCTCGCCTGGCGGATCCGTCCTGCTGAGTTACCCACTCATCCCGAGCAACGAGCGGATGCGCTCGAGCCAGCGTCCAGAACCGCCGCGCGCGAGGCTGGCTTATACCGGAAAGCTCGGCAGTAGAGTCTCCTACGTCTTCCGAATCAACGATGGCGTGTTCGAGACCGCAGATCCGGGCGGTCTGCCCGGCATCCTCACCGGACTGGTCTTTGACCCCGTGCCGAGCAACCTGGTGCGCGGTATCGCCAATCTCGCCACCGCAACCGGTGTAGTCCGGCAGCTGTCTCATAGCGCCTATGCGGACACGCTGTATGCCCTCTTCGGTAAGCCGGTCAGATCGGTGGGCCTAGTCGGCCCCCGGGGAGTCCAGATGGGCGATCTGGCCGAATACGTGCGACCCCGAGATTCGGTCGCTCTGGATCCGGTCCACATCATCAGCCAGGACCAGCTGCGGCACGCCTTCGCTCACGAGTTGGGACACCGGTGGGAACAGCGCGACATGGGCCGGGTGGATTCGATACTGGGCAATGTGCTCGCGGTGGGCGATCCGCAGCGGTATGGTTACGGAAGCAGGGCCGAGCACCGGGCCGAAGCAATCGCGTTTGCGGTGCACTTCCTCCAGAGCACAATGACCGCGGGCTCGTCAGACGAGCTCGATCTGCTGGAGCACTACGAATTCCTGGTGCCCGGTACCCGCGCCATGGTCCGCTACCTGATTCTCCTGCCTCCTTACCGGCGCCATCCACTCCGGGGCCCCCTCCAGGATCAGCAGGTTTCCTCGCCTTTGGTCCAATAGATCGTCCCGGCCTGCTGTTCTATGTTCGCCCGGCATTGCCATGTCTTCCATAGAAAAATTTCGACAGGAGCGGTCGCATGCCACGTTCCAGCGCAGTGTTGGCATTCTTCCTGTTCGCCGGTACCGAGGTACTGAGCGCGCAGTCCCCGGGAAGCTTCGAGATAGCAGGCTTCGCCCGCTACAGCTTCTTTGACGACGCACTTGCCCTCGACGACCAGGTCGGGGGCGGCGGCTCACTTGGGTTGTTCTTTATCCGTAACCTCGAGATCGAGGCCGAGGCGGCGACTACCTCCGCTGACGGCGCGGGGGGAAGCTCTATATCGAACACTCCGGTTCGGGGCCGGCTGACCTACCATATACCTCTTGGCGGCAAGGCCACGGCAATCCGGATCGGGGCCGGTTACGTCCGGGACATGTACGGAAAGGACGCTGACACCGATGAGGATGGCATCACTGGCGTCCTCGGGCTTCGCCTGGGGCTGAGCGAGAAGCTCGGCGTCAAGCTCGATGGTACCATCGACTACGTGCCGAGCCCGTCGGGCGGGACCATCGACAACTACATGAATTATGGAGTGCAGGGGGGTCTGAGCCTCCTGCTCGGCAACTCATCCGATAAGGACAAGGATCAGGTAAAGGACAACGTGGATCGCTGTGCCGGCACTCCCGCGGGAGAGGCGGTTGACGCCAGCGGCTGCGGAGCGAGCCAGCGTGACAGCGATAGCGACAAGGTGAAGGACTCCGCGGACCGCTGTCCCAATACCCCGTCGGGTCAGGCTACGGACAACCAGGGTTGCTCCGCGGAACAGAGGGACGCCGATAAGGATCAAGTCAGCGACACTCAGGACCGCTGCAAGAACACTCCCGCCGGCGAGAAGGCCGATCCGGAGGGCTGCTCAGAAAGCCAGAAGGACGACGACAAGGACGCCGTGACGAACGTGGCCGACCGCTGTCCCAACACGGCGGAGGGAGAGAAGGTTGACGAGCACGGTTGCGGGCCGGGCCAGCTCGATACCGATTCCGATGGTGTTGCCGATGCCCAGGACCAGTGCCCCAATACCGTGATCGGTGAGTTGGTGGACCCCCGGGGCTGCGGCCGCGACGCCGACGGCGACAAGGTTGCAGATGTGGCCGACCGCTGCCCGGATACGCCCAACGGTCAGGCGGTGGACGAGAACGGCTGTCCCGTCCTGTTCCAGGGGGCCGCCCGCACCGTCACACTCACAGGAGTCACCTTTGCAACCGGCAAGGCAACGCTGACGCCGGAATCGGAGGCGGTGCTGCAGGACGTGGCCAAACAGCTGCAGGCCAGCCCGGAAGTGCGGGTGCAAATCGCAGGCTTCACCGACAATACCGGCTCGAGATCAGGGAACATCAAGATCTCACAGAAACGGGCCGTGGCCGTGGAGAAATTCCTGGAGCAGAACGGAGTCTCGCCGGCACAGCTGAGCGCGAAGGGATTCGGGCCGGACAAGCCAGTTGCCTCGAACAAGACCGCGGAGGGGCGGGCCAAGAACCGGCGAGTGGAGCTGATAAGGATGGATTGAAGGGGCTGGAAGAGGGAGGAGCGAAGCGGAGGGTAGCATGAGGCGAGAAGCGGGAACGTAGCGATGCTACGTTCCCGCTTTTCCCATTCCCCTCTTCCCCGCTTCCCTTCTTCCCGGCTTCTTAGGCAAATCGCTCCGCTACCCGCTTGTTCAGTCCGCGGAGCCGAAGTCCCAAGGCGAGCAGCAGCAGGCCAAAGAAGAAGGCGTAGACGCCAATGGTGTAAATCACTACTGTGGCGCCCCACTGCGGGTTTCCGATCGTCACCACACCGAAGATCACGGAGAGAACGCCGGACAACGCCAACAGCCACTCCCCCGAGATCTCCCGGCGCAGCCGGAAGGCGAGCACCACCTGGAGGACGCCAACACCAATGGCCCAGGCAGCAATCCAGATCAGGATTGCCAGCGCGGCTACTCCGGGGCGCGCGAGAGTGAAGCCTCCAACGGCAATGCCAAGAAGCCCGATTAGAATGAGGGGCCAGACCGGCCGGCCCTCATCCCGGACCTTGAAGGCGGTGGTCAATGCGACGATCCCGTCGGCTAGGGCGTAGATGCCCCACAGCGTCGCCAGAACCAACAGCGTGATCCCCGGCCGGGTAAAAGCGACAACGGCCAATCCGATCGCCAAAACTCCCCGCAGGACGAGGAGTTTCCATTGGCGACTCATATAGTCGAGAAAACGTCCATTCGTCGGCATGCGGTCCCTCGCTTTGAGTCCGGCTCGAGTTATTGGGTTGTGGTATCTCCAGCCATCGGCAGAGCGGCCTGAAGGTTGGCGCTGACCACGGTGTTCAAGGCGTTCTCGACCTGGTAGAAGCGAACCACCTTGGTCCCCGGTATCGCTTTGCGGAACTTCCCGGCGTACTTCTTCTGCAGATCGATCTGCTTCTCGCGGAGACTGAACCAGTCATCCAGCAGCTTCTTCGATTGATCGTCGGACATGGTAGCGGCCTGATTGGCAAACCGCTCCATGAAGTCGACTCTCTCGTCGCCCTGTTTGGCGATGTCGTTGCGGAATTCCCGGTAGATCGGCCAGAACTTCTCGCTCTCGGCCGGAGTCAGCTCCATGAGCTGCTGCACGATCTCCTGCCGCCGGGTCTGGATATTGGCCCGGGTTAGCTCGAGCTGGTCTGCACCGCTCGAGGGTTGGCCGGCCTGAGCGTGGGCTGGAGGGGCAATAAGCAAGCCGCTCAGCGCCAGCGCGCCGAGCCAGGCTGAGTGAGCCATCCTCATGAGAGGGTCTCCATAAGTAATGCAGGTGGATGCCCGTCCCTTGCCTGGCGGCGGGCACAGATAGCTGCGGTCAGCTGGTACCGATCAGGTCGAGTCAGGCCGAACGGAATCCGCCGGCGCGGAGCTGTCCGAGGGATACGCACCCGTGCTCGCCGCGGTGGTATCGCTGCTATAGGCGCCAGGGCTGGCAGCCGTGGTGTCCTGGGCCGGGGCCGGGTTGGCACTGGTGGTGTCGGCTGGCGCCTGACCGGCCGCCTGCTCCGGCGTGGCCTGCTCCGGCTCCTTCTTGTTGCAACCGCTGGTCAGGATCACCGCCAGGGCGATCCCGGCACCCATCATTTTTCCTTTGTGCATAATGCCTCCTTGAGTCGTGAGAACCTCTTTCCCAGGATCACTATGGGGGGACCGAGGGTCTATCGAAACTGCACTTTATACCAGTCACTTGCATCCGGGGGCGTCGGATTGTGCCTTGGCGCCCCTTCAATTCATGAGAGACGCCGGCATGGTGGCCTGACTGTCAGAACTGCCAGTTTCCTCGTGTAGCACCCGCTCCTAACGTCAAGCAGCGCCCGCACTCGCCACTCAGGCTCTGAGAAATCCTGCCCACGTCCCGCATGAGAGAGTTCCCATGACGAACACCCTGATCGATCCAACGACCACGCCAGAGACCGCTACGCGTGAGATCGTAGAAGACTGGTCCAAGCCCGCAGCGATGGCGATTCCCAAGGAAGGATTCTTCAAGCTGGAGCAGGGACGGTACGGCCCTGTTTATCCGAAGACCCCCGCCAACTACGGATTTACCATCATCGCCAAGATCAAGCCGGGTACGGAGCAGACCATCCGTGAGTACGGCCACAAGATCGAGAGTACCATCAAGGGTCTGCCGGACGGACTTGAGGTGCTCAAGCTGCATTACCTCCGCTGGGTGCTCTTCGATATCGGGAATGAGACCTACTTCATGTATCAGGGCATCTTCGATACCGATTTCGACAAGTACACCGAGGACGCTGTTGCGCTCTTCGGCAAGTACGGCATCAGCACGATCTTCGAGAACCTGGAGGGCTTCCCCATGGACTGGAAGACCAACCCATCGGCGTTCGTCCAGTTCGTCCGCGACCACCACCGTCCCAGCTTCCTGGAGTACGGCGAGTACCCCTACGTGACCGCCGAGGAGATCAAGAAGGCGCTGCGGCTGAAGGCGGCATTCTCCAACATGCTGGATCAGATGCAGTGATCGCGTCGCTGGGGGCAACGATGCTCGAGCTCGACGACATCCAGCACATTCTGGTCACGCGAACCCCGGCGCTGACGGGGCGATACGAATTTCTCACCTTCCGGGACTCCGCCAGCGCCCAGGCCTGGCTGGCGGGCATTCTGGAGAAGATCCGCTCCGCCTCCAGCGTACGCAGCACGGTTGAGAGCGACAACCGCTGGGTGAACGTGGCCTTCACCTGGGAAGGATTGCGCGCCCTCGGCCTGGACGAAGAGTCGCTCGCCACGTTCCCCGAGGAATTCAAGCAGGGGATGGTGGCTCGGGCCGAAATGCTGGGCGACACCGGCGTCAATCACCCCAGCTGCTGGGTGGGAGACCTGGCCAGTCCCGATCTGCACGCCATTGTGATCCTCTTCGCCCGCACGGCGTCGGAGCACACCCGGTGCGTGGCCGCCCATGAGGAGCTGCTCGCGGAGCTCCCCGGAGTGGAACGGCTTTCCTATCTGGACCTCGAGGCCACTCCGCCCTTCGATTATGCCCACGACCACTTCGGCTACCGCGACCGTCTCTCCCAGCCAGTGATGAAGGGAACCGGGGAGGAACCAACCCCCGGTTCAGGTGCAGCACTCGAGCCGGGCGAGTTCATCCTGGGCTATCCCGATGAGAACGGTCCTCCCGCTCTGCAGCCGCAACCGGAGGTGTTGTCCCGGAACGGCAGCTACATGGCCTATCGCCGGTTGGAGGAACACGTCGGCAAGTTCCGGGAGTTTCTCGCCGAACACGGAAAGACCCCCGAAGAACAGGAGTTCATCGCCGCCAAGCTTATGGGCCGGTGGCGCAGCGGCGCGCCTTTAACACTGGCACCCGAGAAGGATGATCCGGTGCTCGGCGCCGATATGCAGCGGAACAACGATTTCAACTACAAGAAGATGGACCCGCTGGGCTATGCCGTTCCCCTCGGCTCCCATTGCCGCCGGATGAACCCGCGGGATACGGCTGCCAACATGAACCGGCGGCGGATGATCCGGCGCGGCGCAACCTACGGCCCGCTTCTACCGGAGGGCGCGCCCGACGACGGCGTGGAACGGGGGATCGCCGCGTTCGTGATCTGCGCCAGTCTCATCCGTCAGTTCGAGTTCGCCCAGAACGTGTGGATCAACGACAAGAACTTTCACGAGCTGGGGAACGAGCGCGATCCGATTATCGGGACGCAGGATGGGACGCTGGAGTACAAGATTCCCAAGCGTCCGATCCGGAAGCGCATCACCGGTCTCCCCGCGTTCACCACCGTCCGGGGTGGAGCTTACTTCTTCCTCCCGGGCCTCAAGGCGCTCAGGTATCTAGCGGGCTTGAACGATGCGCACTGAGGCATGCGCACTCCATTGCTGGCGCTGGCCTGCAGCTTCATCGCATCCGGGTGGGCGCAAGCCCAGAACCGGGGCGTCTACCCGCTGGGCATGAGCGCCACGAGCTCGGGCGTGATGCCGGCCGCCGGGTTCACCTACTCGAACTCGTTCCTCTTCTACTCTCGCAACCGGAGCGTGGATGCTGAAGGCGGAGTGCTCGCCACCGGCAGCAACTCGGTCCTGATGGACATGAACGGGTTCGTCTGGGCCAGCTCGAAGCAGGTTCTCGGGGGAGCGAGGCTGGCGGCATCGGCCACGCTGCCAATCGCCAACAACTCGCTTGCATCTGACGTGAGCGGGGCAATCAGCGGCGGCGGCGGGTTTGCGGATTCCTACTATCAGCCGGTGATCCTGGGCTGGGCCATGCCACGCGTCGACCTCAAGGCGATCTATGGATTCTTGGCTCCCACTGGACGATTTGAGGCCGGGGAGGATGATAACGTCGGATCCGGCTACTGGACTCATGTGGTCGCCTCGGGTCAGACCTTTTATCTGACAGCAGACAAGAGAACGGCCATCTCAGCGTTCGAGATGTACGAGTTTCACGGCACGCAGGAGAGCACCGGCGTTCGGCCGGGGCAGACGCTCGATCTCGACTATTCGGCCACCCGGTCGTTTCCCCTGCGGGAGGACCTGCAGCTACAGCTGGGACTGGTCGGCTACGAACAGCGGCAGACTACGGACAAGACCGGGCCAACGGTGACGGCGGACCAGGCCGCGGCTCACTACAGCGTCAACGCACTGGGCTTCACCGCCAATCTGGGCTTCCCTGCACGGGAGGTCGGCCTCGGTTTCAGATATTTCAAGGAGTTTTCCAACCGGTCGACGTTCCAGGGCCACTCGCTGCAGATCGCGGCCTCAGTTCACTTCTAACGATTGGCCTAGGGCAAACGAGAACGGAGCACCATATGAGTACGGGTAAAGCGGCAAGGACCTACAACCAGGATCATGTGCCTCGCAAGTACAAGTCCGGCAAGCGTCGGGTGAGCATCTACTGGACCTGGAGCTATCCCTGGGAAGCGAACCGGGACCCGTCCGTGATGGACAACCGCTTTTCGACCTTCACCGAGGTTCGGCGGGTGGCCTGGCCGGAGTATGAAACCCGGGAATGGAACGAGCAGGCCTTCCTTCAGGGCATTGCGGGCACACTGGAGCTGTTTCATCGCTCAACGCTGAGCTTTCAGCAGTTGGTGGGCGAGGCCACCGACCAGCCCGTCGCCGTCTTCCAGCGGATCGACCAGGCAGGGTATCGGCAGCCGATCGACGAGCGGATCCTGGCGGATACAGACACGCTGATGGTCTTCGGGCTCGACCACCTGCTGGCTGAGCAGGAGGCTTCGCCGGAAGAGATCGCGGCCCTCAGCGAGTGGCTCAAGCGCGAGGGAACCTGTCTCCTGATCGGCCCCCACCACGATGTGGGCTTTGCCGCGGACCTGGAGCAGCGGCAGATGGAGTACAAACATCACGGGGATCCCCTGGTGCCTCGGCAGCAGCGGTTCGGCCAGTACACCAGATCTTTGATGAAGGGGCTGGATGTTCCGGTGATAAATCAGTACGGACTCCGCCCGGCCGTGGTGAGAGGCACCAACCAGATTGCGCCGCTCCACACCAATCACGACCTCGACACCCTGGGTCTCCTGCGCAATGTCACCACCTTCAACTTTCATCCCCACCTGCCCCATTACGCCCTTACGACTGGCGACACCTCGTCGGTGCGGGTCCTCTCTTGCCAGGGGATCGACCTGGATCGGCCGCACCCCTTTACTGCGGCGGGCAACACCGAATTCAACTGCTTCATCTGGATACCACCTCAGTCCGACCGAGGCGGAGATATCCTGATGGCCGACTCGACCATCTTCACTACGCTATTCGGTGGCACCCAAAGTCTGGAGAATTTCTGGCGCAACCTCGCGCTGATGAGACGAACTGAGCGAGCCACACCAGCCCCCAGCCTGTCACAACTACCAGTTCCCGAGCGCACCTCGCGACTCTAGGGTGGAGCGATTCGCCAGTGCCCCGTTAGGCGGCTAAGAGATCCTGCCCGTCAGCCTCGCTTTGCTGTGCTCCTGCCGGCAACCAAGGCTGATGACGCCGTCCCTATCAAACGAGAAAAGACATGAGTTCACCGGACACCATCCAACGGTCGATTCTTCCGATCCCTGACGCGCAGCACGGGAGACTGACCACCTACGACGCGAAGGATCCGGACACGAAGTTCCCGCCGATCGAGACGCTGCTCCCGCCCAAGGCCGCGCCGAACGTGCTGGTGATTCTCATCGATGACGTCGGCTACGGAGCCACCAGCGCGTTCGGGGGGTCGTGCCGGACACCCAATTTCGAGAAGCTCGCGGAGGGCGGACTGCGATACACCCGTTTCCACACGACGGCGCTGTGCTCGCCCACCCGTCAAGCGCTCCTGACCGGCCGCAACCATCACTCCGTCGGCATGGGGGGCGTCACCGAGATCGCTACCGGCGCTCCGGGCTACAACTCGGTCTTGCCGAACACCAAGGCACCCCTGCCCTTAACCTTGAAACTGAACGGATATTCGACGGCGCAATTCGGCAAGTGCCATGAGGTCCCGGTGTGGCAGACCAGTGCGGCAGGACCGTTCAATGCGTGGCCGACCGGCGGCGGCGGGTTCGAATACTTCTACGGCTTCATCGGCGGCGAGAACAACCAGTGGGACCCGGCCCTGTACGAGGGCACGACTGCAATCGAGCCGCCAAAGACCCCTGCCGAAGGCTACCACCTGACCGAAGACCTGACGGACAAGGCGATCGGCTGGATTCGGCAGCAGAAGGCGTTGCTGGGCGACAAGCCGTTCTTCATTTATTTCGCTCCCGGTGCCACCCACGCACCGCACCATGTCCCCAAGGAGTGGATCGAGAAGTACAGGGGCAAGTTCTCCCACGGCTGGGACCAAGAGCGCGAGATCACCTTCAAGCGGCAGAAGGAGTTGGGCGTCATCGCGGCTGACTCGGTGCTCACCGCTCGGCATCAGGAGATCCCCGCCTGGGAGGACATGGATCCCAAGCTCAAGCCGGTGCTCGAGCGGGAGATGGAGGTGTACGCTGCGTTCATGGAACACACCGACTATCACGTTGGCCGCCTGATCGATTCGCTTCGCGATCTGGAGATCCTGGACGACACACTGATCTATCTGATCCTGGGCGACAACGGCGCGTCTGCGGAGGGCACTCTGCAGGGCTCCTTCAACGAGATGGCGAATTTCAACGGACTGCCTGAGCTGGAAACACCCGAGTTCCTGATGTCCAAGCTGAAGGACTTCGGCGGCGAAGAATCCTACGGGCACTATGCGGTGGGCTGGGCCTGGGCGATGGATACACCATATCAGTGGGCCAAACAGGTGGCCTCGCACTGGGGCGGTACCCGCAACGGCACCGTCGTGCACTGGCCCCGTGGCATCAAGGACAAGGGTGCCACGCGCAACCAGTTCAGCCACGTCATCGACGTTGCGCCCACCGTGCTCGAGGCGGCGGGACTTGCCGAGCCTACTATGGTCAACGGCGTGTTGCAGAGCCCGTATGAGGGCACCAGCATGGTCTACAGCTTCACCGACGCCAATGCCGCCGAGCGACACGAGACGCAGTACTTCGAGATGTTCTGCAACCGGGGCATTTACCACAAGGGCTGGAGCGCGGTGACCAAGCACCGCACACCGTGGGAGAGTGGCGGGAAGTTGCCTGCCTTCGACGACGATGTCTGGGAGCTCTACGACGGCAGCAAGGACTGGACTCAGGCCAACGACTTGTCCAAGAGTATGCCGGAAAAGTTACACGAGCTGCAGCGGCTGTGGCTGATCGAGGCGGTGAAGTACAACGTGTTGCCGCTCGATGACCGGCAGATCGAGCGCCTCAATTCCGATCTGGCGGGCCGGCCCGTACTGGTGAAAGGCAATTCGCAGCTCCTGTTCCCCGGGATGGGGCGCCTGTCCGAGAACAGTGTGCTCAACATCAAGAACAAGTCCTTCGCCGTCACGTCAGAGCTGGAGGTGCCGGCCGAGGGCGCCGAGGGTGTGATCATCGCGCAGGGTGGTCGCTTCGGGGGCTGGGCCCTCTACGCCAAGGGAGGTAGGGCCAAGTTTGTGTACAACCTCCTCGGCATCAAATCGTACGTCGTTGAAGCCACCACGCCCATCCCTGCCGGCAAGATCCAAGTACGCATGGAATTCGCCTATGACGGCGGTGGCATGGGCAGGGGCGGAACGGTGACCCTGTACTCCGGTGGCAAGGAAGTGGGCCACGGCCGGGTCGAGCAGACCCAGGGCTTCATCTTCTCGGCCGACGAGACCACCGACATCGGCTACGAGTCGGGCACCACGGTCAGCCCCGACTACACCGCGCACGGCAGCCGCTTCAACGGGAAGATCAAGTGGGTGCAGATCGATCTGGCCGACGACTCCAAGGACGCCGACCACTACATCAGCCACGACGAACGCCTGCGCGTGGCAATGGCACTGCAATAAGGCGCGTCGCGCTGGCTCGGCAGTCAGCGCCCCGAGGAGGACGACATGAGCGTTCCGTCCGACCGCGTGGCCGTGCACGACCATATGAACGTGAACGATCGTGTCGGTAACGTGGGCCAAGGCAGCGCACCGGAGCCGGCCCCTCTGACCGAGTTCTCCCTGGTGCTGGGCGGGCCGCTCTATCAACTCTGGCGGCGGACCCGTCTGAGCGGAGAGGCGCTGCAGCTGATGCGCCGCCGGATCGTCGTTCTGACGGTCCTGGCTTGGGTGCCGTTGCTGGTTCTCTCCGCCCTTCAAGGGCACGCCTGGGGAGGCGTGAAGCTGCCCTTCCTCTACGACATAGAGCTACACGCCCGCCTGCTGCTGGCCATGCCGCTGTTGATTCTGGCGGAGCTCGCCGTTCACCGACGACTTCGTGGCACGGTGGAGCAGTTCATCGAACGGGACCTGATCCCCGATGCGAATCGTGCGGCATTCGACGCGGCCATTTCATCGGCGAGGCGGCTGCGCAACTCGGTCTGGGTGGAGGCGCTGCTCCTCGTCCTGGTCTACGTCGTCGGGGTTGGATTCCTCTGGCGCAGACAGATGGCCCTTCCGGTACCCAGCTGGCACGGGGCAATCGTCGATGGGATATGGCGGCCATCACTCGCCGGCTGGTGGCTGGGCCTGGTGAGCCTGCCGTTGTTTCAGTTCCTGCTGCTGCGCTGGTACTTCCGGCTGTTCATCTGGGCCCGATTCCTCTGGCACATGTCGCGGATCCAGCTGAACATCATAGCAACCCACCCGGATAGCGCCGGCGGCCTGGGCTTCCTCGCGTCCGTTGGTCGCACGTTCGCGCTGCTGCTTCTGGCCCAGGGGATAATGCTGGCCGGGCTCATGGCCAACCGGATCTTCTACGCTGGCGCGACGCTGCCCCAGTTCAAGGTGGAGCTGGTTGGGCTGGTGACCGCGATGGTATTCGCCGTGCTGGGGCCCCTGTTGGTGTTCACTCGGCAGCTCGAAGCCGCCAAGCGGGCGGGCTCTCGCAGATACGGCGTGCTGGCCCAGCGCTACATGAGCGAGTTCGACCGCAAGTGGGTGCGGGGGCAGCCTCGCTCGGATGAGGCGCTGCTCGGGAACGCCGATATCCAGTCCCTGGCTGATATGGGAAACAGCTTCGACGTCGTGAAGGGCATGCGCTGGACTCCCTTTACTTTCTCCACGGTGGTGCAGTTGGCGCTGACCACCCTCCTCCCGGTGCTGCCGCTGGGGTTGACGATGTTCTCGGCCGAGGAGTTTCTCGACCGCCTGCTCAAGGTTGTATTCTAGCCCGCCTTCTAGTACTCGCCCTGATCACCGCCTCCTGCGGGACGGCGTCGGCCCAGGGAGTTGAAACCTCAGACATCCCGTCGATCGAGCCGGCACCCGGAACGGTCGAAAGCAGTGCCGAAAAAGGATCAGGGGTCACGCCCCTGGTGGCACCGCTGCCGTTTAAGAACTCGCAGATCGGCTGGGGCGTGGCCCTGATGCTGGGTCTGATTCACCGGCTCGATGCCGATACCACGGTCAAGCCTTCCACCGGGGCAATCGTGGGTCTTGCCAGTGAGAACGGCAGCTGGGGCGTCATGGCGATGGAGATGGCCCGCCTCGGTAAGGACACCTGGCGTGCCCGCGGCGTGGCCGGCTACATGGACCTGGAGTACGACTTCTACGGGATCGGCATCGACGCCGGGGAAGCCGGCCAATCGGTGCCCATCGACCAGACCTTTTTCGTGGCCTCGGGTGCGCTCCTTCGGCACGTGGTGAGCGGTCTTTACGTCGGAGGCCAGATCCTGTGGTTGACCACCACCGTCACCCCGCAGGATTCGGTGGGCCCGAACCAGCCCGTGCTGCCCGACCAGGCTCACTCGGAGCTCCTGGCGGGCGGCCTTCAGGCGGAGTTCGATACCCGGGACGACGACTACTGGCCTCAGCGCGGGTCGTTGGCCCAGCTCAAAGGAAACTTTTTCACTACGACCACCGGAGAGTCGGGCTCATTTCAACGCTACCAGGCGGCCTGGTCGTGGTATCACGGATTTCGGGGCCCGCGGCTGGTACTCGCAACCAATCTCCTGGCCTGCGGAGCACCGGGAGACGCCCCATTCTACGGGTTATGCTCGCTCGGCACGGGCCGGTTCTCGGTTCGGGGGTACACGCAGGGCCGATACCGGGACCACTACACCACTGCGGTTCAGGCGGAGCTGCGCGGCCACACTTCGGGGCGCCTGGGCGCCGTGCTCTTCGGGGGCTTTGCGCAGGTGGCCCCGGAATTGTCCGAGATTCTCAAGTCGGAGCTGCTTCCAGCCGGCGGCGTGGGTCTTCGCTTCCAACTGGCCCGGAAGTATCCGATGCACCTGCGGCTGGATTACGCCTGGGGACGGGACGGAGGGCTGCTGTACTTCTCGGTGGGAGAGGCCATCTAGGCCAAACGGGGCCTTACATCCTAAAAACGGAACCTGACATCGGCTTTCATTGGCCCGCGTGGCGGTGCCGCAGCTCCGCCATGTCGCGATCGAGGAAGTAATTAAGGAATGTTCGAATCACCGCGACCGCACCGAGCCGGGCCACCGCCTCCCAGTGATGAGTTATGGAGGTCTCGAGGATGTCGGCGCCGAGCTGGAAGGTGAGTGCCGCCACCAGCCACCGGGCGTAGCCGAGCCACACATCGCGGCGCTCCGGCCGAGGCCCTCCCGCCAGGAGCAGCCGGACCACGGCGACGATTGCCTCCACCGATCCCGCCAGGACCATCACTAGCGCGAGGCCGTTGAGGAAGGCGACGGAGATCTCGGTCACATGAATCAGCCAGTTCATCAGCTTGACGATCCGGAATGGCGGCGCAGACTGAAACTGTCAGTTGTGACAGGCGGTAGGTGAAGCAGCGGGAGGTACTGCAGCGGTAGGACGGTAGATGGAGCGGCGGTAGTCCGCCCGTACTGTCAGGGTGACTGTGTTTCCATAACAGACTTGTAAAGCCGCCATAGCAACTGGCCGGCTTGATTCCGAAGTCCATCCAATTCTTGAAAGACCTGTGGCTGGAGAATTCCCCGGTCCCGGCTGAATCGAAGCAGATACGAGACTTCGAACAACGATCCCAGTGCGATGTCGAGGTATCGCCGAAGCTCTCGCGGCCCTCGCTTGGCAGATCCTTCAGCAATGTTGGCGGGGACGGAAAGTGCAGCGCGACGAACTTGAGCGGTGAGACCGAATCTTTCGGCAGATGGCCAGTGCTCAGTCCTGGTATAAACCTCCAAGGCAAGTTGGTGGGCTGCTCTCCAGCAATGGAGCCTTTCGTAGGGGACCATCCCACAGTCTGACAGAAAATTTTTCGCTTGTATAACCATCCTCGCGCCGTCCCTACCGTCCTCCCGCCGCCTCATCTACCGCTGCAGTACCTCCCACCGCTTCACCTACCGCCGCAGTACCTACCGCTACCGCCACCGCCATACCTACCGCTGCAACATCTACCGCTGCGGTTTCTCGCTCTACCGCCTCCTGTCACAACAGACAGTTTCCGCCCACAGCCAAACGTCGCAAGCTGCTACCATGTGGCGCTTCCTTGTCCTCACGGCCGGCCTCGCCCCATTGCTCGCCTCAACTGCCTCCGCCCAGGAGTTGGACCCCCGTTTGTATCCGAAATGGGAGATCGACGCCTCGGCTACGCTCCTCCTGTTAGGGGAAACCATCCGGGTGGATCCGCTGAACCAGCCGGGAGAGGGCACCGAATTCGATGCCGAAGATGTGCTCGGGGTGTCCGGCACCAGCTTCCAACCCCGGGCCGCGCTGCGCTGGAGACCAGGCAAGCGGCACGAGCTGGAGCTGGGCTATCTCCGCGCCGTGCGGTCGGCCGACAAGGTGCTGCGCGATACCCTCGTTGTTGCCGATACCACCTTCGACGCTGGTCTGAGGCTCAACTCGAACCTGAGGACCAGCCAGGCATTCCTCACGTATCGCTATAGCTTCCGCGCCCGACCCGAGAGCCAGATCGGCGCCGCCGTGGGTTTGGGAGCCATCTTCCTGAAGAGCGAGCTCGACGCGACGGCCGCCACCACCCAGGGGGCCTCTGACACAGCCATCGTCGAGCGATCGAAGACCAGCAGCTTTACCGCCCCGACTCTATCACTCGGCCTTTACGGGCGGTGGAAGCTGGGCGAGAAGTGGTACCTGGAATCGGATGCCCGGGGGGTCTACTTCAAGGTCGAGAACTTCAAGGCGGGCGTAGCCGAGCTGGGACTGGCTGGACGTCGTTTCTTTAGCGAAAAGTTTGCCGGTGAGCTGGGGTATAATCTCGGGTTCTACACCGTTACCCTGGAGAAGGGTAGCGCGGACAATGCCTTCCTCAACATCGACGTGGCGGGAAAGATCAAGTACACGGTGAATGGTTTCCACGGAGGGATCGTTTTTATCTTCTGACTTTTATTTCACGCTATACCCCTTCCCTTCCAGGCACGCGCTCATCCCCTTCTTGAACGCCTCGATCTTCCCGGCTGCCTCTCCCTGGGCACCGGCCACCGCCTGTTGCTCCGCCTGCTTGCCGGCCTGCTTCTTGGCTCGCCGGCCCTTGACGGCTCCCGCCGCCGCCCCGATCGCGGCACCCGTGCCGGCGTCACCCGCGATGCCGCCGACGATGGCCCCGCCAGCAGCGCCGCCGGCCGCACCTTTGACTGCCGCACCGTGCGTTGCGGTATCGGCTGCCGCTTTTCCTGCCGCCGCCGCAGAGTCAGCGTTGACGGTCACCGTCGCGGGATCGATACCGGTTTGTTCCTTTGACCAATCGTAGCAGGCCTTCTCGTCCTGCGACTGCTGCTCCTTGGTCTGGTCCTTGGCCGGAAACACGACCAGTCCCAGCTGGCCCGAAAGTGAAGCCGGCGCGGGGGCCGCAGTCTGGGCCCCCGCCCGCGGGAGGTCTATCCCCAAGGCCCACACCAGCAGCAGTGTGGCACAGCAAATCTTTGTCATGGTGCCTTCTTGAAAACGATCCCCGACCTAGAAGGCGAACACCAGGCCGCCGGTCCACTGGCCCTGGTTCACCCATGCCGTCCCTTCACCCGCGACGCAGGCATAGAATCCGCACCAGACGCCGTAGTCACCCGAGGGCACCGGTGTCACCCAGAGCTTGATGTCGCTCCGGATGCCAATCCGCTGGCTGGAGAACATGTACTTGGCCCCACCGCCGACGCTCCAGGAGAAGCGGGTACTGGAACCGACTCCGTCCGCCTTGGGATCGAGCACGTTGATGCCGAGCGAGCCGGTGATAAACGGCCGCAGCTTTTCCGAGTGTCCGAACTCCTGCCGCCCGCCGATCTGGACGTAATTGAACGCGAAGCCGCCGGGCAGAGGGACGTTCGTTCCTCCGGTGGCTGGATCAAATTCGATGTCGCTGTCCTGCCGGGAGTAGAGCAGCTCGACGGCAGATCCCATGTGGGCCAGGAAGCTGACGACCAGACCCCAGGAGAACGAGTCCGGGACCCGGAGCTCGCCCGCTCCCAGCACGCCACCTGCGTCGGTCTGGAATGCGCCGCCAAAGGACCAGGCCGCAAAGGGCGTGAGCTCGAAGCGGCTGTGGTGCACCTCCTGCAATTGAGCTGCTGCCGGGGCCGCGGTGAGCCACAGCGCTGCAGCGCCAATGACGAGGGGGAGGATACGGCATCTCATGGTGTGCCTCACTGGGTTCGTAAATGGATGCTTGGCACAGCTCGGCTCAGCCGCCGGGCCGACGGTACAGGGTACGATGTTCCTGGTGCTCGGGTAACTGTTAGTTCTTACAGGACGGCTCCGGCCTTACCACCCTACGGTGTACTGCGCGCCCAGTGTGTAGTCTACCTGATCGGCATGCAGTTCGCCGCCGGGATAGGCGGCAGACCAGGTGCCCCGCCGGTTCACCATTCTGAGCCGGAGCGCAAGATTGGACACGACTTCCCAGGCGAGGGTCAACCGCTCGAGTTGTTCCGTGCCCCGCGGGGCCAGCGATTGGTCGCCAAAGGCCACCATGCGATCCAGTGTGACCGTGAGAGGAATCCGGACGTCGGTGAGCCCTCCGTTGAAGGAAAGGAAGTTGGTCAGCTCCTGCATGACGCCTCTGCCGTTGCCGTAAACACCGATCTGCGTACTGACGGTCAGGCCCTTGAGCATGATGGCGGGGCCAATGCTCGCCCTATAGGCGGTCCCGCTGCTCAGGGCGGCGTTTCCGGCAGTGGGCTGCCAGTCGGCATGGATGCTGCCGAGATGCACCGCCAGCCCGTATCCCATGCCTCCGGAGCTCCGCTTGATCTCCCGGGAGAGGTCGAGCGAGGCCGACCGGGCCCCCGATGCGAACGAGCCCTCCAGGCGAGCACTCAAACCCGCCATGGCCAGCTCCGCCTGCAGATTGACCTGCGGAGGCGCTCTGGGCGCCCCGCTGAGTCGGGCTTTGGTTGGAGATCCGGACCGCTCGCCGGCTGAAGTTCGTGCTCCAGCCGCCGGTGACAGCGACCGAGCGCCGGTTTCGTTCCGGCAGCGCGATCGAGAGCTCGTGGTAATAGGATTGGCAGGAGTGCCGGCGGCAGACCTCAACCTTGAGTGGCTTCTTCACGACATTGAAGAGTCGGCCCTCATGGCGCGTGGCATACCGCATCACCGGCACGCTGTCGCCGAAGTCCGGCTGCAGCGAGGCCTGGAGCATTGAGCCGCCGGACGAGTACCGGTCCAGCCCGTTGGCGGAGCTGACCACGATACTGTCGGCCGACGGACTGGTAACACTCAGCTGGATCGGCGCATCCGCTCGGCTCACCGCAGGATTCAGGTGCAGCCGGACGGGAGCGGGCCCATCCGCGAGATCGATGGTGGTTGCTGGCGGGGGGCTACAGGCCCGGAGTGCCAGCGAGCCCGACTGCGGCCCGAGCCACAGCAACGTCCACCGGAGCGTCCTGCAGAGTGCTGCTGGCAAAGACCTTCTCTTTCTTCATCTGGCTGACGGTGGCGTCGACGATGTCATTGACCAGCGTCCGCACCGATTCCGGATTGTAGGTCTTGGTGTGGCTGGCCCAGACCAGTTTCCCCTGGGTCAGGGAATAGACGTTCGCCTCCACACTCACCACCTGATCCTGCTGGACGTAACCGGGAGAGTAGGCGTAACCCCATCCGGTGCCCCAGTAACCCCACATCGAGCCATACGCCGACGGTACCACATAGGAACTACCCGGGACGTAGGTGGTCTCCTTGTCGACCGCTACCGGACGCATCACCACAGCCCCGTCGAAGTTTTGGGCAACGACCAGAGCCTTGGCCCTTTCCTGGTCCCGCAGCGCCTCATCCGGAATAACCGTGTAGGCCGCTACCCCATTCCCCAGTTTCTTGGCCAGCTCGTCCTCCGCCGCGCGGCGAATACCCACGTCCTTGCTGATGAAAACGGCAAGGACCTTCTTGAACTTTTGCGGCTGCATCGTCGGCTCTTTCCAGGAGTTCACCACCTCGGTGTTCGGCGCGCAGGCGCCGAGCAGGAGGCTGAGCGCGAGAGCAGAGTGACTTCGGGTGATTCGCATACTCTCTCCTGGTGATTGAGATCGAGACGCTAAGGAGTAGTCCGGTACCTCACGCTAGAGTCCGGCGCCACTAGAGGAAACTGTTAGTTCTTACAGGAGTCCTCGGCCATTCTCCGGCCACTGGTAGAACTGACAGTTTCGGGCGGCCCCAGCGCCTCCGCATAGTGGTTCACATCTGCCACCCAAGGAGGCCGCATGAGGATGGCCCACCCAGCCTGGCTCGGTGCACTCGCTCTCAGCTGTCTGCTTACGGCACGGGCGGCTCAGGCCCAGGCAGGCCAGCCCACCAATGGCCTAGACGAGATCGAGCTCACCCGGGCCAACATCCAGGAGCGGCGGCAGGAGATCGTTCAGCAGATCATGGAGCTCTCGCCGGCCGAGAGCGAGAAGTTCTGGCCGGTGTACCGGGATTACCGCAATGAGATCGCCCGGGTGAGCGACCAGCGGGTGGAGCTGATCCGGAAGTTTGCGAACCAGGCCGCAACCATGTCCGACGAGCAGTCGGAGAAGCTGCTCCATCAGTGGTTCAGCCTGCGGGAGCAACAGATCGGAGTGCAGAAGAAGTACGCGGGGAAGTTCCGTAAGGTACTGCCCGGCGCCAAGGTCGTCCGCTTCTATCAGACCGAGAACCTGCTGGACACGGTGATCAGCGCCAATCTCCAGGCGTCGATACCGATGGCGGGGGACAGTGCCACACACTGAGGCGGAGCGTCAGGGCTCGGCCGCGCCGCCCCATCCCGGAATGGTGTGGGTTCCCGGCGGCACCTTTGCCATGGGCTCGGAGAAGCACTATCCGGAAGAGCGACCGGTACATCAGGTGACGGTGGACGGCTTCTGGCTCGACCAGTACCCGGTCACCAACGAACGCTTTGCCCAGTTCGTGGCCGAAACCGGGCATGTCACCTTTGCGGAGATCCCCCCCGATCCGGCCGACTACCCTGGTGCCCTGCCGCACATGCTGTATGCCGGCAGCCTGGTGTTCTTCAAGCCGGATGGTCCGGTCATCACCCGGGAGATGGCAAATTGGTGGCGGTTCGAGCGGGGCGCCGATTGGCGGCACCCGTACGGACCTGACAGCTCCATCGACGGCCTCGAGCGGCACCCGGTGGTTCACGTGGCCTTCAGCGACGCGGAGGCATTCGCGCGATGGGCAGGCAAGAGCCTCCCGTCCGAGGCCGAGTGGGAGTTTGCCGCTCGGGGTGGCCTGGCGGCCATGCCGTATGCCTGGGGGCACGAGTTCATCCCCGGTAATCGATTCATGGCCAACACCTGGCAGGGTGAGTTTCCCTGGCAGAACCTGGCGGAAGATGGCTACGAGCGCACCTCGCCGGTGGACGCCTTTCCCGCTAACGGCTACGGCCTGCACGACATGATCGGCAACGTGTGGGAGTGGACCACCGACTGGTACGTACCCCGTCATCCGGGCGATGCTGCTAAAGCGTGCTGCGTCCCGGTCAATCCGCGTGGCGCGCCGGAGAGTTGAGAGCTACGACCCGGCGCAGCCGGAGATCCGCATTCCCCGCAAGGTCCTGAAGGGTGGATCGCATCTCTGTGCGCCCAACTATTGCCGCCGTTATCGGCCCGCTGCCCGATTTCCCGAGCCGATCGATACCTCGACCTGCCACGTCGGCTTCCGCTGCATCGTCCGGGCGGGAATCGATGTCACACCGGGGCTGGCCTAATGCGACGCTCCCTCTTTTTGGTTGCGCTCTGGGCGGTCTCGCCCGCGGCGATCGGTCAGGCGCAGGAGAAAGCATCGGTGACCCTCACCACCGAGCGCCAGGCGGTTACCAAAGGCGCGGCGCTCACCCAGAGCCGCGCCCTCAGCCAGAGCTTGGCCACTCCGCTCGGCCAACATATCGCCTGTCCCGACTGCAATCCTCCGAAGCGGTTCTGGGCCGGGGCCTGGGAGCTGATGGCCGTGCAGTTCGTCCCCTGGGCCTACACCAAGTGGGTAACCGAGGGTGAGTGGTCGAACATCTCGCTCCGCACCTGGGAGGACAACATCAAGTTTCCCTGGCAGTGGGACAACAACAAGTTCAACAACAACCAGTTCGCCCATCCCTATCACGGCAGCCTCTACTTCAACGCTGGCCGAGCCAACGGTTACAACTTCTGGCAGTCTGCGCCCTGGGCCTTTGGTGGGAGTCTGATGTGGGAGCTCTTCGGCGAGGTCTGGGCTCCTTCCCCCAACGATCTGGCCAACACCACCCTGGGCGGAATTACTCTGGGCGAAATGCTGTTCCGGTTTTCCTCGCTCACGCTGAAGAACGAGGCGACCGGCTCCAACCGGATCGTACGCGAGGTGGGCGCGGGCTTGATCAACCCCATCCGGGGCTTCAATCGGTTGATCCGGGGCGAAGCCGGCCGGATCTCGGAGACCCCGCCCGATTGGCGTCCCACCCGGATTCAGGCATCCATGGACGTGGGCTATCGCCGGTTCTCCACCTCGGCATCGCTGGATGACCCGGGCGCACTCGACCAATCGTTCGTTCAGTTCTCCGTGTTCTACGGCGATCAGCTGGGTGATCTGGGAAAGGAGCCGTTCTCCGCCTTTCAGGTCTACGGCACCCTGGCGAGTCACTCCAGCAATCAAAAGCCGCTCCAGGAGCTCCGGGTCCGGGGCAACCTCGCCGCCAAGCCGGTGGGCTCCGGCGGAAACAAGCTGCTGGCCGGCTTCATGACCTACGAATACCTCCAAAATCCAGTGGTGGACTTTGGTGCGCAGGGCTTCCAGGGCGGGCTTCTGGTCTCCAGCTCGAAGCCTGGCAAGTCCATGCGGCTGTACGGCGAGGCCATGGCCCGGGTGAACCCGATCGCGGCCATCCGGTCGGACTACTTCGTCACCGCCGAGGGGCGGGACTACGACTACGGAATCGGATTGGGTGGGCGGGTCGAGGGACGAGCCCTGTGGCCGGGGAAGGCCACTGTCCGCCTCTCTGGTGGTTACATATGGCTGCCGGTAATCAGTGGCTTCCCCGGAGACCACCAGCTCTGGACCCTGAGCACCGAGGCACGGGGCTACTACCGTGGCAAGTATGGAGCTGGAGTGATGTACCAGCGGCTGTGGAAGAACAGCAATTACACCTTCAACCCCGATGTGAACCAGGACATGTCAGAGGTTCGGGTCTTCCTCTCCCTGGCCATCCCGAGATGGGAGGAACAATGAGCGGCCGCCGATTCCGCGGGCTGGCTGTGGGTGGTATGGCGCTGGTCCTGGGCTGCAGCCAGGACTCGATCGTACGGGTGCTCGGTCCGGAGAACGATCCTCAGACCGTAATAACCCCCGCAGAGTTCCGGTTTTCCGCCACGGATCTGAGAAACGTGAACGATCGGGAAAGCTGGACCTGGACCAACTCCGCGCCGCAGGCGTCGCTGCATCACGACAGCTTCCTGCATCATGGCTACGGCATCCTGGTCGTGCTGGACGGGGTGGGTCAGGTGGTGGACTCGACCTTGCTCGAACTCAATCTGGACACGGAAACCCGAGTGGGAGCTCCCGGTAACTGGACGCTCATCCTGGTCCTTGCCTCCGCGCGCGGCCGCGCCGACTTCACCCTGACTCCGAAGAGCCCGGAGGCGCTCGCCGGGACATCGCGGGAGTGACATGAGCATCGCAACCCTGCTCCCGCTCCTGCTCAAGACCAGCCTCGCGCTGCTGGTCTTCTCCCTGGGTCTCAGCGCCACCCTGCAGGACACCACATATCTGTTCCGCCGGCCCGGTCAGCTGGCCCGGGCGCTCGGGGCGATGTTCGTGGTCCTGCCGGTCACAGCATTGATTCTGGCTCGCGCACTCGAGCCGCCGGCGGCGGTGAAAATCGCGCTGGTGGCTCTCGCGCTCTCGCCCCTGCCTCCGACGTTCCCCCGGAAGGCCCTCAAGCAAGGCGGCAGGGTCTCCTACGTGGCGGGGCTCCTGGTTGCCGCGACCCTCGTTGCGGTGCCGCTCATCCCCCTGTCGCTCGAGCTGATCGAACGGCAGAGAAACCTGCCCCTGCAGATGCGGCCCGCCGCGGTGCTGGCGCTGGTCTTCTGGTCGCTCCTGCTGCCGCTGTTGGCCGGGATCGTGGTTCGGAGGGCCTCTCCGGCGCTCGCCCAAAGAGCCGCTGGCCCGATCACCACCATCGCGTTTGCGGTGCTTGTGCTGGGAGTGATCCCGATTCTGGTGCGGGTATGGCCGGCAATGGTCAGCCTGGTAGGAAACGGGACGCTGCTGGCGATGGTCCTGCTCGTTGTGGTGGGTCTCGCCGCGGGGCACCTCCTGGGCGGACCCGATCCGGAGGACCGAACGGTCCTGGCGCTCTCCACCGCCACCCGTCACCCCGCCATCGCCATTGCGATTGCGCAGGCCAACTTCCCGGACCAGAAACTGGCCCCCGCTGCCATCCTGCTGTATGTGCTGGTGAGTGTGGTTGTTGCACTGCCCTATCTGAAATGGGCCAAACGCCACCACGTCGCTGCTCCGCTTCCGGCTAGCTCCTGACCACCGGACCAGAGCTCCCACCCGAATTGCCGTCGCTGGCCGAAGATCCCGAGTTCGGCACCGGAGCCGGGAACCATTGCCCCCTCGGCACTACCTTGGGTTGTTCGGGATCGCCCTCATAAGCCGGGACCATGATCTGCACGCCGTACTCGTTGAACAAGTCCAGAATATTCGAATGTAGCGCGCTGTAGAGCCTCATCATTGCGTGGGGAGTGTCGGTATAAGCATTGATCTCATACAGCACGCCGAACTCGCCCAGCGCTTTCTGCAGCACGAACGGCTCGGGCTGCCGAAGAAGTCCCGGCGTGCGCGCGGCGGCCTCGAGCAGCATCGCTTCCACTTGGCGCCACGGCGCCCCGTATCCAATCCTTACCGTCGTGTGCAGGATCAGGCCCGGGTCTGGCGCCAGGGTGCTGTAATTCACCACCTCACTGTTCAACAGCAGCGAGTTGGGGATGACGATCTGCTCGTTCTTGGGAGAACGCAAATAGGTGGTCAGTAAACGGACCTGAGTTACCGCTCCGACGTGCTCGCCCACCTTCACCCGATCTCCCACCCTGAAGGCACGGCGGAAGGCCAGGGTCTGCCCCGCCACCAGATTGCTGATCACCGAGGGTGACCCCAGAGAGAAGATGAGACCGAGCAGGAGCGTGATGCCCTTGAACGCCTCGGATCCGGAACCGGGGATGTAGGGGTACGCGATCACCAGCGCAAAGGCGACCGTGAGAAGCCGGACAATCCAGTCGGTGGGCAGGGCCCAATCGGAATCGAAGCCGGGAATCGAAATCGATCCCTCGCCCACCCGTTGGAAGAACAGTCGGATCGCCCGCAGAAGGTAGCGGGTAAGCACCACCAGGATGATCAGGAAAAACAGGTTGGGCAAATAGCTCACCGCGCCCGTCCCAAATATGACCAGCGGTCCCAGCAGCCACTCCTTGAGTCTGGTGCCGACTCCCCGAGTCCAGGGGAAGAGACGGAGCACGTAAGACACAACGGCGTAGCTGGCCAGCACCGTCAGCAGAGCGGCGGTGACACCGATTATCCAGTGCAGGCCCTGCCAGAGTTGTTCTCGGCGGACAATGGGAATCGCCCGGAAGTGCAGGTCAGCTATACCCGGCTGCCACCGGCGGTCGAGAGTCCTTCGCAGCCAGCGAAAGGTCTGGCGTCCGAGCCAGAGCACCAGCAGCAGTGCGAGGAGGGCTGCTGCGGCTCGGGCGATGTTCCTCCCCAGAACGGTTGGCTCGCGATCGTGCCTGAACGTCTGCACCGCCTCCCGCACCCGAGTCAGGTAGGTCTGCGCCAGAACATGGGGTGTGACACCCTCGAGCTCGGCATCGGCCTGAAGCACGCCGAACAGCCTGTGGTTGCCGGCTACCACCATGCTCCCATCACGAGTTTCCTGAATCGCGAGTGACTCCGCCGGGAGCGAGCGATCGCCGGCGAACTCTGCGATCCGGTGGGAGATGTCGGCGGCGCGCCGCTCAGCCGGATAGGAGCTGACTCCCCGAACGGAGAAGAGCACCGCGCCGTCGAGCACCACCGGCGCGGTAGGCGCCTCAGCTGTGACGATGGCTCCCGTGGAATCCTGGGCCTCGGCGCGGGCGCTCACGCCGGCGGCGGCCAGGCCGGTTATAACCATCACGGCAACATCATGCCGCCGCGTTCGGACCAGCCATAACGCCCCCAGCGCGATCACCGCCACCAGCGCGGTGAAAGCGAGGAAGGCGCGCAGCAGCAAGCGGCCGAGCACCAGTCCGGCGTGGTCGATGGAGCGCTGGGCGATGCTGTCGATCGAAGCAACCGCGGCTCGCCGTTCCGCATCCACCGCCTCGAGCACCGCCTCCCGTTCCGTTCGGATGGCGTCGACCAGCGCGACCCGCTCCGCCGTAATCCCTCCCATCACTGCGGACCGCTCCCCGGCAAGTCCGGCGAAGATGGCATTGCGCTGGGCATCGACGCCCAGCGATAGCTGGCGCCCCTGATCGGCGATGTCCCGCAGCATCGCCGTGCGCGCCTGCTTCAGAAGCGGCGGAATCAGCTCTCCTGCGGCCAGTTGGGTTTGCCACTGAACGCGCTTCAGCATCCCTTCGTTGATATAGCCCAGCCGGCTGTTTATTCCGAGGAGGCTTCGCTCCACGCTGGCGACGGTGCCGCTCAGATTCGTCTCCATGATTGACAAGGCCTTCCAATCACTGGAGAGGACCGACTGACGAACCAGGTCGCTGCCGCGAATCGGGTGCCGGTCCGCCCAGCCTTGAACCGACTGCACGACCTGGGCGAGCGTGTCTCCGCCGCTGCCAATCATTCGGCCGGCGACCAAACCCACCAGGCTCTGGAGTGTATCCGAGGCGGCGAGGGCAATCGGCTGGAGGTTGCCGAACGCTTCGCGCCCGTCACCCCGCCTCAGGTAGTGGGAGAGCTGCATCGTGAGCGCCCAGAGATCGACGGTGGCGACAACCGGATCGGATCGAAGTGACGCCTCTTCGATCAGCGGCGTCGCCGCGATCTTCCAGCGCAGAGCCCGGCGGCGAACGGTGGAGTCGGGACTGTGGGCTGCGATGGTGTCCGCTGCGGATTCAACGATGTAGGAAGATTCCCGCCCAGCCTCGTAGATCCGTAGCTGCAGCTCGCCCGCGGTGACCTCGGATGCATCCATCGCGGCCAGCGAGGCGGATGGCGGCGGGGCCTTGAGGCAGGCGCCCGCCACCAACGGCAGGAAAGCCGCTGCGGCATATTGGGAGAAGAAGGCCGGCAGGTGCATGGGTCTCCGGCTGCAGCCTTGAATTGTGTTTCCGTCGGGATTTATGGAGCTGGAGGCGCTTCAGAAACTGGTATTTCTGACAGTCTAAAAGACCTCACCGGTGCCGAAGAACAGGCCCTTGGAGCCCTCCGCTCCGAATCCGTAGTCGATGGTGATGTTGGTGTTCGAATGTTTGTTCAGCTTGATTCGGAGACCCAATCCATAGCCGCGATCGGGAACCTGGAAGCTTCCGGTGCTGTCGGTGGCCGAGGTGAGATTGAGAAATCCCACCGCGCCAAAGAGCCCGTTTCGCGTCAGGCTGACCCGGTACTCTGCTTCCCCGTAGAGCAGGTTGGTTGCCCGGATTCTGCCCTGGGCGTAGGCCCGTCCGGTACGGCCGTTGTAATCCCAGCCGATGGCGGGCAGCTCCAGGTAGGGCGGCCTGCCGCCGGTGAACCAGGCCAGGCCCCAGAGCGCGAGCACGCTCTTCTGCAGCCGTGGGTATGCCCGGGCCTCCAGCTCCACCGATCCCCAATCTTGTTCGCTCCCCAAGGCCTGGGGGAAGAACCGGGCACTGCCCCGGGCGTAAAAGCCACGAGTGGCATTGATCGGATTGTTCCGCCCGTCCTTCAGCAGATTGAAGGAAACTCCCGAGGTGCTCGTACTGGTGATCGTGGCCCCGCCATTGTACTCGCTGAATGGCGTAGGACCCAAGGCGGCGCTCTTGTCCACGATGTCATAGTAGCGATTGAAGTGGTACCCGATGCCCGCCAGAACTCCGTCCCTGACTTCGCGGTACACCGTCTCGTAGAAGCGCAGCACCTTGAAGTCCATGGGAGACGATAGCGCTTCGGGAAGCGCCGGTCCCAAACCGTAGGTCGGCTGGTTGGTATCGAGATAACGCCAGTCACCCTCGAACTTCCAGACATTGCCAGTGGTGAAAAAATTCGAGCGGCTGACCACGTTGAACTGCTGTTTGGTGGTGTAGCTCACCGAGGCGTACAGCGTGGACAGATTGGTGTTTTCCTCTGGGCCCAGGCGGGTCACGACATTGCCGGAAACGCCCAGCAGGAAGCCCACCGTGGGGTTGGCGCCGAAGGCGGGCAAAACGCTGATAACGATTCGGGGGGGAAGGGTGATAGTGTCGCCCAGTGTGCGCTTGCCGTGCAGCACCCGGGAGAGCACATCCATCACGTCCACTTGCCGGACAGTGTCCTGCGTCGTAGGGGCAGGAGCTTGAGCTGTTACCCTCACGGCCGCGAACAGCAGGAAACAGCTACCGAGCGCCGGCCACCGCGATAGTAATCGCACGGCGGCTCAGACAGCGGCCGACAGGCTGGGCCTTCTCCCATTTGAGGGGGCGGTCTCGGCATCGGCAAAGGACAGGACGCGAGGGAGGGTCGCCTGGATCCGGGTTCCCTGCCCCGGCGCGCTCTTCACCAGCAGCGACCCGCCCACACCGCGGAGTCTCTGGCGCATGCTCATCATGCCGAAGCCTTCGATTCGGTCCATCAGATCGGGCTCGAAACCGACACCCGCATCCGAGACGGTAAGCTTCAGCAGGGAATCCGTGGCCTCGAGCTTGACCCACACGGCGTCGGCGCCGCTGTGCTTGGCCGCGTTGTGCAGCGCCTCCTGGGTCACCCGGTACAGCGTCAACGCGGTGGCACCGGGTAGCTCTCCCGGCCAACTCGTTTCAGAGACGTGGATGGCGAGTCCATAGTGCTCCAGGTCCTGGCACAGTGCCCGCACCGCCGGCACCAGACCGAGGTATTCCAGCCGAGCCGGGTGGAGCCCGCGGGTGACATGCTGAATATCGGCGGCAATGGACCGGACCCGCTGGGCCAACTCCGCAATCCTGACCCCCACGGAGCGGGTGAACTGGGAGGTCGGCATTCCCAGCGCGTCCAGCTCCAACGCGAGCACCGCGAGTTGCTGGCTGATGTCGTCATGCAGCTCCCGGGCAATCCGGCTCCGTTCCGTCTCCAGCATTTGAAGCAGGCCACCACTGAGCCGCGCCAGGTCAGCCTCTGCCGCCCGGCGGCGCTGGCTGTTGCGCACGGCCGCCCAGACCAGCAGCATCAGTGCAGTGGGTGCAAGCAGCGCGGCAATGAACATTGAAAGAGACATGGCAGGAGCCGTTTTATTAGAAGCGCAAGGTCAGGCCAAGGGCCGGTCCGTAGAAGTGCACGTTCTGGGTCAGATCCTTTTCGTAATCAACGTCGAGATACCGATACAACGCCGATACCGCGCAGCACTGTCCCACGTCGTATGCGGCACCGCCGTACGCCTGCCAGGTGAAGTTGGATCCGCCGGCACCCAGGTCTCCCTTGGCAAAGAGATGCCATCGCTCCGCCGGCAGGTATCGCAGTGCAGCGCCGGCAACGGCATCGATCCAGTCGTGGCTTTCGGACACCTCGTTGGGACTGAGATCCACCCGCAGGTGCCAGTAGCGGGCTCCCACAACGGCATCGATTCCCCCCCAGGGCCGAGCCAGGATGGTGCGCCCCACCTCCGGCTGCAGCATCAATTCGCTGAGGTCCACCGTCACACCATCTACTTGGTCGCCCAGGTTCAAGAAGAAGACATCGGTCTTCAGGACCCAGAGCTCTTTGCGCGCCTCCACCAGCCCCATGACGCCGATGTCGAAGTCGTCGATGACGTCTCCCACCCCGATGTTGACGTCGGAAGTCCGGCCGGCAACTCCGACCTGACCGTTGAGCCCGGCGCCCCAGAGATAAGGTGTGAAGCTGAATTGCCAGGCGGGCTTTTCGCCCTGCGCGTTCGGCACCCGGTTCTCCTGTGCCTCACCGCTGGCAGCCAGGGTCAATCCGATTGCCGCCAACAGCTCGCCTGCCAGTAGGAACCGGCAGGCGAACCTCACCTCGCTACCTCAGACGGACGTCCCTCCGGAACTCGGCTGGGTTCAGCGTGCAGCTGCACTGGGGGACGCTCCTGCAGCCCGAATACCGCCGCGGCAGCGGCGCCGCCAAGAAGCGGGCCTACCAGGTACAACCAGAGCTGGCCGGCCGATCCCCCGGCGATCAGCGTATTCACCAGAATCGGCCCGATACCTACCGCTGGATTGAAGGCGCCCCCGCTGATTCCCCCTCCAGCAAAGGCGGCAACCACGATAGTGAACCCGATTGCCAGGCCATAGAAGGAGTTGCCATGGGTCTTGGCCGAGGCCGCCGAGTTGAGCACCACCAGGGCCAGCGCAAAGGTGTAGAGGAACTCGACCAGCAGGGCTGCGGCCGGAGAAACATCCGGTCCCGGCGCCGGAGCGAAGGTCTTCCCGGTGATCAAGTAAACGAAAAGAGCGGCTGCGACCGCGCCCAGTACCTGGCTGACCATGTAGCCGACCGTCTCGCCGGTCGAGGCCATTTTGCCCCGCAGGTATACTGCGAGGGTTACCGCCGGATTGTAGTGAGCCCCTGAGACGTGCCCGCCCATGTACACCATCACCATCAGCGATGATCCGATGGCCAGCGGCGCGAGCGGAGATCCGCTCAGCACGGTGAGGCCGATCGTCAGCACCAGGAAAAAGGTGCCCAGAAACTCCGTGAGATAATTCTGCATGGTAGAGTCCGGGAGTCAGATCAGACGACGTTTGACTGCGTATTGCACCAGCTCGGCGCTCGAATGCAAAGAGAGTTGCCGCATGATTCTGTACTTGTGAAAAGCCACAGTTCGGGGAGTGATCCCCAGTGCCGCTCCCGCCTGCTTCATGGTGCTGCCCCCGGCTACCAGCCGAAGCACTTCTCGCTCACGGGACGATAGCGACTCCGCCTCGCAAACATCGGCGATCCGCCGCACGGGGGCCGGGGTAGCCGCTGGGCGTCGCACCTGCTGCGGATACGGTTCTCCCGCCAACACGGTGCGGATTGCATGGAGAAGCTCTGATGCGGGAGTCGTTTTCAGAATGTAGGCCGAGGCGCCCGACCGGAACGCCTGGGCTGCAAGCTCGGGATCGTCATGCATGGTGAGCACGATGCAGTGCACCTGGGAGAGGCGGCGCCGAATACGCTGCACCGCTTGGAGTCCGCTGAGCCGGGGCATGCTCACATCGCAGAGCACCACGTCGGGCCGGAGCTCGTTGGCGGCATCGACCAGGGCTGCTCCATCAGTCACCGTGCGCAGCACGGTAAACTCCCGCTCCAGCATCTGCCGCAGCGCATCCAGGAGCAGGCTGTGATCGTCGGCGAGAAGAAGGCGAGGACGTTTGATGGGCGACCTGGAGTAACTGCCGGCCCACGGCTCGGGGGTTCCGCTTTGCCACGAAGGGGCAGGTGTACCCATACTGAGCTTGCCCTTAGTAAAGGAAGCAGTCTCTTTGCCGAGTGGATCCCGAATGGTCGATGGCCAACGGTAGGATTGTCGACTTTACGCAGTAACTGGACCTTAGACTAGGCGGTTGTGCCGCCCTCCCGGTCTTCACTGATGCGTTCCCGAATGTCGGTCCAGGCAGGAACTTTGGACTGACCTGCCAGCGCGGCGTGTATGGTGGGGATGAGATCGATACCAGCTTGTGACTTGAGGACGTACCCCCGGGCACCAGCCTCAAGGGCGGCAGCGAGCACCGCGGGATCCGAAAGGACGCTGAGCACGACGATCGCCGACGTGGTGTTCTCGGCCCGGATCTGCCGGATGGCCTCGATCCCGCCCATCCTCGGCATGGCCAGATCGATGACCACCACGTTGGGCCGAAGTGTCCGAGCCAACCGGACCGCCTCCACCCCGTCAGCTGCCTCTCCCGCTATCTCGAACTCGGGATCGAGCAGCCTGCGGATGGCCGCAAGCAGCGGGGGATGATCGTCGGCAAGCAGAACCCGGAGACGGGCCATAGGCACGATCCTGGAGGGGCGAAGCTGTGGCACATTAGAGTTTGGGAGGTAGGGGGGAAACTGTCAGTTGTGACAGCTTGCAACCTTTCGCCGCGCGGCCTTTGTCTGCATACTCCAGTGCAGTTCCCCCACAGTGTAAGGCAGATATGCCGAATCCGAGTTCGGTTGTGTTCGTGGTAGACGACGATGAATCGCTCCGGCGCAGCCTGGAGCGGCTGCTCCGCGTGAGTGGGTACTCGGTCCAGTCCTTTTCCTCTGCGGCGGCGTTTCTAGAGCAGCCGGAGCCGGACTGTCCCACCTGTTTGCTGCTCGACATCCGGATGCCGGAGCTGACTGGACTCGACCTGCAGCAGGCCGTCAATCAGGCGCGCCCCACCTTGTCGGTTATCCTGATGACCGGTTTTGCGGACATGGAGAGTTGCATCCTGGGAATGAAAGCCGGGGCTGCGGACTTTCTCATCAAGCCGTTCGACGACGACCAGCTGCTCCACGCCGTGGCTACCGCCCTCGTGAAAAGCGAGGAGGTCCGCCAGTTGCGCGCGGAGTACCAGGAGCTGCGCCAGCGGTTTGACCTGCTCACTCCGCGAGAGCGCCAGGTGTTCGACCTGGTGGCCGAAGGACTCCTGAACAAACAGATCGCCGGGCGGCTGGGCACCAGGGAAGGTACGGTGAAGCTGCACCGAGCCAATCTCATCAGAAAGCTGCAGGCCCACTCGGTGAGTGATCTGGTGCGAATGGCCGACCGCCTCCGCCAGGATCCCGCACGGCAGAATCAGTCCGCTCAAGTCTCCGCGTAGCGCAAAAAAGCCTCGACCAAGGTACAGTGGCTCACCGGCTGACTGGGCCGGTACCTTGCACCCATCTACTCACAAGGCGGGCGGGTGCGACCATGCACGGCGTATTAGCGTTCCGCCACCAGTCAGCTGAGATGGACCTGAAACCTAGCAATGCTATCCTGCCGGAGGCTGACGCCGAGTCGCCTCTGATTGTCATCGTTGACGATGACTCCTCCTTCCGTACCGCCATCTCCCGGCTGCTGCGCCTCTGGGGCTTCCGCATCGAGAGCTTTGGTTCGGCCGAGGAGTTTCTCCAGCACCGCACCGGGGCACACTGCATGATTCTGGATTTGCACCTAGGCGGGATGAGCGGACTGGAGCTGCAGACGCGCTTGGCCGAGGATGGCCGGCAGGTACCTATCGTGTTCGTAACCGCGGTGGAGGATGCGATGGTCCGGCGGAGGGCGCTCGATGCTGGGGCAGCCGCTTACCTGGAGAAGCCCTTTGATGAGCGCCGGCTGATGGAGGTCCTTCTGGCCGTAATCGACTACCGCCCCGAGTAAGTCACTGCTGAGCGGCGGGTTTTGGGTGGCGACCGGCCGGGTCGAGGGCCAGATGGAAGGTCGCGCCGCCTAAGGGATTGTTGACCGCCCAGAGCCGGCCGCCGTGGGCGTGGACGATGGATCGGCAGATGGCGAGCCCCAGCCCCAGTCCGCTTTCCTTGGTGGTGAAGAAGGCGTCGAAGATCTGGTCGAGCCGCTCCGGAGGAATCCCGGTTCCGCGGTCCTGCACCGCCAGCTCAACCCAACCATCCGGCGTCACGCTGGTCGAAATGGTCAGCAGCCGGTGGTCCGCCGGTCTACTCGCCATGGCATCACAGGCGTTGCCGATCAAATTCAGGATCACCTGCTGCAGCTCGATGCGATCTCCCTGCACCAGCGGCATGACCGACGTGAGCCGGATGTCGGTGGCCACCCTCCTCCGGATCAGCTCGCTGTGCAGCAGGTCCCTCACCTCTTGAGCCAGCTCATTCAGGTTCACTGCACTAGTTCGCATCTCCCCCTTCTTCAGGAGAGCGCGGAGACGGCCGATCACCTGACCGGCCCGGCGGTCATCCACCACAATGTCTTCCAGGATGGCCCGGATCTCGACCAGATCGGGAGCGTTTCGGCTCATCATCCGCTGGGCCGCCCGGGTGTTTGCCAGAATGGCCGCGAGCGGCTGATTCAGCTCGTGGGCCAGTGCACCGGACAGCTCGCCCAGTGAGGCCACCCGGCTCAGATGGGCCAGTTCCCGGCGCTGCGCCTCTGCCGCCACTTCAGCCTGCTTCCGTTCGCTCACGTCCCGCACGTTGACGATGAAGCATTGCTCGCCGGCCATTTCCATGGTGTCGGCTACCAGCAGGACCTGAAGGATTGCCCCGGAGCGGGTTCGCAGCTCCATCTCGAATTCGTGGAGAAACCCGTCCAATTCCAGCTGCTGCTGGGCCATGCTGGCCTGACGTTCATCCACAATCATGTTCAGCTCTTGCCCGGTGCACCCCACCGCCTCATTCCTGCCATGACCGAACATCATCTCCCACTTCTCATTCACCTCCACGACCCGATAATCCCCTTGGCGAATGATGGTGATCCCGTGGGGGCTGGAGTGAAAGGCCTTGCTGAAACGCTCTTCGGAGCTGCGGAGCGCTCGCTCGGCGGTAACCCGGTCAGCGATCTCCGCCTCGAGCGCCACCACCGCGGCGGAAAGATCGGCGGTGCGCTCATTCACTCGCGATTCCAGCTGTTGCTGGGTGTCGCGCAGCTCCTGCTCTACGCTCTTCTGGTCCTGAATGTCGGTACAGGAGCCATACCACCTGATTATGGCTCCCGACGCATCGCGAACCGGGTGGGCCCGAGCCAGGTGCCAGCGATAGTCCCCGGTGGCCGAAACCCTGAGCCGGTGCTCGACCTCACAGGTTTCCCCCGTGGCCAAAGCTCGGAGCCAGGCCTCGCGGGTCTTTTGCTGGTCCTCGGGATGGGTCATGGAGAGCCAGGTCTGATCCGGAATTACTGACTCGGCAGCCGCCGTCATCTCGTACCAGCGCCGGTTGAAGTATTCCAGGCGTCCCTCGGCGCTGGCGGTCCACACGATCTGGGGCATGGCGTTCGCCATGTCCCGCAGGCGCCCCTCGCTTTCGCGCAGCGCCGCCTCCTCCCGCCGCAGAGCCTCGGCGTTTTTCTGCTGGGTGATGTCTACGTTCACACCCAGCATTCGCGTCGGCTGGCCGGACCCGTCGTACAGCGTCTTACCCTTTGCGAGAATCCAGCGCGGCTCCGACCCGGACTGGATTACCCGAAACTCACATTCGTATGGCTTGCCTTCGTCCAGCGCGCCCTGAATTGCTCCTTGCACCCGCGACCGGTCCTCCGGAACGATGGCGCTGAGGAATGCTCCCAGGGACAGATCTCGATCGGGGGGGAGACCCAGGATCTGATTGGATTTTTCGGACCACCAGCCTGAGTCCTCCCCTACCCGCCACTCCCAGGTGCCGAGCTGCGCCGCGCTCAGGGTCAGGTTGAGGCGTTCCTCGTTCTCCCGGGACGTCATCTCCATGTCTCGGCGCTCTTCCATAACGGCGGCCAGCATCAGCAGCGGAATGGAGAACACAATCATGAAGAGCTGGATGGTCAGCGCATTCTCCGCCGGCGAGCTGGTGAGGAAGGGGCCACGGCCGTGTACCGCCCCCCAGATCGCCCAGCCCGCGATGACCAGCAGGAAGCTGCTGGTTCCGCGGGCTCCGGCGCGCACCGCTGCCCAGAGGACAAAGGGGAGCGGAACGTACGGAAGAATGGCTGACGAGCTAAAGCCGGCCTCCTCGCCGTTGAAGACCAGGGCCGACACCAATAAAAGACCGGCTGTGAGCAGCCCAATCTCCAGCTGACGCGCGTTTGAGGCGTGACGGAGATCGGCAAAGCCCTCGTTGCTCCAGCTGACGATCACCGGCACCAGGGTCAATGACGCCAGAACATTGGCGAACAGCCGGGTGCGCCAGAGGTCCCAGAACCCAGTCCCAGCGGCGTAATTGAGCGTGACGAAGCCGGCATCCAGAAAGCAGGACACGAGCGTTCCCACGAATGCTGCACCAAAGAAAGTGCCGACGTCGTGCGAGCGATCGAACCGGAGCCGACCGTTGACGAGATGACGCACGATCGCGGCACCGACGAGGGCCTCGCTGCAGTTGCTGATGTACCAGCCCAGGATCAATGCCGGAGGAAATCCGAGTGGGATCTGAACGGCGAGATGCGCCAGCAACGCGCCGAGCAGCACCAGCCACCACGACCGGGTCGGGGTAAGGAGCAGTGCCGCCAGCACGATCGAGTTTGGCGGCCACAGCGTGGAGATGGGACTGGGTTTGAGGGTTAAAGCAAAGCCGAGCTTGGCGCCGAGATAGTACGCAAGGCAAACGAACAACGCCGCCTTGAGCGCCTTGGGCTCCGGAAGAGCCGGAGCCCGCAGGCCGATCTTGGGTAAAGCCGTATCGCTGAAATATCCCACGTCGGATCTGCGGCTCAGCCTGGACCTCTTCTCTGGTTGAACCATAGTATGGGCACTTTGGCCCAGCCCCGCCAGTAAACCAGGCCGGCGGATTTCAACTGGTCTAGTCTAAGGTCTAGTAATCTGCTCGATTGAGGCGGGCTACCATGTTCTGACTACCCGACTTAGCCCAGTCGTCTCTAGCCCGAAAGCGTCGCTCGCCCGGGGAGAGTCGAGGGTCGAGGTCTATCCGTGCTCCGCACCATCCGCCGCGTCATGCTCATCATCATCTCGAGTGGAGTCGTTCTCCTGCTCGTGGCCCTGGCCGTGCTTCATCTGGGCGCCGACACCTGGTTAGTGAACTCCCTGATTCGCGGCCTGATTCCCGGAGCCACCACCTCGGTGGGTGACGTAGCCGGCAACTACTTCTCCGGAATCCAACTCCGCGGAGTTCGGATTGTCCGGGACGGCAACATCGTCGTTGGCTGCGATTCGGTACGAGCCACCTATCGAATCAAGGAGCTGCTCTCGAATGATGTCAGGATCCGTCGGGTGGAGTTGTCCGGCCCACTGGTCAACCTGCAGCAGTCATCCGGCGGATCGTGGAATCCGTTTCCCCCGGAGGGCGGAAAAAGCCTTCGGAGGCAAAGTCGGACGGCCCCAAGATCGTCATCGAGCAGTTCACCATAGCGCGCGGCCTTGCAACGCTGCTCCCGAACAAACGTCCGGCCCCGCTGGCGCTCCGCTTCAATGCGACGGGCGGTGAGCTTAGATACCCGCGACTCACGGTTCGGCGCCTCCTGGCACAATCGGACTCCACCAGCGTTGTTGCCGCCGGGGCTATCGAACTCCCCGGGAGCGGCCGGGAATTGAAGCTCGCAGCAGTGAGCCTGGACTCGGGAGCACTCTGGCTGCCGGACCTGGCCGGCATTGTACCGACCCTTCGAGAAGGAGGACGCGCTCGACTCAAAGGGTCTTTCCAGGACGATGGCTCAGAAAAAGAGCTGAGTCTCGTGGCGTTGCTGGGAGATCTCCAGGTCAGACCGCTGCAAAAAGCGCTGAGCTCCCTCACCCCCGTTAGCGGGCGAATAGCGATCGACTTTCGAGGAAATCGAGCCAAGCGATTCGATGGCAGGGCTGGAGCGGAGCTGTTCGACTCGAGCGGACATCTTCGGGCAAGCCTCAAGCTGAACCAGGGTAAGGCTGACATCGAGCTGGCAGGCAGGCACAGCAGCAGCAGCATCCGGCTCGGCGGCTGGGCTCGGCTGTTCGACAGTGTTCCCAGCTACAACCTCGCTGCTCGCCTCCGAGCTCGTCCGTCCCGGGGGTCGCTGCTCCCGCCGAGCAAATGGCTGGGCAACGCCGAGCGCGTGATTGCGGTTCGGCTCCTAGGCCAGGGACTTCCGCCCCATCGCGCCTCTGGATGGGCGGAGGCTCGAGTCGATCAGCCGCGCAGCGAGACTGCGCTGCTTGGCTCAGGCAAAATCGACGCCCAGCTGAACGGTCAACAGGCCGAGTTCACGGCGCGGGCCGGTGTGGCAAAGGGAGCAGTGCATCTGAAGGGAACTGCGAGCTGGAGCTCTCCACTCCAGCTTCGAGTGACCCGCGGCTCGCTGGAGCAGGTCGAGCTGGCCAGGATCCTCAGCGACTCCGGATGGAAAGCCCTCACCGGCACGTTCTCCGGTGCGCTCGACCTGGAAGCCGGAGGAGGATTGCGCGTCGCGCTCCACTCTCGGCTCAACCAGACCGGGTTGAAGCTGAAGGCCCGACTCGGCCGCAGCAGATCTGTTCGTACGCTGGACCTGACGGAGCTCGGGTTCGAGCATCTCGCGCTCGACAAATTCCGGGTTTCCCAACGCTCCATGGACCTGAACGGCGATGGCTCGCTCAGCGCCGCAGGGAAAACTCTCGAGGGTTCCCAGATAACCGGCCATCTGGAGCTGAGAGGCAGCCGGTTCGAGCGAGAGGAGATCAGCCGAGCTCAGTTGACAGCGAGACTCGAGCACCGAGAGGTGCTCACTCGCGCAGAGATAGATGCTGCTTCCGGCCGGCTGGCCTTGTCCGGTACGCTTCGGCCGTTCGACCCTGAGCCCAGCCTCCGCCTGCGCCCGACCAGATTCACCGATCTCGATCTCGGCCGGTTACTGAACAAGCCAAAGCTTAGGACTCGTTTGTCGGGGACGTTGACCGGTGAGGGAGAGGGGCGCAACCCGAAGAATGCCACGATTGCAGCCACGCTCGAGCTGGATCCTTCCACGGTCAACCGTCTCGCCCTGGATGGAGGACGAATCGAGACGACGTTGGACGGCGGCCAGCTCGAGGTCGTTGGCCGGGTGAGGAGCCAGGGTGACAGTCTGGTGATCGGCGCAGCACTCACTCCTTTCGAGTCGCGCCCGAAAGTGAAGTTGGTGACCCGGGTGCCGCTGGCCCAGCTCTCCTCCGTTTTGCGGTCCAATGACTCGCTGGAGACAGCAGGCGCCGCGTACCTGGCGCTGTCCGGCACCCTGGGTCGCTCCGACAGCATGCGATTGCAGGCAGAGCTGCAGGCCGATGGCCGGGTTGGTGGAGTGAAGCTGGATTCGCTGAGAGCCAGGCTGCGCTTGCAGGATGGAATGGTGGAGGTGGACAGCCTCTCAGTTGAGAGCAACGTGGGAGTCGCTACGGCAGCGGGTGTGGTCGGCTTGTTCGGCGCAGCGCAGTCGGCTCCCAGCGGACTTCGCCTTCGCGCCAGACTGGATAGCCTGGCCCCACTTGCTCCCTTCATCGGGATGGACCTGGGCCTGGACTCGGGAAGGATCGATCTCACAGCCGGAGGAAGCAGGAACCATCTGCGCCTGACCGCGAGTCTTACCGCGACCGGATTGACGAGAGGCACGCAAAGGCTGGATCAGCTCGCGGCAACTGTGGCCGCGCGTCTGGAGAAAAATCACCCCGCCTCCGGCATGGCCCGGGTGACGGCACGCGGGATCCGAACCCGGAAGACTTCGGTTCAATCAATCGAGGTCCAGGCCAGCGGGGCCGGCGGTGAGTTGGCGGTGCGAGGAGAAGCGCTGATCGACTCCCGAAGTAACCTGCGAACGGTGGCGCGGCTCCGCCGAGAGCATCAGGGGCTTCGGGTACAGCTGGACTCGCTCAATATCCTCTCGAACCAGCGTCCATGGGCCTTGCGTCATCCGGTGGACATGCTCCTCGGGGACAGCACTCGGGTCGACGATTTCGTGCTCGCATCGGAAGCACATCGGGTGGCGGTGAACGGCATCATCAACCGAAGAGGCGATCAGGATTTCCAGGTAGACATCGATGCGATGCGGATTCAGCCGATCGGGCACCTGCTCGGAGCGGGTCAGCTGGATGGCGAGCTCAACGCCTCCGCGCGTGTTAAGGGCCCGGCGGCGGCACCGGACCTGCAGGCCGAGTGGGACGTTGCGTTGCGCTCCCGCGACCGTGACCTGGGCACGGTGCGGGGACGAGCCGGGTGGAACACTCAGGGACTGAGAATCGACGGCAGGGTTGCGCTGCCGAAGAGTGACAGTTTGTCGCTGAAAGGGCGGCTGCCCTTGTCCTTGTCGCTTTCGTCCAGCGACTCGGGCCGCGGAATAGCGGCGCGCATCCCGGGCGGCGAGCTAGTGCTCGATGCGGTTGGTGACAACGTAGACATCAGCAAATTGCAGCCGCTATTCGATCCCGAAAAGCTAGAACTTGGGGGGCGGCTGTTCTTGAATGCCCACGCTCGAGGAAGCTTCGAAGCGCTACGCCTTGCGGGAGACATCGTCGTGCGTCAGGCAGAGTTCAGGATCAGACCCCTGGCCAAGTACCATGACGGACTGCTCCGCCTGGCTTTGGACGGCGCAGAGGCGCGAATTGTCGAGGGCCGCTTCGAGTCAGGCAAGGGAGAGGCAACCCTCGCCGGGAAGATCGGCTTCGACCGGTTTCCCCAGCTTACGCTGAACATCGGAGCAAAGGTCCGGAACTTTGCGGCTCTCTCGGATGACCAGCTCCGGGCCAGCGCGACCGGCGAGGTGCATTTGGGCGGCAACGTCAAGAACCCCCGCCTCTCGATCACGGCCCGGCTGCAGAACACCGATTGGTATCTCAAGGCCAAGAACCTCCAGACCTCCGCCGAACCCGTCGAGCTGTCGCCCGAAGACCTCCGGATCCTGGAGCAGCGATTCGGCCCGGAAGTCGTCACCCAGTCGAAAAAAGTGAAGGGACTGCTTCCGCTCTGGGGGCTCGACTGGAAGCTCGCGTTGGGGGACAACGTCTGGCTCCGCCGCCGGAGCGATCCGGTGATGGCCGTCGAGCTCGCGGGAAATCTCGAGGTAAGAAAGGAGCCAAACCAGGAGCTCCAGGCCTTCGGAAAGATTGAGCCGGTGCTGGGGCGCAGCTTCGTGCAGTTGATGAGCCGGCGCTTCGACCTCAAGACCGGCGATGTAACCCTCAACGGCCCACTCAAGCAGACCCGGGTCGGGCTGGAGGCGGAGTATCGAACCACTGAGGCCGGCGGCTCGACACCTATCGTGATCCTTGCGACCGTGAAATCCGACACCGGGCTGGTGGTACAGCTCGACTCCCGGCCGGCCATGCGTGAAGCCGACATCATGTCCTATCTGACCACCGGTCGGCCGGCCAGCACCGACCCGACGCTCCAGTCGGACGAGCAGGACGTCCTCTCCGCCGGCGCAGGACTCGCCGTAGGAGCAGCGCTTGGCAGCGTCGCAGGAAAGGCGGGCCAAAGTCTGGGGCTCGACGTAGTGCAGATACTCCAGGATCGGCAGGGTGGTCAGACAGTGGTCGCCGGCAAATACGTATCTGCTCCACTCTACCTCGGCTTCCGCCAGCCCATCGTGCCCGCGTCCAGCGACTCCCGCTCGAGCAGCAGTCAGCAGGATGCGGTGGAGCTGGAGATGGAATACGCGGCGCTGCGCGACATCCTGGTCAATCTGCAGGCCGGAGGAAGCCAGATGCGGGTCTTCCTCAAGCTGCGGCGGTAAACTGAGTGCGCGCTCGAGCTGGGGTGGTAGGGCTGGTTCTGGTGGCCTTGATTGGCCCGGCCGGCCGCGCCTGGAGCCAATCGCCCTATACCGACATCCGCGCTTCGGCCGAGGTGGGATCGATTGGATTCCGCTTCAGCGGAACCGAGAGCTTTTCCTCTGCCGACCTGGGCGCAGTGCTGGCTCTGAAAGGTCGCAAGTCCCTCTACAAAGTTCGCGAGATTGCGGCGGCGCTGCCGCTGATCGGACCACCCCCAAAGTATCGCTTCGACCCGGTCGAGCTGCAGAAAGACGTGGTGCGGCTCACCCGGTTTTATCGACGTTCCGGATTCCTGCGTCCTGCGGTTGACTACGAGCTTCACCCTGACGATCAGGGGGACCTGGTCGACGTGACGTTCGTGATCTCGGAAGGTCCGTTCGTCCGACTGGGTGAGTTGTGGGTGGCAAAGCGAGCCGGCCAGGCAGAGGCGCCCTTTCCCGACTCGTTGCAGCCGGCGTGGACCAAGCTCGAGAGGGAGTTGGCCAAGGCGCGCGGTCACCGCTTCGGCGACGACGAAACAGCGTTGATGGAGGAGACAACCCGGGCCTGGCTTCACAACCACGGATATCCCCTCGCCAAAGTTCAGGCGGCTCGCCAGGCCGACTCCAATCAGGTGGACGTCACCCTGCGGGTAGAGCCGGGCCGGCGGCAGCGGGTGGGACAGGTGACCGTCGATGGCCAGCGCTCGGTCAGCGACCGGGTCATTCTGCGCGAGCTCCCCTTCCGCCCTGGAGATTGGTATTCAGCCCAGGATTTGGTTGACGGAAGGCAACGTCTCCAGCAGATCGACCTGTTCCGCCAGGCACAGCTCAATCTGGACTTCAAACAGCCGACCGACACGCAGGTCGGTGTGCGAGTGGAGGTCCTCGAAGGGGGTCCTCGGGTGACGCTCGCAGAGCTGGGATACATCTCGGAGGGGGCGGGCATCTCAGGCCGGGTCCAGTGGACCCACCCGAACTTTACCGGAGGAGCACGGAGTCTGACGGCAACGCTGGAGGGGCAGAGTGGAATCGGCTCGGTAGCCACCCACGAGGAGAAGCTGCTTCGGGGATCGCTCACCCTCACTCAGCCTTACATCCACGTGCCCCAGCTCTCCCTCGGCATCGGCCCCTTCACCGAATACCGCGACGACCTGAGGGATCGCTCAGTCAGCGTCGGTGTTTCCGGGATCTTCCTCTATCGTCTCGCCAGCCTCTCCACTATTGCGCTGGAATACCGGTACGAGGCCAGCCACATCTACGAGTACCGTTTTGGCACCTCGTCAGACGGAACCATCACCCTGGCCCGGCTGCTCGCCCTCAACAATCCGGCGCTCCAGGACTCGCTGGGCCAGGATATCGACAAGAGCTCGGTGACATTGACCGGCTCGTTCGGCAAAGCCGATAACCTGGCCAATCCTCGAAAGGGGTGGTCCATCCGTCCCCGGGCGGAGATCACGGTCCCGTCCGGAATCACGACCGTGCAGTTCGGACGACTGGACCTGACGCTCGCGGGTTATCATCCGATCAGCCGAAAAACAACACTGGCCGCCCGCCTGTCGCTCGGCCGGCTATTCCCTTTTGGGAAGAGTGTGCCGCTTCCGGGTGACAGTCCGGTGTTCTCCCTGATCCGCCTGCGCGACGAGACGATGACCGCAGGCGGGACCGACGATGTGCGCGGCTGGGGCAGCCGACTCCTTGGCCCCAAGTTCCCCGCGGTCGAGGCCCATATACAAGGAAGCGATACCGTTCTCTCCGCCGACAGCTACGTACCGGCGGGAATGCTGGCGCGACTCGCCGGAACCGTGGAACTCCGGTTTCCCTTTCCGGGCCTGACGAGTGCCTGGGGAGCTCAGCTGTTTATGGACCTGGGCAAGGTGTGGACTCCGGATACCGGTTTCAAACTCGCGGTATTGGAGGGCGACACCGACCTTCGTTTCTCGCTGGGCACCGGGATCAGTTACCAGACGCCGGTCGGCGCCATTCGCCTGGGGCTGGGCTACAAGCTGAATCCGTCCGACCTGGATGTCCGAGACGCTGGAGAGGTATTGGCTGCGTTGGAGCAGGGCTTACCGGCAACGACGGCGGAAACGGATTGGTCGCGGCGGCTGCATCTTCACCTCTCCTTCGGCATGACCCTGTAAGTCAGCGGCTCTTCGTTTCTTTCTTAAGAATGCGCACCACTGCGAGTATCGTGTTCCAGTTCCGGGTGGTCACCGGAACGCTGAAGAGCTTGTCGATCTGGCCCAGGTAGCCGATCGTCCGCATGTGACGGCGATATTCTCCGAACACGAAGCAGCCCTCTGACCCGATCAGTCGGACCAGCCAGTCTCCCTCTCGAGGAAAGGCCAGCGGAAGAGTCTCCCGCGCTCGCCCGGATTTCGTGAGTACGGTAAGAAATCGAACTACTTCGGGCGGACGTTCCGCTGCGAATGGATTGTCCGTCTCGATCCGGAGCAGATCGCGACCCTCGCAGATGGCCACCTCCGCCTGGAACGGCAGCTTTCGCAGCAGCTCGGTGCGGAAGCGGCTGCTGGCGCCGGGCTTGCGCACCACGAACGTCCCGGCCGCTCCCACATTTACCACATCGTACTGTTTCAGCTCTTGGGCCAGCAGGCTAGGACGGAACGTCCGATGGCCGCCCACATTTACGCCGCGGAGAAACACCACCAGCGCCAACGGTCAGGCACCTCGCTCCCGTGGCACCTCGTACTTGAGTTCGGCGAACCCGGTTCCAACTGCACGGACCGACACCAGCCGAAGCGGCGGACTGGCGATTCTGCGCGGCAGAAGCGGCTTTCCTGCTCCCAATGTCACCGAGCCGATCTGCACGTGGATCTCGTCGAGCAGACCCTGATCGTAGAACTGCCCGGCAAGATCGCCTCCACCCACGATCCAGACGTTCTTGCCTCCAGCGGCCTGCACCATAGCCTGATGCACCGGGCGCACGTCTCCCCTCGCGAATCGGATATCGGCACCCGCGACTCCCGGCAGTTCGCGGGAGGTGAAGACCCAGGCAGGCAGGTCGTAGGGCCAGGGTTGCGGATGATCGGCCTCAGGGCCAACCACGTGGCGCAACATCCACTGGTAGGTGGCGGAGCCCATTGCAAGCGCGCCCACCTCAGCAATGAAACTCGGGTAGCTGGTTTCGGAGACGTCGCCTAGCGGAAACAGCCAATCCAGCGAGTCGTCCGGATCGGCAATGAAGCCGTCCAGGCTGGTGGCGGTGAAGTACTGGGTTTTCATAGCCGAGCCGCGAGCCTCTTCGACGCCCGCTTCCGCCATGCCGATGTCAGGGCCTCGAAGACCGGGCCTTTGCGAGCGGACCGCAGCCTCACGTTGGTGCAGCCTGCTCGGCCCCACGCGCCAGGAACAGGAGTGAAGGTCTCGGGATCGGCTCGCACCAGCCATTCCTGCTCCTCCGGCGCGAGCTTGATCATTGCCCAACCACGGCCCGGGTAGCCCAGGGTTGCGAAGATTCGGTTTCTTACCCGGAAGTCCGGATGGCCCATGTGAGCGGATTCAGCAACTTCGGGCAGGCTCAGTGCCAGCCGGCGGAACTCCTGAGCGGTCACTGGCAGCCGGGTCTCGCTACCGGGACCAGCAGCTCGAGCTTGCCCGGACCACTCGAGCTCCTCCGTCGCGCCCTACGAGCTGCAGCTCGATAGATTCGTTCTGGCACATTTTCTCATCGGAAAAGACAAACACCTGTGCCGTGTCGCCCTGCTGCTTGCCGGCCGAAGCCTGCATCCACCGCTCCCAATGCGCGAGCGATCCATGGTGCGCAAGCCCTGCCGTGAGACCCCAGCTAACGGCCGCCGTGGAGGCGGATAGCCGCGCCAGCCCGGCTGAATCCTGGCGAGCGGCGGCGTGGATGTAGCCGCGAATCGGCTTGGAGTACTCGGTTCCCGGAAAGTCGGCAGAATACGGTTGCCAGACCAACGTTCCGAATCCAAGCGCCGCCAGGCCGAGGACGGTGAGATAGACCGGCATGCTGGAGTTGATCATGAATCTGCCACTCCTGGTAATAATCAGCCTGTGGCCTTGAAGCGTGGTCGAACCCGGCGGCTTACTAAATATGCGATCATCGCTCCCCCGATCGGCAGGCCGATGAGAGTGCGGCGGTCGCCCCGGACCAGAGCGTTGGACACATCGCCTACCAGATTCACGCTGAGCACCGCTACCGCCAGGCGATGACCCCAGAGTTTTCCCAGCCAGAGTCCGATAGACGCGCCAGCGCAGCCCGCTGCGACCAGCAGCATGAGCGGCACGGCCCAGTTACCCATTGCTTGGAAGCCGGTGCGCGCCGCGGGATTGAATCGCCACAGCTGGTCGGACCAATTGCCCGGCGCGGCCAAGGCCACTGCCGTTACGGCGCTCATGAGAGTACCAAACCCAAAGAACAGCGATAGCAGCACGAGACCGGCCGGACGAGCACTGGCTTCCACGGGTGTGCCTTTATGCCTCTCTCCGAGCGGTGGCGCCCACATCAGCGACGATGAAGGTAGGCACCGCTGCGTTCAGCCACACGCCGGAAGACTGTGCTCCGAGGATATCGGTCATTGGCATCCCAGTCAGCATGGGTGATCCTGATTTATTCCCTTGGGCTTCCCTTCGCAATGTTGAGCGCAGGGTCCTTCCTGCACTCCACCCGGCTCCGCTCCAGACTCCCGATTCGTGACTCGCGACTCGCGACTACGGCTCCATATTGTGCAGCGCTCCTCGACGGCGGCGTCTCCCCGCGAGCATGACAATATCTCACCAGGATTGGTCGAGCCGAATGGCTCACTGGGCAGCGGCACTCGTTGTGATCGCATCCACAGCCTGCGAGCACAGCTCTCCGGCTGAGCCCGAGCCAATTCCAGTCCTGCCACCGGTCTCATCCACCTCACCGGTCCGGCTCACCTTTAATTTGGCGGACGACCGCACTCCATCCTGGTTGCCCGATGGCTCGGGCATCATCTACTCGAGCGAGCGGCAAGACCGCAGCGATCGCGATCGTTGCCTCAACGTTCTTCCTCCCGGCGGCGGTACCATCTCGGCGAGCTATTGCCAGTACGACCCCATACACGACGACTCCACCGACCTCATGGAATCGCCCGCCCAGAATGCCGACGGGCGGCTCTTCTATCACCAAGTCATTTCCTGGGTGGGTCAGCAGAAATTGGGTGCCTCGGCGCTGGTCCTGGCGAGCAGGGAGGCGCCCCAGCAGGCCACGTTGGTCCAGCCACTCCCTTATACGGCCCCGAATGGGAGGTACCATTCCAGCATTCGGACCCCGCAGTGGATTGGCCGGGACAGTCTGCTCTATCTGGCCGAGCAGCTCTTCTACGAGGGATCCACCTTCCTTCCGGACACCTTCTACACCGGGCTGGACGCCGCCATCCTCGATCTCTCCGGAGCCACACCGCGGGTAGAGGTCATACCGGGTACCGATTATGCCTCGGGGGTGGCACTCGGTGAGGATGGCCAGACCATCTACTACACTCTGGGTGGTGACTCCCGGGTATACCGCCGATCGCTTTCGACCGGTGAAGTCACCACCTTCTATGACTTCGGACTCGGTACCATTGTGCGTGACCCCCAGGTTCGGGGCACCCGCCTTGTCGCCGTGATCGGAGGTAGCGTGGTCTATCGCTTCGAGGACGCCCACGGCAACGTGCAGCGGGACGAGGGCGGAGACCTGATATTCGTCAACCTGAGCGACGGGAGTCGCCGTCTCTTCGCCGGCGACTCTGTACTCTTCCGGCATCCGGTTATCTCACCCGACGGTTCCCACGTAGTAGTCGAGGTGCAGCCCTTCGCCCCAGTGCATGGTGAGCCGGACTCGGACTTCAACGCACCCAATCATCGAGCCGACCTCTGGCTCTTTGCCATGTAGCTGGGAGCTGGGAGCCTGGAGCCTGGAGCTAGCAGCTACCAGCTCCTAGCTCCCGACTAGACCTAAGCCTAGTTTCACAGCGACTAGCGGCTACCGCCTCTCCCCCACAAATTCCCTTTTCCGATCCAGGCTCCGATACTGTATCGCCTCACTGACGTGGGCCGTCGTGAGCTCGGCCGACCCTGCCAGGTCCGCTATGGTGCGCGCGATTTTGAGCACCCGATGGTAGGCCCGCGCCGAGAGCCCCAATCGAGTCACCGCCTGCTTGAGCACCGCTTCCACGGCTTCACTCAATCGGCAGTGGCGACGGAGATCGCGCGCAGTCATGTGCGCGTTGGCGTGTACCCCGCGCTGCCCCTGAAACCGCGCGCGCTGCACGGCACGAGCCCCCTCGACCCGGGTTCGAATCGCCGCGCTGCGCTCGTCGGAGTGGGTTCCGGCCAGATCGCTGTAAGCCACGGCTGGGACCTCGAGATGAATGTCGATCCGGTCGAGCAGCGGACCCGAGATCCTGGAGCGGTAGCGTTCGATGGACAGCGACCCGCAGCGGCAGGAGTGGAGCGGGTCTCCGAAATAACCGCAGGGGCATGGATTCATGGCTGCGGCCAGCATGAAGCGAGCGGGATAGGTGAGACTCACGGCCGCGCGACTCAAGGTGACGACGCCGTCCTCCATTGGCTGCCGCAGCACCTCGAGCACGTTCCTCCGGAATTCCGGCAGCTCGTCCAGAAACAGGACGCCACCGTGAGCCAGGCTGACTTCTCCGGGGCGGGGGGAGGAGCCCCCGCCGATGAGGCCGGCATCGCTGATAGTGTGGTGTGGTGCCCGGAAGGGGCGCACAGTGAGGAGCGATTGCCCGGACGCCAGGGTGCCGGCGACACTGTGGATCTTGGTGGCCTCGAGCGCTTCCTCCAGGCTCATGGACGGAAGGATGGATGGGAGGCGCCGGGCCAACATGGTTTTTCCCGCGCCGGGAGAGCCCAGCAGCAGAATGTTGTGACCGCCCGCTGCCGCCACCTCCAAGGCTCGTTTGGCGGCGGCCTGGCTCCGGACGTCGGCGAAGTCGGCTTCGTCCGATGCGCCCGAGCTCATGAGCGCGGTTAGGTCGGCCCGGGCTGGAGGAATGGGATTCTTGCCGACCAGGTGGCCACACACCTCGAGCAGGCTGCGCGCGCCGCAGACCTCCAGTCCGGCGACCACAGAGGCCTCCGGGACATTCGCGTGAGGAACCAGAATGCCGTGGAATCCGGCCGACCGCGCCGCCAGAGCCATGGAGAGAGCGCCGCGAACCGGGCGCAGATCTCCCTCGAGCCCGACCTCGCCGAGCACCATATGATGCTTGAGGCCGTCTTCGGGAAGCTGACCGCTGGCCACCAGAATGCCGAGCGCGATGGGCAGGTCGAAGGCCGAGCCGTCTTTGCGAATGTCGGCCGGGGCAAGGTTGACGGTGATGCGACGGAGCGGAAAACAAAAACCTGCATTGACCAGCGCCGCGCTCACTCGTTCCCTGCCCTCCTTTACCGCGCCCTGGGGCAGGCCGACTGTCGAGAAAGAGGGCAATCCGTTGGTAATGTCCACCTCGACATCCACCGGATAGGCATCGATGCCGAGGACCGCGGCAGAACCAATTCGGGCCAGCAAGGGTCGGAACGCGTTATAAGGAAAGAGGAACCGCAAGCTAGACCCGGTTCGACCCGGGCCAGGTACCCCGCTGGCGCATCTGTGGACCGATTCGTGCAGCAATTTTCAGTCGGTGTCGGTTTCGGCGCCGCTCAGACCCGTCCGGCGGAGTACCCCCCAAGCCCACCGCCGCGACGAGGTGCTCAGATCCGGAGTCCTACATGAGTCGGTGGTCCTGCGCTGTCCTTCTTCTGGTAGTGGGTGCAGGCGCCTGCGCGGCGCCGCGGGCCGCCGGCGCGCCGCTGGCGCCGTTGGGCAGGTCCTGGGCGGTTCCTACCCTGGGTCTTTACCAGCAGTGGTGGGACAAGACGGTCGCCTGCTCCGGCAAACAGGGGAAGATGACCGACGTAGCCTTCTACGCGGTGGATGCTCCGAGTGGCGCAATCGAGCTGAACGGAGAGATGGCCCACGCCTGGTGGGTACGGGAAGGCAACCGGATTTACCTCCCCGCCAGTGCTCTCGGTGAGGAGTGGCTGGTCCGCCACGAGATGCTTCACGCGCTGCTCCAGCGGGGGAGCCATCCAAACAGCGTATTCGTCGAGGCGTGTCATGTTGCCTCAGCAGCGGTGTGGCGCGACTCCAGCTTGGCCGTGGATCCGGGGAATCCGCACGGACGTTAGGCTTGGGCGGCCTCCATCTTGCTGCCCCTTTTGTGTAGTGACTTCTGTAGACGGTGTTTCCCATGTTTCGGGGGAATGCATCCAGCAGACCTTCTCGCAATTCGCGGGAGCTAATCGGCATGAAAGGACCCTCCGCTAAGGCCCGCTGGGGTGGGCTCATAGCGATCCTCGCACTCTCCGTTCTGACTGGAGGATGGCTGCTTCGCCGAAAAGCAGCGCCGGAGGGTACCGTCTACCAGCAGGCTCGCCTCTTCGAAAACGTCGTCGGCTCCATCCACAGCCACTACATCGATTCCATAGGCGAGGGCGATCTCTACCAGACCGCGGCCAAGGCCCTGGTTGCTTCCCTCCACGATCCCTACGCCGAGCTGCTTACCAGGGAGAGCTACCGCCAGTACCAGCGGCAGATGTCCGGCACCGAGGTGGATGTCGGCCTGACCGACGGGGCTGGCCTCGGCAGTGCTCGGGGCGCCTTTGCCCCCGGCGACGTCATCCTGAGCATCGACGGTAGGAACACGGCCGGCTGGTCAGCCCGTCGCCTGGATGAGGCACTGGCGGGTGGAACCGGAACCACGGTGACCGTTCTGGTTCGGCCCTGGGGCTCGAGCACACCCGTGCTGCGGCGGCTCACCCGCACCGTGGTCCACGTCCCGGCCGCGTCCGAGGGGGTGTTCCTGGGCTCCGGGGTGGGCTACATCGAGCTCCGCCGCATCAGCGATGGAGCGGCAGCCGAGCTGCGCCAGGCGATCAACGGACTGGTAAACGACGGGATGACGTCACTGGTGCTGGACCTTCGCGGCGATCCCGGCGGGCTGATCAACGAGGGCGTCAAGGTCGCGAGCCTGTTCCTCCGCCCGGGCGACACAGTGGCCATCTCCGAGGGACGATCGCCCGAGCACTCCAAGGTGTATCTGGCAGGCTTGTCCGGCGGATGGCACGACCTCCGGGTGGCGCTGCTGGTCAACCATGGCACCGCAAGCTCAGCGGAGCTGATCGCGGGCGCACTCCAGGATCACGATCGCGCGGTTGTGCTGGGCACGCCGAGCTTTGGCAAAGGCGTGCTGCAGACCACCTACCCTCTCGGCGATGAAATTGCGATCAAGCTGACCACGGCCCGCTGGTACACCCCGAGCGGCCGCACGGTGCAGCGGCCTCGCCCCGACGGAGAAGGGGCGGTGGGTAACCGACCGCCCTCGCTGATGCCGCGGCTCTTTCACTCTGATGCCGGACGCGCCATTCCGGACGCCAGCGGCATCCTGCCCGATCTGACTATTCGTGGGACCCCTCGATCCGACGCGGAGCGGGCACTGCTCTCCGCGCTGGGTGAAGACATCGCGCAGTTCCGTGGCGTGCTTTCAGACTACGCTGAAAATGTCCGCCAATCACCCAATGCACCGAAGTTCCAGTCGTTCCGGGTTACCGACGAGATGCGGGAAGACGTGTATCAGCGGCTAGAGCAGATCGGTCTGGAGCTTCCCCGCCCCACCTATGACAACGCTTCCGCCTATGTCGACGAGCAGCTGGGCTACGAGATCACCCGGGCGGTCTTCGGCCCTGTGGCCGAAGCCCGGCGTCGCGCTCTGTCCGACCGTCAGATGCAGACAGCGGTGCGGCTGATGCGGCGGGCCCGAACTCAGGATCAGGCGATTGCAATCGCTGTGGCCGAACGGGCTCGGGGAATGGCGCGCTAGACCTGAGTCCGGACGGTCACTACCGTCCCCTCCCCCTCGGTGCTCTCCAGCTCGACTCGACCGCCCCAACTCTCCACCAATCGCTTCACGATGGCCAGGCCGAGCCCGGCGCCGCTCGTAGTGGTGGAGAATCGCGGCTCGAAGACGCGAGGCACCACTTCAGCAGGAATGCCCCTTCCATTGTCCGAAACTCGAACGATTCCGGGTTCGGCCCGCACATCCACCACTGACGCGCCGGCGTTTCGCGCGTTCTCCAGCAGATTCACCAGAACCTCCTTCACCTCGTCGCGCCGCGCAGCCCCAAAGGCGTTCGGTTCGACCGTCAGTCTCACCGAGCAGGCTTCCTCCGACAGTCGGTAGAGCTGCACCACCTCTTCAGCCGCAGACCCGAGATCTATCTTCAGCAACTCCTGGTCTTGTGGCGCCGGGGCGGCAAAGCGACTGAAGGCCCGGGCGATGGTGTCGAGTCGGTCGATCTCCGCCAGGATGCGATCCGCGGTCTCATCCAGCGTCCGGTCAAATTCGGTGCGGCGGTCCCGGTAGACTCGGCGAAGGTGCTGCATCCCCAAGCGCATTGGCGTGAGCGGATTCTTGATCTCGTGGGCCACCTGGCGGGCCATTTCACCCCAGGCCAGTACCCGCTCGGCCCGGGACACCTCGGACACGTCATTGAGCGCGAGCACTGCCCCTCGGAGCTGAGGACCGAGGGAGGCCAGCTGCAGTGCGACTCGGCGGCCCCTCACATCCAGCTCGACTGATCCATCGATATGGGGATCCACCAGAAAGCGGCGAACTGCACTGGCGAGTGGGCTCCACTCGGAGCCGAGCCGGTCGAGGAAGGGCTCCCCCTCCTGAAGGTCCACCCCGAGCAGATCCACCGCTTGGACATTGGCGATGAGCACACTGCCGGCGGGATCGACCGCGACCACCCCCGTCGCAACGGTGGCGAGCACGGTCGCCGTTCGCCGGCGTGCTTCCTCGAGGGCGTTCTGGCTGGAACGGATGTCTGCCGCCATGCGCTCGAAGGCGGCGAACACCGGCTCAAATTCGAGCGGCGGATGCTCCAAATGGGATGGCATCGGCTGGCCCTTACCCAGCGCCAGAGCAGAACGACGGAGATCGGCCACCGGACGCGATAGCGTGCGGGCGGCGATCTGCGCGCCGGTCAGCGCGGCGGCCACGCCGGCCAAGGTGGCCAGGAGGAGAACCAGGGCCAGATCCAGCTGCCGGACCCCGAGTGACACGTCGTCGGCCAGCTGGGGCGTCGCCAGCACGGCCATCTCATCCGGAGAACCGGGTCGTACCACCCGATATCCAATCCGCTCTGCCAGCTGAGGGATGAAACCTTCGCGGGTGACTTCGACGTCGCCCTCCAGCGCCAGCCGGGCAAAAGCCCGGGGATCCATTAACTGACCCATGATTCCGAGATCCTCCAGAATGCCGTTGCTGGTTCCGGTCAGCACTCCGCCTTGATACAACGCCAGGTCGGCGTCCAGTCGGCGGCTTAACCGGATCAGGCGATCAGGACGTGGAGTCTCGGTGCGGAACGCGGCGCCTCCAGCGACGACTGCGTCCCGCAGAGTTTGAGTGATGAGCAGGTCGCGGCTCCGTTCCACTTCGTTGCCCAGGCGAACGAAGCTCCAGGCGGCGAATCCGACGGCAGGCACGATGAAGAACGCGCCGAGGGTCAAGGCCAGACGCACCCGGAAAGATCGGCCAAGGGTCCGCCAGCGTGGCGGAGCCGGCCTCACTCCAGCCACCAGTTCGGCTATGAACCAGAGGAGCGCGAGCACAGCAGCATCCAGCAGAACCACGAGGACGCCGCGGACGAAAAGCGGAACCGGAGCCCGAAGGTCCACAGTGGCATGAACCACCCGGGCGGTCCCCATCAGCATTAGGGGGAAGTCGCACCGCAGGATCCAGCCCTCCCGTCGCCAGCGGCTTGGCGGAGGCGGCTGTGCTGCAGTTGAGGGTGAGAGGGAGAGCGTATACAAGGGCACACTGCGGCGGGTCGGGTCGAGCAGGCGCCCGAGTCGCCCGGGCAGAACGAGCTCCGATCGCGGCCCCACCAGCGCAGTCATGACCTCCTGAGGGCTGAGTCGAACCAGCAGGAGGTTGTGCACCCCGGGCGTTCGGAGGATCTGAGTTACCCGAATGCTGTCGGTGGGAGGGAGACTCCGAACGGCGGCCGCCAGGACGGAATCGGACACATCCAACGATTCGAGCACCAGCTCATCCCGCAGCTCGCCCGACGGGGACCACAGCGCCAGGTTGGCCGGATATCCCTGGGCTTCCAGGGCTGAGCCATGCCAGATCGCGTACAGCTCTGATGCGTTTACCGGCGGACGCGCGCGCCACGCCTGCTCGCCAAAGCGTTCCAGCAGCGGTACCGCTAGGGGGTCAGGTTCGTCGCCCAGACGAGCCACGTCGCGCTGGGCCACCTGAATTCGTCCCGAAAGCTCAGCTCCCCAGGTTACCAGTGCGGCCGAACTGCCGGCAACGAGGGCGATTCCGCTGATCGTTGCCCAACGGGGCGCGGGGAGCGTCACCAGCAGCAGCGCCGGAGTCCACAGGAAGGTGTACCAATCGGGCCAGGCCCCCCGCGGACTCCAGACGTACATCCCGATCACGGCAGACGCGAAGGCAATCCCCACCCCAGTAATGATCCGCCATCGCGTGTGACTCTCGGGTCCGTTCCCTCGAAACAATGATGCCGCTAGGACTATCAACGCGGACGCCGCGACCAGAAGCGTGAGCTGCCAGGTCAGCCACAGCGCAACCGAGACGCCCCGGGCGGGTGGGGTAATGCCTTTACCGAGAGCGCTGATCAGGTAGGGCGACGCGAGGAGCAGGATCGCCCCGAACAGGACGCCATACCAACGGCGCGGCAAGCGTCGGCGCCAGAGCCAGATCGCAGCCATCGTCAGCAGAATGCCGGAGAGCGCCAGGACGCCGGCCGACGACGAAAGCGGCCCCAGCAGCGGCCGAAAGAATGTGGCCGGCGAGAAGAGCGATTGCAGTCCGAGCGCGGGACCGAGCGGTGCACGGGCAACCAGCCACATGACCAGGCCAAGCAGGAGGAATCGCTCGAGCGCTCCTGCTGCAGTGGCGAGCGCCAGGATCAGGGTCAAGCCAAACAACCAGAGCAGCACATGGCTGGTTCGGAGGAACACCAGCTCCTTGGCGGCGCCCTGCTCCGGTGGGATAGGCTGAACGCTGAAGAGCAGCCTGGAGCCTGAGGTCGTGGGCTCCTCGTAATCGAAAACGTCGACACTCTCTGGCGCGGTGCCGGAGGGATACACCGCGAGACCCACCTCGGTCCTTTGACGAAACAGCTCGGCCAGGCTTCGGTTGCGATCGGGGACCGCTGGGTGGGCCCAGACCAACACCCCGGCCACGGCGCTGCGCCCGTCCGCTGAGTGGCGCCGGGCCTCCAGCACGACGTAATATCCACTCGTCCGGGCGGCGAATGAGTCGCCGTCAGCGCGCGGTAGGAGCCGGTGCCGGCCGGCCCAGGCCCAAGGGTCGCCGGAGGAGTCGAACACCGCCACGCTCATTTCCGGCCCGGCCGTGGGCACCAGCCGGCCCAACTCCTTCAGCGCCGCGTCCTGGGTCCTTGCCGGACTGGCAATGGCAGACTCGGCCAGTCGCTCGGCACGATGCAAAGCCGAATGGAGATTTGCCGCGAGATGCTGTGAGGCCGCGGTAACGCGCTTCTCTCGCTCCTGGGGCCAGCGAGTCTCGATGGCTCTGATCTGCCGGTGGCCGAGGGTGAGCGCGGTTGCCACACTGGCCAACAGGATCAGGAGCGCAGGCTGACGCCACCCCGACAGAGGCCATAGCACCGCCATTTCCGCTCCGACCGAAATCCAGGCAATCCAGAGCCAGAGTCCGGCGGGCTGCCGCAGCCATTCAGCCACAGCCACTCCGGCGGCCACCACGACCACAACCCAGAGCCGCCCGCGATGAGTCAAGATCGACACCCCTGGCGGTTGAAGGAGATGACGCCCGGCGCGATCACCGAGCGGCTGCTAGAGCGGCCGACCCTGATCGTGCCGGTGGGAACGACGGAGCAGCACGGCCCCCACCTCCCGCTGGGCTGCGATACGATCATCGTGGAGCGATTAGCCGACGATCTGTCGGAGAAGTTTGGTATCGCGCGGACTCCCACGGTCGAGTACGGCGTGCATGCCACGACCCGGCCCTACCCTGGCGGGGCAGCGCTCAGACGTCGAACACTTCATCGCGTCATGAACGAACTTATCGAGTCCTGGGAGGAGGGGGCAGGCGTCCGCGAGTTCTTCATTATCACCGCGCAGTCGAGCGAAGCGCACCTGGAGGCGCTGAGTGCCATCCGTACCGACGAAGCCACGGTGCAGGTGGTCGACATCTTCAGCATCGAATTCGGCTCTCTTCTGGAGAGGCCGGCGCCGATCCAGGGTGGTGAGCTGGACACTTCCCTGCTCCTCTTCCTGGCTCCGCAGCTGGTACAGATGGAGTTGGCCCGGGACTTCGATCTACCCTCGGAAATGTTGTCCCGGTACCGCCCGGGAGACAGCCGGCACCTGCCGCCGGGCTCCCCCGGATCGGTGGGTTATCCCAGTCTGGCCAGCGCCCAGAAGGGTGAGCGCCTGTATAGATTTATCGTCGACCGAGTCAGCACCTGTCTAGAGAGATCCTGACGAACGGAGAAGCCATGCGCCTCGCCGCGGTTCTGCTCGTGCTCCTGCCGGCCACCTCAGCCTGGGCTCAGGATTCACCTGGGATCAAGCTGGTTGTCGAACAGGGAGGCCGAGAGATCGGTCGAGAGGAATTCACTCTGACTCAGGGTCGAGGGCGAGGCGCTCCAGGTACCAGTATCCGAGCCACAGCAGCGTATCCAGCCAACAGCCCCACGCTGCGATTATCGGCCACGCTCGACCGCACTCCGGAATCCGCGCTGGCCAAATTCCAGCTCGACGTGGAGGGGCCCAATGGCCCCACTGTGATTCTGGCAGCCGGCTCTGGAGCCCGGCTGATCATTCGTACCGTCGCCAAGGGTTCCGAGGCCGGCCGGGAGCTGCCCGGTGGCCCGGATGTGGTGCTACTCGATGAACAGGTCTTCTCGCTCTACAGTGCGGTAGCGGATCTGGCCACCCCAGCCGGCAAACCGTTGACCGCGGTCTTCCCTCGAACGGCCCGCCGGGCCTCGTTCGTCGCGCGGCGCGAGCCGGGCGGAGCCGGCGGCGCCCGGGTGACGCTGACCGGTGACATTCGCGGCACATTGAGCACCGACGGCCAGGGCCGTCTGGTTCGGCTCGAGCTTCCCGAGTCTGGCACCGTCGTCTCGCGCGCTCAGGATTAACGGGCGACGCTCGGCTCTGCAATCTTCATCGTCCCAAGTTGAAACCAGCACGGCGGGGCTCGCGTACTACATCGGTCATGATCTCATCCCCAGACCACCATCCCGTCGCCGTGTTGGAAACCGCGGTTGGACGCTCGCTTAGTCACTAAGGAACAGACATGCTGCGAAGAACCCGGATCTGGCTCATTGCCGCAGTAGTGGTTCTGGCAATCGGCGGCGGGGTGGCGTTCCAAATTCACAAGAAGAAACACGCCGGTACCGAGGTGAGATTGGAGCAGGTGAGCCGTCGGGACTTGGTGGCCTCAGTAACCGCCAGCGGCAAGATCGAGGCGAAGACCTCCGTTGACATCAGCGCGGATATCACCGGCCGGATCATCGATATCGCCGTGCGTGAGGGCGATCTGGTGAAACGCGGCCAGTTCCTGCTGCAGATCGATCCGGCGCAGTATCAAGCAGCGGTGGCGCGGGCCCAGGGTGTGGTGTCCTCGACCGAGGCCACCCTGCTGCAGACCCGGGCAACCCGGGACCAGGCGCAGCGGGCCTGGGATCGTGCCCGGCAACTGAAGGAACTGGGCGACAATCTGATTGCCCCGGAGACTGCGGAGCAGGCGCAAACCGCCCTCGACGTCGCCGAGGCTAACTACCAGGCCAGCAAAGCCCAGCTGGACCAGGCTCGAGCCAGCCTGCAGGAGAGCAAGGACAATCTGTCGAAGACACGCCTGACTTCGCCCATATCAGGGCGAGTGGTGCGGCTGGCGGTCGAGGAAGGTGAAGTGGCAGTGCCGGGAACCTTCTCCCGGGAAACCGGACTGCTGATGACCATCGCCGACCTGTCCGTGATTCTGGCGAAGGTTCAGGTGGACGAGACCGATGTGGTGCGGCTGAGCTCGGACGACTCGGTGGAAGTCACCATCGACGCGTACCGGGACACCACCTTCTGGGGCCGGGTGAGCAAGATCAGTCACAGCGCCAAGTTGACGCCCACCGAAACCGCCTCGGGCTCGAGTGACCGGGCAGTGGATTTCGACGTGGAGATCACGCTGCGGAATCCTCCACCTGACATTCGTCCTGATCTGAGCTGCACCGCCCGGATCATCACCGATACCCGCAACAACGCGCTGAGCATTCCGATCATCGCCCTTACGGTACGAGAGCACGAGAAGATCCCGAGCGAGGCTGAGGGAGCGCCGCAGGTCGACACACTCCGGGCCCGGTTCAGGAAGAGGGAGGCGGAAGGCGTATTCGTGGTGCGCAACGGGGTCGCCACTTTCCGACCGGTCAAGACGGGTGTTGCGGGAGACGACTATTTCGAGGTGCTAGATGGTGTAAGGGAGGGAGAAACTATCGTAGCGGGAACCTATCAGGCCATTCGGGACCTGAAAGACCAGGCCAAGGTCCGCCAGGCCGACACCACCAAGGCCCGGGAAACCAAGGCGTCCTAGTGCGTCTCCTGGAAGCTATCCGGATGGCGCTGCGCACTATCCGGGCCCAGAAGCTCAAGAGCTTCTTCTCGCTGGTTGGCGTGCTGATCGGCGTGACCTTCCTGATTGCGGTGGTCTCCATCGTTCAGGGCATGAACCGCTATATGGTGGACCGGTTCGCCAACACGTTGGTGGGGGCCAATACTTTTCACCTGCGCCAGCGACCCTCCATCACTACCGGCAACGTGCCGGAGGATGTGTGGCGGGGCTGGCTCAGGCGCCCGCGAATCACCTATGGCGATGCCGACTACGTCCGCGAGCGGATCAAGACCCCCGCCAGCTTCGCCAAGTTCTGTGAGGACCGGGTGGCAGTCCACTATGAGGGCAAGGTGGCCAAGGATATCGACCTGATTGGCACCGAGGAGAGTTATTTCAACATCAAGAACTATGTCATCACCCAAGGCCGTACCTTCACCACGCAGGAGGTGCGCACCGGTCTGCCGGTGCTGGTAGTCGGCTCTGAGCTTGCCCAGAAACTGCTGGCCGGGGTGGATCCCCTCGGCAAGCAGGTTGTCATCGGCGGCCTTCCCTACCGAGTGGTAGGCGTAGTGGAGAGACAGGGGAACCTCTTTGGGATCTCGCTGGATAAGTTCGCGATCATGCCGTTCAGCGCTCCAGGCCGCCGCCTGATCTGTCCCATCAACATCCTGGATGCCCTGATCGTGCAGACGGCCAACCCGACGGAGATGCAGAACGCCCTGGCGGAGGCCGAAGCACTGATGCGAAGCCGCCGGCAATTGAAACCGGAGCAGGAAAACAATTTCGCGTTTCAGACTGCGGAGGGCGCGCTGGGCGGCTGGCAGAAGATCTCTCGGGTGCTGTTCGTCGCCCTGCCCGGACTGGTGGCGATCTCCCTGGTTGTGGGCGGGATCGTGATCATGAATATCATGCTGATGGCCGTGAGCGAGCGCACCCGGGAAATCGGAATTCGGAAGGCGCTCGGCGCGAGGCGGCGGGACATCCTGGCCCAATTCGTGGTCGAGTCGGCCACGCTCTCTGCCGTCGGGGCGGTGTTCGGGATCGGACTGGGCATCGCGCTGGCGTTCGTGGTCAAGGCGGTGACGCCGTTGCCGGCCGCGGTAGCCCCCTGGTCAATCCTGGTGGCGGTAGTCCTCGGGGTGAGCGTGGGCATTGCGGCCGGGGTGTATCCCGCAAGCCGGGCGTCGCGGCTGGATCCAATCGACGCGCTGAGGGCGGAATGAAGGGCCAGCGAAAGGGAGCCCTGCTTCCCCGCATGCTGGAAGGATCGGTCATCGCGCTGGACTCGATCCAGGCCAACAAGGTGCGGGCGGCCCTGACAATCCTGGGCGTAGCGATCGGGGTAACGGTCGTGATCGCCATGGCCTCGGCGATAACCGGGATCAACCAGAGCGTTACCAACATTCTCGAGTCGGCTGGGCCGAAGACGTTCTTTGTGTATCGCTACTTCTCCGGCGGGCTCGACGTTTCCGATGGTTCCGACGAGCTGTCCCCCTGGCGCCGGATGCCCTGGCTCACGGTGGATGAGGCAGAGCTGATCCGAAATCTGCCCGCCGTGCGGGACGTCAACATCGGCGAGTACACCAATGGGCCGGTGAGCTTCGAGGGGGTGGAGCTCAAGAGCGTGGCAATTGCGGGGATGAGTCCGAGCTGGAACCAGGTGAACGGCGGCGAGATTCTGGCGGGACGGAACTTTACTCCTATGGAGTACGCGGCCGGTGCGCGGGTCGTGATCATCAACGACAAGCTGGCCGAATCACTCTTCCCCCGGCGCGATGCCATTGGGAAGCGGATCAAGATCTTCGGCGAACCATTCGAGGTGATCGGGATGCACGCCGAAGCGGCATCGCTCTTCAGCAACGCCGACGAGCCCCGCCTGGCCATCCCGCATACCACCTTCACCAAAGTTACGGACTACGAGAAGGGCTGGATGGATATCGCGGTGCTTCCCGCGGAGACCGCAACCATTCAGGAGGCGCAGGATCAGGTGGCGGCCGCCCTCCGGGTTAAGCGGGGACTCCGCCCGGGCCAGCCGGACAACTTTGCGGTGGTAACGCAAGACCGGGTACTTGACAGCTTCAACAAAATCACCGCGGCGTTCTTCGTAGTGATGATCGCCCTTTCCAGCGTCGGACTGATGGTCGGGGGCGTGGGTGTGGTGGCCATCATGATGATCTCGGTTACCGAGCGCACCCGGGAGATCGGGGTCCGGAAGGCACTGGGCGCTACCCGGCGGGAGATCATGTTCCAGTTCCTGGTCGAGGCAGCAACGCTGACTCTGGTCGGCTGCATCGTGGGGATGGCGCTGGGTGCACTGATCGCGTGGGCGATACGGTCCTTTACCCCCATCCCCGCCGCGGTACCGCTGCTGTCGGTCGTGGCAGCGGTACTCGCGTCGATTCTCACCGGTGTGTTATTCGGCCTCTACCCGGCGAGCAAGGCGTCACGGATGGATCCAGTAGAGGCGTTGCGGTACGAATAGACGGACAGGCGAGAGGCGGACGGGCGGACGGAACAGCTCGACTCTCCGACCCTCCGTGTCTCCGACCCTCCGACCTCCGACCGTCCGACCGTCCGACCCTCCGACCCTCCGACCCTCCGACCGTCAGGCAGGCTTTCGATATTTCCGGCTCGCCAGAACCGCCGCCCATCCCACCATCACCGCCGGCACCACGAAACCGAGTGAGGCAATAACGCCGGCTACCAGGCCCACGAAGTTCCGCCACGCTGTCTTGAACGCTTCGGCGATCGGGCTGCGGCCGGGCACCGAGGCAACCAGGGGCGCCGGCTCGTAAAGGTTTACCGACAGCGTGCTCAGCTGAGCGCTGGCCTTGAGGAAGCGCATCCGGCCTTCCATCCGCTCGATCTCCTCCCGCACCCGGGCGAGCTCGTGCTCGACCGAGAGAACATCCTGGAGCTTTCCTGTGCGGGTCCGGAGCAACTCGACCAGCCGCTCCTCCAGCCGTCGAGCATTCACCACCCGCGCGGTCAGGTCCACGAACTCTTCGCTCACATCTTCCGCCGCCACGTTGACGAACTGCAAACGACCGAGCGGACGCAGCCCTTCCGTGAGATCATCGAATCGGGCGGCCGGCACTTTGAGTTGGAGGGTGGCCGACCGCACCTGATTCCGGCCACTCTGAATGGACGCGTCTGCCACGAAGCCGCCCACTCGTTGTGCCACGCGCCGCAGCTCGGCGATGGCCGTCTCGAGGGAATCGACCTCGATGCCGGCTTGGCCGGTCCGGACGATCAGACGGTCGCTCGCCTCGGACGCCGAATAACGGGACCAGGTATCACCGTCTTCACTTGCTTTGGGTGACTGAGCCTGTGAGGTTGGCCGGCCACCCACCACTCCCAGGGGGACGGGACTGGCTGACTTCGCATCGGCTTCGAGGTTCCGCTGGGCTTTCTCGGGTTCCGACTTGCTCAGGTGCCGGTCACACGCCGTCAGCAAGACCGCCTGCAGCAGGCCGGTGATGATGATCTGTGCTCGCACAATGCCTCCTTGGGGAGCACAGGAGATGCGGGTCGTCGGAGGGCTTGCACATGCAGGGTGTAGCACCGGGCAATCGGCTGACCCTCCGCTCACCCCCTCCCATCTGCCCTATATTCCATCATGCCCGTGGACATCCTGGCCCTCGCCGCCCACCGAGACGACGTCGAGCTCACCTGCGCGGGCACTCTATTGAAGGCCGTCGACGCCGGATACAAGGTCGGGATCCTGGACCTTACCGCGGGAGAGACCGGGACCCGAGGAAGCGCATCGCTCCGAGCGGAGGAGGCGGAGAGGTCGGCCAGGATCCTGGGCGTATCTGAGCGGCGGAATGCTGGACTGCCGGATGCACACCTGCAGAACTCGGAGGAAACACGGCAGCTGGTGATCGAGCACATCCGCCACTTTGCGCCGCGCGTGGTCATTCTCCCCTTCCCCGTGGGACGTCATCCCGATCACCGCATTGCCTCAGAGCTGGGACGCGACGCCTGCTACCTGGCGGGCCTGGAGCGATATCCTGCGGCGGGATCTGCGCATCGTCCTCACAAGCTGCTCTATGCTCTCTCGTATCGCGAGGACCCGGTCAAGCCGACCTTCGTGGTGGACATCAGCGCGCAGTTCGAACGCAAGCTGTCGGCCATCAAGTGCTACGCCAGTCAATTCGATGGCGCCAAGGCGGCCGGAGAGATCTTTCCCACCGGGCAGGACCTGTATTCGCTGGTTGAGACCCAGAACGCGCACTACGGCTCCCTCATACGGAAGCGCTACGGTGAGCCGTTCTTTACCCATGAAACGATGGAAGTCGATGACGTCCTGAAGTTGGGCGTTCGGAGCATCTGAATAGGCGCTATCTTATCGATATGAAGCCGCCTGTCTACCTGGACCACGCCGCCACCACCCCGGTTCGCCCCGAGGTGCTGGAGGCCATGATGCCCTATCTCACCGACCAGTCCTTCGGAAACCCGTCCAGCGCGCATCGCTTTGGGCGCGCGGCCAGGGCCGGCATCGAGCAGGCTCGCCGACAGATAGCGGAATCGCTGGGCGCCGAGCCGGGCCAGGTGATCTTTACTTCCGGCGGCACCGAGGCGGACAACCTCAGCATCGTGGGGGCAGCCCTTGCTGCCCGGGACCGAGGTGCCCCGATGTGCGCCGCGGTGTCAGCGGTCGAGCACAAGGCGGTCCTGGCGGCGGCTCATGCCGTCTGTCACCTCGGCGGGCGAGAGGTGCTCCTGCCGGTAGACAGCGCGGGCATGCTCGAGCTGGAGGCGCTCGACCGCGCGCTGGCCGAAACGCCTTCGGTAGTTTCAGTGATGTGGGTCAATAACGAGGTCGGCGTCGTCCAGCCGGTGGCTCACATTGCTGAACGCTGCCGAGACGCGGGCGTCATCTTCCATACCGACGCGGTGCAGGCACTCGGCAAGCTGCAGATCTCACTCCAGAACCTCTGCTGCACCCTGCTTACCATATCTGGTCACAAGATCGGGGCGCCCAAGGGTATTGGCGCCCTGATCGTCCGGGACCGCAAGGCGGTGGAGGCAATTCTCCACGGCGGAGGCCAGCAGTATGGGATCCGTCCCGGCACCGAGAATGTGGCCGGCGCCGTGGCCTTGGGGCGAGCGGTGCAGCTGGCCACCGCGGAGAGAGAGACTCTGGCGCAGCGTCTTGCGGCGCTCCGGGACGAGCTAGCGCGGCGGCTCCAAGAGACGGTGCCCGACCTCACGGTGAACGCCGAGGGCAGCGAGCGGGCGCCTCATCTTTTGAGCATCGCGGTAGAAGGTGCGGACAGCGAGGCGTTGCTGATGCACCTAGATCTTGCCGGGATCGCTGCCTCCAGCGGGTCGGCCTGTTCCACGGGTGCGGTGGAACCATCGCACGTACTGGTCGCCATGGGCGTTCCCCGAGAGCTGGCACTGGGCACCATCCGGTTCAGCTTTGGCCGGGAGAGCAGCATGAACGACGTGGAGCGGGCCGCGGAGGTTGTGCCGGGGGTGGTGGCAAAAGTGCGGAAGCTCGCAGGGGTGCTGGGACGGACCGGCGGAATGACGGAAAAGCGGAAGGAGTCGACCGCCCGATGAGCACCCGCGTCCTGGTCGCCATGTCCGGTGGAGTGGACAGCTCCGTTGCCGCGGCCCGCCTGGTTGAGCAGGGGTACGAGGTGGTGGGCGCTACCATGAAGCTCTTCTGCTACGGCGAAGAGGTCCCCGATCGGCCTTGCTGCTCGCTGGATTCCATCAACGATGCGCGGGACGTTGCCGCGGCATTGGGTATTGCCCACTACGTCCTCAACCTCGAGGACCGGTTCAATCTGCACGTGATTCAGAACTTCGTGAGCGAGTACAGCAGGGGGCGGACACCCATTCCCTGCGTGCGCTGCAACTCCTTCACCAAGTTCCGCGACCTGCTGGCCCACGCCGACGCACTGGACTGTGAATACATCGCAACCGGCCACTACGCCATCTCGCAGGATGGCGCGCTCTACCGGGGCGCGGATCCGGCCAAGGACCAGAGCTACTTCCTCTGGGGAATCGATCAGGCTGTGGTAGCGCGGATGCTGACGCCGGTCGGCGGTCTGAGCAAGTCAGAGACCCGGGCCTACGCCCGTCGGCTGGGGCTCACCACGGCCGACAAGCAGGAGTCGGTTGAGATCTGCTTCGTGCCCAATGACGACTACGTCTCAGTGCTGGAACGGCATCTCCCGGCCGACGCCCCGGCGCTGCGCCCGGGACCTCTAGTTACCACCGGAGGCCAGATCATCGGCGAGCACCAGGGCTACGGCCGGTATACCATCGGCCAGCGGAAGGGGCTCCCCGGCGGCTCAGACGGTCCCCGCTATGTGGTAGAGATTCGCCCCGAGCGGCGTGAAGTTGTGGTGGGAGCTGCCGCCGACCTGGCCGGCTACAGAGTGACACTGGAGGAGGTGAACTGGCTGGCAGATCCGCTGGAAACCGGCGACCGCTGTCAGGTGCAACTCCGGTACAGGGCGCGCGCCGCTCAGGCCGTAGTGTTGGAAAAGAATTCGGACCAACTTACCCTGACGTTGGAAACACCTGTCCGGGCCATTGCGCCTGGGCAATCGGGCGTACTCTATGAGCATGATCGGGTGCTGGGCGGAGGCGTGATCTCCTGAGGACGCCCGCGCGTTCCCTCCTGCTTCACTGGATGCTGAATGCCGCGGCCCTCTGGATTGCCGCCGCCGTAGTTCCCGGCCTGAACTTCACCGGAGGGCCAGGCCGGCTACTTCTGGTAGCCGCGGTGTTCGGCGTCATCAACAGCACGCTCCGTCCCCTGCTCACCATCCTCACCTGCCCCCTGATCGTCGTTACCCTGGGCCTCTTCACTCTGGTGCTCAACGCGCTGATGCTGCTGGCCACAGGCCGCCTCTCAGAGAGCTGGAACCTCGGATTTACAGTGAGCGGGTTCTGGCCAGCTTTTTTCGGGGGGCTGGTGGTGGGGCTGGTGAGTATGGTTTTGTCATTGGGGATGGGGCGGAAGGAGCCACGAGTCAGGAGTCACGAGTCAGGAGTCGACCGGCCAGGCCGCCTCTAAAACCCTCGTGACTCGCGACTAGTATTTCAATCCCGCGGAATCCGCGAACTTCTTCAATAGCTCCTGCTGCTCCGGGCTCAGCTCGTCCGGGACTGTCACCTGCACTCCAACCAGCTGATCGCCGCGGCGTCCGTTCTTCTCAAGTCCCTGTCCCTTGATCCGGAACCGGCGTCCGGGCTGAGTACCCGGGGGGATTCGGAGGAGAACCTTCTTCCCATCCAGGGTCCGCACTCGGAGACGGGTGCCCAGCGCGGCCTGCGCCAGGTTGATCGGAACGTCGGCCACGATGTCGAGACCTTCTCGCCGAAAGAACCGGTCAGGTTGGACTTGGAAGGTGACCACCAGATCCCCCGGCGCTGTGCCTTGACCGTTCCCCTGACCCTGCCCCCGCAGCATGACTCGGTCGCCATTATCAGTGGCGGGCGGAACGGTTATGGTGACCCGCCGCTCCGCCCTGATCTCCCCTGCCCCCCGGCAGGTTGGACACTTCTCCGAGGGAATGCGGCCCCGCCCCCGGCATTGAGGACAGGGCCGATTCACCGCGAAGTTTCCCTGACCAAAGGAGATGGTACCTCGGCCCTTGCACTCGGGACAGGTGGACCAGCTGGCGCCAGGCGCGCCACCACTTCCAGTGCAGGTTGGGCAGGCTTCGGTGACGGGCAGGGTGACCGGAACCTTCCCGCCCAGCATGGCCACCCGGAAGGGAACCTCGACCACCGCCTCCAGAGTATCCCCCCTCCCTGAGTCCTCTCGCCTGCCCCGTCCGAAGATGGAGGAGAAAATGTCACCCAGTCCGCCCATGTCCCCGAAATCAAAGCCTTGTCCGCTCACGTCCCCCGGATCCACTCCAGGCCCACCCCGGCTCGCGCCTGCTCCCTGGGGCCGGCGCGGCATGCCGTCGAAGGCGCCCAAGCGGCGCATCTGGTCGTACTGCTTCCGCTTCTCCGGATCAGACAGCGTACTATGCGCCTCGGAGACCTCCTTGAAGCGCTCGGCGGCCTTCGGATTGTTGGGGTTGGCATCCGGATGGTACTGCTTGGCCAGCTTACGGTAGGCCTTTTTTATGTCGCCCTGGCTGGCCGAATCGGGAACGCCCAGGACCTGGTAGAAGTCCTTGGCTGCCACGTCAGCGCTGCGCCTGCTCGGAGTAGACCTGGACCCGGGCCGGACGCACCAGAGTGCCCTTGAACCGGTAACCCGGCTGGAACGTGGCGCTCACCATCTGCTCCTGCGAGCGATCGGTAGCCGGCGTCGTGGAGACCGCCTCGTGCAGCGCGGGATCGAACGCGGTTCCCACCGGATCTATGCGCTCCACTCCGGCATCCTGCAGCTCCTTCCAGAGCTTCCGGTCCACCGCGCTGAGCCCTTCGCGCATGGTGGGAAGGGGAGTGGAGGGATCGCTGGCGACCAGGCGATCCAGATCGTCCAGGACATCGAGCAGCTTGGCCACGAAGCTGGCCTGGGCCCGGTCGGCCAGCTCAGCCCGCTCCCGGCTGCTGCGCTTGCGGTAGTTGTCGTACTCGGCCGCCAGCCGGAGATGGCGGTCCTTGAGCTCAGCAAGGTCGTCCTCCAGCCGCGTGTCCTGTCCTCCCAAGAACCGGGGCTGGGTGTCTTCAGTCCGGGAGGACGGCTCCGAGCTCATATCGGTCGAGGCGAGATCACCGCCTTCGGCGCTGCGGCCGGTATCGCTCTCCGGCTCAGCCATTCCCGCTGGAGTGTCGATGGGACGCCTGTTGCCGTCGATATTGCGTTCAAATCCACTCTGTTTTGCCACTTTACACACTCACTCTCGAGACCCACCAAAGATAACATCTAGCCAACCTTCAAACCTTCCCATAACATTGACCCGCCCCCACCATAGTTCCCATCGAACCAATGCACCCTTGCCTTACCGGCAGAGGGAGTCCGTCCGTGATTTGGCGCTCCACCCTAAGTTCGTGCCGCCTGTCGGGGGCTGCCATCATCCTTTTCCTGACTGCCGGCTGCTCGGATAGCCCGACCGAGCCGCATCAGGGCATGGTTCGCCCACTTACACCTCCGAGCTCTCACGCGCTGGTCTCGTACTTTCCGCCCTCCGAGCTGACTGGCGGGTGGCGAACAACAACCGACCCGCAAGCACTGGCCGGGTTGGGCATTAGCGCAACCGGGTTGGCAGATCTTGGGGCGTACACGATGTCCCTTCCCTGGGAGAACTATCGGGTCGGCGTAAGAGGGTACGACCCCAGCAATAAGGCCTCGCTGGTAATCAAGAATGGCTGGGTTGTGGGAGAGTGGTATAACCAGGCGTCAGCCCGGAACGGTATGTATTACCTGGCATCAAACGGGAAGACGTTTGCCATGATGCTGCTGGGCAGGCTGGTGTTGGACCATCCCGAGCTGGGCATAGGCCTGAGCACGCCCCTGTACGACCCCCGCTGGTTGCCGCAGGGATTTCCCCTGACCGACCCCCGCAAGGCGTCCATCACGTTCGGACAGTTGCTCAAACACGTCTCGGGTATCATTCCTCAGGTTGAGGACCCGGTGGCAAACGTGAGCGTGCTGTCGGACCCGAGCTGGAACTTCGAGGCCTTCACCGTCGGAAAAGATCCGGACTTTCCGGTCACCGCACCGCTCTATTACACGCCAGGCGACCCATCCAGCTACGCCAAGGGAGACACCTACTCCAGCGTGGGATTCAATCATCTCAGTCTGATGTTCCGCAACGTGACCGGACTCGAAGCCAGCGTGTACCTCCGGCGAAAGATGCTTAACCCCATCGGGGTCGGAGCCATGTCATACCGGTTGTCGTCAGGGATGGGCTCCTACAAGTGGGCCACGGCGGGGAACAACTTTGCCGGCGCCCGAGACTATGCGCGCCTGGCCTATCTCCTTCTACATGAGGGCAAATGGGAAGGGCGGCGGATCTTTACCGCCTCGTGGATTCGTCAGTTTACCACGGTTGCCGGCTATCCCAACATCAGTTCCAATGCTGAATGCGGCTGGGGAAATGCCTATCCCAAGGACATGTACCGGATCATCGGCTCCGGGGTAAATCTGGCCTTGGTGATCCCATCTCTCGATCTGGTGGCGACATTGAACGGACGAATACCCAACTCGATGCGCGATCAGGTGACGGCCGAATTTCTCCGCCTATTGTTCGCCTCCATTACGCAGCAGTATGTGACTTGCGATGGCCAGGTGATGAACGGCGGATCCACTACCGCTCCGTAGCTTCTCCGAGGAGCCGGAAGAGGAGATGTAGCGCCGCCTGAGCAGCCCGGGCCCGGACTTCGTGTCGGGAACCGGCAAACCGCACGTGCCTGGCGTGTACCTCGCCCCGTAGCGCGCATCCAATCCAGACTGTACCCACAGGCTTCTGCTCCGTGCCTCCCCCAGGTCCCGCAATGCCGGTAATCGCCAAAGCGGCGTCGACGCCAAACCGCTGGGCTGCACCCACCGCCATGGCGCGAGCCACCGGCTCGCTTACCGCGCCGTGCTCATCCAGCAGGGCCTGGGCGACACCCAAGGCCTTTACCTTGACCGCGTTGTCGTAGGCGATCACCCCGCCGACAAAGACGTCCGAGCTGCCGGGGATTTCCGTGAGCCGCCCGCCCAGCAATCCCCCCGTGCATGACTCGGCCACGGCAACCCGGATGCCGGCCGTTCGGGCCCGCTCCAAAACCAGGGCCGCCAAATCCGTATCATCCTCCCCATAGACCGGATCACCAGCCCGGGCCCGGATCAGCTCGATTGCCGAGCCAAGCAGCCGGTCTGCTTCTTCGGGCTGAAGGTTCCAGGCGGTGAGCCGCAGATCCACGCCTTCGTACCCGGGCAGGTAGGCCAGAGTGACGGGGGCGATCTTCTCCTCCACGTCCCCCAGCCGCTCGGCCAAGGTGGACTCGGGTATGCCACTGGTTCGAAGCTGGCGGGAACGAATGATCGCTCCCGAGGCTCTGGCCCGAAGGCGGGGCACCACCTCGTGCTGAAGCAGCTTTCGCATCTCCTGAGGAACACCAGGCAACATGATGGTGAGACCCGGCGCGCCTTCGAGCCACAGGCCAGGAGCCGTCCCCCAGCGGTTTCGCAGTACTACGGCCCCCCGCGGCACCTCGGCCTGGCTCCGGTTGCTCTGGACCGGCTGTCGCTGTAGCCGGGCGAATCGCTCCAGCAAATTGGCCCAGACGCTTTCGTCGAACTCGAGTGGTGCCCGATAGAGCTCGGCTACCACCTTCTTACTCATGTCATCGCGGGTGGGCCCCAGGCCTCCGGTGGTCAGTACTACGCCGGTGCGCTGTAGGGCTTCGTCCACTGCCGCGCGAATGGCATCCGGGTGGTCGGCCACCGACACCCGGCGGACCACCTGCACGCCGTTGTCGGCCAGACTCCGGGCGATCTCGGCGCCGTTGGTATCTACCGTGAACCCCAGGAGGAGCTCAGTTCCAATGGTGACGAGCTCGATGTTCATGCGAGCTGGAAGCTAGGGACTAGGCGTCGGGAGCTAGGAGCTGGAGCGGAGAGGCCGCTCACGGAAGCTGGTCCAGAGGTTTGGCTCCCAGCTCCGACCTAGCTACCAGCTCTGTCGGAAAAGAGTCGCCGATTGCGGTAGAGATAGAGCACAAAGGAGTAGACGGTGAGCGCTGCCGCAACAGCCAGGGTGACGGCGACAAAGCCCCCGTGGAATTCGTTCCAGTACTGCGCGTATTGATTGTGCTCCCAACCCATGGGCTTGCGCGCGTCGCGGAAGGCAAACCAGAGGATAACGGCACCAACAAAAACATTCTGAATTGCGGTCTTCAACTTGCCGGCGCCGGCAGCAGGAATCACCACCCCTTTCTTGCTGGCCCACCAACGAAAAAGGGTCATGGCCAGTTCCCGCCCGATCAACAACAGGCATACCCAGAGGGGAATGCTGCCCCAGATGGGTATGTCGTAGAGGTCGTGGCGCCAGCGGGAGATGAAGTAGATCGGAATCAGCGTGGCGAAAAGCAGCAGCTTGTCGGCGATGGGATCGAGCAGCTTGCCCAGGTCGGTGACTTCATTCCGGCTCCGGGCAAGATGCCCGTCGTAGACGTCGCTTACCGCGGCAATGATGAAGATGACGAACGCGATCAGCTTGGGCCAGTATCCCTCGATGAACGGAAGCAGCGCGATCACGGGGGTGAAGCAGATGCGAACCAGGGTAATGATATTGGGCAGGGTCCACATGGTACCTACCCCAAGGTTTTGACGACGTTCTTGCTGATGGCTTTAAGGGTGTCGAACACTCCTTCACCGGTCAGCGCGACGGCTTCGAAGTAGGGCGCCCGCTCGATCCACTGGCCGTCCTCCTGCTGTACGAGAAACTCGGAATCGTGATACGGGTCGGGCGTGATCCGCTGCTTGCCGGTGTCGGTTACCGGCCACCCCGGATTGAGGGCTGACTGCAACTCGGTGATGGGGGCGGCATTGGGCAGATCGCGCTTGTTGTACTGAATGGCAAAGGGAATCTTGGTGACGTCGTACCCATGCTGGGTCATGTTCTCGTACAGGTTCTGCATGGCCTCGATGTTCGCATCCATGCGCTCGATCTGGCTGTCGGCCACGAACACCACGCCGTCGACCCCTTTCAGGATCAACTTGCGAGAGGCGTTGTAATACACCTGACCAGGAACGGTGTAGAGGTGAAACTTGACCTTGAAGCCCCGAATGTTACCAAGGTCGACCGGCAGGAAGTCGAAGAAGAGGGTTCGCTCGGTCTCCGTGGCGAGAGAGATCATCTTTCCCCGGGAGCCGGGTGCCACCTTGTTGTAGACGTGCTCCAAATTGGTAGTCTTGCCACCGAGTCCGGGCCCGTAATACACCAATTTGCAGTTGATCTCGCGCGAGGCGTAGTTGATCATCGACATTGGGCTGCTTCCTCAGGAGCCGAAGAGTTTGTCGATCTCGTCTTCCGCCTCGCCCAGAAACTCCGATTCTACCCCGGGCGCGCTGGTACCGTCGCGATTGAACATGTCTGTGAACACCTGATTCAGCTGGACCACCGCCGTTTTTACCCGGAGCTTGACCAGTCCCAGTGTAGTTCGGTTGTCAAACAGCACCACCAGGATCACGCGGCGAGCAATATCCGCCAGGTACATCGATTCCCGCTCGCCCTGGTGAAACAGGGCGCCGAACTCGGACTCGCCCAGCATCCGGGCCAGCTGGTCATTTGCGCTGAAGTCGGCGGCGGTGAGCGACGCGAAGGCTGTGGCATCGAACGCCGGAGCCTCACCGGCGGTGGAGACCATCTGGCCGGTTCGGTCGACGATCAGCGCGGTGCGCGCATTCGATTCGCTGAGGAAGCCGCTGAGGATTGTCTGAATCTTTCGGGCGTCGTCTTCCCGAAACGACCAGCTCGAAGCGCCGCTCACCGGCTCGGTCTCATGCCAGAGTCGCCTCCATACGCCGTACAATGGCCTCGGCCCGTCTTCGAAGCATCGGCTGCCGTTCCCAGGCAAGGTAGTCCCGCAACAAACGCACGGTTTCCACCTCGTTCTGTCCTGCCAGAAAGCCCAGCGCGGCCAGTCGCCGGAGCGGCCGAGGGCTGAAGAGATCCCGCCGGTGGTAGGTGAGCCGCTGCTGGGCAAGGAGCCAGCCACCGGTTATACCCAGCACCACTCCCCCGGCAAACACCCAGGCGCGCGACCGCATCAGCCAACGTCCTGCCGGGCAACCAGAGCGTGCGCCAGCGTGACGCCATCGATGTATTCCAGGTCTCCACCCATGGGAAGCCCTCGCGCCAAACGGGTAACTCTGACCCCCATGCCGGACAGCAGTTGCTGAATGTAGGTGGCGGTGACCTCGCCTTCCATCGACGGATTGGTCGCCAGAATCACTTCTCGCACCCCGCCATGGCGGACCCGTTGCACCAGGCTATCCAGCCGAAGCGACTCCGGCCCGATTCCGTCGAGCGGGGACAAATGCCCGCCCAGAACGTGGTAGTGGCCGCGGAAGTCGGTCGAGCGATCTACCACGCCCACCGTCGAGGGCTCCTCCACCACACAGACCACTCCGGCATCTCGCCGCGGATCCTGGCAGATGGCACAGGGTTGGTCCTCAGTGAGGTTGCCACACTCACTGCAGGGCCGGACCCGTTCGGTCACGGAAGCGAGCGCCGAGGCGAGCCGCCCGACCTGTTCCGGTGGTTGCTGAAGAAGATGAAAGGTGAGCCGCTGCGCCGTCTTCCGCCCGATTCCGGGAAGCCTGGCAAGCTCGGTGATCAGCTCGTCGATCGCGCTCACCGGTCAGAAAGGAGAGCCAAATGGCAGCGAGGGCACCTTCCGCATTTCGCTCTGGAGCATTTCGGCTGCCCGGCGCTGAGCCTCGGCCACCGCGGTCAGCACGAGATCGCTGAGAAATTCGGCGTCATGATCCTGAAATACGGCCGGATCGATCCACACTGCGCGTACTGTGCCACGGCCATCGGCGGTGATCTTCACCATGCCGCCGCCCGAGGAGGTCTCGATGGTACGGTTTGCCAGCTCCGTCTGGAGCTGCTGCAGCCGGCCCTGCATCTGCTGGCCCAGCTGAAAGAGTTGCTGAAGATCTGCCATGCCGTCTGGTAATCCAGCCATTGGGGGAAGTGTGGAGTCTAAGGTCGAGTTCAGACTGTCTTTACGCGCATCAGTCTACGATCTCCAAATCTAACGCATCGGCCGCCGTGTCGAGGGCGGGGTCCTTGGCCCGGAACTCCCGCAGGCGGTCAGCTTTGATGCTCGAATCGGACATTCGGCGGGGCTTCGGCTGGGGGGCCTCCGACTGTTCCGGATTGGGCACCAGCCGCAAGCGGATGGGCTGGCCGAGGCTGCGGGTGAGGATCTCCTCCACCTTTGGGGCCTCCTGCTCCAGCCGCTCGGCGAACAACTGGTTGGGCTCGCTGAGTGCCACATTGAGGTAAGGCAGAATCAGGGCCACCGGCTCGACCGAAGCCAGGAGCTCGCCCAGCAACCGGCTCTGCACCCGGGCAGCGACGATTATCGCGGGCCAGCCGGCACGAATGGCCTCGATCGAGGGGGCCAGTTTGGCGGTGGGCGGGGCCGCAGGGCCGCGGGGCTGTTCGGCAGATTCCGCCGGAGGACGGGCTGTTGCAGCTGCAGGGGTAGGATCCGGCCTCGATTCCACGCCACCCATCTGACCCGCGGATTCCTGGGGCGCTGCCCCGCTGCCGCGCTGCCCCACCGACTTCTGCCCCACTGCCCCGCCGCCCCGCTGTCCTTCCTGCTAAAACCTTCTCCAGATCCACCACTCGGTCCATCAACGACCAGCGCAGCAGCAGGGTCTCGACCGCGAGGCGCGGATTGACGCTGCGGCGGATGTTGTTCTCGTCCTCCGCCAGTAAGCGCAGCATTCGGAGCACGTCGCCCGGCTGCAAACGGCTCCGGTACTCCTCCAGCCGTGCGCGGACCGCCTCGGTGAGCCCGTCCGGCTCGGCACCGACCTGGAGCATCAGCAAGGCCCGGAGCACGTCGGCAGCGCCGGACATGAATTCCGAGAGGTCGACCCCTGCGTCACACAGCCGGTCCACGAGCGGGAAAACTGCGCCGGGTTCCCGCTCAGCCACCGACCGCAGCAGCTCTCCGAAAAGCTCATCATCGGCCAGCCCCAAGACCTCCCGGACCCGTTCCGCCGTCACTACCCCTTCCCCGAAGCTCAGGCACTGATCCAGAATCGAAAGCGCGTCCCGCATTCCGCCATCGGCGTGGCGGGCGATCAGCGTGAGCGCATCGTCCTCGGCTTGGAACCCCTCCGCCGCGAGCACCTGCTTGAGCCGGTCCCGAATGGCGCCGGGACCGATTCGGCGGAAATCGAACCGCTGGAGGCGGGACATCACCGGGGCTGCCGTGGCCGCGATCTTCTGGGGCTCGGTAGTGGCAAAGACGAAGATTACCCCTGGCGGCGGCTCTTCCAGGATTTTCAAGAGCGCGTTCCACGCCTCGCGGGTCAACATGTGCGCTTCGTCGATGATGTAGACCTTCGAGTGGCCCTCGCGCGAGGCGGCGTACATGGCCCGCTCCCGCAAGTCCCGAGCATCTTCCACGCCCCGGTTGCTGGCAGCGTCGATCTCGATCACGTCGAGATTGGCCGAGCCGTTCCAGATGCGGAGGCAATTCTCGCAATCGCCGCAGGGATCACCTGACGGCTCTCGCTGGGCGCAGTTCAGGGCCATGGCAAGGATGCGGGCGGCAGTGGTCTTCCCGACCCCCCGGGGACCGGTCAGCAGATACCCATGCCCTACGCGACCCCGGGAAACGGCGCCGCGGAGCACGGCCGCGACGTGGTCTTGCACCAGGAGGTCGGAAAAGCGCTTGGGACGATATCGGCGAGCGAGGGAGATCATATCAGCGGGCCAAAAAGAGAAGTGCCTCAGGCACCCCGAAGCGACACCGGACATCGCTTAGCGCTGCTACCGGCGAGGTCCTGACGCGGTTCGCGCGCCGGCGCCCTTCGGACCTGAGGCATCAGTAATATAACCCGCCCCGAACGGGGTGGGAATTGCGATGGCTAGTGCTGTGGAGCGAGGTTCGAGCTGTACATATCTACTACGTACTTCCAGCTGCCGTCCGGCTGCTTCTTCAGAATTTCCAGGAACTTCCCTTCGTCTGCCACGCCGGGATTGGCTTTGGCTTTGGGCACCGCGGTGAAGCGGTAATGCCCCATGTTGTAGGCCAGATCACCCCGCCCTTCCAGGACGTCGGAGTTGATCTCCATACGAACCGTGTAGGCCTCGAAGAATCCCCCCCAGAAGGCACGGATCGCAGTGCGGCCCTTTTGCGGAGGCAGATTAGGAGGAAGCAGAGCCGCGTTGGTTGCATACACGCCAGCAATCGAGTCGGCACTGCCCGCGTTGGCGGCTGCCGCAAATGACGAGTCCACGGCTCGAATGGCCTCAAGGTCGGCGTCTGATAGCTCTGTAGCCGGTTTGCCGCCGGCAGAATCGGAAACCTTTCCCGCTGTTTTGCAGCCGGCACAGAATGCCAACCCGACAGCCACCACCATTACGGCACGACCCATGGGTTGCGACACGTGAATCCTCCCCAGTGTGGAAACGATCAGCCCAGAATAGCCCGCTGGCGGTCGAGCATTTTTTTCAACTCCCAGGTCTCGGCCACCACAGCGCCCAGCAGAAACACAATTGCCGTGTAGTAGACCCAGAGAATGAACAGCACTATTGCCCCCAGATTGGCATCGCCGCCAAGCCCCTCGAAGGAGGCGAAGTTGGTGAGGTACAGAGCATAGAGCCGCTTGGCCACCTCGAACAGCAGCGCGGTGAAGGTGGCGGCGAGCAGCGCGGTTTTCCAGGGGAGCCGCCGGACCGACGCATAGCTGTAGGTGACGTAGAACAAGGAAACCGAGAAACTGAAGGCAAGGAGCTCCGCGAGGTAACGCCCCAACGTGGACACGAAGAACCCGAGCTGGGGCACCGTTTCGGCCCCGCGTGCCTCCAGGATGGCCAGCCCCGTCGTCAGCAACGTATTCGCCAAGAACAAAATTACCGTGCCCACAACCATGGCCGCGTCCCGCAGCTTGGCCATGAGAAACAGCGTAATCGCAGCCCGGTGCCGAGTCGGCCGGAGTGAAACGTCATAAATGTCATTCAGGGCGGTGCGAACACCGGCAAAGAGCCGGGTGCTGAACCAGAGGAAGGTGGGGACAGCGTAAAGCGAAAGCTCTCCCCGCTTCTCGGTGATGCCCGTCAGCAGCCGCTCGATAATGGCGAAGGGATCGTGGTCCGGAAGGGTCGAATGTGGCGGCAGGAACCGATGGAACAGCTCCATGGTGTCGACTTCCGGACCAGTCACGGCTTGCGCCAGATGGGTCAGGCCGATCAGCAAAAGCAGGATAAACGGAACGGCGGCCAGCAGCGCGTCGAAGGTCAGTGCGCTGGCGAGAAATGGAATGTTGTCTTCATCAGCGGCTTGGAGGGTCCGGCGCAGGAAGCCGGCGGGCGAACGATGCCACCCGCCGGGCCTGGACCGACTCAGGCGAGCGGCTCCTCGAGATCAGCGGGTGAGCGGCGCCGAGCCCGAGCGTCGGCCAGACGGCGTTCCAGCTCCTCCCGGGGCGACGGCCTCGAGCTTCGCCCGAACCGATCCGGGCTGTCGTCTTCCTCGAGCTCGTCTTCCTCGTCCTCCAGCATCCCCTGAAAGGACTCCTTGGCACCACCGAACTGTTGGGTGATCTCGTCCAGCTTCTCCTCTGTCATCGCCCGGAACTTCCACAGCTTCCGCTGCAGATTACGCCGGGTTTCCTCGCCACTGCTCGGCGCGTATAACAGGGCCACCCCCGCGCCCAACAGCGCACCCCAGAAGAGCCACTTGGCGGAGGAGTCACCTCCCCGCTCAACGTACACCACCTCGCGGTGCTGCTTGCGACGCATTCGAGCCTCCTATTCCCCGGCGTCGGGGTCGTCGGCCGCCGCAACCAGCACCGGCTTGAGTGCCGCGTGATGCTGGATGGGAGCCTGGATGAACCGGTTGACCTGATCCTGAGTACCGTTCACGTTCAGCTGCTCGAACAGAAATGCGAACGTTTTCTCGAGGTCGCCGGCAATTGCGCCACGGATGTCCTCGGGCAAAGACCAGAGGGCCTGCTTGAAGGGGCCGATCGCCTTCTTCCGTGCCTTGTAGTAGAACTGCTCGTTGGTGTCGCCGCTCTTCCGTTCACCGGCCGCGTTCTCGTCCACCCAGCTGCGCAGCCGCTGCCGCAGCTCAGCTGGAAGGCGAGGGTGATCGAAGATGATATTCTGAAAGTTCGTTGCGAGATGGATCTCAGCCGTTTCAATCCGGGGGAAGTTGCCGAAGGCGTTTGACGGGAGGGTGCTGGCCCCGTGCTGCACCGCACCGGCAAGGCCGTACTCCTCACGCGCCACCTCGGAGAGTGCCGCGAGCGCCTGAAGGTCCAGCTTGACGTCGGCGATCGAGCCGTCGGCCAGGACCACGCCGCCATGTGAGGTACCGGTTTGCACCGAGATCTTGCTGATGCCCACGGGAGCCCCCAAGGCGGCCAGCGCCTTGTTGTAGCCCTGCATGAAGGCGTGGAGCTCCTCCACCGTGCTGTTCTTCATGCCGACTTCGCCGATTTCGGCCCCCACCGAGACGGTGATCCCCTGCGGTTCCTGGTGCCGGATGAAGGCGGTGATCTCGGCGGCGCGCTCGTAGTTGAGCCGCTGCTGCTCGCTGAGCGATGACTTCGAGAGGTCGACCAGCGTGGATGTATCCACGTCGATGTTGTAGAACCCGGCTCCAACCTCCTCCGCGATCAGCTTCTTGACCTCGCCGATTTCACCCTCGGGATCGGCCTGGTATTTCTTCTGGTTGACCTGACAGTGGTCGCCCTGAATGAAGAGCGGCAGAGCATAGCCTTCCCGCAGGGCCGCCGCAATCATGACGGAGACGTATTCGGCTGGACGCTGCTCAGTGTAGGCAATCTCGGAGCGCGCAATCTCCAAAATTATGGCACCGGCTTTTCCCGAACGCGCCGCACGAAAGATGGCTCGGGCCGTGTCATAGGCCATCATGCGCACGTTGATGGCGGGCACGGTGAAACCGCCACACTCCCCGCGGCCACGAGCGAGATAGAGATCGTTGATCGAGGCCGGGCGAGACCCGGTTACCTGACCTAACTCCCAGATCAGCCAGCGTGCGGCCTCCCGGTCCTCCGCGGATCCAAACACCGCTTGCCAGGCCAGCCGGTCGGTTGCCGCTGAGCGCAGCTTTGCCTGGTCACGGATCTTTACCCCTCCGGGAACCTGAATCACCGCGCCTTGATACAGATCCAGCGCCCGCTGTGTTGCATCAGCCATGCAGGTCTATCCTCTTGTAAGCAGTATCCATGCACTCTGGGCAAAGGTAGGACGGGAATGGACGACCCGCAACGCGCCGCGGCAGAGAACGCGCCTGGTCAAGCCTCGTCCGCAGCAGACACCGCTTCTTGCGGTGCGGGGTCGTAACCGGGCCGCCCCATGGCTGCATAAGTCAGGCGCTTTCCGAGCTCGACGCCGGGCTGGTCGAACGGGTCGATCCCGTACCATACCCCGGCGTATCCGGTGGCGAGCTGAAAGAACATGATGGTCTCGCCAACGGTGGCGGCGCTCAGGTCCGGAAGGCGAAGGGTGCAGTTCATTCGGCCCATCTGCGCCAGCGCAGCGGAAGTTGCCTCGTATTCGGCCTGCAGGAGCTCTCCCAGCGTGTGTCCCGGCAAGTACGCCAGGTCGGCCGGCAAAGCCGGCGCGCCGCCGGAGGCCGAAGGGCCGGGAATTTTCACCTCCACCCCGAAATCTTCTACGGTCACAAACGTGATCGCCTTGTCATAGGGGCCTTCCATGAACAGCTGGACCTGACTGTGCTGATCGGTGGCGCCTACAGCACCGACCGGGGTGGGGCCGGCATGCACCGTCTTTCCCTGTCGATCCCTTCGTTTGCCCAGGCTCTCGGCCCAGAGCTGCCGGTACCACTCCGCCAGCTCGCGCAAACGGTCGGTATACGGCATGAGAACATGGATATGAGCTGCATGACTCAGGTCCGCCTCATGGTGGAGAGCGGCGTAGAGCGCAGCCGGGTTCCGCAGGAGATCGTTCTCTTCGGCCCGCTCCAACGCCAGGCGAGCGCCCTGGAGCAAACCTTCGATGTCGATCCCCACCAGAGCGGCCGGCAGCAGCCCTACCGGAGAGAGCACACTGAACCGTCCCCCCACATCAGGCGGCACGTCGAGAGTGGCGATATGATCGCGCTGCGCCAGTTCCCGGAGGGCACCGCGGCTGGGATCGGTGGTAAAGACGAGATGGCGGTAGGCTGCGGCTCCGAGCGCATCCTCGAGCCAGGCGCGCACCACGAGATACTGGGCCATGGTCTCCGCGGTTCCGCCTGACTTACTGATGACGTTCACAAGAACCCGGCGGGGATCGATCCGTTGCAGGGCCGCTGCTACGGAAGTTGGGTCGACATTCTCCAGCACCGTGAGCCGGGGAAAGAACTCCCGCGCCTCATCGTCCAGCTCGTTCCAGGCCGGTGCACGGAGTGCATTCAAGAGGGCCTTGGCTCCAAGGGCCGAGCCCCCGATTCCCAGCACCAGCACATGATCGTGTGCCTGACCCAATCCCTCGGCAAAGGTTCTAATCGCCCGGACTGTGGGTCCCTGCTCCACCAGCTTGTAGAACCCGTACTCTCCAGCCTGGCGCCAGCGGCGTACTTCGGCTTGCACTGACGGAAAATCGTCGGAGAGCTTTTGCAACCGAGCCCGGTCCAGCCCATGCACCCGGTCCAGATTCTCCTGCAGCATTCGCCCGTACAGCAATTTGATCACGCCACCTCCACCGTCAGTCCGTCGTAGGCCGGAAAGATTCCCTCGGGCAAGCTGCTCGCGAGATCCGAGTGTCCGGTTTCGTGAGTCAGATGGGTGAGATAAGTCCGACGCGCCCCCAACTCCCGCGCAGTGGTGATCGCCTCAGAGATGCTGAGGTGAGTAGGATGCGGCCGCCACCACAATGCGTTCAACACCAGCACGTCCAGGCCCCGGAGCTGTTCACGTTCTGCTTGAGGTATCACCTTGATGTCGGTGATGTAGGCCAAGTTAGTGAATCGATAACCGAACACACGCAGATGGCCGTGCTGGAAGGCCAAGGGAAGCGTATCGACCCCCGCAACGCTGACCATTTCTCCGGGTGTCACCGGATGCAAGGTGAGACGAGGCTTCGAGGTGCCCTCATAGGGGCGTACCAAGTCATCGAAAATGTAGTTGAACGACGAGCGCAGCCGCTCCAGGGTCTCTTGCGGACCGAACAACGGGAGCGGCTTTCGCTGCCGGACCGAGAAAATACGGAGATCGTCGATGCCGTTGATGTGGTCAGCATGCTCATGGGTGTAGACCACCGCGTCGACATGCGAGAGACCGGCGGTGATCAACTGCAGCCGAAGCTCAGGCGGGGTGTCGATCAGAATGGTAGCTCCGGCCGCCTGAAGCACGGCGCCCGACCGCGTGCGCTTGTCACGGGGATCGGTCGAGTGGCACACGGCGCAGTCGCAGCCGATCTGGGGCACGCCGAAGGACGTGCCGGTACCCAGAAAGGTCAAACGCATCCGCTACACGGCTTCGACTTTGAGGAAGTTGGTCGTGCCCGGCATGTCGAAAGGAACTCCCGCAGTCACCACCACCCGCTCCCCAGGCTGCGCCAGCTTGCGGTCCAGGATCTGCTGCCGGGCTGCCTTGAGCATTACGTCATAATCATTGGAGTGCGCCGTGAGCACGGGCGTTACCCCCCATACCAGGGCGAGCTGACGAAAGGTCTCGGGCTCAGGCGTGCAGGCGAAGACCGGAACCGTGGGCCGGCAGGTGGCGACCTTCCGGGCGGTAAAACCGCTGCTGGTAAAGCAGACGATCAGCGGGGCGGAGAGCATCTCTGCGGCAGCACAGACTGCCACGGCGATGGCATCTTCCGTCCGGATTGGGCCGCCAGGAGCAGACTGATGGTGCCGCAGTGCTCCCTGCTCGGCTGATCGCCGACCAAGCGCGGCGTCGATGCTGGCTCCCCGCGACTGGCGCTGGCTCTCCATCTCCCGAGCGATGCGATCCATGGCCTGTACTGCCTCCAGCGGATAATTCCCCACCGCGGTTTCGGCGGACAACATCACGGCGTCGGTACCATCCAGGATGGCGTTTGCCACGTCCGATGTCTCTGCTCGTGTGGGCCGGGGAGCATGCACCATCGACTCGAGCATCTGCGTAGCGGTAATAACGGGCTTCCCGTGCAGACTCGCCTCTCGGATGATCTGCTTCTGAATCAGAGGCACTTCCTCGAAGGGCAACTCGACTCCCAGATCGCCCCGGGCGACCATGATGGCATCCGAGCTGTCGAGAATCCCGCACAGGTTTGTGATCGCGGTGTCCTTCTCGATTTTGGCAATCAGCTTTACTCCCCGGGGCACCAGACCGCGAAGCTGCTCGATGTCCTCCGGGCGGCGCACGAAGGAGAGCGCGATGTAATCGACTCCCAGGGAGCCGACCTCCTTTACATCCTCGATGTCTTTTTCGGTCAACGCCGGGGCGCTCACCTCGATGCCCGGGAGATTCATTCCCTTGTGGGCCTTCAGCTCACCGCCGTAGTGAACTACCGCTTCCACCCGCTGCTCCCGCACACCTCTCACCTCCAAAGCCAGAAGACCATCGTCCAGCAGTATGCGAGCGCCGATCCGAACGTCGCGCGCGAGATCGTCATACGTCGTGGGAATCTCGTCGGGCTGAGCAATGTCCTCAGGAGCGAACACCACCTTCTGTCCGGGCTCGAGCCGAGTGGGCTTGGAGAGATCGCCGATCCGTATGCGGGGCCCCTGTAGATCGAGCAACACAGCGGCAGCTTCGCGCCTCCCCTGAAGGACCGTGCGGAGTTCGTGAATCCATCGGGCACGTGTCTCCGATGTGCCGTGGGAAGCGTTGATTCGGACGACATCCACCCCTGCATCCAGGAGGGAAGTCATCTTCGGCGGAGTATCCCAGGCGGGTCCCAGGGTGGCAACGATTTTGGTTCGGCGGAGAGCGGTACGCGGCATGGCAGGAGTCTAATGCAGACCAGTCACCCCTGCATCACGAGATCAGTCTCGATCGTATTGAAGACCGGGCAAGAGCCCTCGAAACCCAATTTCCACATGTGGAAAAGCCCAGGAAGTGAATATCTTATTAGCGTGTGAAACCTCATAATTCGCTTTATCCACCGACCAGAGCAGTGCATTGCTATGGCGCCTAAGTTGGCCTCTGTCAATGGCTTGGAGAGGCAGGCTAAACCAGTAGGTGCGAATGGCGACAGTGTCGTCTGAGCCCAATTAATTATGCAGAGATTCTAATTATGAACACTTTCGACATCGGGTTTGGGCTGGAGTTGCCTGATGGCCGAAATCATGGCTGAAGGATGGTTCGGAGAGACCTGAAAATGCGGTAGACGGACGGAGAAGGCGAAAAAGCGAAGAGGGTGGGAGCGCGGACGAGCGAAGGAAATCTACTTGAGATGTGGGGCGTGGAAAGCAAAAAGTCCAGGTGCGAACTACCGCTGATTTATCGCAGAAACTGGAGCTCCCCCGCCCCACCGCGGTACAGCGGCCCGACGAACCGGATCGGCGATCCCTTCAACCACTTTGTGAGGTCGCCCTTCCCCTGCACCGTGAGAGATCCGACCAGCCCACGGGTCCACACCGGATGGAAGCTGAACCGAACCGACCAGGGGCCGGTGCGGGTACCGGTAACCGAAGACCAGGATTCCTCGATAGGCCGGTCGACCCGGGTACTGTCGCCGGCCGGGTGCCCGCGCCAGATCAGTGAAGTCCGCTCCAGCTTGATGCTGTCGATATCGGTACCGGTGTCGGCGCTGTCCAGCACAGAGACCTGAGCTTCCCGCAACTTCACCCCGGCGGTTTCGGCAGCTCGAATCAGATTACCCCGACCTGAGTAGATACCCAATACCGCATCCCGCCGAGCTCCTGATGATTCTTCCTGCGTAGGGAGCGTCCAGACCGCAAGCATCTGCCGGTTCCGGGGATTCTTTTCCGCTACCCGGTGGCTGCCGACCTGTACCGCATCACTGAAGTAGAAGCAGACGTTGGACGCGGACCAGGAGGCGAACTCGGGCTGATAGCGGACCAACTGTTGAATGGAAGGATGAAGCTTGGGATCCTGACTGGCAGGAATGGGGCGAAAACCGGACTTGACCTCTTTTGCCGCGGCGCGCGGCTCGACCAGAAAGCGGACACAATAGCCTTCCCTCAGCCCTTGCAGGCTCCACGCCTGGACTCCCTTCTCACCGGTGGGATGCTGGGCCCGCAGCACGGTGGGAACACAGCAGGCGAAAGCCACGCTGATGGCGAGAGGCTTCAGCATACGTCCTCAGGGGGAATGAGCGCTCGTTCAGGTTCCGCGGGTACTGCTTCTCACTGCGGCGCGCAGCTCGGCGAAGTCGCTGGAATCCAGGGCATTGAAGTTCAGATTCCGAAATTTGACCCGGCCATCTGGCCCCACCACATACACGGTGCGCCGATTATAGCCGTCAGGATCCTTGCTGGCGTACTGCTTCGATACCCGTTGCTCCGGATCGCTCAGCAGCCGAAACGGGAGGCCCAAGCTGGCTGCGAACCGGTTGTGAGTGGTGACGGAATCCGCGCTGATCCCGACCACCACCACATTGGGCCCGAACAAACTGTCGTACTGTTCGGCAAAAGTGCGCAGCTGGGCGGTGCACCCCTTGGTGAAATCCCGGGGATAGAAGGCAACCACCACGGTCTTGCCGCGGTCGCTGGCGAGCTGGTAGGGCGATTCGACGGGGCCTACCCCGTCCCGGTTGGCCCAGGGCAACGAAAAATCCGGCGCGCGCTGGCCCACATCCGGTCCACTCTGGAGTACGGCTTTGACCGTTCCAGGATGGTTCTGAGCCGTCGCGGCAGGTACAAGGGCCAGACCGATGAGTGCCAGTGAGAGGCGGGAAACGCGCATTATTCGATCCTTCCTGAGAGTTCAGTCCTGGGTGACCCCGCGCAGAACCTTGTCGAGATCCTGAGTGCCGCCGGTACCGGTATACGCCACCTTTCCCGCCCGATCCACCACCACCACATACGAGGTGGTGGGCACCTTGTATGCCCGAATGCTGGTGCCCTGATCGTCGTACAACGTGCGGAACCCAGGCTGGTGCGTGTCCACATACCGGCGAACCCGCTCAGGCGTCTGATTGACGGTGACGTTGACGCCGATGAACTCGACTTTCGAGCCATACGCTGTGTGGGCCGCGCGTACCCGGGGAAGCAGCTCTTCGCACAGCTCACACCAAGTGGCCCAGAACTCGAGGAGCACGGGCTGCTTTCCGATATACTGACCGAGGTCGACCGGCTTTCCGTCGAGATCGTTCACCTTGACCGCCGGCGCCTTGCTTCCGACTGAAATGCCTGATTCCTGAGCAGCAAGCCGGCTGCCCCCCAGCACGAGCAGAGCAACAAACCCGCCTCTCAGCAGCGTCTTCATAGTACAGTCCCCGCTCTTACGAGATAGTATTCCGCCATTCCCACCAGCAATATGCCGCCCACGCGCTTGACAGTCAGGGTCCAGCGGCCGGCTCGCGGCAACGCGGCCACGACTCCGCTGAATAGTCCTACCGCAACCAGGAGCGCGGTCAGGCCGAGGGAGAATACAAAGAGATAGAGAAACCCCAACCAGGCGCTTCCGGTGGTACTGACGAATGTGAGAACCGCCGCGAATGCCGGAGCCCCGCAGGGGGCAGCCACTAGCCCCGATGTTGCACCCAGCACGAAGACGCCGGCAACCGAATTGCCGCCGATGCGGCCGGCCCACGCGGCAACTCGACTGGGGACGCCGAAGTTAAAGACGTCCAACATGCCCAGGCCAAACACGAGGAGCAGATTGGCCATAATCAGGAGTGCCCAGGGACTCGAGCTGACGCTCCCAAACAGAGTGCCGGAGAGACCAGCCAGCAGGCCGAGCACCGAGTACACCAGTGCCAAGCCCAGGACGTATACCAGCGTGAGCGCGAGAGTGCGCCCGCGCGAGCGTCCAGTTGCACCCGCCCCACCCAGGATGCCGGCGGTAATGGGAATCATCGGATACACGCAGGGAGTAAGACTGGTGGCCAGGCCGGCTACGAACAGGGCGAGACTTGCAGCCAGCGGCTGATCGCGGAGCGTTGCCTCGAGACCGATCAGACCCGCTCCGCGGCTCCGACGCCGTACCGCGAGGAGACATACTCCTCGAGGATCCCCAGAAACTCGGCCACGATGTCGTCCCCACGCAGCGTCACCAAAAGACGGCCATCCACATATACCGGGGCCTTGGGCTCCTCGAAGGTGCCCGGGAGCGAGATTCCGATATTGGCGTGCTTCGATTCACCGGGGCCATTCACCACACAGCCCATAACAGCCACCTTCATCTCCTCGACCCCGGGATGCTCGCTCCGCCACACCGGCATCTTGACCCGCAGGTAGTCCTGAATGTCCTGTGCCATCTGCTGAAAGAAGGTGCTGGTGGTCCGGCCGCAACCGGGACAGGCGGTGACCTGCGGATTGAAGCTGCGGAGTCCGAGCGATTGCAGAATCTGCTGCGCGACGCGAACCTCCTCACTGCGGTCTCCACCGGGCTCGGGCGTCAGCGATACCCGGATGGTGTCGCCGATGCCTTCCTGCAGGAGAATGCTGAGGCCGGCGGTGCTGGCGATGATGCCCTTGGCGCCGAGTCCGGCCTCAGTCAATCCGAGATGCAGCGGAAAGTCGCATCGGGCCGCGAGCATACGATACACGTCGACCAGATCCTGCACCCCGGACACTTTGGCGCTGAGCACAATGCGGTCGTGGCCCAGACCCGTGGCCTCCGCGAGCGCCGCCGATTGGAGGGCACTTTCCACCATCGCCTCCAGGACTACGAGCCGGGTGTCCCGTGGGGCCGGCCGGCGCGCGTTGGCGTCCATCATTGCGGTGAGCAGGGTCTGGTCAAGGGAGCCCCAATTCACCCCGATCCGCACCGGCTTGTCGTATGCCAGCGCAACCTCAACTATGGACCGGAAGTTTTCATCCCGCCGCTTCCCTCCCACGTTTCCGGGATTGATCCGATACTTGGCCAGAGCCCGGGCGCATTCCGGATACCTGGTGAGGAGCAGATGACCGTTGTAGTGAAAGTCTCCGATGATGGGAACGCTCACATCCATCCGCGCCAGCGCGTCCACCACCGCCGGCACCGCCTGGGCCGAAGCCTCATTGTTGACCGTGACCCGAACCAGCTCGCTTCCGGCCTGCGCGAGCTCCGCAATCTGACCCGCCGTGGCGGCGATATCGGCAGTGTCGGTGTTGGTCATCGACTGGATGACGATCGGATGAGCGGATCCAATCAAGACCCCGCCGATGTTGGCGGAAATGGTGCTCCGGCGAGTGACGAAGGGCATCGCGGAAATATAAGACGCTTGCGGCCGGTTCGCGGTCAGGCAGAGATTCGGGCATGGTAGAACCGCACTCTGAGCCGCGCCGAGCCGCGATCACCGGCGTTGCGGTCTACTTGCCGGAACGCGTACTCAGCAACGCGGAGCTGGCGCAGAGTCTCGATACCTCTGACGAGTGGATCATCACCCGCACCGGAATCCGAGAGCGAAGGATCGGCGCTCCCGGCGAGACCACCTCTACAATGGGCGCCGAAGCCGTTCGCCGGCTCATGGCCGATCGCCAACTCGGGCCGGAGGACGTCGACGCCATCATCGTGGCAACCGTCACCCCCGACATGCTCTTCCCCGCAACCGCCTGTCTCATCCAGGATCAGCTCGGCCTTAGCCGGGCTTGGGGCTTCGATCTTTCAGCCGCATGTTCCGGCTTTCTTTACGCACTGACCGCAGGTGCGCAGATGGTTGCCAGCGGCGCGCATCAGCGGGTGGTTGTAGTCGGTGCAGATCTCATGAGCTCGATCATCGATCCACTGGACCGCACTACGGCGGTCCTCTTTGGCGACGGTGCGGGTGCGGTGCTGCTGGAACCGGCCGAACCGACGTTCGGGATCCTGGACTTTCATCATCGGGTAGATGGCAGCGGACGAAACGACCTGCTCATGCCGGCAGGCGGATCACTGCATCCACCCAGCCTGGAGACGGTTTCCGGGCGTCAGCACTTCCTCAAACAGAACGGCAAGGTGGTGTTCAAATTTGCCGTGTCTCAGATGGTGGAAAGCGTGCAGATGGTCCTGCAGCGCAACGGTCTCACTCCGGCTGATGTGGCACTGCTGGTTCCGCACCAGGCCAATCAGAGGATTCTGGATGCCGTGGGCGAGCGTTTGGGGCTGTCGTCCGAAAGAGTCGCGTCAGTCCTGGCCTGCTATGGCAACACCACCGGCGCCACGCTCCCTCTGGCGCTCGAGGCTGCAGTCAGAAAAGGCCAGCTCAAGCGGGGCGATATGTTGGTATTCGCCGCGGTAGGCGCCGGGTTTACTGCAGGGGCAACGCTGGTGCGCTGGGCGTGATCAGGCGCGGGAGAAATCTGCAGTAGTGATGGCCGACAGGTCGGCCGAGGAAAGCGTGATCCCGGCCGCTGTAGTGCTGTCGACCGCATGCTCCACCGTTCGGGCGCTAGGGATCACGATTATGCCCGGCGATCTTGCCAACACCCAGGCGAGAACCAGCCCGTGAGGGGTGACGCCGAGTCTGCTCGCCATGGGGCGGAGCACGGGATGCGCGGGCAATTTGCGATTGAGTCTGCCGCCTCCGATCGGGCTGTACGCCAGGAAACCAATGCCGTGGTCGGTGCAGTACTGCACCACGCCCTCCTCCAGCGCCTCCCGAAAGAACGGATTCAATCGGTTCTGCACCGAAGTAACCTCGACGACCTTCTCGGCCTCCTGGATCTCGGAGACCGAGACGTTCGATAATCCGACCCAGCGGATTTTTCCTTCCCGCTGAAGATCGGCAAGTGCTCCAACGCTATCGACCAAGGGAACGGACGGGTCTGGCGTGTGAAGCTGGTACAGATCGATCTGGTTCACTCCGAGCGCCTTGAGTGAACGCTCGCAGGCTGCCTTGAGCTGCTCCGGACGACCCGCCATGACCCAGCGTCCGCCCGGTCGGGCCATTCCGCCCTTGGTGGCAACGACCACTTGGTCCCGACTTCCCCGATAGGTCCGCAGAGCCAGAGCGATCAGCCGTTCATTGTGCCCGATCTCGCCATCGTCCAGGCAGTACACGTCGGCGGTGTCAATCAGAGTTACACCCGCGTCGAGGGCAGCATGAATCACCCGAACGCCCTGCTCTTCGGGGGGCCGCTCCTGAATCGACAGGTGCATCCCTCCGTATCCGACAGGCGAAACCTGAGGGGCGTTGCGACCGAGCTTGCGGCGGGGAATCACTGGACGCCGAGCACAGGCAGCAGGAACTGAAGCAGATCGTCCCGCACGTCGAAGTAGATGGCCATGGCATGCGCGGAACCGGGGATGAGCCGTCCGGTCACGTGGGAAAGTCCCTCACTCCAACGGGTGACATTCCCGCCGCCGTCGAATGGATCCTCCCGAGAGGAAGCCAGCAAACAGGGTACCCTGGTCCTCTCCAGATTGGCCCTGATACGATCGGCAGCGTCATCGCTGATGGCCGGGGCACCGGCGGCACCCACCGTCGCCACAGCACGGAGGCCGGGAATCGTGCTCTGGGCCAGCAGGACACCGCTGCCCCCAATGCTGGCTCCAACCAATCCCAGGCGATCGGCATCGATGAAGTTCTGGTTAACCCCCCAGGACACCACCCTCAGAATGTCGTTGTCGAGGCGGGAGAAACCGACCTTGCCGGCACTGCTCATGAACGCCTGGCCGAATGCCTCGAGGGTAAGGCCTTCCGGCGTGTCTATCACCAGCGGGCCCTTGGGCGAAATAATGGAAGCTCCATGCCCGCGCAGATCGAAGGCCAGCGTGGCCACACCGCTATCGAGCAGGTCGCCAATCAGAGGCGAGTAGCTATCCCGGGTGGCGGGATACTGGTGGGCCAGCACGGCGAGGGGGAAGGCCGCGCCTGCGTACTCATCCGGATATGTCAGAGTGCCCTTCAACACCAGTCCGTCCCCGGCGGGAACGGACATGTCCAGCGGCGCCAGGCTCACGCCAATCCCAGCTGCCGGGTCAGCCGATGCCAATCGGTGGGAGAGATCACCCCTTGATCCCGCAGTGGCGTAAGGGTACCAAGAATCTCGGCCCGCGATCCATCGATCCGCCGCTCGCGCAGCTCCGTGATCATGCGAGAGAACCGGTGCTCGTATTCATCGGGGGCCAGTTTGCCCTCCTTACGCTGGCTGCTGAGTTTCGTGAGCTCTTCCGCTACCCGGGCGGGCGACACCGGCTTGAGTGCGCCCCCCTGCTGGTCTGCCGCCATGGATCCCTCTCTTCGAAGCCGTGGATGATTACTCCTATCCTGCATTATGTCCCTGCCCGGCGCGCGGCGTCCAGAGTGTTGGTGGGATCCGCTCCAGTCCAGCTGACGTCGGCAGTAGGTCCGTAGGTTGGGGGTACCCGGTCTTCCAGCAGCCGAAGGCATATGCCGACCTGGGCTCGATGGTGGGCCGTGTGCAGCACCCGTCGCCAGAAAACCCAGATCCGCTGCCGGCTCACGTCGAAGAACGGGACCTCGGCCAGCCAGTATTTCTCGTCGGCCCGGGCGAGGACGGGCAGACGGGCGCGGGCCAACGCGACGACACGATCCACGTAAGCCTGGACTGGAGGTCGATCTCCGGTGGGCAGCAGCGACTCGACCGGAGGCTCTTCCAACCCGATGAACTCCGCAAAGAACCTTCGTTCGGAAAGAATCTGGTGGATAAGGATCTGCCGGATCGAACTGCTTCGGGCATGCGGACGAAACTCGAGCTGGTGGTCCTTCAACTCGCTCCAGACCGACCCGAGCTTGTTGGTCTCTGAGACATAAGTGTCCGGCAGATGCTGCAGCAGCGGGTCGACGGCCCTTGGGACCTCCAGCGAGGCAATGAATTCTCGAACGTACTCCATTGACCACTCCTCTCTGACAAAGACCAACGCCCGCCGGCCTTTCGGCCGACGGGCGCTGTCGTGTCACGACTTGGCTACTCGTGGATGACCACGATCACCCACATTCGCTGAAGCCGCACACGTGGCACTTCATGCAGCCCTCGGCAAACTCGAGCTGGGATCCGCAGTCCGGACAGGCACCCGACAGCATTTCCTGCATCCCGCCAAATATCATCTGTTCTCCCCGGGCCCCCGATTGGCCTATGGGCTGGTTCACCACCGGAGCAAGCTCGGCCTGAGGACCGGTCTTGCTTCCGGGCAGGAGCTCCTGCTGGATGCCCTGCTTCTCCTGCATCCACCGTTCGATGGCAATACCGACGGCGTCTGGGACCGAAAGAATTTTGTTCGGCCCCAAACCGATCACGCGATCCGAGCTGATGCCGCGGAGCTGACGATAGATCTCTTTGATGGGGATTCCCGAGCGCAATGCCAGACTGATCAGACGCCCCAGCGACTCCACGTCGGCCATCAGGGCACCGCCGGCCTTGCCCAATGTCATGAAGACCTCGAAGGGCTGGCCCCTGTCGTCTTCCGTGATGGTGACGTAGAGCGTTCCGAGCGGCGTCTCAACCCGCCGGGTGGTGCCGCGCAGGACCTCGGGCCGGGAGCGCTTCTGCCGCCGCTGGAGGTTTTCCGACTCCAGCTCGAGCACAATCCTCTGAAGCCGCTCGTTTTCAGCCCGCAACTCCGCGATCTCACCGTGCAGATCAGCAGTGCCGGTGATTTCTTGCGTCACTTTTCCGACTTTCCCGTCCTTCCCGACCTGCTCCGTCACCTTCTTGGCGGTAGACCCGGCCGATAGAACCTGCATGTCCCGACTGCCATCACGGTAGACGGTTACGCCCTTGCAGTTGAGCCGGTAGGCCAGCCGGTAGATCTCCTCGACGTATTCCTCGGACGCGTCATGGGCGAAGTTGCAGGTCTTCGAGATGGCGCTGTCGTTGTACTCCTGAAACGCAGCCTGCATCCGGATGTGCCACTCGGGCTTGATGGCGTTGGCGGTGACGAAGACTCGCTGCCACTTGGCCGGCACCTCGGGGAAATCGATGTGGCCGGTCTCGGCGATCTTCCGCATGAGCTCGTCCGAGTACCAGCCCTCCGCCTTGGCGATGGCGATGAAATCCTCATTCACGTCGGGCATCAGGACTCCGGCCTGATTGCGCATGAATGCGACGGCAAAGAGGGGCTCAATGCCGGAACTGCACCCGGCGATGATAGAAATCGTGCCGGTGGGGGCCACAGTGGTGACGTTGCAGTTCCGGAGCCGCCGCATGGGTCGAACCCGTTCGCCCTGAGCGTTGCGAGCGCAGGTCTCATCGGGACCCCAGATGCTTCGCTCCCATTCGGGAAACGTTCCCCGCTGGGCGGCGAGCCGCTCGGATTCCTGCTTACCCTCCTCATCCACGAACCGCTGGATCTTGCGGCCGAGGGCTACTCCTTCGTCTGAATCGTAGGGCACGCCCAGCTTCACGAAGACGTCGGCGAGGCCCATGACTCCCAGCCCAATCCGGCGGATCCTCTGGGCCAAGTCGGTGATCTCCGGCAGCGGATATTGATTGGCGTCGATCACGTTCTCCAGGAAGTGGGTGGAGAGGTGCACCACGCGCCGGAGCTCATCCCAATCAATCTCCTTCCCGTTCTTCTTCCCGTCCTCTTTAACAAACGCGCCCAGGTTGATCGATCCGAGATTGCAGACGTCGTAGGGCAGCAGCGGTTGCTCCCCGCAGGGGTTGGTAGCCTCGTAGGCACCCAGATGGGGAACCGGGTTGTAGTCGTTGGCGCGATCAATAAAGAACACGCCGGGCTCGCCCGTCTTCCAGGCACCGTGGATGATGAGCTGCCACACTTCGCGAGCCTTGAGCTGGCCGGTGACTTGGCCGGTCTTGGGATGGATCAAATCGTAGAGCCCGTCGGCTTCTACCGCAGCCATGAATGCATCGGTGACGGCAACCGAGATGTTGAAGTTGGTGATCTTGGTTGTGTCGTCCTTGCAGGTGATGAACTCCAGAATGTCCGGGTGGTCGACCCGGAGAATGCCCATGTTGGCGCCCCGACGGGTGCCGCCCTGCTTGACCACATCGGTCGATGCGTCGAACAGCGACATGAAGGACACCGGCCCGGAGGCCACGCCCATGGTGGAGCGCACGATGTCGTTTTTGGGCCGAAGGCGGGAGAAGCTGAAGCCGGTGCCACCTCCCGACTGGTGGACCAGCGCCATGGCCCGCAGGGTGTCATAGATGCCGCTCTTGCCGTTGGAGAGCGCATCATCCACCGGAAGCACGAAGCAGGCGGAGAGCTGGCCCAGAGGGCGGCCCGCGTTCATCAAGGTGGGGGAGTTGGGCACAAAGAGGCGGTTGGCCATGAGCCCGAAGAAGTCGGCGGCCACCTGCTCAACCTGTTCGGACGATGCACCATAGCGGGCCTCGGCCTCGGCTACAGTTCGGGCCACCCGCCGGAACAGGTCACTCGGACTTTCGACTGGCGTCCCGGTCTCGTCTTTCAGCAGATAGCGCTTCTCGAGCACCGTGATCGCATTGGGCGAAAGTCGGACCGCGTCCCGTGGGGTGGACGATTTCATGAACTCCCCGCCTGGTAAGGGTAGCGTCTCAGAAGGCCGGCCCTGAGGTCCAGCCGAAAACGGAAGGCCAAGCTAGGACCCGAGACCAACCGAGACAATACCTGAGGAAATGCCCGACAATACGGGCGATCCTGCTGTTCACATCACAAATATAAAGCCGATGTAGACAAGTGGATTAGGGTGAATTGGTGGGGAGAAAAAGGAGGGGATACCGGCCGGCCTTGTGAGCCCGGGCTTCCTCGACGTAGTGCTTCCAGGTGGCGGCAATCCGCTCTGCCAGAGCGGCATCCACCTGACGGACGATGCGTCCCGGAACACCCATGACGAGGGACCGGGGTGGAATCTCCATTCCCTCAGGCACCACAGCTCCCGCGGCCACCACGCTTCCATTCCCAATGCTGACCCCGTTGAGCAGTACGCTCCCCATGGCAATGAGGCAGTCATCCCCTACCGTGCAGCCATGGAGGACGACTCGGTGGCCAACGCCGACCCGCGCTCCCACGGTGCAAGGCACGCCCTCGTCCACGTGGACCACCGTACCATCCTGGATGTTGGATTGAGCGCCGATGACGATCGGAGCCATGTCGCCCCGCACCACGGCGTGGTACCAGATGCTGGCGCTTTCGCCCAGAGTCACGTCGCCCATCACGGCAGCGGTGGGCGCGACGAAGGCGGAGGGATGGATCCTGGTCAGCGAGAGTCCTTTACTGTTGCTGGGCCGGAGGGAACAGCATCTGGGTCCAACCCTCGACCGGAGCCCCATCCTTCAGCGCCGGGTGCCAGGTAACCGTCCACACGAAATTGCGAACGGCCCGTTCGAAGGCTGGATCGTTTGAGGGATGGAGCCGCATGATGTCCACCGTCCTCCCTTCGGCGGAGACTTTGACCCACAGAAGAGATGGACGCGGTGAAGACTGCGCATCCGGGGGGAGTGCGACAAAGGGAGGGTTGACCGGTTTGGGCCGCTCCTCATAGCAGGAGCCATCGGCGTTGTAGCCCGGACCCGGCACACAGCCCGGTTCGGCTTGGCGGCGCGCCTCGGGCTTGGCGGTCAGCGGAGCCCCGATCTGGGTGAGCTGCGGGGTAAGCTCCTCGACCGCCCCCGGGCGCACCACGATGGTATCAGAGTAGAAATTGTAGCGCGGCGCCGAGATGGCGAGCGCATGGGGGCCCGGCGCAAGCTTGGTAAGCGCCTGCGTGATCGGTTGCTCATCGATCATGACCGTAGATCCGCGCGGCAGACCGGACAGGCGGATGCCGCCGCTGTCCACCGGTCCAACTACGTCATTGGGTGCGGCCGACCGGGCAGCCGATGAATCCCGGAACCGCTTGCCGGCCGCGGAGTCCGGCAGAAGGGGCGAGGAGGCTTTGGGTGAGGCGGCGGTGTCCCGCGGAGGAGTGAGAGTCTGAACTGCCGTGGTATCGATCCGCTGGCCGGTGTCACCCGCAGCCTTCAGGGAATCCGCCGGCTTCGCGGCAACCCCCACCGGGGCGAATCCGTGGACCGCGAAGTAGTAGAGGGCACCGCCCACGCCGCCCAACACCGCCAGCAGAATCCAGAGCCAGGCCCAGGACGACGAACTGCTGCGCATGGCCACTGAGCGGTCTGCTACCCGCCGGGGCACCTCGCGACGTTCCCGGGGCGTCATTCGCCGGTTGACCAGCGGAGAATCGAGCGGGGTGGTGGGTTGACTCACTATGGGTGGAAACGGCCCGCCACTCGCCACCGAGCCCATACCCGAGCCGGCAGCGGCCGCGGCGGGAACCACGTTCGCCATGCTGGTGCGCACCGCTCCGGTTGCCGCGATGGGGTGACCCTGAAATGAGGCGATCAATTCCTCGCAGGTCTGATATCGATCAAACGGGTCCTTCATCAGCATCCGCTTGATGATTTCGAAGAGACGGCGCTCGTCCGCGGTGACCAAGCTGGGCGTGGGGATCGGCTCGGTGATGTGCTTATATCCGATCGAGAAGCTGTCCTCGCCATCGTAGGGCACGCTGCCGGTAAGGCACTGATAGGCGACAATGCCAAGGCTGTAGATGTCGCTCCGGCCGTCGATCGGCTGGGCCCGGGCCTGTTCCGGACTCATGTAGTGCGGAGTTCCGATGGACATGCCGGTCCCGGTGAGCTTCTGTCCGGACGCTGCCTTGGCGATGCCGAAATCGGTCAGCACGCTCTGCCCGAACTCGTCGAACATGATGTTGTCGGGCTTGATGTCGCGGTGTACGATGCCGCGCTGGGCCGCATAGCCCAGAGCACTCCCAGCCTCCAGCAGGAGCCGCCTAATCTCGGGCGGGGTCAGCTTCTTCCGGTGCCCCAGGATTCCAGACAGTGAGCCGCCCCGAAGAAATTTCATCACGAAGTAGATGACCCGGTCAGAGCGGCCGACCCGGTAAATCGGAATGATGTTGGGGTGCTCCAGCTGAGCCGCCGTGCGCGCCTCCCGCTGGAAACGCTCCACGAATTCGGAGTCGAAGGCCAGGGAAAACGGCAGAACCTTGACCGCAACCTCCCGCTCCAGCTGCCGATCCTTGGCCCGGTAGACCATTGCCATCCCGCCCCGACCCAGCTCCTCGATGATGTCGTATTCGGCGGCGAGCGACTCCCGCACCAGGTCAAGCTCCTGCAGGACCCCCGTGGCAATGGCATGCACCGGAGTGGTGGCCATCAGGTCCAAGCCGCAGGAGGGACAGAACTTCGATTTTCCGGTGATTTCGCTGCCACAGCGGGAGCAGAACATAGCGCGCAAGCTACGCGGTGGCTTTGCTGAGTCAAGCGGAATCGCGTGGCGTATCGCGAGATGCTTTGCACTAAGCGGGGCAGCGGGATGGCTCGGCAGCGAGGGCGATTCGGCCTTGAAATTCGACTCCACTGCAAGATGGGAGGTAATTGCTGGACACTGACCTGCTGCCCCGCTGCCCCGCCACCATTGGCACGTAGAATGCAGCCAACCCGACCGGTGGTCCGGCTCCCCCCAGCCTCGGGACCCCCGCTTCCCGCCATCATTCTGGAGAACCTGTGGTCCCGTATCACACGATTGCCTTCAGCCAACAGAAGCTCCGGGCGGCTCTGCGCCGCGCTGCTGGTCAGGACCCGGCCTTCAACTATGGCTTCGTGGTACACTCGCGGCGGCAGCATGAGCGCCCCACCCTGGGGTTGATTACCCTGCACGGGGAGAGCCTGGCGTTTAACGAGCGGCTGTTGAAGTCGCTGGACGGGCTGCCCCTCTGGCTATTCGGTCACGCCCGGATAACCCTGATACCCGGGGTGGCCGTGGCACCGGCAGAGGGCGGTAGGACCAAGCAGGCCGACCGTCCCCTGGCCTCCATGCTCATGAACATCGCCACCTTCGACACCAGCACCGGGGTCACCCAGCATCTGGTTCAAGTGGAGGCGGTGGTCAAGGCGGAAAGCCTGGTTCAACCCCTGCTGATTCTCACGCCGTCGCGTCCCGCCGCCTGGCCGATGTGAGGTAAGCGAGGATGCGGGGAAGTGAGAAAGCGGGGAAGTGAGAACCCGGCGAGCGATCCAAAGAAAAACACCTCCAGTTGTCAGTTTCTGGAGGTGTTCTTTTTTCAGTTGGATTCTTACCTCCTACTTCCCAGCGTCCCCGCCTTCCCGCTTCGCGGCGTCTTTATCGTCGACCACCTGAAATTCCTGCGCTCGGTGATCGCGGCGCCCAGTCGCATCCACTACCAGGAGATCGAGCACGTAGTTCCCGGGCTTGAGCCGGCCGAGCTGAAGCCGTCGATGGGTACTCACCCGCGGACTGGTGGCCTGTTCCTCGAACTTTAGTCGAATGGCTGCTCCGCCCCCGCCAAAAATCTTTCTGAAGATCCCACCGCCGGAGCCCTTCTTCTTAACGGTAAGCTCCACAGTATAAGGACTGGGCTTGAGCCCCTCGATCTCGTAATACAGCTCCACCTCGTCGCTGCGGCGATAGATCCGGAGCGGATTGAAAAGCACCGTATCATCGGGCGCACGGTGCCACGTCAGATTGGTGCTCCGGTTCCCCAGCACCAGATCGCTGAGATTCAGTCCGGCGGGCTGAGTTGGTCCGACCCGCACCGAGTCGGTAGGTAGGGTAACCCCGGCAGCCTCTCCCTGTTGAATTGCCAGCCGGTAGTGCAGTGGGCCAGCAGGAACCGTGGTTTCCGCCCGTCCAACCAGATGCTCGTTGGGCGGCACCGGCGCCGGCGCCACGAAGTGACGAGTGGTATCCAGCGATGCGACCACCTGGTTCCGGCTGTCGAGTGCGACGAACCTGAGCCTGACGCTGTAGAGAAAGCCGCGGGTCACCGGAACCGGTTCGAGACTGGAGCCCGCAATGGCATAGGCGATCTGCACCTTGGGCCCGCTGGAATCGCGGCCGACGGCCAGCACTTCCGAGTGGGCCTTTAGCCGTTGAGGAAAGCGCAGCTCGTAGCTGTCGCTGCTGGTCCCTATGGCGATGCTCTCCTGGCCAACCCGGCGCTCCTGGCTTTGATAACGCCCGGTACTGCCGCGGTTGGCGCTCTGCAGCCGGCGGTATATTGGAGACAGCTCCTCCCGCGACAGCATCAGCTGCTCGGCCACCGCGTTGTCGGAGGCGTTGGCCTCTCCCTGCAGCTGTACTGCATTGCCGAATCCCAGCACATCGAAGAGGCTCTCGACCAGCTTGAAATCCTGCACGTCCTCCCGCGCGATAAAATGAAAAATCAGATCGCCGTCGGGCCGGGCGTAGCGCCAGGATTCGTTTGGCTCGAGTCCGGGTGCGGCGTAGCTGGCGCGGCTGGAAGGCTCGCCGTGGCGAATGTAGATGATTCCCCGATCGTCAAAATCCCGGCTCCCGGAACGATACCGCTCGACGATGTCGTAATGCCGGTTGTTGGTAGTCAGCTGGAAATTCTTGCGGGCGTAGAAGAGCCGGCGGTAATGCTCGCGAAGTCGTTCGCCGTCGGCGCGCAGCTCGGCTCGGTCCCGCTGACTCCAGAACCGCCGTAGATAGCGCGCCCGTTGCTCGCCCCGTTGCTGATCGAACTCACGCAGGACGCTGTCCGGGGCAATGGTGGCAAGATCGGCGCGATAGCCCGCCACCGTGGCCGAGTCGTCAGACGCCGCACCCTCGAAATACGGTGTGACACCGTCGAAACGGCCCATCAGGAAATCGGTGCGGGCGACCTCCAGGAGGCCGAGACCCCTGTTCTCGCCACGATCGAGGTAAGCGTTGAAAGCGGCCAGGGCGGAATCACCGTCTCCAACTTCCCGTTCCACCCGTCCCCGGGCGAGGAGAACCTCGGGCACGGCTTCAGCCGGGGTCTTCCCCGCCCGGCGCAGCGCTTCCAAGGCCACACCAAGCTTGATGTTCACTCGCTGTCGCAACGCGGTGTTGGCCAGATCGACCAGCCCGCGGGCGAAGGACGGGTCTACCTCGGCTGACTTGGCAAACGCCACCGCCGAGCGGGTCAATGCGTCCTTCCCCAGCATCGTCTTGAGCCCGGTCACGAAAGAAATTTGGGAGTCGCCCACCCCGTACTCCGCCAGTCCCATTCCGTACCAGGCGTAGGGCCAGGAAGGTTGAAGATCGATGGCCCACTGGAACTCCGAGGCCGCATCGTCATAGTGGGAGTGACCACCCAAGTCGCCCAGTCGAAGCGAAAGGAACCCCAGCTTCAGATGCTGGACGCCATCGTTGCGATGGACCTTGGCGGAATCGATCAGGTGCTTTTCGAGGGCGAGAAGTCCGATGGAATCGGAGGTGGATGCGAGGGAGTCGCGGAAGCGTTCCAGCTCGGCTCGATCGGGTGGGGCCTGAGCCCTGATCGAGCGGGGAAACAATGCCAGGATGACGAGGGCGAGAAGGCCGCAGTGCGACTGAAATTTCGATTGAGAACTGAATTGCAACATCAGCCAGACCTCATTACTCCACGCGCTTACTAAGGAGCTGCGCTTCCGACCTGCTGCTGCCGGCGGAGGCGCGGGGGGATGGATTTGTTTGCGCCTTAGGAGACGCTGCTGGTCCTAGCCGGCCCACATCGCGTGAGCGCGGGGTCCGGGCTCGTCCCCGAAGGAAATTCTGGATGCCATCGAGCACACCTTGGGCATAAAGCCGCTGCCCCGAAACTGACCGAAGCCGGGCCTCCTGATCCGGCAGGATCACGAACATTCCCTCACTCAGCGCTGCCGGCATCCAGGTGGGACGGACCAGCGCCAGGTCCGCCCGACCTATGCCGAGATCGGGGAGCCGGAGCCGCCGCACCAGCGCCCGCTGGATTTCGGCCGCCAACGGCAGGCTGCGGGGCTGATTGTAGAATACGGTGGTCCCGTTATTGGTGAAGGGGTTCACGCCATCCGGGAGCGCGTTGTTATGGATGGACACGAGGAGCTCCGCCCCACTGGTATCGGCCACGGTCACCCTGGACCAGAGGTCCACCGCGGTGTCGGCGGTACGGGTCATGATCACGTGAGCTCCCGCCCGTTGCAGCAGCGCGCGAAGCCGCAGGGCCACCGCCAGGTTGGCGTCGGCCTCCCGTAATCCGGTGGGACCAGTCGCACCAAGAGGCGGGTGGCCTGGGTCGATGGCGATGCGGCGTCCCCGCAGAGGATGGCTGGACGAGATGGAGGGAGGCCGCCGTATCTCCAGCAGGAGATCGTTTCGGTCCCATCGGGTGCGGTAGCCCCAGACCGGCTGGGTTAGCTCTACGTTGAAGCTCAGCTCGTCAGTGCCGCTCTGACTCCATCCAAGCCGCTGGATCAGCGTGTCTTTTCCGTACCGAATCCAATCCACATCGGCGACGGCGCTGTAAAACCTGAGCGCGAGGGCTTGGTCGCTCTCGACCACCTGGAAGGGGACCCTTTGGGTGAGCGGTATCCGGAGGGCGACTCGGTCCGGCAGACTGCTCAGCGTCACCGAGCCAACTACGGCACTCGGGGCGGGAATTCCGCTTGGCAGAGGCCTGGCATCGGATGCCGGGACCCACGCCACCGCTTCGGGCGAGAGCCGTACGCGAACGTCCTCGTTGAGTCGCGCCGTCACCTGGGCTCGTGTACCCGTAGGAAAGAACCATTGATAAGGACCACCGGGTGTAGCTCTTCCTGGCGTGAGACTATCCGTCTTTCCCGTACCCGTCGTGTCGTCGTCAAACTCGGTCACCAGCGGGAGCGTATCCAGCAACGATATTTGCAAGGGCCAGCGGACTCGAACGGTATCCCGATCGACCGCCGCCTCCACGGTTGCCCAACCTGAATCGGGAGACAGGAGATCGGCGTAGGGGGTGGGACAGGAAGCCCCGGTGACGCAGCGCCACACGGCCCGGCCGAGTACTTGAATGAGGGCCGGCGAGGGGCCCCGGAGGACGGGGCCGGGGTTTGGGCCCAAAGCCTGACCCCGGACCACGCCAACAAACCTGACTTCATCCGGAGTCCGCAGCTTGGCGGTATCGTGCTCGAAAGCCCGAATGGCGGGGAGGACTTCCTCCGGCTGGCGTTGGGGACGCAGCTGGAGGCTGGAACCATCGAGCAGATGGAGCCGAACGTCGGCTCCCTCCGCAGCGCGGACGGACAGCGTGACATACTCGTCCCGGCTGATCCATGCCTGTCCCCGAGGAGTCAGCGACATGGTATCGATCCAGGCCCTGCCCGACCTCACCTCACCGGGCACGAAGCGCGGATCGCGGCGGACGAGGTAGTTGATTACGCTGGAGTCCCGCCCTCGGAAAGCCTCGATCCTGAACTGCATCACGCTGTCCGGCGGAAACGGGAGCCAGGCCAGCCACGCGCCATTGTCCGCCACCCGAACCAGGCTTCCATTGATACTCAGTCGCACGTCGGGCCCGGATACCGATCCGAACAGAAAGCTCGAGTCCCGAACCCGAACTCGGTCCTCCGCAGCGGGATAGACGACGCGAAGCGCGATGGGGGGTGCTTGCGGCAGAACAGCGGCTGGGGCGGTGCAAAGCAGCCACAGGACCCAAAACAGCCCTCGCTGGAACGGCATGCTGCAAGGTAAACGTTGACTAGGACTTACGCCAAGGCAGCGTTGACGCGTTTCATACCATTCCCTAGATTCGTCAGACCTCGAACGCCTGACGGATGGAAGGGACTGCGTGCGATGACCAACGGCTCGGTACGCGTCTCCGTCTTCGGCAAGACCGACCTGGGCCGGACCCGCGAGCACAACGAGGACACCTTCCTCGTTGCCGACCTCAGCACTGGCAACGCCAGCCTTCAGCCTGAAGTTCGCAATCATCAGATCGGCCCCCGGGGCTCCCTGTTCATGGTAGCCGACGGAATGGGCGGCGCGGCCGCCGGGGAGCTCGCCAGCGCCATGGCGGCCGACGTCATCCATCGGCATATGGCCCTGGCGTGGGGCCAAGACGGCAACCCCGTAGCTTCCCGGTTTGCTTTTCGGATGAGGGAGGCGGTCGAGCTTGCCAACGCAGAGATCTACGCCTACGCCCGGGAGCACCCCGAGGTGCGAGGGATGGGCACGACTGTGACTGCCGCCGGCATTTTCAACAGTGATCTCTACCTGGCGCAGATCGGCGACAGCCGAGCCTACCTGATCCGGGGCAACGAGGCGATTCAACTGACCAAGGATCAGAGTCTGATGCAGCGCCTGGTGGACGCGGGCGAGCTGACCGAGACAGAGGCCGAACAGAGCGAGCGGCGCAACATCATCCTGCAAGCCCTCGGTCCCGACCCGCGGGTGAAGGTGGATCTCACGCATCAACCAGTGCGGCGCGGTGACACCCTGATACTGTGCTCCGATGGACTCTCCGGGTTGGTCCGGCGGGAAGAGTTTGCCGGTATGACCCAGCAGCATAGAGATCCGCAGGCCCTCTGCGCGGCGCTCATCGATCTTGCGAATGAGCGGGGCGGGCCCGACAACATCACTGTCATCACTGCGCGGTTCGAGGGGGAAGGCTTGGCGGAAGCCGGCGGCGAAGACGGCGTAGGTTACCAGAGTTACCGGATTTCCGCGCCCACCAACCAGCAGGACTCCGACAACGCCGCTGACACCTCTACCTCATCCACTGATGCCGGCACCATCGCGCTGGACCGGCTGCGCAATCTTGGTCTCATCATGCTGCTGGTTGGCGTCGTCATGCTTCTGCTTGCAGTGTGGCGATAGGATTTGACCACCCTCTCGAGCGAGCCCGCCGAGTCAGCCTTCACCTCTCCACTACATCGTCGTCTTTCCTGGATAGCCGCACTCGCCTTTGCTTCCGGGTTTCCCTTTGGTCTGGTCAACGAAACAGTCCCCATTTACCTGCGCAGCAGCGGGGCGAGCCTGGTGGAGATCGGGCACCTGGCCAAGCTCAGTTTGCCCTGGAGTCTCAAGTGGCTTTGGGCTCCGCTGGTAGACCGGCACGGCAGCAGGCGGCGATGGATCACAGCGTGCCTGCTTGGGCTGGCCGGCCTGAGCTTCGCGCTAGGAACCTTCCCGGCAGGACGCCTGAATGCGCTTTTCTGGATTGTACTCACCGGCATCGTCGTGCTCTCGGCAACGCAGGACATCGCGATCGACGCATACACGATTCAGTCCACAACCACGCGCGAGCTGGGCGTGGCAAACTCCGTTCGAATCACCCTGTACCGGGTGGGCATGTTGTGCGCGGGAGGATTCCTGGTTTGGCTGGCGGGTCGGATCGGCTGGTCGTCGAGCATCAAGGTCGGAGCGGGTGTGCTCGCCGGGTTGGCGCTATGTGCCTCGTTTCTGCCGCCAATCGATCGCGCCAGCGGACATGCTCACACCGTGTGGGAACCGATCCGGGAGCTCTTTGCCAGGCCGGGCATCGGCGCCGTGATCCTGTTTGCCTTGATTTTCAAGTTCGACATAGCGGCGCTGGAGCCGATGATGCGCCCGTTCTGGGTCGACAGCGGGCTGACGCTGGAACAGATCGGCGCTGTGATCACCTCGGGTCGACTGGTGGCGACCATCGCCGGTGCAGCGCTCGGGGGTGTGTTCACCACGCGCTATGGCATCTTTACCGGCCTCTGGGTGCTGGGATTGGTTCAGGCCCTCTCCGGTCTGATCTACTGGGGCACCGCCGTCGGGGTGCAACAGCATCTGTTGGCCGATACCGCTGGAGTTGGTGGCAAGGGGCTGATAATTGGTGCAGCGTACTTCGAGAGTTTTGCCGCGGGACTGGGGACCTCGGCCTACTTAGCGTTTCTGATGTCGGTTTGCGAGAAGCGGTATGCCGCAACTCAGTTCGCGGTTCTCTCCGCACTGCTGGCGCTCACTCGCTGGATTGCCGGTGACCTTTCGGGTGAGCTGGCCGAGCGATTGGGGTATGCCAGCTACTTCCTGGTCACTTTTTTTCTAGGCTTACCTGCGTTCGCCTTGATTCCCCGCTTGAGGCACGCGAGTCGAGCATGAGGAGTCAGTTGCGCGGCTTCGTGAATCGTTGCCCGAGCCAGCGTGCCACCGCCTCCTGCATTAGCCGCTGGCGGTGCCAGGCCAGCAACACCGGAGCGCGATTGGGCAGCTCACTCAGGATCCGAGGGTGGCCAAAGAGGATCAGGAGATCGGCCCCGGTAGCATAGTGAGCGAGCGCCTCACGGGAGGCGGACCCCAAGCCGGACCGTCCCTTCCAGGCACGCGGCTCGGCAAAAACCATGACCACTCGCGATCCACCGGAGTAGCGCCCGATCAACTCGGGGCCAAGCGCGCGTTGCACGTAATCAGTGGAGCTCGGCGGATACGGACCGCCCACATCATCGTCGACCACCACCAGATCCAGAGGTCCTACCAGCGTTGGAGGCGCGCCTCGCACCATCCCCTCTTTCAGCAGTGTGTCCGCCAGGGCGTCGGCCGAATCAAAGGGCCCTCGGGTTACCGGCGGGGTCGGGGCAGTCGCAGCCGTGAGCGCGCGATCATAGCGGATGAGTGACTCCTCCAACCGTTCCCGGCTCAGATTGCCGCTGGCCAGCGCTGCCTCCAGGGCGTCCCGCACCCGTCTGGGATCGTTGGGATAGAGCAGCAGATCAGCCCCGGCCTGTACGGCCTGTACCGCGGCGTCGGACTCGCGGCGGCCCGACAACGCTCCGTCCATTATCAGGGCGTCGGTAACCACGAGGCCATCGAACCGAGACTTGCCCCGAAGCTCCCCCAGCAGAGTGCGGGACAGGGTGGCCGGGAGTTGAGAGTCGTCCAGGGACGGATAAGCCACGTGCGCGGTCATGATGGAAGCGACACCGCTTTCGATAGCCACGGTAAACGGCAACAGATCCGCACTGCGCAAAGCCGCGGCCGGCGCTTCCACTACCGGCAAGGTGATATGCGAGTCAACGGTGGTCCTGCCGTGCCCCGGATAATGCTTGGCACAGGCCAAGGCTCCGGCGGACTGACATCCCTCGATCCACTGCCGCACGCAGGTAGCCACGTCATTGGGATCGGCGCCGAACGCCCGCGTTTGCACGATAGGATTCTCCGGTAAAACGTCGAGATCTGCTACCGGAGCAAAGATCCAATTGATTCCTACCGCCCGAGCCTCCTGAGCCGTCACCGATGCCGCCCAACGGACCACCGCAGGATCTCCCAACGACGCCAGTGCCATGGGTGGAGGAAATTCAGTAAGCCCCACAATCTGCTGTCCTGCTCCCCGCTCCAGGTCCGCGGCCAGCAACAGTGGCCGCCCGGCCCGGCGCAAGAGGTCGGCGGTCAGACGGCGTACGCTTTCCGCGGTCCCTCCGAAGATGATGAAGCCTCCTACACCGATCTCCAGCGCGTCGGCGATCCTCCCGGCCTCGTGGGCAAAGCCGCTGAGCGCCTCCGAGCGCAAAGCCGGAAGAATCAGCCGGGCGGGGATCCGATTGCTTGGGTCCGGGGTCATGCCGGTGTCACCGTGCCAAGCACGCGAGGACCACCTGCCCCAGTAGCCGCAGGAAGATTTCCGGGCTGCCCGTGCAGTGTCAGGTACCCGAGCAGGGCAAATGCCACCGCTTCCTTGGCATCGCCGGCAAAGAACAGATCGTCGAACCGTCGGAGCTGATGCTCACCTCGGCGCATCAAGGAACGGGTCAGGGCGGTCATGAGGCCGGGGTGATGGCACCCCCCACCGGACGCCACCACCTCTACATGGGGTGGAGTCCACCGGCCGATCGCGTCGGAAACGCTGCGAGCTGTCAGCTCGACCGCCGTCGCGACAGCGTCCGCGCCCGGAAGCCGCCGGTACAATGCCTCCGCATACGCGTCTCCGAACCGCTCGCGGCCGGTGCTTTTCGGCGGAGGGGCGGCAAAGAAATCGTCCTCGAGCAGCTCTCCCAAGACCCGCTCATCGATATGTCCCCGCGCCGCAATCTTGCCGTCACGATCATAGCTGCAGTTTCGGTCCGCCAGACGGGCTGTGGCATCGATCAGCGCCATACCTGGACCAGTGTCAAAGGCCAGCACACCCTGGTCCAACGCGCGCTGCTCGACATAGGTGAGGTTGGCCATGCCGCCAAGATTCAGGAGAATGCGGGGGGCGTCTACTGCGGCAAAGAGTAGCACGTCAGCCATCGGCACCAGGGGTGCCCCCTGACCTCCCGCTGCCACATCGCGGGCGCGAAAGCCGCTGATAACGCGGACGCCAAACCTCTCCGCGAGGATGGCGGGCTCACCCAGCTGCCAGGAGACCACCGGCGGCTCGTGCCAGATGGTCTGTCCCGGGAAGGCGATCAGGGAAAGCTCAGAGGCTGGTACGTTGCTGTGCTCGAGCAACGTCTGCACGGCCTCTGATGCCCACTCAGCCAGCTGCACATGAAGGCGAGCCAGGGTGGCCGCCGTAGCGCCATTCAGCGCCTGCCGAAGCTGGGCTCTTTCATCGTCGGTATATGAACGGGTAACGAAGTCCAGCAGTGTCGCGTGGGTGGGACCCTGGAACCGGACCAGTGCCGCATCCATGCCATCCAGGGAGGTGCCCGACATGAGGCCAATGGCCAGCGTGGGACGCTCGGTCATTGGGAGCGCACCGGCGGGGGATCCCCGACCACGGGACGGAGGCGGCCCTCATGCTGGGCCAGCAACTGTTCGGCCTCTCCCTTACTCACGCTGCGTCGAGCCATCACGATTGCCGTCTTGACACTGCCCTCGGCCGCGTCAATGACGGCGCGAGCGGCGCCCCGATCCAGTCCCGTGGTTTCCATGACAATGCGTTGACTCCGGTCGATGAGTTTGTCGTTCCAGGCGCGGAGATCGACCATCAGATTGCCGTAAATCTTTCCCAGCCGGATCATCGCTCCGGTCGTCAGCGTATTGAGCACCAGCTTGGTGGCGGTTCCAGCCTTCATCCGGGTAGAGCCGGTGACGATCTCGGGCCCGACCAGCACTGTGATTAAGACCTCGCAAACCCTGGTCAGCTGCGAGGGGGCTTCCGAGCAGGAGACCAGCACGGTACGGGCGCCAAGAGTGTGGGCGCGAATCAGGCCGGCACTCACATAGGGAGTCGTGCCACTCGCCGCGATTCCGACCACCACATCGTTGGAGCCGATCCGCAGCGAATCGATGGCCGCCTCAGCCGTGCCGGTGTCGTCTTCTGCTCCCTCGACCGACCGCACGAGCGCGGCAGATCCCCCCGCGATCAATCCCACGACCATCTCGGGGGAAGTTCCGAAGGTGGGCGGGCACTCCGCCGCGTCAAGCACGCCGAGGCGTCCGCTGGTTCCCGCGCCGACGTACACGAGTCTGCCGCCGGCGCGAAACGCGGCCTCGAGAAGATCGATTGCCTTGGCGATATGGACGCGAGCCCGGGCGACGGCGCCGGGAACGGTGGCGTCTTCGGCGCCGATGAGATCAACAATCTCGAGCGCGGAGGCGGTATCGATGGCAATGCTGCGAGGATTACGCCGTTCGGTCAGGCGTGTGTCGAGGTAGTCTTCAGCCACGCAAGCTAAGGATGGGGAGTATCCAGCCGTCAGCGTCGAGCTAAATTAGGACCACTCGGATGTTCGGGGCAACTCTCTTATATCAGGACACTTACTCCGGAGCCAGTGTGCGAGTTCCCGCTGCCCTGCTGATCCTGTCATTCACCCTGGCCTGCGGTCGTCCTTCCTCCACTCCTGACGCATCACCGGTGTCGGGTGTGGCCGCGGACTGGCCGTATTCGGGAAAGGCGCGGGTGACCACCTCGCGACAAGCGATGGTGGTGTCCGGAAGTCCGATCGCGAGCGAGGTGGGCCGGAGCATTCTGCAGCAGGGCGGAAACGCGGTGGACGCGGCGGTTGCAGTTGGCTTCGCCCTGGCGGTGGTGCATCCCGAGGCCGGGAATATTGGCGGCGGTGGCTTCATGATCATCCGCCCCCGCGAGGGCAAGGTGCAGGCGCTCGACTATCGGGAGATAGCGCCGGGCCTGGCTACCCGGGACATGTACCGCTCGGCAGGTGAGGACGGCAGTGTAACGGGACACCTCTCAGCCGGGGTGCCGGGGGCTGTGGCCGGTTTGACTGAAGCACATCGGCGCTACGGTCGGCTTCCACTGGCCGCCGTGATCCAGCCGGCTATCCGACTCGCGCTCGAAGGATTTACGGTGGATGACTACCGGAGTCGCTCCATTGGTGAGGACAGCGCTCGGTTGGTCCTCTTCCCTGCCTCACGCACCACCTTCCTGCCGGCGGACCGTCCGCCTCAGCCGGGCTCGACCTTTCGTCAGCCGGAGCTGGGCGCGACACTCGAGGCCATTCACGACAGCGGCGCGGCCGGCTTCTATAGCGGGCGAGTGGCCGAGCTGCTGGTGGCAGAGATGAAGCGAGGAGGTGGGATCATCAGCCTCAAAGATCTGGCCGGCTATCGGGCCGTCTGGCGCAGCCCCATCGAAATCACGTATCGCGGCTACACCATCTATTCCATGCCACCCGCTTCATCCGGCGGGGTGACGATGGGAGAGATTCTGAACATCATGGAAGGTTTCAGCCCGCTGCCACGATTCGGCTCAGCCGCTCTCATCCATCGCGAGGCTGAAGCGATGCGGCGCGCCTTCACCGATCGGAACACCTACCTGGGCGACCCGGCGTTCGTGCGCAACCCGATAGATCGGCTGCTGTCCAAACAATACGCCGCTGATCTCCGGCGCCAGATCGGAGAGCGCGCCTCTCCCACTCCCGTGTTCGAGCCCGCGCCGGCTGGAGGATCCTCGACCACCCACTACTCGGTAGTCGATGCCGAAGGAAATGCCGTCAGCTGCACCACTACATTGAACAACAGCTATGGCAGCGCAGTGACGGTGACCGGGGCGGGTTTCCTGCTGAATGATGAAATGGACGACTTCGCCACTTCACCGGGCGAGCCAAACATGTACGGCCTGGTCCAGGGCGAGGCGAACGCCATCGCGCCGGGAAAGCGAATGCTTTCAGCCATGACCCCGAGCATCGTGCTGAACCCGGAGAAGCAACTCTACCTCGTCGTGGGAACGCCGGGCGGTCCGCGCATCATCACGATGGTATATCACGTGATCTCCAACGTCATCGACCACCGGATGACTCTGGCCGACGCGGTCACGGCCCCCCGGATGCACCACCAGGGCTTGCCCGACACTCTCATGGTAGAGACCAACGGGTTCCCGCCTCAGACGCTCGACAGTCTGCGGAGTCGCGGGCACGCGGTGCTCGAAGATGGGAAGTGGGGCGACGTCGAAGGGATTATTCGTACCACCCAGGGGTGGGAGGGGGTGAGCGATCCCAGGCTGGGTGGAGGTGGCGCGGGGTACTGATTAAAGCGTAAGCGGGAGCAGAAAGCAGTTCCCGCTTACGCCTTTCCGTTCAGCTCTTCCGGAAGCTTTCGTCCAGAACGAGTGTCACCGAGGTTCCGGCGGGCACCACTACGTCGCGGTCCTTGGTTTCCACGGCACGCTGGGTTCCCACTGCTCCACCGATCACGCCGCCAATGATGGCTCCCTTCGCGCTGCCACCGATGACCCGACCCAGAATCGCACCCGCCGCTGCCCCACCGCCCACCTTGGCGATGTCACCAGCGCTGGTCTTCCGGCCCTCGAGTTTGCTGCCAACGTGCTCGATTCTGGCGGCGATGGGATATGACTGACCGTTGATGGTCACTGAAGTCGGCTGCAGGGTCAGCGTACCGGTCGTGTCGCTCTTGTTCTCCGATTCCTTGATCGCGGTCACCTTCAGGGCTACCTCGGAACCGGCGGGAATCACCACGCGGCCTGCGTTGTCTTTCACGTCATTGGCGATCTTGGCCATGACCGTATCGCCGACCTTGTTCTTGTTGGAACGGATCTCAGCTATGGTGGCAGCGGTCAGACTGGTGCCGGCCGCCAGACTCGCGGCCGAGCTGCTAGTAGTGGAAGGCGCCGGAGCCGGCGTGGTAGGCCTCGATGCGGTCGCCGGAGGAGTGCTCGGTGAGGTGGTCGCTGGCCGGCTGGGCTTCGTGGGTGTTCTCGGAGCCGGCGCCGGAGTGGAGGTGCTCGCCGTGGGGCGATCGTTCAACTCCGCCGTGGTGTCGACCGGCGCAAGCTGAAGGTCACGGCTGAGACTGTCCGCGGTGGTGGCCTGCTCCCGGTCACCCCGGCCGCAGGCAGCGAGAGCGGCCAACGTCAGCGCTGCAATCATGGTTCTCAACATCGAAGCCTCCTTGATGTGACTTGCTCGGGTTCCGCGGCCCGGTGACATTCCAGCTCTGTTATGCGTGAGCTGCGGACCCTCCTCCCTTATCTCAAGCCATACCGCCGAGCCTACCTTGTCGGGTTGACGCTCGTGGTCGTGTCGAACTTCTTCGCGACCCTCGGTCCCCGTTTTCTCCAACAGGGCATCGACGCCCTCCGAGCCGGGGGGGAGTTTCGCGACGTTCAAACGGCCGTGGTGCTGCTGCTCGCCGTTGCCCTGGCAGGCGGTGTGGCTCGTTACGGAATGCGCGAGCTGCTCAACAGCGGCAGCCGTCGCGTTGAGACCGATTTACGAGACCAACTGTACGTCCACCTGCAGCGAATGTCGGCCGAATTTTACGACCGGTATCCTACCGGTGATGTGATGGCCCGCACAACCAACGATCTGCTCGCGGTGCGCATGGTAGCGGGTCCCGCTCTAATGTACCTGGTCGATACTACTATCCGCGCCCTGCTGGTTGCGCCGGCGATGCTCACGATCAGTCCCCGGCTGACCCTGCTCGCCCTGATACCGCTCCTGGGTCTTCCGGTCGCGATGGTCTCCCTGGGCCGCATGATTCACGTTCGATCCCAGGCGATTCAGGCAGAGTTCAGTGAGCTCACTACTCACGCGCACGAGAACCTCTCCGGCGTCCGCGTAGTCCGGGCCTATCGGCAGGAAGGCGCTGAAATCGAGCATTTTCGCCAGTTGAGCGACGAGTACATGCAGCGTAATCTCGGGCTCGCCCGGGTGCAGGGAGCGTTCTACCCTCTGCTTACCCTGCTGGGTGGCGCCAGCGGTTTGGTCGTGCTGTATGCCGGCGGGAGGCTGGTGATGGCGGGCTCGGTTTCGGACGGCGAGTTCGTAGCCTTCGGAGTGTATCTCGCAATGCTGGTCTGGCCGATGATTGCGCTGGGCTGGGCCGTTAATCTGGTGCAGCGAGGAGCTGCCTCCATGGGGCGGATCAATCAGCTCTTTCGGGAGGAGCCCGCCATCACCAGCCCTGTCTCAGCCACTCTCCTACCTCCTGCAGAGAGGGCTCGGGCTGTGGAGTTTCGCGATGTCTGGTTCCGTTACCCTGGCGCGAAAGAGCGGGGTTGGGTCCTGCAGGAGATCTCCTTTAGCGTGCGGCCTGGAGCGTCGCTGGCTGTCGTCGGGGCGACCGGCTCGGGCAAGTCAACTCTGGTCGATCTCCTGGTCCGGGCCTACGACCCTGACCGGGGCTCGGTGCTGATCGATGGCATCGACATCCGACGGCTGACCCTGGAAGACCTTCGACGCGCTGTCGGGTTCGTGCCCCAGGAGACCTTTCTTTTCGGTGAGACCCTGCGACGCAATATCCTTCTCGGCGCGCCGGACGATGGGCGGCTGGACGAAGTGGCACGTGTGGCGCAGCTGACAGAGGCCCTACCCGCATTACCGGACGGATACGAGACCCTGATCGGTGAACGAGGCATCAATCTCTCCGGAGGTCAGAAACAGCGAGCGGCCATAGCGCGGGCGCTGGCACAAGACCCGCCGATTTTCGTGCTGGACGACGCATTGAGCGCGGTAGACGCGCATACCGAGGCTCGCATCCTGGCGGGGCTTCGGAGCGCGCTAGCCGGACGGACCAGCATTATCGTCTCCCACCGCCTCGCCGCGGTTCGAGATGCCGATTGGATCCTGGTGCTGGATGGCGGCCGCATTGTGGAACAGGGAATCCACGCTGAGCTACTGGTCGCAGGCGGTCGCTACTGGGAGCTGCTTCGCCGGCAGCAGATGGAGGAGGAGCTGGAGGAGGAAAGCGTGAACACTGAACAGTGAAGGGTCAACCGGACGCGCAGTATTATCTGTTCACCGTTCACCATTCACATTCCTAGAGGTTCGACCTGAGAAAGGCCGGCGTGAGGTCCTGCAGCCAGGCGGCGAGCCGGGTGAATTGTCCTGTCATCAGCAACACACCGACTACCACCAACAGCGCGCCACTGATCCGCATTACCCAGGGAAGCAGCGGCCTGAAACGCTGAAACCAGCGGAGAAACCACTCGACAGCCAGAGCCGCCACGATGAAGGGTAAGGCCAAGCCCGCCGAATAAACCGCCAGGAGCAAAACGCCCCGGTGTACGTCGCCCGCGCTCGCAGCCAGACTGAGAATGCCACCCAGAACCGGGCCGATGCAGGGCGTCCATCCCGCCGCAAACACCATCCCGACCAGCGCTGAGCCCAGGTATCCCACGGGCTTGTGCTCCAGCTGCAGCCGACGCTCCTGGTATAGCATCGGGCTCCGGATTACACCCAGGCAGATCAGGCCAAATCCAACGATGAGCGCGCCACCAATGCGCTGAACCCAGACCTGGTAGTAGTTGAGCGTGCGGCCAAGCGCGGTGGCGGTGGCACCCAGCAGAATAAATACGAGAGAAAACCCAGCGACGAACAGTGTGGCGTGGACCAAAGCAACCCGGCGGCGCTGCTCCACCTCGGGCAGCGTCATGCCGGTGAGAAATCCCAGATAGCTGGGCACCAGGGGAAGCACGCAGGGGGACAGAAAGCTCAGGAGTCCTGCGGCAAAAGCGACAAGAAGCCCCAGGGCAGCAGGCTCGTTCACAAGGGACCCAACTCACGCTGCCGGCAAGAACGGCACACGCCGTAGATCTCCACCCGATGCCGCCGGTGTTGGAACCCCTGCTCGTCGGCAAGGACGGGGAGCATCCGCTCGAGGCGCTCATTGGCGAACTCCACCACCTTGCCGCACTGCTCGCAGATCAGATGTTCGTGATCGGCCTGAGCTGCCCTGGGCTCGAAGCGCTGGAAGCCTTCACCGAACTCATGAGCCCGAACCAATCCACTCTCGACCAGGAGGTCGAGGGTACGGTATACGGTGGCAAGGCCGACCCGCTCGCCGCGCTCAGTGAGCTGGCGTCGGATGCCCTCTACCGAGAGATGATCGTTAGAATGAAAGACGATCTGTGCCACCAGATCCCGCTGGCGGGTGATCGGCTGATGGTGCTCCCGAAGGTGACGGCGGAACCGTTCGAGAAGGGCCGCTCCGTCCGCCTTATCCAAACGAGCCATGGTGAGCGCCGCCGGGAGAGGCGCTGGCGGAGAACCACGACTCCGGTGCTATCGCGACCGGCGGATGTTCGTCGTCCAGTCGGGCTTGAGCCTCCTGCAACACTCGCGCTAACGCCTCCAACGGGCCGGTGCCAACCTCGAGGATGGTAGACTCGAACTTGCCCCGCTCCTTGCCCTTGATTACCAGAACGTAGCCGGCCGTGTAGATCCGGCGGCGCTCTCCATCCACCCGAGACAGCACAGCCGTGCCCCACTCGCGGGTGTCGCGGCGAACCGGGTCGAAGATCCACACACCATCGACTTCATCCGCTGGAAGGGCCTGTGACACGGCTTCCGCCAGGCGCTCCCACCCCGATCCGGTCGAGGTCAGACCTTTAGCCGTCATGCTGCGCCTGCTCCCAGCGCTCAGTGTAAAACCGGAAGACGTGCATGAAATCCTGGGCATTGGTGACCACACCATAGGCCTGGTGTGTTCCGCGATCGCGCAGCTTGTTGACCACAAATTCGGTCTGGTCGACGCAGATGGTCATCAGCGGCAGGGGAGCGGCGTCACAGAGGTAAAACGCGGGCAGCATGTTCCCGACAGCAATGGCATGGAGGGCGGTGGCCACAAAGATTGCCCCGGTAGCTTTGACCGTGTGCTCCCGCATGGCGTCCTGCGCCGCAAGGTTGTCGCTGTAGACGCCGGGGAGAGGTCCGTCATCTCGAATGGAGCCGGCGAGCACGTAGGGAATCCGCTTGGTTACCAGCGCGTGCATGATCCCGCTCTTGATCAGGCCGGTCTCCACCGCGCGCTCGATAGACCCCGCCGCGCGCACCCGATTGATGGCGCGCATATGCAACCCATGACCGCCTTCGGTGGGCTGGCCGGTGTTGCTCATTCCCAGGGTGGTCCCAAAGATAGCGGCCTCGATGTCGTGCACGGCGACGGCGTTACCAGCCAGCACCGCCTGCACGTAGCCGTTCCGGATGAACCACTCGAAATCGGTCCGCGCCCGTGAGTGCACGAGTGCCGGTCCGACCACCCACACCAGATAGCCACCCCGGCGCTTTTCCTCCCCTATTCTCGCCGCCAGCTCCTCATAGTTGACCGGGCGCTCCCGGCTGACTTCGGTTGCCATGAAGCGAAACTCGTTGGCCCCGTGGCCGCCGCCGAGAAAACCTTGGGCGTGGACTACGATGCCTTCGGTGCCATCCTCCGCCTCGCCCATGGCGATCAGCTCACCCCGTTTGAGCCGCCGGGGTTCGATGGTCTCCAGCCCCCCACTTCGTTTCACCACCACGCAATCCATCCGGGGTCGCGTGGGAGCGAGCCAGGTTCCATTTACCCGGATGTACGTTGGCAGGTTGGAAGTGGAGAAAAAGCCCTCCGGCAATACGCCGTCGGCCGGTAGGGCTGCGAACCGCGCCTCCGGCGCACCGGCGAAGGGCGGTTGGCTGAAATCCGGCATTGTTCCGGGAGCGGGAGGCGCATGCATACGCGGCTGAAGGTAGGGGGGCATACGGGGGTATTCAAGCGTGTCTCACCGAATGGAAGAGTGTAGTTTTCCGGCAGACGAGGAGACTTGCATGCCGCAATGGAAAGTGTGGGCGTTTGGGCTCGGCCTTCGCCTTTTGACATCGACCTCTGTGGTTCTGGCGCAGGAACCGACCGCGCCCGACACAGTGTACCGTGATTCCCTACCCGTCCGCGAACTTCCCGAGATCACCGTAACTCGAGCGCCGGAGCCGCTGGACCGGGTGCCGTACGCCGTCGGGGTTCTGGACCGGAACGCGTTACAACGGGGCCAGCAAACGATCGGAGTGGACGAGGCGCTCAATAACCTGCCTGGGGTGGTGGTCTCCAACCGATACAACTACTCGCTGGACCAGCGGATCTCGATTCGCGGGTTTGGCAGCCGGTCGAACTTCGGCGTAAGGGGCCTCAAGATCCTTTTGGACGGGGTCCCACAAACCCTGCCAGACGGGCAGAGCCAGCTGACGAATATCGACTTTGCCAACATCGACCGGGCCGAAGTGTTGCGGGGGGCCAGTTCCTCTCTCTATGGGAATGCCTCGGGCGGGGTGATCTCGTTCCAGACGGAGCAAGCGGCGCCGGGGCCTTTTGCCCAGCGAGTGAGAGTGCAGGGGGGAAGTGGGAAGGGCGAGGAGGACAATTTCTATAAGTGGCAGAGCTGGACTTCGGGCCGCAGCGGAAGCATCAGCGGTACGCTCTCACTTTCCCAATTCAAGGCGGACGGATTTCGTCAGCATAGTGCGGCCGAGTTCCGTCAGCTGAACGGCGGAGCAGATTATGCCATCAGCGGCTCCACCCTGGCCACCCTGCGCCTGAGCCTGGCCGACAACCCGGAAGCGGAGAATCCGGGAGCTCTTACCGGCTCAGAATACGCAGCCAATCCAGACTCCGCGGCGGCCAGCAACATCCGTCGGGGTGCGGACAAGGATGCTCAGCAGTACCAACTGGCGCTCGGGCTCAAGCATTTCGACGCCGGAGGCAACGAGTACCAGGCAACAGTTTTCGGAGTCCTGCGTGATCTGGCGAACCCGCTGGCCGCGCCGCCGTTCAGTGGCGCTCCGCCAACGGCCGGTACCTACGTCGCCATAGACCGGGCAGTCGGCGGAGCCAGAGGCAACCTGAGCCACCGGCTCGGTCAGGGTGAACGCGCCCCTCGCCTCACCGCGGGGGCCGACCTGCAGAAGATGCGAGACGACCGGCAGAATTTCGTCTCAGATGCGGGTCAGCAAACTTCGGCCGTTCTGCTGGACCAGCGGGAGCAGGTTACCGAGCTGGGTCCGTTTGCCCAGCTCCAGTGGGATCCACAACAGGAACTGCTGCTCAGCACCGGGCTCCGGTATGACTGGGTGAAATTCACCGTTGACGATCGGTTCATCGCCGATGGCGACGATAGCGGCGATCGAACCATGGCGGCCGCCAGTGGAAACATCGGCCTCAGCTGGACTCCGAACGAGCAGTTCGTGCCCTACCTCAATGTCTCCACCTCGTTCGAGACGCCGACCACCACCGAACTGGTGAACAAGCCGGACGGAACCGGCGGGCTCAACCCCGATCTCGGTCCCCAGCGCGCGGTCAATTACGAGATCGGGGCGCGGGGGAAGCCATCGTCCATGCTGACCTATTCCGTTGCGCTGTTCCTGGGCCGGATCACCGATGCCATTGTGCAAGGCCCCGAAGTGGGCGGGAGAGCTTTCTTCCGCAATGCAGGCAAGACGCATAACGATGGGGCCGAGGTGGGCCTCTCTTTTTCACCGCTCAAGGCGCTGACCTTGAACGGAGCCTACACCTACGCCCGATACCGCTTTGCTTCAGGCGATTCTCTCGACGGCAACCGGCTGCCGGGCGTCCCCGAGCATTTCTGGCGTTTCGGTCTTCGGACCAACCTGCCGGCCGACTTCTATGTCGATGCGGACCACACCATCAACACTTCGATCGCCGCGGACGATGCGAACACACCCTCACTCTTCATCCCCTCGTACTCGGTAACCAACGCCCGGCTGGGGTGGGACGGTCAAGCGGGATCCATGCAAATCGGACCCTTCATAGGGGTCAACAATCTGCTCGACCGGAGGTACATCGGATCGGTTACCCTGAACGGCGTGGGTGGACGGGTCTACGAGCCGGCCCCGCTGCGGGTCATTTATGTCGGAGCGGAGATTGGGTACGCGGCGCGGTGAGCCTTACAGCAAGCTCACCGGATCGCGATCGATCACCAGTCTGACATTGGCTTCCCGCTTGAGACGCCGAGCAGCGTAGCGAACCACCCGCCCGAGCGCGGGGGAAGGACCCTTCAGCAACACGTGCCAGCGCCAACGCTCCTTGATCCGAACCAGGGGACATGGCGCCGGACCAAGCACGCTGATGGGGAGCTGATAACGGCCAATCAAGCTGTTGCACCAATCTGCCAGTCCCGCAGCTTTCCGCCCCACCTCTCGCTCGTCACTTCCGGAGTAGATGAGATTCACCAGGTGAACCGCCGGGGGATAGGGGGGAACCTCCCGAAGGGCTCGCTCCTCATCGAGAAAGCCTTGCGCGTCGTGCTGCGCCGCTCGGATTAGCGCGTGATGCTGAGGATGGCGGGTTTGCACCAGCACACGGCCACCCTTGGGGCCTCGACCGGCCCGGCCGGCCACCTGAGCCAGCAACTGAAAGGTTCGCTCCGCCGAGCGAAAGTCGGGGAGGTACAGCCCGGTGTCGGCATCAACCACACCGACCAGCGTGACATTCGGAAAGTCCAGACCTTTAGCAATCATCTGGGTCCCGATGAGCAGATCGATCTCGCCCTTTTCCACCGCGGACAGTATGCGCTGGTGCGACCACTTGGTGCTGGTGGTATCCAGATCCATGCGGGCAATTCGCGCATCGGGATAGCGCTCCACCAGCATGCGCTCGAGCTGTTGGGTCCCGACCCCGCGCATCTGCTGGACGGGGTTGGCACACATCCGGCAGGTAAAGGGCAGCGGCTCCTCATGGCCGCAGTAGTGGCAGCGAAGGGCTGCCGGTGTCTGGTGCACGGTGAGTGAGATGCTGCAACGGGGACACTGCCACACCTCGCCACAGTCGGGACATTGGAGGAAGGCGGCGAATCCCCGGCGATTCAGCAGGAGCAGGGCCTGTTCTCTCCGCGCCAGAGTAGCGGTGATGGCGGAGTCGAGCGCCACCGACCAGGGTACAGGCCCGGTGCCGTCAACCTTTGGAGCAGCCCTGAGATCGATCATCTCGACCGGCGGCATGGGCCGCGAGCCGATCCGTTCCGGCAACCGCAGCAAGCCGAATTCATCCTCCGTCCGAGCCAGCGTTTCCAGAGAGGGCGTGGCGCTCCCCAGTAGCAGGCGAGCTCCCTCCAGTCGGGCACGAACAACGGCGACGTCCCGGGTGTGATACCGCGGGGTCTCGCCGTTCTTGTAGCTGGCCTCGTGCTCCTCGTCGATCACAATCAGGCCAAGATCGGAAATGGGAGCGAACACCGCCGACCTCGCTCCTACAGCTACCCGGCGGTCCCCCCGCCGCAGCAATCGCCAGGCATCGGCTCGCTCTCCGTCTGACAGTCCGCTGTGCAGCACAGCCACATTGTCGCCGAAGGCTCCCCGGAAACGACTCACCGTCTGCGGAGTCAGGCCGATCTCCGGAACCAGGACGATCGCACCCTGTCCCCGCTCCAGCACTCGCCGCACTGCCTCGAGGTACACCAGCGTCTTGCCGCTGCCGGTCACGCCGAAGAGCAGGGCTCCGGCGCCCGCCGGCAGAGCTTCGATCTGGGTAAGCGCTGTCCGCTGGTCCGGCGTGAGCGTGGGGGGTGGAGCAACGGCCGGGCTGCCGGCGAAAGGATCGCGCACCAGCTCCGCCTCCCCCACCCGGGCCAGGCCGCTCTTGATCAGCCCCCGAACCACGGCATCGGTGAACCCCATCTGCTCCGAGAGATGGCGCATCGAGGTCCGGCCTCCCAACGATTCCAACGCCTCGTACAACTGCCGTTGCTTGGGCCGGCGCTTGAACAACGCATCGCGTTCGATGAGAGTTGGCCGTTCACCAGCCAGCGCAAGCGTGCGTTCGGTCAGGCGAGCCGCCTCGGTATCCGGGGGTTGAACCCGGAGAGTGACGGCCTGCACCCGGCTGAGCCGCTCGACCACGTCCCAGAGGGGCCGACGGAACGCTCGGGCGGCGGTCTGGACCGGACTTTCTCCGCCGCGCTGCTCCAGCCAGGCCACCACCTCACCGGCCAGACCGCCGAAGCTGTGACTGCCATTCTTCCGGAGCGAGACGATGACCTGGGATTCGCCCCACATGCCGGCGGGCAAAACGGACTTGAGCGTCAGGCCCAGCGGTGCTCCGTAGTACCCGGCCATCCATTCGGCAGTAGCGAGGAGTGCTGGTGACAGAGCCGGCTCGGGATCGGGAACTGCCAATATCTCTTTCAGCTGCTGGCTGGGGACCTCGCTCTCCAACCGCACGACCACACCGATCAACTCCCGGCGGCGGACCGGGACCACCACGCGCGCTCCCGCGACAACCCGGTCGCCCAGGGCTTCTGGAATGCGGTAGGTGTACGGAGTGGCGAGCGGGAGAGGGAGAGCGACCAGGGCAAACCGCGCGGTCATCGCCGCCTGACGCCCAGACCCGGTCCGGTGGGAAGCGTCACTTGTCCCCCGTCTATCCCTGCGCCGGTGAAAGGATCTTCGGCAAGGAGTGCGGCGCCATCCAGATCGACGATATCGACCAGGGGAGTGAAATGCGCGGCGGCGGTGATGCCCAATGAACTCTCGATCATGCAACCGACCATGACCATGAGGCCATGAGCGCGCGCCACGGTGATCATCCGAAGCGCCTCCCGGAGCCCGCCACACTTGGCGAGCTTGATGTTGATCCCATCGACCTTTCCCACCAGCGGGGGAATATCGACTGTGGTCAGGCAGCTCTCGTCGGCGATCACGGGGATCTCGGCCTGTGCCGTGATGGCGGCGAGACCGTCGTGCTCGTGGGGCGGGAGCGGCTGTTCCAAAACGGTGACACCGTGTTCCTCGAGCACCGGAAGCATGCGAATCGCTTGCTTCACAGTCCAACCGCAGTTGGCGTCTACCCGGAGCTCCTTGTCGGTAGCACTACGGATGGCTTGCAGGATCTCCAGATCACGGTCGGTCCCCAGCTTCACCTTGAGAATGGGGAACTGCTCCGCTTCCCGCACCTTGGCCTTGATGCGTTCGGGCGTATCCAGGCCAATGGTGAAAGTCGACTTGGGGGCCTGGCAGGGATCCAGCCCCCACAACCGGTAGAGCGGAATCTGCAGCCGCTTTCCCACCAGATCGTGCAGCGCAGCCGAGAGTGCCGCGCGGGCGGCCGCATTGCCCCGCATCTTTTCTTCCCACCGACGCTCCGCGTCCTCCAGCGCAAACGGATCCTCCGGAAGCACTCCTCCGTAAACCCGTAGCGCGGCCGCCACGGACTCGGCGGTCTCGCCGTAGAACCTGCTGGGCGCCGCCTCCCCCCAGCCTTCCACTCCGTCCCCATCGGTGAGACGAACCCATACGGTCCGATAGTCGCTCTGGCCCCCGCGAGCGATGATGAACGGGTGCCTGGTGCGAAGGTTCAATACCTCGACATCCATGCGGAGTGGCTTGGGCACGAGCGATCCCTCGACGGCAGCTGGACGGAAGTGAGTTCGGTGGATTATAGGGCTCGGCCGGAAGTGGCAACAGGCCGGATCATTGAAGAGCGCGTAGATGCGCTACTGCGCCCTCTGCTATGCGATGGGGAACATAGCCGCCTTCCAGCAGGCCCACGATAGGCACCGCGGGCAGCCGAGTTCTGAGCCGGTGGGTAAGATCAGTGTAGTGTTCCGGCTCGAGAGTGAACCCACCGAGCGGATCACCCGCCATGGCGTCGAATCCAGCCGATACCAGTACTAGCTGCGGACTCCACTGAGCGGTTGCAGCTTCGATTGCCGACCAGAGATCGCTCACATACAAGTTCGGCGGTTTGCCCGGCCCTCTGGGCACGTTGAAGATGTTCCCTACTCCCCGCTCGCTGGCGGCTCCGGTTCCCGGGTACCACGGGTGCTGATGCAACGAGACGTAGCGCATCGACGCGTCGGATTCGACCAGCGCCTGAGTTCCATTTCCGTGGTGCACGTCCCAATCGATGATCAAAACTCGCTCGGCCCCGGCCCGCTGGGCATGGCGGGCGCCAATTACAACGTGGTTCACCAGACAAAAACCCATTCCGCGCCCGGCGAGCGCGTGATGTCCGGGCGGGCGAATCGCGGCGAATGCATGGTGGGTACGACTGATTGCCGAATCGACCGCGGCCAGCACTGAGCCTGAGGCGCCCAGCGCGGCGGCCCAGCTGTCCCGATTCAGAATGGTGTCCAGGAAAAGCGCACCCCCGCCCCGCGCACTCATCGCCTCCAGTGAGCTGAGGTATTGGTCGGGATGCACGGCAAGGAGCTCACGGCGATCCGCGGGCAAGGCTTCGCGCAGCTCGAGACCCCGCTCCTGCCGGAGCCGAGCCAAGAGGACACTCAGGCGAGCCGGCGTCTCTGGGTGATCAGGACCGGGATCGTGCTGAAGGCATGCGGGGTGGGTGAAAACCGGAATGCTCGAACTGCTCACCGCTCACTTCTCACGCAGAAAGCTTTGCAGTTCTCTGGCTTCATCAGCGAGACCCTGGCGCAGGGCTGCGATGTCCTGCAGCCGCCGCCGATACCAGCGCCAGGAGAGAACAACCAGGCCGGTGGAGACAAAACAGATAACCCCGAGCAGAACCAGTATTGGCCGGCTGCTCCACCATCCGAAGACTGCCAGCGCGGTGCCATCGAAGGCTAGAACGACAGCCGCTATGACGGTCAGCAGCCGCGACATCCCGGGCTTCACCGGCTAGCGCACCGGGCGCCGGCGTCGGGCTAGAACAATCAGGGCGCCGTTGGGTACCAGTCCCCAGTCAGCTGCAGAGCGGGATTCGTCGGACAGCTCTGCGCCACGAAACTTGACCACGTAGTTGGCGGGATCCCGGGTTACGCGGCTGGCAGCCAGCGCCTGGCGCTTGATCTCGCCTACTGGGGTGCTGGCTGGTAGCTCCAGCATCACTTCGTTCCATACCTCTTCAACCATGACCCGGAGGGGGAGAACTGCCGTCATGCTACGTGCTCCGAGGGGAGCGGGAGGGTTGAAAGGAAGCGATCTACCACCTGGTCGAAGAACAAGGTGGACACCCGGATCCGGGTGCCCTGCGGAGCCGACCATACCGCGAATGCAATCTCTTCGCCGCCCTGCCCTCTGAGCGTGAGGTACGTGGGGCCCTCTCGCTCCGGGTACGCAGCAGTCAGGGGAACGCGTTCGGCGAAGAACCGTTTGGCCCGGCGCAATACCTCGGCGCCATCCAGCGTGGTGACTGTTTCGTACACCATAGCGTTAGCGCCTTTGCGACACGGAAGTGCTGGGCAGGACGGTGATACCGGTGGGCTGGCCGGGGATAGGCACGCTGCTGACCCGGGTACGGGATGCCAAATCGATAACGTCAACCGCCCCAGGGTCAATCCCGATCGACTCGCAGGATATGTAGGCAAACCGGCTGTTCGGCGAATATGCGATACCATGAACGATACGCTTGCTGGTGGGAATCCGGGCAACCTCGCTGAGCCCGGCGGCATCGATCACGCTTACGCTCTGGTCCTTCTTGTTGGTCACCAGCACGTATTTGCCATCGGGAGAGGGCTCGACGTTATAGGCTCCTTTGCCCACCGGAATTTGCTTGATTTGCCGGAGAGTCCCGGCGTCCCAGACCTGCAGAGTGTTCGCCGCATTGCAGGCCACGAAGAGCCGTTTGTCATCCCGAGATACCGACACGAACGTAGGCGAGCATTCACCCGGTGACGAAGGCGCGGCGGTCCCGGAATGGCTGGCGGCAGAGACCTCGGTCATGGCATGCGCGGCACCGGTGGGCGCCCGTCGAGTAAGCGCGAGAGTGGCGACCTCCAGCTCCAGGATCTCGTCGCTGTGCATACAGGAGACATAGGCTCGGGTGCCGGCGTGATTCACCTTCACACCGTGGGGCATGTCACACGCCTCGAGATCGGTGATCTTGGTCATCGTCGGCGTATGGATCACGGAGATCACGTTGGTCCGGGGATGATCGCCATGAAAGTCTGAGTTGGCTACGAAGGCCAGCTGGCCGTCAGGTGTCAGGCTCACCGTTGTGGGGAAGAGCTCCACTTGCGATTTCCCCAGGACCGAATCGTTTCGGGTGTCCAGCTTCCAGAGACTCCCGAACGGTGTGCCGTGCGCCACGGTGATGTAATAGCTCTTTCCATCCGCGGACACGGTGATGTTATGCGGGCCGTCGATGTCCGATGGCATGACGCCGATAGGGACAGTCCGTTCTGGAGTCAGTCGAGGCCCCGATGGAGTGAGCCAGGTTGCCATGTCACCGCTTTCGCTTACAACCGCCACGTGGTACGCGGGAGTCTGGGCAAAAGCAGCGGCGGCCCGGAGCCAGACCACGAGGCTCAAAGCAGCAGAGGTAGCCTTCAGGGCGAGCCTGAGGCCGCGTGATGTAAGCTTCACAGTGTTCGGTAGTTAGAGAGCAGCACTCAACTTGTCCCTTAAGTAGGCGACAACCTGCCCCAGCGCCACTCGATCCTGCTGCATTGTGTCGCGGTGCCGCACGGTGACCGTCTGATTCGTTGTAGTCTCCCCATCTACGGTCACGCCGAACGGCGTGCCGGCCTCGTCCATCCGCCGGTACCGCCGGCCGATGGCACCACTGTCATCGTAGAAGCAGTTGAACTGCTTTCGAAGATCGTGATACAATGTGGTCGCCAGCTCGGGCATACCATCCTTCTTGACCAGCGGAAACACTCCGGCCTTGATCGGAGCAACACTTGGGTGCAAGCCGAGCACCACGCGGGTCTCTCCTTCGACCTCTTCTTCCCGGTAGGCATCCACCAGGAGCGTCAGGGTTACCCGGTCCCCCCCAGCGGAGGTTTCCACGATGTAGGGAAGGTACCGCTGGTTCTGGGCCTGGTCGAAATACTCGAGCTTCTTTCCCGAGTATTCCTGGTGCCGGCTCAGATCGAAATCCCCCCGGTTGTGAATGCCCTCGATCTCCTGCCACCCAAAGGGGAACTGATACTGTATGTCGAAGGCGGCTCGGGCATAGTGGGCCAGTTCGCTCCCGCTGTGTTGATGCCACTGCAGTTTGTCCGGATTGAGGCCGAGCGAACGATGCCATTCCATTCGCCACTCCCGCCAGCGGTCGAACCAATCGCTGTCGCTTCCCGGCTGAACAAAGAACTGCATCTCCATCTGTTCGAACTCACGGGTTCGAAAGATGAAGTTTCCTGGTGTGATCTCGTTGCGAAAGGCCTTTCCGATCTGGGCAATGCCGAACGGAATCCGCTGCCGCGACGATTGCAGAACGTTCAGGTAGTTCACGTAAATACCCTGCGCCGTTTCCGGGCGCAGGTAGACCACCGCGGCAGAATCCTCTACCGGTCCCATGAAGGTCTTGAACATGAGGTTGAACATGCGCGGCTCGGTCAACGAGCCACGAGTTCCGCACACCGGACACTGTGCGTCAGGCTGCCCCGGCGTGCCTTTGATTCGCGGGTCATCGGCCCGGAAGCGGTTCTTGCACTGGCGGCAGTCCACCAGCGGATCGGTGAAGCCCGCCACGTGTCCCGAAGCTTCCCAAACCTTGGGATGCATCAGAATGGCGGCATCCAGACCCTCGATATCATCCCGGGCATGCACCATGGCATCCCACCAGCGCTCCTTCACGTTCCTCTTGAGCTCGACACCGAGTGGACCGTAATCCCAGACCGAGCCCAGCCCGCCGTAGATCTCGGATGACTGGAAAACGAAGCCGCGACGTTTGCACAGGGAAACGAGCTTGTCCATCAGGGAGGTATCAGCCATCGCATCAGTTGCTAGAGTGAGAGGTAAGTCCGCCGGGAAGATAAGCATACGACGATGTCAGGGAAGCGCGGCAGTTCCAGCAAATTCCCACGCACCGGCGGAAAAGACCGCCTGCGGCCGGCCTGGTATACCCGTTCAAACCGCACCAACTCAGCTACTTACACCTGCTGCCCGCAGAGGCTCGGAACTTGCCCCCTGCCCCACCCCCGAGCCTCTACCTCGGTCTACGAGGGACGCCGATGCCCCGAAAATCCCGCTCCGCGCGCCGCTCGCGAGAGACACCTGGTCAGGGTGTCCCGCAGGCTTCGCCGCCAGGCGGAAGCTCCCGGGCGATCTCGACTCTCCCGCGGGAGCTGGCTGACTTCCTGGTCGAGTTCTCGATCGTCCTGCACAAACGCTCGATGTATCCCCCTGGCCATCCCCATCTAGCCGACTCGGCTGATCGCTTCGTCCGCCGGATGACCCTGCTGCTGGAGACGCACGAAACGGTAAGCCTAGGTGTGGCCCGCCACCGCCTGGTCTTTGACAATGTCACCACCGATGCCAACAACGCCCTGCTCCGCGACCTTGCCCATCGTCTCCACCGCCACCGTATCGCTTCGGTGCACCTCACCCGGGGTGCCACCCTGGGAGAGATCGAGGACCTGCTCAATGCCTTGAGCAGCGATCCGCAGAGGGGCGATGGACCGGTAGGAAAGCGCTTGGATCGGCTGGGCTCCTGGAGTCACATCCGGTTACGCCCCGTGGGCTATGATCGCTTCGAACTGCGCGGTTCCGGGGAAAATGATAGCGACACAGCAAGCGATGAGATGGCTCAGCGCGACAGCTGGGTAGAGCTGGCCCAATTGGCTCTCGCTACCGAGAGCACCGGCGACAGGCTCGACGCCGATCCACTGGTTGTTGCCCAGGCTATCGGGCGCAAATCGGGGGAAGTGGCCTACGACCGGGTAGTGCTGGGTTACCTCGCGCGCGTCGCCGACGAGATGTCTCGGCGGCGGGGCGGTGCCCAGGATCAGCTGGCGCTCCGCATCTCGAAGCTGATCGGGGCTCTGAATCCGGAGACGCTGCGCCGCCTGCTGGAGGCAAGCGCCGATGGCGCGGAGCGGCGCCAGTTCGTGCTCAATGCCTCTCAAATCCTCGCGGCCGATGCGGTGATGGAGGTGGTCGAGGCGGCCGCCAACGTGTCACATCAGACCATTTCGCACAGCCTGCTTCGGCTGCTGCACAAGCTGGCGCATCATGCGGAGGCAGGACTTCCCGCAATCCGCGCGGAAGCTGATGGTGCGCTCCGCAGGAACGTGGCTCGGCTGATTGGCGACTGGGAGCTGGAGGATCCCAACCCGTCCGAGTACAACGTGATCCTCGAAGGGATGGCGCGGCGCGCGTCGACCGAATACTCGTTGGTCAATCTTCAGATCGGCTGTGACCCCGAGGTTCTCATCAAGATGGCCCTCGAACTGGACTGCGTGGGCCCGCCGGTCTATGCCGCCCTCGACACCTTGCTCGGCTGCCGCGAGCTGGTGCGGGTTGCCAGTTACCTGGACACTGGCCCCCAGACTCGAGCCACCCAGCAGATCTGGGACTACGTGGCCACGCCGCAACGTCTGGAGCTCGAGCTGGCCGCATCACCCCTCGACCCCGAGGCGCTGAGGATCCTGGTCGAGCGGATTGGAACCGATGCGGCCGGGTCTCTCCTCGATCGCCTTGCCAGCGCCTCGGACCGGTCGACTCGCGCAGCCGTCATGAAACAATTGCTGGCGCTGGGCCCTGCCGCCGGAATAGCGGCCGTAACTCGCCTGCCCAACGCGCCCTGGTACCTGCAACGCAACATTCTGGTGCTGCTGGGGCGGCTGGGAGTCTGGCCCGATGGGTTTTCGCCCGAAGAGTATGCGGCCGATGCCGACCCGAGGATACGTCGGGAAGCGATCAAGATGATGCTCGACTCGGCCGCGCACCGGACCGCCGCGATCATCCAAGGTTTGCATGATGCTGACGACGGTATCCTGGGTCTGGCCCTGTCTTCCGTGCTGGACTCCTGCCCTCCGGAAGCCTTGAGTCACCTCGAGCGAATAGCCGCCGATCCGAAGCGGCAGGCCGACGCTCGCGTCCTCGCGATTCGCGCGATTGCACGGAGCGGAACGCGCACGGCCCTGCATCTCTTGCGTGACCTCGCCTTGCCTCCCCGTCGCTGGCTGCGTCGTCGACTTGCTCCGAAATCCCCCGAGCTCCTGGCCGCTCTTTCCGGCATGGCGGGACACTGGCGAAATGATCCGATTGCCGCCGATGTACTCACGTTGGCCATGCAGCACTCCGATCCAGAGATCCGGGCCTCAGCAGGCGCCCCATGACAGACCCGGTCCGGTTCCTGGCTGCGTTCTCCCAGGCCCTCTCGACGGTAGGGCTCTACGGAGACGAACATCCGGCAACTGCCCGTAGCGTCGCCGCCGCGTTCGAGCGGTTGCAGGAGCTGCAGGGCTCCGAGCCCCAACTCCTGTTCACCTTCCTCGCAGGTGAGGTGCTGTTCGGGTCCGAATCCGTACCCGAGCTCGAAGGATGGGAATGGTCGAGCCGGTTCATCAAGGCTGGGATCGAGCGGATCGAGTTCACCGCTGCAGTGACGCTGGAACGACTCGAGCGTTTTCTGGCTCACTTGGCAGTCCGCCTCGGGATCCGGAGTGGCTCGAGTGCCGACTTATGGCAGATGGGAGAGTCCGAGATCCGCTTTGGCCTGGTGACTCTGGGGACCGCGCCGCAGGCCCATACCACTGAAGGCCAGCTGCCGGTGGTCACTTTGAGCTACAGTCTGCGGGAGGAGAAGGAGGCCGTCGACTGGCTGCACCAGGAAATCCAGAGCGGGGCCAAGCTCCCGATGGTCGAGGCCGACGCGGTTGTCCGCTCGCTCTCCATTGCCATGCACGCCGAGCAGGCGATGGTTCTCCCACTCCTGGAGCTGAAGGAGTTCGACCAGTATACCACAACCCACTCGATGAACGTGTCGGTGCTCGCGATGGCACTGGGCGAGTTTCTGGAGCTGGGCGGAGCCACAGTACGGGCACTCGGCGTGGCAGGACTACTGCACGACCTGGGGAAGGTGTGCATCCCGCGGGACATTCTGATCAAGCCGGGCAAGCTCAGTGACGCCGAACTGAACGTCGTCCGGGACCATCCGGTTGTGGGAGCCCGAATGTTGCTGGCCAGTCCCGACCCCATGCACCTCGCAGCCATCGTGGCTTACGAGCATCACATCATGCTCGACGGTGGAGGCTATCCCACGCTGCACGACGCTCGAGGCGCTCAGTACGCCAGCCGGCTGGTACACATCTGCGACGTCTATGATGCTCTGAGGACCAATCGTCCCTACCGTCAGGCCTGGGAGTCGGAGCGGGCGATCGCTTACATCGAGAGCCGGGCAGGAGTGGAGTTCGATCCCGAGATTGCCCGATCGTTTACCGCCATGATGCGGAAATGGGATCGCCGGGTTTCGGTGGTACCGGTGTGACGCTCCGGTTCTGCTGGAGATGCCGGACAATAACGTCGCCGTGTCCGCGGGCGTTCTCGATGAATAGCCGATTGGCATCGTTGCCGCTGGCGATCACGCCGGCCAGGTAACAGCCGGCCACCGGGGTAGCCATGGTGGTTTCGTCGTGTGCCGGCACACCGGTGGATGGGTCGACCGGAACCCCGATCTTCTGCAATAGGCGTGTATCGGCGTGATAGCCGGTCATGGCCAGTACCGCGTCGGACGGAAGCATCTCACTCGCGCCGGCTACTTCTGATCTCACTTCGACATGGGTCGGAGTGATCCGCCGAAGGCGGGAACGCCAGCGGACGGCGATGCTCCCCTCCTTGACCCGGTTGAGGATGTCTGGCAGAACCCACGCCTTGACCGTACGATCGAAGCCGTCGCCGAAGTGCACCAGCGTCACCGTAGCACCCGCGCGCCAGCATTCCAGAGCTGCGTCTACGCTGCTGTTCCCCGCCCCAATGACGATGACCTGCTGATGCCAGTAGGTGTGACCCTCGACGAAGTAGTGGGTGACGTGAGGAAGATCCTCTCCCGGAATGTTGAGGAAATTGGGATTGTCGTAGTATCCGGTCGCGAACACCACTGACTGCGCATCGTAGGTTTTTCGGTCGTGCCGCCGCTGCACTTTGACCCGAAACCGGCCATGTATCGGCGCCCCGGCTACGGGCTCCAAGTCCACGACGTCCTCACCAGGGCGAATGTCGAGGTTGTAATGCTCTGCCACCCGGCGGTAATAGATCAAACCGTCACGTCGGTTGGGCTTCTCGTGGCTGGAAATGAAAGGGACACCCCCGATCTCGATCCGCTCGGGCGTGGAGAAGAACGTCATGCTGAGCGGGTAACGCTCGACGGTGGATACGATCGTGCGCCGGTCGAGCAGCACGCAAGGCACGCCCGCCTGCTTCGCGGCCACGCCTACCGCAAGGCCGCAAGGCCCCGCTCCTATGACCAGCAGATCGACAGCTTCAACGTCCATCGCCATCCTCTTCTTCGTACTTCTTGTTGCTCCCCACTTCCCCGCCTCCCCGCTTTTCTGCCTTTAAACCTCGATGATCTGATCCCGCCTGGTACCCACACTCACATAGCGCACCGGAACCCCCGAGAGCTCCTGTAGACGGTCCAGATAGGAGCGCGCAGCAGAGGGAAGATCGGCCAGCTTTCGAGCGGTGCCGGTGGGGCAGCGCCAGCCGGCGTGGGTCTCGTAGACCGGCTCTACTCGACCCAGCACTTCCACTTCAGCCGGTATCTCCTCGCAAAGTTCGCCTCCCAGCCGGTACATGGTTCCGACCGGGATCTCAGGGAAGGAATCGAGCACGTCGAGCTTCGTCACCGCCAGCCCCGTGAGTCCGTTGACCCGGGTGGCATAGCGCACCACGGTGGCGTCGAACCAGCCGCAGCGCCTTGGCCGTCCGGTCACCGCGCCAAATTCTCCTCCGAGCTCCCGCAAACGCTGTTCGTATGGAGCTTGGGCTTCAGTAGGAAGTGGCCCGTTCCCGACCCTTGTGGTATATGCCTTAACCACACCAAGTACGCCATCGATGGCCGTAGGTCCGATGCCAGCTCCAACCGCCGCTCCGCCGGCCGTTGTGTTGGACGAGGTGACATAGGGATAGGTACCATGATCGACGTCGAGCAGCGCCCCCTGGGCTCCCTCCAGCAAAACACGACGTCGGTCCTTGATGGCGCGGTGCAGCAGCAGCCCAGTGTCCGCGGCCAGAGGCAGCAATCGCGGCGCCAGCCGTTCCAGCAACCGGACGTGCTCATCCAAGTCGGCTCGCTCGGTACTCTCCATCAGCTGAAGCAGCTGATTGGCGCGATGGACCCGGTCGGACAGCAGAATGCGCGCGCACTCGACTCGGCGAAGATCGGTGACCCGAATGCCGCGTCGACCGTACTTGTCCTCATACGCTGGGCCGATGCCGCGTCCGGTGGTGCCGAGCTTCTGGCTCTTCTCGCTCGCGGCGTCGAGCAGCTTATGATAGGGCAGAACCAGATGGGCGCGATCCGAGATGAAGAGTCTTCCGGAAGTGTCGATACCGCGCTGGTGCAGGCTGTCGAGCTCGGCGAACAGGTTCTCCGGCTCCAGGACAACCCCGTTGCCGATCAGGCAGGTCACGCCTGAGTGCAGGATCCCTGAGGGGATCTGCCGCAGGATGAACTGGGTATCCCCGATGACCACCGTATGCCCGGCGTTCGCCCCGCCCTGGTAGCGCACGACCAGGTTAGCGCGCTCCGCCAGGACGTCCACCAGCTTGCCTTTTCCTTCATCACCCCATTGGGCTCCAACGACCACGATGCAGGTGGTCTTGGCATCGAACATGTCGGCTCCGCGGCTGAAACAACAAAAGAGCCCCTCGCGGGGCTCCTGCGTCCTCGGGCAAACCTACCCGTCAGCCGATCAAAGGTCAATTTGCGCGACTGCCCTCCCCACGCGCTGCGCCAGCTCCAACGAGAGCCCATCCGGAGTGTCCGCAGCCGTGTGAATACGGCGAAGCGTGTTCCAGGTGAGCCGGCCGATTGTCATGGCGGCACCGCCAGTCCGGCACAGTGGAGCGCTGTCGACAAAGATTCCGAGCGGCAATCGGCGGCGTCGGAGAGGAAGTCCGAGCTCGCTCAAGCGGGGCTCCAGGGCAGTGGCCAACGCGGTACCCCGAGCGTCGTGGCTCACCAGGAAAAGAGTTCCCTCCTGGTCGATGGTATCCAGGTTGACGAACTCGGTGCTCTCCAGCCGGCCGCTGGCGCGGGCAAAGACCCTGGCCCCTACCAGACCGAACTCCTCGGCTCCGGTGATGAGGACGCCGATACGCGGATCAGTGGTGGACCCTGCTGCCGTTAGAGCCGCGGCAATCCCGCTGCCGTTGTCCCGGGCACCGTGCGAGCGGCCACGAAGCCTGCCGCGACCTGCCAGCGCCCCCGCCATAATTGCCAGAGCGAGCCCTGGCAGCATGGCGGTCCAGGGCAGCGGCGCGCGCAACCGGAGTAGCGCGACCAGCGTGAGGACAACCATTGTGAGAGCGGTGATCCACACGGCTACCAGCCGGCCTGCCATCGAGTGTCCCTGGGCCTTAGTGTCGAGGTGGGCGACGATCCATCGGCGCGGTGGTTGGTGACCCCGGGTTGCGATCAGATTGGCGTCTTCGCGGGGGGCATCTCCAAGCGGAACCCAGCCCAGGCCTGCTCCCGCCGCAACGATGCCGAGCCCGGCGAGTCCGGCGGCCCAAATCGCGAGAGCGGCCCAGTCAGGCGGCACGGTTGACGCCAGAAAGGGCAAGAGCACGAGGGCCAGCCCACCGATCCCGGCGCCAAACAATGGGAAGGCCCTGAGGCTTGCCGGGGTAAAACTGAATTTTTGAAGGGTTACCGTATAGCCGAGCTGAGAGAGGTACGAGGAAACAATTGCGCGGGCTTCACTGGATTCCTGCGTGCCCGCCTCTCGAGAAGTGGAGAGCACCCGGCGGATGGTTTCGGTAAGCGGTGTCTCTCCGGCAGACAACGTGATATCAGGAGCTGGCGGTGCGCTTGGTCCGCTTGGGGCCGGCGAACGCATTTCCCGCCGCAGCCAACGCCGCCTTTTGGGTCTCCGCGGTGATCAGACCGGCCTCGATCAGCTCTTCGAGGTGCTGCTCGAATGTTTGGCTGCCGAGATCCTTTCGTCCATCTGCCATGTGCCGTTTGACCTGGCTCAGCCGTTCCGCGTCTTTGAGGCACTCCCGGACCGCGGGGGTTCCCACCAGGATCTCCACAGCCACAACCCTGCCAAGGTCATCCTTCTTGGGCAGCAGCTGGTGGGAGATGATGGAGCGAACCGCCTCAGCGAAGCGCATCCGGCCTACATCGCGTTCGGCTGGAGGAAGTGTTCCAATCACGCGCTCGACGGTGGCGACCACGTCCGGAGTAGCAATGGTCCCGATGACGAGACGGCCGGTTTCTGCCGCCTTGAGCGCTGTATCGATGGTGGGCGCGTCGCCCATGTCTCCCAGAATCACGACGTCGGGGTCCTGGCGGAGCGCAGCGCGCAAGCCCACCGCCAGGCTCTCGGTATCAACGCCCACCTCGCGCTGAGTGATCGAGCAGCTGAGGTCTCGGTGAAGGAACTCGATCGGGTTCTCGATTGTCACCACGTGCTTGTGCAGTGTCCGATTGATGTGGTGCACCATTGCCGCCACGGTAGAGCTCTTCCCGCTTCCGCTGACGCCACTGACCAGCACCAAGCCGCGCTCCGACTCGGCGATCTGCTTCAAGACTTCCGGCAGTCCAAGAGACTCGATGGTGGGCACTGCAAATGGGATTACCCGCATGACGATCATGAACGACGAGCGCTGACGCAGCACGTTGACCCGGAACCTCCCGACCCCGGGCATGCCCCAGGAACAGTCGAAGTCTCGGATTCGGTCGATCCGGGCTCGGTCTTCCTCACTGCTCATCAATTTGAGCGCGATGGACTTGGTTTGATCCGGCGTCAGCCGCTGCTTGGTGAGGGGGACCAGCTTGCCATTGATCCGGGCACGAAAGACATCGCCGGCCTTGATGTGCAGGTCCGAGGCTCCACGCTCTACCGCAGCCTTGATGATCTTTTCCAACGGGTCCGCCGGGGTAAGGGGTAGAGCCAAGTTACGATCCGGGTTCACGCCGGGCGGAAAGAGCCTGCGGCGTGGGACTCAGAAGTCCCATGCGATCGCGCACCTCTCGCATGGTTTCCGCGGCCATGCGGTGGGCGGTTGCCGCTCCATCCGCCAGGATCTCGTCCACCCGGTCCGACTGCGCCCTCAGTTCCAGGGCGCGTTCCCGAATTGGGGCGAGCGTCGCGATCATATTATCGGCCAGTACCCGTTTGCAGTCGAGGCACCCCCATTTGGCCCCCCGGCAGTTCTCCGCTACCAGTGCCACGGTTTCCGGTGGGGAGAAGTACTGATGCAGGTGATAAATATTGCATACCTCCGGTGTACCCGGATCACGCCGGGTTACGCGAGCCGGATCCGTTTTCGCCGGGCGGAGCTTCTGCCAGATTTCCTCCGGGGTGTCCAGCAAGCCGATGGTGTTGCCCATGCTCTTGGACATCTTGGCCTGACCGTCCAGGCCCGTGATCCGCTTGGCCTCAGACAAAATCGGCTCGGGCTCGGGAAAGAAGTGCTCACCCCGGCCAAACTCCGCATTCCATTTGCGGGCGATTTCCCGACTGAGCTCGAGGTGCTGGATCTGGTCCTCTCCCACCGGCACCAGGTCCGCCCGGTAGAGCAGGATGTCTGCCGCCATGAGGATGGGATAGTTGAGCAGTCCGGCCGGCACACTCTCGAAACGCTGCGCCTTATCTTTGAATTGCGTCATCCGCTCGAGCTCGCCCAGCGGCGTAACCGTGTTGAGGAGCCACTGGAGCTCTGAATGCTCGGGGACGTGCGATTGCACGAACAGAGTGGCGCGCTCCGGATCGATGCCCGCGGCCAGCAACCCGATAGCCATCTCGCGGGTCCGCTGGCTCAGCGATTCGTGATCGTATTTCCCGGTAATCGCGTGCAGATCCACCACACAGAACAGGGTCTCGTAGCTGTACTGAAGGTTGACCCAGTTCCGGACTGCCCCCAGCCAGTTGCCAATATGCAGTTCGCCGGAGGGCTGAATTCCTGAGAATATGCGGGGCATCACGGCAAGTTACCTCCCCCATTCTGAGCGCACAAGCCAGTGTCTCACTTAGACTTACTGGACCAAGCCAGATCAGCGGCCGAGCAGGCCGCGCAGTATCTGCGGAGTGTGGAGCGGCCCGACAGTCCTGCCGGATGGACCCTGAAGGGACGGCGCGACTTCGTCACCGAGGTCGATCGCACCGCCGAAGGCATAATCCGGGACCTGCTTCAGAACGGCCGCGAAGGCACCCGCATCATCGGCGAGGAGCTGAGCCCGGACATCGTCACCGAAGGTCTGGTGTGGGTAGTAGACCCGTTGGACGGAACCACGAACTTCCTGCACGGCTATCCCAGCTATGCTGTCTCGATCGCGGCCGCGGTGGACGGTGTGTTGGAGGCGGCCGTCGTACACCACGTTCCCCGCAATGAGACGTATCATGCCACCCGGAATGGAGGAGCCTGGATCGGAAACCGCCGCCTCGAGGTTTCCCGGATCCACGACCCCGAGTTTGCGCTCATCGCCACGGGGTTTCCCTTTCGCGATCTCACCGGACTGGACGAGTATCAGAAACAGTTCGGGCGAATCGCCGCAGGCACCAGTGGTATTCGCCGTCCTGGTGCGGCCGCTCTCGATCTGGCGGATGTGGCTGCGGGCCGATTCGATGGATTCTGGGAACAGCACCTCTCGGCCTGGGACATCGCCGCAGGGAATCTGCTGATCAGGGAAGCCGGCGGTGTGGTCACCGACTTCGGCGGGCGCCATATCGGGATCGAGCACTCGGGGGTGGTGGCTGGAAACCCCAGGATGCATGAATGGCTCCTCGCCATTTTGAGCAGAAGAGAGTAGCTCATAGCAGGGCCGAGCTTGGTCAACAACGCGAAATCGTGCTAGGATGAGGTTCCGAGCTGATATGGACGACATAGACATCCTGAGCAGTGAGAGCACGATTCAGCAGTGGTCCGATGCCGTGGCCGCAGCCAACGCCACCCCGGCGGGCGGTGCTGTCGCTGCGCTCACCTCCGCCCTCTCGGCCTCGCTGGTGGCGATGGTCGCCGGCCTCACCACACGGCGGGAGAAGTACGCTGCCGTGCACGGCTATGCCCAGGAGATCCTGGAGCGAGCCGAGCTGCTCCGGGTGGATCTGGTGGAACTGGCCCGGCACGATGCCATCGTTATTGCCGAGTATATGGACGCGCTCACCCTGCCCCACGCAACAGAATTCGAGCGGACCGCGCGCGATGCCGCCCGGCGTGCAGCCCTGCTGGAGGCCGCCCGGGTTCAGCTGGAGCTATTGGATCAGGCGGCTGAGGTCTCAGCGCTGGCCGAGGCCATGGTAGGGTCCGGAGTCGCCACCGCCATCGGCGACGCCGCCACCGCCAGCTTCCTTGCCGCCGCGGCCAGCCGAAGCGCGTATTGGAGCATTCGTGGAAATCTCAAGGGGATTGGGCGGCCGGAAGAGACGCGCGCGCTGGTGGAATCGGCGGTGGTGACGTTGGAGCGGGTGGAGGCGGCGGAAATCAGAGTACGGCAGCTACTGGACGAGCGGGTGGGCTGAGGCCGGTCTTTAGTTGGTAGTCAGGATTCGGGGACCATTCGCAGTGATAACCACAGTGTGCTCGAAGTGGGCCGACAAACTTCCATCGGCTGTTACCACCGTCCACTTGTCGGACAGCGTCCTGGTAACCGGACTTCCCACCGTGATCATTGGCTCGATGGCCAGGGTCATTCCCTCCAGCAGACGAGGCCCGCGTTTGGGGGCACCGTAATTGGGCACCTGCGGCTCTTCGTGAAAGCGGGTGCCGATTCCGTGCCCCACCAGTTCGCGGACCACTCCATAGCCAGCTTCTTCCGCTACCCGCTGCACGGCATGCCCGATGTCCCCGACATGATTGCCGACGCGTGCCTGGGCAATACCGGCGGCCAGACTTTCCTGAGTTACCCGCAACAGCCGCTCGGCATCTGCGTCCACTTTTCCCACCGGTATGGTGGTGGCAGAATCGGCGTGGAGGCCCTCCAGCTGCACCCCCACATCCACACTCACAATGCTGCCTTCGTTCAGCACCCGCCGGGGAGACGGTATGCCGTGGACAATCTCCTCATCGATCGAGGTGCACAGGGTCTTGGGGAAGCCGTACAGGCCCTTGAACGACGGGATGGCCCCGGGGTGACTCCGGATGAACCGCTCGGCTTCGGAGTCCAGATCCTCCGTGCTGACTCCGGGTCGCAGGATCTCCCGGATGCGCGCCAGCGTAGCCGCCACAATCCCTCCCGCGCGACTCATGATGTCGATCTCGCGGGGGGACTTGAGCGTGATCATGGAATCAGCCGAGGACCTGGCGAACACGTTGAGCAATCTCCTCGACGCTGCCAATAGCGGGAATTCGGCGCAGCTGCTTCCGCTGCTCATACCATTGCAGCACCGGCGCGGTCTGCTGACGGTAGGCGGCCAGCCGGGTGGCCACTGCCTTGGGATCGTCGTCCGCCCGTTGCTCCAGATTGCGCCGCTTGGCCAGACGAGCCAGGATCTCCTCGTCGGAGACATCGAAGAACAGCACGGCGTCCATCCGCCGGCTCCGCTCCGAAAGCAGCCGCTCGACCCCTTCGGCTTGAGGGATGGTGCGGACCACGCCATCGAAGATGACGCCGTTGGCGGCTTCGGGCTTGGCCAACTCCTCCCGCACGATCCCCATGATGATGTCGTCGCTCACCAGATGTCCCGCCTCCATCACCGACTTGGCGCGCAGGCCCAGCGGAGTCCCCCGCTTTACCGCATCCCGGAGGAGATCGCCCGTGGCGAATTTGGGTAGCCCGCGCGTCTCCGCCAACAGGGCGCCCTGCGTTCCTTTGCCGGCACCGGGCGGGCCCATCAGTAGTATATCCACTATTCCCGATCCTCAAAAAGCGAGAACAGTAAACGGCAAACAGTGAACAGGGGGCTCCCGAATCATCCTGAAGCCCCCTCCCGTTCACTCTCTACTGTTCACCGTTCACGTGGTTCACATATACCGCTGTTGCCGTCCCCGGAACTTCACCCGCCCCGTCTTCATGAACCCGTCGTACTTCCGCAATGTCCGGTGCTGCTCCACCTGAGCGATGGTGTCGAGGAGCACGCCCACCACAATCAGCACGGAAGTCCCACCGAACCGGGCCTGCACCCCGACCCACTTGGACACCAGTACTGGTACCAGGGCCACCACGGCCAGGAAGAGACCTCCGGGCAGGGTGACTCGCGCCAGAACAGAGTCGATGTAGTCGGCGGTGCTCGCGCCCGGCTTCACCCCCGGAATGAACGCGCCCTGCTTCTTCAGGTTCTCCGCCAGGTCCACCGAATTGAAGATGATGGAGGTGTAGAAGTAGCTGAAAATCAGGATCAGGACGGCGAACGTGAGATCGTAGGGTAGATCGCCCGGATTGAAGAAGCTGGCGACCTCGGTCAGAATCGGGTTCTTGGTAAAGCTGGCCAGCGTCCCGGGAACGATGATGATGGTCTGGGCGAAGATGATCGGCATGACACCGGCGGTGATCAGCCGGATCGGGATAAAGGTCTTCTGACCTTCGCGGATCCGCCCTCGACCCATGACCTTGCGCGGGATCTGGATGGGGATCCGCCGGGCCGCGATGGTCATGGCCACCACGGCCGCTACTACCGCCACCAGGATGGCGAGAAAAGCCACGGCACCGATCGGGGTGACCACCCCGCCCCGGATGAACTGCAGCAGCTGCAGCGTACCCGGCCAGAGCCGCTCCAGGATCGAGAAGGTGATGAGGAGACTCATGCCGTTGCCGATGCCGCGCTCGGTGATCTGCTCGCCCAACCACATGACGAAAATGGCACCGGTGGTGAGCGTCACCACCATGATCAGCCGCGAGCCAATGCCGGGGCTCGGCACCGCGCCGGGAATCGATTCGGTGAAGAGCGCGAAGGTGTAGGCCTGAGAGAGCGAGATGAACACGGTGAGATACCGGGTCCACTGGGTGATCTTCTTCTTGCCCTCTTCGTCCTTCTGCATCTTGCCGATGGACGGGGCGACGCCGCCGGCCAACTGGAAGATGATGGATGCCGAGATGTAGGGCATGATGCCCAGCGCGAACACCGTCGCGCGGGACAGTCCGCCACCCAAGGCATCGTACAAACCGAAGAACCCCGCCGCCGCCGAATTCCGGATGAAGTCGGCCAGGGCCGTGACGTTCACCCCCGGCGCCGCGATGTGCGCGCCGATGCGGTAGATGACCAGTGCAAGCAGGGTGAAGAGGAGCTTGCGCTTCAGCTCCTCGTCCATGGCGAGGTTGGGAACGCGCGGTGCTGACACTTACGCCTCGATCGTACCGCCGGCTGCCTCGATCTTTGCGCGGGCCGGCGCGGAAAGGGCCACGCCTCTGACTGTGTAGGCCCGGTCGGCGTCCCCGGTGCCCAGCAGCTTGACGGGAGAGTCAGGCTTGCCGATGAGACCCGCCGAATACAGCGTTTCGGGACTCACCTCGGCCGCACTCACCTTCTTCAGGTCCAGCAGGTTCACCACCTGGGCCTCCACCCGGAACGGATTGGTGAAGCCCCGCTTCGGCAGCCGGCGATACATCGGCATCTGCCCGCCCTCGAAACCAGGGTTGGTGGCCCCGCCGGTACGGGCCTTATGCCCCTTGTTGCCCTTACCCGAGGTCTTGCCCAGACCCGAGCCCGGGCCGCGCCCGACGCGTTTGCGGGCCTGGGTAGACCCTTCGGCCGGCGACAGGCTGGACAATGTCAGTGTTCTCACCTCCGGTGCCGCGGCCCGAGTGGGACGTTTGGCAGCAGCCTTGCGGCCGCCTGCCCCGCTGCCCCGCTGCCCCGCTGCCCTGGTGCTCTTCTTTTCCGCCATCAGCTCTCCTGCGCCGGCGACACCTCGATGAGGTGACGCACCTTGACCAACATGCCTCTGATCGACGACGTGTTCGGGACCCTCACCGTCTGCTGGTGATGATTGAGGCCCAGCGAGCGCAATGTGCGGCGCATGGTTTCCGGGTGCCCGATCTCAGAACGAATTTGCTTCACCGCGAGCGTGCTCGCCGCATCCTCGGTCGGGATTACCGCCGCGTGATGCGCCGGGCCCTGTCGGCCGACGGCCGGATTGCGTCCCATTGCTCAGCCCTCCTGCCGGGGCTTGTACGCGATCTGGTCGGGCTCGACTCCCCGCTCCCGCGCCACTTGGCGAGCAGAAACCAGCGCTCCCAGTCCATGCATCGTCGCGCGCACCATGTTGTGCGGATTGGTGGAGCCCAGGCTCTTGGTGAGGATGTCGGTGATGCCGGCACACTCCAGCACCGCTCGCACCGGACCACCGGCAATCACGCCGGTTCCAGTAGCGGCAGGCTTGAGCAATACTCGGCCGGCCCCGTGCTGTCCCACCACCTCGTGCGGGATGGTAGACCCGGTGCGAGGCAGCTCGATCATCGAGCGCTTGGCCGCATCGACGGCCTTGCGCACCGCCTCGGAGACCTCGTTGGCCTTCCCGGTGGCGATGCCGACCTTGCCCTTGCCATCGCCCACGGCAACCAACGCATTGAAGGAGAAGCGCCGGCCGCCCTTCACCACTTTGGCGACCCGGTTGATGGAGATCACGTTCTCGACGTGGTCACTGGGTCGGTCGCGGTC